>NZ_CP178335.1:0-12800 GCF_047222355.1 Ectothiorhodospira shaposhnikovii | reverse complement strand
GGGATTCCCCGTTACAGGTGGAGGGATTCCCCGTTCTTGGGTGGAGAGATTCCCCGAATAGGTGGAAACGTGTTGAACTTTCCACCATTGGCGGCCATCCTTCCTCGGAGCCGCAACGGAGGATTTCATGGACGCACCCACAGAGCCGCACATCTACAAGTCCAACGCCCTCATCGAGGCCAGCTACCGGCTCAACCTGCAGGAGCAACGCATCATCCTCGCCTGCATTGCTCAGGTGAACCGCAGCCAGCCGATCACGGACGAGCGCATGTACCGTGTGACGGCAAAAGACCTCGCCACCTTGGCCGGCTCCAGGCCCGACAGCGCCTACAAGGAACTCAAATCCGCCACGGAAACCCTGTTCGACAGGCGCCTGACGGTATATGAGGAGCCCAACGGCGGACGCCCGGAGAAAATGACAATGCGATGGGTTCAGTCGGTGAAGTACAAAGAGCACGAGGGCTGCGTGGAGATCCGCTTTGGCAAGGACATACTTCCATACCTAACCGAGCTGACGCGCCGCTTCACCAGGTATGCCCTGTCAGACGTGGCCAGAATGTCGAGTTCCCACGCGATCAGACTCTACGAGTTGCTGATGCAGTGGCGCGACACCGGGACGCGGGAGATCGGCATCGACTGGATGCGGCAGCGCCTGGGGATTGAGGACAAGTACCCGGCCTACAAAGACCTGAGGCGCTACGTTATCGAGCCCGCAGCGAAGCAGATCAACGAACACTCGCCCATCCGCGTGAAGTGGGAGGCTCGGAAGACAGGCCGCAAGGTCACACACCTGGCGTTCAGCTTCACCGCTCCCGATAAGCCGCCTGCGTCCAATGGCAAGGGGAGGCCAGCATTGCCCGGCAAGGCATGCAGGAGTGGCGATTCGGTCCATGGAGTGCCCAAGGCATTGATTGAGCAGCGCGCGAAGCCCGGCGAGTCCTACGAGGACTGCGCCCGCCGCCTGCTTGGCGAGCGTGTCAGAGCCAAGCAGGCGGCGGGCGAGGCTGCGACCTAAACTTCAACGAGCCGAGCCAGCTCGGCCAGGTAGCCGCCGGCGAAGGCTTCCCAGATCTGGTCCCAGGTAGCCCCAGGCCTGCGGTGACTTTATCTCAGTTTCGCCCCATCAGGATGCCTGCCGCGGTCAGTCCTTTTGATTCAGCTGAGCTGAAAACCATCAATCCGTGGAAAGCCGGAGCCTCGGTGGCATCCCAGATGTTCTCAAATCGTTGATTGAGGCATGGCTCTATGGGCCATCCGGATACGGGGGGACTCACATGCTACTGATGGCCTGGATCCTAATCCCGGCACATAAGAGCGAATTTTTCGTCACGGCGACCTTTTTCCGCATGCGTGATGAGCACTTCGCGCTTTTCTCTGTGGGAAAATGGTGAAGTGCTCGCTGGAAAATCGGCAAAGCGAAAGAGATCAGGTAGGATCAGGCGTCAGACATAAAAAAGCCCCGATGCAGGTAACTCTTGGCGGAGCATGCATCGGGGCCCTTGAAACACCAGTCAGCAACCTTGCGGTCACTGCCTGGCAATCCCCCCCTGGGAAGTCCTTATGAAAGACCCACAGAAGGAAGAAGTGCGAAAAAATGATACCACTAAATTCTGTTTTCGACACCTCCCGCCAAGCTTGGATTGGCACATGGTAACGATGCACTGGCCCGATCTGGTGGGGGGACAGTGATGGCCCAGCAACTGGAACTGTTTGATCGCTGGGAAGAAGCCGGTACCTACCACACCCAGAAGTACGGGTTCTTCTCTCTCCTGGTGGGAAGCGCGCGTAAGCATCAGTCTTCCCACCCTATGGTGGATATGCCGCGGGTCCTGTCTCTGATTGACACATCCCGGGACACCTGGTTATCCCAGGCCGAGTTCATCAAGCCCAACCGTCGTGTAGTCAATCTGGCCCGTCTGTGTCTGCTGTTTGTGGATATGGATACCTACCGTCAGCCTTGGGCACAGGGCCGCTCACCGGAGCAACTGGCAGATGCGGTGCTGTTCTTTTGCCACGAAGAAGGCATCCCCCCACCTTCCCTGATCGTTTTCAGCGGCCGTGGTGTCCAGGCCAAGTGGCTGCTGGAAGGCACTCTACCCAGGCGGGCGCTGCCCCGGTGGAATGCCTGCCAGTGTTTCCTGGTGGATCGCCTGGCAACCCTCGGGGCGGATCCGGCTGCCAAGGACGCCAGCCGCGTGCTGCGCCTGGTGGATACGGTGAACAGCAAAAGCGGGGAAATTTGCCGTGTCATTCACGTAGAGCCCGGTCCAGACGGGCATCCCGTGCGGTATTCGTTTGAGTACCTGGCGGAAATCCTGCTGCCATTGTCTCGCCAGGAGATTGAGGAGCAGAGGCAGAGGCGCATTGAACGCCGGCAGCTCAAGCTCCTGGATGGGGGGAGATCCAGCAACCTGCGTGGGTTTTCCGGTCGCCAGCTGGCATGGGATCGCCTGGAGGACTTGCGGTACCTGGTTGAACTGCGCGGGGGCGTGGTGGAAGGGGAGCGGATGCTGCATCTCTTCTGGCGCCTGAACTTCCTCCTGTTGTCAGGGGCAACAAACAGTACCCTGATGTACCACGAAGCAGCCGCACTGGCCCGTGAGTTAGACGCTGCCTGGAATTACCGGTGCCAGGAACTGATGACGCTCTACGCGAAGGCCAGGGCCAATGAGTCCGGTGAAACCGTGGAGTTCCAGGGGCGCAAGTATCCGCCGCTCTACACGCCCCGGAACGACACCCTCATCAACCTTTTCCAGATCACCGATGACGAGCAGCGGAAGCTGCGCACGTTGGTTTCAAGGGGTATAGCCAAGGAGCGCGATAGGGAACGCCATACAGCCCGCCGGCGGGCTGCCGGGGCAATGGACCGGAAAACCTACGAAAGTCGATCCTTGAGCAGGCAGAAGCCCTGGGAAGCCCTCGGCATGAGCCGGGCGAGCTGGTATCGCGCAGGCAAGCCAATGCCTGCGGTTGAGACAAGTCCGTCCGTATTACTAATGGCGGAGCCAGGGCGGGTTTGACTGCCGTAGATCAGGGATTCGGGGAGGGGGGCTGATAGCTCGTGCTTGGTTACCCTTGAGACAGGTCCGTCCGTATTACTAATGGCGAAGCCAGGAGGGTTTGAGCCGTCCGCTTGTGGGCGTCCTGGGTTCCGGTGGGGGGTAGTGCGTTCAAAGTCCGTGCGTATTACTCATGGCGGAGCCGGGGCGGCCCTTCTTTGGTGAAATTGGTCTTTGGCGAGCCAGCAGGCGAGCGGGACTGGCAGCAGCCGGTCCCCTGGGCCGAAGGCCCAGCCCAGAACTGGGATCATCAGGTTCTATATTGTGAGGATCGTCTTTCGGCTGCCACGCTTTGAGGCGTTCGATCTGCTTCCACATCTGCTGCTGGGCGCCGGCCTCGCCGCATGATTAGCGTGCGAACCTTGTTGAAGTTCAATAGTAATAATAGTAATATTATTTTTATTACTACTATTGCTGAGGGTAAGGAATGTCTTCTATCAGCCGTGAAATTCGAGACCGAATCCTGACCGCCGCCGAAGCCCTGTACGAGGCATCCGGTCGGGAGTTGCTCCCGACCGTCAACGCCGTGCGCCAAGAGGCCCGGTGCTCCATGAATGATGCCAGTGCTGTGATGCGGGAGTGGCGCCGGCAGTTGTTGCGTCAGGTGAAGGAGCCGCCGGCGAGTATCCCTGAGTCGGTGCAAGCCGCTCATGATCGTGCCCTGGCCGAGACCTGGAAGGTAGCCCAGGAACTGGCTTCCGAAGCACTGGAGGCGGCCCGGCAGGCGCATGCTCATGAGCGGGAGCAGATGGAGCAGATGCGCCAGGAGCTGGCGGAGGCCTTCGAGGAGCAAGCCAGGGAGCTGGAGCTCCTGCAGAGTGAACGCGATGCCCTACAACAGGCGTCGGAACAGGTCGGGATGGAGCGGGACCAGGCCCAGGTAGAGTTGGGCCAGTTGAGGCAACGTGTGGATGAGCAGGCCCGGGATCTTGACCTAGTGACGGCTGACCGTGACCGGGTGCGTGGGGACCTGGAGCAGACGCGGGAGCAACTGGCCGAATTGAAAGGGATGATGACGGCGACCATGCAGGACCTGGAGGAGGTGCGGGAGGAACGGGATCAGGCTCGTCGGTCGCTGCAGGAAGCCCGGGAGGCCGGGGCCCGGGTGCAGGCTGAGCATGATCAACTGCGCAAAGCCCTTGATGAGGCCACAGTAGCCAGGGAGCAGGCTCAACGAGAGAGTCGGGAGGCCCGTGAAGCCGGTGCCGAGGCCCGAGCCGAGCGGGATCAGTTACGCAAGGCGCTTGATGAGGCCACAGCAGCCAGGGAGCAGGCGCAGAGGGAGAGCCGGCAGGCCCATGAAGCCGGTGCCGAGGCCCGAGCCGAGCGGGATCAGTTACGCAAGTTACTGGAAGAAGCGACGGCGGGTAGGGAACAGGCGCAATGGGAAAGTCGGGAAGCCCGTGAGGGGTTGGCCGAGATGCGGGGCCGTGTTGCCGCGGCCGAGGAGTCCCGGGCAGAACTCAAGTCGGTGGTGGATTGGTTGCAGGGGAAGGCTCGTTGAAAACGGTGGTTTTTGGTGGACAGCAAGATCCAGTCGGCCAAGAAACTGCTGGCCAGCAGTGTGCCACCCGGGGTGTGGCTGGGAACCTTGGCGTTCCATTTCAATGCTATATCGCCGGGTCCCCGCCTTCGATCAACGTGAGTAAACCGCTTCAATGTACCGGCCGCGTCCAGGGCCATGGCCCAGATCACAGGAAGCCGCGGCTGCCGCCTCCTTTCGGCTCATGCCGGCGGCTTGGTATGCCCGGATTCGATCTTGGGCATAGGCGTATCTGGCGCTGTGGGAGGATTGTTTGCCGCGGAGGCCGACTGCACGCATCTCGCGTTCATAACGACTTCGAGCTGCTGAAAGGTTGGGAGTTTTTGTGACCACGAGTTTGCCGCCCTGGGCCTGACTGATTTGGCGTGCGCGCTGAATGGCATGCAGCGCGCGATGTCGGTTAACGACATGGGCCTCTCGCAAACGGCCACCTTTCGTTCCATGTATGACTGTGATCTTTTCGGCACCGGCTTTCAGTTCCTTTTCCCAGTGTTTTATGGACTGGACTGACATGATCGCTTCCGTGGCGCGCAGACCCAATTCCCGTTGCAGTCGGAGTCTGGAGTATCCCCACGAAATCATGCAGGGATCCCGGCGGCAAACACGGTTCGTATGGTCGATCTGATGCGCTGTAAGGTGTCGTCGAGGATGTTGGCTGATTCTCGCCGCAGCACTCTCAAGCCCAGGAAAAAATGGGATAACACCCGTCGCTTCGCGGTGTTGGGCTGGTAATGACGGTGGCGTCCCTCATGCTCTGCCGCCAGACCCACCAACCAGGCCGCAAAACTGGCCAGGGCGGCAATCAGCAACAGCACATCAAATCTTTGCGCAGAGCGGGAGCGGGAACGATTCACGCCAAGTCCATAATGCTCATTTTTGCTGGCACGAAAATCCTCTTCAATTTGCATCCTCAGCGAATAGAGCGCTATCACCCGGTCGGTGATCTTCGCCCCTCCAAGCAGGGAGGTGGCAATGACCCAGGGCTCTCTCTGCCCAGTTGCATGCGCGCGACTCTTGCCAGCCTGGGCGCGCCGGCCAGACCGGGTCGCATGAATACGACCCTGAAGGCGCTTGCGCAGGCCATACACCTGGCATTCCAGGGAATCGTGGCGGGTCATGGCAAAGGCACCCATGAAGGTCGGCTGATTTTCATCCAGCAAGCATCCCAATTCGCGGGTATTGAGCCAGATGTCCTCGCCTGGCCGCGTCATCTGGACCAGACCTCGCGCTCGGCCCACCCAGTCCCAGCCCAAAGCTTCCACGGCGCGAAACCAGGGTTTCTTGAAACCGGCGTCCGTGACGATCACCGGGCGGACTCCGGCGGGCAAGACCTCCGAGAGGCGCTTCAAAAAGTCCTCCTGGATCTCGCGGTTAGCGTACTTGGACTGAGGGTGGCACTCCTGGTACAGGGTTCTTCCCTGGCCGCCCACGGGCACCGAGGCGCGCAACACGTGAATGCTCTCATCCACCGCCACCGGCGACCAGTCCACCAAGATCACTGGGCGCTCTTCCTGCCCAACCAGCCAGTGAGCCATGGCCTGATAAACCGTCGCCGCCTCTCGATGCATCCTGGGGTTACCGATGAGCCGATCCATCTGCTTGATGCTCGCCTTTTCGGTGATCTTTCGCTGCGATGCCCGGCCAAGACCGGTGACCGAGGTGGTCTGCCCGTCCAGAGCCGCCGCCGTGGCGATCAGCAGCGCGTTGAAGCGGGTGCGGTGAATGGATTGACAAGCAACCCCCAAGTTTGCGTGAATCAGGTCCGTGGCGTGCATCGGTGTGTTTCGTGGCTCTTTTTTGGCTTCGTCACCTTAAAGAATCACGATCTTGCCGGTGCATGTCCACCCCCACCTCCCCTTATCCCACTGTTTCACAAGGAATTCCGCCCGCAAAAACGTGGGGATAGCCCAGAGTCGGAGTATGGCCGCTTCTCCATGGCTGCCACGTGCTTCGAGTTTCTCAATGCCCGCCTGGTAATTTTCTAGAGAAAGTGCGGTTTTGGTTCCCATTCTGCTACCTCCCTTGATTCTCAATGCCTCGTTGGAAATATCTCTGTGATCCGCAAACTTTCCTCTACCTGCTGATCGCAGTATGTTTCTCAATGCGCTCATTTGATTTTGCGCGCTTCTGACACTCAGCCTTTCCTTAATATATTCGGCGTATTGTTGAATATGTTTTACTTTGATTTTGGAAATGTCCTTGGTTTGTATGTTTCTTTCTCGGCAAAAACTCGAATAATCTCGTGCAACACGTTCTCGGTGCTCCCTGGTTTTGGTGGACCCGCCTCCTTGGCGGGCGGCCCGGATCATCGACTCTTGCAATGACATCACGCTATTCCCTCGAAGCTAATAGCGCGCTGGGGGCAGGGCAGTGGGCTGGTAAATAGGATCTGGACCGGTCATGCGATACCCGGCTCATTTTATGAATCCACCCGTCTTCCTATTTTCAGAAAGACGCCAGCCCGAATCGCCCAGCCCCCAGCGCTATACCAGCGTTGAGATGTGGGGGGATACGCCGGTGACCGTGGTCATGGCGCCGGCAGATGCCGGTAGCTCCCCTGCCCCTGGATCAGGGGCACCCGTAATGAGCGATCCGTAGTGGTGGATCCATGTCGTGCGGCAGGCCCGGGCCGGACCTTTCGCAGAGGTTTGAACACCCTGTGAAAGGGCGTGGTGATGCGCTGGCGGCACCCACGCGCGTCCTGCGCGCGGGTTCAACCAGGCTTTTCACTGTGCTGGAAAGCAGCGTCATTTTTCGCTTCGCCCGATTCTTGATTGAGAATCATGAGGTTGCGAGCGGTTTTAACGTGCGTCACTTTTCGCTTGCGCGAGCAAGTGACGCACGCATTTGCTGGCCCACGAGAGTGGAACCAGGCATGAGTCAGCCACCGTTGATATGGCCATGGGGCATGCCAAGGCTATTCGAGGGCGCACTGACCCTGTGGGATAGACGCTATTTGGGCGTGGACGTGATGCCAGCCGGCATTGAAACATCGCGGCGGAGCATTCCCGCCGACGATAGTGACCAGCCGCAAGGGCTGTATCACTGCTTAACGGGGTAGGGACCCCGGTACCGTATAGGTACGTCCACCTCCGGGAGGAGGCGCAGTTGAAGCGGCCTGAGCCGACTTTCTTCCAGGACTGAGTTGCCTCGCCCTATGTCCTGGGCAGCTTCATGGTTGTCTGAAGCATCCAGGTCTTTGAAATGCCACCATAGTGGCATGGACCAAGGCCTTATCGGCCATGCACCTCTTCCCGGTCCGCAGGTGCTTTTGGGTGCTGGATGGGCTCCAGCGGGTAATGTATGGATCTACTGTAGCTGTGAGTAAGGAGATTTTCAAGTCATGGTAATTAAAAACCCCGGCGCGTGACCGGGGTTATAATGCGAGTGATCTATATGGCAAGAAACGATACTATCGTCTCATGCCCTAAAGAAACTGATTTTAATTAAGTGGTGGGGCGGCAATTAGCTGGAAGGTACTTAGGTTGAACCGTGCTGGTTGTGCAGCTCCAAGTAACTCCAGAATCAGTGCCAGTTCCTACAAAAACAACATTACCGGTGGCCCCGCCAAGATTTTCAACAACATATGTGATGGTCGCTGTGGCATCAGCATCACCAGTTGCTCCTGTACCAACATATGTAATGCTGCTTACATAATTGCTTCGGCCCGCATCTGTTGAAACAGGGGCGTTAGCAAAAGTGCCCATGGACATGAAGTGTTCAGATGCAGTTGTTCTTGCCTCTGCTGCCAGTCCAATAATCTCAGATACTTTTGCTCGAGTCGTATAATCTTGGTAAGCGGGTAGAGCTATTGCCGCCAAAATACCAATGATCGCCACCACGATCATCAGTTCGATCAAGGTAAAACCTGATTGTCTCTTCATATCCAAAGCCTCATCTGTTTTGGGATGGTCGCCCTTATCGGGCGCGGATAGTTCGCGCTAACTTTTGCATTGATCGTGCCAGTCTCATGTTTCGGGTTATATCCGGATCAGTGGTATCCTGAGCGGGATAAATGGTCATTAAATGGATGATTCGTAATGGCCGATCAATTTAGTTGGCCGTGAAATAATGGCTTACTTTTTTAGTCGGCCATTAATGGGTTCACTCTCTGTCTGGATCTGAGGTTGGTTGAATGCATGAGGTCACGCTGGATACGGCGGAACAACTGACGGGCCTGAGCCGGCGCTCTCTGCGGCGCCGGCTTGGGATCGGGATGATGCGCCAGGCGCGGCTGGCGAATCTGGGAAGGGGGTACGTACCTCTGGCCTGCATCCGGGAGGATATTCCGACGACGCTGACCCCTGACGACGAGGAGGTAATTGTCCGGGCCGACAGGGGGGATGCGGAAGCTCAGAACGATGTGGCGTTGCTCTTTATGGAGATGGAGCGCTACGACTTGGCATTAGTCTGGCTACGGAAGGCTGCGGCACAGGAGTATCCAGATGCTATGCACTGGTTGGGGCGGTGCTATGTTTCCGGACATGGGGTGGAGAAGGACGAGGCCCAGGGGCTGGAGTGGCTGCGTCGTGCGGGGGGGGGGGGGACATGTGATTTCCCAGCGGCAGCTGGAGAGTCTGGGCGGCAGTTAGGCGCTCAAGCCGGCGGATCCCCCGCCTCCTCGATCCGGTAGCCGAAGAATTTGAGGATATTGGAGGGGTACGGCCGTTGCCCCCGAGCGGCGATCCTGTCCGCGGCATTTTCGATGGCCGCCTTGGTCACGCCCTTTTCCTGGATCAGCCAGTTCAGTTGGTGGCGGTCCCTGTCGGATTGGATGATGGGTTGCATCGATCATTTCCCAAGCGCTTCGATGTATTTACGCAATTACAGCTTTCTGTATTAACGCTAATACGCTTTTGGCTGGCCGCACCTCTAATTCACAAAATTTAATTGTGTGAATTAGCCAACCCGCATTCCGCCTGACATCCGCCCTTGCGCCCCACCTCTACTTCACTCATTATGCACTATACGCATTTATATGAATTAGAGATCCACCCCCATGAACAGCGTCGAAGCGGCCAAGACCCCGGAGCAGATCCGGCGCATCGAGTACGCCTTGGCCGATGGCCACGGTCAGGTATATGCCGACATCTGGAAAATCGGCATTAACCTCGCGCTGCGGATCAGTGACCTGCTCAGCCTGCGCTACGACCAGGTAGCCGGCGATACCCTGGAGCTGGTCGAGGGGAAGACCAGGAAGCGCCGGGTCATCCGCATCAATGCCGCCGCCCGTGAAGTCATTGACCGGCGCCGGCGGGAACACCCGGATCATGTCTACTTGTTCCAGGGCGAGAGCAACCGGGGCCGGGCACTCGGCAAGCCCCTATCCCGGTCCGTGGTGTCCCGCGCCTTCAAGGCCGTGGGGGAGAGGCGCAGTATTGACCTCCGGCTGAACACCCACAGCATGCGCAAGACCCGGGGCTGGGCCATGCACAACGCGGGCAAGCCCATCGAACTGATCTGCATGACCCTCAACCACAGCAGTCCAGCGGTGACGATGCGCTACCTGGGGATCACCCAGGAGGAAGTGCATGCACTGGCGGATGAATTCTGCCTCTGACGGCCTTTTCCAGGGACACCCTACTTGGCGATGCCAAGGAAAACGGCCAAGCAGCGCTCAACTTCGACCAGTACATCCGCATCGATGCGTCCGAAGGCCGGCCCAACCTTATCGCGCTTCACGGTCATAGCCTTGTCCACCATGACCTGTGAAGGCTTTTGCAGGCTGTTTGCAGCATTAGGCTGAACCGTGATACGCAACAAGGGAGCCGCCACAAGTGTGCTGGTCATCGGCAGCACGGTAACGGTAGTGTGCTCGTCGAACTGGTCAGCCTGGATCACCAAGGCAGGTCTTGGTTTTCCGAAGTCGCCTTGCATAGCGATGGCAACAAAATCGCCTCGCCTCATTCCGTCCAACCGTCCAGGTCAGCCAAGGCTTCGTCCATGAAGTGCTGCATATCGGTATCGGACTTGTCCGCTTGCGCGACAAGGCGCGACTGACGACGGCATTCCTCCGCGAAATTTGGGCGGCGCGTATCCGGCACCCAAATTTGTACTGGGCGCAACCCGGCCATGCGAAGGGTGTTGCGGTGCTTCTGAACTCTTGAATTGACATGCGCCATGCAGGGTCTCCCATGGGTGTTACATGCAACATCATACAGTCTTTGCTCGTTACATGTAACACTGTGGGTGCGATTCTTCCTTGTCATACCGCCTTCTGAGTATCGGCCTTCGCCTTCTTACTAATGAAATAAATATTTCATCAAAAACTTATTTCTTTAAAAAAAGAAAATTACATTTAAAGCGAAAACAGTGCCAACGCTGGTGAACCCCAAGTAAAATGACTAAACTTGATTAGTCTAGTTTAATCATTTCAGGATGCTCCCATGGATACCGTCAATATCCACGAAGCCAAAACCCAGCTTTCTCGGCTGTTGGCCCGTGCCTCGCAGGGAGAAACCGTGATCATTGCCAAGGCGGGACGGCCCATCGCCAAGCTCACCCCCATCGACACCCCATCGGCCAGTAAAGTCCGTCGCCTTGGCTTTCTAAAGGGCGCCTTTCAGATTCCCGACGATTTCGACACCATGGCCAGCGATGAAATCGCCGAGATGTTTGGCGGTGAAGATCCCTCATGATCCTTTTGCTGGATACACACCTGCTGCTCTGGGCGGCCTCTCAACCGGAGAGGCTGTCAGCAACGGCAAAAGAGAAGCTCATGGACGAGAACAATGCGCTCTGGTTCAGCGCTGCCAGTCTCTGGGAAGTGACGATTAAGGCCGGCCTGGGCCGTTCGGATTTTCAGGTGGATCCACACCGGCTGAAACGTGGTCTGATCGACAACGGCTACACGGAACTCCCGATCACCAGCACGCATGCCCTGGCCGTCCACCATCTGCCACCCATCCACCGTGACCCATTTGATCGTCTGCTTGTCGCACAGGCCGAGAGCGAGGGTGTGCTGCTGCTGACGGCCGACGAGACCGTTGCCCGCTATCCCGGCCCGGTCATGCTGGTTTAGACACAAGGTCCAAAACCAGAAAGGAACTTGACGCAAAAGCGCATTTCTGTAAAAAATTAAACACGCTAAAAATCAAAGGCGCTTTTCATGATCGTCGCATTCTTGAACCAGAAGGGCGGAGTCGGCAAGACTACCCTGGCGGTGAACACGGCCGCCAGCCTGGCACACCGCGGGGGCCGGGTGCTTCTGCTGGATGCGGATCCCCAGGGTAGCGCCCTGGACTGGGCGGCCGCACGCACCGCAGATCCCCTGTTCACGGTCGTGGGGCTTCCCCGTCCCACCATTCACAAGGAAATCGGGGAGCTGTCCCGAGGATACGATCACGTGGTCATCGACGGTCCGCCCCGGGTCAGCGACCTCGCGCGATCGGCCATCATGGCCTCCCAGCTGGTCGTCATTCCGGTGCAGCCCAGCCCCTATGACATCTGGGCGGCCCACGAGGTCATTGCCCTGGTGGATGAGGCCTCTGTATTCAAGGAAGATCTGAAAACCGTATTTGCAGTGAATCGCAAAATCACAAACACGGCCATCGGGCGCGACGTGCGGGAGGCCTTGGGGGGCTACCCCGTACCCGTCCTCGATGCCAGCCTGACCCAACGGGTGATCTTCGCCGAAGCGGTTGCCCAAGGCCTGTCCGTTCTGGAGGCCGAACCCAACGGCCAGGCCTCAGCTGAAATAGAAGCCATGACCAATGAACTCCTGGAGATGCTGCAGTGAGCACCAAGAAAGTGACATTCTCATCCAAGCCAACCGCGAAGGCCTCCACCCCGGATGAGTGGGTGCAGGATCGTACAGGCACGGATCAGCCCCGCATGAAGCGGCTCACCATCGACATCCCCGAAGACCTGCACCGACGCCTCAAAATGGACTGTGCCGCCAACGGCACCAAGATGGCCGATGTGGTGAGAGAAATGATTTCACAGAAATACAGAAATAATTGACACCCTCCCCATGGCTAAAGCTGGGGGCTTCTCGCGCATCATGGTGAAATTTTATTTATAACCGTCAAGGGGGGAGAGATTCCCCGACAGATCCACAAAGCATCCAAGATGGGGGCTTATAAGCGATCGCTCGGGCCCTTTTATGTCCTTTTCCTTTTCCTTTTAATGACCTACAACCTATTGAATAATAAGAGGTATTCAGCGGAAAAGGGGAGAGATTCCCCGTTACAGGTGGA
>NZ_CP178334.1:0-13635 GCF_047222355.1 Ectothiorhodospira shaposhnikovii | reverse complement strand
GTCTACCTGGTAGCTCAAGCGGCGAAGGATCGGCGCGGCCTGCTCCTGCTGCTGCCCTTCCACGGTCGGCGTTCCTGGCTCTGCCTGGCTGGGTCTGTCGGCCTGGCGGCGTAACTCCAAAAGGGCGGCCTGGTCGCCCTGCTGGGCCTTCTCGGTCAGGAACTCCCGGAACTGCTCGGCGGGCGGCTTGCTGAACCGCTCTTTCAATGCCTGGCGTTCGTCTTTGATCTGCTCCGATAGCGCCTTGTCGGCAAGTGCTTTTTCCATCCGGGCCACGGACAAAGCGGCGCGGCGCTGTGCCCTGGTTAGCCCCTTGTCGCCCTCAATGCGGTTTTTCCGGGTGTACCACTGCTGCCGCAACTCGCCCCGGCGCTGCTTGTCGCGCTCCTTCTGCTGCTCCCATGCCTCGCTCTTGGCCTCGCGCTGTGCCGGTTTCCAGTGGTCGCGGTACTCGGCCCACAACTCTGCGCGGGGTCTGGCTCGGTGCTGTTTCTGCGGCTCCTGGGCCTGCTGCTCGGCGTAGGTGTCGCGCAAAATCTCGCGGGCCTGCTGCCAAGGTAGGTTTAGCTCCTTGGTCAGAAAATCCGACACGTTCAGGTTTCGGGTGCCGCACTTGATCCGGTCGCTGCCGTCCTTGCCCTTGGTGATTTCGTACCGCTCCGGCTGTACGCCGTGGCTCTGACTTGTGGCGGCCAGTAGTCGGGCGGCGTCCAGCTCGCGCTTGATCTGTACCATTTCACCCTGTTGGCCGGTCTGCTGCTGTCGCTGCTCTGTCAGGTCGCGGCGGTACTGACTGGCTACGCTGTCGGACTGTCGGCGGGCGGCTCGCTCTGGTCGCTGCTCTCGCTGCTGGCCAGGCTGCGCTTGATCTCCGATAGATCGGCGGACAGCGGCGCTAACAGCTCGGCTAACTCGTCTATCAATGATCCCTCTGGCTGCTTGTTCAGCGCCTCCATTAACTCGGCTAACTGATTCGATATGGCGGCCTGCTGTTCGCAAATCGTTTTCAAGATCGGCAAAAGCTGCTCGGTGTTGTCCTGGTTGCTCATGGTCTGCTGTTCTCCATTTGGCGTTAAATCGTTGTTCACGTTCGGCCAGAATCTCGCGGCGGCGCTCCTGGTCGGCGGCCTTATATTCGGCGTACATTTTCCGGTTGCCGGAATTAAGGTAACGAACTTCAGGGGCGCGGACTTCGTGCCACTCTTTCAGGCGCTCGCTGATCTGCTCCGGTGTCGGCTTGGGTCGCCCTGGTGTGCTGTACCCCTCGCCCTGCTCGGCGGCCAACTTCTGCACCTTCTGAGCGGTTGGCAACTCGATAAACTCACGCGAAAAAAGCGGCTCTTTCAGGTTCACACCCTTGGCGGCACCTTCCGGCTTTATATTCAGGTACTCACCGCCTCGGCGCTCTTTCACCTCGCCAAACTCGGCGGCCAGCTCCCGGAACTGCTGCCAGTCGTTGACGTTGTTTTTTATAACAGCGGCCAACAACTCGTTTTTAATGTCCTTACCCTGCCCGGTGAAGGTGTCGCCCTTATACCGGCTTATCATTTCATGTTCGCCGGTCAGCTCTAGGCGCTGGTGATCTTTCGGGCTGGCTAATCCATATTTGGCGTTAATATGTTCCTGGAACGCCTCAAGGAATTTTGTTTGCTGCTCAACCTTGCCAAACGGGTTTAAATTGTGACCGCTTAACAAATTCTGTTCAGGTATCACAATATGAACGTGCGGCTTTCGCTCTATAAACTCACCTGTTCCCCGGTGGTTATAGCTTTTAATTTTCGGCAAGTGTGCCTCGGCATAAAAATTAAACTCATCATCTTGATATGCTGAAAAGGCAAACTCTTTAAATTCATCGGTTATATTCTGCAAAGCCTCGCGGCTTATTTCATCCTCACGGAACGCCAAAGTAATATGCAGATATTTTTCACCCTGCTTGTTCATCCCATTTATAACACTGTCGGTCAGCTCTAAATCACCCGACAAAATAACGCGCTCGTCCAGTGTGTCGCGGTCAAAATCGCGGCCCTGCTTCTGGCCATTCTCCAGATATTCCTTAATGCCTGACTCACCGCCCCGGACTCTAATCAACATCGTTAATCACCGCTTTCATGTAACGGGTCATTAGCTCCAACTGATCCAATATGTTGCTATAAGTGGCCTCGCTAATTGTCCCGGCGTTGTAATCCAAGTTAGCCCGGTGCGCTAACTGGTTTACGTTATTGCTCGTCTTGTTGAACAGGTAAATAAGGCGCTGTTTATCGGCGCTGCTTTTTTGCCTGGCTACTACCTGGGTGCGATTGGTTAGAACGCACTCCCGGAAAAACTCGCTCGGCTTCATCCCGGAAGCCTCCACCTTTTCCAGATAGGCGGCGTGATCCGCCTCGGTCAGACGGAAGGCAACCGGGCGCGTCAGTCGCTGCTTGTCCTCTTTTTGTCTGCTCACTGCTGCGGCCTCCTGGTCTGCTGCTGTCGGTGCGGGTGGCACCGGATCGGGTTTCAAAGGGCTGGCCCTTTGGCACGGGATATGTGTCAAAAACGGAGTTTTTGTAAACATATCCGACGTGCCTATGCCTCTGAGCCAGATTATAGCGCGGTGCGGCGACATTGCAAGCACACTGCAACAGCACTACCCACGCACTGCACAAGCACTGCATAAGAACTGCAAAAAAACGCTTTACACTGCAAACACACTGCACTAACATTGCAATCAGACAGCCGAAAGACGTTGCAGGCACTGCGGTTACACTGCACAATGCAAGCTGCAACACTAAAACCGGCCAATAGATAGGAGTACCAATGGACAGAAACAGCGTGGCGGATGTGCTGCGCGGTCTGGCAGAAGGCGATAAAGCCCGCTCGGAAACAGCCCGGCTAAGGGATGTTATCGACGAGGTGGAAACCGCCCTAGCTGCTGGAGTCAGCCGCGCCGCAATCCTTGAAGCTCTGCATAGCCAAGGGTTCACCATGACCCTAAAGAGCTTCGAGAGCGCCCTTTATCGGATCAGACGGCAACGCAACAAAGAAGGGGGCAAGACTCCCAAGAGGACGCCAGAAAAACCCGTTGAACGCCAAAAAGAAGCGGTTGAAAACCCGGCTTCTGATACAGCGGAGAAAACGGCAGTGCCTGGCAAATTTGAAAAGAAACAATCCAAAACTTTTGGCCATAGTGCAAAAAGCGATGGAATAAACGACTTACTTAAATAGGAGATTTAAACAATGACCACTAAACAGGCAAAAGCAACCGAAGCAACCGAAAAAAAGGAAAGTGCAAGCATGAAGAACACGGTTCATTTTATCCTGCAAGGCAAGGGCGGTATCGGCAAATCTTTCATTTCTGCCCTTCTCGCGCAGTATATTAAAACAGCTCACGGCTCTGTTTCCGCTTTTGATATTGACCAGGTTAACGCAACTCTGGCCGCTTATGACGCTCTCAAGGTTACACATATCCCGGTAATGAAGCCGGATAACAATCTGGATCAGCGTAAATTCGATAACTTGGTTGTTGCAATCCTTGAAACTGAGGAACCCTGTGTAATTGATAGCGGCGCTAATACCTTCTTGCCGTTGCTGCAATACATGGTTGAAAACGATGTTTTTGAAATGCTGAAAGAATCCGGCAAGCGTGTATATATTCACTCCATTATTGGCGGGGGTGATAACCTGCGCGACACTGCTAACGGCTTCCACTCCATCATTAAGGGCATTTCCAATACTCCGGTTGTCCTGTGGCTGAATGAGCATTTCGGCACAACAGACACTAACGGAAAAGAATTTACCGAAACAACGCTATTTAAAGAAAGTGAAAAGTCCATTGCCGGTCTGGTTACATTGCATGAACGCAATAAAGATACGTTCGGGCTTGATATTAAAGAAATGACAGAGGCACGGCTTACTATTGAGGAAGCCATTGCAACTGATCGTTTTAATATCATGCAAAAACAGCGTATTAAAACCGTGGCCCGTGATGTATTCGGGCAACTTGAAAAAATCGAGTTCTGATTATGGATAAAAAAAAGATCGTGGCCGAAATAGCATCCCGGCATGGGGTGCTTATTCGGGAGGATGACCCGGCCTTTTATATCGTTGACCTGGCAACAATGGTTATCGAAGAAAAAGCCGAAGAAATCCGGGAAGCAATAGAGAAAGGCGAAAAATCCATTCCCTATCTGCTGGACATTGAACGCAACAAGATAGCTGACGAAGTGGCCAAGATTCTGGCCGCTTCCGATGCCCTGGAAGAAAAACGCCAACAACTGGCGGGGACACTTCAACAAGACGTTGATAATGAGCTTCGGGCACGGGTCGAGGATTACACCAGCCAGGTGATGGCCGCCACCAAAACAATGATTGAACAAACCGTTCAATCAGAAATGACACAAGCGGCGCTCACGATCCAGACGGCAGCGCATGAACTGGATCAGGCCCGGCAGGGGCTACGCCGTAGCCAACTGCAAGACATGCTGTGGATGGCGGCGGTGGGGGTTATCGGCGGTATATCGGCGCTCTTGTTTTACGTCACGTTATTTCAATAGGAGGCATTGCCATGAACGTGAATCTGTTTGGCCTGTTTTTTCGGGCGCTATTTCGCGCCCTGGCTACGGCGCTTTTCGCGCCCTGGCGGCTCATTGGTGAGGTATATAACGCCTTTGCCAAAGGGTCGCGCTATATGTTGATTGAATGGCTCTACCTGGGTGCTACGGCGGTAAGCCTGGGGTATGTCGTGCATACCTGGCAGCATGAAGGCTTTGGCATGGCCGTGTTCGCCTGGGTCATGCTGGCTTTATCCGTGTTGGTGTTCCTGGACGTTGCCAGCCAAATGATTGCCAAAATTCCCGATGATGGCCCGGCAGGGGAATTGTTCGGGTGGCTCAAGTGGGCACCGGCTGGCCGGGCTATCCCGAACCCGCGCACGGCAGCAAACCAGCACGGGAAAAACTACGTTCGGGGGGCGGCTGTCCTCGATGGTGCAGCGGTTGCGGCTGAACAGGCCGCCAGTGGGGAGAACCTGGCCCTTAACATCAAGCTCGGCGGGGTGGCGATTCCCTACAAAAGCGAGGCGGAACACTTCTTGATTTCCGGTAAAACCGGGGCGGGTAAAACGCAAGCGATTAACGCCATGCTGCGGACGGTGCGCGAACGTGGACAGGTCGCCATTATTGCCGATCCAGCGGGCGGCTACCTCCAGCGGTTCGGGCGTGAGCATGACATTATGCTGAACCCGTTTGATGCCCGCTCGGCCAACTGGTCGCCGTTCCTTGAACTGGAATTTGAAGCGGATGCGGGCATGATCGCTAAGGCGGCTATTCCCGACACCAACGGCAGCGGGAAAGAGTGGAACAACTACGCGCAAACACTGTTCAAGGAACTGCTGTTACACCTTTGGAAGTCGGGCAACCATTCGGTTAAAGAACTGCTGCGCCTGGCTACCAGTGCAACACCAAAAGAGCTGTACCAACTACTGAAAAACACGCCAGCGGCGGCGTTTGTCGCGCCGGATAATGAAAGAATGCTCGGTTCTGTTCGCTCGGTCATGGCGGCTTATATCGCGGCCTGGGAGTACCTGCCGGATCAGGGCAGTTTCTCGGTTCGGCGCTGGGTGCGGGCTGTCGATCAGGGGGAAACGGACGCCTGGCTATATCTGACGTACATGGATAATCAGCTTGCCATGCTCCGTAACCTGGTGTCGTGCTGGTTGGAGCTGGCCATTGTGGAAGGTCTGAGCCTGGAAGAAAAACCGGATCGGCGCTTGTTCTACATCATGGACGAACTGGACAGCCTGGGGAAAGTGAACAGCCTGCGCGGCGGCTTAACCAAGTTGCGGAAATATGGCGGGGTCTGTGTGAACGGCTTGCAGACAATCGCCCAGCTCCGGGACACCTACGGGCGGGAGGAAGCACAAACACTGCTTTCCTGTATGTCTACTAAGTTGCTCCTGGCGGCGGGTGACAGTGAAACAGCGGAATACTTTAGCCGGGAAATCGGGGATCAGGAATTTCAGCGGGAAAACCGGAGCAAAGGACAATCGGCCCGGATCGGTGAGCTGGCCAGCTCGTCGGAAAATGTCAGCACGGAACACCGGACAGAACGCGCTGTTTTGGCGTCCGAAATTACCGCACTGCCAAACCTGCACGGCTTCCTGAAACCTGTAGGAATGCCGGTAATGCGTATCACGCTGGATTATGTGGGAATGGACAACCTGAACCCGGCGTTTGTCAGAAAGGAGAATGCAAATGGCTGATATAACCTTGAATCCAATAGCTCTGTTAAAAACCGTGGTGGTTATCACGGCGGCGGTTTCAGTCGGCTATCTGATTGCTCATAAGGATGCAGCGGGAACAGCGGAACGGCAGGGGGCAATCCTGGAACGAATGGAAGCGGAACAGCAAGCCCGGCAGCTCGAAGCGGAACGCCTGGAACTGCTGCCACCGGCAGAACGCCAGCGGGCGCAACAAGTCCAGCTCTGGGGTGAAGAACGGGTACAGCAAATGGAACAGGAACGGGCAGAACGCCGGGCCGGTTGGGAAACGCGCACCTTTGGCGAAGCTCTGGGGGATCGCGTACCAGCGGCACCGGCTGAACCTGAAAGGGAAGGGGAGCCAGCCCCGGCACCTGAGCCAGCGGCACAGCCTGAACGGCGCGTTATGTCATTCGACACAATGGGCGCTGAACGCCAACGGGCGGCAGCTCAAGCGGCAAGAGAACAGCGGGAAAACACCGGCACGGAACAGCCTAGCGACTAATCCAATGCACGGGTGAAGCGTCAAACCATAGCCGGGCCATGCCCGGCTTTTTAACGCCAAAAGGGAAGGGGTCAGCCTTCCCCCTGGTCGGCATCTTTCTTGGCTGTGGTGCGCTTCCTGGGCGCTGTGGTTTTCTTCTCCGGCTGCGCCTTCTGGATCGCGGCCATCAATTCCTTATTCTGCGCGGTTATCGCTTCCAACTGACCGGCCAGCCCTGCGGCCTGTTCGCGGGCCTCTGCTGCGCTCTGGCGGGCGTTTTCCAGCTCGGCGGCCAACTGGTCGGCTTGAGCCTGGGCGGTGCTCTGGCGGGCGGCGGCGGCTTCCTGCTGCGCCTCGGCGCGGGCCTTCACTGTGGCTAACTCCTGGGCGGTGGTGTCGCGTTGCTGTTGAACGGCGGCCAGCTCCTGGCGGTGCTGCTCCTGTACCTCGGCCAGCTTTTCAGCGTGTGCGGCGGCCTGGCTCTCCAGCTTGCCCCGCAACGCTTCCAGCTCGTCCCGGTGCTGCTGGGCCTGCTGCTCGGCGTGCGCCTTCTCCTGTTTCAGCTCGGCGCGTAGCTCCTCGATGCGCTGCTGTGCGTCCTGTTCGCGGCGTTCCAGCTCATGCAGCCGGGCGGCTGTTTCGGCCAGCTCCTGGGCTTGTTCCTGGCGTTGCTGCTCGGTGGCCATGTTCTCGGCCTGGGCCTCGGTCAACTGCTGTTTGCAGGTATCCAGCTCTTGGGCCTGCTGCTCGTATGCGTCTGCCAGCTCGGCCCGCATGGTGTCAGCGTCTGCCCGTTCGGTTTCCCATGCCTGTTTTGCAGCGGTTAGCGACTCGTTGGCCAGTTCCTGGGCTTCACTCCAAACGGTGGCAAGGGCGGCGCTCATGGCGTCCTGTACGCGCTCCGGGATCGCCACGGCCACGGCTGCCGGTGCGGCTGTCTGCTGACGCCTCCATTCCTTCATTACTGCACTGGTCGTATTCATATCGGCACGGGCGGCACGGCGTACCTGGTCAACGGTGGGGAACCGCTCGCGGTTGGTTTCCTGGTAAAGCTGGTCGGCGGCGTCGATGATGCGGGCGCGAATGTCGTTGCTGATTTCCATGGTGCTGCTCCTTTTGGGTGATCTCATAATAAGAATAATAATATCATTCTTATTATTATTATGCAAGGCCATTATTATTGCCCTGGTCGGCGGGCGCTCGATCTGCTCCGGGCGGCTGGACAGTCGCGGCGCTCTGTGCGGCCCTCTGAGGCGTGTTTCAGGTGTTGGGTAGGCTAACCCCTTGCCTTGGGTCGTTCCGGCGCTCCTGCGGCCTCTCTGGCGCTCTAGCTGCCCGGCTCTGGCTCGATGCTTGCGGCACCTTCCTTTTGGCGTTCAAACATTCCACCAAACCAACAGGCGGCACGGTGGCCAGCCCCTGGCACTGCACTAGCGGCCACCTCCACCCTGATAAACCTATTTTTTGCGGCCTTTCAGCCGTTACCGTGGCCGGTTCTTGGCTCAACAGCTAGCGGATAGCTCCAGAACGTCCAGAAACAGGCATAGGAGCCGTTTTCTGGCTCTGGGGGTGGGGTTGGCAGGGTAGGGCGCAAAGCGCCCGTTATAGACCTTAGCGGGCCGCTTGCGGCCCACATAGTCCAGGCTGACGCGAAGCGGCAGGGCGAAGGGAGCGAAGCGACCGAAGGGCAGGCGTGCCGATAGGCACTTTCGGCGGTCGATTTTTTGCGGTGCCTGGCTGTTTTCCACAGCGGCGGGGGTGATCCGCTATAGGATATTTTTATAGGAAAATGCTATAGGAAGAACCTTATAGGTTTAGGGGGGGGGCGATTTAACGAAGCAGGGGGGGGGCGATTTAACGAGGAAATCCAGCACAAGGGGGGGGCGATTTAACGAAGCAGGGGGGGGCGATTTAACGAGGATAACTTATTGATTTCACAGGGTTATGCACAGGATGCCTTCAGAAGCGGCCCCTTTCGGGCACAAAAAACCCGGCACGGTGGCCGGGTCGGGTGTCGGTCAGCCCTTGTAAGGCACTGGCGGGCGGCTAGGCATCAGCAGCAGGCCGCCATTAACCTGCTTTACCTTGGCATCTGGATAGACCATTAGCACCTTTTCCAATTGCACGCGAAAAGCGTCCTTAAAATCCTTGTCGGGGTTCTTGCCTTGGTACTCCTGCCCGAACTGGTCGCGCAAGCTTCGCCAGTGCAGCGTTATCGGGCGGCCCTCGATTCGGTGCAGGCGGTGTGCCAGCCAGCAATATATATCTAATGCCAGTGCTGAACCTGAGAGCGCATCAAGCGCTCTGTTATCCAGCGGCACAGGGCTTTCCATCAGGATATTGTAAAAGCTATCCGACAGGCGAAGGGTGCCCGGCCACAGTGGCCGCTGATCGCTCTCTTTGTCGCTTATCCAGGCATCGAACTGTTCTACCGGCTGCGCGCTCCAGGTGCGACCCTTGAACCCCATTTGCAGACGGCAGGCGGCCAGCGCGTGCATTTGGGTTCGCAGGGTATTATACCGTGCGCCCTGGTTGTCCTTCCCCATCATTCGCAGAAACTCGGCGGCGCTCTCTCCTATCGGGATTTCGGCGGTCTTATGGCGAACGGCATAGGTAGACACCCACGCCAATGCAAGCCGCGGCAGTGCGCCGTAAGGAACCGGCTGTTGTACCGGCCCTTTTCCCTCGTCCAGCAATCCAGCCTGAACGCTCATCCATGCATCACCTGACTGACGCAAGAAGTGGGAACCGTCCACCTTGGCACGGGGCAAACCAACCTGGCACAAAATGCCGTGATTAAAGGCCATGTCGTTACCTGTGGGCGGTGTTTCCATAATCCGGGCTGAGGCGTCAATTATCGCAATATCGGCCCGTGTGGGTTGCTTACGGGGCTTGGCGGCCTTCTCGCTGCCACTGGTGGCGGTCGCCTTCTTTGTGGCACTGCTACGGCGCTTTTGAGCGGGTGCCTTTTTGGCGTTCTCCACCTTAGCCGGTGCTGCCGGTGTTGGGGTGTGGATCACCCCCTGGGCGGGTGCCTGGCTATGGTGTTCAGCATAGCGGCGGGCAATGTCGAAAGCGGTGCTTTCATCAACGCCGCTATCTATCAATTTTCGTCTGTATTCGATTTCATCAAAGTTCTGCATGAATGACTCCGTTGTTTATCGTTTAACCCGTGCATTGGATTAGTCTTTGTTTTCAATAAGTTTTTTATCTTCTTCCTCTCGGATGATGCGATAGATTGAAGAACGGTGGACGTCCATAATCCGGGCAACCTCTGACGCCCCTTTTCCACTGTTCAACAGCTCTAAAACCGTGGCCCTTCTTTCCGGTGTCAGTTTTGCCGGTGGGCCGGGCTTTTTACCTCGTTTCTTAGCCTCCTTGATCCCTGCGGTGGTGCGTTCGGCAATCAATGACCGCTCAAACTCCGCCACACCTGCAAAAATGGTCATCACCATTTTACCGGCTGGTGTGGTGGTATCTGCCCACGGCTCCGAAAGGCTCTTAAACGTGGCTCCGGTTTCGTGTATCTGCTCCACCAGTGCCAACAGGTCGCGGGTGCTGCGGGCCAGTCGATCCAATCGGGTGACTATCACCACATCACCGGCCCTTAGCTTGTCCATCATCCGTTGCAACTCTGGCCTGTTCTGGTGTCTGCCGGTCGCCTTTTCGGCAAACACCTGGTTACAACCGGCTTCCTGCAACCGCTCTATCTGGCCCTCAAAGTCCTGGCTTTTGGTACTGACTCGCGCATAACCGAACGTCATACGCCCCGTGAACAGGTCGGGGGTGTCTGTGTCTCTCTGCTCAATCATACATAGTCCTTTAACTGTGTTCCAAATTATCATACTTATAATTAAGACTTATGCGACACCAAAAAGCGGGAAAAAACCACTTTTTTGATCTGTTCCACAATCTAGGAGTTATGCGACACCGGGCCGCACTGAGGGGGGGGCCGATTTCACGTTCTGGGGGGGTCTGATTATGCGTAACCCTGCCCGGCCTGCTGCCGGGCCTGGTGGGTCACTCGATCACGGCCAGCCAGTCGCACGGGTTGGCGGTGCTGCAACGGGTAGCGATACGCTGGGCGGCCTGCTGCGCCTCTTTGGCGTTCACCAGAAACCCAAACCCGGTAGGGTTATGGGTGAAGCTCACCACGCCCACAACTTCACCGGCCTGGTTAATCACCGGGCCGCCACTGCTGCCCTGGTAAATTCTGGCGTCTATCTGGATCAGGTCGCGCCCTCCCCTCAAAACTTCGTTGTTCCTGGACGTGGCCAGCCATGACCGGCGCGGGTGGCTCACAATCCCGGCGCTGATACTTTCGCTGAACCCTGCCGGGCCTCCTACGGCGGCCACAGGCTCCCCACGCTCCGCACCTGCGGCGAACGGTAGCGCGGGCCGGTTAAGGGTCGGGACGGACAACAGGGCCACGTCTGCGCCTCTGTGGCGCGGCTCATGCCCGACAAGCTGGGCGGCGTGTTGCTCACCCTCTGCGGTGATAACGGCAAACCCTGCCCGGCTCATGGCCTCCACGGAGTGCGCGGCGGTCATCACATACGGGCGGCCCTCGATCTCTACCACAAAGCCGGTGCTGTCATAGGTCGGGGTCTGGTCGGTGGGTGTCGGTCGCCAGCCGGTCAGCCAGCGGTTTAGGTATTCGGTTGCTTTGGTGGCCCATCCCAGACGAAAGCCGGGGATCTCCATCACTCGGCTGGCCGTTGCTGCGTCTACGGTTTTCACGGTCACAACGGACGGCAGAACAGCGGCGGCCTGCTCTCGCCAGTCATTCGCCTGGGCAACGGTCGCCACGGCGGCAAGTACGGCAGCGGCTAACAGTCTGCGGATCATCGGCGCACCTCCTGCACCTGGACGGCGAAGGCGGCAACAGCCTGGCGGTTGGCGGCGGCCTCGGTCGCGGCGGCCACGGATACGATTAGCGAGGCACTGAACGCCAAATAGGCGGCGAAGGCGACGGCTTTCATTCGGTGCCCTCCCCTTGGTGCAAGCGGCGGTATAGGGTCGCGTCTTGCCATTGCTCTACCAGCTCATGGCCACGGGCCACGTTCTCCCGGTGGGTGTGAACGGCGTAGGCCATCAGCGGGGCGCTAATGGCTCCGGTGCCAATGAGGCACAAAATAGCGATAGCGGCCCAATCTCGCGGTTTTTGAGTAGGACATTTTGCCCTGCTGGCTGTTATACTCGTGTCTACCATCGTCTGGCTCCTTTCAGTTAAAACCCGTGCATTGGATTAGCTGTTGGTGGCTCGGTGGGGGGCGCTGCGGCTTTGCTACAGCGCCCTTTCTTTTTTACCTGGTCAATTCGTTGGCATCCTCACGGGTGTTCACTTCATCGGCCTGCATGGTCGCCCTGATTCGGTCGCCTATCTCGTGTTCCTGCTCGGTGGCGGGCACTAGAACCCGGTCGGTTTCCCAATCGGCCCCGGTCGCCTCCACTGCATAGAACTTGCTGCCGTCCTCCATCTCCACGGTGTTGACGATCTCGCCCCGTACCCGGTCGCCGTCCTCCATGTGCCGGAAGTGCTGGCCGTCAATCTCTACGCCCTGGGCGGCTTCCTGCTCTGCCTGGGGGGTCTGATTATGCGTGGCCGCTTTCTCCTGCTCTGGCTGCGGCTCCGGCTTGTAGTCGCGGGCCGGGCCAAAGCTGCCGGATAGCTCCGCGTCCTGTTCCTGGTGGCGGTCGCTCTGCTGCACCTGGCCCCGCTCGGCGGTGCCGGATCGTACAAACTGGCTCAACTTCTCGGCCTCGCGCTCGCGCTCCTTTTCCTCGGCTTGGTGCTGCCGGTCAAAGTCGCGGTACATCTTGTCCAGTGAACTGCTCTGCTGCTGGTTCTTGGCCAAGTCGTCCAGCGTAGTGACGCCAGCGGACACCATGCCGCGCTGTGTGCTGTCCAGCTCTACGCTGGTCTTTACGGTGGTAGTGGTCGCATTCATGCCCATGCGGTCGGCCACGTCATAGATGGAACTGCGGAAGGTGGTGGGCCGTCCGCCACGCTGGTAAACCGTGCGGCTGGTACTGCTTACCTCCATTTCCTCGCGTTCCTCTGGTTCGTGCTGTCCTTCTCCCTGGTAACTGGCCAGCAAGTCGGCCTGTGCTTCCAGTCCGTGCAGCTCGGCACGGGTGCGGTGCATTTGGCTGGAAAGCTCGGCGGCCTTGTCCTGGTCGCCCTGCTGTTCGGCCTGGGCCTTCTCGCTGTCCAGCTTGGCCAGCTTCTCGCGTTCTTTGTCGATCTGTTCTTGAAGTTCCATTGTGTTGCTCCTTATGCCATGTCTCTAAGTGCTTCCATTTCGGTGATTTCGGTGTTCACCATGTCCAATGTGGATTGGTCGAAGTCATCAAAATAGCCTTCTCCTTTTGCCTGCCTGTCCTCCAATGCGAAACGCTCGTTATAAAGATGCTGTAAGCGTGATTCGATTTCTAAGCGCCGGTAATCTCGGTCGTTCATAGGGTAAAGCTCCTATATTGGTTAAAGTCCGTGGCCACCATCGCGGCCCCTGTTGCGGCTTCTCCGCTGTTCTCTCTCTTTCTCCTGCTGCTGTTCCTCCCTTTCCTTTTGGCGTTGCTGTTCGCGCTCCTGGGCGGCCTTGCGGGCGGCCTGGTTGCGCTCCTGGTCAAACTGTTGAACACGGCGGGCGGCTTGCTCCCGCTGCTGTCGGGCCTGCTCCATCGCCGGATCGGCAAAGGTGACGCGCATACCACTGGTGGCCACCACGTCCAGCACGGCCTTTTTATATTCGTCGGTGCCGTTGACCGTCAGGCGTGGCCCGAACTTCTGCACGGCCAGCCTGAGCGCGGTTTCCAGCTCCTGGGCGTTGGTCTGGTACGTGCGAACCTCACGCCCTGCATCAGTGAACAGGCGGCGGCCTCGGTCGTCGCTGTAATGAACATCACCCCGGCG
>NZ_CP178333.1:2772500-3413644 GCF_047222355.1 Ectothiorhodospira shaposhnikovii | reverse complement strand
GCATTGCTGCCACAAGGAGTTGCCAACCAAGGGTATCTCCAGTGGTAGGGGGTTGAGGGATGCGTAAGTCTACCCGCAGGCCTGCAAACTTATCCACACCTTTTTCCACATCCTTGTCCCCAGACCTTGGTTGACGCGGATTGACACCCATGTCAATCGCAGGTACTTTTACGCGCCTTAGATTGGGCGCTCTCTATCGCCCGTAAATAGAACTCAGCCACGGTCTGCCGTCATGAAAAGAACATTCCAGCCCAGTAACCTGCACCGCAAGCGCACCCATGGCTTCCGTGCCCGCATGGCTACCCGTGGTGGCCGCAAGGTGCTGGCCGCTCGCCGCGCCCGGGGCCGTGCCCGTCTTTGCCCCTGATCCTCTGATCGGGCTGAATGACCAGGGGTTTCCTCGCCACGTCCGACTGGTACAGGCGAGCGATTACCAACGGGTCTTCAAGGATGCACATCGGGTATCCCAGCCGCCCTTCACCGGGCTCTGGGTGCCGAGCCCGACCGAAGGACCGCGCCTGGGCATGGCCGTGGCAAAGAAGAATGTCCGCCAGGCCACCCAGCGCAATCGAATCAAGCGCCTGATTCGGGAGTCATTTCGCCGGCATCGGTCCGGCATGGCCCCCATGGACATGGTCATCATGTGCAAGCCGGGCGCCCAGCGCTTCAATAACGCCGATCTGCATCAGGCCCTGGAAAGACTCTGGAAACGGATGAGTAGCCAATGCGAAAAGTCCTTATCTTCCTGATCCAGGTCTACCGCTATACCCTGAGCCCCTTCATCGGGCAGCATTGCCGGTTCACCCCCTCCTGTTCCTGTTATGGAATGGAGGCCATCGAGAGACACGGCGCCCTGCGCGGCCTGTGGCTCACCGTCCGGCGACTGGCGCGTTGTCACCCCTTCTGCGAAGGCGGGTACGATCCTGTACCAGACCCCGCTCCAGGCCATCACAAACAGCCGCGAAATCATGGATAATCTCCGACCGATCCTGTACCTGTCACTGGTTTTCCTGCTGTTCCTGATCTGGCAGGCCTGGCGTGTGGACTATGGTCCCCAGCCCCAGTTCGATCCCCAACGCGCGGAAGCCACCCTCAATGGCCAGGAATTCCGCGACGACGTCCCCGATGCCCCTGCTTCCGAGGCCATGGATGCCCCCGTGGGCATGGACCCGGTGATGGCCGCTGATCGCCAGCGCATCCGCGTGGTCACCGATACCCTGGACCTGCTCATCGACACCCGTGGCGGGGATCTGGTACGCGCCGACCTGCCCACCTATCCGGTGAGCCTGAAGGAGCCGGACAATCCGGTACGCATCCTGGACGAGCGCTTGCGCGATTATGTGGCCCAGTCCGGCCTGATCCATGACCGTGTACCCGGCGTCGAGCACGCCGACCGTGCTCCATCCCACCACGCCGTGTTCCGTGCCGAGCGCACCGAATACCGCATGGAGGACTGGCAGGATGAACTCGTGGTCCCCCTGACCTGGGAAAGCGAGGATGGCATCCGCGTGACCAAGACCTACACCTTCCGCCGTGGCGACTTCCTGGTGGATGTCAGTCATCGGGTGGAGAACAACAGTGACGTCACCTGGACCGGTCGCCAGTACCGGCAGCTGCGTCATGGCCCCACCCCGGCCCGTGATTCCTGGTTCCTGTACACCTTCACCGGTGCCGCCCTCTATGACGGCAAGTACATCAAGGAATCCCTGGAAGACCTGGGCAGGAACGTCCAGGACCGCAATATTTCCGCCGGCTGGATCTCCATCATCCAGCATTACTTCCTCACCGCCTGGGTTCCGTATGCCGATGAGGTGAACCTGCTCTACAGCCGTGCCATCGGCACGCCGGATCGGCCCCAGTACATCATCGGCCTGCGCTCCGAGCCGGTGAGCATCGCCCCCGGCGCCTATGACGTCCTGCAATCCCGCATCTGGATCGGCCCCAAGAAACAGCAACCCCTGTCCAAGATTGCCGATGGCCTGGAACTGACGGTGGACTACGGCATCTTCACGGTGCTGGCCAAGCCCTTGTTCTGGCTGCTGCGAGTGATCCATGACGTCGTGGGCAACTGGGGTTGGGCCATCATCATCCTGACTCTGATGATCAAGCTGGTGTTCTACAAGCTGTCCGAGACCAGCTACCGCTCCATGGCCAAGATGCGCGCCGTGCAGCCGAAGATGATGGCTCTCAAGGAACGTTTCGGCGACGACAAGCAGCGCATGAACCAGGCTCTGATGGAGCTTTACAAGAAGGAGAAGATCAATCCGCTGGGCGGCTGTCTGCCCATCCTGATTCAGATCCCCGTCTTCATCGCCCTCTACTGGGTGCTGCTGGAGAGTGTGGAACTGCGCCAGGCGCCGTGGATCTTCTGGATTCAGGATCTGTCCATCCGTGATCCCTTCTTCGTGCTGCCGCTGCTCATGGGTGCCAGCATGATCGCCCAGTACAAGCTGAACCCGGCCCCCATGGACCCGGTACAGCAGAAGATCATGATGGCCCTGCCCATCGTCTTCACCGTGTTCTTCGCCTTCTTCCCGGCGGGCCTGGTGCTGTACTGGCTGGTCAACAACCTGCTGTCCATTGCCCAGCAGTACTACATCACGCGCCAGATCGAAAAGACGGCCAACGGCAAGGGCGGCGGCAAGAAGTAACTCCACTTCCTGCTGGCCATCCATGGCCCGGCTGGGGACGGCCGGCGGTCTTCGAAAAAACCACCACGGTGGGGATTTCGGAAACCGCCGGTTTTCTCCATCCGGGCTATTTTTCGTGGGACTCACCGCCATGCACCGCAGCTTCGATACCATCGCCGCCATTGCCACCGCGCCAGGACGGGGAGGCGTGGGTATCGTGCGGGTTTCCGGCCCTCATGCCGCCGAGGTGGCGCGGCGCTGCCTGGGCAGACTGCCCAGCCCCAGACAGGCGCTCTACGGCCCCTTCCTGGATGCCCGGGGAGAGGTCATCGACGATGGCATCGCCCTGTATTTTCCCGGCCCCCATTCCTATACCGGCGAGGATGTCCTGGAACTGCAGGGCCATGGCGGCCCGGTAGTCATGGACCTGTTGCTGGGGGCCTGTCTGGAGATGGGTTGCCGCATGGCCCGGGCCGGGGAATTCACCGAGCGCGCCTTCCTGAACGACCGTATGGACCTGGCCCAGGCCGAGGCCGTGGCCGATCTGATCGATGCCGGTTCCGCCGCCGCCGTGCGCAGTGCCCGCCGATCACTGGAAGGCGGATTTTCCCGCCAGGTGGACCTGATCCTGTCGGCCCTGACCGAACTGAGAGTGTTCGTGGAAGCGGATCTGGATTTCTCCGAAGAGGAACTGGATCTGCTGGCGGAAGGGGATATCCAGTACCGGATCGAGTCCCTGCTGGATCAACTGGCCACCCTGACCGAACAGGCCCGGCAGGGCAATCTGCTGCGGGAAGGCGCCCACCTGGTGATCGCCGGGCGCCCCAATGCGGGCAAATCCAGCCTGCTCAATCGCCTGGTGGACCGGGAAGCCGCCATCGTCACCGCCATTCCCGGCACCACCCGGGACGTGCTGCGGGAACACCTGAGCCTGGACGGTCTGCCCCTGCACCTGGTGGATACCGCCGGCCTGCGGGAATCCGATGATCCGGTGGAGCAGGAAGGCATCCGCCGGGCCTGGGCCGAGATCGAGCGGGCCGACCTGGTATTGCTGGTGGTGGACGCCACCCAGGGGGAGGGCGAAGAAGAAGGGGAGATCCGTCGCCGCCTGCCGCCCCGGCTACCGGTCATCACCGTCTATAACAAACTGGACCGGCTCACCGAACTGCCGGCGGATGCCAGTGACGTGCTGTTCATTTCGGCCCGCACCGGCGAAGGCATCAGCACCCTGCGCGAGGCCCTCAAGGCCCAGCTCCACTACAGCGGTCACCCGGAGGGCCTGTTCACCGCCCGTCGCCGCCACCTGGACGCCCTGGCTTGCACCCGCGACCATGTTCAGGCCGCCAACGATCAGCTCATCATCACCCGCGCCACGGAACTGGTGGCCGAGGAACTGCGCCTGGCCCAGGAAGCACTGGGAGAGATCACCGGACGGGTGAGCGCGGATGATCTGCTGGGGGAGATTTTTTCTTCCTTCTGCATCGGAAAGTGACACACTGCCCAAACCAACCATGACCCAGGAACACCTCAAAACCCTGATCTTCATCCTGCTCCCGCCCGTAATGCTGGCCCTGGGCATGGGCGCGGCCATTCAAGGGGCCTGGCTACCGGAGTTGCCCCAGGGTTTGGTGGAAGTGATCCCCTGGCTGACGGGAGTGCTGGCGGGGGTACTGGCCTTTCTCTACGGCCGCACCCGCACGCTGATCTGTGTGATCCTGGTGCTGATGGTCTATCTGGGCAGCATGTTTCAGATCCGGCCCATGGCCATGACGACGGAAGCGGATCTACTGCCCGCCCTGGGCTACGCCCTCATGACCCTGATGGTCCCCCTGGTGTTCCTGGTCAACGCCTTCTGGTCCGAACGTTACCACCTGATGATGGATCTATTGCTCAGGCTGTCGGTATTTGGAAGCCTGGCGGGATTCGCCGTTCTCTTCGCCACGCAGTTTCCGGAAGGCATGGCCGACCTGTTGCTGACGACTCACTTGCCCGCCCTGCACTGGGACGGCTACGGCATGCCCCAGCTTTCCTTCTGGAGCCTGATCCTGTGCCTTGCCGTGATGGGATTTTTCGTGGTGCGCCGTCCGACGCCCCAGTGGGCCGGACAGTGGATCACCCTGGCCGGCATCGGCTGGATGCTGCCGCAACTCTTCCACGCCTATGCGGTGCCCCTGTTCACCGCCACCCTGCTGCTGATTCTCGCCATCGCCGTGGTGCATGAGTCCTTTCAGATGGCCTTTCGCGACGATCTTACTGGTCTACCCGGCCGTCGCGCCCTCAATGAACGGCTGCAACGCCTGGGGCGTTGCTACGCCATCGCCATGACCGACGTGGACCATTTCAAGAAATTCAACGACACCCATGGCCACGACCTGGGAGACCAGGTACTGCGAGTCGTGGCGGCCCAACTGCGCAAGGTCAGGGGCGGCGGCAAGGCCTATCGCTATGGCGGGGAGGAATTCACCATCGTCTTTCCCGGCAAGACGGCGGAACAATGCGTCCCCCATCTGGAAGCCGTCAGGGAAGCCATCGAGGCTTATGAGATCGCCATTCGCAACGAAGCATCGCGGCCCAGTAACAAGCGGGAGGGTAGAGCCAGACGCGGGCCGGGCAAGGAAAGAACCGTATCCGTCACCATCAGCATGGGGGTGGCCGAACGCAGCGTGGATCATCCTGACCCTCAGAGCGTCATCAAGGCAGCGGACCAGGCGCTGTATGCCGCCAAGCAGGCCGGACGCAATCAGGTCTGCTTGGCGGAGTAGGGGGCCAAGTCGGGCTTTCTCAACATCACCACATCATTACCCACCACCTCCAGGGTCATGCCCCTCCGCGCGGCGATCCAGCGGAAGGTCTGCTCGCTGAAAAAGCAGACATGGGTGGGGTCCAGGGTATAGTGCCAGCGGGCAAAACGCTGCCGGTCCAGGGCCCGCTTGGTCATGATGCCCAGCCAGCCGCCGGGCTTGAGCAGGGTCAGCAAGTGTTCGAGCACCCCGGCGGGGTCGGCCAGGTGCTCGAAGACCTCCGTACTGACGATGAAGTCATACTGCCGCGCCAGCGGTGCGGGGTCCGGGTGATAATGGAGATCATAGCCCACGCAGGACAGCCCGGCCCGGCGACACATCCCCACCAGGACCTGGCCGGCGCCGCAACCAAAGTCCAGCCCCGCGGCACCGGGGTTCACCCGCGCCAGCAGGGGTGTGAGCATGCGCCCCAGAAACCGCTGGTAACCTTCATCCGTGCCCTGATTCTGATGCAGATCGTAATAGGCCCTCTCCTGCGTGGCGCAGAGATGATAGGGGGGAGGCACGAAGGTCAGATCGCATTGCAGGCAGCGATGATAGTCGCGGAAGTGCACCCGGGGTCGGTCTTCACGATGAAAAAGCGGTGTCTCCAGGCCCCGGCACAGGGGGCAGCGATACAAGGGCATGGCAGGCATTCGTGGGAGCAAACGGTAATGTTCGCATGACACCGCGCGGAACAGTAGAATGCCGATGCTCGGATGACCGCTTCACACCGTCATCATGACCTGAATTCAACGGCTCCCAATGGTTTTCAGCATGTCCGACACACAGCCCGATTCCCGGACGGCATCCCATGAAACGATGGATCAGCAAGGGATCTTTTCCCGTCGTTTCACGGTGCCCGAGTCAGCCATCGACATCAATGGCCATGTCAACAATCTGGAATACCTGAAATGGATGCAGGAGATTGCCCTGGCCCACTCCGCAGCCCGCGGCTGGCACTGGGATCGCTATCAACAGGAAGGCAGTAGCTGGGTGGTGCGCTCCCACCTCATCGAATACCTGCGTCCCGCCCATGCGGGGGATGACTTGCGGCTACTGACCTGGATCGGAGGATTTTCTCACCGCAGCTCGCCACGCCATTACCTGTTTCTGCGCGCCGATGATCATCGTCCCGTGGTCCGGGCCAAAACCGAGTGGGTTTATGTGGATGCCGGGACAGGCCGACCCAGACCGGTGCCGGAGGCCTTCCGCAACGCCTTCACGGTGATCGATGACGAGCGCCGGGTGCTGGATATCTTCCGCTCATGATCCTCTGCCTGTCACCTTGCCCACCCATGCGAGCGGTCGATGCACCCTGAATACCATTTCAGGCTGTTCATCGCCGGCCAGACACATACCGCGCGAAGGGCCATGGATCATCTGCACGACTATGTCCGGTTGCTGGAAGCGCGGGGCATCCCCGTGAGCATGGAGGTGGTGGACATTCTCGAAGATCTGCAGGTGGCCGAGACCGAGCGCATCCTGGTCACGCCGGTTCTCATCAGGAAGCGCCCGGAGCCGGAATTGCGCGTGGTGGGGGATCTTTCGGTGAAAGCCCGGGTATTCTGTGCAATGGAACTGCCCGGCGAGGCGCCAGGAGACTGAATTCGGTTCCGGCATTGGATGCCGACAAACCAAACTTGCCCCTTGACAAATATCAGCGAGTCCCGGTTATATTTGCCCATGCCGCCAAATCGAGGGATTCGACCCGGTGGCAGGTTTCACGCATCACCCGATCAACACGCCAGGGAACGGCAGATGACACACCTCCCGCAACACCGCAGCGCCCATCCCTTTTCGGTCTATCGACGGCGCCGCGTCCTCCTGACTTCGGCACTCCTTGCGGCCCTGCTGCTGGTTTTCGGCTGTGCTGCTCCCCAGGTTCGCCTGGACCTGCACGCCACCCCCCATCTCAACCCCAGCGACGAAGGCCAGGCGTTGCCCGTGGTCGTGCGCGTCTATCAGCTCAAGGACCCCCGGGGCTTCGAGGAAAGCCCCTTCGAAGACCTCTGGAAACAGGATCTGACGATCCTGGGCGCGGATGCGCTGAGCCGGCAGGAACTGGTCATGCAGCCGGGCATCCGTCGTGACCTGACCTGGCAGCGGCATCCCGGTGCCACTCATCTGGGTGTGATGGCGGTTTTTCGCGATCCCACCACTCCGGACTGGAGGGACATCCGGAGTCTGCCCGGCGGCCGGCTGGGCCGGCAGATGGACCAGCGTCTGAGTGTCAGTCTCCACGGAAACCGGATCGTGATCGAGGATTAGACGCGCCGCCAACCTGCGTCCAGGGAAGGACAAGCTCATGACAGGCATAAGAAAACCCATCTGGAGCGAGGGACTGCTGCTCAGCCAGCAGCACCTGCAGCAATGGGATCTGTACCACGAGTCGATGCTGATCCGGCGTTTCCATTGGCATTTCCCCCTGGGCTGGGGAATCCGATATCTGCGTCTGGATCATGAGGCACTGGATCAGGGCCGATGCCGGATCATCGCCGTCGATGCGGTGATGCGCGACGGACGCTGTGTCAGCTTCCGTGAAGATCGCGAAGGCCCCCTTGACTGCCGGCTGCCGGAGCCTTCCGGGGAGCCCCTGCTGGTTTCTTTGAGCCTGCCCGCGAACCGGCGCGCGGCCGGCATCGGCGGCTACGGGAACGACGAAGGCATCTGGGATGCCTGGCAGGTGCACTACGAAACCGTGGCGGATGAACATGACCCGAACCGGGTCCGTGAACTGGGCCTGGGGCGCCTGAACCTCTCCCTGGTAACCGGGACCACTGAAAGCGACCATGAAACCCTCTTGCCTCTGCTCCGTCTGCTTCCCCGTTGCGATGGCCGCTATGAGCCGGACGAGGACTTCATCCCGCCACTGCTCCAGGTGCAGGCCTGTACCGGCCTGATACGCCTGCAGGATCGACTTCTGGACCGTCTGCGGAACGCCATCCATGGATTAAGCGACTGTCTGCGGCAGTTGCCGGAAACCGCACCCGAGGCCCTGTCCCGCCGCCATCAGCTAGGCATGCTCCGGCGGCTGCACGCACGGCTCTTGCACTTCGCGTCCCTGCCCGGTCTGACGCCGGAGCACCTGCATCTGGCACTGACCGAGGGAGTCGCCGAACTCCAGGCCTTCATGGCCGACACCGATGAGGGCCGACTGACCCCGCCTTTCGAGGCAGCAGACCCCGGACCGGGTTTCAGGATGCTGGAATCACAGCTGGATCTGCAGCTGCAATACCTCATGCCCGACACCCGACCGACACCGGTGCTCATCCGGCACTCCGAGGCCCGGCTGGAAGCGGACAACCTGGCGCCGGCACTGACACCGGGACATACCCTGTACCTGCTGGCAGCCCATGACCGCCCGACGGATACCTGGATCGAGGATCTTCCCCGTCAGCTCAAGCTGGCCGCCCGGGAGCAGCTGGATCTTCGCCTCCAGGCGGCCCTGCCCGGGGTCCCCCTGCGTCATGAACCACGCCCCCCCAGGGCGCTGACCCTGGCGCAGGGCCAGGAATGTTTCCGCCTGGAAGCCTTTGGTGATGCATGGGAGCAGGTGCTTCGCAGCGGCACGCTGGGTATCCATGTGCCGCCGACCCTGGGTGACCTGCACCTGACGCTGGCATGCCTGGAAACCAGTCCATGACGAACAATCCCTGTCTGCGTTGCAGTGAACCCCTGCTGGCCCTGCTGCCTGCGTTGCTGGATCCGGATCAGGCCAGGGTGTTGCCCGATGACCATGACCGGCGGTTACGCGCCACCTTCCGGGAGGTGGAGCAATCCATTGCCGACCTTGCCCTGCCGGAATCCGCGCGGGAAGCCGTGATGCTTGCCCTCGCGGCCCTGGTGGATGAGCTGGTCCTGTGTTCGGCCTGGCCCGGGCGGGAGCCATGGCTGCACGACACCCTACAGCTCTCCACCTTTGGTGATCAGTTGGGGGGAGAGCGCTTCTTCAGTCATCTGGATGAGTTCAAACGCCACCCGCGGGCCCATCAGACCCTGCTGGAACTGTATCTTGCCTGTCTGCAGATGGGATTTCGGGGCATCTACCGCCTGCGGGGCGAGCAACCCCTGCAGGCTCTCACCACCGACCTGTGCACCCGGGTCGAAGCCCTGCGGGAGCCGGTGGAACCGGACCTCGGCGTTATCGCAACACCACAGGACATGCCGGCCGGCACGGGTCGTCTTACCCCGACAGGCATCATTCTGATGACCTTGAGCCTGATCCTGGCCGTGACCCTGTTTCAGGGGCTGCAGACCCAGCGGCTGTTCCAGGCCGGGACGGATGGTCTACACCAGGCCCTGGAGCGATTCGAGACAGCCTCTCGACCGGCGACGGAGGCCCCTCAATGAACCGGGAACGTACCGATGCAGGGACCACCCGGATCATGGCCCAGTTGGAAAACCTGGACAGGGAACTTCAATCCCGTCGAAAGGGGCAGGGGGGCGGCAGGCGCCACCATGGCGAGCAGCCCTGGTTCCTGCTGCTTGGTCCCGCGGGCGTCGGCAAGTCCAGCCTGATCCGGCACAGCGGGCTACCCCTGGAGCCTCCGACAACAGGGGCGGATGATGCCCCTCTTCGCTACCGGGTGAGCGACCAGGGCGTCATGTTGGCACTGGACATCGAGACCTGCCCGAGTCCGGACACAACGCCCCCCCTGAATGCCCTGTTGCCATGGCTGGGAAGGCATCGTCACCGATCCGGAATCAACGGCATCGTGATAGTGCTCGATGCCCGTGCGCTGCCGGAAAACGATAGCCCGGGGACGGAGGCTTGGGCGCGCCCGCTGCGTCGTTGCCTGGATGGGCTGCACCAGACCCTGGGGATGCGCTGTCCCGTCCATCTGGTGATCAATCATGCCGACGGACTGCCTGGCTTCGACGAGTGTGTCCAGGCCGTGTCGAGCGAGGAGCGTCGTGGATTCTTCGGCATCAGCCTCGCTCCGGACGACGATGCCGGAAACGCTTTTCCGGAAGGCATGGAGACGCTGCGGCAGCGGCTGGAGGGCCAGCGTCTGCGCCGACTCAGGACCTGCACCGATCCAGTGAGCCGGTCCCGACTGATGCTGTTTCCCTTTCAGTTGTCCCGGCTGACACCCGCCCTGGATGACTTCCTGCGGACCTTGCTTGAGCACGCCCCCGGTCAGGAACCGGTCGGACTGGCAGGGCTGGGACTGACCTCGGCGGCCGAAGACCCCTCCTTTGTCCATGGGCTCTGGCATGAGCTGATCCTGCCCCGTCGACATCAGGTGACGCCCAGCCTCCGGCGGCGCAGGCGGCAGCGCCTTGCCCTGACCCTGGCCGGTATCCTGTCAATGATGAGTCTGGGACTGGCGGCCGCCGTACTCAACGACATCCATCAGTCCAGGACCGAACTGCTGACCCATATGGAGGCAGCCGGGCAAGCCCTGGACGGACTTGGAGAATCCGCCACCGCCGACATCCACACGGTCGCCGGAGATCTGTTCCCCCTGCAAACGGCCCACGGGCAACTGCAGGCGGCCGCCGGTCCGGGGCAATGGCAATACCTGTCCGCACGTCCGTGGCTTCGACAACAGGTCGAGCTGCTGGAGGAAGCCCTCGTCACCATGGTGGACCGATGGTTCATCCCCGAGGTTCTGGAAAAACTGGCGTATCAGCTGGAAGCCCTGGACGCCCAGTGGGACGATCCGTCACGAGCCGGGGATCCGGCACTGCGCCAGACCCATCATGAGCACCTGCGGCTTTACCTGATGCTCACGGACAGGCAACACCTGGATCCCCGGGTGACGGCTCCGGTTCTGCGTGAATACTGGGATGCCCTTGGCCATCCCTCTGCCGCCGGTTCCTCCCAGCCCACGGATCTTTGGCTGGAAGCCGTCACGCGGCATGGCCGGGAACCGACCCATGGCCCCGATGCGGGGCTTGTGGCCCGAGCCCGAACCCGTCTGCAGGGAGAAAGCGACCTGGACAGCCTCTACGGGCGTCTGCAGGCCATGGTCGGAGCGGAGCAGGGGAGCGTGGATTTTGCCCGGGTGCTGGGCCGTGAGCACGCACGGTATCTGCGGGTCAACCACTCCCTGCCGCATTTCCATACCGCGGCGGTCAGGCAAACATTGATCCATGGCGAGATTCCCGCATTGGTGCACATGGCCACGACGGGTGACTGGGTGACCCACGGTCCCGAACACACCCCCGGCGAGCATGATGTGGAGCAACAGGACACCCTCATCCGGGCCCTGCATCATCGCTATGCCGAGGATCATGAACACCATTGGCGACGTTTTCTGGGGGGACTGGAACTCCAACCGCATGCCCGCCTGAAAACCCTGGCTGACGCCCTTCATACCCTGACGGCGGACCATGACGGTACCCTGATTCGCCTGTCCGCGTGGTTGCACACCCAGCAGGCCGCCGAGCAGAAACCAGCTCGCCATGGTGTGCCGCTGGAAGCAATGGCACGCCATCTCGTCCCCGTCCGCAGTGCCGGACAGGACCTGTTCATCCAGGGCGAGGGCGGAGATGACACGCCCACCCCGGAGGCCCCTTCCCTATCCCCCTGCCTCGAGTTGTTGGTGGCGGTGCAGGCGGAGATCCAGGGCATGGCCACGGCACCGGACCCCGCCGGTCAGGCGCGGCTCCATGCGGCCGCACTGCTCTCCGGGCAGGGTGCCGGCACGGCACTGCACCAGGCCTGGGTGGGCATCTCCCGTCTTTCCGGCCAGGAAAACAGCGGCTGCGGCCTGCTGGAACCGTTGCTGCGGAGCATCGTGCGGGAGAGCTGGCGCACCGTGATCCGGGAAGCCACCGTGGACCTGGAAAGGATCTGGCAAAGCCAGGTCCACGACGGATATCAGGACCGACTGGCCCGACGCTTTCCGTTTCATCCGCGGGGGGAAGACGCCACCCTCGTGGATCTGGTGGACCTGATCCATCCGGAACGAGGCCGCCTGTGGCGTTTTACCCAGGACTACCTAGACCCTTTCCTGACGGAACGCCAGGGACGCCGGCAGTCACGACAATGGATCGGTATCGGCCCCGGTTTTTCCCGTGGATTCCTGCAGGATCTGGAGCGGGCGGACCGGCTCACCAGCGCCCTGTTTGCCGACGGCGGGGATGAACCGCGTCTGGCCTTTCATCTCTATCCCATTCCCCATCCGGGGCTGAGTGAAATGCGGTTTGAAACCAATGGCCAGCAATACCGCTACCGCAACGAACCCCAGGAATGGCGCCAGTTCGTCTGGCCCGGAGACATCCGCAGTCCTGGCGCCAGGGTGATGGCGCTGGACCATGACGGTCGACCGCTGGGGGAATTTCGGGAGACGGGGATCTGGGCTCTGTTTCGCTTGCTGCACGTGGCGGCGCTGGACCCGGAGCACAACGACAGCCATCTGTACACCATCCGCTGGCCGCTCACGGGGGAGGGCGATGACTCGGTGGAGTTGCGCTTTCACCTGCGGGCCGATCGACGCCAGAACTTCATCCACGAGACCCTGTTCCAGGATTTTCGTCTCGGCCGCTCGCCCTTTTCTCAACGGAGTTCGGGATGAATCCAGCCCCACTGCCGACTCAGCTGATGACACGGCTTGAAGATGCCGTCGCTCCCGGTCGAATGACCTGTGACGAAGACCCCCGGTTCACCGACGGCTTCGTCGCCATCAAGGAGGCGTTCGAACAGCTCCAGGGTACGGATTTCGACCACCTGATCGAAACCTGCACTGATTTTCTCCGGTGCCAGGCCAAGGACCTGCGAATTGTCGGCTACCTGTTCCTGGCCTTGGTGACGCGCCATGGTCATGCGGGGCTGGCGGCGGGGCTGCGACTCTATCGGGACATGGTCCGGAATCACTGGGAACACTGTCACCCGCGCCCGCCCACACGGCGTCGAGCCGCCGTGGCCTGGCTGGATAACGAACGACTGGAAGGGCTGCTGGAAGCGCAGACTGTAAGGCCGGACCCGCGGGAGGCCGATGTCCTGGCTGCCGCCCTGGAGGATCTGGTGCAGGCGCTGACGACCCAGGATCCGGAAGGGGCGGCAGAGGCGCCGCCCTGCGGGGTCCTGCGCCGCTGGATGGACCGATATCAGGCCCGGATCCGGCAGGATCCGGCCGTGCAGGCGACGAAAGTGACGTCCGGGGATCGGGCAGAAAGGTCATCCGCCCGGACGGAGTCGATGACCGCCGACTCGTCGTCCGCCGATCCGGATGCCTGGCTGGAAGGCATTCGCGGTTTTCATGATCACCTCCTGGCCGAAGGCGAACTGCTGCAGGCCTGCGCCCTGGCGCAGGCGGTGCGGTGGGGCAGTCTGGGTCTGCCCCCGGCCCGGCAAGGTGTGACGCGGATTCCGCCACCCCGCGCCGAAAGCTGGGCGGGGCTGGAAAGGCTCATCCGTGCCGATGACTGGGAGGCCGCCTTCCAGTGTGGTGCGGAATGCTTCTTCGAACCGGGTTTTCACCTGGCCCTTGACCTGCAACATCGGCTGGCCCGGGCCGCCGACGGGATGGGCCGTCCGGAACTTGCCATCCATCTGCGGGAGTCGGTACGGCTGTTGCTCAAGCGGCTGCCGGGACTGGAAGCGCTGAGCTTCGAAGACAAGCGCCCCTTCATGGACGAGACCACCCGCCGTTGGCTGTCGGCATCCCCGGCGGCAACGTCCGCCCTCCAGGTGCCTTCGGGATCGCCGGATGCCCCTGATCCCTCCGCTTCCACCACCATACCCTCCAGGCTGTCCCCGGACATGGACTGGGACAGCCTGAACCGGTTGCCGACCCGAAATCTACAGGATCGCTGGCGGCTCGGGCTGTTGCGGTCGGACCTCTGCCTGCGCCAGGGACGCAGGGACGTGGCCCATGACCTGCTGGTCAATCTGTACCGGCAACTGGATGAGATTCACGTACTGGACTGGGATCCCGGGATTGCCACGGCACTGTTGGAGCGCCTGCACGGCACCGCCGTGGCCCTGGATCCGGACCTGGCCCGTACCTGTGCCCGGCGTCTGTGCGCCGTCGATCCCGCCCGGGCCATGGCCTTGCCGGCCATCGAACCCGCCTGAACCATCAACCATCGGACCTCAACCGGACAGGAGTCCCGACATGACCGCCAGTTTTCAGGAAGAAATCCCCAGGGCCAGGGTGAACATCACCCTGGATGTGGATGGCAACGGCACGCCCCGCAAGGTGGATCTGCCTTTCAAGACCCTCGTTATCGGCGACTTCAGCCGGGGACGGACCCAGGGCAAGGTCGCGGACCGTCCTCGCGTTGAAGTGAGTCGGGACAATCTCGAAGCCGTCCTGCAGACCCTGGCGCCGGCGCTCCGCTTCACCGTGCCCAACCGGATCGATTCACAGGGTGGCGACATCCCCGTCTCCCTGTGCTTTCAAAGCCTGCGGGATTTTCGTCCCGAAGCGGTTGCCGGCCGCATCAAGCCCCTGGCCAGACTGGTGGCGATGCGCAACCTGCTCCGGGAACTCAAGGCCAGCATGCTGGACAATGCCGGCTTTCGTCGTGAACTGGAACGCATCCTCCAGGATCGTCAGGATCTTGAGCACCTGAACAGGGATCTGCAGTCGCTGCTGGCAGCCGCCGGCGATGGAGAAGATCCGATGCCGTCACAGGGAGGTCGGTCATGAGTGTCATGGAAGCCGTCGATCAACATGCCCGGGAACAGACCGGTCCCTACCAGCGCCTGTGCCGGATCGTGGATGTGGAACCCCTGCGGCAGGCAGTCAACCTGGACCATTTCAGTGATGACCCGCACCTGAGTGAGACTTCGGCCGGTGACCGGCTGACCGCGGCCCTGGGGGTGCTGCTGCAGTTGCTGGAAGATCCGACGCCGGGCGAGCAGGGTATCGACAAGACCCTGGTGGACGCCCTGATCGCCCGTCTGGACGAGCGGATCGGTCACCAACTGGACGAGATCCTGCATCATCCCGAATTCCAGGCCCTGGAATCGGCCTGGCTCAGTCTTCAGTTCCTGCTGGATCGCTGTGATCGCCGGGCCAACGTGAAAGTGGAGCTGATGGACCTGAGCAAGGAAGCCCTCCAGGAAGACTTCGAGGACGCTCCGGATACCAGCCGCAGCGGTCTTTATCGTCAGCTCTACGTGCAGGAGTACGATACCCCCGGCGGCGAGCCCGTCTCCACCATCATCGCCGACTACCAGTTTGACAATACCGCACGGGACATCGGCCTGCTGCGGGAGATCTCGCGAGTCTGCGCCGCTTGCCACTGCCCCTTCATTGCCGCGGTGGGGCCTACCTTCTTCGGCAAGCAACAGGTGTCGGATCTGCCCCGCATTCAGGATCTTTCCAGCTACATGGAGCAGGCCGCATTCATTCGCTGGAATGCCTTTCGCGAAACGGAGGATGCCCGCTACGTGGGGCTGACCCTGCCGCGCTTCCTGCTGCGTCTGCCCTGGGGCAATGATCATCCGGTCCGTGGTCTGTGCTACCGGGAAGACGTCAGTGGCGAGGATGCCGGCAAGTATCTCTGGGGCAACGCCGCCTTTGCCTTCGGCGCCAACATGGCGGAGAGCTTCCGGCTGCATGGTTGGGCGGTGAACATCCGGGGGCCCGAATCAGGGGGACGGGTCCGTGATCTGCCCCTGCACCAGGTGGACCTGGGGCACGGTCTGCAGACCCGCATGCCCACGGAGTTCCTGATCTCGGAAACCCGTGAAATGGAATATGCAAAACTTGGCTTCATCCCCTTGAGTTATTACAAGAATCGGGATTTTGCCTGTTTTTTCTCCGCCAGTTCGGTGCAGAAGCCCATGGAATATCCCGCTGCCGAAGCCACCGCCAACAGTCGCATCAATGCCCGTCTGCCCTATGTCTTCCTGGTCTCCCGGATCTCCCATTACCTGAAGATCCTGCAACGGGAAAACATCGGTGCCGCCAAGTCCAGGCAAACCCTGGAAGACGAGCTGAACCAGTGGCTGCAGGGGCTGGTGACCCGCATGCGCGATCCTGACCCGACCCTGGTGGCCACCCATCCCCTGCGGGACGGCCGGGTGACGGTAGCGGAAATACCCGAGAATCCCGGCTTCTACGCCGTGACCCTCCAGGTCATGCCCCACTTCCAGATCGAGGGGGTGGACGTGCGCCTCTCCCTGCTGGCCCAGATGCCCCGATCCCGGGACTGAACATCCCGTTGCCATGGATCGCCCATTCCCCTGACAAGGAGACCCTGAAAGATGCCGATTCCCGCCTACATGAGCCTGCGTGACGACCAGGGAGCCCCCGTGGAAGGTCCGGTGCAGATCTCCGGCCGACGCCATACCGTGGAAGTGCTGCAGCTCGATCACGAGATCCGTATCCCCACCGATTCGGATACGGGTGCCCTGACCGGCACCCGCAAGCATGAACCCCTGCGCTTCACCAAGACCTTCGACAAGGTCTCCCCCTATCTCTACAAGGCCTGCAGCAATGGGCAGACCCTTAAGGAGGTGGTCATCCACTGGTATCGCATCGACGACAGCGGTACCGAACGGGAGTACTTCCGCCACCGCCTTGAAGACGTGAAGGTGACCTCGGTCAAGCCGGTGATGCACAACGTCAAGGATCTGGACAAGGAACGCTACCCCCACCTGGAACAGGTCGCCCTGCGGTACGGGCGCATCACCTGGACCTACGTGGACGGCAACATCGAGTTCCAGGATTCCTGGGTGGAAAATCGCTGATCGGCATCAGGCCGCCCGGATCCGGCATGTCCCGGATCCGGGCACGACGACGGCACCGGCAGGGAAACGCCATGGACAGCTTGCAGGACCTGTTTGCCCCATTGACCGCCTCCGACCGGGATCTCGGGGAACATTACGACGAAGCGCTACTGAGCCTGAACCGGGCGGCTGCCGAGTTCGCCCGGGCCCACCCCCAGCAGGCCGACGCCCTGGCCCTGGAGGATCCCCGAGGCCGTGATCCCCGGGTAGAGCGACTGTTTCAGGGCATGGCCTTTCTCAGTGCCCTTGCAAACCGGCGCATGGAGGAGGATCAACCCGATATCTGTGCCGGCCTGCTGACCCGCCTCAGGCCCGAGGCCCTGCGGCCCTATCCGGCCTGCACGATACTGGACCTGACTCAACGACACCCCCGCCGACAGGCATTCACGCTTCCGGCCGGTACCCTGGTGCAGAGTCCGCCGGTGGGTGCGGAGCAGACACGTTGCCGCTTTCAGACCCTGTGGCCGGCTACCTTGCAACCGTTGCGGCTTGCGGGGATCGATTACCGCCGGGCAGGCGCTCCGGGGGGTGTGCTGATGCTGGACCTGGAACTTCACGAACCCCATGACCCGGCACATCCGCTGCCCACCGCGCTGGATCTGCATGTCACCGCGGACAGCGATCCGGACATGTCCCTGCTGGATCATCTGCTGACCGCCACCGGACCGGTGCATCTGCTGGAAGACCCTGCCCAGGGCATCCGTGAGACGGCCCTGGGCGACGCGGTGGGCATCCGTCCCGCCTATTCCCTCTGGCAGTACGGGGTCAGGCCCGAATATCGGGAGACGGATTCACCGGGCTTCAATCTGCTGCAGGACTTTTTCCATTTCAGGGACCGCTTCCGTTTCATCACCCTGTTCCTTGGAAACCACTGGCAACTGCCGCGCCGCACCCGCCGATTCCGCCTCGGAATCACCCTCGGGCGTAGGCTGTCCGCGGCCACCTCTCGCTATCGTGACGCCCTGCGCCTTCACTGCGTGGCGGCGGTCAATCTCTTCGAACAGGATGCGGAACCCCTGGTACGGGACCCCCGGCGGGCCGAATATCCGCTGACCGTGGACAACCGCCGCCAGGAATCCCTGCAGATCTACCGGGTGGAAAGGGTGCAGGGGCTGGATACCGTCAGCGGCCGACAGCGGCGGTATCCGCTGTTGTTCTCGACAACCACGACGGACGGTGCCCAGGCCGGATACGAACCCCTGACGCGCCCCGACGTGAGCGGCCGTTCACGACTTTGGCTTGGGCTGGACCCGGTACAGGCCCCTCGCCACGAAACCCTGTCCTGCCGGGTGCTGGCCCATAACGGGCATTACCCCCATGATCATCTCGCTGCCGGAACCGCACTGGAAGCCGTCCGGGATCCGGGCAATGCCCTGAGCATCTCCCTGCTGTCCAGACCGGGCCGGCTCTATCCCGCGCCAACACGGGGTGACTGGCGCTGGACCCTGATCCAGCATGTCTCGATGCAACGGGGCGGCTTTGCATCCGCGACCGACCTGCGCCAATGGTTGAGCCTGGCGGACTGGAGCCGGAGTCCCGCCCGCCCGCACCTGTCGACCGGCATCCTGACCCTGGAAACGATCCCCATGACCCAATGGCACCAGGGTATCTTGCGCGCTGGCCAGACGGTCTGCGTGACCCTCGACCTGGGCGTCTTTGCCGGTCGAGGGGAGGCCGCCCTGCTCGGGCAGATACTGGCCTGTAGCCTGTCAATGCAGACCCCCATTCATCAGTGTCTCCGCCTGCGGCTCAAGGCCCACCCCGGGGGGCAGGACATCGGCTGGCCCGTTCTCCCGGATCATCCCCTCATGCCGCAATGAACCTCCCATCCCATCCCGCCCATGCATTCGGCCTGTTGGAACTGTCGGTGAAACTGGCCGCCGCCGGAGCCGGGTTGCCGACCCTCGTCCCGTCCGCCGACCTGGATTTTCCCGCCGGCCCCGTCGCGAGGGTCCGTCGGCTCGAGGCAGGGGACAGGATGGAAACCTCGCTGCCGGGGCTGCGGGGCGCCCATTCCCCGTTGCCCCTGGAAGACCTGGAAGCACTCTGTCGCGAGGATCCCGATGCCGAGACCCTGAGGGCCTTTCTGGATCTCCTTGACCGCCCCCTTCAGGGGCAGATGCTCCGGGCCTGTCTGGCGTCACGCCCCCATCTTCCGGCCGGTGGAGATGGACCGCCTCCCTTGCTGCGCTATCTGAACGCACTCAAACCCACCGGTCTCCCCACCGCCGCGGGACTGAAGGTCAGGATCAAGCGCCGGCTGGAAGACATGGAGATGCCAGGTCTTGAAGTGACCATCCATCTTGGTTGGTACTGTCGCCGTCCATTACCGGAACCGACCCGCCTGGGCCGTCACACCGGGGCCTGCCTGGGCCGAGATGCGGCTCTGGGCGAGGAAGCCCGCGTCCCCGAAGGCCTACGCATCGACATCGGCCCCCTGCCGCCGTGCGGGATCACGACATGGCATGACGTCGCCGCGTCGCTCACCCGGGAAATACGGGACTACCTGGGACCCTCCACCCCGTTCGAGGTGGCACTTCGACTCACGCCGACATCCCCGGAGGGCCTGGGGAGTGAGAATCTGGGCCTCGGCTTGAACTCGATCCTGGGCGAGGGTGCCGGTACCGATGCACCCCCGGTGATCAGCCTGGCACCGCACCCACTCACACGCCCCTGAGGGAGTCAGAAACGATGCCCACCGGCACCATGCCCCATTCAAGACACACATCCCGTCACCGGCTGCAGATCCGGGGGCACCCCGTACCACAGCCGGAGGTGGTCGGTTTTCACTGGCGGGATTACGGTCTGTCCAGATCCTATCGGATCACCGTGGACTGCGTGACGTCGACACCGATGGCCGCGCCATGGGTGCCGGGATGCCACGCGACCCTGCTGGTGGCCGGCAGGAGACGCCCTGTTCACGGCATCATCACCGGGGTGGTGGATCTGGAGAGGGGCCCGGCCGGTCATTACCTGCGCCTGTCCCTGGAATCCCCTCTGGGTCCTCTGGCCCGCTCCCGCCATCAGCGGGTCTTCACCCGACTCGATGTCCCGCGGATCCTGGAACGTGTCCTGGCCGGTCATGGCTGGCAACAGGGCGACTGGCGCGTTGCCTGTACCGGCGAATGCCCCGTTCATCCCTTCATCGCCCAGCTGGAAGAGGACGACCTTGCCTTCATCTCACGCCTGCTGGCCTTTGAAGGACTGCATTACCGCTTCGAGCAGGGGCCTGAGAAGCCCGTGCTGGTGATTCAGGACGATTCCCTTAGCGCGGTTGACGACGGGACGGGAACGCTGCGCTACGAGCCTCTCAGAGGCGGAGTCCGTGACCTGCACGGCTTCCACCGACTCACCGCCGCGGCCAGACTGCTGCCGGAGAGGGTCACACTGCGGGATCATGACCCGGAGCGGCCGGAATCACTGGCGCCGGTTCATGCCGTCACCGTGGACAGTATCCCGGGCCAGGGCACGGAAGAGCATTGGGGTGCCGGATTCCGGGACATCAAGGAAGGCGAGCGGCTTGCATGGCTCCGCCTGCAGGCCCTGGACTGTGAGCGTCGGCAGATACGGATCCATACCCACTGTACGGATCTGGAACCCGGCCAGCGGCTGTCCCTGAAAGGACATCCCTGTTCCGATTTCAATCACACCTATGTGGTCGTGCGCGTGGACATGGAAGCCTCGCAGGCCCATGCCATGCCCATGGGGGGAGCTTGCGAGCACCGACCGGGGCCAAGAGTCAGGGTGGACCTGCTGCCGGTGGAGCAGCCGTTTCGACCCCGCTATCGCCCGCACCGTGTCCACGGGCGCCTGGTGGCAAGGGTGGATGGCGATCCGGAAGAAGGACCCATGCTGGATGAACAGGGACGCTACCGGCTGCGATTCGATTTTGACGATACTCCTCATCCCATCGGCCGTGCCAGTGCTCCGGTACGACTACTCACCCCCTATGCGGCCCCCGGGGGCGGTTTTCATTTTCCGCTTCATCCCGGTACCGAAGTGCTGGTGGGATTTGAAAACGGCGATCCCCATCGTCCGCTGATCCTGGGTGCTCTGCCCAATCGTGATCAGCCATCGCCCGTCAATGCCGACAATGCCGGTCAGAACCTACTGCGCACGCCGGCAGGCCATGAACTGTGCATGGATGACCGTGCCGGCAGGGAACAGCTCAGGTTGGCGGCCCATGACGCGGATCTGCATCTCACTCTGGATGCCGCACAAGATACCCACAGGCTGATCCTGGAGACCCGCCATGGCGAGATGGCATGGCAATCAGGGCGAGCCATGCACCTGGATATCGGCACCGATCAGCAAGTGGAGATCGGCGGTGACCAGGGAGTCAGGGTTCGAGGTGATGTCCTGTTGATCACGGAGTCCGGAGACATCCGTCAGCAGGCGGCGAGAGACCTGTTGCTGGAAGCCGGAGAAGCCCTGCAACTGCGAACCCGTCGGGGGGACATGCTGCAGCACAGTGAAGGCGCGATGACACTCAATGCCGGCGCCGATCTGGCGTTGATATCGGAACAGGGTCATTTGCACTGCCGCGTTCCTCGCGGTGACGCGGAATTTCATGTCGCGGGGGGTATGTTGTGGAAAACCACGGCCGGGGGGATACGTATCGGTGACGACAGGGCCTGCATTTTGATCGATGCCAACGGTGATCTGGTGATCCAGGGGCGCGAGGTCCGGATTGAAGCGGAAACCATCCGCCTGAAGGCGAATCGCATTACCCAAAACGGCACCTGAGCTGTGGATGACGCGGTTTCTGTACGATGACTATCTTTTTAAAATCTTTTTAATGACTGTAATAAGGGCACGCTTCGCCTGGGGAAAAGAATTTTAAAAATTTTTAATTTCAACAAGTTATTCACATTTCAACATGTGAGGAAATCTGCGGGTAACCTAACGGGAAATTGTGCGAGGATTGTGGATAAATCTGTGGGAAAATCTTACCCACGGTTTCGAAACAGTTTATCCACAGGGTTGTCACGGGCTGATGATAGCCTGTATTTCCTTGAAAATGGGGGCCCGTGCGCAGGCGAGTCCTGTCCATTGGACTAAGCTCTACCACTGGAGGATCAATCCCGTATTCCCCTGTAACCAGAGAAGGAGATCGCAGCCATGCCGCAAGAGAAAAATCCGTTCGACATGTCCGAACTGATGAAACTGATGGATCCTCAGCGCTACATGGATCAGATGAACGAGTTCATGAAGCAGTTCAAGATCCCGCACATGGATATGTCCGCATTGATGGAAGTACAAAAGAAGAACGTGGAGGCCATGATGGCCGCCAACCGGGCGATGATGGAAAGCAGCGAGGCCCTGATGAAGCGTCAGACGGAGGTGCTGAGCCAGGCAATGAATGAGGCCACGGAGATGACCCGTGCCATGGGGGAGGCAAAACAGGACGAGTTGCCGGCCAGACAGGTGGAAATGGTGGGCAAGGTCTACGATCGCATGAGCAGCCATACCCGGGAGACCTTTGAATCCATGCGACTGGCCCAGGAAGCGGCCATGGAGCGACTGGATCAGCGTTTCCGGGAATTGCTGCAGGAACTCAAGGATATGTCCGCCAAAAAGGATCAGGAAAAGGCCTGATCCGCGTCACGATGGTCCCGGAGCGGGTTGCCTGTCGCTTCCGGGACCGTCCCGCCGTCATCCCAGTTCACGGAAGAACTGCACCACCAGCAGGATGCACAGGATCCACAGCAGACCCTTGAGCCAGCCCCGATAGGTGTCCGCGGCCACCCGCTCCCGGATCCACATACCCCCGCGCAGTCCGATCAGGGCGGCGATGCCCAGGGGCAGGGAAATCAGCAGCAGGTCCAGTCCCAGCATGCCGAGGAAGGCAAAGGTGATGGCCTGGGTCCCCTTGCCCAGCAGGAAGCACAGGTTGATGGCCTGGACGAGGACCACGGGGGCCAGTCGCAGTTCCAGGAAATAGATCATCATCACCGGGCCGCCCACGTTCACGGTCCCCCCCAGCAGGCCTCCCAGCAGACCGGCCCCGGCACCGCTGGGACGGGGATGGCGGCCGATCCAACTCCAGTCGATGCGTTTGATGCGGTCGGACATCAGGTAGAGCACCACCGTGGCGGCCAGCAGCAGACGGAAGGGATTAGGGTCCATGGCCACCAGCACCAGGGTGCCCAGGGCCGATCCCACCAGCATCCATACCGCCACCGGCCAGAAACGGGCCACACTGCCGAGCCAGTTGCCGCCCCGGATCAGGCTCCAGACGTTGACTGCGATATTGGGGGCCAGGGTGAGCAGAATGGCCGTCTTGACGTCGGTGATCAGCGCCAGGATGGGGGTGGCGATCATCGGGAAACCCAGCCCGAAGGCGCCGTGGACCAGGCCGGCGATCAGAGTGACCAGCAGGCCGATGAGGATCTCTTCAGTACCGAACGTCATGCCGTGTATTGCCCGGAATGTGGTGAGGGGGGAGAACTGGGTCAGGGGAGGATTCAGGATGTGCCGGATTGCGGCTGGAGCAGCCGCTGGATCAACGCCGGATCATCGGGCAAAAATCGGCTTTTTGCCACCCTCTTCAGGAGCAGGGACCAGTGGGGAGCGCGTTGGAACAGCGCCCCGAGCAGTGCGCGGGCTTCGGCTTCATGGCCCGCATTGATCAGGGCCACGGATCGCCAGAAGATGAGTTCATCCTCTTCCGGGGCCAGTGTTTCGGCACGGGTGAAGGCCTGAATGGCCTTGTCGTATTCACCATGCCGCAGATGATGCCCGCCCAGGGTATTGAATTCGTAGGCCTCCTTGAGGATGACAAGGCGCTTCAGCTCCCGGACCGGGGTGGGGTGGTCCTCCACCCGCAGATCCAGAAGGGTGTCCTGGGCCGGGTCTCCGGTGGCCCTGCCGCTGACCACCATCATGGCGGCGGAGCGTCGTCCCCGCAGATCGCCGCCTTGGGCCTGGGCGGCTTCCAGGGCACTGATCAGGCGATGGGGAAAATCACCTTCGGCGGCCTCGTAGGCCCGTCCCATGGCTTCCCAGGTGCCGTCATTGAGCAGCATGTTGCCAAGGCATGCGTACTCATCCCCTAGGCAGTGACCGGCCTCGTCGATGCACAGGCGGCCGGTATGGGCCACCACGTCTCCCTGGGTGTCGATCATGGCGGCCTGGCGGTAATCCATGTGGTGATCCCGGGCCAGCAGGCGGCGCAGTGCCTCGCCGGCACTGGCGCCGTCCCGCATCAGGCGCAGGCCTTCGGTGGCATAAATGAGCTTGGCGAAGGACTGGATGGTGCCGGCTCCCACGCCCGCCCGGGCAAACGGAGCAACGCTGCCCACGGCAAAGTGATGGGACTGGACTGCCACGCCCAGGTGACCGCTGGCAGGGTCCCGGGCCACGATGGAATAGGTGGCGACGGGGAGTTGGGCGGGGGGCTGGGTTGGCATCCGGTCTGCCTTGCAATCAGCGCAACAGGCTGAGGTTGAAGTGACCGCTGATGAAGCTCTGGAACTTGGTCACATCCTCGAAGGCGATCTTGAGTTTCACCTGTTCCATCTGGCTCAGTTGCTCCAGGGCTGCGCAATTGTCCGGTTTTTTCCCCTGCTCCACGGAGCGGACCTGGGCTCGCAGACGCATCAGCACCAGAAAATCAAAGCTTTCCTGTAGATCGCCGGCCTGATCCTGCTTCAGCACCCCCTGTTTCACCAGGGCCTGGAGACGTTGGTGGGTGCCCCCGTCCAGGGCGTTCAGTTCCAGGGCCAGGGCCTTGATGCCGTCGGTGAGGGCGAAAATACCGCCTTTCTTCAGGTCCACTTCCCCCCGGGGGGCGCCCTGGGTACCGGTCTTGATCTTGCCCAGCCAGCCCAGGGGCGGGGTGAAGCGCAGCATGTTTTCCGCCATGCGCATGATGAACAGCCGGTTTTCCGCCAGGCGGTGGTAGATATGGGCCTTGAGCTTGCGTTCCAGGGAGGCATCGCCGTAAAGGGTGCGGATGTCGGCGAACATGCTCACATTGGGGATGTTTTTCGGGCTGGGTGTGGTGAGCCACTGATCCAGCTCCTTGTACCAGCCGGAAAGACTGCGTCGCCAGGCGGGATTGCTGGCCATGATGCCACCGGGGCAGGGAGGGACGCCGATCTCGATGAGATGCTCGATGAGCTCCTTGGAAAAGGCCTCGATCTTCCTGATGTCATCCTCGGACAGATCATCGGCGTAGACGATGGCATTATCCTGGTCGGTGGAGAGGGTCTGCTCGCTGCGTCCCTCGCTGCCCATCACCACAAAGGCAAAACCCCGGGGCAGGTCGGGGAAGCGGGTCTCCCGGACCAGATGGATCAGGCGCAGCAGGATCTGGTCATTGAGATGGGCAATGAGCTTGACCAGATCCTGGATCCCGGTGGTGGTGCCGCTGAGTCGTACCACCAGATCCTGAATGCGGGCATGCAGGACCTTGAGATCCTCGGGGGTGCCGGCCTTCTCGATGTCCCGCACCAATTGATGGGGCGAATGATTCTGCATGCGCAGGATGTCCGTGTCGGTGATGATCCCGTTGAGGGCGCCGTCCTCGGACACCACCACCAGACGGTGGATGTGTTGCCGCGACATCCGGTACAGCGCCTCGTAGAGCACGTCTTCTTCACGGATGGTGGTCAGGGGACTGTTCATCACGTCCGCCACCTTGAAGGAACCCGGGTCCCGTCCCGACGGCACCACCTTGTTCCTCAGGTCCCGGTCGGTGATGATGCCGATGGGGGCACCGGCGTCATCGCAGACCACCACGCTGGAGATGTTCTTCTCCTTCATTACTTTTACCACATCAACGAGCCCTTCGCCGGGCCGGCAGGTCACGACCTGGCGCTGGCAGATCTCGCCCACGGGGCGAAAGAATTGGTTCTCGTCGTTCATGCTTGACTGTCCTTTGCCGGAATCCTGACCGGCATTCTGGGTCGATAAACACCGTGGGAGGGGTTGCCCGCGGTTGATTGGAAGTGATGCCCGGCCCGCCCGGTCCGCGTGCCGCGCGCGGATGACATGGCCGGGAGGATGGTGTTGTTCATGCCAGGCTGAGTAACATGGAAGGACATCCGGAGTCAGACTAAGGTGCCCCATGCATCATGATGTGAATGATCTCATCCAGCGATACATCCGGTCGCAGACCTATGGCAAGGATACTTCGGGTCGGGAGGCTTCCAGGCCCATGCCCCTGGTCACCATGGCCCGTGACTACGGCGCCGGAGGGGAGGAAATTGCCGCGATACTGGCCCGTGAGCTCAAGGTATCCTATTTCGACGAGGTGTTGCTGGAGCGGCTGGCCAAGCATACCGAGCAGGACCGGGAACTGCTACGGGAACTGGATGAAAAGGTGTCGGCCTGGAAGAGCACATGGGTTTACTCGGTCCTGTCCGGGGATGCCTATTTCATGACGACCTATCGCAAGGCCCTGGTGAACGTCCTGCTGGCCATCAGCGCGGAGGGCGGGGTGATCATGGGGCGGGGCGGACATGTGTTCCTGCGCGACCGGGGGGCTTTCCGGATACGGATCTGCGGCTCTCCGCTGCATTGCGCCCGGCGGGTGGCCGCCAAGGAAGGTTTGTCCGAGGACGAGGCAAGGGAGAAGGTGGAGACCATCAACCAGCAGCGCCAGCAGTTTCTCTGGAGCCTGATCCAGAGACGTACCAACGATCCGACCCAGTTCGACCTGACCATCAACACCGACAAGCTTCATGACTGGGACAAGGTCGCCGCCATGATCCTGTCGGCGATGAAGGAGGCAGGCCTTGCCCGATCCGAACACCTGTCCAGAGGGAGCAGCAGACCGTGACCGTGTCGAGAATGCCGCGTACCGGCGCCACCATGGTGCTGGATATCGTCAGTGCCGAGGAGCGGCTCTATTCCGGAGAGGTCCACCAGGTCTGCATCACCGGAGCCAATGGTGAGCTGGGCATCTTTCCCCGCCACTCCGCCCTGTTGACCTCCATCCGTCCCGGTGTCGTGCGCTTCATCCCGGCCGGCTCCGACGAGGAAGACTACCTGTATGTCTCCGGAGGCATGCTGGAAGTCCAGCCCGCCGGGGTGATCGTGCTGGCGGACACGGCCATGCGCTGTGAGGACATCGATGAGGAGGCCGCCCGGGAGGCCAAGCGCCGGGCGGAAGACGTGATGCGCGACAGCGTGCTCTACACCGACCGTGACGAGGCCCACGCCGTCCTGTTGCAGGCCATGGCCCAGCTGGCGGTGGTGGAGAAGGCGCGCAAGAAGCGGGGCAAGCGTAACGGCGGTTAGACCGTGTTCATCCGTTCACTGGCTTCGGCCAGGTAGAACCACTCGTTGCCCGGCAGGGCATTGGGGTTGGGGAAGACGATGAAGCCATCCGCGGGTGCGAGCACCGGAGTTCCGTCGTGGCGCCGGCCGATCTCGTCTCCCTTGCGGATGGGGTCGAAGCTGGTCCACTGGCGGCTGAAGTGGTCTTCCGGATGGTCCCGGTCGATCACGTCCACCAACCTGAGCACCTCCGGATCCTGCCTCGGGGCGGGTGCCGGCAGACTGTCCACCAGCCGCAGATGGGCCAGGGTATTGAGGATGGCCTGGTAGGCCACCGCGGGCGCCTCCGGGGCCTCGTGCTGGCCGCATTCCAGGGTGAGGGCATAACCGCCCCGGGCGCGCATGAACTCCGTGGTGCCGATACCGTAGCTGGGGTCGGTGCTGAGCATCTGTGCGCGTAGGTCCGCATTGGGATTGCGCAGGCGCCGGGCCACGCCCCGGGCATAGGTATCCAGCCAGCCTTCGACGATGCGACGTGCCCCCAGGCGTCGGGCCAGGGCCTCCTCGGCGGCGGCGTGGGTGAAGGGCTCCAGCTCGCCGTCGTTGTCCCGGGGGCCGAGCATGACGAAGGGCTCCCCCGGGGTATGGAATGAATGCAGGTCCAGCAGCACCTCATGTTGGGCCAGCAATGGCCCCAGGCGGTTGGCGATGCGATCCTCGAAATCCAGCGGCGTGTCGCTGATGCGGAAGTTGCGGTTGAGGTTGCGTTCCCCCATGCGCTGCCCCAGCCTGAAGGCCAGGGGATTGGTGACGGGCACGAAAGTCACCAGGCCACGGTTCAGGGTCAGCTGTCCACAGTCCAGTTCCGCCATCACCCGCTCGATGCCCCGGGTGCCGCAGGTCTCGTTGCCATGCACGGCGCCCAGCACGATGAGCCGCGCACCCGGCTCCAGGCCATGATAGGTGACGGAGCGGATCAGGGTCGGGTGGTTGGTCATGGAGGGTACCTGAAAAGGGGGGTGTGAAAGGGGTTACTCGACGATGCCGGGCATGGCACTCATGTTCAGCGGGGCCATGGACACGCCAAGCTGGGACAGCAGGACGGTCATCCGCCCCCGCTGCAGGGACTGGTGGTGGAGCATGCCGAGCAGACAATCCCCCAGCAGCAGGGTGCATTCCCGCTGGCTGCGCTCGTGGCGGAAGCTGATTTGCCGGTCCAGGTTGGGATAGGCCAGGTTCTGCACGAAATTCATGATCTCGCTGTCGGTGCGCAGGCGTTCGGTGCGCAGCAGGGCATATTCGGTATAGAGCACCTGGTCGAGGGAGCGGTACACATAGGGCTTGTTCAGCATGCGCCCCAGCCAGATCCGGTCCTGCAGCAGCATCTGGTTGAGCAGGCCGTGGATCGACCAGGCCTGCGGTCCCGGGATCTCCTGCTTGCGCTCCGTGTCCCGCAGGTCGTCACAGCATTCCAGGATCCGGCTGTTGGACCAGCGGTTGAAGCGTGCCTGCAGGCGCATGCTGTAGAGGATGTCCATGTTCAGACGGGGTCTTATTCGTCGTCCTCGCAGGAATGGCCCAGCATGGCCAGCCCCTCTGCCAGGTAGTCGGCCCCCATGGGGGTGGCCAGCAGATAGTCGGCGGTACGGGGGGTCCAGTTGTCCTTGGCCTCTTCCAGGGCGGCGTCCCATTCGTCCTCGGTATAGTCCCCGCGGCCCAGCCACATGAGGGCCACCAGATTGGCCTGCAGTTCCGGCTCCAGCTCGTCGATGGTGTTCTTGATCTCCAGGTACACCGGATTGTCCGCGTGTTCCGCCAGGGCCTCGTCGATCCAGCCGTCGTTCTGGTTGTCCGGTTCCTCGGGCAGCATCACGTCTTCCTGGGCATGGAATTCCCGGGCATGGCTGATGATCCCGCAGACGAAGCGGGGGCTGAGTTGCATCATGGTTGCCTCCTCCTTCAAAGAGGTTACAAACCCTGATGATAACGGATCACGGGGGGGACCGCAGGAGGGCCGAGCCGTCAGTGGGCGGATTCCTTGACCAGCACCCAGGGCGCCACCACCACGGCCTGGAACCGGGGGCGACGGGTTTCCCAGTCGCGGGCATGCTCGATGCCGGGCTGCCGCAGGGTACCGGACCTGAGCCAGTCCTCGACGGTATCCCGGTCATCCCGGACCAGGGCCATGGCGACATCCAGTAGATCCAGGGAATCGGTGACCGCCAGCAGGGCGCCACGGGCGAAGTGGGTCTGCAGTTCGGGCCAGGTAATGACGCCCATTTCGCCTTGCAGATGGGCGCGCAGGGCCGCGGGATCTTGTTGCATGAGGAGGATTCCTGCGCCGGGGCGCGCTCAGCCGATGAAGGCGCGCACGACGTCTTCGTTACGGGTACCCATGAGCACCTTCTCGATCCGGCCGTCCCGTACCCGCATGAGGGTGGGGGTGCCCATGACCTTGAACCGCCGGGCCATGTCCGGGCGACGGCTCACGTCGATGCCGATGATGTCGGTGCGCTCGGACATGAGGGGGTCCAGAACGGCGGACACCTCCCTGCACATGCCGCAGCGGGGGCTGTGGAAGTAGAAATACAGGGTCTCGTGGGCCTTTTGCTCCTCGCTGATCAGATCGCTCAGGTCCGGGGCCGGTCGCCCCTGCATGCCTCGGGTGCGATAGACGAGGGCGAACTGTCCCAGCAGGAACAGGGTGATGAGACTGATGATGATCCAGCCGATGCTATCCATGCCCCTTTGTATACCTGATTCACGGCCTCATGACGAGGGGTTCAGGCGCCATTCAGGGGCGGGGGAGTATCAATGACATCATCGCCGGATGGCGGCGGTGGCCGATCCCCATGCACGGGACCGGTCCGTAACCCTCCAGTCAAGGAGATCACGATCATGAAACCCTTCATTCGCGGAATGTGGTTCCTGGGCGCCGTCGGCAGCCTGCTGCTGGTGCCCATGATCGCGCAGGCAGGCCCGGGGTGGGGGCAACCCTGGCACCCCGGTCATCAGGTGCCGTCGCCCCACGTGCAACCCGTGTCCAGAGGCGGTCCTCCCCCTTGGGCCCCCGCCCATGGCTACCGGCAGGGGTATGGCGCCGGTTATCAGGACGGCTATCGCCAAGGTTACCGGGATGCCCGTGCCCAGCAGCGGGGGCCGTCCCATTACCGGAGCCATTACCGGCAACCACCCCCGCCGCCACCACCGCGCCCGACCTATCATCGTGACGCCGGGGGGCGGGTGGACGTGAATGTCAATTATCGATATCGGTTCTGATCCTTCACTCGGTATCGGTCAGGTCCCGGGTCAGGACTGACCCGGGACCTGACCCTGCCGACGGCTACTGGTACACTCGGATCCATGCAGCACAGCCACCGCCATCGCCATGCCCTGATCCCGGCCAAAGGTTCGGGATGGTGGCTGTGCCTGGTGTTGTCGCTGGCGTTCCCGGTGGGTGCCGCCACCCTCGTGGAACCGTCCCACCCGGTCCTGCTGCTTCCGGTGCAGGAGCCGTCGGGCGAAGTGTCCCTCGATGAAGCCGTGGCCCTGGTTCAGGCCGGCATCGGGGGGCGGGTCCTGTCGGCGGAGACCCAGATCCAGAACGGTCGCCGGGTGCATCGCATCCGCATCCTCACCGACGATCAGCGGGTGCGGAACATCCTGGTGGATGCCGTCACCGGTGAGTGGCGGTAAGCCCCATGCGCGTGGTGATCATCGAGGATGAAACCGCGTTGCAGATCCGGCTCAGGGAAAGGCTGGAGCAGGAAGGCTGGATGGTGGATACCAGCGGTGACGGGCGCGACGGTCTTTATCGGTTGCTGGAGTATCCGGCCGATGCGGCGGTGGTGGACCTGGGTCTGCCCGGTCTGCCCGGCCTGGAGGTGATCCGCCAGGTGCGCGCCGAGGGACGGCGACTGCCCATCCTGATCCTGACCGCCCGCGGACAGTGGCAGGAAAAGGTGGAAGGTCTGGAGGCCGGCGCGGATGACTATCTGGTGAAGCCGTTTCACATGGAAGAGCTGATCGCCCGTCTCCGGGCACTGGCGCGGCGGGCCGCGGGGCGACCGGATGGTCGGCTTGCCTTCGGGCCGCTGGTGCTTGATACCCAGGCCCAGACCGTGACCATGGCCGGACAGCCGATCGGGCTGACCACCTTCGAATACCGTCTGCTGGAACATCTGGCCCGTCATCCCGGACAGGTGATCTCCAAGCAGAGCCTCACCGACTATCTCTACCCCCATGACGAGGACCGGGACAGCAACGTGCTGGAGGTGCTCATCGGCCGCCTGCGCCGCAAGTTGGACCCGGACGGCCGGCTCGGCCCCATCGAGACCCTGCGGGGACGGGGATATCGTCTGGCCCTGCCCCCCGATCAGGCATGAACTCCCTGACCCTGCGGGTAGGCCTGATCGCCGCCCTGGTGGTGGCGGTCTTTGCCGTCATGACCGCCCTGGCCCTGGAGCGCGCGTTCCGGGACAGTGCCGTCTATGCGGTGGAACAACGCCTGCAGGCCCAGCTGTTCCTGCTGATGGGCGTGGCCGAGGTGGACCCGGCCGGTCGGGTCAGCCTGCCGGAACGCTTGCCCGAATCCCGTCTCATGCTGCCGGACTCGGGACTCCATGCCCGCATCAGTGATGAAGCCGGCAATACGCTGTGGCGGTCCCCCTCGGCCCTGGGAACCCATTATGGACTGCAACCGGACGAGCGCGCCTTCATGGCCCGCATGACCGTGGATTGGGAAACCCCCGGTGGGGTGGTGCCTCTGACCTTCACCCTGAGCGAGGACCGTTCCGGTCTGGAGGCTCAACTGCGTACCTACCGGCGCAGCCTGTGGGGCTGGCTGGCGGTGCTGGCGGTGTTGCTGCTGGCGGCCCAGTCCCTGGCCCTGTATCTGGGCCTGATTCCGCTGCGGCGGGTGGCACGTGAGCTACGCGCCATGGAGCAGGGACAGCAATCCGCCCTGACCGGTCGCTATCCGGTGGAACTCAAGGCCCTGACCGATAACCTCAATGCCCTGTTGCGACAGGAGCGTGCCCAGCTGGCCCGGTATCGCGACGGCCTGGCGGATCTGGCCCATAGCCTCAAGACACCGCTGGCGGTCCTGCGGGGCAGTCTGGAATCCCGTCGTGATGAAGACCGCCGGCAGGATCTTGAACAACTGGAGCGCATGGACCGGATCGTCGCCTATCAGCTACAGCGGGCGGCCACCGCCGGTCACCGGGCCCTGGCCGCGCCCATGGCGGTGGCACCGTTGGTGCAACGTCTGGGCCGGACCCTGGACAAGGTCTACCCGGACAAGGGGGTGGTCCTGTTCGATGAGGTCTCCGCCGACAGTCGTTTCCGCGGCAACGAGGGGGATCTGATGGAACTGCTGGGCAACCTCATGGACAACGCCTGGAAATACGGCCGCGGTCGGGTCGGGGTGGCGTCGGCGATGGAAGGGCGCTGGCTGGTGCTGAGGGTGGAGGATGATGGCCCGGGCATCCCGGCGGATCGGGTCCCGGTCATCCTGGCCCGGGGCGGCCGGCTGGACGAGGCGGTGCCGGGGCAGGGGATCGGTCTGGCGGTGGTGAACGAGATCGTCAGTGCCTACGAGGGGCGTCTGACCATCGGGACGTCGGAGGCCCTGGGGGGCGCCCAGGTGGAGATCCGGCTACCGGGATGATCATGCCCCTCTCCGGGGAGAGGGGCATGCGGCATCTTCAAGCCCTGCCCACGTTCACATCCGTGGGGGAATGGAAGTAATCACTGTCCCGGGCGTACTGTTCCAGGTCCTTGAGCAGGACCGCAAGGCGCTCCTCGGCCGTGCTGATGGTGGCGCACTGCTCGCAGCGGGGGTCGCCGCAGGGCTGGCGGGTATAGAGCCAGTAATGGACCGCGCCCGCCAGCAGGCCGTCGGCAATCTCCCACAGGTCGGCCTGGGGATCGGCGTCGCTCAGACGATTGGCCAGTTCCACGGTCTGGCTGGCGGCGCTGTCGAACAGGGTGTGGGCTTCTGACATGGCGGTGTCCTGTTCCAGTGGGTGACCGGCAATGATAGCACGGACCCCCGGTTCAGCAGACCGTCACCACCAGCGGGATTTCCAGTTCCTCGGGCGCCAGGCCCCCGTGCACTCCCTTCATGTCGAAGGGTTTTTCCGTCAGCAACCGGTCCGAGACGATCCAGCCCGGTTGCATCAGCAGGGCATAGTCCCCGATCCGCGCGGACAGCTCGGGGTGGGGCGTGCCCGGGCCGAACCAGCCTTCTTCCAGCAGTTCCGTGCTGGGGCGCAGGGTGCAGGCATGCCCCAGCCGTTCCCGGACCAGGCGTTCGAACCGCTCATGCCGGCCGTGCCGCACATAGGCCCAGGCCACCCGCGGCTCACCGCACAGGGGCAGGGTCAGGCAGTCGGCGATCTCGGGATGGTCCGCCAGTATCAGTCGGTGTTCCACCGCCGTCATGCCATGGTCGGCGGTGATGATCAGCAGGGTGTCGGTCCCCGCCAGGCGGGCGGCCAGATTTGCCAGGGCCCGGTCGACCTCTTCCAGGTGCTTGCGGGTCTGGGGGGAGTCGGGGCCGTGGTAATGGCCCAGGCTGTCCAGTTCCGACCAGTAGGCATAGACATACTGGTTGCCGTGCCGGCCCTTTACCGCCTGTTCCACCCGGTTCACCATGTCTTGCAGACCGCTGAAGGGCAGTAGCCGGGCCCGGCCTTTGTGGGCCTTGTTGAAAGGGGTATTGGCGATCTTGTTGGGGGCCACCATGGTGCTGGAAACCGGGATGCGATTGAAGGTGACGTCATGGCCCAGCCATCGCAGGACATCCAGGCCTTCCGCCCGGTCATACCCGCTACCGCCGTAGCGGGGTTTGCCGGGCAGTACCGCCAGTACCGCCCCCAGTTCGCGAAAGTGCACATGCCAGCCGGTGAGGCCATGCTGGGCCGGGGCATCGCCGGTGATGAAGGTGGTGATCCCGGTGGCCGTGGTGGTGGGAAAGACGGCATGGATGCCGGCGCGACGATGTCCGTTGAGGAACGGGGCGGGGCGGGTCCGCAGGAACCCGTCGCCCAATCCATCCACCACCACCAGGACCACGTGGCGATGGCGGCTCACTTCCTCGGGGGGCAGGGCACGCAGGGGACCGTGACAGGAGGGCGTGCCGCCCAGGCCGCCGATCAGGGAGGTCATCAGATTGGCCAGGCAATGACCCTGGTAGTCGGGTGTCTGCATGGATTTGTCCCGGATGGATATCGACTGATGATAGACCGGGTCAGCCGTCTGAACACACCCAGCAGGCCACCTGATTGCGGCCGGTCTGTTTGGCTCGATACAAGGCCTGATCGGCTTGTTCGATGAGTTCACCCAGGGTTGCCGGGCGGTCCTTGTGCAATACGGCTACCCCAAGGCTGAGGGTGACGGACAGTACCGCGCGCGGGGTTTCTATCCGTTGCCGCGCGACGGTTTGGCGCAGGCGCTCGGCCAGGACCACGGCCATCTCCTCATGGGTATCCGGCAGCAACATCACGAACTCCTCTCCGCCATAGCGTCCCAGCAGATCGGTTTGCCGCAGGTTTTCCTGTAGCCTGTTGGCCACGGCGCGCAGTACCTGATCGCCGATGCCATGGCCGTAGCGGTCGTTGATCGGTTTGAAGTGGTCGATGTCGATCATCAGCAATGAGAGGGGGCGCTGATGGCGCCGAAAAACCTGATATTCCCGCTCGGCCAGTGTGAAGAAGTGGCCGCGATTGAGCAGCCCGGTGAGGGCATCAATGCTGGAAATGCGTCGCAGCTCGGCTTCCATGCGCTTGCGTTCGGTAATATCCAGCTGGATCACCAGCATCCGCTGCTGTCCATGGATCATGGCGACGTTCAGGTAGATCATGATCCAGGCCGGTTGGCCGTCACGGTCGGTGTAGCACCACTCGAAGACTTGAAGTCCTTCGGCAACGGCCTTGTGATGCCAGCGCACGGCGTCGGCGCGTGAATAAGGCGGTGCCGAATACCAGGCCTGGCCTTTTTGCAACGATTCCAGATTGTCGCAGTGATAGGCCGCCATTGCGGCATGGTTGGCGTCGATGATGTCGGCGGTTTCGGTCTCGCAAATCAGGATGGGTACCGGAAGGTCGGTAAACAGTGCGCGGAAATGCTGTTCGCTGCGTTGCAGGGCCTGTTCGGAACGCTTGCGTTGCGTGGTATCGGCAAACACCACCACGAATTCGCCCGGGGCCGGCCGATAGGCGCGTACCTCAAAAAATTTGCCCAGCTCCCGGGAATAGTTTTCGATGCACGCCGGCTCGCCGGTGAGGGCCACCTTGCCATAGGTGTCAATCCAGTAGTCCTCCGTCCCCGGCAGGACTTCCCGCACCCGACGGCCGATCAGGTTGTCCGCCTTGAGGCCGGTCATCCGCTCAAAGGCGGGGTTGACCTCGATATAGCGGTAGTCAATGGGCTTGCCCCGGGGGTCGCAGAGGATTTCATGCAAGGCATAGCCATCCAGCATTTCATCGAATAGCTGACGAAAGCGTGCCTCGCTGCGCTCCAGATGCTGCCCGATCTGCTTGCGCTCGGTGATATCGTGGGCAATCTGCAGGTGCACGTTACGCCCATCACTCCATTGCATGACCTTGCGCTGGCAGTCATACCAGCGGCCGTTGCGCCGACTGTGCATTTCCCAACGCGGTATCCACGGATCACTTGCCCCATCGGAGCCGTGATGGTGTATGCCGCAAAGTGCGCAGCGCCACTCCCCTGGAGCGATCGCCTCCTGTTCACAGGCTCCATGCTCCCTGATGCCCAGGGCTTGTCGACCGTGGGCATTCACGAAAAGAATGTGCCGGTTTTCAGGGTCACAGACAAATACGACGGTGTCGAGCCCGTCGAAGATGCCGGTGAGGCGCTCCTCGCGCTGCAAGGGCTGAATGAAGGTGCGCGAACCGCTCAGCAGCAAGAGCAGGGTGACGGAAAACAGGGCCAGGCCTATGCCGATGGATTGCCGGCGCATGGCCGCCAGTTTTTCCCGCAGATAGCTCAGCTCCAGATCGACACCGATGACATAGTAGCGATCGTCATTGATCCGGATGGGGAGAAAAATGGAACGGAACTCCCCATAGGCGTCGCTGTATTCCAGATAGCGGGTCCTGCCGTCATCAAAGCTGGCATGGAGTTCCGGCGGGGCGGTGTCATAATGTTGAAAGAAGCGGTCATGGGTCAGGTGCCGGCGTTCGTCGACGGTGGCCGAGCTTGCGGTGGTCACGATGCGGTCACCGAATTTCATGTACGTATAGACGTAGGCAAAGCCGGCATGATCGGCATAGTCCGACAGCACCGCCATGTCGGCCAAAAAGCGCTCACTGGTGACGGAATCCGGGCCGCTGATCCGTTGGTGATAATCGGGTGGCAGCAAGGCGAGCACGGCATAGGCCCCCGCTCTCAGGCGCTGATCGGATTCTTCCAGAAGGGTTTGGCGCAGGCTGTTATAGCTGGCCATGACGAACAGGCCGGTAATCACCGCCGCCGTGCCCACGAAGGTCAACGCCAATTTGCGCCAGAACTTCAAAACTCCCACCTCCAATGACAGTCTCACACCGTCGTGCCCGTACCTGATGTGTACGAGCGATGTCTTCCTGACAGCATGATGGCAAATGGCGAAATGCAAGTGGATTCGTCCATTGTGGTGGGCAATGGTGGGTTTGCCAAGGTTTACGGTATCGCGCCCATCCGCCCGTGCGAGTCATGGCCGTGGGTGGCCCGTGGCCGGATGATTGCCTTGCTGTATGCTATGCCCTGTGTTCATAGACGTGTCATCCCATGAGCCGCTGGCGCCCACCCGCACCCCGATCCTCGCCCCATATCACGCCCCAGGGCTATGCCGCCCTGGATACGGAGCTGTCCGGCCTGTGGATTCGCCGGGCCGATGTCACCCGCCATCTGGCCGCCGCCGCCGCGGAAGGCGACCGCTCGGAAAACGCGGAATACATCTATCGGAAGAAGGAACTGCGGGAGATCGATCGACGGATCCGTTATCTGCAGAAGCGCCTGCCCGGCCTCAAGGTGGTGCGCGAGCCGCCGGCCGACCGGGGCAAGGTCTATTTCGGTGCCTGGGTGACGTTGCTGGACGAGTCGGACCGGGAGGTGGAATACCGTATCGTGGGTGCCGACGAGTTTGATCCGGACCGGCGCTGGATCAGTCTGGATTCTCCCGTGGCCCGTGCCCTGCTCGGCAAGGCCCTGGATGACGAGGTCAAGGTGCAGACCCCGGCGGGGGAGCAGTATTACGAGATCGTGAAGATCCGCTATGAAGCCGGGTGATCCCGCCCGATGCTATCATGCGGGTTGCCTGTGAAAAGATGAGGAACCCCCCCATGCGCTTTTGCTGGTCCAACCTGATGCTGATCGGCGTGGTCGTGGTACTGGGCACCGCCAGCATGCTGGCCAGTTGCGGCCAGAAAGGCGACCTCTACCTGCCCCAGGAAGAGCGTCGCGCGGCGGACTGAGACCGCGTTTCCGACCTTGTTCCATTCCATGTCGCGTCGCGACGGACATACACCTCCATGGATCATTTCAACTATCACAACGGGGTCCTGCATGCCGAGGACCTGAGCCTGGAAGACCTGGCGCAGCGTCACGGAACGCCGCTTTACGTCTATTCCCGGGCCACCCTGGAGCGTCACTGGCACGCGTTTGATCGCGCCCTGGGGGATCATCCCCATCTGGTGTGCTATGCGGTGAAGGCCAATTCCAGTCTGGCGGTACTCAACCTGCTGGCCCGGCTCGGATCCGGGTTCGACATCGTCTCCGTCGGCGAACTGGAGCGGGTGGTGCGGGCCGGCGGTGATCCGGGCAAGGTGGTCTTCTCCGGCGTGGGCAAGCGGACCGACGAGATGCGCCGTGCCCTGGAACTGGGCATCCGCTGCTTCAACGTGGAATCGGCGGCGGAACTGGAGCGCCTCAATGCCGAGGCCGGTGCCCTGGGGGTGACGGCGCCGGTGTCCCTGCGGGTCAATCCGGACGTGGATGCCCAGACCCATCCCTACATCTCCACCGGGCTGAAGGAAAACAAGTTCGGCGTGGACGTGGCCGATGCCCTGGATCTCTATCGGCGGGCCGCGGCACTGCCGCACCTGAATATCATCGGCATCGACTGCCACATCGGTTCCCAGCTCACCCGCCTGGAACCCTTTGTGGACGCCTTGCACCGGGTCCTGCACCTGGCCCGGACCCTGGAGGACGAGGGCATCCGGCTCCATCATCTGGATCTGGGGGGCGGGCTGGGAATCCGTTACCGGGACGAGCATCCGCCCCTGCCCGAAGCGTATGCCCGGGCCATGCTGGAGGCGCTGCGGGATACCCATTACGAGATCCTGGTGGAACCCGGACGGGCCATCGCCGGCAATGCCGGGGTGCTGCTCACCCGAGTGGAATACCTCAAGCCCACCCGCCACAAGCACTTTGCCATCGTGGACGCGGCCATGAACGATCTCATCCGGCCCTCCCTCTACAGTGCGTGGATGGACATCGTGCCGGTGCGTCCCCGGGGCGGTGAGGGCATCCCCTACGACGTGGTGGGTCCGGTCTGCGAAACCGGGGATTTCCTGGGCAAGGAGCGAACCCTCGACCTGGCCGCCGGAGACCTGCTGGCGGTGCGATCCGCCGGGGCCTACGGCTTCACCATGAGCTCCAACTACAACACCCGTCCCCGGCCCGCGGAGGTGATGGTGGACGGGGACCGGGACTGGCTGATCCATCGCCGCCAGACCCTGGACGAACTCCTGGCCGGGGAAACGCTGCTGCCCGGTTGATCCTCCACATCGACGACCAGAAGGAATCTCCCATGTCCCGTGAAATCATCGCCACCGACAAGGCTCCGCAGGCCATCGGTACCTATTCCCAGGCCGTGAAGGTGGGGTCCACCGTCTACCTGTCCGGCCAGATCCCCCTGGTGCCCGAGACCATGGATATGGTGGAAGGCCCCATCGAGGCCCAGATCCGCCGGGTGTTCGACAATCTGCAGGCCGTGGCCGAAGCCGCCGGCGGCACCCTGGACGACGTGGTCAAGCTCAATGTCTTCCTCACCGACCTGACCCATTTCCCCACCGTGAACCAGGTCATGGCCGAATACTTCCACGAGCCCTATCCGGCCCGTGCCGCCATCGGCGTTGCCAGCCTGCCCAAGGACGCCCAGGTGGAGATGGACGGGATCATGGATCTGTCCTGACGGAATCCGGCGGCCCCTCCTCCAGGGGGGGGGAGGGGCCATCATGGCCAGGGACATGGCATCATCGGGAAAGGAATCAAGCGGATAGCGTCATGACCGAACCCGTCACCACTCTCAAGGGCGTCGGCCCGAAACAGGCGGCCCGGCTGGAAAAGCTGGGCATCCATACCCTGACCGACCTGCTGTTCCATCTGCCCCTGCGTTACCAGGACCGTACCCGGGTCCTGCCCGTTGCCGGTCTGCGCCCCGGAGACGAGGCGGTGGTGGAAGGGGAGATCGCCCTCGCCGAGGTTCAGTCCCGCGGTCGGCGCATGCTGATCCTGCGCCTGGCCGACGGCACCGGCGCCCTCAATCTGCGGTTTTTCCATTTCTCCGCCGCCCAGCAGCACAATCTGGTGCGCGGGGTGCGGCTGCGCTGTTTTGGTGAAGTGCGCGGCGGCCGGCAGGGGCTGGAGATGGTGCACCCGGAGTACCGGGTGATCCAGGATGACTCGGCTCCGGTGGAGGATTGCCTCACTCCCGTCTATCCCACCACGGAAGGGCTGCATCAGATCAGTCTGCGCCGTCTCACCGACGAGGCCCTGGCCCGCCTGGAACACCTGCCGGACTGGCTGCCGCCGGGGGTACTGGATCCCGCCGGCCTGCCGGATCTGGAATCGGCCCTGCGCACCGTGCATCGGCCGCCGCCGGACGTCTCCGTGGCGGCACTGCTGGCGGGCCGTCACCCCGCCCAGCGACGTCTGGCCTTCGAGGAACTGGTGGCCCATCACCTGAGCCTGTACCGCCTGCGAACCCGCACCACCGCCCGGCCCGCCCCGGTGATACGGGTGGATGGCAATCTGCTCGGTCGTCTGCGCCGGTCCCTGCCGTTTGCCCTGACCGGTGCCCAGGACCGGGTGATCCGGGAACTGGAACGGGACATGGCGCGGCCCAGTCCCATGCTGCGTCTGGTACAGGGGGACGTGGGTTCGGGCAAGACCCTGGTGGCGGTGGCCGCCTGCCTGCACGCGGTGGAGGCCGGTCATCAGGCCGCGGTGATGGCGCCCACGGAGATCCTGGCGGAACAGCATCACCACAACTTTCGCGCCCTGCTGGGGCCATTGGACATTCCGGTGGCCTGGTTTTCCGGCAGACAGGGGGTGCGCGCCCGCCGGGAGTCCCTGGCGGCGCTGGCCGAGGGTACCGCCCGGGTGGCGGTGGGCACCCACGCCCTGTTCCAGGACGAGGTGAGCTTCGAGGACCTGGCCCTGGTGATCGTGGACGAACAGCACCGATTCGGTGTGCATCAGCGCATGGCCCTGCGGGAGAAGGGTGCCCGGGACGGCCGTCTGCCCCATCAGCTGATCATGACCGCCACCCCCATTCCCCGCACCCTGGCCATGACCGCCTACGCCGACCTGGACTATTCGGTCATTGACGAGTTGCCCCCGGGGCGTACCCCGGTGAAGACGGTGGCGGTGAGTGATGCCCGTCGGGCGGAGGTGGTGGAACGCATCCACCATGCCATCGGCCAGGGGCGGCAGGCCTACTGGGTCTGCACCTTGATCGAGGAGTCCGAGGCCCTGCAGGCCCAGGCGGCGGAGGACACCCATGCCCTATTGCGGGAGGCCCTGACCGGTATCCGGGTGGGGCTGGTGCACGGGCGCATGAAGCCCCGGGAGAAGGAGACGGTGATGGCCGCTTTCAAGGCCGGCGAGCTGCAATTGCTGGTGGCCACCACGGTGATCGAGGTGGGGGTGGACGTGCCCAATGCCTCCCTCATGATTATCGAGAACGCGGAGCGCCTGGGTCTGGCTCAGCTGCATCAGCTGCGGGGCCGGGTGGGGCGGGGAACGGCGGAAAGCGTCTGCGTGCTGCTCTATCATCCCCCTCTGTCCGACACTGCCCAGCGCCGCCTGGAGGCTCTGAGGGCCACCACCGACGGGTTCGAGATTGCCCGCATCGACCTGGAGTTGCGGGGGCCGGGGGAGGTGCTGGGCACCCGGCAGACGGGGATGATGCAGTTTCGCATTGCCGAGATCGTGCGGGATCAGGATCTGCTGGATACGGTGAAGGCGGCGGCGACCCGGCTGATGCGGGATTACCCCGACCATGTGGAGCCGCTGATCCGGCGCTGGCTGAGCGGGGCGGAGGAATATGGTCGCGTGGGTTGAGACGGATGTGGGGGGTGTCAGTCACCACTGGGACCTGACCCCGGCCCAGGCCCGCGACCTGCAGGCCTCCCTGGCACCTCGGGTGATTCGGGAAGACCGTCTGGGTCCGCTGCGTCATGTGGCGGGGGTGGATGTGGGCTTTGAGGACGAAGGGCGCTTGACCCGGGCGGTGGTGTCGGTGCTGACCTGGCCGGACATGGTGCCGCTGGAGGATGCGCTGGCACGGGTGCCCACCGTGTTTCCCTATGTGCCCGGGCTGTTGTCCTTCCGGGAGATTCCGGCTGTGCTGGAGGCCCTGGCGAGATTGTCGGTGACGCCGGATCTGCTGTTCTGCGACGGCCAGGGGATTGCCCATCCCCGGCGTATGGGCGTCGCGGCCCATCTGGGTGTGCTGACGGGGTTGCCGGCGTTGGGGGTGGGGAAGTCCCGGTTGACGGGACGGTTTGAGATGCCGGGGGAACAGCGGGGTGATGGATCGCCCTTGATGGCGGATGACGAGGTGATCGGCCGGGTGCTGCGCACCCGGACCGGGGTGAAGCCGGTATTCGTCTCCATCGGTCATCGTGTGTGTCTGGAGACGGCCTGCCGGCTGGTGCTGGAGGCGGCTCCCCGCTACCGGTTGCCGGAGCCGATCCGCCGGGCGGATCGGCTGGCTTCGCGTCGGGACCGGTGATCCGGTGGAGAAGGGCTGTCGTTGGCTTAGAACCGGTAGGACACGCCCAGGCTCAGGACGGGCCAGTATTTCACGTCCTTGAGTTCTTCCTTGAGGCTGTCTTCTTCACGCTTGAGGTCGTCGTTGAAGGCGTCTTCCAAGGCTGGATCACTGACCTGCCCCCTCAACCGTACATCCGGCGATCCTGTGAACATCACCCCGGCATCCATGGCGAAGGACCAGCGGCTGCCGCGGATGGCGTTGCCGTAGCCGATCCCCACATAGGGGGCAAAGGAACGCCAGTCGATGGTGGCGTCGAGGCTGGCGTCATAAGTGTTATCACCGATGTCCAGGCTGCCGTCCGCCTTCCCCTTGAGTTCGTTGCCGTTGTGATAGGCCCCGGCGCTCACCCGGAAATTGCCGCCGAAGGGATGCCAGTCCGCCAGCAGGGCCGCGCTGCGCAGTTTCAGGTCACCGTCGTAGTCGATGCCTTCCTCTTCGAAGTCCTTGCTGTAGTCAAAGCCGTACAGGCCGGCTCGCAGGTTCACCCGCTCGCTCAGCCCGACCGTGCCTTCCAGGCCCAGGCCGGTAGTCCCCACCTTGGCCGCCATCCCGAAGCGGGAGTCGGCCGCGGCCGTCGTGCCGGTGGCGAGCAGTGCCATGGCCAGGGTGCCGGCCAGGATGGGACGGGACATTCCTTGGTTGTGCATGTGTTTCCCCCAAATCTCTTTTTGACTGTGTGGATGCATGGAACGAATCGGTGCAAAAGGACACCAAATCCCTTCAGGAACGGATCCTGATGTTCAGTGGATCTTTCCTGTCCTGCAGTGTAGTGCCCACGGACCCGGTGGGGGCGGCATTCGTCGGTGATATGCGTCCGTCGGTTCCGCTGGCCCGCCGTTTCGTGGTCAATGCCTTCACAAGATCCAATAAGGAGACTCAGATTCATGCAGTTCAACAGCCAGACCCTGCTTTTCGGCGGTACCACCCCCGCTTCCGCCCTCGCCGATGCGGGCATGACGGTGCTGCGGGTGGCGGCCGGCCTGATGATGGCCTTCGGGCATGGCCTGGACAAATTGCCCCCGTCCGCGGGCTTTGTGGGGTTCGTGGAGAGCCTGGGGTTTTCATCCCCCCTGTTCTTTGCCTGGCTGGCGGGACTGGCGGAGGCGGTGGGTGGCCTGCTGCTGGCGGCGGGGCTGCTGACCCGGGCTTCGGCGGCGGCGATCCTGGGTGCCATGATGGTGGCGGCCTTCATCGCCCATGGCGGTGATCCGATCTTTGCCGCAGGTGGCTCCAGCAAGGAGCTGTCCTTGCTCTACGGCGCGGTGATGGTGGCATTCCTGTTTGCCGGTGCCGGCCGTTACAGTGTGGACAGCGTATTTCGGCGGTAACCAATAGTGAGGCCTGCCCGTTCGCGGGCAGGCCCCTTCCAGGCCAACCCATGTCTCAGGAGTCCGTGCCTTGTGAGGGGTTGCCGCCGGGTTCATTGAAATGTCATCTATATGGGCGTTAATGGCGGCGCTTGTTGACCATTGGATGAACGGTGATTCATGAAAGAAAGCCTGGCGACCCAGCCCGCGGCCCGCGTGGTGCGTGATCTGGCTCGAAACTATCTCGATCAGGCGGCCCAGGCCGCCCATCGGCTGTCAGACCCCCGGGATACGGAAGCCCTGCATGATTTTCGGGTCGCCCTGCGGCGCTTGCGCAGCCTGCTGGCCGCCCACAAGACCTTCGTCAAGACCTGGCTGCCGAAAAAACTGCGCCGCCGGGTGAAGGAACTGGCCGCCGGTACGGGCCTGGCCCGGGACACGGAAGTACAGATTGCCTGGATGAAACAGCAGCATGGCCAGGTGAAATCCCACCAGCGGCCCGGCTATCAGTGGATGATGGCCCGCCTGGAACTGCGGCTGCGGGAAGAGTATCAGGATCTGCACGACGCCCTGCCCGATGCCTTCCGGCGCCTGAACAAGCGCATACAGGGGCGACTGGATCTGATTCGGGATGATGACAGCCCGCCCTTCGGTACCGTCACCGCCGCCCGGCTGCTGGAGTCCGCGGAGGACTTCCGCCACCAGCTGCAGCGTGTGGTCGGGGATGACGGTGAAGCGGACGAGGCCGTGCATCAGGCCCGTATTGCGGGCAAGCGCCTGCGCTACCTGCTGGAGCCGGTGGCGGCGGAACTGGAAGGAGGCAAGGAGCTGGTCCGCGAACTCAAGGACATGCAGAACCTGATGGGGGAAATCCATGACATCCAGGTCTTTGCCCAGGAGTTGGGCGAAGCCTCCGAGGAGGCCGGGGCCGAGCGGCTGCGGCGGCTGATCGACCTTTCTCTCACCTTGAATCCGGACCATCCGGACGTGGAAACCGCCCGCCGTCAGGACGAACGGGCCGGACTCATGAGCCTGGCCCGGGAGCTGCACGATCGGCATGAGCACCTGATGTCCCGGCTGAAGGCAAAGCTTTTGGAAGGCGAGGGGGCCAGTTTTCTGGAACATCTGGCCGCCGGCGTGGCCCGGTTGCAGCAGGTCGGTACCGACCCCGCCGTGGACTGATCCGCCACGGGGAAAGGTTCATGCCTTGATTTGTTAAACGAAATCAAATCGGCTACGCTGACCGGCCGCCACGGCCGCCCTGACGCGGTCGGTTCATCGTAAACGTAATCATCTCGCAGCCCATGATCCTCACCCTCAACCAGCTTGAGCGGCACCTGTTCAGGGCCGCCGACATCCTGCGCGGGCGCATGGATGCCTCCGAGTTCAAGGAGTACATCTTTGGCATGCTCTTCCTGAAGCGCTGCTCGGACGTCTTCGATCAGCGCCGGGAGGAGGTGCGTGACCAACTCAGGCAGGCGGGGGTGGGGGAGGCCGATATGGCCCCGCAGATGGAAATGCCCGACTGGTACCGCGCCACCTTCTATGTGCCGCCCCAGTCCCGCTGGTCGCATCTGCTGAACGAGGCCCACCAGGGCGTGGGCAGCGCCCTCAACAAGGCGCTGGCCGGCCTGGAAGAACACAACCCCAGCCTGGCGGGGGTGCTGGAGCACATCGACTTCACCCGCAAGGTGGGCTCCACCACCCTGCCGGACAGGAAGCTCCGGGACCTGATCGTTCATTTCAGCGCATACCGCCTGCGCAACGAGGACTTCGAGTTCCCCGACCTGCTGGGCGCCGCCTACGAGTACCTGATCCGCGACTTCGCCGATTCCGCCGGCAAGAAGGGCGGCGAATTCTACACCCCCCGCCCGGTGGTCCGCATGATGGTGCGGCTGATGAATCCCCAGGAGGGCCACAGCGTTTATGACCCTTGCATGGGGTCCGGCGGCATGTTGATCCATGCCAAGGAGTACCTGGAAGAGCAGGGCGGTAATCCGCGCTTTCTCAACCTGTTCGGCCAGGAAGCCTCCGGCTCGGTCTGGGCCATCGCCAAGATGAACATGCTGCTGCACGGCGTGAACAGCGCCGACCTGCGCAACGATGACACCCTCACCGATCCAGCCCACGTGGAGGGCGGCGAACTCAAGCGTTTCGACCGCATCCTCACCAATCCGCCGTTCTCCATCGGCTACACCCCCAGCCCGCACTTCCCCGAGCGCTTCCACTACGGCAGCGTGCCGGAGGGGGCCAAGAAGGCTGACCTGATGTTCCTGCAGCACATGGTGGCCTGCCTCAAGTCCGATGGCCGCCTGGCCACCGTCATGCCCCACGGCGTGCTGTTCCGGGGTGGTGACGAGAAGCGCATCCGTGCTGGTTTGCTGGAGGATGATCTGGTGGAAGCCGTGATCGGCCTGGCCCCCAATCTCTTTTACGGCACCGGCATCCCCGCCAGCATCCTGGTGCTGCGGGCCAAGGGGGCCAAGCCCGACGAACGCCAGGGCCGGGTGCTGTTCATCAACGCCGACCGGGAATTCTTTGAAGGTCGCGCCCAGAACCATCTGCTGCCGGAGCACATCGAGAAGATCGCCAGCACCTACGACGCCTTCGAGGACGTGCCCGGCTTCGCCCGGGTGGTGCCGGTTTCGGAGTTGCGGGACAACGACTACAACCTCAACATCCGCCGCTACGCCGACAACACCCCGGCGCCGGAACCCCAGGATGTCCGCGCCCACCTGAAGGGTGGTGTGCCGGTGGCCGAGATCGACGCCAAGCGCCCGCTTTTTGATGCCCAGGGCCTCGACCCCCTGGGGCTATTCACCCCGAGGGCAGATGACCCCGACTATGTGGACTTCGCCGAGCCCCTGACCGAAAAGCGAGACCTCAAACCCGCCATCGAGGCCGATGCCGGTCTCACCGCCAAGGAAGCCCGCGTGATGGCCGCTTTCGAGGCTTGGTGGACCGAGCACGGTGGCAGCATCACCGGCCTGTCCGGCAATGGGGGCCGCCTCACCCAACTGCGGGACGAACTGCTGGGCAGTTTCTCGTCAGCCCTGGAACCCACCGCCATGCTGGACCGTTTCGCAGTGCGGGGCATCATTGCCGGCTTCTGGTTCGACAATAAGAACGAGTTCCGCACCCTGCAGGCCCGCGGTTGCCTGGGCGTGGTGGACGCCTGGCGCACCGCCATCGTGAGCCTTTTGGAAGACGAGCAGAGCAAGGCCAATCCCCTCGACCACCGTCTGGTCCACTTCCTGATGGAGGACTATGTGGCGGAACTGGAAGAGCTGGCTGCCCGCAAGGCGGAACTGGATGCCCGCATCAAGGCCGCCGAGTCCAAGCCCGACGGTGATGACGGCGACGAGGTGGAATCCGACGGCAGTGAGGACGACGACGCCCCGACGCCGGAGCAGATCAAGACCTGGAAGAGCGAGCGCACCCAGGTCAGGAAGCAGCACAAGGCCAAGGTGGCCAGCTTCGAGGCACACCTGAACGCCGCCGTGGACGCCCTGGACGAGCCGGCCGCCGCCGAACTGGTGGGCACCATCCTGCACAACGATCTCAAGGGCATCCTGGAGCGTTACATCCGCCAGCAGCGCCAGCAGGTGATCGCGGCGTTCGAGACCTGGTGGGACAAGTATCGGGTGACGCTGGGGGAGATTGAGGCCGAGCGGGATGCGGCTGCGAGGGAGTTGCGGGGGTATTTGGAGGGGTTGGGGTATGTCTGATTATCCGCAGCTACTTTCTGAATTGCCAAGTGACTGGAGCATTCTTTTCATCGAGGAGATTGGAGAAGTCATCAGCGGCGGCACCCCTAGTCGAAGTAATCCCCGGTATTGGGGGGGTGAGATTCCATGGGTCACTCCTGGTGAGGTGACAGGGCTTGGAAGGAAGTGCTTGGAGAAAACGGATGAAAAGATTACCACTGAAGGTCTGGTGCGAAGTGGCGCAAAGTTGCTGCCGCCCAATAGCCTGCTGATCACAACGCGCGCCTCGTTAGGTGCAGCGGCTCTCAATGCGGCTCCGGCAACGACGAATCAAGGCTTCAAGAGCATAGCTTTTACCAAGGATTTTAGTGCTGATTATTATTATCACTGGTCAACGAAGTTAAAAGATGAGTTGGTGCGCCTCGCATCTGGAACAACTTTCCTTGAAATATCCGGTTCTCAGTTCCGAAAGATCTGTGTGCCAGCGCCACCACATGCTGAACAGCTAAAAATCGCCTGCATCCTCGACACCCTCGACACCCAGATCCAGAAAACCGAGGCGCTGATCGCCAAGCTGGAGAAGGTCAAGGAGGGCCTGCTCCACGACCTGCTGACCCGCGGCATCGACGAGAACGGCCAGCTCCGCCCCAGCCCCGAGCAGGCGCCGGAGCTTTACAAGGATTCGCCGCTGGGGTTGATTCCGAGGGAGTGGGGTGTTGGCTCGTTGGGTGATCTGTCAGAAATTGTTAGCGGGGTTACACTCGGAGGTAAGTCAGGAAGTAGTTCTTGGCCACTGGTGCCTTACCTGCGGGTGGCGAACGTTCAGGATGGCTATTTCGATCTTTCCGAGGTAAAGCTAATTAGGGTGAGTTCTGTAGATATTGAAAAGTATCGACTCCTGCCAGGTGATGTTCTTATGAATGAAGGAGGCGATTTCGACAAGCTTGGTAGGGGGTCACTGTGGCAAGGCCAGATAGGTCTTTGTATCCATCAAAATCATGTGTTCCGTGTCCGCGCCAATCCGAGCATATTAAACCCTCACTTCCTAACGGCTTTCTCATCATCGGCGATGGGGAAAAGTTACTTTATTAGATCATCGAAGCAGAGCACCAACTTAGCCTCAATAAATTCAACACAGTTGAAAGATTTTCAGATCCCACTGCCAGCCAAGGCTGAACAAGAGCTCATAGTGACAGAGCTACGGATAATGGCTTCAAAAATGGAGTCCGAGAAAAGTTTACTGGATAAGTTGATCACCCAAAAAACCGGCCTCATGAACGACCTCCTCACCGGCCATGTCCGCGTCACCCCGCTACTCGATCAAGCCGAGACCCCCACCCCGGCATAAACAGAGCCACCCGCAACATCAGGACCACACCATTCAGGGAACCCTCCATGACCACCTTCGACAGCACCAAGCGTTCTCTCCCGGAACTGCTCAAGGACATCACCACCGGCAAGATCCAGCTCCCCGATTTCCAGCGCGGGTGGGTGTGGGACGACGACCACGTGCAGAGCCTCCTGGTCAGCATTGCCCGCTCCTTCCCCGTGGGCGCGGTGATGCTGATGGAGACCGGTGGCGAGGTGCGTTTCGAAACCCGCCCGGTGGAGGGCATCGACCCGGACAAGGTCACAAAATCCCCGGACCAGCTGATCCTCGACGGTCAGCAGCGCCTCACCAGCCTGACCCAGGCGGTGGGCCTGGACACCCCGGTGAACACCCGGACCAGCAAGGGCAAGCCCATCAAGCGCCATTATTATTTCGATATCCGCACCGCCCTGGAGGGGGAAGACCGCCTGGAGGACGCGGTGATCGCGGTGGACGAGCATCGCCAGACCCGCAAGAACTTTGGCCGGGACGTGGATATCGACCTGTCCACCCGCCAGCTGGAGTGTGAGCAGCTGTACTTCCCCTGCGACAAGCTGCTGTCACCCAACGACTGGGCCGGTGACCTGTTCAAGTACAACAAGGACGAGATCGGCACTTACTTCCAGTTCCAGGAAAAAGTCATCAGCGCCTTCTCCGCCTATCAGTTGCCGGTGATCGAACTGAAAAAGGAGACCTCCAAGGAGGCGGTCTGTCTGGTGTTCGAGAAGGTGAACACCGGGGGTGTGCAGTTGTCAGTGTTCGAGTTGATCACCGCCAGCTATGCCGCCGAGGGCTATAACCTGCGCGACGACTGGTTCGGCTCCGACATCCGCAAGGTGGCCTCCCGCAAGGCCCGTTTCGAGGCCCACGAGTTGCTCCGGGACGTGCAGAGCACCGACCTGCTTCAGGCCATCACCCTGCTGCACACCCGGGAGCGCAAGCTGGATGACCTCCGGGCCGGCAAGACGGGCAAGCAGGTCCGCCCGGTCAGTGCCAAGCGTGCCTCCGTCCTGGATCTGCCCCTGGAAGCCTACCGGCGCTGGGCCGATGCCGTGGAGAGGGGCTTTATTGAAGCGTCCTACTTCCTCAAGGGCGAGTGTTTCTACAGCCGCCGCGAGCTGCCCTATGCCACCCAGCTGGTGCCCTTGGCCGCGGTGATGACCCTGCTGGGCAAGCGCTGGCGGGAGCCGCGTATCCACGCCAAGCTCTCCCGGTGGTTCTGGAGCGGTGTGCTGGGGGAGCTTTACGGCGGCGCCGTGGAGACCCGTATCGCCCTGGACCTGGAGGAACTGATGAACTGGTTCGAGGACGATGCCGAACTGCCACGCACCGTGATCGATGCCTCTTTCGATCCCACCCGCCTGGAGTCGCTGCGCAGCCGTAACAGCGCCGCCTATAAGGGCATCAACGTGCTGATCCTGCGGGAAGGCGCCGAGGATTTCTTCTGGAAGGGGGATATCCAATATCTCGACAACCAGGGCGTCGAGTTGGATATTCACCACATCTTCCCCCGCGCCTGGTGCCAGGCCCAGGGCCTCTCCTATCGCGTCTACGATTCCATCATCAACAAGACGCCGATCTCCGCCAGGACCAACCGCATGATCGGCGGTGATGCGCCTTCGGCCTATCTGGCCCGTCTACAGGGTCATCAGCAGGTCCAGCTTGACGATGGGGCGATGAACGCCATCCTGGAGGGTCACCGCATCCCCGCCGAGACGTTGCGCGCCGATGACTTCGACGCCTTCTACCAGCAGCGCAAGCGTCGTCTGCTGGAGATCATCGAGAAAGCCATGGGCAAGAAGTCGCTGGTGGGGTCGGATGAGGGTGGAGACGTGGTGGAGGATGCCCTCATCCAGTAAAGGCCGGGAGCCGATACAGAAACTCGACTGCGTCGCCAAAGCTTTACGGCCACAGTTGAATGCGATGGGCCATTGACAAGGTTTGAGCCGCAGGAGCACCTGCATGAATCGGTATCGCACCACAGGGTCTCAGGGCAGCGCCGAACCCGGCTCAGGTGGCCGGGTGATGACCAACAAGCTCGGCATCACTGACCAGGCCAGCCTGGATGAGGCCGAGGCCGAGCTGCTGCTGAAGCTGTACGAGGAGGTATTCGCTTCGTTAGCGGAAGACCAGCCGCTTGATACTGCGCTGCTCAAGCACTGGCATCACCGCTGGCTCGGCAGCCTCTACGACTGGGCGGGCGAGGAACGACAGGTCAATTTGGAAAAAGACGGTTTCCCGTTTGCCGCCGCGAGACAGCTGCCCTTTCTACTGCGGGAGCTGGATCAGAAGTGGTTAAGTCGATTGACGCCCTGCAACGGCATGAGTCGCGAGAAAGCGATAGGGGCCATCGCTCAGGTGCATGTCGAGCTGGTTCTGGTGCATCCTTTCAGAGAGGGAAACGGCCGCATCGCCCGCCTGCTCGCCGATGCCATGGCCTACCAGGCGGGGCTGGGACTGCTGAATTATGATGACTGGAAGGTAAACAAGGACGATTACATCCACGCGATCCATGCTGGACTGGCTGGTGACTACAAGCCGATGGTGGAGCGGGTCAGGCAAGCGGTAGGGACTTGAATCGGGACTTGCCGGAGCGCAGCCTGGTTTCGATGCTGCGGCTGGCCTCGCCGGTCTCCACGGCGGTGGAGGAGGCAACGCTCTTCAGGAGGGCGTCACGGCTCACAATGCGGCGCTTCTTGGGGGAGCGGGATGTGATCATGTCAGTCTCTCCTGGCTGGTATGCTCATTTTACGCGCATACCGCGCCCCCTGCATCAAAAACCCTACAGCAGCACGGAGCAGCCACGGCATGGCAGGTCCCGAATATACGGATGTCGAAAAGCCCTTCATCGACCAGCTGGTGGGGCAGGGCTGGGTGTTTCTGGCCGGCTCGGTGGACGATCCCGCCGTGACCCACCGGGACAGCTTCGCCCAGGTCGTGATGGAGCCGCTGCTGCGGGAGCAGTTGCGCGCCATCAACCTGCGCGACGGCAAGCTCTGGCTCGATGAGGGGCGGTTGGATCAGGCCGTGGCGGCCATCACCCGGCTCCCCGCCGGCAAGGTGCTGGAGGCGAATCAGCAGGCCACCGATCTGCTGCTCAATGGTCTGTCGGTGGAGGGCCTGGAAGGGTGGGACGGGGGCCGTGGCCAGACGCTGCGATACATTGACTGGGATGAACCTGCCAACAACGTCTTCACCGTGGTCAACCAGTTCAAGGTGAAGTGCCCGCCCGGCCACGATGGCGCCAAGGGCCATGTGATCCCCGACCTGGTGCTGTTCGTCAACGGCATCCCGCTGGTGGTGGTGGAGTGCAAGAGTCGCAGTGTGCCGGAGGGGATCAGTCAGGCGGTGGACCAGTTGCGTCGCTACCATGATCAGCGCTGGCTGGACGGAGAAGTGGGAGAGCACGAGGGGGCGCCGGCCCTGTTTGCCACCACCCAGTGCCTGGTGGCCAGCAACTTCGACGATGCCAGGGTGGGCACCGTCGGTGCCCGCTTTGCCCACTACCTGAGCTGGAAGACGGTGGCACCCCGGCGGGAAGCGGAGGTGGCCCTGGACCTGGGCGTGGCGGATCTTTCCGCCCAGCAACGCCTGATCGCCGGGATGCTGACCCGGGCCAACCTGCTGGATATCGTGCGCCATTACACCCTGTTCATGAACCTGGGCGGCCAGACCATCAAGCTGGTCTGCCGCTACCAGCAGTTCCGTGGGGTGACCCGGGCCGTGGAGCGGCTGAAACAGGGCAAGACCCGGCGACAGGATGGAGAAGCGGATCGCCGTGGCGGCATCGTCTGGCACACCCAGGGCAGCGGCAAGAGCCTGTCCATGGTATTCTTGGTCCGTAAGCTACGCACCGACCCCGCCCTGCGCCGCTTCAAGGTGGTGGTGATCACCGACCGCAAGGATTTGCAGACCCAGCTTTCCGATACCGCCCGACTCACCGGCGAGAGCGTGGAGAAAGCAGGCAACACCGCCGAACTCAAGACACTGCTGGCCCGGGATGGCCCCGGTCTGGTGTTCGGCACCATTCAGAAATACCGCGACCCGGATGCCGAAGGGGAGGGCGATGCCTATGAGATCCCCGAGGGCAGGGGGCTGGACTGGGCGCAACGGGATGTGGCCGAGCCCGATCCCTTGAGCGGCGGCCGTACCCAGAAGAAACCCGCCCTGAGCGCGCCCTTCGAGGTGCTCAACACCAGTGAGGACATCCTGATCCTGGTGGACGAGGCCCACCGCACCCAGGCCGGCGACCTGCACGCCAACATGATGCGCGCCCTGCCCAACGCGGCCCGCATCGGCTTCACCGGCACGCCCATCATCATGGGCGACAAGAAACGCACCCACGACATCTTCGGCGAGTACATCGACCGCTACACCATTCAGGAGGCGGAGCAGGACGGCGCCACCGTGCCCATTCTCTATGAGGGACGCACCGCCAAGGGGGCGATCAAGGACGGCGCCAGCCTGGATGGTTTGTTCGAGGACCTGTTCCGGGACCATAGCCCGGAAGAATTGGAGGCGATCAAGAAGAAGTACGCCACCAAGGGACAGATCTTCGAGGCACCACAACTGGTCCGGGAAAAGGCCCAGGACATCCTGCGTCACTACGTCACCCATATCCTGCCCAACGGCTACAAGGCCCAACTGGTGGCCTACAGCCGCCGCGCCGCGTTGCGCTACGTTGAAGCCCTGGAGACGGCCCGCGCCGAACTGCTGGCGGAAGCCCTGGCACTCTCCCCCGAGGACAAGGCGCTGGATGACACCCAACTGCTCACGCGACCCCCACGGGTGAAGGCGGCGATCCAGGCCTGGCGCCATCGTCAGGTGCTGCGCCAGTTGGCCTTCGCCGTGGTGTTCAGCAGCGGCAACAACGATGACCCCGCCTGGGCCAGGTGGAGCGACCGGGCCGCCGTCGAGCGCCATATCCAGCGCTTCAAGAAGCCCCTGCCGCCGCTGGACGGCACGCCGCCCACCGATGCCTCCAGGCACGATCCGCTGGCCTTTTTGATCGTCAAGAGCATGTTGCTCACCGGTTTCGATGCCCCCATCGAGGGGGTGATGTACCTGGACCGGTCCCTGCGGGAGGCGGAGTTGCTGCAGGCCATTGCCCGGGTCAACCGCACCGGCCACGGCAAGTCCCACGGCATTGTGGTGGACTACTTTGGCGTGGCCAACCACCTCAAGGAGGCCCTGGCCGCCTACAGCGAGGAGGACATCGAGGGTGCCCTGCGGAGCCTCAAGGACGAAATCCCCCTGCTGCGGGACCGACATCTGCGGGTGATTGATGTGCTGCGCGGGCAGGGAGTGGATGATCTGAACGATACCGAGGAAGCGGTTCAGGCGCTGGCCGACGAGCGGGTGCGGGCGGAGTTCATGGTCAAGCTCAAGGCCTTCAGCCGCGGCCTGGACGATGTGCTGCCGCGCCCCGAGGGGCTGGCCTTCGTGAACGACGCCAAACAGCTGGCCTATATCCACGCCCTGGCGCGCAATCGTTACAAGGACATCCCGGAACTGGGCCAGGATATCGGCAACAAGGTGCGCCGGCTGATTGATGATTATGTGATCTCCCTGGGCATCGACCCGCGCATCCCGCCGGTGCAACTCACCGATGCCGAGTTCGATGCCCACCTGGGCCGCCAGGTGGGGGATCGTGCCAAGGCATCGGAGATGGCCCATGCGGTGCGCGCCCATGTGCGCAAGCACATGGACGAGGATCCGGTGAAGTATGGTCGCCTCAGTGAGCGCCTTGAGGCACTGCTTCAGCAACTGGATGGGCAGTGGGCCGAACAGGTGACTGCCCTGGAGGGGCTGATCCATCAGCTGCGGGAGGGTGCCGTCATCGACGGCGAGGCGATCCCGGACATGCCCACCCATGCCGAGCCCTTCTGGCGGGAGCTGGTGGCCAGTAGCGGCCTGACACCGGAGTCCCTGGACGCGGCCCAGGCCAACAGGCTGCTGGAAGCCACCGAGGAACTGGTGGCCCGGATCCAGCAGGACATCACCATCCCCGACTTCTGGAAGCCCTCGCACATTCCGGATCAGGAAGCCCTGCGTCAGCACCTGTTCACCACGCTGATGATCCGGCGGCTGGTTCCCTTCGACCGTGCCAGCGAGGTGTCGCAGCGGTTGCTGGACCTGGCCCGGAGCAATCACGACAAGCTGGCGAACGCATGATCCGGTTGTCCGTGGATGATCTCACCTTCGAGGTACGGGAAAGCGCACGCCGCAAGACCCTGGAGATCACCGTGGACCGGGGGGGCGAGCTGATCATTTCGGCGCCTTCGGGCACCGATGAGCAGCACCTGCGCGACTTCGTGGTGGAAAAGCGGCTGTGGATCTACCGAAAGCTGGCGGAGAAGGCCGAGAGCCGCCGCCGGTTGCCGCAAAAGCAGTACGTCAACGGCGAGGGATTCCTCTACCTGGGCCGCAGCTACCGGCTCAAGCGCGTACCCGATGATGCCCAGGACGCCCCGCTCAAGTTCGTGGCGGGGCGCTTCCAGCTTCGCGAGGACGCCCTGCCCAATGCCCGGGAACACTTCATCCGCTGGTACAGCGCCCGCGCCACGGACTGGCTGACCGCCAGGGTGAAGGCGCAGGCCCGGCGCATGGGGGTGGAGCCGGCGGGCGTGAAGGTCCAGGACCTGGGCTATCGCTGGGGCTCCTGCGGCAAGGGAAACCGGGTCTACTTTCACTGGAAGACCATCCTGTTGCCCCGCCCTATCGCCGAGTATGTGGTGGTGCATGAACTGGTTCACCTGCACGAACCCCATCACACCCCTGCGTTCTGGCGTCGCCTGGAGCGGGCCATGCCGGATTATGAGCAGCGCAAGGGCTGGCTGGCCCGGCATGGGATCGAGGTGGAGGGGGTTTGAAGGTGAGCCGTTTCAGAACGGCTTCCCCAGCACCTTCCATACGCGTTCCGCCACCCCCCTGGACGGCGCCGATACCGATCCGTGTCAATGGAATCTTACACCCGCATGAAAATCCTCCCGCAGTCTATGCTATCTTCGGCAACGGGCTTGGCCGTCTGGGACATGGCAGTCTCTCGGGGTTGCCCAGAAGATCCGAAACCATCAAGACATCCCAGGCAACCCTCGATGGTTGCCCGTACTCCCAGGAGGAGTGTTGCCATGTTGAGAAGTTGTTTCCGCTGGGCGGGTGTTGCCGCCCTGAGCTGCATGCTGATGACCGCGGGGGCGGCGTCGGCACAGGATCGTACCGGGTGGCCGAATTCGGTCAACATCGGTACGGCATCCCAGGGTGGGACTTACTTCATCTACGGCGCCGGTTGGGGCGGCCTGATCCAGGAAATGGTGGGCGTCAATGCCTCCGCCGAGGTCACCGGCGGTCCGACCCAGAACATGGTGCTGGTGCATCAGGGTCGTCTGGAATTCGGCATGACCACCATGGGTCCCGCCCGCGAAGGCTGGGATGGTGAACTGGAAGTGGCCCGCGGTCTGCAGACCCGCGACGTGCGTGCCCTTTTCCCCATGTACCAGACCCCCCTGCAGGTGGTGGCACTGAAGCGCTCCGGTATCAGCAGCATCTCCGACCTGGACGGCAAGCGCGTCGGCGTGGGTCCCCGCGGCGGTACCGCCAGCGTGTTCTGGCCCCGCTTCTTCAGCGATCTGGGCCTGAACGTGCGTGTCCGCTACGGCGGTGCCGCCGACCAGGTGGGTCAGGTGCAGGACGGCATGCTGGATGCCTTCGCCTTCGCCGCCGGCGTACCCATCTCCGCCTTCAGCCAGATCGAGGCCCAGCAGCCGGTGAACATCTTCTCCCTCAATGAGGAAGAGATCGCCAAGATCACCGAGAATCACCCGGTGAGCCGCTTCGTCATCCCCGCCAACACCTACCGCACCGTGGCTGAAGAGCAGCCGACCGTGGCCCTGTGGAACTTCGCCATTGCCAACAAGAACATGCCGGAGTCCTTCGTCTACGAGATCATGAAGGCGGTGCTGGACAACAACGATCGCATGGTGACCATCCACCGCTCCGCCGAGGAAACCCTGGCCGAGAACATGGTCCACAACACCTTCATGTGGTTCCATCCGGGTGCGGTGCGTTACTACAAGGAGCGGGGCATCGAGGTGCCCGAGCACCTGATTCCGCCCGAGTACAAGGACTGATCGAGGACTGATCGAGAACCCGGAAAGGTTCGCTGCTTTGGGCCGCGCTGAGCGCGGCCCAAAGTGTTTTATCCGGAAAACCGGCTGACTCAACCTGTACGTTCAGAAGATCCTCCCATGACGAGCTCCGAAAAATCGGGCCCCATTGATGCCGCGTCCCTTGCCGATGCCGAAGAGGGCATGTCATCACAGCGGAATCTCACCCGCTGGCAAAAGGTGCTGCTGTTCTTCCTCGGCCTGACCTATACCAGTTTCCACCTCCTGGTCCTCAACGTCATTCCCATGGAAACCTGGGCTTTCCGCATCGTCCACGTGGCGGGTGCCCTGGTGATCGGTTTTGCCATCGTGGCCGCCTGTGTGCCACCGGCGGATCCGCGAAGACGACGATGGGTTCTGGAGTTGCTGCCCATGGTGCTCACCGTGGGATTGGCCCTCTATGCGCTGGCGGCCATGGCCATTGCGTTGTACATGAAGCTGCGCCTGGGTCATGACACCTACAGCCTGCCGGAATGGATATTCCATACCTTCAGTTGGGCCCTGTTGGCCAGCGTCGTGCTGGGGATTGTCTTTGCCTGGATGTTCAAGCCCCGTTCCGATCGCATCGGCTGGTATGACTGGTCCCTGATGGCGGCGAGCATATCGGTCTGTGCCTATCTGCTGTTCAACCTGGATGTGTTGCAGTTCCGCATGGGCGTGATGCCCGCCCAGACCGATTTCTGGGTGGCCACGGCCGGTATCCTGCTGATTCTGGAGCTGACCCGGCGGGTAGCCGGGATGGCCCTGGTGGTGATCGCCGGCATTTTCATCATTTACGGTTTCGTCGGTCCCTGGCTGCCGGGTGTGCTGGAGCACAGCGGCTATGATGCCGACCGCTTCATCACCTACATCTACACGGACAACGGCATCCTCGGTCCCACCACGGCGGTATCCTCCACCTACATCGTGCTGTTCATCGCCTTTGCCGCCTTCCTGCAGGCCTCCAAGGTGGGTGACTACTTCGTCAACTTCGCCTTTGCCGCCGCCGGTCGCGCCCGCGGCGGTCCGGCCAAGGTGGCGGTGTTTGCCAGCGGCCTGATGGGCATGATCAACGGCACCTCCGCGGGTAACGTGGTGGCCACCGGTTCTCTGACCATCCCCCTCATGAAGCGGGTGGGGTACAAGCCCCGCAGCGCCGGCGCCATCGAGGCGGCGGCTTCCACCGGCGGGCAGATCATGCCCCCGGTGATGGGGGCGGGTGCCTTCATCATGGCGGAGGTGACGGGGATTCCCTATACCGACCTGATCATTGCCGCCTTGATCCCGGCCCTGCTGTACTTTGCCTCCGTCTACTTCATGGTGGACATGGAGGCGGCCAAGACCGGCATGAAGGGGCTGCCCTCCAAGGAGCTGCCCCAGATCGGCAAGCTGCTGCGTCAGGTCTATCTGTTCGCCCCCATCATCATCCTCATCGGCGCCCTGTTCATGGGTTACTCGGTCATTCGCGCCGGTACGGTGGCCCTGATGAGTGCCGTGGTGGTGAGCTGGCTGACGCCGTTCCGTCTCGGGCTGTTCGGGTCTGCCCGCGCCCTGGAACTGGCGGCACGCATGTCCATCCAGCTGATCGCCGTCTGTGCCTGTGCCGGGATCATCGTGGGTGTGATCGGCCTGACCGGGGTGGGTCTGCGCTTCTCCTCCCTGCTCCTGGGCGTGGCGGAGAACAGCCAGCTGTTGGCCCTGCTGTTTGCCATGTGCATCTCCGTGCTGCTGGGCATGGGCATGCCCACCACGGCGGCCTATGCGGTGGCGGCCTCGGTGGTGGCGCCGGGCCTGATCCAGATGGGCGTGGCCCCGCTGGTGGCACACTTCTTCGTGTTCTACTTTGCGGTGATCTCCGCCATCACCCCGCCGGTGGCCCTGGCGGCTTACGCGGGCGCGGCGATTGCGGGTTCCGAACCCATGCGCACCTCGGTGACCGCCTTCAAGGTGGGCCTGGCGGCGTTCATCGTGCCGTTCATCTTCTTCTATCATCCGGCCCTGCTGATGGAAGGTGAATGGACCGAGATCGCCCAGAGCTTTGCCACCGCCATGATCGGCGTCTTCATGCTCGCGGGTGCGGCCCAGGGCTGGTTCTTCGGGGCGGCGGGATGGCCCATCCGCGTACTGCTGTTCGTCGGTGCGCTGATGGCCATTTCCGGGGATCTGCTCACCGACCTGCTGGGTCTGGGGCTGGCGGTGATCCTGTTCCTGTGGCAGCGCAAGATGGCCGGGAGCAAGCCGGCGCCGGCCACTGGTTCCTGAGCCATGTCGCCGACGGTCCGGCCCCGTTGCGGGGCCGGACCGGGCACTGAAGGTGTCGCTCCGAATCGAATCCGAATCGAAAAGGAGGCATGAGATGACGGACAAGGCCTATCTGGTGGCCGTGACCGGTACACCCTTGGACGGTGTGGATGTGGCCACTGCCAGAGCCCGACTGGCGACCCTGTTCCGGGTGCCGGAAACCCGCGTGGAAGGGATGCTGGCCGGTAAGCCGGTGGTGGTCAAAAAGGGAGTGGACGAGGCGACCGCACGCCGTTACCTTCAGCTGCTGCGAGAGGCCGGGGTGGTGGCACGGATCATGGCCTGCGCCGCCGAACCGACCACCGAAGGGCAGGATGCCGCCCCTGCCGCGATAGCCGAGTCCGATGGTGGTGTCGGCGCGGCACCGGATCTGACCCTGGCACCGCCGGGGGCTGATCTGAGTGACCGGGTGCCGCCTCCCGATCTGGAAGTGGATCTGTCCGGCCTGACCCTGGCGGAACCGGGGGTCACCCTGGGTGAGCACCGGGAAGTGCCGGAACCGAGGATCGATATCCGTCATCTGAGCCTGACCCCCGGGCCCGACCCGAAACCGGAATCCGACCCGATGGCGTCATTTCAGGATCATCATCACGGATGGAACCGGTAGCCACCGTTTTCCCGAGTAAAGAAATCAACTATGATGTGTCATACCCCATCCCAGAGGTATGACGTGATGTTTTCCTTCCTGCGCAAGACCGCCATGCCTACGCCGGAACAGGCCCTGCCCGGGCGGCAGGACGCCATGCCGGTTCCCGAACACCATTATGTCCTGGGTACCCCCCTCAAGCCTCCCTTTGCCGAGGGCATGGAGACGGCCCTGTTCGGGATGGGCTGTTTCTGGGGCGCGGAGCGGCGGTTCTGGGGGCTGGCCGGTGTTTACAGCACGGCGGTGGGCTATGCCGGTGGCTTCACACCCAATCCCACTTACCGGGAGGTCTGTAGCGGCATGACGGGTCACAACGAAGTGGTCCAGGTGGTGTTTGATCCCGCCCGGATCCGTTATGCCGATCTGCTCAGGACCTTCTGGGAGTCCCACGATCCCACCCAGGGCATGCGCCAGGGCAATGATGTGGGTACCCAGTATCGCTCGGGTATCTATACCCATGGCGCCCAACAGGCGGCGCAGGCGGAACAGTCCCGATCCGCGTTCCAGGCGGCGCTCAAGACCCGCGCCCTGGGCGATATCACCACCGAGATCCTGCCGGCCCCGGTCTTTTACTATGCCGAGGCCTACCATCAGCAGTATCTGGCCAAGAATCCCGACGGGTATTGCGGTCTGGGTGGTACCGGCGTGGTCTGTCCCCGTTGGGAATCCCCCGATCTGGAGCGGGCGCTCTAGGACTCGGGCCGTCCGTGGAGCGGATCCGGTTCCGCCATTTCCAGGATTGCGGCACCCCGTTCCGCCGCCAGGGGACGATCCAGGATCGCCACCGTTCGCGGTCCTCTGCCGCACCCCCGGGCAGCCAGTCGCCGACCCCCCTCCATCCAGCCCATGCCCAGCGCCAGTTGCAGCAGATACCCGGCCGCGCCCGCATCTCCCAGCACGCCCCTCAGGTCCATGGCGGGAGGGTGCGTGTCGGCCAGGGTGGGGGTGTCGCCATCCCGTAGCGGCCAGATCCTGGCGTGGCATCCGTACCATTCCATGGCGGCATCCCACCCCGGATTGCCCGGCAGCACCACGCCGTCCAGATCGAAGGCATCCAGGCCCGCCTGATCCAGGCTGCCCCGCAGGGCCATGGCCCAGGCCAGGTACTCGCCACCCGATGGATCGGCATGACGGGGTTCCGGGCATGCATCCCAGGCACGGATGCGCGGACCGGTGCCGGACAGGGAGACGGACATGAAGATGGCCGCTTCTCCGGGCACCAGGCCGTCATCTTCATCCCAGGCCGGCCCCGGCCCCTCCGCCGCCAGCGTGGACAAGACCTCCGGTATCAGCAGACTGTCCACGCAACCCAGCATCCAGTGCTGTGCGGGCTGTTCCTGCAGGGCCTCTAGCGCCCTGTCCATGAGTGCCACGGCGGACCCGTCCTGTACCTCGATCCGCAGCCGGGCTCGATGATGCCGGAGTCCCGTTCTCCCCATCCAGTCCCAGATCCGTTCGGGTGCCAGCCAGGGGTGTTCCAGGGTGTCGGGCCGGCAGGGCCAGAGTACCGTGCAGTCTGCCGGCAGCGGGGTTTGCAATGCCTGCTCCAGCACCCGCCGGACACGGTCACGGCCGTCCGGGATATCCTCAAGGGCCGGGGATACCCGCATCCGCCCCTGGCTGTGGTTTGCGCCGGCGATGAGCGCCGCCAGGTGATCGGAAAACTGCTGTGTCCCCATTCCGGTCTGGGCCGCCGCCCACAGGGCCGACGGATCTCCGCCAACGGCCGTCCACAGCCGTGGGCCATGCAGATGCAGGGGCATGGTCATGTCGCAAGTGGTTCCGTAACGGGTATCCGGGCCATGGCCTGGCGCCGGTCTTCCACGATGACCCAGCCTTGTCCCCGGGTATCGGCCGTGGCGGGTATCCCGGCCCGATGAATGTGGTGCAGCAGGCCGGTATCCCCTTCCAGCCAGAGGGTATCGCAGACCGGGGTCAGGGGTTTCATCTGCTGACCCCGGATCCGGCACCATGCCGTGATGGGTTCGGCCGGCAGCCTGAGTCGAAGGGGCTCCGCCCCTGGGCGGCCGGACATGGGTTGCAGGCTCAGGATTTCATGGCCCGCCAGCGGCTCCGCCAGTCGCTGATCAGGGGGGGACTGGTTGAAGGCGTCGGCGGGCAGGGACTCCTGGAAGGGCAGGGTCATGAGTCGCGTGGGCAGCGGTGCCAGGCCGAGCAGCCTTCGGGTCTGGGGGGCGGCATGGCCGGGCACGGGTCCCGATCCCATGCGCCGGGACATGGGGCCGGCCCAGGGCCGCGGCCAGCCCCGTCGCCGGGATGTGACGCCTTGCCGGTGCAGGATCTTGTCCAGCAGTATCCGGCCTTCACGGCACAGGGTCAGTTTCAGTGTGCGTGCATCCAGGCCGTCCATGAGTCCGTCCAGGCCGGTGATCAGGACATCGGCCCCCTGCTTGAAAGGGACGGTTTCCGTGGCCCGCAGCAGGGGGCTGTCGCCCGGTTCGTCCTGATAGGTGTCCGCGGTGATCAGGGGGGCGCAGGGATGCAGGGGTTCCGGGTCTTCCCGTGAAGGTACAAACCGGTGTGTGCGCTTGACGACCAGGGTGTATCGGGGCGTTCCATCCCGTGCCCGGCCGGAAAACAGGCCCACGGACCAGGGGCTGCGATTGTACAGTTCAAGTGTCATGGCGCAGCTGTCTCAGGGCTGGGTGGCGCCGATTCTGCCAAGCGCCGGGCGGGATGCCCAAGGGGCGCCCCAGGCCCAGGGAAAGCAGCAGTTGCGGGCCGTCGGTGTCCTGTCCGGCATGGGCTTCGAGCCAGTTCAGCAGGGTCCCGTGGCCGCGGGGCCGCCCCTGCCACAAGGGGATTGTACCCAGGCCGTCGCGCTGGACCCGTCGCCACCAGACCATGGCCTGTTCCTGGGGGGACGGTACCGACAGGGGGCGCGGCCCCTGGATTCCGGGTAGCGTCAGGCCGCTCACTGCCTCGAAGGCCGGCAGTGCATGGGGCAGGGCGCGAGGATCGGCAAGGGCGCCGATGAGGATGTCGGTGGCGGCGCGGGTGCCGTGCAATGCCAGCCCCCAGGCGGCGGCCGGGTGTTCGGGCAGGGCATCCAGCAGCCTGGGCAGGACCTGCGGCAGACCGGTGGCGCCCAGCAGGCGCAGTCCCTGGGCGGATCCGGCCAGGGACGCTTCATGGCGCTGAATCCGCGATGGTGGGAGCAGGCCGCGCACCAGGCCGCCCCGCAGTTGCCAGCCCAGGGCCTCGGGGGGCAAGGTCGGGTCCGGGTGCCTGAACCAGTCGGCCGGTGCCCATGGGACATCGGCACCCCAGCGCAGGGCCGCCAGGGCCTCATCCGGTGCCGCCGGGACATGGGCCGGGCAGATTTCCGGGGCCGGCACGGCCAGGTGTGCAAGCATCCGCCACCGCCATGGGGCCAGGGTCGGGCATGGGGTCAGGGCCTCAAGCCAGGGTTGGGGGTGTTCGGGCGGCAGATGTTCCAGCAACCAGCCCCAGGGATGCCCGGGATGCTCCCGCAGGCAATCACGGACTTCCTCGGGCGCGGGCGGCCGGGTCGAGAGCCACCGAGCCGCGCAGCGGGTGACGTGAATCAGGTCGCCGCCGTCATCCGGGCAGACCGACGCGGGGTCCCGCGCCAGGATCAGCCAGTGCGCCAGCAGTCGCCGTTCCAGGCGGGCCAGGGGCGTGGCCGGGCCGAGGGCAAGGGCATGGTGATGGCGCAGCATCCGATAACATTGGACGGCCAGCCGTTCATGATCACGCCACAGGGGGAGGATCATGGTGCCACCTCAGTTGAAATGGATGCGGGCCGCCAGGAAATGCATCACCCGCGCCATGATGCCGTGCAGTTCCCGGCCGCGCATCTCCATGCGACCTTCCGGGTCAAGGCTGATGGAGGAGGCACCGCAGCGCAGGTAGAGCCCCTGTTCCGCGCGCAGATGGACCCGGCCGTCCCGTTCCGTGAGGGCGGTGCAGGGTGGGGCTTCCCCGTGGTGTCGCAGGCGGTCCAGGACGATGGGGCCGGTGGCGGCCTGAGTCAGGAGCAGGACCCGGTCCCCCGGACGCAGGGCCGGTACGCCCTGGGCATGGGCCATGGGGGCCAGGGTGGCGCCGTCGGGACACTCCACCCAGCGGGCCTCGCCGGCCTGAGCCTCCAGGACCCGGGCCAGGGTGAAGGGGCCGGTCTGTATCATCGGGTCCGGCGACACGGGCCGGACGGGTTTCACCTGAGCTGCCTCCATGGCATCTTCTCCCTGTGATGGCGGTCACGCCGCCGAAAGCATCCATGGGTTCAATCTTGGACCCGGTATCGGCCAAGATCAAGAGCTGCCCGCCCTGGCTGCCGCCACCAAGCCCCGAAACAGGGCCTGATGTCGTGCCTTGTGGGGCAGGAACTCCGGATGCCACTGCACCCCGATGGCCATCGCGCCGTCCCGGACCTCGATGGCCTGGACCACGCCGCTGGGCTCCCGACCGGCGATGACGACCCCTTCTCCCAGGCGATCCACCGCCTGGTTGTGCAGGGCATTCACTGCCAGGGGTTCCGGCCCCACCAGTTGGGCCAGGCGGCAGTCCGGTTCCAGCGTCACCTGCTTGCGAGGCAGAATGCTGCGTACCTGAGGACATTCCCGGTAGAAACCGCTCAGTTCCTGATGCAGCGTGCCGCCATGCACCACGTTCAGCAGCTGCATGCCCCGGCAGATGCCCAGCACCGGCAGATTGTGTTCCCGGGCGGTGCGGATCAAGGCTTCTTCCAGTCGGTCCCGGCCCTGATCCTCGCCTTCCAGGCGGGTGAAAAGGGTCCGTCGCAGCAGCCATAGCAGGGGGTAGAACACGAACCCTAGCAGTCGTTGCCGGCCGCCGCGCTCGGTGGCCTCGATCTCCCGGATCAGGCTCAGCGGGTCCTGGCCGTAGAGGGCAGGGTCCACGTCGGCGCCGCCGCCGATCACCAGGCCATCCAGGCCGGTGCCGTCATGGGGACGGGCGGGGGTGATCCGCAGTGGTATACCCCCGGCCCGCAGGATGCACCAGGCGGTCATCAGCCAGGCCGCCATGCCCCCCTGGTCGGGGCCGGTGACGCCGATACGAGGTCTGTGTGTCATGTTCCGCTCCGTAGCCAGTCACTCACCTGGGCAGCCCATCGGCGTCCCTTGTCCAGCAGGGTTTCCTCGGGCCGGTTCAGGTAGGCATGGGCCATGGCCGCCAGCCGTGGAGGATCCTCCGCCAGACGCTCCACCGCCACCCAGCCGTTCCAGGGCACGCTCAGGTCCCAGTCCGGCTCGTCGATCCGGCAGTCCGGCAGGCGATAGTGGAAGGTGGGCCGGGGGCGGATCAGGTGATGTTCCACCGGTGCCGCCTCGATCTGCCCGGGGGACAGATGGGCGAACAGGGGCAGCATGTCGAGGGGGCGATTGCGGGTGGGGTTGTCGGTCAGGTAGTCGTCGATGAGCCGTTCCAGATCCGGGGCATAGTCCGGTTGCAGGATGCGTTGCTCCCAGCTGGGAGGGAAGGGCTCCACGAAGGGTGTCAGTCGCCGTGACAGGTCCGTCTGTGCCTCTTCCAGCAGCCAGTCATGGAGCAGCAGGAAGGCTTGCAGGTGCCGCAGGATGGAATCGACATCCTGCCGGGCCAGCTCCAGATTGAGCTGCAGGCCGAAGGCATAGACCAGGGAGGCGTGAGTGCCCCTGGCGCCGGCTGCCCGCAGGCGTGCCCGCAGCTGGTCCAGTTCCGGCAGGGCGTCATGGGGAATGGGCGGGGCCACCACTTCGTGGGGGACGATCAGCCCCGCCACTTCCGCCAGGGCGCGTTCCAGGGTGCCCGGTTCCGCCTCCCGGTCCACCGTGACGCCCATGCTTTCCAGATAATCCAGATACTCACGGCGCTTGAGCAGGCTGCTGTCCAGTTCCAGCTGAAAATCACCGAAACGGGTACCGGTGATTGTCTGCTCGAATGGGGATAGACGTTGCTGCTCGCCGCCGAAACCGTCGATGATGATCCCGGCGATGGCGTCCAGGGAGATGTCGGCCATCTCCATTTCCACGCCGACCCGGCGCAGGCTGCCGTCGGTGGTGCGGGGTTGGGGCAGGGGGGCGAATGCAGTCATGGGATGCTCCCTTGGTCGGGGCCTGTTCACAGGGTGACAAAATTGGGCGCGGTCGTCATCTTTTTGCCCTGCTCAAGTGCTTCCCAGCAGCCCGCCAAGCCTTTAATCTCCCTGCCATGATGATCCGATTCACGAAAATGCACGGCCTGGGCAACGACTTCGTCGTCATCGACGGCGTGCGTCGCCAGGTCCGTCTCACCCCGGACCACGTCCGGTTCCTGGCCCATCGGCGCCTGGGGGTCGGCTGCGATCAGGTGCTCATGGTGGAGCCGCCCACCGATCCCTCCCGGGCGGCCTTTCGCTATCGCATCTTCAATGCCGACGGCAACGAGGTGGAGCAGTGCGGCAACGGCGCCCGCTGCTTTGCCGTGTTCGTCCGGGATCAGGGGTTGACCGGAGAGACCCGGATCCCCGTGGAAACCGCCGCCGGACTCATCACCCTGCAGGTGGAGGCGGACGGGCAGGTGACCGTCGACATGGGTCCGCCCCGGCTGACCCCCTGGGAGATCCCTTTCGAGGCCGACAAGGCGGCACCCTGGTACACCCTGATGGTGAATGATCAGGCCCTGGAAATCGGTGCCGTCTCCATGGGCAACCCCCATGCGGTGCTGCGGGTGGATAACGTGCAGACTGCCGAGGTGGCCCGCCTGGGGCCGGCCATCGAGGGGCATCCCCGTTTTCCCCGGCGGGTGAACGCCGGTTTCATGGAGGTGGTGTCTCCCACTCATATCCGTCTGCGGGTCTATGAGCGCGGTGCCGGCGAGACCCTGGCTTGTGGCACGGGGGCCTGCGCCGCCGTCGTCGCCGGCCGGATTCAGGGGCTGCTGGAAGACCGGGTGAACGTGGATCTGCCGGGTGGCCGGCTTGTGATACAGTGGGCGGGTCGCGAAGACGACCCGGTCTTCATGACCGGTCCCGCCACCTCGGTCTTTACGGGGACCATCGAACTATGAGCATATCCGACAAGGGGGCTCTCGCGGACGAGACCCTCTCCGAAACGGCCGTGGAATCCTACCTGCGAGCCCATCCCGATTTCTTCGAACGTCATCTTCCCCTGCTGGAGGTGATGCGGGTGCCCCATCCCTGCGGTGACGCGGTGTCCCTGATCGAGCGTCAGATCGGGCTCCTGCGGGAACGCAACCGGGGTCTGGAGCGCAAGCTGATGGATCTGGTGCAGGTGGCGCGGGAGAACGAGCGCCTGAGCCAGCGCCTGCATCAGCTGGCCCTGGGGCTGATGGAGGCGGACAGCCTGGATGCGGTGCTGGCCACCACTCAGGAACAGTTGCGCAACGAATTCCGGGCCGACGCGGTGGTGGTGCGCCTGTGCGGAGATCCGCAAAGGGGCCTTCACTTCACCGCCCCCGATGACCCGGCCATGCGCAGTTTCGACAAGCTCTTCGAAACCCGTCGTCCCCTGTGCGGACGGCTGTCCGCCGTCCAGTTCAAGGCCCTGTTCCCCGAGGACGAGGGCAAGTCGCTGCATTCCGCCGTTGCCGTACCCCTGCTGGAAGGGACCCGTCCCCTGGGGGTGCTGGGGCTGGGCAGCCGGGATGGCGCCCGTTTCCATCCCGGCATGGGTACCCTGTTCCTGGATTATCTGGGCGAGATCCTCTCCCACGCGGTGGGTCATCGTCTGGCCGCGGGATGAACACGCCCGATACCGCTCCCATGGATGGCCGCATCCAGGCCTATCTGAACCATCTGGCCCGTGAGCGGGCCTGCTCTCCCCATACGGTGAGCAATTACCGGCGGGACCTGATCGCCCTGCGCGGTCATGTCCTGCTCCCCGGTGCCGAGCCGGACTGGTCCCGCGTGACCGTCCATGACATTCGCGCCCTGGTGGCGGCCCGTCACCGGGCCGGTGCCTCCGGGCGCAGTCTGCAACGTCTGCTGTCCGCCGTGCGGGGATTTTTCAATTTCCTCATCCGCGAGGGCGTGGTGGGGGCCAATCCGGCCCAGGGGGTGAGGGCGCCCAAGACCCCCCGCAAGTTGCCCGAAGTGCTGGATGTGGAGGAGGTGGGGCGATTGCTGGAGATTCCCGGCGACAGCCTGCCGGCGGTGCGTGACCGGGCGGTGCTTGAGCTGTTCTATTCCTCGGGGCTGCGCCTGTCGGAATTGACCGCCCTGGACTGTACCCAACTGGATCTGGAGGACGGCATGGTGCGGGTGCTGGGCAAGGGTCGCAAGGTGCGCCAGGTGCCGGTGGGCCGCAAGGCGCGGGAGGCGTTGGCGGCTTGGTTGCGGGTGCGCTCCCAGTGGGCCGCGGTGGACGAACCGGCCCTGTTCGTGGCCCGTCATGGACGGCGCCTGACGCCCCGTACCATCCAGCAGCGGATGGCACGCCGCGCCCTGAGCCAGGGACTGGAGCGGCATGTGCACCCCCACCTGCTGCGCCATTCCTTTGCCAGCCACATCCTGGAATCGTCCCAGGATCTGCGCGCGGTGCAGGAACTGCTGGGGCATGCGGACATCGGTACCACGCAGATCTATACCCATCTGGATTACCAGCACCTGGCCCGGGTCTATGATGCCGCCCATCCCCGAGCGCGGCGGCAAAAGCAAAACTCCTGACCGCCCTTCTCCCCTCGTGCCCCAGTTCCGTTACAATGCCCCCTCAGTCGTCGGCATCAAGACGTGAGGAGTCTCCCCTTGGAACAGTTCCGTGGTACCACCATCGTCTCCGTGCGCCGCAACGGGCAGGTCGCCCTCGGTGGGGACGGGCAGGTTTCTCTGGGCAATACCATCATGAAGGGCAATGCCCGCAAGGTCCGGCGTCTGCACCATGATCGGGTGGTGGCCGGTTTTGCCGGGGGCACCGCCGATGCCTTCACCCTGTTCGAGCGCTTCGAGGGCAAGCTGGAAAAATACAGCGGCAACCTGCTGCGTGCCGCCGTGGAACTGGCCAAGGACTGGCGCACCGAACGTTCCCTGCGCCGCCTGGAGGCCCTGCTGGCGGTGGCCGACAAGGACAACTCCCTGATCATTTCCGGCAACGGTGACGTGATCGAGCCGGAAGACGGCATCATCGCCATCGGCTCCGGCGGTCCATTCGCCCAGTCCGCCGCCCGTGCCCTGTACGAGAACACCGAGTTGTCGGCTCGGGAGATCACCGAAAAATCCCTCAACATCGCCGCCGACATCTGCATCTACACCAATCATCACCTGACCATCGAGGAACTGTGATCCCGGTGGATCGCAGCCCCCGTGTCAGCGTAAAGAGATGTGCCATGACTGAAATGACTCCCCGCGAAATCGTTCAGGAGCTGGACCGTTTCATCGTCGGTCAGGATGCCGCCAAGAAGGCGGTGGCCATTGCCCTGCGCAACCGCTGGCGCCGCCAGCAGTTGCCCGCGGCCCTGGCCCGCGAGGTCACGCCCAAGAACATCCTCATGATCGGCCCCACCGGCGTGGGCAAGACCGAGATCGCCCGCCGCCTGGCTCGCCTGGCCAATGCCCCCTTCATCAAGGTGGAGGCCACCAAGTTCACCGAGGTGGGCTATGTGGGCCGGGACGTGGAATCCATCATCCGGGATCTGGTGGATGCCGCCGTCAAGATGCTGCGGGAGCAGGAGATGGACAAGATGCGCCACCGGGCCGAGGAGGCCGCCGAGGAACGCATCCTGGATGCCCTGCTGCCGCCGCCGCGCGGCAGCGGCGGCTTCATGGCCGACGATACCCCGTCCCGGGGCGCCGATTCCGAGACCCGGCAGAAATTCCGCAAGCGCCTGCGGGAAGGCAAGCTGGATGACAAGGAGATCGAGATCCAGGTTCAGGCCCTGCCGCCGGGCGTGGAGATCATGACCCCGCCGGGGATGGAGGACATGGCCAGTCAGCTGCAGGGCCTGTTCCAGAACCTGGGCGGGCAGCGTACCCGCACCCGCAAGTTGAAGATCGCCGAGGCCTTCAAGCTGATCACCGACGAGGAGGCCGCCCGCCTGGTGAACGAGGATGACATCAAGCTGCGGGCCGTCTCCCATGTGGAGCAGAACGGCATCGTCTTCCTCGATGAGATCGACAAGGTGGTTCGTCGCGGTGAATACAGCGGCGCCGACGTCTCCCGGGAAGGGGTGCAGCGGGATCTGTTGCCCTTGGTGGAAGGTTGCACCGTCTCCACCAAGTTCGGCTCCGTGCATACCGACCACATCCTGTTCATCGCTTCCGGTGCCTTCCACCTGGCCAAGCCCTCGGATCTGATCCCGGAACTGCAGGGTCGTTTGCCCATCCGGGTGGAACTGGAGGCCCTCACCGCCGAGGATTTCGTGCGCATCCTCACCGAACCCCGTGCCTCCCTAACCGAACAGTATGCGGCCCTGCTGGCCACCGAGGGCGTTACCGTGGAATTCACCGAGGACGGTGTGCGCCGTCTGGGCGAGATCGCCTTCCAGGTGAACGAGCGTACCGAGAACATCGGTGCCCGGCGCCTGCATACGGTCATGGAGCGGGTGCTGGAGAAGATCTCCTACGAGGCCCCCGACTGCAGCAGCCCCCTGGTCATCGATGCCGCCTATGTGAGCGAGCGTCTGGGCGAACTGGTGCAGGACGAGGATCTGAGCCGCTACATCCTGTGAACCCCGCGGGAGGAACGTGCCGTGAAACATCGCCCCACCGACATCCGCCTGCACCGTCAGGCGCGGATGCTGGAAATGGTCTACGCCGACGGTGAGAGCCACCGGCTCAGCTGCGAATTCCTGCGGGTTTACTCCCCTTCCGCCGAGGTGACCGGCCATGGTCCCGGCCAGGAAGTGCTGCAGGTGGGCAAGGAAGCCGTGACCATCACCGGCATCGAGCCGGTGGGCAACTACGGCATCAAGCTGGTGTTCTCCGATGGGCACGATACCGGCATCTACGATTGGGAATATCTTTACCGGTTGGGCGTCGATCAGGCCCGGCTGTGGCAAACCTATCTGGAGCGACTGGAGGCCGCCGGCCACCAGCGCCAGGGCTGATAACTGGAGCATGCATGTCCGACGACAAAACCACTGATTTCGGCTACGAACAGGTGCCGGTGCAGGACAAGGTCAAACGGGTGGGGCAGGTGTTCCATTCCGTGGCCAGCCGGTACGACGTCATGAACGACCTCATGTCCATGGGGATTCACCGGATCTGGAAGCGGTTCACCATCGAGGTGGCCGCGGCGCGTCCCGGTCAGAAGATCCTGGACCTGGCCGGCGGCACCGGCGACCTGACCTCCCGTTTTTCCCGCATCGTCGGTCCCACCGGTCAGGTGGTGCTGTGCGACATCAACGCCTCCATGCTCGCCTGCGGCCGCGCCCGGCTGATCGACGAGGGGTTGGTGGGCAACATCAACTACGTCCAGGGCAACGCGGAATGCCTGCCCTATCCGGACGACTATTTTGATCTCATCACCATTGCCTTCGGCCTGCGCAACGTCACCGACAAGAACGCCGCCCTGCGTTCCATGCTGCGGGTGCTGCGTCCAGGCGGCAAGCTGCTGGTGCTGGAGTTCTCCCAGCCCACCAGCAAGCCCCTGCAGTCGGTCTACGATGTCTACAGCTTCAAGGCCCTGCCGCTGATGGGTAAGGTGGTGGCGGGAGACGCGGACAGCTACCGCTATCTGGCGGAGAGCATCCGCATGCACCCGGACCAGGAAACCCTCAAGCAGATGATGCAGACGGCCGGTTTCGAGCGCTGCGACTACCACAATCTGACCGGCGGCATCGTGGCGCTGCACAAGGGCTACAAGCTCTAGCGCCGCGGGCCTGCCCCACGGGAGAGATGCCCATGCCTACACCGCCCACCCTGGTCACGGCCCTGCTGGAGCAGGCCATCCGTCGTTACCTGGCGCTGGACCCCGACAGCGGGGAGCGCCTGGCGGTCCTGCGGGGCGGCGTGGTGGCGCTGCAGGTCACCGGCGTGGATCTGTGTCTGTATTTCGTGCCGGCGCAGGACTACCTGCAGGTGCTGGGGCAGTATGACGGCGAGCCTGGGGTGACCATCAGCGGTGCCCCCGCCACCCTGGCGAGCCTGATGGCGGGGGAGCCCGGCGCCCGGTTGCCGGAAGGGGTCGGCGTGATCGGCGACCCTCAGCTGGCCCGCCTTTTCAGCGACCTGCTGCGGCAGGTGGATCTGGACTGGGAAGAACTGCTGGCCGGCCTCACCGGTGATCTGGTGGCCCATCGCGCCGGTGAGGCCTGGCGAGGCCTGTCGGCCTGGCTGCAACGCAGCCGTGAATCCCTGCGCCTGGATGTGAAGGAATACCTGCAGGAAGAGACCCGCAGCCTGCCCACCCGGGGCGAGGTGGAGGTCTTCATGGACGAGGTGGACCGTCTGCGCAGCGACGCAGACCGCCTCCAGGCCCGTATCCAGCGCCTGGAACAAGCCCGGGAACGGGCCCAGCGATAAGAACATTCAGGACTCTCGATGCGTCATCTGCACCCTTCCCAGTTGCTTCGACTGATCACCATCAATCGTGTCCTCATCCGCCACGGGCTGGATGACGTGGTGCTGACGATCCGTTTGCTGCGCTCCGTGCGCTTCTTGCGCTACCTGGGTCCGTGGAACTGGTTCCGCACCGTACCCTATGGACGGGGCGAACGGATTCGCCGGGCCCTGGAAGATCTCGGCCCCATCTTCATCAAGTTCGGCCAGATGATTTCCACCCGGCGGGACCTGCTGCCCGAGGATATCGCGGTGGAACTGGCCAAGCTCCAGGACCGGGTGCCGCCGTTCCCCAACGAGCAGGCCCGGGCCATCATCGAGAAGTCCCTGGGGCGTCCCATCGAGAGCCTGTTTGCCTCCTTTGAGGAGACCCCGATGGCTTCCGCCTCCATCGCCCAGGTCCATGGGGCGGTCATGCATGACGGTCGCCGGGTGGTGGTCAAGGTGGTGCGGCCCAACATCGAGAAGGCCATCCGCCGGGACGTGGAACTCATGTACGTCATCGCCGAGCTGACCGAGCGCTACTGGCCCGAGGGCAAGCGGCTGCGACCGGTGGAGGTGGTGGCCGAGTACGAACAGACCATCCTGGACGAGCTGGACCTGCTGCGGGAGGCCGCCAACGCCTCCCAGATCCGCCGCAACTTCGAGAATTCCAATATCCTCTACATGCCCGAGGTGTTCTGGGACTACTGCCGCAAGGACGTGATGGTGATGGAGCGCATCCAGGGGGTGCCGGTGTCCGACGTGGCCACCCTCAAGGCCCTTGGGGTGGACCTGAAGCTGCTGGCTGAGCGGGGGGTGGAGATCTTCTTCACCCAGGTATTCCGCCACAATTTCTTCCATGCGGACATGCACCCGGGCAACATCTTCATCGATGTCTCCGATCCGGCGGACCCCAGCTATCTGGCGGTGGATTTCGGCATCGTCGGCACCCTCTCGCCGGCGGATCAGCGCTATCTGGCAGAGAATTTCTATGCCTTCTTCAATCGGGACTACGCCCGGGTGGCGGAGCTGCACGTGGAGTCCGGCTGGGTGCCGCCGGATGTGCGGATCACGGAGCTGGAGGCGGCCATCCGCACCGTGTGCGAACCCATTTTCGAAAAGCCCCTCAAGGACATCTCCTTCGGTTACGTGCTGGTGCGCCTGTTCCAGACCGCCCGGCGATTCAACATGGAGGTCCAGCCCCAGCTGGTGTTGCTGGAAAAGACCCTGCTGAACATCGAAGGCATGGGTCGGGATCTCTACCCGGAACTGGACCTGTGGCAGACCGCCCGTCCCTTCATCCAGCGCTGGATGGACGAGCAGGTGGGGGTGCGGGCCCTGGTCAAGGGTCTGCGGCGCAATCTGCCCCTGATCCTGGAAAAGGCCCCGGACATGCCGGGTCTGATCCACGAGGCCCTGCGGCTTCAGGCCCGCGGCGTGGGGGTGCGGGGCATGGACAAGGCCCAGTTCCAGGCCCTGCGGACGGAAGTCCGGGAGGGCAACCGGGCCACCATCCTGGCGGTGGCCGGGGGCAGCCTGCTGATCAGCGGAGTGCTGATGCTGACCCTGGCGCCGGAGTTGCCGGCGGTGATGGGCGCGCCCTGGCCGGCCTGGCTGGCCGGCATCGCCGGTCTGGGGATGCTGCTGCTGGCCTGGCTGCGCCGGGCCTGAGACACGGGCGAAGCGGTTGTTCCGCCCCTGACCGGTGAGGGGCAGGGCAGGTAGGGCGCAGGATGTGCCTTACCATGTCGGCAAATCTGCTAAGGTGGATTCGTGGTTCCCTCTTAAGGTGGATCTCTCTTGGCAACCCCGGTGAACGGCTCGTTCGACGCCGAAGACAGCAAACCGACGGATTCTTCCGGCCTCCCAGCGATGCTGGACGAGATACTCCGGCTGTCTCCGGCCGTGGTTTATTACACCGAAGCCGTCCCTCCTTACCGCATCGAATACATTTCACCCAATCTACGCCTGTTCCTGCGCATTGATGACGAGAAACTCACCGCCCCCGGGGGGTGGTTCCATCTCGTACATCCCGATGACGTGGCGCCCACCCTGGCTCAATTCGAGACCTGGCTGCAGGGGGATTCAACCCGGGATCTTAACCGTCGTTACAGGATCATGACCCACGAAGGCAGTTACATCTGGGTCGAGGATACCTGCCGCAAGGTCTTCAAGGAGGGACGGCTGATGCACATTGCCGGTGCCGCGCTGGATATCACCCGCCAGCAGAAGGTGGAAGAAACATTGCGCAAGATCGCCGAGGCGGCTCCAGGCATGATCTATCAGTTTGAACGCCGTGCCGACGGGCGTTATTGCATACCCTATGCCAGCCATCAGATGCGGGATCTCTTTGGTGTCGATCCCGGGGATGTGGAGAATGATCTGGACCGGCTGCTGAACGTCTTTCATCCCGATGACGTCGAACGGGTGATGCAGAGTGTCGAAGCGTCGGAACGCACCCAGACGTTCTGGAGCGTTGATTATCGGGTCTGCGTGGATGGTGAAGTGCGTTGGCTGCACGGGCAGTCCACTCCGGAACGGACCCCTGAAGGGGGAACCCTCTGGCATGGTCTGGTCATGGACATCACCCGCCAGAAGCAACTGGAACAGGAACTGCGGGAAATGAGCATCCGCGATGCCCTGACCGGTCTGTTCAACCGGCGCTATTTTTTCGACGTGGTATCCCGGGAGTTGGACCGGTTCGGCAGGACGGCCTCCCCGTTCTGCGTGATCATGGTGGATCTGGATAAGTTCAAGGCCATCAACGACCAGCACGGTCATGCCAAGGGCGATGAGGTCCTGATCGCCTTCGCAGGCATCCTTAAAGCGCGTTTGCGCCGCACGGATGTCTCGGCCCGTCTGGGGGGCGAGGAGTTCGTGATCTTCCTGCCGGATACCTTGCTGGACCAGGCTTTCTGGTTGGGGGAGGAGATCCGGGTGGATGTGGCGGCCATCCGGCTGAGCGGTGCGAGGGATGCCACCTTCGGTGTCACGGCGAGCTTTGGCCTGACACAGTGTCAGGCTTCTGATCAGTATCCCGATGACCTGCTGCGGCGTGCGGATTCGGCGCTGTATCAGGCCAAGCGCCAGGGCCGAAACCGGGTCATCAGCATTCCCGCCATCATCTGAGATTCGTCCGCGCCTGTTATTTTCAGGGCCGGTTATGCACAGGCTTGCCATGGTTGGCCTTGGCCCGGAATCGCCTTTCCCGCAGTCGGAAGTCTTTGAGTGTTGGGTGGTTTAGTCTTTTTAAATCAATGCTATATTTTTTTGCTCTGTTTCCTGCCGTGGTGTCGGCGCCTGAAGGTGATCAGGGTATCGACATGACATCCACAGTCTTGTCCACAGTTTTGGGGCGGCTCAAGCGCTTGTCCTTTGCCGTCACTCCCGCGAAAGCGGGAGTCAAGGATTCAGCGGGTCAGTGTCTGGATTCCCGCGTGCGCGGGAATGACGCATGAACCTGGGTTCGGCCACGGATGCTCCCTTCTCCCTCTGGGGGAGAAGGGTCGGGGATGAGGGGAGGGGGGATGGAATGGCCCGAGCGGGCATTTCAAGCCAGGCTGGCTAGCCCCCCTGCCGGAGCAGTGCCTCCAGTCGGGCCACTTCGGTCTGGGCATTCACCAGGTCGGTGACGTCGTACTGCACACCGAGGAAATAGATCAGTTTGCCGGAGGCATCGAACAGGGGCCGGATGCTCAGGCGGTTATGGAACAGGGTGCCGTCCTTGCGGTAATTGCGCAGGGTGACTTCCACCTCCCGTCTTTCCGCCAGCGCTTTGCGGATCTCCTCGATGGCCGGCTGTTCCCGGTCCTCTCCCTGCAGGAAACGACAATTGTGACCGATGATTTCCGCGCGGGAGTAGCCGGTCATGTGCTCGAATACCGCGTTGGCGTAGACAATCGGGTTGTCCGGCAGATCGGGGTCCGAGAGTGTCACGCCGTTGACGCAGGTATCCAGGATCTGGGCGAGTACGGAAGGGATCAGGCCGGAGGCATCTTTTTCGGGAATGAAGTCCATGGAGGCGATGACTCTGAAGGTTGAACGGGGCGGGTTTCAGGCCGCGGAGGGGGATGGCGGCTCGATCTCCGCCTCGACCAGTCCCTTGAGGTTGCGCACCGTGCGCTCGGTACCCTCCTGTACCGCCAGACGGATGAGTTTCTCGAACGGACGCAGGGGTAGACTGAGCTTCCCCATCTCAAAGCTGAAGTGCAGTTCGGTATGTTGCTCCCGGGGTTCGAACCGGTAGTCGATGCGGTAGGGGTCCCTCACGCCGCGAAAGGTGACCTGCCGCCCCGGCTCCAGTGCGATCACCCTGAAGTCGGATTCCGTGCGCCGCCCCTGGTCCACCCGCACCTGATGCCCGGTCCAGCCTACCTGCAAGGGGCCGTGGGTGAGCACCCGCAGGCTCTTCACCTCGGGGGACCAGCGCGGGTAGTTGGTGACGAAGTCTTCCACCACGAAACGAAAGACCTGTTCCAGCGGGCGTCTTATCAGCGTGCGTGTCTGGGCCTTGACCATGGCCGGGGGTCTCCGGAAACCCGTATCGAGTGTGAGTATAGCTGCTGTCATTTCGGTTGCTCATGGCGGCATCCTTTCAGGCGGCCAGATCGAAGACCAGCACCTCGGCCCCGTCTCCGTCACTCAGCGCCAGTCGCGTCTCTCCGGTCAGGAGCAGGGCATCGCCGTCCGCCAGGCGATGGTCGTTGGCGGTGAGCGCCCCCTTGATCAGATGTACGTAGTATCTGCGTTGCGGATCCAGATCCAGCGCGGCCTGTTCGGCGCCGTCGAACAGGCCGGCCAGCAGGCGGGCATCCGCGTGGAGGGTCACGGCACCCTGGGCACCGTCCGGCGAGGCCAGCAGGCGCAGTCGTCCACGCTTTTCTTCGTCGCCAAAGTGTTTCTGCTCGTAGCTGGGCGGGATGCCCTTCCGATCGGGAAGGATCCAGATCTGGAGCAGGTGGGTGATGCGGTCCGGGGCGTGATTGAACTCGCTGTGACGGATGCCGCTGCCGGCGCTCATGCGCTGCACGTCCCCCGGGGGAATGGCGGTGCCGTTGCCCAGGCTGTCCCGATGGGCCAGTTCACCGCTGATCACGTAGGTGATGATCTCCATGTCCCGGTGCCCATGGGTGTCGAAGCCGCCCCCCGGTGCGATGTGGTCCTCGTTGATGACGCGCAGATTGCCCCAGCCCATCCACGCCGGGTCGTGGTAATCGGCAAAGGAGAAGGAGTGACGGGACTGCAGCCAGCCGTGATCGGCATGGCCGCGTTCATGGGAACGTCTGATCCTGATCATCGCGGATACTCCGTGAAGGTCTTTCAAGTTTTTGGCAGGCCTGTCTTTCTTTGGTTCACGGAGGTTTGCAATCGTGCCCGGTGGCGGTATCGTGACGGCATTTGGAAATGGGATTTCGTCCCGCGGGAGAGGGTATGGGGCATGCCGAACAGGGCGATGACACCGGGCAGCGGGAAAGGCCTGCCAAGCCCCATGCCGGAGTGCGTCGCCTGTGGCGCAGCCTGGGGCTGCGCCACAGGCTGCTGATGGCGTTTCTGCTGGTGGCACTGGTTCCCCAGGGGGTGTTGTTCCTGGCTCAATACCATCACACCCGTGTCCTCACCTTGTCCCTTGCGGAGGCCGGCCTGGAGCGGATTGCCCAGGTTCAGCAGCGGCGCCTGAATCTGGAGTTCCGGCGCATGATCGATCACCTGGACCTGGTGGCCAGCCGGACCCAGATGCGCATCAGCCTGGAGGCTTATCTGCGGACCGGCGATCCCGTCCATCACCGGCTGATTGATCGCATCCTGCGGGATGCACTGGAACCCGTGGAAGCGCTCGGCGGGATCTGGATTCGCGACGGGGAGGGTCGCTCCGTGACGGGTGTATACCATGAAGGGCGCCTGGGTGAGACCGGCATGCGACCGCCCGTGTTGCGGCAGCCGGAGATCAGTCTCGAGGTTCACTGGCCGGAAAACGGCGACCGGCCCACGCTCTGGGTCAGCGGCCCTCTGGTGCTTGATGATCGTCATATCGGCAGTCTGCACCTGTTGGTACTGATGGATGATCTGCTGGCCGTGGTGGAAGACTTCCCCTATGAGGATCTGGGCGGGAAAACCTTGCTGCTACTGCGTGAGGGGCAGCAAGGTCTTCGTATCCTCGGTGTCGATGCCGGTCTGGATCACGGTATCTGTGTCGCCTTCGGCGAGGTTCCATTCGTCCCCGATGCCGGACCGGTCCGTGTCTGTGACCATTTGCTGCTGGCGATGCCCCTGGACCATGGCCTGGGCGACGTGGTGGTTTATGTATCGCTCCAGGTGCTGAAGGCGGCGCTCAGGGAACAGACGCAGTTTCTCCTGGTGACGGTATTGTTCGTCCTGCTGCTTTGTCTGGTCATGGCACTCGTATTGACCCGCATGATCTCCAGGCCGGTGAGCCTGCTGACCCAGGCCACCCGAGCCTTGCGCAGGCATCAGAGCGATGTCTTCGTCAAGGAGCCGTTCTGGGGGGAATTCACCGAATTGACCCGATCCTTCAACCAGTCCGCCGGCATCATCACCCGCCGCACCCGGGACCTGAGCCGGGAGGTGGAGGCACGGCGTCGTTCACAGCAGAAGCTGGCCGATCTTGCCAATACGGATGCACTCACCGGGCTGGTGAATCGGCGCCGGTTCATGGAAACACTCGGACAACGGATGGAGAAGCACCGGCATGATGGGGGGCGTCTGACATTGCTTTATCTGGATCTGGACGGGTTCAAGCCCATCAATGACCGTCTGGGGCACGAGGCGGGAGACATCGTGCTGCAGGTGGTGGCGGAGCGCCTGCGCAACCTGGTGCGTGGTGATGATATCGCGGCCCGTCTGGGAGGGGACGAATTTGCCCTGCTGCTTTCGGAGAACGGCGGCAGGAACGCCGATCCCGGCAAACTGGCACTGCGTGCCGAAGAACAGATTTCCCTGCCCATCGAGGCCAAGGGCCACATGGTGAATGTGGGTTGCAGCGTCGGCGTGGCGTTATTCAGGCACACGGACAAGCCCCAGGACTTTCTCAACCGAGCCGACGAGGCCATGTATCGCATCAAGCAGACGCGTCGCGAGCGGCCCCGGGATCAGAGGTGATCTGCCGGATGGGTTGTGTCCCGGCGCCGCCCGGTGGGCGTTTCAATGTCGGCAGGCCCCCTCCAATGGTTGCGGCAGGGGTTCTTTGGTCAACAGGCTGCGAACGGCGGCGATCGGGTCCGTGGCGCTGGTCACATGGACCCGGATCCCTTGGGCCGCCAGACGGCGAATGAAGCCGGGACCCGCCCCCTGGGTGATCAGGTCGGTGAGTCCCAGCTCGAATAGAGGGTGGGATTGGCCCCGATGTTCGTGCAGGGCCATCTCCATGGGAAGATCCAGGCTTTGCAGTTCTTCCGGGGCATCCGCCGCGCCCGGCCCGAAGACCAGAAAGCGCCGGCACTTGCCCGCATGGCCGGTGATGGTGCGAAAATTCTGACTTGTCACGGCAATGCGCATGTTGGTTTCTCCGTCAAGATTCGTGGCCAATTATGCGCATATGACCATAATAGATACAAGCATCCATCACGGAGCAGCCCATGCCAAGGCCACGCGGTCCACGCCGGATCACCTGTCGTCCCGACTGTACCTACTTCAAGCCGGCCGGCATCCCGCTGCGGGATCTGGAGGAGGTCGTGCTGGCACTGGAGGAGGTGGAAGCCCTGCGTCTGGCGGACCTGGAAGGCCGCTATCAGGCGGATGCGGCGGACAGCATGGGCGTGTCGCGCAGCACGTTTTCCCGCATGCTGGACTCTGCCCGCAAAAAGGTCTCCGAGGCCCTGCTGCAGGGCAAGGCCATCAGGATCGAGATGGCCGATACTCCGCGGACAGGGCCGCCGGAATGAGGCGCCGGATCATTCCTCGACGCAGATCTCCCGCCTTCTGATCGCGATGCCCGTGCGGATCAGCAGGGCGCCGATGATGAAGGTGAGCACGCCGATCATGACCACGCCGATCACGTAATGGAGGGGATCACCGGTCAGGCCGTGCATCTTGATGGCCGCCAGGGTCATGGCCGCCATGGGGAATGAATAGGCCCACCAGGAGATGAAGAACTTCAGTCGTCCGAAGCGACCCACCAGGGAGAACAGCAGCAGGGTCAGGAACAGGCCGGTGTAGAACAGCACCCGGGCAAAGGGATCCAGGCTGTCGGTCAGGCTGAGATAGGAAATGAAGCCCACGGCCGGCGGCGCCACCAGGATGAACAGGGTGGGCACCAGCCTTTCCGGCAGTGGATCATGGAAAATGATCCGGTAGAACACGATGGTCAGCAGCACGATCCAGAACACCAGGCCGATGCTGAAGAACAGCCAGGAGATTTCCGGGCTGGCATGGTGTACTCCGGCGATGGGCACCAGGATGTTACCCACCACGGGGATGAACCAGGCTGGATTCATGTGCTGGATCTGGAAGCTGGTGTGATTGATCCACACCGACATCACGTACAGGGTGAACAGCAGGTGAAGCACCGCGCCCACGGACCAGAGCACCAGCGACAGGCCGGGGGCGTCCTCCAGGAAGGCAATGGACAGCAGGATCAGGCTGATGGAGATGGTGGCGAAGAAGTTGCGCTTGATGGGGTGGTTGAGTTCCTTGACCACGGCTTCCCGGTAGCGGACCAGCTTGGTCAGATAGAGTGCCGCCACTCCCAATAGGGCCACCACGGCGAAGCCCCTCAGGACATCACCGATGACCGGGGGGACGGCCAGCAGGGCATCGGCCCGGTCCCAGACGATGGCGAAGCCCAGCAGGCCCATGATCATGGCGAACCAGGCGACAGGGAAGTGCGGCAGTCTCGGTTGTGATTCCATCGGATGCCCCCGTGAGCAGTTGATCCGGCGACGCCCGAAGCCGGACTCCGGCGCCCTTTGAATGCCGCACACTTTAAGGGAAACGGGCAATATTAGCCATCGCTTAATTTCATCGTGGCAACCCCGTTCCGCTCTCCTTTTCAGGGGTATGCGCGTAAGTCCCTGAAAATGAATCCTGATTCGTGTATACTGCAGCGGTCCTGGGCATGACGACCGGCATCGGGACCCTGTCAAGCGGCATCAAGACCGCCTTGCCCCACCTTATCTGCGCTGCATCGGCAGACGCACGACCCCATGGCACAGGCCCACAGGGCCAGGCCGACACTCACTCAGGCCGGACAGAAACGCGGTTCCCTCATGTGTCCTGCCTGACGGAAAGAGAGGTACCCCATGTCCAATAAGGAAGATCTCATCGAGATGGAAGGCACCGTCACCGACGTGATGCCCGATCAGCGTTTTCGCGTGGAACTGGAGAACGGCGTGCAGGTGCAGGCCTACGCCTCCGGCAAGATGCGCCGCTACCGTATCCGTGTGGTCAGCGGCGACAAGGTCAAGCTGGAGATGTCTCCCTACGACCTGACCAAGGGCCGTATCAGCTACCGCTACAAGCATTGATCCGGTTCGTGGGGGCATCCCTGCCCCCTGCCCGCCCCCTGCGCCCGGTGCCTACCGGGTCGCCATCAGGGTCCGATCCAGGGCCTGACGCAGTTCCTCCGCGCCGGCCGGTGCCGGCAATTGTTCCACCAGTGTCCCCTGGGCTGAAAACAGCAGCACGGCCCCGTCCCGAACCCCGTGCCGGTTCGCCAGGCTGCGTCCGTCGGGGGTGCCCACATTGGCCACCAGGAAGTGGACCCGCGGCATGTAGTCATCACGGATCTCGTCCATGTAGCCCATCACCCGCATGCCCGCCAGGAAGGAGGCGTCGTAAGTGAGTACCAGGGCAGGGCGCCCGTCTCCGATGCGGCTCAAATCCGTGGAGTAGGCGCCCTTAGGCAGTTGGCTCCAGATCAGGGCGGCGGCCGCCAGCAGGATCAGGGGCGTCATCAGCAGTCTGGCCCAGCGGGGCAGTCCCTTGCGGGACGGCTTGGCAGTGTCTTGGCTCATCTATCCTTTGCCTCCAGGGTGTTTCGGTTTTTCGGCCGGTCTCAAAGGCCGCTGCGTCGCAAGGTCCAGAGCAGCCACCCGCCGAAGCTGAGGGTCACGGCCAGCGCGCCCAGATACGCGTGCCAGCCCAGGCCGTGATACAGGAATCCCGGCAGGAACGACCCGGTGGTACCGCCCGCATAGTAAAAGGCAATATACAGTCCGTTGACCACCCCCCGCTGCTCGCCGCCGGCCTGATTGAGCACGCCCGGTGCCAGGGAATGGATCAGGAACATGCCGGCGCAGAGCACGAACATGCCCACGAACATCACCCACACCTGGGAACCGGTGAAGAACAGCAGGGCGGCCAGGAACACCGCGCTGCCCAGCAGCATGGTGTTCACCGCGCCGCCGATATGGTCGGCGATGCGCAGGGAGAGCAGGGAAGTGACCACGCCCATCAGGTAACCCGCATACATGAAGGCGATGCCGGTCTCGCTCAGTCCGGTGCCCAGTTCCACCAGGCGGAAGGGCAGGAAGTTGAGTAGCGAGGCAAAGGCACCGAAGGCGCAGAACACCACCAGGTACAGACGCAGGAAGCTGGGTTGCCGCAGCACCTGCAGGATGGTCCGCGGGTCCAGGCGCTGGAAGCTCACCGGCGGGTCGGCCTTCAGGCGCTGCAACAGCAAAGCGCACAGGGCGATGGCCACGGCCAGGAACAGGAATGACCAGCGCCAGCCGAACTGGGTGGAGATCAGCCCGGAGATCATGCGCCCCAGAAAGCCTCCCAGCACGCTGGCGGCAATGTAGATGGCCATCACCCGGGCGATCTGTCCCGGCGGGGCGCTGGCGGCCAGGTAGGTCATCAGGGAAGTGAGCATGGCGGGAATGATCAGCCCCTGGGCCAGGCGAAGGGCCAGCAGCAGTTCAAAGCTGGTGACCAGATACACCGCCACCTGGGTGACGGCCAGCAGCCAGGTGGCGCCGATCAGCAGGCGCCTGGCCGACAGTCTCTGCAGCAGGAAACCATAGGCCACCGGCGCGATGGCCAGGGGCAGCAGGGCCACGGTGATCAGCAGCGAGGCCCTGGCCTCGCTGACGGCAAATGCCTCCGCCAGCACGGGCAGCAGGGGCTGGGGGGCATAGAGGGATGAAAAGACCAGAATCGCGCAATACTGCACGATAAGAAGATGACTGATATGCAAGGGAGTGCTCCTGACGCAGGCGCAATGCTGCTGGACGGGGCGATGACCGTGGGTTGCATTTTACAGCCGGTCACGTGACAGCGGCAGTAACTGTGCGACAATCAGTGCGACCGGTGCCATGTCAGGGTGGACTGGCGCGCCGAGACAGCAAAGAGCCATGTCCTGCACGAGAGAGATATACCATGAAGCTGAGCAAGATCCTGTTTGCCACCGACCTTTCCGCCGGCGCCGACAACGCCGGTCGACGCGCCCTGCAGCTGGCCGCTTCGGAAGGCGCCCGACTGCGGGTGGTCAACGTGATTCCTGCCCCGACCCTGGACGAGACCGTCCTCAAGCGATGGCGGGGTGATGCGGACACCCTCATGGCGGATCTGGTGGAGGCCACCGAGCAGGCCATGGCGGAGCGGATGACGGCGCTGGGCGCCGCCGACGACCTGGACATGGACATCCGCTGCGTGCGGGGTCAGGGTCACAAGCAGATCCTGGCGGAGGCCCGCGAGTTCGGAGCGGACTTGATCGTGGTGGGCTCCCACGGCCAGCGCAGCTTCAAGGAGATCCTGCTGGGCACCACCACCCAGAACCTGGTCCACCATGCCGATCGCCCCATCCTGGTGGTGAAGAAGCCGGTGCAGGGGGCTTACCGCCATATCGTGGTGCCGGTGGATTATTCCGAACGGACCCGCAGCGCCCTCCGCCTGGCCGCGGCGCTTTCCCCCGAGGAAACCCTGCGCGCAGTGCATGCCTACAACATGGATTCCCTGGACGAGGTGCTGCGCAACCGGGTGGTGGCCAGCGAGGTGGCGAGGATCAAGCAGGAAGTGCGCGCCGAACAGGAGCAGGAGCTGAATGATTTTCTGGCCGGTTGCGGTCTGCCGACGGAGCGGCTCTCCGCCGAGCTGCGTCTGGGCTATGCGCCCGATGTGCTGGAGCGGGCCGTGCAGGAGTTCAGGGCCGAGCTGGTGGTGATGGGCACCCACGGCCGCAACCGTCTCCAGGATGCCCTTCTGGGCGGCGTGGCCCGCCGGGTGGTGCACCAGGTGCAGGACGCGGACGTGTTGCTGATCCGGGGATGAGAGGGAACCGCCACCGGCCCCGGGTTCAGCCCCCGGTGCCGGTGCGCCGGCCTGGTTCCGTCAGTCCTTCCTGTCCCTCCCTGAACTGCAGGGCTGCCAGTCGGGCATAGAGTCCTCCCTGGGCCACCAGCTCATCGTGGGTCCCCACGGCGGCGATCCTGCCCTGGTCCATGACCACGATCCGGTCCGCCTTGCGGACCGTGGCCAGGCGGTGGGCGATGATCAGGGTGGTGCGTCCTTCCATCAGGTGTTCCAGAGCTTCCTGGACCAGGCGTTCACTTTCCGCGTCCAGGGCGCTGGTGGCCTCGTCCAGCAGCAGCAGGGCCGGGTCCCTGAGGATGGCGCGGGCGATGGCGATGCGCTGGCGCTGGCCGCCGGACAGGCGTACGCCCCGTTCTCCCAGATGACTGGAAAACCCCTCCGGCAGGCGGTCCAGGAATTCGCTGGCATGGGCCGCATCCGCCGCCTGTCGGATCTGTTCCCGACTCACTCCGTCCATGCCGAAGGCGATGTTTTCCCAGGCATCGGCGCCGAAGATGACCGCATCCTGGGGCACCAGAGCCATGCGTCTTCGTAGCTGGCCCGGATCTGTTTCCCGAATGTCCACCCCGTCAAAACGGATGCGTCCGGACTCGGGGTCATAGAAGCGCAGCAGCAACTGCAGGACGGTGGACTTGCCGGCCCCCGAGGGCCCCACCAGGGCGACCTTCTCGCCGGGTTCGAGGGTCAGGGTGATCCCGTCCAGGGCCGGAGGCTCGGGGCGGGAGGGATAGCGGAACACCACCTGCTCCAACTGCACCCGGCCCTCGGGTGGGGCCGGCAGGACTCGCGGCCGGGTGGGCGGGGTGATGGCGGGTTCCGTATCCAGCAGTTCGATCAGGCGTTCCGCCGCACCGGTGGCCCGGAACAGCTCGCCGATGACTTCGCTGATGGCGCCCACGGCGCCGGCCACCAGCACGGCATAGAACACGAATGCCGCCAGCTGTCCATTGCTCATGCGTCCGGCCAGCACGTCGTGCCCGCCGACCCACAACACCAGGCTGATGCTGGAAAATACCAGCAGCATCACCATGCCGCTGAGCAGGGCGCTGAAGCGGGTGCGCCGGATGGCGGTGTCGAAGGCCTGTTCAACCTGGCGGCCATAGCGCAGCATGTCCACCGCTTCATGGCAGAAGGCCTGGACGGTGCGGATACCATAGAGGGTTTCGTCAATATAGGCACCAATGTCGGCCACCCGGTCCTGGGACTGGCGGGAAAGACGGCGGACATGGTGTCCCAGGATCCACACCGGCACGGTGATCAGTGGCACCCCCAGCAACACGCCCAGGGTCAGCTTGGGGCTGGTGATGAACAGCATGGCCATGCCGCCGCAGAACAGCAGCAGGTTGCGTACCGCGATGGCCAGGGTGGAGCCCACCACCACCTGTACCAGGGAGGTATCCGTGGTCAGACGGGAGATCACTTCCCCGGTGCGGGTCATCTCGAAGAAGGCTGGGTCCAGGCGCAGTACTTTCTCGAATACCGCCCGGCGCAGGTCCGCCACCACCCGCTCACCGATCCAGGTCACCAGATACATGCGTACCGAGACCGCGGTGGCCATGAGCAGCACTACGCCCAGCAGGAGCATCAGGGCCTGGTTCAAAGCGGCGGCATCGCCGGCGGTCAGTCCCTGATCGATCACCAGGCGCAGCACGGCCCCGAAAGCCAGCACGGCCCCGGACCCCGCCACCAGGGCCACGGCGGCGGCAATGATGCGGCCCGTGTGAGGTCTGGCAAAGCCCAGCAGACGTCCCAGCACCCGCAGGTTGCGGCTGGTGGGGCGGTTGCTCAGTTCGGTTTCATGTTCCGACACGATCCTGTTTCCTTGACGACCTGAAGGCGGGCCTATCTTAAACCTTTCCGGCCCCGTCAAGACCCTGAAAAGCATGCGGGAAAGCGGTCTCAGATCACGCCGCGTTCCGCCAATGACACCAGTTCGTCGCCAACGATGATGTGATCCAGTACCCGCACGTCGATCAGTCCCAGGGCCTCTTTCAGGCGTCGGGTGATGGCCTCGTCCGCCCGTGAGGGTTCGGCGATTCCCGATGGGTGGTTGTGACTCAGGATGACGGCCGCCGCGTTGTGGATCAGGGCGCGGCGCACCACTTCCCGGGGATGGACGCTGGCGCCGTCGATGGTGCCCCGGAACAATTCTTCAAAGGCAATGACCCGGTGGCGATTGTCCAGGAACAGACAGGCGAAGACCTCGAAGGGATAGTCCCGCAGGCGGGCACTCAGGTAGCGCCGGGTATGTTCCGGGCTGGTGATGGCATCACCACGCTTGAGTGTCTCGGACAGGTGCCGCCTTCCCATCTCCAGCACGGCCTGGAGCTGGGCGTACTTGGCCTTTCCCAGGCCATGGGCGGTGCAGAAGTCCTGAAGGTCCGCCTGCAGCAGGGGGCGCAGGCCGCCAAAACGGGTGAGCAGGTCACGGGCCAGATCCACGGCGGTGCGGCCTGCCACCCCGGTGCGCAGGAAGATGGCCAGCAGTTCGGCATCGGACAGGGCCGCGGCGCCGCGGGCAATGAGTTTTTCCCGGGGGCGTTCGGCGGCGGGCCAGTCGGTGATGGGCATGGTTGACCTCCTTGTGCTGAGCGGACAGTCCGGTGTCCTGGGGCTTGCGGGCATCATGACGTGTCCTGGCGGGTGTGTCCATCCGGCTGAAACCCCGGCTTTTGCCGCCATGACCCATCCACTCGTTGACCCGGGTCAAGCTTTTGTGAGTCTTGGGTCTTTCCGGGGCTTCCGTCTGTATCGAAACCTTGACATCGCGCGGCGTCAGCCTAGACTTACACCCTGACTACGGTCCCTGTCAGACAGGTCGGCCAGGCCGGACTGAAGGGGCTGCATCAGAAGTTGATGTTTGCAAGAACGTCCGGATCTCGAAAGGGGTCTGTACTTAAACCAAGAGGGTAATATCAATGAGCGAATACAGAGCGAGCAAGCCCAGCAACCCCAGAGACGACTGGAAGCTGTGGCTGGTGGTCAATCCTGGCACCTGGCTGATGCCCATTCTGATGGCTGTCCTGGTCGTTGCCCTGGCCGTTCACGCCTTCGTGTACGCCAACGACAACTACAACCCGCTGACCTTCGACGCCAGCGCCGTTGAAGCTTCCGAGTAAGAGAGGACTAGACCATGAATGACAACAGCATCTCCGGCCTGACCGAAGAACAAGCCAAGGAATTCCACGAGCAGTTCAAGACCACCTTCACGGTGTTCATGGTTCTGGCTGCCGCCGCTCACTTCCTGGTGTTCATGTGGAGACCCTTCTACTAAGAAGGTCTTTGCAGTAGCGGTGCTGCACTAGCAGTGCAGGTGGAGGAATACCTGTCGGTTCGATCGACGCGCGATTGTGACTTTTGCAGAGGCCAATCGTTCGGAGAACCGCCAGGCTCCTCCACCTTCCGTTTGAGGGCATGGGTCTAATATTGATCAAAACCCTCGGGTATTGCAACCCCCCCTCCTGAAATTTTTATCGCCCGCGGTCCGTGCGGTCGATCATGTCAGTCCTTCCTAGGTGCATTCTCTTCCCGTCCGGTCGCGTGTTCCGACTCCGGCCCTGCGATGACGACCCGGTTACGGCCCTGATTCTTGGCTTGATAAAGCGCGGCGTCGGCACGTCTTATCAGCGCTTCCGCATCCTCTTCGGGCTCAAGCACGGCGATACCGATACTGACACTGAGTCGATGATCCAGCCCGTTGGGGCGAAGCTCCCAGGTACTTGCCCGGATGCGTTCCGCCACCGCCGCGGCCACGTGGCGATGGGTGTCAAACATGTAAAGTCCGAATTCCTCTCCCCCCAGTCGCCCCGGCAGGTCTGACATTCTGACCAGCGCGCGCAGCAGTTCCGCAAAGGCGGTCAGCGCTGTGTCACCGGCGGCATGACCGAAGCTGTCATTGATCTGCTTGAAGTGATCCAGGTCCATCATCAGGATGGAGAGGGCATGCCGGCGACTCTGGGCCTGGACCACCCCTTGTTGGAGGCGCTCCATGAAATACCGGCGGTTGGCCAGGTGCGTCAACGCGTCGGTGCGGGCCAGCTGCTGATTCAGCTCGTTGGCCACGGCCAGATCGTGATTGGCCTTGCGAAGATCCCTGACCAGGCGGGACATTTCCAGTGCCAGATTGCCCATGCGGCCGATCACGTCGCTGTCGTCCGTCTTGGCGGGCTCCCCGATCAGCAGTGTGTGGGCATTGAGCGGATAGGCATGGAACAGGTAGTTTTCTCCTCCCATGACGGTGTTGAATATCCGGGCGATGGCGGTACGGTGGGCAAGTCCCGGCTCGATGTCGGGCATCTCGTCATCGCTGGCCAGGAACCGGGACAGGGATTCACCGCGTACATCCGCAAATCCGGCAAAGCGGGAACGGAACGTGACGTTGGCACCCATGATCCGGCCGTCACTGTCCACTTCCACTACCACCAGGCGGCCGGACTCCATGACATAGCTGTGGAGTGCCCGAGCCAGTTCGGGCTGCAGGGTGGGATCAAGAGCTGATGGGTTCATCAGTTTCCGCCTCCAGGGTTCGCGCCCATCGGACCGCCGCGTCACCGACCAGAAGGCAGTTCCCGTGGCGCCGATAACGGTCCGAGGTGCCTTTGGGAACCTGCGAGCATGGTAGCGGCGGCATGATTGGAGGGATCGGCATGGTGACGGTTTTTCAGGCCTGAAAATCTTGCCTCGGCGAGGGTTGACGGGATTGGCGGCGACAGGATTGCATGCCTGATTATAGTGCGCTTGCATGCCCGGGCCTCAAAAAGCCGGTAACGCCGGTGGCCGATGGCCGGTGTCGGGCAAGTCGGGCATTGCCCCGTGGACCCCGACCCGCTAAGCTTACCCACCCGCTCCGGCCGCCCCGGCATTGCCCTTCACGCAGTTCACTCGATCCATGCCCCAGACCTACGACTACATCAAGGATGGCGCGGCCATCTATCGTAAATCCTTCGCCACCATCCGCGGCGAAGCCCGACTGGACGGTTTCAGTACCGAGGAGGCCCGGGTGGTGGTGCGCATGATCCATGCCTGCGGCATGGTGGAACTGGCGCCCCAGGTGGTCTTCACGCCCGATGCCGCCAAGGCGGGAAGGGCGGCCCTGCTGGCGGGGAAGCCCATCCTCTGTGACGCCAAGATGGTGGCCCACGGCATTACCCGCGCCCGGCTGCCGGCGGACAACGAGATCATCTGCACCCTGGACGACCCCCGCGTCCCCGAACTGGCGCGGCGGATCGGCAACACCCGCTCCGCTGCCGCCCTGGATCTGTGGGGGGAACGGCTCGATGGTGCCGTGGTGGCCATCGGCAATGCCCCGACCGCCCTGTTCCACCTGCTGGAGTTGATCGATGCGGGGGCGCCCCGTCCGGCTCTGGTGATCGGCATGGCGGTGGGTTTCGTCGGCGCCGCGGAATCCAAGGAGGCCCTGGCCGCCTATCCGGGTCTTGAGTCCGTGATCGTCCACGGCCGTCTGGGCGGAAGCGCCATGACCGTGGCGGCCATCAACGCCTTGGCGAGTGAACAGGAATGAGCGGCTCCGGCACCCTGTTCGGCATCGGTCTGGGGCCCGGTGATCCGGAGCTCATCACCCTCAAGGCCTTGCGCCTGCTGCGGGCGGCACCGGTGGTGGCCGCCTTTGCCAAGCAGGGTCGCACCGGGCAGGCCCTGGGGATCGCCGGCCCCCACCTGCTTCCCGAGCAGCGGATCCTGCGCCTGGAGTACCCCTTCACCACCGAGGTCTCCATCCATGATCCCCGTTATGCGCGCGACATGAGCGACTTCTACGACCAGGCGGCGGCGGCGGTGGCGCGCCATCTGGACGCAGGAGAGGATGTGGCGGTGATCTGCGAGGGTGATCCCTTCCTGTATGGTTCCTACATGTATCTGCACGATCGCCTGTCTCACCGCTTCCCGGCCCGGGTGGTCCCCGGCATCAGCGGCATGAGTGGATGCTGGACCCAGGCCGACACCCCGATCACCCATGGTGACGATGTGCTCACGGTGATCCCCGGCACCCTGCCGGAGGACGCCATGGTGTCCCATCTGAGCCGTACCGATGCCGCTGTTTTCATGAAGGTGGGCCGTAATCTTCCCCGTATCCGCACGGCCCTGATCCGGGCCGGTCTGCTGGAACGGGCCATCCTGGTGGAGCGGGGCACCATGGAGGGCGCCCATGTGGCGCGCCTGGCCGACTGGCCGGAAGACCGGACGGCGCCCTATTTCACCATCGTGCTGGTACCCGGCAGGCAGGGGGTTCGATGAGCGGTCGCGTGGATGTCATCGGTCTGGGTCCCGGCGCCGAGGATTTGCGTTGCCCCCGGGCCACCCTGGCCCTGGCCCAGGCCACGGATCTGGTGGGGTATGTCCCCTATGTGGAGCGGGTGGTCGCCGAGGGGGGGCAGCGGATCCATGCCTCCGACAACCGCGAGGAGATCATGCGGGCGCGCCTGGCCCTGCAACTGGCCGCGGAAGGCGCTCGGGTGGCCGTGGTCTCGTCCGGCGACGGCGGTGTGTTCGGCATGGCGGCCGCGGTCTTCGAGGCCATGGACCATGGCGAGCCCGGCTGGCGGGATCTGGAGGTGACCGTGCATCCCGGGGTGTCCGCGGTGCTGGCCGCCGGTGCCCGTCTGGGGGCGCCGTTCGGCAATGACTTCTGCGTCATGTCCCTGTCGGACAACCTCAAACCCTGGACCGTCATCCTGAATCGCCTTGAGTGCGCCGCCCGCGGCGGTTTTGCCATGGCGTTCTACAATCCCATTTCCAAGGCGCGTCCCTGGCAACTGGGCGAAGCCCTGACCCTGTTGCGTCGTCATCTACCGGGCCATGTGCCGGTGATCTTTGCCCGTGCCGTAAGCCGCCCGGAAGAGGCGGTGGCGGTGACCACCCTGGCCCGGGCCCGGCCGGAGCAGGCGGACATGCGCACCCTGGTGATCGTCGGCAACGCCGAGACCCGGCTGATCCCCCGTACCGGGCAGGATCCCTGGATCTACACGCCCCGCAGCGTGGGTCGGGAACGGACGTAGTGGGCGCCCAGCCAGTCCAGGGCGGCCTTCGGGTCCGGCACTTCGGCGGGCGCCGGCGGCACCCACGGGCGATCCACCATGATCACCTCCACGTTGCACATCCGTGCCGCTTCCAGCTTGGCGCGGGTGGCCTCGCCGCCGGAGTTCTTGGTCACCAGGGCGTCGATGCGGTGCTGCAGCAGCAGTCGTTGTTCATCCTCCAGCCGGAAGGGGCCGCGTTCGGTGATGCACAGGCAGTCCGGCGGACGTACCGCGGGCAGATCCACGCTGCGAATGATGTAACGATGCCAGGGTGCCTCGCAAAAGGGAGCCAGTTCCAGTTGCCCGATGGTGAGAAAGACCCGCCGGGGGCGGGTGCCCAGGGCCTGTACCGCGGCGGCCATGTCCGGCACCCCGTGCCAGTGATCCTCCGGGCCGGGTATCCAGGCCGGGCGCCGCAGGGCCAGCAGGGCAACGCCCGTCTGCTTCGCGGCCATGACCGCATGGGTGGACATGCGGGCGGCAAAGGGGTGGGTGGCATCCACCAGTACCTCGACGGCCTCCCGGCCCAGGTAGCCGGCCAGGCCGTCGGGGCCCCCGAAGCCGCCGCCGCGGCAGGGCAGGTCCGGCAGGCGGGGATTTTGCGTGCGCCCGGCCACCGAGTAGGTGGGGGCAAAGCGTGCGTCACCTTCCAGGGCCCGGGCCAGTTGCAAGGCTTCTCCGGTGCCGCCGAGGATCAGGATGCGCAGGGGTGTGTGGGTCATGGCTCGCTTCAGGCAGAACGGATGGACGGGCCCGGCCCTCTGGCCGGTGGGGCAGGGCGCGGGATGTTGCCGGGGCAGAGACTGCCATGACCGCTGAACACGTCCGTCAACCGGCCGGTGCTCCCCCGGGTCCCTGGCTGAGCATCATAGGCCTGGGAGAGGAGGGCGTCGAGGCCCTGAGCCCCGCTGCCCGCGCCCTGATCGGTGCCGCCGTCCTGGTGGTCGGCGGAGCGCGTCATCTGACCCTGGCCGCGCCCCTGATCCGGGGAGAAGCACTGCCCTGGGCCTCGCCCCTGTCCGACACCCTGCCCCGGATTCTCGCCCGGCGGGGACAGCCAGTGGTGGTGCTGGCTTCCGGTGATCCCTTTTTCTTCGGCGTGGGCAGCACCCTGCTGCGGCATCTGCCGGCGCGGGAGATGTGCTGCCTGCCTCACCCCTCCAGCGTGTCGCTGGCCGCCGCCCGCCTGGGCTGGGCCCAGCAGGAATGCGCGGTGGTGTCCCTCACCGGTCGCCCCCTGGAGACCCTGCGGCCGGCCCTGCAGCCGGGGGCGCGCCTGTTCGTGCTCACCGCCGACCAGGACTCGCCGGGGCAGATCTGCGAGGCCCTGACCCGCTGGGGATTCGGTGAGACCGCCGTGACCCTGATGGAGGCCCTGGGCGGTCCACGGGAACGCCGGCGTCATGTCAGGGCGCGGGATTTCGACCTCCAGGACATCCAGCCCCTGAACCTGCTGGCGTTGGAGGTACAGGCGGAGGTGGATGCCCCTATCATCCCCCTGGCCCCGGGGCTGCCGGATGAGTGGTTCGAACACGACGGCCAGATCACCAAGCGGGAGATTCGCGCCGTCACCCTGTCCAGCCTGCGTCCCCGGGCCGGCGCGCTGCTCTGGGACGTGGGGGCGGGTTCCGGTTCCATCGGCATTGAATGGCTGCTGGCCCACCCCGACACCCGGGCCATTGCCGTGGACAGCCACCCGGAGCGGGCCGCCCGCGCGGCCCGCAATGCCGCCGCCCTGGGCGTCCCCCGGCTGGAGGTGCGGGTCGGTCGTGCCCCCGCCGTACTGGAGGGATTGCCCCGGCCGGATGCGATCTTCATCGGCGGCGGCGCCCGCGACGAGGCCGTCATCGACCAGTGCTGGGCCGCCCTGCTCCCCGGTGGTCGCCTGGTGGCGAACGTGGTGGTGCTGGAGACGGAGCAGGTCATCCAGCGGGCCTGGCAGCGCTACGGCGGCACCCTGACCCGTCTGTCGGTGGAACGCCTGGAACCCGTCGGCACTCTGCACGGTTTTCGTCCCGCCATGCCCGTGGTGCAATGGGCGGTGGAAAAGAGGAACTGATTGATGACCGTACACTTCATCGGCGCCGGTCCCGGCGCGGCGGATCTGATCACCCTGCGGGGCGCGCGCCTGCTGGCCCGTTGCCCCGTGTGTCTCTACGCCGGTTCCATCGTGCCGGCGGAGTTGCTGGAACATTGCCCACCCGGGGCGCGGTTGGTGGACACGGCGCCGATGGATCTGGATGCCATCGAGGCGGAATACGTCCGCGCCCACGAGGCCGGGGAGGATGTGGCCCGCCTGCATTCCGGCGATCTGTCCGTCTACAGCGCCGTGGCCGAGCAGATGCGCCGTCTGGATCGACGGGGCATTCCCTACACCCTCACCCCCGGCGTGCCTGCCTTTGCCGCCGCCGCCGCCGTGCTGGGGCGGGAACTGACGGTGCCGGAAGTGGCCCAAAGTCTGGTGATCACGCGCATGTCCGGACGTGCCTCCGCCATGCCGCCGGGCGAAACCCTGGAAAACTTCGCCCGCACCGGCGCCACCCTGGCCATTCACCTGGCCATCCACCGTCTGGAGGACGTGGTGGCGGCCTTGGTACCCCACTATGGCGAGGACTGCCCGGTGGCGATCGTCGCCCGCGCCAGCTGGCCGGATCAGACGGTGCTGCGGGGCACCCTGTCCGGCATCGTGGCCATGCACCGGGTCGATCCCATCGAGCGTACCGCCCTGATCCTGGTGGGGCCGGCCCTGGGCAGTGAGGATTTTCGCGAAAGTGCCCTGTACAACACGGACTATGTCCGCCGTTATCGTCCCGGTTACGGGTCGTGAGCGGACAGCCCCGGAGCATTCCGATGAACGAAGTCTCACCCACTCGCCCCTTGTCCCCGGAGACCGCTCTGGACACCCTGGGGACCCTGTTGCCAGGCATGCCCCGACTGCGGCAGGGAGAGGTGTGGATCGTCGGAGCCGGTCCCGGTGATCCCGGGCTGCTGACCCTGCATGCCCTGTCGGCCCTGTTGCAGGCGGATGTCCTGGTACATGACGCCCTCATCGATCCCCGTACCCTTGCCCTCGCCCGTCCGGAGGCGGTGCGCATCTTTGCCGGCAAGCGCGGTGGCAGGCCCTCCACCCATCAGGACGACATCACCGCCACCCTGGTGGATCAGGCCCGGCGGGGCTTCCGTGTGGTGAGGCTCAAGGGCGGGGACCCCTTCATCTTCGGTCGCGGTGGCGAGGAAGTGGCCGAGCTGGTGGCCCAGGGCATCCCCCATCGGGTCATCCCGGGGCTGACCTCGGGGCTGGCGGGGCTGAGCGCCGTGGGTATCCCGGCCACCTGCCGGGGGGTGAATCAGGCGCTGTTCCTGGCCACCGGCCATGGTGCCGGCACCCGGCCCACGCCGGACGGCATCGACTGGACCCTGGTGGGGCGTCTGAATCAGCCGGTGATCCTGTATATGTCCCTGCGCAACCTGCCCTTCATCCTGGATGGCCTGGGGCAGGGCGGGATGGCCGACGCGCTCCCGGCGGCGGTGGTCGCCTCCGCCACCACCCTGGAGGAGCGGGTGGTGATCACCACCAAGGGCGAGCTGTTGGAGACCATCCGTCGGGAGGGGCTGGAGGCGCCGGCCATTGTGGTCCTGGGCGAGATCGTCCGTTGTCATCACACCCTGCGGCAGGTAGTGACCCAGGCGGTGGAGTCGGCCTCCGGTCAGGCGTGAGCCTCGACGGGAAAGGCTTGCCCACGACATGCCGCCGTTCAACAATCAGTGCCAGCCCAACGCATCCAGGAGGTTCCATGAGCGATATCCGCAACCGCCTCTCCGCCCTGCAGCGTCGTCTGGATGAACTGCAGGCCGCCGTCGGTGACGACAATCCCCGGGCCACTGAACTCATCGCCGCCCTCGGGGATGATCTGAACCGCCTGTCGGCGGACATGGCCGGTGAAGCCGTCACCACCGAAGACAAGGCCGACGCAAACCCCGAGACCCTGGAGCAGGAAGGCGATGCCCTGAAATGTCCCCGTTGCACCCTGCGGGGACTGTATGCGGTCAAGGGGCGGGTGCGGGAACGGGCTGAAGGGGCCGGGCGCGAAGCCCTGCACCATTGCTGGAGTTGCGGCTATGAGGTGTGGCGGCCGTCATAGGGATCGAACGGCATCTGAAATGCTCATTCCTTAGTCGCCGTTCCGGTTCCGGGTCCCTGGCGCTGCTCCATGGCGCGACGCAGCAGTGCCGCCCCCCGATAGGCCCCGTGCACGAACTTGCTGTAGGGCACCAGCAGGAAGAAGCCCAGCACCGTGCCCAGGTGCAGGGCCAGCAACAGCCCCATGGCCGCGGTCTCCCGCAGGGCCAGCAGCACCAGGCCGGTGGCGGCCACCGCGAACAGCAGACCCAGCAGGGCGTAGTCCGCCGGCAGGGTTTCCGCCGCGGTGGGTGCCGGGTCCCCCCGCCGTTTCACCCACACCAGCCCGGCCGCTCCCGCCATCATGCCGACACCCCCCGCCGTGCCCAGCAGCACCGGCAGGCTGAAGAAGGGGTAGGGTGCTTCCAGGGCCAGGAAGTGATGATAGCCGGCCGCCACCGTGGTGGCGGCCAGGCACAGCAGGAAACCGTAGAACAGGGCATGGTGAAAGCCCCGTCGCCATTGGGTAAAGCGCCCGTCCACGTCATTGCAGCCGTCGCCCCCGCCGTCCAGGTTGCGCAGGGTGAGCAGGTCCGCCGCTGCCCGGGGCAATGCCCGCCACCAGGATGAGGCCGGTGGTGCGTCCCGGCCGATGTCCCGCCAGAAACGGGCCACCCCGATCCCCAGGGCCAGCACCGATGTGCCCAGGGTGACCAGGGCCACCGTGGTCATCACCCCCCAGGGGATCACCGCGTAGAAGGCCCCTGCCTCCCGGTGCACGGCAAACAGGGTGTCCCAGGGCACCAGTATCAACGTGAGCAGGGGGATCAGCAGGGTGGCTGCCAGACTCACCATGAGGGTGGCCGGACCGCTGCGGGCCAGCAGGGCGGCGAAGGCACGGGGCCAGGCGTAACGGCGGTAGCTGTCGTGGCGAACCCGGGCCAGGGTGGCGGGCACGTTGATGGCGAATTCGTGGGGCGGAGCATACTGGCAGGCATACCAGCAGGCCCGGCAGTTGTGGCACAGGTTGGCCAGATAATGCAGGTCGTCCCGGGTGAGGTCCGGGCGCTGTTCCGAGGCGTGGAACACGGCGCAGTAGCCGGTGCAGTAGCTGCAGACGTTGCACAGGTTCATCACCCGGCGGGCTTCGGCGAGTGTTGTGGAGGCATCCGGGGGACTCAGTTCAGGCATTTTTCTCCCTCGGGGCGCAGTGTCAGGACCCGGCGGGCGGCTTCCTCCCCGGCGATGCGGCCAAACACGGCGCCCACGGTCAGGGCGGCGCCGGCCACGTAGCCGGTGCCCAGGACGGTGGGGGCCATGATCATCCCCGCCGCATGAAGACCGTCGCAGGGCCGGCCGTCGACCGTCATGATCCGGGCCCGGGCATCCACCTTGAGGCCGTGGCAGGTGAAGGTGATGCCGGGGGCCATGGTCCAGGCATGGAAGGGCGGGGTGGTCAGGGGCAGGGCGTGGCGGGTCTTGGGCGGTTCCAGGCCCTCGGTGTGGCCGTCCTCCGGGCCATCGGACCGCAGGGCCGCATGGTAGCGATCCACCGTGTCCCGCAGGATCGCCGGGTTCAGTGCCAGGGTCCGGGCCAGTGCCTCCAGGGTATCCGCCCGGTGGGTGGGATAGATGGAGGGCGGCGCCCGGCGCAGTCCCGCCGCGTCCAGGATCAGGTGGGCCCTGGCGCCGGGCAGGCGGGCCACCCGGCGGCCCCAGAAGGAATAGCGGCGCGGGGTGATCTCCGCCCCTTCATCCTGAAAACGGCGTCCGTCCCGATCCACCACCAGACCCCAGGGCATACCGTCCACCCGGGTGACGATACCGCCGTCGGCGGCGGGGGCCATGGCATTCACCGCCACCAGATGGCAGGCCCCGGGAACCCCCGCCGGTGCCGCACCCTGGGCCAGCAGGGACAGCAGGATCTCGCCCCGGACATGGGGGCTGCCCCGGACCAGGAAGGCTGCGGCATCGATGCCCCAGGTCCGGGACAGGGCCTCGGGGTTGGCCTGATAGCCGCCGCTGCAGATCACCACGGTGCGGGCCGAGAGGGTCAGTGATGACCCTTCCCGGCATGCCGGAAGGTGGTGGTGGTCCGCGGCCCGCAGCCGGACATCCAGAACTTTCGTGTCGTGCAGGATCTCCACCCCCAGGTCTTCGGCGGTTCGGGCCAGGGCGTTGATCATGGCCCTGCCGCCACCCAGGAAGAAGGCGGTCTTGCAGGACCAGGGAAGCATGCCGTCGCCGGTGGGCTGGAACCTCACGCCCTGGGCCTGCAGCCAGTCGGGCAATTCCCGGGAGCGTTCCGCCATCAGGCGGGCCAGGTCTTCATCCATGTGGCCGCCGCCGACCCGCCGCAGGTCGGTGAGAAATTCCTCCACGGTATAACGGCCCGGGAACAGGGGGGAGGGGGCGTCGTGGACCAGGCGCAGGTTGCGGGAGTGACGGGTGTTGCCTCCCAGCAGATGGCGGGGGGCACTGTCCACCAGCTGCACCGAGGCACCGGCCCGGCGGGCGGCGAGGGCGGCACAGAAGGCGGCGATGCCGCCGCCGATGACCAGGACGTCGTTCATGACGGGGGCAGGGCGCCCATGGGGCGGCTGATGTCCCAGAGCCGGTCCAGGTTCAGATCCTCTTCCAGTTGCACTGCCAGGGCGTCCAGGGTGGCCTGGGTCTGCCGGGCGTGGTGCAGCTCGCCGGCCTCGCCCCCCATGCGCCGGAGCCAGTGGCCACGGAAGCCGTCCCCGGCGAAGAGGCCATGCACGTAGGCCCCCATGACCCGGCCATCGGCGGACTCCGCCCCTTCCGGCCCCTCATCCAGCATGAGCCAGGGTCGGGCCAGTCCCGGACCCGTGGTACGTCCCATGTGCATCTCGTAGCCCTGCACCCGCTGGCCGCTGCGACGATCCAGTTGATCCAGGTCCAGCAGGCGCTTGTCCCGGGTGATGGTGGTCTCCAGATCCAGCAGCCCCAGGCCCGGTGTGTCGCCGGGCGGTCCTTCCAGACCCTGGGGGTCCCGCACTACCTTGCCCAGCATCTGGTAGCCGGCACACAGCCCCACCACGCCGCCCCCCTGGCGCACGTGGGCCAGGATGTCGATGTCCCAGCCCTCCCGCCGCAGCATCTCCAGGTCGGTGCGGGTGGCCTTGGACCCGGGCAGCAGGACCACGTCCGCCGCCCGTGGGATCGGTTCGCCGGGATTGACCCAGCACAGGTTTACGCCCGGTTCCGCCGCCAGCGGGTCCAGGTCGTCGAAATTGGCGATGCGGGACAGCCGGGGCACGGCGATCAGCAGACCCGATCCCGTGCGGGATCTGCGTTGTTCCAGGGCCAGGGAGTCCTCCTGGGCCAGCCGGGCGGCGCCGTCGAACCAGCGTACCAGGCCCAGGCAGGGCCAGCCGGTGGCCCCGGTCATGTCCTCGCGGGCAGGATCGAAAATCCGCGGGTCGCCGCGGAAGCGGTTGACGATATAGCCGCGCACCCGGTCCCGCTCCGAGGCCGTCCATAGCTGGTGCGCCCCCAGTACCGAGGCGGTCATGCCGCCGCGGGCATCCTCCCCCAGCAGGGCCACGGGGATGTCCGCCGCCTCCGCCAGACCCATGTTGGTGATGTCCCGGGCCCGCAGATAGCGTTCGGCGCCGCTACCAGCCCCTTCCACCAGCACCAGATCCGCCTCGGCGGCCAGGCGCCGCAGGCTGTCCAGGACAGCGGGCATGAGGCCGGGCTTGAGATCCTGGTAATCCGCGGCGGCCCAGCTCCCGAGCACGCGACCGCGCAGCACCACCTGACTGGTCAGGTCGCTCTGGGGCTTGAGCAGGACCGGATTCATGTGCACCGAGCAGGGGGCGCCGCAGGCCAGGGCCTGCAGGGCCTGGGCACGGCCGATCTCCCCCCGGGCAGGGCTGCCGTCGGGACCCGGCGGAGCGTCCGCGTCGATGGTGACGGCGGCATTGTTGCTCATGTTCTGGGCCTTGAAGGGCCGCACAGTCAGACCCCGGCGTGTGTAGGCCCGACACAGGCCCGCCACCAGCAGGCTCTTGCCCACATCGGCACTGGTGCCCTGGATCATGAGGATGCGGGCGCGGGCCGGTGTGGCGTTCGGGAGTGGGGTGAAGGGTAGTGAGGGCATGGTCTCTACCGAGCCAGGGCCAGCAGGGCATCCAGGTCCAGGTTCTCCTCGCAGTGGTCCGCCAGGGCTTCCAGGGCCGCTTCCACCCGCGCCTCGTAATCCAGGGCGGAGGCCTGGGCGCCTACCCGTGACAGCCAGGCGGCACGGAAGCCGTCATCCCCGAAGATGCCGTGGACATAGCCGCCGGTGACCCGGCCGTCGGCGGACACCGCGCCTTCCGGCCGCGGGCTGCCGTTGCCGTCGTCCAGCATCAGCCAGGGCCGTTCCAGGCCGGGGCCGTGGGTGCGCCCCATGTGCATCTCGTAACCGGTGACCCGGCAGCCGCTCAGGGTGTCCCGGGCATCCAGTTCAATGAGCTTTTTCTCGGCGCCGATCTCCGTTTCCACGTCCAGCAGGCCCAGCCCGGGGGTTTCTCCCGGTTCACCCTCGATGCCCCGGGGGTCCCGTACCACTTTGCCCAGCATCTGGAACCCGGCGCACAGGCCCACCACCCGGCCGCCCTGGCGCGCGTGGGAGAGGATGTCGATGTCCCAGCCTTCCCGTCGCAGCACTTCCAGGTCGGCGCGGGTGGCCTTGGAGCCGGGCAGGATGATTACGTCGGTATCCCGGGGGATGGGATTGCCCGGCTTCACCCAGCGCACGCTCACCCCGGGTTCCGCCGCCAGCGGGTCCAGGTCGTCGAAGTTGGCCACCCGGGAGAGCTGGGGGACGGCGATGTTGAGACCCCGGCCCTCTCCGTCGGCGGGGCGTTCCAGGGCCAGGGAGTCTTCCGCCGGCAGGCGGGTGGCCCCCTCGAACCAGCGCAGCACCCCCAGCGAGGGCCAGCCGGTGCGCTGGGTCATCAGTTCGCAGGCGGGCTCGAACAGGGACAGCTCACCCCGGAACTTGTTGATGATGTAGCCCACCACCCGGGCCTGCTCGGATTCGTTGAACAGGGCATGGGTGCCGACGATGGCGGCCAGGGCGCCGCCCCGGTCGATGTCCCCCAGGATCACCACCGGCAGATCGGCCAGTTGCGCCAGTTTCATGTTGGTGATGTCGGACTTGCGCAGGTACACCTCGGCGCCGCTGCCGGCCCCTTCCACCAGCACCAGGTCCGCCTGGGCAGCGGTGCGGTGGAAACTGTCCATCACCGCCGGCAGCAATTGGGGCTTCATCTTGTGGTAGACCTTGGCCCGGCAGTTGCCCAGCACCCGCCCCCGCAGCACCACCTGGGAGCCGATCAGGGTCTGGGGCTTGAGCAGCACCGGATTCATGTGGATGGAGGGCTCCACCCCGCAGGCCCGGGCCTGCAGGGCCTGGGCGCGGCCGATTTCTCCGCGGGGGATCTGTCCGTCAGGCCCCGGTGGCAGGTCGCTGTCCCGGGTGACGGCGGCGTTGTTGCTCATGTTCTGGGCCTTGAAGGGCCGCACAGTCAGGCCCCGACGGGTATAGGCCCGGCACAGACCGGCCACCAGCAGGCTCTTGCCCACGTCGGAGCTGGTGCCCTGGATCATCAGCGCACGGGCCTTGCGGGGACCGGGATCGGGCATGGCGGGGAAGTCGATGGGGGCGGTGGGATCTTCGATCACGAGGGATACCTGGGCAGTGACGGTAAAGGCGATGGGTCAAGATACAGGCAGGCATTTGGCTTGGGCAAGGCGATGCCCTGAAACGACGAAGGGCACCCCGGAAGGTGCCCTTGCGTCAATGACGGCCCTGGCTGTCGTTAAACGGCGCCTCAGGCGTTTTCCTTGATCTTCTCCTTGATCTTGGCGTCATCCATGCTCTCGGGCAGCTGCTGGTCCCCGCCGCCGCAGATCTTCACCTGCTGGGCGGTGCTGGAGGTGTTCTCCGGCAGCTGCTCGTCGCCGCCACCGCAGGCCTTGAGGGCGGCGCCCTTGGCACCGGCCCGCTTGCGGGGCGGTGCGCTCTTCCACTTGATGACCTGTTCCTCAAGCTGCGGCTCGGGTTTCACCAGGGTACGTGAAGTGTCGAAGTTCCAGTTCACGGTCTTTCTGGACTGGGGGCCCCAGTAGCCGGCCTTGCCCAGGTCGTAGAAGCGACGCTCGAAGGCACTCTTGAGGAACGCCTTGAGGCAGCCCAGCAGGTACTTGCGGCGCAGCGGGTTTCTTTCCCACGGATAGCCCAGGAAGGCCTTCTTCATGTAGAAGCGGCGGTAGTTGTGCATCACCCGGTCCAGCAGTTCGCCGCGGGTCATGGCCTTGGGCTTCATGATGGGGGTCACGAAGTTGTACTTCTCGAAGTCGAAGATCTCCACCTTGTCCTTCATCTCCGTGTACAGGTCGGAGAAGGGCCAGGGGGTGAACATGGCCCAGTTGGCCATGTCCGGGTTCCAGTCCATGCACAGCTGGAAGGTTTCTTCCAGGGTCTCGGCGGTCTCGTTTTCCAGGCCGACGATGAACTGGGCCTCGGTGACGATGCCGGCATTGCGCAGCAGTTCGATGGCCCGCTTGTTCTGGGCCACGGTGGTTTCCTTGACGAACATGTCCAGGTTGAGCTGTGCCGCCGCTTCGGTGCCCAGGGAGATATGGACCAGGCCCGCCTTGCGGTAGAAGGGCAGCAGGTCTTCGTCGCGCATGACGTCGGTCACGCGGGTGTTGATGCCCCAGAGCACGCCCAGGTCGCGGTCGATGAGTTCCTGACAGAACTCCACGAACTTGGCCTTGTTGATGGTGGGCTCCTCGTCGGCGAGGATGAAGAAGCCGACGCCGTGTTCCTTCACCAGGATCTCGATCTCGTCCACCACCTTCTTGGGATCGCGCACCCGGTAGTCACGCCAGAACTTCCACTGGGAGCAGAAGCTGCAGGTGAAGGGGCAGCCGCGGGCCATGTTGGGGGTGGCCACCGGCACGCCCATGGGGATGTAGATGTATTTCTTCCAGTCCAGCACGCCCCAGTCGGGGATGATGGAGTCCACGTCGCGGATGGTGGGCGCGGCGGGGGTGGCGACCACCTTGTCGTCCTCGATGTAGGCGATGCCCTTGATGTCCTGACGGCCCGATTCCCAGCGGCCCTCGTCCACGGCACGGACCACTTCCAGCACCACGGCCTCGCCTTCGCCGCGCACGATGGCGTCGATCCAGGGGGCTTCGGTGAGCACCTGCTGGAACATGAAGGTGGCGTGGATGCCGCCGAGCAGGGTCACGGCGTTGGGGCAGGCTTCCTTGGCGATCTTGAGGGTCTGTTCGGCCTTGTAGATGGCGGGGGTGACGGCGGTACAGGCAATGATGTCGGGCTGGGCTTCGGCGAAGATCCTGCGCAGATCCTCATCCGAGGTGTCGTCGGTCATGGCATCGACGAAGACGTACTCGGTGTAACCGTGGGTCTTGAGGTAGCCGGCCAGATAGGCCACCCAGGCGGGGGACCACTTACCGGCGATTTCGGCGCCCCCGGAGTGGTAATTGGGATGGACGAAGAGGATTCGCATACGTTGCTCCCGCGAAAGGATTCATCACCCTCGGGTTCTCCCGCGGGTGAACAAGACAGGCGGGGCGTTCCTAAGTTCCCCGGAATGCCCGATCGTACCCGTGCATTTTTGGCACTGTCAACCTTGATGGACAGCTGGACATGCGCTGCGTCAAGGGCTTGTATCATCCAGGTTCCCGAGGGCGCCTGGTATTGCAGACGGTACGGTTGCGTCCCTGGCTCTTGGCCTGGTAGAGGGCCTCATCGGCCAGGGCCAGCATTTCATCCAGGCTGCTGTCCCTGGCGGCGGCGCAGACGCCGATGCTGAGGGTGACGGGTAGGGCGCCGGCCCGGGTCACGATCGGGGTCCTGCACAGCTGCTGGCGCAGTTTGTCGAACAGTTGCCAGGGATCGGCACCGACCGGCATGGCGGCGACGATCAGGAACTCCTCACCCCCCAGGCGCCCGACGGCATCGTAGGATCGCACACTCTCGCGCAGCAGGTGGGCAATCCCGCACAGGACCTCATCGCCGGTCTGATGGCCGTGGGTGTCGTTGATGGTCTTGAACCGGTCCACGTCGCACATGCCGATGGCCAGCATTTCACCATTGCGAATGCAGCGTTCCCGCTCCCGTTCCAGGTGTTCCAGGATGGCTCGGCGATTGGGCAGGCCGGTGAGGGGGTCATGGGTGGCCTGGTAGGCCATGTCTTCACGGCTCTGCAACAGGGCCTCCTGGAGTCGGATGATCCGGATGCCCACGCCCATCCTGGCCCGCAGTTCGCCGGCATCGAAGGGCTTGACCAGATAGTCGTCGGCACCGCTGTCCAGGGCGTGGATCAGGTCGGCCTTGGTATCCCGACAGGTCAGCATGATGATGAACGTGGGCAACTCGGTCCGCAGGCCGCGCACCCTGCGCACCACGTCGATGCCGTCCATCTCCGGCATCATCCAGTCGAGGATCGCCAGTCGGGGGGGCGTCGGGCATCCGCAGCATCCGCCAGGCTTCCATGCCGTCCCGGGTCTCGATCACCTCATGTCCCGCTTTCTCCAGCAGCGATACCAGCAGGGTGCGGGAGGTCAGGTCGTCCTCGGCAATCAGGATGCGCACCGGCGTGTCACCTCGGATGGTCATGCCGTTTCGGCATCGGGTCGTGGATCATGATCGGACATCTCCCGCAGCACAAGCCGCAAAGCCTCCAGCAATTCGTTACATTGCTGTTCAAGATCCGGCAGCAGGGCGGCCGCGGCCTGGATATCGTCGTTCGCGGCCGTTTCCAGGCGTTGGGCGGCCAGGCGCAGGCACTCGCCTCCCGTGCTGGCGGCGGCACCCTTGAGGGCATGGGCCTGCCGGCAGACCTGTTCCGGCGTGCTGCCGGGCGTGTTCAGCAGCCGTTCCAGTGTCTCAATCTGGCGGGGCAGGTCTGTCCGCGCCGTTTCCAGTACCTTGCGAAGCAGATCCAGATCCCCCTGCAGGCGCCGTTCCATGCCCGGCCTGTCGAAGATCGGAGTGCCGGGTGATGGCCGTGCCGACACACCGGGTGGGGGTGACTTATTCCCCGGATCCCGGCCGAGCCATGGCAGCAGTGTTCGTGCCACGACCTCGGGTGTCAGCGGTTTGCCCAGGTGCCCATCCATGCCCGCTTCGCGACAAAGGGCCTGCTCTTCGGGGCTGCTCTGGGCGGTCATGGCGATGATCGGCATGTTCCGCGCGGCCGGGCCGGCTTCACCGCGTCGGATGCGTCGGGTCACCTCCAGGCCGTCCATGTCCGGCATCTGGATATCCAGCAGCAAGAGATCGTAGTCGCGGTCCCGCAGGGTCGCCAGCGTGTCCCGGCCGCAAGGCACGGAATCCGCCGTCAGCCCCAGCTTGCGCAGGATACCCATGGCCACCTCGCGATTCACCGGGTTGTCATCGGTGACCAGGATGCGGACGTCGGGATTGCCGACGCCGTCGAGTTTCTGTTCCGGTGCGGTCTCAAACCTTGCCGAGGTGGCGGCCTGGAGCGGCACAGTGAACTGGAATGTGGAGCCCTGTCCCTCCCGGCTTTCGACCTGGATATCCCCGCCCATGAGCGCCACCAGTTGCCGGCAGATGGCCAGCCCCAGTCCGCTGCCGCCGTAGCGGCGGGTGGTGGAGGCATCCACCTGGGTGAATTTCTGGAACAGCAGGTCCAGCTTGTCCGCCGCGATGCCGATCCCGGTATCCACGACCGCGAATTGCAGCAGCCCGCGCCCCTGTTCCCGTGCCTGTCGGCTGATCGTGATCCGTACGCCGCCTGCGTGGGTGAACTTGACAGCATTGCCGGTGAGGTTGAACAGGACCTGGCGCAGCCGGGTCGGATCCCCTACCAGCCATGCCGGTACATCCGATTCAATCTGATAGCCCAGCGTGAGACCCCGGGCATGGGCGGTGGGTATCAGGGTTCCGGTCACGCTGTCCAGCAGCTCCGGCAGGGAGAAGGGGATCGCCTCCAGCTCCAGTTTGCCGCTCTCGATGCGGGAGACGTCCAGGATGTCGTTGATGAGATCCATCAGCGTTCTTGCGCTGGACAGCAGGGCGCGGGTGTAACCGGCCTGCCGGGGTGCCATCGGGGTATCCTTGAGCAGTTCCGCCATGCCGATGATGCCGTTCATCGGGGTGCGTATCTCATGGCTGATGTTGGCCAGGAAATCGCTCTTGGCCTGGCTGGCCATGAGGGCGGCCTCCTTGGCCCGCACCAGCGCCTGCTGGGCCTGATGACGGGACGTGGCGTCATGGACGATGGAAAACAGCAGGGTCTGCCCGTCCAGGTCCAGCGGCGTGGAATGGACCTCCACATGGCGGATGTCGCCGTCATGCAGACGATGTTGAAATTCAAACTGGTTGCAGATTTGTTGCAGGGCCTGCTGCATCGCCAACCTGATTTCCGCCTCCTGCCGGTTGTTGATCTGGAATATGCTCATGGTGCGCAGCGTTGCCGGCTCATGACCGTAGAACCGGGCGGCGGCGGGGTTGGCATCCACGATGCTTCCGTCACGGGGGTTGATGAGCAGCATGACGGCACTGTTTTTCTCGAAGAAGCCGCGGAAACGCCGTTCACTTTCCCGCAGTTCCCGTTGTTGCTCGCGGATGCCGGCATCGGTCCGCCGCAGCAGCACGATCAGGAACCCGAGCAGACCTCCCAGCAACACCAGGGTCCATGCGCCGGACAGGCCCAGAACCCTGCCGTGGGCCGCCTGGAGTTCGGAAATCTCGTGCAACAGCAACAGGTTGCCGATCCGATACCCGCTGGCGTCCTGAAATGGGAGGGCCGTCAGGCGCCAGTGCCCGTCCCTGAAGGGGAGGTCCCGCAAGGCATGCATGGGCGGCGCGACGACGAAGGGCGCGAGGATTTCCCGCAGCAGCGGGTCGGAGGCATAGAGAAGCGTGCCGGACCGGGGTCGATGTCCGCTCGACCCATCGCCGCCCGGTTCGGATACCGGTGCGATGAAGGCCAGTTCCATGTCCGGTCGCAGATGGCTGCCGGCAAGCACCTGATCGAAGGACAGTGCAAGTTCCAGGGTGCCGAGCCGCTGTTCCCGTGAGTCCAGGATCGGGCGGGTAGCCTGCATGAGCAGGCTTCCTGTCTCGTCCAGCACCAGTCGTGATGGTGCCTGGTCTCCGCTCGGCGGGTATCCCCAAAGGGGTTGGAGTTCGGCGGGCATCCGGGCCGTGCAGGCCCGGCACTCGCCTTGCGGGGTCAGCAGGGCCGCGTAATGAAATGGGTGGAGTGAGGCGAACTGATGCAGCAGATCGCGGGCGTCCCCCATTGTCGCGGTGTCATCGGGATGGCGCAGTGCCCGCTCCAGGCTCGGGTGCTGGATCAGCAGTTCGGTGCTCGTATTCAGGATGCGTGCCTGCTCGCCCTGGAGATGGCGGATATCCCTCAGCACCCCGGTGTAGGCCTCCCGGCTGGATTCCTGGAGATGTTCGGACTGGAACCAGAGGACGATGAGATTGAAGCCGCTCACCAGCAGGACGAGCATCAGCACCAGCGGAATCAGCAGCCGGCCAAGGATGGGGCGAGGGGATTCATGGAGCCGGTAGGTGGAGACGAGGGCGGCGGCAAACCCGATGAACAGGCTCCAGAAGAAGCCCAGGGGGAGGGCTGCCCGACCGGCAATGTCCTGTTTCCACGTGCCTGCATCCACGTCGATGCCCAGGATGGCCGGTATGTTGCCGGTGTCGGGATCATGGATGGGCAGGATGGCGCTGACCCAGGTGCCCCACTCGTCGGTCAGCGGGCCTTCCACGAAGGGTCTGCCGTGTTCGAATGCGGCGGCAAGCTCTGCCGAGTGCTCTTCAAATATCGAGCCGGGTGGCAATTCAGTCCATTCTTCCCAGGGGGCGAATGGCTGATCCACCAGGAAAACCACCCTGCCGGTCGAATCCAGCCCCAGGAGATAGAGATAGGCATAGCGCTCGTTGTCCAGGCGCGCCCGCATCAGCGCGGACTGCAGCGAGCGGAAGGCTTCCAGTTCGGTGTCGTCGGGGTGACCGCTCAGGGCGCGGATCTGCTCGATGTCCAGGCCAAGCTGGATCCTGCCCGCCTTCTCCAGCAATTCCTGGCGAAGTTTCAGGTCGATATGCTGGATGGCGATGCTGCTCAGCAGCAGGCCGATGCCCATGGTGATCGCCATCACCACCAAGGCGTGGCGGAGAGTCCAGCGATTCATCCTTACCCCGATTGTTGAACCGATAGCTTAACCAATATTTCCGGGGTGGTGCAGGCGCACCGGATGATTGAGGACATTGCGCGGAAGAACGGCGCCCAGCCCGTCCATGCGCGGGGTCACGGTTCCGGCTGTGCGTCCTCGGGCCGGGCCACCCGGTAGCGGGTCTGTTCATGACCGTCCCACAGGACCGGACGTTCCAGCCATTTCTGGATGAAGTGCCAGGACTGGCGGTAGCCGTCATGGGGCAGGGTGCAGTCGCTGCAGTCCTTGCGTCGCATGCCCCGTGGGTCGGTGAAGACCGTGTAAGGCCCGGGACATTCATAGGCAATCAGCGGGCAGTAGCAGAACAGGCAGTTGAACTCCCGGGTGATACCCCGGTGGCAGGGCATGAACGGGCAGGCGCTATTGGTAAAGCCCTTGTAGGCCTCGTTTTCGGTGCTGTCTTTGGGCTCCATGATCTCCTCCGGGGGCCTGCGCGGGAGGGCAGGTTTGGGGATTGCCGGCCGGTTGTCAAGCCGGCGCGGGTTCGGGGAAAGTCCGACGACTGTACTATGCTTCATGCAGGGCGGATGCCCGTTTCCGTGGCAAAAAGCCGGCCGCGCACAGGAACTGTGCACGGCGGGTGACGTCCAACCGGAAAGACAGGCCACGGGTCAGGCTTGAAAAAGTACCCGGGCAGCTCATCCACCTTCCCGTTCAGGTTGCCGGCAAACCGGGCCCCTGCCCAGGGGCGGTCTGGCGGGTTGAGTGCGACGGATATTCGGCTGTGGTCCCTATCTTGCATAGGTCAACGCAGTGTCATCTGACTCCATAACGAGGGGGTGATTGCGATGGATTCGGCTGAAGCCTTGATTGCGCAGTACGCACGCGCCTATCAGAAACGCCAGGAGACGGAGATGTCCCTGGGTGAATACCTGGAAGGATGCCCCGATGATCCGATGCGCTATGCCAGTGCCGCCGAGCGACTGGTGGCCGCCATCGGCGAACCCAGGGTGCTGGACACCGCCAAGGATGAACGGCTGGGGCGCATCTTTCTCAACCGCACCATCAAGATCTATCCCGCCTTCGAGGATTTCTACGGGATGGAGGAGACCATCGAGCGCATCGTGGGCTTTTTCCGCTATGCGGCCCAGGGTCTGGAGGAGCGCAAGCAGATCCTCTACCTGCTCGGTCCGGTGGGGGGTGGCAAGTCGTCCCTGTCCGAGCGTCTCAAGGCCCTGATGGAGACGCATCCCATCTATGTGCTCAAGGCCGGTGACGAAATCTCGCCGGTGTTCGAGAGTCCGCTGGGGTTGTTCGATCCCGCCGTCATGGGAGAGACCCTGGAACAGCGCTTCAACATCCCCCGGCGCCGCCTCACCGGCCTCATCTCCCCCTGGGCGGTGAAGCGGCTGGACGAGTTCGGCGGTGACATCGCCCGCTTCTCCGTGGTGCGCCTCTACCCCTCCCGCCTGCGCCAGATCGCCGTCTCCAAGACCGAGCCGGGGGACGAGAACAATCAGGACATCTCCTCCCTGGTGGGCAAGGTGGACATCCGCAAGCTGGAGCTCTACAGCCAGAACGATACCGACGCCTACAGCTATTCCGGCGGCCTCAACCGGGCCAACCAGGGGATGCTGGAGTTCGTGGAGATGTTCAAGGCGCCCATCAAGATGCTCCACCCGTTGCTTACCGCCACCCAGGAAGGCAACTACGTGGGCACGGAGAACATCGGCGCCATCCCCTATCAGGGGATCATCATGGCCCATTCCAACGAATCGGAATGGCAGAGCTTCAAGAACAACAAGAACAACGAGGCCTTCATCGACCGCATTTCCGTGGTCAAGGTGCCCTACTGCCTGCGGGTCGCGGAGGAGGAGAAGATCTACGAGAAACTGATCCAGTCCAGCGAACTGGCCGACGCCCCCTGCGCCCCGGCCACCCTGGACATCCTGGCCAAGTTCTCCGTGCTCACCCGCCTGCGGGAGCATGAGAATTCCAACCTGTTCTCCAAGATGCGGGTCTACAACGGTGAGAGCCTCAAGGACACCGACCCCAAGGCCAAGTCCATGCAGGAATACCGGGACGTGGCCGGGGTGGACGAGGGCATGGACGGGGTCTCCACCCGCTTTGCCTTCAAGGTGCTGTCCGAGACCTTCAACTACGATACCCGGGAAGTGGCCGCCGACCCGGTGCACCTGCTCTACATGCTGGAGCAGTCCATCCGTCGCCAGCAGTTCCCGGAGGACACGGAGCGGCGCTACCTGGAGTACATCAAGGCGGAACTGGCGCCCCGTTATGCCGACTTCATCGGCCACGAGATCCAGAAGGCCTATCTGGAGTCCTACAGCGACTTCGGCCAGAACCTGTTCGAACGCTATGTGTCCTACGCCGACGCCTGGATCGAGGACCACGACTTCAAGGACCCGGACACCGGCCAGTTGCTGGACCGTCAGGCCCTGAACCAGGAGCTGAGCAAGATCGAGAAGGCGGCGGGCATCGCCAATCCCAAGGATTTCCGCAACGAGGTGGTCAAGTTCGCCCTCCGGGCCCAGGCCAGTCAGGGGGGGCGGATGCCTTCCTGGACCTCCTACGAGAAGATCCGGGAGGTGATCGAGAAGCGCATGTTCAGCCAGGTGGAGGACCTGCTGCCCGTGATCAGCTTCGGCGCCAAGACGGACTCGGACATGGAGCGCAAGCACACCGAGTTCGTCCAGCGCATGGTGGAGCGTGGGTACACCGAGCGGCAGGTGCGCCGTCTGGTGGAATGGTACATGCGGGTCAAGCAGGCGGGCTGACGGCCCTGCCTCGGGAGTGCCACAGTGGTCAATATCGTCGACCGGCGTCTCAATCCGAAGGACAAGAGCCTGGCCAACCGCCAGCGTTTCATCGGCCGTGCCCGGCGCCAGATCCTGGACGCGGTGCGGGACGTCTCGGCCCGGCGCAAGGTGGCGGACATCGGTCAGGGGGGTGAGGAGATCAGCATTCCGACCGATGGCCTGCAGGAGCCCGGTTTTCGCAAGGACGGCGGCAAGGGCCTGCGCCGCCACGTGGTGCCCGGCAACAAGCAGTACGTGGCCGGAGACGCCATTGCCCGGCCCGAGGGTGGATCGGGGCAGGGCGGTCGCGGCGGCAGTCCCCAGGGGGAGGGGGAGGATGCCTTCCAGTTCACCGTCAGCCGGGACGAGTTTCTGGACCTGTTCTTCGAGAACCTGGAACTGCCCGACCTGGTGCGTACCCAGCTCACCAAGGTGGAACAGCAGGGTCTGCAGCGGGCGGGCTATTCCGTCTCCGGTTCCCCCTCCAATCTCAACCTGGCCCGCACCATGCGCAACTCCCTGTCCCGGCGCCTGGCCCTCAAGCGTCCCCGGCGGGAGGAGACCCGGGCCCTGGACGAGGAGATCGACCGCCTGGAGCGTTCCGGCAAGGATCCGGAGCGTCTGCGGGCGCTGATCCGGCTGCGGGAGGAGCAGGTCGTCCGTGCCAAGCGCATCCCCTATATCGACCCCATCGATCTGCGCTACAACCGCTTCGACCCGGTGCCCAAGCCCATTTCCCAGGCCGTGATGTTCTGTCTCATGGACGTCTCCGGCTCCATGACCGAGGACATGAAGGACCTGGCCAAGCGCTTCTTCATGCTGCTGTACCTGTTCCTGCAGCGCCGCTACCAGCATGTGGACATCGTCTTCATCCGGCACACCCATATTGCCCAGGAGGTGGACGAGGACACCTTTTTCTACTCCCGGGAAACCGGCGGCACCCTGGTCTCCCCGGCCCTGGAGGAAATGGAGCGGGTGTTGCGGGAGCGCTATGACCCGGCGGACTGGAACATCTACGCCGCCCAGGCCTCCGACGGCGACAACACCCCGGCGGACAACCCGGCGGTGGTGGATCTGATGGAATCGGTGATCCTGCCGGTGTGCCGGTACTTTGCCTACATCGAGGTGGCCGAGGAGCGGGGCTGGGAGATGACCACGGACCTGTGGCAGGTCTACGAGCGCCTGGTGAAGGCCGGCCGGCCCCTGGCCATGCGCAAGGTGAAGTCCCGGGCGGACATCTTTCCCGTGTTCCGGGATCTGTTCACCCCGGTGGAACTGCGACGGTAGGAGGCGGCACCCGATGACCACGAACACCCCCCTCTACACCGGTGCCGACTGGGACTATCCGCTCATCAAGAAGGCCTTTGACGCCATCGAGCGCGTGGCCATCGACGAGATGGGGCTGGATCCCTACCCCAGTCAGGTGGAGATCATCAGCTCGGAACAGATGCTGGATGCCTATTCCTCCATGGGCATGCCCCTGTTCTATCGTCACTGGTCCTTCGGCAAGCACTTCGCCCGGGACGAGATGTACTACCGCAAGGGCATGACCGGCCTGGCTTACGAGATCGTCATCAACTCCAATCCCTGCTTGTGCTACATCATGGAAGAGAACACCATGACCATGCAGACCCTGGTCATGGCCCACGCCGCCTTCGGTCACAGCCATTTCTTCAAGAACAACCACCTGTTCCGCTCCTGGACCGACGCCGAAGGCATCCTGGACTATCTGGATTTTGCCAAGGCCTACGTGGCCGAGTGCGAGGAACGTTACGGCCTGCGGGAGGTGGAGCGGGTGCTGGATGCCGCCCATGCCCTGATGAGTCACGGGGTGCATCGCTATCCCCGCCGCCAGCCGCTGAACCTGCATCAGGAAATGCAGCGGAAAAAGGAGCGGCGCCGTTACGAGGAGCAGACCTTCAGCGACCTGTGGCGCACCCTGCCCCAGCGTACGGGCGGGCCGGCCCCCCGGGAGCGGGCCCTGGACGAGCGCCGGGAAGCCCTTGGCCTACCGGAGGAAAACCTGCTCTATTTCCTGGAAAAGCGCGCCCCCCGGCTGCAGCACTGGCAGCGGGAGATCCTGCGCATCGTGCGGGTGGTGTCCCAGTATTTCTATCCCCAAAAGCAGACCAAGGTGATGAACGAGGGCTGCGCCACGGCGGTGCACTATCACCTCATGACCCGCCTGCACGAAACCGGTCGGCTCACCGACGGGGCCTTCATGGAGTTCCTGCACCACCACACCAACGTGGTGTTCCAGCCGGAGTACGATGACCCTCGGTTTTCGGGCATCAATCCCTATGCCCTGGGCTTCAACATCCTGCAGGATCTGAAACGGATGTGTCTGAACCCCACCGAGGAAGATCGGCGCTGGTTCCCGGACATTGCCGGCAACGGGGACTTCCTGGGCACCTGGAAGCAGGCCTGGGCCGAGTATCGGGACGAGAGCTTCATCCTCCAGTTCCTGGGGCCGAAGGTGATGCGGGACATGCGTCTGTTTTCGGTGCGGGATGATGCGGACGAGGCGAACCTGGTGGTGGAGGCCATCCATGACGACGGGGGTTACCGGGATGTGCGCCGGGCCTTGTCGGCCCAGTATGATCTGGCCCGCCATGAGCCGGACATTCAGGTGGTGGACGTGGACCTGTCCGGGGACCGGCGGCTGATCCTGGAGCATCGCGTGGTGGACGGTCGCCTGCTGGAGGCGTCCGATGCCCGTCAGGTGTTGCGGCATCTGGCCACCCTGTGGGGGTACGGGGTGAAGCTCCACGAGGTGGATGCGCGCACCGACCAGGTGCTCAACGAGTTTCCCGAGGTGGCCCCGGCCGCGGACTGAGGCAGAACCCCCGCTCCCGCCTCAGACCCATTCCCTGGGGGTGAGATACCGCTCCAGCAATTGCGCCTCCGGGCTTCCCGGCGGCGCCTGATAGTTGTACTCCCACCGCACCAGCGGCGGCAGGGACATGAGGATGGACTCGGTCCGTCCCCCCGACTGCAGCCCGAACAGGGTGCCCCGGTCATGGAGCAGGTTGAACTCCACATAGCGCCCCCGCCGGTAGAGTTGGAAATCCCGCTGGGCCTGGGTGTAAGGCGTCCCGTGACGCCGGTCCACGATGGGCAGATAGCCGGGCAGATAGCCGTCCCCCACGCCGCGCACGAACTCAAAACAGCGCTCAAAGCCCCATTCGTTCAGGTCATCGAAGAACAATCCGCCGATCCCCCGGTGTTCCCGGCGGTGTTTGAGATAGAAATACTCGTCACACCACTGCTTGAAGCGGGCATGGACCCCCTCGCCGAAGGGCGTGCACAGGGTATGGGCATGAGCGTGCCAGTGAATGCAGTCCTCGTCGTGGCCGTAATAGGGGGTGAGATCGAAGCCGCCGCCGAACCACCACACCGGCGCCTCACCCTCCTTTTCCGCCAGAAAGAAGCGCACGTTGGCATGGGAACTGGGGACATGGGGATTGAGGGGGTGGATGACCAGGGAGACCCCGGCGGCCTGGAAGCGCCGTCCGGCCAGGGCAGGGCGGTGGGCCGTGGCGGTGGGGGGCAGGTTGCGGCCCGAGACATGGGAGAAGTTGATGCCGGCCTGTTCGAAGATCGCCCCTCGGCGCATCACCCGGCTGCGGCCGCCGCCGCCTTCCTCCCGGGTCCAGGCATCATCCACCCAGGCGGCGCTCGGGTCCCGGTCGGCCAGGACTTGGCAGATCCGGTCCTGCAGGCCACGGAAGTAGTCCAGAACCGGTTCAATCCGGGGGGAGGCCGTGCCGGTCATGGGCTCAGCTGCCCCGGATCTGCCGGCCGGTCTGCAGATCCCGGATCTCGCTGGGGTTTTCCCGGCCACCGGTAGGGCCTTCCAGGATGCCGTCCAGCAGCGAGCCCAGGGCTGCGTCCACTTCGTCGGCGGATCGCCCCGGGGGATGGCCGGACAGGTTGGCGCTGGTGGAGACCAGGGCCATGCCGGCCGCCCGGCACAGTGCCGCCGCCAGGGGATGATCGGTGACACGGACCGCCAGGGTGTCATGGACCCCGGTGAGCCAGCGCGGCGTGTCCGGTCGGGCCGGCCACAGCCAGGTGTGGGGGCCGGGCCAGGTGGCCATGGCCTGTTCCTGCAGCCGGGCATCCACCGGCCGCAGGAAGGGGGAGAACTGGGCGAAGTCCGCGCCGATGAGGATCAGTCCCTGGTCGGGGAGCCGTTGTTTGATCTGCAGCAGCCGGTGGACCGTCACTTCGTTGCGGGGATCGCAACCCAGACCGAACACGGCCTCGGTGGGGTAGGCAATGACGCCGCCCCCACGGATGAGGGCGGCGGCATCGGTGGCGTCCGTCAGTCGTCTGGTCATGGCGAGGGCTGTCAGCGGGAGTTGCCGGCACTGCGCTCGGCCGGGGAGGTGTCCCGGTCACCGGTCTTGGCAGTGGTAGTGGCCTTGCGGGAACGGGTACCCGTCCTGGTAGCTCCGGATGTGGTGGTCCCGGCCTTGCTCTTGCTTGCGGCGGCCTTTTTCCCGGGTTTGGCCTTGTCCTCGGATGCCTCCTTGGCGGTGGTGGCCTTCTTCTTCGGCGCGGCCTTCCGGGTGCCCCGGCCCTTCTTCTCCGGCGCGGCCGCCAGCAGGGTGCGGCACTGCTCCAGGGTCAGGGCCTTGGGGTCCTCGTCCTTGGGAATGCGGGCATTCTTGTTGCCGTCGGTGATGTAGGGACCGTAGCGGCCGTTGAGCACCTGGATGCCGGCCTCCTCGAACACCTGGATGAATCGATTGGCATCCGCTTCCTTCTTCTCCGCCACCAGTTCCAGGGCCCGGGACAGCTCGATGGTGTAGGGGTCGTCCTCCTTCTTCAGGGAGGCATAGCGGCTGCCGAACTTCACGTAGGGTCCGAAGCGGCCGATGTTCACGCTCACCGGCTCCCCTTCCGGGGTCTCCCCCAGTTCCCGGGGCAGCTGGAACAGGGCCAGGGCCTCGTCCAGGGTGATGCTGTCCATCTTCTGGCCGGGGCGCAGGCCGGCAAAGCGGGGTTTTTCCTCGTCTTCCTTGGTGCCGATCTGGACGAAGGGTCCGTAGCGCCCCATGCGCACGGAGACCGGCCGACCCGACTTGGGATCGGTGCCGATCTCCCGGGCCTGCACCGCCTCCTCGCGGGTGACCGAGGCATCCTTTTCCTTCACCTGCTCATGGAAGCGGCTCCAGAAGCCCTCCATCACCGGAATCCAGTCCTTCTCGCCCCGGGAGATCTCGTCCAGCTCGTCTTCCAGGCGGGCGGTGAAGTCGTAGTCCACGTACTGGGTGAAGTGCTGGGTCAGGAAGGTGTTGACGATGCGGCCGATGTCCGTGGGCACGAAGCGCCGGTTCACCAGCTCTGCATATTCCCGTTGCATCAGGGTGCTGATAATGGAGGCATAGGTGGAGGGACGGCCGATGCCGTGCTCTTCCAGGGCCTTCACCAGGCTGGCTTCCGAATACCGGGGCGGCGGCTCGGTGAAGTGCTGATCCGCCTGCACGTCGTTCAGGGTGACCTGTTCACCTTCCTGAAGCTCCGGCAGCAGGCGTTCATCGTTTTCCACCGGGGCGTCGTCCTGATCCTCCCGGTAGACGGCCATGAAGCCGGGGTCGCGCACGGAGGAGCCGGTGGCGCGGAAGATATGCTCGGCGCTACCCGCTTCCAGGTCGGCGGCCACCGTGTCCAGGGTGGCGTGGATCATCTGGCAGGCCACGGTGCGTTTCCAGATCAGGTCATAGAGCTTGAACTGATCGGTGGTCAGATGGCCCTTCACCTCCTCGGGCAGGCGCAGCACCGAGGTGGGGCGGATGGCCTCGTGGGCCTCCTGGGCGTTCTTGGACTTGGTCTTGTACTGGCGGGGGCTGCCGGGGACCTTGTCGCGGCCGTAGCGCTGGGCGATCAGGCCGCGGATCTCTTCCACGGCCTCATTGGCCAGGGTGAAGGAGTCGGTACGCATGTAGGTGATCAGACCGATGGGGCCGGAGCCCAGATCGATCCCTTCGTAGAGCTGCTGCGCCACGCGCATGGCCCGACTGGCGGAGAAGCCCAGCTTGCGCACGGCTTCCTGCTGCAGGGTGGAGGTGGTGAACGGCGGTGCCGGATTGCGGCGCCGCTGTTTCTTTTCCACCTTGGCCACCCGCAGCCGGCCCTGGGCGGCGGCCAGCAGGGTTTGGCGCGCCTGGTCGGCGTCGGCCTCGTTGTTGATGTCGAACTGTTCCAGCTTGCGTCCGCCGTAAATCTGCAGACGGGCGGTGAACGGGCTTTCATCCTTGGCCGCCAGGGCGTCCAGGGTCCAGTATTCCCGGGTGATGAAGCGCTCGATTTCCTCTTCGCGCTCCACGATCATGCGCAGGGCGGGACTCTGTACCCGACCGGCGGACAGACCGCGCTTGATCTTCTTCCACAGCAGGGGGGACAGGTTGAAGCCCACCAGATAGTCCAGCGCACGCCGCGCCTGCTGGGCGTTGATCAGATCGTTGGACAGCTCGCGGGGATGCTCAATGGCGTCGCGCACGGCCCGCTGGGTGATCTCGTGGAAGACCACCCGCTCGGTGGTCTTGTTGTCCAGCAGGCCCCGTTCCCGCAGCAGTTCATGGAGATGCCAGGAGATGGCCTCGCCTTCCCGGTCCGGGTCGGTGGCCAGGATCAGGCGATCGGCCTTCTTCAGGGCGCGGGCGATACTCTCCACATGCTTCTCGTTGCGGTCGATCACCTGATAGTGCATGCGGAAGTCGTGGTCGGGGTCCACGGCGCCCTCCTTGGGCACCAGGTCGCGCACGTGGCCATAGGAGGCCAGCACCTCGAAATCGCTGCCGAGGTACTTTTTGATGGTCTTGGCCTTGGCGGGGGACTCGACGATGACCAGGTTCTTGCTCATGTCCTGGCTACCTGTGGTTCTTTGTGGGGTTTCAGTGCAGATACTCCGGCGGGCTGTCGAACATCATGTTCTCCAGCCAGGTGTAGGCGGCTTCCTGCCCGGGCTGGTTGAACAGCACCATGAGCGTGATCCATTTGATTTCTTCCAGGCTGATGTCTTCGGCATCCAGATCCATGATCCGGTTGATGACCACCTCGCGGGTGGCGGGGCTAAGGACACCGTTTTGTTCCAGAAACAGCAGGAATCCGCGGCTCTCGGCATCCATGCGGTTCATCTCGGCCTTGGTGTAGACGCGCAGCGCCGAACCGGCATGGACCGTCTGCGGCGAGTCCTGGGCGGCCAGGTTTTCCAGCCAGTCGAAGGCCTTGTGGATCTCGGCCACCGGAAACCCGGCATCCAGCAGGAGGTCCTGAAGCTGTTCCCGATCCGGCTCCAGCTCGGTATCGTCATCAATATAGTTTTCAAACAAATACATCAGGACATCAAGTACGTTTTCTTTCATTTTCCGCTTTCCGACCGCAGGCGGACATAACGACCACCGGACAAGGAGGCCACCTGGCCGCGCAACTCCATGAGCAGCAGCATGGAGGAAACCGCACCCACGGTCAATGTGGTGCGGGCCACCAGCTGGTCCACCGAGACCGGGTCATGGCCCATGGCCTCCAGCAGACGGACATGGTCTGCATCCGGCGCCGGGTCGGTGGTCGCCGCCGGCACCATGGCCGGTGTCCGCGGGTCCGGGGGCTGGGGAGGCAGCAGATCACCGAGTTCCTCAAGGATATCATCCGCCGTTTCCACCAGTTTCGCGCCCTCGCGGATCAGGCGGTGACAGCCCCGGGCCAGGGGATTGTGGATGGAGCCGGGGATGGCAAACACCTCCCGCCCCTGTTCCACCGTCAGCCGGGCGGTGATCAGCGAGCCGCTGCGGGTGGCCGCTTCCACCACCAGGGTCCCCACGGCCAGGCCCGCCAGAATGCGGTTGCGGCGGGGGAAGTTCTGGGGTGTGACCGGGGTGCCGGTGGGCAGTTCCGTCACCATGGCCCCTTCGGCCACGATGCGATGGCCCAGGTCGCGGTGGGCGGCGGGATAGATCCGGTCAGGGCCGGTACCCGTCACCGCAACGGTCAGGCCCTGGGCCGCCAGGGCGCCTTCATGGGCGGCGGCATCGATGCCCTTGGCCAGGCCGCTGGCAATCACCAGTCCCCGGCGGGCCAGATGGGCGCTGAAGGCCGCGGCGGTTTCACGGCCGCCGGGCGTGGGATGGCGACTGCCCACCACCGCCAGCATGGGCCAGGACAGCACCTGGGGGTCCCCCACCACATACAGCACCGGGGGCGGCCCCGCGATATCCTTCAGACGGACCGGATAGCGGGGATCGTCCAGGGTCAGGATGTGGTGTCCCTCCCGGCGGGACCAGTCCAGGTCCGCCTGTACCCCCGGTGGCGTCTCTGCCTGGAGAAAGTCAATGGCCGCCACCGACAGGCCCGCCCGGCGCCAGGCGGACGGGCCAGCCGCCATCACGTCCCGAGGCGTGGCATGTTGCCGCAGCAGACGCATAAAGGTGGCGGGCCCCACCCCCGGTGCATGCAGGAGGTGGAGCCAGGCGGTCAGCGCTGACGAGTCCATGTGTCGTGCCCGTGTCCCCATGCCCCGCTCAGGGGCGTCTGACGGCGAATCCCCTCTCGATGGGATGGGTGGACTCCATCACCAGGGCATAGCTCACCTTCTCGAAGGTGCGGAACACCATGACCAGACCCACCCGCTCGTCGGGCAGGGTGACCTGCTCGCCCAGGCGCCCCGCCATGCGGTCACGCACCACCCGGCCGGACTGATAGGTGGCGAAGACATGGCCCCGCTCGATGCCTTCCCGCTCCCCCAGGTTGATGACCGCCACCTGGAAGCGCGCGATCTGGCTGATGGCGTCGAACAGGGAGATGATCTGGCCCTCGGCTTCCCGGGGTGGTGCGGCGGGAGTGAAGAGGAAGTTCTGCTCCTCGGCTTCCTGGTGCAGCAGGCGATCCCCGATCAGGGCCTCGCGATCACTGCGTACCAGCAGTATCGTGGCCGGATCCCCTCCACGGACCAGTTCGGCCTCGCCGACGGGGATGGCCTCGTAGCCCAGCAGTTCCCGGGTCTTGGGATCCCTGAGTTCGCCGCCGGGGCGGAAGACGTCGAAGCGCTGGCCCAGGGGCTCTCCTTCCAGGCGGCGGGCGTAGAGGCGATCATGGGCGCCGAATACCAGTCGCTCATCCCGGGCGGCCATCAGGTAGGCGGAATCTTCCAGCTGCTCCTTTGTCACAACCCTTGGACGGATCAGGAACTGCTGCAGGGCCTGGATGGGCACATCCATCGAGGGCGGCAGGGGTTCCGCCCTGACCTGGGGCGAAAGGCGCAGGGTGGGCCGGACCCGCGGTCCGCCATCCACGGTGAGGTAGGGACGACCATCCACGTAGTACAGGGTGATGATGTCGCCGGGATAGATCAGGTGAGGGTTGGCGATCTGCGGATTGCTGACCCAGATCTCCGGCCAGAACCAGGGGTCGCGCAGGAACCGGCTGGAGATGTCCCACAGGGTGTCGCCCCGCTGGACCACGTAGCGTTCCGGCGCGGTGGGGCGGATGCGGACTTCCGCCGGTGGCGCGGGGGCGGGTTCCGGTGCGGCCGCCGCCGGTACCGGCGGCAATGGTTCCGGCTCCGGTGGCGTGGTGGCGCATCCTGAGGCCAGGAACGCTAGAATAAGCGTTACGGCGGACAGGCGGCGCCCGATACGCCGCGGATTGGGAGCGGACATGGTTTCCCCTCGTCACTAAGGCATCATTGTTCCGGACCCTTCCGTGGCACTGCCCCGAAGACAGCCCATGGAAGCCCCATGGCTGGAGTAAAGAACCCGACCTGTACGGCAATGATCTAATATGATCCCAACTGTAGCAGAAATGATTTTGAGCCTGCACACATACACCCACTTTAGCGGATGAGCGGTCATGGCCCTGCTAGAAATCTTGCATTTTCCCGATCCCCGGCTGCGTCGTCAGGCCGAAACCGTCAAGGTGGTGGATGACGCCATCCGCAAGCTGGTGGACGACATGTTCCAGACCATGTACCACGCCTCGGGGATCGGCCTGGCCGCGACCCAGGTGGGGGTGCTGCACCGGGTGGTGGTGATGGACGTGGCCGAGGAGGGCTCGGACGAGCGCTCCGGCCAGGGAGTGCATCCCATCTGCCTGATCAACCCCGAGATCATTGCCCGCGAGGGGGATGTGGAGACCGAGGAAGGCTGTCTGTCCGTCCCCGGCTTCTATGAGCCGGTGCGGCGTGCCCAGCGGGTGCGGGTACGGGCCCTGAACCGCGACGGCAAGCCCTTCGAACTGGAGGCGGGCGGGCTGCTGGCGGTCTGCATCCAGCATGAGATCGACCACCTGGACGGCAAGCTGTTCGTGGATCACATCTCGACCCTGAAGCGGGGCCGCATCAAGAAGAAGCTGGAGAAGCAGGCCCGGCTGACCGGTACCGCCGGTGCCGCCCGTCACCGGGAGGCGGTCTGAGCCTCCCGTTCACCCTTGCCCTTGATCCAACGCTCATTCACAAGGTTTTCCATTGCCCAGTCCCCTGCGCATCATCTACGCCGGCACCCCCGATTTCGCGGTGCCGGCCCTTGAGGCACTGATTGCCTCCCCCCATGACGTCGTCGCGGTCTATACCCAGCCGGATCGCCCGGCGGGGCGCGGCCGCAAGCTGACCCCCAGCCCGGTGAAACAGGTGGCCCTGGCCCACGGGATCCCGGTGGAACAGCCCGAGCGCCTGCGCCCCGAACCGGTGCAGGTGCGACTGCGGGAGTATCGGCCGGACCTGATGGTGGTGGCGGCCTACGGCCTCATCCTGCCCCAGTCGGTCCTGGACATTCCCCGGCTGGGTTGCGTCAACATCCATGCCTCCCTGCTTCCCCGCTGGCGGGGCGCGGCGCCCATCCAGCGGGCCCTGGCGGAAGGGGATGAAAGCACCGGCGTCACCCTGATGCAGATGGCGGCCGGCCTGGATACCGGTGACATGCTGCTCAAGGGGGTGTGCCCCATCACCCCCGCCGACACCGCCCGGACCCTGCATGACCGCCTGGCGGCGATGGGGGCGGCATTGCTGCTGCCCTGCCTGGATGACCTGGCCGACGGTCGGCTCCATCCCGAACCCCAGGACGAGACGCTGGCCACCTATGCCCGCAAGCTGGACAAGGCCGAAGCCTTGCTGGAGTGGTCGCTGCCGGCGGCGGTGCTGGACCGTCGCATCCGCGCCTTCAACCCCTGGCCGGTGGCCCAGACCCTGTATCAGGGACAGCCGCTGAGGCTATGGATGTCCCGCTCCCTGCCGGCCGCCGGCACCGGCGCGACGCCGGGCACCGTGGTGGCGGAGGGGCCGGAGGGGATCGACGTCGCCACCGGCGAGGGGATCCTGCGCATCACCTGCCTGCAGTTGCCCGGCGGCAAGCCCCTGGAGGCCAAGGCCTTCCTGAATGCGCGATCGCTCCTGGGGACCTGTCTGGGAGACGATGGGGGCAAGGCCTGCTGATCGACCCATGCCCCTCGCGGGCGTCCTGCCGCAATACCACCGGAGTCATGCATGTCCCTGTCTGCCCGTGAAGCCGCCCTCGGCGTCATCCTGCGTGTCCTGCGGGACGGCGTCTCCCTGTCCGAGGCCCTGCCGCCCCGGCTCGATCAGGTCGGCGCCCGTGACCGGGGACTGGTGCAGGCCCTGAGCTACGGCACCCTGCGCTGGCATCGCCGCCTGGAAGCCATGCTGGCGCAGTGGATGGACAAGCCCCTGCGAGGGCGGGATCAGGACGTGGCCTGCGCTCTGGCCATGGGCCTGTTCGAGCTGCTGCACATGAACACCCCGGACTATGCGGCCATCCAGCAGACGGCGGACCTGGGGCGGCGGCTGCGCAAGAAATGGGCGGTGGGACTCATCAACGGGGTATTGCGGCGCGCCCAGCGGGAGATGGACGAGACGGCCCGGCTCGTGGACCAGGATCCCGCCGTGCGCCATGCATTGCCGGACTGGCTTTACCGTCGTCTGGCTTCCGCCCATGGCGAAGACACCGAAGCCCTCTGCCAGGCGCTCAATGCCCACCCCCCCATGACCCTGAGAGTGAATACAGCCCGCGTCAGCCGGGATGATTACCAGGGCGCCCTGGCGGATCAGGGCCTGGCGTCCCAGCCCCATTCCCGGGTGGAGACGGCGCTCACCCTGGCGCAGCCGGTGGCGGTGGAACGGCTGCCGGGGTTCGAGCAGGGGATGGTGTCGGTTCAGGATGTCGCGGCCCAGCTCGCCGCGCCGTTGCTGGCCTGCGCCCCGGGCATGCGGGTACTGGATGCCTGCGCCGCGCCGGGCGGCAAAACCCTGCACCTGCTGGAGCAGGCCGGGGGGTATCTGGATCTCACCGCCGTGGATGCGGACCCCGCCCGCCTGGAGCGGGTGCGGGAGAATCTGCGGCGGGGCGGGTACGAGGCCCGCCTGATCGCCGCCGACGCGGGCGCCCCCGAGGCGTGGCACCAGGGTCCCGGCTATGACCGCATCCTGCTGGATGCACCCTGTTCCGCCACCGGGGTGATCCGTCGCCACCCGGACATCAAGCACCTGCGCCGGGAGGAGGACATCCGGGCATTGCAGGCTCAACAGGCCCGTCTGTTGAGGGCGCTCTGGCCCCTGCTGGCCCCCGGGGGTATGCTTCTTTATGTGACCTGCTCCCTGATGCCGGAGGAAAATGTCATGACGGTTGCCCGTTTTCTGGCCGAAGAGCCCACGGCCCGTGAGCGGCCCATCAAGGCCGCCTGGGGGGTGAGCGTCGAGGCCGGCCGTCAGTTGCGTGCCGGTGAGCAGGGGGGGGACGGATTCTACTATGCCCTGCTGAGCCGATCTTGAATGCCCTGACCCGCCAGCCCCGAACCGCCGCTCCGGCCCTGTTGCTGGCTTTCCTGCTGGCATGGCCGGGCGTACTGGCGGCCTCGTCGGATGACAATCCCCTCAAGGTGCGCTGGGCCGGGACCGAACTGGTCAGCGGCATCTACCTGCTCAATGCGGATATCGACTACCGGCTTACCCGCAATCTCAATCAGGCGCTGCACAACGGCGTCAAGCTGACCTTCGAGGTCCAGATCGAGATCACCCGCAGCCGGGACTGGCTGTGGAACGCCACGGTGGCCGAGCTGGTGCAGCGGTATCGGGTGGAGTATCACGCCTTGAGCCGTCTCTACATCGTCACCCACCTCAATACCGGCGTCCAGCGGGCCTTCTATCGCCTGGAGTCCGCCCTGTTCACCCTGGGGGACCTACGGGAACTGCCGCTGCTGGATGCCGCCCTGCTGGATGATGACCAGGACTACACCGTTCGTCTGCGCGCCCGCCTGAAGGCGGAAGACCTGCCCCTGCCGCTGCGGGTGCGGGGGTATCTGTCCCGCGAATGGAGTCCGGTGAGTGAGTGGTTCGCATGGTCGCTGCGCTGAAAAGAGCCCCCGTGGGGCTGATCTTCATGGCCGTGGTGTTCGTGCTGCTGCTGGGTTCCCTGGTGGTGATGGGGGATGCGGCCCAGAACTCCGAGCGCTTTGAACGTCTTTACGTCTGGATGCTGCTGTTCAATTCCCTGGCCCTGGTGGCCATGGCCCTGGCCATCTGCGTGCGTCTGCTGAGGGTGAGCCGACAGGTCATCCGCCGTGAACCCGGGTCCCGGCTTACGGCCAAGTTGCTGGTCCTGTTCGTGGCCCTGTCTCTGCTGCCGGTCACCATCGTCTATTACTTCTCCCTCAAGTTCCTCGACGAGGGCATCGACAGCTGGTTCGACGTGCGGGTGGAAAAGGCCCTGGAAGATGCCCTGGAGCTGTCCCGTTCCTCCCTGGACCTGCGGGTGCGCCAGCATGCCCGCCAGACCGAGCTGCTGGCGCGGGAGCTGGTGGACGTGCCCGAGACCCTGGCCGCCCTGAGGCTGCGGGACATGCGGGAGAGCAGCCAGGCCCAGGAGCTGTCCCTGTTCGGGGCCAACAACCGCATCATCGCCTATGCCAGCGGTGAGCGGGTGCAGCGCCTGCCGGTCCTGCCGGCGGGCGAGGTGTTGCTGATCCTGTCCCAGGGCAATACCTACACCGCGCTGGAGCCCGTTTACGAAAGTGGCCTGCACATCCGGGTGGTGACCCAGATCCCGTCCCGGGACCCCACCGGGGACGGCCGCATCCTGCAGGCGGTCTATCCGGTGGCGGCCCGCATGGGCGTGCTGGCGGACAGCGTCCAGGACGCCTTCTCCGACTACAAGGCGTTTGCCTATCTGCGGGTCCCCCTGAAACAGAGCTTCAACACCACCCTCTCCCTGGCCCTGCTGATATCGGTCATGACCGCCATCTGGGCGGCCCTGTATTTTTCCGGGCGCCTGGTGGCCCCCATCCAGGAACTGGCGGAGGGGACCCGCTCGGTGGCGGCGGGCGAATATCACAAGAAGCTGTTGGTCACCCGCAACGACGAACTGGGTTTCCTGGTGGGCTCCTTCAACAGCATGACCGCCACCCTGGCCGCCACCCGGGACGAGGTGGAGCGCAGCCGGCGCCTGGCGGAAAGTCAGCGCATGTATCTGGAGACGGTACTTCAGAACCTGTCTTCCGGGGTCATCACCCTGGACCGGCGCTTGACCTTGCGCACCGCCAACGCCGCCGCCGCACAGATCCTGGAAGTGGATCTGGAGCGCCATCTGGGACGCTCCCTGGAGGAGATCGGACAGTACTCCCGGGTGGTGGAAACCTTCATCCAGGCCCTGCAAGGCCGCTTCAACCAGCGGGAGCCGGAGTGGACCGAGCAGCTCACGGTTTTCGGGGCCAGTGGTCGCAAGGTGCTCATGTGTCGTGGTGTCTGGCTCTCCTACGGGGGCGGGCTGCGGGGCGGGCCGGTGGTGGTGTTCGACGACATCACCACCCTGTTGCAGGCCCAGCGGGATGCCGCCTGGGCCGAGGTGGCCCGGCGCCTGGCCCACGAGATCAAGAACCCCCTGACCCCGATCCAGCTCTCCGCCGAGCGTCTGCAGAAGAAGCTGCAGCCCCATCTGGGGCCGGAGGAGGAACAGGTACTCCGGCGGGCCACCCATACCATCGTGCAGCAGGTGGAGGCCATGAAGGCCATGGTCAACGCCTTCAGCGACTATGCCCGTCCCCCGGCCATGACCCCCTCGCCCCTGGATCTGAACCGGCTGGTGCGGGAGGTGGTGGAGCTGTATCGGCACGGGGACAGCCCGGTACGATTCACCCTGGCACTGCATGAGTCCCTGCCGACCCTGACGGCGGACGCCGGGCGTATCCGCCAGTTGCTGCATAACCTGATCAAGAACGGCTTGGAGGCCCTGGAAGGCGTCTCCGGGGGCGAGCTGGAACTGGCCACCTGCTGTATCCAGGACGCGCAGCGCAACATGGTGGAGATCCGGGTGCGCGACAACGGGCGCGGCCTGTCCGAGGACATGATGCCGCGTCTGTTCGAGCCCTATGTCACCAGCAAGCACCGGGGCACGGGGCTTGGCCTGGCCATCGTCAAGAAGATCGTCGAAGAACACAGCGGCATGGTCTGGGCGGAGAATCCCGCCGGGGGCGGGGCGCAGATCGTGATCCATCTGCCCCTGTCCGGCCCCGGCAGTCTCCATGTCGAGGACAGTGATGTACGGGAGGTTGTGTGAAAGAGGCCTGTATCCTGGTAGTGGATGACGAACCGGATATCCGGACCCTGGTTCAGGAGATCCTGGAGGACGAGGGTTACGTCGTGGCCGTTGCCGGCACCGTGGAGGAAGCCCGGGAGCAGCGGCGCCAACGCCGTTTCGACCTCATCCTGCTGGATATCTGGATGCCGGACGGTGACGGCATCAGCCTGCTCAAGGAATGGAGCGAGGCCGGCGGCCAGCCCAGTCCGGTCATCATGATGTCCGGCCATGGCTCGGTGGAGACGGCGGTGGAGGCCACCCGCCTGGGGGCCTACGACTTTCTGGAAAAGCCCCTGTCCATGGCCAAGCTCACCCTGACGGTGGAGCGGACCCTGGAAGCGGACCGCCTGACCCGGGAGAACATCGGTCTGCGCCGCCGGTTCGGACATGGGGTCCACCCGGAGGGGAGCAGCGCGGTGATGCAGGCCCTGCGGGAGCAGGTGCTGCGCATTGCCCAGCATGACACCTGGGTGCTTATCAGCGGCGAGGCGGGGGTGGGCAAGCAGACCTTTGCCCGCTATCTGCACAGTCATAGTGCCCGGGCATCCCGTCCCTTCGTGGAGGTGCCGGTGGGGGCGATGAACGCCGACGAGGCGGCGGTGGAGATCTTCGGCCAGGAACAGGGCAACCGCATCCGCTACGGCCTGCTGGAGCAGGCCGCGGGGGGCGTGCTCTATCTGGACGAGGTGGCGCAGATGGACCTGCATACCCAGGGCCGCCTGCTGTCCGCCCTGGAGAGCCGGCGCATGACCCGGGTCGGCGGCAGTGATCCCATCGCCGTCAATGTGCGGGTGGTGGCCGCCACCCGCGAGGACCTGCGCGCCCTGGTGCGTGCCGGTGGCTTCCGGGAGGATCTGTACTATCGCCTGAGCGTGGTGCCCCTGCACGTCCCGCCGCTGCGCGAGCATCCGGAGGACATTCCCGAGCTGCTGCGCCATCAGGCCGAGTCCCTGCACCAGGAGGAAGGTTTGCCCCGACGCCGCTTCAGTGATGCCGCCTGCGCCCGTCTGGCCCGGTATCCCTGGCCCGGCAACATCCGTGAGTTGCGCAATCTGGTGCAGCGCCTGCTGATCCTCGGCAATACCGAGGAAGTGGACGCGGACGAGGCACAGGCCGCCCTGGCCGGGCGCGGTCCTCTGGCCCAGGACTGCCGGGACGCCCCGCCGGTGGATGTGGACCTGCCCCTGCGGGAAGCCCGGGAGCAGTTCGAGCGGGACTACCTGCTGCGCCAGATGGAGCAGGTGGACGGCCACATGACCCGGCTGGCGGAGCGGGTAGGGCTTGAACGCACGCATCTGTACCGTAAACTGCGCGCCCTCGGCATCGAGCCCAAGAAGGCGAAAGAATGAAGATCCTGATCCTGGGGGCAGGGCAGGTGGGCAGTTCCGTGGCCCATAACCTGTCCAGCGAGGCCAACGACATCACCATCATCGATACCCGGTCGGACATCCTGCGTGCCCTGCAGGATCGCCTGGACCTGCGCACGGTGACCGGTTTTGCCTCCCATCCGGAGGTGCTGGAAGCGGCCGGTGCCCGTGACGCGGACATGATCATCGCGGTCACCAATTCCGACGAGACCAACATGATCGCCTGCCAGGTGGCCTACACCCTGTTCCACACCCCCACCAAGATCGCCCGGGTCCGCGGTGTGGAATACCTGGGCTATCCGGCCCTGTTCGCCCCCGAAGCCCTGCCCATCGACGTGCTCATCAGCCCCGAGGAAGAGGTCACCAACTACATCCAGCGCCTGATCGAGCACCCCGGCGCCCTGCAGGTGCTGGACTTTGCCGATGGCCGGGTCTCCCTGGTGGCGGTGAGGGCCTATCACGGCGGGCCGCTGGTGGGCAAGGAACTGCGCCACCTGGCCAGCCACATGCCGGGGGTGCAGACCCGGGTGGCCGCCATCTTCCGCAAGGACACCGCCATCTACCCGGACGGCCAGACCGTCATCGAGGTGGACGACGAGGTCTTCTTCATCGCCGCCCGGCGCAACATTCGCGCCGTCACCAGCGAGTTGCGCAAGCTGGACAAGCCCTATCGGCGGCTCATCATCGCCGGCGGCGGCAACATCGGCAAGCGCCTGGCCCAGGCCCTGGGTCCGCGTTTTTCCGTCAAGCTCATCGAGCACAACCCGGTGCGGGCCCGGGAGCTGGCCGAGGTGCTGGACAACGTGGTGGTGCTCGGCGGCGATGCCGCCGACGAGGAGCTTCTGATCGAGGAAAACATCGAAAACACCGATGTCTACGTGGCGGTGACCAACGATGACGAGGCCAACATCCTTTCCGCCATGCTGGCCAAGCGCCTGGGGGCGCGCACGGTGATGTCCCTGATCAATCGCCCCAGTTACGTGGAGCTGGTGCAGAGCGGCATCATCGACATCGCCATCTCCCCCCAGCAGGTGACCATCGGCGCCCTGCTCACCCATGTGCGCCGGGGTGACGTGGTGGCGGTGCACAGCCTGCGCCGCGGTGCCGCCGAAGCCATTGAGGCGGTCGCCCACGGCGACAGCAAGACCTCCAGGGTGGTGGGACGCATGGTGGAGGAGATCAACCTGCCCCGGGGCTGTACCATTGGTGCCTTGGTGCGGGGGGACGAAGTCATCATCGCCCACCGCGACACGGTCATCCAGGCGGAAGACCATGTGATTCTTTTCCTCACCGACAAGCGCCGCGTCAACGAGGTCGAGCGCCTGTTCCAGGTGAGCGTGACCTTCCTCTAGGGGGTTCATTCATGAGCAACATTCAGCGTTTTGAAGCCATGCTGGCCGCCGGTCAGGACAATGCCATGCTGCGTTTCACCCTGGGCAATGCCCATCTGGCGGAAGGGCAGCCGGGAGAGGCCGCCATCCATCTGCGGGCCGCCGTGGGCCACGACCCCGGCTATTCCGCCGCCTGGAAACTGCTGGGCCGGGCCCTGGCCGAGGGGGGTGCCCTGCACGAGGCCATCGAGGCCTTCGACGAAGGCATCCGGGTGGCCGGGCAGAAGGGCGACCTGCAGGCGGTCAAGGAGATGCAGGTGTTCCGCAAGCGGGCGGAGAAACAGCTGGCCGGGCAGGATCAATGACGGAAGTGACCGACACCAGCGGGCGGGAACACGCCCCCGAGGGCTACCTGCCCCCCTTTCGCGCCTTCATGCTCCATCCCCGCTACTGGCCCACCTGGCTGGGCATCGGCCTGCTGTGGGCGGTCATGGGGCTGCCGCGTCCCGTGGCCCTGGGGCTGGGCCGGCTGGTGGGCTGGATGGCCTGGCGCAGCGGCGGCAAGCGTCGGCACTTTGCCGACGTGAACCTGCGCTTGTGCTTCCCCGACTGGGACGCCGCCCGCCGGGAACAGGTGCTGCGGGACCATTTCCGCATCGCCGGTCAATGCTTCGTCGACTACCCCCTGCTGTGGTTCGGCAGCCGCCGCCGCCACCGGGAGCGCATCCGGCTGGTGGACGAGGCCGGGGTACTGGCCATGCAGCAGGCCGGTCGGCCGGTGATCCTCTGTGCCGCCCATGCCCCGGCGCTGGATTTCGGCGGTCTGCGGCTGAGCCTGGAGGTGGGCGGCGTATCCTTTGCCAAGCCCATGTCCAACCCGGTGGTGGAGTGGATCAACACCCGCAGCCGATCCCAGTACGGCGCCGCCATGTTCTCCCGGGATCAGGGCCTGCGCCCGGCCATTCGCCATATCCGCCTGGGCAAGGTGTTCTACTACCTGGGCGACGAGGACCTGGGCCGGGAGCACGCCGTGTTCGCCCCCTTCTTCGGCATCCCCAAGGCCACGGTACCGGCCCTGGGGCGTCTAGTGAAACTCACCGGGGCACCGGTGGTACCCGCCATCGGCTTCTACCGCACCGATGAGGACTGCTACGAGCTGGTGATGGCGCCGCCACTGGCAGACTTTCCCACCGGGGATGACGCGACCGACGCGGCCCGCATGAATGCCGCGCTGGAAGCGCTCATCCACCGGGATCCGGCCCAGTACCTGTGGACACTGCGGTTCTTCAAGACCCGGCCGCAAGGGGAGCCGCGCGTCTACTAGTGGCGGACGACGCGGGATGGGTAGTGGGTGGGAGTTGCGTTTTATCAAATTCTCCTTGACCTGCCCGTTCCGTGCGTTATAAATAAACGTACGTTTACCATTCCGAAAGGCACCATGGCTGAAGCGAGCGATACCAAGGACCGTATTCTGGACACAGCGGAACACCTGTTTGCCGAACGCGGTCTTGGACAGACTTCCCTGCGTCAGATCACCTCCCATGCCGAGGTCAATCTGGCGGCGGTGAATTATCACTTCGGCTCCAAGGAAGGGCTCATCAAGGCGGTGCTGGCGCGGCGACTGGAGCCCCTCAACCGGGAGCGCATCCGGCGTCTGGATCGTCTGGAGCGTCAGGGTCACGTGACCCTGGAGGGCTTGATCGAGGCCTTCATCGGTCCGCCCCTGGAGTTGAGCCGGGATGGGGGCGGCGGCAGTCGCTTCGTGCGTCTGATGGGTCGCACCTATACGGAACATGCCAGCTTTCTGCACGAGCACATGCGTCATGCCAACGAGGCGCTGGTGAACCGGTTCAAGCCGGCCTTCCGGGCGGTGCTGCCCGAATTGCCCAAGACGGAACTGTACTGGCGGCTGCATTTCCTGGTGGGCGTGATGTCCTACGTGATGGCCGGCAACGACATGATGCAGTTGTTGGCGGCGAGCCGGAATTCGGAACAGGAAGAGCCGCGGGAGATCATCCGTCGCGTGGTGCCTTTTCTCGCCGCGGGTCTGCGGGCACCCTTGCCGGAAGAATTGGCGCAGGCTCGGGATGTGCTGGAAGCGTCACCCCGCGACCCGGCCTGAGGCACTGGGGACGGGGATGGGCATTTTTTTCAAGACTGTAAAACGAACGTTTCATTGACGCAATGCAGCACTGTTTCCGCGACCCGACAGTTTGCGTTTCGAAGTGAGCGAGTTTTTTTAAACCGATATCAAACAAACGTTTAATCTTTTGCGGTGCGTCATCAGTGCGGCAGCGGGTCATGGGTCGCAAGAAAGGATCGGTCATTCAGCATTCAGGCTGCACAGACAGCCCCGACAGGATCGGAGGAAACACCATGGGAACGAGGACGGATTACATACCACCCGGGGAAGTCGGCACCTTGCCCCGTTTGTTTCAGGCGCGGGTGCGGCGCACCCCCGAGGCCATCGCCTATCGTCAATTCGATGCCGGCCAGGGTCTCTGGCGGGAATGCAGTTGGGCCGACGCCTCGGCGGCTGTGGAGCGTTGGCGGACGGCTTTGGCCCGGGAGGGCCTCAAACCGGGCGACGTGGTGGCCATCATGCTGCCCAACAGCGGTGAATGGCTCACCTTTGATCAGGCGGCCCTGAGCCTGGGGCTGGTGGTCGTTCCCCTCTATACCAGCGATCGGGCCGACAACCTGGCCTACATCCTGGAAGACAGCGGCGCCAGCGTGCTGATCCTTCAGCACATGGAGATCTGGCGCGGCATCGAACAGGGTGGGCAGACCCTCAAGCGGCTGCAGCGGGTGATCGTGACCCAGGCGGCGGGTCCCATGGACAGCCGGGGGCGGGTCATGAGCCTGGACCAGTGGCTGGAGCGGGGTGGCGACGGCAGGGCTGAAGCGATGGCCGCAAACGGCCATGATCTGGCCTCCATCGTCTATACCTCCGGCTCCACGGGGCGCCCCAAGGGCGTGAGGTTGTCCCATCTGAACATGCTGGAAAATGCCTGGGCCGGTCTGCAGCGCATCCCCATTCATCCGGACGATCTGTTCCTGTCCTTCCTTCCCCTCTCCCATACCCTGGAGCGCACCATCGGCTATTACGTGCCGGTCATGGCCGGCGCCACGGTGGCCTATGCCCGGTCGGTCGGCGATCTGCCCGAGGACCTGGCCCATCACCGTCCCACCGCCCTCGTTTCGGTGCCGCGCATCTATGAACGGGTCTACGGGCGCATCCTGCAGGGACTCAAGGAAAAATCCCCGACCGCCCGCGAACTGTTCCACCAGGCGGTGGCGGTGGGCTGGCATCGCTATCAGCGGGAGCAAGGCCAGGTCTCCTGGCATCCGCGGGAACTGTCATGGCCGCTGCTTCGCGCCCTGGTGGCCGGCAAGGTCACCCGTCGGCTGGGCGGCCGTCTGCGGGTGGCCATCAGCGGCGGCGCTCCCCTCAGCCCCGAAATCTCCCGCCTGTTTCTGGCCCTGGGCGTACCGGTGCTGGAAGGCTACGGACTCACCGAGTCCAGCCCCGTCATTGCGGTCAACACCCTAAGCGACAACCGCCCGGGGACCGTCGGCAAACCCCTGCCCGGCGTGGACGTGCGCATCGGTGAACAGGACGAACTGCAGGTGCGCGGCCCCAACATCATGGCCGGTTACTGGAACAACCCCGCCGCCGACCGTCAGGCCCTGACCCGGGATGGCTGGCTGCGCACCGGCGACAAGGCCCGCCTGGACCCGGAGGGGCGCATCACCATCACCGGCCGGATCAAGGAAATCATCGTGTTGGCGAACGGCGAGAAGGTGCCGCCCATCGAGGTGGAGATGGCCATCGCCAACGACCCGATGTTCGAGCAGGTGATGGTGGTGGGGGAGGGGAGGCCCTATCTGGTGGCGCTGGTGGTACTCAACGAGGCGATCTGGCGGGAGGTGGCCGCCGAGCAGGGCCTGCCCACCCGCATGGATATCGCCAGCACCTCGCCGGAGGTGGAAGCCTGGCTGCTGGAACGGATCGGCGACCTGTTGCACCGCTTCCCGGGTTACGTGCAGGTGCGGCGTCTGCGGGTCCTGCCGGAACCCTGGACGGTGGACAACGCCATGCTCACGCCCACCCTCAAGCTCAAGCGCAACAGCATCCTGAAATGCTTCCAGGACGAACTGGAGGCTCTGTACGAAGGGCATCACAGCCCCCGCCAGGCCCCGCGTCTGGCCCACTCAAGATGATAATGGAGGAGTCCATGAGTTCAGTGATGATGCATCAGGCGGCGCTCGGCGCCCCCTTTCGTCCGGCGCCCACCTTCATCCGGCGTGCCGCCGTGCTGGGCGCCGGGGTGATGGGGGCGCAGATTGCCGCCCATCTGGTCAATGCCGGCATCCCGGTGGTCCTGTTCGAACTGCCCGCCGACGGCGGCGATCCCAATGCCCATGCCCGTCGCGCCATCCAGGGGTTGGGCAGGATGCAGCCCGCCCCCCTGGCGGACCCGGCCGATGCCGCCCATATCCGTCCCGCCAACTATGACACCGGCCTGTCGGCCCTGTCCGAGTGCGATTTCGTCATCGAGGCCATCGCCGAGCGCATGGACCTCAAGCGGGAACTCTACGGTCGCATCATCCCCTTCCTGTCCGAGGATGCCCTGCTGGCCAGCAACACCTCGGGACTGTCCATCAATGCCCTGGCCGATGTCCTGCCCAAATCCCTGCGCCGCCGCTTCTGCGGCGTTCATTTCTTCAATCCTCCCCGCTACATGCACCTGGTGGAGCTGATCCCCGGGCGGGAAACCGATCCCGAGGTGTTGGATGCCCTGGAGACCTTCCTGGTGGGCGGTCTGGGCAAGGGGGTAATCCGCGCCCGGGACACCCCCAACTTCATCGCCAACCGCGTCGGCGTCTTCTCCCTGGTGGCCACCATCCACCATGCCGAGGCGATGGGCCTGGGGGCGGACGTGGTGGACGCACTCACCGGTCCCGCCATCGGCCGGCCCAAGTCCGCCACCTTCAGGACCGCGGACGTGGTGGGGCTGGATACCCTGGCTCACGTGGTGGACGGATCTGCCCGTCTGCTGCGGACGGACCCCTGGCAACCCTTCTTCAGGCTGCCGGACTGGATCGGCGGGTTGATCCAGCAGCGGGCCCTGGGCCAGAAGACCGGGGCGGGGGTCTATCGTCGCCAGGACAGGCTGCTGCAGGTCTTTGACCCCTCCCAGGGAGGATACCGGGAGGCCCGCCAGGTGATGGACGAGGCGGTGCGGGAGATCCTGAGCCTGAAGGACCCGGGGGAGCGGCTGGACGCCCTGCGGTCCAGTGAACATCCCCAGGCCCGTTTCCTGTGGGCCATTCAGCGGGATGTCTTCCATTACGCCGCCTGCTGGCTGGCGGAGATCGCCGACAGTGCCCGGGACGTGGATCTGGCCATGCGCTGGGGCTTTGGCTGGGCAAGCGGGCCGTTCGAGACCTGGCAGGCGGCGGGTTGGGAGCGGGTGGCCGGTTGGATCCGGGAAGACATCCAGGCCGGGCACAGCCTGGCCAATACCCCCTTGCCCGCTTGGGTGGATGAAGTCTCCGAGGTCCACCGCTCGGAAACCTCCTGGGATGCGCATGGGAAGGAGTATGTCGCCCGCTCGCCGTTGCCGGTGTACCGGCGTCAGCTGTTTCCGGACCGGGTGCTGGGAGAGATCCCGTCCCGGGCCCGTTATGTGACTCTGGATACGGGGGCCGTGCGTCTGTGGCATCTCCAGGAAGACGTGGGCATCCTCAGTTTCCTGACGCCGCGCCAGGCGGTGAACTCCGCCGTGCTGGAGGGCGTGCTGCAGGCGGTGACCGAGGCGGAGCAGCGCTATCAGTCCCTGGTGCTGTGGCATCCCGGCGAACTCTTCTGCGTGGGGGCGGACCTCAAGCAGGTGCTGGCCGCCCTGGAGCGCCAGGACTACGCCGGCCTGGAGGACACGGTGGTCCGCTTCCAGGAGGCCACCCAGCGTCTGCGCCGTTCAAGCATCCCGGTGGTGGGCGCGGTGCGTGGTCTGGCCCTGGGGGGCGGCTGCGAATTCCTCATGCACTGCGACCACGTGGTGGCCGCCATGGAGAGTTATATCGGCCTGGTGGAGGCCGGGGTGGGCCTGATCCCGGGCGGCGGCGGCTGCAAGGAGCTGGCCCGGCGGGCGGCCCAGTCCAGCCCCGACGGGGACCTGTTCCCCTTCATCCGCGGCGCCTTTGAAACCGTGGCCCTGGCCAAGGTGTCCCGCAGTGCCAGGGAGGCCCGGCAGATGGGGCTGCTGCGCCCTTCGGACACGGTGGTGCTCAATCCCCACGAGCTCCTGCACGTGGCCCATGTGCAGGCCCGTGCCCTGGCGGAAAGCGGCTACCGGCCCCCCCTGCCGGCGCCCGTCCCGGTGACCGGCAAGGCCGGGCTGGCCAATCTGCAGGCCCAGTTGGTGAACATGCACGAGGGCGGCTTCATCTCCTCCCACGACCTGGCCATCGCCCGTCATGCCGCCGCTGCCCTGTGCGGCGGGGAAGTGGAAAGCGGCAGCAGCGTCAGCGAGGAATGGCTGTTGCAGCTGGAGCGCACCTCGTTCATGGCGCTGCTGCGCACCGATCAGACGCGGCAGCGGATCGCCCACATGCTCAAGACCGGCAAGCCCCTGCGCAACTGAGCCGAACCGATGACGGCAAGGAGTCATGCATCATGAGTGAAAACGCTGTGTACATTGTTTCCGCCCTGCGCACCCCGGTGGGCAAGGCGCCCCGGGGGAGCCTGCGTCACACCCGCCCGGACGACCTGCTGGCCCACGTCATCCGCGGCGTGCTGGATGCCTGTCCCACCCTGGATCCAGCCTTGGTCGACGACGTGGTGGTGGGCTGTGCCATGCCGGAAGGCTCCCAGGGGCTCAACGTGGCCCGGGTCGGCGCCCTTCTGGCCGGGCTGCCGGACCGGGTGCCCGGCTATACCGTCAACCGTTTCTGTGCCTCCGGCCTGCAGGCGGTGGCCCTGGCGGCGGACCGCATCCGCCTGGGGGAGAGCGAGGTGATGATCGCCGCCGGCACCGAGTCCATGAGCCAGGTGCCCATGATGGGGCATCGTCCCCAGTTCAATCCTTCCCTGTTCCATGACGAGGGCCAGGTGGGCATTGCCTACGGCATGGGCCTGACCGCCGAAAAGGTGGCGGTCCGCTGGGGCGTGAGCCGGGAGGATCAGGATGCCTTCGCCCTGCAGAGCCATGCCCGCGCCGTCGCCGCAATGGATGCCGGGCATTTCCGGCGGGAGATCCTGCCGGTCACGGTGCGCCATGCGGCGCCGGGCCCCCAGGGGAACTGCATCGCCGTGCGGGAGTGCCGGGTGGACACCGACGAGGGGCCGCGTCCCGACACCAGTGCCGAGGCCCTGGCCCGCCTCAAGCCGGTGTTTTCCGCCGGCGGCAGCGTCACCCCCGGCAACAGCTCCCAGATGAGCGACGGCGCCGGTGCCGTGTTGCTGGTGAGCGAGCGTCAGGTGAAGGCCCTGGGACTGGAACCGTTGTCCCGTTTCGCCGGTTACGCGGTGGCCGGGGTGCCGGCGGAGATCATGGGCATCGGTCCCGTGGAGGCGGTGCCCATGGCCCTGCGCCGCGCCGGTCTGGGCGTTCAGGATCTGGACTGGATCGAACTCAACGAGGCCTTCGCCGCCCAGAGCCTGGCGGTGATGCGGGAACTGGATCTGGACCCGGCCCGGGTCAATCCCCTGGGCGGCGCCATCGCCCTGGGTCATCCCCTGGGGGCCACCGGCGCCATTCGTACCGCCACCCTGACCCATGGCCTGCGCCGTACCGGCGGACGCTACGGCATGGTGACCATGTGCGTGGGCACCGGCATGGGGGCCGCCGGCATCTTCGAGCGCATGTAGGGGCGCCCGGACCTGGAAAACGCGGGTTGATGCGACCCTATATGAAACGATCGTTTGTATATGAGGGTGGGATGCCCTCGCCACCAAGAGGTGAACAAAAATGATGCTGGCAATTGCTATGGCCGTGGCCGTTCTGGGCGGGGTGTACCTGGCCTATCAGGGTGCGCCGCTGGTGATCTGGACCCTGGCGGTCTTTCTCTACGCGCTGGGACTGTGGGGCGGCGGCTTGCTGCCGGATGGGGGGATGCTCCTGACCCTGGCGGTGCTGACGCCCCTGGCCCTGGTGCTGAACCTGCCGATGCTGCGCCGTCGCTTGCTGAGCCGTCGGCTGTTCACGGTGTTTAAGCGCAGCCTGCCGCCCATGAGCGCCACCGAACGGGAGGCCCTGGAGGCCGGTGATACCTGGTGGGAAGGGGAGCTGTTCAAGGGCAACCCGGACTGGCAGCGTCTGCGGTCCATCCCGGTGACCCGACTCACCGAGGAGGAGCAGGCCTTTCTGGATCATCAGGTGGCCCACCTGTGCCGGATGCTGGACAACGACCGCATCGAACGGGAACAGGGTGACCTGCCCGCCGAGGTGTGGGAATACATCCGCAAGGAGCGCTTCTTCAGCCTGATCATTCCCAAGGCCTACGGTGGCCGGGAGTTTTCCAGCTACGCCCAGAGCTGCGTCGTGACCCGCATCGCCACCCGCAACATCTCCACGGCGGTGACGGTGATGGTCCCCAACTCCCTGGGGCCGGGGGAACTGATCCTGCACTACGGCACCCAGGCCCAGAAGGATTACTGGTTGCCCCGGCTGGCGGATGGCCGGGAAATCCCCTGCTTTGCCCTCACCGGTCCCGATGTGGGTTCGGATGCCGCCTCCATGCCGGATTTCGGCGTGGTCTGCCGGGGCATGCACGAAGGCCGGGAGGTCCTGGGGGCGCGGGTCAGTTTCTCCAAGCGCTACATCACCCTGGCCCCGGTGGCCACGGTGGTGGGCCTGGCCTTCCGTCTCCATGACCCGGAGGGTCTGCTGGGCGCGCCCCGGGAATACGGCATCACCTGTGCCCTGGTGCCCGCCGCCCATCCGGGCATCCGCATTGGCGACCGCCATTTGCCCATGGGACTGGCCTTCATGAACGGTCCGGTGGAAGGGCGGGACGTGTTCATCCCCCTGGAGTGGATCATCGGCGGCCCGGAAATGGCCGGCAAGGGCTGGCGCATGTTGATGGAATGCCTGTCGGTGGGGCGTGCCATCTCCCTGCCGGCCCTGGGCACCGCGGCCGGGCACATGAGTTTCCGCATGACCGGCGCCTATGCCCGCATCCGGCGCCAGTTCCGGCTGCCCATCGGACGCTTCGAAGGGGTGCAGGAGGCCATGGCCCGCATCGGAGGCTATGCCTACCGCATGGAGGCGGCCCGGCGGCTCACCGCCACCGCCGGCGATCTGGGCATCAAGCCCTCGGTCATCTCCGCCATCGCCAAGTACCACATGACGGAAATGATGCGCCGATCCATCAATGACGCCATGGACGTGCACGGCGGCCGGGGCATCATCTTCGGACCCCGCAACTACCTGGGTTACAGCTACCAGGCCATCCCCGTGGGGATCACGGTGGAGGGGGCCAACATCCTCACCCGCAACCTGATGATCTTCGGCCAGGGGGCGGTGCGCTGCCATCCCTTCGTGTTCCAGGAGATGGAAGCGGTGCGCAATGAGGATCTGGCCGCCTTCGACCGCCTGTTGCTCGGCCATGTGGGATATTCCCTCAACCGGGGGACGCGGGCCCTGGTGCTGGGCCTGACCGGTTCCCGCTGGGCGCAGACACCGGTCCGGTCCGGCCCCACCGCCGATTACTACCGGCAGCTGACCCGGATGAGCGCGGCCCTGGCCTTCGTTTCCGACGTGGCCATGGGGGTGCTGGGCGGGGAACTCAAGCGCAAGGAGCGTCTGTCCGCCCGTCTGGGGGATGTGCTCAGTCACCTCTATCTGGGGTCCGCCGTGCTCAAGTTCCACGAGGATGCCGGTCGCCCGGAGGCAGAGTTGCCGTTCGTGCGCTGGGCCCTGGATGACTCCCTCAACCAGATCGGTCTGGCCTTCGACGCGTTCTTCCGCAACTTCCCCAGCCCCCTGCTGGGCGCCGCGCTGCGGGCCCTGGTCTTCCCCCTGGGCCGTCCCTACCACCCGCCCCGGGACAAGGATGGCCAGTCCATCGCCCAGGCCATGATGCAGACCGGCGGGGTGCGCGACCGCCTCACCGGCATCGGCTTCTGGGCCGAGGATGATGGGGAGGATGCCGTCGGCCGCATGGAGGTGGCCCTGCGCATGCTGGAGCAGGTGGAGCCACTGTATGACCGCTTCCAGAAGCTGGTGGCGCGGGGAGAGGTGGAAGGCCTGACCTTTGGCGAGCGTCTGGCCCAGGCCCGGGAGCGGGGCCTGCTCGACGAAGAGGAAGCCGAACGGCTGCAGGTCTATGAAGACCTGCGCTACGAGTGTGTCCTCACCGATGCCCTGCCGCCGGAGGCCCTTGCCCCGACCGGCGCCAGGCCCTCATCCGGCCGGCGCCGGGAAAGGGCGGATTCCGCCGCCGTATAGGCCCCCTTCAGGCCTGAGGGTTGCCGGGTCCGGCCCGGCAACCCTGTTCATGTGCATCGTTCACGCGTATCCGGTACGCAGCGTCTTCGCGGCGGCCACCATCCGGGTCAGGGCCGGGATCACCTCTCCCCACTGGCGGGTCTTGAGGCCGCAATCCGGATTCACCCACAGGCGTTCGGCGGGAATCCGCGCCGCGGCCTTGGTCATCAGGTCGACCATGTGGGCTTCGGTCGGGATGTTGGGCGAGTGGATGTCATAGACGCCGGGTCCGATCTCGTTGGGGTACTTGAATCGGTCGAAGGCATCCAGCAGTTCCATGTCGGAGCGCGAGGTCTCGATGGTGATCACGTCGGCATCCATGGCGGCGATCGACTCGATGATGTCGTTGAACTCCGAGTAGCACATGTGGGTGTGGATCTGGGTCTCGTCGCCCACCCCGTTGGCGGTGATGCGGAAGGATTCCACCGCCCAGTCCAGATAGTCCTGCCACTGGGAACGGCGCAGGGGAAGGCCCTCGCGCAGTGCCGCCTCGTCGATCTGAATGATGCCCACGCCGGCCTTTTCCAGGTCCAGCACCTCCTCGCGGATGGCCAGCGCCAGCTGCCGGCAGGACACCGCGCGCGGCTGGTCGTCGCGCACAAAGGACCAGTTGAGGATGGTCACCGGGCCGGTGAGCATGCCCTTCATGGGTTTGTCGGTGAGCGACTGGGCATGGCTGATCCAGTCCACGGTCATCGGCCGCGGGCGGCTGATGTCGCCGAACAGGATGGGTGGCTTGACGCAGCGGGAGCCGTAGGACTGCACCCAGCCGAACTGGCTGAAGGCGTAGCCGTCGAGCTGTTCACCGAAATACTCCACCATATCGTTGCGCTCGGCCTCGCCGTGCACCAGCACGTCCAGCCCAAGCGCCTCCTGCTCGCGCACACAGCGCGCGATCTCCCCGTGCATGATCTCCTGATAGGCTGCCGCGTCGATCTCACCCGCCTTGAAACGCCGCCGCGCCACCCGGATTTCGCTGGTCTGCGGGAACGAGCCGATGGTGGTGGTGGGGAACTTCGGCAGCTGGAGCCGCGCCGCCTGCCGGATAGCACGCTCGGCATAGGGGCTACGGCGCCGGCCCATTCCGGCATCGATCCCGGCGATGGCCGCCTTCACGGTCGGATTGTTCACCCGGGGAGAGTGTCGGCGCGCCTCAATGGCGGCGCGGTTGGCAACCAGTTCGGCCCTGACCGCCTCGCGCCCCTGATTCAGGGCTGTCGCCAGGATGCGCAGCTCCTCCAGCTTCTGCCTGGCGAAGGCCAGCCAGGACTTGATCTCGCCATCCAGCTTGCGCTCGCTGTCCAGGTCCACCGGCACATGCAGCAGGGAGCAGGACGGCGCGATCCACAGGCGCTCGCCGAGCTGCGCGTGGATCGGCTCCAGCCAGTCCAGCACCCCGTTCAGATCGGTCTTCCAGATATTGCGCCCGTTGATGACACCCAGCGACAGCACCTTGCCGGAAGGCAACAGGTTCAGCAGCGGCATGACGTCATCGCGGCCGTTGATGGCGTCGATGTGCAGGCCGGCCACGGGCAGGTTGGCGACCAGATAGCGCTGGTCCTGGAGTTCGCCGAAATAGGTCGCCAGCAGCAGCTTCACGGGCACGCTCTTGAGGGTGTGATAGGCGTCCTCGAAGGCATGGCGCCACGGCGCGTCCAGTTCAGTGACCAGGATGGGTTCGTCGATCTGCACCCACTCGACCCCATGGGCCGCCAGGGTGTTCAGCAGTTCTCCGTACACCGGCAGCAGGCGATCGAGCAGGGCGAGGCGGTCGGCCCCATCCTTCGACTTGCCCAGCGCCAGATAGGTCACCGGACCGATGATGACCGGCTTGGCGCCCACGCCTTGTGCCCTGGCTTCCTCCAGCTGCGCCAGCAGACGGGAGGCATCAAGCCTGAAAGCCGTGTCGGCGGTGAATTCCGGCACGATGTAGTGATAATTGGTGTCGAGCCACTTGGTCATCTCGCCGGCGGCGACGCCTCCGCAACGGGCCTGGGCATCCGCTTCGGGCGCCGAGCGCCCGCGGGCGACACGGAAATAGTTGTCCAGTGCATCCCCTTCGAAGCCTTGCACGCGCTCGGGCAGGTTGCCCAGCGTAAAGCTCATGTCGAGCATCTGGTCATAGAAGGCGAAATCCCCCACCGGTACCAGGTCCAGACCGGCCTGGTCCTCCCAGTGGCGCGCGCGCAGCTGGGCGCCCACCGCCTTGAGGGCATCCAGGGATGACTCACCCTTCCAGTAAGATTCCAGAGCGAACTTCAATTCCCGCCTGGCACCGATGCGGGGAAAGCCGAGGTTGTGCGTGATGGCCATGCCGATTGTCCTGAGTGGTGAATGGATGACACCATTCTGATCGGCCATTACCATGAATAAAAATGGTTTTATTTCATCAAAGCATGTATGAAATTCATGTGAGGCGGATGCCATGACACACCTGGACCGTTCCCATCTGGCGATCATCCGTGCCGTGGATCAGCACGGCTCCCTGACCGCCGCCGCCGAGCACCTGCATCTCACCCAGTCGGCCCTGAGCCATGCGGTGCGCAAGCTGGAAGCGCAGCTCGGCGTGGCCATCTGGTACCGGGAGGGCCGAAGTCTGCGGCCGACCCAGGCGGGTGAATATCTGCTGGCGGTGGCCCATCGCCTGCTGCCCCAATTTGCCCACGCGGAAGCCCGTTTGCGGCAATTCGCCCAGGGGGAGCGCGGCGCCCTGCGCATCGGCATCGAATGCCATCCCTGCTATCAGTGGTTGCTGAAGGTGGTCGCCCCCTACCTTGACGCCTGGCCGGACGTGGACGTGGATGTGAAGCAGGAATTCCAGTTCGGCGGCATCGGCGCGCTGTTCGGCCACGAGATCGACCTGCTGGTCACGCCCGATCCCCTCTACACCCGCGGCCTGCGGTTCGAGCCGGTGTTCGACTATGAGCAGGTGCTTGTGGTCGGCAAGGGGCATCGCCTCTGCCATGCCCCCTTCGTGGAGCCGGCGCAGCTCGCGGAAGAGACGTTGATTACCTATCCGGTGGCCATCGACCGGCTCGACATCTACACCCGATTCCTCCTGCCGGCGGGCATCCGGCCCAAGCGTCACAAGCCCATCGAGACCACCGACATCATGCTGCAGATGGTGGCCGGCGGACGCGGCGTGGCGGCCCTGCCGCGCTGGCTGGTGGAGGAACATGCCCAGCGGCTTGACCTGACCTCGGTGCCGCTGGGGGCGCAGGGCATCGCCAAGCAGATCTTTCTTGGTATCCGGCAAGCCGATGCCGACATTGACTATCTGCGCGCCTTCATCGCGCTGGCGCGCACCCTTCGGGACCGCGCGGAACCGCCGACGGCATGATGCCCGTGGCGGCCCGCATCCGTCCCCTCCGGATCAGAAACGATGATTGAACGAGGCGGTGAGTATCTGCACCGAGCTTTCATAGCCACCGGAGATCTCGGGCAGGGCCGATTCCCCGTTGAGCACGATGTCCGCGTCCTTGAGGCGGATGTAGGCATACCCCAGATCCAGGCGGGTCCGGTCGGACGGCTGGAAGGTGGCCCCCACGGTCACCCAGGTGCGGTCATCGTCAGGGATGCGCGGGGTGCGGCAGCAGGTGCTCACCGGGCTCTCGTCATGGGCCAGCCCGCCTCTCAGGGTCCAGCGTTCATTGACCCGATAGCTGGCGCCCACGGCCAGGAACCAGGTGTCCTGCCAGCTGTATTCATCCACGCTCTCGGAAATGGCGCTGATGGGCAGGCCGGTGACCGGGTCTGTGGCCAGGGCGATGTCATCCGCAAACCGGATGCGCAGTTCGTCGAAGCGGCTCCAGCGGGTCCAGGTGGCGTCCGCCATCACCGACCAGCGAGGCCCGATGTCCTGATGCAGACCAAGGCCGACGGTCTCCGGCAGTTCCAGCTTGGCCGTGCCGCCCACCTTCTGGGGATCGGCGGTGACCGGTCCCAGACCGGCCGGGGTATAGCGGGCGTGGCCCGACAGCTCATGGCTGATGCGGGAACGGTAGGCCAGCCCCAGGCGCGTGCCCGCCACGGGTTCATACAGCAGGCCCAGATTGAAGCCGTAGGTCCAGTCGTCCCCCTCCACCTGGATCTTGCCGTCGGTGTCCGGGGTGATGCCCGCCCCCGGCACGGCGCTGCTCAGACTGGCGTCCGCATACTGGGCCGATAGACCGATCCCCAGCGCCAGCCGGGGGGACACCCGCCAGGCCAGGGCGGGATTGATGTCCACGGTGAGCAGGTCGGTATTGATGGCATCGTAACGGCCCACCCAGCGGCGGACATAATCGGTCTCCAGGCCATAGGGCACCGTCACGCTCAGCCCCAGGCGCAGCCCTTCACCCAGATCCCGGGCCACGAAGGCCGCCGGCACGAAGGCCCCCTGATCGCTCTTGCTGTGATGGGCGCCGGGGTAGGGCAGACCGGCCGTCGGGTTGTCCGAGGCATATTCGAACTGCGGCAGGATCAGGCTGCCCACCAGAGAGATCTCGGTCCCGGTGCCGTAGGCCAGGGCGGCGGGATTGAAAAAGCTGTAACTGATGTCCTCCGCCCCCGCCGTGGCCCCCGCAAAGGCATTGCCCAGGGCGGCGGCGCTCTGCTCCTTGAGGGCGAAGGCGGCCCCCTGGGCGCCGCCGGACAGGGCACTCATCAGCAGGGCGCCGGGCAAGGCCGCCTGCCAGGCACGGCGGCGGGTGAAACGTCCATCACTGCTGTCATTGCGCATGATTGCGCCTCCTCAACCTTGGATCCATGGTGGTTTATTCGTTCTAATTTGATCGTTTGTTCGATCGCTTATGAGCTTATGCAGGCCTTGATTTTCTTTCAAGCGTTTGAAACACTCGGGGCATTGCCCACCCCCAGGAGTCCGAACGGATGAACCTGTACTTCCGGCTGCTTCTGCTGATGATCACCATGCGTTTCCGGCCCCGTCTGGGTCCCCTGGACGAGTCGGTGCTGCGGATGCGGGTACTGCCCAACGACCTGGATCTGAACCGCCACATGAACAACGCCCGGTTTCTGCTGCTGATGGACCTGGGGCGGGTGGACCTGATGTTCCGCAGCGGCATGGGCAGGCTGGTGGTGCAGGAAAAATGGATGCCGGTCATTGCCTCGTCCATGATGCGCTGGCGCCGCTCCCTCATGCCCTTCGAGCGCTTCGAACTGCGCACCCGGGTGCTCTACTGGGACGACAAGTGGTTCTACATGGAACAACGCTTCGTGCGGCAGGGGCGCACCGTGGCCATCGGTCTGGTGAAGGGACTGATCCGCTGCAAGGGCGGCCACGTGGCCCCGGAACGGGTCTTTGCCAAATCCCTGGGCTTCACCCCGGAAACACCGCCCCGGCCCACCGCCATCGAAGACTGGCTGGCCATGGAGAGCCACCTGTCCGGCGTGGATTGAACGGTGCTAATTGCAGAATAAACCTGACCTGAAACAGGAAGTGCGTCACAAAATCGGCTAATCTCGACTCCAGGACCATGCATTGGAAAAGGTCATGGAGTACAGGGAACCCGTGCGGCCCGAATGGGGTAGGGCCGCGGCATCTCACCTCGATCAATCCCCGATCACATCCCTCATCGCGGACGCGAAGCCGCTGGCCTGTCGCCATCAGTGCGACGTTTCAGTGTTTGCCGAGCGGGTGCTGTGTTTCATCTCCAGGGTTGAATGGAATGCGTCGGTATCGCTTGGCGAACGTTGTATTTCATTCCGTGCATGTCAACTTATACAGAATCCGTATAGCACCGACTGCGTGGGTGCCTTCAATCATTGGAGGGGCTGAGTTGGGCGTACCTTTTCGGGCTGGATGGTTTTTTGAATCAGAGGGTTGTGGGGGCGGGACGGAAGATGGGTGTGTTGTTGGTTGGAGGTGAACCGGGTTACTGGGGTGTGCTATGCGGAATCTGTCTTTCCTGAGAAATGCAGATTCTATCCATTAAAGCTGTTAGGAGTAATAAGAAGATGACAAACGGATATTCCCACGGGCCGATCTCTTGCAGAGACTGCTATGCAGGAGAAGAAGCGGTTATGGCTCTTGGAGATTGGCGTTTACACAATAATCCTGGCTATTACGGTAGCAACTCTCCGCAAATTCTTGTTCTCGGTTTTTCCAAAGGGGCAAACCAGAATAAAACTGCGGCAGAAGGCGATTTCGATAAAGTGGCTTTTGCAAAAGCCCGTCATCGCCTGCAAGAAGTCCTAGAAACTCTAAAACTCATGCCGTCTGATAGAAACATTGATTATTTGATGACGGCCAAAGAAAAATCCTTTGGTGTTGCGTCGCTGGTTCGTTGCAGCTTTTGCAAAATGAAAGGCGGCACCTGCAAAACTAGCGGAGATGTCATTCCTTCCTCATTTACAAACCAATCCACATTAAAGGTCATTGAAAACTGCTCTTCAAAGTATCTTGGTAGTTTGCCGAGCAGCACTAGACTTGTCATTCTTCTCGGCACTAGCGAAACATACATCAAGAAGACAAAAGCACTGATTCAACGCTTGCATAAAGATTTCAAAGCTATCAACCATGTTTCGTTTTCTGCGGGTGGCGCACTTTGGGTTTATGCCACGCATCCGTCACCAGGAAACGGCTATTTCAAGGCATGGGTCAAGAATGGTTCAGATGATCAATCTGGTCAAAAACGCATTCTTGCTCAGCAGGTTTTGTCAAAATACTATTCGTAGAAAAGCTCCTAATCGGGTAAGGGCGGGTGTTTAGCCCGCCCTCCCCACACCACCTAGCATGCGGGTCCGCACTAGGCGGTTCATAAGAAGGGAGCACACGACGATTTCAGGCATAACCATGCGCTTTCATCCATTGATCGCGGATGCTGATCAAGCCTTGGCATTGCAGCCAGTCATTGGTCATCCCGGTCTGGGTGCCGAGGGATCGGGACAGGTGCCAGTAGCTTTTGGAGCTCATGCCTGTCCAGATGGCGGCGCGTTTTGGCGTTCCCAGGGCCAGCAGGTGGCGGATACGGTTTCGCACCCCGCGCCACTGTTTCCAGTAGCACATGCGGATACGTCGTCGCAGCCAGTGGTCCAGCTCGGGAATGGGCCGATAGTAGTCCGAGATGCCGAAGTAGCCCATCCAACCACGGACATATTCCGTCAGCGTCTTGAGCCGGTGATCCATGGACACGCCCCAGCTCCGGCCGGTGAGCTTTCGCAGCCGGTGACGGAAGTCCTGATAGGCGCGCTCGGACCATCGCAGCTTGGTTCCCCGGAAGGTGAATCCCAGGAATTGGCAGTCGTTGGTCCTGACCACGCGGCTCTTGTGCGGATTGACCACCAGCTTGAGGGTGCCGGTCAGGAAGCGAGACACGCTCGCCATGACTCGTTCCCCGGCGCGGTGGCTCCGCACGAGGATCAGCAGGTCGTCCGCATACCGGACGAACCGATGCCCTCGCGCTTCCAGTTCCTTGTCCAGGTCATCCAGAAGGATATTGGCCAGCAAGGGCGACAGGGGACCACCCTGGGGTGTCCCGATCACCGTTGCCTCAAGAGTATCCCCGACCCGCACACCCGCCCGCAGATACTCGCCGATCAACGCCAGCAGCCGTTTATCGCGCACCTTGCGGCCCACTCGGGCCATCAGGATGTCGTGCTGGACCGTGTCGAAGAACTTCGCCAGGTCAAGGTCGACGGCGATGCGGTAGCCATCAGTGATATGGGTTTGTATCCGTCTCAGTGCTCCATGGGCGGAGCGTCCGGGTCGGAAGCCGAAACTCGAATCCGAGAATCCTGGATCGAAGATCGGCCCCAGAGCTTGCGCCATGGCCTGTTGAATGACCCGATCCGTCACCGTCGGGATGCCAAGCAGTCGCTCGCCCCCATCGGGTTTGGGAAGGGTCACTCGTCGCACCGGTTGTGGCCGGTACGTGCCATCACGCAAGGCTTGGCGGATGACCGGCAGGTTCGAACGTGCGAACTCAGGGAAGTCCTCGATGTGCATCCCATCGACACCGGGGGCGCCCCTGTTGGCTTTCACCCGCTTCCATGCCCGTCGCATGTTCTCGCTTGCCAGCACCCGCTCCATCAGGTCGTCGTGCAAGGCTGGCTGCGTGGCATCACGCCGCGACGCGTCTCCCCCGGACGGGTTCGACGACGCGTGCGAGCAATCCACGGCTCCGCCTTGTCTTCTCATGTTCGGCCCTTCACCGCGAGGCCCGTCCACGGGCGTGCGATTACTATGGCCTCGGCTGACCTCTGCTCCGTCACGTCGAACGTTGCCGTTGGACGCGCTGCCCGGGTCGCGGTAGGGTCCGGTGGGATGCCCAGCCCTTTCGGGCTGGCCCTCAGTCCGGCTCCCATGGCGACCACAGCCACGGTAGGGTTCGATGGCGTATCCAGTCCTTTCGGACTGGGCCTCAGTTCGACTCCCATGGCGGCACGGGCCGCATGCGGAACAGATCTCCCCGAATAAGAACATGAACTTTCAGTGCACAACCGCCGCATTTACCCTATCCCCTGCACCTGATGGGCTTTGTCACCTTGTGCTGACTCGCCCGGGGACTGAGCCTTATATGCGATTTCTGTCCGTCGGCTCACACTTTTGCGCTCGGGCTTCCTTCAGACATTCCCTCACGGGTTTGCCCTTGCCGTCGGCTAGTAGTTACAGTCGTCCACAGAGTGGACATCACAGGTACTCCTACAGGGGACTTTCACCCCATCAGTTCATGCCCATGTCGGGCGTACACAAGGCAATCCAGACGGACGCCTACGACGCCGCTGATTTTCAACGTTACACGTAAGGGATCATCATGCCTTTAGATCTGTCAGATACATTAGTGGTTGGAATTACGGCTACAGCATTATTCGATATGAGCGAGTCTGATCGCGTATTTCGTGAGAAGTTTGATTTAGACCGAGAGGCTGCGATTGAGGAATATCGTAAGTATATGGCAGAACGGGAGTCTGAGCCGTTGAAACCAGGGACTGGGCTCTACTTGGTCAAGGCCCTCCTTTCGCTAAACCAGTTCCAACCGGGAGGACAAAGCCCTCTGGTTGAAGTGGTGGTAATGTCACGAAATAGCCCCGAAACAGGTGTTCGTGTGTTTCATAATATTCGCGAATATGAGCTTAATATATCTCGCTCTGCATTCACTGGAGGTGAATCGGTTGTTGATTACCTAGACGCATATGACGTAGATCTTTTTCTCACAACAAACGCCAGAGATGCGCAACGAGTTATTGATAGCGATACATGCGCAGTTGCATTGGTAAAAGAACCGCCCGAAAGCATCGAAAAAATACCCGACGGCCAAGTGCGGATTGCATTCGATGGAGACGCAGTTCTATTCAGTGACGAAAGCGAGATTGTATATAAGACTAAAGGGCTTGAAGGGTTTCATACCGTAGAAGATAAAGAGCAAGATAATCCACTAAATGACGGTCCATATGCAACTTTGCTTAGAAAGCTTTCTCGTTTGCAGGACAGATTGCCCCATAGGGTGGAATTTTCTCCAGTCCGAATTGCCATTGTTACCGCACGCAATAGTCCTGCCGAAATGAGAGTTATAAAGACACTCAGGCATTGGGGAGTGTATGTTGATGAAATATTTTTTCTCGGTGGATTGGATAAGTCAAAGATATTAAAGGCATTCAAGGCGCACATCTTTTTTGATGATCAGGACCTTCATCTGGAACCGGCTGCAAAACATATTCCGTCGGGTAGAGTTCCATACAAAAGCAGCTCACCGCTGCACAAGTCAGATGAAAACGTTTAACAAGGCCAGTCACGGCGACAGTTACTTCATTGTGGCTGTGCCTCCATTCCGTAACCGCGCGTGCTGAGAGGCGTTGAACTAATCCGCATTCGCGGCAGCTTTTCCTGTCTTCGCCTCCGCAGAGAGATTATTCATCGAAACTCCTTTCAGGGCCACTTCCTTGGCCCGAGATTCGAGAGGAGAATCGTCATGACACCCCTTCGTCACCAGATGCTGGGCGCCGTGTGTCAGCGTGGTTTTTCGAAGCGTACGCAGGAGAGCTACGTTTACGCCGTGCGGTGGAGTTAGGGACAGGCACTCTTGAGTCAGGGCACTCTTGGGATAAGAAGTAAGGGACAGGAGAAGAGCATCATCTAGGGACAGGCATTCTTGAGTCATCTTGAGTTTTTTGGTGGATTTTTCGGTTGATTACCCATTACATCGAGTGCCCCTGTTCCGGGTTCCCTCCAGTTTCCGGCTCCTGAGCCACGACCGTGTCCTGATTTCCGTCGATATCTACCCCGGCAGATGAGCAGCGTCCAAGGATAATCCTCGGCACATGACCGCAGAGAGGAAACCATTGAGACAGGGGGGAGGGCTATCAGGCCACTGATCGTCGTCGCTGTTGTCGGTACAGGGCCTCGAACTGCGTACTTTGTGCTAGCCACTGATCCGGGGTGAGTCCCAGCCGCTGCAGGATCGGGGGTAGGGTATTGGCGATGACGCCTTTCTTTCTCGGGTCGATGGCCCGACCGGTGTAGTCCACCAGGGCCAGATAATCCTCGAAGGCAAACGGGATGCCGGGTTGTTCTCGTTCGGCGAATGCGCCTTCAAACGGCAGCAGCGGTTTCACCGGACCGATCCCACTGAAGGGCATGGCCGTGCCGGTGAAGCACCGCCATCCCCCTCCAGCACCTTCTCCAGCCCGGGTGCCGGCTCGAAGCGGTCCCCGTGACGGGTCTGCAGTTCGTTCAGGCGCTCTGCCACCGCTTTCGGTCCCCGCCGGGCCAGTTCATGGAACGGTCCGCCCAGGAAGGGGGGGAATCCGATGCCGAAGACGGCTCCGATGTCTCCGTCCCGCCGGTGACGGATGATGCCTTCCTGGTGGCAACGGACCGCCTCGTTGATCATGGGCAGCACGGTGCGGTCGATGATTTCCTGGGCCGGAAGGCGTTGCCCGGGCTGGACCCCCAGTTCGGTGTAGACCGCTGCATCCACCTTGGGGGCGCCGCGCCCACGGCGATCATGGCGGTAGAATCCCTTGCCGGACTTGCGGCCCCGCCGCCCCTGGGCCAGCAGGCGCTCGCCCACCGGTGAGGGGCGCATGCGTTCACCGAAGGCTTCGTGCAGGATGGGTCCCACCTTGCCGCCCACGTCCAGCCCCACCTGATCCAGCAGGGCGAAGGGCCCCATGGGGAAGCCGAACCGCACCAGGGTGGTGTCGATGTGGTCGATGGGCACGCCCTCCATGAGCAGATGGCAGGCCTCGTTCAGGTAGGGGGCGAGGATGCGATTGACGTAGAACCCGGCCCCGTCCTGAACCACGATCACCGTCTTGCCCTGGTCCCGGCCCAGGGCCACGGTGGTGGCGATCACTTCCGGATCGGTGCGGTCGGTGACGATCACTTCCAGCAGGGGCATACGTTCCACCGGCGAGAAATAGTGCATGCCGATGACCCGTTCCGGCCGCCGGGCCGGCGCGGCGATCTGCGCGACGGGGATGGACGAGGTGTTGGTGGCAAAGATCACTGTCTCCGGGCAATGGGCCTCCACATCCGCCAGCATGCGGTGCTTGAGTGCCAGATCCTCGAACACCGCCTCGATCACCATGTCCAGACGACCAAAGCCGCTGTAGTCCAGGGTGGGGGTGATGCGGTTCAGCCGGCGTCCCGCCTCGAAGTCGCTTAGCCCCTGGCGCCGCTGCCGGGTCCGGATTTGGCGATGGACATGGCCCATGGCCTCGTTGAGCCGTTCGGCGCTCACGTCCTTGAGCCGCACGTTCCTGCCGGCCTGGGTGCTGGTGACATGGGCGATCCCGGCCCCCATCAGGCCCGCGCCCAGCACGCCCACGGTCCGCACCGGACGAGGGGTGGCCGGCGGCGAGGTGACCGGGTCCTTTTTCAGCGCATTGCCGGCCAGATACAGGGACATCAGCGCCTCCGCCTGGGGCGTCATGGCCAGGGTCCCGAAATGCCCGGCCTCGGCGGCGAGCCCCGCCCGCCGACCGGATTCCAGGCCGGTGCGCACGGCGTCGATGATGCGTTCCGGGGCCGGGTAGTTGCCCTGGGTGCGGGCGTGTACCCGCTTGCCGACCTGCCGGTAGACCAGGTGTCGCCCCAGTGTGTTGTTTTCCAGCAGGCGCTGGTGCCAGGCCCTGCGGCGGCGGGTCTGTTTCCCGTCCGTCAGGGCCTGCACCCGGGCACGGGCCGCCTGCATCAGCAGGGGCGGGGGCACCAGTTCATCCACCAGTCCCTGCCGCAGGGCCTGGCGCGGGCGCAGTTGGCGTCCGGTGAGCATCATGTCCAGGGCCTGGGGCAGGCCCACCAGCGGCGGCAGCCGCTGGGTGCCGCCGCTTCCCGGCAGCAGGCCCAGCTGTACTTCCGGCAGGCCCAGGCGGGTGGTGTCATGATCCGTGGCCACCCGGCCGTGACAGGCCATGGCCAGTTCCAGTCCGCCACCGAGGCAGGGGCCATGGATGGCGGCCACCACCGGCACCGGGAAGCCCTCCAGTCGGTCGAACAGGGCCTGTCCGGCGCGGGCCAGGGCGGCGGCGTCCTCGGCGCTGTCGCAGGCGGACAGCATGCGGATGTCGGCCCCGGCGATGAAGTTGTCCGGCTTGCCGCTGGTGATGATGACGCCCCGCAGGGTGTTGTCCCGTGCCAGGGTATCCAGCAGGGCGCCGCATTCGTCCACCATCTCCGCCCGGAGTACGTTCATGCGCTCATCGGGCAGGTCCACGGTGATGACGGCCACGTTCCGGTCATCCTTCTGCATGTGAAAGGCATTCATCAGTCCACCTCCAGGATCAGGGCCGCGCCCAGGCCGCCCGCGGCGCAGGCGGTGGTCAGCGCCAGTCCGCCGCCCCGGCGGCGCAGTTCGCGCAGTGTCTGGATGATCATGCGTCCCCCCGTGGCGGCGAAGGGATGGCCGTAGGCGATGGAGCCGCCCAGTACGTTGAAGCGATCCGGGTCCACCTCGCCGATGGGGGTGTCCCGTCCCAGGACCTCCCGGGCAAAGCGCGGGCACCGCCATTGTTTGAGATTGGCGAGTACCTGGGCGGCGAAGGCCTCGTGCATCTCCACCAGTGCCAGGTCTTGCAGCCGGATGCCGGCCCGGTCCAGGGCCAGGGGGGTGGCATGGGACGGACCCATCAGTCCGTCGTTGAAGGGGTCGATGGCGGTGAAGGCCCAGCCGCGAATGAAGCCCAGGGGGTCGAAACCCAGTGCCCGCGCCCGGGATTCGGTCATCAGCAGCAGACTGACGGCGCCATCGGTGAGCGGGCTGGAATTGGCGGCGGTGACCGTGCCGTGGCGACGGTCGAACACTGGCGGCAGGCGTGCCATGTGTTCCAGGCTGGTATCGGGTCGCAGGGTGTTGTCCCGGGTGATCACTTCCCGGAAGGGGGGCACGATGCCGGTCATCACCTCGGCTTGCAGGTGTCCCGCCTCCCAGGCCTGGTGGGCCTTGTGGTGGGAAGCCACCGCCAGGGCATCCTGCTCCACCCGTCCGATGTCGTGATTGCGGGCCATCTGTTCGGCGATATCGCCCATGCGCAGGCCGGTGGAATAGTCCGCCACCGCCGGTGGGTTGGGCAGCAGATGCCCGGGGCGGATGTCCTTGAAGCAGCGCAGCTTGTCCAGCAGGGAGCGGGCCTTGCTGGCCCGCATGAAGGCGCGGGCCAGGGGGGCGCTGAGCTGAAGCGGCAGCACCGAGGTGGAATCGGCGCCGCCGGCCAGTCCCACCTGGATCTCGTTGCGGGCGATGGCGGCGGCCACGTCCACGGTGCTCTGCAGGCTGGTGGCGCAGGCGCGGGAGACGCTGTAGGCATCGGTTCCTGCCGGCAGGCCAGCGCCCAGCACCACTTCGCGGGCGATATTGGGGGCCTGGGGGAGGATCCCCACCTGACCGTAGACCACCCGTTCCACCAGCGCCGGGTCCAGGTCCGTGCGGGCCATCAGTTCGTTGGTGACCAGAATGCCCAGATCAATGGCGGACAGGTTCCGGAAGGCGGTGAGCTGCCGCGCAAACGGCGTGCGCAGCCCGGCCACCACCGCCACGCGCTGGCCGGGTCGGGTGGGTGCGGGGTTGGGTGTCTTTTTCATGCGAGTTCCCTTGGTGTGACGTCGGCCTGCCGTGGACACCCTGGAGCGATCCCGGCGGCATCATGGTTTGATAATCATCAAGGGGAACTCTAACAGTCGTTTGAATGAATAGGCAAGCCGGACGTGTGGTGCCCTGCCCGGCGGTAGCGGTCCACCTCCAGGCCGGTGGGGTCGATGTCTGGCCTCACCCCAACATTCGATGTTTTCAGCGGTGAGGATGTTTGTCGATCCACTGGGATAATCGAGCTTCAGTGGCCTGCTGGACATGCTGTTGGCAGTACAATCCTGGCCCGGGCGCCGAATTTGCGCTCGATGAGGCGCAGCATAGCCGGTCACCGCGGGTGCTGCGCAGGTTCTCATCGATGAATGAGCCAGCTACGGGCTGGGGCTCACCGGCCATCTTGTCGGTGAGGGCCTTGGGAACTTAAAGCTACTCCTTCTAACCAGCAATATTGGTTGGTAGCGTTACTCCGTCAGTTCGGGCAAGAAGGTGTGGTAGTTCAAGTCACGGAGTCAGGCCCTTGTAGGCTCAGCTAAACCTAAACGTACGCACATCAACGTACGCACATCGATGGCAAGTGTTTTCCGATACGACATTTGAGAGTTGACTGATGAGTAATTTACCTAATTGTCCAGGTTGTAAATCCAGCTTTACATATGAAGATAGAGGCGCTTTAGTTTGCCCTGAATGTGGCCATGAGTGGAAGGCAGGAGAAGGTGAGGAGCAATACGCTGGTATAGTAGTAAAGGATTCAAATGGAAACTTGCTGAGTGATGGTGACACAATTACTGTGATTAAAGATCTAAAAGTTAAGGGAACGTCCCTCGTGGTGAAAGTTGGAGTCAAGGTCAAAAACATCAGGTTGGTAGATGGTGATCATAATATTGATTGCAAAATCGATGGCATCGGTCCAATGAAGCTCAAATCTGAGTTCGTTAAAAAGGCATAAAGAAGGACATGGCCGTGCCGGTGAGCACTGCCATCCCCCAGCGTCGGAACGTCCACGAAAAAGTAAGGGACAGGCACTCTTGAGTTGTGCCAGGCCTTCGACTGCACGAGCTTTCGGTTAATCGCGCCGGAATATGGTCAGTAAAGGCCAGTGGCCACTGGCGCGTGACCTTCCGGTTCGAGGATGGAGATGCCGGGATCGTGAACTATGAAGATTACCACTGAGGTGTCGCCGATGTTGATGCACAACCCCCCCCATCCTGGTGAAGTGTTGCGTGAGCTTTGCCTGGAGCCAATGGGCCTCTCTGTAACGGCCGCTGCAGAAGCATTGAGGGTCAGTCAAAAAACCCTGAGTGCTGTGTTGAACGGCAGAGCGGGCATTAGGGGGGCTCTAAAAATCACATTTCCTGAAAAGCCCTGCTTCTCTGGTATGGAAACAGAAGTTCACAGCCCATGATCACATCTGCAGACAGGAAAATGGAGGCCTCAAGATCTCAAATGATGGATCTTTCCGGGCGATTTGCGCCCCATCCCAAGGATATGCATGATCCCTCATGCGGTCGCCCGTTCAGGTTGTACAGCATGTTGTTCAAGGCAATCTTGACCCCGGGCGCGGGCCAGGCCGATGGTTCTCACCAGTTGCCCTCCCATGGTCGCCTGGCTGGCAAAGACATGCTCGACCCGAGCGCGTATTTTGGATCGGCGCCGGTTGGCGACCTTTTGCCGCTCGTTGAGCGGTCGATTGACCTGTCCTTTGGTGTGAATGTGGCTGCGGTAGCCCTGAGCAGCCAGCGCCTGTTCCCGATCTTTCGACCGGTAGGCGGCATCCCCCCAGAGATCGGCACTGGTATTGGTGTCATCCAGCAGAAAATCCAGCATCTGGCTATCGTGGCCGCTGGCATCGCTCACCTCGAAGTGCCGGATCAGCTTGTGTTTGCGGTCAATGCTGATGTGGTTCTTGTAGCCGTAAAAGGTCTTGTTGTGCTTCTTGGTCCAGCGAGCGTCACGGTCTTTCTGCCGCAACTGGTGCGGCTTGTCCTCCCAGCCTTCGGGCATCTTGCCCTCCTTGATCGCCTCATTCTCCTGGCGGCTGTTACGCTGGCGGGGCGCCTGCACCATGCTCGCGTCCACGATCTGCCCTTGCCGGGCCACAAAGCCCGCAGCCTCGATCTGCCGTATCAGGGCACAAAACAGCTCATCCACCAATTCCAGTTCCTTGAGCCGCTCCCGAAACACCCAGACCGTCTTGGCATCCGGTACCTGTCCCTCCGGCTTGAGGCCCAGGAAACGGCAAAACGAGTAGCGATCACGGATCTGGTACTCCACCTGATCGTCCGACAGGTTGTACAGGCGCTGAATCACCAGCACCTTGAACACCAGCACCACGTCATAAGGCTTGCGCCCGGCCTTGCTCTTGCGGGGCTTGTCATACACCTGAGCCAGCAACGGACGAAACATCTCCCAGTCCACCACCCGATTCAGCTTTGGCAGCGGGTCGCCCAGCTTTTCCAACAGGGCGTAGCGTTCGTCCAGGTCAAACAGTCCGGGGATCATTGGCGGCGGCGTCACGGTGGGAGCCTATCTGTATCATGACCGAGCAGGACGTATTTTTCGAGGTTCCCTCGAGTATCGATAGGCTATCAGAGGAATCAAATAGCCTCGAGTTTATCTACCAGCGAAAGCTCGAGGCCCTGAGTGAACTCAAACAATCTTTCCTGCAAAAAGCCTTCTCCGGCGAACTCACCGCGGGTAAGGAAGTATCCGATGTAATCCGCAACAAGGAGGAAGTTGCATGACCACTGAAACTCAGGCCCCCATCATCATCTTCGAGGGCGTTGGCAAGGCCGTCGAGGTACGACTAGATACCGACCGCGAGACCGTCTGGCTTAGCCAGGCGCAGATGGTCGTGCTGTTTGGGCGGGATCAGTCGGTGATCTCGCGCCATGTTGGTAATGCTTACCGGGAGGGTGAGTTGGATCGGGAGACCACTATGCAAAAAATGCATAGTGCAAACTCAGACAAGCCAGTGGAGTTTTACAACCTGGATGTGATCATTTCAGTGGGTTACCGCGTCAAGTCTCATCAGGGTACCCGCTTCCGCCAGTGGGCCACCCGCGTCCTCCGCGAACACCTCACCCAGGGTTGGACCCTGAACCGCCAGCGCTTTGAGGAAAATGCCCGGGAACTGGAGGCGGCCCTGGCGCTGGTGCGCAAGGCCGCGCAAAGCCCGGCGCTGGACGCGGGCAGCGGTCGTGGTCTGGTGGATATCGTCAGCCGCTACGCCCAGACCTTTCTGCTGCTGCAGCGCTACGACGAGGGGCTGCTGACCGAGCCACGTGCCCAGCCGGGTGGAAGCCTGCCCACACTGGAACAGGCGCGGGCCGCGCTGGACAGTCTGAAATCCGAGCTCATGGCGCGCGGCGAGGCGACCGATCTGTTCGCCCGGGATCGGGGTGACGGTCTGGCCTCGCTGCTGGGCAATCTGGATCAGAGCGTGTTTGGCGAGCCCGCTTACCCCAGCGTGGAGTCCAAGGCCGCGCATCTGCTGTATTTCGTGGTCAAGAACCACCCGTTTTCCGATGGCAACAAGCGCAGCGCGGCCTTCTTGTTCGTGGACTTCCTCCACCGTAATGGCCGTCTGCTGAATGCGGCAGGTGAGCCGGTGATCAACGACGTGGGCCTCGCGGCACTGACCCTGCTGGTGGCCGAGTCGGATGCCGCCCACAAGGAGACCATGATCCGTCTGATCATGAACATGCTGGCTGGAGCCCGAGAGTGAAGGAAGCCGGCCTCAACGAAGCCGAAACCCGCGCTGAACTCATCGACCCGGCCCTGAAGGAGGCAGGGTGGGGTGTGATGGAGGCCAGCCGGGTGCGGCGTGAGGTGATCACCCTCGGTCGGCTGCAGGGCGGCGGCAAACGGGCCAGGCAGGACATCGCCGACTATGTGCTGATCTATCGCGGCCAGAAGCTTGCGGTGATCGAGGCCAAGAAACGCAGCTTGCCGGTGACCGAGGGACTGGCCCAGGCCAAGCGCTATGCCGAGCGCTTGCAGACCCGATTCGCCTACGCCACCAATGGCGACGGCATCTACCGGGTGGACATGGGCACGGGCACGGAGGGGCCGGTGGATGCCTGGCCCTCTCCCGATGGGCTGTGGGTGGAGACCTTTGGCACGGGTGCCGGTGTTCAAGACAGCTGGCGGGAACGCTTCGGCGCGGTGCCCTTCGAGGACAAGGGTGGGTTCTGGCAGGCGCGCTATTATCAGCACAACGCCATCAACCAGGCGCTGGAGGCCGTTGCGGCGGGTCGGGATCGCATTCTTCTGACCTGGCCACCGGCACCGGCAAGACCGCCATCGCCTTCCAGATTGCCTGGAAGCTGTTTCATGCCCGCTGGAGTCTGGCGGCACGCGCCTCGGGCACGCCTGTTCAGGGATCTGCCCGAGCTGTTCAAGGACGAAGACGAACTACGCCGCCTGTGGGGTCGCCCGGATACCCGGAAAAAGCTGCTGGAGGGGCTGGAGGAGAAGGGCTACGGCAGGCAGGAGTTGGCCGATGTGGGCAAGCTGATCGAGGCCGAGCACAGCGATCTCTACGATGTGCTGGCCTACATCGCCTTCAACATGGCGCCGGTGAGCCGGGCCGAGCGAGTGGATGCCCACAAGGCGCGCATCTTCCATGGCCACCATCGTTTGCTTCTTTTCGGGTAAGGCGGTGTTGGGTTGGTCGTCGTCACTTTTGTCCTTGCCATCGTTGAACACTGCCGCTTTAGTGCAGGATGAATTCTGGATGGGCATTGATGAGGTAGAACGCGACCATACCGACGAGCGTGGCCAAGCCTGGATCTCGCCGTATCGACATGGACGCACCCGCAGCGATCACCCCTCCCGTCACGGCCATCAACTCCAACGAACTTTCGGACTGCTCGAACGTGGGCAGGATGACCGCAGCGGCCATTGCCGCCAGCAAACACGGGCCCAGGCGGTCCAGCCAGGATGATCGTGGTCCTTCCCGGCCACTGGGTCGAATCCAGAACAAGGGCAAAACACGAGTGGCGTAGGTCGCCATACCGATGATGGTGATGGTAGTCCAGAGGGCGGTCATTCGGTTCTCCGATCCGGGATAAGGGCAGGCAGGGCGCCAGCCAGGATCGCGAGTTCAGGGCGACCGAGCAAAACCATGAGCGCCGAGAGGACTCCGGCGAGCAGCATCCGCCCAAGTATCGACCGCCTCGCAGTGGACCAGACCAGCCCTACGAAAAGTGCGGGAAGGGCGAAGTCGAGCGCCCCACTGATGCCTGGGGCGTGGGACTGGAGAACGTCGCCGACCGCATTCCCCAGTGCGGTGCCGATGATCCATGTCCCCAGCGCCGAAATGGCCAGTCCTACGAGCCACCTGGAGGGCAAGGCGTGGCCACGCGCTTCGTATGCGGTCAGGGTGGTTGCGAATACCTCGTCCGTGAGGCCGTAACCGTAGGTTGCCCGGCCTGCGGGCGAAGCATTGAGACGCCCCGCGAGAACCGCTCCGTAAAGGATGTGTCTGAGGCTGGCAGCAATCGCCAATAACGCCAGAATGACCAGCGGAACCCCTGAGGCAAGCCCGCTCAGCAGGAGTGCCTGATTGGCCCCCGAAAACATGATCGCGGACCACAACGCACTTCCGAAAACCGAAAAGCCCAGTTGTGAGGACGCCGCTCCCAGCGCGAAGGCCACCGGCAAGTAGGCGGCTGCAATGGGCAGGGCGGCTTGCACTCCTGCGCGCACACCGAGATCGGCTGTCATACAGCCTCCATGACCAGAAGATGTGTCCCGGCATCCTCCTGGCCGTCTCCATCGGTTGCATAGATCCTGTGATGCTCCATGATCTCGAACCCGTTCGTCCGGGCGAGCGCCTTGAACCGTGCCGGAGATGTCTTCTGCTCGACCTCGTAGTCGAACCCTGCGATGAGCGCCTGGAGTTCCAGAAGGTGGAATCGAGAGAATACCGCCAAGGGGTGTGAGGGCTGCATCGGCCGTTCGATTTCCGTGACCTCCTCGAAGAGATCGCGAATCGTGTGCCTGGCCGCATCGCTCCGTTGGGAATATGCCATTCCCAACGCCTCGGGAAGCACTTCGGCCAAGCGCTTCGCGAGCTGGATGTCGCCCTTATGTGATCCTTTCGGCAGCTCCACCAACGTATCCAGGATGTACCAAAGGTGATGGCGAATGAGGGCGGCCTGGCGTCCCTCGCAGTCAGAAAACGCTGAGATCATCTCGTCGGCGACTAGAACACGACCGCCATTCCGGACTTGATCCCGTATTGCGGCAAGGAAGGTGGACGTGTCCAGATGGTGGGACGCACCGACCGATACGACGACCTCGAACCCCTGATTTGGGGGATCCAGTTCCGTGATTGAGGTTTGCTGGATCTCAACTGCGGGATCCTTGGCGAACCGTCGTGTCAGATGCTGAACCGCTACTTCGCTGGGATCGACCGCGAGCGCCTGCAGGTCCGGGCGCAGTTCGCGAAGCATCGCCAAGGGCAGGCCGGGCCCTGTTCCGACATCGAGGATCCGGAGTCCCTCCGTCACGGGTAGGTAGCCTGCCAGCGCAAGCGTCTGGCGGGCATAGGCGGGATGGACAAGTTCGTAGGCCTCGTAGGCGTCAACATCGATCCTGGCTTCAAACAGGCGCCTTGCGGTGGCGTCATCTGGCTCCCGGCTATGTTCTATCGTGCCCACGCCCAGCGGCACTGTTGGCCTGCCGTGTCTCGTCAGAGCCTCCGCAGCCAAGGCCGACTCCATCAGGGATGACGTCTCGCTGACAGAGCGCTGGATGCGGTCCAGATCGCACGATCCGAAACGCGCAGTAGCGAGGTCTGCAAGCTTCAGGCATCGGTCCGCCAGGTTTCCCTTCAGGGACTCAGTCGCTGTAGGAAGGCGCGCCATTTGCGGTGCCCGGTAGAGTGAGAGGATTCCGGGGGCGCTGCCAGTGAGGACGAAGCGACGCACGGCGGGGCTATGCGGGACGGTCGCGATTCTTCTGCGAAGCTCACTCACGGCTTTCGCGGGGCTGAGTTGCGCCGGGAGCTGGAACCTCTTGGTGTTTATGCCCACCCCGTTCTGCACCTCGATCGTGGCGCGGGCCATCAGCGATACAACTTCCTCCCAATCAACCTTGCTCCGAGGCCAGTTCAGCTCCAAATCGGGCCGTGCCCCATCCTCCTGGAGGGGATAGACCACCGTTACGATGGCGCGTGCGCTCGCGCGTTCGGCCGAATAGATGTGTGGTACATCGGCCGCGAATGAGGCGGATTGCCCAGCTTTCAGCAGGCTGGGGCCTTCCGCCGGTCCCGTCAGCAGCTCTCCGGCAAGAACGACCACATGTTCGTGGACCCCGGAAACATGGGGGCGGGCGTTTCGGGATACTCCGGCTGGCAATTCCAAAAGGTAAGCCTCGACGATCTTCGGGCTCGTCCGCCGGTCAATGAGCTGCACGCTGGCGCCGTCGTCGTCCACAACGCACTCATCCTTGCTGTCGCCGATCAGGGTGCCGAAATTCACGCCAAGTGCGTCCGCGAGGTTCCATAGCGTCTGCACACGTGGGTTGTCGGCCCCGTTTTCAAGTGCGGAGATCGATGCGCGGCTGACCGAGCTGAGTTCCGCAAGCCCATCCAGCGTCAAACCCCGGCGGCGTCGGATGGTCGCAACGTTCTGCCCTATGCTCCATACCCGTTTGCTGTCTGTCTCCAGCACGGCTCAAGTGCCTCCAATGGGTTTTCTTTTAAAGAAGAAAATCCAGAATAATGGATATCGTTGGTGTTGGAAAGGCCTCACTGGACCGAATTGGGGATGACGCCGAACCCGCAAGCCTGGCTCCGTAAGATCGGGTCCGCGGGGGCGCTGCTGCCTTGGTTTGATTTTTAGCGTCATCAAACTGGACCTGGGTGTGGATATGGAACGGGTACTTTCCGGTGAGGTGTCGGGGCTGTTCGTGGCGGCCGAGCCGTTTGCCTTCCAGGCAGCGGATTGACGCCGTGTGGCGCCAGAGGAAGGGTTTGCAACGATCAATGGATGTGATTGATCCGAACTGGCGCGTTCACATGTGGACCTGGGAGAGCTGGCGGCACGTGGTAATGCCTGGGTGGCCGAGGCCGATGCCGTTCAGCGGTAACGATCCACCCCCAGGCCGGCGGGGTCGATGTCCGGGGAACGTCCGCTGACCAGATCGGCCACGAATCTTGCCGAGCCCAGGGACATGGTCCAGCCCAGGGTGCCGTGGCCGGTGTTCAGGAACAGGTTGTCGTAGCGGGTCCCGCCCAGGATGGGCACGTTGTCCGGGGTCATGGGGCGCAGTCCGGTCCAGAACTCCGCCACCTCCACCGCGCCGCCGCCGGGGAACAGGTCCCGAACCACGAATTCGATGGCCGCCCGGCGCTGTTGCGGCAGGTCCTTGTTGTCGCCGGCGATCTCCGCGATCCCTCCCACCCGGATGCGGTGGTCGAAGCGGGTGACGGCCACCTTGTACTTCTGGTCCATCACCGTGGACTGGGGTGCCCGATCCTCGTCCAGGATCGGCATGGTGAGGGAGTAGCCCTTGAGGGGATAGATGGGCAGATGGATGCCGATCCCGCCCAGTACCCTGGGTGATTCACAGCCCAGCGCCACTACGTAGCGGTCGGCGGTCAGGGTGCCGGTGGAAGTCCTGACGCCGGTGATTTTCCCGTTGCCGGTGTCGATGGCCTCGACCGAGGTGTTCATCAGGAAGGTCACGCCCAGGGTTTCACAGGCCTTTGCCAGGGCCAGGCTGAACTTGCGGCAGTCACCGGTCTCATCTCCCGGCAGCAGCACGCCTCCGGCGATCTTTTCCCGCACGTGGGCCAGGGCCGGTTCATGGCGGATGCAGGCGTCCACGTCCAGCACCGCATGGGGAATATGCCAGCGTTCCAGGATGGCCACATTGTCGCCGGCCTCCGCCAGATCCTTTTCCGTGCGGAACAGTTCCAGGGTGCCCTTCTGACGGCCATCGTAGTGCAGCGGCAGTTCTTCCCGCAGTACCTTGAAGCATTCGGCGCTGTAACGGGCCACCCGCAGCATGCGTTCCTTGTTCACCGTGAAGGCCGAGCTGGTGCACTGCCCCAGCATCCTGACCAGAAAGCCCAATGCCCGAATGTCGATGGCCTTTGGGTTGATGTAGAGGGGGGCGAGGTCCTGCGTCAGCCATCGGATGGCCTTGAAGGGGACGCCCGGTGCGGCCCAGGGGGTGGAGTGGTCGAACGACAGCATGCCCGCATTGGCGTGACTGGTTTCCATGGCAGGTTCCTCCAGCCGGTCGATCACCGTCACTTCGTGTCCCGCCCTGGCCAGATACCAGGCGCTGGTGACACCGATCACGCCACTGCCCAATACCAGAACTTTCATGGGTGGAGCCTCATACGCCGGGAAGGGGATGGGTCTTTTCAGGTAAGAATGATTCGGTGCGGGAAAGTTTTCTGTTTGATGGAAAAGTTGATGAGGCGGGGAGCCAGTCACGGACTTTCAGCAGATCAGGGTCGGCGGATGAAAAAAGGGCGCGGCCGGAAGACGGCTGCGCTCGAGGGTTTCAGGATGAATGACACCGCCCTGGTCAGGCATGGACTGAAGCAGGCTGGCGTCATCCGGATCATGTACAACTCCCCGTGAAACCGGTATTCCTCGATCCGCTTACCTTCCCGCTCGATGATGGTCACTGCGGGTTCGATCAGCCTCTTTTTTTCTTCGGAGGTCGGTTCCAGGTCGCCGAATTCGCAGAAGTTGAAGATGGCATCCACCACTGAGGGTTAGGGTGGGGAATGAAATGACTCCCAGAGGATGTCATAGGGTACTTGCATGGCGTCGTCGGCACAGTCGTGTTCAGGTATTTTGGTGTTTGCCTCCATTGGCGCGATGGTCAGTATACGCAGTTTCGGATCGAGCCCCTTCAAGTGTCGCGGCACGCCGACGTCCGTGCGAACATGCTCCCTCCCGGCCACCAGCACCCGCTGCCCTCGACCCTGGGACAGGCGCAGAGCCATGTATGCATCACGCGCCAATTGTGCGATCACCAGACCACCGATGGCTGACGAGCCTTCATCCAACTGATGCGAATTCCTCATCAATGGCAAGAGGCATTGCGAGATGGACTCCAGTTCGCCCACCCTTCCCAGGGGGAACAACTGGTCACGCAGGGAACGGGGAATTGCCATGGAGCCATAAAGACTGACATTGCGCATCAATGGGTCGGGAAGATCCGCATGCAGGACCGCAAGTTCAGCGCGATCCGCCATTTCAAAAAGAGGGGCATAGGCATCCCATCGGTGCCAGCCTCGCGCGCTCCATTCCAGCGCCTCCTCGCGAGCCCGGTCGTGATCCTCCAGCGTCAGGAATGCGACTGGTTGTTTCACCATATTTCGATAGATTTCATAGCGTTTCTCCTGTCTTTCACTCAGCATCTCGAAGTAAAGATCGGGTTCGGCGCCCGCATCGACAAGCATTTGTATGATGCGGGCCTGAACACGATGGTGTTGCACATTGCCATGCAGTTCACCAATGAGTACCGTGTCGGCATCACGCAGTCGATTCATGAGTTCGGACTCGCTTATCCGGGCACCTGTAACCGTGTCGAAATAATCTATTTCCGCTCCCGACAAAGGGTGTGCGCAAAGAAGCCAGATCAGGATAAGAATGATAGGATTCGCGAGACGGTGGATCATGCAGTTCATTGAAACGATACTGGCATCAGCTGATGGGGTGATAGCAGTAACGCATCCTCACCCAGAGTGAGCAAAGGATTCTCTGCTCTGGATTCTGTTGACGGCACCAGGGCCAGCAGCTTGCCCTGCGATACGGCGTCATTTTGCGACATCCAGAAATGTTCGAATCGACTGCGTCGAAGACGGGTATTTCCCCAGGATGAGTCCGCAAGCAGGACGCCATGCGCATCGATTCCCTTGAGCACGGAAAAATGTCCCTCTTCCCATTGGTTCAAATAGACGATGACCGGTCGACGGAGTTGCCTGAGCGTGCCGTAATCCATCGCTATTCCGATCGACCTGAAACCATATTCCTCTGCAACACGCGCCAGATCCGCAAAGGAGAACTCGGCCTTGGCTCCAATACGATCAATGATCTCCAGTTCGCTTGTCTCCACTCCGTAATAGCCGAGCAGGGTGGCAAGCGATGCGGCACCGCAGGAATAATCGAAGCGCTGCTTGATCAAACCTTCATCTCTCATCTCCTTCCAGGAGCGCACAGGCATCCTATCGAGGAAACGATCGGCGATTGCCACATCCGTCGCCGAGACACCTCCCATGGGACTGATCAATAGAGCCCCGCAACAACCTAGCAGGAAGAGTTCACGTATGGCGCTCGTCACGCAGCACCCCCCGGGAGAATGCCGGTAAATACCAGGCCAATCGCCACCGCCATGGTCAGCAGTGCCAATCCCACCACGAATACCACCGTGGCGATCAGTATTCCCGCAATGCTGTATCCCAAGGTGACGTCGGTTGCGTCGGAAATGGCATTAGCCATCACCCAGAGGGTGTAAAGCCATAGGGGCAATAGTAGAAGCCCGGGCACTCCCGCAAAGGCCAGCAAGGGCAACAGCATATCAATGCCCCAAGAGGCAATGATGACCTTATCCAGCCAGCCCTGCCCATCCCACCGATTCCCACGAACCAACCACCAGCGCATGATACGAAGACACACCCAGAACCATACCCAGTAGACCACAATGCCTATCAGGAAGGCGAACGGCAGCGGCACCCCCAGTGAGGGGTCGAGACCTAGGACCAAGCCAATCACCGTCAGCAGAATCGCAGCCTGCCAGAAAGGGAAAGTGTAGTCGGTCATCGGCCGGCCCTTGAGGCGGGCCAGATCGACGGCGATCATAATTATATTCATTTCGGTTGCCTCACGGTTTTGGCAGCGTGCTTATCCCTTTTGGTCACGCAAACTGCCGTTGCCTAACGGCGGGTATTCATTTCCTTCTGTCGACAATAAATATTCGCCAGAGAGTATGAGAGGATTGCTGTCATCATAAATAATGCCCGGTATGCCGGTAATGCTAGTAAGGAGCATAATGGAGATGTAAGCGCTGACATGTATTGGCTTTCATTGGTCAAAGGTAAGGCAAGCCGGATCTACATAAATAGCATTATAATGATTCCGGTCTCGCCATAAAAAATGATGCGGCGCGCTTAAAACCCGCGAACATCCCCTCATTGATCGCAAACCTGACTTGTCACATAGCCTCCAAGCCCGAACGTAGAATTAACAGAGACAGAAATAAAAATCAGCAACATAAACGCCGGGAATGAAAGCTCGACTATGCGCCAATCCCCTCTCTTTAGGCCGCGGAAGACAAGAGCCAATGTATAAGGTCCAATTATCAGTAATACTCCGACCGAGAAAGTCACCAAGAACTCACATGATGAAATCATGGGTGTCACCTAGATGATGGTTTTTGCTTATTACATATCATCTGAGTCATGCGTGATAACTCTTGCGGAATGACAGCTCGCGCATCCACTTTGCGTATACCCAATTGCCAATCCAGAGTAAAACCCAACCTGAGTTCCGAGTATGAGATTAGTGCCAAAATTTCCGACTGGGCCTAACAGGGCACCTGTAAGTGCGCCACCACCAACTGCTGTAGCTAGACCACCATAAGATCCCTCCCCCGAACCCATTGCCTGCCCGAGATAAAAAGCGCCACCAGAAAGCCCTCCAATAACAGCACCTGGCAGCCCCCATCTACCTGTCACATCTCTCATTTCCTGATCATTCAGATATGAAAGATTCAAAGGCGTCAATTGGTTTTCATCAGGATCCTGCGGACTGAACAGGTAATCCAGCGCCTCCTCGCTCAATGGTTCTGGCTTCAGATCCCAGGATATGCGGAACTGATGGGGTGGATCGGCATGCGAGGACATGCCGTGGTTGGACACTGAATCTGACTGAGTGGAACTGGCAGTCTGGGAAAAGAAACCAGAAATCAACACCATTGAAAACGCAGCGGCGCCGACAGCCTGATGGGAAAACTTGTATAATGCTTTCATGCTGCTTCTCCTTCCTTGGTGAAAATAGGCAATGGAAATTAACAGCGACCGACTACTAGCGCCGCCATGTCAGACTGGCAGTGATTTGAGCCATGTCATTCCCGGCCACGCCACCCTGAACATTGAAATTCATCACAACCGAAGGCGTGAAACGCTGCACATAACCCAAGGTAAGCGCCGTGCTTCCTTGCCAATGGTCGTGCGAGTCATTCACCGCCCCCGCAAGACGGAAGCTCTGGGTAAGCCCTCCTCTGACGCTGATCTCCGGATTCATCGCCAGTCCCACGGACATGCCGATCCCCAGTACATCCCCGGGGTCATGATGTCTGCCATCAATTTTACGGGATGCCAGGTGGCTGTAGGTTCCAGTCAACGTGAGAATGACAGGGTCGAATGCCCAATGACCGGAAGCACCGAGGGTCGCCGTCTTGCCCGATAACGTGTTTCCGCTACTTCGTTCCGCCAGCGCCACCTCTGCAAAGGCCAGCACATACGGCTGATCGATGGGCCGGGTGATACGGCGATCAAAACCAGCGCTAAGGACGCGCCAGTCCGCTTCACGCTCGGTTCGTGTCGTATCGTTTTCGCGTATCAAGCTGCGGCTTGCGTCTGCTTTGAGACCAAGATTTAAATTGGACGTGGGACTGATGGCATAGCGCATGTCGAAATTGACAAACAAGGCGTCTCGGCGCCGATCATCAACGTTCACTTCCGGGAGTACAAGCGCATAACCGTGCGCAATGGGGAAGGCATTCGTGGAGACGCTGACGCTCCTGCTGTCGGAACTCCTGTATCCAATGCCAGCAGTCAATGCATGCCGGCCCTGGCTTGGTGCGAAGTCCTCAATCCTGAAGGGGGTATCGGAGTTGGAAACCTCTTCCGCGTGTAGCGGCATTGCCAAGGTTGCCGATACGGTGGCGGCAACCCACGCGGTCAACCGCAACACCCAATCGCGACCCACCGCGTAGAAGCCACCATGCTTGTGACCGGTTCGGGATAACGAATGGGAGAACACCATGCAACCTCCTGTCGCGGTGACTAACGTTCATCCTTGCTAGCGCTTGACGTGGAAATCTATGGATGCCAGAAAGCGCTAGTGAAAATAATAATGATTCAGATTCCATTGTCAACAGATGACTGCGCGAACCGGTGGTCCACGCCTCTCAGTGGCAGCGCCACCAGCGGCCCACCGAATCACTGCTGGCTCAGTCCGCGCCGCTACCGGAGCAGGAGGGCCAGATAGTTGTCGACGGAGACCTCATCAATCCCTCCCATCCGGATGCGGTGTTGAAGTGGGTGACGGCCACTTTTGCCGGTGTCAATGGCCTCGATCGAGGTGTTCATCAGGAATGTCACGCCCAGGGTTTCGCAGGCCTTTGCCAGGGCAAGGGTCAATAGGAATGGTTCGGCGAGGGAAAGCTTTCAGCAGATCAAGATCTGCAGACGAAAAAAGGGCGCAGCCGAAATCAGTTTGCGCCCGAAGATTTCAGAGTGAATGGTAGAGGCGGGGTCTGAACCCCGCCTCTATCCCTCCACCTACTTCAGATCAAAGCGGTCAGCATTCATCACCTTGACCCATGCCTTGACGAAGTCCTTGACGAACTTCTCCCGGTTGTCGTCCTGGGCATAGACTTCGGCATAGGAACGCAGGATCGAGTTGGAACCGAACACCAGATCAACCCGGGTGGCCGTCCACTTCACCTCGCCGCTCTTGCGATCACGGATTTCGTAGAGGTTGTTGCCGGCCGGTTTCCAGCTGTAGCGCATGTCGGTGAGGTTGACGAAGAAGTCGTTGCTCAGCACGCCCACGCGATCCGTGAACACACCATGCCGGGTGCCGCCATGGTTGGTGCCCAGGACGCGCATGCCGCCCACCAGCACCGTCATTTCCGGGGCGGTCAGCCCCATCAGCTGGGTGCGGTCCAGCAACAGTTCCTCACCGGTGACCACATAGTCCTTCTGCTGCCAGTTGCGGTAGCCGTCGTGGATGGGTTCCAGCACGGCATAGGACTCAGTGTCGGTCATCTCCTCGGTGGCATCCCCACGGCCCGGTGCAAAGGGCACGGTGATGTCCACGCCGGCATCCCGTGCCGCCTTTTCCACCGCCGCCGTACCGCCCAGCACGATCAGGTCGGCCATGCTCACCGGCTTGCCCAGGCCGGCCTGGATGCCTTCCAGCACGCCCAGTACCTTCTTGAGACGTTCCGGCTCGTTGCCTTCCCAGTCGCACATCGGCGCCAGACGAATCCGGGCGCCGTTGGCGCCGCCCCGGCAGTCGGAACCACGGAAGGTACGGGCACTGTCCCAGGCAGTGGCGACCAGCTCGGAAACGCTCAGGCCGCTGGCGAGGATCTTGTTCTTGAGGTCGGCGATTTCGCCATCATCCAAGGTGTAATCCACGGTGGGGATGGGGTCCTGCCAGATCAGGTCCTCCTGGGGCACGTCCGGACCCAGGTAACGGCTCTTCGGCCCCAGATCGCGGTGGGTCAGCTTGAACCAGGCCCTGGCGAAGACCTCGTTGAAATACTCGGGATCCTTGTAGAAACGCTCGGAGATCTCCCGATAGATGGGGTCCTTGATCATGGCCATGTCGGCGTCGGTCATGATCGGGTTGTAGCGGATGGACGGATCTTCCACGTCCACCGGCTTGTCTTCCTCCTTGATATCGACAGGCTCCCACTGCCAGGCACCGGCCGGGCTCTTCTTCAGCTCCCATTCGTGCTCCAGCAGCATCTTGAAGTAGCCGTTGTCCCACTTGGTGGGGTAGGTGGTCCAGGCGCCTTCAATGCCGCTGGTGATGGTTTCACGGCCACAGCCCTTGCCCTGGGGGTTATGCCAGCCCAGGCCCTGTTCTTCGACGCCGGCCCCTTCGGGGTCCGAGCCCAGCCTGGAGGCATCGCCGTTACCATGGCATTTGCCCACGGTATGGCCACCGGCGGTCAGGGCCACGGTTTCCTCATCGTTCATCGCCATGCGGGCAAAGGTGATGCGCACGTCATGGGCGGTCTTGAGTGGGTCGGGATTGCCGTCCACCCCTTCCGGATTGACGTAGATCAGGCCCATCATCACGGCGGCCAGGGGGTTTTCCAGGTCGCGCTCGCCGGAGTAGCGGCTGCCTTCGCCGCCGGACTTGGCCAGCCATTCCTTCTCGGAGCCCCAGTAGATATCTTTTTCCGGATGCCAGATGTCCGCGCGGCCACCGGCAAAGCCGAAGGTCTTCAGACCCATGGACTCATAGGCCATGTTGCCGGCCAGAATGATCAGATCGGCCCAGGAGAGCTGGTTGCCGTACTTTTTCTTGATCGGCCACAGCAGGCGACGGGCCTTGTCCAGGTTGACGTTGTCGGGCCAGCTGTTGAGCGGCGCAAAGCGCTGGTTGCCGGTCCCGGCCCCCCCGCGGCCGTCGGCAATGCGGTAGGTGCCGGCGGCGTGCCAGGCCATGCGGATCATCAGGCCGCCGTAGTGTCCCCAGTCGGCCGGCCACCAGTCCTGGCTGTCCGTCATCAGCGCCCGCAGGTCCCGCTTTACGGCTTCCAGATCCAGCTTCTTGAATTCCTCTGCATAATCAAAATCTTCGCCCAGGGGGTCGGTCTTGGAATCATGCTGGTGAAGGATGTCCAGGTTCAGTGCATTGGGCCACCATTCCATGACGTTGTTGGAAGCTCCGCTGGCGGTGTTGCCGCCGTGTACTACCGGGCACTTGCCCGGGCTGCTGACGTTGTTTCCGGCCATGTCTATCTCCCCATTTACCACTTGGTTGGTTGATTCGATCAAAATCCAGACCACGTTCGGGGCAGGGCAGCCCGCTCATGCGGCCTGTGCGAGGCCAGGTTCACCGACGATGACTGCCGGGAGTGACTCGCGCCAATTCGTTCGCCCTGCGTTCGTTATTAGTTTATAGATGGTATGGGTAATACAATCAAATAAATGGTTTTCATTTTTTTGATAGTTTTTAACAATTGATTGATGCCCTCGTCCCTGTGGGATGAGGCTGTGGGCCATGCCGGTGCATCAGCTGCTTCGGTGTGCCCCGGATACCCAGGTTCGCCATCCGCGGGTTATCCTCCCCGACATTTGAACTTGGGGGGCGAGCCCGTGTTGATGGTGCAGGGAATTGCCGGACTGGTGGTCTTCATCGGCATCGCCTGGTTGCTCAGCGAGGATCGCTGGCGCATGCCCTGGCGGGCGGTGGCGGCGGGCCTGGGACTGCAGTTCGGTCTGGCGGCGTTGTTGCTGTGGGTGCCGGGCGGACGTCATCTGTTCCTGTGGGCCAACGAACTGGTCATTGCCCTGAGCCAGGCCACTCGGGCGGGCACGGCCTTTGTCTTCGGTTATCTGGGTGGTGCCGAGTTACCCTTCGAGGCCGAAGGGGCCGGGCAGGCCTTTGTCTTCGCCTTCCAGGCCTTGCCGCTGATCCTGGTCATGAGTGCCCTGTCGGCCTTGCTGTTCCACTGGCGTGTGTTGCCGCTGATCATTCGCGGGGCTTCCCGGGTGCTGGAGCGCAGTTTCGGCATCGGCGGAGCCCTGGGGGTGGGGACGGCGGCCAATGTCTTTCTGGGCATGGTGGAGTCCTCTCTGCTGGTGCGACCCTATCTGGCGCGCATGACCCGAAGCGAGCTGTTTGCCCTGATGACCGTGGGCATGGCCACTTTGGCGGGCACCATGCTGGTGCTCTATGCCACCTTCATCGGCCATGTGCTGGATGACGCCCTGGGGCACCTGATCATTGCCTCGGTGATCAGCCTGCCCGCGGCGCTGCTGATCGCGGCGGTGATGGTCCCCGCCACCGGCCCGGCCACTCAGGGGGCGCTGGACGAGGGGCTGGATCCGGCGGCCGGGACCATGGACGCCATCACCCGGGGTACCCTGCGGGGACTGGAGCTGTTGCTGCAGATCGTGGCCTTGCTGGTGGTGCTGATCGCCCTCGTGGCCCTGGCCAACGGCCTGCTGGGCCTGCTGCCCGCGGTGGGGGGAGCCGACCTGAGCCTGGAACGCCTGTTGGGCTGGATCATGGCGCCGCTGGCGTGGTTGATGGGCATTCCCTGGGCGGAGGCCCAGGTGGCCGGGACATTGCTGGGTGTGAAGACCGTCCTCAACGAAATGCTGGCCTTCCTGCAGCTGGCGCAGCTGGACCCTCAGGTGCTTTCCCCGCGTTCCGAGCTCATCCTGATCTATGCCCTGAGCGGCTTTGCCAACCTGGGCAGTCTGGGCATCCTCATCGGTGGTCTGGGCGCGATGGTGCCGGAGCGGCGTGGCGAGGTGGTGGCACTGGGGATGCGAGCCCTGGTGGCCGGGACACTGGCCACCCTGATGACCGGAGCCGTGGTGGGGTTGCTGACGCCGTTGGGGTGAGTGGGGAAGGACATGGGCCTCTGTTGCCACGGCGTGTTTGGGAGTGTTGGAGTGGTTGGGAGTGAAGGAGCAGAGTGTGGCGGAGTTTCCGATGGAGCATTTCTTCAACAATGTCGGCACCCATGGTGCCGACGAACCGCCGTGCCATTGCCGGCATTGGGGCGACGCCGGTAGCGCGAGGGGGGCTTGAACATTGAAAATCCTCCACACCTCCGACTGGCATCTGGGCCGACGTCTTTTCGGCCGCCAGCGTTATGAGGAATTTGAGGCCTTTCTGGACTGGCTGGCCGTGCTCATCGAGGACGCCGGGGTGGATGTGCTGGTGGTGGCCGGGGATGTGTTCGACACCAGCACCCCCAGCAACCGGGCCCAGTCCCTGTATTACCGGTTTCTGTGCCGGCTGGCCGGTTCCTGCTGCCGGCATGTGGTGGTGGTGGCCGGCAATCATGATTCCCCCACCTTTCTGGATGCCCCCCGCGAACTGCTGAAGGTGCTGGATGTGCATGTGATCGGTGCCGTGCCCGATGACCCTGCCGACGAGGTGCTGGTCCTGCATCACCCGGAGACGGGGACGGCGGAACTGGTGGTCTGCGCCGTGCCCTATCTGCGGGACCGGGATATCCGCCGGGTGGAGGCGGGGGAGAGCGTGGAAGACAAGGACCGCAAGCTGATCGAGGGAATCCGTGACCATTACCGGAGCGTGGTCGAACTGGCCTGTCGGCGCCGGGCGGCACTGGACGGGCATCCGCCCATGCTGGCCACGGGCCATCTGTTTACCGCCGGTGGCCGGACGGTGGACGGCGACGGGGTGCGGGATCTGTATGTGGGGGCCCTGGCCCACGTGGGCAGCGATATCTTCCCTGATGGCCTGGACTATGTGGCCCTGGGCCATTTGCACGTGGCGCAGACGGTGCAGGGCTCGGAGCGGGTGCGCTACAGCGGCTCGCCCCTGCCCATGGGCTTTGGCGAGGCCGGGCAACGCAAGAGTGTCTGCCTGGTGGAACTGGAGGCAGGCGGCACCCTGACAGTGCGTTGTCCGGAGGTGCCGGTGTTCCAACCCCTGGCCCGGGTGCGTGGCGACTGGGAGGCGATCCAGACCCGGTTGCGGGAACTGGTTGCCGCCGACTCGCGGGCCTGGCTGGAGATCATCTACGAGGGGGAGGCGGTGATCGGTGACCTGCGGGCACGGCTGGACGAGATCCTGGCGGGCAGTCGTCTGGAGGTCCTGCGGCTGAAGAATGCCCGGGTCATCGACCGTGTGCTGGCGCAGTGCCACGACCGGGAAACCCTGGATGATCTGGATGTCCATGATGTCTTCGAACGCTGCCTGACCCGGCATGAAGTGCCGGACACGCAGCGGCCGTCCCTGCGCCTGGCCTATCGGGAGACCGTGGCCGCCCTCCATGATGCCGACCCGCTTGCGGAATAGGACTCTGCCCCGTGCGCATCCTGCAGATACGTTTCAAGAACCTCAATTCCCTGGCCGGTGAATGGGAGATCGACCTGACCCATCCCGCTTTCACCGCCGACGGCATCTTTGCCATCACCGGCCCCACCGGCGCCGGCAAGACCACGTTGCTGGACGCCATCTGCCTGGCTCTGTACGGGCGCACGCCGCGCCTGCACCGGGTCAACCGCAGCGGCAACGAGGTCATGTCCCGGCACACGGGTGACTGCTTTGCCGAAGTCACCTTCGAGACGCCGACGGGACGTTATCGTTGCCACTGGAGCCAGCACCGGGCCCGGCGGCGGCCCGACGGGGAGTTGCAGGCCCCCCGCCACGAGATCGCCAATGCGGACACCGGGGAGATCTTCGAGGCCAAGGTCCGGGGGGTGGCGGAACAGATCGAACAGGCCACGGGCATGGATTTCGAGCGTTTCACCCGTTCCATGCTGCTGGCCCAGGGCGGTTTTGCGGCCTTCCTGCAGGCGCCGCCGGACGAGCGCGCGCCGATCCTGGAGCAGATCACCGGCACGGAGATCTACAGCCGCATCTCCGTGGCCGTGCATGAGCGTCGCGGCGAGGCCCGCCGTACCCTTGAGCATCTACGGACGGCGCTGGAAGGCATGCGTCTGCTCAGCCTGGAGGAAGAGCAGCAGTTGTCGGCGGAACTGGCGGCGCGGCAGGCCCAGGAGACGGCCTTGCACGCACAGGTGGAACAGCAGCGCAAGGCCGTCGACTGGTTGGAGGGGATCGCGACACTGGAGGCCGCCCAGTTGCAGATCCAACAGGAGGCAGCGGATCTTGAGGCCCGTATCGAGGCCTTCGCCCCGGATCGGCAACGGCTGCACCGGGCCCGGCAGGCCCTGGAGTTGGCGGGCGATCATGCCGCCCTGATCCAGTTGCGCCAGGGTCAGGCACGGGATCGGGCGCGGCAGGTTGCCGGTGAGGCCGAGTTGCCCGGTGCCGAGGAGGCGGCCCGGCAGGCGGAAGCCGTCCTGCAGCAAACGCAGGAACAACTGAACACCGCCCGCGAGACGCTGCGGGCGCGTCTGCCGGTGCTGCAGAAGGTACGGGAACTGGATCTGCAGGTCGCCGACCGTCGCGCCGCCCTGGCCCAGTCCCATGAAACGCTGGCGACTTCGAAGCAGCGTCTGGAGGCGCTACGCTCGGAGCAGACCGGGGCGGAAGCGCGGTTGCAGGCGGGACGGGAACAGATCGAGGCATTGCGTGGTGAACTGGACCGGACCCGTGCCGATGAAACCCTGGTGGGTCGGCTGACCGGCATCCGGGAGCAGGCCAATGCCCTGGAGGCCCTGCATCGACAGCAGGATGAGGGGATCACCGCGCTTCGGCAGTATCGTGAGGCCCAGGAACGGGCCGAGGCGGAGCGACAGGCCTGCCACGAGCGGTTTGAAGCCTTGACCCTGGCGCAGCAGGATCTGCAGGCCGGGTGGCAGGAGATCCACCAGGTCATGGAAGCCCGGCTGCTGGGCCGGACCCTGACCGACTGGCGCTCGGATCTGGCGGCGTTGCAGGCGCGGGAGACGCGGATCCGGCAGGCAGGGGAGGCCCTGGCGGCCCGGGATCAGGCTCACTCCCGGCTGGCGGCCCTGGTGGTGGAGGAGCAGGGATTGTCCGCGGACCTTGAGCGCCTGGGCGGGGAGGCCGGAACCCTGGCCGAACGGCTCCACGGGCTGGAGGAAAAGGCGACATTGCTGGAGACCCAGCAGGGTCTGCTGCAGCGCATCGAGGCCCTGGAATCGGCGCGTGGGCAGTTACGGGACGGGGAACCCTGCCCCCTGTGCGGCGCCCTTGACCACCCCTATGCACGGGGCAATGTGCCCGCGGCGGACGAGACCCGGGAGGCCCTTGAGCGGGTCAGGACCGAACTGAAGACCCTGCGGCAACAGGACACGGATCTGCGGGTTCGACGGGCCCAGGTGGATAAGGATCTGGAACGGATTTCCCGGGAACGGCAGACCCAGGCCACGGCACTGGAGGCGTGGACCACCGAACTGGTCCGCCATGGGGAAGCCTTGGCGTCGGCGGACCCCGAGTGGCCCGGGCAACTGGAGGCCCTGGCCGGGGAGAATGCCGATCAACTGAAGGCCGTCGCCTCGCGCATTGCGACGGTGGAGGCGGACCAGACGGCGCTGGAGGGGCGTCGACAGGCATTGGAGCAGGCCCGGGAGGCGCTGGTCGAGGCGGAAAAGGCCTTGATGGCCGCCGGCCATCGCCGGGATGGGGAAGCGGCGACGGTCCGGCGACTGGACGGGGAGCTGTCGGAGTTGCGGGCGCGCCTAGCCCGGCAGCAGGATCTGCTGCTGGATTCGGTGCAGCCGCTGGGTATCCGGTCCGTCGATCGGGCATCCCTGCCCGCGCTGCTGGAACAACTGGAACAGCGTCATGATCAATGGCAGTCCCGCCGGCAGGCCCTGGCGACCCTGGAGGGAGAACTCAAGGCCCTGGAGATCGGCATGACCCATCGTGACGGACAGATCCGGGACAGCGCCGAGGATGTGCATCAGCGGTCCATCCAGGCCGACACCCTGGAACAGTCGACCGAGATCCTTTGGGCCGAGCGCCGGCGGTTACTGGGGGAGCAGTCGCCGGAGACGGAACAGCAACAGCTGGAGGCCGCCGTGGAAGCGGCGGACGGGGCGCTGGAGTCGGCCCGGGAACAGGCCCGCCGGACGGGGGATGAATGCCGGCAGTTGCGCATCCGGCTGGAGGATCTGCGCACGGCCCTGGCGGAGCGGGAACCCCGGCTGCGGGAGGCGGAGACGGCCTTCCGGCAGCGCCTGGAGGCGCTGGGCCTGGCGGATGAGGCCGACTTCCAGGCCGCCTGTCTGCCGGAACCCGAGCGCCGGGCACTGAGCGAACAGGCCCAGGCACTGGAGGCGGCGCGGGTGGCCCTGGACGCCCGCGCCGAGGACACCCGCCGTCTGCTGGCGACGGCCCGGGAACAGGCTTTGACCGATCAGCCCCTGGTGGTGCTGCGGGAACAGCTGACGGAGCAGATCCGTGCCCATCAGGCGGTGCAGCAGGCGATCGGCGGACTGCGTCAGCGCCTGGCGGACAATGACACCCTGCGGCACCGGTATCGGGAGCAGACGGCGGCCATCGAGGCACAGCAACGGGAGTGTGACCGCTGGGATCAGTTGCATGAACTCATCGGGTCCGCCGACGGCAAGAAATACCGCAACTTTGCCCAGGGGCTGACCTTCGAACTGATGATCGGCCACGCCAACCGGCAGTTGCAGAAAATGACGGACCGTTATCTGCTGATCCGCGACGAGGCCCAGCCGCTGGAGCTGAACGTGATCGACAGCTATCAGGGGGGCGAGATCCGTTCCACCAAGAACCTCTCCGGCGGCGAGGGGTTCATCGTCAGTCTGGCGCTGGCCCTGGGGCTGTCCCACATGGCGGGGCGTCAGGTTCGGGTGGATTCCCTGTTCCTGGACGAAGGGTTCGGTACCCTGGACGACGATGCCCTGGATACGGCCCTGCAGACCCTGGCGGGGCTGCGGGAAGAGGGCAAGCTGATCGGCCTGATCTCCCATGTATCCGCACTGAAGGAACGCATCGCCACCCGTATCCAGGTGACCCCCCAGACCGGAGGCAGAAGCCGGATCAGCGGTCCGGGGTGTCGTGGGGGGACATGATCCCGTCGACCGTGAGTCGCCGGGTCACCACCATTCTGAACTCATGTCTTGTAGCCCTGGATCTGTTTTCGCAGTGCCGCGGCGGTTCCCGCAAGCCCGTCACTGGTGGTGGCGATGTGCGTGGCGCTCTGGGCGGTCTGGATGGCGGATTGACTGATATTGTTGATGTTGCGGTTGATCTCTTCGGCCACGGTGGATTGTTCCTCCGCGGCACTGGCGATCTGCAGGTTCATGTCGGAGATGGCGGCGATGCCGGTTTCTATGGTGGACAAAGAGGCTTCCGCGAAGCCGGCCTTTTCCGCCGTGTTTCTGGCTTTTGTCTGGCCCCGGTTCATGACCTGGGCCGCATCGTTGGCGCCCTTTTGCAGCCGTTCGATCATGGCCTGGATCTCCTGGGTGGAGGCCTGGGTGCGGCTGGCCAAGGTACGAACCTCGTCGGCCACAACGGCAAATCCCCGTCCCTTTTCACCGGCCCGGGCCGCCTCGATGGCGGCATTGAGGGCCAGCAGGTTGGTCTGTTCGGCGATGCCTCGTATCACGTCCACCACCTTGCCGATATCGTCGCTGTCGGTGGAAAGGCGATTCATCGCCTCGGCGGCGTTTTCCACCTCCGTGACCAGTTCCCCGATGGCCTGGATGGTTTCCGACACCACCCGGTTGCCGGCAGTGGTTTCGGTCCGGGTGGCCCGGGCTGAATCGGCGGCCTGGCTGGCGTTTCTGGCCACTTCCTGAATGGTGGTGACCATCTCGTTCATGGCGGTGGCAACCTGCTCGATCTCCCGGGTCTGCCGCTCGGTCTGGCCTTGTGCCTGCACGGCATGGCTGGACAACTGGTTGCCGGCTCCGGCGATTTGTTCCGTGCCCTGGGTTACACCGCGAACCAGTTCATGGATTCGGTCCGCGAACCGGTTGAAGGCTGCGGAGAGTTCGGTCACTTCGTCTTGGCCCCGCACCTTGAGCCTGCGTGTCAGGTCGCCGCCGCCTTCGGCAATCTCCTTCAGGGCACCGGCCAGTTCCCGGATGGGGCGGGTGATCATGCCTGCAAAGCCAACGGACAGCATCAGGCCCAGCAGGATGGCGGCGGCCAGCGCGACCAGCATCCAGGTCACCAGGCGCCGCATGCCCGAGGCGATGATGTCGTCCGCGTCCTGGCGGGACACCCCCAGGCCGAACATCCCGATGACCCGGCCAGCATCGTCCATCACCGGCTCATAGGCGGCCAGGTAGCGCGTGCCCAGCACCTGCAGCTCGCCGACGTGCCGCTCACCACGGATCATGGCGTCGTAGGCGGGCGATTGCCGGCTCAGCGTCGTGCCTATGGCCCTTTGTCCCTCTGCGTTGCGAAGATTGGTGCTGACCCTGACGAAATCGTCCCCGCGCCGCACGGACAGTCCCAGGTCCACCCCCATGTCCCGGTGGAAGGCGTCCACCATCTCGAAACGACCTTCAATCGGGCGGCCGTCACTGTCCAGTAGTTGTCCATTGTGGACGCTCAGGGAGCCGTAATGGTTCTTGAGGTAGGATTTCAGGGCTTGCAGGTCCCCGTCGACCTTCATGAGGAGTGTGTGGTCAACCAGCAGCCGGGCCATCCCCGACGCGGAAAGGTGCGCCACGCCGGTGAGCAGGCAACCCAGCAGCAGGAAGCTCAAGCTGGCAAACAGGATCATCCGCAGCCGGATTGTCATTTTGTCGTCCCTATGTCGATTCTTGTTTTGGTTTTTCGACTTGAGGTGCGGTCCCCCGGTACCGTCACCATCCGTCACGGCTGCCTGCCATCCAGTGGGTCCGATGGTTGATTGAGCAGTCGCTGGCCGTCTCTTGATGATCAATATCGGTCGAAAGGTTATTCCCTAAAGGGCGCTCTGAACAAGTCATTCCCGCATCAGCGGAATCCATGGGTATCCATCATCGGCGGCTGGTTTCAACGCCGTCATTCCCGCGCAAGCGGGAATCCAGGGGCGGGCTTGGGCATTATGGGCTCCCGCCTGCGCGGGAGCGACAGCAAGAGATTTCAGGAGTGACGGCGGGGGATTCATAGGTGTGACGACAGGCGTGTTGCCCGGGCATCCCCATGGAAGAACGACAAGCACAGAGAAGGGGTGTTCAAACGGGACGCGGCACGGATAATGTGTCTCCGGAACCCACGAATGGAGCCTCCCCTTGGATCTCTTTCAGACCCTGGTCCTTGCCCTGGTACAGGGCCTGACGGAATTTCTCCCCATTTCCAGTGCCGCCCACCTGATCCTGGTGCCCGAGCTCACCGCCTGGGAGGATCAGGGGCTCACCTTTGACGTGGCCACCCATGTGGGCAGTCTGGCAGCCGTGATCTTCTACTTCCGCGCCGAGCTGCGGCGCATGGCCACCCACTGGGCCGGCTCGCTGGTGGGGCGGGGTTTCACTCCGGATGCCAAGCTGGCCTGGGCCGTGGGTCTGGGGACCATTCCGGCGGGCCTGGCGGGACTCCTGTTCCACGATGTGATCTCCACCAGCCTGCGTTCGGTGGAGGTGATCATCTTCACCACCATCACCTTCGCACTGCTGCTGGGGCTGGCGGACTGGGTGGGTCGGCGGCGCCGGGATGAGTACCAGATCGGCTGGCTGGACGTGCTGGTGATCGGTCTGGCCCAGGCCCTGGCGCTGATCCCCGGGGTCTCCCGCTCCGGTGCCACCATGACCGCCGCCCTGTTCATGGGGTTCAACCGTCAGGCGGCGGCCCGCTACTCCTTCCTGCTTTCCATTCCCATCATCGCCCTGGCGGGTGGCTATGAGACCTGGGGGCTCATCCAGGCCCCGGAGGAAAACGTCGCCTGGTCGATGATTCTGATCGGCGCCCTGGTGGCCGGGATCAGCGCCTATCTGTGTATTCACCTGTTCCTCAAGCTGCTGGCCCGCATGAGCTTTTTGCCCTTCGTCATCTACCGGCTGCTGCTGGGGGCATTCCTGATCTTCATGTTCTGGTAAGTCCTGTCCGGGGAGGGGTGGCCATGGCCGATGGGTTTGGTTACGTGAGCAACCGCCTGAGGTTTCTGGTGGTGGTCATGGGGTTTGCCCTGGTGGCCGGGCTGTGGCTGCTGCCCCAGGGTGCCCCGGTCACGGGACAGGTGAGCGCGACGGTGCTGGAGGTCAATGAAGGCACCGCCACCGGACTGCGCTCCGGTCAGTCCGTCACTCTGGTGACCCTGCGGGTCCGTCTGGAAACCGGCGAGGAAACCCGGGTCCAGGGTCTGGGCCGTCCGCCCGTGGTGGGTGATACCGTCATGCTGCTGGAGTCGGCATACCCGGACGGCAAACGGCGCTATCGCCTGTTGCCTGAGCACGGTGTGGCGGACTGATCGCAGGAAACAACCCGCCGGTCACGGCCTGGTCAGCGGCAGGCAGACGCTGATCCGCAGTCCGCCCAGGGGGGAGGGCGCGGCGGTGATCCGCCCCCCGTGACCTTCCACGATGCGCCGGCACAGGGCCAGACCCAGGCCCGCGCCGCCGTGGCGCCGGCTGCGGGAGGGCTCCACCCGGAACAGGTGTTCGAACAGCAGGGGCAGGGCGTCCGCGGGTACGCCGGGGGCGGTGTCGTCCAGGGTGATGATGAGCTGCCGATCCTGTTGCCGGGCCTCCACATGCAGTCTGCCGCCGGGGTCCGTGTAACGCAGGGTGTTTTCCAGCAGGTTGTTCAGCAACTGCTTCAGGCGGGTCGGGTCGGCCTGGACGAAGGCCGGGGCGGGCGGCAGTGCCTGGGTGATGGTCAGCCGTTGCTGGGTGAAACGGGTCTGGTGCTGGACCGCGGTCTCCCGCAGCAGGGCGATCATGTCCACGCTTTCCCGGTGACAGTCCAGGCAGCCCACATCGCACAGGGCCAGCTGATAGAGGTCATCCACCAGTTTTCCCAGCAGGGCCGCCTCCGCCTGCAGTGACTGGAGTGCTTGCATGTCCAGCGTGCGGATGCCGTCTTCCAGCGCCTCCATTTCTCCCCGCAGTACCGACAGGGGGGTACGCAGTTCATGGGAGATGTCGGCGATCCAGCGGCGCCGGGCCGCTTCATTCCGCGCCAGGGTGAGGGCCAGCTGGTTGAAGTCCTCGGCCAGGGTCTGGAACTCATCCCGGGTGCGCAGTCGTACCCGGGCCGAGTAGTCGCCCGTGGTCAGGGCGCGGGTGCCGCTCGTCAGGGCCTGCAGCGGACCCAGCAGGCGGTTGGCCAGCAGGTAGGAGGCGATGGCGGCCACCAGCAGGGCGATCAGGCCGATAAGACCCAGAATCCGTTCCTGCTGGCGCTCGAACTGCTGGGCCAGCCCGTCGGTGATGTGGGTGGACGGCATCACATACAGGATGCCCACGGTGGTGCCGTCCACCTGCACCGGGTAACGCTTGCCCTCGTCCGGGAACGGCAGGGGCGGTCCGATCAGCCTGCGGCCCGTCTCATCCAGCAGGGCAAGACGTCCCGGTCGCCGGATCAGATCCTGAAGTACCGCGTCTTCGGACGGATAGGCCGGCGGCGCGCCGTCGGCCATCCGCTGCAGGCGCCCCCACAGGCGCGGATTCTGTACCAGGGACTCCCAACTGCCGTTGACCCGGTAATACGCCGCCAGGGTGCGGGTGAAATTGTGCGCCTGTTCCTGCTCCACCTGCGCCAGATAACCCGCCAGTCCCTGCTGGAAGCTCAGGCGCGTGGCGCCCATGATGGCCAGGGTCAGGATGGCGAAGGTGATCACCATGGCGAGAAACAGCTTGGTGCGCAGCCCAGGGGCGGGTGGGTGAAGTTGAGCCAATGATTCAGGGTGCCAAGGAAGTGAAGCGGTAGCCGACACCATAGACCGCCTGGATCAGGCGGTGTCCCGGCGCGGCCGCCTGCAGTTTCCTGCGCAGGTTCTTGATGTGGCTATCCACCGTGCGTGCCGTTACCACCCTATGGTCATCGTAGAGACCGTCGAGCAGGCTTTCCCGGCTCAGGACGGTGTTCGGCTGATCATGAAACTGTTGCAGCAGACGAAATTCCACGGGGGTGAGGGTGAGTTCCCGGCCGTTGAACACGGCCCGGTGACAGGCGGGTTCAAGATGCAGTCCCAAGGCATCCTGGGTGTGCATCGACGGTGGTATCGGCTCTTGTCCCACCCGACGCAGCAGGGCCCGGACCCGGGCCATGACCTCCCGGGGGCTAAACGGCTTGCAGACATAGTCATCCGCGCCCAGTTCAAAGCCCCTGAGCCGATCGGCTTCCTCGATCCGGGCGGTGAGCATGATGATGGGTACGGTGGATATCTGCCGGATCTCCCGGCACAGGCGCATCCCGTCCATATCGGGCAGCATGATGTCCAGCAGGATCAGGTTGGGGGGGGTGGCACGAAGCCTGTCCATCACCGGTTGCCCGCTGTCCAGCAGGCTGACCGTGTAGTGGTCCCGATGCAGGTAATCCGAGAGCAGGGCGGCGATCTTGGGTTCGTCTTCCACCACCAGGACATGGGCGCGGGTCATGGGGTGGATGTCGGGCTGGGGGATTGGGATAGCAGACATGCCGTCGAAGGGAAGTCCATGAGGATTGTGGAGATTGTGTGAAGATGCGCCGCCCGGGTCGGTGGAAGGGGCGCGGACGCTGATAATATTAATTGATATCGATTAACATTCGCACCCTTATTTCTTCCTCCTGTTGCTGTCAGCCAGCCAGTCCTGTCCCTGACGCGGGATGTCTCCAGGTCAGGGCATGCAGCCTGCCAGAACAGTTCAATCCGCATTAAATGGGAGTTGTCACGTCATGGTTTCACCCGCCCGACCCTCGGTATCTTCATTTCCGACCCTTCGCCCCCTGATGCTCAGGACCGCCGTGGCCCTGGCCCTGGGGGGTATGGTCGGTTCCGTCCTGGCTTCGGAAACCCTCCGGCTGGACGAGATCACCGTCATCAGTGCCGCGGGTTTTGAGCAGGCGCTGCGGGATGCCCCCGCCAGCATCTCGGTGGTGACCCGGGAGGATCTGGAGCAGAAGCGTTTTTCCAATCTGGCCGAGGCCCTGGCGGATGTGCCGGGGGTGGATGTGCGGGCGGGCACCGGCAAAACCGGCGGACTGAACATCGGCATCCGCGGTCTGCCCAGTGAATACACCCTGATCCTGATCGATGGTCGCCGCCAGAACACTTCAGGCAATGTCACCCCCAATGGCTTCGGCGAGACCTCCACCAGCTTCCTGCCGCCGCTGTCGGCCATTGAGCGCATCGAGGTAATCCGTGGCCCCATGTCCACCCTGTATGGATCGGACGCCATGGGCGGGGTGATCAACATCATCACCCGCCCGGTCAGCCGACAGTGGGGGGGCAGCGTCACGGTGGAAAACACCTTCCAGGAAGATCGCAGTGCCGGCAACAGCTCCAGCATCAGCGTCTTCACCACCGGACCGCTGGTGGAAGACCGGTTGGGCCTGCAGGTGCGTGGACGCCTGTTCGACCGGGATGCCTCGGACCGGCTGATCGAGGACAGCGCCGGGCGTGATCCCCGTCCACCGGAGGCCCGGATCCACACCCTGGGCGGCCGTCTGACCCTGACCCCCGTGGACGATCAGCAGGTCTGGCTGGATCTGGAGCGTGCCCGGCAGACCTATTCCAACGAAAACTGCCGTCTGGGCACTCTGGATGGCACCAACCGCAACACCTGCGCCCCTCAGCCCGGCACGGTCTGGGGCTATGAGGATGAGATGCGCTTCAACCGGGATCAGGCCGTGCTGGGTTATCGCGGCAATTTCGAGGCCGGCACCCTGGAAGGCAGTGTGACCCGCATCACCACGGAAACCCTTGGCCGCACCCTGCCCGCGGGCAGTGCGCCGGACTACGGCTATGAGGCCGTGGGCGGCGAGCCCAGGTTGCTGGAGAACCGTGACCTGGTGGTGGATGGCAAATGGGTCATGCCCACCGGCGATCACATGCTGACCCTGGGTGGACAGTATGTGGATTCCAAGCTGGAAGATGGCGCGGCAGGCAGCGAGGCCTTTGAGCAGAGCAACTGGTCGGTCTTTGTCGAGGACGAGTGGTGGCTCAGACATGATCTGGCCCTCACCCTGGGTGCCCGCTATGAAAACCATGATGCCTTTGACGGACACTTCAGCCCCCGCGCCTATCTGGTCTGGAAGACCGATGATCAGTGGACCTTGAAGGGCGGTGTCGGCCGGGGTTACAAGACCCCCACCTTGAACCAGCTCCATGACGGCATTACCGGTTTCACCAACCAGGGGCGGACGATCACCATCGGCTCACCCCATCTCAAGCCGGAAAAGAGCACCAACTATGAGCTGGGCGCAAGCTTTGACAACCGAACCGGGCTGTCTGCGGATGTCACTCTCTTCCATACCCGCTTCACGGATCGGATTGCCAGCGGTGAAGGGATCCTCAACTGCCAGTATGTGGATGGGAGCGGCAACCAGCCCCATGCCGGGACACCGGGCTGTCTGAGCATCGGTAACTTCACCGAGCAGGAAGATTTCTCCCAGTCGGTGAACATCGATCGCGCCATTTCCCAGGGGGTGGAACTGAGTGCCCGTTATCGCTTTGCCCCGGCCTGGGAGATCAGTGGCGGCTATACCTACACGGACACCGAGATCCGCTCCGGTGCCCAGAAGGGGCTGTTGCTGACCAACACGCCGGAGCACGCCCTGACCACCCGACTGCTGTGGGATGTCAGCGACCGGCTGTCGGCCCGCCTGGACGGGGAGTTCTATTCCTCCCGGGAGCGCTTTAGCGGCGGGCTGCCCACCTCCGGTCAGAACCTTTCCCTGTATCAGCAACTGGGTAACAAGCTGGACAGCTACGCCGTGTTCAACCTGGGCGCCACCTATCGCATGTCCGACCGGGTGCGCCTGACCGGCACCGTCTACAACCTGCTGGACAAGGACTTCGGCAAATCGGACAGCTATGTCCACGATGGCCAGACCTACCACGCCTACCGGTACACCCAGACCGCCGCCGCCACCAGCGGGGTGTATCTGGACCGTCGGAGTCTGTGGCTGTCCGCCACCTACGACTTCTGATCCAAAGCGGGTGCCGGCCCCCGATGGGAGTTAATCCCCGGGGGCCGTCCCTGTGGGAGCGGCCCCCGGCGGCGAAGGACCTTGCCTGAGGACAGCATACGGCGATCTCCGCCGGCAGGCCGGCGCCCACGGGCCTCATGTATTCGGCCGTATTTTCTTCGCTTTTCCTTCTCCATGCACAGGCGCATTCTTCCATGCTACGCAAACTCTGGTTCCAGCTTCACTGGTTCATGGGCATCACGGTCGGTGTCGTGCTGATCATCCTCGGCGTGACCGGGGGAATGCTGACCTTCGAGCGCGAGATCATCCGCGCCATCAACAGTGATGTCCTGCGGGTGGAGCCCCTGGACACACAACGCCTGTCTCCGGAAGCCCTGCTGCGACAGGCCCAAGAGGTCCTGCCGGAACGGCAGATCAATTCCCTGAGCCTGTCCTCCGATCCCCAGGATGCGGCCACCGTGAACGTGGCCGGTGACGGGCCGCAGGCCCGCCGCGGGGTCAATCACTATTTCAATCCCTACAACGGGGAGCTGATCGGCGCCGAACTCAAGGGACAGGCCTTCTTCCGCACCTTGCAGCGCCTGCATCGCTGGTTGCTGATGGGGGACGTGGGCAAGCAGATCACCGGGGCGGCCACCATCATGCTGATCATCCTGGTGCTGTCGGGCATCTACCTGCGCTGGCCCCGGTCCTGGAAGGCCCTGGCCGGCTGGTTCACCTTCAGTTTTCGCCGCTCGGGGCGCGGGTTCATCTCCAGCATGCATGGGGTGGTGGGTACCTGGGTGCTGCCCCTCTATCTGCTGGCAGCCCTGACGGGGCTGTATTGGTCCTATGACTGGTACCGGGCCGGCCTGCATGAGCTCAGCGGCGTACCCATGCCGGTGCGCCCGGGTCCCCCGCAACCCGCCCAGGAGGGCAATGCCGATGCCCGGCCGGGCAGTGCCCGAGGCGGAGAAGCGGGTCCCCGTGGCCCCATGGGCCGCGAGGCATCCCCGCCTCGCCAGTTGGCGGTTGACCGTTTTGCGCAGGTGGACAGGGTCTGGCGGCTCTTCGAGCAGGCGGCACCGCTGGGCTATTCCACCGCCACCCTGCGTCTGCCCCAGCCGGGGGGAGATTACCAGTTCATGTATTTCGACCCCCGGCCGGCCCATGAGCGGGCCTGGAACCGCCTGACCCTGGCGGCCGGCACCGGCGAAGTGCAAAGCCATATCCGCTATGCGGACCGTCCCCTGAATGAAAAGCTCATGTCCAGCATGCTGCCGCTGCACAGCGGCTCGTTCTTCGGCATGCCCGGCCGCATCGCCATGATGGTGGCCAGTCTGATCATGCCCCTGTTCGCCATCACGGGGCTGGTGCTGTATATCGATCGCCGCCGCAAGGCCCAGGTGGCCCGGTCGGCCCTGCTTCAGGCCGGGCTGAAGCCCACGGGCGAGCGCGGGACCGGGGAGGGAGAGCGTATCCATGTGGTCTTCGCCAGCCAGACCGGCAACGCCGAGACCCAGGCCTGGAAGACGGCGGGGGCGTTCCAGGCTGCCGGCCTTGCGGTGGCAGTCCATCCGCTGGGCACGCTGACCCCAAATGACCTCAAGGACATGGGGCGCGTGCTGTTCATCGCCTCCACCTACGGGGAAGGGGAGCCCCCCGATCCGGCCCGTCCCTTTGCCCGCCTCATGGAACGGCAACATCCGGATCTGAGCACGATGGAATATGCCCTGCTGGCCCTGGGTGACCGGGGCTACTGCCACTTCTGCGCCTTCGGTCGAAGCCTGGATGAATGGCTGCGATCCTGCGGCGCCACCGCCGTGGCACCCCGGGTGGAGGTGGACAGCACCGAGCCTGCCGCCCTGGGCCAGTGGCAGGTATTGCTGCGTTCCCTGGGGGCTGCGGAAATGGATTTGAATGGCGAGATGTCGCCGCCGGCCCCCTGGACACTGGTGGAGCGACGGGTGCTCAACCCGGGGTCCCTGGGTGGTTCCACCTTTCACCTGTCCTTCAGGCCGGGCGAGGGTGTGGATGCACACTGGCAGGCCGGCGATCTGGTGGAGGTGCATGCCCCCGCCGCCGTCACCGGGGGGCATGAAGTCACTCGCCTGTATTCCATCGCCTCCGTGCCCGCCGAAGGCTGTCTGAATCTGCTGGTGCGGCAGGTCCACGGTGAGGACGGCCGGCTGGGCCTGGGTTCGGGCTATCTCACCGCCACGCTGGAGCCGGGGCAGTCGGTGTCCCTGCGCCTTCGCCCCAATCGCAATTTCCGTCTCGACCAGGAGACCCGTCCCTTGATCCTGATCGGCAACGGCACCGGTCTGGCCGCCCTGCGTGCCCATCTGGTGGAGCGGATCACCGCCGGTCATCACGCCAACTGGCTGGTCTTCGGGGAGCGCCAGCGTGCCCATGATTTCTACTATGAGGACGAGATCCGGAGTTGGCAGGCCCAGGGTGGTCTGGTCGCCCTGTCTTTGGCCTTTTCCCGGGACGGGGAGCAGCGGGAGTATGTCCAGCATCAGTTGCGGGCCTGTGCCGATGAGGTGGTCCGCTGGGTGGACGAGGGGGCGGTGGTGCTGGTCTGCGGCAGTGCCCTGACCATGGCGCCGGCGGTGGATGAGGCCCTCCGGGAGATCCTGGGTGAAGAAAGGTTCGAAACCCTGTCAACGGATGCCCGCTATCGGCGTGATGTGTACTGAAGGGGGGATTCTCCCCCCCAGTCGATGACCCAGTAGCCATCCGGAGCCTGAACCGCCCCATGAATCCGCCCAACCGTTCCCGGCGGCGTCGGCCGCGACGCCGCGCCCTCATTCTGCTGATGGTTCTGCTCCTGCTGGCCGGAGGGGCCTATGGTGCCTGGAACTGGCTCGGCGGCGGCAAGGACGAGGAAACCACCCGGCTGACCGCCAAGGTCAGTCGGGGTGACATCGAGAATCTGGTGACCGCCACCGGCACCCTGCAGCCCAGGAGTTATGTGGATGTGGGGGCGCAGATCTCCGGTCAGGTGATGGCCATCCCTGTGGAGGTGGGCAGCCAGGTGGAGGAGGGGCAGTTGCTGGCGGAGATCGATCCCACGGTCTATCTGGCCCGGGTGGATGCCAGCCGCGCCCAGCTCCGCTACCAGCGTGCCCAGCTGCAGGACCGGGAGGCCCAGCTGGCCCTGGCCCGAATCACCCACACCCGGCAACGCAACCTGTATGCGGAGGACGCCACCACCCTGGAGTCCCTGCAGACCGCCGAGGCCGGCCTGAAGTCGGCCCAGGCCCAGATCGAGATGCTCAAGGCCCAGATCGAGCAGACCGAATCCAGCCTGCGGGCCGACGAGGCCAATCTGGAGTACAGCCGGATCCTGGCCCCCATGGCCGGTACGGTGGTGTCCATCACCGCCCGTCAGGGGCAGACCCTCAATGCCAACCAGCAGGCCCCCATCATCCTGCGGATTGCGGAACTCTCCACCATGACCGTGCAGACCGAGGTTTCGGAGGCGGATATCTCCCGTCTGCAACCTGGCATGGCGGTCTATTTCACCACCCTGGGCGGGGGGGAACGTCGTTGGTACGGCAGTCTGGAACGTATCGAGCCCACGCCGACGGTCACCAACAACGTGGTGCTCTACAACGCCCTGTTCAATGTGCCCAATCCGCGCCACTTCCTCATGACCCAGATGACGGCGCAGGTCTTCTTCATCGAATCGGCGGCGCGGGACACCCTGCTGGTGCCCATGTCGGCGCTGACCCTGACCGGTCCGGCCGCGGGTCGCACGGGCCGTCCCGAAGGACGCGAGGGCCCCCCGGGGATGCGGGAGGCCCGTTCCGGGTCCGGGAACGAAGAACCCCCCGTCGTCCGGGCGCGTCGCGGTCTGGTCAAGGTGCTCAAGGACGATGGACGCATTGAGGAACGGGTGGTCGAGATCGGGGTCAGCAACCGGGTGCAGGCCCAGGTGCTGTCCGGCCTTGAGGAGGACGAGACGGTGGTGCTGGCCGGTCGCGCCGCTACATCCTCGTCTGCCACCGCCCGTCAGGCCGGCAATGACCGCATTCCGGGTCTGGGCGGCCCCACCGGCATGGGTCCGGGGCTGCGCTGATGTCGGCTGACACCTCGTCCCCGCTCATCCGCCTCTCCGGCGTCACCCGCTGCTTCGTCAACGGGGATCTGGAGGTGCCGGTACTCCATGGCATCGACCTGGAGATCCAGGCCGGAGAATTCGTGGCCATCGTCGGCGCCTCCGGTTCCGGCAAGTCCACCCTCATGAACATCATCGGTTGCCTGGACCGGCCTTCCGGGGGGCATTACCACTTCATGGGAGAGGACGTCTCCGGGCTGGAACCGGATGATCTGGCGGCCCTGCGCCGGGAGGCCTTCGGCTTCGTGTTCCAGAGCTACAACCTGATCCAGGGGCTGTCCGCCCGGGAGAACGTGGAGGTGCCCGCCCTGTATGCGGGTCTGGCTCCGGCGCAACGCCATGAGCGTGCCGAATCCCTGCTCACCCGGCTGGGGTTGGGAGAGCGTCTGGAACACCGTCCCGCCCAGTTGTCCGGCGGTCAGCAGCAGCGGGTATCCATCGCCCGGGCGCTGATGAACGGGGGCCGCATCATCCTTGCCGATGAGCCCACCGGGGCCCTGGACAGCCGCAGCGGCAAGGAGGTGATGGAACTGCTCAAGGATCTGTCGGCCCAGGGCCATACCATCATCCTCATCACCCATGAGGCGGAAGTGGCCGCCTATGCGGACCGGGTGATCGAGGTGCGTGATGGTAGGGTGCTGTCCGATACCGGCGCATCCCGGGTGGCCGGAGCCTTGCCGGAGCCCGTGATCAATGGGCAGTCCTCCATCCCGGGGGAAGTGTTCGAGGCCACCCGTACCGCCTTCAGGGCCCTGAGCGCCAACCTGTTCCGTTCCATCCTCACCCTGCTGGGCATCGTCATCGGCGTGGCTTCGGTGATTTCCATGCTGGCCATCGGCGACGGGGCAAAACAGGTGGTGGTGGACCGCATCAGCGCCATGGGCACCAACCTGCTGCTGGTGCGCCCCTGGGCGCCGAACATGCGCGGTTTCGGCATCACCACCCTGGTCCACGAGGACGTGGTGGCCATCAACGAGCTGGACAACATCATTGCCGCGGTGCCGGAACTGACGGGCAATGTGACCTTGCGATACGCCGGCAGGGATCAGTCCACCTCGGTGACGGCCACCTCCGCAAGCTTTGTCGCGGCCCGCAACTGGCCGGTGGCGCAGGGGGTCTTCTTTGATGAGATGGATGAGCAGAGTTATGCCACCGTGGCGGTGCTGGGCGATACCGTGGCCCGGGCGCTGTTTCCCGGGGAGGATCCCCTGGGCCGGTTCGTGATGGTGAACAACATCCTGTTTCAGGTGATCGGCGTGATGTCGCCACGGGGCGCCTCGCCCATGGGGCAGGACCAGGATGATGTGGTGTTCATGCCCTTTCATACCGGCAGCCTGCGGGTGTTCGGCCAGCGCAATCTGCGCAACGTGACCGTGGCGGTGGAGGATGTCTCCCGCATCGATGAGACCCAGACGGCGGTGCACGCCCTGCTGCTGCAGCGCCATGGGGTGGAAGACTTCCAGATCCGCAACATGGCCTCCCTGCTGGACAGCGCCAGCGAAACCCAGAATACCCTCACCATCCTGCTGGCCTCCATTGCCGCCATCTCCCTGCTGGTGGGCGGGATCGGGGTGATGAACATCATGTTGGTGAGCGTCACCGAGCGGACCCGGGAGATCGGCATCCGCATGGCCACGGGGGCGCGCATGCGCAACATCCAGCAGCAGTTCCTGATCGAGGCGGTGACGGTCTCCGCCCTGGGCGGGGCCATCGGGGTGGTGATCGGGCTGGGTGTGGCGGCCCTGATCGGATATATGGGCACGCCCATCCAATACAGTCCGACACCGGTGGTGCTGGCCTTCGGCTGTGCCTTTGCCACCGGTCTGGTGTTCGGTTACCTGCCCGCCCGCAAGGCCGCCCGGCTGGACCCGGTGGTGGCCCTGGCCTCGGAGTGAACTTCATGACGATCAATACCGATAAACGTTTTGCCGCGGGCGCGATGGTGGTGGTCGGGCTGCTTCTGGGTGGTTGCGCCACCACGGCGCCGCTGACGGGGCCGGTTCTGGACATGCCCGAGGTCTACGGCCGCGATGCCCCGGAGGCGGCCCAGGTCCAGCCCGACTGGTGGCGGACCTTTGAGTCTCCGCTGCTGGAATCCCTGGTGCTGGAGGCCCTGGAATACAGTCCCGACCTGGCCATTGCCCGGGAACGGGTGGTGCAGGCGGAGTTGCAACTGCGCAGCACCGGCGCCTCCCTGTTCCCGTCGGTGGACCTGTCCGGCGGCAGCACCTTCCGCGAGACGCGGACGGATGGGGGCGATACCGCCACCAGCCGTTCCAGCAGTCTGTCCCTGGGGGTGGGTTACGAGGTGGACCTGTGGGGTCGGCTGAGTGCCGGCGTGGACGCCGCCCAGGCCGGTCTGCAGGCCACCCGCCATGACCAGGAAGCCGTGCGCCTGAGCCTGGTGGCGGGGGTGGCCAGCGGCTATTTCCAGTGGTTGTCCCTGAACGAGCGGCTACGCATCGGCCGCCGGAACCTGGAAACCGCCGAGCGCCTGCTGGACATCGTGGAATCCCGTCACCGCCATGGGGTGGCCACGGCCCTGGACGTGAGTCGCCAGCGCACGGCGGTGCTCAGCCAGCAGGCGGCCCTGGTGCCTTTGGAGGTACAGGCCCGGCAGGCCCTGGCGGCGCTGGCGGTGCTCAGTGGCCGGGCACCCCAGGGGTTTGAGGTGGAACCCGAGTCCATCCAGGGACTGGCGGTCCCCGAGGTGGGACCGGGGCTGCCCTCGGAACTGCTGGTCCGGCGCCCGGACATCGCCGCCGCGGAGGCGCAGTTGCTGGCCAACGACGCCAACCTGCAGGTTGCCCGGGCAGCCCTGCTGCCCAGCATTCGCCTCACGGGCTCCGGCGGACTGGCCAGTACGGCGCTGTTTTCCCTTGCCGATCCCACCCAGAGCCTGAGCCTGGGGGCCAGCCTGGCCCAGGTGGTGTTCGACGGCGGCCGCCTGCGGGCCCAGGTGGGCAGCGCCGAATCCCGGCGACGGGAGGGGTTGGAGAGCTATCGGCGCACCGTGCTCACCGCCCTTCGGGAGGTGGAGGACGCCCTGGGGGACGTGGCCCGTCATGGGGAGCAGGAACTGGTGCAGGAGGCCACCATTCAGGAGGCCGAGCGCAGCCTGAGGCTGGCGGAGTTGCGCTATCGGGAAGGGGCGGGGGATTTCACCAGCGTGCTGGATGCCCAGCGCACCCTGTTCCAGGCCCAGGAGCAGGCGGTCCAGTTGCGTCTGTCCCGCCTGGTGGCCGCCGTGGATCTGTACAAGGCCCTGGGCGGGGGCTGGCAGCGGGAGGTGGCGCCGGACATGTCTTCCGACATGCCCGGCCCGTCCACCTGAGCTTCGGTACCGTTAATCCAGGGCCTTCAGCTCAATGATTTCATAGTCCGTCGGTCCCACCTGCTCCAGGGTGAAGCGAATGCGGTCACCGGCCGCCACGCCGTCTGCCAGCGCGGCATCCCGCAGACGCAGGTCCATGGTCATGGGCGGCCAGCGCAGGGCCGGGATGGGGCCGTGACTCAGGGTGACCGTGCCCGCATCCTGGTCGATGGCTTCCAGCACCCCTTCCGCCTGGGCGGTCAGGGCGGCGTGGCCGGTATGGCCATGATGGTGGTGGTTGTCGGCGGCCGACAGCAGCGGGACCGACAGGCCCAGGGCACAGGTCAGGATGAGGGTGGATACGGGACGTGCGTGGGACATGATGGAACTCCTTCTTGGTTTCATGCAATGGTTCATGGATTGACGTCATGGGTCCGCCCCGTTGCCGGGGCGGGGTTGTCGGGCAGAGGCCCGCGTTGCCATAGCCAGTACAGCACCGGAATCAGCAGCAGGGAGACCAGGGGGGCGGTGATCATGCCGCCGATCACCGGGGCGGCGATGCGCTGCATGGCCTCGGAGCCGGGGCCGCTGTCCAGGAGCAGGGGGGAGAGCCCCAGCACCACCGTCAGCGAGGTCATGGCCTTGGGGCGCACCCGCATCACCGCCCCGGCGATGATGGCTTCCTCCAGTGCCTGCCGGTCGGTGGGCCGTTGCCGGGCCACGGCATTGCGGATGTACATGAGCATCACCACCGCAAACTCCGCCGCCAGCCCCATCAGCAGGATGAAGCCCGCCGCCACCGCCACCGACAGGTCGTGGCCCAGCCAGTACACCAGCCAGATTCCCCCCACCGCGGCGAAGGGCAGGGCGCCCATCAGCATCAGCGCCTCCGGGCCGCTGCGAAAGCACAGGTACAGGAGCAGGAAGATCAGCACCAGGGTCACCGGGATCAGGTAACCCAGACGCTCCCGGGCCCGTTCCATGTGCTCGTACTGGCCGGACCAGGCGATGGCGTAGCCGGGGGGCAGCGTCACCTGTTCGGCCACCAGCCGACGGGCCTCGGCCACGTAGGAACCCAGATCCCGGTCGCGGATGTCCACCACCACCCAGCCATTGAGGCGGGCATTCTCGGTGCGGATCATGGCCGGGCCGTCCACGATGCGGATGGTGGCCAGACTGCCCAGGGGGACATGGGCGCCGCCGGCGGTGACCACGGGCAGCGCCTCCAGGGCCTCGGGGCTGTCCCGCCAGTCCTGGGGATAACGCAGGTTCACCGGATAGCGTTCCCGGCCTTCCACGGTTTCGGTGATATTCATGCCACCCACCGCCGTCTGCACCAGGGACTGCAGCTCGGCCACGCTCACCCCATGGCGTGCCGCCCGTTGCCGATGGATCTCCACTTCCACGTAGCGGCCGGTGGCGGCCCGGTCGGCGAAGGCCGAGGCGGTGCCGGGCACCTGGGTCAGCACTGCCTCGATCTCCCGGCCGAGGCGCTCGATCCCGGCCAGGTCCGGGCCGGAGATCTTCACCCCCACCGGGGAACGGATGCCGGTGGAGAGCATGTCGATGCGGGTCTTGATGGGAGGCACCCAGACATTGGCTACGCCTGGAAACTGCACCGCCGCGTCCAGTTCCCGGATGATGTCCGCCTTGGTCATGCCTTCCCGCCACTGATCCCGGGGCTTGAAGCGGATCACTGTCTCCAGCATGCCGATGGGGGCCGGGTCGGTGGCGGTATCCGCCCGGCCCGCCTTGCCGAATACCTGCTCCACCTCGGGCACCGAGGCAATCAGACGGTCGGTCTGCTGCAGAAACTCCCGCACCTTGTCCAGGGAGACCCCGGGGTTCAGGGACGGCATGTACATCAGGTCGCCCTCGTCCAGCTCGGGCATGAACTCGCTGCCCAGTCGGGTGCCGGGCCACAGCAGGGTGAGGGCCAGCAGCAGGGCCGCCGCCACGGTGGTCCAGGGATGGCGCAGCAGCACCTGCAGCAGGGGGCGGTAGAGGGCGATCAGCAGTCGGCTCAGGGGATGCCGGGCCTCGGGCCGGATGCGCCCCCGCACCAGGTAGCCCATCAACACGGGCACCAGGGTGATGCCCAGCCCGGCGGCGATCGCCATGGCATAGGTGCCGGTGAAGGCCAGCGGCTTGAACATGCGGCCTTCCTGTCCTTCCAGCACGAACAGGGGCAGGAAGCTCACGGTGATGATGAGCAGGGCGAAGAACAGGGGGCGGCCGGTCTCCTTGGCCGCCTCGGCCACCACCGCCCAGCGGTCCTCATCGGGGCGGACCCGTTCCAGGCGCTTGTGCAGATTCTCCACCATGACGATGGCGGCATCCACCATGGCACCGATGGTCACCGCGATGCCCCCCAGGGACATGATGTTGGCGTTGATGCCTTGCTGTTGCATGATCATCAGGGCCGCCAGGATGCCGATGGGCAGGCTGACGATGGCCACTAGGGCCGAGCGCAGGTGCAGCAGGAACACCAGGGAGACGGCGGCGATGATCAGGAATTCCTGCCACAGCTTGGTGGACAGGTTGTGCACCGATGCCCGGATCAGGGTGGAGCGGTCATAGGTTTCGACGATCTCCACCCCCGCCGGCAGGCTGGGACGCAGTTCGTCCAGGCGCTGCTTCACCCGCTCGATGGTGGCCAGGGCGTTTTCCCCATGGCGCATCACCACCAGTGCCCCTACCACTTCGCCTTCCCCGTCCAGGTCCGCCAGGCCGCGCCGGGCCTCGGGGCCCAGGCGGATCTCGGCCACATCCTCCAGCAGCAGCGGGGTGCCATCAGCGGTCCGACCCACGGGGATGCCGGCCAGATCCTCAACGCCGGTGAGATAGCCCCGGGTCCGCACCATGTATTCGGCCTCGGCCATCTGCAGCACCGAGCCGCCCCCCTCCCGATTACCCGCCTGGATGGCGCTGCGGACCTGTTCCAGGGTGAGGTCGAAGGCCCGGGCCCGGTTCGGGTCCAGCACCACCTGGTACTGCTTCACCATGCCCCCCAGGGTGGCCACCTCGGCCACGCCGGGCACCGACTGCAGCTCGTATTTGAGGAACCAGTCCTGCAGGCTGCGCAGATCCGCCAGGTCATGGGTGCCGCTCCGATCCACCAGGGCGTATTGGTAGACCCAGCCCACGCCGGTGGCGTCCGGCCCCAGGGCCGGACGGGCCCCGTCCGGCAGATCCGGGGCGACCTGGCTCAGGTATTCCAGCACCCGGGACCGGGCCCAATAGGGATCGGTGCCGTCCTCGAAGATCACGTAGACGTAGGAATCCCCGAACATGGAAAAGCCCCGTACGTCCCGGGCGCCAGGCACCGCCAGCATGGCGGTGGACAGGGGGTAGGTCACTTGGTCCTCGACGATCTGGGGGGCCTGGCCCGGATAGCCGGTATGGACGATCACCTGCACGTCCGATAAGTCCGGGATGGCGTCCAGGGGCATGTCCCGCAGGGAGAACAGGCCCCAGGTGATGAAGATCGCCGTCAGCAGCAGGACCAGCAGGCGGTTGTCCAGGGAGGCCTGGATGATGCGATCGATCATGGCGCATCTCCCTGGCGGGGGGCGATGTGGGTCAGTTCATAGACGTATTCCTCCCGTTCCCGAATGCGGATGTGCACGGCATCGCCGGGGGACAGCCCTTCCAGACTGACCCCGTCCGCCACCTCGAAGTCCATGGTCATGGCGGGCCAGCCCAGGGCGGGAATGGGTTCGTGGTACAGGTTCACCCGCTGGGCCTCCCGGTCCACCCGGTTGATGCGGCCTTCGGCGGGAACGCCGTCGTCGTGGGCGTCGCCGCTGTCATCGGGCGTCTCCAGGCGGGCCAGGGCCACGCTCACGGCGGCCTCCGAGTCGATGAGGAACTGGCCCGAGACCACCACATTGTCCCCCGCTTCGATGCCCGCCAGGATCTCCCTGCGGTCCCCGGCGCGTTGCCCCAACGCCACTTGCCTGACCTGAAAACGGCCTTCTTCCAGGGCGATGACGACGCAGTCCTCGTGGCCGGTGCGGATCACCGCCTCCACCGGGACATGGACCACCTCGCCGGTGGGGGTGGCCGCGAGACGGGCCTCCACCCAGGCGCCGGGCCTGAGGATGCCGTCCGGATTATCCAGTCCCAGGCGGGCGCGCACCGTGCGGGTGGGCTGGGCCAGGGTGGGGTAGAGGTAGTCCAGGCGGCCTTCCAGGACCCTGTCCGGATGGGTGGGCAGTCTCAGGGTGACATGGCTTCCCGGGGAGACGGCCGCGGCCTGCGGCTCGAACAGGTCCAGCATGACCCAGACCCGGGACAGGTCGCTGATCCGCATCACCTCGGTGCCCGGGGTGACGAACATCCCTTCGGCGACATTCAGGGCGGTGACGATGCCGTCCCGTGGGGCCGTGATCGGCACCCGTGTCAATGCCTGTCCCCGGGACTCCACCTCGCGGATGGTGTCCCGGCTCAGCCCCAGGGCCCGCAGCCGTTCCCGGGCCGGTTCCGCCGGGCCGCCCCGGCGCAGGATCTGCAGCAGTTCTTCCTGGGCGTTCACCAGCAGGGGGGAATAGATCCGGAACAGCACCTGACCGGCTTGCACCGCCTCGCCGGTGGTACGCACCCGCAGGTCCTCGATCCAGCCTTCGGTGCGCAGGTGGACGTGGGCGAGGCCGGCTTCATCCTCGGTTACGAAGCCGACGGTGCGGATCTCCGGGGTCAGTGCGCCCCGTTCCGCGGCGACGGTGCGCACTCCCATGTTCTGCATCACCCGGGGGCTGATGCGCACGCTCCCCTCATCCGCCGGGTCCGTGTCTCCGGCGTAGATGGGGATGAAGTCCATGCCCATCTCGTCCTTGCGGGGTTCGTCCGAACGAATGGCGGGGTTGTGGGGGTGGCGGTAGTAGAGCACGGTCCGGCCGTCACCGTTTTCGGCCCGGGAGGCGGTCCCCCCGTGGTGCCAGAGGATGGCGCCGGCACCCAGGGCGATGCCCAGGGACAGGCTCAGCAGCAGGGGCATGATTTTCATGATGGGTCCTCCCCCAGCAGGGACAGCAGACGGACTTGGGCGATCCACCGGTCCCGGGTGACGGCGGCGGCGGTGATCTGCAACTCCAGGTGGTTGATGCGGGCGCGCACCAGGCCGGGCAGGTCCCCGGTACCGGCAGCGTAGGCCTCTTCGGCGGCGCGAATGGATTCTTCGGCCAGGGGCAGCAGGCGCTGCCGGTAGCGCCGTTCCCGTTCAGCCAGTTGTTGCCAGGCGGCGTGATCGGTCGTGAGAGACTGACGCAGTTCGCGGCGTTGGGCTTCCCGGTCGTGCCCGGCGGCGGCCGCCTCCCGCAGGCTGGCGGCCACATCCCGGTCCTGGCGATTGCGGGTGAACAGGGGGAGATCCAGCATCACCATGGCCGAGAGCCGGTCCGCGTCGTTCATGCCTGAGCGGGTAGGGGTACCGTAGGTGAGTTCCACCGACCATTCTGGCCGATAGCCCTGTCTGGCCAGGGTCACGCCCCGTTGCTGCTCGGTGACCATCAGGTCCTGGGCGCGCAGCAGGGGGTGTTGATCGATGTCGCCGGTCAGGTTCGGGGTCGGTAGTTCGGGCAGATTGTCCGGGAGTGGACGGCGGACGGCCTCCGCGCCGATCCATCGGGCCAGGCGGGCCTGTGCCCCGGCGGCCTCGGCCAGGCCGGCGTCAAGGCGGTCTGCCAGGTTTTCCAGCGCCAGTTCGGTCTCCAGGAGCGTCTGGTGTGTCCCCCGTCCGGCGGCAAATTCCCGTTCGGTGACTTCCAGCAGTTCGCGCAGCTGATCCCGGCTGGCCTCCAGCAGACTCAGGAGCCGGCGCTGGTAATGCAGTTCCACATAGGCCTGGCAGACCTGGGCGCGGGTTTCCCGCATGGCCGCCTCCGCCCGGGCGTGGAAGACCATGGCGCGCAGCCGTTCCTGTTCACTGCGCAGCGCCCGGCTGTCTCCCCGGGGGAAGGTCTGGCGCAGGCCCAGCCGGAACTGGGTCATGTCATCGCCTTCCAGTCGCGGGCGCTCCGCGGGCAGATCCATCCATTCGATGATCAGCATGGGATCCGGCAGGGCACCGGCGCTGATGGCGGACTCCTCCCGTGCCGTCGCCTGCTCCCGATAACGGGCGGTCAGGGGGTCCTGGTCCAGGGCCAGGGTTTCGGCCTCTGCCGGGCCCAGGGGCAAAAGTGGAGGGGCTGCCGGGAGCACCCCCGGCAACAGAAGCAGCAGCAGGCCGGGCAGTCTGCCGGGACTCTGGGATGGCATGAATCGATGTCCTCGCCGTGGGGTCGTGAGCGACCCCGTTGCATCGGGTCGACCCGGCGGCCTTCAGGCACGGGGCGGCGCCCGCATGGGCCAGCGGCCTGTGACGAAGGCGGGAGGGACGACCGGTATCCGGCGGCCCGTGGCCGCCCGGGGGTCAGGCGAGGTGGGGTTTGGGAGGTCGGTGTTCCAGCTGGGGAATCCGGGAGTGCAGGCCATGAATGATGCCGGCCGGGGTGGGCGGGCAGGTACGCTGTTCGGCGGAGGGTTCCTGGGTCATTGCCAGGGCGCAGGCGGCACAGAAGGCACACTGATCCTGGCTGGTTTCGGCCTGCTCGTCCCCGGTTTCACCGCAATGGCCCGTGGCGGCAGCGGGGATGTGATCCTGATGATGACCCTGGTGCATCCAGGCATCGCCCTTGGCGGCAGGCGAGGCCGCCAGCACATGGTGCATCGGCATCGCCAGAAGGGATGCGATGACCAGCAGGACGATGGCACGGACGCGCAGCATGGGAAGATGCTGGCACATCCGCCGGGGGCGGGCAAGCACCTTGGCCCGACCGGTTCGGATGATCGGTCCGGCGGGGCGATGGGTGGACGTGCATCGCTGAGTCATCGCCTTAAAACCGATATCCAGTATTATTCTCGCTTAATGATTTGAAATGGCATAACACCCTGCTCCATAGGAGTGTCTTTATGAGAGTTTTGCTGGAACGGACCGGTCTTGCCGTAGGGCTGACCATGCTGATGGGAACACTGGTCCTGACCAGCATCCTGGTGGTGACCGGGATGGTCTTCATGCAGTACCGGGAGGCCCAGGTTCAGGGGACATTGCAACAGCTCCAGTCCACCGCGGCCATGAACACCCAGTCCTTCATGGACTGGCTTCATGTGCGTCAGGACGAGATGCGTTATCTGGCCAGTCTGGAAGAGGCCGTGAACATGGATCCGGTCGGCCTCACCCCGCTGCTGCTGGCCATGGCGGCCAACGGCTACTACGACACCATCATGGTGGTGGATCCCAGGGGGCATGGCATTGCCGGGGTATCCCATGACGGCCAGGTCCGGGCGTTGCTGGCGGAACAGGTGGCCGGTTTCCGTCTGGACAACCGCCCCTGGTTCATCCAGGTGGTGGCCGGGACGGAGGTGATCGGCAAGCCGGTGCATTCCCGTTTCACCGGTTATCACGTCAGCCCCGTGGCAGTCCCCATTCGTCGGGATGGTCAGGTGGTGGGGGTGGTGCGCGGCGCGGTGCGGCTGCAGAGCGTGTTTGAGCGGGTGCGGGCGCTGTCCTCGGACACGGATGGGGAGATCTTTCTCGTGGACGGCGCCGATGGTCGACCGGTGACCCCGATACGTTCCGTTCGGGATGCCGACGCGCCTCTGGATACCGAGGCGGCCCGGGCCATCCGGGAGAGCAGAAGTGGTGTGGGTCGCTATCCCAATGGGTTGGGGACGGATGTGATCGGCAGTTACACCCATATACCGTTGCTGGGCTGGGGCCTGATCCTGGAGCGGGAGGCAGGTCCCGCCCTTGCCGAGATGCACGCCATGCTGGTTCGCCTGGTCGTCATCGCCGGTCTGATGATAGTCGTGTCCATGGCGTTGACCCTTCTGGTGGTGCGTACCATCAATGCCATCATCGGCGGCGAGCCTGCCGATGTGGCCGGGGCGGTACGGCGGGTGGCCGGGGGGGATCTGAGTGTACCGGTCAGGGGGCGGACGGGCGGCTCGTTCAGCCTTGCGGCCGGTATCGGCGCCATGCAGGCCCGGCTCCGGGAAATGGTGGGTGAGATCGTCGATGTCTCCCGGCGACTGACTTCCGCCGCCTCACGCCTTTCCCGGGTGAACGTGGATACGGACGAAGGATTGAGACGGCAGACGGAACAGGTGGATGGTGCGGTGGTGGCCATGAACCAGATGGTGGCAACCGTGGACGAGGTGGCCAGGAATACCCAGTCGGCCGCCCACCTGGCCCAGGACACCCTGGACCAGGTGCAGGCCGGCAAGACGGAAGTGGGGCGCAGCATGGCCAACATCGAATCACTGGCGGAAAACGTCACTGATTCGGCCCAGGCCATGGAGTCCCTTCGGGAGGATGCCGAGCGCATCGGCACTGTGCTGGAGGTGATCCGCGACGTGGCGGAGCAGACCAATCTGCTGGCCCTGAATGCGGCCATCGAGGCGGCCCGGGCGGGGGACCAGGGGCGAGGGTTTGCCGTGGTGGCCGCCGAGGTCAGGACGCTGGCGGGGCGTACGGAGAAATCAACGGCCGACATTCAGGGCATGATTCATCGGTTGCAGAACAGTGCCAGGAATGCCGCCCAGGTGATGGTGGCCAGCCGTGAGCAGGCAGTGCGGAGCGTGGATGAGGCGGTTCGTGCGGGGGATTCCCTGGACCGGATCACCGCCTCCGTGACCCATATCAGCGACGTGATCCGGCAGATCGCCAGCGTCGCCGAGGAGCAGAGCGCCACGGCCCGGGTCATCAATGGCGGCATGCAGCAGATCCATGCGGTCTCTGAACAAACCCGGCACTGTATGGATGAGACGTCCCGAGCCGCGGAAGACCTTTCCAGTCTGGCGGATCAGTTACAGGGGCTGGTGCTGCGCTTTCGTATGTGATGGTTGACGGGCGATGGAAACCGTGGCGGCCTTGCGCTCACCGTCACGATGTACCAGTTTTTCCAGCAGCAGGTGCTTCGGGTCCCGTGTCCCGGCCGCCAGCAGGGCGGCCGCCTCGGCGACGGCCGGTGTTCCCGTCATCTGTCTGACCCGTTCGGAGGGGTTGGGAACGGGCACCCGGGACAAGGCGTCGGCGGAAAACACCTGAATGCGCCAGCCATGGTGCCGCGCCAGGAGGAGAATGGCCGGCTCGTCCCGGCGATGCTCGATGGTGGCCAGGCCGCCGACCGCATCCGGCGCAAGACCCACCTTGTGCAGCGCCCGGAGTACCGCGGCCATCATGACATCGGGGTGGAGGCCCGGGGTGCAGCCCACGCCCACATACACTTTGCCCATCAATGATGATCCTGGTTGATGCGGAGCACGGGATGCCGTGCCCATGATCTTGTTCTGCAAGACCGGAGGGGCTACTTTAGCAGACCGCTGTCTTGATGCCGTATCCCGACGGTGCAGAGGAATCGACCCAGTCCATGACTTCAGGAAAATCCCGTGTTGATTCCCGCCCGGATCTGCAGGCCGATTTCGGGTATCGCATTCTCCGGTTGCTGGAAGGGCATGGTCTGGCGCCATCTCCCATTCATTACTGGATCTTTCACGATTATCTTCAGGCGTCCAATGAAGCACTGGTACAGGCGGTCAGTGAGCGGCTCAGTGCGGGCAGGAAGCTGGATTCCTTCGTCCTGCATGATCTGTTCGAGCGCTATGTGGCCGGTGAGAGCCTGTCCCGTTTCAACGACATGGGAGATGATCTGGAGGCGCTGCTGAGCGGGATCATCAGCCTGCTCAGGAATGCCGAACGCACTACGGCGGGATTCCAGGCATGTCTGACGGACAATCTTCAGGCCCTGGATCAGGCGGAAAATCCCGAAGGTCTCAAGGCCATTGCCCAATGTCTGGCAGCTGCGGTGGTCACGGCCAGTTCCGACAACCTGGCGCTGCAAAGGAACCTTGAAGAGGCGGAGCAGGAGGCCCGGCATCTGCGTCTTGAACTGGAAAAGCATCGGAAAGCCTCCATTACCGATCCCCTGACGGGGTTGCTCAATCGTCGCGGCATGGAAACGGAGATGGCCCGTGTCCTGAAGGTTTCGGATGAGATCTGCAATGTCATGCTGGTGATGGATATTGATCATTTTAAATCCATCAATGACCGTTATGGTCATGCGGTCGGTGACGTGGTCATTCGCAAGGTGGCCGCTTCCTTGCGACGTGTCCTGCCACCGGATGCGGTGTTGGTGCGTTTTGGGGGCGAAGAGTTTGTTGCCCTGTTGTCGGGGCATTCCGTACAGGATGCCGTGGCCCTTGCCGAGCAGGCACGGGAAATGGTGGAACGCCTCAGGCTGGTGAACCGCCAGGACGATACGGTGGTGGAAGGTTTCACCATCTCCGTGGGGATTTCCCCGGCATCGGATAGCGACACGGTGGAAACCCTGTTCGCCCGGGCGGACAGGGCTCTCTACCAGGCCAAGCACGCCGGGCGCAATCGGGTGGTGGCCTTGGGCTCCTAATCCGATCGTCGGGTGCGACGCAGCAGGTAGGTATCCATGATCCAGCCCTTGGCGGCCCTGCCCGTCAGGCGCGCCTGTTCGATCCGCGGCGTGACGTCTTTGGCCGGACCGGAGATCAGGATCTCGTCCTCGGTCCCCAGATAGGCCCCCCAGAAGATCTCCATGTCCTCTTCCATCACTTTTCGGTAGCTCAGATCCCCGTCGAGCATCACCAGGACCGCGTCCAGGTCTTCGGGGAAGCCCTTGGCGAGTTGCCGGCCCGTGGTGACATGTACCGGCTCACCGATGCGATTGAGGGGGATGCGGTGGCCTGCCGCCAGTGCCTGCACGCTGGTGATGCCGGGGATGACCCGGTAGTCCAGCGCCAGATTGCCCCGTGCCTGAATGATCTCCATGAGCCGCATGGCGCTGTCATAAAGGGCGGGATCGCCCCACAGCAGCAGGGCACCGCACTGGCCTTCTTCCAGTTCGGTTCTGATGGCCTGTTCCAGCAGGCGTGCCCTGGCATCGTGCCAATCTTCCACCACCGAGGTGTACCTCTCCTGGCCCTGATCCCGTACCGGGTCCTGCAGGGTGACGAAACGCCATGGGCGGTCGGTGGCGAACTGCTCGCAGACCTGTCGGCGAAAACGGGTCAGTTCCGCTGTTTCGGCCCGTTTGTCCAGGACAAAGAAGACATCCACGCGGTTGATGGCCTTGATGGCCTGCAGGGTCAGGTAATCCGGATCACCGGCACCGATGCCGATCAGCAGGAATTCTCTCATGGGCGTGATGGTTTGGTGGGGGAGGGCAGTGTAGCAGGAACTTCGCCCGGGCCGGTTGTCGACGATTCAGGCATAACGAGTTAACGCTCAGTAATATAGCGCTAATAAGATGGATTATCGTTCAAGTTTGCATTTTTTATTGCTACACTCCGGTGCGATTATGTTTTCGAATTGGTGAAAGTCCGCTGCTGGATTCCCGCTTTCGCGGGAATGACGGCTTTAACTTCCGTAAACAACGGCGTTCATTTTGTGGCGACATTCAGTCTTGAAATGGGGGAAATTTCATGAAGGGTGAAATCATCAAACGGCATGGACAAAACGGGCTGGCCCGCGGTGTGGCGTTGGCACTGGGGGGTGCATTGGCCATGACCGTGACAGGCGCCCAGGCGCAGATGCCGGAGTTGACCTGGTCCGGTCTGCTGGAGATCGAGGCAGGCTGGGCCGAGGACTACGAAGGCGGTTCCGGGAGTGATCTGAATCTGGCGACCGTGGAACTGGGCCTGGAGGCCCGCTTCAATGAGCTTCTGTCCGCCCGCGTGCTGCTGCTCTACGAAGATGACGGCGAAGACTCCGAGGTGGAGGTGGACGAGGCCGTGATCTCCCTGGGGCTGCCGGCCATGCCGGGCGCTTACCTGGAAGTCGGGCGCCAATACGTGCCCTTCGGCCGATTCGAAACCGCCCTGGTTTCCGACCCGTTGGCCCTGGATCTGGCTGAAACCCGCGAGACCGCCGCCCTGCTGGGCTGGGAGGGCGATCAGTTCTACGGGGCCGCCTGGGTGTTCAGTGGCGATACCCGGGACAACCTGACCGGCGTGGGCGTAAATCTGGGGATGGCATTCGATGCCGGTCCCGTGGAAATGGATCTCGGCGTGGCCTACACCAGCGCCCTCGGGGATTCCGACACTCTGCAGGAAGTGGACGAGGTGGTCGAAGGCAAGCGTGTGGGTGGTTACAACGCCTATGCTACCGCCGTCCATGGTCCCTTCACCCTGGCCGCCGAGTATGTGGTGGCGGAAAAGCGCTTTGATGCCGAACAGCTTGAGTTCAATGGCAAGGGCGCCCGTCCCAGCGTCTGGGGCGTGGAACTGGCCTGGGAACTGGATGGTCTGCAGCGCCCGGTGACCCTGGCCGCCGCCGCCCAGGGCAGCAGCGAGGCATTCATTGAGGATGGACTGGAACTGCCGCGCTACCGCTATCTGGCCGGTGTATCCGTCGCCCTGATGGATCAGCTGTCCCTTTCCTTCGAGTACAGCCATGACCGCGATTACCGTGAGCGCGATGGTGGTACCGGTGACTCCGCCAATGCCTTCGTGGTGCAACTGGCGGCAGAGTTCTAAGTCCGCAGGCCTCGACCTGCACCCTTTCAATCCATTTCAATTTGTGAGCTTTTGGAGCAAATCATGAAAAAGACCTTCCTCACCGTTGCCCTGGCCGCCGGCCTGGGTCTGGCTTCCGGCAGTGTCATGGCCGACCGCGTCGAGCACTTCAAGGGGACGCCTTCGGAAACTCTGGAGCAGGCGGTCAAGAATTTCAGTGAATACAACGCCAAGCTGGAGGCCGTGCTGGCCGGCGAGCTGACCTTCGAAAAGGTGGCCGAGGTCCATGAGCTGACCTATACCCTGGAAGTGGCGCTGGAAAAGATCAATGATGAGCTGGAAGAACTGGCAGAGACCCTGGAAGAGCTGCACGTGGCTTCCGAGGAGAATGACTTTGCTCTGGTGAAGGCCAAGGGTGAAGAGTATCTGTCCGTCTCCCGCAAGGTCATCAAGTAAGCCTTAAGCTGCGTAGTGCCGCTGTCATTCCCTCGCAAGGGGGAGCCCGGGTTTTCTGCCTGCGTCATTCCCTGGCAGGCGGGAATCCGGGCAGGCAGTGGCAACCCCTGGGTTCCCGCTTTCGCGGGAGCGACGTTAAGGTTGAAAGTGCCGTTAAGGTTGGGAGTGCCGGTGGGATACTCGGCAATCCCGCAGCTTTCAACGCGTCCGGAAGGACATGTGACAGGCCACGCAGGTGGCCGTGAGTTCGTGCAGGGCCTTCAAGGCCTCCTGCAGCTCCCCCTGTTCGGCCACCTTGGCGAATTCGGTGGCGGACTCATGCATGGCAAACCCCATCTGCCGCATGGCGTCGGGCATGAATCGTCCCGGTCCCCCCAGGCCTCGCGTGGCGGCGGCATGCTTGCCCATGGTACTGATGCCCATGGTGTTCTCCGCCATTTCCCCCGCCTGTGCCAGTTCTCCCCGAGCCAGCAGATCAAGGATGCGCTGATAGGCAATCAGGTGTTCCTGCATTTCCTCCCTGAGCAGTTCCCTTTGCAGCGTGGGCATTTCCACCAGGTGTCTGTGGTCCGGGGGTGGTTCCGGTGCCTGTGCCAGGGTTAGCGCGGGGATGGACAGCAGGATGAAGGCAATAAAAAGGCGAGACATGACGTTTACCGAAGAATGATCCTTCCCCACACTACCCCTTGCCATGTCGCGGTGCAAGAAAGGCGGCGCGGGCGGCCGCCCCGCGATCAATCCCCGGGGCGGCCCCCCATGGATTCGTCAGCAACGGCAGAGGGGGTCTTCCACCTGTTTGCGCTTGTCGGCGCCGGCCAGCAGTTCGATCAGGGCGAGGGCGAACTCCATGGCGGTACCCGGGCCACGGGAAGTGGCCACGTTGCCATCCACTTCCACCGGCTGTCCGGTGAGTCGGGTATCGGCAAGCCCCATGCCTTCCAGGACGGTGGGGTAGGCCGTGGCCCGACGATCCGCCAGCAACCCGGCCTTGGCCAGCACCTTGGGTGCGGCGCAGATGGCCCCGACGTAGCGCCCTTCATCATGGAGCTTGCGCAGCAGTGCGTGGATGCGGGGATCATCATTGAGATGGTCCGAGCCGGGCAGACCGCCGGGCAGCACCATCAGGTCATACGACTCGTGCCGAGCCTGTTCCAGTTCCGTGTCCGGCACCAGTACGATACCGTGTGCGCCGGTGACGGGGCCGGGCTCCAGGCCGGCGGTGACCACCTCGAAGTCGGCCCGGCGCAGCAGGTCGATCAGGGTAACGGCTTCAAGTTCCTCGCAGCCGTTGGCGAGGGGGATAAGGATGCGTGCCATTGGCGAACTTCCTCCTTCTGCTTGAGATATTCACTGACCGGTAACAGGCGTATCCCTCGGGACGCCAGGGTGGGAAGCATTTCTTCCAGCATCTGCAGGGTGGCCGGGTAGGGATGGCCGATGGCCAGGGCGTGCCCCTGGGTCCGGGCCAGCCGGATCAAGTGCTGCATCTGCATGTGGGCGAACTCCAGGTCATGGGGACGGGAATCCAGAAAGACATCCCGCTGCGTGGCGTTCAGGCGCGCCCACTCGGCCACATGACGCCCCAGGGTTTCCACATGGGTGCGGCTGTCCACATAGTAGAGATCGGGGTCACGGCCCCGTAGTTCAGACATCACCCAGGCCAGGTGATGATATTCCCTGGAGAGGCGGCTGCCCATGTGGTTGTTCACGCCTCGTACATGGGGCACCGAGTCCAGGGCCCGGCGAACGCGCAGGCGGGTTTCTTCTTCATCCAGATGGCTCAGGATGGCACCTGGCCCCGGATCACTGCCGTTGTCCGCTTCCATGGGCAGGTGCAGCATCACTTCCTTGCCCCGCTGATGGGCCATTTCCGCCGAGGCCGCGGAGAAACGGAGATGAGGCAGCACGGCGCAGGTGACGGCGCCCGGGAGGTTGGTGGTGCGTCGGGCCTCCCGCGGGTCATTGCCCAGATCATCAATGATGATGGCAATGAAGGGCGTGCGTTCACCGGCCCACAGGGGGCCGGTGAACAGACACAGGCACAGTGCCAGGGCGCCCAGGCCCGGGATGCGCACGGGGCCCGGCCTTACCGTCGGGCCTGGAGGATATCCAGGCCCTTGAGCAGGTTCAGGGCCTCGTAGAGCTGGAAATCCCGCTGGGCCAGCGGTTCCTTGTCGTCATCATCCTGGGCGCTGGTTTCGGTGGCACCCTCGCGGCCCTGCAGGTGACGGTTGAGCTGGGCCTCGGTGATGGGGCGAACGTCCGGGGTTTCCGCCCGGGCTACGGTGACCGGTTCGAGCTTGATGTCAGGCTCGATGCCTTCCGCCTGGATGGAGCGGCCCGACGGCGTGTAGTAACGGGCGGTGGTCAGCTTGAGTGCCTTGCCCTGGTTCAGGGGCAGGATGGTCTGCACCGAACCCTTGCCGAATGTGGAGGTGCCCATGATGATGCCGCGCTGGTGGTCCTGCAGGGCTCCTGCGACGATTTCCGAGGCGGAGGCGGAGCCCTGGTTCACCAGCACCACCAGCGGCGCGCCCTTGAGCACGTCGCCGGGCGAGGCGGTATAGCGGAACTGGGCATCACTCACTCTGCCCTCGGTGTATACGATCAGGCCTTCCGTGAGGAAGGCGTCGGACACGCCCACGGCTCCGTTGAGCACGCCCCCGGGGTTGTTGCGAAGATCCAGCACCAGTCCTTTGAGTCCGCCGCTTTCCCGCTGCAGCTTGCGGATTTCCTCCACCAAGTTCTGAGCGGTCTTGGACTGGAAGGTGGTGATGCGCAGGTAGCCGAAACCTGGCTCCAGTATCTCGCTGCGCACGCTTCGCACACGGATCGTGTCACGGGTCAGGGTGACTTCAAAGGGGCGATCCACGCCTTCACGGACCACCGTGAGGGTGATCTTGCTGCCCCGGGGGCCGCGCATCTTGTTGACCGCTTCATTCAGGGTCATGCCCTTCACCGGGTTGTCATCCAGGCGAATGATCAGGTCACCGGACTGGATGCCGGCACGACTGGCGGGTGTATCGTCGATGGGGGAGATGACCTTGACGAAGCCATCCTCCATGCCCACTTCCAGGCCCAGGCCGCCGAACTCGCCACTGGTGCCGATCTGGAGTTCCGAGAATTCGCTGGGGGTGAGATAGGAAGAATGTGGGTCCAGCCCCGAGAGCATGCCGCGAATGGCGTTCTCCAGCAGCTTGGAATCCTCGACTTCTTCCACGTAGTTGCGCTTGATGCGCATGTAGACATCAGTGAAGGCGCGCAGGTCCTCCAGCGGCAGGGCGTCGGCCTCGTGTTGCTGGCGATCCGCCATGACGCCGAAGGAGACGCTCAGTGCAACGCCCAGAATCAGGCCCATCAACAGGCCGGCGCCGACGCGGGTTTGGGTACTCATAGCCTTGAACTCCAAATCATGCTCCCTGTATTGGGGGGGCGATTGAGGGCTTGATCGATGCGGATCATCTGACCGGATGGCCCCTATGTTGCGCTTGTTAGCGAGAGCCTACCACTGGGAGCTTAGAGTCGCACCATTGGGAGGGGTTCACCGGACTGCCTTTATGACGAATCTCGAAATACAGGCCCGCCCGTTCACTGCCGCCGCTGTCCCCCACCCGGGCAATCAGGTCGCCGGCCTGCACCCAGTCTCCCGGTGACTTGTAAAGCGCCTGGTTATGCCCGTACAGGGTCATGTAGCCACCGCCGTGGTCGATGATCAGCAGCATGCCGAACCCCCGCATCCAGTCGGCGAAGGCGACCCGGCCGTGGTGAATGGCCTTGACGGGTTCTCCCTCCCGGGCGCCGATGACCAGACCCTGCCAGCGGCGCCCGGTGCCGCTGTCCCGGGTGCTGCCGAAACGGTGAATGACCTCCCCCTGGACGGGGAACGGCAGTTTGCCATGCCGGTCGGCAAAGGCCTGGTTCGGCAGGGCATCGTCGGGAATGTCGCTCAGGACCCGGTCCAGGGTCTTGAGCAGTTCTTCGAGGCTCTCCTGGTCCGTCTGCAGGCGGGAGAGTGACGTACCCGCCTGGGCGATTTCCCGGCGCAGTTTCTCCAGGACCTGGGCCCGTTCCCGGCGTTGCCGTTCCAGCTGGTCCTGGTGCGCCAGCAGGGTGCGACGCTGTTCGGTCTGTTGCAGGCGGGTCAGGTCGAGCTGGTGGCGGGTCTCGGCCAGTGCCGCCAGGGCCTGGGTGGCGGCCTCGATCCGGGCATGCCGGGCACGGTTGTAGTGCTCGTAATACACCAGCATGCGCCCGACCCGGGCGGGGTCTTCCTGGTTGAGAAGCAGCTTCAGATGATCCTGCCTGCCGGCCTGGTAGGCGCTGCGGAGTTGGGTGGCCAGGGCGGTGCGATGGGCCTCCAGTCTGGCCATCTCGTCCCGTTGCCGGCGTTCCAGTTCCCGCAGACGGGCCTCCGTGGTCTTGAGGGCCTCTTCGCTGGTGGCCAGATCCCGGGCGGTCTGCGCCATGGCGCGTTCCATTTCCCGCAACTGTGCCTCCAGCCGGCCCTGCTCCCCTCGGGCCGCTTCCAGACGCCCCCGGACCTGCTGGATCTGTCGTTGCACCTGCTCCAGGCGCCGCACGGCCTCTTCCCGCTCCGTGCCGGCCGGAAGATGGGAGGGAAGACCCAGCAAGGGGATGAGCAGGGCCATAACGAGGTGGCGTGGCCGGGGTATCATGGGTGGCAGATACGTAAAATCGTTGAAATATTTTTGATAAAGATCATAATCTAATCATCCAATACTAATATATCGCCATCAGGTCCATGGCCAAGGTGGCAACCTGACCGGCCTCAAGCCTCCATGAACACAGTATCCGACATGATTCCCGATCTTTTGAGCAAGGAGGAAGATATCGAGCGTGCCTCCCGCTCCCTCAAGGCCATGGCCCATCCCCTGCGCCTCAAGATCCTCTGTGTCCTGGGTGACAGGGAGGTGAGCGTGCAGGAGATCGTCGATCATGTGGGGACCTCCCAGAGCAATATATCCCAGCACCTGGCCATTCTGCGCGACAAGGGCATTCTGGCCTCCCGCAAGGATGCCAACCGTGTCTATTACCGGGTCAGTGATGCCAGGACCCTGCGTCTGATCGGTATGATGCAGGAGGTGTTCTGTCGTTCCCTTTAGGTCTTTCGGCTCATGCGCGGGATCGGCCGACTTGCCCGCGGGGGCGCATGGCTTCAGAATGCGCCCTTTCCAATGATTCACGAGTCTTGAGCGATCCATGGACCAATACCTGGAGTTTATTGCCAATCATCCCCTCCTGTTCGGTCTGCTGGCGGCTGTCATTGGTGCCATCGGCTACACCGAATACACCCGTCTTACGAGAAAGTACAAGGTGCTCGGGCCGGCTGAAGTGGTCCGGATCATGAATCAGGATCAGACCGTCGTGGTGGATGTCCGCGAGGAGGCCGAGGCCCGCCAGACCGGCAAGATTGCCGGTGCCCGCCACATTCCCCTGACCAAGTTCAAGGACCGTGTCACCGAGATCGGCAAGTTCAAGGACAAGACCGTCATCGTTTACTGCCAGACCGGCGCCCGTTCCGGTCAGGCCTGCAACACCCTGGTCAAGGACGGTTTCCAGAACGTGGTCAATCTCCAGGGTGGCGTCCTGGCATGGGAGTCAGCCAGTCTGCCCCTGAGCAAGAAATAAAGGGCTCCCGCGTTGGATTCATCGTCTTCCCCCGGCCATGACGTGGTGATGTACGGCACGGGTTCCTGCGTCTTCTGCATGCTGGCCCGGCGACTGCTCAAGGGCAAGGGTGTGTCCTTCGATGAGATACGGGTGGATCAGGATCCGGCACAGCGCGAGCTGATGGAGCGACGATCAGGGCGGGAAACGGTGCCTCAGGTGTTTGTCGGAGACCGGCATCTGGGTGGGTACACCGATCTGGTGGAGCTTGATCGCCGGGGCGAGCTGGATGTCCTGTTGGGTCTGGTGAGTGATTGAGGCGGGCCCTGCCGGCCCGGTTTCTTCTCCCGTCAGGTGACTTTCCCACTTTGGGGGCTGCGCGGATCCCGTTGATGCCCGGTTTGGAGCGATGCCTGCCCGGACTGGCCCAGCTGTGTTGGCTGTGTTGAAAGACAGGGTTCCGGGTGTCCAGGTACCGGCGGTTTCCGCCTGATTTGCAGCCCTGGGGCGCTCCCCCTATCATTGCCCGTCGGATCATCTTGTTACCCAACCAGTCACTGGAGTCACCATGACGGAAAATATGGCACCCAAACCCAACGCCGATGGCGCTGCCCAGGGACAGCCGCAGCAGGAGTTCGGGCTGCAGAAGATTTATGTGAAGGACATTTCCTTCGAATCGCCCAACTCCCCCGCCGTCTTTACCCGCGAGTGGAAGCCGGAGACTCAGGTGCAGCTGAATTCCCAGGCCCGCCCCCTGGATGAGAATGGTCTCTTCGAGGTGGAGCTGACGGTGACTGTGACCACCAAGTCCCAGGACAAGGCAGCCTATCTGGTGGAGGTGAAGCAGGCTGGCGCCTTTGTGCTGCGGGGGATCCCCCAGGATCAAATGGGTCCGCTGCTGGCGGCTTACTGCCCCAATCTGTTGTTCCCCTTTGCCCGCGAGGCGATCTCCGATCTGGTCACCCGCGGTGGTTTCCCGCAAATGCTGCTGGCCCCGGTCAATTTTGATGCCCTGTATGCGCAGAAACTGAGAAACGAGCAGCAGGCGGCCCAGGGCGGTGATGCCAATGCCGCGCCGACGCCCCTGAACTGAGTTTCAGCATTCATGCGTGACGTGCGTCATGTGGCGGTCCTTGGCGCCGGCTCCTGGGGGACGGCGCTGGCCATCCATCTTGCCCGCAAGGGGCTGAAGGTCGGCCTGTGGGGCCGTGACGGCGGCCGGATGTCGGAGATGAGGGCCGCCGGTCGCAATGCCCGCTATCTGCCGGATGCCCCGTTCCCCGCGACCCTGACACCCGGCGATGATCTGGATGCCATGGTGTCCGAGGCTGACCGGGTGTTGCTGGCCGTGCCCAGCAGTGGCTTTCACGACATCCTGCGCCGTATCGCCCCGCATCTGCCGGGGCGAGGGCTGGTGTGGGCCACCAAGGGTCTGGATCTGGAAACCACCCGCTGGCTGCATGAGCTGGTGCTGGAAGAACTTCCCGGAGATGTGCACTGGGGGGTGGCTTCCGGTCCTTCCTTCGCTTCCGAGCTGGGGCGTGGCCTGCCTACCGCATTGACTCTGGCCGCGCCGGATCCGGTATTTGCCGAAGATGCACGTGCCTGGCTGGCCGGGGGCACGCTGCGGGTGTACACCAGCGACGACGTGGTGGGTGTACAGCTGGGGGGTGCCTTCAAGAATGTGCTGGCCATTGCCGCGGGTGTTTCCGACGGTCTGGGTTTCGGTGCCAATGCCCGTGCCGCGCTGATCACCCGGGGGCTGGCCGAACTGATGCGCCTGGGGGCCGCCACCGGCGCCCGCAACGAGACGCTGATGGGGTTGTCTGGCCTGGGGGATCTGGTGCTGACCTGTACCGACAACCAGTCCCGTAACCGTCGCCTCGGCCTGGCCCTTGGGCAGGGGCAGGGGATGGAGGAGGCGGTGGCCGCCATTGGTCAGGCGGTGGAGGGGGTGCGCACGGCCCGTGTGGCGGTGGCCAAGGCGGCTGCCCTGCAAGTGGACATGCCCATCTGCCGGCAGGTGTACCGGGTTCTCTATGAGGGTCTGGCGCCGATGGCGGCGGTGGAAGAGCTGCTGAGCCGGGATCCCAAGCCGGAGTTCTAGAGCCGTCTTCCGGCGACCCCTTTGATTCGGGATTGCGCATGTCGTGTCAGGAGACGTTCAGGAAAACACCGCCGCTCCCGTGGTGAAACAGCGTCATCTTCGCGGGGAATAACACCGTCATCTTCGCGCCGGGAATGACGGGTGGGGCGCGGAAATGACTCTTCCTGCACATCCTCAGGTGGCGGCACCGGGGTAGCCTAGTTGCCGCCAGGCCTCCATTACCACCACGGCCACCGAGTTGGACAGGTTGAGGCTGCGGCTTCCCGGCACCATGGGGATGCGCAGGCGTTGCTCCCCGGGCAGGTGCTCCAGCACCGCATCCGGCAGGCCCCGGGTTTCGGGGCCGAACAGGAAGGCATCCCCCGGTTGGAACGCCACCTCGCTGTAAATCCGGCTGCCTCGGGTGGACAGGGCGAACACCCGTCGTGGCTGTACGGCTTCCGAGAAGGCCTTCAGGCTGTCATACTCCGTCACCGGAGCCAGATCCCGATAATCCAGCCCTGCGCGCCGCAGGCGCGCGTCATCCAGCGTGAACCCCAGCGGGTGGATCAGGTGCAGCCGGCAGCCGCTATTGGCCGCCAGGCGCATGACGTTGCCCGTGTTGGGCGGTATCTCCGGTTGATACAGGACGATGTGAAACATGCCAGTCGACACTTCCCCTAAACAGGCCCTTGCGATCGATTTCTGCGGGCTTTCCATGGCCTCCCCCCTGGTGCTGCTCTCGGGCTGCGTGGGGTTCGGCGAGGAGTATACCCGTGTGGCGGGTTTCTCCAATCGCCATGTGGGCGCCATCTGCCTCAAGGGCACCACGGGTCAGGCCCGTCCGGGCAATGCCCCTCACCGGGTCTACGAGACCCCCGGCGGCATGCTCAATGCCATCGGCCTGCAGAACCCCGGGGTGGACTTCGTGGTGGACGAGATCCTGCCCGGTCTGGACTATGACGAGACCCGCTTCATCGCCAACGTCTCAGGTTCCACCATCGAGGAATACATTGAGGTCACCCGCCGTTTTGACGATTCTCCGGTGGATGCCATCGAGATCAACATCTCCTGCCCCAACGTGAAGGAAGGCGGCGTGGCCTTCGGCAATGATCCGGACATGTCCGCCCGGGTGGTGGAGGCCTGCCGCAAGGCTACCGGCAAGCCGCTGATCACCAAGCTGTCACCCAATCAGACGGATATCGCGGCCAATGCCCGTCGCTGCATTGAGGCCGGTACCGATGCCTTTTCCGCCATCAATACCCTGATGGGCATGGCCATTGATGCCGAGCGCCGCCGCACCGTGATCGGCAACAATCAGGGCGGCCTGTCCGGTCCGGCCATCAAGCCGGTGGCCCTGCTGCGGGTCCATCAGGTCTATCAGGTAGCCAGGCCCCACGGGGTGCCCATCATCGGTCAGGGCGGGGTGGCCAGCGCCACCGACGCCATCGAGTTCCTGCTGGCGGGCGCCACCGCGGTCGGGGTGGGAACGGGGCTGTTCTATGATCCGCTGCTGTGCCAGAAGATCAATGCCGGTATCCAGGATTACCTGCGGCGCCATGGTTTTGGCCATGTGTCCGAGTTGACCGGCTCCCTGCAGCTCAATTGAATCCACGCCGGGTCCGGGTTGCGTCACCTGCTGATTCAAGTCAATCCGGCATGAAGGGGTGGGGGCCGGTTCTTCAGGCCCCCAGGTCCTCGCCTTCATCCATGTTCAGTTCGTTGATCTTGCGGGTGAGCGTATTGCGTCCCCAGCCCAGCAGTCTTGCCGCATCCTGGCGCCGCCCGCCGGTCTTTTTCAGGGCGGCCCTGATCATGATGCGTTCGAAGGCCGGGGTGGCGCGATCCAGTAGTGAGGCATTGCCCCGCGCCAGCTCCTGCTCGGCCCAGTGGGCCAGTTCTTCCTCCCAGCCGCCGCCATGGGTGTTGCCGGAGCGCTCGTGCAGCTCCGGTGGCAGGTCGTTGGTATGGATTTCACGGCCCGAGGCCATGACCGTGAGCCAGCGGCACAGGTTCTCCAGTTGTCGCACGTTGCCGGGCCAGTCCAGGGCCGAAAGATAATCCAGTACCTCCGGCAGCGGCACCTTGCGTTCCACGTTCAGCTCGGCCGCCGCCGTGCCCAGGAAGTGATTCAGCAGCAGGGGGATGTCCTGGCGCCGTTCCCGCAGGGCCGGGACGTGAATGCGGATCACGTTCAGCCTATGGAACAGGTCTTCCCGGAACAGGCCCTCCTGGACCCGGCTTTCCAGGTTCTGGTGGGTGGCGGCGATGATGCGCACATCCACCTTCACCGGCATGTGTCCGCCGACCCGGTAGAATTCGCCGTCCGCCAATACCCGCAGCAAGCGGGTCTGCAGCTCAGCCGGCATGTCGCCGATCTCGTCCAGGAACAGGGTGCCGCCGTCCGCCTGCTCGAAGCGTCCGCGCCGGGCGCTCTGGGCACCGGTGAAGGCGCCCTTCTCGTGACCGAACAGCTCTGATTCCAGCAGATCCTTGGGGATGGCGGCGGTGTTCAGGGCGATGAAGGGCATGTGGGCACGGGGGCTGTGGCGGTGCAGGGCATGGGCCACCAGTTCCTTGCCGGTGCCCGACTCACCGTTGATGAGGACGGTGATGTTGGAGCGGGACAGCCGTCCGATGGCGCGGAACACCTCCTGCATGGCCGGCGCCTCGCCGATGATCTCCGGGGTCTTGCTGTTGCCCGACGGCTCTTCCCGGCCGCGTTCCCTGCGGGCCTGGCAGGCCCGCTTCACCAGCGAGACGGCATCGTCCACGTCGAAGGGCTTGGGCAGATATTCGAAAGCGCCGCCCTGATACGCAGAGACTGCGCTTTCCAGGTCCGAGTGGGCGGTCATGATGATGACGGGCAGCTCGGGGTGTTCGCGCTGCAGCCGGCTGAGCAGTTCCAGGCCATCCATGCCCGGCATGCGAATGTCGGTCACCAGGGCATCGGGGGCATCACGTTCAAAGCACTCCAGCGCCTCCGAGGCGGAGGCGAAGGAGGTGACTTCGATGCCCGCCTTGTTCATCGCCCGTTCCAGCACCCATCGGATGGAGCGGTCGTCATCAATGACCCATATGTGTTCGCGTCTAGTCATCCATAAGCTCCACGGGGATCAGCAGTGAGAATACTGTCTGCCCAGGACGGGAAGTGCATTCGATCAGGCCGCCCATCTGGTTGAGCAGTGACTGGGCGATGGAGAGCCCGAGTCCCGTGCCGCCGGCGCGACCCGAGACCATGGGGAAAAAGATGCGCTCGCGGATGTCCTCGCTGATGCCCGGCCCGTCGTCGATCACCTGGATCAGGGCCACCAGCTTGTGGCGGATCTGGCCGATGGTGTACTGGCGTCGCACCCGGGTCCTCAGTCTGATTTTCCCGGTGTCACCCATGGCCTGCACCGCGTTGCGCACGATATTGAGTACCGACTGGATCAGCATGTCCTGGTCGGCGTTGACGTCGGGAATGCTGGGGTCATAGTCGGTTTGGATCTGAATGCCTTCCGGGGCCTCCACGCTCACCAGGCTGCGCACATGCTCCAGTACCCTGTGAATGTTCAGGCGCCTGCACTGGGGCAGGCTGTTTGGACCCAGCATGCGGTTGACCAGATTTTGCAGGCGGTCCGCCTCGCCGATGATGATGCGGGTGTATTCCCTTAGCTCCGGGTCCGGCAGTTCCCGTTCCAGCAGTTGGGCCGCGCCGCGAAGTCCGCCCAGGGGATTCTTGATCTCATGGGCCAGGCCGCGAACCAGTGCCCGGGTGGCGGATTGCTGGTTGAGGAGTTGTTCTTCCCGGGTGATGCGCAGCTGCCGGTCGACCTGGATCAGTTCCACCAGGAGTTGGCGGGGGTGCCCCGGCTCGGAGATGGGGGAAGCGGTCAGATCCACGGTGACTTCACGGGCGTAGTGCAGCCCTAGAAGTCGTTCCCGTTCCGTGAAGGGGTGGCCGGTTTCAAGGGACTGTCGCAGGCTGGTGATGAAGGTTTCGTCCTCACGAAACAGCCCTTGGATGGACAGTCCCTGAATCCGGTTCAGGCTCATCTCCATCAGCATTTCCGCCGCCGGGTTCATGTAGACCAGACACAATCGGGCGTCCGTTACCAGGACGGCGGTGGTCAGGGTTTCCAGTAACTGTCGATGCAGGTTGTGATCTTGAGGCATACAGACTCCCCAATGCAAAAATCGGGCCAGTGCGGGCGGGCACAAGGGGGCCGGCGAGGTTGTCCAGGAAGTCGGCGGCAGGCTTCAGCTATTCATGTCTGGGCCGGAATATCCCCGTCGGGCGTGTGGGCATCCTGGGATCATAGCACGCACCATGGTGGTGCAATGGCGTGGTCAAGTGACTTTTCCGGGCCCGGACATGCTGCCGTGGACTGCCCTGATGACATCGTCAGGGTGCGCGGGGGCGGGATTGCTGCTGCACAGTGGTGCGCAAAAGATGGAATGTGGTTGTTTCGGAGCGGATCAGGACGTTCCCGTCGCGATCCAGGATCTCCGCCTGCAGTGTGTGTGTCCCCGGGGTCACGTTCTGCAGCGTGGTTCTTGGGGTCTGGGTGATGGTGGTGGCGTTGCCGTCCAGGCGGATGCGGATGCGGTGGCCCTTGTCGGTCTGAAGTTCCGGGGTCAGGTGAAGCGCAACCGATACCTGTTCAATATTGGTGCGTACGACCCCGGCATTTTCGGGGCTGCTGATGGAGAGTTGCTGGTAGGTTTCCGCCGCTTCCCGCTCGGCGGTTTCATCGGGTGCGGTGGGCGTGCGCCGGATTTCGGGTAGCCCGGGGGTGGTTGTGGGCTGCTCAACATGGACGGGGCGTGCCTCCACGCCTTCCGGCGGCGTGTCACCGAAGGTGGTGCGGCCCTGTTCATCGATCCAGTGGTAGATCTGGGCATGGGCGGGCTGGGCCGGTAGCAGCAACAGCAACAGCAATGGCAGCAGGGGCATGATGTCGTCCTGTGTTTCCGCTCTGGTCTTGTGGTCTGTAATACAGAAAAGCAAAACCCCCGGCAAGCCGGGGGTTTTGCGTTCTGGACCGTGGCCCGTCTTGTACTTACAGACTGTAGTACAGATCGAACTCCACCGGGTGGGTGGTCATGCGCAGGCGGGTCACTTCTTCCATCTTCAGATCAATGTAGGCATCGATCATGTCGTCGGTGAATACGCCGCCGGCGGTCAGGAAGGCGCGGTCCTTGTTGAGGGCTTCCAGAGCCTGGTCCAGGGCATGGCAGACCTGCGGGATCTGCTTTTCCTCTTCGGGAGGCAGGTCGTACAGGTTCTTGTCCATGGCCTCGCCGGGATGGATCTTGTTCTGGATGCCGTCCAGGCCGGCCATCAGCATGGCGGAGAAGGCCAGGTAGGGGTTGGCGGTGGAGTCCGGGAAGCGCACCTCGATGCGGCGGGCCTTGGGGCTGGACACCCACGGAATCCGGATGGAAGCGGAACGGTTGCGGGCGGAGTAGGCCAGCATCACCGGGGCTTCGAAGCCGGGCACCAGACGCTTGTAGCTGTTGGTGGAGGCGTTGGTGAAGGCGTTCAGGGCGCGGGCGTGCTTGATGATGCCGCCGATGTAGTACAGGGCGGTTTCGGACAGGCCGCCGTACTTGTCGCCGGCAAACAGGTTCTGCCCGTCCTTGGCCAGGGACTGGTGCACGTGCATGCCGCTGCCGTTATCGCCCACCAGAGGCTTGGGCATGAAGGTGGCGGTCTTGCCGTAGTTGTGGGCCACATTCTGGATCACGTACTTGAGGATCAGTACCTCGTCGGCCTTGCGGGTCAGGGTGCCGGCGCCGACACCGATCTCGCACTGGCCGGCGGTGGCCACTTCGTGGTGGTGCACTTCGGTCTTGAGGCCCATTTCCTCCAGCACCAGGCACATGGCGGAGCGCAGGTCCTGCAGGCTGTCCACCGGGGGAACCGGGAAGTAGCCGCCCTTCACGGAGGGGCGGTGACCGATGTTGCCGTCTTCGAACACCTTTTCGGAGTTCCAGGAGGCCTCGTCGGAGTCGATCTTGAAGAAGGCGCCCTGAATGGAGTTGCCCCACTTGATGTCGTCAAAGACGAAGAATTCGTTTTCCGGACCCCACAGGCAGGTGTCGGCGATGCCGGTGCTGGCCAGATAGGCCTCGGCGCGCTTGGCCAGGGAGCGGGGGCAGCGGTCATAGCCCTGCATGGTGGCCGGTTCCACCACGTCGCAGCGCAGGTTCAGGGTAGGCTCGTCAAAGAAGGGATCCATGACGGCGGTATCCACATCGGGCATGAGGATCATGTCGGATTCGTTGATGCCCTTCCAGCCGGCGATGGAGGAGCCGTCGAACATCTTGCCGCCTTCCAGCACGTCCTCATCGACGGTGTGGGCGGGCACGGTCACGTGCTGTTCCTTGCCGCGGCTGTCCACAAAACGGAAATCGACGAATTTGGCGCCGTTTTCCTTGATCATATTCAGAACGTCTGCTGCTGACATGCGTACTCCTCCAGGGCTTGAATGAGAGAGGCCTGTTGAAACGGATTCCCGCGCGGTGCGGGCGTTCAATTCGGTCGAACCATGGGAAGCATGAAGCGTGCCATGGTGTTGAGCTGGGTTGCGGAGGCCTTTTGGTGCGAATTTTTGGGCTTGCTCAATGATCGCATGCGCAATCTTAGTGCGTTTTTAGGTATTTTGCGCTGTTTTGGGGCGTTTGGTGTGTGTCTTTTCGTGAACAATGCCCGTCAGCGGTGCCTGTCAGTGCCGGAACAGCACCTCTACCTGACCCACATCCTCTGCACGCAGGCTCGCCGTCACCAGTTGACGGGCAACGGCCTGGGCCTCCGCCAGGTTGTTGAAAAGCCCGAGGGGCAACTGCAGCTCCAGGTGCACCTTCCCCTGAAGATAATGGATGATCACCGGGTCCACATGCCGGGATGCCGGTACGTCATGCCATTGCGCCCGCAGGCGTTCGAGCATCTCGGTGCGATTGGGCAGATGGCTGCTCGGGGCTTCTTGCTGATCGTCTTCCGGATCGATATGGACCAGGATGTCCCCCAGTTCGTCCTGGACCCCGTGCATGGCCACGCAGACGGCATCCGCGATGTGATGGCCCTCGGAGACGCTGATGCGGGGCGCGACCTGAACATGGATATCCGCCAGCAGGGTGCCCGCCATGCGCCGGGTGCGTAGGCCGTGAACCCCCTGGATGCCGTCCAGGCGGCGCACCGCCTCCAGCATGCGTTCCTGCTCCTCCGCCTCCACCCCGGTATCGATGAGTTCCCGGGCGCTGTTCCAGATCAGCTTGCCCCCCATGTGGCCGATGAGCAGGGCCACCAGGATGGCCGCCACGGCATCCATGAAGGGCAGGCCGGCCAGGGTGGCGCCTACGCCCACCAGCACCACCACCGACGAGACCACGTCGGAGCGGTGGTGCCAGGCGTTGGCCTCCAGCATGCGCGAGCGAACCCTTTTGGCCACGCGCATGGTGTAGTGGTACAGGGCCTCCTTGCTGATGATGGCGATCGCCGCCAGGATCAGGGCTAGGGGGGTGGGGCTCAGGAGTTCTTCCGGGTTCAGCAGGCGTCGGGCGGCATCGGTCATGATGCCCACGGCCACGCCGGCCAGGATCAGTCCCACCGCCACGGTGGCCAGGGTCTCGATGCGGCCGTGGCCATAGGGATGATTGGTGTCGGCGGCTTCGTTGGCCTTGCGGGCGGCGAACAGGACCATGATATCGCTGATCAGGTCGGAGAGGGTGTGGACGCCGTCGGCGATCAGGGCCTGGGAGTGACTGATCCAGCCGCCGATGATCTGTGCCGTCGCCAGGCTCAGGTTGGTCATGGCGCCGATGAGGGTGACACGGCGCATGGCCTGATAACGCTGTTCGCTGGGGAGCCCGGCTGACATGGGGAGTCTCGTGCAGGGATGGGCCCGGGTGGGCACGGCTTCGGGAAGCGAGATTGTAAACCCTGGTGACATGGGCGCCCAGCCCCATCTCCCATTGAGGCTCTGTCGGCGAGCAGGGAGCCGCGGGGCCGATCCGGTCACGCACGGGACTGGGCGCCCGCCACCGGCCACCGTTATACTGTCAGGCTTTGCACGACCCATGATCGGGGTCGCGCCATCCACGAATCACTCGGGTCGATCCTCATGTCTTCTCACGACGTCTCTACCTTCCAGGGCCTCATCCTGGCCCTGCAGGACTACTGGGCGGGCCACGGTTGCGTGCTGCTCCAGCCCTACGACATGGAAATGGGAGCGGGTACCTTCCATTCCGCCACCTTCCTGCGGGCCATCGGCCCGGAACCCTGGCGCACCGCCTATGTGCAGCCCTCCCGCCGTCCCACCGACGGCCGCTACGGGGAAAACCCCAACCGGCTGCAGCACTATTACCAGTTCCAGGTGCTGCTCAAGCCTTCGCCGCCGGACATCCAGCAGCTCTATCTGGGTTCCCTGCAGGCCCTGGGCATCGACCCCCTGGTCCATGACATCCGCTTTGTGGAAGACAACTGGGAATCCCCCACCCTGGGCGCCTGGGGCCTGGGCTGGGAGGTCTGGCTCAACGGCATGGAGGTGACCCAGTTCACCTATTTCCAGCAGGTGGGCGGCCTGGACTGCCGGCCGGTGAGCGGCGAGATCACCTACGGTCTGGAGCGCATCGCCATGTACCTGCAGGGGGTGGAGAGCGTCTACGACCTGGTCTGGACACGGGGTCCCCAGGGTGTGGTCACCTACGGTGACGTCTACCACCAGAACGAGGTGGAACAGTCCACCTACAATTTCGAACATGCCGATGTGGCTTCCCTGTTCGGCTGGTTCGAAACCTGCGAGCAACAGAGCAAGCACCTCATCGCCCAGGGTCTGCCCTTGCCGGCCTACGAGCAGATGCTCAAGGCCTCCCATACCTTCAACCTGCTGGATGCCCGGCGCGCCATCTCCGTCACCGAGCGGCAACGCTACATCCTGCGGGTGCGTGAACTGGCCCGCGCCGTCGCCGAGGCCTACTACGCCGCCCGTGAACAGCTGGGTTTCCCCATGCTCCCCGACGCGGCCAAGGCCGAACGCACCTGACCTGGGACTGGATCAATATCATGAGCGAGACACAGGATCTTCTGATCGAGATCGGCACCGAAGAGCTGCCGCCCAAGGCCCTCAAGGGGTTGCGGGATGCCTTTGCGGACGGCGTCGTCAAGGGACTGGCGGATGCCGGCCTTGACCCCGTTGACCATGTGGCCTATGCCGCGCCCCGCCGTCTGGTGGTGTGGGTCAGGGGCCTGCCGCCGCGCCAGGCGGATCAGGCCATGGAGCGCCGGGGGCCGGCCCTGGCCGCCGCCTTCGATGCCCAGGGTAACCCCACCCGTGCCGCCCAGGGGTTTGCCGTCTCCTGCGGCGTGGCGGTGACCGACCTGGAGCGCCTGGAAACGGACAAGGGCGCCTGGCTGGTGCATCGTCACCTGGAGCCGGGGCGTGACACCGCCGCCCTGGTGCCCGCCATCGTCGAGGCCGCCCTGGCGGCCCTGCCCATTCCCAAGCGCATGCGCTGGGGCGATGGTGACGCGGAATTCGTGCGTCCGGTGCATTGGGTGGTGATGTTGCTGGGTTCCGAAGTCATTCAGGCCCCCATCCTGGGCATCCCGGCAGGGCGCGAGACCCGGGGGCATCGCTTCCATCACCCTGCGGCCCTGACCCTGTCCGCGCCGTCCGAATATGCCCCGCTGCTGGAGAACCAGGGCTGGGTGAAGGTGGACTTCGAGGCCCGACGCGCCGCCATTCGCGGCCAGGTGGAGGCCGCCGCCGCCGAGCTGGGCGGTCGGGCGGTGATCGAGGCGGATCTGCTGGATGAGGTGACCGCTCTGGTGGAATGGCCAGTGGCGGTGGTGGGCCATTTCGAGGCCCGTTTCCTGGAGGTGCCCCAGGAGGCACTGATCTCCACCATGCAGGACAACCAGAAATACTTCCCGGTGGTGGACGGGGAAGGGCGCCTGATGCCCCACTTCATCACCATCAGCAACGTGGACTCCCGGGCGCCGGAGCGGGTGCGGGAGGGCAACGAACGGGTGATCCGGCCCCGCTTTGCCGACGCGGAATTCTTCTGGAACCAGGATCGTCGCCGTCCCCTGGAGAGCCATCTGGAGGCCCTCAAGACGGTGGTGTTCCAGCACAAGCTGGGCAGCCTGCACGACAAGACCCTGCGGGTGGTCCGTCTGGCGGGGCTGCTGGCCCGGGACATGGGAGCCGATCCCGATCAGGCCCGCCGGGCCGCCCTGCTGAGCAAGTGCGACCTGCAGACCCAGATGGTGTTCGAGTTCACCGAACTGCAGGGCACCATGGGGCGCTACTACGCCACCCATGACGGCGAGCCGGAGGCGGTGGCCGCGGCCCTGGAGCAGCAGTATCTGCCCCGCCACGCGGGGGATGCCCTGCCGGCCGATCCGGTGGGTCGGGTGCTGGCCCTGGCGGACCGTCTGGATACCCTGGTGGGGATCTTCGCCATCGGCCAGAAGCCCACCGGCGCCAAGGACCCCTTCGGTCTGCGCCGGGCCGCCCTGGGGGTGCTGCGCATCCTGGTGGAACTGGAGTTGCCCCTGGATCTGGAAACCCTGCTGCAACAGACCGCGGAAGGCTACGAGGGCCGGGTGCCCGCCGTCCCGGCCGTGCCCCAGGTGCTGGAGTACGTGATGGAGCGTCTGCGGGCCTATTACCTGGACCGGGGCATCCGCCCCGAGGTGTTCGAGGCGGTGCTGGCGGTACGGCCCACCCGCCCCCTGGATTTCGACCGTCGGGTGCGGGCGGTGGAGCATTTCCTGGGACTGCCGGAAGCCGAGGCCCTGGCGGCGGCGCACAAGCGCATTCACAACATCCTGCGCAAGGTGGAGGGCGGCCTGCCCGACCGGGTGGAGACCGGCCTGCTGGCGGAGCCGGCGGAGCAGGATCTGCATCGCCACCTGGAGGGGTTACGGGAGGCGGTGGCCGCTCATCTGGACGCGGGCGAGTACACCGAGGGCCTGACACGGCTGGCGGCCCTGCGCGGTCCCGTGGACGCCTTCTTCGATCAGGTGATGGTGATGGCCGAGGATCCGGCCCTGCGGGATAACCGGGTGGCGTTGCTCAATCGCCTGGCGGGGCTGTTCCTGCGGGTAGCGGACCTGTCCCGGCTGCCGTGAAGCTCGTCATCCTGGATCGGGACGGGGTCATCAACCGGGATTCCCCCGACTACATCAAGTCGCCGGCGGAATGGGTACCGTTGCCCGGAAGCCTGGAGGCCATCGCCCGTCTGACCCGGGCCGGCTGGTGCGTGGCGGTGGCCACCAACCAGTCGGGCCTGGCCCGGGGCCTGTTCGATCTGCCCACCCTGCGGGCCATCCACCGGCACATGGAGGCGACCCTGGCGCCCCTGGGGGGGCGCATCGACGGGATCTTCTACTGTCCCCACGGTCCGGATGAGGGTTGCGACTGCCGCAAGCCCCTGCCGGGTCTGTTCGAACGCATCGGCCGGGCATTCAGCGTGCCCCTGGCCGGGGTTCCTGCCGTGGGTGATTCCCCGCGCGATCTCCAGGCCGCCGCCGCCGCCGGTTGTACCCCGGTCCTGGTCCGGACCGGCAACGGCCTCAAGGCCCTCGCCGAAGGACGGGTACCCGCGGGCACGCTGGTCTTTGCGGACCTGGCCGAGGTGGTGGAACATCTGCTGACTGAAACGGATCAAGTTCATGACTGAACCTGCCTCTTCAAAACCGGAGTTGTATCTGCGGGCGGGCCTGTTCTGGGTCGGCATGGCCCTGTCCACGGTCCTGTTCGCCCTCTTCAGCCCCCTGCTGCTGCCGCTGAAATGGCATGGCCGTTTCCGGGTGCTGTCCCAGTGGACCCGCTTCAATCTGTGGTGGCTGACGCTGACCTGCGGGCTACGCTATACCGTGACCGGGACCGAACATCTGGGAGGCGAGGCCCGGGTGCTGATGTGCAAGCACCAGTCGGCCTGGGAGACCCTCGCCCTGCAGCAGTTCATCCCGCCCCAGGTGTGGGTGCTCAAGCAGGAGCTGTTGCGCATTCCCTTCTTCGGCTGGGCCATCGGCATGCTCGAACCCATTGCCCTGGACCGGGCCGCCGGCCGCAAGGCCATGGATCAGCTGGTGGCTCAGGGATTGGACCGGCTCGACCGGGGATTGTGGGTGGTCCTGTTCCCGGAGGGAACGCGGACGCCGCCCGGCCACCAGGGCCGTTACAAGGTGGGCGGGGCGGTGCTGGCGGCCCGCAGCGGTCGGCCGGTGATCCCGGTGGCCCACAATGCGGGCCTGTTCTGGCCCCGCAACAGCTTCCTCAAGTATCCGGGGACCATCCAGGTGGAGGTCGGGCCGCCCATCCCCACCGAGGGCAGAAAGCCCGAGGCCATCATGAAGGATGTCCAGGCCTGGATCGAGTCCCGTACGGCGGTGCTGTGCGGATTGCCCGGGCCGGATGCAGGGCAACCCCATGGATGAGGCGCCTCCGCGCTGGGATCCGGGCACACGATCCGGGCGGCGCCGGGCCTACCTGTGGGCCCTGTGGCTGGACGACGGCTGGGTGAGGGAGTACGGTCTGTCCAATTTTCACCGGATTTCCGGTCAGGCCTGGCGCTCGGGACAGCCGTCACCCCGGCATCTGTATCAGCGCATCCCCCGTCATGGCATCCGCACCGTGATCAATCTGAGGGGGGACGAGCCGGACAACCCCATGCTGGCCCTGGAGGCGGACGCCTGTGAACGGCTGGGGGCGGCGCTGCATCATCTGAAGCTCCACTCCCGGGACCTGCCCACCCCGGAGGTGATTCACGAGGCCCATGACCTGCTCCATCGCATCGCCTATCCCGTCTGGTTTCATTGCAAGTCCGGGGCGGACCGGGCCGGGCTGATGAGTACCCTGTATCTGCACTGGATGGAGGGGGTCCCCCTGACGCAGACAGGGCAGTTGCGCCTGTGGCCTTATTTTCATTACCGCTGGGCCAAGACCGGCCTGCTGGATCATTTCTTCGAGGCCTATCTTCAGGACACGGCGGAGTCATCCATGCCCCTGCTGGAGTGGGTGGATACCTGCTACGATCGCAAGGCGCTGAAAAAGGCCTTTCGGCACCAGCCGGTCGTGAACGCCCTGGTTGACCGGGTATTGCGCAGGGAGTAGTCAGCGCCCGAGCACCATGGATTCCAGTGGCCTGGGTGCCCCGATGAAATGCCCCTGTACATGGTTGACCCCGATTTCCCTGAGTATCTTCAGGATGGCCTCCGACTCAACGTATTCGGCGATGGTCTGTTTGCCCATGAGGTGTGCAATGTCGTTGATGGAGCTGACGAGGGCCCGGTCGGTGGCATCCTGAGCCACGTCACGCACAAAGGTGCCGTCAATCTTCAGATAGGTGACCGGCAGGGTGCGGAGGTAGCCGAAGGAAGACATCCCGCTGCCGAAATCATCCAGTGAGAATCGGCAGCCCATCTGGCTGAGGTGAAAAAACAACTGGCTGGCATTGTCGAGGTTGGCGATGGCGACGGTTTCCGTGACTTCGAAACAGATCTTCCCGGGTGGAACGTTGACGCGTTCAAGGGTTTCAAGCAGGAAGTCGAGAAAAGGAGCATCACCCACCGAGTGTCCCGAGAGGTTGATGGAGCAGGCATCAAGCAGTTCCAGTAACGGCCGGTGGTCTGCCAGCCAGGCAAGGCTTTGCCGGATCACATATCGGTCAATGGCTGTGGCCAGGTTGTATCGTTCCGCCACGGACAGAAACTCGCCTGGACTGATCAGCTGATCTTGATCCTCCTTCATGCGGATCAGGACTTCAAAATGTGTGCCCTTGTCTTCGGCTTCCGAAAGCGCCTGGATCGGTTGTGCAAAGAGGATCAGCCGGGAGTCCCTGATGGCCGATTGAATTCGGCTTACCCATTGCATCTCTCCCTGCAGCCGCAGTAATCCGGTATCGTTTTGCTTGAAAACGCTGACCCGATTGCGCCCCTTGTCCTTGGCGGCATTGCAGGCGGTGTCCGCGGCCGCCATCAGGGCGATGCCGCGGTTGCTGAGCGGAGTGACGGGCACGACACCGAGGCTGGCACTCAGGCTGAAGTCCCGTTGTTCCCAGCGAAACTGGAATCCCTGCAGGACTTCGCGCAGGGTTTCCGCCCGGTCCAGGCCCTGTTCGAGGGAAACATTCAGCAGCAGGAGAGAAAATTCATCGCCGCTCAGCCGTGCCAGGGAATCCCCGGGATGCATGCTCTCGCTCAGCAGGTTGCCGATCTGCCGCAGCAGTTCATCTCCCGCCTCATGGCCGCAGGTGTCATTGACGAGCCTGAATTGATCAATATCCATGTAGATCAGGGCGTGTCGATGGTCGTTTTTCCTGGCATCGTGAATGGCCCGCTCCAGTCGGAACATCATTTCGCGGCGGTTCAGCAGTCCCGTGAGGGGGTCATGGCTGGCCAGGTAGTGCAGTTGGGTTGCGAGGGAGCGGTATTCGGTGGCATCACTGAAACCGATGGCCGCGCCACTGATGCGGGAGGCCTGACGCAGCGGTGAGATGGAAAGCAGGACATGCCGGGGGTGGCGGTCCTTGCGCCACAGCACGGTTTCAAGGTGGTCCCGGGCCTGTCCATCCAGGAGCGTCTGACGGATGGGGGAGTCTTCCCATTGAACGGGTGTGCCGTCCTCGGCGGCCTTCATCAGCAGGGTATGGGCCGATTGCCCCAGCAAGGCGGGACGGGAATAACCGAGGAATGTCAGGGCCGCCTGATTGACATAGGTGATTCGCCCCTGATCATCTACCGCAAAGAGGGGTGAGGGGGCGTGATCGAGTAACTGATTCAGGCGCTGCGCCAACTGTACAACGTCGGGATGCCTGATATCCGGGGATGGTGGGGGCTGCATCATGTCCTTTGCAACATATTGGAACTGCCCGCCTCAACGCGCTTTCCGGCGACTGGCTCCAGATTCACCTGTCGTCACTATAATGCACAACCGTCATCTTGAAGTCATCACCATCTACTGTGTCTGCCTTCACGGAATCGGACTGTGAATGACCCGCGCCTGGTCCGGATCATCGGGGATATGGTGCAGGCTGCCCAGGCGAAACAGACGGATGGCGTTTTCACGGGTGATGCTCGCGATTTCTTCCGGAGATTCGTGCCGCAAGGCAGCCAGTGTCTCGATCACCTCCGGTAGCCAAGCAGGTTGATTGCGGTCCCCCCGGTGAGCCTGGCCGGGCTGATCGGGGGCATCACTTTCCACCAGCATGGCCTCCGCGGGCAACCAGCTCGCCAACTTTCGCAGACGTTGTGCCCGTGGGTAGGTCACCGGCCCGCCGATACCGATGAAAAATCCCAGATCGAGTAGTTTTTCCGCTTGCTGTCGGCTGCCGGAAAAGCTGTGCACGACGCCCCTGAGGCCCGGCCGTTGCCGCAATGCCTGGGTGACCTGGTCCATGGCTCGCCGGGCATGGATGATGACCGGGAGGTCATGGGTCAGGGCCAGATCCAGTTGTGCCCTGAAATAGGTCTGCTGTGTCTGCTCGTCCAGCCCTTCGACATAAAAGTCCAGGCCGCATTCCCCCACGGCCACGGCCGGTTCCCGTTGCAGCCACTGGTCCAGTGCATCAATGTCCGCCGGTTGGTGGGCGTGCAGATAGACCGGATGCAGGCCGTAGGCGGGATAGAGGCCGGGCAGGGAGGCCGCCACCTGTTTGATTCGGGGCCATCCGTCCCGGTCGATGGCCGGCAATATCTGGGCACGGACCCCGGCATTCCAGGCATTGCGCCAGCAGGTATCCCGATCCCTGTCAAAGGCCGGGACATCGAAATGGCAATGACTGTCGATGATCAAGGCATCACACTCCCGTTGGATAGGCAAAGTCGCACTCCCCGTGGTGTTGAAAAATCCTGTCGTCGGCGTCACCTTATGTGCATTGGGTTGTTCGGTTGCTGTCAGCGTGTCTTGGGGCGTATCGCCTCCGACCGGATCATCCCGTCACACATTGTTCCGGCGGAGTAAGGAAGACAACATGGCTGGATGGCTCACTGGCGAAGTGGTGGAACTCAAGCGCTGGACCCAGCGGCTCTATTCCCTGAGAGTGGAGGCACCGGTGGATCCCTTCAAGGCAGGGCAGTTTAACCGGCTCTCCGTGATGGTGGATGGTGAGAGGGTGGCGCGTCCCTATTCCTATGTGAACGCACCGGATGAGCGCCCGCTGGATTTTTATTTCATCACCGTCCCCGAAGGTCCCCTGACCAATCATCTGGTCACCCTGGGGCCTGGCGACACCGTGGATGTCATGGCCAAGGCCAATGGTTTCTACACCCTGGATGAAGTGCCCGATGCCGATGTGCTGTGGATGTTCGCCACCGGCACCGCCCTGGGGCCCCATCTGTCCATCCTCAAGACGGAAGCACCCTGGCAGCGTTTCCAGCACATCGTACTGGTACATGCCGTGCGAACCCGGGAGGAGCTGACCTACCAGGACACCATCGATACCTTTCGTGACCATGGTTCCCGGTTCCGGTTCGTGCCCTTCGTCAGTCGTGAGGATATGCCCGAGGCCTTGCCCGGGAGAATCCCTGCGGCCATAGAGACAGGTCTGCTGGAGCGCCATGTGGGTCTCCCACTGGGCCCGGATGCGGCCCAGGTGATGATCTGCGGCAATCCGGACATGGTCCGCGATACCAGCGAGGTACTCAAGGCACGGGGCATGACCAGAAACCGGCGTCGGGAACCCGGACACATCACCACGGAGAATTACTGGTAGCCGGCCGCGGGTGACCTGGCCGGATGAACGGCTCCGGATGTCTGTTCTCACTGGCCGGTGTCCCGTGCCTCGTCGTCATCCCTGCAATGGGCGCATAGCCCTCGTCCTTCCATGATCTGCCTTTCCAGCATGAAGCCCTGACGGCTGGCCTGCGCGGCCACTTCCTGGCTGATCGTCCCGTTTTCCATCTCTGTCACCACGCCGCATTTCCGGCAAATCAGCATCAGGCAGTCATGCTCATGGTCGGGATTGGTGCAGCCCACAAAGCCATTCAGGCTCTCGATACGGTGAATCAGGCCTTGAGCCAGCAGGAAGTCCAGGGCGCGATAGACCGTGGGCGGCTTCACGGTATGGTCGGCAGAGCTGAGTTGATGAATCAATTCGTAGGCCTTGATGGCCTCATGGTTTTGCCAGATCTTTTCCAGTACCCGACGTCGCAGGGGGGTCAGTCTCACCCCCCGGTTCTGGCACAGGCGTTCCGCAGAGCTGAGGGCGGAAGTGATGCAGGCCGTGTGATTGTGCGCGGGATTGGAGATGTCTGCTTTGTGTCTGCACATCAAGTTTTACCTGTTTGAGCCTCGGCAGGGTGGCCCGGTATCTGGACTCATATCATAGAATACGCGATGCAGGCGTTGAGGCCGGAGATGTCCGCTATGGACTCGATTGGGAGCCTGGGCTATTTTGGTGCTACATATGTCTCAAGGATGCTCTGAATGAGCATTCCCGTGCCAGCGGGAATTCAATCATGGGCCTGGAGTTCCGAACTTCCATCTTCGCGTGGGTAACGGCGAGGGACTGATCCAGTGTTTCCTTGAGTGGCCGTGATCAGGAGCCTGGTATTTGCAAAAGGAGTGATGGAATTGCGTGCCGAGGGGTAGACAGGAGAATGCGGGACTCTTTCTTTCGGAGGCCTGGGGGAGCGGGTATCTTCGGCTATCGTCAGGTAACCCTGGCGCTTGCACTGTGGGTTGTGACGGCTCTGTTTTCATCCGTTCCTGCTGGTGCCCAAGTGGTGGTGATCAATGATTCCATCGCTGAAACCGCACTACCTATCGCAACTATCCGTGCAATTTTCAGCCTGCGGGTGCAGGCCCTGGATGGACAGAAACTCACGGTCTTCGTGCTGGATCCCCGAGACCCGGTCCATGCGAGCTTCAGCAAGGATGTGCTCGGTGTCTTCCCGTATCAGCTTCAGTCAGCCTGGGACCGGAGTGTCTTTTCCGGGTCCAGTAGCGGTCCTGTGGTTGTGAATTCCGAAACCGAAATGTTGCGGCGCGTGTCCACTACTGCGGGCGGTATAGGCTACCTGAGCCTGCCTGCGGCCCAGGAAGGTATGCGCATTCTGAACATTCAGGGGGGGAATCCATGACCGGCCATCGGAAGGCGATAGCGTGGGCTTCGGCGTACCTGTTTGCCGCGTTGTTTTGGTTGTCGCCCCAGCTTCATGCCCTGGACGCCCCGCTGCATCTGCATGGTTTCATCAGTCAGGGGTATCTGCACTCCACCCATAACAACTATTACGGTTCCAGCACCCAGGGCAGCTTCGACCTGACGGAACTGGGTGTGAATGCATTTCTTGCCCCTACGGCGTCTCTCTCCCTGGCGGCCCAACTGGTCAGTCGCAGGGCGGGAGAACTTTACGATGGCACGCCTCGCATGGACTATGCTTTCATGGATTACCGTCTCCATTCCTCCACGGATGGCTACGGCGGCGTGCGTTTGGGGCGAGTCAAGATTCCCATCGGGTTTCATAATGAAACCCGTGATGTGGCCACGACCCGGCCCGGCATTCTGCTTCCCCAGTCCGTTTATGTCGAAGGTCTGGGCATCCGGGATTTTTACATCGGCGTCGATGGTATGGCGGCATATTGGGAATGGTTCCACGAGCGGTCGAGTCTGCAGATGGATCTCGGGCTCGCTTTGCCCACCACGCTTCAGGACGAGACCCAGGCCGCTTTCCTGCGCACGGTATCCGCACCCGGTGATCTGCGGTTGACATCGGGCCAGAACCTCCGTCTGCTCTACGAACATGATGGTGGCCTATTGAGGTTGGCCGCGACCTATTCACGGGTTCGCACCGAATACCGGCCTGGCGGGCAGGACTTTCTGGTCCGAGGGCAGGCTCCGGTGGACGCTCTGGTTTTCAGCATGGAATGGAACCGTGAAGATTTCAGTCTTGTCGCGGAGGCGGCCCATCGCCGTATCGGCCGCAGCGGCTTCATCCCCTTGGCGCCGGACGCCACCCGATATGAGCAAGGTTACTACGTCCAGGCAACCTACCGGTTTGCTCGGGGCTGGGAGGCATTCCTGCGTCATGACAGCCACTGGAACGACCGTGATGACCGCGGCGGCGAACAACAGTCCGAGGCTTCAAGAGGGTCCCAGTCACTGGCACCACAGGCACCTCATCGATTCTTTCAGCATCAGTGGACTCTGGGTATGGGTTGGCGTATGACGCCTCAATGGTTGCTGCGCGCCGAGTGGCACCATATCCACGGGACCGCCCTGACCCCCCTGGCCGATAATCCCGCATTTGATCAGGCTGGCGGCAAAGCCCGCTGGGATCTCTTTGGTCTGCAGGCCTCCTTCACCTTTTGAGCATGCATCCCCTGACCAACAGAAAGGACAGCCAGGTCTTCAGTCTGAAGTGGAAGCTGCTCCTGGTGTTCGGGGTGCTTCTTGGGGGGCTTTTTACCGCATTTGCCGTGATGAATCATGGCAATCTGCAAGGGCAGTATGATGAATTGCGGGCAGTGGAGCAGGCACGTTCCCAGAAGCAGCTTCAGGGGCTGCTGCGACAGTCCCATGCTGATCTGCTCAATACCGCGCATCTGGTCCCCTCCCTGTCAGGGCTTCGTCAGGCCTTGAAGCGGGGAGATGCCGGGGAACTGGGACGGTTGTTTGCTCCCCAGTGGGCAAGCCTGCAGGTGGATACGGATCTTGTGCTGGCGGGATTTCTCGATCTCCATGGGCGCTTCCTGCTGGAAATACAGATTCTGGAAGCGGGTTATGAGCCGCCTGAGCGCCTGTGGTCTGCGGTGGATCATGCCCTGCTCAGGGAAACACCCAGTACCTTCACCGATTGCCGGTCGCCCTGCCTGAGCTATGCCGTGGCCCCGGTCCTGGCCAATGGTCAGACGGTGGGCGTGGTGGTACTCGCGCGCCCGGTTTCCCATCTGGTCGTGTCCTTTCATGAGCTTTCTGCGCTGGATGTGGCCATGTTCAGTCTGGTTCCCGGGGCCGATGAGAGAAAACTGATCGGAATTACGCGCCGTGATCGACTGACTTCCCTGCTGGACTCCCAGGAACTGGAAAACATGGCACCGAACCAGGCCCGGGTAGTGCATCTTGACGGTGGCTTGCAGCTTGAATTAATGCCTTTCCTGCTGCTGGATGATGCCTCGGATCATCAGATCCTTTCCGTGGTCATCACTGATGTGACCACGGTACGTCGACAGATTGCCATTGCCCAGCGCCAGAATGTGCTCATGGGTGTGGCCGGCATGCTGCTGTTCGCCATGGTGGTCGTTGCGATGACCCGTGTGCCGCTTTTTCGCCTGCGCCGGGTGGCTCGGTTGTTGCCATTGCTGGCCGAGCGCCGTTTTTCCGTGGTGCGAAACGAGCTGAATGAGCCCGTGCGCCAGTTGTTTCCGGATGAACTGAGCTTGCTGGAACGCACGACGTTGCGGCTTGCGGACCGGCTGGAACGGCTTGAGGCCGACGTGCGTCGTCAGCGTGAATCTCTGGACCTGAAGGTACTGGAACTGTCCATTGAACGGGAACGTTATGCTCTGGCGGCCGCCGGAACCAATGACGGACTGTGGGACTGGAACCTGGAAACCAATGAAATTTTTTATTCCCCCCGCTGGAAGGCCATGGTGGGTTGCGAGTCGAGTGAGATCACTTCCAGTCCCCATGAGTGGTTTGACCGGCTGCATCCTGACGATCTCCCCAGACTGCAGAGGGAACTGCAGGCGCATATCGAAGGGCATAGCCCGTGGCTGGAAACGGAGCAGCGAATGCGTCATGGGGCGGACGGCTACCGCTGGATGCACTTCAGGGGGCTTGCTGTCCGTAACGCCCAGGGCAAGGCCCATCGCATCGCCGGTTCCATGAGCGATGTGACCGAGCGGCGGCGGATCGAGGAGCAATTGCGCCATGATGCCCTTCATGATCACCTGACCCAGTTACCCAACCGGACACTACTGGTGGATCGCCTGGAGCAGGCCATCACCCGTTTCCAGCGTTCCGGCAGTGGTTTCGCCGTGCTGTTTCTGGATCTGGACAATTTCAAGACCGTCAACGACAGCCTGGGGCACCTGATCGGAGATCAGATGCTGCATCAAATGGGCTTGCGGCTCAGGGAGCGCCTCCGTCCGGGAGACTCCGTGGCCCGTTTTGGCGGAGATGAATTCGTGTTGCTGCTGGAGGATGTTTCTTCGGAGGAGGAGGTTCAGCAGGTGGTGACACGGCTGCGCTCCGCCATGGAAACACCCGTGAGCGTGGGTGATCAGGAAATATTTGTCAGTTTCAGCGTGGGTATCGCCCTGGGTCGTCCCGAGGATCGCTGTGCGGAGGATGTGCTGCGTAATGCGGATACCGCCATGTACCAGGCCAAGCTGCACAACCCCGGGAGCAGCATGTTCTTTCACGGCGGCATGAGGGTCAGTGCATTCAAGCGTCTGACCCTGGAAACGGCTTTGCGCCGCGCCCTCGAACGCCAGGAGTTCGTGTTGCACTATCAGCCTGTGGTCTCTCTGCGCGAAGGCGATCTGTTGGGGTTCGAGGCATTGTTGCGATGGCAACCCCTGGGAGACAGGCCGATCTCTCCCGCGGATTTCATTCCCTTGGCGGAGCAGACCGGACTGATCATTCCCATTGGGAGATGGGTGGCGGAACAGGCGATCGAACAGGCTGCGCGCTGGAAGCGCCTGTGCCCTGATGTCTGTCTCCCGATCAACATCAATGTTTCAGGAAAGCAGTTTCGTGATCCTGAACTACTGCCCGTCATGGAGCAGGCGTTGAAGCGCCATGGTCTGACCGGTCGATACCTGAAAGTGGAGATCACCGAAAGTGCGGTGCTGGAAAATGTTGCGCAGGCCCTTTCGGTGATGGCGTCCCTCAAGGATGCCGGCATCGATCTGTGCATGGATGATTTTGGTACCGGATACTCTTCCTTGAGCCAGTTGAAGGATCTGCCCTTTGATGTCGTGAAGATCGATCGGTCCTTTGTCCATCGCTTGACCACGGATTCAAGGCATGTGGGCATTGTTCGGGCGGTGACGGCGATTGCTCGGGAATTGAACAAATCCCTGGTGGCCGAGGGTGTGGAAACACCGGAGCAGGTGGCCTGTCTGCTGGATCTTGGTTGCGCTAATGGGCAGGGCTACCTGTTCTCTCCGGCGGTGGAGGCGGATAGGGCCGAATCATGGATAGGACACGCCGAAGGTTGTTTCGCGGAGACTCTGAGCCGGTTGAATGGCTGAAGTTGTCGTGCCGGTGCGTGTTTTGGGATGATGCGGGGAACCCAGTCGCCGGAGAAACGGTTTGAGCACAACAAACAGGGATCCGCTTCGCACCCGTCTTGCTGAACTCATTGAAGAGCATCGTGCCCTGGATGAGGCGATTCATCGATTGGCCGAAGGGCCTTTTGTGGATCAGGTTCGACTTACCCGTTTGAAAAAACGCAAGTTACTTCTCAAGGACGCCATCTCGCGGCTGGAGAGCCGCTTGATACCCGATCTCAACGCCTGACAGGGCCCGACGGGGTAACCCGCCGGGCTGAGATGTTATCCCCATATGTCCGCGGTGATGCTGTCGTACCAGCCCTGCGTATAGCGGGCCTCCTGGCGGCGGAAATTCGGGCCGGCATCGGCGGGACTGACGCCGCCTGAGCCGGGCACGCCGGTGATTTCCCCGTTCGTGTAGCGATAGACGGCGGCAATACTGATGCCGTAGTCCGGCCCTACCAGGCTGTAGCAGGTATTCACCGTTGACAGGGCCAGCATGTCCTGGTCAGCCATGGCGCGCACGATGGCGGCGGCGGCGGTCTTGCCCTGGGTGTTGGCGGAATGACCGGACTTGGGCATCTGCCCGGCGATACAGGCATCCCCGATCACGAAAATGTCCGGATCCATCGCCGACTGGAAATTGAGCTGGTTGACCGGGCACCAGCCGGTTGCGTCGGCCAGGCCCGCCTCCCTGGCGATGCTGCCCGCCATCTGGGGCGGGATGAAGTTCAGCACGTCCGCCCGAAAGCGGGTAAGACCGCCGTCCGAATAGACGGTCCGGGTGGCCGGATCCATCCGCTCCACCTGCCCGCCCTGGGAGCTGGGCACCCACTCGATCATGTCGCCGTAAAGCTGCTTCCAGCCGTCCATGAACAGGCCCTGTTTGGAAAAGGCCTCCTTATTGTCCAGGATGATGATCTTGGATCGCGGTTTGTGATGCTTGAAATAGTGGGCCACCATGCCGGCCCGCTCATAGGGCCCGGGCGGGCAGCGGAACGGGTTGCCCGGCACCACCATGGCGAACACGCCTCCATCCGGCATGGCTTCCAGTTGACGGCGCAGGGTTACGGTCTGGGGGCCGGCCTTCCAGGCATGGGGGATCTCTTCCGCCACGGCCTGACTGTACCCTTCCAAGGTATCGTAGCGGAAGTCGATGCCCGGTGAGACCACCAGTTTCTGGTAGTTCAGTTGTTCTCCACCGGCCAGATGAACAGTGCGGGTATCACGGTCGATGGCGGTGACGGTGTCATGGATGATCTCGACACCGTGCCGGTCGCGCAGAGCCCCGTAGGTCTGCTCCAGGTCTTCCATGCGGGTCAGTCCGCCCAGATACCAGTTGGAGCCGTAGCAGGTGAAATAGCGGGCATTGGGTTCGATCAGCACAACCCTGAGGCTGGGCTCGAATCGCTTCAGATACTTGGCGGCCGTGGCGCCCCCCGAGCCACCACCGATCACCACTACCTGGGCCTTGGCCTTGCGGCTGTCCGGGAGGGTGCCGCAGGCGGCCAGGGCGGTGGCGGCACCGCCGGCGCCCAGGGCGCGGAGGAAATTTCTGCGTGACATCTGTCTCATGGTCGCTGTGCCTCTCCTAGCGCAGGGTGCTGAGATATTCGGCGATGAGCTTGATTTCCTCATCCGTGTAACCGGTGGCATGGCGATCCATGACGGTGGCGGGCCGGGTGCCGTCCCGGAATGCCTTCATCTGCGAGATCATGATCTCCGGAGGATACCCGTAGATGCTGGGGATGCTGCCGGCACTGTGTCCGTCGGTGCCGTGGCAGGCATAGCATGTGGTGGCCATGAGGGCCCCGCGGGAGATTTCGGCGGTTGCTGTCTGGGTCAGCCCCATGCCGACCAGGAAGATTGCGAGGGCGCGGCCTGTGTGGCGCAAAACGGTCTGTTTCATGGAATTCAGTGTCCTCCTTATGTAAGGTGGCGGGCTCCGTGTATCCGCTTCCGTTCCTTGATGATAACTTCGAGACATATACTTAATCTTTCATGGTATTTGGGAATTGATTTGTGTCAACTGATGCGGGGTCATGGTCCCGGCGGCGGACGGCTTCAAGGGCAATATATATTTGCTCTGGTAAATACCGCTAATACACAATAATCCGGATATAAGAACCTATGGGCATGAGTTTTCCACAGACCGCGGATGCAAGAGACGCCTACCCATGAGTCATGATCAGCGCAGACACCCACGGGTACCCATGGAAATCACGGTGGAGCTTCACTGTGATGATGAACCGCCCCGGCGCGTGCAGACCATTGATCTGAGTGGTGGCGGCGTGATGCTGCTGATCCCGGAGGGATCGGTTCCCGCGGAAGGGGCCGAAGTGAAGGTGAGGGTCTGCGGGCAGCTCGGGGATGGCGAGGCGCCGCCTCTGGTCAACGCCCGGGTGGTCAGGCGCCTGCCGGAAGGGGTGGCGGTGGAGTTCCTTCCCTAGTAGATTCGGTCCACTCCGGGCGGGCGGGTGGCGAAGCGCTTGTAGCTCCAGACGTATTGTTCGGGACACAGCCTGATCAACGTTTCCACGGCCTCGTTGATGGCGCGGGCCGCGACTTGCGGATCCGCTGCGTACACGGCTTCCGGCACCGGAATGCAGCGATAGCGGTATCCTTTTCCGGCCGGCAGGCGCTGCGCAAACGCGAACACGATCGGCACCCGTCGTGGCCCTGCCAGCCGGTTGAGCAGGGTCATGGTGAGGGCGGGGCGCCCGAAGAAGGGGGCAAAGATGCCGCGGGCGCCCTTGGGTGTCTGGTCCGGCAGCATGCCGATGAGCTCACCGCGGGCGACTGACCGCTGGATTTCCTTGATGCCGGCCATCGTCGTCGGCACCAGGCGGGCGCCGGTGGCTGCCCTGGCCTCCCTCAGGGGGCGGTCCAGGGCGGCCAGTCGGGGGGGGCGAAACAGGCTGGTCATGGTGCCGAAGCCGGCCGCGTGCAGCCCCGCGAACTCCCAGCTCCCCAGGTGGGGCGAGACCAGGAAGGCGCCCCGGCCCCGTGCCAGTGCCTGATTCAGGTGTTCCTCGCCCTCCACCCCCCTCAGTAGGGCCTGTACCCGCGCGCTGCCGGCATGCCAGAGCCAGGGGGCCTCCGTCAGTGCCTTGCCGGTTTCCATGAGGCTCTGACGGGCGATGCGGTGATGCCAGTCGGCATCCTGTTCCGGGAAGCAGGCGGCCACGTTGATCAGGGAGATGCGGCGTAGCTCGGTTCTCAGTATCCAGGCCAGCCAGCCCAGCAGGGCGCCCAGGGCATGGTTCATCCGCAAGGGCATGCGGGCCAGCAGGGCAAACAGGAGGCGGATCAGGAATTCCATGGCGATTCCGCCTGGGGGGCGTTCGCAAGAGCCCCGGCGGTGTCGGGGACATCCTCCAGTCCCACCGACATGAGCGGCGTCAGGGTGCGGATCAGGCTCTTGAACAGTCCCGGATTGTCCTGCTCCTCACGGGCCAGCAGGGCCTTCATGTGGGGCCGCTGGGTGGGTTTGCCGAATCGGGTGGGGCAGTTTTCCTCCATGATGGGCAGTCCCGCCTTGTGTGCAAAGTCGCGGATCCGCCGCTCCCGGGCGTAGACCAGAGGTCTGATCACGCGCAGGTCTCCGGCCTCGATCCGGTAATGGGCCTTCATGGTCTTGAGTCGGCCGCCGTGGAAGGCGCTCATGAGAAAGCTCTCCGCCAGATCATCCAGGTGCTGTCCCAGGGCGATGACGTTGTAGCCCTGTTCCCGGGCCGTGCGGTAAATCAGGCCCCGCCGCATGCGGGAGCAGAAGGAACAGTAGGAGTGGTTGTCCAGGTGCTTTTCGGCCCGCGCCAGGATAGGCTCGCTCACATAGGCATAGGGTACGCCCAGTGCCTGGAGGTAGGGGATCAGGGCGCGTTTGTCGGTCAGACCTGTCTGGGGATCGATGGTGACGGCACCGACCTCGAAACGAACCGGTGCCCGTTGCCGGAAATACAACAACAGGTGCAGCAGGGTCAGGGAGTCCTTGCCGCCGGACAGGCCAAGGAGAATGCGGTCGCCGTCCCGGATCATGCGGAAATCGCCGATGGCGCGACCGGTATCCCGGATCAGGGAACGAGGGGGTTGAATCGGGCTGGACATGGCCGCCGAAGATACCCACTGGGCGGAATCCATGGCAAGTCTTTCCGTGGGAAAAAAAACTCCCACCATCCCTGGTGGGAGCGAGACCATCCCGGGTCCGGTGATTGAAGCGGCGCTCCCTGCCTGCCTGGTGGATCCATTCCACGCCTGGTCCGGAGACATCCCTTACCCCATCAACCCAGGATCCCTGGGAGGCGCTTCGTGCACCATGGGTATATGATTTCACAATGGCGGGGGCGGCGAACACTCCCCAAAAGCCATGAAAAACGAGGTTCAGGGCGGAAAACCTGTAGGGATTTTCTTACACGCGTGCCTTGAGCCTCCCTCTGAACCCGGAGAAGGTTTGTGCCCATGTCCGTTGATTCCCTGTTCCCCGACATTCGCCCCTATCGCACCCGGCATCTGGATGTGGATCCTCCCCATCGTCTCTATCTGGAAGAGTGCGGGTCTGAAGCGGGTTTGCCGGTGGTGTTTCTTCATGGGGGACCCGGCTCCGGGTGTGAACCCTGGCATCGGCGTTTCTTCGACCCCAACCGTTATCGCATCGTGTTGTTTGATCAGCGGGGGTGCGGACGTTCCACGCCGCATGCCTGCCTGGAAAGCAACACCACCTGGGATCTGGTGGCGGACATGGAGCGCATTCGCGAGTCGCTCGGGATCGATCGCTGGGTCCTGTTCGGCGGTTCCTGGGGTTCCACCCTGGCCCTGGCCTATGCGCAGACCCATCCCGAGCGGGTGCTGGGCATGGTGTTGCGGGGCATCTTCCTGTGCCGTGACGAGGATATCCGATGGTTCTACCAGGAGGGCGCCGGACGCCTGTTCCCCGACTACTGGGCCGACTATCTGACGCCGATTCCCGAAGCGGAGCGCAGTGACATGGTGGCCGCCTATTACCAGCGTCTGACCGGTGCGGACGAGGTGGCCCGCATGGCGGCCGCCAAGGCCTGGTCGGAGTGGGAAGGGCGCACGGCGACCCTGATCACCAATCCCGCCGCGGTGGGGCATTTTCAGAACCCTTTCACCGCCCTGAGTCTGGCCCGCATCGAGTGCCATTATTTCCGGCATCAGGCCTTCCTGGCGCCGGGGCAGCTACTGCGCGACGCCCATCGTCTGGCGGAGATTCCGGGTTACATCGTCCATGGACGTTATGACGTGGTGTGCCCGGTGGATCAGGCCTGGGCTCTGCACCATGCCTGGCCCCGGGCGGAGTTCACCATCGTGCCGGACGCCGGCCATTCCGCCGGTGAGCCGGGGATTGCCCAGGCGCTGGTGAGGGCAACCCAGGCGCTGGCGGATCGCCTGACATGATCGCCCTGCTGCAGCGGGTGAGTCAGGCCCGGGTGGTGGTGAGCGGCGAGACCGTCGGCGAGATCGGCCCCGGCATCCTGGCCCTGGTGGGGGTGGTGCGGGAGGATGGTCCCGCCCAGGTGGAGCGTCTGCTGGAGCGGATGCTGGGTTATCGCCTGTTCGAGGACGAGCAGGGGCGCATGAACCTGAGTCTGCGGGAGACCGGGGGCGGCCTGTTGCTGGTGCCTCAGTTCACCCTGGCGGCGGATACCCGCAAGGGCATGCGGGCCAGCTTTACCCCGGCGGCGGATCCGCGGGCCGGGGAGGTTCTGTTCGATCAACTGGTGGTCCGGGCGCGGGAAGTCTGGCCGCGGGTGGCCACCGGCCGGTTCGGCGCCGACATGGCCGTATCCCTCACCAACGACGGCCCCGTGACCTTCTGGATCGAGGCCCGCTAGATCACCTTGAGCCGTTGGCCGTCCCTCATGCCGGGGGCGACTTGCCGTTACCGTTGTGGTGGTTGCGCAGGTCTTCCACCGGCTGGGTGCCTGCCACGGTATAGAGTCCATCCAGGTCGTAGATGGTGATCAACTTGCGTCGTACCTGGATCAGTCCGGCGGCCTGGAAGCGGGTGAAGAGTCGACTCACCGTCTCCACCGCCAGGCCCAGGTAGTTGGCGATGTCGTTTCTCGACATGGTGAGGTTGAATTCCGTGCGCGAGAACCCACGTATGCCCAGGCGGTTGGAAAGGCTGAGGAGGAAGGCGGCAAGCCGGGCATCGGAGGCCTTCTTGCCCAGCAGCATCATGAAGTGCTCGTCGGTCTGGATTTCCCGGCTCATGATGCGAAAAAGCTGGTGTTGGAGTCCCGGGATGCGAACCGAAAGCTCCTCGAGACGGTCGAAGGGGATTTCGCAGATGCTGGTGGTTTCCAGGGCGCGGGCGGCGCAGGGATGGACGCCGTCGCTGATGGCGTCCAGGCCCAGCAGTTCGCCGGGCAGGTGAAAGCCCGTGATCTGTTCCTGGCCGTCATCGGTGAGGGTGTAGGTCTTCACCGTGCCGGAACGAACGGCGTAAATGGATGTCATACGGTCGCCGGGGCGATAGAGGTGATCCTTGCGCTGCAGGGGTCGTTTTCGGTTGATGATCCGTTCGAGCAACTGCAGCTCTTCATCGCCGACCCCCAGGGGCAGGCACAGATCGTGGAGACTGCAGCTCTTGCAGGCTTGCTTGAGACTGCCTAGATCAAGGATCTTCGGGGCGGACATGCGGGTTCAACCACTCCTGCAGCCTTTCGGCCGCCAGCTCATTGCCGAGGTTCGGTACGCACTGACTCGGCACCTTACCCAAAGCCGGGCCGGGAGACAAGCCGGCAGGACTCACCGTGGGCGCAAGGCTGTGGTAGGATGGCCCATTGAATCTTCATTAGTGCTTCAGCGCCCATGACTTCCCGTACAGCCCAGATCACGCGCGATACCCTGGAAACCCGGATCCAGGTCACCCTCAACCTGGACGGCCAGGGCCGCGGCGAATTCGCCACCGGCGTCCCCTTCCTGGACCACATGCTGGATCAGGTGGCCCGCCACGGCTGTATCGACCTGTCCATTCAGGCGGACGGCGATCGCCATATCGATGACCATCATACGGTGGAAGACATCGGTATCGCCCTGGGGCAGGCCATGGCCCAGGCGGTGGGGGACAAGCAGGGGATACGCCGTTACGGCCATGCCTATGTGCCCCTGGATGAAGCCCTGTCCCGGGTGGTTGTCGACTTTTCCGGTCGCCCGGGCCTGCAGTATCACGTGACCTACCCCAGGGATCGCATCGGCCGGTTCGAGGTGGAGTTGTTCGAGGAGTTCTTCCAGGGCTTCGTCAATCATGCCCGCGTCACCCTGCACCTGGACTGTCTGCGGGGCAGGAACGCCCATCATATCGCCGAAACCCTGTTCAAGGCCTTCGGCCGCGCCCTGCGCATGGCGCTGGAGCCGGACCCCCGCATGCAGGGGGTGATGCCCTCCACCAAGGGCGTGCTCTGAACGTATCCGTCTTCCCGGCCCGACTTTCGAAGAACCCTTTATGAATACTGTTGCGGTGGTGGATTACGGCATGGGCAACCTGCGCTCCGTGGTCAAGGCCCTGGAGCACGCGGCCCCGGCCGGCACCCGGGTGCTGCTTACGGATCGCCCCGCTGACATCCTGGAAGCGGACAGGGTGGTCTTCCCCGGCCAGGGGGCGGCCCGTGACTGCATGCAGGCCCTTGATCAGCGGGGATTGTCGGGGGTATTGCGCGAGACGGCGCTGACCCGGCCGTTCCTGGGCATCTGCATGGGCATGCAGGTGCTCATGGATCACAGTGAGGAAAACGGGGGTACCCGGTGCCTGGGGATCGTCCCGGGGCGGGTGCGCTGGTTTGGCGTCGATCTGACCGATGCCCGGGGCGAGCGCCTGAAGATCCCCCACATGGGCTGGAATCGGGTCCACCAGGTCCATGCCCATCCACTGTGGGCCGGCATCGAGCAGGACAGTCGTTTCTATTTTGTGCACAGCTATTATGTCGAGCCGGCCGCCCTCCAGGTGGTGGCGGGTACCACGGACTACGGGATGCCGTTCACCTCGGCCATCGCCAAGGACCATATCTTCGCCATCCAGTGTCATCCGGAAAAGAGCGCCGCCACGGGTCTGACCCTGCTGCGCAATTTCATGCACTGGACCGGCGGCGTCTGAAATCAGTCAATCAGGGGAATTAGATCATGCTGGTGATCCCGGCCATCGACCTCAAGGACGGCAAGTGTGTGCGGCTGCGCCAGGGGCGCATGGATGACTCGACGATATTTTCCGAAAGCCCGGTGGAGATGGCGGCGCGCTGGGTGGACGAAGGTGCAAGAAGGCTGCATCTGGTGGATCTGGACGGCGCCATCGCCGGCCGTCCCCGCAACGCGGACATCATCGGCGAGATCGTGTCGCGCTTCCCCGACCTGCCGGTGCAGGTGGGTGGCGGCATCCGTGACGACGACACGGTGCAGGCCTATCTGGATGCGGGCGTACAGTGGGTGATCATCGGCACCAAGGCCGTCAGCGCTCCCCACTTCGTCAATGACCTGTGCCTGGAGTTTCCCGGACGCATCATCGTCGGGCTGGATGCCAAGAACGGCAAGGTGGCCATCGACGGCTGGTCCAAGCTGTCCCATCACGACGTGGAAGACATGGCCAGGCACTTTGAGCAGGACGGCGTGGCCGGCATCATCTTCACCGACATCTCCCGCGACGGCATGATGCAGGGGGTGAACGTGGACTCCACCGTGAGCCTGGCCCGTTCGGTGAACATCCCGGTATTCGCCTCCGGCGGCGTCACCAATATTGAGGATATCCGCCGTCTGTGCGCGGTGGAAGACGAGGGAGTCACTGGCGTCATCGTCGGGCGCGCCCTTTACGAAGGTACCCTCAGTCTTGCCGAGGCCCAGGCCCTGGCGGACCAGAACGCCGCCTGAGCCCAGGGTCGACCATGCTTGCCAAGAGAATCATCCCCTGTCTGGACGTGGACCGTGGCCGCGTGGTCAAGGGCGTCAACTTCGTCGAGATCCGGGATGCCGGTGATCCGGTGGAGATCGCCCGGCGCTATGATGCCGAAGGGGCCGATGAACTCACCTTCCTGGACATCACCGCCAGTTCCGATGAGCGCGAAACCATCGTGCACGTGGTGGAGCAGGTGGCCGAACAAGTGTTCATCCCCCTGACGGTGGGGGGCGGCATTCGCCGGGTCGAAGACATCCGGCGCCTGCTCAATGCGGGGGCGGACAAGGTGTCCATCAATACCGCCGCGGTCTTCAACCCGGATTTCGTGCGCGAGGCGGCGGACCGGGTCGGTTCCCAGTGCATCGTCGTGGCCATCGACGCCAAGCAGGTGTCCGCGCCGGGGGAGCCCCTGCGCTGGGAGATCTTCACCCACGGCGGTCGCAAGCCCACCGGGCTGGATGCCATCGATTGGGCCCGGCGCATGGTGGACAACGGAGCGGGCGAGATCCTGCTCACCAGCATGGACCGGGACGGCACCCGTCAGGGCTTCGACCTGCCGCTCACCCGGGCCATCGCCGACGCGGTGACGGTACCGGTGATCGCCTCCGGCGGCGTGGGGCATCTTCAGCATCTGGTGGAGGGGGTCACCGAGGGGCACGCGGACGCGGTACTGGCCGCCAGCATCTTTCATTTCGGTGAGCACACCGTGGGCGAGGCCAAGCAATACATGGCCGAACGGGGTGTCGAGATTCGCCTGTAGGGTGACCTGAAGAGGTCATTTTCGTTTCGGGGCAGGTCATCGGCGCCTCTGGGCATGTCGTTCCCGCGAAAGCGGGAATCCAGCGGCGGATTGAACATCCTGGACTCCCGCCTTCGCGGGAGGACGGCAAAAGGGCCTTCGGGGTAGAACTTCCTTGGGGGCATGTTCCCCGGTTGCTGGTAAATTCCCCCGCCAACGGTTTAAAGTACATGCCCGATACCTATATCCCCAGACTTGGTGCATGACCCTGAAAACTCCCCTGGACATGATTCGATGGAATGCCGACGGTCTTGTCCCCGTCATCGCCCAGGACCATGCCGATGGCTGCGTGCTGATGGTCGCCTGGATGAACCGCGAGGCCCTGGCCCGTACCCTGGAAATCGGCGAGGCGGTCTACTGGTCGCGCTCCCGGGCCCGGCTGTGGCACAAGGGGGAAAGCTCGGGGCATGTGCAGGTGGTGCATGACCTGCGGCTGGACTGCGATCGCGACGTGATCCTGCTGAAGGTGGAGCAGAAAGGCGGCATCGCCTGTCATACCGGTCGGCGCCATTGTTTCTATCATCAGTATCGGGACGGTGAATGGGTGGAAGTCGATCCGGTTCTCAAGGATCCGGCGGCCATCTACGGTGAGGAGGCCCCTTCCCATGGCCGATGATCGCATCCTCGAACAGCTGGCTCGGGTGCTGGAGTCCCGCAAGGGCGCGGATGCCTCCAGTTCCTATGTGGCGAGTCTGTATGCCAAGGGGCTGGACAGCATCCTCAAGAAGGTGGGCGAGGAAGCCACCGAGACGGTGGTGGCCGCCAAGAACGGCGATCCCGAGCAGCTGATCCATGAGACCGCCGATCTGTGGTTCCACACCCTGGTGATGCTGGCGCAGCAGGGGCTGGGTCCGGGCCAGGTGCTGGCGGAACTGGAACGGCGTTTCGGTCTGTCGGGGTTGGAGGAGAAGGCGGCGCGCGGCGCCCGCTAGTCCGCCGCTCACGATACGGATCACAGCGGATACATTACTGACACATCTGGAGGCATCTCATGGGTTTTGGCGGCATCAGCATCTGGCAATTGCTCATCATCCTGGTCATCGTGGTCCTGCTGTTCGGGACCAAGAAGCTGCGCAACATGGGCGGCGATCTGGGCAGCGCCATCAAGAATTTCCGGCAATCGGTCCGTGAAGGCGAAGCCGAGGCCGACAAGGGTAATGAAGATACGCAGCACAAGCCCCTGGAAGACAAGCCCGGTCGCGTATTCGAGGCCGAGGCCACCACCGAGAACAAGACCCGGGAAGGCGAGCGTCACTCCTGATTCCCGACAGGTCTTCATGCCGGGCGGCGGCCGTCAGGCCCCGCCCGACCCATCCTCATAACCGCGGCGGTTGATACGGACGCATGTTCGATTTCGGATTCTGGGAACTCATCGTCATCGGCCTGGTGGCGCTTCTGGTCGTGGGGCCGGAACGCCTGCCCAAGCTGGCCCGTGAAATCGGTCGCTGGGTCGGCAAGATCCGTCGTTTCGTCAGCAGCGTGCGCTCCGATATCGAACAGGAGTTGCGGACCGAAGAACTCAAGAAGATGCTTGAGGACCAGGAGCGGGAGATCGGCCGCCTCAAGACCATGATGCAGGATACGGAGCAGGATCTGCGTCGGTCGGTGGACAAGACCCGGGATCGGGTCAGGTCCGTGGAGGATGAGGTCAAGGAAGGCAACGCTCCGGCGGCGTCTGGTGATGCCGGGGCCGGTAAACCTCCCGCCTCGTCGACGCCCCCCGAGTCCGATCAGACCCGGAAATCAGACCATGAATCATAATTCCGAGTCCCCCCAGGCCGGGAATGAGGCCGAGGGGACCCTGCTGTCCCATCTGGTGGAACTGCGTACCCGGCTGCTGCGCAGCGTGCTGGCAATCCTGCTGGTCTTCCTGGTGCTGTTCCCCTTTGCCAATCCCATCTACACCTTCCTGGCCGGGCCGCTGATGGTGCACCTGCCGGAAGGCAGCAGCATGATCGCCATCGAGGTGGCGGCGCCGTTCCTGATCCCCTTCAAGCTGGTATTGATGCTGGCGATCGTGATCTCGGTGCCCTTCCTGCTGTATCAGGCCTGGGCGTTCATCGCCCCGGGGTTGTACCGGCACGAGAAGCGGCTGGCCATGCCCCTGCTCATCTCCAGCACCATCCTGTTCTATCTGGGGATGGCTTTTGCCTATTTCGTGGTTTTCCCGCTGATCTTCGCCTTCTTCACCGCCTCGGCCCCGGAAGGGGTCGCGGTGATGACGGACATTTCCCGCTACCTGGATTTTGTCATCCTGCTGTTTTTGGCTTTTGGCATCGCCTTCGAAGTGCCCATCGCCACCATCCTGCTGGTGGCCATGGGGCTGACCACGCCTCAGCAGCTCGCGGCCAAGCGGCCCTATGTCATCGTCGGCGTGTTCGTGGTCGGCATGATCCTCACCCCGCCGGACATCATTTCCCAGACCCTGCTGGCGTTGCCCATGTGGTTGCTGTTCGAGATCGGGATCGTGTTGTCGAAGATTCTGGTCAAGAAGAAGGCAGCCCGGGAGGCAGCGGAAGGGGAAGACCCTCCGCCCGCCGATGATCCGCCGGGTCGCCCCGCCGCCGCGCAAGAGGCATCCGACCTGTCGGCCAGGGCCGCGGCGGCCGCCGCCAAGGCCCGCGCCAAGGCCGCCACCGCCGCCGCCCGTGCCCGCCAAGGTCGCGGAAATGAAACCGATCAGCCACTTTCGGCGTCTGAGATGGATGAAGCCCTGGATCAGGCCGAGGCGGAGGAGCGTCGGCTACGGGGTGGTTCGGATAATCCCAAGCCAAAACAGGACAACTGAATGACGCAGCCTTCCCTCAACACCCCCCGTCGTCCCACGTTGCTGGTCATCATGGACGGGGTGGGGGTCAATCCGGGCAAGCTCAACAACGCCTATCACGATGCCGCCACGCCCCGGCTGGATCAGTATTTCGCCAACCACCCCCATACCTTGCTGGAGGCGTCGGGCCGGGCCGTGGGGTTGCCGGACGGGCAGATGGGCAATTCCGAGGTGGGGCACCTGACCCTGGGTTGCGGCGCCGTCATCCGGCAGGACCTGGTGCGCATCGATGATGCCATCGAGGACGGCAGTTTCATGGACAATGAGGCCCTGACGGCAGCCGCAAAGGCCGCCGCCGCTGCCGGCCGTCCCCTGCATCTGGTGGGGCTGGTGTCCGACGGTGGGGTACATAGCCACCTTCGTCACCTGCACGCCCTGATCGATCTGTGCGCCCGCCATCGTGCCCGACCGGCGATCCACATGATCACCGACGGCCGCGATACCGCGCCCAAGTCATCTCCCGGTTATGTTCCCGCGCTGGAAAAGGCCTTGAAATCCTGCGGTGGTCAGATCGCTACCGTGACGGGCCGGTATTACGCCATGGACCGCGACAAGCGCTGGGACCGTACCCAGCTGGCCTTTGATGCCATGGTGCACGGCAAGGGTGCGCGGGCCTCCAGTGCGGCCGCGGCCCTGTCCGCCGCCCACGAGGCGGGCGAAACCGATGAATTCATCAAGCCCCGGGTCATCGACAAGAGTGGTCTGATTCGCGGCGGCGACCCGGTGCTGTTCTTCAACTTCCGCAATGACCGTCCCCGCCAGCTCACGGAAGCCCTGAGCGGCCCGGATTTCGCCCACTTCGATCGGGGCGATTTCACCCCGGCCGCCGTGACCTGCCTGACCCTCTATGATGCCCGCTATGAACTGCCGGTGGCCTTTCTGCCCGAGCGTCCCCGGGTGACCCTGTCACGGGTCCTGAGCGAGGCGGGCCTGAAACAGTTTCATTGCGCCGAGACGGAGAAATATGCCCATGTCACCTTCTTCTTCAATGGTGGCGTGGAGGCCCCCGCTGAAGGTGAAGAACATGTCATGATCCCTTCGCCCAAGGTGGCCACCTACGATCTCAAGCCGGAGATGAGTGCCCCCGAGGTGGCCGACGCCACCATCCAGGCCCTGGAAAGCGGTCAGTACGATTTCATCCTGGTGAACTTCGCCAATGGCGACATGGTGGGGCATACCGCGGTCTATGAAGCGGTGGTGAGCGCGGTGGAAGCCTTGGATACCGCCGTGGGACGGGTGCTGGACGTGGCCGTGGCAAAGGGGTATTCCGTGATCCTCACCGCCGACCACGGCAACTGCGAGGAATTGATCGATCCCGCCACCGGCGAACCCCACACCCAGCACAGCATGTATCCGGTGCCCTGTCTGATCATCGACAGCGGAGTCAAGCATCTGCTGACCGGCGCGGGCCTGAGCGCCATCGCACCCACTGTGCTGCAGCTCATGGGGCTGGATCAGCCCCGGGAGATGACCGGCAGGTCGTTGCTGCTCGATACCTTCGTCAGGTGACGAGCGCGCTTTCCCGACAGTAGAAATACACCAGGTTGTCGGCGTTTTCCGTCAGTGGAGAGCCCAGACTCAGATAGCCGGATCCGGTGAGGGGGGCGGCATCCTGGTGGAGGAAACGGATCTTGCCGGTCTTGTCCTGCAGGTAGGTGCCGTTGAGGCTCTGGTCAATGAGTACGAACCCGCCATCGCGGCATTCGACCCGGGCATGGCGGCGGGAGACGAATTCCTTGGGCACGACCAGGTCGCACTGCCGGTTCCGTCCCATCATGAAACTCTCATCCGTGGGCTGGAGATTGACCACCGCGTCACGGTAATGCAGGAGCAGGCTGCCGCCGGACGGCTGTTCGGCGGACTTTGAGGGCTTGGGGGCACTGACTGGGGCTGTTGTGTGTTCCCGATCCTCGGTGACGTCACCGCTGCGGCGATCCACCAGACGGCGCCGATTCTTGGTGACCCATTCACCGGAGCTGTCCCGAAACGGGTAGTTGGGGCGTCTTTCGTAGCGACGTCGCTCTCCCTTTCTTCTGAGATCCATGCCCGTGTGCTCCGCGACAAGATGTAAACCGTCTCAGTATAAACCAATCGTCCGTGGGCAAACCTGGGGCGCTGTCACGGACTTGGCATGGTGGCAGGGTCCGTCCCCATGCTAGGATCGGCTGCACTTGGCCTTATTTCTCATCAGGTTATCGCCATGTTGAGCGCATCCAGGATCATTTCCGCACACGGCGCCGGCCCGACCCCGGAGGTCATGGCTCGCCTGGGGAAGTGGCTGGCCCTGTTGCTGGTGGTGATGTTGGCCTGGACACTGGCGCAGCTCACCTGGACCTTGTTTGCGCCGCGGGAGACGGGGCCCCTGCCGGTGGCGCGGGACTTGCCTTCATACCCCCTTGCCGCGACGTCCCGAGCCGATGAGGTCCACCGCTTGGCCGCCGTGGCCGATTTGCAACTGTTCGGCCATGCGCAAGCCGTGGCCGAAGCCCCGGTGGTGCCCACGGAGGCACCGGAAACCCGCCTGCGCCTGACGCTGAAGGGCGTGGTGGCCTCCTCTGCCGAGCCCGTCCTGGGCGTGGCCTTGATCGCCGATGATCGCCAGAATGAGCGGCATTACCGGGTGGGCGCGGAGTTGCCGGGAGGTGCCCGGCTGGAACAGATTTTCAGTGATCGGGTGATCCTCTCCCGTGAAGGCCGCTTTGAAATGCTGCGCCTGCCCAGAGAGACCCTGGACAGTGCGGCGGTGGTGCCGGCCTCTCAACCCGCCCAGGTCGCCACCGCCGCGCCGGCACCGCCGTTGCGGGATGCGGGGCTGGCGGCCAGCCTGGCAACGCGACGGGATACCTGGTTGCAGGAACCTTCCCAGTTCATGGAAAGCATCCGGGTGCGGCCGGTGATGGAGCAGGGGGTGATGAAGGGGTTTGCCGTTTCCCCCCGCAGGGATCCGGCCCTGTTCCGCCAGGCGGGACTTCGCCCCGGCGATGTGGTAACCGGGATCAACGGCACCCCGGTCAACGCCATCAGCGATCCCCAGGCCCTGATGGCCGAGTTGGCACAGGTCACCGAGGTCACCCTGGACCTTGAGCGTCAGGGCCGTGCCATGTCATTGACCCTGCCCATCGGGCAGTGATGGAGAGCTGCATTACATGAGTGGACGTTGCCGAAAGTGTTTGATCCTGTGCCTGCTGGCGATCACCTGCCTGCTGCCGGTCGTGCCGGTGGCCGAGGAAAACGGCGCCACCCTCAATTTCCGGGACGTGGATATCCAGGCCCTGATCAACTACGTCTCCGAGGAGACCCAGACCAATTTCATCGTGGATCCCCGGGTCCGCGGTCGGGTCACCCTGGTCTCGGGTCGTCCGGTCAGTCGCGCGGAACTGTACGAGATCTTCCTGTCGGTACTGCGGGTTCATGGCTTTGCCGCCGTCCAGACCGACGGAGTGATCAAGCTGGTACCCGATGCCATCGCCAAGCAGGCGGAAGTCCCCACCGCCTCCGAGCGCAGTCCGTTGCAGGGGGATGAGTACGTCACCCGGGTGATTTCGGTGACCCACGTGGACGCGGCCCAGCTGGTACCCATCCTTCGGCCCCTGATCCCCCAGAGCGGTCATCTGGCCGCGTCCCCGGAATCCAATACCCTGGTCATCTCCGATACCGCCGCCAACGTCAATCGGTTGGTGGGCATCATCGGCCGGATCGACCAGGAAAGCCGGGAGGACATGGAGGTGATTCCGCTTCAGCATGCCGCCGCCGCGGAGGTGGCGCGGATCATCAGTACCATGGAGGGGGCCGAAGGTCGTCAACGCCCCGGCTCGCGCCTGCAGGTGATGGCGGACGAGCGCACCAACAGCATCCTGCTGAGCGGCGATCCCAAGCGCCGCATCCCCGTGCGGGCGGTGATTTCCCATCTGGATATTCCCATGGAGGGAGGCAACACCCGGGTCATCTATCTGCGCTACGCCAAGGCCGAGGACGTGGCCGAGGTCCTTCGGGGGCTGGCCGCCTCTATGGAGGCGGCCGGCGGCGGTGCCGCCGGTGCCGGGCGAGGAGGCAGCATTCATGTGCAAGCCCATGAGAGCACCAATGCGGTGGTGATCAGTGCGCCGCCGGATGTGATCCGGGACATGCGCGCGGTGATCCAGCAGCTGGACGTGCGCCGCGCCCAGGTCCTGGTGGAGGCGATCATCGCCGAAGTGTCCACCGAGCGCGCCCGGGAACTGGGGGTTCAGTGGGGTATCGGCTCCGAGCGCGACGGCGTCGGGATCATCAACTTCGGCAGCTCCGGTTCCGGGCTTTATCAGCTGACCCGGGGTTTCCTGGCCGGCGGCACGGACCTGCCCAGCCTGGGGGATGGCCTGACCCTGGGGGGCATCGGCCAGTCCGGCGGGACCACCATCGCCACCCTGATCCGGGCCTTGGCCGGAGATTCCGCCAGCAACATCCTCTCCACCCCCAGCCTGCTGACCATGGACAACGAGGAGGCCGAGATCATCGTCGGCCAGAACGTCCCCTTTCGTTCCGGTCGGGCCATCGAACAGTCCGGTCAGGCCTTCGACACCATCCAGCGCCAGGACGTGGGGGTGAAGCTCACGGTCCGTCCCCAGATCAACGAGGGCAATGCGGTGAAACTGGAGATCGAGCAGGAAGTCTCCCAGGTGGCCCCCAGGATCAGCGGCCAGGATGCCGCGGATCTGATCACCAACAAACGCAGCCTGCGCACCAGCGTGATGGTGGACGACGGGCAGATGGTGGTGTTGGGCGGGCTGATCGATGATGTCCTGGTACAGACCCGCAACAAGGTGCCGGGCCTGGGCGACATTCCCGGCCTCGGGCGGCTGTTCCGTTACGACACCTCCAGCAAGGAAAAACGCAATCTGATGGTCTTCCTGCATCCGGTGATCATTCGGGACCACAATGACATGACCGGACAGACGGCGGCCAAGTACAACTACATCCGGGCCGAGCAGCTGCGGTCCCGTGCCCAGGGGGTGTTGATGATGCCCGACGACACGGTGCCGGTGCTGCCTGACTGGGAAGCGTTGCTGCATCTGCCACCGCCCTTCGAGGCCTCCGCGGCCGCCACGGTGCGGGGCCTGTCCATCCAGCCGCCACCGGGGCGTCAATGAACGCCCGCGGCGCGCTGGAGGCCATGGACGCGCTGTCCGTCACCCCATTGGACGGGGATGCCTCGGCTCCGTCCCCGGTGCGGGGGGTGAGTTTCGGCTTTGCCCGGCGTCACGGGGTCGTGGTCATGGAAGACTCGGGCGGAGTCCCGCGGGTGGTCTGTCGACCGGGTGTCGCCAGTCAGACCCTGGCCGAGCTGCGTCGCCATCTGGGGCGCCCCCTGATCCTGGAAACGGTGCCGGCGGAACAGTTCGACCTCCTGCTGCGCACCCGCTACGAGAGCAGCAGCAACGACGCCATGCAGCTGATGGAAGGCATGGGAGAAGACGAGGACCTGGACAGCGTCGCCCAGAGCCTGGCCGAACCGGAAGATCTGCTGGAGACGGAAGATGACGCCCCCATCATTCGTCTTATCAATGCCCTGCTCACCGAGGCCATCAAGGAAAACGCCTCGGACATCCATATCGAGCCCTTCGAGAACCGTCTTACCGTGCGTTTCCGGGTGGACGGGGTGTTGCGTGAAGTGCTGGAACCGCCCAGGGTCCTGGCACCGCTGATCACCTCGCGGATCAAGGTCATGGCCCGTCTGGACATTGCGGAAAAACGTCTGCCCCAGGATGGGCGCATCTCCCTGAAGCTGGCGGGCCGGGCGGTGGACGTGCGCGTCTCCACACTGCCCTGCGGCCACGGCGAGCGGGTGGTGCTGCGCCTGCTGGACAAGCAGGCCGGGCGCCTTGACCTGAGCCATCTGGGCATGGACCCCGCCACCCTGACGGTGATGCAGCGGGTGATTGCACGGCCCCACGGCATCATCCTGGTCACCGGCCCCACCGGTTCGGGCAAGACCACGACCCTCTATGCGGCCCTGTCCCAGCTCAATGACCGCAAGCGCAACATCCTCACGGTGGAAGATCCCATCGAATACTATCTGGACGGTATCGGTCAGACCCAGATCAACAGCAAGGTGGACATGACCTTCGCCCGGGGGTTGCGGGCCATCCTGCGGCAGGACCCGGACGTGGTGATGGTGGGGGAGATCCGTGACGTGGATACGGTCCACATCGCCGTCCAGGCCAGTCTCACCGGCCATCTGGTCTTTTCCACCCTGCATACCAATACCGCGGTGGGGGCGGTGACCCGGCTGCGGGACATGGGCGTGGAGCCCTTCCTGCTGTCCTCCACCCTGGTGGGCCTGCTGGCCCAGCGCCTGGTGCGCCTGCTCTGCGATCACTGCAAGGCCCCGTACCGGGCCTCCGCGGCCGACAGCCGTCTGCTGGGGTTGCCGCCGGGGGAACACACCCTGTTCCGTGCCGTGGGTTGCCCCGAATGCAATCACCTGGGCTACCGGGGCCGTACCGGCATCTACGAACTGGTGGAGGTGGACGAGACCCTCCGCACCCTGATCCATGACGGCGCCGGCGAGCAGGCCATGGAACGCCACGCCCGCCAGTGTACGGCCAGCATCCGCCAGGACGGCATTCGTCGCATCCTGGCCGGCCACACCACGCCGGAGGAGGTCCTGCGGGTCACCAAGGAAGATTGACCGCCGATGCGTCCCTGGATACCCGTACCGAATCATGCCCGCCTTTGAATATACAGCCCTGAAACCCACCGGACGTCAGGTCCGCGGGGTGCTGGAAGGGGATACCCCCCGCCAGGTCCGCCAGCAACTGCGGGAGAGCGGTCTGACCCCGCTGTCGGTGGAGGCGGTGCAGTTGCGGGAACGCCGGCGGCAACGGTTGCCGGGCCTGTCTCGGGGCATCAGTGCCATGGATCTGGCCCTGCTCACCCGTCAGCTGGCCACCCTGGTGCGTTCGGGGCTGCCCCTGGAGGAGGCCCTGGGCACGGTGGCCCGCCAGAGTGAGAAGGCCCGCATTCGCAGCATGCTCATGGCCGTGCGCACCCGGGTGATGGAAGGCCATTCCCTGGCCCGCGGCCTGGGGGATTTCCCCCATGTCTTTCCCGATATCTATCGCACCACGGTCGCCGCCGGGGAGCAGTCCGGGCACCTGGATGTGGTATTGGAGCGTCTGGCCGACTACACGGAAAATCGTCAGCAGATGCGCCAGAAGATACAGCTGGCCCTATTCTATCCGGCCATCCTCACCACCATGGCGGTGCTGGTGACCGTGGCCCTGCTCACCTACGTGGTCCCCGAGGTGGTCCAGGTGTTCAGCGGCATCGGTCAGGAATTGCCCTGGCTCACCCGCACCCTGATCGCGGTGAGTGATGCCCTGCGGGATTATGGTCTGATCCTGCTGGCGGCACTGGTGGCGGCCGGTCTGCTGTTTCGGTATCTGCTGCGCCGGCCCGGTCCGCTGCGGGCCTGGCACCGCCTGTTGCTGCGCCTGCCTCTGGTGGGGCGCCTCACCAGGGGCATGAATACCGCCCGCTTCGCCCGCACCCTGTCCATTCTTTCGGCCAGCGGCGTGGCGGTGCTGGAATCCCTGCGCATCGCCGCCGAGGTGATCTCCAATCGGCCCATGCGCGAAGCCGTACAGGCGGTGGCCCAGCGGGTGCGGGAGGGCTCCGGCATCGGCGTGGCCTTGGAGCGGTCCGGCTATTTCCCGCCCATGACCGTCCACCTGATCCGTAGCGGCGAGGCCGGCGGCTCCCTGGACGAGATGCTGGAGCGGGCGGCGGTGAACCAGGAGCGGGAACTGGAAACCCGCATCGCCATGATCATGGGCATCCTGGAGCCGGTGCTGATCCTGGTGATGGGGCTGGTGGTGCTGGTCATCGTGCTGGCCATCCTGTTGCCCATTTTCGAACTCAACCAGCTGGTCAATTAGTGGTCATATTCAACAAGGGGATTGCATGCGCATGAACATCCATCCACGCAGACAAGGCGGTTTCACCCTCATCGAAGTCATGGTGGTGGTGGTGATCCTGGGGATCCTGGCGGCCATCGTCGTGCCCCGGATCATGGATCGTCCCGACGAGGCCCGTATCACCAAGGTGCAGAACGACATTCGCGCCCTGGAGAGTGCCCTCAACCTCTACCGTCTGGACAATTTCGTCTACCCCAGCACGGATCAGGGCCTGCAGGCTCTGGTGCAGCGGCCCTCGGGCCAGCCGGAACCGCGCAACTGGCGCCAGGGCGGGTATATCGACCGCCTGCCCATGGACCCCTGGGGCAACCCTTACCAGTATCTGCATCCAGGTACCCGGGGCGATTTCGATCTCTACAGCTTCGGCGCCGACGGCCGTCCGGGCGGTGAAGGCATCAACGCAGAGATCGGCAACTGGGGTCAGTGATCCGGATGTCCCCGTCCGGCCCCGACCATTCCTGTCGCGGCTTCACCCTGCTGGAGGTGGTGGTGGTGCTGTTCATCGTCGGCATCATGGTCACCTTTGCGGTGATCGCGGTGGGCGACGGCGGCCGCGATCGTCACATCGAACAGGAAATGCGCCGCTTTGTCGCCCTGGTCGACCTGGCCCGGGACGAGGGCATCCTCACCGCCGAGGAGACCGCCCTGAGCGTGGGTCGGCACGGGTACGGCTTTCTGCGCGAATATCAGGTGGATGCCCGCAGCTACGAGTGGCTCCCGGTGCCGGGGGATCGACCGTTGCAATGGCGCGAGCTCGGGGGGCTGGGCATCGAGCTGGCCCTGTCTCTGGAGGGGCAGCCGGTGAGCCTGGAGCGGGAGCCGGCCAATCCGGCGCCCCATGTATACCTGGGCATCAGCGGCGAGATCACCCCCTTTGAACTGCAGTGGCTGACCGATCAGGCCCGCACACCCCGCTTCGTCATTCGAGGTCATCCCGGGGGGCGGATCGAGATACTGGAACCGGCGGACCCTCACGGCAGGGAATTGCGGCCATGGCGCTGAGGCCGCAACAGGGTTTCACCCTGCTGGAGGTGCTGGTGGCGGTCACCATCCTGGCGGTGGCCCTGGGCGCGGTGATCAAGCTGGGCAGTGACAACGCCCGCATCGCCGCCGAACTGCGTGACCGCACCTATGCCCACTGGGTGGCCTCCAACGTCATGGCCCGCTATCGGGCCGGGCTGGATGCCCCGGCCGAGGCCGTGGTGCGGGGGAGCAGCATGATGGCGGAACGGGAATGGTTCTGGGAGGCGCGTCTGGATCCGGCCATGCTGGATGTGGGCGGTTTTGAACTGGGACCCGTGCCCCGGATCGAGATCAGCGTCCGTGACCGGGATGATCCGGACACCTCCCCCCTGGCCCGGTTGGTGGGGTACCTGAATTGGCAATGAGCCTCCGTCGCCCCCCTTCTGCACGCTACGGACGCGGTTTCACCCTGCTGGAGCTGATCGTCTCCCTGGCCGTGTTTGCCCTGGTCTCGGTGATGGCCTACGGCGGCCTGCGGGCGGTACTGGAGGCGCGGGCCCTGACGGATGAGTCCGCCGCCCGTCTGGCGGAGGTGCAGATGGCCATGACCCTGCTGGGGCGGGATCTGGAGCAGGTGGCCCGTCGCCCGGCCCGGGACGGCCTGGGAGAGTTCCAGCCGCCGATCCGTCATGACGGCCTCCGGGTGCCGCCGCGGCTGGAGGTGATCCGCGCCGGGGTGCGGGGCGGTGCCGGTCGCAGCAGCCTGCAGCGGGTGGCCTGGGAGATGGATGAGGGCAGTTTGTATCGGCTTTACTGGTCCGCATTGGACGGGGGCGGGGAGACTCCCGTCGGCCGCATGCCCGTGATCCTGCGCCGGGAGGGGTTCGGGTTGCGGGACTGGGAGCTGCGCTTCCATCATCGGGACGGGATCGAGGGCCTGACCACATCGGCCTTCTGGCCGCCCCTGGGGGGGGACTCACAGGACATGGCCCTGCCGTTGGCGGTGGAGATCATCCTGGACCTGGAAGGGATCGGCCGGGTATCGCGGCTGTTTCCCGTGACCCATTCATGACCCGCCGGTGACCGCCGCCATGTATCGCCGTCAACGGGGCGTCGCCCTGATCACCGCACTGCTGGTGGTGGCCCTGGCCACCATCGCCGCCGTCTCCATGGCCACCCGGCAGCATCTGGATATCCGCCGGACCACCAATGTCTTCACCCATGACCAGGCCTATCAGCTCTCCCTGGGGGCGGAAGCCTATGCCCTGCGCCTGCTGGGGGAGCGCGACGAGGATGATGAACTGCCCTGGGAGGGGTGTGTGTCTCCGGCGATTCCCGTCTATCTGGAAGGGGCGGAGCTGGTCGTCCTGCTGGAAGACCTGCATTGCCGCTTCAATCTCAATGCCCTGGCCCGGGAAGACGAGGAACTGCGGCAGGGGTTTGTCCGGCTGTTGGAGGAGATTGCCCGGGAAACCCCGGACCTGCGCCTGGATCCCGAACGCCTGCTGGTCCATCTCACCGACTGGCTCGATCCGGAGACCGATGACCCCGCCTATCGGGCCCTGGACCCGCCCTACCTGAGCGGGAACCGCTCCATGCTCAGCCCCAGCGAACTGCGGCTGGTGCTGGGGGTGACGACACCGGTCTGGTGGGCCGTGGCCCCCTATGTGACCGCCCTGCCGGAGACCACCTCCATCATGAATCTGCACGAGGCCCCGGAAATCCTGCAGCGGGCCTTCGGCACCGCCGAGGACACGACGGTGGAGTCCCGGTACTTCCGTCTGGCGGTTCGCACGGAGCTGGCCGGGCGGCGTTTCCTGCTCTGCAGTGTGCTGGATACCCGGGAACAGCGGGTGGTGTTGCGGGAGCAGACCGCCTGCGGGCCCTGAAGCCCCCTGCAGATCCTGATGAAATTTGCCATGATGATGCCTTCTTGCCCGATCACCGGAGACGATCCGTGAACCCCAGCCAGGTCTTTTTGAGACCCACCGATGCCGGCAATCCCGGGGCGCCCTGGGAAGCCCTGCTGCAGATGACGGACGGCACCGTGCAGGCCCTGTCCCCGGCGGGGCTGGAGGTGCTGGCGGGGCAGCTCCCGGCCGGTCGTCTGATCATGCTGGTTCCCGGATCACGGGTCCTGCTCACCCGCGTGGAAATGCCCACTCGCAACAGCCGGGCGATGATGAAGGCGTTGCCCTATGCCCTGGAGGACCAGCTGGCGGACGATGTGGAAAGCCTGCATTTCGTCCCCGGCGCCCGGGACCCGGATGGACGCCTGCGGGTGGCCGTGGTGTCCGTGGAGGACATGCAGGCCTGGCGGGAAGCCTTGCGCGGGCAGGGGCTGGAACCTCGGCTGATGGTGCCCGAGACCGCCGTCCTGCCCACGGCGCCGGATGCCTGGACGATCTGGCTGGAAGGAAGCCTGGCCTGGCTGGCCACGGCCGAGGGCGACGGCATGGCCATGGAGCGGGACAACGCTGCCTTCCTGCTGCAACTGCACTGGGATGAAACCCCGCCGGAGCGGCGTCCCGAGCGCCTGGAGATCCGCCGTCATGGATCGGCACTGCCCGAGGATCAGGCCCTGGAACGCCTGGAGCCGGCGCTCGGGATACCGGTCGCACGCCCTGTTGCCGCCGCGGGTCTGGCGGCCGCCATTGTCGAAGCCTGGCCGAAATCGGCACCCTTCAATCTGGCCAGTGGTGCCTTCAGTCCCCGCGACGGCCTGGGCCGGTGGTGGCGCCCCTGGCGTCCGGCGGCGGCCCTGTTGCTGGCGCTGGTCGTGGTCCAGTTCATTGCCCTGGGGTGGGAATTGCACACCCTGCAGGCGGAGCGGGACCGGCTGGAGCGGGAGATCACTCAGGTTTTTGAGCGGACTTTCCCCGGCAGCCGCGTGGTGGACCCCCGGCGCCAGATGCAGAGCGCCCTCAACAGCCTGCACCAGGGCCAGGGCGGCGGCCCGACAGCCTCCGGCCTGGAGGCCCTGCTGACGGTGGCCGGCCCGGCCCTGGCCGCCGAGCAGGGGCTGATGATCCAGAGTCTGCGCTACCAGCCGGGTCGACTGGATCTGGACCTGCATCTGGCCGACCTCCAGAGTCTGGACCGCCTGCGACGGCAACTGGAGTCGAATCCCGGCTGGAGCGTGGAGATCCAGTCCGCCAGCACCCGGGAAGACCGGGTGGACAGCCGCATCCTGATCCGGAGCAACGAGTCATGATCCCGTGGTGGCAAACACTCTCATCCCGCGACCGGCGGATCCTGACCCTGGGAGGTCTGTGCCTGGCGCTGATCTTGCCCTACGGCCTGATCTGGCTACCTCTCAATGACCGGGTGGAGGCCACGGCGCGAACGGTGGAGCGACTGCAGGGGGATCTGGGCTGGATGGAGGCGGCCTCGGCGCAGGTGCGGGCCGCCAGGGGGCAGTCCGGTCCCGCGCCCGCGGCCCAGGGCACCCAGTCCCTGCTGGGGCTGGTGGATGCCACGGCCAGGCAGGCGAACCTGGCCTCCAGTCTGCGGCGGGTCCAGCCGGAGGGGACGGGGACGGTCCGTGTGTGGATGGAGAATGTCGCCTTCGATGACCTGTTGCGCTGGCTGGACGGGCTGGGGCAGCAGTACGGGATTCAGGTCAGCGGTCTGGTCGTGGACCGCCAGCCGGCCGCCGGCCGGGTCAATGCACGACTGGTGCTGGAGGGGCAGGGGGCGTGAAGTCGGGTCTGAAGTCGTGGCATTACCTGGTACTGGGGGGAATCGCCTATCTGATCTTCCTGCTGGTGACCCTGCCGGCATCCTTCGCCTGGCAACTGGCCCGGGACCGGGGACTGGTGCCTGACGGGGTGGAGCCGGCGGGGATGTCCGGCACCCTCTGGCAGGGTCAGGCGCGACAGGTCCGGCTGGATGAACTGATGCTGTCGGATCTGCAGTGGCGGGTACGTCCCCTGGCGGGGCTGCGTGGGGAGTTGCGGGTGGATGTCACCCTGCGGCCAGCGGGCGGGACGGCCGCTGGCCGCCTGGGTCTTCACCCTTCGGGCCTGCGCCTGCGGGATCTGCGGGCCGACCTGCCGGCGGCGGCACTGGCCGAGGCCTATCTGACCCTGCCGGTGATCGTGCAGGGGCGGGTACTGGCGGACATCCCCAGCCTGCGGCTTGACCGGCAGGGGCGTTTCAGTCAGGTGGAGGGCGTGGTGGGCTGGCTCAATGCCGCCTCGGGACTGCCCGAACCCCTCCCCCTGGGGGATCTGCGGGCCACCCTGACCGCCACCGAGGCGGGTCATCTGGAGGCCGTCATCCGCGATCAGGGCGGGCCGTTGTTCGCGGAAGGCACGGCGGGACTGGCCCCGGACGGGGCCTACCAGCTGCGTCTGCGCCTGGGGACGCGGGAAGGCGCCCGTCGGGAGCTGTCCCAGGCCCTGGGCTTCATGGGGCGGCCGGACGCGGAAGGCAGGGTTCCCCTGAACCTGTCCGGACGCTTCTGAGCCGCCGTCGCGGCAACGATTATCCGAAGTGGCAGATGTAGTGGAAGGGCTCGCCGTCCACTTCGATATCGAAGCTGGCGTCGCCGGGCACCGAGAATGACTCTCCGGCAGCGATGCTGCGCCATGCATCCTCTCCCGGCAGGCGGACCCGGCAAGCACCGGCCACGCATTCCATGATCTCCGGCGCCCCGGTGTTGAAGGTCAGGCGGGCGGGCAGGATCACCCCCACCGACTTGCGGGTGCCGTCCGCCAGGGTGAAGCCGTGGCTGACGCACTTGCCGTCAAAGTACACATTGGCCTGGGTGTTCAGGGTGACGTTGTCGAACTGTTGGGTGATGCTCATGGAAAGTGCTCCGAAAAAGGTCAGGTCTTGCGATCCCGCGGCCGGTGGGCCGGGTCGATCCATGGGTCCTGGGACTCCATGGAGGTCATGCCGTCCCGCTCCGCTTCCACCTGGGAGATGCTCATGCCGGGGGCCTTGGCCCGGACATAGAAGCTGGCCAGCATCATCAGGATGTTGATGACGCCCACCAGGACGAAGGGGGCGCGGGGATCGATGTGGTCGAACAGGCGGCCGCCGATCATCATGATCAGCAGGATGCCCAGGGCGCCGCTGATGTTGAACATGGCCAGTACCGAGCCGCGGGTGGCCTTGGGGGCTTCCTGGCCGATCAGGGACTGCCCGCCCAGGAACACGCTCATCTGGCCGATGCCCAGCAGCACGAAGAAGATCCAGGTGGTGCCGCCGCCCAGGGGATTGTCCATGAAGATCACCGCCAGGTTGCCCAGGGCCGCCAGGCCCATGCAGACGCCGAGGGCGGTGACCCGGTTCAGGCGATCCACCAGCGGCCCCAGCAGCGGCGCCGAGAGCAGGGCCGCCACCTGGGTGATGACGAAGATGAGGGTGGCCTGCTTGATGGCCTCGGGCGAACTCATGCCCATGCCGATGCCCACCGTGGTGCCCCAGAGCACGACGAAGGCGGCATTGATGGACTGGTCGCCCCGGGCGATGAAGGCCGCGCCGTAGGCCAGCAGGATGCGAGGGTTGCGGGCCTCGGTCACCCCGGTGACCAGCAGCTTGCGCACCGGCGGGCGGGCCTCCCGGGTGGGTGGCACCCCGCCCTTGAGACCGAAGCCGATGATGATGGCGGAGACCACCGCCAGCCCCGCCACCAGCAGATGGGTGTAGAGCCCGGCATCGGTGCCGCTGACCCCGCGGGCGGTGAACACCTCCGGCAGCACCCCGAACATCTGGCCGATCATGACGATCCCCAGGCCGTTGAGCATGCCGATGATGGCCACCAGCTTGCCCCGGGAACGCTCCGCCGGGTAATCCGCCAGCACCGTGGACAGGGCGCCGGCAATGGCGACGATGCCCATGGCATAGATGGCCCGATACAGGAACAGGTCATCGCTGGAGCCCGCCAGCGGATAGAGCACATAGGTGGCCGCCAGCAGCATGAAGCCGGCAATGAAGATGGGCCTTCGGCCGATGCGATCGATGAGGATCCCCGCCGGTATGAACAGCAGCAGGGCCACCACCTCGGTCCAGAACACCAGATCCCCGGTGAGGGTGCCCTGCTGGTCCAGGGGGATGTTCAGGTGCTCGTTGAGGATGTAGGTCTGGCCGATGGTGATGAACACCAGCAGACCGATGGAGACGAAGCCACCGTAGAAGAAGGTCCAGCCGTGGAGGGGCAGGATGCCCGGTGCCAGATAGATGGGACCGATCCGGTGGGTTTTCACCGCGGAAGGTGGGTTGCTGGTCTGGGTCATGGGTTGGTTGGAATCTCAGGTTCTGCCGAGAAGCCGCATCACGCGGTCCAGCGCCCCGTCCACGGCGCCGCTGAAGCGCTTGCCCAGGGGCTGCTTGCGGCGGTAGGTGACCTCGTACAGGTCGAACTCCCTGGACAGGCGCATGAGTTCATCGTCGCTGGTACTCAGGGCGTCCACCAGATTCAGGGGCAGGGCCTGCTCCCCGTACCAGTGCTCCCCGGTGGCCACTGTTTCCAGGTGCAGCTGGGGCCGGTAACGGCCCAGGAATGCCTTGAACAGGGCATGGGCCTCGTCCAGCTCCTGCTGGAACTTGGCCCGTCCCTCCGGGGTGTTCTGACCCAGGACGGTGAGGGTGCGCTTGTATTCGCCGGCGGTGAGCAGTTCCACGTCCACCTCCCGGCGCTTGAGCCAGCGGTGCAGGTTGGGTAGCTGGGCCACCACGCCGATGGAGCCGACGATGGCGAAGGGCGCGGCGACGATGCGGTGGGCCACCGCCGCCATCAGATAGCCGCCGCTGGCGGCCACCCGGTCCACGGTGACGGTGAGATGCAGTCCCGCGTCCCGCAGCCGGACCAGCTGGGAGGCCGCCAGGCCGTAGTGGGGCACCATGCCGCCGCCGCTCTCCAGGCAGACCACCACCTGGTCCAGGTCCTTGCGGGCCTGGGTCAGGATGGCGGACACCTCTTCCCGCAGGTTTTCCACCCGGGAGGCGCGAATGTCGCCGTGAAAGCGCAGCACGAAGATGCGGCTGCGATCCGGGTCCGGCGGCGGGGAGGGCTTCTTGTCATCCTGTTTCCGGCCCAGTCGCCGCAGGCGCTGACCCAGGCTGCGGGGCGTCTTGAGATGCTCGCCCAGGGTCTTTTCCATGTCCCGGTAGCGCTGGTTGAGATGCCGGACGTTCAGGTGTTCCTGGCCCCGTTCCCGGGATCCGCCGGCGGCGGCGGTGATGCTGCCCAGCAGGATCAGGGCGGCCACCACGAAGGTGACCGCTTTGGCCAGGAACAGGCCGTACTCGTACAGGAATTCCATCGGTGCTCAGTCCCGATCAGGCTTCGCCCGTGGTGCCCAGGGTCTTTTCCACGAAGGCATCATACTTCTGCGTGAACTCGTCGGGCAGTTCATAGAAGGGCAGGGCGCCGGTCGGCAGTTCTTCCACCTGCCAGTTGGGCAGGCGTTCCACCGCGGCCTTGCCGCGATAATCCACGAAGTCGCCCCGCTCGCCGTGGCACATGAACACCGGCAGGGTCAGGGATTCGTAGACCCGGGTGATGTCCTTGCTGAACAGGTTGCCCGCCAGGAAATGATAGGGCGCATGCTGGGCGCCGGGCTGGCGGGTGGTGGCCACGCTGTACTCCAGCAGGCCCAGGTCGATGCGACGGGAACCCCAGGCCTTGTTGAGGAAGTAGCGGATCACGCTGCGCTTGGTCAGGGCGTTGAACAGGCCCTGGTTCCAGGGACCCCGAGTGAGCAGGGTGTGCAGCCAGGGCATGCCCCGGGTGCTTTCCGGTGGGCCGTCCAGGCGGCCGGTACCCCGGAAGCCGGTGGGGCTGACCAGGGCCACGGTACGAAAATCGTCGGCGGATTCGGCGGCGGCCCGGGCCAGGAACTCCGAGCCCAGGGACAGGGCGATGGCATCGATGGGGCCGTCGCCCATCAGCCGGCGGATCTCCTGCACCATGGCATGAACGGCATCGGTCATGAGGCGGGGCGTGTAGGGCCGGTCGCTGCGGTCCGAGCCGCCGAAGCCGGGCAGATCCAGGGCAAAGACGGGCCGCAGGCGGCTGTAGTGGTCATAGAGGGGTTTCATTTCGTAGGCGGAGCCGGCGGCATTCACGCTGTGAATGAGCAGCAGGGGCACGGTGTGCTGTGCCTCGGATCGGGCCGGGCCACCCTGGTAGTAACAGAGCAAGCCCGCCTTGCTGTCCAGGGTGCGCCGCTCGCCGCTCAGGGCCGACGGCAGTGGGGACGGTGGGGCCTGGGTGCCGGTCTTGTCGGCAGCGCCCGTGACGGCCTGGGCAAACTGGATCGAGGGCTGTGACGTGATCGTCCTGGACATGGCGGCAACTCCTGCGGATGCGTTGGCTGACCGAGGGGGGATCCCCTCATCAATGATCTTCTTGAAGCCTGGGAGTATCCATGGGTGCCGGGGGTTTCTCAAGCGACGTCGGCCAAAATCAGGAGAAGGGCTATAATCCTGGCGGCATGATCAACTTTTGATGGTTCATCAATCCCGGGAGGTTTTCTCCATGCATCGTCAAATCCTGACCGCATTGATCATCTTGTCGATACCGGCTCTATTGACACTGGGCACCGCCCAGGCGGACCTGGGGCGCATCGCTCCGCCTGAAGGGGCCGCGGTCTACTTCATCAGCCCGGCCGACGGCGATACGGTCACTTCGCCCTTTACCGTGCGCATGGGGCTCAAGGGGGCCGGCGTGGCGCCCGCCGGTGTGGATCGTCCCGATACCGGTCATCACCATCTGCTGGTCAACAAGGATCTGGACGCGGTGAATCTGGACATGCCGCTGCCGTTCACCGACCACACCCTGCATTTCGGCGGCGGGCAGACCGAGGCCGAGGTGAGTCTGCCGCCGGGCCGGCATACCCTGCAGTTGCTGTTCATGGATTATCGCCATGCCAGCTTTGATCCGCCGGTGGTGTCCGAGCAGATCACGGTGACCGTGGAATAGGCGTAAACCCGGATGGTTCTGATAGTATAACCGTCACAAAGGTGCGGCTCCCCGGTAGGGGAACATCACAATAAGGGCACGCTGAACACGTCCCCTTCCGTCACTCCTGCGAAGGCGGGAGTGACGGAGTTTCCAGTCCAAGGCTGGGTTCCCGCGTACGCGAGAATGACGTGTTTCAGAATCTCCACAATAGTGCCGCGCCGGACGGCTTCAACACCACCAAGGGAACACCATCCATGTATATCGGTACCACGCTGACCAATTTCATCATCGAGACCCAGCGCCAGTTCGAGGGGGCCACCGGCGAGTTCACCGGCCTTCTGAACGACATCGCGGTGGCCTGCAAGAAGATCTCCGATCTCGTCAACAAGGGGGATCTGGTGGGGGTGCTGGGCACCGCCGGGTCCGAGAACGTCCAGGGGGAGCAGCAGAAGAAGCTGGACATCATCTCCAACGAGATCTTCATCGAGGCCCTGGCCCACAACGGCCATGTGGCCGGCCTGGCCTCGGAGGAGATGGATGATGTCCATCACCTGCCGGAGAGCGCCCCCAGGGGCAAGTACCTGGTGCTGTTCGATCCCCTGGACGGTTCCTCCAATATCGACGTCAATGTCTCGGTGGGGACCATCTTCTCCATCCTCAAGGCCCCGCCGGGGGTGAAGAATCCTTCCAAGGAGGACTTCCTCAAGCCCGGCACCGAGCAGGTGGCCGCCGGTTACTGTCTCTACGGCCCTTCCACCATGATGGTGTTGACCACGGGGCGGGGTACCAACATGTTCACCCTGGACCGGGATTTCGGTGAATTCCTGCTCACCCATTCCAACGTGCAGATCCCGGCGGATACTCAGGAATTTGCCATCAACACCTCCAACATGCGGTTCTGGGAGGCGCCGGTGAAGCGCTACATCAGCGAGTGCCTGGAAGGCAAGGACGGTCCCCGCGGCAAGGACTTCAACATGCGCTGGATCGCCTCCATGGTGGCCGAGGTGCATCGCATCCTCACCCGGGGCGGCATCTTCATGTACCCCATGGATACCAAAATTCAGGCCAAGGGCCAGGGCGGCAAGTTGCGCCTGATGTATGAGGCCAATCCCATGGGCTTCATCATCGAGCAGGCCGGAGGCGCCGCCACCACGGGACGGGAGCGCATCATGTCCCTGAACCCCGAGGACATCCACCAGCGGGTGCCGGTGGTGCTGGGGTCGCGCCACGAGGTGGAGCGGGTGACCGCCTATCACCACGAATGATGTCACCGGGACCCGGCTTTTGCCGGGTCCCGCCGTTTTGGGGAACATCCACCGTAGCGGCCCCGAGCGGGTCAGGAGGTTGCCATGAACCCTGTTCGATCGTTCACGCTCATCCCGGTGTTGCTGCTGGTCGCGCTGTCCGCCTGGAGCGTCGCACCGGCCCAGGAAGCCCGTCTGGAGCCGGGCATGGTCAACCCGGGCTGGGTTGAACCGCCGCCCTGGTTCCATGAGTCCTTTCTGGATATTCGGGAAGACGTTCAGGAGGCCACGGATGCCGGTCGGCGACTCATGCTGTATTTCTATCAGGACGGTTGTCCCTACTGCGAAAAGCTGGTGCGGGACAATTTCGGCCAGCGCGACATCGCCGACTTGACCCGGCGGCATTTCAACGTCATTGCCATCAACATGTGGGGGGATCGGGAAGTCACCGACATGGCCGGGCACGACACCACCGAGAAGGATTTTGCCCGGGATCTGAATGTCCAGTTCACCCCCACCCTGCTGATGTTCAACGAGGAGTTCCAGGTGGTCGGACGGATCAACGGCTATTTCGAGCCCCATCGATTCCGCGCGGCGCTATCCTGGATCGGGGAGCGGCGGGAAAACGACATCAGCTTCCAGGCGTATTTCGAACAACTGTCGCCGGAGCCCGCCACGGGGGTGCTGCATGCCCGCGACGGCTGGCTGCAGCCGCCCCATGACCTGGCCTCGGCCCTGAGAGAGGATGGCCGGCCCCTGCTGGTGTTGTTCGAGCAGGCCCAGTGCTCCGCCTGCGATGAACTGCACCTGGATATCCTGGCCCGCCCCGACAGCGAGGCGCTGCTGGCCCGGTTCCAGGTGGCGCAGATCGATGTCGCCGGCCGTGACAGGGTCATCACCCCCGAGGGCGAGCAGACCAGCGCGGCGGCCTGGGCACGGGACAGCGGTGTGCTCTACACCCCCACGCTGGCTTTCTACACCCCCGAGGACGGCGAGGTGATCCGGGCCGAAGGCTATCTGCGGACCTTCCATGTGCAATCCCTGATGGAATATGTGCTCACCGGCGCCTACCGGGACGAGCCGGAGCTGCAGCGCTACCTGGACCGGCGCGCCCAGTCCCTCTATGAGCAGGGGATCGAGGTGGATCTGATGGACTGATCCCTGTCCGGGCTGCATCGGTCCCCCGCCTTGAGTTACCCTAGCGGGTCATCCAGTCGTCAAGCCGGGAGTCTGCATCTTGGTCAAGGGAACCCTCTTCATCGTGTCCGCACCCTCCGGGGCCGGCAAGACCAGCTTGGTGGCTGCCTTGCTGGAGGCCCGTCCGGATCTGGTGGTGTCCGTCTCCCACACCACCCGTCCGCCCCGGCAGGGGGAGGTGGACGGTACCCACTATCACTTCGTCAATGCGGAGCAGTTCCTGGGCATGATCGAGGACAAGGCCTTTCTGGAGCATGCCCGGGTCTTTGACCATTATTACGGCACGTCCCGGGCCGCGGTGGAGGCGGAACTGGATCAGGGCCGGGACGTGATCCTGGAGATCGACTGGCAGGGCGCCCAGCAGGTCCGTCAGCTGATGCCCGACTGCCAGTCCATTTTCATCATTCCGCCCTCCCGGGACACCCTGCGTGCCCGACTCCAGGCCCGGGGCAAGGACAGCGCCGCCGTGATCGAACGGCGCATGCAGGACGCGGTCAAAGAAATGACTCACTATGTGGAATACGACTACTTGGTGGTCAACGACTGCTTCGAGGATGCCCTGGCGGACCTGAAGGCCATCTTTACCGCCAACCGGCTGCGCATGTGGCCCCAGCACCACAGCAAACGGGCGTTGCTGAGCGAATTGCTGGCATCCCGGTGCCCGAACCCCTAATATTGAACGTTTTCCCGCCGTTTTTTCAGGAGTACTGCCGGCCATGGCACGAGTGACCGTAGAAGACTGTCTCGACAACGTGGAAAACCGTTTCCACCTGGTACTGGTGGCCGCCAAGCGTGCCCGTCAGCTTGCCGGAGGCACCAACCCCCAGGTGGAGTGGGAGAACGACAAGCCCACCGTGGTCGCCCTGCGGGAGATCGCCGCCGGTCTGGTGGGGCCGGAAGTCCTGGACGAAGTGGCCGCCCGTGACCACGCCGCACAGTCCAAGATCAGTGACGAGGAGGTCAACTCGGAGATCTAGCCCCGTCTGCGGATTGCTCCGGGAACCGCAACAGGGCCACTCCGCGTGACAGCCGCCATGGTCGAGAGCGCCCCCACCCCCACGATACCCAGCCCGCAGCCGTTGGATTCCACCCGATTCATGGCCGGCGACCTGTGCGCGTATCTGGAATGCTATCTGGAGCCGGAGCAGATCAAGGAAGTCTATCGGGCCTATCTGTTCGGAGCGGAGGCCCACGAAGGGCAGACCCGTCAGAGCGGCGAGCCCTACATCTTCCATCCCCTGGCCGTGGCCAAGACCATGGCCGAGATGCGGATGGACTACAAGAGCATCATCGCCGCCATCCTCCATGATGTCATGGAGGATACCCACATCAGCAAGGAACGCATCATCGAGGAGTTCGGCGAGGACGTGGCCGAGCTGGTGGATGGTGTTTCCAAGCTCACCCACCTCAAGTTTCGCTCCAAGGCCGAGGCCCAGGCCGAGAATTTCCGCAAGATGATGCTGGCGATCACCCGCGACCTGCGGGTGATCCTGGTGAAGCTGGCCGACCGTCTGCACAACATGCGCACCCTGGGCGCACTGCGGCCGGACAAGAGCCGGCGGGTGGCCCGGGAGACCCTGGATATCTACGCCCCCATCGCCCAGCGCCTGGGCATGAATGCCATTCGCCGGGAACTGGAGCTGCTCGGTTTTGCCGCCCACTATCCCATGCGCCACAAGGTGCTGGATGCCGCGGTCAAGAAATCCCGGGGCCATCGCAAGGAGGTGATGCAGAAGATCGAGACCGCCATCTGCGGTCGCATGGAGGAAGTGGGGATCGAGGCCCGCATCGTCGGCCGGGAAAAGAACCTCTACAGCATCTACCGCAAGATGAAGCAGAAACGTCTGTCCTTCTCGGAGGTCTATGACGTCTTCGCCATCCGCATCATCGTCGCCGACGTGGATACCTGTTACCGGGCCCTGGGGGTGGCGCACAATCTTTACAAGCCGGTACCGGGGCGCTTCAAGGACTACATCGCCATTCCCAAGGCCAACGGTTATCAGAGCTTGCACACGGTGTTGTTCGGGCCTCACGGCATCCCCATCGAGGTGCAGATCCGCACCGAGGAGATGGACCGGGTGGCGGAGACCGGCATCGCCGCCCACTGGCTCTACAAGGCCGGGGACCGGCACTCCGCCACCGCCCAGGACCGGGCTCGGGAGTGGCTCAAGGGGGTGCTGGAGATCCAGCAGGCCGCCGGCAACTCCATGGAGTTCCTGGAAAACGTCAAGGTGGACCTGTTCCCCGAGGAGGTCTACATCTTCACCCCGCAGGGAGACATCATGGAACTGCCCCGGGGCGCCACCGTGGTGGATTTTGCCTACGCCGTACATTCCGACGTGGGCAACACCTGCGTGGCGGCCAAGATCGACCGTCGCCTGGCACCGCTTTCCACCCCGCTGGAGAGTGGTCGCACGGTACAGATCATCACCGCTCCCGGTGCTCGCCCCAATCCCGCCTGGCTGAACTTCGTGGTCACCGGCAAGGCCCGCACGGCCATTCGGCATTACCTCAAGAACCTGCAGCAGGACGAGGCGGTCGGCCTTGGCCGCCGGCTGCTGGAAAAGGCCTTGTCGGTCTATGAACTGTCCCTGGAACAGGTGCCCGAGGAACGCCTGAGGGCGTTGCTCGAAGAATTACAGCTACCGGACGTCAAGGCGTTGCTGGCGGACGTGGGGCTGGGCAATCGCATGGCCGCCTTGGTGGCCCGACGCCTGTCCGTGACGGAGGATGCCGATGCCTCGGCCATGGAAACCACTCCGGCGGGCATGGGGCGGCCCCTGGCCGTGAAGGGCACCGAAGGCATGGTGCTGTCCTTTGCCAAGTGCTGCAATCCCATCCCCGGCGATCCCATCGTCGGGGTCATGAGCACCGGGCGCGGCCTGGTGGTCCACCGGGAACACTGCCGCAACGTGGCCGATTACCGGGACAAGCCGGACAAGTGGATCACGGTGGAGTGGGCGCCGGACGGCAGCCAGGAATATGCCGCCAGCGTGCGTATCCAGACCGCCAACAAGCGGGGCGTGCTGGCCAGTCTGGCGGCGGGGATCGCGGACATGGGCTCCAATATCGAGCACGTTTCCTTCGACGAACGGGATGGTCACGCCACCACCATCACCTTCACCCTGAGCGTCCGCAACCGCAAGCATTTGGCGGACATCATGCGTCGCCTGAGGCGTATTCCCGAGGTCCTGCGCATCGCTCGCGCCAGAGGCTGACGAGCCGGGCGAGATGAGGGCGGGGTTTTCGGGGCCGGGCAGGGTGTCCTGGCCCCGCTGGCTGTCACCCAGCCGTCATTCGCTGCTGACGGCGCCTCGGGCCGCGCCCTTGGAGGCGCCCGCCGGCTTCTTGAAGGTCTTTTTGGCGCGAGGACCGTTCCCGCTGCTTCCTGATCTTGGCTGTCTGGCCCCGCGGGCCTGACGCGGACTGCTGCCGCGTGTTTCGGCGGCTTGCTTCTCACCGCCGGAGACCTGGTTGACGGGCGCCAGGGAGATCTCCAGTTCGATGATCTCGTCCCATTGCTCCTCAGTGCGCTGGTTGTCGGGGATTGCCAGCAGGGTCTGCAGGCGTCGACGGGGTGAAATCGCTTGGGAAGTATCGTTCATGGCTAGGACATCATGGGGTTGGGCGCCTGGGGCGCTGCGGGAAAAGACTGGGACAGGGCATCTGTCATGGTCATGACTCCTGTTCATCGGAGGAAGAGCGGTCCGGGTCAGGCCCGGGCCTTGTCAATGAGTTCCCCGGCAATCTCAAGGATGTCGTCGAAGCTGCGGGCCTGTTCGCCGACCACGACGAAACGGCCGTCGACCACCAGAGTGGGGACGCTGTTGATGCCGAAGCGGGCCTGCAGGCGATCGTTGCGGGCCACCTGGGCACGAATATGGGAGGCATTGAACACCTGGCGGAATGCCTCGGTATCCACGTCCTTGTCCGCCAGCCAGTCCAGAATGGCGGTTTCGGTGAACAGGGGTTCCCGGTCCACGCCGACGGCGTCGAATACCGCCTGATCCAGTTCAGCGGCCAGGCCGGTTTCCTCCAGGGCCAGTGCCAGGCGGGCCAGATTGGCCCAGGCGGCACGGTTGAAGGAGATGGGGATGCGTCGGAACACCACGTCGTCGGGCAGTTCCGCCAGCCAAGGCTTCATCACCCGGGCCAGCTGGCCGCAGAAGGGGCAGCCGTAGGAAAAGAACTTGGCCAGCTCGATCTTGCCTTCGGGGGCTTCCGACTGGGGCCGGGCGATGGCGCGCCAGTCCTGTCCTTCCACCAGTCCCGCCAGGACGTTGGGCGCCAGGGCGACCCCCAGGCCACCGGCAAGCAATTGGTTGAAACGGCGTCGGCTCAGGGACATGGCATCGCTCCAGGGGCTGGTTGGGTGGTACAAGGGTTCATCGTGTCGCCATTCATGATGTGGACGAACGGTGCCCATCGGCTGGGCTGACACCCCGTTATCCCGGACAGGGCCGGGTCCGACTGGGAGATTCTGTTGGGGTGCCGGTGTCACCGGTATGCGGACGTCATGATCCGCCTAACGCCGCCCGGGCGGCAATACAGCATTTCCCGTCCGGGAAGGCGGGGCCGCATCACCGTCGGGTCCGGGACTCGACGGTCTGATGATTCATGGTGCCTTGTCCGTGGTCTTTCAAGGCCTGACCGGCAGTATGGCCTGCTTGACAGACGAAAGGCCGTGCGGGTGATTGTGGATGATTATAAAGGCTTTGCGGAAGATTTGCCCGTTTACCGGGTTCAGCCCTGGCTGATCTGGATCAAGCGTGCGATGAAGAACACGCTCAGCAGCAGCCAGCCGACCGGGTAGGGGAACATCCCCACGTACCAGGCCGTCAATGTGCCCAGCAGCAGGGCGCCGATGATCAACAGGGGGATGTCCATGGGAAGGTCCTCCGGGCTTGTTATCATTGGAGCGCATCTTGCCGGGCGTTGTTCCCTCCCGGCCGCCGCCGCCCCCTGAAGGATGTCCATTCCCGTGACACTGGAACTGCTTGATCTTGCCCTGATCGTGATCGCCGCCTTTGTGGCCGGCATCATCAACGCCCTGGCGGGAGGGGGGAGTTTTCTCACCCTGCCGGCCCTGGTCTTTACCGGCGTGCCCCCGGTGGCCGCCAACGCCACCGGCACGGCGGCGCTGTTGCCCGGTTATCTGGCCAGCGCCTGGGCCTACCGGGACCTGATCCGGGCGCCCCGGGGAATGACCGTGCTGGGGGTGGTGCTCATCGGTACGGCCGGGGGCGCGGTGGGGGCCTTGCTGCTGCTGGCGACCTCCAACGAGGCCTTCCGGGTGATCGTGCCCTGGCTGTTGCTCTTTGCCACCCTGCTGTTTGCCTTCGGGCCGCGTCTGAACCAGTACCTGGCGCGACGCAGCCACGGCACCGGCGGCTTCTGGGGGCGACTCGGCGTGCTGGGCGTGTGCGGCTACGGCGGCTATTTCAACGGCGGCATGGGCATTGTCATGCTGGCCATGTTCCGCCTGCTGGGGGTCAATGACCTGAACGTGGCCAACGGGCTGAAGAACCTGCTCTCCGCCGTGCTCACCTTGATGGCGGTGGTCATCTATGCCTGGGGCGGCGCCATCTCCTGGCCCGAGATCCCCCCCATGGCCCTGGCGGCGGTCCTGGGTGGCCTGGCCGGTGCCCGCATCGGCCGGGTACTGCCGCCGGCACTCCTGCGCAACGGCATCGTGGTGGTCGGCACGGTGACCACGGTGCTGTTCTTTTTACATTGATTCGACGTCAAACCGCGGCCTACCACCCGATCGCCCCCGGCAGCCACAGCACGATTCCCGGGAACAGGATCAGCAGCCCCAGGGCCAGCAGCTGGATGATCACGAAGGGGATCGCCCCCCGGTAGATGTCCGCGGTTCGTATCCCCCTGGGCGCCACCCCCTTCATGAAGATCAGCGACCACCCGAAGGGCGGTGTCAGGAACGAGGTCTGCAGGTTCATGGCGATGAGGATGGCAATCCACACCATGGAGAATTCCGGATAGCCGGCCAGGAAGGGCATGAACAGGGGAACGGCGATGTAGGTGATCTGGATCCACTCCAGGAAGAATCCCAGCAGGAAGATCAGCAGCATCATGAACAGCAGGGTGCCGTAGGGGCCGCCGGGCACCCAGTCGAACATGGCCTCCACCAGGAACTCCCCGTCCAGCCCCCGGAACGCCAGGGCGAACACCTGGGAGGCAATCAGCACGAAGAACACCATGGCGGTGATGCGCACCGTGATGATCAGTGCCTCATTGAACACCGGCAGGCTCAGGCGCCGCATCAGCGCCGCCACCACCACCGCGCCCACGGCTCCCACGGCGGCGGCTTCGGTGGGGGCGGCGATGCCGCCGATGATGGCCCCCAGCACCGCCCCCACCAGGGCCAGGGGCGGCAGTACCGAGGTGAAAAGATCCTTCCAGAGCTGGGCCTTGCTCATGGTGGCCCGTTCCGCGGCGTCAATGGCCGGTACGTCCGCCGCGTTGTACCAGGCCAGGAACAGGAGGTAGAGCACGTAGAGTCCGGCCAGCAGCAGGCCCGGCACCAGGGCGGCGGCGAACAGGCTGCCCACGGACAGGTTCATGGTATCCGCCAGCACCAGCAGTACCAGGCTGGGGGGGATGATCTGCCCCAGGGTGCCCGAGGCACAGATGGTGCCGCAGGCCACCGACGGCTTGTAGCCCCGTCGGATCAGGGTGGGCAGGGCCATGAGGGTGAGGGTAACGATGGCCGCCCCGACGATGCCCGTGGCCGCGCCCATGAGCACGCCCACCAGGATCACCGCCAGGGCCATGCCGCCGGGCAGGGCGCCGCTGGCATGGCCGATCACTTCCAGCATGCGTTCCGCCACCCGGGTCTTGTCCAGCATCACCCCCATGAACACGAACAGCGGGATGGCCAGCAGGGTGTAGTTGGTGATGGTGCCGAAGATCCGTGAGGGCAGCAGCTCGAATAGCCAGCCCTCGAACCCGATGAAGCCGAACACGAACCCCACGGCGGCAATGGCGAAGGCCACCGGCATCCCCGTGAGCACCAGGATGAAAAAGGCGCCCACCATCATCAGCGCGATGTACTCAAGGGGCATGGGCAATCCTCCGGCGGGACCCGGGGCGACGGTAATGGAAAAGCAGGCGGCGGCCGATGCTCAGGGTCTGCCGCAGGGCCTCGCTGATAATGAGGGCAAAGCCCAGCAGGATCATGGCCTTGGGCAGGAACAGCCAGGGCATGCCGCCGGCGTTGGGCGAGCCCTCGCCGCGTACATAGGAGATGCTGACGAAGGGCCAGGTGTAGAACAGGACCAGGGCCGCGATGGGGATGGCCACCAGCACCATGGTGATGCCGTTGAGCCACAGCTTGCCCACGCGGCTCAGACGATGGGAAAAGACGTCCACCCGAACGTGTTCATCGGAACGCATGGCATAGGCAATGCCGGTCATCACGCTCAGGGAGAGCAGATACCACTCCAGTTCCTGCAGCCACACGGCGCCGGTGCCGAGGGCGTAGCGGGCGGTCATGTTGCCGAAGATCAGCAGGATCATGGCAGCCATGGCGATGGCCGAGATTCCACCGGCCAGACTGGTGATCCGGTACAGCACATGCTCGAAGCGAAGGAGGAGGCGGGACATGACGATCTCCGATGATCCCGTCAGTGGGTCGGAGGAGCCCCACCCCGTGGGTGGGGCTCCGGAGCAGGCTCAGGCCAGGATCTTTCCTCCCAGGTCCCGGATTTGGGTCTGGAAAGCCGTTTCCGAGTTCTGCTGCCAGCGGTCATGGCGGGCCTTGAAGCGGAAATAGCTCTCGTGCACCTTGCGCACCAAGGGATCCCTGGCTGCCCGGTCGCCGAGGATGTCCCGGGTGGCCTCCAGCAAGGCCTGAATCACGTCGTCGGGCAGCGGTCCGAACTGCACCCCGTGATTGGTCACCAGGTCGTCCAGGGCATCGGCGTTTCTGGCCTCCAGCCAGGTGTGGGAGGTGATGTTGCAGGCCGCGGCGGCATTGCGCATGATGGCCTGCAGGTCCTTGGGCAGGGACTCCCAGGCACGGCGGTTGACCACCACCTCGGTGCTGGTGGCCGGTTCGTGCCAGCCGGAGGAATAGTAGAACTTGGCGGCCCGGTGCAGCCCCAGTTCACGATCGGAGTAGGGACCCACCCACTCCGCCGCGTCGATGGCGCCCCGCTCCAGGGCGGCAAACAGCTCACCGCCCGGCAGCAGGCGGGCATTGGCGCCGATGGCGTTGTAGATGTCTCCGGCCAGTCCCGGCATGCGGATGTTCAGGCCGCGAAAATCCCGCAGACCCTCGACCGGGCGCCGGAACCAGCCCACCGGCTGCACCCCGGTGCAGCCCACCACCAGGGGGACCAGGTCAAAGGGCTTGTAGACTTCCTCGTACAGTTCATAGCCGCCCCCCTCGTTGAGCCAGGCGTTGTGACCCTGGAAGGTCATGCCGAAGGGGACGGTGGTGAAATACTGGGCGGCGAAGGATTTGCCGGCCCAGTAATAGGCGCAGCCGTGATTGAGCTGGACCTGGCGGCCGGAGGACGCGGCATCGAAGCCCTCGAAGGCGGGCACCAGTTCATTGGCGGAATAGACCCGGATGCGGATACGGCCATTGGACATCTCCTCCACCCGTCGGGCGAAGTCGGTGGCGCTGCCGGGGCCGGTCTGGAAGAAGGGCAGGCCGGCGGGCCAGGTGGTGGTCATGCGCCAGTTGAAACGCTCCTGGGCCTTGACGATGGCCGGTGCCCCGATGATGGCGGCTCCGGTGGCCACGGCGGTGCCGGCCTTGAGAAAATCACGACGCTTGATGGACATGGCCTTGATGCTCCTCGGTGGTGGGTTCATTGTGATGTTGTTTTTTGGAATATGAACCAAACCGGTTGCGCGTGACAACCTCGCGCCGACTAGGTCGGTGGCGCTTCGAGCAGTCGCTCGATGTCCCCCGCGATGGCTTCCGGCGGCACATTGGGGGCATAGCGCCGGACGGTCCGGCCGTGGCGGTCCACCAGAAACTTGGTGAAGTTCCACTTGATGCCCTGGGAGCCCAGCAGACCTGGCGCGGCGGCCTTGAGGTGACGGAACAGGGGATGGGCGCCGGCGCCGTTGACCTCCACCTTGGCGAACATGGGAAAGCTCACCTGGAAGCGGGTGGTGCAGAAGTCGGCGATCCGGGCCTCGTTGCCCGGTTCCTGGTTGCCGAACTGATTGCAGGGAAAGCCCAGTACGTCGAATCCCCGGTCATGGAAACGATCCTGCAGGGCCTGCAGGCCGTTGTACTGTTTGGTGAATCCACAGTGGCTGGCGACGTTGACGATCAGCAGGACGCGGCCTTGGAATTCTGACAGGGCGCGGGTCCGGCCCTGAATGTCGTCGGCCTCGAAGGTATGGACAGTGCCGGGTGCGGCGGCCATGGGGAGCGCTCCGTGAGAGAGGGGGAAAGGCATGGGTTTCCCGCAGCATATCCCGGCCACGAAGCGAAAAAAAACCCGGCATTGCCGGGCTTTTCATCACTGCAAATGGTGCCGGCAATAGGAGTCGAACCTACGACCTTCGCATTACGAATGCGCTGCTCTACCAACTGAGCTATGCCGGCGGGCACCGAAACCGGTTGGATCCTTGCACAGACCGCCGGAAGGGGCGCGGCAGGTGCGTGGAAAGGCTGCTAAGTTTAGTGCATGAGGCGTCAGGACTCAACACAGACCGTTCAACGGAGGAGGCATCACCATGAGCCAATTCAATGACAAGGTTATCGTCATCACCGGCGCGGCGGGGGGCATCGGTGAGGCCACCGCCCGTCTGCTGTACGCCCAGGGGGCCAGGCTGCTGCTGACGGACCGGGAGGCGGATGGGGTGGAGGCGCTGGCCGCGGCGCTGGGGGAGCGGGCGGCGGGGATGGCCGTGGATGTCAGTCGACGGGAGGAGAACCAGGCCATGATCCAGGCGGCGGAACAGCGTTTCGGGGCGGTGCACGGCGTATTCCTCAATGCCGGCATCGAGGGCCGTGTGGGGCCGCTGGCATCCACCACCGATGAGGATTGGGAGCGGGTCTTCGCGGTCAATCTGCACGGGGTGCGTCATGGCCTGCAGGCGGCGGTACCGGCGCTGCGTCGGGCCGGAGGGGGCGCCATCCTGATCACCGCCAGCGTGGCCGGAGTACGGGGAGCGGCCGGGCTGGCGCCCTATGTCAGCAGCAAGCACGCGGTGATGGGGATGATGCGCTGCGCCGCCGTGGAACTGGGGCCGGAGGGCATCCGGGTGAACACGGTCAACCCCGGTCCGGTGGACAACCGGATGATGCGCTCCATCGAGGAGCAGGCAAACCCGGGACACGGCGACGAGGTCAAGCACGACTTCGTCACCCGCATCCCCTTGGGGCGCTATTCCACCAACGAGGAGATCGCCGCCGTGGCCGCGCTGCTTCTGTCCGACGCCGGCAGTGGCATCACCGGTGCCCATTATCTGGTGGACGGGGGCATGACCGCCCACTGACGGGGGGTGTCCCGCGCCGGATCAGTCTTCCAGGTAGGTGTACCCGGACAGGCCGTTGTCCAGTTCCTGGAGGATCTGCCGCTGCGTGGCTTCGTCCAGGCCCGCGGCCGCCACCTTGGTGCGATAGGCGCTCGCCAGCAACTCGGTGTCGAAGTGCACGTAGCGCAGCAGCTCCTCCACCGTGTCTCCCTGTTCCGGTTCCACCACCTCGTAGCCGCCGTCCCGGGTCAGCACCACGTTGATGGCGTCGGTGTCGCCGAACAGATTGTGCAGGTCGCCCAGGATTTCCTGGTAGGCCCCGACCATGAAGATCCCCAGCAGATATTGTTCCCCGGGGCGGAACTCGTGCAGGGGCAGACTGGGGACGATGGTCTCGCCGTCCACGTAGCGGTCCACGTGGCCGTCGGAGTCGCAGGTGAGATCCTGCAGCACCCCCAACCGGGTGGGGCGCTCGTCCAGCCGGTGCAGGGGCATGATGGGGAAGATCTGGTCGATGGCCCAGACGTCCGGGATGGACTGAAACACGGAGAAGTTGCAGAAATACTTGTCCGAGAGCTTTTCCGTGAGTTCGTCGGCGATATCCCGGGGCAGGCGCTGGGCATGCCGGGTCAGCAGGCGTCGGCAGGTGGCGAAGTAGATCTGCTCCGCCAAGGCCCGGTGCTCCAGGTCCAGCAGGCCGTGGGTGAACATGGACTGCACTTCCCGCAGCCAGTCCACCATGGTGTGGAAGACTTCGGTGGGGGCACTCTCGGCAGTGCGTTCGAACAGGCTCCACATGTCCAGCAGTACCGCCGGGGCCTCCTCGTCGGGGGGCTGGATGTCGGCGGCCACCGGCGCACGCTCGGTGTCGATCACATTGGTGATCAGCACCGCGTGATGGGCGGTCATGGCACGACCGGACTCGGTGAAGATCTCCGGTGGCGGCAGGTCGTATTCCCGGCAGGTGTTGGCCAGGATGCGCACCAGGCTGTCGGCATAGTCCTGCAGGCTGTAATTGATGGAACACAGGTTGCGGGAGCGGGTGCCCTCGTAGTCCACCCCCAGGCCGCCGCCGGCGTCCACCACCTGGATGGGGGCGCCCAGACGATGCAGTTCGGCAAAGAAGCGGGAGGCTTCGTACATGCCTGACTGGATGTCGCGGATGTTGGCGATCTGGGAACCCATGTGGAAATGCAGCAGCTGCATGCAGTCCAGCATGTCGTGGTCCCGCAGCTGGTCCAGCAGCTTCAGGGCCTGGGCGGCGGAGAGGCCGAACTTGGCCTTTTCGCCACCGGTGTTCTGCCACTTGCCCTTGCCCATGGAGGCCAGCCGCACCCGCATGCCCAGGGAGGGGCGGACCCCCAGGTCGCGGGCGGCCTCGATGACGCCGTTCAGCTCCGAGGGTTTTTCGATGACGATGTAGACCCGGTGTCCCAGCAGCTGGCCGATCATGGCCAGACGCAGGTATTCCCGGTCCTTGTAGCCGTTGCAGACGATCACCCCGCCGGGGCGGGCCAGGGCCAGCACCGCCATCAGTTCCGGCTTGCTGCCTGCCTCCAGGCCCACCCGCTCGCCGCCACAAGTGAGGATGCGCTCCACCACGCTGCGTTGCTGATTCACCTTGATGGGATAGACGGCGGTGTAGCGGCCGGGGAACTCGTTGTCCTCGATGGCCTGATCGAAGGCCTCGGTGAGTCGCTTCACGCGGTCGCAGAGGATGTCCGGAAAGCGCACCAGCACCGGCACGTCGATGTTCAGGCCGGATACATGGTTCACCAGTTCGAACAGGTCCACGCCCGGATGCCGGGCATGGGCGGGCGGCCGGACGATCACGCGGCCCTGCTCATTGATGTGAAAGTAGTCGCCGTTCCAGTGGGGGATATTGTAGGTCTGGCGGGCGTTATCCGTCGTCCAATCTGTCATGATGGGCCTTGTCGATCAGCGCGAATGAAGGGGCGGCCTCGCTGGGACGCCGACCCGGTAAAGCGGGCGTATGATACTCCCTATGCCGTGCCGCCGGGGAGCCTGCAACGGGCTTTTCGACAGCCGGTGGCTCGATGGGTTTCATCCGGCCTTCAGGCGGTCCAGCCGCAGTCGCTCCCGCTCGTCGAACAGGCGCCGGGATCCCAGCCAAATGGCCCCCAGGGTACCGAATCCGGTGCCCGCGGTGATGAGAAACATCACCAGAATCTGGTATTTCACCGCTTCCATGGGCGGTGTGCCCGCCAGGATCTGACCGGTCATCATGCCGGGCAGACTGACGATGCCCGCCGCCGCCATCGCATTGATGATGGGCATCAGGCCGCTGCGGGCGGCATCCCGGCGAATGTCCCGAATCGCCTCGGTCCAGGTCTGCCCCAGGATCAGGCGGCCCTCGATCACCCGGCGTTGTTGCCAGGCGGACTGGGTGAGACGGTCCAGGCCCAGGGCGATCCCGGTCATGGTGTTGCCCAGCAGCATGCCCAGCAGGGGGATGGCGTACTGGGGCTCCCACCAGGGTGCCGGGCCGATGATGACGGTCAACGCAAACACCGTGGCGGTGAAGGCGGACGCGAACATGGCCAGGGTACCGATGCCGTAGGCCCACCAGCCGGTGAATCGTCGCCCCTGTCGGGCCACCACTTCCCGGCCCGCCACCAGCAGCATCACCAGTGCCATGATGGCCACCCAGTGCAGGGCGGCATGCTCGAACAGGGTCTTGAGCACCAGGCCGATCAGCAGCAGTTGCACCACCGTGCGGGCGGCCGAGACCAGCAGGCTCTTCGACAGCCCCATGCCCACCCGGCTGGTCAGCGCCGCCAGGGCAATCACCAGCAGGGCCGCCAGAGTAAGGTCCAGGGGTGACAGGGCGATGACGTTCATCCGTTTGACTCCATCAGTTGACCGCTTTCCATCAGGAGGAGGCGGCCACCCAGGCGGCTACGCTGCTCCGCGTCATGGCTGACCCACAGGGCGGCGGCATCGCTGTCGCGCAGATAATCCCGGATCAGGCCTTCCATGATCAGGGTGTTGTCCGGGTCCAGATTGGCGGTGGGTTCGTCCAGCAGCAGGACCCGGGGCCGGTTCTGCAGTACCCGCACCAGCGCCAGGCGTTGCCGTTCTCCGCTGGAGAGCCGGTCCACGGTCCAGGTGCGCACATCCGGGCCGAAACCCAGGGCTTCCAGCCAGTGTTCACCGCCCGGTTGCAGATGTTCACCCACCGTGTCCGCCCACCAGGCCGGGTCCGCCGGCAGGTAGCCCACCCGGCGTCGCCAGTCGGACCCGCTCAGGGCCTGTCGGGGTTGTCCTTCCAGTCGGATCAGGCCTTCATTGCGATCCAGGTCGGCGATGGCGCGCAGCAGCAGGGACTTGCCGGCACCGGACGGACCGGCCACCTGGGCCAGTTCTCCGGCGCCAAGGGCGAGGTCCAGGGGGCCGACCTGGGGGGTGTGAAGTTGTTGGATCTGGAGCAGCAAGGGCGTGTCCGGCGAATCTTCCGTGAGGGTAGGGGAGGGATGAGGTTCCGAGGAGCGAAATCGATTCATTATAAGGGTCGTGAAGGTGGTCTCCGGGAGACTTGCGCCCATGGCCGGGGTTCGCTAGGGTGAATCCGGTGCCCCCAGCTTATGTAGGTGGTAAGCCTGCGCTGCCAAGGCGGGACAACAGAATATCAGGGACCGGCGCGGGACTCGAATGCCAGGGGCATGCTGCGAGACTGACACGACGAACACACAGGAGAAGAGACGATGAAAGATCGCGACAATACCCTGAGTCGGCGCCGTTTTCTGAAGTTCGGCAGTTATGGTCTGCTGGCCGTGCCAGTGGCAGGCCTGGGCTGGACCACGACGGCCAAGGCCATGGAGCGCCTGAGCGAGGATGATCCCGCTGCTCAGGCCCTGAACTACGTGCATGATGCCTCCGCCGCAGCTGGCCATCCCGCCTATGAGGAGGGGCAGACCTGCCTGAACTGCCTGCTGTACACGGATGCCAGCGCCCAGGACTGGGGTCCTTGCTCCGTATTCCCCGGCAAACTGGTATCCGCCAACGGCTGGTGCACCGCCTGGGTGGCCCGTTAAATCCCCGACAGGAACCGCCCGGCCCAAGGCCCGGGCGGTTCCGATGACCCTGCCTCACTTAGCAGGACGTGATTTCCACTCTCGCCCGTCCGGTTCGGCTGATGACGATCCGCCGCCCCGTCTCCCCATGGCATAGCCACACCGACCCCATCTGCAGCGCGCCGTTCAGACGACGGGTCTGGCCGTCGTTGCGATAGGCAATGTATTCCCCCATTGTGCCATTGGTGTGGATGGTCACCGACGCGGGCACGGGGCCAAAATGACGAATGACCGTGGCGGGCTGGATCATCGGTCCGGTGACCGGGTGTTCCACCACGCCGACGATCCAGCCTTCCGCATAGGAGGTGTCGGTACATTGCTGCCCGTCCGTGGACGGGCAGAGCAGGGCGTGGCGACCTCGCTTCACGGCTTCCCAGCGGGCCGTGTGGAGGGCACTGATGAAGGTGTTGGTGGTGGTGATCAACTGCTGCTCCCGCACCATGCCCGCAAAACCGGGGATGGCAAGGGTGGCAAGCACCGCGGCAACGGCGAGCGTGATGAGCAGTTCGGTGAGTGTCAGGCCGTATTCCCTGGACATGCGCCTCTCTCCTTGAGGTTCTGACCGCTGATCGGCAGCTTAACCCGGGCGGGTGGTAGGGACAAGCGACAATGGCCGGTATGGGCGCTGTTATAATCCTGCGATTGAGTGGCGGTTCGAGGGTCTGCGCATGACGGTACTGGACGGCGCCCTGTTGGCAGGGTCGGCACTGGTGCTCCTGGGTTACCTGCTGGTGGTCCGGGCCGGATTTCGCCGGGAATTCATCTGGGGCGTGATCAATCTCGTCCCTATTGTCTCGCTGGCCTTCGTGTTGCTGCACTGGCGTCGGGCCCGGACCGGCTTTCTGGTGTCGGTGATGGGGCTGCTGGTACTCGGTGGAGCCCTGTACGGCGGTGCGGATCGGACCGTGGAGCAAACCCTGGATCGGTTCGGCGTGGGGGTGGAAATCCAGATGCCCGTCACCCGCCCCTGGGATGTGGAGTTACCCAATCAGGCCCTGATCCGTCGGATTGAGGAAGAAATCGGGCAACCGCTGGAGATTGCCGAGTACGACCCCTTTGCACCGGTCCAGCCCCTGCCGCCGGCTTCCAGCTTCCGGCTGGAGGCCGATCCCGCGCCCGTGCCCAGGGCCTATCGCACGGCCTTGCCGGCCGAACTGCCCCGGCTTGAGGGCGCGCGCATGCGGCTGGTACTGGGTGACGGGGTGGTTCGGGAGGGCAATCTGATTGCGACCACCCCCACCAGTCTCTACCTGCAGCAGGTCGTCATGGGCGGCCACGTGGCCTTTGAGTACCGGCGCCGGGATATTCAGCGCATGGAGGTCTGGGACCGGGTGGGCGCCGCGCCCCGGTTACCGCCGCCGGCTGAAGTGCAGCCCCCGTCCGATGAGCCTGATGTGATCTTCGAGGCGGATTGAGTCCTTGTCGTGGTTTGCACGGAATTTGCGCCGGGTCAGATGCGGGGGGGAATGACGGGCGGTTGCGGGATTGCCAATGTATGATTGCCAACGTATTGATGCTTGAGCGAAGGAGAACATGGTTTGAGTCACGACACCCACGGCATGCCATGCTACGTCTATCGCAGTAGCCGCAAGCAGGATACCTATCTCTACCTGCCCGCCAAGGATGATTTTTCATCCCTGCCGGAGGCCCTGATGAGGGTGTTCGGCGCGCCGGTGTTTGCCCTGGAGTTCGAACTGACCCCCGAACGCAGGCTGGCCCGGGAGGATGCCGTCCAGGTAATGGAAAACCTCAGAAGCCGGGGATTTCATCTGCAGATGCCGGCGGAGAACGAGACACCGGCCTGATCAGTCCAGAACCTGCGTGTCCTCATGGCGATAGGGGGGCGCGCAGGCACACAGGATGCGCAGGGGCACATCACCGGTATTCCGGACCTTGTGGGCGACCCCGGGCGGTATCCTGACCGTATCTCCCGCATTGACCGGGAAGGCCTGATCTCCCAGATACATCATCCCCTCGCCCTGGGTGAAGTGATAATGCTCCTCGGTCTGCATGTGGCGGTGCAGGCGGGTGTCGGCGCCGGGCTGTACCAAGGCTTCCGCCAGGCTCAGCGCGCCCTCCCCATTCAGGCGGGGATGCATGAGTTCCCGGATTTCCGATCCGTCCAGCGTCTGATAGGGGGCAATGTCCTGATAACGGGTCTTCATGGGAAGGCCTCCTGTGCACAGGGGTTGCAGGGCCTCATGATGCCCAATTTCCCCGCGGAATACCCGTTTTCGTGCGGATAATCCATGGCCTTGCCATATCCGCGCAACCCCGCGGGCTGTATAATCCTCGCCCCCTTTGCCCAACAATCCCCCGGCGGCAGGCCGTTTTCCCCATGACCGACAAGCTTCGCAACATCGCCATCATCGCCCACGTGGACCATGGCAAGACCACCCTCGTGGACAAGCTGCTGCAGCATTCGGGGACCCTGGACGCCCGGGCTCAGGTGGTGGAGCGGATGATGGACTCCAACGCGCTGGAAAAGGAGCGGGGCATCACCATCCTGGCGAAGAACACCGCCCTGGAGTGGAACGGCTACCGGATCAATGTGGTGGATACCCCCGGCCACGCCGATTTCGGCGGCGAGGTGGAGCGGGTGCTGTCCATGGTGGATTCCGTGCTGTTGCTGGTGGATGCGGTCGACGGCCCCATGCCCCAGACCCGCTTCGTCACCGCCAAGGCCTTCGCCATGGGCTTTCGCCCCATCGTGGTGGTGAACAAGATCGACCGCCCCGGCGCCCGTCCCGACTGGGTGGTGGATCAGATCTTCGACCTCTTCGACCGCCTGGGCGCCAGCGAGGAACAACTCGACTTCCCCGTGGTGTATTGCTCCGCTCTCAAGGGTTTCGCCGGCCTGGAGCCGGGTGTGACCGAAGGCAACATGGATCCTCTGTTCCAGACCATCATCGACAAGGTGCCGTCCCCCAGCGTGGACCCGGAAGGCCCGTTCCAGATGCAGGTGTCCTCCCTGGATTACAACACCTATCAGGGTTTGATCGGGATCGGCCGTATCACCCGCGGCAAGATCAGGACCAATACCGCCGTCAAGGTCATGGACCGGGAAAGCAACGTGCGTAACGGGCGCGTGCTCCAGATCCTGGGCTTCCGGGGGCTGGACCGGATGGAAGTGCCCGAGGCCCGTGCCGGTGACATCATCGCCTTCACCGGCATGGATGAACTCTATATCTCCGATACCATTTGCGACCCGGCTGCGGTGGAGCCCCTCAAGGCCCTGACGGTGGACGAGCCTACCGTGAGCATGACCTTCCAGGTCAACACCTCGCCCTTCGCCGGACGTGACGGCAAGTACGTCACCTCCCGCAACCTGCGCGAGCGTCTGATGGAGGAGCTCAAGCACAATGTGGCCCTGCGGGTGGAAGAGACCGACGATCCGGACAAGTTCCGGGTGTCCGGCCGGGGAGAGCTGCACCTGTCCATCCTGATCGAGAACATGCGCCGCGAGGGCTACGAGCTGGGCGTGTCCCGCCCGGAAGTCATCGTGCGCACCCGCGACGGAATCAAGGAAGAGCCCTATGAGATGGTGACGGTGGACGTGGAGGAGCAGCACCAGGGGGGCATTATGGAAAAGCTGGGCAGCCGCCGCGGCGAACTGCTGGACATGATCCCCGACGGCAAGGGCCGGGTGCGTCTGGACTACCGGGTGCCTTCCCGCGGCCTGATCGGTTTCCAGACCGAATTCCTGACCGCCACCTCCGGCACCGGCATCCTGCATCATGTGTTCGACAGTTACGGCGAGTTCCGCGCCGGCGCGGTGGCCCCCCGCAACAACGGGGTACTGATCGCCAACGGCAACGGCAAGGCCCTGGGCTTTGCCCTGTTCAACCTGCAGGAGCGTGGCCGCATGTTCATCGGCCCCGGTGAAGAGGTCTATGAGGGCATGGTCATCGGCATCCACACCCGGGACAACGACCTGGTGGTGAACCCCCTCAAGGCCAAGCAGCTCACCAACATCCGCGCCGCCGGTTCCGACGAGAACATCATCCTGACGCCGCCCCTGCGCCTGTCCCTGGAGCAGGCCCTGGAATTCATCGAGGACGATGAACTGGTGGAAGTCACCCCCAAGGCGATCCGGGTGCGCAAGAAGCTGTTGCTGGAGCACGAGCGCAAGCGCGCCTCCCGCGCCAGCGGCGGCTGATCCGTCCAGTCCCGGCCGTGAATGCTCAGGCCTCACTGGCCCGCCAGCGGTCCATGGCCCGGTAGCTCAGGGCTTCCATCAGGTGGTGCGCCTCGATCCGGGGCGCGCCATCCATGTCCGCTAGGGTGCGGGCGACCCTCAGGATGCGGTGATAGGCCCGAGCCGAGAGCCTGAAACGGTCCATGGCCGTTTCCAGCAACTGTTGGTGGGCCGGGGCCAGCGTACAGATTCCTTCCGCTTCCCGCCCGGACAGGGCCGCGTTCAGTTTCCCCTGCCGTGCCAGTTGCCGGTCCCGGCAGGCGGCCACCCTCGACCTGACCTGCTCGGTGGATTCCGGGGGCGGTCCCGGATCCATCAGCACATCCCGCGGCAGCCGGGGCACCTCGATGGACAGGTCGATCCGGTCCAGCAGCGGGGCCGAGATGCGCCCCCGGTGCCGCCGACGCTGTTCCGGCGTGCAGCGGCAGTGGGGTCCCAGGTCGCAGTCATAGCCCTGGGGGCAGGGATTCATCGCCGCCACCAGCTGGAAACGGGCCGGAAACTCCGCCTGCCGGGCGGCGCGGGAGATGGAGATGCGGCCGGTCTCCAGGGGTTCACGCAGCACGTCCAGGGCCTTGCGATCGAACTCCGCCAGTTCGTCCAGGAACAGAATTCCGTTATGGGCCAGGGAAATCTCTCCGGGTTTGGGGCGTGAACCACCACCCACCAGCGCAATCCCCGAACAGGTGTGATGGGGGGTACGGAAGGGACGGGTCCGCCATCGGGCGGGGTCGATGCCGTGGTGACTGATGGCATGCAGGGCCGCGGTTTCCAGGGCTTCGGTTTCGCTCATGGGCGGTAGCAGTCCCGGCAAGCGGCTGGCCAGCATGGTCTTGCCGGTGCCGGGTGGTCCGATCATCAGCAGGTGATGGCCGCCGGCGGCGGCGGCTTCCAGGGCGCGTCGGGCCTGGGGCTGGCCGCGCACGTCCGTCAGATCCGGTTGCGTGGACGGGTCATCCGTGGTCGAGGGGATCCGTGCATGGGGGGAGAGGGGCGCTTCGTCGCGCAGGTGGGCACAGACTTCCAGCAGATGGTCCGCCGGTATCACGACCACACCGTCCACCAGCACCGCCTCGTCCGCATCGCCCCGGGACAGCATCAGGGTTCGCTGCGCCCGCGCCGCCGCCATGGCCGCGGGCAGTACGCCGCGCACCGGGCGCAGCTCACCGGTCAGGCCCAGTTCTCCCAGGAATTCCAGGCCATTGCAGGCCTTGAGAGGGACCTGTCCGGAGGCCGCCAGGATGCCCAGGGCGATTCCCAGGTCGAAGCGACCGCCCTCCTTGGGCAGGTCCGCCGGTGCCAAGTTGACGGTGATGCGGCGGGCCGGAAATTCGAAGCCGCTGGTCTGGATGGCGGCCCGGACCCGGTCGCGGCTTTCCTTCACGGCCACTTCCGGCAGGCCCACCATCGCAAAGCTGGGCAGCCCGTTGGCCAGATGGACTTCGATGTGAACCGGCGGGGCCTGGATGCCCAGTTGGGCACGGCTGCGGATGACGGCAAGTTGCATGGCTCCTTCCATGGGGCTCGTCCCTGATGCCCGGACTATAACCCAAAGCCGGTACCCGAGCGAACTCCCTATGGGGCTTCGAGTATCCGCACCAGGATCACCCCGTTGCGCGCGTGCAGCACTTCATGGGGGAGGTGCGCCAGCCTGTCCAGGGAGTCCTCCTTGGTGACCGCCACTTCTCCCGGCTCCGGCATGCGCCGCTCCACGCCCCGGTTGGCATAGATGCTGAAACTGGGGTTGTTCAGGCGCCACATCACCACCGTTTCCGGCAGATCCCTGGCCGCCAGGCCGGCATCGCGGATGGGGGACTGCTGTACACCGGCCACCGCCGGCAGCAGGAGCCCGGCCACGCCCACGTTCAGGGTCAGGCCGATCAGGAACAGGCGATAGCCGCGCTGGATGCGTCGATCCAGCATGAAGAACAGGCAGGCCGCCAGGGCGATGACGAAGAAGGCATGCCAGAGGGGGCCGAAATGCACATGGTGGTCCGTCAGCAGGGCGAGAATGAAGGGGTCGTCCAGATGGGGCTTGATCAGGTCCACCAGATGGGGCAGGGCCAGCAGCCCGGCAAACAGCAGGGCCGGGGGCAGGAACAGCCAGAACCGGCTGCGGACCCGGTCCAGGTGCAGGGCCATCAGGATGAACAGGGGGGTGATGCCGTAGAAGATGTAATGGGGCAGCTTGGTGCCGGCCGCCGAGAACAGCACCAGCACGAACAGGAACCAGGTCAGCAGATACCCGTGCAGGTCCTCGCGGAAGCTCTCCCTCACTTCCCACAGGGTCCGGATCAGCACCGTGGTATAGGGCAGCAGGGCCACCAGCAGCACCGGCAAATAAAAGTAGAAGGGACCGGCATGGCCATGCATGGGGGCCTGGAAACGGCCCAGGTTGTGCTCCAGGAAAAAGCCCATCAGGAACCCCGGCCCTTCCCGCCAGGTGATGGCCAGATACCAGGGCAGCACGATGAGCAGGAACAGCATGATCCCCAGGGGATTGAAGGCCGCCCGCAGCCAGGACCGCCACTCGCCCTTGAGACCATAGAAGATCAGGCTGACCGCCAGCGGGATCACCACCGCCACCGGTCCCTTGGTCAGAAAGCCCAGGCCCATGCACAGGAATGCCAGATAGACCCAGCGAACCCCGCCTTCCTTGAAATGCAGGTAGATGGCGAACATGGCGCCGACGATGAACAGATGCAGGGCGGCATCGGCGATGGCCGCCTTGCCGATGATGATCACCCCCAGGGACGTGGCGCCGATGATGGCGGCCGCCAGGGCGGTATGACGGTCACAGACCCGCCGCACGAAGGCGAATATCAGCAGCATCCAGCCGGTGGCGGCGAGGGCCGAGGGCAGTCGCAGGGCCAGTTCGTTGAGCCCGAAGGCGCTCACGCTCAGGGCCTGTAGCCAGTAAATCAGGATAGGCTTATCATACCGCGGCTCGCCATAGAGGTAAGTGGCGATGAAGTCACCCCGGGCCAGCATGTCCCGGGTCGCTTCACTGAACGCCCCTTCGTCCAGGTCGAATAGCGGCACGCCGTGCAGGTTGTAGAAGAAGGCCGTGAACAGGGCCGCCGTCAGGAAGGCCCAGAGGATGCGGGGTGACAGTTCCTGCAGGTCCGTCGGGTAATAGGTATGGATGCGTGGCACGATGTCGGCTTGCGGGGCTTGGATGGAATGTGCGCAGTGTAACCCGGTCGTGGTGTCGGCGGCAGGGTTTTGCTTTGTCGACGGGTGGCGGGTGTGTTGGGATATTTCCGGATGTTGAGGCCTCGCGCCAGAACCCTCGTTTCCATCGCCATCTTCCTGGTCTTTGTCGGGTTGGTGGAAGTCTTCTACGGTTGGGGGGGCATCCTGGCGCCCTGGCGGGATCTGTCGCCGATGGCCTTGCTGGTGGCCGGTCTGCTCACCCTGCTCACCTATGCCCTGCGTGCCTGGCGGGTTTATGACTTTTACCGGTCGGCGATGCGGGGCCGTTTCCCGGCCTGTCTGCGCCTGACGCTGATTCACAATCTGCTCAACAATCTGCTGCCCATGCGTACCGGCGAGTTGAGCTTTCCGGTGTTGATGGCACGCTACTTCCAGGTACCGGCGGTGCATTCCGTGCCGGTGCTGCTCTGGTTTCGCCTCATGGACCTGCATGTGCTCGCCGCCTTCGGCCTGGCGGCGGTCGGCACCTGGCTGGTGGGATGGCCGGCGGCCCTGGCGGCCACGGTCCTGTGGTTGTCGGGCCTGCCGCTGGTGCGCCGCGTCTCGCCCCTGCTGCGGCACTGGCTGGCGCCGCGTGTCCGGGGGCGATGGGGGGACTGGGTCCTGCGGGCCCTGGAGGCCTTGCCGTCCTCTCCCCGGGACTTCTGGCGTGCCTGGGCCTGGACGGCGCTGAACTGGAGCGTCAAACTGGCCGTCTTTGTCTGGGTGCTGGCCCTGTTCCTGGAGGCCCCCGCCGCCGCCCTGTGGCTGGCGGTCATCGCCGGTGATCTGACCAGTGTCCTGCCGGTACACGGGGTCGGAGGGGCCGGTACCTATGAAGCCGGTGTGATGGCGGCCCTGCTGCCTTTCGGCGTATCGGCGGAACAGGCCCTGGTGGGCGCCGTCAACCTGCATCTTTTCCTGCTTGGATCCACGCTTGCCGGCGGGCTGTTGTTGCCCTGGCTGCCGGCGGCCAACAAAGAGAAATAGACCATCATGTCCGTCAAACCCGAAGGCGATGCCGCGACGGCGCAGGCCGTCACCGATGATCAGGGCTACGCCGTCTACCGCACCGAGGAGGCCCTGAGCCTGTCCCTGGTCATTCCCATGTACAACGAGGAGGATAACGTGGCCCCCCTGGTGGCCCGTATCCATGAGGCCCTGGGTGACCTGTCCATGCCCTGGGAGGTGGTGCTGGTGGATGACGGCAGTGCCGACGCCACGCCGGACCGCATGCTGGCGGCCCGGGAACAGTATGGACGCCATGTGCGGGTACTCACGTTACAGCGCAATTTCGGCCAGACCGCGGCCATGCAGGCGGGGATCGACCATGCCCGCGGCAGCGTCATCGCCACCCTGGATGGCGACCTGCAGAACGATCCGGCGGATATCCCCGTCATGGTGCGCCGACTGCTGGACGAGGATCTGGACATGGTGGCGGGCTGGCGCAAGGACCGCCATGACGATCTGTGGAAACGCAAGGTACCGTCCCGCATCGCCAACAAGCTGATCCGCTGGACCACCAAGGTGAACCTGCACGACTACGGTTGCAGCCTCAAGGTGTTCCGGGCCCAGGTTCTCAAGGGGGTCCGTCTCTACGGCGAGATGCATCGCTTCATCCCGGCCTGGTTCGCCACCCAGACCTCGCCGCGGCGCATCCGCGAGCACGTGGTGACCCACCACCCTCGTGCCCACGGCGACTCCAAGTACGGGATCTCCCGCACCTTCCGGGTGATCCTGGACCTTTTGTCGGTGTACTTCTTCATGCGCTACAAGGCGCGCCCGGGACACTTCTTCGGTTCCATCGGCCTGTTCTTTGGCGCCCTGGGCTCGGCCATTCTGGGCTATCTGCTGCTGATCAAGGTGCTGTTGCAAGCGGATATCGGCACCCGGCCGCTGTTGTTCGTGGGGGTGATGTGCGTGCTGGTCTCGGTGCAGCTGCTCACCACCGGGGTGCTGAGCGAACTGATGGCGCGGACCTATTTCGAGTCGGGGCGGATCCGCTCCTATGTGGTGCGTGAACGCAACCGCGAGGATGCCGCCGGCGATGACTGGTGCCGGCCCGGCTGAGGGCGTCCTGATGATTATCAAGGACGCAGGCGTGGAGGTTGTGTCACACTCACTTTAGATTATTAGTGCCTGCTAATGGTCTCCGGTTTGCCATTCACGTCCCGGAGTGACACGTGTCGATACGCTCAGGTCTTCTCATCCTTTCGCTGGTACTGCTCCCCTTGCAGATACCGGCCGACGAGATCCCCGCCCTGCCCGCGGAGACATCCTTGTCCTCCACGGCGGATCATCGCAAGTTCGAGCAACTGGCCGGTCCGTTCCATAGTGGCCCGGAAGTCACCCGGGCCTGTCTGGAATGCCACACGGAAGCCGCGCTGCAGGTTCACCGCAGCATCCACTGGACCTGGCGCTTCGAGCAGCCGGAAACCGGCCAGACCCTGGGCAAGCGGTTTGCCCTGAACAATCTGTGCCAGGGCATTGCCGGCAGTTATGAGCGCTGCAGCAGTTGCCACGTGGGCTACGGTTGGGAGGACGAGCATTTCGATTTCACCGCCGAGGATCGGGTGGACTGCCTGGTCTGTCACGACACCACGGGCACCTATGTGAAATTTCCCACCGGGGCCGGTCATCCCCCCTACGAGGATACCCCGTTCCGGGGTCGACTGTTCAAGGCCCCGGATCTGGCCCATGTGGCCCGCCATGTGGGTCGATCCAGCCGGGAAACCTGTGGCACCTGCCACTTTGAAGGGGGCGGGGGCGACGCGGTCAAGCACGGCGATCTGGACAGCTCCCTGCTGGCGCCACCCCGCCATGTGGATGTGCACATGGATCCCGATGGCCTGAATTTTTCCTGTGCCACCTGCCATGAATTTAGCGGCCATATCCAGCAGGGCAGCCGCTACCAGCTCAAGGCCGCCCCCGAGGCGGGTGTTGCGGTGCCGGGGCGGGAGAGCGACCGACCGGCCTGTCAATCCTGCCACGGCGCCGCGCCCCATGACACCGGCATCCACAACAAGCTCAACCAACATGCCGAATTCATTGCCTGTCAGACCTGCCATGTACCGGCCATTGCCCGGGGCGGGCTGCCCACCAAGACCCTCTGGGATTGGTCCGTGGCCGGGCGCCGGGACGAACAGGGGCGCCCCGTGGTGGAAATGGAAGACGGTCTGGTGGTCTATGACGGCATGAAGGGCGCCTTCCAGTGGGAGGAAAATCTGGTGCCTGAGTACCGCTGGTTCGATGGCAACATGCACTACACCCTGTTGGGGGATCCCATTGATCCCTCCGCGCCGGTGCCCGTGAACCGGCCCCTGGGGGAACCGGGGCAGCCCGGCGCCCGGATCTGGCCTTTCAAGATCATGGCGGGGCGTCAACCCTACGATACCCACTACAACACCCTGTTGGTGGCGCACCTGTTCGGACGGGACGAAAACGCCTTCTGGCGGGGTTACGACTGGGATGCGGCGTTGGCATCGGGCATGGCCACCGCCCGCCGGACGGGTCAGACCGAGGCCGGGTTCAGCGGCGAGTACGGATTTGTGGACACCCGCATGTACTGGCCGGTCAATCACATGGTGGCGCCCAGGGAGGATGCCCTGAGCTGTGAATCCTGCCACGGCGTGGACGGTCGGCTGGCGGATCTGCCGGGGGTCTATATCCCCGGCCGTGACCGGCATCCCTGGGAACCCTTCGGCTGGCTCGCGGTATGGCTGACCCTGCTGTCGGTGGTGGCTCACGGCCTGGGACGCTATCTGATCCACCGTCGCCGGATGAGGGGGGCTGCATGAACAAGGTACGCATCTTCACGCTGTTCGAGCGTTTCTGGCACTGGGCGCAGACGATCCTGATCTTCGGCCTGTTGTTCACCGGGCTGGCACTGCACGGCAGTCATGGCCTGATGGCCTATGACACGGCCCTCAAGGTCCATATCGTCATGGCCCTGAGCCTGATCGGTCTGTGGGCCTTTGCCATCTTCTGGCATGTGGTGACGGGGGAGTGGCGCCAGTATGTGCCCACCCACCGGGGCTTGCCGGCGGTGATGCTGTACTACGCCTACGGGATCTTCTCCGGCGAAGCCAAGCCCTTCGTGACATCACCGTCCAGCAAGCATAATCCGCTGCAGCGACTGGCCTATTTCGGTTTCAAGGCGGCGATTGCACCGGCGTTGTGGGTATCCGGTTTGCTGCTGCTGACCTATGCCGCCTGGAAGGGGACGTTCATGGGCGATCTGTTGCCCCTGGCCTGGGTGGCCTACGCCCACGTGGCGGCCACCTTCGCCCTGATGCTGTTCCTGATCGGCCACATCTACATGGCCTCCACCACCGGTCATCCCTGGTATGCCTATCTCAAGTCCATGGTGACCGGGTATCAGGAGGGCCACAAATGAGTGGTGGGTTCCCCTCTCCCCTTGGGGGAGAGGGGGTGGGGTGAGGGGAAAACGCCGCCGTTACACCTCGCCCACGGTGTCGTCCCCCCGGGTGCGGGGGACCAGGAATTCCTTCTCCAGGGCCTTGACCCTGGCCTCCATGGCGGAGAGGCGCTCGCGGGTGCGCTCCAGCAGGGCGGCCTGCACCTCGAATTCCTCCCGGGTCACCAGATCCATCCGCTGCAGGGCACCGGACAGGCTCGCCTTTAGGTTCTTCTCGATGTCCGCCTGAACGTGCTGCACCGACTCGGGCATCATGCTGCTCAGCTTGCGTGCCATCTCATCCAGGCTTTTGCTGTCGATCATGGCCGTTTCCTCCGTGGTCTTTTGTGTATTGAACCCTATTCTAGTCGTCCCGGCAGGGGATGGGCGAGTGGTGGGTGGGCGCCCCATTTTGGTGCGCTCATGGGGTGCATTTGCCCAAAACGGCGCGCCTGCCGGGATTGTTTTCTGAGGTATGTGGCCAATCTCTTGAAATGACTCACAAAAAAAACTGGCATGCTCCCTGCTATTGCTCCGTTGAAGCAGTTTTTCAACCACAGTAAAACCCTTGCTCAGGAGATCGACACATGCACAGCACGTTCAAGAAGGCCGCCCTCACCAGCGCCGTGACCGCCGCCCTGCTGGCCGGTGGGCTGGTGACGTCCACGGCTTCCGCCGAGATCAGCGCCAATATCGGCTTCACCAGCAATTATCTGTTCCGGGGCGTGACCCAGACCGACGATCAGGCGGCAGTCCAGGGTGGACTGGATTTTGAACATGAAGGTGGTTTCTACATCGGAACCTGGGCTTCCAACGTGGATTTCGGAGATGGCGACTCCGGCTACGAGATCGACGCCTATTTCGGTGTTGCCGGTGAAATCGGTGCCTCCGGCGTCGGGTTCGACGTGGGCTACATCTACTACGCCTATCCCAGCCTGGATGACTCCGATCTGGGCGAGATCTACGGCGCCCTGGACTTCATGGGGCTGTACGGCATGATCAACTATGTGACCAATGCCGATGAGAGTGACTTTGAAGGCAGTCTGGCCTACGAAATCGGCTACGAGTTTGAGGTTGTACCCGCCATCAGTCTGGGTGCCGCCGTGGGCTATGTGGATTTCCACAAGGACGCCGAGAACAATCAAGGCGAAAAAGACTACACCTGGTGGTCCCTCTACCTCACCAAGTCCACCTCCATGGGTGACTTCACCTTCGCCTACACCCAGAACGACATCGATGACGACAGCAATATCGACGATCCGCGCTTCAACGTCTCCTTCGTCATGAGCTTCTGAGAACCAGGAACCTCTCAATCACATCAGGACACGGCCCGCCGGACGCGGGCCGTTTCCCGGGAGCACCCGACATGAAACTAGTCACTGCCATCATCAAGCCGTTCAAGCTGGACGACGTGCGCGAGGCGCTTTCCGAGATCGGGGTGCAGGGCATCACCGTCACGGAGGTCAAGGGCTTCGGGCGTCAGAAGGGTCATACGGAACTGTATCGGGGGGCCGAGTACGTGGTGGACTTCCTGCCCAAGGTCAAGCTGGAAGTGGCCGTGGACAATGCCCTGGTGGATCAGGTCATCGAGGCCATCAGCAAGTCGGCCAACACGGGCAAGATCGGGGACGGCAAGATCTTCGTCTTCCCGCTGGAGCAGGCCATCCGCATCCGTACCGGAGAGACCGGTTCCGACGCACTGTAAAACCATAAGCCGATCAACGTCGGCGGGGGACATACCGTGGAAAGCCAAGTCATAGAAATCGCATACGCCCTGGATACGTTCTATTTCCTCGTATCCGGCGCACTGGTCATGTGGATGGCCGCAGGGTTCACGATGCTGGAGGCGGGCCTGGTCCGCTCCAAGAGCACCGTGGAGATTCTCACCAAGAACATCGCGCTGTATTCCATCGCCTGTATCATGTACATGCTGATCGGCTACAACATCATGTACGGAGACGGCTTCAATTCCCTCATCCCGAGCTTCATGCCGATCCTGAGCAGCGTGGACAACTCCGTCGAAGAGGTGCTGCTGAGCGACGGGGAAATCTACTACTCCAATCTGTCGGACTTCTTCTTCCAGGTGGTCTTCGTTGCCACCGCCATGTCCATCGTCTCCGGTGCCGTGGCAGAGCGCATGAAGCTCTGGGCGTTCCTCATCTTCGCCGTGATCCTCACCGGCTTCATCTATCCCTTCCAGGGTTTCTGGAGCTGGGGCGGCGGCTTCCTGGACGAACTGGGTTACCTGGACTACGCCGGTTCCGGCATCGTGCACATGACCGGTGCGGTGGCGGCCCTGGCCGGTGTGCTGCTCCTTGGCGCTCGTAAGGGCAAGTACGGTCCCAAGGGGCAGATCAACGCCCTGCCGGGTGCCAACATGCCCCTGGCCACCCTGGGTATCTTCATCCTCTGGCTGGGCTGGTTCGGTTTCAACGGCGGCTCGGAGCTGAAGGTGTCCGACGTGGAATCCGCCAACGCCGTGGCTCGCGTCTTTACCAACACCAACCTGTCCGCCGCCGGCGGCGTGGTGGCGGCCCTGATCACCTCCCGTCTGCTGTTCGGCAAGACCGACCTCACCATGGGTCTGAACGGCGCCCTGGCCGGCCTGGTGGCCATCACGGCGGAACCGCTGATGCCCCATCCGTTGCTGGCCACCACCATCGGCTTCATCGGTGGCGTGCTGGTGGTGTTCTCCATCGTCCTGCTGGACAAGATCAAGATCGACGATCCGGCCGGCGCCATCTCCGCCCACGGTACGGCGGGTATCTGGGGTGTGTTCGCGGTGCTGCTGTCCAACCCGGACGCCAGCTTCGTGGCCCAGTTGGTGGGCATCCTGTCCATCTTCGCCTTCGTCTTCACCATGAGTATCCTCTTCTGGTTGATCCTCAAGTACACCATGGGTATCCGGGTGAGCGAGGAAGACGAACTGAAGGGCGTGGACATCGCCGAGTGCGGTCTGGAGGCCTATCCGGAGTTCACCGCCGGACGCAAGTAACCGTCCCATCCCTGCAGGCAGTGTAGTGATCGCGGGCGCCATCGGCGCCCGCTTTTTTTCATGGTGCCGGGCCGGGCATCGGCGGTAACCTGCCCTCAGCCCTCCTTGAGACGCAGTTCCCTGGGCAGGGAGAAGGTCACCTTTTCCGGGCGTCCCTCGTGTTCCACGATGGTCTCCACCCCCAGGGGCCGCAGGTGATCCAGCACCTGCTGCACCAGCAGCTCCGGCGCGGAGGCGCCGGCACTGACGCCGATCCGCCGACGGCCTTCCAGCCACTGGGGCTGGATGTCTTCGGCACCGTCGATCAGGTAGGCCTCCACCCCCAGCTTTTCGGCGATCTCCCGCAGCCGGTTGGAGTTGGAACTGTTGGGAGAACCCACCACCAGGATCAGGTCGCATTCGGCGGCCAGGGCCTTGATGGCGTCCTGCCGGTTCTGGGTGGCGTAGCAGATGTCGTCCCGGCGCTGGCCCTGGATGTGGGGAAAGCGCGCCCGCAGGGCGTCCACGATGCCCTGGGTGTCGTCCATGGACAGGGTGGTCTGGGTCACGTAGGCCAGGGTTTCGGGGTGTTTCACGTCCAGCCGGGAGGCGGCCTCCACGTTTTCCACCAGATAGATCTCGCCGCCCTGGCTGCGGTCATACTGGCCCAGAGTGCCGTCCACCTCGGGATGACCGGCATGGCCGATAAGGACCACTTCCTCGCCCCGGGCGGCATGACGGGCCACCTGCATGTGGACCTTGGTCACCAGCGGACAGGTGGCGTCGAAGACCCGCAGGCCCCGGCGACGGGCCTCGTCGCGCACGGTGCGGGGTACGCCGTGGGCGCTGAAGATGACCGTGGCCCCATCCGGGACCTGATCCAGTTCCTCGACGAAGATGGCGCCCTTTTCCCGTAGTTCATTGACCACGTAGCGGTTGTGGACCACTTCGTGACGAACGTAGATGGGGGTGCCGAACAGATCCAGGGCCCGTTCGACGATCTCGATGGCCCGGTCGACGCCGGCGCAGAATCCGCGGGGATTGGCGAGGAGGATATGCATGGTCAGACCCGGTGGGTGTGTTGGCAGGGGGATGAGTGTACAACATTGCCCCATGGGCTTCGAATGGCCTCTTTTCCCCCGGGGAAATGGCTATGGCGGGTCCACGGCCAGGATCTCCACCGTCACCGTCATGGCCTGTCCCGCCAGTGGGTGATTGAAGTCCACCGTGACGCCGTCTTCCCCGATCCGGCGGATCAGTCCGGGGATCTGCTCCCCGGTGGGGGTGTCAAAACCCACGATCAGCCCTTCCGCCAGGGCCAGGTCCGGGGGGAAATCATTCCTGGGCAGGGTCTGCACCGCCCGGGGCGAGGCAAAGCCGTAGGCCTGCTCCGGGGGCAGGGTGACCGTGTGGCGGTCACCGGTGGCCAGACCCATGACCACGGCCTCCAGGCCCGGCAGCAGTTCGCCCGCGCCCACGGTAAAGGTGACCGGTTCATCCCCGTCGGCGCGGGTATCGTCCGCCACGGTGCCGTCGTCCAGACACAGGCGGACATGCATGCGGACCCGGCTGCCGGGGCGGATCATGAGGCCTTGGGCGGAGGCTTGACCCCCTGCAGCAGGTTGGCGGCAATCAGCCAGACGGCGCCCACGGTGATGGCGCTGTCGGCGATGTTGAACACGGGCCAGTGGTAGCCGGCATAGTGCATGTCGATGAAGTCGATCACATGACCATGCCAGATCCGGTCGATGACATTGCCGATGGCGCCGCCGACCACCAGAGCCAGGCCCACGGCGGTTCCGACTTCCTCCCGCTTGAGCTTGGCCATCCACCACACCAGGATCACGCTGACGCCGATGGCAAGCACGGTGAAGAACCAGCGTTGCCAGCCGCCGGCGTCACTAAGGAAGCTGAACGCCGCCCCCTGGTTGTAGACCAGGGTGAAGTTCAAAAATGGCAAGATCTCCATGGGTGCGAACTGCACCAGCTGGTATTCCGCGATCCGCTTGGTGATCTGGTCCAGGACGATCACGGCAAAAGACAGCCATAGCCATTTGATCATGTTTTTTCCGCTTTCCGTTGGCGCCCCTCTCACGCGGGCGGGAGAGGGGGTGGGGTGAGGGCTGATGTGTCGATCAGGCAAAGGTCCTGCGTTCCCCTGCGCCCGCGACATTCTCCACGCAGCGTCCGCACAGTTCGGGATGCCCGGCATCGGCTCCCACATCTGCCCGGTGATGCCAGCAGCGGGGGCACTTGGGATGTTCGCACCGGGATACCCGGATGGCCAGGTCGTCTCCCTCCGGGAGGGTGGTGGTCACGGCATCCGCGGGGGCTTGGTCGCGGCCCTGTACCCGGGCATAGGAGGTGATCAGCACGAACCGAAGTTCATCGCCCAGACGGGACAGGATCTCCCCCAGGGGGCCGTCACAGTACAGGTCCACCTCGGCATCCAGGGAGGCGCCGATGCCACCGTCGGCCCGCAGCTTCTCCAGTTCCCGACTGACGAGCTGACGCACTTCCAGCACCCGGTGCCAGTCGGCAGCGCTCAGGGGGCCGTCCTCCGGCAGTGGGGAGAGGTGTTCATACCAGGTGGTGAGCAGCACCGAGGCCGGACGCTCCCCGGGGATGTGCTGCCAGATCTCCTCGGCGGTGAAGCTCAGGATGGGGGCCAGCCAGCGGGTCATGGCCTCCACCACGTGGTACATGGCGGTCTGGGCCGAACGGCGGGCGCGGCTGTCCGCCTGGGTGGTGTACTGGCGGTCCTTGATCACGTCCAGGTAGAAGCTGCCCATCTCCACCGAGCAGAAGTTGTGGACCCGCTGGTAGATCTGGTGGAACTGGTAGCGCTCGTAGGCCTGGGTCACGTGCCGCTGCACCTTGAGGGCCTGGTCCACCGCCCAGCGATCCAGCGGCAGCATCTGTTCCGGCGGCAGCAGATCCCGGGCCGGATCGAAGCCGTTGAGGTTGGCCAGCAGGAAACGGGTGGTATTGCGCATGCGCCGGTAGGCGTCGGCGGTACGCTTGAGGATCTCGTCGGACACCGCCATCTCGCCGCTGTAGTCGGTGGCTGCCACCCACAGGCGCAGGATGTCCGCCCCCAGGGTGTCCATCACCTTCTGCGGCGCCACCACATTGCCCTTGGACTTGGACATCTTCTGGCCCTGGGCGTCCACCGTGAAACCATGGGTCAGCACCGCCTTGTAGGGGGCTTCGCCCCGCATGGCCACGGCGGTGAGCAGGGAGGACTGGAACCAGCCCCGGTGCTGGTCGGAGCCTTCCAGGTAGAGGTCCGCCGGCAGTCCCAGCCCGGCCCGGCGCTCGGTGACGGTGGCGTGGGTGACGCCGGAGTCGAACCACACGTCCAGGGTGTCGCCAAGCTTGTCGAAGCGGTCCGCGTCCTCACCCAGCAGCTCTCGCGGGTCCAGACTGAACCAGGCCTCGATGCCGGCCTGTTCCACCCGCCGGGCCACGGCCTCGATCAGGGCAGGGGTATCCGGGTGCAGGGCGCCGGTTTCCTTGTTGACGAACAGGGGGATGGGCACGCCCCAGTTGCGCTGACGGGAGATGCACCAGTCGGGGCGGTTGGCCACCATGCCCTCGATGCGGGCGCGGCCCCAGTCGGGCACCCAGCGCACCTTGTCGATGGCGGTCAGGGCGGTTTCCCGCAGCTCCGCCTTGTCCATGCTGATGAACCACTGGGGGGTGGCGCGGAAGATGATGGGGGTCTTGTGGCGCCAGCAATGGGGGTAGCTGTGGCGGATCTTCTCCATCTTCACCAGCATGCCCCGGTCTTGCAGCAGCTGGAGGATGTGGCCGTTGGCCTCGTTCACGGATTGACCGGCGAACAGCTCGGTGGTGGGCAGGAAGCGACCGTCGCCGCCCACCGGGTTATCCACCGGCAGGTTGTAGCGACTGCCCACCACGTAGTCGTCCTGACCATGGCCGGGGGCGGTGTGAACGGCGCCGGTCCCCGCTTCCAGGGTGACGTGATCGCCCAGGATCACCGGTACCTGGCGGTCATAGAAGGGGTGTTGCAGCAGCATCCCCTCGAACAGGGCGCCCCGGGCATGGCCGACGATGCGCCAGTCTTCGAAGCCGTAGCGCCCCATGGCGGTTTCCACCAGGTCTCTGGCCAGCAGCAGGCGCTCGCCGTTGACCGCCACCAGGGCGTATTCCAGTTCCGGGTGCAGGGCCACCGCCTGGTTGGCGGGCAGGGTCCAGGGGGTGGTGGTCCAGATCACCACCGAGACAGGGCCGGTGGCGGCGTCATCCAGCACGGTGAGGCGCCGCAGGACGTCCTCGTCGTCCAGGGTGCGGAACCGCACGTCGATGGCGGGGGAGGTCTTGTCCTCGTATTCCACTTCCGCCTCGGCCAGGGCGGAGCCGCAGTCCACGCACCAGTGCACCGGTTTGTCGCCCTTGAGCAGGTGCCCCCGCTCGATGATCGTCCCCAGGGCACGGATGATGTCCGCTTCCACCGGATAGTCCATGGTCAGATAGGGGTTGTCCCAGTCGCCCAGCACGCCCAGGCGCTTGAAGTCCTCCCGCTGGCGATCCACCTGCTCATGGGCATAGGCGCGGCAGGCCTGACGGAAGCTGGCGGCATCGGCGCCGCGGGCGGTCTTGCCCAGCTTGCGTTCCACCTGCAGTTCGATGGGCAGGCCGTGGCAGTCCCAACCGGGGACGTAGGGGGCGTCGAAACCCGCCAGGGTGCGGCTCTTGACGATGATGTCCTTGAGGATCTTGTTGACCGCGTGGCCGATGTGGATGTCGCCGTTGGCGTAGGGCGGGCCGTCCGCCAGGACGAAGCGGGGACGCCCCGCGCTGACCTGGCGGATCTGCCGGTACAGATCCTGCTGCTGCCAGTCCGCCAGCATCTTGGGTTCCCGCTGGGCCAGGTTGCCCCGCATGGGGAAGTCGGTCTGCGGCAGGTTCAGGGTGTCTTTGTAGTCAGCCAATGTCGTATTACCTCAGTCGGTCCCGCGTGGCGCCGGTGATGTGGGGGCCGCGAAGAATTGCCGGGCCCGTGCCGCGTCCAGGGTGATCTGCGCGCGCAGGGCATCCAGTGAAGGAAAGCGTTGTTCGTCCCGCAGGCGGTGCAGCAGATCCACGTGCAGGTGACGGCCGTAGAGATCCCCGTCGAAATCGAACAGATGGACCTCCAGCCGGTTCTGTACCCCGCCCAGGGTGGGGCGGGTGCCCGCGTTGGCCACCCCCTGCAGGGGTTCCCCCGGCAGGCCGAAGACCTCGACCGCGTAGACTCCACGCACCGCCATGGGGCTTGGTCCCAGGCGCAGGTTGGCGGTGGGAAAGCCCAGGGGCCTGCCTCGCTTGTCGCCGTGGATCACCCGGCCGTTGATGCGGTAGGGGCGCCCCAGCAGTTTTTCCGCCTCCGCCATCCGGCCCAGTTCCAGCGCCCGCCGGATGCGGGTGCTGCTGACCCGTTCGCCGTCGATGTGAAAGGTGTGCATGTGAGCCACCTCGAAGCCATGGACCTTGCCGGCATCCTTCAGGGTCTGGAAATCCCCACCGCGCTGCCTGCCGAAGCGGAAATCGTCTCCCACCACCAGGTAGCGCACCCCCAGTTTTTCCACCAGCAGGATGCGGATGAAATCTTCCGGGGACATCCGCGCCAGGGCGGCATTGAAGCGCAGACACAGCAGACGGTCCACGGAGAAGCGCCGCATGGCCAGGAGCTTGTCCCGAAAACGCTGCAGCCGGGGCGGCGCGCCGCCGCCCGTGAAATATTCCCGGGGCAGGGGTTCAAAGCTCACCACCGTGGTGGGCAGGCCCAGTTCCGCCCCCTTCTCGGCCAGTTGCCCGAGCACGGCCTGGTGCCCCAGGTGGACGCCGTCGAAATTGCCGATGGTGACTACTGAGCCCCGGTGGCGGGGCCTCAGATTGTGGGCACCGCGAATCAGTTCCATGGGAGTTGGTCGCAAAAGTGCTGAGTATACTCAGGAGCGGCCGGGCTTTGACAGGCTTGCGCGGTCATTTCAGCAGGAAGGCCCTGGGTCGGACCCCCATGGCGAGCAGTGCCGCGCCATAGGTGGCCGCACCCAGGCCGATCAGGCCCAGCAGCATCAGCACCCGTTCCCGGGCGATCCAGGCACTCCACTGGGACAACTCCGGGGTGAACATCAGCAGCAGCCCCGTCATCAGACCCGTCGCCAGGAGCAACCGCCACCACAGCCCCGTCCAGCCCGGCAGGATGTGCAGCACCTTGTCCCGCCGTAGGCCCCGATAGAGCAGGGCGGCGTTCAGGTAAGCCGACAGAGCGGTGGCCAGGGCCAGGCCGGCATGGGGACCCGGCCAGTCCATCCAGACCCAGGGCACCACGATGACCAGGTTCAGCACCATGTTGGCCACCATGGCAATGATGCCCACCTTCACCGGTGTCTTCGTGTCCTGCCGGGAAAAATAGCCCGGGGCCAGGATCTTGATGAGGATGAAGGCCGGCAGGCCCGCGGCGTAGGCCATCAGGGACATGGCCGCCATGCGGGTGTCGCTCTCCAGGAATTCCTGGTACTGGATCAGGCTGGACAGGATCGGCGCCGCCAGCAGGATCAGGCCCAGGGCACAGGGGATGGCGATGAGCAGCGACAGCCGCAGTGCCCAGTCCAGGGTGCGGCTGAAGGCCATGGGGTCCTCCCCGGCATGCTCCCGGGACAGGCGGGGCAGGATCACCGTGGCGATGGCGATGCCGAACAGGGCCAGGGGCAGCTCCACGAACCGGTCCGAGAAATACAGCCAGGTGATGGAACCGGCCGCCAGGAAGGAGGCGATCAGGGTGTCCACCAGCAGGTTGATCTGCACCACCGAAGTACCGAAGATGGCCGGCAACATGAGCCGGCCGATGCGCCGGACCCCGTCATGGGCCCGTTTCAGGCGAGGGCGGGGCAGCAGGCCCACGCGCATCAGGAACGGGATCTGGAAGGCCAGCTGTACCGCGCCGGCGATGAATACACCCCAGGCCAGGGCGACCACCGGTTCCGCGAACAGGGGGGCGCCCCAGATGGCGGCGGCGATGAGGGAGAGGTTCAGGAACACGGGAGTGAAGGCGGGCACGGCAAAGCGACCCACGCTGTTCAGAATGCCGCCGGCCATGGCGGTGAGGGAAATGAACAGCAGGTAGGGGAAGGTGATGCGCAGCATCTCCGAGGCCAGGGCATGGCGTCCGTCTTCGCCGTGAAACCCCGGGGCGAACAGGCTGATCAGCAAGGGTGCCGCCAGCACGCCCAGCAGGGTGACCAGGAACAGCACCAGGGTGAGGGCGCCACTGACATGATCGAGCAGATCCTTGAGTTCCCTGGCCCCGCGCTTTTCCCGGTATTCGGCGAACACCGGCACGAAGGCCTGGGAAAACGCCCCTTCCGCGAACAGGCGGCGCAGAAAATTGGGGATGCGAAAGGCGACGAAGAAGGCGTCGGTGGCCCCGCTGGCGCCGAAATTCACCGCCAGCACCATGTCCCGCAGATAGCCGAACAGGCGGGAGATCAGGGTCATGCCGCTGACCACGGCGGTGGATTTGAGGAGTCGGCTCATCGGGGTGGAGGGTGGCTGGGACCGGGGCGATACGATACAGGATCACGGGTTCGGTGTGTCGGGTGCGCCCGCGGGACGCGGGGCACACCCGGTCAGCCGGTCATTCGATCTTGAGGTAGGCAAATCCCTCGCGGTTCTGCAGTTCGACGATCCGCACCACGCCGGAAGGCACCAGGGTGACGCCTTCGTGGAGCGCGTCACGATGCAGGTTCACCGAGGATCGGGTGATGTCGCACAGCTCCAGTTTGACCCCATGCACCGCCACCAGGCTGCCCAGCCGTCCCTTCAGGTTCTCCCGCTGGGCGGCCAGGGCCTCGTCCTCGGCAAACGGGGTGTCGGTCATGGGATCGTCGGTGAGGAAGCGGATGCCGTGGGCGACGAAGACGATACGGATGTCGTGATCGGTCAGCTGATTTTCATAATGTACCGCCATGTTGTTGATGCTGGTGAGCATGGCGCTGAAGCGGCGCGGATCGGCAAAATCCGCGTGATAGACCACGCGGGCCTCCGGCTCCGCCGCCCGGGCCTGCCAGGTCGGTAATGCCAGGGGAATGACCAGCAGGCCGAGCAGCAGCCAGGCCGGGATGGCGCGCCGGTGCCGGGTGGCCGGGGATGACAGGGTGTATGACATGTATGTGCTCCTCTGGTGGTGATGACCTTCCATGGGTGTTGTTGTCCTTGGTTCAGGTTCGGGTCATGTCGGCTTGCGGGCATCGGGACGATAGCCATGCCGCCCGTGATTGCGTTATGCTGCCGCGATAACCCCGCCCAGCATGGCTCGCGGTTGACATCCCCTTGCATTCCATGCAAACTTCCGTCCTTTTCCGGAACTGACCCGATTTTTCAGGAGATTCACCTTGGCTAACATCGCCTCCGCTCGCAAGCGTGCCCGCCAGGCCGAGACCAATCGCCAGCGCAACATGGCTACGCGTTCGCGCTTCCGCACCGCCGTCAAGAAGGTGCTGAAGGCCGTGCGTGCCGGCGACAAGGACGGTGCGGCATCCGCCTACCAGGCCGCCGTGCCGGTGATCGACAAGACCGTCACCAAGGGTATCATTCATGCCAACAAGGCTGCGCGTCACAAGAGCCGCCTGAACGCCCGCATCCGCCAGATGTGATGCCGGCGGGCCGGTTTCTACCGGCCGTCACGATGGGTCTCTCGGAAAAAGCCCGGCTGATGCCGGGCTTTTTCTTTGTCTCTTCTTCCTTCGGCCCGCCCTAAACCAGGACCAGGTTGTCCCGGTGGATCAGCTCCGGCTCATCCACATAGCCCAGGATGGACTCGATCTCTTCCGCCTTGCGGCGCATGATCCGGCGCGCCTCGTCCGCGGCATAGTTCACCAGCCCGCGTGCCACCGCCCGCCCATCCGGGTCCAGGCAGGTCACCACGTCTCCCCGGGAGAAGCGACCCTTCACATGGGTCACGCCCACCGGCAGCAGGCTGCGACCGGCTTCGCGGATCACCCGGGCGGCCCCGGCATCCAGGATCAGCTCACCCTTGGACACCAGTTGCCCTGCAATCCACTGCTTGCGGGCCGCCATGGGCTCCCGGTCCGGACGCAGCAGGGTGCCCAGCGCCTCGCCGGCGGCGATCCGCTCCAGCACCGCCGGGTTGCGGCCGGAGGTGATCAGGGTGTGGGTGCCGGAGCGGGCGGCGCGGGAGGCGGCGGTGAGCTTGGTGGCCATCCCGCCCCGGCCCAGGCGACCGAAGGTAGGGGCCACCAGCTTGAGCAGTTCCGGGTCCGAAGCCAGCCCCTCGGAAACCAGCTGGGCGTCGGGCCGGGTGCGGGGGTCACGGTCATACAGGCCCTGCTGATCGGTGAGGATCACCAGCAGCGAGGCTTCCACCAGATTGCAGACCAGGGCCGCCAGGGTGTCGTTGTCACCGAAGCGGATTTCTTCCGTGGCCACGGTGTCGTTTTCATTCACCACCGGAATGGCCCCCAGGCGCAGCAGGGTGCGCAGGGTGCTGCGGGCGTTGAGGTAGCGGCGCCGATCCGCCAGGTCTTCGTGGGTGAGCAGCACCTGGGCGGCATGCAGGCCGTGACGCTGGAAGCGGCTTTCGTAGGCCTGCACCAGGCCCATCTGGCCCACGGCGGCGGCGGCCTGCAGTTCGTGCAGGGCGTGGGGGCGCTCGATCCATCCCAGGCGGCTCATCCCTTCGGCCACGGCGCCGGATGACACCAGCACCACTTCGTGGCCGGCCTGGGTCAGCCGGGCCACCTGCTCGGCCCAGTCTTCCAGGGCCGGCAGATCCAGGCCCCGGCCTTCATCGGTGATCAGGGCCGAGCCGATCTTGACGACCCAGCGGCGGGCCTTACCCAGCTGTTGACGTGTCGGTGCCATGTTCTTCCAGGTATCTCATGACATGTTGAATCAGGGCTTCGGTGCCCTCTCCGGTGGCTGCGGAGAGGGTGAATACCGGGCCGGTCCACTCCAGGGCTTCCACCAGTGCCCGGCAGCGTGCCTCCCGCGCTTCGGCGGGGATCAGGTCGACCTTGTTGATCACCAGCCAGCGAGGGCGTTCCAGCAATTCCGGGTCGTACTGCTGCATCTCGTGCTCGATGATCCGGACGGCCCGCTCCGGGGTATCGTCCGGGTTCGGTGGGTCGATATCCACCAGGTGCAGCAACAGCCGATTGCGGGACAGGTGCTTGAGGAACTGGATGCCCAGGCCGGCCCCGTCCGCGGCGCCTTCGATCAGGCCGGGGATGTCGGCCATGACGAAGCTCTGCAGGGGGCCCACCCGCACCACGCCCAGGTTGGGGTGCAGGGTGGTGAAGGGGTAATCGGCCACCTTGGGGTGGGCGCCGGAGACCTGGGATATCAGGGTGGACTTGCCGGCGTTGGGCAGACCCAGCAGGCCCACGTCCGCCAGTACCTTCAGCTCCAGGCGCAGCTGGCGCAACTCTCCGGGAGTGCCGGGCTTGGACTGGCGCGGGGCGCGATTCACCGAGCTCTTGTAGCGGGCATTGCCCAGGCCGTGAAAGCCGCCCTGGGCCACCAGCAGGCGCTGGCCGTGCTCCACCAGGTCGCCGATGAGCTCGTCGGTTTCCGCGTCGTGGCACAGGGTGCCCACGGGGACGGATACCTCCAGGTCGGCGCCGGACTGGCCGGTCATGTTGCGGCTGCGGCCGTTCTCGCCCCGCTGGGCTTCATAAAAGCGCTGGAAGCGAAAGTCCGCCAGGGTGTTCAGGTCGTGGCTGGCCACCAGGTAGACGGAGCCGCCGTCGCCGCCGTCGCCGCCGTCGGGGCCGCCGAAGGGCACGTATTTTTCACGGCGAAAGCTGACGCAGCCGTTACCGCCGTCACCGGCTTTGACCTTGATGGTGGCTTCGTCGACGAATTTCATGGCATGACCGGTTGGGTTGGGTGGGTAAGGCGCGATACTTGAGTCGGGATGATAGTCCCATCGGCCGGTCCTGTCAGGCCGTCGGGTCGAGGTCCGTGACGAAAAAAGCCCCGGAAACCGGGGCTTTTCGAGGGTATGTCTCGACCCTGCGGGTGACCGGTCAGGCCGGTACCACGCTCACGAACTTGCGGTTCTTCGGACCCTTGGTCTCGAACACCACTTTGCCGTCGGTCTTGGCGAACAGGGTGTGATCCTTGCCGCAGCCCACGTTCACGCCGGGGTGGAACTGGGTGCCGCGCTGACGGACCAGGATGTTGCCCGCGAGCACGATCTGACCGCCGAAGCGCTTGACGCCAAGGCGCTTGCTTTCTGAGTCGCGGCCGTTACGAGTGCTGCCGCCTGCCTTCTTGTGTGCCATTTCAAGTTACCTCTTCATCAACCGGAGATGGAAGTGATCTCCACCTCGGTGAAATGCTGGCGATGCCCCATGCGCTTGCGGGAGTGCTTGCGACGACGGAACTTGATGATTTCCACCTTGTCGGCACGTCCATGGGACTTGACGGACGCGGTCACCTTGCCGCCTTCCACGAAGGGTGCGCCAACCTTGACGTCTTCGCCGCTGCCGACCAGCAGGACGTTGTCGAATTCCACTGAGGCGCCGGATTCCGCGTCGAGCTTCTCGACCCGGATCACGTCACCTTGGGCAACCCGGTACTGCTTGCCACCGGTAGCGATAACCGCGTACATCTTGTTGATCTCCAGAAAGGGTCGAATCCAAAGACGCGGAAGTTTACCTTGACCGCAAGCAGTGGTCAAATACTGAAAACACCAAAACCCCAGGACACGCCTTGACACTGAACAGCTCGCTTCCTAGCATGCCCGAGGTTTCCTGCCCGAGCGAACGATTACCACCCATGGACCTTAACCAGATTCGCGACCTGATCGCCGATGACATGAAGGCGGTGGATGCCTGCATCCTGGAGCTGCTGTCCTCTCCGGTGGTGCTCATCAACCAGCTGGGCCACTACATCATCAGTGGCGGCGGCAAGCGGCTGCGGCCCATGATGGTGCTGCTTTCCGCCGGTGCCTGTGGCTACCAGGGCCGACATCACATCGAGTTGGCGGCGGTGATCGAGTTCATTCACACCGCCACGCTGCTGCATGACGACGTAGTGGACGCCTCGGAACTGCGCCGGGGGCGCGAGACGGCCAACGCCCTGTTCGGCAACGAGGCCAGCGTCCTGGTGGGGGACTATCTCTATTCCCGTTCCTTCGAGCGTCTGGTGGCCATCGGCAACATGCGCGCCATGCAGATCCTCTCCCATACCACCAGCACCATCGCCGAGGGCGAGGTGATGCAGCTCATCAACTGCCACGACGCGGACACCACGGAAGCGCGCTACATGCACGTGATCCAGTCCAAGACGGCCAAGCTGTTCGATGCCGCCAGTCGTCTGGGGCCGGTGCTGGCGGAGCTGCCGGATCCGGCGGAAGCGTCCCTTGCGGCCTACGGCATGCATCTGGGTACCGCCTTCCAGCTCATCGACGACGTGATGGACTACAGCAGCAGCAAGGAGGAGATGGGCAAGAACATGGGCGACGACCTGGCCGAAGGCAAGCCCACCCTGCCGCTGATCCATGCCATGCGAGTGGGCAATGCCGAAGACGCCGCCGTGATCCGCGAAGCCATCGAGCAGGGCGGGCGGGAGCATGCGGACCGGGTGCTGAAAGTCATCCAGTCCACTGGCTCCATCGACTACACCCGCCAGGTGGCCGAGGCCGAGGCCCGGCGGGCGGTGGAGAGCCTGTCGGTGCTGCCCCCCAGCCCCCACCGGGATGCCATGGCTGCCCTGGCCCATTTTTCCGTGGGGCGTGTGTTCTAGCATTGAATGAGATGTTGGACTTTTTACGCATCTCGTAGCAGAATACGCAGCTTCCCGGGGCCAACGGCCCGAGAGTCAGTTTACGGAGTGTAGCTCAGCCTGGTAGAGCACCGTCTTCGGGAGGCGGGGGTCGAAGGTTCGAATCCTTTCACTCCGACCAGTATCGAAAAAGCCCCGACACGAAAGTGTCGGGGCTTTTTTCATGCGTGAATTCAGGCGCAAAAAAGGCCCGGACTGAGCCGGGCCTGGTGTCGTCGGAATGTCAGTGGCTAGCCCCGTGAGGTTTCAGGGGCGGCGTCACCGAAGTATCGGGGTGGTGTCAGAGCCGTCACCGAAAAATCCGGGGAAGCTCTCCTGGAAGCCGGCATCCAGCTGTCTGGCCTTGAGGGTGACTTCGTGGACACAGGCACGGGTCTCGCCACTGCTGGTCTCGGCGAAGAACGTGTCCTGCAGTTCACCGGTTTCCGGGTCACGGAACTGGTTTTCATGGAAAAAAGCCTGACCGAAGGATGTCCACTCCAGTGTGCCGGGTATCCACTGGCCACGTTCCTCGTCCCAGATGAACTGCGCGTTCCAGTAAAGGTCCTCGAACGCGATGGTATAGCAATTGGTGGTGACGGCACTGCCGGGGGTCTGCTGTTGGGCAAACCTGGCCCGTTGTAGGGCCTGGCCAAGACGCGTCTGCTTGTCTGCCTGATGGGCCTGGCGCTGGGCGGCGGCCGTGGCCCGGGCAGGGCTCGGGGCATCCCGATCCAGGGTGGGGGGGGCGTCCCTTTCCACCCATGTTCCGTCCGTGACCCAGTCAAGGTCCTGCCATTCGACCAAGGTCACCTCGATGGTGTCACCATTGGTGATGGCCCCTGCCGGCAAGGTGGCCGGATCGAAGGGAAGATCCGACAGGTCCTGATCCACCGACTGCCAGGCGACCCAGCGTAATTCACAGTTGAGACCGTCCGGGTCGCAGACCTGGGTCTGGTAGGTACTGGAGTACTCGTTGTCTCCATCAAGCATTTCCAGCATGGGGAGGCTCAGGGCGAACAGGCCGGCTTCCCGCCATTGCCATTCATCCTCTTGCCAGTTGTCGCGATAGGCCTCGATATACATCTCGGGCAGCACCACGAAGGCCCGGTTGCCGGATTCCGGGGCATAGTCCTGGAGCAGGGCGCCGGTACTGCCCACGTACCAGTCGATTCCGACGGATTCTTCATCGTTGAATTCGTCGTCTTCGTCCCATGCCTCATCCCAGCCCCAGCCGGGTGTCACCCAGCCCTGGTCGGTGTTGGTGCCCCAGACCACGCCCTGGGACAGGCCCGGCAGGAATCCCAGGCCGAAGAAGCTGTCTTCCCAGTCGTAATGGTGCTCGTCTCCGCCCTTGAACAGGATGTGCACTCCGGTGAGCCGGTTGCCCAGGCCCAGCATCGCCGCCGGGCTCTGGGTGCCTGCCCGGCCCGGCGCCCAGTCAAACCCCCGGGCATTGTTCAGTTCCTGCAGGTTGAGGGTGCCGTCGATGTCCCAGGTGGCACGCAGCATGTTCAACGCCACCTGATGCTCGCCCTTGTCCAGGTTCACCAGGGTCGCGCTGCCCGAGAGGGGGTCGCCCGATGTGTCGCCATCAGACCAGCTGCCGGCCACGATCAGGTAGGTACCCGGGGTAAGGGCGATCTCGCCTCGGGGGTTGTCGGCAGTGAGGGTCGTGCTGTTGACCGGATTTTCCCAGTCTATCCAAAGCCCTTCCTGATCACCATGGTAGCCATGGTCGAAGTCGCCGAGGCGCTCCGCCAGTTCATCCCAGGAGCCGTAGGGGAAGGGGAAGGCACGGACCTCGATCAATTGGGTTGTGGTATCGATGTAGCTTGCCTGGGCATCGCCGCTGTCCGGCAGCCTGGCGCTGACCGCCACCACGGCACTGCCCGGCAGGTTGGCGTTTGACTGTGCCTGGGTGTTGCCGGTGTCGGAGTTGCACCCGGTCAGGCCGATCCCGGCGGCCACCAGGGTGGCCAGCAGGGTCTTGCGGAAAGGGATCTGCGTCTGCATGGCCCTTGTCTCCTTGTTCTGAGCTTTCAGAGTGGGCGGTGTCTGTGTATGGATGCTCATTGGATGATCACCTCCACATCGGCCCGGTCGGCGGTGACCCGCAGGCTGAGATCGCGGGTGGTTTCGGCCTCGTCGCCGTCGACCGCGGTGAGTCTGACGGTGTAACGACCCGGCGCCAGTTCTCCGGTCGGGATAGTGGTTTCGGCGCCTTCACCCTGCCAGGCCACGACGTCATCCAGCATCACGTCCCAGAAGTAGTCCAGGGCGTCATCCGGGGTGAAGTCATCAATGGCCCGTGCCCGCAGGTGGATGGCCTGTGCGTTGCGCTCGGGCGCCGTTTCCGTGGCGGGAACGGTGTTGGGGGTGACCGAGGCGGAGAGGATCTCCGGTGGCTGATTTTCTACTACGGTGAGGTTGATGTTGGCCGTGGCGGTAGCCTGGCCATCGTTGGCCGTCACCGTGATCCGTCCGCTGGCGGCATCGATGATCGTGAAGGCATCGCTCTGAACCGAAACCGCCATGGGCTGTTCACCCTGAGTCCAGTCAAAGCTCAGGGTGTCGCCATCCGGGTCATGGGCATAGGCGGTGTAGGTGACATCGCGGCCTTCACGGACGCCGTTGTCCACACAGCTCAGGTTGAAGCTGGTGCCGCTGCAGCGCAGGTCCGCGGTCTGTCCGTCGACGGTCCGGCTGACTCGGGTGATGCGCGGGGTGCGGTTACCCACTGGATCGATCTGGATCGTGCGGCTGAGTTCGCCGGAGCTGGCGCCCTGGCTGTCGGTGGCTTCCAGCACCACATCCAGTCCACCCGCCGCGTCTGGTGCAAACCGGATGGTACGGCTGAGGTAGCCGCCTTCCGCGGTCTGCGAGGTGAAATCACCGCAATTATTGCTGACGCAGGTCAGAGTGATCGTGTCGCCGTCGGCGTCCCAGGCGGTCACCTGCAGGCCAAGGGACTGGCCCACAATGCCCGTGGCGGGAGCGGACATGCTCAGGGTCGGCGCCTGATTGGGCACCTCCAGGGCCACTTCGACGGTGATGCCGTCGTCGGTCAGCTCCGGATTGGTGAGTGTGCCGTTGACGTTGAAGTCTGCCTGGACATTGCCCGTACGTACGTTCATGTCCACGCCGCAGGGCACATCAAAGTCAAATCCCCCATCCTGACCGGAACGAGTGGATTGCCAGAAACGGCCGCCCTGGGCGGTGACGGAGCGGTTGGCGACCGGTGTGTCCCCTCGCAGGACCTGACCTTCCAGACGACAGGTATAGGGGTTTTCCAGGGTGATGGTCGACGCTGCGCAGTCAGTACCCTGGATCGGCGTGATCGCCAGGGTTTCCGTCCGCAGGGCTCTGGGGTTCCAGAGGGTGAACTCCCAGCCACTCAGGGAGAGATTGTCGGCGGCCAGGGTGGTGAAGCGCAGCTGCCCGTTGCTCACATGGGTCCACTGGCGGCCCCCATCCGGCAGCGAGATGTTCACCGTGCCGCTGAAGGGCGTGGTGGCATCGCCTTGGCCAAAGCGGATGTCGGCCGCGGCGCAGTAATCGGTGACATCACCGACCACGATGGGCCAGTCGATGTTCAGCCAGCTGACCCAGCTGTTGCCGTCGTTGATCTCCAGGCGGGCGTAGAGGGTGCCATCGAAGGCCACCGGATCGACGCCACCGTCGTACAGGGTGCCGTCACGGTCCGTCTCCAGGGTGGCCGGCCCGGCATATTTCCAGCTTCCGCCGGTGTACAGGTAGATGGGGACCTGGATGCCTGCCATGTCTTCATCATGGTCCTGGGTGATGGTGTTGTAGGTGCCGGGGGGGACGCGCAGCAGCACCGACGGGTTGCCCTCCGACGCGATGGCCGGGTCGTTGTTGCCGAAGTCCACCGCCAGATTGTTGCCGTCCTGATCCGACAGACGCAGCTGGGTGAAGGCGGTGGAAATCAGACGATACTCTTCAGGCACTTCCTGTGCCCCGGAAGCGCTACCGCTGCCGATGGCGTCCGGGTCCAGGGTGACGCCGTCCAGTCCGGCCCCGAAATTACCGGTGCCGACAAAGTCGCCGGGGAAGGCCTCCGCGTCGGCGGCCACGCTGGGATCAAAGTAGGCCATGGCGGCGGTCACCGCGCTGGTACCCTCACCCACTCGGGCTGCCGGAATTTCCAGCTGTACCTCGACATCATCGTCGCTGGCGGCGGCCAAGGCCCCGCCGGCCACGACGGCACGACTGCCGTCACCCCGGCGTACCACGCCGAACTGCAGGACGGCCTGTCCGCTGGCATTGAAGACCACGTTGTCCACGGCCTGCACGGCCACCTGCTCCGCCGCCAGTGCCAGATCCAGGGTGACCTGGGTGCCGGGCTGCAGGTCGCGGAAGATTCGGCTGGTCTGGATGTAGCCTTCACGAACGACTTCCGCCAGGATCCGGTCGGCGTTGCCAAACGCTTCGGGTACGATCAGGGTGAAGCGACCGTTCTCGTCGGTGGTGCCGGTGACGGGCTCATCGTTGAGCCGATTGGCCGGATCCCTGGTGGAGCCGTTGTAGAGCCAGACGCGGATGGTGGCATCCTCGATGGGCGCCGCGCGCAGATTGCGCGCGCCCATCGTGGCTTGGGAGGCAATGGCACCGGTGGCGCCGGCGGCACCACTGCGATCATCCCCCGCGATGATCTGGCCGGATACCTGGAATGCGGTGCCGGCCGATGATACCGGCGGTTCTCCCGGAGTGGGGGTCTCTGGTTTTGGGTCATTACCACCACCGCCGCCACACGCGGCCAGTGTGACCATCAGCGCCAGTGAGCTGCTGATCTTGAGCGCGGTGATCGCGCCATGGGGCGTGAATCTTGCCCTGTTTCTTTGATTAGGTACGGTCATCGGGTGTGTCTCCTTAATGGCCGAGGCATGTACGACACCCGGTTTTGTCTGGCGAAAGCGGGTGTCTTTGAGAAAAGCGCGGGAGCGAGCGTGAAAAAGCGCCGAAAAAGCCGGACTCTGCTAAATAGCTAGCACCGAGTTCCCCATATCCCCATGAACTGTGGACAAAAGGGGGTGGCATACCGATAAACGGTGCTGTTGGCGGGGTATGCGAGGACGACAGGCAGATATTCGAAGCCGGCCTGGTGCCGATCCGAATCGGTATGCCCCCCTTGATGCCATGGAAGATGATCATCACTCATGACTATGGGCCTGGTCGGCAAATCCGGATAGTCGACTGGGTGTCACCCTGATGGCTCAGGGCGTCAACCTTTTGTAAACCCATGGGGCAGGGTTTTGAAAATTCAGGGAATTTTACTAAGGCTGACTCCTGCCGCGATGAGTCCGCCGCCGACCAGGGTTTCCAGGGTCTCATGTCTGCCCATCCAGCGGACCAGCGTCGGGCTGATGCGATAGTACTCCGCGATGATCCGTCTACCCCAGGCTGTCGAGGCCAGTCTTTCATCCCGGAAGTTGCGAAGCTCGGTCAATGTGGCTTCCGCCCGGGCATGCTGACTACCTCCTAGCGCGGCGGATGCCAGGCATCGCTGGCGATCATCACCGCGGTTATCACTGCCCTTACCGTCTTCACCGTGCAGGGTGGAAACGGAACGGCTGAACAGGTATTCGGAGCAGCCGGTGGCGTCATGGCCGGCACAGAGTCGGTAGCGTAACTGGACATCGCCCATGTCGCCCGCTGGATCCAGGTAGGTGTCGTTTCGGGGTGAGAGGCGGGCCAGCGCCTGATAGGCACCGTTCCCGATGCGTCGGTCCACTTGCAGCCACTGGGCGTGTTCGGAATGGTTGCGCCAGCGCAACCGAATGCCGTCACGGGTGGGTTCCACCGTCAATGCGGAGGGGGGCAGGGGCGGCGTTTCAAGGCTCAGGACCGGGGACCAGTCCGACAGGCCCGCGTTGTTCCCGACACGTATCCGATATTCGTAGGCGGTGGCTTCCGAGAGTTGGGCGGATGGATCAAGGTAGTGTGTCATCTGACCATCTGCATGTGTCACCAGGGGCAGAAAATCGTTGGTTTCGCAGCGACCCTCGGTTGTCCCATGACGAAGGCAGCGCTGGATTTCCAGGTGATCCGCCCGCGTGCTGTTAGTCAGCCATTCCAGTTGTATGCCCGACGAGGTACCGGCACCTTGCAGGTGGGTGGGTTGAAACGGGGGCAGGGTGGCAGGATCGGTGTGGAGCAGTGCGGAGAGATCAAGCAGGCCGCCGCTCAGGGTGGGATGCGGGGGGGCCATGGGCGCGACCGTCAGCAATACCCGCTCCCGCACCAGCTTCCAGTCCGCCCGGGTCAGCGCCGGGTCATGAGCCCAGAGCAGGGCAGCCGCGCCGGTGACCATGGGGGCGGCCATGGAAGTGCCGGTCTGGCGGCAGTAGCCCGGTGCCGGTGAGTTGCCGCAGCTTCTTGTCACCGGCCAGGTGCTGAGGATGTCCTGGCCGGGCGCGGAGAGGTGGACGGTGCCGGCGCCGTAGTTGCTGGAGCGTAGCCTGGCGCCATCCCGTGTGCTGGCTGCAACCACGATGATGTTGTCCAGTCGGTGGGCGGCGGGGAAGACGGGGCTCCGATCCAGATCCAGGCCGCTGTTGCCGGCCGCCGCCACCAGGATGACCCCTTGTTCGCGGGCGTAGGCGATGGCCTCATATTCGGCCTGAGAGCTACCGCGATACTCGTAGCTGGCGTTGATGATGTGCGTTCGGCCGTTCTCGGCGGCATAGTAGATCGCTTCGATTGCGTCGGAGACCAGGCCGGTGCCGTCCGCCGCGAGGAATTTGAGTGGGAGCAGGCTTGCCCGCCAGTTGATGCCGGTGATCCCCTGTGCGTTGTCGCCCCGTGCGCCGATGATGCCGGCGACATGGGTGCCATGCCCGTTGTCGTCCATTGGATCGTTGCCGGGAGGGGTGGCTGAACGGTTGCTGACGAAGTTCCAGCCGTTGCGGTCATCCGGATAGCACCCCAGGCCTTCGGCCCGACGTCCGGGGCAGTCGAATTCGGTCTGTGGATTCGGGTTTTGCCAGATGTTGTCGCGCAGGTCTTCGTGTTCGTAGTCGATCCCTGAGTCGAGCACACCGACCACGATCCGCGCCGCATCCGTGGACAGGCCCCAGGCTTCCGGTGCCCGGATATGATGAGGATTGTCACTGTCGAGCAGGGCCCACTGCTCATTGAACAGGGGGTCATTGGGATACAGGGAGGTCAGGCGAACACGGTAGTTGGGTTCGGCATGGGCGACACCGGGTTGCTGGCGGTACCAGAGGATTGCCGATTCCAGATCCATGCCGGGGGGGATATGCGCCCGACGCCATCCCCGGCGCAGGGTTCTGGGGCCGAGGCCATCCTTGCGGGTGGCAATGACAAAGGCCGCGTCGGGATCATTCTTGAGCTGGATGAGGATATCCTCGGCTTCGATCCTTATGCCATCCCGGGCCTGCGGGGGATGTGAGGTATCCAAGTGGTGCGGAGGCTGCGACACCTGTCCGGAAAGGGCGGGTGCCAGCAGACCCAGACACAGGGCCAGGCATTGCAGGGGTCTTGTCAAGGCTGGAGGTCCCTTGGTGACGAGAGGGCCGAATGAATGCTTGCGTCGGGAGAGATATCTTTGCATGACTTGAGGGCGGCAGTCTGCTATCCGCGGGGAGTTTGATGCACCTTCGGGGTGGATAGTCCGGCGTCATCAAGCCCCAGGCATGATAACGTTTGCATGATGATGTTCCGACACCGATGAATCTTATGACACCATACATCCGCTTGCTCAAATATCCAGCGTCGACTTTGCTTGTCTCGATCGTGATGCTGTCGGGCTGTGCCTCGCTGCCCGCCGGCCCCGACCCTGATGGGGATCGGCTCGCGTTGCAAAGGGCACTGGCAGGCCAGGACTGTGCGGCAGCTCAGGAGGCGGTGGATGGGCTGGCTCGTCATGATCCGCCGGGTGATGGGCTGGCTCGAGCCCGTCTGGAGACCGCATTCCTGTGCCTGGTATCCGACATGCTGGATCCGGCCTACGAGCAAAGCCGTCGTTTCATTCAGGCGTTCCCCGCCCATCCGGATCTGGATTACGGGTTCTATCTGCGGGCCATGGCCCGTTACGGCAGCTGGAAGGCGCTGCACGCGGAGGGTGAGATGCCGCCGGAACCCCGGCAGGACATTGCGTTGGCGCGGGAGTCCTTCATCCTGTTCCGGGAGCTGGTGCAGCGTTTCCCTGATTCCCGTTACCGTGACGAAGTGGCCGCCTATCTGATGGCCTTGCGCGAGGGCATGGCGGCAGCCGAGATCCGCCAGGCCCGATCACAGCTGGCCCAGGGAGATCCCCGCCAGGCCCTGGCGCGGGCGGAGTATGTGCGCGAGCATTTCGGTGGTACGCAGGCCCTGGCCGGTGCCCTGGCCGTGATGGTGGAGGCCCATGAAGCCCTGGGTCAATCCGATGCGGCCGGCCGCGCCAGGCGTCAGCTGGAGATCCGCTTTCCCGACTCGTTGACCCCATAGGGAAATTCCATGACAACGTCCTCTCGCTTCCTGCCCCATGCCGAACGTCTGGTCTGGTTCGGCTTCATGCTGTTCCTGCTCATCGTTGCCATGATCCACATCTACCGGGGCTTCGGCCTGGAGCGGGATGTGTCGGCCGCCAATCAGGAGGTGCTGGCGCTGCAGATGCGTCTGGCCTCCCTGACCGCCGGGCAGGTGCTTGAATCCGCGCCCGTGGGGCTGACGCAAGGCGAGGTCAGGCGGCTGCAACGCCTGGGTCTGAATGATCCCCGGGTGCAGCTGGTGGCGGATCTGGCCGCCCAGCCCGAGCTGATCGGTCACGGGGGCGTGCTCGGGGGGAGCATGCACTTCGTGCCGGAGGAAATCCATGTGCTCAGTGACCGCTGGGTGCTGGCCGCCTTCGAGGACGGCCACATCCGGGGGCGCATGTTGCTGGAGTATGAAGTGGCCTTCGGCAACATCGCCTGGCAGGTGCTGGCTTCCAGCCTGGACTGAGCCATCGGTTCAGTGACCTGACGCCTGTTCCTGGTGACGGGCATCATGGCCATGGATGCCGGCGATCTCCCGCAGGCCGTCGGCATCGAGGATGGTGATGAACTTGCGCTGTACCTGGATCAGCCCCTGCTCCTGGAACCGGCTGAGCATGCGACTCACGGTTTCCACCGCCAGGCCCAGGTAGTTGCCGATCTCGCAGCGGGACATGGTGAGGTTGAATTCATGGCGGGAGAAGCCCCGCATGCCGAAGCGCCGTGACAGGTTCAGCAGGAAGGCCGCCAGCCGGGCATCGGAGGTGCGGTGTCCCAGCAGGGTCATCAGGTGTTCGTCGGTCTGGATTTCCCGGCTCATGATGCGCAGCAGCTGATGCTGCAGACCGGGGGTGCGCCCGGCCAGTTCTTCCAGTCGGTCGAAGGGAATCTCGCAGACACTGGCCGTCTCCAGTGCCAGGGCCGTGCAGGGATGAACTCCGTCGTTGATGGCATCCAGGCCCAGCAACTCGCCGGGCAGGTGGAAGCCGGTGACCTGTTCTTCGCCGTCGTTGGTCAGCACGAAGGTCTTGACCGAGCCGGTTCGCACCGCGTAGAGGCAGGTCAGTGGATCTCCGGCTTGGTAGATCACGTCTCGCCGCTGCACCGGGCGCTTGCGACTGATGATGCCTTCCAGCATGGACAGGTCTTCCACGGACACACCCAGGGGCAGGCACAGGTCGCGCAGGCTGCAGGCCTTGCACGCCTGCTTGAGTTCCTTGATGTTCATCACGTTGGTCGAGGACATGGATTCACCTTAGAACGGCCGCGGAAACGGCAGGGAGGGTCCCTGCCGGGTGGACACGGCCTTAACATACTTGAGCGTTGCTGTCAGGTACAAGCCTTCCTGACGTCGCAAAAGTGCCTCGCCAGACCGGACCCTGCCCGCGATCTCCGATGGCACGCAGATGGCGGGGTGGGCACATGATAGCCTGCCCGGCGGCTTCGGTCTTGGGCCACGGTGAATTTTAGGCCGACTCAGGGGGTGAAGTGTCGGGCGGCTTCGGCGCTGAAGCGGGCCTGGGCAAAGGCCGCCCGCTCCGCCGGCGAGGCGGTCGGCTTACCGTCCCTGCCGATGGCGGCATCGATCATGGCAATGCGGTGGCCCAGGCCGATGCCGTTGGCCAGCTGGACCGCCAGGCCGGGGCGGGCGTTGAGTTCCAGCATCAGCGGGCCGCGATCCCGGTCCAGCACCAGGTCCACGCCCAGATAGCCCAGACCCGTCAGTTCGAAGCACCCGGCGGCCAGTTCCAGCAGACGGTCCCAGCCCGGAATTTCCAGTCCGCCGATGGGGGCGCCGGTGTCCGGGTGCAGGTCGATGATCTGGTTGTGCCAGACCCCGTGTTCGGTGCGCCCGCTACCCATGTCGATGCCGGCCCCCACGGCGCCCTGGTGCAGGTTGGCCTTGCCGTCCGAGTCCCGGGTGGGCAGTCGTACCATGGCCATCACCGGGTAGCCTTTGTAGACCACGGTGCGGATGTCGGGCACGCCCTGGAAGCTGACTTCCTCGAACATGGGGTGGAAGTGCACCCGATACTCGATCATCGCCTTGTCCGGCTGCCCCCCCAGACTGTGCATGCCGCTGAGGATGTTGGAGACATGGTGAGCCATGCTGGCCTGATCCACGATCTGGCCGCTGGCCTTGCGGAAATGCCCCCGCATGCGGCCGACGATCACCATGATGCCGTTACCGCCGGAGCCGTGGGCCGGCTTGATGACGAAGTCGTCATGTTTACCCACGATCCTGGCCAGATTGCGGATGTCGTGGTTGGTCTCGATCACGCCGTAGAGTTCGGGCACCGCGATGCCCGCGTCCAGTGCCAGCTTCTTGGTGAGGAGCTTGTCGTCCACCAGGGGGTAGTTGCGGCGGGGATTGAGTTCGGCAATGAACCAGGCGTTGCGCTGGTTCATGCCGACGACCCCACGCCGTCGCAGTTCCTTCGGGCTGATGAACCACTTCATGGGTTACCCCTGCCGGACAGGGCCCGGAAGCGCAGCAGTTCCGAGAGCCGGTAGCCGGTGTAGCGGCCCAGCAGCAGGGTCACGGCCAGCACGATCAGCAGCAGTTCGGGGAAGACGAAGAACAGATGATCGATGTAGGGGTTGATCATCAGCAGGTAGCCTGCCACCGCCACCGCCAGGCTGCCGATGCCCTGCCGGATGGCATCCGAGGGGCCGTGTTCTTCCCACACCAGTGACATGCGCTCGATGGTCATGGCCAGGATGACCATGGGGAACAGAGCGATGGACAGGCCGTGCTCGATGCCCAGGTTATGGCTGAGGATGCTGAGGGCGAGCATGATCATGATGACCACGATCACCACCGCCGCCAGTCGTGGCACCAGGAGCAGCTTGAGCCGTTCCAGGTAGAAGCGGATGGCCAGTCCCAGGGAGACGATGAGGGTGAACAGGATCACCCCTCCCAGCAGCTGCGTTTCCCGGAAGGAGAGGGCGATGAGGATGGGCATGAAGGTGCCGAAGGTCTGGACACCGACGATGTTGCGCAGCAGGACGATGAGCATGGCCCCGACGGGCACCAGCAGCAGCACCCGGTACATGTTCTGGGTCTGGATCGGCAGGCCGAACAGGGAGAAGTCCACCACCCGGGAGTCCATCATCTGGGCCCGTTGCTGGGCCACGTCCACGGCATCCTGGAAGTTCTGCGTCACCGCGAAGCTGATCTGGGGGTTGCGGGCCCGCTGCAGGCGGACCGGATCCTGATCCCCGTACCACCAGACCAGGAAGTTGGGGGGGTAACCCACGGCACCGGTATTGGGATTGATGGCCACCCACTGCCGGGTATTGTGGACTTCCAGCCAGACCTGGGGCTGGAGGTCGCGGGCACGGTCGGTGAGGGGAATGCCGTGCACCATGCGGGCGGGAATGCGGGCGCCGGCCAGCAGTTGGATGGCGGTCCGGACCTTGTCCCGATCCGTATCGGCGCGAGAGACGAACAGGGCCATGTTCTCGTCCGGGGTGTTGTTCATGTCCCGGATCAGCACCGTGGCAAAGCTGGTGATGTCGGCGGAACGTTCCCTCACCCGCTGGACCACGGCGTCGGCGGCGGAGCGATAGGGTTCTTCCAGGTTGGGCATGCTGACCGGGCCGGGGTAGGGCGCTTCCATCCGACGTTCGCGTTCCAGCTGGGACACCGTGGTGCGATAGTACAGGGTCTGGCGGCCACTGGGATGGCGGGTGGTCCAGATGGCTTCCCGGTTCTCGCCGGAGAGATCCGTGGTGAGGCCGTAGCCCCGGGAGATGAAGTTCTCGTCCAGCAGGGCGAAACGCTTGGGCTCGTTGGGGATGAAGACCCGGGCGGTCACGGCCCCGCCGGTGGGCTCGAAGCTCACGCGCGCCTCCACAATCCAGTTATCGGCGGTCTGCGCCGGCAGCAGGGGGAAGCCGAGATTGTAGACCTTGTGGAAAAACATGCCCAGGCTGGCGCTGCAGAGCACCAATATCACCAGGGGGAGGTGGAAACGCTTCAACATGGGCGGTCCTTGTTGTGATCAGCGGTCTTCAGGGTCTTCTTCATCCTGCTCGATGTCCATATCCATGTCTGGGGTGTCTTCGTCCGATGGTTCGTCCGTGGTCGGCAAGTCCGGCGGTACGCAGGCCGGCGGCTGGGTGCGGGTGCGGGAGGAATCCACCAGGATGGCCCCCCGCATGTGGTTGCGGCCCACCAGGGCCTGGTAGGTGAGTTGGGTGCGATCGATCAGGCTCATCTCCGCCTCGCGGTAGACTTCGCCCATGCACAGGCCGATGCGGACCACGGGGCGACGCTGATGATTGCCGTCGTGGCGGATGATGCGCACGTAGCGGCTGATCTCGCGTTCGATGCGAACGGTGTTTTGCTCGTTTTCCGGGTCGATGATGTCGAAGGCGATCCACTCCCGACCGTCCCGTTCGAAGATCTTCTTGTTGAGGGCGTTGAGCGAGGATGTGGTGGCGCCGGTGTCCATCTTGGCCTTGAGCTGGATACCTTCGGGGAAAATCTCCACCCGCTCCACCCAGCCCATGATCTGCTGTTGTGTCGGGTGGACCTGCTCTGCGTCGGCCGGGGCCTGTACCGGTATCAGGAACAGGAGCAGGGCGGCAAGTGCGGGGAGCAGGGGGTAATGCATGAATGCCTCCGGTAATTTCGGTAATGGTTCACAATTTTAAACGCTCTCTCCCCGCCCGGACGGTGACGAGGACCCCATTTTCGGGCCGGCATAGGCGGCTTCCATCATGGTGATGAAGCGCTTGGCCTGGGGGGACAGGTGCCGACCGATCCGCTGCACGACCCCATAGCTGCGGGCCGGGAAGAAACGGTCCAGCGGTATGGCCGCCAGCTGTTCCTTGCCCGTCAGGCAGACATCGGTGACGATGGAAATGCCCAGACCCAGTTCCACATACTTCTTGATCACTTCCCAGCCGCCGGCCTCCAGGGAAACGTGGTAGTCCACGTTATGCTGCCGGAACACCAGGTCCACGATACGCCAGGTGGACAGATGGCGGGGCGGCAGGATGAGTCCATAGGGGCTGATGTCCTCCAGCTCGATCCGCTCACCCAGGGACGCCAGAGGATGGTTCTTCGGGGTGATGAGCTTGGGGTGGTAAGTCACGATGGGCTGGTAGGTGATGTCCTCCGGAACCTCCAGCATGGAGCCCACGGCGAAGTCCACCTCATCCCGGTGCAGCATGGCCAGACCGTCACGGCCCGTCACATTATGCAGCTTGATGCGGATGTGCGGATAGACCTCCGCGAAACGGCGCAGGGGTTCCGGCAGCACATAGAGGATGGTGGACTCCCCGGCTGCCACGTTCAGCTCTCCCGACTCCAGGCGACCGAAGCTGGCGGCGAAGGTTTCCTGGAGTCTGTCGATGCCTTCCACCAAGGGGTCGGCCAGTTTGTAGAGGGTCTCGCCTTCGGGGGTCAGCCGGATCTGAGGGCCGCGCCGCTCGAACAGCACGGTCTCGAACTCCCGTTCCAGGGCCTGGATCTGCAGGGAGACGGCGGGCTGACTTAGAAAGAGGGACTCCGCCGCCATGGAAATGCTGCCCAGGCGGGCGGCACGGCAGAAGGCCCTGAGCTGTTTGAGGCGATTCTGCTTGTAATAGAGATTCGGGACGGACCCCATGAATCTTCCCCGGTCGATTGTTAGTATTAAAGGTCAAAAGTGTCTTTTTGGGGCTGATAGCTTCGCTGAATACTCGTCTTGAGGCCATGGTCCCGGCTACAATTGCCGTTTCACGTATGCATAGGGCAGGAGTATGGATAAGTACGTTATCTGGTTTCAGGACCTGGGAATGAACGATGTCCCCCGCGTGGGCGGCAAGAATGCCTCGCTGGGCGAAATGATTCATGGCCTGTCCGAAGCCGGGGTTCGCGTCCCGGGTGGTTTTGCCACCACCGCCCACGCCTTCCGCGAGTTTCTCCAGCATGAGGGCCTGGCGGATCGCATCAACGGCCTGCTGGCCGATCTGGACGTGGACAACATCAGCGCCCTGCGGGAAGCCGGTGCCCGGATTCGCCGCTGGGTGGTGGAAACCCCGTTCCCGCCGGCCCTGAACGAGGCCATCACCGAGGCCTGGAATAAAATGGTGGCCGAGACCGAGGGCGAGTTCACCGTCGCCGTGCGCTCCTCCGCCACCGCGGAAGACCTGCCGGATGCCTCCTTTGCGGGGCAGCAGGAAACCTTCCTCAATGTCAGCGGGCTGGACGGCGTTCTCAAGGCCATCCATGAGGTGTTTGCCTCCCTTTACAACGACCGCGCCATTTCCTATCGGGTTCATCAGGGTTTTGATCACGCCGACGTGGCCCTGTCCGCCGGCGTCCAGCGCATGGTCCGGTCGGACATCGGCGCCAGCGGCGTGATGTTCACCCTGGACACCGAGTCCGGTTTCCGCGACGTGGTCTTCGTCACCGCCTCCTGGGGCCTGGGCGAGACCGTGGTGCAGGGTTCCGTCAACCCGGATGAATTCCATCTCTACAAGCCGGCCCTGAAGGCCGGCCGCCCCGCCGTGCTGCGCCGTCATCTGGGCAGCAAGGCCATCAAGATGGTCTTCGGCGAGAACGGGCAGTCCACCCGCACCGTACAGGTCGGCGAGGATGACCGCCTGCGTTTCTGCATTACCGACGCGCAGCTGGAAGAGCTGGGCCGTCAGGCCATGATCATCGAGCAGCACTACGGCCGTCCCATGGACATCGAATGGGCCCTGGACGGCGTGGATGGCCAGCTCTACATCGTGCAGGCCCGTCCCGAGACCGTGGAGAGCCGGGCCGACGGTCAGGTGATCGAGCGCTATCGCATCCGCTCCCCCCGTACCGAAGTGCTGGTGCGCGGCCGTGCCATCGGCCAGAAGATCGGCGCCGGCAAGGTGCGCGTGGTGATGAACCTGGACGAGATGGACCGGGTGCAGCCCGGCGACGTGCTGGTGACCGACATGACCGACCCCGACTGGGAGCCGGTGATGAAGCGGGCCGCCGCCATCGTCACCGACCGCGGTGGCCGCACCTGCCATGCCGCCATCATCGCCCGTGAACTGGGCATCCCGGCAGTGGTGGGCTGCGGCGATGGTTCGGCCCGCCTCAAGGAAGGCGATGCCGTGACCGTGTGCTGTGCCGAAGGCGACGAAGGCCGCATCTACAAGGGTGAGCTGGAGTTCGAGGTGCTGCGTACCCGTACCGACTCCATGCCCGAGGTGCCGGTGAAGGTGATGATGAACGTGGGCAACCCCGGTCGCGCCTTCCACTTCCGCAACATCCCCAACGCCGGGGTGGGTCTGGCCCGTCTGGAGTTCATCATCAACAGCATGATCGGCGTGCACCCCAAGGCGCTACTCAACTTCGACACCCTGCCGGCGGACTTGAAGGATGAAGTGGCCCGGCGCTTTGCCGGCTATCCGGACCCGGTCAGCTTCTACGTGGACAAGCTGGCGGAAGGCATCGCCACCCTGGGGGCCTCCTTCCATCCCGAGCCGGTGATCGTGCGCCTGTCCGACTTCAAGTCCAACGAGTACGCCAACCTGCTGGCGGGCGAGCGCTACGAGCCGGACGAAGAGAACCCCATGATCGGCTACCGGGGCACCTCCCGTTATCTGTCCGACGATTTCCGCGATTGCTTCGAGTTGGAATGCCGTGCCGTGCGTCGGGTGCGTGACGAGATGGGCCTGACCAACGTGGTGGTCATGGTGCCCTTTGTGCGGACCCTGGCCGAGGCCGAGGGCGTGATCAACCTGCTGGCCGAGATGGGCCTGAAGCGGGGCGAGAACGGCCTCAAGGTCTACATGATGTGCGAGATCCCCTCCAACGCGGTGATGGCCGACGAGTTCCTGCAGTTCTTCGACGGTTTTTCCATCGGCTCCAACGACCTGACCCAGCTGACCCTGGGTCTGGACCGGGATTCCGGCCTGGTGGCGGCCACCTTCGACGAGCGGGATCCGGCGGTGAAGAAGCTGCTGTCCCTGGCCATCCAGGCGGCCCGCAAGGCCGGCAAGTATGTGGGTATCTGCGGTCAGGGACCGTCCGACTACCCGGATCTGGCCGAGTGGCTGATGGCGCAGGGGATCGAGTCCATCTCCCTGAACCCGGACACCGTGGTGGAAACCTGGCTGCGTCTGGCCGGGGATGCCAACGGTCGTCAGGACGCCTGAGTACGTCCCCAGGGCATCCGGCTCCCGGCTCAGCCGGGCACCGGATGCCCGCATCTTTCCGGGATCGGGCCTTAAGGCCCGGTCCTTGACGAGGCCCGTTTCGTTCCATGACCCGCTCCGTCTTCTATGTCTCCGATGGGACCGGCATCACCGCCGAGACCCTGGGACACACCCTGCTGACCCAGTTCGAGCAGATTCACTTCAACACCGTCAGCCTGCCCTTCATCAACTCGAAGGAGAAGATGGACTGGGCGGTGCAGCGCATCAACCGGGCCGCCCAGAGTGACGGCGAGCCGCCCCTGGTGTTTTCGACCCTGGTGGATGCCCGGCGTCGGGAAGAACTGGCCCACTGTCGGGGTCTGATCTTCGATTTCTTCGATGCCTTTACGCCCCGCCTGGAAGAGGTACTGGGGGTGACCGCCCAGCATGTGGCCGGGCGTTCCCATGGCATGGGCAACATGCGGACCTATGCCGAGCGCATGGATGCCCTGCATTTCGCCATCCAGAACGATGACGGCGCGACCACCCGGGACTATCCCAACGCCGATGTGGTGGTGATGGGCGTCTCCCGGACCGGCAAGACCCCGACCTGCATGTACCTGGCACTCAATTACGGCATCCGGGCGGCCAATTACCCCCTGGCGGATGATGATTTTGACCGGGGCACGCTGCCGGCCTCCCTGGAACCCTATCGCAAGAAGTTGTTCGGGTTGACCGTGGACGCGGAGCGGTTGCATCAGATTCGCACCGAGCGTCGCCCCAATAGTCAGTATGCCAGCGTGGAGCAGTGCAACAAGGAACTCAAGGCGGTGGAGCGGATGCTCAAGCGGGAGGGGATTCCCTGCCTGAACATCACTCAGATGTCCGTGGAGGAGATCGCCGCCCAGCTGATGCAGCAGGCGGCGCTGATGCGGCGTATCTGAGGCTGTTATTGCTCCGTGCCGTCAGGGCCGACACATCCCTTCGCGGCCAGGGGCCGCTCCCACGGGGCGCTTTTCAATCCGGCAGATGTCTTTCCCAGCCCCGTGTCGGGTCGGCCATGACCAGGAACTCCGGATTGAGTATGCCTTCATGGGTGTTGTACCGCAGTGGGCTCAGGTGGAGATCCGTGACCACCCCACCGGCCTCGTGGACCACGCACTGGGCCGCGGCGGTATCCCACTCGCTGGTGGGACCCAGTCGGGGATAGAGATCGGCCTTGCCTTCCGCCACCAGGCAGAACTTGAGCGAACTGCCCATGCTGACGAGTTCGTGTTCACCCACCCGCTCCAGGAACTGCTGCATGCGTTCGGTCCCGTGGGAACGGCTGCCGGCAATGACCGGTTTCGTGCGCCGGTCCCGGTTGACCTGGATCCGTTCCCCGACGGTCGCCGCCGGTTCATGGCGATGGGCCCCCAGGCCCCGGGCGGCACTGTAAAGCCGATCCAGAGCCGGGGCCGCCACCACACCGAGCACCGGTTCATGCTCGTGGATCAGGGCGATGTTCACCGTGAACTCGCCGTTGCGCTTGATGAATTCCCGGGTGCCGTCCAGCGGGTCCACCAGCCAGTAGGTTTGCCAGCGGGCGCGCTCACTGAAGGGAATCCGGTCCGATTCTTCCGACAGGATGGGCAGGCAGGGACTCAGGTCCCGCAGACCGGCAACGATGTGGCGATGGGCGGCCATGTCGGCCTCGGTGAGGGGGGTACGGTCGGACTTCTGCTCCACCTGGAACCCTTCGTCGTAGATCTCCATGATGCGGTCGCCCGCTTCCCGGGCGATGCGGCAGGCATTGTTGAGCAGGTATTCCAGGTTCAGGTCATCCAGGGACATGGCTTATCTCTTGAGTCGGTCGCGTACCAGGTACAGGGCGGCGATGGAACGGGCTTCAGTGCAATCTTCCCGGCCGACGAGACTGTCCAGATCGCTCAGACGCCAGGGAACGACTTCGATATCCTCGGGTTCATCTCCCGGCCGGCGCTCCGGATAGAGATCCTGAGCCAGGATGATGTGGGTGGTGTGGCTGAGGTAGCCCGGGGCAATGCTGAAGGACGTCAGATGGGTGAGTTGATGGGCGCCGTGGCCCACTTCTTCCATGATCTCCCGGTTGGCGGCGTCGAGCAGGTCCTCTCCCGGTTCCACCAGCCCCTTGGGCAGGGCCAGTTCATAGCGCTGGGTGCCGGCGGCATATTCACGGATCATCAGTACCGTGTCCGGGTCCAGCATGGGCACGATCAGCACCGCGCCATGCCCGGAGCCCACCAGCCGCTCAAAGCAGCGCCGGGCGCCATTGGCGAACAGCAGTTCCATCTCCTCCACGTGGAAGAGTCGGCTGCGGGCCACGGTGCGGCGGGTGAGGATGCTGGGTTTTTCAGGCATGACGGCAATACCGGCTGGGCAGGCTCGGGGCTCGGGCGAGCCGCGGCTGGCGGGGGTGGATCGGCATGCTGTCGCCCTCCGTCGGGAACGGGATATCCTGGGGATTGTACTATCTCAGTCCGGCTTGGGAAGAATCACCCAAGGTCAGGTTTTTCAGACACCATGGACATCAATGATGATGACAAGCAGATCACCCTCGGCCGCTCCCCTGGCGTGGGAGTCGGTGGACAGCGTTTTCCTGGACATGGACGGCACCCTGCTGGATCTTCACTTCGACAATCATTTCTGGCTGGAGTACCTGCCCCGGCGCTACGGGGACATTCGTGGACTGGAACCCGCCCGGGCACGGTCCGAGCTGATGGCGCGCTATGCCGGCGTTCGCGGTACCCTCGACTGGTACTGTCTGGATTACTGGCGTCATGAACTGGACATGGACATCATCGCCCTGAAACGGGAGATGGCCCATCTGATCGCCGTCCACGAGCATGTGCCGGATTTTCTGGCCGCCGTGCGGCGCCTGGGGCGGCGGCTGGTGCTGGTGACCAATGCCCATCGGGGTGGGCTGGACCTGAAGCTGACCCTGACTGCCCTGGAGGGACATTTTCATCGGGTGATCTGCGCCCATGAACTGGGACGCCCCAAGGAAGACCCCCGTTTCTGGGATTGTCTGCAGGGGCGGGAGCCTTTCGATCCCCGTCGTACCCTGTTCGTGGACGACAATCTGGATGTGCTTCGGTCCGCGGAGCGCTACGGGATTGCGCATTTGCGGGCGGTGCGTCGTCCGGATTCCCGGGCCGCGGAGGTGGATACCGGTGAGTTTGCCGCCATCCGGGATTTTCGCGACCTGATGCCGGAGTAGAGGGGCATGGAAGCGGGGACTTTGATTGCCGCTTTCGTCATCGGCCTGCTGGGCGGGGTGCACTGCATGGGGATGTGCGGCGGCATCGTCGGCGCGCTCACCCTGGGGATTCGTGGTCCAGTGCCCGGTGAGCGGGCCCGGCCCGCGCCCTTTTTGCTGGCCTACAACCTGGGGCGGATGACAAGCTATACCCTGGCCGGTGCCCTGGCCGGCGGTGTGGGCTGGTTTGCCGCTCACCTTGCCGACGTGAACCAGGCGCAGCAGGTGCTGCAGGTCCTGGCGGGTCTGTTCATGATCGCACTGGGGTTGTATCTCGCCGGTTGGTGGCACGGGCTGGTGTACCTGGAGCGGGCCGGCGGCCTGCTGTGGCGGCGACTGGAACCCCTGGGGCGACGGGTGATGCCGGTGCGTTCCCCGGCTCAGGCCCTGGGCCTGGGGCTGGTCTGGGGCTGGTTGCCCTGCGGTCTGGTCTATAGCGTGCTGTTCTGGTCCCTGGCCGCCGGTGGTGCCGCCCAGGGGGCGGCCCTGATGCTGGCCTTTGGCGTGGGCACCCTGCCCAACCTTTTGTTGATGGGTGTGTTTGCGGCCCGTCTGGCAACGGTGGTGCAAAAGGCCTGGGTGCGGGGGCTGGCGGGGGCGGCCGTGGCCGGTTACGGGATCTACATGCTGCTGGTTACCTGGTAGCGGGGCGGCAGACATCCAGTGGCGGCGGCAGGTGTTCGGGGGCATCCACGGCGACGCTTTTTTCCCGGCTCGTCGCGCCTGCCTCCAGCGTGACCCGGGACCGGGCCACGCCGCAGTGGCGGGCGATCAGTTTCAGGAGCCGCTCGTTGGCGGCCCCCTCCACCGGCGGGGCGGTGACGTAGACCTTGAGCCGGTCACCCAGGGGCTCTCCCAGCTTGTCCCGGGAGGCCCGGGGCTGCAGCTTCAGCCGCAGCACCAAGGTGTCGTGCCGCCACTGCCACCAGCGATTGCTGCCTGCCGCTTCAGAGTGCACTGATGAAGATCAGCAGCACGTTCAGGCCGATGATGGCCACCAGGGGAGACAGATCCACCATGCCCGTCTGCGGCATCACCTTGCGGATGGGGTTGAGCAGGGGGCGGTTCAGGCTGTAGACCAGGCCTGCCACCGGGTTCTGACTCATGCCGCCGGCCTGGAACCAGCTCATCACCGCCTGGATGATGATGCTGATGATGTAGATCCAGATCACCAGCCGCAGGATGGCCAGGATGCCGGCGATGAAGAGGGTGAAGGGATGAATCATCACGCCGAGGATGACGCCGACGATGAACAGTTCCAGCATTTTCAGGACCAGGATCAGCACCAGGGCCGCACTGTCCACCGGACCGATGGGCGGGATGAACCGGCGCAGGATGCGCAGCGGCGGATTGGTGATGGTCACCAGGAACTGGGAGATGGGGTTGTAGAAATCCGCCCGGGACAGCGCCAGCAGGGTGCGCAGCATCAGGGCCAGGATGTAGAGGCTGAACAGGGTGCCGATCAGGAAGACGGCGGCGTTTTGAAAGGCGTGTGACATGGATGATCCTCAGTCCCGACCCAACTGGTCGGCCAGTTCATGGGAACGGTCCCGTGCGGCGGTGAGGGCGCGCTGCATGAGTTCGCGCAGTTCGCCGGCTTCCAGCACCGCCAGGGCCCGCTCGGTGGTGCCGCCCCTGGAGGTCACCCGGGCGCGCAGGGTGGCGGCGTCCTCATCGGATTCCAGCGCCAGTTTGGCGGCGCCGAAGGCGGTCTGCAGGGCCAGCAGGCGAGCCGTTTCCCGGGGCAGGCCCAGGGCCGTACCGGCGTCTTCCAGGGCTTCGATGAACAGGAAGCAATAGGCCGGGCCGCTGCCGGAGAGGGCGGTGACGGCGTCCAACTGGGCTTCATCCTCCAGCCATACGGTCATGCCCACGGCGCGCAGCAGGGATTCCGCCAGATCCCGCTGCCGGGCATCCACCCGGGTATTGGCCGCCAGTCCGGTGGCACCGCTGCCCACCAGGGCCGGCGTGTTGGGCATGCAACGAACCACGGCCAGGTCGCCGCCCAGCCAGCGCTCGATATCCTCGCTGCGCACGCCGGCGGCGATGGAGACCACCAGCGGCTTGCGGGCCTGTACCTGGGGGGCCATGGCCCGGGCCACCTCGGCCATGACCTGGGGCTTGACCGCCAGTACCAGCACCTCGCAGTGGGCGATGGCCTCCGCATTGACGTCCGTGACGTGGATGTCCGGCCAGTGCCGGCCGACGAGGGCGCGCTGATCTTCGCTGGGATCGGCGGCCCACAGGGCACTGGGGTTCCAGCCGTCCGCCACCAGTCCGCCGATCAGGCTGCGGGCCATGTTGCCGGCCCCGATAAAGGCGATGTTTTCGTTCATTGTTTCCTTGGACCGCGGGATGGGTGTGGGGCAATGTTAACCTGAACGGCTGCCGAAGATCGCCGTTCCCACGCGCACCAGCGTGGCGCCTTCGGCAATGGCGGCCTCCAGGTCGTCACTCATGCCCATGGAGAGCGTGTCCAGGGTGTGACCACGCCGTATCAGGTCTTCCCGGGCCTCTCGCAGGCGGGCAAAGGCCCGTCGCTGGGTGTCGAAGTCGTCACTGGGGGCGGGGATGGCCATCAGGCCGCGCAGCCGCAGCCGGGGCAGGCCGGCCACCGTCTCGGCCAGGGCCGGCAGGGCCGCTTCGTCGACACCGGACTTGGTGGCTTCACCGCTGATGTTCACCTGGATGCAGACCTGCAGGGGCGGGAGCGACTCGGGGCGCTGATCGTTGAGGCGACGGGCGATCCGCTCCCGATCCACGGAGTGGACCCACTGGGCGGTCTCCGCGATGGCGCGGGTCTTGTTGCCCTGGATCGGGCCGATGAAATGCCAGGTCACGCCCCGGTCCGCCAGGGCGCGGGCCTTGTCCGTCAGTTCCGAGACGTAGTTCTCGCCAAAGGCCTGCTGTCCGCAGGCCAGGGCGGCGGCCACTGCCTCCGCCGGCTGGGTCTTGCTCACCGCCAGCAGCCGGATGTCCTCGGGGCGCCGTCCGAACCGTTCGGCGGCTGTCTGAATACGGCCATGCATGGCCTGGATACGTTCGCATATCTGGTTCATGGGGCTATGCTATATTCGCCTGAAACTTGCGTCACCTGTTGCACTGCACCTGTCGGGTCCCGAAGGGTCCGTGATCGGGCCTCGCGGATACGGTGCGGCACGGGGCGTCGAATCCTACATGGAGGGCTGGATGGATATCACCCAATTGCTGGCGTTCAGCGTCAAGAACGGTGCCTCCGACCTGCACCTGTCCGCGGGCCTGCCGCCCATGATCCGCGTGGACGGCGATGTTCGCCGCATCAATGTGCCCGCCATGGAGCACAAGGACGTCCACGGCATGGTGTACGACATCATGAACGACAAGCAGCGCAAGGACTACGAGGAGCGGATGGAAACCGACTTCTCCTTCGAGATTCCGGGGCTGGCCCGGTTCCGTGTCAATGCCTTCAATCACAACCGGGGCGCCGGCGCCGTCTTCCGTACCATTCCCACCAAGATCCTCACCCTGGAAGAGTTGGGCTGTCCCAAGATCTTCGAGAAGATTTCCGAATATCCCCGCGGCATCGTGCTGGTGACCGGCCCCACCGGTTCGGGCAAGTCCACCACCCTGGCGGCCATGATCAATCACAAGAACGAGACCGAGTACGGCCACATCCTGACGGTGGAAGATCCCATCGAGTTCGTCCACGAGTCCAAGAAATGCCTGGTGAACCAGCGCGAAGTGCACCGGGATACCCTGGGTTTCAACGAGGCCCTGCGCTCCGCCTTGCGCGAGGACCCGGACACCATCCTGGTGGGGGAAATGCGGGATCTGGAAACCATCCGTCTGGCCCTGACGGCAGCGGAGACCGGTCACCTGGTCTTCGGTACCCTGCACACCAGTTCCGCCGCCAAGACCATCGACCGTATCGTCGACGTCTTCCCCGCGGCGGAAAAGGACATGGTGCGGGCGATGCTGTCCGAATCCCTGCGGGCGGTCATTTCCCAGACCCTGATGAAGAAGATCGGCGGCGGTCGCTGCGCCGCCCACGAGATCATGTTGGGTACCCCGGCGGTGCGAAACCTCATCCGCGAGAACAAGATCGCGCAGATGTATTCCGCCATCCAGACCAGCCAGGGCGTGGGCATGCAGACCCTGGATCAGAGTCTCAAGGAGCTCCTGCAGCGGGGCCTGATCAGCAAGGAAGAGGCCCGCCGCAAGGCCGCCAACCCGGACAACCTGTAGCAACCCGCCCCGGCCACCCGCAATTGATCGCACGAGGTGCAGTTCCATGGATCGCGACAAGGCCATACGCTTCATGCACGACTTGCTCAAGACCCTCCTGAGCAAGAAGGGCTCCGACCTGTTCATTACCGTGGGTGCGCCGCCGTCCATGAAGATCGACGGCAAGATGACCCCCATCACCAATCAGCCGCTGTCGCCGGCCCATACCCAGGTGCTGGTGCGTTCCATCATGAATGACCGCCAGGCGGCGGAATTCGAACGGACCCAGGAGTGCAACTTCGCCATCAGTCTGCCCGGGATTTCCCGCTTTCGCGTGAATGCCTTCACCCAGCGGGGTTCTTCCGGCATGGTGCTGCGGGTGATCACCTCGGAGATCCCGTCTCTGGACGATCTGGGTCTGCCGATGCAGCTCAAGGACATCTCCATGACCCGGCGCGGTCTGGTCATTTTCGTGGGGGGGACCGGTTCCGGCAAGTCCACCTCCCTGGCCGCCATGGTGGGTTATCGCAATCAGAACAGTTACGGGCACATCGTCACCATCGAGGATCCCATCGAGTTCGTTCACTCCCACGTCAACTGCCTGGTGACCCAGCGGGAGGTGGGGGTGGATACGGAAAACTACGAGATCGCCCTCAAGAACACCCTGCGCCAGGCCCCCGACGTGATCCTCATCGGCGAGATCCGCGACCGCGAAACCATGGATTACGCCATTGCCTTCGCCGAGACCGGTCACCTGTGCCTGAGCACCCTGCATGCCAACAGCACCAACCAGGCCCTGGACCGCATCATCAACTTCTTCCCCGAGGAACGCCGCCAGCAGCTGCTGATGGATTTGTCGTTGAACCTGAAGGCGGTGGTGTCCCAGCGTCTGATCCCGCTGGCCACCGGCAAGGGGCGGGTGCCGGCGGTGGAGATCATGATCAACAGCCCGCTGATGTCGGATCTGATCTTCAAGGGCGAGATCCACGAGATGAAGGCGCTGATGGCCAAGTCCAACGAGGCGGGCATGCAAACCTTCGACCAGGCCCTGTTCCAGCTCTTCGAGACCGGCAGGATCACCTACGAGGATGCCCTGCGCAACGCCGACTCCGTCAACGACCTGCGTCTGCGCATCAAGCTGGACAGCAAGCGCGCCCGCAGCCAGAACCTGCTGGACGACACCGAAGGTCTGGAGATGGAGGCCACCCCGGAGGAGTCCGGGCTGCTCAAATGAACGGTGCCTGAAAGACCATGCTGATCGAACCCTATCTGAAGTTGATGGCCCAGAAAAACGCCTCCGATCTGTTCTTCACCACGGGGGCATCCGCCAGCGTCAAGATCGAAGGGGACATCCGGCCCATCAGTCGGCAACCCCTGCAGCCGGGGGCCGTCAAGGAGATGGCCTACGACATCATGGATGAGCGCCAGATCGAGACCTTCGAGCGGGAAAAGGAAATGAACCTGGGGATCTCGGTGGAGGGGCTGGGACGATTCCGGGTGAACATCTACGTGCAGCGCAGCGAGGTCTCCATGGTGATCCGCTTCATCAAGAGCGAGATCCCCACCATCGAGCAGCTCAAGCTACCGCCGGTGCTCAAGGAGCTGGTGATGCATGACAACGGCCTGATCCTGGTGGTGGGGGCCACCGGCTCGGGCAAGTCCACCACCCTGGCCTCCATGATCGATCATCGCAACACCATGGTTTCCGGTCACATCCTGACCATCGAGGACCCCATCGAATACAGCTTCACCCACAAGAAGTCCATTATCGGTCAGCGGGAAGTGGGCCTGGATACACTGTCCTATGACAATGCGCTGCGCGAAGCCATGCGCGAGGCCCCGGACATGATCATGATCGGCGAGGTGCGGGATCTCAATACCATGAAGGCCGCCATCGCCTATGCCGATACCGGTCACCTGGCCCTGTCCACCCTGCACGCCGTGAACGCCAACCAGGCCCTGGATCGCATCATCAACTTCTTCCCGCCGGAGTCCAAGCAGCAGATCCTGATGGATCTGTCCCTCAACCTGCGGGGTATCGTGTCCCAGCGTCTGCTGGTGGGCAAGGATGGCAACCGGCTGCCGGCGGTGGAGGTGCTGGTCAACACCCCCTACATCTCCGAACTCATCCGCAAGGGAGAGATCAACGCCATCAAGCATGTCATGGAAAAAGGGGGCTCGGTGGGCATGCAGACCTTTGACCAGTCTCTGTTCGAGCTCTACAAGGCCGGACTGGTGACCCTGCCCGAAGCCCTGGCCAAGGCCGACTCCCGCGGTGATCTGGAGTGGCGCATCCACTTCGGTGGCGGGGTGAAGAGCCTCAAGAAGGAAGATGATGACCTGTTGCTGCCGGGAGACGCCGATCCCGCCGTCCGCGGCAGGAACGATGGCCGCAAGGGCTTTGAAGAAACCCTGCGGCCATTGTCCGAAACCAAGATCAAGGACTAGCGGGTGGCGGCGACAGGGTCCCGTTCAGCCGAACACGGATTCCGCCTCGAATACCGGTCCGTCCACGCAGACCCGTTTCATGCTGCTGCCCTGATCCGTTTGCACCTTGACCACGCAACCGGCGCAGCCGCCCACGGCGCAGGCCATGTACTCCTCCAGGGAGACCTGGCAGGGCAGATGGTACTCCCGAGCCAGGGCGGCACAGGCGTCCAGCATGGCATGGGGGCCGCAGGCATAGACCTGGACCTGGCGCCGCTGTTCCGGTGACAGGGCGTCCAGCCAGTGACGGGCGAGATCGGTCACATAGCCCTCATGGCAACCGGGAAAGCCCGCCAGACTGGTGAGCCGGGAGGGCACCCCCCAGTCCTCCAGCAGGGGCATGGCGGCAATCACCCCGTCCGGCATGCCCGGCACCAGGATGCGGGAGGGCGAGGCCTTGAAGGGAAAGGGCACTTCCGATCCCATGATCACGAACGGCTCGCTCACCGGATCCCTGCGCATGGCATCCGCCAGGAATACCATGGGCGGGATACCCACGCCGCCGCCCAGCAGCAGGGCGCGGGGGCGGTCCCCATGGGGCAGGGTGAAGGGCTTGCCGATGGGACCCATCAGGTTGATCTTCTCGCCCACCTGGCGCCGGGCCAGTAGACGCGTCCCCTTGCCCACCGCCTTGTAGAGAAATTCCACCCAGCCCTCATGCGGGTCCACCCGCATGAGGGACAGGGGGCGGCGCATGGGCAGTTGGGGGTCGCACTGCAGATGGGCGAAGCAGCCCGGCCGGGCGTGGGCGGCGCACTGGGGGGCTTGGACCCGCAGGATGTGCTGGTCGCCCGGGTGGGCGGTATGGGACAGGATCGGGGCATCTTCCACGAAGATGGTGCCGCGATGGGATTTGTTCATCATGTTTCTCCGCAAAAGGCCCTGCTCAGATCTGCCGGGCCTGCAATTCAAAGATCACCCGTCCCGCCACCAGGGTGTGGGTTACCCGGGGCCGGAAGTCCCAGCCGAAGAAGGCGCTGTTACGCCCGGCACTGAGCCAGTTGTCCGGCCCTGGCGCATGCCCTCGTTCCGGGTCCACGATGGCGATGTCCGCCCGGGCACCCACACCCAGGGTACCCACCTTCAGGCCCAGGATGCGGGCCGGACCGGCGGTGACCCGGCGCACCGCCTCGGGCAGGGGCAGCACCCCTTCTTCCGCCAGTCGCAATACCAGGGGCAGCAGGGTCTCCAGGGTGGACATACCCGGCAGGGTGGCCGGGAAAGGGGCCAGCTTGGCGTCCGCCTCATGGGGTTGATGGTCCGAGCAGACCGCCTCGATGGCCCCTTCCGCCACGGCCTTGCGCAGCCCGTCCCGGTCCCGCAGGGTGCGCAGGGGGGGGATCACGTGACACAGGCTGTTGAAATCCGCCACGTCCATTTCGGTCAGGAACAGCTGATGGGCGCAGACATCGGCGCTGACCGGCAAGCCGTCCTCCACGGCCCGGGCCACCATGGCGGCTCCCCGCGCCGTGGACAGCCGGCAGACATGGATGCGGGCTTCGGTCTGGGCCGCCAGGGCCAGCAGCACGCCCAGGGCGGCGGTTTCCGCGGCTTCCGGGATGCCCGGCAGGCCCAGACGGGTCGCCACGGCACCTTCGTGGGCACAACCCTGGCCCGCCAGGGACCAGTCGATGGGGTGCAGATAGACCGTGATGTCGTGGCTGGCGGCGTATTCCAGGGCTCGGCGCAGCAGTAGGTGGCTGCCCATGGGCCGCAGGGCCTGGCTCATGCCCAGGGCGCCGGCCCGTTTCAGGGCCGCCATGTCGGACAGCTGCTGCCCCTTGAGGCCCGCCGTCAGGGCGCCCAGGGCATGGACCCGGACGCCGCAGGCCTGACGGGCGCGGCGGTTGATCAACTCGATCTGGGCCGGGGAGTCCACCACCGGGCTGGTGTCCGGTGGGCATGCCAGGGTGGTGATGCCGGCGCTGGCGGCGGCGCGGGTTTCCGAGGCGATGGTGGCCTTCTGTTCGTGCCCCGGCTCTCCCAGGCGGGCGGACAGATCCACCAAGCCGGGCAGCACCCAGCGGCCGCGGGCGTTGATGCGCCGGTCCGGGCTGTAATCCTCGCTGGGGGGGGCGCCCAGGGCGACGATCTCCTCGCCCTGGATGTAGAGGTCCGTGACTTGGTCCACGCCGTTTTCCGGGTCGATCACCCGGCCTTGTTCGATCAGCAGTTTCATGCGCCAGACCCCTGATTCATACTGCCGCCCATGATGGTGGACATGACCGCCATGCGCACGGCGATACCGTTGCTGACCTGTTCCAGAATGACCGACTGGGGACCGTCCGCCACCCGGGAGTCGATCTCCACCCCGCGATTGGCGGGGCCCGGATGCATGACGATGCAGTCCGGCGCCGCCAGGGCCAGGCGTTCCTCGGTCAGTCCCCAGAGCTGGAAGAATTCGTGCTCGGAGGGCAGCAGGCCGCTTTCCATGCGTTCCTTCTGCAGCCGCAGCATGATGATCACGTCCACGTCCCTGAGGCCGGCGCGGATGTCGTGAAACACATGCACCCCCAGGTCCTCCACGTAGGCGGGCAGCAGGGTCTTGGGGCCGATCACCCGGACTTCTCCGGTATTGAGCAGGTTGAGGGCATGGATCTGGGAGCGAGCCACCCGGGAATGCAGGATGTCGCCCACGATGGCCACCTTCAGGCGGGTGAAGTCCCCCTTGTGGCGGCGAATGGTGAACATGTCCAGCAGGGCCTGGGTGGGGTGGGCGTGGCGACCATCGCCGGCGTTGAGCACGCTCACATGGGGCGCCACGTGGCGGGCGATGAAGTGGGCCGCGCCGCTGTCCGCGTGACGCACCACGAACATGTCCACATACATGGCCTGGAGGTTTCTGAGGGTGTCCAGCAGGCTCTCGCCCTTGACCGTGGCCGAGGTGCTGATGTTGATGTTCAGCACGTCCGCCGACAGACGCTTGGCCGCCAGTTCGAAGGTGGTGCGGGTCCGGGTGCTGGCCTCGAAGAACAGGTTCATCACCGTCTTGCCACGCAGCAGGGGCACCTTCTTTACCGCCTGGGCATTCATGCCGGCAAAGGACTCGGCGGTGTCCAGGATCTCGGTGATCAGGGCACCGGAGAGTCCCTCGATGGTGAGCAGATGCCGTAGCCGTCCCTGAGCATTGAACTGCAGGGAGGGGGGCAGGGGACCGGCGGCGAGCCGGGATCTGGCCGGGCTATCCTGATCGATCATGACTCGGGCTCCAGTTTGACGATGTCCAGACGCAGGGGATCGGGTCCCCGCAGCTTCACCTGCTCGTCGCTTCGAAGTTCGAGATGCCGGCCTACCACCTGGGCCTGGATCGGCAGTTCCCGTCCGTCCCGTTCCACCAGCACGGCCAGCACCACCGAGGCCGGGCGACCGTAGTCGAACAGTTCGTTCATGGCGGCGCGGATGGTGCGACCGGTGAACAGCACATCGTCCACCAGCAGGATGTGGCGGCCATCCACAGCGAAGGGCAGGGAGGAGGGGCGCACCTGGGGATGCATGCCCATGCGGCTGAAGTCATCCCGGTAGAAGGAGATGTCCAGTTTTCCCAGGGGCTCGTTCAGACCCAGGCGCTGGTGCAATTGCTCGGCTACCCAGACCCCGCCGGTATGGATACCCACCAGGGCGGGGTCGGTGACGTGCTGCTCCGACAGGTGGTGGCGCAGGGCATCGGCCATGCGGTCCAGAAGGGTGCTGACAGGTTCGGTCATGAAGCGGTCTCTTGGGCAAGCCAGTGTTCCAGGAAGACGGCCGCCGCGACGGCGTCGATGTCTTCCTTGCGAATGCGCCCGCGCCGGCCTTCCCGGCGCCGGGACTTGAGATGGGACTCCGCCTCGGCGGAGCTGAACTGTTCGTCCACCTGCCGTACCGGCAGGGCATAACGGGCCCGCAGGCGATCACAGAAGGCCTGGATGCGGCGGGCCAGGGGGTGCTCGCTGCCATCCGGGGTGCCGGGCAGGCCCACCACCAGCAGGGCCGGCCGCCATTCCCGAATCAGGGCGTCCAGACGTTGCCAGTCGGGGATGCCGTTGCCGGCGGTCAGAGTCTCCAGGGGGGTGCTGGTGCGGGTGATGCCGTTGCCCACGGCCACGCCGATCCGTCTTTCCCCGTAGTCCAGAGCCAGGACCGTGTCCGGTATGCCGATGTCCCGCTCCCTTTTGCCGCGCCGGGCGCGGGTATCAGGCATGACCTGCCTGGCCGCTCATGAGGGACAGGTCCACCCCCAACTGGCCGGCGGCGGCCTGCCAGCGCTTTTCCGCCGGCTGCCGGAACAGGATGTCCGCATCCGCCTGGCAGGTGAGCCAGGCGTTGTCGCCGATCTCCTGTTCCAGCTGTCCCGGACCCCAGCCGGCATAGCCCAGGGCGATCAGGTAGGCGTCGGGACCGCTGCCCTCGGCCATGGCTTCCAGGATGTCCCGGGAGGTGGTGACGGCGATGTGTTCGCTGACCTGCATGGTGGAGGTCCACAGGCGGTCGGCCGGATGCAGGATGAAGCCCCGGTCCGGCTGTACCGGGCCGCCGTTATAGACCGGAATCCGGTCGGTGGGCACCTTGGGACTGATGCCCATGTGGTCCAGCACCATCTCCAGGGTGAGGTCCGTGGGATGGTTGATGACGATGCCCATGGCCCCCTCGTCCGTGTGTTCGCACAGGTAGGTGACGGCATGGTGGAAATTGGGGTCCGCCAGGGTGGGCATGGCGATCAGGAACTGGTCTGTGAAGTTCGCGCTACGCATGAGTCGGGTGTCGCGGCTGAGTACGACACCTAGTGTACACTTTCCCCATGTCCGGTCGTAGCGTCACCGATGATTGTCGGCCGGTCCGGTTCGGCTCGACGCCGTCGGCCACGGCGTGTCCCCTCTTGACGTTCGACGAGGATATTGCCCGAATCTCAAGATTCCGGTCGTGGGGCCGACAGTGTCACTAAGGATGTTCGATGGTATCCGCGGCCCTGGTGCCGCCATGTGTTGAGCGGCGCTTTTTTTCAGGATGGTGACATGCTTAATCGACTCCGGCTTTTGCCCAAAATGCTGGTTCTTTTCGGTGTGCCGATGGCGCTGGCTTTTGGACTGGTGGCGGTCATCGTCATTTCCCAGGTTAATCACCGGGTGGTGGCGATCATGGAGGACTCTGCCGCGGGCATGGCGTCGGGGGGTGCCGAAAGCGTGGGCTGGTGGGTGGAATCCCACATGGCGGTGGTGCGCACCCTGGCCCGGACTCAAATTCTGAGTACGGGAGATACGGACGCCATCTCGCGGCTGCTGGAACATTTCGGCGCGCATATGAGCGATGAGTACGAGGTGCTGTTCTTCGTGAACACGCAAGGGGAAGCCTTTTACCACAATCGTCACCGCTCCAATCTGGCCGATCGGGCCTATTTTCAGCAGATCGTGCGTGACAGGGCCCGCGAGGCGCTGGTGACCGATCCGGTCTACTCCCGCAGCACGGGGAATGCCATCACGGTATTTGCTCACGCCGTCAAGGATGACCGGGGTGAAGTCATCGGTCTGGTGGCGGTGACGGTGACACTGGATACCCTGACGGATATCGTCGGTGGCGCCGTGGATCAGCCCGGCGCCATTGCCTGGGCGCTGGGTTCCCAGGGCGTTTACATGGCCCACCCCGATGCCGATCTGCGCATGACCTCCAATGCCCTGGAGTCCCGCCGACAGGACTATGCGGGGTTGGCCCGGCGCATGGTGGACGGTGAGCAGGGGTTGGCGGACCTGGCGTTGCATGACGGGCGTGCCTATAAGGTCGCTTATCACTCGATTCCCCATACGCCGGGCTGGTCCATGGCCGTGGCCATTCCCGCCGACTACCTGATGGCCACGGCCCGGGAGCTGACGCTGACCCTGGCGCTGGTATTCGTGATCACATTGCTGTTACTGGCGGGCATCATTCTTCTGGTGGCGCGGATGATTGTCAGCCCGGTGACGGAAACCCGGCTGGCTCTGGACCGGATTGCCGCCGGAGATGGGGACCTGACCCAGAGGTTGCGGGACAACCGCCACGATGAATTCGGCGATCTGGCGCGCAGCTTCAACACCTTCGTGAGCGGGGTGCATACCCTGGTGAGGCAGGTCTCCGTGGCCACCGGCCAGTTGGGCGCGGCGGCGGAGCAGTTGGCGGTGTCCAGTCGCCAGACCAGCGAGCAGGTTTTGCGGCAGCAGTCGGAGACCGAGCAGGTGGCCACCGCCATGACCCAGATGGCCGCCACCGTCACCCAGGTGGCAGGCAACGCCTCCCTGGCCGCGGATGCGGCCTCGTCTTCGGACCGGGCCGCCCAGGATGGCGCCCGGGTGGTGCGGCAGACCGCCCGGGAGGTGGGGGAACTGGCTCGGGAGGTCCAGGAGGCGGCGGCGGTGATCCATCACCTTCAGGACGATGCCGAGTCCATCGGCACTGTGCTGGAAGTGATCCGCGGCATTGCCGAACAGACCAACCTGCTGGCCCTGAACGCCGCCATCGAAGCGGCCCGGGCCGGGGAGCAGGGAAGGGGGTTCGCCGTGGTGGCGGACGAAGTACGCAGCCTGGCCACCCGGACCCAGGCTTCCACCCAGGAGATCCATGGGATCATCGAAAAGCTCCAGTCCGCCGCCCGGGCCGCCGCCCGGGTGATGGATGCGGGGCATGCCAAGGCCAGTGACGGTGTGGCCTCGGCCGAGCGGGCCGCCGAGGCCCTGCGGACCATCACTCAGACCATCGGCACCATCAATGACATGAACACCCAGATCGCCAGCGCGGCCGAGGAGCAGTCGGCGGTGGCGGAGGATGTCAACCGCTCCCTGGTCCGCATCAGTAGCGGGGTGGAACAGGCGGCGGATGGTTCCACCCAGATCGCCGCCGCCAGCGACGAGCTGGCCCGGCTTGCCGCGGAACTACAGGATCGGGTAGGGCGATTCCGGATCTAGTCCGTTGCGCCGGTTGTCTTAGCGGGTTCTGACCCCCTGGTTGCCCTGGAATACCCAGGTGCGTGTGATCATCAGCTGGTCGTAGGCCCTGCGCATCTCGGCGGGGAAGGGGGCGTAGGGGCCTGCCAGTTCCACGATGCGGCGGGCGGCGTCATCCAGGACCCGCTCACCGGAACTGGCGCCGACCTCGATGCTCAGGACCCGGCCTTCCTGGTCGATGAGGACACTCAGCACCAGGGAGCCGTTGAGGCGCTGACGGCGGGCCTCGTCCGGGTAGTTGAGATTGCCGACCTGTTCCACCTTGCGTACCCAGGCATCCACATAGGCGGCCTCCACCGCCGACTTGGCGCTCAGGGCGTCCACATAGTGGGTGCGGGCACGCGGGGCCTGGTAGCGGTCCCGTTCGGTCAGTTCCGAGCTGAGCCGGGCCATCTCCAGGCTGCGTTCCATCAGCTCCCGCGCACTCAGGGGCTGTTCGGGCATGGGGGCTTGCGTGATCTGTTCGGGCTGCGGCGGGGCCTGGGGGGCGGGTGTCATGATCACCTCGGTCTGCTCCAAGGGTACCGGATCGGGCGCGGCCGCCCGCATCTGCTCCTGGGCCAGGCCGTCGGTGGGCAGGGGGAGGGGCGCGGTGACCGGGCTACCGGGGCGGCCTTCGGGATCTTCCCTGCCGCTGGCCTGCTGGTCCGCCTGGGCCAGCAGTTCCGCCGTATCCGGTGGTGTCTCCGACCGGGTCCGGACCAGGACCACATCCACGGCGGGGCTGTGGACCTGGGGCTGACCGGGGGAAAACTGGAACCCCAGACCGAAGATCAGGATGCCGTGGAGGGCGGCGGCCACGAACAGGGCCAGGCCCAGTCGGTCGGTGGCGGTGATGGGAGCGGCGTTGGCCGTCATGGCGTTCACGGGGATCGGGACACCTGCTGGTACATCATGGCGGCTATTGTACCGCTCACCAGGCCGAACACCAGGGAAAAGCTCAGCAGCACCGGCAGTAGCTTGAGCAAGGCCGGGTGGGGGATGAACAACCACCAGGCCAGCAGGAACTGCCCCGTCATGTGGGCCAGCGCCGCCAGCACGCACAGGCCCAGGGGGCTGAGCCGGGCGCCCGCCAGGCGATGGGCCAGGCCCAGCACGGCCAGGCTGCATCCGGCGCCGGCGGCACTGAGCAGGAAGGTGGGGCTGAGGAAAGTGCCGATCACCAGGCTGCCCGCCAGTACCCGCAGCAGGGTGACCCAGACCGCCATGCGCCAGCCGAACAGCATCAGCACCAGCACCGTGATGACGTTGGCCAGCCCCGGCTTGACGCCGGGCAGGGGGCTTGGAATCGCGGCCTCCAGGATGTGCACGGCGATGGCCAGTGCGGCCAGCCAGGCAATGCGATGATCTTCCCGGGTGGTCGGCAGTTGCATCAATAATTCACGCTGTCGAACACCCACTCGTCTCCCAGCACCTCGATGATGACCCGGTTGGGCAGGCTCACGGCCATGTCGCCGGCCTGGCGCAGCCAGCCGGCCTGCTGGCAGATGCCCTGGGAGCCGGGGGAGGCGGCGCAGCGGGCGGCGCCGTCCCGGATTTCCACCACAGTGATGCCGGCGGGTCCGGAGACTTCCAGTTGCCGGGGCTGATCCAGGGGCAGGCGGGCGATTTCCCGGTCGCCGGCCACCACCCGCACCTGGGTGGCGGGGGTGGCCGGCGTCCACAGCCAGGCATAACTGCCCGCCACCAGCAGGACGGCCATCAGGATCACGAAGGCATCGGCGCGGGTCATCATGGCAGCGGAGTGACGCGGATCTCCGGCGGCGTCCCTTCGAATTTCACCCGCTTCTCCATGGCCGGCGTCAGGTGGGCGATGCCGGCGTGATCGATCAGCATCACCTTGTCGACGCCCAGTTGCGCGGCGATCCGGGGCCAGTCCCCGGGGCCGGCAATGAACAGGGCGGTGCTGGCGACATCGGCCTCGGCGGCATTGTCATGGATGACGGTCACGGAATGGGTGCCGCGGGCCGGCTGTCCGCTGCGGGGGTCCAGAATATGGTGGTAGCGCTCCCCCTCGTGGAGGTAGTAGCGCTCGTAATCTCCTGAAGTGAAGATCGCCTCGTCTCCCCGGGTCTCGATGGAGGCCAGTACGCCCTGTCCGTCCGGGGCGCGGACACCGATGCGCCAGGGACGGTTACCCGGACGGCCGATGGCCCGCAGGTCGCCGCCGGCATTGAGAATGGCGTTTTCCACGCCCATCCCGCGCAAGTGTTCCATGGCCTGATGGATGCCGTAGCCCTTGGCGTAGGCGCCCAGGTCCAGCCGTACCGCCGGGTTGTGGCTGCGCATGCGGATGCCGTCGATCTCGATATCGGCCATGCTCGGCGCCTGCTCCAGGATGGCCCGGATCTGTTCCGGCGCCGGGGGTGGCCCCTGGGGTTCGTCCGTCTGGAAGCCCCAGAGAGCGAACAGGGCGCCCATGGCCGGATTGAACAGGCCATCACTGGCTGCATACAGGCGCTGGGCGTCCAGGATCAGGGGTAGGACGGAGGGGTTGGCGGAAAACGGCAGGCCGGTGGCCAGCAGTTCATTGGTCCGGCCCATGGGACCGGGTTCCCAGGCATGCCAGGCCCGGTGCATGTACTCCAGGTCGGCCCGAACCGACTCGGCGGCCCGGGCAGCCAGATCCCGGTCCGATGTATAGATGTTCAGTTCCACCAGGGTGCCGAAGGCAATGAATCGGTCCCGATGGATCTCCGGACGCTCGCAGGCGCCGAGCAGCAGGATCAGGCCCAGGATCGCCAGTGCCCGGAGGCCGTGCATGCCGGCTGACAGTGCGTGACGAGGGCTCATGTACGGGCCCCCAGGTGGCCGGCGATGGCGTCCATCAGTTGGCCACCGATATCGAGTCCGAACTGGGCATCCAGTTCCCGGATGCAGGTGGGGCTGGTGACGTTGATCTCCGTGAGATAATCGCCGATCACGTCCAGACCCACGAACATCAGCCCCTTTTCCCTGAGGGTCGGCCCCACCTGGCTGCAGATCCAGCGGTCCCGCTCGGTCAGCGGCACCCCTTCGCCCCGGCCGCCGGCGGCCAGGTTGGCGCGCCCCTCGCCCTCCGCCGGAATGCGGGCCAGGGCATAGGGCACGGGTTCGCCATCCACCAGCAGGATGCGCTTGTCGCCCTGGCGATATTCGGGCAGGAAACGCTGAGCCATGACGCTGCGACGCCCATGGTCGGTGACGGTTTCCAGGATCACCCCGATGTTGGTGTCGCCGGGGATCAGGCGGAATACCGATGCCCCACCCATGCCGTCCAGGGGCTTGACCACGATCTCGCCCTGCCGGGCCATGAAGTCGCGAATGCGGGCCGGGTTGCGGGTGACCAGGCTGGGGGGGCAGCACTGGGGAAACCAGGCGGTATAGAGCTTTTCGTTGGCATCCCTCAGGCTGGCGGGTCGGTTCACCACCAGGCAACCCTCGGCAGCCGCCAGGTCCAACAGATAGGTGCTGTAGACATACTCCATGTCGAACGGGGGATCCTTGCGCATCAGCACCACGTCCAGTGTCGCCAGGGGATGTTCTTCGGGACTGCCCAGTTCGAACCAGCGGCGAGGGTCGTCCCTGACCGTCAGCGGTCGGGAGGCGGCATGGACCCGGCCATCGGTCAGCCACAGGTCCTGCGGTTCCATGTAATGCAGTTGCCAGCCCCTTGCCTGGGCGGCCAACAGCATGGCCAGGGTGGAGTCCTTCTTGACCTGGATGGTCTGGATGGGGTCCATGACCACGCCCAGGCGGACCTGAGAGCCGTTCATCGGGCAACCTCGCACGATCTGGGGGGGAGTGGGTGCAATTCGTTCGACATGCGCACAAGATAAATGACTGAGCGGGATTTCTCACCACCTGGCCCCGTGATCCACGCCGGCAGTTTTGTTTGATACCCTCCAGACCATGGAGTAAATTCAAGACCCTGTCTGCAAACATTGATGTATCGGGGGCGGTGTGAACGAATACACCCAGGATGACAATGCCGGCCAAGAGGATCTTTCCGGCCTCAAGGTCATGGTGATCGACGACAGCAAGACCATCCGTCGCACCGCCGAGACGCTGCTGAAGAAACACGGCTGCGAGGTGGTGACCGCCACGGACGGTTTCGAGGCCCTGGCCAAGATCGCCGAGCATAAGCCGGACATCATTTTCGTGGACATCATGATGCCCCGCCTGGACGGCTATCAGACCTGCGCGCTGATCAAGCATAACCGGGTATTTCGGCAGACGCCCGTGATCATGCTGTCGAGCAAGGACAGCATCTTTGACAAGGCCCGGGGCCGGATCGTGGGTTCGGAGCAGTACCTGACCAAGCCCTTCACCCGGGATGATCTGCTGGGGGCCATTCGCCAGCACGTCCGGAAACAGTAAAGGTTCATGCATGTACAGGCCCCGCGTAACCTGATCCGGGGCGGAATTTCAATTCGGAGACGTTGTCATGACGTGCATCCTGGTGGTCGATGACTCCCCCACCGAACTTCATGTGATCAGCACCATGCTGGCAAGGCATGGCTATACGGTGGTCACGGCCTCCTCCGGTGAGGAAGGCATGTCCCGCGCCCGGGAGATCAAGCCCGATCTGGTGCTGATGGATGTGGTCATGCCGGGCCTGAACGGATTCCAGGCCACCCGCCAGCTTTCCCAGGATCCGCTCACCGCCGATATTCCCATCGTCATGGTGACCACGAAGGATCAGGAAACCGACAAGGTCTGGGCCATGCGGCAGGGGGCTCGGGATTACATCGTCAAGCCGGTACGCGAGAAGGAACTGATCAGAAGCCTCAAGGAAATCCTGTCCTGAAGGGGGCGGCGTGACCACGAACGCGATGACGGACCCGTTCTCCTATCTGCTCGAAGTGGAGCGCAAGGGGCGTTCCCTGGGCGGGCAGTTTCCGATCCAGGACGAGCTGCGCGGTGCTTGGAAAGGCGTCATGTTCCAGTTGCATGGCCGGTTGTTGCTGGCGCCCATGGATCAGGTGGCGGAAATCGTGACCCCGCCTCCCTGCACCCGTGTGCCGGGCGTCAAGCACTGGGCCCTGGGCGTCGCCAACATGCGCGGCAATCTGCTGCCTATGATGGACCTGCACGGTTTCCTGTTCGGCGAGAACCTTGCCGGCGAAACGCGGCGTCACCGTCTGTTGGTGATGAGTCATCAGGGCGTGTATGCCGGTCTCATGGTGGAGGCGGTGCTGGGAATGAAGCATTACTGGAAACAGGAGCGCACGGAAGATCTGCCGCTGGTGGACGAGCCGTTCAGGCCCTACCTGACGGGGGCATGCCGGCGAGGTGCCGAGCATCTGGCCGTGTTCAGCCCCTGGAAGCTGGTGGATGATCCGGATTTCATGAACATCTCCGCGTAGCCGCGGATACATGCAGGGTGTTGAGCCGTCTTCCGCGGCGCAATGGGTCGAGGAATCAATCTGATGAAATCGTCTTCAAGTGACGCGACAGGTCGGCTGGGAATCAGCCGGGGGATGCTGTTGCTTGCCGGCCTGCTGGTCGTCCTGATGCTGCTGACCGTGATGGCTTTCGTGCTGCATACGGGGCAGGTGGGCAACAGCCGCGAGCATGCCGCCTTGGCCTCCGAACAACGACTGATGTCCCAGCGACTGGCGGCGTTGTCGCGGGATGCGATGACGGGCCAGCCGGCGGTGTTTGTGGAGCTGCGCCGGCTGCGGGATCGACTGGATCTGGGATTGACCTACTTGCGCGAGGGAGATTCCGGGCGGGGATTGCCACCGGCACCGGAGGCCGTGGCCGATGCCTTGCGGAACGCCGAATCCGCCTGGAGCACGTATCGGGGCCATGTCAATGTCTTGGTGGATAATGAAACCGTCATTGCCGCCGTCACCACCCATGCCGCCGCCCTGGCGCAGGGACTGCCCCGGCTGCAGCTCCGTGCCGATACCCTGACCGACCGGCTGGCGGAGTCGGGGATTGATGCCCGGCTGGTCCATCTGGCCGCGCGACAGGCCATCCTGGCCCAGCGCATGGAGCGGGATCTGAACCGGATCCTGGCCGGTGACGACCTGGCCGTGACCGCCGGCCGCCTGGAGCGGGATGCCGCCGATTTCCAGACCGGACTTGGCCGACTGCAGACCGGGGCCGGTCTGCCGGCCGACGTGCGGGACCTGGTGCAGGAGATTGCCGCCGTGTTCAGCGGCGTGCGTCCCGACGTGGAGGCCCTGCTGGCCCAGACGGGCCGGCTGGGCCAGGTGGCCGAGGCCTCCCGTCGCATTCAGGCGCAGTCGCCGGCCCTGCTCAATGCCGTTGCGGCGCTGCAGCAGGATCTGGATCAGCGGGCCAGGAGCGGCAGCCTCTGGATGTATGCCGGCTATCTGTTCGCCCTGGCCGCCGTGCTGGTGCTGGGCCTGCTGGCCTACCTGTTCTACCAGGATGCCCAGCGCCGCCTGGCGGTCACCACGGAGCAGAACCGGCGCAACCAGCGGGCCATCCTGCGTCTTCTGGACGAGATGACCAACCTGGCTGAGGGGGATCTGACGGTCCATGCCACGGTGACCGAGGACATCACCGGTGCCATTGCCGACTCGGTCAACTATGCCATCGACGCCCTGCGCAGCCTGGTGACCACGATCAACCAGACCGCGATGCAGGTCTCCGGCTCCGCCGTCAAGACCCAGGCCACCGCCCTGCGCCTGGCGGATGCCTCCAATCTCCAGGCCCGTGAGATCGCTTCCGCCTCCGGCGCCATCACCGACATGGCCGACTCCATCGAGCAGGTTTCCCGCTCCGCGGAATCCTCCGCCGACGTGGCGAAGAAGTCCGTGGCCATTGCCTCCAAGGGCGCCCTGACGGTGCGCAAGACCATCGATGGCATGGACACCATCCGCGAGCAGATCCAGGAGACCTCCAAGCGCATCAAGCGGCTGGGTGAGTCCTCCCAGGAGATCGGGGATATCGTGAGTCTGATCACCGACATCGCCGACCAGACCAATATCCTGGCCCTCAATGCCGCCATCCAGGCCTCCTCCGCCGGCGAGGCGGGACGCGGCTTTGCGGTGGTGGCGGACGAGGTTCAGCGGCTTGCCGAGCGTTCCTCCAATGCTTCCAGGCAGATCGAGGCCCTGGTCAAGACCATTCAGGCCGATACCAACGAGGCGGTCATCTCCATGGAGCATTCCACCGCCAACGTCGTCAGTGGCGCCAAGCTGGCCTTTGATGCCGGCGATGCCCTGGCCGAAATCGAAGGGGTGTCCCATCAGCTGGCGGAGCTGATCGCCACCATTTCCAAGGCTGCCCGTCAGCAGGCCGAAGCGGCCCAGAACATCTCCAATACCATGACGGTCATCCAGGAAATCACCATGCAGACCTCCGACGGCACCAACGAGACGGCGGTCTCCATCGGCAATCTGGCCAATCTGGCCTCGGAATTGCGCAAGTCGGTCTCCGGTTTCAAGCTGCCGCAGTCCGAACAGCTGGAAACGGTGGTGCTCGGGCCGACGGATACCGCCGCTTCCGGCAAGTCCTGAACTTGAGGTCTGGATCGGCATAGGCCCATGATCATGGGCACAGGGTGGACCATGACAGTAGACAGCCAACAACTTACTGCACTGCGCTGGGTCAAGAAGGAACTGGATGCCCTGTTGACGGAAGCACGGGCTGCCCTTGAGACCTTCAGCGATGATGCCGGGCGGACGGACAGCCTGGAAGAGGCCCGCAGGTTGCTGGATCAGGTGGAAGGCACCCTACGGATGCTGGATCTCCACGGTGCCGCCATGCTGGCACGGGAGATGTCCGCGTTGGTCGGGGCACTGCTCGCCGGCGAGGTGACCGGGCGGGAAGAGGCCCTGGAAACCGTGACCAGGGCCATGCTCCAGCTGCCGGATTATCTGGAACACCTGCGGACCGGCCACCGGGATGTGCCGCTGGTCCTGCTGCCCTTGCTCAATGACCTGCGCACCGTCCGCAAGGCATCGCTGCTGAGCGAAACCGTCTTCTTCTTCCCTGACCTGGCCTCGATCAGCGCCAAGCCGCTGGAAGAACCGCTCCTGCCGACCGAGCAAGGGGTGGATATCCAGACCTTGGCCCGTGTCTATCGGCATCAGTATCAACTCGGCCTGGTCAGCCTGCTCAGGGGGGCGCAGATCGAGGCGGGGGCGCAGCGTATCGACAAGGCCGTGGCCGGGTTGCGCCGCTGTGCCCGGCGGGCCGAGGTGCAACGTTTCTTCTGGGTGGTGGGAGCGATCAGCGAGGCACTCCGCTCCGGCGGGCTGGAGCCCGGCGCTGCCGTCAAGCAGTTGCTGGGGCAGGTGGATCGCCAGATACGTTTCCTGATCGAGAACGATGAAGCCGCCATGGCGGCGGGGATTCCCGACGATCTGCTGCGCAATCTGCTGTATTACGCGGGGCGGGCCACTTCCCGCGGCCCCCTGGTCACCGCCGTGCGGGAGGCATATCGTCTCGGGGAACTGCTGCCCGACGAGGCGGAGCTGCGCGCCGCCCAGGAAGGGCTCAGCGCACCCAACCGGGAACTCATGCTGACCGTATCCCGCGCCATTCGGGAGGATCTGGCGGACGTCAAGGACAACCTGGACGTGTTCATGCACACCGGCGGACGACAGCGGGAGGCTCTGCGGCCCCTGGTGGGCAAGCTGCGCAGCATGGCCGACACCCTGGCCATGGTGGGGATGGCGGAGCCCCGCGAGATTGCATTGCGCGAGGCGGACATTCTTGAAGCCATCATGAACGGCGATGCCGCCCCGGAAGAGACGGTCCTGATGCAGGCCGCCGCCGACATGCTCAACATGGAAGCGGCGATCCGTTCCGCGGCGGAAGGTCGGGGAGACGAAGGGGGGGAGGAGGGGCTGCCCGGCACGCTCGGGGCCCTGTCGCCGACGGAGTCACGCGCCCTCATGCACTCCCTCATGGGAGAGGCGCTGGCCGATCTTGCCCGGGTCAAGGACGCCCTCAATACCTTCGTGCATGACCCCGGAAATACCGCCGTGGTGGGCGAGGTGCCCCGCACCCTGGATGGTCTGTCGGGTGTGCTGGCCTGGCTGAATCTGGCGGACGAAGTGACCCTCTTGCACGGACTGCGGGACGTGATCCAGGCCCGCTGCATCGATGACCCCCGGCCGCTGCAGTCGGATGAGGAAACCCTGCTGGCCGATGTGCTGACCGCCCTCGAATGCGCCCTGGAGGCACGCACGAGCGGCCATGGCAATGCCGATGACCTGCTGGCCCGCGGGCATGCCGCGCTGGCAAGGCTTGGCGGGGCCGTGGATGCGGTTGAGGCGTCGCCGTTCCCGGATGCGCCCCCCCTGGATGACCTGCCCGAGCTTGAACCCTTGCCGGACCTGCCCGAGGAGGACATTCGCTGGGAGCCGCTGCCGGAGCCGCCCGACGACATTCAGTGGGAGCCGTTACCCGGGCTCGAACCGTCAGCGGACCATGACGAGGACGTGTCGGATCACACTCCGCGGCTGGAGCCGTCGGAGGATGATCTGGAAGATGACCGTACACTGGTGATTCCGCGGCGGGTTCCGGAGTTTGAAGATCTGGAGCCGCCCCCGGCGGCGTCGGTCGTGCCGGCAACGGAGGATGACGACGACGAGGCCGGAGGCGGCCTCGTCGCGCTGGTCGAAGACCTGGACCCGGACATCCTGGAGGTGTTCCTGGAAGAGGCCGACGAGGAAGTGATCCGGATCGGTGAGCAGGTGCCGCGCTGGTGCGCACATCCGGACAATCAGGATGCCCTGGTCACGCTCCGTCGGTCCTTCCACACCCTCAAGGGCAGCGGCCGCTTGGTCGGTGCGCAGTTGCTGGGTGAATTTGCCTGGGCCAACGAAAACCTGCTCAATCATCTGATCGATGGTCAGGTCGCGCCGGGGCCGGAGGTGTTGGCCGCCATGGAAGCTTCCAGCGGGATGCTGCCCCGTCTGGTGGCCCAGATCCGGGGTGAACCCTGTTCCGTCGCCGAGGCCCAGTCCCTGATCCTGCGATTGCAGGCCCTGGTGGAACCGCAGCCGGTCGACATGCCTCTTGCGGCGGAGCCGCCGGAGCAGTCTGGACCCGTGTCACGCATGGATCCGGTGCTGCTGTCCATTTTCGGCGCGGAAACCCGCCAGCACCTGCGGACCCTGGAGGCCCTGCTGGACGAGGTGCCGCCGGGGGCCGCGGGCCTTCCCATCCAGTCCGAGCTGCTGCGGGCGATGCATACCCTCAACGGCAGTGCCCGTACCGCCGAGGTGCCCGAGATCTCCGCGGTCTGCGGCACCTGTGAGCGTTATTTGAATCTGCGCGCGGAAGCGGAGCCATCGGTGCCCCCGGAAGCCTTGCCGGATTTGCGCGCCCTGACCGTGCATGTGTATGGGGTTCTGGATGCCCTGGAGCGGGGGGATGCCTCCCTGCCCACGGCGGAGGCGCTGGAAGCCCGGTTCCGACAGCTTCACGAGCAGGAGCAGGCCCATCAGGAGGCCCTGCGCCAGGCATGGGACCTCGAGGCTGCCGAGCCGGCCGATGTCGCGTCGCCGGAAGCGCGCGCGGACCTGGATATCCTTGACTCCGAACCCGAACCCGAACCCGAACCCGAACCAGCGCCGGAGTTGGAGTTGGAGTCGGTCACGGACGAGCCGGATCCGGAGCTGGTGGCACTGTTCCTGGAGGAGGCGGTGGACATTCTCCATGCCGCCGATGCCTCGTTGGATCTTTGGTCCGAATCCCTGGGTAATCCAGACCCCGTACAGGCCTTCCAGCGTCAGCTCCATACCCTCAAGGGTGGTGCCCGGATGGCCGGCATGACCCCCATCGGCGATCTGAGCCATGCCCTGGAAAGCCTCATGATCGCCCTGACCGAGGGGGAACGGGCGCCGGAATCCCCCATGATCGAGGTGGCGCGACAGGCCCTGGATCAACTCAACACCATGGTGGAACAGGCCCGGCAGGGCGAGACGGTGGTCCCCGTGCCTCGGCTGGTGGCGCGTCTGCATGCCTTGATCGAGGGAGGCGAGGCCGTCTCCATCGCCGAGCCGTCCCCGCCGCCGGCAGTGGAGCCCGAGGCGGATACCGAGATCCGCCGCCGGCCGGTCCTGGAGCGTGCCGCCGAGCCGGTGATTCCCCTGCGCGTGGAAGCCGAACCGCCTCGGCCCGCCCCTGAGCCGGCCCGTGCCGGTGCCGCCGGGCAGGATGTGGTGCGTGTCCGTGCCGACGTGCTGGACAGCCTGGTGAACTACGCCGGCGAGGTGAACATCTACCATGCCCGCATGGAGCAGCAGATCACCAGTTTCGGCTTCAACCTGGGTGAGCTGGAACAGACCATCCAGCGCCTGCGCGAGCAGTTGCGCAAGCTGGAAATGGAAACCGAGGCCCAGATCCTGTTCCGTCATGAACAGGAGCAGGGCGCGGCCCGATGGCAGGAGGACTTCGATCCTCTGGAGCTGGATCGCTATTCCAATATCCAGCAGCTGTCCCGGGCCCTGGCGGAAAGCGTCAGCGACCTGTCCAGTATCCAGGGTTTGCTGGCGGATCAGGTCAAGGACACGGAAACCCTGTTACTGCAGCAGACCCGGGTGTCCACCGACCTTCAGGAAGGACTCATGCACACCCGCATGGTGCAGTTCGCCACCATCGTGCCTCGGTTGCGCCGAATCGTCCGACAGACCGCCTCGGAATTGGGCAAGCGAGTGGAACTGGAAGTCGAGGGCGAGGGCAGTGAGCTGGATCGCTCGGTACTGGAACGCATGCTGGCCCCCATGGAGCACATGCTCCGCAATGCCATCTCCCACGGCATCGAGGCGCCAGACCGGCGCCGTGCCCAGGGCAAGGACGAGACCGGGCAGGTGCGCCTGCACATGCGTCGTGAAGGTTCGGAAGTCGTGCTGGAAGTCGCCGATGATGGGGCGGGCGTGGATTTGGATGCTGTGCGGGCCAAGGTGACGCGGCTGGGCCTGTCCAGTGATCCGTCTCTGCTCACCGAGCAGGACCTGATGCAGTTCATCCTGGAATCCGGGTTCTCCACCGCCAGTCAGGTGAGCCAGATCTCCGGTCGCGGTGTCGGCATGGATGTGGTCAACAGCGAGATCAAGCAGCTCGGCGGCGTGCTGTCCATCGATAGCACCCGAGGCAGGGGGACCCGCTTCACCATCCGCCTGCCCTTCACCCTGGCCATCAGTCAGGCCCTGCTGGTGCAGACCGGTGACGAGATCTTTGCCGTTCCCCTTTCCAGCATCGAGGGCATCCTGCGCATGCAGGGGCGTGACCTGGCGGCGTTCCATGCCGCCGACGATCCCGTCTACGAGTATGCGGGCAACGCCTATGAAGTGAAGCATCTGGGTGCCCTGCTCAAGGTATCCCGTCCCCTGATACCATCCCCGGACGCCATGTGTCCGGTCCTGCTGGTGCGTTCGGGCGATCATCGCATCGCACTGCATGTGGATGCCTTGATGGGCAGTCGCGAGGTGGTGATCAAACCGGTGGGGCCTCAGGTTTCCCGGGTGAAGGGGATTGCCGGCGCCACCATCCTGGGGGATGGTCGCGTGGTGATGATCCTGGATGTACCGGCCCTGGTGCGGGCGGGGGCCGGTGTCCGACTGGCCTATCACGGCGTGCAGCCGGATACGGCGAGCGAGCGCCGGCGTGCCACCGTCATGGTGGTGGATGACTCCATCACCATCCGCAAGGTCACCGCCCGCGCCCTGGAACGCCAGGGCTACCAGGTGCTGACCGCCAGGGACGGGGTGGACGCGCTGGCCCAGTTGCAGGAGCAGGTGCCGGACCTGATGTTGTTGGACATCGAGATGCCGCGCATGGATGGCTTTGAACTGGCCACTCATATCCGCAATGACGCCCGTCTGCGCCGCATGCCCATCATCATGATCACCTCCCGTACCGGCGACAAGCACCGGCAACGGGCCATGGAGATCGGTGTTAATCGCTATCTGGGCAAACCCTATCAGGAGATGGATCTGCTGACGCAGATTCGGGAAGTGCTCGATGAGCATCAAGGCAGCGGGGGGGCGGCATGAGCGAGTCCATCAGCGACAGTGTCCATGCCTTCATCATTTCCCTGCAGGAGCAGAACCTGCTCCTGCCCCAGTCCGCCGTGGTCGAGGTGGTGACCCAGCAGGTGGTGCGGGAAGTGGCGAGCGCGCCGGACTGGTTGCGGGGCGTGTTTGAATGGCGTCAGTCCCAGGTGCCTATCGTCTCCCTGGACACCCTGCTGGGTGTGCCCAGGGAGCGTCAGACCCGCATCAATCGTTTTGTGGTCATGCACGGAATCGAGCGCTTGCCCGGGCTGGAGTACTACGCCCTGCAGGTACGGGGCATTCCCCATCCGGTGACGCTGAACCCGGCCGACATCCAGAATCTGCCCCGGCGGGAGGATGACCCGGCGGCGGTGGCGGCCCGGGTCAGGGCCAGCGGGGTACTGTGCATGATCCCCGCCTTCGAGGGCATCGAGCGCATGCTTAAGGACGTATTGAGCCGGCTCTGAACCAATCAGTCTCCCAGGTCGCCCCAAAGGGCCTGAATCACCGCCAGGGCCGCCACGCCGGCGGTTTCGGTGCGCAGGATTCGCGGTCCCAGCCGCACCGGCGTCATGCCTTCATGGACGGCTTGGCCGATCTCGTTTTCCTCCAGTCCTCCTTCGGGGCCGATCAGCAGGTGGATCGATGCCGGTCGGTTCCTGATGCCGGTGAGGCCGTGGGTGGCCCTCGGGTCCAGCACCAGCCCCAGTGCCTGTTCCTCCGCCCCCGGGCCGCTTCGGTACGCCCCCAGCCAGTGCGTCAGGGGCATGGGCGGCAACAGTTCGGGAATATCGTTGCGTCCACACTGTTCACAGGCGCTGATGATCACTCCCCGCCAATGGGCCATGCGCTTGTCCAGGCGTCGCTCGTCGTCGCCGCCCACGGTGCGGCGGGTAATCACCGGCTGGATCCGGGACACCCCAAGTTCCGTGGCCTTCTGCAGGCCGTAATCCATGCGATCCCCCTTGGCGATGCCCTGCGCCAGGGTGACCGGGAGGGTCGGCCGGGTATCCCGGGGGACACGGGCCTCGATGCGCGCCGCCGAGGCCCGTCGTTCGGCCTGGATCAGCGTGGCCGTGTATTCAGCGCCGTCGCCGTTGAAGAGGATCAGCGGGGCACCGGTGCGCAGGCGCAGGACCTGCACCACATGGCGGTGGGCCCGTTCGTCCAGGGCGACTTCCCGGCCGACGGCCAGGGGGTGATCCAGATAGCAGCGGGGGACTCTCATTCCGGTTGCGGGGTCAGGCCCAGGTTCTTCCAGATGGCCGAGACGGGGCCGGCCTGGTTCATGGTGTAGAAGTGCAGCCCCGGCGAGCCTTCGTGCAGGAGCTGATCGCACATGCGGCTTACCACCTCTTCACCGAAGGCACGGATGGCGTCCAGGTCATCCCCGTAGGCTTCCAGGCGCTTGCGGATCCAGCGGGGGATCTCGGCGCCGCAGGCGTCGGAGAAGCGGGCCAGCTGCTTGTAGTTGGTGATGGGCATGATGCCCGGCACGATGGGGATGTTGATGCCCATGCGCTCGCAGTCGTCGACGAAGCGGAAATAGGCATCCGCCGAATAGAAATACTGGGTGATGGCCGAGTCGGCGCCGGCCTCCACCTTGCGCTTGAAGTTCTCCAGGTCCTTGAAGGCGCTGGGGGCCTGAGGATGGAACTCGGGGTAGGCGGCGACTTCCAGGGTGAAGTGATCGCCGGTCTCGCGACGAATGAATTCCACCAGTTCGTTGGCGTAGCGGAACTCGCCGGGCTCGCGCATGCCGGAGGGCAGATCCCCGCGCAGGGCGACGATATGGCGCAGCCCGTTGTCCATGTAGGTCTTGAGGATGGATCGCATCTGTTCCGCCGTGGAGTCGATGCAGGACAGGTGGGGCGCGGCGGCAATGCCCGAATGTGTGTGGATGTCCAGCACCGTCTCCAGGGTGCGGGCCTGGGTGGAGCCGCCGGCGCCGTAGGTAACGGAGAAAAAGCGCGGTTCCAGCCTGGCCAGCCGGGTCCAGGTCTTGCGCAGCTTTTCCGCGCCCTCTTCATTCTTGGGCGGGAAGAACTCGAAGCTGAAGGTGCGTTCGTGTCGAAGTTGGGATTTCATGGGTCCTCCGCAAGGGATTGCGGGAAGCGTGATCCGATGGGCGCAAAAAACCCCTCTCCCGGGGGAGAGGGGCGGGTCAACCCCGTCCGATCAGTACCGGTAATGTTCCGGCTTGAACGGTCCGTCCACCGACAGGCCCAGGTATTTGGCCTGCTGCTCGGTGAGGCGGGTCAGCTGGGCGCCGATCTTCTTCAGGTGCAGGGAGGCCACCTTCTCGTCCAGGTGCTTGGGCAGCACGTAGACGTCGTTCTGGTATTTGTCGCCGTGCTGCCACAGCTCGATCTGGGCCATCACCTGGTTGGTGAAGGAGTTGGACATGACGAAGCTGGGATGGCCGGTGCCGCAGCCCAGGTTCACCAGACGGCCTTCGGCCAGCAGGATGATGCGGTGGCCGTCGGGGAAGATCACATGATCCACCTGGGGCTTGATGTTTTCCCACTGATACTTGCGCAGGCCGGCCACGTCGATCTCGGAATCGAAGTGGCCGATGTTGCAGACAATGGCCTGGTTACGCATGCGTGCCATGTGCTCGGCGGTGATCACGTTCACGTTGCCGGTGGCGGTGACGAAGATGTCGGCCTTGTCGCAGGCCTCGTCCATGGTGACCACCCGGTAGCCTTCCATCGCCGCCTGCAGGGCACAGATGGGGTCGATCTCGGTGATCCATACCTCGGCGGACAGGGCGCGCAGGGACTGGGCGGAACCCTTGCCCACGTCGCCATAGCCGCAGACCACGGCGGTCTTGCCGGCGATCATCACGTCGGTGGCCCGCTTGATGGCATCCACCAGGGACTCGCGGCAACCGTAGAGGTTGTCGAACTTGGACTTGGTGACCGAGTCGTTGACGTTGATGGCGGGGAAGGGCAGGGCGCCTTCCTTGGCCATCTGGTAGAGACGATGCACGCCGGTGGTGGTTTCCTCGGTGACACCCTTGATGTTCTTCAGGATGTTGGAGTACCAGCCGGGCTGCTGCTTGACCCGCTCCTTGATCTGGGCAAACAGTACCTGCTCCTCCTCGTTGGTGGGGTTTTCCACCACGGACAGGTCCTGCTCGGCGCGGGCGCCCAGGTGGATCAGCAGGGTGGCGTCACCGCCGTCGTCCAGGATCATGTTGGGAGTGCCGCTGTCGGACCACTCGAAGATCCGGTGGCAGAAGTCCCAGTACTCTTCCAGGGTTTCACCCTTGAAGGCGAACACGGGCGTGCCGGTGGCCGCGATGGCGGCGGCGGCGTGGTCCTGGGTGGAGAAGATGTTGCAGGAGGCCCAGCGCACATCGGCGCCCAGGGCCTGGAGGGTCTCGATCAGCACCGCCGTCTGGATGGTCATGTGCAGGCTGCCGGCAATGCGGGCGCCCTTGAGCGGCTGGGACTTGGAGAATTCCTCCCGGGTGGCCATCAGACCGGGCATTTCGGTCTCGGCGATGGCGATTTCCTTGCGACCGAAGTCGGCCAGGGACATGTCCTTGACAAAGAAATCCTGGTTCTTGGTATCTACCACGGCATTCATTCAACACACTCCTCAAAAAGCGTTGGGGCGAGGGTGCGATGGGGCCGGGGGAAATAACGCAACTCGCCGACCGCCATCGCGGATACAGCGAGCGCCGTTTTAGGAGGTGTCTGAGCCTGGCGGACCGAAGGGTCCGTTGCAGCGCTCCTCAGACTGAACTGGGTATTATAGGGGAAGCGTCGGGGCTTTGCATCGGTGGCATGTGTGCCCGCTCCCTCGCCGTTCTGCTCCGTCGACCGGATTCAATCTGGGTCGGGCGCGGTCGATTCATGCCCTGGCGATGGTTCGGTATGGCCGATCGGCCCTTTTTCCTTTTCACCCGGGCCCGTATCGGATCATGGTGATCCGGGTATGAAGTTTCCTGGGCATGAATGATCCGCGGTTTGACTCATATCTAAATCATGAGTATCTGCTGATGTTTGGTTCGGGTCGGCTTTGAGTCAGGTCGTCCGCGGGGGCTGGGGATGCGGACGGATCTTCGGCCTTGAATCTGTTGACTCTGCTCTGGGCCGGCTTGCACTGCCGGTTGAGTATGGCGCGGGAGTTCAGGCTCGGTTCGCCGGTGATCCCTCATCATCTTTACGGTGCTTGCGGGATTTGGCGGATGGGCTCGATTCTTCGGGCCTGGTCGAAGTGGCTTTGCAAGTCTCTGTCCTGAAAACTGTTTATCCAGGTCTTTGCATGTGGCGTGGAGTGAATTGTTGATGTGTGTCGGACTGCCGGGCGAGATCGGTAGTCGCGGGCCTGGATGTGCATTCTTTTGTCTGATGCTGATAAGTACATGCCGATCCGGAGACGGCGGAAGATCCTCTTTCAAGGCCGAATCCGGAATGGCGAAATATACAATAATTTCCTTGAGCGATGTGAAAACCATGCTGCGCTTATGTCATAATCACGACACACGTAGTATGTGTGATTTGCCTCATTCAGGGTGTGGGCTGAATATATCCGTATTCCGGTTCCCGTCGTAACTTCACCGCTGCATGGCCGTGATGCGATGGGGTGGTTGTTTCCGGTATGGATTGTTTTGTCGTCAAAATAATAGAAGTGTGTGGGCCAATATTTAGAATCATCGGCCTGCCGTATGATTTTCCGGAGAGATGAATGACCGAGACCATGAAAAACCCTATGGAAATGTCCGCCCAGGAACTCTATGCCCTGGCGCGCAAGCGGGAAGAGCAGGAGGCCGCGGCCAAGGAGGAGGCGGTGCGTGAGCAGCGCCAGGCCCTGCGTGAACAACGTCGGGAACTGGTGCGTCGGCATCGCAAGGAACTGGCGGCCCTGGATCGCGAGATCAGCAAGCTGGGCGGCAAGGTGTCCGCGGGGCGTGCCTCCCGTACCGTCGATGATGCCGGCCCCAGTCAGGTGATTTGTGAGATCGTGGCCTCCGAGCCCGAGATGTCCATCGGTGAGATTCGGGAACGTGCCGCAGCGGCAGGTCTGAATGTGAAGAACATCAGCCAAACCCTGGGTTACCTCAAAAAGCAGGGGCGTCTGGACTCGCCCCGGCGCGGTGTCTATCGGGCCGCCTGAACGGTGTTCCCGGCATCTCGTCCTTCTTGTTGAGGGCCCTGCCTTTCCCGTGCCCGCGATGCCATTCGCGGGCGCTTGACTTTGGGTGCAGCATTTGGTCCTCAAGTCATGTAGAATGCGCGCCCAAAATCTCTACCCCTACCATCTGAAATACCCGTGCAGGAGTCATATGTGAATCAAGCTGAAGCAGAACTGCAGTTGAAGGTCTGGAAAGAACTTGCCATCAGCAAGCAGATGCTGATGAAGGGGGCCACGGATGCCCTGGGTCTGGACCCTGAGTGCAGCACCGAGGAACTCAAGGCTGCCCTTGACGTTGCCATCCAGAGGGGCAACGAGGCGGATGTAAAGATCAAGCAGGCCAACGAGCAGGCCCGGCAGGCCATCGACGCCATGGAAAAGAAGGTCAAGGCCAGCGAGAAGGCGCAGATCCTGGCGGATGCCGCCCGCGAAGAGGCCCTTTCCCGGCTGCAGAGCGGTGAGCAGGACATGGCCGCGGAGCGCGTGGCTCACACCAAGGAAATGAAATCCATCAAGGAGCAGCTGGCCGAGAAGGACAAGGCCCTCAAGGCCATCAACAAGGCCCTGGCCGATACGCCTGAAAACGTCATGAAGAAACTGCGGCAGCTCAAGAAGCAGAAACATGACGAAGCCACCGCCCGCAAGCAGTTGGAAACCCAGCTTTCCGGTCTGCGCAAGGAAAAGCGTGAACTGGATGAAAAGGTGAGTACCCTGCAGGCCGCCCTGGAAAGCAGCGCCAAGCTGGTGGAGCAGTATCGGGAGCTGCGCAAGGTTTCCGAGCAGTTGCTGGACCAGGCCAAGGGCGCCGCCGGCGACGAAGCCCCGGCGCTGCCCGAGCTGGATGCCCAGCTGCTCGAGGCCATCGAACAGGCTGCCGCCGCCAAGTAATCCGCTGTCGTGGCACGGCCTTCGGGTCTGCCCCGCGGGCGTCCGGGTCTGCATGTGATGCAGTCGCGGCATGATCCCGGCATTATCACGGGCAGCCTTGTTCCGAGGCTGCCCAGGATTGATGCCGGTGTTTCGCGTGCGTCGTTTTCCGCTTCGTCTGATTTCTGATCCATGACCCGCCGTCATTCCTCTCCGCGCAAGTCCGCCGGGTCCCGTCCCGTCCCGCGCCGCTCCCGGCTCTGGTTGCTGGGCGCGGTCCTGGCCTGTGCATCCTTGCTGGGCGTGTTCCAGATGCCCCACTGGGCGCTGGATCTGCTGCCGCCGGAGTTGCGTCAGGGTATCCATCAGACCCGAGCCATGGTGGAGCCCCTGCTGCCGGAGGCCTGGCGTTACCGCCGCGACCCGGTGCCGGCGGAGGTGCTGCCCGTGACGGCAGCCAACTGGAGCCTGGCCCGCAGAGCCCTTTATGAGCGCGTCCATGCGGACCAGCCCCAAACCTTCTACTGCGGTTGTCGGTATGACGGCGACCTGCGTGTGGATCTGGGCAGTTGCGGCCTTGAGTCCCTGGTGACCGAGTCACGGGCCTTGAGGGTCGAGGCCGAGCATGTCTTTCCCGCCTCCTGGTTCGGTCAGTTCCGGCGTTGCTGGCAGGAGCCGGAGCGTTATGAGGCCTGCCGTTCCGCATCGGGGCGGACCCTGTCGGGGCGTGAATGCTGTCAGCGGGTCGATCCCGGTTTTTTGGCGGCCCACAATGATCTGCACAATCTCTATCCCAGCGTCGGCTACATCAATGGGCGCCGATCCAATTACGACTGGGGGCGGGTGTTCTGGTTCGGGGACCGCTATGGAGACTGCGAGATCCGCATCAGTCGCTGGCTGCGCCGTGCCGAGCCGCCCGATGCGGCCAAGGGCAGCATCGCCCGCACCATGCTCTACATGCGCGATACCTACGGTTTTCACCTGAGCCGCTGGGATGAACGCCGCTATTACGCCTGGAACAACCGGTATCCTCCCGATGCCTGGGAGCTGGAGCGTAACCAGCGCATCAAGGCGATTCAGGGGCTGGGGAATGCCTATGTGGAGTTCTGGCGACCGCTGCCCTGAGCGTGGTTTTTCCGAGCCTGTTTCCGGGGTGAAGGTTTTAATTGACTCGGCTCAACTTAGCGAAGATTTTCCGTTTCTTGAGCCCATCCCCGAGGTCATAGTCCAATCCTGTGAAGATGCTGAGACAATGAAATTGCGATTTGGGGGCGTATCAATCGGGGCTGTCATGGAAAATCCCTTGCCAGGAGATCAGCTTGATGTCGATGAGCTCTGCATTCTGAGCGGGCTGTTGTCACCTCCCACCATGGATACGCTGGAAGCGATGGAGGAGATGGCGGACAGCTGGAGCTGGCTCAAGCCGGCCCTGCCGGAACTGCGGATGCTGGGACTGCCGGTGCTGCGTCATGAATATCAGCGGCTCTTCACTGATGAGGCGTGTCCGGCCCGGGAGTCGGCCTGGTCCGATCAGGTGATGGCGGGCGGTACTCACAATCTGTTGGTCCTGTACCGGCAGGCCGGCATCGCCCTTCAGGGGCGGGCGCCGGACTCCCTGGCCATGCAGCTCATCTATGCGGCCTGGTACCTGGAGCAGGATCTGCCCAACTCACCCTACGGTTGGCGTGACCTGTGGGAGCATCTGTGCGGCTGGGTGCCACGGTTTGCCCGTTGCCTGCAGGAAAAGGCCGCTCTGGAGATCTATCGGGCGCTGGGGCGACGTCTGGAGGAATTGTTCACGCCTTGCGAATCCGGGGCATGACGGCCTGGGCGATCCGGTCGGCGGACGTTTCGGCCTCCGGATCCGTTTCCCGCGGGAAACCCAGGACGGGCACCGGCAGGCGCCTGCCGATGTCGGCCGCGTTGTCCATGCCGACGGGCGCGGGGCCTTCGCTGTGATTGAGTACCACCGCCGCCAGTGACAGGTTCCGATGCCGGATGGCCTCCGCGATCAGTAGGACATGGTTGATGACCCCCAGACGGTCCGGCGCCACCAGCACGACGGGCATGGCCAGGGCTTGGGCCAGGTCGGCGTTCAGCCCGTCTTCGGTCAGGGGAGAGTAGAACCCGCCGGCGCCTTCCACCAGCAGACAGTCTCCCTTCCTATCCTCATCCGGGGCGTGACAGGCCCTGATCAGATCCGCCAGGAACAAGGGATTGCCCGCCAGCCGGGCCGCCCGGTCCGGAGCCAGGGCGTGTTCGAAACGATAGGGGGTGATCCGGTCCAGTCCCTGCCCGCCTGCCGCTGCCATCAGGTGGGCCCCGTCGGCGGGCCAAAGCGCCCCGTCGCGCCGCTCACAGCCGGACTCGGCAGGCTTGCGCACGATCACCTTCCGGCCCTCCCGCGCCAGCGCACGGACCAGGGCACACCCCACCACGGTCTTACCGACGCCGGTGTCGGTCCCCGTGATGAACAGGCCGCTGGATGGGGAGGCGGACATCAGCTCAGGCCCGAGCCGGTGAGGCGTTCCAGGGCCTCCCGGTATTTATCCGCCACCTGCCTCACCACGTCTTCCGGCAGTGCCGGGCCGGGGTCGGCCTTGTTCCAGTCCAGGGTCTCCAGATAATCCCGCAGGTATTGCTTGTCGAAAGAGGGTGGACTCATCCCGGGGGCATAGGTGTCAGCCGGCCAGAAGCGGGAGGAATCCGGGGTCAGCGCCTCGTCAATCAGGTGCAGGACGCCGCGCTCGTCCAGGCCGAACTCGAACTTGGTGTCGGCGATGATGATGCCTCGCTCCAGGGCGTAGGCGGCGGCCTCCTGGTACAGACGCAGGGCCGTATCCCTGACCTGTGCCGCCACCGCCGGACCCAGCGTGCGCTCGGTATGGGCAAAGTCCACGTTTTCGTCGTGTTCGCCCACGGCGGCCTTGGTGGAGGGGGTGTAGATGGGTTCCGGCAGGCGATCGGCCATGCGCAGGCCCGGAGGCAGGGCGATGCCGCAGACACTGCCGTCGGCCTGGTAGCTCTTCCAGCCGGAGCCGATCAGATAGCCTCGCACCACGGCTTCCACCGGCAGGGCCTTGAGGCGTTTGACCACGATGCTGCGACCCTCCAGCGGCGCCCGCTCCACCGGATCGGGGATCACGTCGGCCAGGGTCAGGTCGCAGAGCTGGTTGGGCACCACATGGGCCAGCCGCTCGAACCAGAACTGGGAGATCTGCGTCAGGACCCGGCCCTTGTCCGGGATGGGGGTGGGCAGGATCACGTCGAAGGCCGAGAGCCGGTCGGTGGTGACGATGAGCATGTGCTGCTCGTCCACGGCATAGATATCCCGCACCTTGCCCCGGTGGATCAGGGGCAGGCTCTTGATCTGGCTTTCAAAGAGGGCGGCGGTCATGGCAGGCTACCGAAAAATGGCTGAACAATCGGTCATTCTACTATAGACAGGGGCTTTCACACCCTGTGAACTTGTCCCCCATGGCCGCTTCACTTAAGCTTCGCCGATGAAAAATCAATCCCCTCTCGTAGGCGTGGTCATGGGCAGTCAGAGCGACTGGCCCGTGATGCAGCACGCCGTCTCGCAACTGGAAGACTTCGGCGTGCCCTTCGAGGCTCGCGTGGTCTCGGCTCACCGTACTCCGGACCTGTTGTTCGAGTATGCCGAACAGGCGGCCGCGCGGGGTATCCGCTGCATTATCGCCGGTGCCGGCGGTGCCGCCCATCTGCCGGGCATGCTGGCGGCCAAGACCACCGTGCCGGTGCTGGGCGTGCCCGTGCCGTCCCGGTATCTCAAGGGGCAGGATTCGCTGCTGTCCATCGTGCAGATGCCCAAGGGCATTCCCGTGGCCACCTTCGCCATCGGCGAGGCCGGGGCCGCCAACGCGGGTCTGTTCGCGGTGGCCATGCTGGCCAATCAGGATGCCGCCCTTGCCGATCAACTGGAACAGTTCCGTCGTCGCCAGCGCGACTCGGTACTGGCCATGAGCCTGCCTGAACCGTCATGATCCTGCCGGGTAATACTCTGGGAATGTTGGGAGGCGGCCAGCTGGGCCGTATGTTTACAGTGGCTGCCCGTACCCTGGGTTACCGGGTATTGGTGTTGGATCCGGACACAGGCAGTCCCGCCGGCCGCATGGCCGACGAGCATCTGCATGCCGCCTACGGGGATGCCTGGGCGCTGGAGCAGATGGCCACCCGTTGTGCCGTCGTCACCACCGAGTTCGAGAACATCCCGGCGGACACCCTGCGTACCCTGGCCGGCTTCATTCCGGTCCGTCCCGGTGCCGAGGCCCTGGAGCGTACCCAGGATCGGGCGCGGGAAAAGGCCATGATCCAGTCCTGCGGTCTGGATACGGCCCCTTTCCGGGTGGTGACGGCCCTGGACGAGGTCGAGTCTGCCTTCGCGGCCGTGGGCGGGCCGGCCATCCTCAAGCGTGCCGCGCTAGGGTATGACGGCAAGGGCCAGATCGGCGTGGATTCGGCACAGGCGGCCCGTGATGCCTTCGACCAGCTGGGGCAGGTGCCCTGTGTGCTGGAACGGCGTCTTGACCTGGAGCGGGAGATCTCCGTGGTGCTGGCCCGCAGTGCCGAGGGCGAAACCCTCTGCTACCCCGTGGCCGAGAATATCCACCGGCACGGCATCCTGCACATGAGCATTGTGCCGGCGCGCATCCCTGGAGAGATGGCGGAGGCGGCCCGCCGTGCCGCCACCCACCTGGCCGATGCCCTGGATTACTGCGGTGTGATGGCGGTGGAATTCTTCATCACCACGGCCGGTGAGTTGCGGGTGAACGAGATCGCACCTCGTCCCCATAACAGCGGCCATTACACCCTGGACGCCTGCGTCACTTCCCAGTTCGAACAGCAGGTGAGGGCGGTCTGCGGGTTGCCCTTCGGCGACACGCGGTTGCTGTCACCGGTGGTGATGGTGAATCTGCTGGGCGACCTGTGGGCCGGAGGGGAGCCCCGCTGGGCCGAATTACTGGATCATCCCGGCGCCAAGTTGCATCTCTACGGTAAGAGCGAGGCCCGACCCGGTCGCAAGATGGGCCATTTTTGCGTGCTGGACGATGATCCGGAAAAGGCCATCGCCGATGCCGAGACCCTGTTTGCCGCGCTGGAACCGGGATCCTGACCCATGGAACGTGACGCCTACATCCGCTCTCTGCGGGAAGACATCGTCTTTGCCGATACCCTGCGGGGCCAGTCCCTGAATTTCCACACCACCTGGGGTCTGTTCTCACCCCGGGGCATCGATGCCGGCACCCATCTGCTGCTGGATTTCATCGAAGTGAACGAGACCGATGACTGCCTGGATCTGGGCTGTGGTTACGGCCCCATCGGCCTGACCCTGGCCCGTCTGGCGCCCCGGGGGCATACCTGCCTGGTGGACAAGGACTTCGTCGCGGTGGAGTATGCGGCAAGGAATGCCCGCCTGAACGGCATCGTGAACACCGAGGCCTTCCTGAGCAACGGCTTTTCCGCCGTCGGCGATCGCCGCTTCCATCTGGTGACCTCCAATCTGCCGGCCAAGGTGGGCAAGGAGATGCTGTACCTGTATCTGTACGATGCCCTCAATCACATGCACCCCGGCGGCCGGATCTACGTGGTGACCATCACCGGATTACGGCGCTTCATCGAGCGGGCCTTCAAGGAAGTCTTCGGCAACTACGACAAGGTCAAGCAGGGGCGGGAATACACGGTGGCCATGGCCGTCAAGCCCGAATAAGGGAGACCACGGTCTCCAGGGCGAAAACCGGCCGGACAGCCGACGCTCGCGTCGTCGATCGGAGCCTCGGAATTCCGGGATAGATATGACGCGGCGGGCTACCCGTACGAGTTTGGGGCGGTGGAGGGTTCTGAGCAGCGATTGTGCAGAAACGCCGGCACTTGTTCTGCTGGCAACGGCCGGCTGATCAGGAAGCCCTGCAACTCGTCGCAGTGGTAACGCCTCAGGGAATCCACTTGATCCTCGGTCTGCTATCAAAAACGTGCGCGAAAGTGCGCACTGTTCCCTTCCTGCCCCGAACCCTTACCGGAATCGTATCTGACAGGCGTGACTTTCCCGACTACGTCTGGAACCATTCCAGACATAGCGCCACCGTTGCCGGACGGACTCGCCACGGGTAGGGCAGTTGCGGTTGCCAGCCGTTCAAGATTGAGCGCTGCGTTGTGATCACGGTCATGGCGTGTTCCGCACTGCGGACACGTCCATTCCCGATCCTTCAACGTCAGCGCCTCATGCTTCCAACCACAGACCGAGCACAGGCGGCTACTCGGATACCAGCGATCCGCCACGATCAGCTGGGTGCCGTAGCGCACCGTCTTGTATTCGATCTGCGAGCGGAACATCCCAAAGCCCACGTCGCTGATGGCACGCGCCAGCCGGTCGTTGGCCAGCATGCCCTTGACGTGCAAATCCTCGATCACCACCGCTTGGTTCTCGCGGCAGAGCCGCGTGGTGAGCTTGTGGGTGAAATCCGCTCGGATATTGGCAATGCGCTTGTGCAGCCTTGCCAATGTCGCAGCAGACTTCTGACGGTTGTTCGAGGCTGGCAGCTTCGTGCCTTTAGGGATGGATTGGTTCGGCTTAAGTCCGGCCTTGATCTTGGCCGCCGTGAGCTTGCGGCTGAGCCGACGGCTGCGAATCTTGAGCCGTCGTAGTGCGCGTTTGAGCGGCTTGGGCGCCTCAATCACTTCGCCGGTAGACAGCGTGGCAGCGGCCTTGACGCCGACATCCACCCCAACCACACCATCGCCTGTGCACTGGCGGTAAAAGTCGCTGTCTTTGACTTCGACCTGCACCGCAACAAACCAGCGATCAGCCGTGCGCGAGACGGTCGCGCCCAGGATTTTGCCCTCAAAGCGCAACGCTTCGGCCATCGCTACGTCCCCGACCTTGGGTAGCCGGATCGTCTTGTCTGTCATGCGAAACTTGTCGTTGGCCACATAGAAGCTATCACGGCAGCGCCCTTTTTTCTTGAACCTGGGCGCATGGGCCGGCTTGCCTACCTTGGTGTCCTTGAAGAACCGATCCCATGCCCTGGCCAGATGCGCAAACGGCTGGGCATGGGCGTCGCGATGGATGGTCTTGAGCCACGGCTGCCCGTCTTTGTCCAGCCATTGCGGGTCACGGTACTTGATAGCGTTGAACTGCTTCTTGAGCGCCATCGCCTCGGGCTTGAGACCGGCCGCATATTGCCCGTTCCACTCGGCCAGCGCCCAGTTCCAGACGCGCCGCGCGGTACCACAGGCACGCTTGAAGTAGTCGGTCTGTTCCGGTGTCGGGCACAGCGCGATCTTGTGGGTTAGTTGCATGGCACGTCACTCATATCGTTCTTCGGTCGAACGCCAGACCACTTCGCCGGTTTCCACGCAAATTACGCGAACTTCCTGTGCTTCAGGATCGTCTACGCCTTCTATGGCGATCGCCACCGCAGCCGATAGGATTTCGTGGTGTTGCGCGAAAACACTGGCGGGCAGCCAATCGCTTTCCAGCGGATAGCCTGATTCAATCCGGTACGTCATGTGTCGCGTCCTTCTTCAAGGCTTCGTCCAGTTTTTTCCGGTAGTTCCTCAACCCATACTGTTGTTTCCCACCCCTAATCGCTGATCACCGCCCGATTCGGAGCGAATTATTCCCCCGGTGAGGGAGTCGGTGCGGTGGCTTCATTCCGAGTATAGCAGGCATTCCGCGCCATATCCGACTGGAATGGTAGGTTAAGGGCCTTGCAACAACTTTTAACCCCCTTTATTTATTTCCGCTTGGACACCTGAAGCACGACTGGGGCGACCGCTGTCACGGCGGTAGAATGTATTGGACCTTGGACAGGCCCTGGCCCGGACGGAAAAACGGCGTTTATTCGTCCTATACTCCGGCTTGCGATTCCGACAGCCCCGGGCCAACCGGGCCTTGAGGGCGTACAATGTGGGGATTTACCCCGCTATGGGGTCGCGAGGTTTCCAGTGACCAGCAGCAGCCGCTTGCAAACCAAGGCCATGGGCGCACTGCTTGTGGTCATGCTCACCATGATGCTGGTCGTCGGCCTGTCCAGCATGGCGCTGATCCGGGATTTTTCAGTCCGTTCGGCCACGGAACATACCCGCACGGCGGCGGAGATGATCCGTGTTTCCCTCACCGAGGCCATGCTCAACGACACCATTGACCGTCGGGCCTCCATGTTGCGGCGATTGGCGGAGGTGAACAGCCTCAACGAGGCGCGGGTGATCCGCGGGGAACGGGTCATCGCGCAGCACGGCGAAGGCCTGCCGATGGAGACACCGGCCGATGACATCGACCGGCAGGTGCTGGCAAGCGGCGAGCCCTACTTCGGGTTGGTCGGCGGACTGTTCGGCGAGGAGTTCCGCGCCACCATTCCCTACATCGCCTCCTCCAACGGAGACATCAACTGCATGGCCTGCCATCAGGCCCCCGAGGGTGTCGCCCTGGGCGCCGTCACACTGACCGTCTCCGTGGGCCACATGAAGACCGCCGGCATGGTCACGGCCCTGTTCCTGGTGGTCATCATGGGGCTGTTCGGCGTGCTGTCCATGGTCTTTCTGGGGCGTCTGCTTCGCCCTTTGGTGGAGACCACCCAAGAAGTCCGCAAGGCCGCCAGACTGGCCAGCGGCGGGGATTTCAGCCAGCGGGTTCACAGTCGCAGTCGCGACGAGATCGGGCAGATCGCAAACCATTTCAATGAAATGGCCGACGCCATCACCCACAAGTTGACCGAGATCCGCGACCATGTGGCCCGGCTGGTGAATACCGCGCCCGACCCCAGGGCCAATCTGCTGGAGGAGACCGCCACCACGGTTTCGGGGTTGGTGAAGGTGGCCCAGTTCAAGCAGGCCATCGAGGAGGACCAGACCACCGAGGAAGTTTTCTTCCGCATCAGCGAAGTCCTGCGTACCGAGTTCGGCATGGCGCATTTCTCCATCTATCAGGTGGACCGGGACAAGCGTCTGATGGATACGGTGGTAGTGGACGGGGTGCTTCACGAGGAGATCCGCTGGTGCCGTCCCGACATCCTGGAACAGAGCACCATTTGCAGGGCGGTGCGCACCGGCCACGCCATCGATGGCCTGGAGAACCGTCACCTGTGTCGTGCCTTCGACAGCGAGGCCCTGGCCGACGGGCGCAGCTATCTGTGCCTGCCCATCATCCAGTCCGGCGGCGTGGGCAGTGTGGTGCAATTGGTGGTGCCGCCCCAGAACATACCGGCGCTGATCCGTGCCCGTCCCCTGATCAGCGCCTATCTGCGGGAAGCGGCGCCGGTACTGCAGGCCAAGGGCCTGATGGCCAGCCTGCGCGAATCCAGCCTCAAGGACGCCATGACCGGCCTGCGCAACCGCCGTTTTCTGGAAGAGTATTCCGACAGCCTGGTGGCGCAGTGCAAGCGCCGTCAGATGCCCATGACCCTGATGATGCTGGATCTGGACTACTTCAAGACCGTGAACGACACCTACGGGCACGATGTGGGCGACCAGATCCTGCGGGAACTGGCCGGCATCTTCCAGGCCCATCTGCGTGAATCCGATCTGGTCATCCGCTATGGTGGCGAGGAGTTCATGATCATCCTGCTGGACACCGGCGCGGAGGCGGCGCTGGACGTGGCCAACAAGATCCGCGAGGCGGTGCAGGCCCATCCCTTCAGGGTGGCCGGCGCAGAGCTTCACAAGACCCTCTCCATCGGCCTGGCCGCCTATCCGGATGATGCCCAGGCCTTCTGGCAGGTGCTGAAATACGCCGATGTGGCACTGTATGCCGCCAAGGAGAACGGCCGCAATCAGGTGGTGCGCTTCACGCCGGAGATGTGGCCGTCGGGCGGGGAGTATTGATTGAGCGGTTTCCGGGTGGCGGCATGGACTCCCACCGTATCACCCCATGCTTAATTTTCCCGGCGCCTTGGGTTACATTGCCTCCACCACCCAAGGAAGCAAACCGAATAACGTTATCTCCGCCCCGGCTCCCGCCGGGTGCCGGGATGGCCGACAATAACGAGGCAAAGACCCATGGCAAAACCTGATCTGATCGCGCCCTCCATCCTCTCCGCCGATTTCGCCCGGCTGGGCGAGGAAGTCACTCAGGTGCTGGCCGCCGGCGCGGACATCGTCCATTTCGATGTCATGGACAATCACTATGTCCCCAACCTGACCATCGGCCCCCTGGTGTGCGAGGCCCTGCGCAAGCACGGCGTCACCGCCCCCATCGACGTCCATCTGATGGTCAAGCCGGTGGACCGCATCATTCCCGATTTTGCCAAGGCCGGTGCCGACTACATCACCTTTCACCCGGAGGCCTCCGAGCACATCGACCGCACCCTGCAACTGATCCGCAACGAGGGCTGCAAGGCCGGCCTGGTGTTCAATCCCGCCACCCCGCTGTCCTATCTGGACTATGTGATGGACAAGGTGGACATGATCCTGCTCATGTCCGTGAACCCGGGTTTCGGCGGTCAGAGCTTCATCCCCGCCACCCTGGACAAACTCAGGGAGGCCCGCCGTCGCATCGACGAATCCGGGCTGGACATCCGTCTGGAGATCGATGGCGGCGTGAAGGTGGACAACATCGCCGAGATCAAGGCCGCCGGCGCCGATACCTTCGTCGCCGGTTCCGCCATCTTCGGTGCCGCCCGGGCGGAAGATCCCAACCGCTATGACAGCATCGTCACCGCCATGCGGGCTGAACTGGCCAAGGTGTGAAGCCGATGACGATTCCGCAGCCCAAGATGGTGCTCATCGACCTGGACGGTACCCTGGTGGACAGCGTGCCGGACCTGAGTTTCAGTGTGGACCGCATGATGGAGGCCCTGGGCATGCCCACCCGGGGCGAGGCCAATGTGCGGCTCTGGGTAGGTAACGGGGTGGAGCGCCTGGTCAAGCGCGCCCTCACCGGCGACATGGAGGCCGAGCCCGAGCCGGACCTGTATGAACGGGCGCTGGCCCTGTTCATGGACATCTACCGGGACAACAATACCGGCCGTAGCCGGCTCTATCCGGGGGTGCGCGAAGGCCTGGAGGCCCTGGCGGAAGCCGGCATGCGCCTGGGCTGCGTGACCAACAAGCCGGCCCGGTTCACGGCGCCCCTGCTGCGGGCCATGGACATCGACCACTTCTTCGAACTGGTGGTGGCCGGTGATACCCTGCCGCGGAAGAAGCCCGATCCGGCCCCTCTGCTGTACGCCGCCCATCAGTTCGACGTCCATCCCAAGGATGCCCTCATGGTGGGGGACTCCCGCAGCGACGTGAAGGCCGCCCGGGCTGCCGGATTTGGCATTGTGTGCGTCACTTATGGTTATAATCACGGCCAGGATATCCGGGAGCAAAAGCCGGATTCGGTCATCGACAGCCTCGAACAACTGCCGGGGCTCATGGAGCAGATAGCCTGATGCCTGGGATTCTCATTCTAGTCCGGTCGACGCGATGGCGTGGGTGACAGCAGCCCGTTCACCCGCCGTGCCAATCTGTCCACCGGAAACGTCCCATGAGTCCCGAACAATTCGATGATCTGATCCGCCAGGGCTACAACCGCATCCCCCTGGTCCGTGAAGTGCTGGCCGATCTCGACACCCCCCTGAGCACCTACCTGAAGCTGGGCTCCGGTCCCTATTCCTACCTGCTGGAGTCCGTACAGGGGGGCGAGAAATGGGGCCGCTATTCCTTTGTCGGTCTGCCCGCCCGTACCGTGGTCCGGGTCCGTGGACACCAGATCTGCGTGGAGGAGTCCGGCCGGGTGGTGGAAGAGGCCCGGGTGGATGACCCGCTGGCCTGGATCGAGACCTTCCAGACCCGTTTCCGGGTACCGGACCTGCCGGATCAGCCCCGCTTCACCGGGGGGCTGGTGGGCTACTTCGGCTATGACACCATCCGCTACATCGAGCCCCGCCTGGGTGGCGGTGAAAAACCCGATCCCCTGGGCGTGCCCGACATCCTGCTCATGGTGTCCGACGAGGTGGTGGTCTACGACAACCTGGCGGGACGGCTCTACCTGGTGGTCCATGCTGGTGCCGGTGAGCGCGAGTCCGCCGAGCGTCGCCTGGATGAACTGCAGGATCAACTGCGCCGGATCACCCATCTGCCACCGGCCCATCCCGCCCCCCGCAAGGTCAGCGAGTCGGATTTCATCTCCGGCTTCACCGAGGAAGGCTTCAAGGCGGCGGTGGATCGCTGCAAGCAGTACATCGTCGACGGCGACGTGATGCAGGTGGTGCTGTCCCAGCGTCTATCCATCCCCTACGGCGCCCGTCCCCTGGACCTCTATCGGGCCCTGCGCAGTCTCAATCCTTCCCCCTACATGTTCTACCTGGACCTGGGCGACCACCATGTGGTGGGTTCCTCGCCGGAGATCCTGGTACGTCTGGAGGACGAAGTGGTCACCGTGCGTCCCATCGCCGGCACCCGGCCCCGGGGCGAGGACGAGGCCAGCGACCGGGCCCTGGAGCAGGACCTGTTGGCCGATCCCAAGGAGATCGCCGAACACCTCATGCTGATCGACCTGGGCCGCAACGACGCCGGCCGGGTCTCCCGCGTCGGCAGTGTGCAACTCACCGAGCGCATGGTGGTGGAGCGCTACTCCCACGTCATGCACATCGTCTCCAACGTGGTGGGCCGGTTGCGCCCCGGCATGACCGCCATGGACGTGCTGCGGGCCACCTTCCCGGCGGGCACCGTGAGCGGCGCCCCCAAGATCCGCGCCATGGAGATCATCGACGAGCTCGAACCGGTGAAGCGGGGTATCTACTCCGGCGCCGTGGGCTACCTGTCCTGGCAGGGCAACATGGACACCGCCATCGCCATCCGCACCGCTGTCATCAAGGACCAGACCCTGCATATCCAGGCCGGTGCCGGGGTGGTCCATGACTCCGTGCCCGACAATGAGTGGGCGGAAACCATGAACAAGGGCCGCGCCGTGTTTCGCGCCGTGGCCATGGCGGAGTCGGGACTGGAGATACAGCCTGCCTCGTTGCGCGGGAAGGGGCGATCCTGACGCCGCTTCCCGCGGCCTTTTCCCGAGTCCAGCCAACCTCATTACGGTACGGCACACATGATCCTGATGATCGACAACTACGACTCCTTCACCTACAACCTGGTCCAGTATCTGGGTGAGCTGGGGGCCGATGTGGAGGTGCGGCGCAACGACGCCATCACCCTGGACGAGATCGAGGCCATGGCGCCGGAGCGGATCTTCATCTCCCCCGGTCCCTGCGCCCCGGATCAGGCGGGCATTTCCCTGGCCGCCATCCGCCATTTTGCCGGCAGGGTCCCAATCCTTGGGGTCTGTCTGGGGCATCAGTCCATCGGCCAGGCCTTCGGTGGCCGCATCGTCCATGCCCGCGAGATCATGCACGGCAAGACTTCCCTGATTCACCACAAGGACATGGGGGTGTTCCGGGGTCTGACCGATCCCTTCGAGGCCACCCGCTACCACTCCCTGGTGATCGAGAAGTCCTCCCTGCCGGACTGTCTGGAGGTTACCGCCTGGACCGAGACCCCGGATGGGACCCTGGACGAGATCATGGGGGTGCGTCATCGCACCCTGGACGTGGAGGGCGTCCAGTTCCACCCGGAATCCATCCTCACCCAACATGGCCACGACCTGCTGAGGAATTTCCTGGAGGCCCCGCCGAGGGTTGACCCCTCTCCGGGTGGCCGCAACAATCCGATCACACACGACGACAGGGGGCGGGCCATACCATGAACATGCAGGAAGCCATTCGCGCAGTCACCGAGCAGCGTGATCTCACCGGACCCGAGATGGTCCATGTGATGCGCCAAATCATGACCGGCGAGGCCACTCCGGCCCAGATCGGCGGCTTCCTGGTGGGCCTGCGCATGAAGGGGGAGACGGTGGATGAAGTGGCCGCCGCCGCCTCGGTGATGCGGGAACTGGCCACCCGGGTGGAGGTGGAGGCCGGGCATCTGGTGGATACCTGCGGCACCGGGGGGGATGCCTCCGGCAGCTTCAACATCTCCACCGCCTCCGCCTTCGTGGTGGCGGCCGCCGGTGGGCGGGTGGCCAAGCACGGCAACCGCTCCGTGTCCAGCAAGTCCGGCAGTGCCGACGTGCTGGAGGCGGCCGGGGTCAATCTGGATCTGGGGCCGGAGCAGGTGGCCCAGTGCATCAACCAGGTGGGCGTGGGTTTCCTGTTTGCTCCCAGGCACCATGGTGCCATGAAGCATGCGGTGGGTCCCCGCCGGGAGATGGGAGTGCGCACCCTGTTCAATGTGCTGGGACCGCTGACCAATCCCGCTGGTGCCCCCAATCAGGTGCTGGGGGTGTTCAGCACCCACTGGCTGGAGCCCCTGGCCCAGGTACTCAAGCTGCTGGGCAGCCGGCATGTGATGGTGGTGCACGCGGAGGACGGCCTGGACGAGATCAGTATCGGCGCACCGACCCGGGTGGCGGAACTGCGCGACGGCGAGGTGACCAGCCGTATCATCGCCCCCGAGCAGTTCGGCATGCCGCGCACCCCCCTGGATGCCATCCGGGTGGATGGCGCCGAGGAGAGCCTGGCCCTGATCCGTCGGATCTTTGCCGGCGAGCCGGGTCCGGCCCGTGACATCGTCATGCTCAATGCCGGGGCCGCCATCCACGTGGCGGGCCTGGCGGACTCCATGGAGGCGGGAATCCGCCGCGCCGGCGAGGTGATCGACAGCGGAGCCGCCGCGGCCCGCATGGACGAACTGGCCCGTGTCTCCCAATCCCTGAAGGCGTGAACCCCATGACCGATACCCCCGATATCCTCAAGAAGATCCTGGCCCGCAAGCGCGAGGAGGTGGCAGAGCGCAGCGCCCGGACCTCCCTGGAGGATCTGGCCCGTTTCGTGGACGCCGCGCCGGCGGTGCGTCCCTTCCTGCGGGCCCTGGAGGATCGGGTGAATGCCGGGCGCCCCGCGGTGATCGCCGAGATCAAGAAGGCCAGCCCCAGCAAGGGCCTGCTGCGGGAGGACTTCGACCCGGTGGCCATCGCCCGCACCTATGAGCAGCACGGTGCCGCCTGTCTGTCGGTGCTGACGGATCATGACTTTTTCCAGGGGCATGAGGCCTATCTGGAAGATGCCCGCGCCGCCTGCGCCCTGCCGGTGCTGCGCAAGGACTTCATCATCGACCCCTACCAGGTCTACGAGGCTCGGGTGATGGGCGCAGACTGTGTGCTCCTGATCGTGTCCGCCCTGGACGATACCCAGTTGTCCGAATTGCTCAAGCTCTCCCATGACCTGGGCATGAATGTCCTGGTGGAGGTCCACGATGCCCCCGAACTGGAGCGTGCCCTGGCCCTGGATGCCTGCATCATCGGTATCAACAATCGCAGCCTGCGGACCTTTGAAACCCGCCTGGAAACCACGCTGGGTCTGCTGGCGATGATGCCGAAGAATCGACTGGTGGTGACGGAGAGCGGCATCCACACGACGGAGGACGTGGCGCGGATGCGCCGGGCCGGGGTGCATGCCTTCCTGGTGGGCGAGGCCCTGATGAAGGCGCCGGACCCGGGTCTTCAGCTGAGTGCCCTGTTCGATGCCTGATCCCGGGGCCGTGCTAGACTCGCTGTGACAGGCGACATAACAACAAGGTCGGGTTTCCCGCCCCATGATCAGGAGGTTTTGATGGCTCGATACACTCTCGTTCCCTCCCATGCCCTCACCGACGATGCGGTGGTGCATCGCTTCCGTCAGGGGCTACCGCAGCGGGTCACCATGGAAGACCCGGCCGTGGACGTGATGACGGACTTTCGTCGGGTGGAGGCCGTCACCGTCTCTCCCGAAACCGCCATGGATGCCGCGCTGCAGAAGATGATCCACTCCGGGGTGCGTCTGCTGATCGTGGTCTCCGACGACGATCAGATCCAGGGTGTGGTCACCGCCCGTGACATCCTGGGCGAGCGCCCGGTGAAGGTGGTGTCCGACGAGCGCATCGCCCACAACGCGCTGGCGGTCAAGCACGTGATGACTCACCGCAACGACATCAGCGCCATCGATCATTACGACGTGGTGCTGGCCCGGGTCGGGGACATCGTTGCCACCCTGCGGGAGGCCGGGCGTCAGCATGGTCTGGTGGTGGAATTCGAGAATGGCCGCGAAGTGGTGCGTGGCGTGTTCTCGCTGACCCAGATCGGGCGTCAGCTGGGGGTGGAGATCTCCGCCGAGGGGCCGGTGCAGAGCTTTGCCCAGATCGAGAAGCTGCTGAATCGATAAGCTACATACAAAGAACCCCGCCGATGGCGGGGTTCCTGTCTGCGGATTCGGTGCATGCCAACCCGACGGGTCGAACGGGACCCGTACGGATCAGGATCCAGCCATCCCTGACGTCAGGCGGGCTTGACGTTGGAAGCCGCCAACCCCTTCGGGGTCTTCTGGGTTTCAAAGGTCACCTTCTGGCCTTCGGCCAGGGTCTTGAAACCGCTCCCCTCGATTGCGGAGAAGTGGACAAAGATATCCTTGCCACCGTCGTCGGGCGTGATGAAACCAAAGCCCTTGCCTTCATTGAACCACTTCACGGTACCGGTCAGCACTGCGTATTACCTCGTAGGAAAAAATATACTCGCAGCGTTCCTGCTGAAACCGGCGGCGGTCGATTGCCTTGAAAAGACAGGCGGACTTCCGTGCATGGTGATTAACAGGGCAACTGCGCCTCTCATCATACGCCCGGCCTTGGCGGGGCGCCATCACTAATTTGCCCTGATTGTTTTTCAATTTCGTGATGTATGTGCGGAAATTGCAAACTCCGTCACAAACAGGACGGTTACCCCGTTGCTTCCTGCTTCACCGGAACTGTTCCCATGCCGCCAACTTTTATTCTCCATCGCCGCCTGATCTGCCTGGAAGCCCTTGAGGTTTCAGGGAATGTCAAGGTGGCGCAGTGGTGCGCCGACCTGCCTGCCGGCAGCCGGGTGGCCTGGGTCGGGGGGGCGCCTCCGGTGGCTGTCGAGCATGTGCCGCTGTCCCGGGCCGACAGCCTGCTGGGCAGGGATCTGGATGCCCTGGTCTTCGATGCCGCCGCCGGGCTGTCCGCCGATGCCCTGGGCGCCGCCTCCGGGGCACTGCGGGGTGGGGGCGTCCTGCTGCTGATCCTGCCTGCCGCCAAGAACCCTCCAGACTCCCTGTTCCTGCACCGTTTCCGGCAACAACTGCAACGTGCCGCCGTGCCGTTCCTTGGACCGGATACGGCGGTGTCATCATGGCCCGTGCCCCGGGACCGGCCACCTCCAGATCCGACTGGGGACCCCTGCCTGACCGAAGATCAGCGCGATGCCGTGCAGGCCGTCAGGGATCTTGCCGAAGGACGGGCCGCGCCCGTGCTGGTGATCACGGCCGATCGCGGCCGCGGCAAGACCGCGGCTCTGGGCATTGCCGCGGCACGACTCATGACGGCCTCCCGGCCCGATGGCGATGGCATTCATATCGGCGTGACCGCACCCCGGCTCTCGGCCCTGGGACCGCTGTTCGAGCAGGCCAGGGGGCTGCTTCCCCCCGTTGCGGTACACGAGCCGGGGCGACTGCGCCTGGGGGCGTCGACGCTGCAATATGTCCCGCCCGATGGCGTCCCCGACCCGGTCCCGGATCTGATGCTGGTGGACGAGGCCGCGGGCATCCCCATGCAGTGGCTGGATCAGTGGCTCACCGCCTGTCTGGCGGCCCGCCGCCCCATCGCCTTCACGGGGACCATTCACGGCTACGAGGGGGGAGGGCGGGGATTTGCCGTGCGCTTTCGCCGCACCCTGGCGCGGCGCGTGCCCGATACCCGTTATCTGCATCTGGAAACCCCGGTGCGCTGGGCCGTGGATGATCCGCTGGAGGCCCTCATGGCCCGCGGTCTGATGCTGGACGCGGAGGCGGCGGAGGATGCGTCCATGACCGACGCCCGGCCCGTGACCTGTGAGCGCAAAGCCTTTTCCCGCGGGCGGCTGGCCGGGGACGAGGCCCTGCTTGGCGATATTTTCGGTCTGCTGAGCCTGGCCCATTACCGCACCCGTCCGTCGGATCTGCAGCGGATGCTGGATGACCCGGCCCTGAAGGTGGTCGGCCTGATGCACCGGGGGCGGGTGGCCGCCGTGGCCCTGCTGGCGGATGAAGGTGAACTGGTGGCGGGGCTGTGCCGGTCCGTCTGGGCGGGAGAGCGTCGTCCCCAGGGGCATTTTCTGCCCGTGAGTCTGATGCTTTACGGCGACATGCCGCCCTCGGGGGGGATGCTGCGCTATCGCCGCGTGGTGCGTATCGCCGTCCATCCCGCCGCCCAGGGACGGGGGTTGGGCACTGCCCTGTTGCAGGCCCTGGTCGAGGAGGCACGGGAGGCGGGCATCGACCTGATCGGGGCCGGTTTCGGCGGAACGGACCCGTTGCTGCGTTTCTGGACCGGGCAGGGTTTTTGTCCGGTGCGGGTGGGGGTGAAGCCGGAAGTGAGCAGCGGGGGCTGGGCGGTGACCGTGCTGCAGGCCCTGACCACGGAGGGGCAGGGGGTGCTGGACCCGGTGCGGGCCGGGTTTGGCCGCACCCTGCCGATGCTGTTGTCCGATCCCCTGCGGGGGATGGCGCCGGATCTGGCGGCCGGCCTGTTCCAGGGCCTGAAGCTTCCGCCCCTGTCCGGTGAGGATCGCCGGGTGATTGCCGCCTTTGCCCGGGGGCGGCGGGTCTATGAGGCCTGCCTGCCCGCCCTGCATGCCGGTGTGATTCGCGGCCTGGCGGCGTCCACCAAATCCCTGGAGGAAGACCACAGGGATGCCCTGGTGATGCGGGTGATCCAGCAGCGCCCCTGGGAAACGGTGGCACGGCATCTGGGGGTGTCCGGACGCAAGCCGGTGATCACGGTGCTGCGCCGTGCCGTCGCCGGTCTGCCTGATGATGGTTGAGCGGCGGATTTTTTCTTGCGATCTTCGTCGCGTCTGCCTAATATCGGACTCAAGCTCTCAACAAACCCCGAGCACTCCAGACACATGATTCACAGCGTAGTCAGCTTCCTGGTACTGGTAGTCGTGGACACACCACGGCCCGGGGGCTTGTTGCGCTGACGATCCAGCAACACTGATCAGAATCCAAAAAACCCCGGGCCTTGAAACCCGGGGTTTTTTATTGCCCATGACTTTTTCGTCAACCGACATCACCGCAGGAGATATCGCCCATGCCCGCCGACGCCGACACCGCTTCACCCCACCCAATGTCGGACAGCCCCACCCGAAATGGTGCCTGGGTGGTTCTGGAGGTGCTCAAGCGACATCGGGTGGAGACGGTGTTCGGCTATCCCGGCGGCGCCATCATGCCCCTCTACGATGCCATGGCCCAGGATGCCGCCCCCATCCGCCATATTCTCACCCGCCACGAGCAGGGGGCGGCATTTGCCGCCAACGGCCATGCCCGCGCCAGCGGTCGTCTGGGGGTCTGTATCGCCACCTCCGGACCCGGTGCCACCAACCTCATCACCGCCGTGGCCGACGCCCACATGGACTCCATTCCCCTGCTGGTGATTACCGGCCAGGTACCCACCGGCCTGCTGGGCACCGATGCCTTCCAGGAGACCGACGTCCTGGGTCTGACCTTACCCATCACCAAGCACAGCTACCTGGTGCGTCATGTGGACGAGTTGGAAGCCGTCCTGGAAGAGGCCATTCATCTGGCGCAGGAAGGGCGCCCCGGTCCGGTGTGGGTGGATATCCCCAAGGATGTGCAGCTGGCCCCCGCCCAGCTGTCCTCCGGTTCGGCTCTCGGGCACCGGACATCCGGCGAGGCCGAGACACCGGACGAGGCGGCACTGGCCCGCGCCCTCGACCTGCTGGGTGCCGCCCGGCGACCGGTGATCTATGCCGGTGGCGGTGTCGCCCTGGGCCATGGGGTGGCGGCATTTCGTGATTTCGTCGCCCGTACCGGCGCGCCGGTGGTGACCACCCTGAAGGGGGTCGGTCTGCTGCCGCCCGATGATCCCCTCAACCTGGGCATGTTGGGCATGCATGGCGCCCCCTGTGCCAACCGGGCGGTGCAGGCCTCGGACCTGTTGCTGGTGGTGGGTGCCCGTTTCGATGACCGTGCCACCGGCCGCCTGGCGGCCTTCGCCCCCGACGCCCGGGTGATCCACCTGGATGTGGATGCGGCGGAAATGGCAAAACTGCGGGCGCCCGAAGTGGCCCTGGTGGGAGATCTCAATCAGTGGCTGCCGCGCCTGGCCCTGCCGCTGTCCATTGATGACTGGCGCGAGCGGTGTGCCCGCTCCCGCCGGACGGAAGGGTTCAGGCTGCCGCCGGAGCGGCCCGAGGGCGGTTTCCCGGCCCTGCGGTTCCTGGATGCCCTGTCCCGCCGGGCCGGGGATCAGACCTATGTGGCCTGTGACGTGGGGCAGCACCAGATGTGGGTGGCCCAGTATTACGGCTTCCATCATCCCCGCCGGCACCTGACCAGTGGTGGCCTGGGTGCCATGGGCTTCGGCCTGCCGGCGGCCATCGGTGCCCAGCTGGCCCACCCCGACGCCCGGGTGATCAACGTCAGCGGTGACGGCTCCTTCATGATGAACGTGCAGGAGTTGGCCACCCTGGGTCGTTACGGACTGCCGGTGAAGATCGTGCTGTTCGACAACCAGTACCTGGGCATGGTGCGTCAGCAGCAGGAACTGTTCTACGAGGGCCGCCTGTCCTCGGTGGATCTGTCCGACAACCCGGATTTCGTTCAGGTGGCCAGGGCCTTCGGCATTCCGGCCCGCCGCTTCGAGGGCGCGGATGCCATGGAGGCGGCCATCCGGGCCTGTCTGGAAACCCCCGGGCCGTTGCTGCTGCACCTGCCCATTGAACGTGAACAGAATGTCTGGCCCATCGTCGGGCCGGGCATGTCCAATGACCAGATGATTCAGGAGGATGTGGCATGAGCCATCAGTTCCAGTTGTTCGCCCGCCCGGCCGAGGGCAGCCTTGAGCGGATCCTGCGCACCGTGCGTGCCCGCGGGTTCGAGGTGCAGGACATGAACGTGCGCCTGGAGGGCGGGCGTTACCACGTGCGCCTGCGGGTGGCTGGTCGGCGGGACCCGGGGATGCTGGCCCGGCAGTTGGAAAAGCTGTGGGATGTGGAACACCTGGCGGCCCTGCAGGCGGCGCCGGAGGCCCGCGAGTCCCTGGGCCGGGTGAGCGCGGCGTAGCCGGGAGCGGCTACGGCTCAGGCCTTCACACGCCCCAGCGGATCATCCGGGTCCACCTCGTCGCGAAACGGTTTCTTGCGGTCGATGTGGGTGTACTGGTAGACGTTGCCCATCCAGTTGTTGATGACGGCCTCGGCGGTGTCGTGCCAAGTGTTGTCCAGATGCTCGCAGATGAGCTGTTCCGGGAAGTCGGGGGGTGTGGTGCCCCGTTTCAGGGCCAGGTCCAGGCGGTCCCGGTATTCTTCCAGGATCGCCTGGCTGCGGGGGCAGAAGTAGTTGTCCACGAAGGGCGGGTAGTCCTTGCGCTCGCCCCGGGCATAGCGGGCCACCTCCCGCTTGTATTCCTTGAGCAGGCTGATGATGTCGTACTCCGGATGCCCCTGGAAGAAGACGATGCGGAACTCGTCCTCGCTCACCGCCAGATGCACCCCGGCCTCCTCGCTTTCCACCAGCACCTTGAGTCCGGCGGCCTCGAACTGCTTCCGTGAGATGTGGTTGAAACGGGAGTGGGGCACGTCGAAGCGGGTATTGACCCCGGCCACCAGGGGGTGGGTACGATCCACCACCCGGTGGGGGTAGACCCCCCAGCGCTTGAAACCCAGCGGACTGCGGGTCTGGCCGTAGCGGAACTGCATCACCGCGTGGGTGGCCAGGCAGGAGCACAGGGTGGAGGTGACATTGGCGTAGGCCCAGTCGATGACCTGGGCCAGCGGCTCCCAGAAGGGCTCCAGGGACAGGTCCGGCTGGGTGACATTGGCGCCGGTGATGATGAGGGCGTCCAGCCCCTGTTCCTGGATCTTTTCCAGCGGCTCATAGTACCGGGCCACGTGCGCCCGACCCTGGGGACCCCGTTCCAGGGCGTCCAGGGTGAAGGGATGGATGTAGAACTGGGCAATCTGGTTGCTTTCCCCCACCAGACGGCAGAACTGGCGCTCCGTGGCCGCCAGGGCGGCATCGGGCATCATGTTCAGCAGCCCGATGTGCATGGCGCGGATGTCCTGCTTGAGGGCATAGTCCGAAGGCAGTACCGTCTGACCTTCCTGCTTCAGGCGCGAGAAGGTGGGCAGTTCCGAATGGGCAACGAGCGGCATGGCGGGTGTCCTGACTGCGGGTTTGACGGGAAGGGTCGAAGGCCGTGGCGTCAGCGCTCCGGGCGCTGGCTGTCCAGGGCCTGTTCGATCAGACTGTTGAAATCCGCTTCGGTGCGGACCTGGGCGATGGCATCGGAATTGATGGTGTAGCCATAACGCCTGGCCAGGGCCTCGTAGCGGGGTAGACGATCCCGGAACAGGCGTGGGAAGGTCCAGCGCACAAAATCGTCCGGATCCATCTGGGCCACGTATTCCAGTTGCTTCTCTTCCAGATAGCGGGCCAGTTCCCGGTCCAGGAAGTCTTCCCGGTAATACAGGGGCTTGGGGCTTTCCTCGGCGCGGCGGATCAGTTCCTGCTCGTTGGCCTCGGTGGCCTTGATGTAGATGATCAGGGTGTGTTCCGCCAGCAGTTCCATGACACCGGGGTCATCCAGTTCGCAGACGCTGCCGCCGGCGTCGTTGATGACGTGATCGAAACCATAGATATCCTGGGCCTTGAGGATGAACTCGGGCACATCGCGCATGGCGGCCACTTCGGCGTCATGATGCAGACGCTGGCGGCGCTTGAACTCCCTCAGGGAGAGGCCTCCCCGTTCGGGATTGCCCAGCTTGCCGAGAAAGCTGGAGACCGGCTGCAGGTTGTCCACCGACAGGTTATTGACGATGCTGATGGAGTCGGAGCGCAGCAGTTCCTTGAGAAAGGGAATGTGCATCACCTGGCGCTTGATGTTGTCCAGGATCGGCTCATCCAGATAGCGGCTGCCGATACGGTAGTCCCCGGAGAAGTGAAACCAGTGGGCGCGGCGGAGCTGGTGGGCGAGGCGGGTCTTGCCCACGCCGGACATGCCCAGCAGGGTGATGGACTTGTTCTTCCAGTGCCGGTATTCGGAGGCCGTGAGTCTCAAGGGGGGATTCCGTCATTGATGAATGGATCGGGCCGCATTTTACGGGATACGCCCGCAAAGTGGCGATCCTCGCCGCCCCGATCCCCGTATCTGCCCTGCGTTACAATGGGACTTTATTTTACCGGATATTCCCCATGCCTCTGCTCGTCTTTCGCAATATCAAGCTCGGTTTCGGTCAGCATCACCTGCTGGACGGCGTGGATCTGTCCATCGAGCCGGGGGAGCGCCTGTGCCTGGTGGGACGCAACGGGGTGGGCAAATCCACCTTCATGCGCCTGATCACCGGCGACATGCAGGCCGACGACGGCGAGATCGTGCGTCGAGACGGTCTCAGGGTGGCCATGCTGGAGCAGGCGGTGCCGGAGGGGCTTGGCGGCAGTGTCTTCGACGTGGTGGCCGACGGGCTGGGCCATGTGGGCGAACTGGTGCGTCGCTATCACCGGCTGGTGCATGACCTGGGCGAGCGGCCCGACGACCCCCAGGCGTTGCAGGCCCTGGAGCGTTGCCAGCATGAACTGGAGGCGGTGGGCGGCTGGACCCTGGAGCAGCGGGTGGAGACGGTGCTGTCACGCCTGGAACTGCGGGGGGAGGCGCCCTTCGACAGTCTTTCCGGCGGGCTCAAGCGCCGCGTGCTGCTGGCCCGCGCCCTGGTGACGGCGCCGGATCTTCTGCTGCTGGACGAACCCACCAACCATCTCGACGTGGATGCGATCCAGTGGCTGGAAGGTTTTTTGCTAGGGTTCGAGGGCAGCCTGCTGTTCATCACCCATGACCGGGCTTTTCTGCGTCGTCTGGCGACCCGCATCATCGAGCTGGATCGGGGCCGGCTCACCAGCTGGCCCGGCGACTATGACACCTACCTGCAGCGCAAGGCCGAGGCCCTGGAGGCGGAAGAGCGCCAGAACGCCCTGTTCGACAAGAAACTGGCCCAGGAGGAGGTCTGGATCCGCCAGGGGATCAAGGCCCGGCGGACCCGCAACGAGGGCCGGGTGCGTGCCCTCAAGGCCCTGCGGGCGGAGCGGGCCGAACGTCGGGAGCGTCTGGGCACCGCCCGCCTGCAGACCCAGTCGGCGGCCCCATCCGGACGCATCGTGGTGGAAGCCGAGAACCTGTGCTTCAGCTACGCCGGGAAACCGGTGATCCGTGACTTCTCCAGCCTGATCCTGCGGGGTGACAAGGTGGGCATCATCGGCCCCAACGGCGTCGGCAAGACCACGTTGCTGCGGCTCTTGCTGGGGCAGTTGCAGCCCGATGCGGGCACGGTGCGCCAGGGAACACACCTGGAAGTGGCCTATTTCGATCAGCACCGGTCCGCCCTGGATGAGGAGGCCAGCGTGGTGGACAACGTGGGCGAGGGTCGTGACCGGGTCACCGTGGGCGGCGAGAGTCGCCATGTGCTGTCCTGGTTGCAGGATTTCCTGTTCGAGCCGGCCCGTGCCCGCCAGCCGGTGAAGGCCCTTTCCGGAGGCGAACGCAACCGCCTGCTGCTGGCCAAGCTGTTCACCCGGCCCGCCAACGTGCTGGTGCTCGACGAACCCACCAATGATCTGGATGCGGATACCCTGGAGATGCTGGAGTCCCGCCTGGTGGAGTTTGACGGCACGGTGCTGGTGGTGAGCCATGACCGGGACTTCCTGGATAACGTGGCCACCAGCGTCATCGCCTGGGAAGGGGAGGGGCGTTTCCGGGAGTATGTGGGCGGTTACAGTGACTGGCTGCGCCAGCGCCCGGCTCCCAGGGGGGCGCCCGCCGAGCCGGCGCGGCCGGCGGCTGCCCCGGCGCCGGCATCGAAACCGGCGCCACGGGTGGTGAAACTCAGTTACAAGGAACAGCGTGAACTGGAGGCGCTGCCCCAGCGGATCGAGACCCTGGAAGAGGAACTGGCGGGGATTCAGACCACCCTGGGCGATCCCGCCTTCTATCAGCGCGGCGGTGACGAGATTGCCGCCATGCAGTCGGCCCTGGCGGACAAGGAAGCGGAACTCAATACCGCCTATGCCCGCTGGGAAGACCTGGAAGGGCGTTCCAGGGGATAGTGTGCATCAGGCCGACTTCTTCTTCGGCGTGTCCGTGTTCGCGTCGGGGTCGAACCGGAGCTTGTCGCCACAGCTGCGGCAGTAGTAGATCCGCTCTCCCCGCTGGGCGTTGCCATGTCGTCGCACCCCCAGGGCATAAACCCGGCAGGTACAGCGGTAGGGATAGGTCCTGACCTGGCGGGTGGGGATCAGGCTGAGATCGGTATCATGGGTGACACGGGGCTCGAATCCCAGTCTCGTCATCACTTCCTGCCATTCCGGGCCATGGGGGCGGCGACGTCCGGCGCCCAGGCCGAAACGGCGGTAGATCACGCTATGGGCCACCTCGTGGGCGATGGTGTCTGGAAAATGATTGTGCCAGTCGAGGGCAAAGATGTGGGGATTGAAACGCAGCGACTCCCGACCCGCCGTCACCCGCCATTGACCCGCCGCCCGTCCACGCAGATCCAGGCGTACTTCGGGAGGTGTTTCCTGAAGCCGGTAGAGTCGTGCCGCGCGGGCGTACAGCTCTCGGGCCTTGTCCTGGATGTTTTGTTGTTGTTCGGGATTGAGGGGCATGGGCAGTCAGCATTCGGATGATTCGAGGACCGATTGTGAAGCGGGGTTGGTCGGATCGCAACGACTGGTTTCGACATCGGCGGGTTGTCCGTGTTCCGGAACATGGGGTGACTTAATCCTGTATCTCTCCCGCATCTTGAGTTTTGACAGCTGTGTCGTTGCGAGGCGGTCACCGGTTTTTCCGAACTGAATTGAGTATTTCGTGGTTTTGACATTTTCAATGGGGTCGCGGAAAATGGCGCCACTCAGGAAGAGTCCTTTCCGGCTTTACTAATCATGTATGCCCAAAGTGCATCGGGTTCTTGGAACCCGATGCACTTTTTGTTTTCAAAAAAAACGTTATTTGAATCTCTGAAATTTTTGGGAGTTGTTAAGAATGAATAATATCCTGGACAGCATGTCTGCCGAAGAGCTCTATGTGCTGGCCCGTCAGCGGGAGGAGCAGGAGAAGGAGCGTGAAGCCAAGGCCCGGCGCGAACAGCTGGAAGCCCTGCAGGCCCGGCGCAAGGAAGTGGTGGCCCGCCAGGCCGCCGAGCTGGCCGCCATCGACAAGGAAATCAAGGCGCTGGGCGGTCGTACCGCGTCACGCCGCAAGGCTTCCGCCAAGGGCGGTGCAGGCGCCGGCAACGGCAATGCCAATCTCAGTCGCATGGTGGTTGATATCATCAACGAGCAGGGCGAGATGAGCACCAAGGAATTGAAGAGTCGACTGGCTTCCCAGGGCGTCGAAACCCGTAACATCAGCCAGACCCTGGCTTACCTCAAGCGCAACGGCCGCCTGCGCAACACCGGACGGGGAATCTACGCCGCCGCCTGAGGCTCCGGCACTGTCGGGCACCCGGTCACGGGTGCCCGCAAGGGCCTTCCCAGGGCTTGAGACCGCCGTCGGCGCATTTTTTTTGCCCTTCACGGGAGGTATTTCGGATCAGCCCTGATTTCGGCAACGATTTGATGCAATGGAAAAAATCCCGTTTTTCCCGAGGGGCTTTTCCGGCTCGGGCGGGGTTGGGCATGCATAACGCTATAGCATGTGAGCCACTAAGCGGATAGACTGGCTCCTGTGTGGTGGTGCGGGTTGTCCGTTTAACGTCGGCACGGGAACCGCTGCATGGAGCTGTAGTTAACTTGAAAGATCAGATTGAGGTTTAGTCAATGTCTACCGGTACTGTTAAGTGGTTCAATGAAACGAAGGGTTTTGGCTTTATCGCCCCTGCAGACGGTGGTGCCGACGTGTTCGTGCATTACTCTGCCATCAACTCCGATGGCTTCAAGACCCTGGCTGAAGGCCAGAAGGTCAACTACCAGGTTCAGCAGGGTCCCAAGGGCCTGCAGGCCGTCAATGTGACCATCGACGCCTGAGTTCTGTCCCTGCTAGAGCTGGGATCCTTGCATGAGGGTCCCAGCTCTTTTTTTTTGGCCCGTCCGCTCGGTCTTTTCTCCAGCTATCCTCCGGGCCTGTACCGGCAGTCATCCGATGACACGCCTCTGATTTTCGCCGGACAGGGACGTTCTTCCCGTACCTTTGAACATCTCCCCGCAAAGTGCCGAGGGCGCTTCCCTGCGCCCTTGGTGTTCGCCATTCAGTGATCGTTGGCGGCACCAGGGCCATGGGCATGGCCGTGGTCCAGCTCTTCCGGGGTGGCGTCCCGTACCTCATGGATCTTCACCTGGAAATTCAGGGTGACGCCGGCCAGTGGATGATTGGCATCGATGACCACGTCGTCCCCGTCGATGGCGGTGATGGTGACCACCTGCATGCCGCCATTGTCACCGCCGGCATGGAACTGCATCCCCACCTCCAGCTCATCCACCCCCTGGAACTGACTGCGGTTGAGGGTGTGAACAAGGCTGTCGTCCCGCTCTCCATAGGCCTGTTCGGGGGCCACTTTCACTTCCAGTTCATCACCGGCCTGCTTTCCCTCCAAGGCCTTTTCCAGCCCGGGAATGATGTTGCTGGCACCGTGGAGATAGGCGAAAGGCGCCTGTTCGGATGACTGGTCGATCACGCGGCCTTCTTCGTCGGTAAGCGTGTACGCGATGCTGACTACCTTGTTGCTGCCGATCTGCATGAGGCCGATCCTCTGATTCTTTATGAATGAAGCGCCAGTCTAACGCGCCTGGCATGTATAGATCACCCGCGGAACACAAGAACTCCGTCAGTCCAGGTGCAATTGTCCCGACTCCACCCGCATGGCGCGTTCTCCCTGCAACCATTGCAGCAGGGTCTTGCCCGCCAGGCGGGCGCGCCAGCCCTTGAGCAGGGCGCAGTCGGCATTGCCGGCGACCAGGCTTTCCACATCCTTGCGGGTGGCGATGGCCGCCGGGCTGATATCGTTCAGCTGGGCCTGATGGCGCAGCAGTCCCATGGCCACGTCCGCCAAGGCCTCCTGGGCCGGTGACAGCTGGACCCGGGGCGGCAATACGGGCCATGCCTCTTGCGGGCAGGACAGGCCCGCGCGCACCAGATCCAGCAGGGTCTGGCTGTGCCGGCGCAGGGTCTGTTCCTGCAGGCCCCGGATGCGCTCCAGGTCTGCCGGGGTGGAGGGCTTGCGGCGAGCCAGATCCAGGATCACCTCGTCCTGCAGCAGCCAGCGGCGGGGCCGGTCCGCCCGCATGGCCTCCTGCTCGCGCCAGCGGGCCAGTTCCCGGGCGATCGCCAGCTGGATGCCGCGCAGGGTGTTGATGCCCTTCAGGCGGCGCCACATGGCGTCAGGAGCCGGCTCGTAGCCGGCCGGATCGGCGAGGCGCCGGAAATCCTCCTCCAGCCAGGTCAGGCGGCCACTGCGTTCCAGGGCGTCACGGATCCGGGGGTAGGCCTGGGCCAGATAGCGGACGTCATCCGCCGCATAGGCCAGTTGCTCGGGGTCCAGTGGACGACGGGCCCAGTCGGTGCGGGAATGGCCCTTTTCCAGTTCCACCCCCAGCACGGCCTGGATCAGCTTGCCGTAACCGATCTGATCACCATGACCCAGCAGGGAGGCGGCCACCTGGGTATCGAATATCGGCGCGGGCACGGTACCGTCCCGGTGGTAGAAGATCTCCAGATCCTGTCCCGCGGCGTGCAGAACCTTGAGCAGATCGGGCCGCCGGAGCAGCCTGTCGAGCGGGGCCAGGTCTTCCAGGGCCAACGGGTCGATGCAGGCCACCAGATCGGGGGTGGCGACCTGGATCAGGCAGAGTTGGGGATAGTAGGTCTTTTCGCGGATGAACTCCGTGTCCAGGGCAAGCCAGGAGCAGGACTCCAGGTCGCGGCAAAGGGCTTCGAGGGCCTCGGGGGTGTCGATAAAGCGTGCATGGTCCATGGATGGGTCACGGTCTCCTGCCGGAGGCGGGTCTTGGCTCCGGTCTGTGGGCTTGGCCTGGCGGGCCTTCGGGTCGATAGTATACCGTTGACACCATCACACTCCCTTCGGTTGCACAAGGATCCCACCCATGTCTTTGCATCGATGGTTGTTCCACTGCCTGTTGCTGATCGCCCTGATCCTGCCCTTGCCGGCTTGGTCCGGACAGCCGTGGCTGGCGCCCCATCTTCAGGATCACCCGCTGGTGGGGCAGCGCTGGTCCCATCATGATTCACTCGGTGATGACGGCGCGGACCTGATCGACGATCTGCGACGGGCGGATTTCCTGCTGCTGGGAGAAGTCCACGGCAATCCGGATCACCACCGCCTGCAGCTGACCCTGGTGGAGGCGATGACGGATCGCAAGCCGGCTCTGGTGTTCGAGATCTTCGACCTGGAGGATCAGCCGGCCATCGATGCCTATCGGGCCGAGGGAGGGCGTGACGCGAATGGGCTGGCGGAGCGGACCGGGGTGATGGGGCGGCAATGGCCCTGGGACGAGTACCGGGCGCTGGTGCAGCATGCCCTGAACCACGGGCTGCCGATCATCGCCGGGAATCTCTCCGGCAGTGCCGCCCTGGCGGTGGCCCGCGAGGGCTTCCAGGTGCTGGATGAGGCCCTGTCGGATCTGGGGTTGGACGCACCGTTGCCCGATGAGGCCCTGTCGACCCTGACCCGACGCATCCTGGATGCACACTGTGGTTATCTGCCCGAGACCCGGGCGGCGGGCATGGTCAACGCCCAGCGCGCCCGGGATGCCTACATGGCCCGGCGCATGGCGGCCGTGACGGGGCGGCCGGCCATTCTCATTGCCGGCAGTGGTCATGTCCGGCTGGACCATGGGGTGCCCCTCTATCTGCATCGGCAGGCCCCGGAGCGGACGGTGCTGAGTCTTGCCTTTGTGGAGGTGAGGGAAGAGGCGGCGTCGATGGCCGACTATGCCTCCGCCACGCCCCAGGTCCATCACTGGGTCTGGTTCACGCCGAGGCTGCGCATCACCGATCCCTGTGATGACTTTCGTGAACAACTGGAGCGGATGCGGTCGGGTTGACCCGGGGCACTCAGGCCAGGCTCAGGCACCAGCGGCGACGTATCCGTCGCAGGAGCACGAAAATCAGCGGCCACAGCAGGATGCTGGCGGCCAGCGGGGCCCAGTACAGCCAGGTGCCCGGCGCATGTCCGGTGATGCCGTAGACCCATAGCACCATCAGCTTGAACAGGGCCAGCAGGGCGCCGACGGTGATGGCCTGCTGCCACAGGGGGTAGACCCGGATTCGCTGATGCAGGCGGATGCTGATCCAGGCGATCAGCGCCATGGCCAAGGCGTGCTGACCCAGCAGAGCACCCTTGGTCACGTCCAGCAGCAGGCCGAGGAGCCAGGCGGTACCCACGCCCACCCGTCGCGGCAGAGCCATGTTCCAGTAGATGACCGTCATGGCCACCCATTCCGGACGCCAGTGGATGGCCCAGTCCGGCAGCGGCAGGATGGTCAGCACAAAGGCTGCAAGGAGGGTCAGGGGGATGACCAACAGCAGGCCGCGGATTTTATCCATGGTCCTCCTCCGTGGCTGCCGGGGTGTCCGTGTCAGCGGGCGAGGTCGGCCCGTTCCGGCGCCCCCCGTCGGCCGGCCACAGCAGCAGCACCTCCCGGGAGCGGTCCAGTCTGGCCATCGGCCTCGCCTCCACCACGGCGAAGGGTTCGCCGGAAGGGCGTTCGACCCGGACGACCCGCGCCACCGGATAGTCGGCGGGGAAACGTCCGCCCAGCCCCGAGGTGCTGATGATGTCGCCGGGCTCGATGTCCTCGCTGGGGGGGATGAAGCGCAGCGACAGGCGTTCGGGATTGCCGGTGCCGACCGCCAGTGTGCGCAGGCCGGTGCGGTTGACCTGGACGGGCAGGGCGTGGCTGGGATCGGAGATCAGCAGGGCGACACTGTGCAGGGCGTTGACTTCCAGGATCTGCCCCACCACGCCGGCGGCATTGATCAGGGGCTGGCCCGCGTAGACGCCGTGAAAATGCCCCTTGTTGACCAGAACCTGCTGTCGGAACGGGTCCAGATCCACGGACAGCAGTTCCGCGATCACCACTTCCTCCCGCAGGCGCGTGGAAGTGTCGAGCAGTTCCCGTAGCCGGGCATTCTCCGTTTCCAGGGCTTCGAAGCGCAGCAGCAGGCTGCGCATCCGGAACTGTTCTTCGCGCAGGGCGCGGTTTTCGGCGATCAGGGTCTGGTGGGTGGAGAACTGTTCCCGTATCCAGTCACCGGTCCGCACCGGCAGGTCCGCCAGATACTGCACGGGATACACCAGCAGGGCGAGGGTGGTCCTGGCCTGCTGCAGGTGGTCGTGGCGATGATCCAGGGTCATGATCACCAGGGACAGGATCACACACAGTGCCAGCCGAAAAGCGGGAGACGGCCCCAGGTTGAAGAGCGGCTGTTTGATAGCAGGCCCTCCTGCGGCAATGAATCCATGGGGTGCGACGGGACGGACCCGTCAGGGTCCGCCGGGTGAAGGGGGAGTGGCGGCGCCGGGTGTCGGGACTATTCGATGGACAGGAAATCGGCACCGTGTTCGTCCAGCATCTCCAGCACCTTGCCGCCGCCGCGGGCGACACAGGTGAGCGGGTCGTCGGCCACCACCACGGGGATGCCGGTCTCCTCCATCAGCAGGCGGTCCAGATCCCGCAGCAGGGCGCCGCCGCCGGTGAGCACGATGCCCCTTTCCGCCACGTCGGAACCCAGTTCCGGCGGGGTCTGTTCCAGGGCCGTGCGCACGGCACTGACGATACCGTGCAGGGGTTCCTGCAGGGATTCGAGGATCTCGTTGCTGTTGAGGGTGAATGCGCGGGGCACGCCCTCGGCCAGATTGCGGCCCTTGACCTCGATTTCCAGCAGTTCCTTGCCCGGGTAGGCGGAGCCGATCTCGTGCTTGATGCGCTCGGCGGTGGCCTCGCCGATGAGGATGCCGTAGTTGCGACGCACATAGGAAATGATGGCGTCATCGAAGGTGTCCCCGCCGATGCGCACGGAGGCGGAATAGACAATGCCGTTGAGGGACAGCACGGCCACTTCGGAGGTCCCGCCGCCGATGTCCAGCACCATGGCGCCGCGAGCCTCGTCCACCGGGATCCCCGCGCCCACGGCGGCGGCCATGGGTTCTTCCATCAGGTAGACCTTGCGGGCACCGGCGCCGGCGGCGGACTCGCGGATGGCGCGTCGCTCCACCTGGGTGGCGCCGCAGGGCACGCACACCAGTACGCGCGGGCTGGGCCGGAACAGATGGTTGCTGTGCACCTTGCGGATGAAGTGCTGCAGCATCTTCTCGGTGGTGGTGAAGTCGGCGATGACGCCGTCCTTCATCGGGCGGATGGCCTGAATGTTCTCCGGCGTCCGACCGATCATCTTCTTGGCCGCCGAGCCCACCGCCTCGATGGAGCGGGGGCCGCCGGGACCACGGTCCTGACGGATGGCCACGACGGATGGCTCGTTGAGCACGATACCCTTGCCGCGCATGTAGATCAGCGTGTTGGCGGTACCAAGATCAATGGAGATGTCGTTGGAAAGGAGACCGAGTATGCGGCTGAGCATGATGGTTTTTGGGCGTCGCCTGCGAAAGGCGCTACTCTAGCAACCGGGGGAGGCTTTGGGCAAGGCATGGACTATGCTACTTTAATCGGCTTCACAATGAATATCGGACACATTCCGGAGCGCGCCATGTCCCTGTCACAAGAACAGGTCAAGAAGATCGCCCACCTGGCACGTCTGAACGTGCGGGAAGAGGACCTGGACACCTACGCCCGCACCCTGTCGGACATCCTTGACTTCGTGGAGCAGATGGAAGGCGTGGATACCGAGGGCGTGGAGCCGATGGCCCATCCCCTGGAACTGTCCCAGCGCCTGCGTGCCGACGCGCCCACCGAGCCGGACCGGCGGGCGCATTTCCAGCGTATCGCCCCGGCGGTGGAGGACGGCCTCTACCTGGTGCCCAGGGTCATAGAATGATCAGGGGTGGGTCGCCCGCCGCGGCCAGCCTGACCTGCACAACGGCCTTCAAACACGGAATTTCCCATGCACGACAAGACCCTCGCTGAACTTGCCGCCGCCCTCGGGGACGGCAAAGTGTCCAGTGTTGAACTCACCGAGCACTTTCTGCGGCGCATCGAATCCCTGGATAATCGTCTCAACAGCCTGATCACCGTCACCGCGGAGCAGGCCCTTGAGACGGCCCGGGCCGCCGACGCCGCCCGGGCCAGAGGCGAGGCCGGGCCGCTGACCGGCGTGCCCATCGTTCACAAGGACATCTTCTGCACCGAAGGCGTACGCACCTCCTGCGCCTCCCGCATGCTGGACAACTTCATCTCCCCCTACGATGCGGGGGTGGTGGAGCGCTTCAAGGCCGTCGGCTGCCCGGTGCTGGGCAAGACCAACATGGACGAGTTCGCCATGGGGTCTTCCAACGAGACCAGTTACTACGGTCCGGTGAACAATCCCTGGGACACCCAGCGGGTGCCCGGTGGCTCCTCCGGGGGTTCCGCCGCCGCGGTGGCGGCCCGCCTCGCCCCGGGGGCGACGGGGACCGATACCGGCGGCTCCATCCGCCAGCCGGCGGCCCTGACCGGTATTACCGGCCTCAAGCCCACCTACGGACGGGTCTCCCGCTGGGGCATGATCGCCTTTGCCTCCAGTCTGGACCAGGGCGGCCCCATGGCCCGTACCGCCGAGGACTGCGGCCTGATGCTCAACGTCATGGCCGGTTTCGACGAGCGGGATTCCACCAGCCTGGAGCGCCCGGCTGAAGACTTCAATGCCCGCCTCAATACCACCCTCAAGGGCCTGAGGATCGGCCTGCCGCGGGAGTTCTTCGGTGAGGGCATGGATCCGGGCGTGGCCCGGGTGATCGATGAGGCCATTGATTTCTACAAGAAGCTGGGGGCCGAGTTCGTCGAGGTGGCGTTGCCCCATTCCGGTCTGTCGGTGCCGGTTTACTATGTGGTGGCGCCGGCGGAGTGTTCCTCCAACCTGGCGCGTTTTGACGGCGTTCGCTACGGTTACCGCTGCGAGGACCCCAAGGACCTGATGGACCTCTACATGCGCTCCCGGGGGGAAGGCTTCGGACCCGAGGTGCAGCGCCGCATCATGGTGGGTACCTATGCCCTTTCGGCCGGGTATTTTGATGCCTATTACCTCAAGGCCCAGAAGATCCGCCGCCTGATCGCCGACGATTTTCGCCAGGCCTTCGAGCAGGTGGATGTGATCCTGGCGCCCACCACCCCGACCACGGCCTTCCGCCTGGGCGAGAAGACCGCCGACCCGGTGACCATGTACCTGTCGGACGTCTACACCATCGCGGTCAATCTGGCCGGACTGCCGGCCATGTCCCTGCCCGCCGGTTTTTCGGAGGGACTGCCCGTGGGCATGCAGTTGATCGGCAACTATTTCGACGAGGCTCGCCTGCTGGGAGTGGCTCACCAGTACCAGCTGGGCACCGAGTGGCATCAGATGGCCCCCGCGGGCTTTGAATAACTGTTTAGACCTGGGGTCTGATAATGATGGAATGGGAAACGGTCATCGGGCTGGAAATCCACGCCCAGCTGTCCACGAAATCCAAGATCTTTTCCGGCGCTTCCACCGCCTACGGCGCCGAGCCCAACACCCAGGCCTGCGCGGTGGACCTGGGGCTGCCCGGCGTGCTGCCGGTGCTGAACCGGGAAGCGGTGCGCATGGCCGTCAAGTTCGGCCTGGCCATCGGTGCGCCCATTGCGCCCCGCTCGATCTTCGCCCGCAAGAATTACTTCTATCCGGACCTGCCCAAGGGGTATCAGATCTCCCAGTATGAGCTGCCCGTGGTGGGGCGTGGGCAGGTGGAAATCGAGCTGGAAGATGGCGAGACCCGTACCATCGGTGTCACCCGGGCTCACCTGGAAGAAGACGCGGGCAAGAGTCTGCACGAGGATTACCACGGCATGACCGGGGTGGACCTGAACCGTGCCGGCACCCCCTTGCTGGAGATCGTCTCCGAGCCGGACATGCGCTCCGCCCGCGAAGCGGTGGCCTACATGAAGAAGATCCACGCCCTGGTGCGTTATCTGGAGATCTGTGACGGCAACATGCAGGAAGGCTCCTTCCGTTGCGACGCCAATGTGTCCGTGCGCCGCAAGGGTACCGAGAAGTTCGGCACCCGGACCGAGATCAAGAACCTCAACTCCTTCCGGTTCCTGGAGCGGGCCATTCACTTCGAGGTGGAGCGTCAGATCGACATCCTGGAAGGCGGTGGCGCGGTGGTGCAGGAGACCCGCCTGTTCGACCCGGACAAGGGTGAAACCCGCTCCATGCGTTCCAAGGAAGAGGCCAACGACTATCGCTATTTCCCGGATCCCGATCTGTTGCCCCTGGACATCGAGCCCGCCTTCATCGAACAGGTCCGGGGTTCCCTGCCGGAGCTGCCGGACGAGAAGAAGCACCGTTTCATGAACGATCACGGCCTGTCCGCCTATGATGCCGGCGTACTTACCGCCAGCCGGGAAATGGCTGAATACTTCGAACAGGTGGCGGTCGCCGTGGAAGGTCAGGCCAAGCTGGCGGCCAACTGGGTGATGGGGGAACTGACCGGCGCTCTCAACCGGGAAGGCCGGGAGATCACCGACAGCCCCGTCTCCGCCGAGGCCCTGGGGGGACTGCTGCGACGCATCCAGGACAACACCATCTCCGGCAAGATCGCCAAGGAGGTCTTCGAGGCCATGTGGGCCGGTGAAGGCGATGCGGATCAAGTGATCGAGCGCAAGGGGCTCAAGCAGATCACCGATACCGGTGCCATCGAGCAAGTGATCGATCAGGTGATTGCCGACAATCCTTCCCAGCTGGAGCAGTACCGCAGCGGCAAGGACAAGCTGTTCGGCTTCTTCGTCGGTCAGGTGATGAAGCGCACCGGCGGCAAAGCCAACCCCGCGCAGGTGAACGATCTGCTCAAGCAGAAGCTGTCCTGACGCCCCTCCTCCCTCATCCCCCCTTCCCACAGACGGCGCAGCCCGGGTCCTTCCTCACCCGGATGCTGCGCCACTCCATCGCCAGGGCATCCAGCAGCAGCAGCCGCCCCCGCACCGTGGGCAGGCCCAGCAGTAGTTTCAGGGCCTCGGTGGCCTGTAGTGTCCCCATCACCCCCGGCAGGCTGGCCAGGACCCCGTTGCGGCTGCAGGTCTCGGCGGTCTCCTCGCCTTCTCCGTAGAGACAGTGGTAGCAGGGGCTGTCCGCGACCCGGGGCTCGAATACCGACAGCTGCCCCTCCAGCCGGATCACCGCCGCCGATACCAGGGGGGTGCCCGTGGCCACACAGGCCCGGTTGACCGCAAAGCGGGTGGCGAAGTTGTCGGAACAGTCCAGCACCACGTCCACATCGGCCATGGCCTGGGCCAGGGCATCCCCTGTCAGGGCCTGGTCGATGCAGGTCACCCGCACCAGGGGATTGATCCCGGCAATGGATTCCTCGGCCGAGGTCACCTTGGGCCGACCGATGCGGTCGGTACGATGGATGATCTGGCGCTGCAGGTTGGACAGATCCACCCGGTCGAAGTCCACCAGGGTGAGCCGGCCCACGCCGGCGGCGGCCAGGTACAGGGCCACGGGACTGCCCAGCCCCCCCAGGCCGATGATCAGGGCATGGGATTGCCCCAGCCGTTCCTGACCCTCGTAGCCCACCTGGGGCAACAGGATCTGGCGACTGTAGCGCAGCAGAATCGGGTCATCCATGACCGGCGGGTTCCCGGGCGCCGGCGTCCAGGCCATAGGCGGCTGCCTGCTGGTCCGCATGGTAGGAGGAGCGCACCATGGGGCCGCTGGCCACCTGAGAGAAGCCCAGCCCGTAGGCCACCTGGGCCAGACGCTCGAATTCCTCCGGGGTGACGAATCGGCTCACCGGCAGATGGTGCCGGGAAGGTTGCAGGTACTGGCCCAGGGTCAGCATCTCGCAGTCATGGTCCCTAAGGTCCCTGAGCGCGGCTTCCACTTCCGCCGACGTTTCACCCAGCCCCAGCATGAGTCCGGACTTGGTGGGGATGTCCGGGTGTCGGGCCTTGAAGGCCTTGAGCAGGGCCAGGGACCAGGCATAGTCGGCGCCGGGACGGGCCTGCCGATACAGTCGTGGAACGGTCTCCATGTTGTGGTTGAAGACGTCCGGCGGGGCCTGATCCAGGATCTCCAGGGCGATCTCCATACGACCGCGAAAGTCCGGCACCAGGATCTCGATGCGGATCTCGGGGCACAGGGCGCGGGTCTCGCGGATGCAGTCGACGAAATGGGCGGCGCCGCCATCCCGCAGGTCGTCCCGGTCCACCGAAGTGATGACTACGTAGCGCAGGCCCATGGCCCGCACCGTGCGGGCCAGGTTCACGGGTTCTTCCGGATCCAGGGGATTGGGGCGGCCGTGGGCCACGTCGCAAAAAGGACAACGCCGGGTGCAGATGTCACCCATGATGATGAAAGTGGCGGTGCCGTGGCCGAAACATTCCCCCAGATTGGGGCAGGCGGCTTCTTCGCAGACGGTATGCAAGTGACTGTCCCGCAGTACCCGCTTGAGGCGTTGAACTTCCGGGCTGCCCTGGGCCCGGGCGCGAATCCACGGCGGCTTGCGCTGGACTTGCACGGTGGGGGCCACCTTGACCGGGATGCGGGCCACCTTGTCGGCGGCGCGCAGCTTTTCACCCTGAACCGGGCGCTGGGGGGGATGACTCATGGCATATCCTGTAGGGCTGGGATGGGCGTGCGACTGACCAAGGTGCTCAGACCACTTTGATGCCCTTGAGGAAGTCCATGACCTCGCGGATTTCTTCCTCGGCCTCGCTGATGATGTTGATCTTCAAATCGTCGTCGGGTTCGGGGAGTCCCAGCTTTTCGTAGGCGGGTACCTGGTGATAACTCGGCGCATGGGTGTCGTTGCGGTCGTGGGCTCTGCGGTAGAGGTCGGCGACCAGCACCACGTCACAGTAATCCGGGGTGTTGTGGCCGTTGCGTTCCAGGTTGCCGCACTCCCGCACCACCTGACAGATATCGGGACCAAGCCCCCAGTAATTGATCACCAGTTCCCCCACCACCGGATGCAGTCGGGTGAGGATGCTGTCGATCTCGGTTTCCGGGATGTCGCTGTACCGGCGCCCGATATGGTCCAGCAGGGGGACCATGCCGACCTGATAGAGCAGCCCGGCAAGCATGGCATGTTCCGGATCGAAACGCTGACTGTGGCGGGCCAGCACGTAGCTCAGGGCGGAGACGTGCACGCTGCGGTCCCACAGTGTCCGCATGCGCTTTTTCAGGGCGGGTATGTCCGTGCTGAAGACCTGTTTCATGGCGATGCTGATCACCAACTGTCGGGTGACATCAAAACCCAGTCTGACAATGGCATCCCGCACGCTGCTGACCGGGCTTGCACCGCCGTAAAGGGCGCTGTTGGCGGCCTTGACCAGGCCGCCGGTCACGGCCAGGTCCATCTGGATGATCCGCGACAGCCGGTAGGCGTCCGCGTCGGAGGCATTGATCGCGCCCTGAATCTTGACGGCCACTTCGGGCATGGCCGGCAGATCCAGGCGTCCGGTGACGATATGCTGGTAGATCCTGGCGAAAAGGGCGCTCTCGGTGGGGCTGAGAATGGTTTCCTGCACCTCGAAATTGGCATCCCGTTGCTGTTGGCTGAGGGACTCGTACATGTTGCGGTCAATGCACAGGATCTGTGCCGGGGTGGCGCATACGGCAAACTCCCGCAGGTTTTTCGCGCTGAACAGAGGGTGTTGCGCCCGCGGGCTGCCTGCCTCGATCAGTATCGGCTTGTCATTGGCCACGAAGGTGATGCGTCCGGCCAGGACGTAGAGCATCCAGCGGTTCTCTTCCGCGGCCGTGATCCGTGTGCCTGGTTTGAGGGTTCTCACGGTGGCCTTGCTGGCCAGACTGCCTCGGGACTGTTCGCCCAGTTCCTGCAGTGGCTGCAGGCCGGTCAGTGTATCTGCGGAGATGCTGTCAGCCATGGAGTATGTTCCTGAGGGCGGCGATTTCCTGTTCGGTTTCCTTGAGCAATCCCAGGCTCATGTCATCGTCGAGCGGGCCCAGATCCAGTTTCTGGAAGGCGGGAACCTGATCGAGGGGGGGCAATCCCGCGCCGGTGCCGGCATCCCGCCCGCTGAGCAGGCGTGACACGATCACCAGATCGCAGTAGTCGCCGGGATTCGGGTGTTCCCGCTGCCAGTTGCCCGCATGTTCCGCCACGCTCACCAGTTCAGGGTCCATGCCCCAGTAGTTCAGTACCATGACGCCGGTCATGCCGCGCAGCTTGGTGATGGTGTGTTCCAGTTGTTCATCATTGAGATGGATCTCGTGACGGTCCAGGTAGTTCAGGATCGGGATGGTGCCGATCTCGTGCATCAGGCCCGCCAACTGGGCCCGGTCCGGGTCGAAACCCTTGAGGTGTCTGCCCAGCACATAGGCGATCGCGGAGATGTCGACGCTGCGGTCCCACAGTTCGCGCATGTGTTGGCGGGTTTTGGGGGAGCGGGCCTGGAAGGCCTGCCGCATGGCAATGTTGAACGCCAGTTTCTGGGTGGCGTTGAACCCCAAGCGTATGACCGCGTCGCGGATGTTGTTGATGGGCTTGCCGGCCCGGAACAGGGGGCTGTTGGTGGCGTGCATGATGGCGCCCGCCACCACCGGGTCGGTCTGGATCACCTGGGTGATCTCGCTGACCCCCACGTCCGGATCCTGGGCCATGCGCTGGATGCGCATGGCCACTTCGGGCATCGGCGGCAGCTCCAGGCGGCCATTGATGGTGGCCTGGTAGAGATCCCGGAAGATGGAGCTCTGGGTCTCGTCCACGTCCACGTCCACCACCTCGACGCCGGCCGTGCGCTCCCGGCTCAGCAGGGCCGTGAAGACCTGCCGGTTGACGCGCAGGAGAATGCAGTCGGTTTCCGCCACGGCAAACTCCCCCTGGTGACGGTCGGAGAACAGGGGCTGGCAGGCCCGCTCCATCCCGCCGCGCACCTCTTCGGGCACGCCGCGGGACACCAGGCTCAGGCGACCGGACAGCAGGTACACCAGATCCGCCGCGTCATGGCCGGGGCTGAGTTTGTTGCCGGCGCGCAGGACGCCCTTGCGCAGATGGATCCTGAGCTGGTTGCGCCCGGCTTCTGACAGCTCGTTGATGGGGACGAGATCCTCGAAGCGGGGGGCATCGATGCTGGCTGCCATGGTGACGTGATTCCTGATGGCGGATTGGATGCGGACCGGGCCGGTAGCCGCATTCAGCCGGCGGCCGCCAGGGCCTGGTCCAAGTCTGCAAGGATATCATCCACGTGCTCGATGCCAATGGAAAGCCTGACCATGTCCTCGGAAACGCCGGCTTTTTGCAGCTCTTCCGGCGACAGCTGACGATGGGTGGTGGTGGCTGGATGGCAGGCCAGGGTCTTCGTATCGCCGATGTTCACCAGACGCACGGCCAGGTTCAGGGCGTCGATGAAGCGGGCACCGGCCTCGCGGCCGCCCTTGATGCCGAAGGACAGGATGCTGGCGGCGCGGCCGTCCATGTATTTTTGCGCCAGGGCGTGATCGGGATGGTCTTCCAGGCCGGCAAAGCGCACCCAGCTCACGCCGGGGTGCGCCTTGAGGAATCGGGCCACCCGCAAGGCGTTCTCGCAGTGCCGGTCCATGCGCACCGCCAGGGTCTCGATGCCTTGCAGGATCAGGAAGCTGTTGAATGGGGACAGGGCGGCGCCCATGTTGCGCAGGGGGACCACCCGGGCGCGGCCGATATAGGCGGCGGCACCGAAGGCCTCGGTGTAGACCACGCCATGGTAGGACCGGTCCGGCTCGCACAGGCGGATGAAGCGATCCTTGTGTTCCGCCCAGGGGAAATTGCCCGAATCCACGATGGCCCCGGCCACGGTGGTGCCGTGTCCGCCCATGTACTTGGTGAGGGCATGCACCACGATGTCGGCACCGTGCTCGAAGGGGCGGCACAGGTAGGGGGTGGGCACGGTATTGTCCACGATCAGCGGCACGCCGTGGGCGTGGGCCATGTCCGCCAGAGCCCGCAGGTCCGCCACGTTGCCGGCCGGGTTGCCGACGGATTCGCAGAATACCGCCCGGGTGTTGTCGTCCATCAGGGCGCGCATGCCATCAATGTCGCCGGGGGCGGCGAAGCGGACCTCAATGCCGTAGCGGGGCAGGGTATGGGCGAACAAGTTGTAGGTGCCGCCGTAGAGGGTACTGGTGGTGACGATGTTATGTCCCGCCTCGGCGATGGTCATGATGGCATAGGTGACGGCGGCCATGCCCGAGGCCAGGGCCAGGGCGCCCACGCCGCCTTCCAGGGCGGCCAGGCGTTTTTCCAGCACGTCGGTGGTGGGGTTCATGATGCGGGTGTAGATGTTGCCCGCCACCTTCAGGTCGAACAGGTCGGCCCCATGCTGGGTGTCGTCGAAGGCATAGGACGTGGTCTGGTAGATGGGCACCGCCACGGCCTTGGTGGTGGGGTCGGGGCTGAAGCCGGCGTGAATGGCCTGGGTCTCGAATTTCATGGGGGGGTTCCGTAAGTTTTTCGGCGGTCGATGAAAAATCAGGCGTTCGGGTGCTTTTGCGCCCATTCTTCCGGGGTCATGGGGCGAATGGACAGGGCGTGCAGGGCACCGCTGGTGATCTCCCGCCTGACGGTGGCGTTGACCCTCTGTTCCCGCTTGAGGCGGCTGAGTCCGGCGAAGGATTCGCAGATGACCACGGCCTCGAAATGGCCTTCCTGGCCGCTGACGGTGACTTGGGCGTCGGGCAGCCCGGCGGCGATGAGCGCTTGTACCTGTTCTGGGGTCATGATTTGATCAATGGCAATCCGTGGTTCGGGGCTTCTGATCATAACGGATCGGGAGTCGGGAGGTCATGGTGGTCCGCTGCTGTTCAGTGCTTCCCGAGCAGCGCCTTCAACTCCTTGTGCAGTTGTTCCGCCGCCGGCCGGGACTGTTCGAAAATGGTCTCGAAACGGTAGAACTCCAATACCCGCACATTGCTGATCTTTGGGCGGATCAGGATGTCCGGTCGGACCCGCCTGAGCTTTTCTTCCAGGATCGAGAACTGCATGATCTGGAAGGTGTTGAAGCTGTTGTCGAAGTAGGACGGGTTGCCGTTGCCCGCACCGTTGACGCCGCCGTTACCGTTATCGTGGTTCGGCTCCCGCGTGCCCAGCACGTCCACGGCGATGGTGATGTCGCAATCCTCCAGCAACAGATCATAGGGGACGGGGTTGGTGAGACCGCCGTCCACCAGCACCCTGTCGCCCACGGTGACCGGGCTGAACAGCCCGGGCATGGCCATGCTGCCCTGGACGGCGGGCCAGAGATCACCGCTGTCGAACACCGCCATGCGCCGTTCCCAGAAGTCGGTGGCCACCACCTGCAGGGGGATCTGGAGTTCCTCGAAACGACCCACGCCGGCGATATCCTTAAGGAACTTGATGAAGGCGTCCGACTTCATCAGCCCGCCCTTGGCGCCGAAGGGCTCCAGGAACTTGATCCAGCGAGTCCATTCCCGGTTCAGCAGGGACTCGAACCAGGATTCGTCGTGGGCCACGGTGAGGGTGTCGATGGCATCATGGATATCCCGGGACGACAGGCCCGCCGCGTAGAGCGCCCCCATGATGGCGCCGATGCTGGAACCGGCGATGCGGTGCGGGACCACGCCCAGTTCCTCCAGCACTTCGAAGATGAGCACATGGGACAGGCCCCGGGCGCCGCCGCTGCCCAGCGCCAGTCCGACGCGGGGTGTCCGGCCCGCGGCGGCCGGACCGGGCAGACCGGCAAGGGCGGGCACGAGGGTGGCGGCCATCAGGGCCTTGAGGGCGCGACGCCGACCGGGATCGAGGGCGGTCATGGGCGAGGTCTCCTTTTCTGTAGAATGCCGTGTTGATCATACCGTGTCCGGAGGCCGCTGCCGAAGCCGTCGTGCTGCCGGTCGTCGGCCCGATGATTTGCCAAGTCCGTGGAGAGAAGCGTGGCCCTGGAACTGTTGCTGATGCCGCCTGCAAGCCCCCTGCTGCTCGTACTGGCGGGGGTGTTGTTCCGGCGGACGTGGATGGGGCGGACCCTGGTGGTGCTGGGCCTGCTGTTACTTTATCTGGCCTCGCTGCCGATGGTGTCCCATGCGCTCACCGGTGCCCTTGAAGACCGGGCCCGTGCCGTGCAGGCCGCACCGGATGAGGCCGGTGCTGTCGTCATCCTGGCCGGTGGAAGGCGCGCGGATGCCCCGGAATACGGCGGCGACACGGTGAACCACTTTTCCCTGGAGCGGGCCAGGTATGGTGCCTGGGTGCATCGACAGACCGGTCTGCCGATCCTGGTCAGCGGTGGACGGGTGGGGGGGGAAGAACCCCTGAGCGAGGCGGAGCTGATACAGCAGGTGCTCACCGGGGAATGGGGCGTGCCCGTGCGCTGGGTGGAGGATCGAAGCCGTAATACCTGTGAAAACGCCCTGTTCAGTGCCGAACTGCTGCTGGCCGAAGGCATCGGGCATGCCGTCCTTGTCACCCACGCGGTGCATGTGCCCCGGGCGCGCTGGTGCTTCGAGCAGACCGGGTTGACCGTATCCGCCATGCCGACCTATTCCCGCCGCCCGGACCCGCGGTCGACGGAGGGGTTCGACGGACGGGGCCTGATTCCCCAGGCGGCTGCCCTGGAACGCACCCGCTTTGCCCTGCACGAGTATCTGGGCATGGTCTGGTACCGGTTCAGGTATCGCTGAGCCTCGGTTTCAATCGTCCTCACCCGTCGAGAACTCCCCGGACTGCACCGCGCTGACCAGCCGGTGCACCAGATCCCGCCAGGCCACCTGGCGGGTGAAGCCAACCACCTGGATTCGGGGCAGTCCCGACCCCTGGACGATGAAATACCCTCCCATGGGCGCCGGTGCCACCCCGCTCATCTCGCATACATCCCCGCGCAGGCGGCAGGACAGGCCCAGTTGGCGGTAGGAGAAGGACTCGAAGAAGCGCAGGAAGCCGGTGCCCAGCGCCCCACCCACGCCGCCGCCCAGACTCACCAGATTGTCCACCGCCCGTTGGCTGATGCGACGCCGGAAATGACCCTCCAGGGGGGTGTGGAGGGCGGCATCGAAACGGACCGGCTCCCAGTTCACCAGCACCAGGTCATGCACGTGGCCCTGCAGTCGCCCCTCGATCCTGCCGAAGGCAAAGGTGCCGGTGATGGCGGCCAGATCCAGGTGGTTGATGTCCAGGTCGCCGGAGAGCACCGGTGCCACGCCGAACGGGTCCCGCAGGCGCAGGTTGCGCATCATGATCAGGCCGTCGAAGGCATGGATCAGCAGTCGTCCGCCGACGCTCAGTTCGCCCCCCTGGTAGCGCACCCGGGGGATGACCCCGGCCAGGGTGCCGGTGAACAGGGGGCGGTCCACCGCGGCGGCCAGCAGTTCCATGGCAATGGGGGTGATCCGGCCATCGAATTCCATCACCGGGTCATCGGTGGAGAGGGCCTGCGCCTTGAGTGTCTCCACTTCCAGCGCGCCGTCCAGGATCGGAATCCGGGCCGGTTCCAGCAGTCGCAGGCCGTCCTGTTCCAGTTGCAGTCGCAGGCGGGTATTGCCCAGGGGGATGCGATAGACGTGTCCGCCCACAAAGCCCAGGCTGCTGGTGGGTGGGATCTGTGCCGCGCTCCACAGGAAGCGACCGTCCAGGCCGTAGAGGCCCAGGCGTCCCAGTCGGTCGTCCAGGTAGACGTCCACGGCGGTCAGTGCCGCCTGGGACAGCTCGCCCTCCCGGACCTGCAGCCGGGCCGAGACCAGTCCCAGGGTTTCCAGGTCTTCCAGCACCGTGCCGTGGAGAAAGGGTTGGAGAAAGGTTTCGTACAGGACCGGCAGACGCCCTCGGCTCAGGATCAGGTCGGCCTCCCGCAGGGGTGGATCCCGCCGGGTATCCAGATGCAGCCTGCCCACCACCTGCAGGGCCTCCCCCCAGGTCAGATCCAGCTGTTCCACCCGCAGTTCGCCACGTTGCGGTGAGCCGTTGAAAGTCAGTCCCACCCGGCCGGGGGCCTCGGGCGAGGACTCGGCATAGACCGGGTGGATGTAGCTGCCTCCCTCGGACCAGGTCAGATCCAGCCGGCCCCGCCAGCCACCGGCCTGCTGTCGGGCTTCCATGGCCAGGTCCATGGCCAGGTCTTCTCCCGCCAGGGTGCCGTCGGCGGCGCTGAAGGCGCCGGAGCGCCAGGACAGTCGGGATGAAAGATGCCCCAGGCCGTCGTCACCACCGGTGGCCTGCAGGTGGCCGGATAGGACGCCCTGCAGCATAAGGTCGTCCAGGGGAATATCTGGTGCGGGCGAGGACAGGGCCGCGAGCAGACCCGGCAACTCCGCCACGGGCAGGGCCTGCAGGGTTGCCGTCGCCTGCCAGTGTCCCGGACCCAGCAAGAGGCGTACTCGAAGCCCGTCCATCCGTTCCAGTTCAAGGGCCAGATCCAGATCCAGCCGACCGTCCAGGCGCAGGGCCATGCGGCCCGTACCGCTGCCATATCCCAATGCCGGGTGTCGCCATGTGACCTGCAATTGCGGGCAATCCAGGGTGATGTTGTCCAGCCCGCCTCCCCGGCACTGCAGCCGGACCTGCCGCAGTGCCCCCAGGGGTTCCGGGAGCCGGAGTCGTTCCACCTGGAGATCCAGGGTGTCCCGCTGCCCCAGGCTCAGGTCCAGGCTGACGCCTGCCATGGACCAGCCGTCGCCCTGAATGTCCCCGATGCCCAGGCGCAGACCGTCCAGGGCCAGGGCCGGGCCGGCCAGTCCCGCGGCCAGCAGGATCAGGATTGAAAGGAGGAGGCGTCGCAAGGTGTTTGAGAGGTCCGCGAGTCCATGTACCGTACCACCAGACCCAGGTGGTAATCCCCCTCGGGCAGGGGGATCCGGACCCGGTAGCCCGCGCCCGGCGCCTCCGCCATTGCCTCTCCCGCAAGGCTGAACAGGGCTTCCAGGATCAGTTCGCGGCTGCCCGCCGGGGTCATCACCTCCAAACGATCTCCCACCGCAAACTTGTTCTTTACCTCGATCTCCGCCAGCCCGGTGTCGGGATCAAAGCCCAGGATCTCTCCCACGAACAGCTGGCGGGCGGATTCCGAGTGTCCCCGTTCATAATTCTGTGCGGTGCGGTCCTTGTTGCGGGTGAGGAAGCCGTCGGTATAGCCCCGGTTGGCCAGCCCCTCCAGGTGATCCAGCAGTCGCGGATCGAAGTCCCGGCCCGCCGCCGCATCGTCGATGGCACGGCGATACACCTGGGTGGCGCGGGCGGCGTAGTAGTGGGATTTGGTCCGGCCCTCGATCTTCAGCGCGTCCACCCCGATCTCCGTCAGTCGCCGCACATGCTCCACCGCCCGCAGGTCCATGGAATTGAGAATGTAGGTGCCGTGCTCATCCTCCTCCACCGGCATGAGCTGTCCGGGCCGTTCCCCTTCCTCCAGCAGGAATGCCTCGTTCGCCCGTGGATGACGTCCCCCGGCGGCTTCCTCCATCGGCAGCAGGTCGCCGGTGTCATCGGCCCGGGCGGGGTGCAGGCGGTAGCGCCAGCGGCAGGAATTGGTGCAGGCCCCCTGGTTGGCATCCCGGTGATTGAAGTAGCCCGACAGCAGGCAGCGCCCGGAATAGGCGATGCACATGGCCCCGTGCACCATCACTTCCAGTTCCGTGTCCGGGCAGTCCTGACGGATCCTGCTGATCTCCTCCAGGGACAGCTCCCGGGACAGGATCACCCGGGATAGGCCCAGCCCCCGCCAGAAGCGTACCGAGGCCTGGTTCACCGTATTGGCCTGCACCGACAGGTGCACCGGGATCTGCGGCCAGGTTTCACGGACCATCAGGATCAGGCCCGGATCCGACATGATCAGCGCATCCGGTGCCAGGGCCACCACCGGGGTCAGATCCTTGAGGAAGGTCTGCACCTTGGTGGGATGGGCGGCAATATTGGCGGCCAGGAAAAATCGGCGGCCCGCGGCGTGGGTGGCCTCGATCCCGGTCTGCAGTCGTTCCAGGGTGGAAAAGTCGTTGTTGCGCACCCGCAGGGAGTAGCGAGGCAGGCCGGCATACACCGCATCGGCGCCGTAGGCCAGGGCATAGCGCAGGTTCTTCAGGGTGCCGGCGGGGGCGAGGAGTTCGGGGGGGTTCATGGGGGAAATGATACTTCAGTTACGGCCGTGACGTGGACGCGCTCCACGGCAAACCCTTCATCGGCAGGGGGATTCAGCCTTCTCTGATCCCATGGTGTAGAATCCCAGGATTGCACTATGAATCCCCCCAATGAAATTCCCCGAGGAAGGCTTGATGTCCCAGGTGTCCCGCTTGCAGGTTGAAACGGCTCTCAAGGAGATCCAGGATCCCTACATGGACAAGGACCTGATGTCCACCAAGGCCGTCAAGGATATCCAGGTGGATGGTGACAAGGTCGGCATCCGGCTGACCCTGGGCTATGCCGCCGCCGGCTGGCACGATGCGCTGCGCCGGGCGGTGACCGAGCGGGTGGGACGCATCCCGGGCGTCGCCGCAGTGGAGGTGCAGGTGGAGACTCGCATCGTCTCCCATGCGGTACAGAAGAATCTCAAACCCCTTCAGGGGATCAAGAACATCATCGCAGTGGCCTCCGGCAAGGGCGGGGTGGGCAAGTCCACCACCGCCGTCAACCTGGCCCTGGCCCTGGCGGGGGAGGGGGCCAGCGTGGGTATCCTGGATGCCGACATCTACGGCCCCAGCCAGCCCCGCATGCTGGGCATCTCCGGCAAGCCGGAGACCCGCGACGGCAAGACCATGGAGCCGATGGAAAACCACGGCATCCAGGCCATGTCCATCGGTTTTCTCATCGATGAGGATACCCCCATGATCTGGCGTGGCCCCATGGTCACCCAGGCCCTGGAGCAGCTGTTGCGGGACACCAACTGGAAGGCGCTGGATTATCTGGTCATCGACCTGCCGCCGGGCACCGGCGACACTCAGCTTACCCTGGCCCAGAAGATTCCGGTGAGCGGTGCCGTCATCGTCACCACGCCCCAGGACATCGCCCTGCTGGATGCCCGCAAGGGTCTGAAGATGTTCGAGAAGGTGGACGTGCCGGTGCTGGGGGTGGTGGAGAACATGAGCATCCACATCTGTTCCAACTGCGGTCACGAGGAATACATCTTCGGCCAGGGCGGCGGCGAGCGCATGGCCCGGGACTACGGCGTGGAGTTCCTCGGCGCCCTGCCGCTGGATATCCATATCCGTGAGCAGGCCGACGGTGGCCGCCCCACCGTGATTGCCCAGCCCGATAGCCGCATCGCAGAGATCTACCGGGAGATCGCCCGCCGCACCGCCGCGCGCCTAGCCGCCCAGGCCCGGGACTACAGCGCCAAGTTCCCCAACATCGTCATCCAGTAAAGGCAGGTCGTTTCATGTCGATCAAATCGGACAAGTGGATCCGCCGCATGGCGGCGCAGGGCATGATCGAACCCTTCGAGCCGGGGCAGGTGCGGTACGCCGGGGAGGAGCGCATCATCTCCTACGGCACCTCCAGCTATGGCTATGACGTGCGCTGCGCCGACGAATTCAAGGTGTTCACCAACATCAACTCCACCATCGTGGACCCCAAGTCCTTCGACGAACGCAGTTTCGTGGACGTCAAATCGGACGTCTGCATCATCCCCCCCAACTCCTTCGCCCTGGCGCATACGCTTGAATATTTTCGTATTCCGCGCTCAATCCTGACCATCTGTTTGGGTAAAAGCACCTATGCAAGATGCGGATTGATAGTAAACGTTACGCCCCTGGAGCCGGAGTGGGAGGGGCATGTGACCCTGGAGTTTTCCAATACCACCCCCCTGCCGGCGCGGATCTATGCCAATGAAGGAGTGGCGCAGATGTTGTTCCTGGAGTCCGACGAGGTCTGCGAGACTTCCTACAAGGATCGGGGCGGCAAGTATCAGGGGCAACGGGGCGTGACATTGCCCAAGACCTGAGCGGCCCCGGCCGCGCATGGCGGGGTTGGCCTGCGGCACCGGCCAAGACTGATTCCAGAACATGACAGCGACCGCCAATTCATGTTTAATGGCGGTTTTCCCGGCGAGCCCCCGCCGCGGTTTCGGGCGTCGGGTCGCGGCCCCGACCCCGGGCCGCAAGCCAAGAGGTAGCTTGAAGATGCAGCAACAGACGGCCGACCACCACGCAGACCCCGTGGTGGGCTACAGCCTACACAACCGCCGTTATCTGAACGTCACCAACCGTTGCACCCTGCGCTGCGCCTTCTGCCCCAAGTTCAACAAGACCTGGGAGGTGCAGGGATACCCCCTGCGGCTGTATCAGGAGCCCACGGTGGAACAGATGCTCGACGCAGTGGGCGATCCGAAGGATTACGAAGCCGTGGTGTTCTGCGGCCTGGGCGAACCCACCCTGCGCCTGGACGCCGTCCTGAGCGTGGCCCGGCAACTCAAGGCCCGGGGCGCCCCCGCCATTCGCATCAATACCGACGGTCTGGCCAGTCTGGTCCACGGCCGGGATGTGACCCCGGAGATGGCCGGCTGCATCGATGCCCTGTCCGTCTCCCTCAATGCCCAGGATGCCTTCACCTACGAACGGCACTGCCGGCCCAAACTGCCCGGTGCCTATCCGGCCCTGCTGGACTTCGTGCGTGCCGCCCGTGTCCATGTGCCCGAGGTCACCGTCACCGCCGTCGACGGCCTTCCGGGGGTGGACATCACCGCCTGCGAAGCCATTGCCCGGGAACTGGGGGTGGGGTTTCGTCGTCGGGTCCTGGACCTGGTGGGCTGACGATGTCCACCCTCACCGACCGCGTCAACACCCTGGGCAGCCACCTGCGGGCACGGTACGGCCAGCGGGTGCACAAGCTCACCGTGAGCGCCGGATTCATCTGCCCCAACATGGACGGCACCAAGGGCCGCGGCGGTTGCAGCTTCTGCAACAACGCCAGTTTTGCCCCCCAGGGGCAGGACGGCGGCGCCGTGCGCCGGCAGCTGGACGAGGGCAGGGCAGTGGTGGCCCGGCGCACCGGCGCCCGCCTGCACCTGGCCTATTTTCAGGCCTACACCAATACCTACGCCGAGGTCACCCGCCTCAAGGCCCTCTATGATGCCGCCCTGGAACAGCCGGGGGTGGTGGGGCTGTCCATCGGTACCCGCCCCGACTGCGTGCCCGACGAGGTGCTGGACCTGCTGGTTTCCTACCAGGAACAGGGCCATACCCTGTGGCTGGAGCTGGGCCTGCAGTCCGCCTTCGACGAGACCCTGGTCCGGGTCAACCGGGGGCACGGCTTTGCCGAATACCAGGACGCCGTCCGGCGTGCCCGTGACCGGGGGCTATCCGTTTGCACCCACCTGATCATCGGTCTGCCCGGCGAGACCCCCTGGCACCAGCGGGAAACCCTGGTCCGGGTCTTGAATGAAGGCACCGATGGCCTCAAGCTTCACCCCCTGCATGTGGTCCGGGGCACCCGCCTGTCCCGCCAGTGGCGCGCCGGCGAATACCGGCCCTGGACCCTTAACGAATATGTGAACACGGCGGTGGACATGATCGAGATGACCCCGCCCGAGGTGGTGTTCCATCGCCTGACCGCCACGGCGCGCAAGCCCCTGCTGCTGGCACCGGACTGGTGCGGCAGCAAGTGGACGGTGATCAACGCCATCGAACAGGAGCTGACACGGCGGGGGACCCGGCAGGGTGCGCGTCCCCTGCATTCAGACAGTCACCTTCCAGGAACCCAGGAGAGTTGTTGATGAACCCAGATCGTATGGAGCTGGTCTGTCCGGCGGGCGGCTTCCCGGCGCTCCGGGCAGCCGTGGACAACGGCGCCGATGCCGTTTATCTGAGCCTGCGCGGCGAGACCAATGCCCGTAACTTCCCGGGCCTGAACTTTGACCGCAAGGCCCTGCAGAAGGGCATTGCCTACGCCCGGGGCAAGGGCGTGAAGGTCTATATGGCCCTCAATACCTATCCCCAGCCGGACATCTGGACCGCCGCCACCCAGGCGGTGGATGTGGCCGCCGAGGAGGGCGTGAACGCCGTCATCCTCGCCGACATGGGGCTTTTGCGCTATGCCGCCGATACCCACAAGGATCTCACCCTGCATCTGTCGGTCCAGGGTTCCGCCACCACCGCCGATGCCCTGAACTTCTACCACGAGCGCTACGGCGTGGTGCGCGCCGTGCTGCCCCGGGTGCTGTCCATGTCCCAGGTGGCGCAGGTGATCGAGCGGGCCAAGCTGGACATCGAGGTGTTCGGTTTCGGTAGCCTGTGCGTGATGGTGGAGGGCCGCTGCATGCTGTCCTCCTATGCCACCGGCGACTCACCCAACACCAAGGGGGCCTGCTCCCCCGCCCATGCCGTGCGCTGGATCGAGACCGGTCGCGGTCGCGAGGCGCGGCTGAACGGCGTACTCATCGATACCTTCAAGCCCGGCGAAAGCGCCGGCTACCCGGTCATCTGCAAGGGCCGCTATCAGGTGGGCAGTTGCGATGACACCATCTACGCCATCGAGGAACCCACCAGCCTGAGCACCCTGGACATCCTGGCCGATCTGCTCAAGATCGGCGTCAAGGCCATCAAGCTGGAAGGCCGTCAGCGCAGCCCCGCCTATGTGGGACAGGCCACGCGCGTCATGCGCCAGGCCCTGGATGCCTGCCACGCCAACCCCGATGCCTACACCCCGCGGCCGGAATGGGCCTCCCAGCTCGCCGGCATGTCCGAAGGACGCACCCAGACCCTGGGTGCCTTGCACAGAGCCTGGCAATGAAACTTTCCCTGGGACCCATTCAGTATTACTGGCCCCGCGAGCGGGTCATGGAATTCTACGCCGCCGTCGAACAGTGGCCGGTGGACATCGTCTATCTGGGCGAGACGGTCTGCTCCAAGCGTCGCGAGCTGCGTGCCGCCGACTGGCTGGAGGTGGCCGATCGTCTGGCCGCCGCCGGCAAGACCGTGGTCATGTCCACCCTGGCCCTGATGGAAGCGGAATCCGAGCGCCTGGCCCTGGAACGCCTGGTGCAAAACGGTCGCTTCATGATCGAGGCCAACGATGCCACGTCCCTGGGCCTGTCCCTGGGCAAGCCCTTTGTCGCGGGCCCCAACATCAACACCTACAACGCCGGTACCCTGCGCGAACTGCGGGACATCGGCGCGGTGCGTTGGGTGATGCCGGTGGAGCTGTCCCGGCATATCCTGGAAGGCATGCACAAGGCTCGGCCCGACGGACTGGAAACCGAGGTGCTGGTGTTCGGTCGTCTGCCCCTGGCCTTCTCCGCCCGCTGCTTCACCGCCCGTGCCCGCAACCTGCCCAAGGACAGCTGTGAGTTGGCTTGCCTGGACTATCCGGCGGGCCTGCCCCTGGCCACCCAGGACGGCAGCGGCTTCCTCACCATCAACGGCATCCAGCTCCAGTCCGCCGACCCCAACAACCTCATCGAGGCCATGCCCGAACTGCAGGCCATGGGGATCGATGTGGTGCGCATTTCTCCGGAACCGGAAGGCACCGAGGCAGTGGTCAGGGCCTTCCGCGGCTGCATCGACGGCAGCCTGACCCCGCGTCAGGCCCTGGATGCCATGAAGCCCCTGTTCCCCCGCTTCTGCGACGGCTACTGGGAGGGTGACGCCGGCATGAACTGGCGGGAGAGCGTATCGGCATGACGGTCCGGCCCTGCCGGGTCTGGACCGACGGCATCGCGCCGGGGGCCGAGCAGGTGGCCCGGGACCTTCGCCATCTGGCGGGTTCCGTGGCCGCCGACGAGGCCAGGCTGCGATTCCATCGCTATGAGCCCACCGCCAGCCTGGGCCGTCACGAAGCCGTCTGTCACGGGGTGCGCGGCACCTACTGCCAAGAGGCGGGCATTCCCGTGGTGCGTCGGCTCACCGGCGGTGGGGCCCTCTATCTGGCGCCGGGGCAGTGCTGCCTGAGTCTGACCCTGCCCCGTCACTGGCTGGGGGGGGGCGATACCCTCACGGCGCTGATGGCCCGGCTCAACCGCGCCCTGGTGCGGGCCCTGACCGGCCTGGGCATTTCCGCCCATACCGCCTTTCCCAACGACCTGGAAGTGTCCGGGCGCAAGCTGGGGGCGGGCTTTCTGGCCATCGAGGCCGAGGCCGTGCTCTACCAGGCGGTGATCCTGGAAACGCTGGATACGGAAGTTTTGCTCAAGGTGCTTCGGGCGCCACGGGAAAAACTCAGCGCCCAGGGCATCCTCAGTGCCCGCAATCGTTTCATCACTCTGGATGAGATGCCGATCAGGGATCTGGACATGGTGGCTCTGAAGGAGGCCGTTACCCACTCTCTGCTTCGGGAGTTGGCGCTGGAGGGCATGATGACCGCGCCGGATCCGGTGCACGACAGGGCACGGCCACCACCGGACATGCCCGTGGACCCTGCCCTGGACGAAGACTGGTCGGCAAGCGCGGACTGTAGCTGGCAGGCGTTCCTGCCCACCCCCGGCGGCATCCTGCAGTTGCGTCTGTTGCCGGACGATACCGGCCGGGTGATCCGGGCGGCCCATTTCTCCGGCGCGGTGCATGTGGCGCCACCGGATCTGTTCCTGTCCCTGGCCGAAACCCTGGCCGGTGCCCCCATGGATGCGGCCGAAGTGCGCATGATCCGCCGTCTGCGGGCGGAGGACGTTCAGCTTCCGGGATTCGGTCCCGACGAATTGTGTCGGTTGCTGCGCCTGGCTCTGGGGCGCCGCGCGGAGCAGGGGCTGGGCCTGGATGTCCGGCAGGCCAACCGGCTCATGGTCCACCGGCCCGACGGTGTGGAAGGGGTCAAGGACATCCTGAACCGGGCCTCGGTCATGTTGGTGCCCTACTGCGCCAAGCCCGCCTGGTGCGACTGGCGCCACGAGGATGCCTGCCCTGAATGCGGTGGTTGTGACGTGGGGGAGGCCTATCGCCTGGCCCGGGAGCGGGGGATGAAGGTGGTGACCATCACCCGTTACGAGCACCTGTGCCGGGTGTTGGAGCAGATGCAGGCAGACGGCGAGCCCGCTTATGTGGGCATGTGCTGTCGGGATTTTTATCAGAAGCGCATCCATGCCTTCCGTGCCGCCGGCATCCCGGCGGTCCTCATGGACATCACCGGCGCGAACTGTTACGACCTGAATCAGGAGGAGGCCGCCTACGCCGGCGAGTTCACCGCCGAGGCCGAGCTGGACATGGGGCTGGTGGAGAAGGTGATGGTGTGGGTGCCGAGGAAGCCGACGGACTGATGCCGTTGTTTTCCCCGCGCCCCTCCACCTCAATCCCCCCCGCCCGGCCCGTCCGCCGGCAGGAACAGGCCCACCAGATCATTCAGGAACTGTCGCCCCGTCGCAGTCGCCACCAGTCGCGCCGGATCATCTTCCAGCAGTCCCCGGGCCATCGCCTCCGACCTTGCCGGTTCCAGGGCCTCCAGTCCCAGCCCCGTATGGCGGGTGAACAGGGTTGACGGCACGCCCTCCACCAACCGCAGGGCGTTGAGCATGAACTCGAATGCCGTTTCTTCCGGGCCAAGCACCCGTTCGCCGTTCAGTGCCCGGCCGGAGCGGACGCCCTCCATGAAGGCCCTGGGTTGACGATGACGCCAGCGGCGCAGGATGCGTCCCTCCGCCGGTAACGTGAGCTTGCCATGAGCTCCGGCGCCGATGCCCAGATAATCCCCGAACTGCCAGTAGTTGAGATTGTGTCGGCACTGTCGCCCGTTCCCGGCATAGGCTGAGACCTCGTAGTGCGCAAACCCCCGGGATGCCAGTCGCGCCTGCCCCTCGGTTATCATCGCCCACTGGGTGTCCTCGTCGGGCAGGGCGGGAGGGGCGGCGGCAAAGGCCGTGTTGGGCTCCAGGGTCAGTTCATACCAGCTCAGGTGCTCAGGCCCCAGATCCATGGCCGTGTCCAGGTCAGCCATGGCCTGGGCCACCGTCTGTCCGGGCAGGCCGAACATCAGGTCCAGGTTCAGGTTCTCGAATCCCGCCGCACGGGCCGTGGCCACCGCCTTCCGGGCCTCCCGTCCCGTATGGATGCGGCCCAGTGCCCCGAGCAGGGTATCGTCAAAGCTCTGGATCCCCATGGACAGGCGGTTCACCCCCGCCGCCCGGTAGCCCTCGAAACGGGCCTGTTCCACGGTGCCGGGGTTGGCCTCCAGGGTGATTTCCGCATAGGGGCGGCAGATGAGGCGGGCGCGGATCGCCGACAGCAGATGTTCGATGGCCTCGGGGCTCAGCAGGCTGGGGGTGCCGCCGCCGATGAAGACACTGTCGATGCATCGCCCCCAGACCATGGGCAGTTCCGTCTCCAGGTCCGCGATCAGGGCCTCCACATAGGCCTGTTCGGGAATCTTGTCGGCGGCATGGGAATTGAAGTCGCAGTAGGGGCACTTGCGCACACACCAGGGGATGTGCACATACAGGGTCAGGGGCGGTGGAGGTTGCGAAGAGAGCATGGGATTCCAGCTTGCGGTGGCAAGGTCCGGTCTCAAGTGTGCCGCACCCGGTTATCTTTTGTAATCCTCCAGGGAAATGCTGAACAGGCCCCTCGCCGTCACCCCCTCGAAGGCGGGCGTCTCGGCAAATTTCCCACCGTCACTCCCGCGAAGGCGGGAGTCCATGGTTTACGGTCTGCGAATGGATTCCCGCTGGCGCGGGAATGACGGGCTTGGATCATCCCTAAAGTCTCACCCATGCCTGCCGATAAACCCATCAGGTCCATAGTATCCGGCACAGGTGGTCCATGATCCCGCCCGTCTCCACTCCCGTCCTTCAGCCCACCACCCGATCTGCCGCGCCGGTGCCGGCGGCGCCTGATGGAGAGGCCGCCGGTGTCCTGGCCGACCAGGAAACCCGGCTCAACGAACATCAGGACTATCGCATCATTCGGCAGGTTCTGTTGCGGGATCAGCCGAAGCTCGAAGCCGGGGCCGGTGCTTCCCCGAAGGCCTCATCTTCTTCCTCCGAGCCGGTATCCCCCTCCGGGTCACCCGCGTCCGGGGCGGCTCCCGACCGTGGTGTGGAACTCCAGTGGCAGCAACTGGGCGTCTCCCGCCTGGACGTGAGCATCCGGGGCGCGGAGACCGGCGAGGCGGCGCGCATCCGCTTCGAGTCCGTGCGCATGGAACGTCTGCAGGTCAGTCTGGGCGGGGCGCCGCAGCAGGCCGATCCTCTGGTGCTGGATCTGGGTGGCGAGGGCATTACCACCACCGGGGTGGATGGCGGTGTGCGCTTCGACATCACGGGCGACGGGCGGCGGGAGCAGGTCAGCTTCGTCACCGGCAACAGCTGGTTCCTGGCCCTGGATCGCAACGACAACGGCGTCATCGATGATGGTCGGGAACTGTTCGGGGATCAGCACGGTGCCGCCCACGGTTTCGAGGAGCTGGCCAAGTTCGATGATAACGGTGACGGCGTGATCAACGCCCAGGACAGCGTGTTCGAACGTCTGCGTCTGTTCCAGATGGGGGCGGACGGGAGCCAGCGGCTCAAGACCCTGGAGGAGGCGGGCGTGGCCGCCATTCACCTGGGCTATGATCAGACCGCCCGGGCGCTGAATGCCTATGACGTGGTGGCCCAGCAGGGGCAGTTCGAGCGGACCGACGGCAGCAGGGGGGAGGCTTCCGACGTGCTGTTGGGCTATCGTGACCTGACCGCCTGAGAGAAACACCGATCAAGCCATGCCGCCTTTCCCCGCAAAGTGGCGGTGCGGACATGTTCTCCGCCGATGGATGCCCCTTACCGCGGCCCGCCCAGATGCGCCAGCAGCGAGGTGAGCGCCTGACCCCGATGACTGCGCCGGTTCTTTTCCTCGGCGCTGATCTGTGCCGCCGTCAGTCCCAACTCCGGCACCAGGAACACCGGGTCGTAGCCGTGTCCGCCATCTCCCGCCGGTCGCAGGGCCACGGCCCCCTCCCAGGTCCCTTCGCAGAGGATCGGCGAAGGATCCCGGGCATGGCGCAGGAAGGCGATGACGCAGCGAAAGCGGGCGGTGCGCCGATCCTCCGGAACCCCCTTCAGGGCTTCCAGCAGCTTGGTGTTGTTCTGCTCGGCATCGGCGCCGGGGCCGGCGTAACGGGCCGAGTAGATCCCGGGCGCCCCGTCCAGGGCGTCCACCTCGATCCCCGAGTCATCGGCCATGGCTGGCAGGCCGGTTTGTTCGGCGGCATTGCGGGCCTTGAGGATGGCATTTTCCACAAAACTCAGCCCGGTTTCCTCGGCTTCCCTGACCTGGAAGTCGGACTGGGGCAGAATCTCATGGCCGCTGCCGGCCAGCAGATCCGCAAATTCCCTGACTTTGCCGGCATTGCCGGTGGCGAGCACGATTTTCATTCTTGGCTCCGAAACGCGATACGGTGGGAGTGGCTGGTCATCTTTCGCGGCCGAGGGCCGGCTCCCACAGAGGCCCGTGCCCGTGGGAGCCGGCCTGCCGGCCCCCATCCGGTGGACTCAGTTGCCCAGGGCCGCCTGCTGGGCCTGGATGATCTCGGCGATTCCCTTGCGGGCCAGGGCCAGCATGCCGTCCAGTTCCTCGCCCCGGAAGGCATGGCCTTCCGCCGTGCCCTGGATCTCGATGAAGCCGCCGGCTTCGTTCATGACCACATTCATGTCCGTTTCGGCGGCGGAATCCTCCAGGTAATCCAGGTCCAGTACCGGCACGCCTTTGTAAATCCCCACGGAGACCGCCGCCACACTGCCGAACATCGGGTCGCGCTTGATCTGCCCCCGGGCCTTGAGGCCGGCAATGGCGTCGCACAAGGCCACGTAACCGCCGCTGATGGAGGCCGTGCGGGTGCCGCCGTCGGCCTGGATGACATCGCAGTCCACGGTGATCTGACGCTCGCCCAGACCTTCCAGATTGACCGCCGCCCGCAGGCTGCGGCCGATCAGGCGTTGGATCTCCAGGGTGCGTCCACCCTGTTTGCCCCGAGCCGCCTCCCGGCCCATGCGCTCATGGGTGGCCCGGGGCAGCATGCCGTATTCGGCCGTGACCCAGCCCCGACCCTTGCCCTTCAGGAACGGTGGTACTCGCTCATCCACGGTGGCGGTACAGATCACTCGGGTATCGCCGTACTCCACCAGCACGGACCCCTCCGCATGCCGGGTGAAGCCGCGGGTGAAGCGGATGGGGCGAAGCTGGTCCGGGGCACGGCCGCTGGGTCGCATGGGGAACTCCTGAATCGGGCAAATGGCCGGGGATTATAGCGTTCCAGACTGCCCTGATGTAGGCCGGCTTTCCCGCCTGTGCCGGGATGAAGGGTGGCGCCCTCTTGCTGTGGAAGGCCTGAAAGATCATTTATACTCCCTAACAAAATGTTTGTTCAGAATATGTCCAGGGGGATGTTTTACTGTTGTCCCGGCTCACTGGGGCCTGTTCCCGGCCATCAGTCGTGCCGCCATCCCTCCTTCAAGATTCTGTTCCCCCGCTTCTTGACTCGGTGGCTCCAGTGTTTTGTCCGGCAGAACCGGCGGATATACCCATGGAGGGTTGCGGACGACATGTGCCAGGATGAGAGCTGACATGGTTTGGTCATTGAAGGGATCCGACGCGATTTCAGGGATGGCCGTGCTGGTGGGTCTGGGGGTCCTGATGGCCGGGGCCTGTCTGCCCGCCGCCGCCGATGAACTGTTCGCCCTGGAGCAGGACTATTTCATGGATCTACCGGTGGCACTCACGGCCACCCGTCTGCAGCAGCCCCTGATCGAGGCGCCCGCGTCGGTCACCGTGATCGACCGCCAGTGGCTGGAAAGGAGCCAAGCACGCAGTCTGGCGGAGGTGCTCAGGATGGTACCGGGGTTCCTGGTGGGCGGTGAGAACGGCAACCGCCCGATCATCACTTATCATGGTCTGGGTGAGCAGTTCGTGCGCCAGTTGCAGGTCCTGGTGGATGGCCGGTCCATCTATACCCCCACCAACGGTGGTGCCCAATGGGGCAGCCTGGGCTTGAGTCCCGATGATATCGAGCGCATCGAGATCATCCGCGGCCCCAATTCCGCGGCCTACGGTTCCAACTCCTTTTTTGCCATCGTCAACATCCTGACCCGTCACCCGGCCGAAACCCAGGGGCGGCAACTGGTCACCCGCCTGGGTTCCCAGGGTGTCCGGGATCTGTGGATACGCCATGGGGGCACCACGCCCCGGGCCGCCTATCGGCTGACCTACCATCACCAGGAAGATGACGGCTTTCGCGGCAAGCAGGATCAGCGCCGGCTGGATGCCGTGGATACACGCCTCGACTGGACGCTTTTGCCGGGCGTCACCCTGACCAGCCATCTGGGGGCTACCCAGGGGCAGAAGGGATCCGATGGTGCCGCCAGCCGCATGAATCCCCCTCGCACTTTCGAGCGGCAGACGGAATACGTGCACCTGGAGCTCCACAACAGCCGTGACCCCGACGCCACCTATCGGTTGCAGTACTACTATCAGCATAACGACCTGACCGATGAATACATCGCCCTGGACTTGCAGGGCAACCCTTTCGACACCAATCGCAACTCCCGTTCACGGCGCCATGACCTTGAGGCGGAGTCCCATCTGAAGATCTCTCGCGCCACCCGAATGGTGTGGGGGGTGGGTGCGCGTCTGGACAGCTCCGAATCCCCCTATTTTTCGACGGCCTGGATTGGGTGCACAATCGGCTTTACCGGGTATTTGCCAATCTGGAGTGGTCGCCCGACCCTCGCTGGTTGCTGAACCTGGGCGGCATGTACGAGCACAACGACATCACTGGCGATGACCTGATGCCCCGGGCGGCCCTGGTCTACATGCCCGACGAGTCCCACAGTTTCCGGCTGGTGGTTTCCAGGGCAATCCGCACCCCGAGCCTGGCTGAAGAGAAGGTGCGCACCGCCGACGGGGCCATTGCCTCCGGCGGCGGCCTGGCGCCCGAGGTGATCCGATCCCTGGAGATGGGCCATCACGGCCACTGGGCCGGTGGCCGTCTGGTCACCGACATCAAGCTGTTTCGGAACAAGCTGGAGGATCTGATCCAGATCCCCTACAAGGTGCTGTACGGCATCGAGCCGGAGGGAGAATTCGTCAATGCCGGCGGCATGATCCTGCAGGGCGTCGAGACCCAGGTGACATACCGGCCCGGTTCACGGGTGTGGCTGCATGGAGGGCTGTCCCTGCTGTCCAGTCGCGGCAGCGACCGCGAGGCCCGCCTGCAAGTCGAGTCGGTGCCGGCGCACATTGTCAACCTGGCCCTGTCGTTTGCCCCGTCCGAGCCCTGGCTCATGACCGCCGAGTATTACCATTATGACTCGGTCCGTTGGATCGATGACCCGACCGGTCCCACCACCGATGCCGGTGATGGTTTCCTGGACCTGCATGTGCGTCGTGACCTGGGATCCCGGGCACAGGCGGCCCTTTCCCTGACCGATGTCCTGGCGCGGGGGTACGATACCCGTTCGCAAGGTTCACTGGTCAAGCCGAATCGTCGCAGCACCGAGGTCTATGTCAGCCTCCGGGTGGATTTCTGAGCTTTCCATGATCAGGAGCGGGATGAGATGACTGCGGATGTCGTGATCATCGGCGCCGGACTCTCCGGACTGGCCTGTGCGCTGACCCTGCATGAAAAGGGTCGTGAGCCATTGATCCTTGAGGCCTCCGATGGGGTCGGCGGTCGCATCCGCACCGACTACCAGGAGGGGTATCTGCTGGATCGGGGCTTCCAGGTGCTGCAGACCTGGTATCCGGAGGCGCGGCGCTTTCTGGACTACGAGGCCCTGGAACTCAAGCCCTTCCACACCGGGGCCCTGGTGAGGATCCATGGGCGCACCCACCGGGTGAGCGATGTCTGGCGGCAGCCTTCCAGACTACCGGAGATGCTCTGGTCGCCGGTGGGTCATTTGCCGGACAAGCTGCATCTTTTGCACCTGCGCCGCCGTTGTCTGCGGGGCGACCTGCGTGAGCTGTATCATCGTCATGAGCGCCATGCCCTGACCCATCTGCGGGAAATGGGGTTTTCCGAACGCATCATCGAACGGTTTTTCAAGCCCTTTTTCAGCGGCGTGTTCTTCGAGCCGGAACTGGAAGTGTCTTCCCGGGCCTTCGAGTTCGTGTTCCGGGCCTTTGCCCTGGGGGATACCGCCTTGCCCGCCCTGGGTATGGAGCAGATCCCACGGCAACTGGCCCAGCGCCTGCCTGTGGGCACGATCCGGCTCGACACCCGGGTGGATCGGATCGAGGGTAACCGGGTCTTTCCGGTCGCCGGCGAGCCATTGCAGGCCCGTCACATCGTCGTGGCCACCGACGGCCCCGAGGCCGCCCGTCTGCTGGGGCTGGAGGCATCGGAGCCGGTGCCTACCCGAGGGACCACCTGCGTTCATTTTGGCGCCGGACAGGCGCCTTTCGAGGGGGCCTACCTGATGCTCAATGGGGAGGGGCATGGCATCGTCAACAGCGTGCTGTGTCCCTCCGAGCTGTCCTCCCATTACGCCCCGGTCGGACGTGCCCTGGTGACCGTGAATGTCCATGGCGCCGAACACGATCCGGACGTTCTGGAGGCGGATATTCGTCGCCAGCTGACGGACTGGTTCGGCGCTGAAGTCAGTCAATGGGAGCGCCTCGCCTGCTATCGACTGCCCCGCGCCCTGCCGGTCCAGGCGCCGCCGGTTCCCTGGCCGGGCGAGGTCCCGCTGCGCCACGGCGAGCACCTGTGGTCCTGCAGCGAACTTGGGGCGGCCCCGTCGATCCAGTGGGCGCTGCACCTGGGGCGTCGCGCCGGCGAGGAAATCGCGACTGCCGGAGACTGACATGGGGTGTGGTCCGGGGGCCGGCATGAATGCGCTACAATCAACCCCACATTCGAGACCGCAAGGACACCCCATGATCCGCAGCATGACCGGATTCGCCCGTTGTGAATCCTCCGGCGATGTCGGCACCCTGGCCTGGGAACTGCGCAGCGTCAATCACCGTTATCTGGACGTGAGCACCCGTCTGCCCGAGGAGCTGCGCTCCCTGGAGGGGCCGGTGCGTGAGCGGGTCACCGCCCGGCTGGGGCGGGGCAAGGTGGAGTGCACCCTTCGTTTTCGCAAGGCGGACAGCGCCGACAGCACCCTGGAGCTCAACGACGATCTGGCCAAGGAACTCATCACCACCGTGGTCAAGGTGGAGCACTGGATGATGAATGCCGCCCGCATGAGTGCCATGGAGATCCTGCGCTGGCCCGGGGTGGTGCGTCAGTCCGAACCCGACCTGCAGCCGGTGCATGCCGCCGCCCTGAGCCTTCTGGACCAGGCGCTGGAGGCACTGATCGACCATCGTGCCCGGGAAGGCGCCCATATCCATGGCCTGCTGGAAAGCCGCTGCCGGGCCATCGGCGAACAGGTGGCTCAGGTGCGTGCCCGTCGGCCGGAGGTGGTGGCGGCCTTGAGGGAGCGCTTGCGCACCCGTATCGGCGAGCTGGGTGTGGATCTGGAACCCGGACGTCTGGAGCAGGAGCTGGCCCTCCAGGCACAGAAGCTGGACGTGGCCGAGGAGCTGGACCGTCTGGACGGCCATGTGAAGGAGGTCCTGGCCTGTCTGCGGCGGGACGAGCCGGTCGGGCGGCGCCTGGACTTCCTCATGCAGGAGTTCAACCGGGAGGCCAATACCCTGGGCTCCAAGGCCAACGACATGGAAACCACCCAGTCCTCGGTGGAGCTGAAAGTGCTGATCGAACAGATGCGGGAGCAGATCCAGAATATCGAATGAGATCCTGTCCCCACCCACGCCACCCGATGCCGAGCCTTCATCCCCGTGCCGCATTTTCACTTCAACCTCAGCATCTCCCGCGACGACTACCTGCGCTACTACAGCGGCGCGGCCTCGGCGGTGGTGGCCATGTCCCGGGAGGGGCGGACGGTGCGTTTTCCGGCCTCCGCGCTGCGCCCGTTCGTGCTGCACGACGGGGTCCATGGGCACTTTCGGCTCACTGTTGACGACCAGTTCAAACTTCTATCACTGGAGCGCCTCTGACGCGCTTCGTCCCCTTGAAATCCTCCCGGACGGACCTATATCTGCTCACGACAGGGGCTAGCAGCCCAACCCGACGAGCAGTGAACAGGAGGACGTTATCATGTTGACCCGTTATGAACCCTGGAGTCTTCTGAATCAGTTGTCCCGTGAACTCGATCGCCTGCACGGCAGCGGTTACGGCAACGAGGAAACCGCCGCCGCCGCCGACTGGGTGCCGGCCGTGGATATCCGGGAAGAGAAGGACGCCTATGTCCTGCATGCGGATGTCCCCGGCGTGGACCCCAAGGACATAGAAGTGCACATGGAAAACGGTGTGCTCACCATCAGCGGCGAGCGCAAGGCCGAGACCAAGGAAGAGCGGGAGAACTACAAGCGGGTGGAGCGCATCCGCGGTAGCTTCTTCCGTCGCTTCAGCCTGCCGGACACCGCGGATGCCGAGCGTATCTCCGCCCGCAGCGTGAACGGTGTACTGGAAGTCCGCATTCCCAAGCAGGAGAAGGTTCAGCCCCGGCGCATCTCCGTGGAGGGCTGATGTCCGGCGACGGTCTTTTCCCGTGACACCCACCTTGCGCCGCGTTCCCACGCGGCGCACTTGCTTTCGGAGTATCCTGACGGGCCATGGAATACAAAGATTACTACAAGGTACTCGGGGTGGAGCGCACCGCCACCCAGGATGAACTCAAGAAGGTCTATCGCCGTCTTGCCCGCAAGTATCATCCGGACGTCAGCAAGGAACCCGATGCCGAGGAGCGGTTCAAGGCGGTGAACGAGGCCTACGAGGTCCTGGGTGACCCGGAAAAGCGCAAGACCTACGATCAACTGGGCAGCCACTGGCGCCCGGGACAGGATTTTCGTCCGCCGCCGGACTTTGACGCCTGGTTCGGAGGGGCGCCCGGCGGACGTGCCGGGGGTTTTTCCGGTGGTTTCCAGGACGGTTTCACCCAGAGCGATTTTTCCGAATTCTTCGAGGCCCTGTTCGGTCGGCAGGGCGCTCAGCGCACCCGCGGCCACCGTACCCACCGGGGTTTTGCCGGCCAGGGCGAGGACAGGACCGCCCGCATCCGCCTGGACCTGGAGCGCGCGGTAAAGGGCGGCTCCGTCTCCGTCCGCGTCGGCGACCGGACCCTGCAGGTGAAGGTCCCTCCCGGTGTGACCGAGGGGCAGCGCATTCGCCTGACGGGGCAGGGCACCCCGGGCATCGGCGGTGGCCCTGCGGGGGATCTGTATCTGGAGGTCCATATCAAGCCTCATCCCTATTTCCGCCTGGAAGGTCGGGATGTCCACCTGGACCTGCCGATCACGCCCTGGGAGGCGGCTCTGGGGGCGACGGTGAACGTGCCCACCCTGGACGGGCGGGTGGACATGAAGATCCCCGCCGGTTCCCAGTCCGGCCGCCGTTTACGGCTCAAGGGGCGTGGTCTGCCGGGAACCCCGCCGGGGGACCAGTACCTGGTGCTGCAGATCCACACCCCGCCCGCGGACGAGAAATCCGCTCGCTCCCTGTACGAGCGCATGAGTCGGGAGATGCCTTTCGATCCCAGGGCGCATCTGCGGTCCTGATGATTTCCGTGACTGAAATCGCCGCGGAAGATCACCGTGATGGGGCGGCGATGGCCGGCATTGAACCCGCGGACTTACCGACAGTCTCAATGGAGGCCTTGGCAGACCCTTTGTCGCCACTGCTGCGTAGGTCTCTTTATCGTCATTCCTGCGTAGGCTCCGTTGTCGTCATTCCTGCGTGGGCCCCGTTGTCGTCACTCCCGCGCAGGCGGGAGTCCAGGATTTTCAACCCGTGACTGGATTCCCGCGTTCGCGGGAATGACGGGGTGGGAATATTCCTGGGACGGGATCGGAACGTTCCAGGGAAGCGCGGGGCCTTCCTTTCAAGCAACTCAGTGTCTTGACGTCAAGAATTCGCCATGAGAACGAAACACCTTCATCCGTTGTGCAAACCTCTCCTGTGGCCCCTCCTGCTGGTACTCCTGCTGGGCCTGAGCCTGCCGGCAGCCGCCCGCCTGCCGGTGGAGGTGGATGGCGAGCCACTGCCGTCCCTGGCCCCCATGCTGGAGCGGACCATTCCCGGCGTGGTGAACCTGGCCACCCGGGGGCGGGTGCAGGAACGGGGCAGCCCGTTGTTTGATGACCCCTTCTTTCGCCGCTTCTTCGACCTGCCCCAGGTCCCCCGGGAACGTCAGACCCAGGGCCTGGGTTCCGGCGTGATCCTGGACGCGGAGAAAGGCTTCATCCTCACCAATGACCACGTGATCCGGAACGCCGATGAAATCGTGGTCACCCTACACGACGGCCGGCGTCTGGACGCCAAGGTGATCGGTACCGATCAGGCCACCGACCTGGCGGTACTGAAAGTGGCGGCCGAGGGTCTTCAGGCGCTCCCGGTTGCCGATTCCGATGCCCTCAAGGTAGGGGACTTCGTGGTGGCCATCGGCAACCCCTTCGGCCTGGGACAGACCGTGACCTCGGGCATCGTCAGCGCCCTGGGGCGGACCGGGTTGAGCGTGGAGGCCTACGAGGACTTCATCCAGACCGATGCCTCCATCAATCCCGGCAATTCCGGCGGCGCGCTGGTGAATCTGCGGGGTGAGCTGGTGGGCATCAACTCCGCCATCCTCACCCGCGGCGGCGGCAACATCGGCATCGGCTTTGCCATCCCGGTGAACATGGCCCTGCAAGTGATGGATCATCTGGTGGAATACGGCGAGGTACGGCGCGGACGCCTGGGGGTGTCGGTCCAGGACCTGACCCCGGACCTGGCCCGGGCCTTCGGCATCGAGCAGACCCGAGGGGCGGTCATCGCCCGGGTGGAACGGGGATCGCCCGGGGCACGGGCGGGACTCAGGGAAGGCGATGTGGTGACCCGGGTGAACGGGCGGGTCATTCGCAATGCCGCCGAACTGCGCAACGCCATCGGGCTGCTGCGGGTGGGTTCCACCGTGGAGCTGGAAATCCTGCGGGACAAACGGACCCGGGTGATCCGGACCCAGGTGGGCGAGATCCAGGTCTCCACGCTGGAGGGCGGGCGTATCAGTCCCCGCCTGGAAGGTGCGGCCCTGGGCGAGATTCAGGAAGACTCCCCCCTTCACGGCGAGGTGGAAGGGGTGGTGGTGGTCCGGGTGGCACCGGGTTCGCCGGCCGCCCGCGCCGGTCTCAGGCCCGGCGACCTGATCCTGTCGGTGAACCGTCGTCCGGTTACCAGCCTGGAGGACGTCAGGCAGGCCGCCGGCGCCGGCGGGCAACGGCTGCTGCTGAATCTGCGCCGTGACAACAGCGCCTTCTTCCTGCTGTTGCAGTAGGTTCCCGGGCCTTTTCTACATGCCGGGCGTGTTGCCGCTCACCCAGCGTTGCTGTCCGCTTTGCAGCCTTTCCTGTTTCCAGAAGGGCGCCCTGGACTTGAGGGCTTCCATGATGAACCGGCAGGCCTCGAAGGCCGCCTGACGATGGGCCGACCAGGCGGCAACGAGGACGATGGGGTCGCCGGGATGTATCCGTCCCACCCGATGGGCAATCAGCACGTCTTCCAGCGGCCACTGCCGGCGGGCCTCCTGCCCGATGGTCTCCAGCTGACGTTCGGTCATGCCGGGGTAGTGCTCCAGGGTCATGGCCTGAATGTCGTCGCCTTCGTTGAAGTCCCGCATGGTCCCGACGAAGACGGCGGTGGCGCCGAAGCAGCCGGCAGCCAGGCTTTGCTGATGGCGGATCAGCGTCTCCCAGGGTTCCAGGGCCTCGGCAAGGAGATGGACGGCCACGGCGTCAGCCCCCCGTCACCGGCGGGAAGAAGGCCACCTCGTCACCTTCCCGCACCGGGTGATCGGCGGCGGCATATTCCTGGTTCACGGCGATCAGCGTCCCGGGGGGCAGGGGGCGCCCCTCCTGGGCGCGGCGCCAGACATCCAGGGCACAGCGGATGCCTTCGGCGTCCATATCCTCCCGGGGGCGTCCCGCAAACTCCCGCAGGGAAGCAAAGTAAAGCACGGTGATGGTCACGGGGGTGTAGGCTCCGGTTTGCGACGCGTCGGATATTGTCCTGTGGGGATGGGCCTGAGACCATGGGCGTCATTCCCGCCATAAGGATAGTCCATCATGTCCAGATTGACCCATTTCAACCCGGCCGGCCATGCCCACATGGTGGATGTGGGCGGCAAGGACAGCACCCACCGCGTGGCCGTGGCCGAGGGGCGCATCGTCATGGCCCCCGACACCCTGGCGCTGGTGCGCACCGGCGGTCATCGCAAGGGGGATGTCCTGGGCATTGCCCGGGTGGCGGGGATCATGGCCGGCAAGAAGACCGCCGAGCTGATCCCCCTGTGTCATCCCCTGGCCCTGACCCGGCTGGAAGTGGAACTGGATACCACGGATCAGCCGCCCACGGTGTATTGCCGGGTGACGGCGGAAACCCAAGGACCCACCGGGGTGGAAATGGAGGCCCTGACGGCGGTTCAGGTGACCCTGCTGACGGTGTACGACATGTGCAAGGCGGTGGATCGGGGCATGGTGATGGAAGGGATCCGTCTGTTGCACAAGTCCGGCGGCCGATCCGGGGACTGGCATCACGCCCCCGCCCGGCCGGGGGAGTAGTGCGTCGGGGCGCTTCGGGTCAGCGCTGCATCAGCCGGATGGAATTGGCCAGCTGGCGCACCCGCCGCTTGATCTCCTCCCGGCATTGCCGGTATGACTCCAGGGTTCGGGCCTCGTCAGCCGAGGTCTCCGGGGCATCCAGAGGCCAGTTCTTGCTGATGAAGCTGTCCCCCCGGGGCGAGGGCAGGCGGGCCGGATCCGGGGTGAGGGTGACGATGAGGTCGGCCCACTCCAGCACCGCCGCATCCAGGTCCCTGGGTGCCAGTGCCGAGGTATCCGTGCCATCCTCCTGAAGTACCGTCAGGGTTCTATGGTCCGGATCACCGGCGCGCATGCCCACGGAGCGGATCTCGGCCAGATCGGCGAGGAATGCCCGGGCGTAGGCCTCCGCCATCAGGGTCCGGGCGGTGTTGGTCGGACCCAGGAACAGGATGTGAGGCTTGCGTCGCAGATTCGGCGTGTGGGTCATGGGCTGGCTCTTTCGGAAGGCACGTCAACGGCATCCCGCTGATTCTAGACGTTGCCGTCGCGGCGAACCGGGCTGCAACGCCGGCACTCAAGACGCGGATCGACGGCATGCAAGGGCAGAGGGGGGCCCTGCGTCTCCAGGCCGACCACGTTACACTGCAACATGGCAAGACCCAACACGTATTCCGACTCAAGCGAGGTAAGCGCCCGATGAAATGGATCAAACGTGCCCTGATGGCCGTGGCGGTCGTGCTGGTGCTGTTCGTGGCCCTGCTGATCTTCCTGCTGGCCACCTTTGACCCCAATGCCTACAAGGACCGCATCAGCGCCGCCGTCCAGGAGCAGACCGGCCGGGAACTCACCATCAGCGGCGACATCGGCCTGTCCGTCTTCCCCCGTCTGGCCCTGACCCTGGGGGAAACCACCCTGGCCAACGGGGAAGGCTTCCCCGATGCGCATTTCGCCCGCATCCGCGAGGTGGACGTGGCCGTGGCCATGTTGCCACTGCTGCGTCGTGAACTCCAGGTGGAGCGGGTGCGTCTGGAGGGGCTGGACCTGAATCTGGCACGGGATGCCCAGGGGCGCGGCAACTGGGATGACCTGTTGGGAGACGGGGATGCCCGGGATCTGCCCGCGCAGACACCGCCGGTGTCCCCCCCGCCGGAGGATCCCGACGCCATGCCCGCGATGCTGCGTGATCTGGATATTGCCGGCGTCGAAATCCGCGATGCCCGGATACGCTGGCGCGACGCCCAGGCCGGAACCGACCTGGTGGTGGATCCCTTCAATCTGACCCTGGGGCGTCTGCGTCCGGGTCATGAGACCCCGCTGGAACTGGCCTTCCAGACCCGGCTGGGAGAACCGGCCCTGACGGCGGCCACCGACCTGTCGGCCCTGCTGTATCTGGACATGGCCGATCAGCGCTACGGCCTGAGGCGGTTGACGGCGGTGCTGGATGCCCGGGGCGAGACCCTGCCGGCCCCCATTCGGGCGCGTCTGGAAGGGGATCTGTGGGCGGACCTGCGCAACGACATGGCCAAGCTGGAGCGATTGACCCTGACCGCCTTCGATACCCAGCTCACCGGGTTGATGGAGGTGGAGTCGTTGACCGGGGAACCCCGTGTGCATGGCGAGCTGCGCAGCGGACGCATCCATCCCCGCAATCTGATGCAGGCCCTGGGCATGGAGGTCCCCGAGACCGCCAATCCCGATGTGCTCAAGAACGCCGCCCTGGATCTGGCCTTTGCGATGCAGGGGGATCGTCTGGATCTGAGCCGGCTCGTGGTCACCCTGGATGAGAGCAGCCTGATGGGGAACATCGCCGTGCGCGACTTGGCCGCCCCGGCCATCACCCTGTCCCTGCAGGTGGATCGCATCAATCTGGACCATTACCTGCCCCCCGCCGGGGACGGGCCCGCGCCCGGTGCCGGTCAGGCTCCGGCTCCCCGGGACGGCTGGCCGGAGGAGACCATCGAACTTCCGCTGGAACTGTTGCGGGCACTGAACCTCAGCGGTGATCTGAATATCGGTCGGCTGGTGGTCGCCAACCTGGATCTGTCCGACGTGGTGCTGGAACTGCGCGCCCGGGACGGTCAGGTGGATCTGCGTCCCTTCCGCGCCGCACTGTACGGCGGCCGGGTGGAAGGCGCACTGGGGTTGGACGCCCGGCGGGATACCCCCCGTTTCCAGGCCCGCGGCGACCTGCAGGGCGTCCGCATGGGGAACCTGCTTGAGGACCTCACCGGCGAGGCGCCCATGGTCACCGGCACCGCCAACCTGAGCCTTGACCTGAACAGCCGCGGCGAATCGGTCAAGGCCCTGATCGCCGGGCTCAACGGCAACGGGGATCTGCGCTTCGCCGACGGCGCGGTGAAGGGGATCAACGTGGCCCAGATCATCCGCGACGCGGAGGCACGGCTGCGGGGGCGTACCGTCGAGCCATCCGACGCACCGGTGCAGACCGATTTCACCGAGCTGACCGGCAGCTTCCGGATCAACAACGGCGTGGTGGACAACCAGGACCTGCAGGCGGCCTCGCCGCTGTTGCGGGTCCGGGGACGGGGCACCGTGGACCTGAACCGGGAGCGTCTGGACTACCGCCTGGATACCGGTCTGGTGGCCACCCTGGAAGGGCAGGGGGGGCGTCCGCTGGATGACCTGCGCAACGTGAATCTGCCCATCACCATCCGCGGCACCTTCAGCGAGCCACGCTTCGGCCTGGACCTGGCCTCCGTGCTCAGTGGGCGTCTGGATCAGGAACGGGAGCGCCTGGAGCGGCAGGTGCAGGAGCGGGTGGAGGAAAAGGTGCAGCCACTCATCGATCAACAGCGTGACCGGGTGCAGCAGGAAGCGGACCGTATCCGCGACCAGTTGGGCGACCGTCTGCTGGATCGACTCCGTTGAGCGCCGCGGGGGACTTCGGCGCCCGGTTGCTGGACTGGTTTGACCGGCACGGGCGCCATGACCTGCCCTGGCAGCAGGAGATCAGCGTCTATCGGGTCTGGGTCTCGGAGATCATGCTGCAGCAGACCCAGGTGGTGACGGTGATTCCCTACTACCAGCGTTTCATGGCCCGGTTCCCGGACGTGACCTCGCTGGCACGGGCACCCATCGACGAGGTCCTGCACCACTGGTCCGGTCTGGGCTATTACGCCCGTGCCCGTCATCTGCATCGGGCGGCCCGGCAGGTGGTGGAGCAGCACCAGGGCCGCTTTCCCGAGACCCTTGAGGACCTGGAGGCCCTGCCCGGTATCGGCCGTTCAACGGCGGCGGCCATCCTCTCCATTGCCTGCGGTCAGCGCCATGCCATTCTCGACGGCAACGTCAAGCGGGTACTGGCCCGTCATCGCGGCGTGGAGGGGTGGCCCGGCACGACGGCGGTCTCCCGACGGCTCTGGGCGCTGGCGGAGGCCATGACGCCGACAGCGCGGGTGGCGGACTATACCCAGGCCATCATGGATCTGGGGGCCACCGTCTGCACCCGCGGCCGCCCCACCTGCGGGGTCTGCCCCGTCGCGTCGGACTGTGTGGCCCATGCCACTGATCGTCAGTCTCTCCTGCCCACGCCCCGCCCCCGGCGGGAGCAACCCCTGCGCAGCACGGTGATGCTCATCATCCGCGGCCCCGACGGGGTGTTGCTGGAACGGCGTCCACCGACGGGTCTGTGGGGCGGGCTGTGGGGCTTTCCCGAGGTGCCGTCCACCGGGGAGGCGGAGCCGTGGTGTCGGCGTCATCTGGGCACGGAAGCCCATGAAGTGCACGCGCTGGCGCCTTTCGTACACGTCTTCACCCATTTTCGGTTGCACATCACCCCGGTGCGGTTGTGGGTGAAAGACCCCGCGGCCTCCGTGATGGAAGCCCCCGGTCGGGTCTGGTATAAACCTGAAGCTCGTTCGGAGCTGGGGCTTGCCGCGCCGGTGGCCCGGCTTCTGGATCATATTGTGCACGAGGACGGAGAGATCAATGGCTCGCATGGTGAATTGCGTCTACCTGGGTAACGAGGCCGAAGGGCTGGATTTTGCGCCCTATCCCGGCGACCTGGGCAAGAGAATCTACGACAACGTCTCCAAGGAGGCGTGGCAGAAGTGGGTCCGGCATCAGACCATGCTCATCAACGAGTACCGGCTGACCCCGATCGATCCCAAGGCCCGCAAGTTCCTGGAAGAGGAAATGGAAAAATTCTTCTTCGGTGGCGGCGCCAGCATGCCGGAAGGCTACGTGGACCCCACCAAGTAGGAAAAAATCACGCTGGATGGTGCCCGGGGGCTTGACGAAAGCTCCCGTTACCGATTTAATACGCAACTTCGCTGCAACGCGGTTTACGGCAGCAAAAAACAGCAAGGCCAGGTAGCTCAGTTGGTAGAGCAGGGGATTGAAAATCCCCGTGTCGGCGGTTCGATTCCGTCCCTGGCCACCATACAAAAACCCCGGCTGCCGATGCAGTCGGGGTTTTTTTTCGCCTGCGCAGCAGCGAAAAGAGGCTATGCTAAGTCTCTCCGAACGAATTCCCAAAGGCCCGACGGGAGAAATGCTGTGGATTGGCCGCTTATGGAAAAAGCTGCGACCGGGGCGAAAGCCGTTTTCCGGAACATGCCCTTGCCATTGCTCAGTGTGGATATCGACGGGACCATCCTTGAGGCAAACCCACTGGCCCGTGATCGTCTGGCCCTGCCGGAAGACCGCGGTCAATGGCCTGATCTGAGCCATTTCCTGCTTTCCCTGGATGCCGCCGAACTGGTGGATCTGATGGAAAGTTGCTGTCATCGGTCCCGCCCGCAGCAACTGCGGACAAAATGCCGGGACATCAACGGCCACAGATTCGAGGTCACGGTCCACCTGAGCCGCCTGGATGCAGATTCGGATCGGTACTTCCTGTGTGCGCTGACCGAGGTCGATGATCCCCGGGAGGAGGCCACCGGTCTGCCCGCACCCTGGGCGGATGGCCTGACGGAGAGTTCACTGCGCTGGCGCTTTGCCCTGTTCGGTGCCGGTGACGGGGTCTGGGACTGGGACCTGGAATCCAATGACGTGGTTTATTGTGCCCGTTTTCGCCAGATCATCGGATTTTCGGACGCGGAACTGGACAGGAGCTTCGAACAGTGGGTGAGCCTGGTGCACCCGGATGATCTGAGAGGATTTTCCGGTGCCATGCAGGAGCACCTGCGGGGGAGTTCTCCCCACTATATCTGCGAGTTTCGCATGCGCTGCAAGGAAGGTGGCTGGAAATGGGTTTTGGCGCGAGGCCGTGTTGCCCGCCGGGATGAGAACGGCCAGCCCCTGCGTGTGGTGGGCACCCTGTCGGACATCGGCGCCCGCAAGAAGCTGGAATACGAACTGCGGCGCATGGCGACCACGGATTTTCTCACCGGGCTTTACAATCGCCGCCATTTCATTTCCCGCATGGCCGATGAACTGGCCCGCATTCGGCGTCGGCCGAATCCGCCCTCAAGCCTGTTGATGGTGGATCTGGATTACTTTAAAAGCATCAACGACACTTACGGACACTCCGCCGGTGATCTGGTGTTGCAGCATTTTGCCGATACCCTGCGAAGTTGTCTGCGCAGGATGGATCTGCCCGCCCGCACCGGTGGCGAGGAGTTCGCGGTCCTGCTGCCGGGAACCACGGAGCAGGAGGCCCTGATTCTGGCGGAACGCCTTCGCCGCAAGGTGAAATCCACGCCGGCCGTGACCCCGGGCGCCATTGTTGCGGTGACCGTGAGCATCGGCATCACCTTGCTCGGCCCTGAAGACAGTGGGCCTGATGCCACCCTGGGCCGGGCCGATGAAGCGCTCTACAGGGCCAAGAACAACGGTCGCAACCAAGTGGTGCTTGCGCCCCTCTGATGCCCGTCAACAACGCAATCCCGATGCATGGACGCGACAGACCTTTGCCGGAGTGGAAACCATGCGCGATGAAGACATCGGATGGCTTGTACCCGTCTGGCCGGCGCCGAGCGCCGTGCGTTCGATGACGACGACCCGCCTCGGGGGTGTCAGTCGGCCTCCCTTTGACAGCTTCAATCTGGGGCTGCATAACGGGGACGATCCCGAGGCCGCGCTGCAAAACCGTCGTCTGCTCAGGCGGCATTTGGCCCTGCCCCGGGAACCCTGCTGGCTTCAACAAGTGCATGGCGCACGCGTGGTGGATGCCGGTCGCTGCGGCGACCGACCGGAGGCGGATGCGGTGGTGGCCTTTGCGCCGGGATTGCCCTGCGTGGTGATGACGGCGGATTGTCTGCCGGTATTGTTTTGTGACCGCGCCGGCACCCGGGTGGGAGCGGCCCATGCCGGATGGCGCGGACTGATCGCCGGTGTGCTGGAAGCCACGGTCGAGGCCCTGGACTGCCCGCCCGGGGAACTGATGGCCTGGCTGGGACCCTGCATCGGTCCCGACGCCTTCGAGGTGGGAGACGAAGTGCGGGCCGCCTTTCTGCGGCATGACCCGGGGCACCGGGAGGCCTTCGTGCCGTCCCCGGCCGGGCGCTGGCTGGCGGATCTGCGGGCGCTGGCGCGACGACGACTGTCGGCCCGCGGCGTGCGCGACATGACGGCGGAAACCGCGTGTACCTTCAGTGATGCCCGCCGTTTCTATTCCTATCGCCGAGATGGTGACACCGGGCGCATGGCCTCCCTCATCTGGCTGGCGGACTGAGGGACATGCCGGTCTCCGGTCGCAGGTAGCGGTACTGTTCCATGACGCGGGTGATGTACTGGCGGGTTTCAGCAAACGGCGGGACCCCGCCGTGGCGTTCCACTGCCCCCGGGCCGGCATTGTAGGCAGCCAGGGCCAGGGTCACGTCATGGTCGAACCGTTCCAGCATCCTGGCGAAATAGGTGACGCCGCCGCGTATGTTTTCGGTGGGGTCGAAGGCGTTGCTCACCCCCAGTTCCCGGGCGGTGCCCGGCATCAGCTGCATCAGGCCTTGAGCCCCCACCCGTGACACGGCATGGCGGTCGAAGCAGGACTCCACCATGATGATGGCCCGAATCATTTCCTCATCGACGCCATGATGGCGTGCGTAGTGGCGGATGGTGAGTAGATGATCCAGGGCGCGCCGATCCATGGCGGCGCGAGTCACTCCCCGGCAGGCATGGGAGGCGGTGGGGCGGCCATAACGCCCCACAAAGGTATAGTCCGGACCCATGTCCCGTCGGTCGGTGAACATCGGGGTACCGTCCCGATCCCTGTAGATGTAGATCTCCGCGCTCAGGCCCAGGGGCAGGCAGAGGATCAGCACGGACAGTGTCCGTGCGGCCGGCCTGCCCCTTCGTTTGAGGAAGCGATGCATTGTGTTTGAACCTCTCTGCGCAGATCATAATGAATAACCCAAAAATCGGCCTCATGCATGTCTGGTCATTCATTCACCGATAATCACCCGGGTTTTCCGGATGGTCTGCTCAGGGCCCTGGCCCGACGATCCAGCTGGTCCCGGGCGGAACTGGCCCGGCACCTGATGGTTGCGGAGGCCGAAGTGGAATCCGGTCTGGAGGTGCTGGGCTCCCTGGGCCTTGCCCTGCTCAGGCCGGATAACCGGGTGGGGCTGGAAGATCCGTTGGAATTACTGGACGAAGCCCGCATCAGGGCGGCCTTCGGCGGCAACACCGACCTGACGCTGCAGGTCCTGGAGCAGGTGGATTCCACCAATACCCGGCTGGAGCAGATGCGCCGTCAGGGCATGGCGCCGCCGATGGCTTGCCTGGCCGATATTCAGTGGGCAGGGCGAGGGCGTCGGGGACGACAGTGGCTGATGCCGCCGGGCGCCGGATTGCCCCTGTCCATCCTCTGGAGCATCCGTCACTGGCCGGCACCGGACCCCACCATCACCCTGGCGGCAGGGGTGGTGGTCATCCGGGTGCTGGAAGCGCTGGGTGCCCGGGGGCTGAGTCTGAAATGGCCCAATGACATCCTGGTCCATGGCCGCAAGTTGGGCGGCATCCTGGTGGAAGGTCACGCCCAGGCAGGAGCGGGGGTCGACCTGATCCTGGGGTTGGGGCTGAATCTGCGCCTGCCCCGGGATCTTCCCATCGACCAGCCCTATGGTGACCTGCGGGACGCCGGCCTGGACCTGGACGTGTCCCGCAATGTCCTGGCCGCCAGGCTGCTGGAGGCCCTCACCGACATGCTGGCCACCTATCCGGAACCCGGTTTTGCCGCCTACCGGACACCATGGCAGGCCCATGATGCCTGTGCCGGGCGCCCGGTGTTGATCCGGGGCGCCCGAACCCTGGAGGGGACGGGGTGCGGCGTGGATGCGGGCGGTCGCCTGCAGGTACTGACGGCGGAGGGCATGGTGTCGGTGGAGGCGGGTGAGGTCAGCCTGCGTTTTGCCCCATGAAACTGCTGCTGGATGGAGGCAACACCCGGATCAAGTGGCTTTGCTGGGAGCATGGCCGGCCGGGGGAGGGGGGTGTCCTGGTCCATGGGGGCGAGGCCCGGCCGGATCTTTCCGGTCGCCTTGGCGCCTGCCTGGAGCCTCTGTCACCGGAGGCGATCTGGGTGGTGGAGGTGCTCGGCCCCGACTTTCGTCGGGTCTGCCGGGACATGTGCGAGGCACGTGGCTGGCCGGCGCCGCAATTCTTTGTGCCGGACTCCTGGCTGCACGGCATTTGCAGCGATTACCTGGAACCCGGCCGACTGGGGGTGGATCGCTATGCGGCCATGGCCGGCGCCCGGGCATTGGGGCATGAAACCGCCATCATCGTGGATTGCGGGACGGCAGTGACCCTGGATTTGCTGGTGCCGGAAGGCCGTCATCGGGGGGGATTGATCCTGCCGGGGTTGGGGCTGATGCGACGCAGCCTGGGGCTGGCACCAGGTGTGGCCGGCATGACCGAGGGCAGGGATGACTGCATCGTGGCCGTGCGCACGGCGGATGCCGTCGCTTCCGGTACGTTGCAGGGGCTGGCGGCGGCCATCGCGCATCTGAGTCATCGATTGTTCGAAATCGCCGGTACCGATGGAGGCGCGCCGGCGCGGTTGCTCACCGGTGGAGACGCCTTGTATCTTCACCCGCTGCTGGGTGATGACTGGTGCGTGGAGCCGCACCTGGTATTTCGCGGCCTGGCCCATGTGGCGGATCGGAATTGATGCGGTTGTTGTTTTTTCTGTTGCTGCTGCTGAATCTGGCCTATCTGCTGTATGGGCTGGCCCGGCATGCCCCGGAAACCCCACCGGACCCGACTGTATGGCAGCAGCCCGAGGGCATTCCCATGCTACGGTTGCTGCGGGAAGGTGGGGTGGCGGCGGAGGATGTCATCCCGGATGTCGGGCAGGCTGCATGTGTCAGCCTGGGACCTTTTGGTACCCCGCAGGCAGCGGCGCCCTTGCAGGCACGTTTGCTTCGTGAGGGGTTGGCGCCGCATGTGCGGCCGATGACCGAATCCAGGCCCCTATCCTATTGGGTGGTGCTTGAGCCCGTTGATGGGCGCGCCGGGGCGCGGGCAGCCATCACCCTGCTGACGGCCCGGGGCATGAATGATCATTACATCATCACTGAAGGTCCCCATCGGGACGGCCTGTCACTGGGGCTCTTTTCGGAACATGCAAGGGCCCTCAGACGCCTGGAGCAGGTGCGTGGGATCGGGTTGGAGCCCATCATCGAGACACGCTATCGAGAAGTGAGTTTCTATTGGGTTGATGTGAATGCCTCCCTGCCCATGATCGGGATGCTGTCCCTGGAACTGCCCGAGGGTATTTTTCCGGTGGAACGGGATTGTCCATGACGTCGGCGGCCTCGATCCCTGCCCGAAAGGCAGACCGGGGATACCCAAGTCACCATATGTAATGGTAGAGTTGGCCCGTTGCCTGGATGTGGGGCATGGCCGGTATAGCTCAGTTGGTAGAGCAACTGACTTGTAATCAGTAGGTCCCGGGTTCGAATCCTGGTGCCGGCACCATTTTTTCCTTCCACCTGAATGCCGCCGTTGCGCGGATGCCTCATGAAGCAAAAACATGCTCGCTGGCTTCATGCCCTGGTTCCCTGGTCTGGCGCCCTTGTCAGGCGTTCAGAGACTCAAGTCGTTCTGTCCGTGACCCCACTTTTTTCGACCCTGTCAAAAAAAATCGACTACACTCAGCTGCGAAGACTTGAAAAGTGTGAGCTGCGTCACATAGCATGTGTGATACAAGTCATATAAGTCCGTGACATGGTGTAAGGATATTGGACGGCAATCCGGCTGTCCCTGAATCATGGATCAGGTTGATCACCGCGTGTCACCCAAGCAAGAGAGAGGTTTGGGTATGGGCAATCCGGCAGAAGACAGGGTATTGGCCTCTGTTGTTGACAGTACGGAATATAGCGAAGTTCGATCTCAGCCGAGAGTTCGCTCTGCCGCAAACGGGGCGGGTGAGGCGGTCTCGGCGATGAGGCGGCCGGTCAGGGTCAGGCACGGCCATATCAACATCCTTGGACGGGATATCTCCACCCCCATCATCATTCTGGCCTCCGCCGAGGCCCTGGTCTTTGGTTTGGCACTGTTGGCCGCCTGCTTCATCCAGCTTCCACTGGCACCCGCCCTCCCGGCCGTGCTGGATGTCATCTGGTCGCTGCAGATGCTGGCCTTTGTTTCCCTGGGCATGGTGGGCATGCTGAGCATGGGTCTTTACCGGCGAGGATTCCGCGGCGGTGCCAACGCAGTGGTGTTGCGCATCCTGGGGGCCGCCCTGCTGTCGGTCACCATGATGTCCATGCTGTTTTATGTCTTCCCGGATCTGCACTTCGGCCGCGGCATCATGGCCATCGCCATCGGCTTGGCCATTCCCGGCATATTGTTCACCCGTTTCGGCATCTTCCGACTGCTGGCCCATGATGCCTTCAAGCGTCGGGTACTGGTACTGGGGGCCGGCGATTCCGCCCAGCTGTTCAACCGTCTGCGCCGTAAGTCCGATCAGGTCGGTTTTGTCCTGGTGGGGTTCGTCCCCAGGCCTGGAGAATGCACCCGGGTATCCGATGACTCCACCCTGAGACTGGACGTGCCGCTGCCCGAGTTCGTGCGCCGTCATCACGTGGATGATCTTGTCATTGCCTATGATGATCCCCGTGGCGGCTTTCCCGCCGAGGAACTGATGCATTGCAAGATGCAGGGCCTCCACGTACTGGATATCGCCGATTTCTTCGAGCGGGAGGCCGGTCTGCTCAAGCTGGACATCTTGCGTCCCTCCAGCATGATCTTCGGCCGAGGCTTTCGCCAGAGCCTCTATCAGCAATATGCCAAGCGTGCCCTGGACGTGATCACCAGTCTGGCCATGCTGGCCTGTGTCTGGCCCTTCATGCTGATCTGCGCCCTGGCCATCATGATCGAGAGCAAGGGGCGGGGTTCGGTCATATTTTGTCAGGTACGCACCGGGCAGCATGGCAAGCCCTTCACGCTGTTCAAGTTCCGCAGCATGATCATGGATGCCGAGAAGGACGGCGTGGCCCGCTGGGCCCAGAAATCCGATCCCCGGGTCACCCGCTTTGGGGCCTTCATGCGCAAGACCCGGCTTGATGAGCTTCCCCAACTCATCAACGTGTTGCGTGGCGACATGAGTTTCGTCGGCCCACGGCCCGAGCGTCCCCAGTTTGTGGAACAACTCGGCGGCAAGTTGCCCTATTATCATCACCGGCACTGGGTCAAGCCGGGCCTCACCGGCTGGGCACAGATCCATTATCCCTACGGGGCCTCCGAGAAGGATGCCTTCGAGAAGCTCAAGTATGATCTTTACTATGTGAAGAACCAGAGCATGTCTTTGGATCTTCTGACCATCGTCCAGACCGTGGAAGTCGTTCTCTGGGGCCGAGGCTCCCGCTGAGAACGGCGGATATCAACGCTTTACCCCCAGGTATCATTCCCCGCCCCGACCCTCTCCCCATCCGGGAGAGGGTATGACCATGGAGGTTGCTCGTGTCCCTGGGCGTGACCGGATACGCCATCGCCGCCATCGGCTTTGCCGCCCTGCTGATCGTGCTCCTGATCGGCTGGCAACGCCGCCTGCAGGGGGCACTGCTGATCCTGGCCGCCGCCGCCGGCATCCTCTGGGCCCTGACCCTGGCCGCCCAGGCTCTTTGGCCCGAACGCATCTCCCTGCTGCTCGTTTTCCCCGCCGAACTGCTTCGGGATGCCGCCTGGATCGGTTTTCTCTGGGGCTTGCTCTGGCAGGCCCGCAGTCATCAGCGCCGTCCCGTATCCCGTATCCCGGCCCGGCCTGGTCCGCCGTTACCCCCGACAGACACCCGGTTCAGCACATTGCCGGCAGCCGCCGGCAACACCGATCCCGGGCGCCCTCTGGCCCTGCTGGGCGTGGCGGCGGGTGTACTGATCCTGGGACTGACCACCTATCTGCTGTTCCAGCCCAGGTTGCCGGAGGCCTGGATGCGCGTGGATGTGCTGCTCGGCGGCAAGCTCCTGCTCACCCTCATCGCCCTGTTGCTGGTGGAACAGATCTACCGCAACACTTCCCGGGAGGGGCGCTGGGCCATCAAGTACCTGTGCCTGGGCGTGGGTGGCATCTATCTGTTTGATTTCTATATGTATGCCGAGTCCCTGCTTTTTCGCAACGTGGATGCGGGTCTGTGGGAGGCGAGGGGATTCATCAATACCCTGGTGGTGCCCCTGATCGCCGTGTCCGCGGCCCGCAATCCCCAGTGGTCTCTGGATGTCTACGTCTCCCGGGGCATGGTGTTTCACACCGCCACCCTGCTGGGGGCCGGTGTCTATCTGCTGCTGATGGCGGCGGCGGGCTACTATCTGCGGGTCTTCGGCGGTGAGTGGGGCACGGTCTTTCAGGCGGTATTCCTGTTTGCCGCCCTGCTGAGCCTGCTGGCACTGGCGGCTTCCGGGCGTCTGCGGGCGCAGTTCAGGGTTTTTGTCAGCAAACATTTTTTCAACTACAAGTATGACTATCGGGAAGAGTGGCTGCGTTTCATCTCCACCCTGGCCGACGAAGCCCGGCATGAGGCCCTGCCCACCCGTGTGATTCGCGCCCTGGCTGACATCCTTGACAGCCCCGGCGGGCAGTTGTGGATGCGTGGCGGCGGTCGGCATTTCGTCCAGGTGGCCCAGATCAACATGGCCGAGGCCGGAGACCACGCCGAGCCGATGGACGGCAGCCTGGCCCGCTACCTGATGGATACCGGCTGGGTGCTGGACGTGGAGGAATGCATATCAGAGCCTGAGCGACATGCCGGGCTGCGGCTACCGGACTGGATGCGGGACAGTGAGCGGATCTGGCTGCTGATTCCCTTGAAACAGGGTCCGGAACTGCTGGGCTTCGTGGTGTTGCTGGCCCCCAGGGCCCATCGCAACATCAACTGGGAAGACAGGGATCTGCTCAAGACCGCCGGGCTTCAGGCCGCCAGCCATCTGGCCCAGATGGAGGCCCTGCAGGCGCTGTCCGAGGCCCGGCAGTTCGAGGCCTTCAACCGGCTGTCCGCGTATGTGGTGCATGATCTGAAGAACCTGATCGCCCAACTGTCCCTGGTGGTCAGCAATGCCCGGCGCCATGGCGACAATCCGGCTTTTCTCAAGGATGCCATCGGCACGGTGGAGAATGCCGTGGAGCGCATGAACAAACTCATGTTGCAGTTGCGTACCGGAGAACCGGGGCGTGACATTGCCCCGGTGGATATGGGTGCTTTGGCCGCCCGAGCGGTGAACCAGGCCCAGGGACGTGCACCGAAGCCGGAACTGGCTCACAATGGAGAGCAGGTCCTGGTACTTGCAGACCCGGAGAGGTTGCTGTCCGTGATGAATCATCTGATTCAGAATGCCCAGGAAGCCACGCCGCCCGAGGGTGAGGTGCAGCTCGGTCTCTGGCGTGACAGCCGCCAGGCCTATCTGGAGATCCGTGATACCGGCACCGGGATGACGAGCGAATTCATCCGCGAGCGCCTGTTCCGGCCCTTTGATACCACCAAGGGGCTCACCGGCATGGGCATCGGGGCCTATGAAAGCCGTGAGTTCGTACGCGCCCTGGGAGGGGATCTGGAAGTATGGAGCGAACCGGGAGTGGGGTCGCGATTCCGGATCAGTATCCCTTTGGCCCAACAGCAAGAAGAAGCTCCTCTCCCGCTTGCGGGAGAAACGTAACCAGATCACTGCCAGTGAGGCACCCAGACGTTGACCGGCAGCACTCAGCAAAAACCCGTATTACTCCTGGTGGAGGACGATCCCGGCCTGCTCAGCCAGCTACGCTGGTGTTTTGACGACTTCGAGATCCTGACCGCCCAGAACCGGGACGAGGCCATTGCCCAGTTGCGTCGCGGCGAACCTTCCGTGGTCACCCTGGATCTGGGCCTGCCGCCGGATCCGGGTGGTGCGACCGAAGGTCTGGCCACCCTTGAACAGATCCTGTCCCTGGCCCCGGAAACCAAGGTGATCGTGGTCACCGGCAACAACGACCGCGACAACGCCGTCAGGGCCGTGGCCCTGGGTGCCTACGATTTCTACCAGAAGCCGGTGGATGCGGACATTCTCAATCTCATCGTCAAGCGCGCCCATCGCCTGTTCGAGCTGGAGGCGGAAAACCGCCGCCTGTCTGCCCGTCAGACCACCGAACCCCTGCCGGGCCTCGTTGCCGCCAGCCCGGAGATGCTCAAGGTCTGTCGCACCGTGGAAAAGGTGGCGCCCACCGATGCCACCACCCTGCTGCTGGGCGACAGCGGCACCGGCAAGGAAGTGGTTGCCCAGGCCCTCCATGGCCTGAGCCGCCGCAAGCAGGGGCCGTTCGTGGCCATCAACTGCGCCGCCATCCCGGAAAACCTGCTGGAGAGCGAGTTGTTCGGTTATGAAAAGGGCGCCTTTACCGGCGCCGTCAAGCAGACCCGGGGCAAGATCGAATATGCCGACGGCGGTACCCTGTTCCTGGACGAAGTGGGTGATCTGCCCATGCCCCTGCAGGCCAAGTTGCTACGGTTCCTGCAGGAGCGGGTCATCGAGCGCATCGGCGGTCGAGGGGAGATCCCGGTGGATGTGCGGGTGGTCTGCGCCACCCACCAGGACCTGTCCACCCTCATCGACGAGGACCGGTTCCGCGAGGACCTGTTCTACCGCATCAGCGAGATCACCATCCATATCCCGGCGCTGAAGGATCGTACCGGTGACGCCCACCTGCTGGCCCGGGTGCTGCTGGAACGATTTGCCGGCAAGCAAGGGCGGACCATGCGCGGCTTCTCCCAGGATGCCCAAAGCGCCATCGAACGCCATGACTGGCCGGGTAATGTGCGGGAACTGGAAAACCGCATCAAGCGGGCGGTGATCATGGCCGAAGGCAATCAGGTGACGGCGGAAGACCTGGAACTGTCGGCCGACGGCGAGGATCCGCTCATGCTCAATCTGCGTCGGGTGAGGGATGAGGCGGAAGGCAAGGCGGTGCGCCGTACCCTGCAGATGGTGGGGGGTAATATCTCCAGGGCAGCGGAACTGCTGGGGGTGAGCCGGCCGACCTTATACGATTTGCTGAAGAAGCATGATCTGGGGCGGCAAACGGAGGAATAGGCAACCACGGATGCATTTGAGCAGGAATGATTTGCTGAGATTATTCCTGGTCCGGTTTGAAAGCCGGAAAGATGGCTTTTTGGATCAGATTTTTTGACGAGAAGGCATATAAACAGCGCGTAAAATTTATGTCTTTATGATGCTGAAATCAACACTTTTGGCTGGTATGGGGAGTGTTGATGAAAGTATGTGGCATTGCGCCGATTTCAGTGTTGCAACCATAATGGCAGTCTCAGTCATGCAAGCCGGGTCATGTCCTGCCGGAATATTGATCTTGATATGCGGAGACCCGGAGTTTAGATGATGGAGTACTTTCTGGGAGTGATGCGCATGCGTCCGTATTTCCTTGTCCGCGAACCTTCCGGCCTCAAACAACCCGTGTCGTTGTGCCTGACTTGGCTGGGTGTGGTCCTGTTGTCGGTGATGCTGGCGGGGTGTGGCCGGACATCCTATTCCGTTGATGAGTATCTGGCCCGGGGAATGGACTTCGAGGCCCGGGGCGATCTTGCCGCCGCGGTCATCGAATACAAGAATGCCCTGCAGCAGGAGCCCGCCTCCGCGGAGGCGCGTTTCAGGCTGGGCATGGCCCTGTTGGAGCAGGGAGATGCGGTCGGCGCACGCCAGGAACTGGACCGGGCCAGGCGACAGGCTTGGCCCGAGGAACAGGTGCTGGTTCCATGGTTACGTTCTGGACTTGTGCAGGGACAGTATGGATGGGTGCTGGACAACAGCCGTCACGTGGATGACCTGCCGGCTGTGCCTGGCGCCCAGGTCCTTGCCATCCGGGGCGGCGCACTGTTCGGCATGGGTAACCTGGGCGGAGCCCGTGAACTCTTCAATGCCGCATTGAAGGTTCAGCCCGACGTGCTGGATGCCCAACTGGGCTTGGCGCTGGTTGCCTTCAATCTGGGCGAGGGTGAGGAGGGTGTTCGTCATTGGCTCGAACAGGCCCTGGAAACCGCTCCTGATTCCGCCGAGGCCTGGGAGCTTTGGGGCGATCTTGAACGCTCTCTCGGGCGGTTGGATGAGGCCGTTTCGGCTTATGGAAAGGCGATTGAACTGAGCCGGTTTCCCTTTCTTCTGCATGTCAAGCGAGCGATAGCCCGTCATGCCCAGGAAGACCATGCTGGTATGCAGGCCGATTTGCGTAGCATGAAGAGACTCTCTCCGAATCATCCGGCCACCGGTTATGTCGAAGGACTGATGTTCTATGAGCAGGGCCAATATGGTGCCGCGCAATCCGCTTTTGAACGCAGTCTGAGCGCAGGGGATGGGTTTGACCCCGCGGTGTTCTTCCTGGGCGCGACCCATTTCGCCTTGGGCAACCGGGAACAGTCGGAACACTATCTGCGACGCTATCTGTCCGCCTATCCCCATTCCGATGAGGCTGCCCGTCTGCTGGCCATGGTGCGCCTGCAGGAAGGGGATCTGGACCGGGCGGAAGGCTTGCTTCGGTCGGTGCTTGGGCGCAGCCAGGATGATGTTCTGGCACTGAATCTGATGGGTAATATCTTCATGTCACGGGGCCAGTTTGCCGAAGGCACGGACTACCTCCGGCAACTGACGCGGATTCGCCCCGATGATCTTCAGGCCCGGGCGCGTCTGGCGGAAGGATTGCTGCTTTCGGGACAGACTGAGGAAGGCCTGCGCGAGCTCAGGAGCATTATTGAGCAGGTGCCGGATGCATACCGTCTTGAGGCCGTCTACGCATTGAACCTGATTCAGACCGGAAGGTTTGACGAGGCGCTGGAGGCCGCCGGGAGCTTGAAGGCGAGTTTGCCGGATAATCCGTTGGCCTACAATCTCGAAGCCATGGTGGGATTGGGCAGGGGGGATATGGATCTGGCCAGGTCGGCCCTGCGGGAGGCCCTGGACAGGCTGCCCGGCGAGCCGGTGACGACATCGAACTTGGCTGCCATCGAGTGGGGGCTGGGGAATACCGACGAGGCGGCCAGGCTCTATGGGGAGGGGCTCAAGCATAACCCGGGGCACACGGCCCTCAGCCTGCGCCTGTCGAGGCTCAAGGCGATCCGGGGCGAGGTGGCCGAGGGGGTCGCCGTGCTGGAAGCCGCCGTGGCGGCTCATCCGGAAGCTCTGGAGCCACGGCTGGTTCTGGGGGGGTACCATCTGCGGGAGGGGATGCCGCAGCGTGCCGCGGAAGTCCTGCAACCGGCCCGGGATAGCGGCTCCACCGACACGCGCCTGCTGGAGCTTCTTGCCAGTGCTCAGCTTGAATCCGGCGCCGGTGGTCAGGCAATCACGACACTGCGCCTGCTGTCGGCGCAGCCGCTGGCCGATGCCGATGCATGGCATCGACTGGGATACCGGTTCGAGCTTGCGGGTGGTGTTGATGATGCCAGGGTTGCCTATGGCCGGGCATTGGAACTGAGCCCCGGTCATGTGGGAGCCCTGCCCAATCTGGCGTTGCTGGAATTAAAAAGTGGTCGCGGGGATGAAGCGTTGCGTGTTGCGCGTGTCATGCAGGGCCAGGATGGGCTTGCCGCCGCCGGTCATGCAGTGGAAGGGCGCGCACATGCCATGGCACAGCGCTGGGATGAGGCTGCGACGGCCTTTGACAGGGCCTATGGGCTGAATCCGGCAGCGAACCATGCCATGAGTCTGTCCCAGGCCCTTCTGGTGGCGGGGCGTGTCACAGAGGGGGTGGAAGTGCTGCGTCGTCATCTTGAACGTGTCCCCGAGGATGCCACGGTGCGTAACCATCTGGCCGAAACCTATCTGCTGTTGGGGGCTGTGGACGAAGCGATCGCCCAGTATGAAACGCTGCGCCGCTTGCAGCCCGAAAATCCTCTGCTGCTGAATAATCTGGCTTACCTGTACTTCGGCACGGGGAACGACAGGGCGGTCGAATATGCGGAGCAGGCCCATGCCCTGGCGACGGAAAACCCCGCCATCACCCATACCCTGGGTTGGATACTGGTCAACCGGGATGATCCGGAACGGGGTCTGGCGCTGCTGGAAGAGGCCAGGCATGCGGTGCCGGAGCGCCCGGATGTGAGGTACCACTATGCTGTGGCCCTGGAAAAGGCGGGCAGGCGAAGCCAGGCACGACGGGAATTGGAGGCATTACTGTCCGGGGTGCCGGAGTTTCCTCAGCGGGAAGAAGCAGCGGCCCTCATGGAGCGAATCCGGTAGGGGCGGTTGCCCCGGGGTGGTGGTCTGCCCCCTGACCTACAACAGGGGGCTGCTCAGGCCGCCGAGGCCGAAAAAGGTCTTCAGATCCTTCAGGTCCCGGCGGTGGTGTGGCGGGAGCTGTTCGCGCAAGCGGGCGAACGTCTCTCTCAAGGCCTGTTCATCGGCGCGCCTGGAGGGGCTCTTGATGGCCACCATAAAGGGGAAGATGAAGGTGCTGTAGAGTCTGCTCCGCTCTGCCAGATGGCGGGCATGCCCCCGCTGAAATGCCTCCTTGGGGAACGCCGCCCAGAGTGAGTTCCGGTAATCCTCGGTGAACAGGTCCGGTTGCCGGTCTGCATACTGATTGGCAAAGTATTCGATGGAGCGGGGGGATTTCAGATGACCAAAGTCCACCAGATAAAGCCCACCGTCGGGTTTGAGCACTCTTGATATCTCGTTGAAGGTGCTTGACAGGGTTTCTTCATCGGGCAGGTGGTGGAGCGCCATGGTGGACATGACCGCGTCGACGGATTTCGCTTCCAGAAAGTCCAGTGCGTCGATGCTTCCGTGCCGGAACTCGATATTGTCCAGTTGCTGCTCGGCAATGTGTTCCCGCGCCCGTGCCAGCATTTCCTCCGAAAGATCCACGCCGATGAAGCGGACGTCCGGATTAAGGCGAGCCACCAGGGCCAGCTGTGTGGCGGGTCCGCAGGCAAGATCCAGGACGGTATCCCCGGGGCGGATCACATCGCAGACCTGGGCAGCGTGGAAGTGATACACGGGGGCCATGACCCCGTCTTCCCGTCCGGCACGGGTATAGGCCGCCACCTGTTCGGGATCCGCCATGATCAGATCGGGTTCCGTGCGCCGTGGGGCACGCTGCCGGGTGATGACTTCTCTGAGGGCAACCAGTAGGACGGCGGGGCTGGGCATGGGCCTTGATCCTCTGTGGAGATGATCACGAAATAAAGAAAAGAAGGGGCACGACATCCGTGCCCCTTCTTTGCCTGATGGTGATCCGGCAGGTCTTGATGATTATATACTTCTGCGCCGGGTTGCGGTCATCGTGGCACCCAGCCCCAGCAGGCCCAGGCCGAACAGTGCCAGGGAGGCGGGTTCGGGTACGACGGCACGTCCTGCGTCAGTCTCAATGGTCATGCGGAAAGAGGCCTGATAGAGATTGCCTGCAAGGAGCGGAGCGGTGGTGCTGGAGAAGTTGATGGGGCCGCCGGTGTCACGAATGAGCTCAATGTTCATCGGCAAAGGTGCGTTCAGGCTGAGTGTGTTGGTGCCGTCTCCGAATACGTCAGGCGTGAAGTTCCAAATGGTAGCCCCGCCATTACTCAGGTCCGTGATTGAAAAGGAGAGAGAGTAGGCCGCTGTGGCAAAGGCAGGGAAGACCTCGTTGCTGGAAACAGCTACCTGCAGGAAGGCGTCAAGGTCGAAACTGAAGGTCAGTCCATCATCCTGGGCAAGACTGAATATAAAACTGGTGTTCAGATTGTTGTTGGAGTTCGATGAGGCATCCGCCGATCCGATGTCCACGCCCACGTAGGAGGCATTGGCGATGTTGGCCGGATCGTTGCCGAAGCCCGGCAGGCCAGTGATCGGCGAGCCGGATTCGAATTGGTCTCCGGCGGCATAATTACCCGTGGTCGGAGGGGCGGTCAGTTTCGGAAAGGTGTTTTCAGTCAGCCCCAGACCGAGGCAGCCATTGCCCACGCACTGTGCGCCGATATCAATGGGTACTCCCGTCTGGGTCGTTGAATCATCAATTGCGAAAGCCCCGCCACCTGAACCCGTGAGGGAGCCATTGACATCTGCCGTGCCGACGAAGGTGAGGACTGAAAAGTCACTTGCATCCAGCTGTCCACCGCTGCCGCTGATCATGAAGTTGGTCATGTTCAGCACGCCGCCAGCCATGACATAGGCATGAGCCTGGCCGGCGCCCGCCAGAACCAGCGTGCCGGTGACGGCAACGGCCAACAGATTGCGCCGAAGGGTTTTGTTGTGTGTCTTCATGTTCTGTTGCTCCCGCTAGAGTTCCGGTGTTGAGTGCCTTTGCCAGGCTCTTTCGAGATTCCCTGAAAGGCATGGGATTCTCTTCTTGACTGGTTCCAAGCAGGGATCATGCCTGTTTTTTATCTATTTGATTTTTTTTGATTTTAGTTGGATTGGCGTCTGGGTGAATGTGGTTCATGTAAATTTTGTCGACGGGTTTAGTCGCAGCGCAGGGCCGCGAGTGGTAGCCGCAGCGAGCGGGCGGCGGGCGCGGGGCCATAGCCTATCCGGCCCATGAAGACCGCTGATTCCAGGGCATCCGTGCCGATGAGTCCCTGCAGTTCCCGGGTGAGGCGCATGGCACGTTCGATGGAGGGCTGGTGGCGGGTGAATTCCACCTGTTCCCGAACATAGCCAGCAAAGATCAGGGGGGTGAGTTCGGGCTGAAACTGCAGCCCCTGGCCGGTGGCGGTCAGCCAGAATCTCTGCACGGCCCGCCCGCCGGCGATGTGATCGTCCAGATGGCGGACCGGTTTGTTGGCAATGATGACGAAATGGGCGGCGCACCCCAGTGCCGGGCGGACATCCATTTGCAGCCGCGGCAGCAGGGTACCGCCCAGGTAAGTATTGAGAAAGTGCACCCGCCGCCAGCTGCCCAGGGCCCACCGCATGAGTTTCAGGCCCAGGGGATCCATGCCCAGTGCCTGATCCGGTAGTCGGTCCTCACTGTACTGGCTGTTCCACTGGATGATTTGTCGATGGACCGGGTAGGCTTCCGGCGTGGTCAGACGGATGTAGGCATTGTCGTACAGCAGCCTTGCCATGCGCCTGAGCCCGTCCCGTCCTTCCAGCCAGATGACCCGGTAGCCCGCCCCCAGCGATGCCTCCAGGGCCGCACGATCCCGCGGCAGCAGCGGCTTCCGGCTCAGGGGGAAGCGGTTGGTGCATCTGGCTTTGATATGGGCGGCCAGCGGTTCCGGGACGGGGCTGTCCCGGGTGGTCAGCCGGATGTCGAAGCAGGGCGTGGTTTCCGGTGTGTCCAGCCGTCGCTGAATCTGACAGTCATGGCCGCGGGCGCGGGCCGCGATCTCCAGGGTCTCCAGCAAGGCGCCCAGGGCAAGCTGGCTGGCATGACCTTGCAGGTCATAGATGACATGATCCCGTGTGTCGAAGCCGTGTATCACCAGATGCCGGGTATCACGGATTTCAAAACGCCATGGCTGGGTGTTGTCGCCGCTTGGTGCCCAGCGCGCCAGTGCCAGCAGTTCCTCCATCAGACCCTGGGGTGTCGGTTCCGGTACGGGTGCCGGTGTTCCAAGCAGTCGTGCAACCTGGCGGTATCCCAGGTGTCGCTTCAGGGTTTGCAACGGGCCGCGATTGCCCCAGCGCAGTTTGCCGCGCCGGTATGTCATCCTGTAGGCATCAAAAGTATGGAACCAGGGTGCCGGATAGAGGGGGCCGCGTTGCAGCAGGATCTTCAGGGCCTCTGTCCCCATGACACCGGTGGCAAGGCGACAACCCATGATGGTGGAGGGCCCTCGTTGTTCCGCCAGGTTCAGGCGCAAGGGATCGACCAGGTAGCTTCGTTGCAGGGATGAGGGGGTCAGCCCCACCAGGAAATTCACATATTGCCTCTCATTGGTTTCTCCCTCCAGGCGGAAATATTCATCAAAGCTCATGCCTCCAGGCATGAACAGCAGGTAGGCGGTGCCCATGCCGATGGGGCCTGCCGTGATGGCGGGGATCTGTAATTCCGCGCAGCGTCGAAAGACTTGGGCGCGTATTCCCGGGGCGAAGAAGTCCAGGCCGTCCACGAACAGGTGTACCCCCTCAAGGAATTCATCCAGGTTGCCTGCATGGATGCCTTCCGGGAAACTGCGGATGTCCAGTTCGGGATTGATGTCCCGGGCCATGTCGGCCATGACCTGAACCTTGGTCTGCCCCTGGGTCTGCATGGTCGCGCCGGATTGCCGGTTGAAGTTTTGCAGTTCGAATACATCCGGATCCGCGATGTGGAAACCGCCGATACCCAGGCGGGCCAGGGTTAGCAGGTGGGTGCCGCCGACGCCGCCCATGCCGGCGATGGCGACGCGTCGGGATTTCAGCAGTGTCTGCTCGGTCTGCGTCAGCCAGCCCAGATTGCGGGAAAAGGCCAGTTCATGGTCAAAGAGGCTCATCTATGGTGTCCCAAGGTTGGTGCCGTGGCAGTATGGCTGGTGTCATTGTCATGGGTCAGATGAGTATAGTGCCCGACGATGCTTGGAACGAATGTCCCCCGGACTTTGCTCCCCTGGCCTGTGCATGAGCTATGCTTCCCTATGGATTGGGTTTGATGGATGTCCCCCCCCCTGGATGGAATAAAGCGCCATGAAAACACCTTCTCTGGTTGAGCATTTTGCAAGCTATTTTCAGGTGTTGCTTGCCGATACCGAAGCACTCAAGGATGAAGCGCACAAAGTGCGTTACGACGTTTACTGTCGTGAGTTTGCCTATGAAAAGGAGGAAGACTGTCCTGGTGGGCGCGAGCGTGACGAATACGATGCCTTTGCGCTGCACTGTATTATCCGGCATCGGGCATGTGATGTACCCGCAGGTTGTATCAGGGTAGTGATTCCGCCTGCCGAGCAGCCGGGCTTCCTGCTCCCGATGGAGGCCTTCTGCCGGGACAGCCTGACGCATTCCGAATTGAAGCCGGAAGCCTTTACCCGTGATCGGATTGGTGAGGTATCCCGCCTGGCGGTGCATACCCAGTTCCGGCGCCGCCGGGGTGAGTCGGATTCGCCAGCGGGTTACCCCGGCTGGGATGAAATGTCCGAGGAAGAGCGGCGCACCTTCCCCTTGTTGGGGTTGGCGCTGTTCTGTGCCGGAACCTCACTGATGCAAATGGCAGGTCGGGAGTATGCCTTCGTCATGATGGAAAGGCGTTTGGCCAGGATGCTGCAATCATCCGGTTTTCCATTTGTCCGTATCGGAGAGCCGATGGAATACCATGGAACTCGCGCTGCCTATTATGTCCGGGTAGAGCAGGTGATCCATTCGATGCAAGGTGATATTCCCGGGTTACATAATTATGTCCACGAGAGCTTGATGAATGGAGCGAGGGGCGGTAGTTTGCCGGTTTTGTGATCCGATACCCGACCCGCCGCCGACAACATGCTTTAATCCCGCTCGGGTCAGTGTAATCATGGGGCTAACGCATGTTCGGTGCACGCTATGAAGTTATTGTTGCCGATACACCCGGTACTTTGCAGATTCATCACGAAATCCGCTATCTGGTTTATTGCCTGGAAAAAGGGTTTGAGGATTCCCGTGCGTTCTCCGATGGTCAGGAATCCGACCACTGGGATTCTAATGCCACCGCCTTCATCGTGCGAGAACGAGAAACCGGTCAATGGTTGGGTGCAATGCGTCTGGTGCATTCCGTGCAGGGAGAATTGCCTGTGCATCGGATCACTCGCGTAAGTGCCGGGGATGCCAGTCCAGTGACTGGGGGTGCCGTGGAGCTGTCACGGATCTGCATCACGCAAGATTATGTTCGCCGCCGAAGGACCGGCTCGATGACCTCGGATGCCCCGGGCTGGGGAATTCAGGGGGGAGATGGTACCGGGGTTGTTTGGCGTAATCAGCAACGAGGGCCGTTGTTCAGGACAACGCCAGCCGATGATGGTGAGTGTCTCAATCGGCAGGGCATGAATGCCATGGTTGGTCCTGTTTTGGCCAAGGAGGAGCTTTCATGTTCTCTGACGCTTCCCATGCGGTCTGAGTTGTTTGCTGTCATGCTTCGAGCCGCCATCGAATACAGCCGGGACCGGAATATCCCCTACATGTATTTTCTGGTGAATCGGGCCCTGGCCAGGATGGTTCGCCGCCTGGGTTTTGAATTTTCCCTGGCTGGCGTTCCGTGCGAGTACCGCGGCACCCGTTACCCCTTTCTGGCCCATCTGGATACGGCCGTACAGCGAGCCATTCAGGCGTCACCTGATATGGCCCGGCTGTTTTTGCACGGGGGAGAACCCTATCGCCTTGCTTCTGCGCCTAGGCACTCTTGCCGAGAATGGAATTGAGGGATGCCAGCATTACCTCACCGCGAAAGAGTATCCCCCCGTTTTCCAGTAGGCCCAGGCAGATGTGTCGTTGTTGCTGCAGGCGCGTGTGTCCCAAGCCGCCACCGTTGCTAGCCACCTGTTGAGCATCACTCACCAGCAGATGCAGGGCATCGGCACTTCGCAGGCGGCGTGCCAGCGTCTGGTTCACGCTGAACTGATGTGTGGTATAGACCATGGGATTGGCGTAGAAGTCATGGCCTGCCGCATGGGTGCGTTCCAGTAATGCGCAGGAGATGAGAGCGGTGGGGAACATATCGGGATAGTTGATGTGATCCTCCAGTTCATCGAAATAATCCGCCTGTCTGGCCAGTGAACCGGACAGCAGATTCTTGGCGTTGCTGTTGGTCATGAACTTGCGTTTATGGAACCAGCCTCCCTCTGGCAGCAGGCTGCGGTCGGGCAATGGAGGCAGATTCTCGGACAGCTGGAAGGGGGGTGTCAGGTCAGGCAGCGTCAGTGGGTGATCGGAATCCCTGATTTGTCCGAGCAACACCATGCCGTTGGTTTTTCTGACAACGACACGATTGGAGCGGATCCAACGGCCGTCCGGTGTGCAGGTTCGCTTGGTGGGTTTGATTTCCATGCGGAAGGGTTCATCGGTCCGTAGTACCCCCGCAAAGGTGAACTGATAGTTGCGATAAGCAGGCGGAGGGTCGTCCGGCGTGCTGTCCAGCAGGCGGTGACGGGTTACCCGGTATTCAGCCAGGCATTCCATCTGAAAGCCCAGTACGATGGGGCCGCCGAAGGGATTCTGATGGATACGATGCCATTTATCAGCATCGTGAAAGGGGTTAAAGTCGTCGGTGGCATTGCGGGCCACGTCCAGATGGATCTGACGATAGACCTGGTCATCTTCTGCGGTCATTCTTCCTGCCATCCTTTCCTTTTCCGGCTTGTCTGTGACCTTGCCCTGATGGGTACGGGCATCGTCGTTGCTCAATGGGCCGTGGGATCTTCCGCCACCGCCTCCAGCTCGCTGGCCATCTGTTCCAGCACGGGGAGACGAGGGTCATCCGGCGTCAGCCGACGGGCAGCGCTTAGATAGCGCCGCATCCTTGCCAGGTAGCCCAGGTCCGCCCCGTAGGATCGCTGCATGAACAGGGCCAGGGCCTGAGCGGCACACAGGTGGAAGACCGGACTTTGCGGTGCTTCTCGGGCGCCGGCCTCAAAGAGACGGATGGCTGATTCGTATTTTGCCAGGGAGAGTGCACGTTGACCCTCATTGTAAAGTTTACGCAGCACGGGATAGTTGACGATGGTAGCCAGGTGGTCATCCATCTTCTGGATTGGGCGGCCGCTGAGGGCGCCCTGGGTAATCATCTTCAGCAAGCCCTTTATGGGAGAGGGGCTTTCCTCATCCAGCGCTCGCGGAAGGGGTAAGGCGGTGGCCTCCTGGCGGACCGAAGGTCGAACAATCAGGCTGTACATGATGGGAATCACAAACAGTGTCAGTACGGTTGATACCAGCAGGCCCCATACGATGGCACTGGCCAGAGGTCCCCACATGAGCGATTTTCCTCCCAGCCCGACCGCCAGCGAAAACAATCCGGCAACCGTCGTCACCGAGGTGATGATGATCGGGATGAAGCGGCGCCGGGCGGCGTTGAGCACCGCATGCATCAGCGGCATACCGCGGCGCAGGCGGTCGTTGGCGGCGGAAATGAGTACGATGGCGTCGTTCACGGCAATACCGGCCAATGCCACGACACCATAGAGGGTATATACGCTGAGCGGTTGCTGGCTCACCAGCAAGCCGATCAGAACGCCGGTGAGGGCCATGGGCACCACGGCCAGTACGATCAGAGGCTGGGTGTAACTGCGGAACTGGGTGCCCAGGATGAGGTAAACCAGCATCAGACCCAGCAGGAACAGCCACCCCAGGGCTTCGATGCTTTCTACGATGTCGTCGAAGTCACCCGTGAAGTCCAGATCGATATTGGGATACAGGCTTGCGTAACGGGTATTCCACTCCCGTTGGACAAGACGGTGCGCAGTGGCGGCATCCATGACGGACTCATCCAGTTCGGATTCCACCGTGATGGTGCGCCGAAGGTTGAAATGTCGGATACTGCCTTCTGCCCGGATGATCTCGTAATCAACCAGTTGCCCCAGCAGGATGGGACTCCCATCAGGCACGCTGATCGGAGTATCCAGGAAGCGGTCGATGTCTTTCACCGCCTCTACGCGAGCACGCACACGTACACCGATGCGTTCGCCACGATCCCGCATGGACGCGACCACTTCCCCGTCCGTAAGGAGTCGCAGATCCCTGATGACATGGCTCGGATCCAGACCCGCGCGCAGGATGGCATCCGGGTTGAGGCGAACCGACAGTTCCATGCCGCCGGCGTAGGCATCGTCAACCACATCATAGGTACCAGGAATGTTCTGCAGGATGCCGGTGACATGGTCTGCCGCCCTCCGGATCTCTTCTAGATCATTCCCTCTTACCTTCACGCTGACCGGGCGCCCCATTGGCGGGGCCCCGGAGATGCGACGTTCCATCCAGATGGATTCCGGGCCAGGCACCTGGGCAGCGACCCGTCGGACGGCTTCGATGATCTCATCCACATCCCGTCCCGTTCGGGTTTGTGGTCGTAGGCTCACCTGGATCTGACCCTTGGCGGTGCCGAACAGACTCTCCGCATTGGTGAACTGGATGCCGGCATAGCTGGCCTTGGAGCGTAGCTCATCCCCCCGGAACTCAGTCGCAATGGCCGATTCCACCGCCATGGTGGTCGTCAGGGTCTTCTCCAGAGGGGTGCCCGCCGGCATTTCCACGTTTACGAAGAATAGCCGGGCCGAGTCCGTGGCAAAGAACTCGGTTCGGATCAGTCCCAAGGCCACGAAGGTGAGTGCCAGGATCAGCAGTCCGGTGAAAAGACCCAGTGTCATCCTGGGGCGTCTGAGGGCCTTGGTCAGGATCAATCCATAGCGCAGTCTTGCTTTTCTGACCATTTTTGACCGCAGACGGCCCGAGCGGGTAAATCGATCAGGTTTTGGGCGGGAGGCGGCGATGTGGCTGGGCAGGATCCAGAAGGCCTCCACCAGACTCAGTATCAGTGCCACGGCGACGACGATGGGCGCCACCTTCATGAATTCGCCCAGCACACCGGGCACCAGCATCAGGGGTAGGAAGGCTGCAATGGTGGTAAGGACGGCGGCGGTGACGGGGGCCGCCACCTCTCGGAGGGCATCGATGGCCGCATCCATGGGAGGTATGCCCTGTTGTAAACGACGGTGGATTGCCTCGGCGACCACGACGGTGTCGTCCACCAGCATGCCCAGCACAATCATGAGGCCAAGCAGGACGATGACATTGAGTGTCTGCCCGATCAGTCCGAGAAACAGGAAGGTGCCGGCAATGACGAAGACCAGGCTGAAGCAGGTGGCGAAGGCGATCCGTGAACCCAGGAGTAGCCAGGTGGTAATCAGTACCAGAAGCAGTCCGATGGCCGCATTGCTCTGCATGGTGCCGATGGCCTGGCGAGTGACCAGTGTCTGGTCATCCAGCAAGACAATCTGGACGCCGGTGATGGGGCTGGCGCGATCGTTATAGTCGTTCAGATAGTTCCGGATTCGGTCGAGGAATTCCAGTTCGTTGGCATCGTCCTGCTTGAATACCGGTAGCAGGATCGAGGGGTTGCCAAGGTAGCGCGCCAGATGATCGGCGTCTTCGCGCCCGCGGACCACCTGGGCAACGCTGCGCAAGGGGATTTCACCGTGGGCTGAAAGCAGGGGAATGTCGGCAAGATATTCCGGGTCATTTTCCGTGCCTTGCAGACGCACCAGCCATTCCTGGTCTCCCAGGCCCACCGTACCCGCTGCCAGATCCCTAAAGTAGGTGCTGACGGTCTGTGCCAGTATCGAAGGTGTCAACCCCAGGCCCACCAGTTCGTCCGGGTGGAACAGTACCTGAAGTTCAGGGTCCCGAAGGCCGATGGGTTCCACCCGGTCGGTGCCGGGTAGCCGCTCCAGATCCTGCTGGATGCGCTGCGCCTGGAAACGCAGGTTGTCGTCGTCGTCCAGTCCGACCACGGCGATCATGGTGGTAGGGTAGGCGTTGGCACTGCTGATGGTGGTGATGCTGGGTCGGCGAGCTTCCGCAGGCAGATCGCTTTCGACGTTCTGGATCTCCCTGTGCAGATCATTGATCCGTTCATCCACTCTGCGCTCACTCATTTCTTCCAGGCGTATGATGATGAGCGAGACATCACGCTGGCTTATGCTGGAAGTGAACCGGATATCCGACACCCGTTCCACGGCTTCTTCCAGCACGTCAGTCACCTGACGTTCGATATCCGTGGCCGATGCGCCGGGCATGAGTGTCTGGATCGTGACCCAGTTCAGATTGACGGTCGGATCCTGTTGTCTGGGTAACTGAAAATAGGTGATGACGCCAACGATCAGGACGCCAAGAAACACCGCATTAGCCAGGAAGTGGTTTTCCAGAAAACGGCGATACATGCCGGCCCCCATCAGCGCTCGATGATCCGGACGGAGTCTCCGTCACGCAGGCCAAAGCGCCCATCGACGATCAGTCGGGTATCTCCGGGCAAGTCCATCGGAGGGGGTTGCCCCTCCCTGACGCCGGGAGCGAGTATGAACCTGGCTCTGCCATCCTCTTCCACAAAGATTCCCAGGGCGTTTTCTCGCCTTACCAGCAGGTCGGCGGGCGCGTGACGCAGCCCTGAAACCCATTCGATACGTCCCACCTGCCCGGGCAGAGCTGCTTCATGGGTGAACACAAACCGTACATCCACGCTTCGAAGTCGCTGATCCACCACGGGAGAAACAGCACGTAACTCCACCGGGTAATGCACACCCGCCGCCACGAAACGGATTTCTCCCGCGGCCTGAAGGGCAGGCAGGTCCTGCTGCTGGATATTACCGCTGACTTCCAGGTCCCCGGCGTCCAAAATCCGTGCGATGGGGGTGCCGGCCTGCACCAGTTCGCCGACACTGCCCAGACGCTCGATGATCACGGCATCGAAGGGAGCACGGATTTCACAGAGGTTGACGCGTCGCTGGGCGGAACGGGTGGCGGCCTCCAGCCGCAGCACTTCGGCCCGAGTGCGCGAGGCCTGGGCCTGACGCTCGTTCAGGAGCTCCGCGGACACGGCCTGTCGGCGGGCCAGCTCCTGGGCCCTTCCCAACTGAAACTGGGCAAATTCTGCGTCCGCCCGTGCGGCCTGTGTTGTGGCCCGGACCTGCTGGAGGTCCAGGCTGTGTTCCTCGCAATCAAGCCTTGCAAGCAGGGCGTCAGCTCTCACCACTTCCCCCACGCGCACGACCACTTCCTGCAGCACACCATGGATTTCGGCACTCACGCGGGTATCGTTGAGGCTGACTGTGGTTGCCGGGGCACTGCGTATCGGTTGGAATCCAAGGTCGTCCAATGTACGGGTGGTGACGGGTTTTTCTCCGGCCATGGCTACGTCCATGGCTAGGGCCAGGCAGGTCATGAGGCAAACACTATACAGGCCTCGAATCATGGTGTTACCCCGCAGGTTCCCGACGCTCAAGTGGTGGTTCTGAGGATTGTTCCTGACCAGTATAGCCTTTGCGCTCCTTGTAAGGCTTGCCGTCCAGGTAGTTCATTGATGGCTACCGGAAAAAGCATAACGTCATCAATGGCGTTGCTTATCTGGTGTATTCGCAAAAGGAAACAAAGGCCGAGTTTTCCAGCGCCACCTCCCGCGCACGTGGGAGTCAGGAATTTTCAGTTTGTCACTGGATTCCCGCTTGTGCGGGAATGACTCAGAGTATGAGGATGAAGGATTCGGAACACGGAGTGGCTGATTCAGGGGGACCGAGTGGTGTGGTTTTTTGCGTGTCGGTCTTTTTTACGAATTAGAGCAGGTTGCGAGTGTGGTTTTTTTTTTCCTGATTATAAGATTTTGATCACATTTGTATTTTTGTTTTTGGTCTGCTTTTTGCTGGTGGTGCGTGTGTAAGGCCGATTCTTCGTGCCCCTATTCCGTGAAGGAGATCGTAGATGAAAACATCATTTAAAATCACTGCTCTGGCATCGGTGCTTGCGGCAGGGGCACTGGTCGGCACCGCCAGCGCCGCACCGCTGACTCAGCTGTATTTCGTGCAGGCCGCCGGCTGGCTTGACCCCCAGAACGATGGTAATACCGAGACATTTTTCAATCCGTCAAATACCGGTCTGACCCTGAGCGCCAATAACCCGGTCGGTACCCCTCCTGGTTCCGCGAATACCTTCGAGCAGCTGGCTTGGAGTTCCTCCATGAATGGTGGCGCGACCAGTTCACTGACCATCGGGTCATTCACCTCCGCCAACAGCCCGTCTTTTCAAGGTGCGGGGTGGACCCAGGGGCAGTGGTGGACTATTGATCAGTTGACCCAGGTGAATCAGGTTCTGACCGTTCCACTGAACAGCAATGTGCCAAACCCCCTCTGGATCGCCGATATTCTCGGCAATTTCCGGGTTTTTTCTGATTCAACCTTCAGTCTTGACAGTATGTTGCTGGAAGACCTGGATGCCGTGACCCGGGTGAGCTATTGGGAAACCCTGAACACCGGTCTGGCCCAGAACTGCCCGGGAGGTAATCCCACCGGCAGTACGGTTCCTTGTGATGATGTCTATACCGTGTTGGACATTGCGCTGGATTCCCTCAGTTTTGAGCTGGATAACTACCTCTACTCCATTGATTTTCAACTGGCTCCCGGAAATGGTGTGCTCATCTGTACGGGGCTTGAGTTAGAGGGTCCCTGCACCAATCCAGGCGCATCTCCCCAGTCTGGTGAGTTCTTCCGGGTGTGGGCTGCCGAGCAGGCCCAAACCCAGATCTTTGTCCAGGCCCGCTGGACTGCCCAGGAAATTCCCGTGCCTGAGCCCGCCATGCTGGGTCTGCTGGGTATCGGACTGGCGGGTATGGGGTTCGCCGCCAACCGTCGCCGCCGCACCTGATATGTCTGTTCTCCCGCGGGGTGGGATGGTGATCAGGCGCGAGGCAGATAGGTGAACTTGCGCTCGTAATCCAGCCCCATCCCGTAGGGGAAGTCCTCATGGGGGTAACAGCGAACCCGTGGAGGGGGGCGCTGACGGTCTACAGCCTCTGCATGGACCAGTGCCTGAAGGCGGTCGGCAACCTCCGCCGGAGATGGTGTTGCCAGCCCCGAGCGCACTTGTACCTCCCATTGTTGAGCCTGAGGGTCGACGCGGAAAGCACCGGACACACAGTCTGCCACCCGTGGATCCCGATACAGCAGTGACTTGAAATGATCCACCCGCCACCCTGAGCCGATCCGGTCCTTGGCGCGCCCCTGCAGGGCGATCATGGGCAAGGGGCCATGCTGGAGGGCTTCGGCCACCGGGCAGGGAAGGTCGCTGAAATCCTCCGCCCGGGGCCACCGGGCCGTGTCGCCGGTGCGGTAACGAATGAGCGGAATGGTGGCTTGGGGGTCCAGCACCGTTACCACCAGTTCTCCGTTGCCGTTGTCGTCCGGTGCGTGGATTTCCACCAGCGTGCGCAACGGGTTGTAGCAGAAGAAAAAGGGCGGGGGATGCAGCGGTTGCCGGCGGTGCAGGGCGCGACGTGCGGCGATGGTTTCCCTGGTCTCGAAGAACAGATTCAATCCCAGTTCCCCCACGCCCATGGAACTGCCGATCATCGGGCCTTCCGGCGTGTCCGGGTCGATGCCGAGCCTGGCTCCCGCGTAGCTGCGAAAATCCTCACTGAACGTTTCTTCGCCAAGGATCGCCTGAAGCCGGACCTGAGACCAGTCAAACCCCTGTTCCGCGGCATGGTCCAGCAGGCGCTTGAGAAACAGGGGGTCGGTACACAGGATCACCTGATCAAAAAGGGGGCTGGCCTGGCGGATGATGGCCAGGGCCATGTCTTCACGGACGCTGACGTTGGCCACGCAGACGGTGCGCGAGTTGAACACTACCCCCATGGGCAGGCAGTTCACCAGCAGGGTGGAGTGGTCATCCACGCCAAAGGCCATCTGCAAACCCAGGTCGATGGCATCGGGACCAGTCGCCATTTGTCGGTGGGTGGTCAGGCCGAAGGCGAAACGATCACCTCCATGGCCGGAACTGGTCAGGATGCCGCCCAGTGTCTGCGGCGGCGTGCCTTCAATCATCAGTGCCTGTAGTGGGAAACGGCCGAAGGTGTTCCCTTTGTCCAGCAAGGGCGCGTCACGGAGGATGGCCTCGGCCTTCATCGGGTGGGTGTTGAGGCCAGCTTCACGCAGCAGGGTTCCATAGGCCGGCGAACCGGTGGCCGCACGGGTAAAGCATTGCTCCAGGCGCCGACGTGACAGGGCCCGCAGGGTTTCCGGTCTTTGTCGGGAGAGTTGCCGGAGCAGGAAGCGCCTTTGCAGGCGTCTCCATGTGCGCCGAAGATTGTCTGTTACCCGGTGCATCCGTACTCCGCTTGCGAGGGCCTGATCAGGGCGCGTGCTGGAACCATCTGAGTAGTTCGGGCCTGGTTCGCTGCAGACGACGTTCGATTTCCCTCAGGTCGGCAAGGTAGGGGGTCACCGGGCCATAATAGTCGCGTTCCTCCCCAATGGGTTCGAACACGAAATCGAACCGGGAAAGGATCCTGATCAGCGATTTTTCCATGGCGGCATACCAGTACTGGATACCCTTTTCGCAACTGTAGCGGTACATCTGGCGATAAAGTCCAAGTACCAGGAGGGGGGAGTTGCTTCTTCGTTCCTGCCCTGGCAGATGTTTCGGCGCTGGCATGCCGTCGGACTCATTGACACCGAACCATGTGTCCCCGGTGCGGCGACGATAGCTCCTGCTGACCGCCAGTCGGGATACCTCGGCGCTCAAGGAGGCGGGTGGAGGGAGGAAATTCTCGAAGGGTGGGCAGTGATATTCGAATGGGAAGGGTTCCCCCCCGGGGCTTAGTACCAGGCGGACGGTGCCTGCAATGTTGCCCTGGGTGTTTCTGGCGGTAAAGTGGGCAGAGCGTTGATCGAAGGGATCTCTTTCCAGGCCGTCAGGATATTCCGATATGGGCAGGAATCCCCGTTCCTCGCAGTAAGTGCGGTAACGCAGGGCAAATATTTCGGAGAGGTTGGGGTTGCTGCAGCCCATTTCACATGTCTGAAGGGTGAACCATTTATTCAGTGCGCCAAGAGCCGTCGTTGCTGCATCCATAACAACAGCGGAGGGTGCGGCGGCCTTATCTGGGTCATCCGGAGAACGGCTGGCGATGATCATGTCCCGGGGCCTCCGCAAAGGTAGCGTCGCAAGGGGTTCAGGGCTGAGACGGACGGCACATTCCTTGAATCTCAGAGGCTACATAGAGTGATTATGGCAGGTAATGGGCCTGCTGGCGGGTCTGATGATCACTTACGCCAACCCATACTGCCGCAATTTCTTCCGTAACGTCCCCCGGTTCAACCCCAGATACTGTGCCGCCCGGCTTTGATTGCCGTCGCAGTGCCTGAGCACGGAGGTCAGCAGGGGGCGCTCCACCTCCTCCATCACCAGTCGATAGACGTTATCCGGTTCGTGGCCGTCCAGGTGGGCGAAGTAGTCATCCAGGGCCTGGTACACGGCCTTGGCCAGGGTTTCGCTCTCTCCCTTGATCTCGTGAGTCATGCGGCAATTTCCTCGCCTTGGCAGAGCGACTGGAAGTAGCGGGTGATCAGCTGTTGCTGGGTGATGCGGTCCGGGGCACGCAGGATGCGGGGGCGCCAGTCGGCGGCGCCGGGGCGGCCGTCCAGATACCAGCCGATGTGCTTGCGGGCGGTGCGCACTCCCAGGTTCTCTCCGTAGAAATCGTACATATGGCCCAGGTGGGCCTGCAGCAGGGCATGGACCTGGGCCGGGGTGGGATCGGGCAGGTGCTCGCCGTGGGTCAGGTAGTGCTGGATTTGCCGGAACAGCCAGGGACGGCCCTGGGCGCCGCGGCCGATCATGAGGGCGTCGGCGCCGGTGATCTCCAGTACCCGTCGGGCCTGCTCGGGGGTGCGGATGTCGCCGTTGGCGATGATGGGGATGTACACCGCCTGCCTGACCCGGGCGATGGCCTGGTAGTCCACGGTCCCCTTGAAGCCGCAGGCGCGGGTGCGGCCGTGGACGGTGAGGGCCCGGATGCCGTGATCCCGGGCCAGGCGGGCGATGTCGGGGGCATTGATGTGATCCCGGTCGACGCCCAGGCGGATCTTGAGGGTGACGGGGACCGGCACGGCGGCGACAACGGCCGCCAGGATACGGGCCACCCGGGGTGGGTCGGCCAGCAGGGCGGCGCCGGCGCTGCGGTTGACCACCTTGCGGGCGGGGCAGCCCATGTTGATGTCGATGATCTGGGCACCCAGGTCGACGGCGGCCCGGGCGGCCTCGGCCATCATCCCCGGATCATAGCCGGCGATCTGGACGCTGCGGGGGCCGATCTCGCCGTCCTGGTCCAGGCGCAGGCGGGATTTGGTGGTCCCCCACAGGCTCATGTCCGAGTGGACCATTTCCGACACCGCCAGGCCGGCGCCCTGCTGTCGGCACAGTTGACGGAAGGGTCGGTCGGTGATGCCCGCCATGGGCGCGAGGATCAGTGGCGGGTCGACGGTGTGGGGTCCGATGTGCATGGGCTTTAAAGGGCGTGATGCGTGGTTTGCGCCGGACAGAGCATGATACCCAGTGGGGGGCAGGGTATAAAGCCCCTTTCCCGGATGTGTGGGGATAGGTGGTCTGAAATCTGAAAGAGGTCAGGGGGCAAGGAAACGAAATTCGTAGGATACCGCCGCTGCGCCCGGATCTTTCAGGTCCAGTCTGATGTCGGCGGGTGTTCCGGGGGGCATCAGGCCATTGGCGGGGTGGAGAAGGTAGGCGTCGGATGCAAGCCGTCTCGCGGCGATGGGGCGACCCATGATGTCCATGAAGACCATTTCCATGACCGGCCAGTGTTGCGGGAAATTCGCACGGTTTTCCACGCGCCCGGTGACCATGAGTGCGCCTGGATAGGTGGGGTGAGTGTGTACCTGACGGTTGATCAGGTGGATTGCATTCAGGTCTGCCGGCGGGGGCAGATCGCAGTTCAGCCAGTTGCAGGCTTGCCGTACCCAAGGTTCGGCTCCGGGGTGTTTCAGCAGGTGTTCGCGTTCGTTGTACGCCAGTTGGCCTGCCAGAAGGGCTATCAGGGTCAGGCAGGCCAGGGCCCAGATCAAGGTGCTGCCGAGGGGGGGAGACCGGGGGGCAGGCTGTGTCAGGTCCGGGAGAAGGGCCGCCGGTATCATCGCGGGATGGTCCGGATTGGCGGTGTCGGCCTTGGCGATGGGGACGGATGCCTGGGGCGCAATGATTTCCGGAGCGGGGCTGGCCTGAATGCTCCTGCCATGGGGGATGACGGAAGGGGGGGGGGCAGTATGGGTATTATCGGTACCGGTAAGGGGAGGTCCGGCGTGGTGGTAGCGCTCTTCGGCTCCGCCTGCGGGTCGAAGTCGACGATCTCGCCCTCGTCTTGCGTGGCGTTCTCAATGGTCCCGGAATCTGCCTCGAAGGGGGAATGGGAAGATGGTTTGGGGGTGTCTTCCCTGAGGGTGGGGATTGATGGCTCCACCCAGGACAAGGGCGAGGGGGATGATGGATCCTGAATATCAAAAGTTTTGCCGCATTCACCGCACCTGACCTGCCCGCCGGAAAATTTACGCAGCGAATCGCTGACGTAGAACCGTGCCTGGCAGTGTGGGCAAACCTTCAGCATGGGGGTGTTCAGGGCGCATTGACGCGCCTCACCCCCTGCAGCAGCGTCCAGCCGTCCTGCCGGTCGGCCACGCTCATCTCGAACCAGGGCTCATGGGCGGAGGCGACTTCCTCGGCCTGACGGTCCAGCAATCCGGCGAGGATGATGCGCCCCCCGGCCCGGGTACGTCGGCCCAGGGCCGGGGCCAGGGCGATCAGGGGGCCGGCCAGGATGTTGGCCATGGTCAGGTCGAAGCGGATCTCGTCCGGCAGGGCGTCGGGCAGCGCCGCGTGCAGTCGCTCCGGGGCGATGCCGTTGCGCTCGGCATTTTCCCGGGTGGCGGTCATGGCCTGGGGGTCGATGTCCACGCCCCAGGCATGACGGGCACCCAGGGCCAGGGCACCGATGGCCAGGATGCCGGAGCCGCAGCCGTAATCCAGCACCTCCTGGTCCACGGGGGCGTGACGGTCCAGCCAGCCCAGGCACATGGCGGTGGTGGGGTGCGTGCCGGTGCCGAAGGCCAGGCCCGGGTCCAGGCGGATGTTGACCGCCCGCGGGTCCGGCGCCTCGTGCCAGGTGGGAACGATCCACAGGCGCTCCCCGAAGCGGATGGGCTTGAAGTCATCCATGCAGGCCCGCACCCAGTCCTGGTCCGGCAGGATCTCGTGATGGATGCGGGCCGGCTCCAGGCCCAGCGCCCGGGCCAGGGCGGCAGTGAGGCCGGGGATGTCCGCGTCGGGGCCAAACAGTCCGGTCACCAGGGTGTCCGGCCACAGGGGGGTTTCCCCCGGCAGGGGTTCCAGAAGGGGGTAGTCCCCGGCGTCCCGCAGCATGACCGAAATGGCCCCCAGGTCCAGCAGGGCGTCTTCCACGGTTTCGGTCTGCTCGGCCGTGGCCGGAATGGTGATCTGGATCATCAGCTCTGTGCCTTGAGTTTCTTTTCCAGGTAGTGGATGTCCGTGCCGCCGTTCTGGAAGGCCACGTCATTGATCAGATCCCGGTGCAGGGGGATGTTGGTCTTGATCCCCTCGATCACGATCTCCGACAGTGCCCCGCGCATGCGTGCCAGGGCAATCTCCCGGGTGGCCCCGTAACTGATGAGCTTGCCGATCATGGAGTCGTAGTAGGGTGGCACCTTGTAGCCGTTATAGATGTGGGTATCCACGCGGATGCCCGGCCCGCCGGGGGCGTGGTACTGGCCGATGGTCCCCGGGGAGGGCATGAAGGTGGCCGGATCTTCCGCATTGATGCGGCATTCGATGGCGTGGCCCTGCAGTCTCACCTGCTCCTGGGTGAAGCTGAGCGGTTCGCCGGCGGCCACCCGGATCTGTTCCCGCACGATGTCGATGCCGGTCACCATCTCGGTCACCGGATGTTCCACCTGCACGCGGGTGTTCATCTCGATGAAGTAGAACTCCCCGTCCTCGTAAAGGAATTCGAAGGTGCCCGCGCCCCGGTAACCGATCCGGCGACAGGCGTCGGCGCAGCGTTCGCCGATGGTGTGGCGCTGTTCTTCGGTGATGCCGGGGGCCGGGGCCTCCTCGATCACCTTCTGGTGGCGGCGTTGCATGGAGCAGTCCCGCTCCCCCAGGCTGACCGCATGGCCGTGCTCGTCGGCGATCACCTGGATCTCCACGTGCCGGGGGCGCTCCAGATACTTCTCCATGTAGACGGTGGGGTTGTTGAAGGCGGAGGCCGCCTCGCTGCGGGTCAGGGAGATGGCGTTGATGAGGGCGCCGTCGGAGTGGACCACCCGCATGCCGCGGCCGCCGCCGCCGCCGGAGGCCTTGATGATGACCGGGTAGCCGATCTTGCGCGCCAGGGCCAGGTTCTCTTCCGGATCGTCCCCCAGGGCGCCGCCGGAGCCGGGGACGCAGGGCACGCCGGCGGCGATCATGGCGTCCTTGGCGGAGACCTTGTCACCCATCAGGCGGATGGTGTCGGCCCGGGGGCCGATGAAGACGAAGCCGCTGGATTCCACCCGTTCGGCAAAGTCGGCGTTTTCCGACAAAAAACCGTAGCCGGGGTGGATGGCCTCGGCGTCGGTGACCTCGGCGGCGCTGATGATGGCGGGGATGTTGAGATAGCTGTCGATGGAGCGGGCCGGGCCGATACACACCGACTCGTCCGCCAGGCGCACGTGCTTGAGATCCCGGTCCGCGTCGGAATGTACCGCCACGGTCTTGATGCCCATCTCGCGACAGGCCCGCAGGATCCGCAGGGCAATCTCACCCCGGTTGGCAATCAGTATCTTGTTGAACATGTGCTTGTCTGGCCCCTGGTCGTCGTTCAGTCGATGATGAACATGGGCTGGCCGTATTCCACCGGCTGACCGTTTTCCACCAGGATGGCCTTGATCACGCCCGCCTTGTCGGCCTCGATCTGGTTGAGCATCTTCATGGCTTCGATGATGCACAGGGTATCACCGGCATTCACCGACTGGCCCACTTCCACGAAGGCGCGGGCGCCGGGGGTGGGAGCGCGATAGAAGGTGCCCACCATGGGGGCGGTGACCTGGTGGCCGGAGGGCAGGGCGGGCTTGTCTTCCACGGCGGGCGCCGGTGCCGGCGCGGCCGGTGCGGCGGCGGGCGCGGCGCCGGGAACCATGTACTGCTGGGGCGGCATCATGAAGGCGGTGCCGCTGTTGGGGGCTGCCCGGGTGATGCGGACCGATTCTTCACCTTCCTGGATCTCGATCTCGTTGATGCCGGATTCTTCCAGCAGTTCGATCAGTTTCTTGATTTTTCTGATATCCATGGCGTCTCAGCTTCGGTTGGTCAGTTGCATGGCGGCCTGCAGCGCCAGCGCATACCCGTGGGGGCCCAGGCCGATGATCACACCGGCGGCCACGTCGGACAGGTAGGAGTGGTGGCGGAAGGACTCGCGGGCAAAGGTGTTGGAAAGATGCACTTCAATGAACGGTATGGCCACGCCCAGCAGGGCGTCGCGCAGGGCGATGCTGGTATGGGTGTAGGCGCCCGGATTGATCAGGATGCCGTCCACGCCTTCGTGACGGGCGGCGTGGATGCGGTCGATCAGGGCGTGTTCCGCGTTGGACTGGAAGGCGTCCAGGTCATGGCCGGCCTGTCGGGCCTGTTCGGTCAGGGCCTGGACGATGTCATCCAGGGTTTTGCTGCCGTATACGCCCGGCTCGCGGGTGCCGAGCAGGTTCAGGTTGGGACCGTTGAGCAGCAGGAACTTGGCCATGGGCTTCACAACATCGCGAGGACTGGAAAATGCAGGGCCTTGCGGGGTGAAAGCCGCGGTCAGACGCAGGAAAGATGAATACCCCCAAGGTGCAGGGGATTGTGCCTCATGGTTGGGGTGGTGTCCAGAGGATATGCCGGATCATGGGGTTTTTGCCGAAGTTTCCGGCATGTTCTAATAATTTTCCGAGAGGTTTTGCGGGGCTCGTCCAGGTTGTGGCGGTTTTTCGTGCGTCGTGGGTGCCGGCTTGCCGGCGAATCGCCTCGTCGGGGATTGCGCCTTCACAGCAGCGGCCGCAGTTCCCGCTCCAGCGTCGCCCGCGTCAGTTCACCCGCATGGATATACCGGATTCGACCCTCCCGGTCCAGCAGCACGCTGTAGGGCAGGCTGCCGAAGCGGTTGCCGTAGCGGCGCGCCACGTCCATGGCGGTGTCCTCGCCGATGAGCACCGGGAAATTCACCATGTGGGTGTCCATGAAGTCACGGACCGCCTGATGTTCGTCGATGGCCACCGCCACGATGGTGAAGCCGGCGGCCTCATGTGCTTCCTGCATTTCCACGAAGGTGGGCATCTCCTTGCGGCAGGGGGGGCACCAGGTGGCCCAGAAGTTGACCAGCACCACCTGGTTGTCCCATTCGGAGATGGTGCGCTCCCGGCCCTGCATGTCGGGCAGGATGAAGTCGGGGCGTTGCTGGCCCAGCATCCCGGACCCGGTGAGCGCGCTGTCTGCCTGCTTGCCGGAGGAGAACAGGCTGAAACCGAAACTGGCCGCGGTGCCGGAAATCAGGGCGAGCGTCAGCAGGATCGGCAGCAGGTAACGGCGCGAAGGACCGGATTGTGGTGATGACATGCTCAGGATCTCCCCAGGGCACGTTGCAGATGGTCGGTGAACTGACGGGCGTTCATGTAGCCTACCACCCGTTCATGGGCCAGCTCCTGTCCCTGTCCGTCATAGAAGACCAGGGCCGGTGGGCCGAACAGATTGAAGGCCCGCATCAGCGCCCGGTGATCGCCGGTGTTGGCGGTGACGTCGGCCTTGAGCAGACGGACCCCGGACAGGGCCCGGGCCACGTCGCCGTCCTGGAAGGTGGTGCGCTTCATGCGCACGCAGTCCACGCACCAGTCGGCATAGAAGTCCAGCATCACCGGCTGACCCAGCTCCCGGGCCTGGGCCAGTTCCCGTTCCAGGTCCGCCAGGCTGTCCACCGGGCGAAACGGCAGTTCGGCCTGGACCGCTGCCGAGGTACCGGTGGTGATGCCGCTCAAGGGCCGCAGCACGTCCCGGCCGCCGGAGGCGGCACCGATCATCACCAGGATCCCGTAGATCAGGATCACCAGACCCAGCCCCTTCCACAGCACCCGCCAGCCGCCGGCGTTCTCCGGCAGGGACTTCACCGCGCCCATGTAGACGGCGGAGACGATGAGCAGGGTGGCCCACAGGAACAGGGTGACCTGGGCGGGCACCACCCGTTCCAGCAGCCAGATGCCCATGGCCAGCAGCAGCACGCCGAACACGGCCTTGACGGTATCCATCCAGGCCCCGGCCCGGGGCAGCAGCTTGCCGGCGGAGGTGCCGATGACGAGCAGGGGCAGGCCCATGCCCATGCTCAGGGAGAACAGGGCCAGGCCGCCGAGTACCGCATCGCCGGTCTGGCTGATGTAGAGCAGGGCGCCCACCAGGGGCGCGGTGACGCAGGGACCGACGATCAGGGCCGACAGAAAGCCCATGATGGCGGCGCCGATGAGGGTGCCGCCCTGCTGCTTGCCGGACAGGGCGGACAGCCGGGTCTGGATGCCTGAGGGCATCTGCAGGTCATAAAAGCCGAACATGGCCATGGCCAGGGCGATGAACACGGCCACGAAGCCGCCGATGATCCAGGGGTTCTGGAAGGCCGCCTGCAGGTTGGCCCCCGCCAGGCCGGCGAACACCCCGGCCACGGTATAGGTCAGCGCCATGGCCAGGACGAAGACCAGGGAGATGAAGAAGGCCTTGCGGGTGGTGAGATCCTTCTGGCCCACGATGATGTTGGACAGGATCGGGATCATGGGCAGTACGCAGGGGGTGAAGGTCAGCAACAGGCCGAAACCGAAGAACACCAGGGCCACCAGCCAGATGCGCCCGTCCGCCAGCTGGGCGGCGATACGGTCCTGTTCCGTCACCGGTGTGCCGCCCGCCGCGGGCCGGGGTTCCAGGGCCTGGGGGCCGCGGATGTCGGTGAGATCCAGGCTGACGGTCTGGAAATGGGGGGGGTAGCACACCCCGATGTCGGCACAGCCCTGGGAGCGGGCCTTGAGGGTCAGGGTGTCGGGGGCATCCTCGCCGCGCAGCAGGGGAATGTGGACGCGGATGTCATGACGGTAGGTTTCCACCTGGCCGAAGAATTCATCTTCCTTGATGACGCCGGCGGGCCGGCGGGGTTCGCCCAGTTCGATGCCCTCGGTCTGCGACTCGAACCGGAACTGGGCACCGTAAAGATAGTAGCCCTCGGCAATGCGCCAGCGGGCCACCGCCGTGTTCCCGTCCTCCAGGTAGGCATCGAAGGCGAAAGCCTTGTCCGGGGGCAGGAGTTCGTCTCCCATGCCGAACTGGGCCAGGGCGGGGAGGGCGGGCAGCAGCAGTGCCAGAAGCAGCAGGAATCGCAGTGAGCGTCGCATCATGAGTCGGTGTTGTCGTCTATCCAGCGCAGGTAGCCTTCCAGGCCATGGGTGATTGGAACCGCGATGATTTCCGGAAGTTCATAGGGATGCAGGGCCTGAAGGGTTCTCTGCAGGGTGTCGAAGCAGTCGGCCCGGGACTTGATGAGCAGGACATGTTCCGCGTCTTCCTGCACTTCGTCTTCCCAGACATAGACGGAGGTGGCCGCGGGCAGGATGCTGACGCAGGCCGCCAGGCGGCGCCTGACCAGTTCCCCTGCAATCTCGCGGGCATGGACGGGGTCCTTGAGGGTGGTGAGGATCAGCAGCTTGTCGCTCATGGGGTAGCCCTTTTCAGATCGGAAAAATGTTCGGATCAGAAGATGCGTCGGTTCTCCCTTCTTCCCCGATCCCCGCACATCATCAGGGCAAGACCACCACCGCCGTCAACCCGGCCCGCAGCCCGAGCGCCTCCGGCGGTGAAAATACCACCTCCAGCCGGAAGCGGGGCAGGGATTCGTCCACCGGTTCCAGCCCCAGCCCCTGCACCCGTCCGGCAAGGCGTCGATCTCCCACGCGCACCTCTACCTTGGTGCCGGGCGAAAGCCTGTCGAGCACGGCGGCCTCCACGTCCGCCACCGCCAGCATGGGCCCGTCCGCCGCCAGGGTCAGCAGCGGCTGTACCCGCAGGGCATTGTGTATCACCTGTCCGGGGGCGACATGGCGGGCGATCACCCGGGCATGTTCCAGGTCCAGCCGCACCCGGGTCAGGGCCGCCTGCGCCGCCTGATGTTCCGCCTCGGCCATGCGTCGGGCGATCTCGGCCAGGGCCAGTTCCCGTTCGGCGATGAGGGTGCGGTCGTACATCTCACGGGTTCGATCATGCTCCCGGCGGGCCTCGTCCCGGGCCAGTCGCAGACGGTGTTCCTGGGCGCCGGCCTGTTGTTCCTCCGCCTGCAGGGCACGGGTGTCCATCTCTATCAGGGGTTGGCCCCGGCGTACCCGGTCTCCCGGGTTTACCAGCACCCGGGTGATGGTGCCGGAGAGGGGGGTGCCCAGTTCCAGGCGGTCGGCCCAGGCCAGCCGGGCGGGGATCTCCTCGGCCTGGAGTGCCGGTGCCGTGGCCGTCAGCACCAGCAGGAGCAGGATGGCCGGGCCGGGGCGAGTCCTGGAACGCATCACGAATCCTCCTCCCGCACGGTCGCGGGTGAAAACGGCTCCGGTGCCAGTGGGTCTGCCGTGGCCTGCCCGGTCAGGAGGGCCAGGCGAGCCCAGGCCAGGGCGAGCTGGAACTCCGTGCTGGCGGTAAACAGCATGGCCTCCGATTGCCAGGTCATGGCATCGCCCAGGTCCGTGGCCACTTCCATTTCATAGAGGCTGCGGCTGCGATCCAGATACAGGTCGCGGTAATCCGCCTGCACCCGGGCCTGTTCCCGCTGGATCCCGAGGCGCTGGATCTCCAGCCAGGTCTCCAGCATCGCCTGGCGCAGGGACAGGTCGAAATCCCGCAGGCGGGCGCGGGCCTCGTGCAGGCCGGCCTGTTCCCGGGCTGTGCGGGCGTCCACCCGGCCCCCGTCGTAGAGGGGGATGTCCAGTACCAGCCCCAGGGCGAGGGGATTGCGGTCGCCGCCGAACTCCCGCTGCCACCAGGCGGCCTGGGCCTCGGCGCTCAGGGTGGGCCTGCGCTCTGCCCGCTGTGCGCCCACCCGGGCCGTGGCCGCCTCCACGGCCAACTGCAGGGACCGGCGTCGGGGGTTGTGGTCCCGGGCCAATGTCCAGAGGGTGTCCACATCGGGCAACGCCCGGTCATTGCCTGTCAGGGCCGGTGTGCGCAGACGTCCGGGCACCTGGTCCGGCCGTCCCAGCAGGGCCGCCAGACGCTGGCGGGTGATGCGCGTCTGCTGCTGGCTGGCCAGCCGCTGCAGGCGTGCCGTCTGGTAATGGCTTTCCTGGGCCATCAGGGTGATATCGGAGACCTGTCCCAGCCCGTGGCGTTCCCGCAGGCGGTTGAGTTCGACAAAGGCCACCGCCATGGCCTCGTTGTCCCGGGTGTAGGTCAGGTCCGCCAGCAGCACTTCAAAAAAGCCCTGCATGATCCGCAGGCGGTGATCGGCCAGAACATGATCCTGTTCCCAGGTTCCGGACTGCACGGCGGATTCCGCGGCGGCCAGGTGATGCCGGGTGCGGCCAAAATCATGGAGGGTCTTGCGGGCGTGCAGGATGGCCCGGGAGTCGTCATGGTCCTGCATCGGCGCCAGGTCATTGGGCTCCACCCAGCGGGGGTTGAGTTGCAGGCCCAGTTCCAGGTCGTTGCGGCTGTTTGCCAGCCGCCTTTCGGCCAGGGCGGTGTCCAGCCCTGCGCGGGCCAGGACCAGGCGGGGGTGTGCCGGATCGGCCAGGGCCAGTGCCGCTTCCAGGGTCAGGGGTGAGGGCAGGGGGACGTCGGCTCCGGCCGGGCCGGAGAGGCACAGGGCGATCAGCAGGGGCAGGATGCGTCGGCTCATGACCCCCGCGCCTGCTCCTGGCGTTCGCGCCGGTAACGGCTGAAGGGCTGTTCCCGATAATGGCCCTCGACCACGTATTCGCCGAACCAGATAAATTCCTCGGTCCCCGAGGTGGGGCCGGTCAGGCGGGCGATGGGCCTGCCGTCGAGGTCGAAGAACTGGAATACCGGCGTGGCCCGGACCCGGTGCTCCTGAAACGCCCATTCGCTCTGGGTGGTGGGGTTGCCCTGGAAGTCGGTGATCTCGATGGCGCCTTCCACGTCCACGGCAAAGGCGGCGAAGTGCTCGCGGTAGAAGTCCTGGACCTCGGGCTGGTTGAGGACGGTGTCCTTCATGCGGTGGCAGAAGGGGCACTCGTCCATCTCGAAGAAGATCAGTACCGCCTTCTTGCCCGCCTCCCGGGCGGTGTCCAGCTCTTCCTGGAAATCGCCGAAGGTGAACTGGAAGAAGTGCTCGTAAGGGTCCCGTTCCATGCCGTGGACGGACAGGCTCCACAGCAGGATCAGCAGGCACAGGCCCGTGCCGAACCGACGCCCTGGCAGTGATCCGTTAACGCGCATGACTGGCCTCCAGGCTTTATATTTCCAATCGAAATAAGTCAATAACTGTGTTTTACCCAATCCCGGGGGTGACTGGCAAGTGGATGTTTTCGGATTGAGATCCCGAAAAACGGGAACGGTATGCCTTGAATTCATGGGGGCAGGCCGCCAAAGTGACCTTTCTACCTGTCGGTGTATCCGACGCTCATCCACCATTTGCGGATATCGCCATCATGCCTGTCTTCCCCATCCTGTTATTGCTGTTCTTCACCATCCCCCTGATCGAGATCTTCGTGCTCATCAAGGTGGGGGGGATCATCGGTGTCTGGCCCACCGTCGGTCTGGTCATCCTCACCGCCGTGATCGGCGCCTACCTGCTCAAGCAGCAGGGGATCGCCACCCTGACCCGGGTCCAGCGCAGCATGGATCAGGGGCAGTTGCCGGCCCGGGAACTGGTGGAGGGCTTCTTCCTGGTCATCGGCGGTGCCCTGTTGCTGACGCCCGGCTTCTTCACCGATGCCATCGGCTTTGCCTGCCTGCTCCCGTTCACCCGCCGATTGCTGGCGGCATGGATGATCCGGCGCGGGGTCTTCGCCGCCCAGGCCCATGTGCACGCCCAGTATCAGGCCCAGGGCCGGCAGCCGCCGGAGCAGGGTGGCCGTGGACGCACCATCGAAGGGGAATGGGAGCGGGAAGAGCCGGTTCGCCCGGAGGTGGAGTCCCCGGAGCGTAACCGGGACCGGGAGTAGTCACCCTCTCCCCCTTGACATCCGGAAGTCCGCCCCTATTATTGGCACTCACCAAGGGGGAGTGCTAACAGCCCCTGGGATCAGACACAGTCAATCCAAAACCTGCTTCTAAGGAGTCAAGGCCCATGAATATCCGTCCGTTGCATGATCGGGTGATCATCAAGCGCATGGAAGAAGAGCGCACCAGCCCCGGCGGGATCGTGATCCCCGACAGCGCCACCGAGAAGCCGATCCGCGGCGAAGTGGTTGCCGTGGGCAAGGGCAAGAGCCTGGACAATGGTGATGTGCGCCCGCTGGACCTGAAGGTGGGTGACAAGGTGCTGTTCGGCAAGTACTCCGGCACCGAGGTCAAGGTGGACGGTCAGGAACTCCTCGTGATGCGCGAGGAAGACGTGATGGCCGTCATCGAAGGCTGATCCAGCCCTGCTCCCCACACAGAATACATTTTAGAGGATGAGACAAGTATGAGCGCGAAAGAAGTCCGCTTCGGTGATGACGCCCGTGCCCGCATGGTCAAGGGCGTGAACGTCCTGGCCAACGCAGTGAAGGTCACCCTGGGTCCCAAGGGCCGCAACGTGGTGCTGGAAAAGTCCTTCGGTGCCCCCACCGTGACCAAGGACGGCGTGTCCGTGGCCAAGGAGATCGAACTGGAAGACAAGTTCGAGAACATGGGCGCCCAGATGGTGAAGGAAGTCTCCTCCCAGACTTCCGACGTGGCCGGTGACGGCACCACCACCGCCACCGTGCTGGCCCAGGCCATCGTCCGCGAAGGCATGAAGGCCGTCACCGCCGGCATGAATCCGATGGACCTCAAGCGCGGTATCGACAAGGCCGTGACCGCCGCCGTGGCCGAACTGGCCAACCTGTCCAAGCCCTGCACCGACAGCAAGGCCATTGCCCAGGTGGGCACCATCTCCGCCAACTCCGACGAGTCCGTGGGCGAGATCATCGCCAGTGCGATGGAGAAGGTGGGCAAGGAAGGCGTGATCACCGTGGAGGAAGGTTCCTCCCTGGAAAACGCCCTGGAAGTGGTGGAAGGCATGCAGTTCGACCGCGGCTACCTGTCCCCCTACTTCGTCAACAACCAGCAGAACATGAGCGCCGAGCTGGATGACTGCTTCGTGCTGCTGTACGACAAGAAGATCTCCAACATCCGCGACCTGCTGCCCGTGCTGGAAGGCGTGGCCAAGTCCGGCAAGCCCCTGCTGATCATTGCCGAGGACATCGAAGGCGAAGCGCTGGCCACCCTGGTGGTCAACTCCATCCGCGGCATCGTCAAGGTGGCCGCCGTCAAGGCCCCCGGCTTCGGTGATCGTCGCAAGGCCATGCTGCAGGATATCGCCATCCTCACCGGCGGCCAGGTCATCTCCGAAGAAGTGGGCCTGTCCCTGGAGAAGGCCAGCATCGATGACCTGGGCATGGCCAAGCGCATCGTGGTCACCAAGGAAAACACCACCATCATCGATGGCGCTGGCAAGCACGACGAGATCAAGGCCCGCGTGGAGCAGATTCGTGCCCAGATCGAAGACGCCACCTCCGACTACGACAAGGAAAAGCTGCAGGAGCGCGTGGCCAAGCTGGCCGGCGGCGTGGCAGTGATCAAGGTGGGTGCCGCCACCGAAGTGGAAATGAAAGAGAAGAAGGCCCGCGTGGAAGACGCCCTGCATGCCACCCGTGCCGCGGTGGAAGAAGGCGTGGTCCCCGGCGGTGGCGTGGCCCTGATCCGTGCCCTGGAAGGCATGGGCGAGGTCAAGGGCATCAACCGTGATCAGGACGTGGGCATCTCCATTGCCAGACGCGCCATGGAAGAGCCCCTGCGCCAGATCGTGGCCAACTGCGGCGAAGAGCCGGCGGTGGTCATGAACCGGGTGCGCGAGCTCAAGGGTAACCAGGGCTACAACGCCGCCACCGGTGAGTTCGGCGACATGATCGAGATGGGCATCCTGGACCCCACCAAGGTGACCCGTACCGCGCTGCAGAACGCCGCTTCCGTGGCTGGTCTGATCATCACCACCGAAGCCATGGTGGCCGAGCTGCCCAAGAAGAACGAGCCCGCCATGCCGGGCGGCGACATGGGCGGCATGGGCGGCATGGGCATGATGTAAGCCCTGCAACCCGAAAGGTCGCAGTGAATGCCGTCTTTTCATGACGGCAGGCAAAGCCCCGCCCCGTGCGGGGCTTTGTGTTTGGAGTTAGTATTGCGCTTGTGGCAGTGCCACATTATCCGACCTATTTCAGGAGAGCATACGACATGCGTAAGACAACTTTCGCCGGCACTTTGGCTCTGGCCTCGTCCCTGCTGGTGGCCGGGACACCGGTGGTCCTTGCGGACACCGGCTATGCTTCGGACCCCCGTGGTGCCGTGGTGCGTGATGGTTCCGGTGACTGTGTGCGTACGCCCCGCTGGTTGATGGATCGCGCCATCGAAGGTTGTGCCGGTTATGTGGCCTCCGCGCCGGAGCCGCGTGCCGAGCGTGCTCCGCCGCCTGCCCCTGCAGTGCCGGCCCCGGCGCCGGAGCCTGTCTATGAAACCATCACCCTGGGTTCCGAGGTTCTCTTTGCCATCGGCAGCCATCAGCTCAATCCGGCCGCCGCCACTGAACTGAACCGGGTGGCCGACCGGATTCGTCAGGCAGGCTCCCGCCTGGAGCGGGTGGTGATCAGTGGTCACACCGACAATACCGGCTCCCGGGCATTGAACGAACGCCTGTCCAGGGATCGTGCCGAGTCCGTGAAGCGTTTCATGGTGGAGCGCGGCATCCCGGCTCGTCTGATGGAAGCCGCCGGTTATGCCTATGACCGTCCGGTGGCCTACAACACCACCCCGGAAGGCCGTGCCGCCAACCGGCGCGTGGAGATCCGCATCGAAGTGACCGAGCGGGTCAATTAAGTCAGAGCGCCTGTAAAAGCCCCTCTCCCCTTGTGGGAGAGGGTTGGGGTGAGGGGAGAACGACCGCGGGAGTTTCCATGGATCCCGCTCAGGCATTAATCTGGACACCGGCCCTTTTTCGGCAAGCCCCATGTCCCGTTCCAGTCATGACCCTTCCCGCACACTGACCCTGCCCATCACCGGCATGGGCTGTGCCGCCTGCGTCACGCGGGTGGAAGATGCCCTGAAACCCCTTCCGGGCGTCGATACCGTCAGCGTCAACCTGGCCACTGAAAAGGCCGTTGTCACCGCCTCTTCCGCGCCCGATGCCGTCGCCCTGGTCCATGCCGTCCGCGAGGCCGGTTATGACGTGGCCGAAGATATCCTGATCCTGGATGTCTCCGGGATGAGCTGCGCAGCCTGCAGCAGTCGGGTGCAGACCCTGCTGGAGCGGACCCCGGGCGTACTGGAGGCCGGGGTCAACCTGGCCACCGGCCAGGCACGGGTGCGCATCCCCGCCGGCACCCTCTCCGCCGCGGACCTGGCCCGGCGCATCACCGAAGCCGGCTACGAGAGCCGGGTCCACGAGGCCGGGCCGGACCGGGAAGACCGGGAGCGGGCGGCACGCAAGCGGGAATTGTCCAGGGTGCGCCAAGCCCTGAGCCTGGCGGCCGTCCTGACCCTGCCGATACTGGTGCTGGACATGGGGGGGCATGTCTTCCCCGCCTTTCATCACATGGTGCACGGGACGCTGGGTACCCAGACCGTGTATCTGCTGTTCTTCCTGCTGGCCACCGGGGTGCAGTTCGGCCCGGGGTTGAGTTTCTATCGCAAGGGCGGCCCGGCCCTGATCCGGGGCGCGCCGGACATGAACTCCCTGGTCATGCTGGGGACCTCCGCCGCCTATGGCTATTCCGTGGTGGCCACTTTCCTGCCCGGGATCCTGCCGGCGGAGTCGGTGCACGTCTACTACGAGGCCTCCGCGGTGATCATCACTTTAGTGCTGTTGGGGCGGTATCTGGAAGCCCGCGCCAAGGGCGCCACATCCGAGGCCATCCGCACGCTCATGGGCCTGCGTCCCCGCACCGCCCGGGTTTGGCGCGACGGCGACTGGACCGAGGTGGACGTGGATCAGGTCCTGCCCGGTGACCGGGTTCAGGTGCGGCCGGGGGAGCGCATCCCGGTGGACGGGGTGGTGGAGGAAGGCCGGTCCTGGGTGGATGAGTCCATGATCACCGGCGAACCGGTACCGGTGGACAAGCCGGTTGGTGCCGCCCTGGTGGGCGGCACCATCAACGGCCAGGGTGCCATGACCCTGAAGGCGCAGCGGGTGGGTTCGGACACCGTGCTGGCCCAGATCATTCGCATGGTGGAGTCCGCCCAGGCCGCCCGGCTCCCGATCCAGAATCTGGTGGACCAGGTGACCCGGTATTTCGTCCCGGCGGTGATGGGGATCGCCCTGGTCACGTTCCTGGTCTGGTTCTTCTTCGGTCCCGCGCCGGCACTCACCCTGGCCCTGGTGAATGCGGTGGCGGTCCTCATCATCGCCTGCCCCTGCGCCATGGGGCTGGCCACCCCCACCTCGATCATGGTGGGTACCGGAAAGGGGGCGGAGATGGGGGTGCTGTTCCGGGGCGGTGATGCCCTGCAGTCCCTGCGGGATGTCCAGGTGGTGGCCCTGGACAAGACCGGCACCCTGACCCGGGGGCGGCCCGAACTGACCGGGATCACGGTGCTGGAGGACTGGGACGAGGCCCGGGTCCTGACCCTGGCGGCGGCCCTGGAGTCCCGCTCGGAACACCCCCTGGCCCAGGCGGTGGTGCGTGGTGCCCGGGAGCGGGGGCTGACCCTGCCTGAGGTGGAGCGATTCGAGTCCCTGACCGGACGCGGACTTCAGGGCCGGGTGGACGGTCATGCGTTGATCATCGGTTCGCCCCGTTTCCTGGCCGAAGCGGGCGTTGACCTGGGAGACGCCCAGGAAGCCGTGGCAAGGCTGGCGGGGCAGGGGAGTACCCCGGTGCTGGTGGCGGTGGATCACCGACCGGCGGCCCTGCTGGGGATCTCCGACCCGCCCAAGCCGTCGTCGGCCGCGGCCGTGGCCCGTCTCAAGTCACTGGGACTCAAGGTGGTGATGATCACCGGCGACGATGAGCGCACGGCCCGGGCGGTGGCCCGGCAACTGGGCATTGACGAGGTGGTGGCCCAGGTGCTGCCGGAGGGCAAGGTGGACGCGGTGCAGCGTCTGCGGGCCTCCGGGGACAAGGTGGCCTTCGTCGGCGACGGCATCAATGATGCGCCGGCCCTGGCGGCGGCGGACGTGGGGCTGGCCATTGGTTCCGGTACGGACGTGGCCATGGAATCGGCCGGGGTGGTGCTGATGTCCGACGATCTGCGCCAGGTGGCCCATGCCATCGCCCTGTCCCGGGCCACCATCCGCAATATCAAGCAGAACCTGTTCTGGGCCTTTGCCTACAACGCCACCCTGTTGCCGGTGGCGGCCGGCGTGCTCTACCCGTTCTTCGGGCTGTTGCTGTCGCCGGTCTTTGCGGCTGCGGCCATGTCCCTGTCGTCGGTTTCGGTACTGAGCAACGCGTTGCGGCTCAAGCGCTTTAAGCCGGAAGGATAAATTTGCAAAAAACTGTTGACATGAAAATGAGAAGGATTATTATTCAAGTCGTGTGTCGCATTTCTCCTCTTCTCGCACGCTTGGGGCCGGATATCCGGCCCTTTTTTTTGCGCGGGATATCCTTCCCCCACATCGTCACCTCCCTCACATCATCACTTTCTCCACGTCGTCACTCCCGCGAAAGCGGGAGCCCAGGAGTTTCCTGCAGGCTCCCTCTGGATTCCCGCTTTCGCGGGAATGACGTGCCCGTGGGGGGGGGGGAGGTGAGTTGCCCGTGCGCTGGGATGACGTGCCTGTGGCAGTAATGGGTCTGCTCAGAACGTTTTTAAACTCATGCCATTTTTTAATAAGGCTGATAAAGTTTATGCATGGATCTCACTAACCAGATCATCTTCTTCGGCAGCCTCATCCTGCTGGGCAGCGTCCTCTCCAGCGTCATCACGCGACGCCTGGGAGTGCCCCTGTTGCTGGTGTTCCTGTTCATCGGGATGCTTCTGGGGGAGCAGGGTCCGGGCGGGATCGAGTTCGAAGACATCCAGATGGCCCACCTGTTCGGCAGCCTGGCCCTGGCCATCATCCTCTTCGACGGCGGCATGCGTACCCCCATCGACAGCTTCCGGGTGGGGTTGCGTCCGGCCCTGGGGCTGGCCACCATCGGTGTGATCATCACCGCCGGCATCACCGGCGCCTTCGCCGCCTGGTGGCTGGAGATCAACTGGATGTTGGGCTTCCTGCTGGGGGCCATCGTCGGCTCCACCGATGCCGCCGCGGTGTTTTCCCTGCTGCATTCCCAGGGCCTGGAACTGAAGCAGCGCGTGGGCTCCACCCTGGAGATCGAGTCCGGCTCCAACGACCCCATGGCCATCTTCCTCACCATCGTGCTCATCGAGCTGCTGGTGGGCGGCCACGGCAACATGGGACTCACCGTGTTGTGGGAGTTCATCCGCCAGATGGGCCTGGGTGCCCTGGTGGGTATCCTTGGCGGCCTGGGGCTGGTCTGGCTCATCAACCGGCTGGAGATCTCCCAGGGCCTCTATCCCCTGGTGGCCCTGGCCGGAGGGCTGTCCATCTTCGGCCTGGCTTCGGTGCTGCAGGGCAGCGGTTTTCTGGCCATCTATCTGGCGGGTCTGGTGGTGGGCAACCGGCCCATGCAGGCCGCCCAGTATGTGAACCGCTTCCATGACGGGATTGCCAGCCTGGCCCAGATCGGCATGTTCCTGATGCTGGGGCTGCTGGTAACCCCCTCTGAGTTGATGCCCGTGGCGGTGGATGCCCTGCTGATCGCCGCCGTACTGATCCTGGTGGCCCGTCCCCTGGCGGTGTGGCTGTGTCTGCTGCCCTTCAACTTTCCCTGGCGGGAGCAGGTCTTCGTCGGCTGGGTGGGCCTGCGGGGGGCCGTGCCCATCATCCTGGCGTTGTTCCCCCTGTTGGCGGGCATCGAGGCGGCGGGGATGCTGTTCAACATCGTCTTCTTTGTGGTCATCATTTCGCTGATGGTCCAGGGCTGGACCATCACACCGGTGGCCCGCTGGCTGCGGCTGGAGGTGCCGCCCACCACCCATGTGGTGCAGCGGGTGGAGCTGGATATCCCCGGTCAGCATGAGTTGGAGCTGGTGGCCTACCGGCTGGCGGAGAACACCCCGGTAGTACGGGAGAAATGGACCAGCTTCACCCTGCCGCGCAGCGTGCGGGTGGTGGCCCATGTCCGCGACAAGGTCATGCTGGAGGCGCTGAACATGCTGGATCTGCGGGCGGGAGATTACCTCTACCTGCTGGCCTCAACGGATGACCTTCCGGTACTGGATCGCCTGTTCGTGGCCAGTACGGCGCCGGAGCGCCTGTCCGAACGCAAGTTCTTCGGTGAGTTCGTGCTCAACGGCTACGCCAAGGTGGAGGATCTGTCCCTGATCTACGGGCTCAAGCTGCCCGCGTCCGCCTCGGGCATGACTCTGGAGGAGTTTATCCTGGATCGCCTGAACACCCAGCCGGTGGTGGGGGACCGGCTGCAGTGCGGTGAGGTGGAGCTGGTGGTGCGGGAGATGGCGGCGAACCGGATTGCCAGGGTGGGCCTGAAGCTCAGCCGCTGACCGATACCCTCAGCCCAGCAGGGATTTGAGGTTATTCAGGTGGGCCTTCCCCGTCAGCCGGACTTCTTCCGGGTCCGGTGGTTTTGCGTCGGGCCATTCCAGGTGTTCCTCGGGCAGTTCCGCCAGGAAGCGGCTGGGTTCGCACTCCACCGTCTCGCCGAAACGGGTGCGTCGGCAGGCATAGGTCAGGGTCAGGGCCTTCCTGGCCCGGGTGATGCCCACATAGGCCAGGCGGCGTTCCTCCTCCAGGGTGTCTTCCTCCAGGCTGACCCGATGGGGCAGCAGTTCCTCCTCCATGCCCACCAGGAAGACGCAGGGAAACTCCAGCCCCTTGGCGGCGTGCAGGGTCATCAGATGCACTCCGTCGGCCTCGGTCTCGCCGCCAGCCCGGTCCAGGATGTCCATCAGGGTCATGTGGGCGACGATTTCCCCGATGTTCTTGCCGTCGCCGGTCCCTTCCTTGGCCAGGCGTCCCATCCAGTCCAGCACTTCCTGCACGTTTTCCATGCGTTTCGAGGCCGCCTTGGGGTTGGCGCTCTGGTCCAGCAGCCAGGTTTCGTAGTTCATCTCCTCCACCAGGCTTTTGGCGACGGCGGCGGGATCGCCGGTGGTCGCGGCCCGGGACTTGTCCTGCAGCCACTGGGCAAAGGCCTGCAGCCGCTCCGCCGCCCGGGCGGACAGGGTCTCCGTCAGGCCGAACTCGAAACAGGCGGTGAACAGGCTGACATGGCGGCGACCGGCATACTCTCCCAGTTTTTCCAGGGTGGCGGCACCGATCTCCCGTCGCGGCACATTGACGATGCGCAGAAAGGCGCTGTCGTCGTCGGGGTTGGCCAGCAGACGCAGGTAGGCCAGGATGTCCTTGACTTCCGCCTTCTCGAAGAAGGACTGGCCGCCGCTGACCTTGTAGGGAATGTTGTTTTCCCGCAGCAGTTTTTCAAATACCCGGGCCTGGTGGTTGCCCCGATAGAGGATGGCGTAGTCCTTGAATTCCAGGCGGTGCTTGAAGCGATGCTTCATGATCTCGGACACCACCCGGGTTGCCTCGTGGTCCGCGTCCTTGCAGGGCAGCACCCGGATGGGATCGCCCTGGCCCAGGCCGCTCCACAGGCGCTTTTCAAACACATGGGGATTATTGGCGATCAGGTGGTTGGCGGTCTGCAGGATGCGGTTGGTGGAGCGGTAGTTCTGCTCCAGCTTGATGATCTTCAGGTGAGGGTAGTCCTGTTGCAGGGCCACCAGATTCTCGGGCCGGGCACCGCGCCAGGAGTAGATGGACTGGTCGTCGTCACCCACCGCGGTGAGTCCCGCGTCCACGTCCACCAGCAGGCGGACCAGACGGTACTGGCAGGTATTGGTATCCTGATACTCGTCCACCAGCAGGTGGCGCAGGCGATGACGCCAGCGCTCGCGCACTTCCGGATTCTCTTCCAGCAGGCGCACGGGCAGCACGATCAGATCATCGAAGTCCACGGCGTTGTAGGCCTTGAGCGCCCGCTGGTAGGCGGCATACAGGCGGGCCTGAGCGGCTTCCAGGTCATCCTCGGCGCGGGACAGGGCCTGTTCCGGGGTGAGCAGGTCGTTCTTCCAGCGGCTGATGCGATGGCGGGCGGATTCGGCCTCCACCCCATCGTCGTCCCGGTGGGTGAGTTGCTTGAGCAGGGACAGGGCGTCGGCGGCGTCAAAGATGGAAAATCCCGCCTTGTAGCCCAGGGTCCTGATCTCCTTGCGAATGAAGTCCAGGCCCAGGGTATGGAAGGTGGAGACCGTCAGGCCCTGGCTTTCCTCCCGGGACAGCAGCTTGCCGGCCCGGGCCTTCATCTCCCGGGCGGCCTTGTTGGTGAAGGTGATGGCGGCGATCCGTTTCGGGGACAGGCCCCGATGACGGATCAGATGAGCGATCTTTTCCGTGATCACCCGGGTCTTGCCGCTGCCGGCACCGGCCAGCACCAGCAAGGGGCCATCCACATACTCGATGGCGGCGCGTTGTTGCGGGTTGAGGGTGTCCATGGCGGCGGGGGTGTGGGGCGGGGCGGCATTTTATCAAATTATCAGGACTTCAAGGCTTTCAGGGCTTTTATGGACATCGACACCACCGGCTGGTTGGACATCGCAACACGGGTGCCTTCCCCCAATCAGGATGCGCGTCCGCCGGGGATGACGCCGGAACTCATCGTCATCCACGCCATCAGCCTGCCGCCGGGGGAGTTCGGGGGACCCTGGATCGACCGGCTGTTCACCAATGCCCTGCCGCCGGAGGGGCATCCCTTCTTCGCCCAGATCCAGGGGCTCAGGGTCTCCGCCCATGTCCTGATCCGGCGCGATGGTGAAATGGTGCAGTATGTCCCTTTTCTCCAGCGGGCCTGGCATGCGGGGGTGTCCTGCTTTCAGGGGCGGGAACGCTGCAATGACTTTTCCATCGGCATCGAACTGGAAGGCAGTGATGTTCATCCCTTTACCGGTGCCCAGTATGAGCGGCTGGCCCGACTCATCACCGTCCTGAAAAAGACCTATACCGGCCTGGCCGATGCCCCGGTGGTGGGGCATTCCGATATCGCTCCGGGCCGAAAGACTGATCCAGGACCTTGTTTTGAATGGTCCAGGTTGCAAGTATTGTCGGATGCCTGATCTCCGGACATGGGAAGTTCTGAATGCGTCATTCCCGCGCAAGCGGGAATCCATCGCGGACTGGATGTTCTGGACTTCCGCTTTCGCGGGAGTGACGTGCATCTACAACAGGCGATCAACTGGAGTCACTGGGCTCCCGCTTTCGCGGGTGCGACAACAGATGGGCGCATTCAGGACTTTTTAAAAGTAAATCCAAGTTTTTTGCTTGGAGAAAATCATGTGATTTCGTAGTGAATCCGGTAGCGCCGAAACTTGCAAGCAGGATTTTGAGCAACGAAACTTTAGTCACCTTTTCAAACCCGGGAAGCCCGTCATGTCACTGTTCATCATACTTGTCACACTATTTGTGGAACGCTTCACGAATGCCGTCGAAAACCTGAGACACTTCTCCTGGCTGGATCGATACACCAGCCTGGTACGAGGACGTTGCGAAGGGTTCGGTCTTGGCGCCACGCCGACACTGGTCATCACCGTGGCCATCCCGCTGGTGGTGCTGGTCATTCTCATGCAACTTGTCGGCGGGATCCTGGGTGGCCTGGTGGGCGTGCTCATCGCCCTGGCCGTGCTGCTGCTGAGCATCGGGCCCCGCAACCTGGGCAAGGAAGTGGACGCCTTCCTGGAGGCCGGTGCCATGAAGGACGAGGAGCGGGAGATGAAGCATGCCCGCAACCTGCTGGGAGATCAGGTCCCGGATGATGCCGCCGAGCGCGCCCGGGCCGTCCTGCAGACAATGCTCACCGGCAGCAACGGCAGTCTCTTTGCCGTGCTGTTCTGGTTCGTGGTGCTGGGGCCCGTGGGTGCCCTGCTGTATCGTCTGGCCAACCTGATGCGCGCACCCCGGGGGGCGGAGCCGGACGGCTTCCAGCAGACCGCCACCCAGCTGCAGGGATTGCTGGACTGGATTCCCGCCCGTCTGGTGGCCCTGTTCTACGCCCTGACCGGCAGCTTCGACCGGGCCTTCCCCGTGCTGCGTGCCGGCATTCTGGGCAGCTGGGGCAACATGGCGGCCGAGAACGAGGCCCTGTTGCGGGATGCCGGTTGCGAGGCCATCCAGCTCACCGAGGAAGAACTCAAGGCGCCCCTGGAGGCCCGTTCCGCGGTGGAGCGTGCTTCCAGTCTGGTATTTCGCAGCGTGATCGCCTTCGTGGCCATTCTGGCGCTGCTCACCATCGTCGGGGTGAGCGGCTAGCGCCTCGTCGTTTCGATGGCCCTGCCGGTGCCCCATGGCCCGGCAGGGCTTGAGCAGGATTTTCCCCCATGACATGTATCGACCTTCTGCGCCATGGTGAACCGGCCGGCGGCGAACGCTACCGGGGCAGCGGCGTGGATGACCCCCTGAGCGAGCAGGGCCTGGAGCAGATGTGGCGGGCCGTGGGCGGTCGCGCCCCGACCTCGGGTCCCTGGAGCCGGATCATCAGTTCCCCCATGCGTCGCTGCCTGGATTTCGCGGCGCCGCTGTCCCGTGCCCTGAATCTGCCGCTCACCCAGGTACCGGATCTGCGGGAAGTGGGGTTCGGCAGCTGGGAGGGGCGTACCCCGACGGAGCTTCGGCAAAACAGCCCGGAGGCGTTCCTCGCCTTCTTCCGTGATCCCATGCGGGCCCGCCCCCGGGGCGCCGAGCCACTGGAAGACTTTCGCCGACGGGTCGATGGGGCGCTGGATGACCTGATCCGCCGGCATGAGGGGGAGCACCTGCTGGTGGTGACCCACGCGGGGGTGATCCGGGCGGCCGTCTGTGCCGCGTTGGAGGTGCCCACCGAGGCCATGTACCGCATCAAGATTCCCTACGCGGGTGTGACGCGCCTGCGGCGGGATGACCGGGGCATGATGCTGGAATTCGTCAATCGCCGGCATCTGGCCGACTCCGCTTGATCGCAGCCCCCGCGGCTCATGCTAACCTTGCGCCCTTTCCATCGCTGCCGGGAGCTGCCATGACCCCATTCCTGAAGACCGCCATCGACGCCGCCCTGAGTGCCCAGGACGTGATCCAGCGCTACTATCGCCAGGATGTGGCGGTGGAGATCAAGCCGGACCAGACGCCGGTGACGGTGGCCGATCTGGAATCGGAAAAGGCCATCAAGTCCATCATCACCGCCGCCTTTCCCGATCATGGCATCTATGGCGAGGAAACCGGGCAGGAGCGCATGGATTCGGATTGTCTGTGGCTCATCGACCCCATCGACGGCACCAAGAGCTTCGTGCGTCGCTATCCCTTCTTCTCCACCCAGATCGCCCTGCGCCGTGACGGCGAACTGGTGGCCGGCGTCTCCAATGCCCCCGAGTTCGAGGAGATGGCCTATGCGGAAACGGGCGGCGGCGCCTTCCTGGCCGGGGAGGCCATCCGGGTGAGCGATATTCGCACCCTGGAGGCGGCCACCCTGTCCATCGGCAATGTCAAGACTCTGGCCGGTGGTCCCGGCTGGCAGGGCCTGGCGCGCATCGTCCAGCGGGTCAACCGGACCCGGGGTTACGGGGATTTCTACCACTACCACCTGCTGGCCTCCGGGCGCATCGATCTGGTGGTGGAATCGGACGTCAACATCCTGGATATTGCGGCACTGGCGGTGATTGTGCGTGAAGCGGGTGGAATCTTCACCGATCTTCAGGGCGGTCCCCTGAGTCTGGAAACCACCAGCGTGCTGGCGGCGGCCACCCCGGAGCTGCATGCCGAGGCCCTGACGCTGCTCAACCCGTAAGAAAGCCGGGCCGACAACCGATGTTTGCCGGGATGCGTGGTTCGGGGGGCGCCTTCAGGTGGTGACGGGTGTCCAGATGCCGTTGATCAGTCCTTCCCCCGGCTGGAAGCGGTTCTTGTAGGCCATCTTGGGGCTTTGGGCATTCCAGTAGCCCAGATAGACATGGGTCAGGCCTTCCTCCCGCGCCTGCCGGATCTGCCACAGGATCGCCAGGGTACCCAGGCTGTGTGCCTGGGCCGCCGGGTCAAAGAAGGTGTATACCGCCGACAGGGCATCCGGCAGCCGGTCGACCACCGCAACACCCAGCAGCGAATCCTCTTCCCTGAACTCCACCAGCCAGGTGCGGCACCAGCGACTGGTCACGAATCCCAGGTAGCTTTCCGGCGTGGGGTTGTCCATGCCGCCGCCCCGGTGGCGGTGGTTCACGTAGGCCGTGTACAGGCGGTAATGGGCCGGATCAAAACCCACTTCCCGGATCGTGACCGACAGCCCGGCATTACGCTTGAGCACCCGGCGCTGACCGCGATCCGGCGTGAATTTCGCCACCGGTATCCGGTAGGGCACACAGGCCCGACACTGTGGGCACTGATGCCGATACACATGACTGCCACTGCGACGAAATCCGTGCTGAAGCAGTTCCCCGTAGACGGCCACGCTCATCGGTCCGCCCGGATCGGCAAACAGGCTCACCATCTTCCTGTTTTCCAGATAAGGACAGGTATCCGGCGCCGTGGCGTAGAAGATCAGGGATTCATGTCGGGACACGGTGTGAGTCCGGATCCTTTGGCCAGTGAGAAGGTAAAAAAAGGGCCGCCAGGGGCGGCCCGAAACCGTGTGAGGATGGAAACCCGCCAATCAAACGGGCGGATGGTCAAGGACCAGGAGACCCGGTAAACATCCTTCAACCATGCTTCGAGGCTAGTTCAGAGTCAGCCGTAAATCTCTGACCTGGATCAGTTGCGGGCGCCTACGAATGGTTCCGGCAAGCATGTTATGCTGGAAAACTTTGACGCAACCGGATAGATGTTCATGAATTCCGACAGACTCACTCAGCTGCACCAGGAGATCCAGCGCCGCATCATGATTCTGGATGGTGGCATGGGCACCATGATCCAGGGTTATGGATTGCAGGAAGCCGATTACCGGGGAGCGCGTTTCGCTGACTGGCCGTCTGACATCAAGGGCAACAACGACCTGCTGGTGCTGACCCAGCCGGGCATCATCCGCGAGGTCCACGCCGCCTACCTGGAGGCCGGCGCCGACATTCTCGAAACCAACACCTTCAACGCCACCCGCATCGCCATGGCCGACTACGGCATGGAAGACCTGGTGCCGGAGATCAACCGGGAGGCCGCCCGCCTGGCTCGGGAAGTGGCCGACGAATACACCCGCAAGACCCCGGACCGTCCCCGCTATGTGGCCGGCATCCTCGGTCCCACCAACCGCACCGCCAGCATTTCCCCGGATGTCAACGACCCGGGTTTTCGCAACGTCTGGTTCGACGAACTGGTGGCCGCCTACCGGGAGGCCGCCGAGGCCCTGCTGGACGGCGGGGTGGACATCCTGATGATCGAAACCGTCTTCGACACCCTCAACGCCAAGGCCGCCGTGTTTGCCGTGGAAGGCCTGTTCGAGGATCGGGGCGAACGCTGGCCGGTGATGATCTCCGGCACCATCACCGATGCCTCCGGCCGCACCCTCACCGGTCAGACCACCGAGGCCTTCTGGAACAGCCTGCGCCACGCAAGGCCCTTCTCCATCGGTCTCAACTGCGCCCTGGGACCGAAGGAACTGCGGCCTTATGTGGAAGAACTCTCCCGCATCGCCGACACCCACGTTTCCGCCCACCCCAACGCGGGTCTGCCCAACGAGTTCGGCGGCTATGACGAAACCCCGGCGCAGATGGCCCGGGAGATCAGTGAGTGGGCCGGCAGCGGCCTGCTGAACATCGTCGGTGGTTGCTGCGGCACCACCCCGGACCACATCCGGGCCATTCGCGAGGCGGTGGAGAAACATCCTCCCCGTCCGGTGCCGAAGATCACCCCCGCCTGCCGCCTGTCGGGCCTGGAGCCCTTCAACATCACCGCCGACACCCTGTTCGTGAACGTGGGGGAGCGCACCAACGTCACCGGCAGTGCCCGCTTCAAGCGCCTGATCAAGGACGGTGACTACGAGACTGCCCTGGAAGTGGCCGCCGAGCAGGTGGAAAGCGGTGCCCAGGTCATCGACGTGAACATGGACGAGGGCATGCTGGACGCGGTGGAGGCCATGCGGCGGTTCCTCTGCCTGGCCGCCGCCGAGCCGGACATCTCCCGGGTGCCGGTGATGATCGATTCCTCCAAATGGGAGGTGATCGAGACCGGACTCAAGTGCATCCAGGGCAAGGGCATCGTCAACTCCATCTCCCTCAAGGAAGGGGAAGAGAGCTTCATCCATCAGGCCCGCCTGCTGCGACGCTACGGCGCGGCGGTGGTGGTCATGGCCTTCGACGAGACCGGCCAGGCGGATACCGAGGACCGCAAGGTGGAGATCTGCCGGCGGGCCTACCGGATTCTCACCGAAGTGGTGGGGTTCCCGGCCGAGGACATCATCTTCGACCCCAACATCTTCGCCATCGCCACCGGCATCGAGGAGCATGACAACTACGGCGTGGACTTCATCGAGGCCACCCGCCGCATCAAGCAAACCCTGCCCCATGCCCTGGTGTCCGGGGGCGTTTCCAACGTCTCCTTCTCCTTCCGCGGCAACAACCCGGTGCGGGAGGCGATTCACGCCGTGTTCCTCTACCACGCCATCCGCGCGGGCATGGACATGGGCATCGTCAATGCCGGTCAGCTGGCGGTCTATGACGAGATCGAGCCGGAACTGCGGGAGCGGGTGGAGGACGTGGTCCTCAACCGCCGTCCCGATGCCACCGAGCGCTTGCTGGAGATCGCCGACCGTTTCCGCGACACCGGCGGCGAGACCCGCAAGGAAGACCTGGCCTGGCGGTCGCTGCCCGTGGCCAAGCGTCTGGAGCATGCCCTGGTCAAGGGGATCGATGCCTACGTGGTGGAAGACACGGAAGAGGCGCGCCTGACCTTCGACCGGCCCATTCAGGTGATCGAAGGCCCCCTCATGGACGGCATGAACGTGGTGGGGGATTTGTTCGGCGCCGGCAAGATGTTCCTGCCCCAGGTGGTCAAGTCCGCCCGGGTGATGAAGAAGGCCGTGGCCCACCTGATCCCCTACATCGAGGCGGAAAAGAGCGACGACTCGAAGAACAACGGTCGCATCCTCATGGCCACGGTGAAGGGGGATGTCCACGACATCGGCAAGAACATCGTCGGCGTGGTGCTCCAGTGCAACAATTTCGAGGTCATCGACCTGGGGGTCATGGTGCCCGCGCAAAAGATCCTGGAGGCGGCCCGGGAACACAAGGTGGACGTGATCGGCCTGTCCGGCCTGATCACCCCGTCCCTGGAGGAGATGGCCCATCTGGCGGCGGAACTGCAGCGGGAAGGCTTCGGCACGCCGCTAATGATCGGTGGTGCCACCACGTCTCGTGCCCATACCGCGGTGAAGATCGCCCCTGCCTATGAAGGGGTCACCGTCTGGGTGAAGGATGCCTCCCGGGCGGTGGGCGTGGCCCAGAGTCTGGTCAGCCCGGAGCTGCGCGGCCCTTATGGGGAGAAGATCCGTGCCGAATACGCGGATGTGCGCGAACAGCATGCCGCCCGCCGCAAGACCCAGGACTGGCTTACCCTGGAGGAGGCCAGGACCAACCGGACGCCGGTGGACTGGTCCGGTTACACCCCGCCGCGCCCCGCCGTCCTGGATGCGGATCAGGCCCCGTCCGTGGGCGGGCCGGCCCCGGAGATCCTGCGTCTTCATGGTCCCGACAGCATCCTGCTGCGATTTGACGACTATCCCCTGGACCGATTGGTGGACTACATCGACTGGACCCCGTTCTTCCGTGCCTGGGATCTGCATGCCGCCTATCCCCGCATCCTGCAAGACGAGATCGTGGGCGAGGAAGCCACCCGGCTGTTTGCCGATGCCCGGCCCATGCTGCGCCGGATCATCGACGAGGGCTGGCTCCGGGCCCGGGCGGTGGTGGGCTTCTTCCCGGCCGCCAGGGTGGATGCCGACGACATCCAGCTCTACCGGGACGCGGCGGGCCATGAGCCGCTGATGCGTCTGCACCACCTGCGCCAGCAGACCCGCAAGCCCCGTCAGGCCCCGAACATGTGCCTGAGCGATTTCATCGCCCCCCAGGGGAGCGGTCCGCGGGACTATCTGGGGGCCTTTGCGGTCACCGCCGGCGGCGGCATCGACGAACACGTCGCCCGCTTCGAGGCCGCCCATGACGATTACTCCGCCATCATGATCAAGGCTCTGGCGGACCGTCTGGCGGAGGCCTTTGCCGAGCACCTGCACGAACGGGTGCGGCGTGAGTTCTGGGGCTATGCCGCCGGCGAGGCCCTGTCCAACGAGGACCTGATCAAGGAAAAGTATCAGGGCATCCGACCGGCCCCCGGCTATCCCGCCTGCCCGGAGCACACGGAGAAAGGCCTGTTGTGGGAACTCATCGACCCGGTGACCCATGCCGGCATGACCCTCACCGACAGCTATGCCATGTCTCCCGCCTCGTCCGTGTCCGGATTCTATTTTTCCCATCCGGAGTCCCGCTATTTTGCCGTGGGCAAGCTCAACCGGGATCAGGTGGAGGATTACGCCCGGCGCAAGGGCATGCCTCTGGAGGTCGCCGAGCGCTGGCTGGCCCCCAACCTGGGCTATGATCCGGACTGAACCGTATCCACACCGCCACATCCATCGGAGTTCCCATGCCTGAGTCCCGCGACACGGAATACGACTCGCATCGCCTGCTTTTGCGCAACACCCGTCTGGCCGATTACGACGACATCCATCACATCATGGAGGCCGTCTATCCCAATCTGGACGGCGCCTGGAGTCGGGAGCAGTTCGAATCCCAGATCCAGCGCTTTCCCGAAGGCCAGATCTGCATCGAGGACAATGGCCGGGTGGTGGCGGCGGCCATCAGCCTGATCGTGGACTACCGGCGCTGGGGCGATCGTCACAAATACTGGGAGATCACCGGCAAGGGCTTTCTCACCACCCATGACCCGGACGGCGACACCCTCTACGGCGTGGACGTGTTCGTGGATCCGGAATACCGGGGCATGCGCCTGGGGCGCCGTCTCTACGACGCCCGCAAGGAACTGTGCGAAAAGCTCAACCTGCGGGCCATCGTCGCCGGCGGCCGCATCCCCGGCTATGCCCGTTACCGGGAGGAGATGAGCCCCCAGCAGTATGTGGAGTTGGTGAAGTCCCATGAGGTCACCGACCCGGTGCTTACCTTCCAGCTGTCCAACGACTTCCATGTGCGCAGGATCATCAACGACTACCTGCCCGACGACAAGGAATCCCACGCCTACGCCACCCTGCTGGAGTGGATCAACATCTACTACGAGGAGAAGGAAACCCTGATCGGCGCCACCAAGCAGGTGGTGCGGGTGGGGGCGGTGCAGTGGCAGATGCGGCCGCTGAAATCCCTCGACGAACTGCTGCAGCAGGTGGAATATTTCGTCGACGCGGTGTCCGGCTATCAGGCCGACGTGGTGCTGTTTCCGGAATTCTTCAATGGTCCGCTGATGGGCCAGTTCAACCAGGACAACACCGCCGAGGCGGTGCGTCATCTGGCCGACTACACCGACACCCTGCGCCAGGAGATGGTCAACCTGGCCCTGGCCTACAACATCAACATCATCGCCGGCAGCATGCCCGAGTACGATGGTCGGGAACTGCGCAACGTCTCCTACCTGTGCCGCCGGGACGGTAGCTGGGACAAGCAGTACAAGCTGCACATCACCCCGGACGAGCGATCCTACTGGGGCCTGAAGGGGGGGGACGAGGTTCGCATCTTCGAGACCGACTTCGGCAAGATCGGCATCCTGATCTGCTACGACGTGGAGTTCCCCGAGTTGCCCCGCCTGCTGGCGGACCAGGGTCTGCAGATCCTGTTCGTGCCGTTCTGGACCGACACCAAGAACGCCTACCTGCGGGTGCGTCGCTGTGCCCAGGCCCGGGCCATCGAGAACGAGTGCTATGTGGTCATCTCCGGCAGCGTGGGCAACCTGCCGAAGGTGGAGAACATGGACATGCAGTATTCCCAGGCGGCGGTGTTCACGCCCTCGGACTTCGCCTTCCCCCATGACGCGGTGGCCGCCGAGGCCACCCCCAACACCGAGATGACCCTGATCGCCGACCTGGATCTGGACAATCTCAAGGAACTGCGCACCCACGGGGCCGTGCGCAACCTGGTGGATCGGCGGCTGGACCTGTACGAGGTGCGCTGGAAGCGTTGAGGGCCGGCGCCGGGGGTCGGCTTTCAGCCGATGCCCGGTACCGTCTGCTGCATGGGGTCCGCCGGGGGCGGGTCTTCCGGTTCGCCGGGAACCAGCACCTCCAGCAGTTCCAGTTCGAAGATCAGGGTTTCCCCCGGCCCGATGACGGCGCCGGCCCGTCCCTCGCCGTAGGCCAGCCAGTGGGGCACCACCAGCCGGGCCCGGCTGCCCGCCGGCATGTGCACCAGGGCCTCCCGCCAGCCCGGGATCGTATCCCGTACCGCCACCACCGACGGCACCGCCCGGCGCCAGGAACTGTCGAACACCCGTCCGTCCAGGTGCAGGCCCCGGTAATGCACCACCACCCGGTCTTCCAGGGTCGGCACGGGTCCGTCACCTTGGGCCAGCATCTCCACCTGCAGGCCGCTGGACAGGGTCACCACGCCGTCCCGCCGGCCGTTGCGGCTGCGATAGGCCTCGCCGTCCTCGATGTTCATCTCCACCAACAGGCGGGCCTCCTCGGCCTGTTCCGGCGTCAGTCCGCAACTGCGGGCGCCCAGGAACAGGGCCACCAGCAGCACCAGGCTCAGGGCCGCCAGGAACAGCACGTTGCGCAGTAGACTCAGCACCGGGTCACCAGGGGATGTCGCTGCCGTCGATGTCGATGAACCGGCCGCTGTCCACCAGGGTGAGATGGCTGATGGTCTGACGCATGGCGGTCACGCTCTGCTCCGTGGTGATCTCCGCATCGGGGCCGCCCATGTCCGTCCGCACCCAGCCGGGGTGCAGGGCCACCACCGTGATGCCCCGCGCCCCGAGGTCGCGTGCCGCACTGACGGTGATGGCATTCAGGGCCGCCTTGGTGGAACGGTAGATGTAGGAACCGCCGGAACCGTTGTCCGCCATGCTGCCCATCTTGCTGGAGATGTTCACCATCAGGCGTCGCCGGCCGGAGGCCACCGGCTCCACCAGGGCCTCCATGATCTTCAGCGGTGCCACGGTATTGATCCGGAAGGTCTCCAGCCACCCTTCCACGTCCGTGTCGCCGAAGGCACTCGCGGGACCATAGCTGCCGGCATTGTTGATCAGGATGTCCACCGGCGTATCCGTCAGGATGCCCGCCAGCGCCTGGATCTGTGCCGGATTGGTGACATCCAGGGGGTGTACGCTGACCCGGCCCCGGGTCTTGGCGGCCAGTCGGCTCAGCTCCCGGGCCTGCTCCGGGTGGCGACAGGCGGCCAGCACCCGGGCGCCCGCCTCGGCGTACTGCTGTGCAAACATCAGTCCGATGCCCCGATTGGCACCCGTGATGACGACGGTTTCCGTCATGCCGGTTTCTCCTTCAGCACGAAAATGACCTGACCGATAATGGCTTGAGTGCCGCAAGGGATCAAGCGACCGACGGAAGGAGGCCGTGCACTGACCAGTCGAAGGGCAACCCGGGGTGTCAGGCGCTACACTCAACCGTTAAAACAACAGCAATGCTCATGTCGGGCAGGAGAAAGGATCGATGGGTTCATCAGCGCATGCAGTCACGATTCTGGTCGTGGATGATTCCAGGGTCATGCGACAGGCATTGAACAAGATTCTCAATACCCGTTATCAAGTCCTTGAGGCCGAGGACGGGGAGGCGGCCTGGCGCCTGCTGCGGGGCGAACCCGCCATCGCCGCTATCTTCACCGATCTGTCCATGCCGGGACTGGACGGTTACGGCCTGCTCAAGCGGGTGCGTGACTGCGAGGATGCGCATATCCGGAAGCTGCCGGTGGTGGTGGTGACCGGCAACGAGGATGACGTGGGCACCGCGCAACGGGTCCGCGAGCATGGCGCCGACGAGATGCTGAAAAAGCCGTTTCGTGGCGAGGAAGTGCTCAAGCTCACGGAGCGACTATTGGGGGCTCCCTCCCCGGCGGTCGCGCCGGCCCCGGCGGGGGAACTGCAGTCCCTGCGTGATCAGCTGTCTCAGGCCCTGAGTCAGGCCGCGGCGGCGCTCAAGGCGCGGGACCAGCTGGAGAAGGAACTCAAGCAGGTGCGCACCGAGCTGATGCTGCGTCAGCAGACCTCGGATGAACGGGAAATGCAGGTGCGTCTGAAGCAGCAGGAACAGGCCCTGACCACGGCCCGTGCCGGTGAGCAGCGATTGGCGGCGGCGCTGGAACAGCAGCAGGCCCGCAACAACGAGCTGGAGGCGCGTATCCAGGGTCTGAACCGGGACCTGGAGCAGGCGGCCACGGAACTGGCTCAGGCCCGCGGGCGAGGGGATGGCCCCGATCGTCAGGCACGCAATCAGGAAGCCCGGATCAAGGCGGAGGAACTGGCCCGTCTGCAGGCGGAGGACGAGCTACTGAGTGTCAGCCGCCGTCTGGAAGAGCTGGAACAGGCGCTGGCCGCCGCCCATCAGGAAGTGCACGAGGCCCGGGCGGATGCGGGGCGGTTGCGCGGCGCCCACAGGGAGCGGGAGCAGCAGCTGGAGGAACGTTGTCGGCAACTGGAGGCGCGGCTGGCTCAGGTCATGACCCAGGTCGCCGAAGCGGCCCCCCGGGCGCCGGCGGAGGCTTCGCCGTCGGCGGGCGCCGAACAACCGGCCCCCACGCCCTCCGCCGGCATGGGGGAGACCTCCAGAAGCGATCGCAAGGGTGCGGAATCGGTGGCGCGGTGGGAAGAGGAGCGCAGCCGTGCCCGGCGCCGCCGGCTTTGGTTGATCGTTTCGGTGGGGGGCCTTGCGGCGCTGGGTCTGGCATTCTGGCTGGGGACCCTGCTGGGATGAGCGATGCCGACATGGCGGCCCGGGTTCCCGGGTGTATGATAGGTGGGCAACCACGGCGGGGGTGAGCATGTCACTGAGCATCGAACAACTGGTGGAAGAAGCCACGGGACTGGTCTCGTTGCCGGCGGTGGCGGTGCGCCTGAATGCCATGGTCAATGACCCGGACAGCACGGCGGCGGATATCGGCCGCCTGATCAGCCAGGACCCGGCCCTGACCATTCGTCTGCTGCAACTGGCCAACAGTCCCTTCTACGGTCTGTCCCATCGGGTGGAGACCATCACCCGCGCCGTGGCGGTGATCGGGACCTCCCAGATCCGGGATCTGGTGCTGGCCACCAGCGTGGGCCGGGCCTTTGACCGCATCCCCAACGAACTCATGTCCATGGAGGCCTTCTGGCGGCACAGTGTCTATTGCGGCCTCATTGCCCGGATCCTGGCCGAAGACCTGAACCTGCGTCACGGCGAGTCCATGTTCATCGCCGGCCTGCTCCATGACATCGGCCGGTTGCTGATCTTCAATCGGGAGCCGGACGAGGCCCATGAGGCCTTCCTGCTGGGTCTGCAGCATTTGAGTACCCTGCCGCCCCACGAAGCCGAGCGCAAGATCCTCGGTCATGATCACGCCCAGGTGGGTGGGGCGCTGGCGGCCCGCCTCAATCTGCCGCAAAAGCTTCAGGACTGCATCCGCTATCACCACGAACCCATGAATGCCACGGATCATCCCGTGGAGGTGGCCCTGGTCCACATTGCCAACAGCGTGGCCCACATGGCCGAGTTGGATACCCAGGACCCCGGCGATGCCCCACCGATCGACCCCCGGGTCTGGGAGCGGGTCGGTCTGGAACCCGGCGTGGTGCGCTCCCTCATCGAACGGGCCCAGCAGCAGGTGGTGGAGGTGGAGGCCCTGGTCCTGCACCCGTCCTGACCCGTTGTTCAGCGCCGGCCCGAGGTCTCTGCCAGGGGATCGTCCGGCCAGGCGTGTTTGGGATAGCGTCCCTTCAGATCCTTCTTCACGTCCGGATAGGTCCGTGTCCAGAAACCGGCCAGGTCGCGGGTGATCTGGACCGGTCGCTGGGCCGGCGACAGGACATGCACCAGCAGCGGGACCCGGCCGCCTGCGATGCAGGGGGTTTCCCTCATGCCGAACAGCCATTGCAGGCGGGCCGCCAGCACCGGCACCTCCCCCTGGCCGTAATCCAGCCTGACCCGCTGTCCCCCCGGCAGAGACAGGTGGGTGGGGGCCAGCCGGTCCAACTCCTGGGGCAGCGGCCAGTCCAGGCAGCCGCGCAGGATGGCCGTCAGGTCCAGGCGGTCCAGGTGGGTCAGCCGGCTCATGCCCTCCAGCCAGGGCCCCAGCCAATCTTCCAGGCCTTGCAGCAGGACCGCGTCCGACAGATCCGGCCAGGGGGGTCCCAAGGTTCGGTGCAGAAAGTTAACCCGTTCCCGCAGCCCTTGCGTGTCCCGGCTCCAGGGCAGACAGGCCAGTCCCGTGTCCCGGATGCCCTCCAGCAGGGCGGCGCGGATCCGCTCCGGGTCCGGTGATGACAGCGGTCGGGTCTCCAGGGTCAGTGCCCCCAGGCGGATGTCCTGCCGCGCAGTGACGGCCCCGGCCCGGCCGTCCCAGACCACCTGTTGCCGTCGCTCCATGAGCCGGGCCAGATGGACCTCCAGGTCCTGCCGGTCCAGCGTCGCGGCCAGAAAGATCCGTGCCTCCCGTCCGGCACCGTCCAGGTTGGGGACCACGATCCATTCCTGGCCGGAGAGGGATTCATGGCGACTGAAGGCGGCCCCGCGCCCTCCCGAGAGCCGGTAACGGGCCTCGCCGCCGGGACGACGTTGTCCGATCCGGTCCGGATAGGCCAGCGCCAGCAGCAGTCCGGCGGGTTCCCGGGGCGGGGCCACCCCCTCGGACGGGGGCGAGGGGCGGCGCGCCAGGGCGGCGGCAAAGCGCCGGGCCTGCCGCAGCACCCGTTCCCGACTACCCCGGTGGACCCGGTGACCGGGCACGCCGCGACCCTCCAGGGCTTCCAGTCGCAGGTGCACGTCCGCCTCGGCGGGGCCGTCCAGGCCGCCGAGAATGTCCCGTTCCTCCAGCAGGGCCGCCAACCGGCAGGCCAGGGTGTCCAGTCCCAGACGGCGACCACCGAGCATCAGATGAGCGAGCCTGGGATGGGTCCCCAGGGCGGCGATGGCCTCGCCGTGGGCGGTCAGGCGTCCGTCATCGTCCAGCGCCCCCAGTCTCTGCAGCAGATCACGGCCCTGGGCCAGTGCCGCCGTCGGCGGCGGGTCCAGCCAGGCCAGTTCCCCGGCATCGGCGCCCCAGCGGGCCAGTTCCAGGGCCAGGGGGGCCAGATCCGCTTCCAGGATCTCCGCCGGACTGTGTTCCGGCATGGCGGCTTCGTCACTGGTGGTCCACAGGCGCAGGCACACGCCCGGTTCCAGGCGGCCCGCCCGCCCGCTGCGCTGGACGGCCGAGGCGCGACTGATGCGAACCGTCTCCAGTCGGGTCAGACCGGACGCGGGGTCGAACCGGGGCCGCCGGGCCAGGCCGCTGTCCACCACCACCCGCACGCCGTCGATGGTCAGGCTGGTTTCGGCGATGTCGGTGGTGAGCACCACCTTGCGGCGTCCGGCGGGGCAGGGGGCGATGGCCGCCTGCTGGGCTTCCGGGGGCAGGTTGCCGTAGAGGGGGTGAATGTTCACGTCCGTGGGCAGGTCGGTGCCGTCCAGGGCCTGGGCCACCCGCTCGATCTCCCGCTGTCCGGGCAGGAAGGCCAGCACGCTGCCGGTTTCCTCCGTCAGCACCTGCCGCAGGGTCGCGGTCATCCGTGTTTCCAGATCGGCATGACCCCGTCGCGACGGTTCCAGGTGACGGATGTCCACCGGGAATCGGCGTCCCTCACTATGGATCACCGGTACGTCGCCCATGAGCCGGGCCACCGGGGCCACGTCCAGGGTGGCGGACATCACCAGTATCCGCAGATCCTCCCGCAGCAGGCCCCGGGACTGCAGGCACAGGGCCAGTCCCAGATCCGAAGCCAGGTTGCGTTCATGGAATTCATCGAAGATCACCAGGCTCACCCCCTCCAGAGCAGGATCCTGCTGCAGGCGGCGGGTGAGAATGCCTTCGGTGATCACCTGCACCCGGGTGCGGGGACCGACGTGGCGCTCCAGCCGGGTCTGATAGCCGATGGTTTCGCCCACCGCCTCCCCGTGCAATTCGGCCATGAACCGGGCCGCGCCCCGGGTGGCCAGCCGTCGTGGCTGCAGCATCAGGATGGTGCCGGTGCACCAGGGGGCATGCAGGGCCGCCAGGGGCACCCGGGTGGTCTTGCCGGCCCCCGGCGGGGCCTGCAGCACGGCGGCACCCTGCTCGGCAAGGGCCTGCATGACCTGGGGCAGGACGGTATCAATGGGCTGGGGAGGGTGGGGCATGACGGGGAATGTTTCTGCCGCTGGGCTGTCGAAGGAAACACGGATTCTAACGCCATGTCGGCCTGTACCGGGTATGCCGGCCGTGGCGGAGATTGCCCGTGCGTGAGGTGAGGTCCATGAGATACGGCATCTGGATGTTTGTCCTGCTGCTTTGCGGTGTCCTGCTGAGCGGCTGCGCGTCCCGGCCTCCCGCGGCCATTGCCGATGTCCCCGAGGAGATCCCGGTGCTTTCGGTGGTGCGGGCCGACCCCGAGGGCTGGCAGGGACGGGAGGTGCGCTGGGGCGGCGTGATCGCCGCGGTGGAGAACCGTCCGGATCACACCCTGGTGGAAGTGGTGGCCAGACCCCTGGACGGGCGGGGGCGCCCCCGGGAAGTGGATGCGAGCGAGGGGCGTTTTCTGGCCCATGTCCAGGGTTTTCTGGACCCGGTGGTCCATGCCGAGGGCAGGGAGTTCACCGTCACCGGTCGACTGGACGGGGTGGTGCATCGACCCATCGGTGAGTACCGGTATGCCTTCCCCCTGGTCCGGACCATCGGCACCCACCTGTGGGCCCCGCGGCCGGTGCCGGTTCGCGATCCCTATTACCATTATCCGCCCCCCTTCCATTCTCCATTGTATGATCCCTGGTATCCCTTCCATCACCCCTATTACCGGCCATGGCGGTACTGATGATGCATGATGCCCTTGCCAGGAAAACGTCGCCCCGGGGAGTGCTCCCGTGGTGGCTGCCGATGTCGTTCCTGCTGTTCCTTGCCGGTTGCGCCACCGGCCCCCGTTTCGATGCCGGTGGGGTGGATGCCGACCTGACACCGGTGGCGGCGGTCCGGGATGCCGGGGTGCCGGCCGGTACCCGGGTGCTGTGGGGTGGAGTCATCGTCCATGCCCGCAATCTGGCGGACGTCACCGAGTTCGAGGTGCTGGGCTATCCCCTCGACCGCGGCCAGGGCCCCGCGACCACCCGCATGCCCCAGGGCCGGTTCCTGGCCCATGTTCCCGGCTATCTGGAGACCGTGGACTTCGAGCCCGGCCGGCGCCTGACCGTGACCGGCCGGATCGAGGGCACGGTATCGGGCAAGGTCGGGGAATCGCCCTACCTCTATCCCCTTGTGGCGGTGGAGGAATTCCACCTCTGGCCCCGGGAACTGGTCGCCCCGGCCCCTGCCGGTCCCCGCTTCAACATCGGCATCGGTGTGATCTTCAGGAACTGACCCGGCCCCATGGGCCGCCTTGCGGCTTGCGTTGCCGGTGCCTCCGGCGTCAATATCTCCCCCATGGACGCCTCCAAGGACAGTGGTCACCAGTTGTGGTTCACGCGCCGCGACGGCCGGGTCAGCGGTCCCCATCCCGGTCGCCTGGTATCCCGTTACCTGCTGTTGGGTCGCCTGGATATCGAGGATCAGATCAGCACCGACGGCGAGCACTGGAAGTGCATCGCCGAGCACCCCCATCTGGTGCCCGAGGAATTGCTGGATACCCACTCGCCGGAAGGCCGATTGCGGCTCCTGCAGGCCCGTCTGCGGGAGGATGAACGCCTGCGGGAGCGGCGCGCGCAGATGCCGGAAGGGGAGGACGAGGTGCCCCTGGAAGCCCGCGCAAGTCAGGATCGCCGTCGGCCCGAACCGGCCGAGATCCTGAGTTTCCGCCAGCAAAGGGCGGAGCTTCTGGAACGACCTGCCCGTGACCGTCCTCCCAGGCCCTGGGTGGTCTGGGGCGTGGGCGGGGTGCTGGGAGTGCTCCTGCTGGCCGGGCTGTGGGTGGCTTCGTCGGGGCGCGCGCCGCCCCCGCCGCCACCGGATTGTCTGGCCCCCGCCGCGCCCGGGGTGAACTGGAGTTATTGCCGTATGGTGGGGATCGACCTGCGCGGGGCCGACCTGAGTGGGGCCGTGCTCAGCAATGCGGACCTGCTTGCCGGGCGTCTGGAGCAGGTCCGCCTGGTCGGTGCGGACCTGAGCTATGCCGACCTGCGCCAGACCCGCCTCACGGACTCGGATCTGAGCGAGGCCCGACTCACCGGGGCGATCCTGGTGGAGGCCCGCCTGATCCGGGCACGACTGACGGGAGCGGATCTGAGCTATGCCGATCTGCGGGGTGCCGACCTGAGCGGGGCGGACCTCTCCGGCGCCAACCTCGGACGGGCGGTCTGGGTGGACGGCAGGATCTGTGCCGCCGGTTCCGTGGGGACGTGTCTGGAGCCCTGACTCGCCGAGGATGGTCTAACCCCGGTCACCCTGCTATGGTGACGACCCCGGCCCCGTCGGGGCCGTCTTCCGTTTCACGCCCTGGACACCCTGCATGGATCTTCAAGTCGCTTCTTCCGCGGATGAACCCCGGTTCACCCTGACCCTTGATGGTACCCGGATTACGGTATTGGGTACCGCCCATGTCTCCCGGGTGTCCGCCGATACCGTGAGCCGGTTGCTGCGGAGCGGGGATTTCGATGCGGTGGCGGTGGAGCTGTGTCCCAGTCGCCATCATGCCATTCTGGATCCGGACGCCCTGTCGCGGATGAATCTGTTCCAGGTGTTGCGCCAGGGCAAGGTCCCCATGGTGACCGCCAGCCTGGCCCTGGGGGCCTATCAGCAGCGCCTGGCGGAGCAGTTCGACATCGAGCCCGGTGCCGAGATGCGGGCAGCCATTGACGAGGCCCGTGCCGCTCACCTGCCCGTACTGCTCATCGACCGGGAAGTGGGCACCACCCTCAAGCGCTGCTACCGCAACGTCCCCTGGTGGCGGCGCATGAACCTGTTCACGGGCCTGATGGCCAGCGTGGTGAGCAAGGAAAAGATCTCGGAGGAGGAAATCGAGCGCCTCAAGCAGGGTGACGTGCTGGAATCCACCTTCACCCAGTTCGCCGAGGAATCCCGGGCCCTCTACACGCCCCTGATCCAGGAACGGGATGAGTACATGGCCGCCCGTCTCCGACAGGAGGCCCGGGAAGGGCAATACCGGCACATCCTGGCCGTGGTGGGGGCGGGTCATCTGCAGGGCATCCGCCAGGCCCTGGTCGGCACCGCCACTGAATCTCCGGCGGCGCTGATCCAGCGGCTGGATCAGGAGCCCCCCCCCGCCCTGTGGCCCAAGGTTCTGCCTTGGCTGATCGTGGCCCTGGTGATATCGGGCTTCATCCTGGGTTTCAGCCGTAATCCGGATCTGGGCTGGCAACTGGTGAGGGACTGGGTGCTCATCAACGGCACCCTGGCCGGCATCGGCGGCCTGATTGCCGGCGGGCATCCGATCACCGTGATCACGGCCGCCCTGGCCGCGCCGCTCACCTCCCTCAATCCCACCATCGGGGTCGGTTTCGTGGCCGCGGCGGTGGAAACCTTCCTGCGCAAGCCCACGGTGGGGGATTTCTCCCGACTGCGACAGGACACCGCCCACTTGCGGGGCTGGTGGAGGAACCGGGTTTCGCGGGTGTTGCTGGTATTCCTGTTCACGACCCTGGGTTCGGCCATCGGCACCTACGCGGCGGGCTTTCGCATCGCCGAGCGTTTGCTGGGGAGCTGACCCGACTATGGCGTGCCGGCGGCCCCGGGGCCGCCGGGTTCCAGGCGGCGCAGGGACTCCAGGGCCCGCTCCGCGCGGTTGATGTGCGCCTGCAGGTCCGGATGGTCGGGGCGCAGCTCCAGCAGGTTGCGCCAGGTTTCCAGGGCTTCCGGGATCTTGCCGTCCAGATACAGGCGCCGTCCCGTCTCCAGTCCCAGGGTCACCTCCGCATCCACCGCCTTGGCCAGTTCCCGACGCAGGCGTCGCACCGTGGCATCCCGGGGCTGGGCCTGTTCCAGTGCCAGCAGGTGACGCCGGGCCGCGGGCAGGTCGCCGGTTTCCATTGCACCCTCGAAATTGCTGAACAGCACTTGGGTGCGTTGTGCCCATTGGGCCTGCAACTGGGCCTGGTGGGCCCGCCGCTCAAGGGCCTGTTGCCGGGTCTGTGCGGCCTGGGCCGACTGCAGCGCCGCTTCCGCCGTTGCGTCGGGAACCAGGGCCTGGGACAGGCTCAGGGCTTCCACCGCAAGGGCAAGATCCGCTTCGTCCATGGCGGACAGGCCCAGTTGCAGCAGGCCCTCGGCCACCTGTCCGGTATCCTGTTGTGCCTGCGCCAGTGCCTGTCGTATCGACGGGTCGTCGGGATCGGCCCTCAGGACCTGCGCATAGAGGGGGGTGAGGGTGGTCAGGGCGCGCCCCTGGGACAGCAGCAGTCTGACCCGCAGGTGCTGGAGATGCTCCTGCTGTTCCTTGATGGCACGGGCCCGGGCCGCCTTGAGGATCTCGCTGTCGGGGCGCACCGCCAGCCCATGGTCGTAACTTGCCTGGGCCTGGGTCCACTGTTCCCGCCGCAGGTGTCCGGCCGCCTGCATCAGCATGGCCTGCTCCACGTGTCGTTCGGCCCGCTCCAGCCAGGCCCGCAGGGCGGCCCGGTCGGCATCATCCTCGTCCGCCGGCAGGACGGCCATGATCTCCCGCACCAGGACGATGTCGCCCCGTTGCAGGGCCAGTTGCAGGCGTTGCTCGGGGCTGTAGGGCTGGACCAGCACGATGGCGCAACCCGTCAGGCCCAGGGCAAGCAGCAACGTCACGAGGGTCCGTAGCAGGGTCATGAGGGGGATTCCCCGGTGATCAGCGCATGGATATGACGTTCCATCAGCGGGCGATGGGGTTCGCTCACGTCCTCGACCACGCAGGTATTGACCGGGGCCTCCTTGCCGCGCAGGGACAGATAGCCATGGGGTCGGGTGTGGAGGGCCCTTGCCAGCTCGGTGTCCTCCATCAGGGCCGCGGGGATGATGATCTGCCCCGGGTCTCCCGAACCCATCAGGCGAGCCGCCAGATTGACCGTGTCCCCCACCACCGTGTACTGCATGCGATCGTCCGCCCCCATGTTGCCCGCCAGCATGAGACCACTGTTCACGCCCACCCGGAAGCGCACCGGCAACTGACCGGCGGCGACCCGTATTCGGTTCAGCCGGGATACCAGTCGCTGCAGCATCACCCCGCAGGCGATGGCATGGAAACGGTGGTCCGGGTCTTCCTCGGTGACACCGAACACCACCATCACCCCATCACCCAGGAATTTGTCGATGGTACCCCGGTAGCAATGGGCGATGCGACTCACGTAGCTGAAATACTCGTTCAGCAGTCGTGCCACCTGATCGGGCGGTAGCTGCTCGGACAGGGAGGTGAAGCCGGCAATGTCGGCAAACAGTACGGAAGCTTCCACCTGATGGCCGCCCAGCTCCAGTTGATCCAGATTGTTCATGATCTTGCGCGCCACGCCGACCGAGACATAGCGGCTCAGCGCCCCTTCCACTTGGGATTTTTCCTCCAGTCCCCGGGCCATCCGGTTGAAGGCCGTCATCAGTTGTCCGATCTCGTCCCGGCGTCGGGTTTCCAGCCGATAGCGGTAATCACCGGCGCCGATGGCCCGGGTGGCGAGCATCAGTTGGTCGATGGGGCGGGAGAGGTGCTTGCCCATGAGAAAGGCGGCAATCCCGGCCAGCAGACTGATGATTAGGGTGGAGAGCGCGATGGCGGTGACGGCATGGCGGACGGCGGTGTACTGTTCCACCTGGCTGAGGGTCACCACCGCGCTGCCCAGACGGACATCCTGAAACCGGATGTCGCCCGCATAACCGGAGACCTGGGGGTGATGGGGGGGCGCCACCGGCTGGTCCAATGTCTCCGGGACCAGTCCCGAACGGGCCAGGGGATGACCGTCGCGATGGTAGACGGCGGCCCCCATGACTCTGGGGCTGCCGGCCAGATTGATGATCAGGGCATTCAGGGCCAGGCTGTCATCGGCCAGCACCAGTTCCCTGGAGGTTGCCGCCAGCTGTTCCACCATGGCCTGGCCGAAGCCGTCCATCTGTTCATGGAGCAGCCGGCTCTGCTGGTTGATGATCACCAGACCGAGCAGGGTCACGCAACCGATGATCAGCAGCGAAATGCTCAGGCCAAGCTTGTGGGCAACCGGTAGGTGAGCCGGCCGATATGCGGTGAGATGGCGCCTCAGCCTGAGGAGGGGAGATGCCATGGCAGTCTCGGATGCATGGGGTGGCGGTATGGATGGCGTGATGATATCACGGGTTTTGTTCCGGACAGGATGACTTGCCGATGCGCTGGGTTACACTCGGGGAGCAGCAGCGACGCCCCTGGTTGATCAATGACGGGATGATCTCATGACCCTGACAGAATTGCGTTACATCGTGGCGGTGGCACGGGAGCGGCACTTTGGCCGGGCCGCCGAGGCCTGTCATGTGAGCCAGCCGACCCTGAGCGTGGCGGTGAAGAAGCTGGAGGAGGAACTGGGGGTGATGCTGTTCGAACGCAGCAAGACCGAGGTGTCCATCACGCCGGTGGGCGAGGAAGTGGTACAGCAGGCCCAGCGCATCCTGGAGGAGGTGGATACCCTGGTGGATCTGGCCCGCCAGGGCAAGGATCAGCTGGCCGGACCCCTGCGCCTGGGCGCCATCCATACCGTCGGCCCCTATCTGCTCCCTCATCTGGTGCCGGAGGTGCACCGTCGGGCGCCGCAACTGCCCCTGATCATCGAGGAAAACTATACCTCCCGGCTGGCCGAGGGACTTCGGCAGGGGGATCTGGACGCCATTATCGTGGCGCTGCCCTTCGAGCAGCCGGGGGTGGTGACCCTGCCCCTGTATGCCGAGCCCTTTGTCGCCGTGCTGCCGGCGGATCATCCGCTGGCCCGCCGGCAGAAGCTGGACATTGATGAACTGGCCGAGGAGAACCTGCTGCTGCTGGGAGCGGGGCACTGTTTCCGGGAGCAGGTGCTGCGAGCCTGTCCCGCCTGTCATTCCGCGGTGACGTCGGGCAACCGCATTCAGCATTCGGTGGAGGGCAGTTCCCTGGAAACCATTCGTCACATGGTGGTGACCGGCATGGGGGTCACCATCCTGCCCTGTTCAGCGGCGGGGGCCGATCGCTATGCCCAGCACCTGCTGGCCATCCGGCGTTTCAATGACCCCGTACCCGAGCGCCAGGTGGCCCTGGCCTGGCGTAGCAGTTTCCCGCGCCCGCGTGCCATCGAGGTGATCCGGCAGGCCATCCTGGAGACCCATGTGCCCTGCCTGGAGCGTATCAGGGGCGTCGCCTGAGTCGGCTCAGTCCGCCCATTCGATCCGGTCGCGGCCGGTCTGCTTGGCCCGGTACATGGCTTGGTCTGCCCGCTGGAACAGGCTGTGGGGGGTATCTTCCTCCCGGTAGGCGGTCACGCCGATGCTGGCGGTGACCTCCACGTGGCCCCCGTCCCCCAGGGACAGGGGGTGGTTGCGGATGGCCTCATGGACGCGGGCGGCACCCTGGGCCGCGGCCTGGGTGTCGGTGCCGGCCATCAGGATGACGAACTCCTCGCCCCCGAAGCGGAACACCATGTCGCTCTTGCGGGTCACCTCTTGTAGACGCCGCGCCACCGCCATCAGCACTTGATCGCCGGAATGATGGCCGTGATGGTCATTGATGCGCTTGAAATGGTCCACGTCCAGCACCAGCATGGCCAGGGGCTGCGCGGTACGGCGGCACACGGCCAGTTCACGCTCCACGGCCCGGTTCATGGCGGCCCGGTTCTGCAGACCGGTGAGCGGGTCCGTCTGGGCGGCCTGCAGGGCTTCGTGATAGAGCAGGGCATTACGCAGCGGATAGATCAGCGCGGTCAGGGCCTCCTCAAGGGCGGCCAGCTCCGATTCCCGGAACTTGCGTCCCCGCAGCAGCCTGAGTTCTCCCAGTTCATGCTGATCCACCATCAGGTGGTAGCGGCAGCTGTGCCGGGACAGGCGCCCACGGCTCAGATGGATGCCCCGGTCTTCGCGGTCGAAGGTCAGGCCGTCGTGGGGAATACGCCAGGCGATGGAGTTGGAAAAGATATCCATCAGTTCGTCCAGGTCCAGGGTGGTCTGCAGCCGGTGCAGCAGCCTGGGGGTGTCGATCAGCTCGGCCGGGCCGGGGGGTGTGACGGGGCCACCCAGGAAACGCGGGGTCTTGACCACGGCATTGCCTGCCTGGTAGCGGGATTCAATCGGGGCCTGGATGATGTGACGGATCATGGGTCCTGTCTCGGCGCTGTTCCTCTGTGCAAACAGTTAAGCGAATTCCATGCCACTAATTGTTTTTAAGTAAAAACATATACTTGAGTTTTAAAGGTGGATGTGTGGCGGAAAAATGACGCCGCCGTGGGCCGGATTTTCCCCACCGGCGCCGGAAAGTCGTGCTGCGGTCCGCCCGGCCGGACTGATACACTCCGTCGCCATGCTCAGACTCGAACATCTCTCCCTGCGACGTGGCACCCGGGTCCTGATCCAGGACGCGGACCTCACCATTCACCCGGGCTGGCGGGTGGGCGTGACCGGCGCCAACGGCACCGGCAAGTCCAGCCTGTTTGCCCTGCTGCGGGGGGAACTGGCCCCCGATCAGGGGGAATGCAGTCTGCCCTCGGACTGGGTCATCGCCCATGTGGCCCAGGAAGTGGAAGGCAGCGAGCGCAGCGCCCTGGATTACGTGATGGACGGTGACGGCGAGTTGCGTCGACTACAGGAGGAACTGGCTCGGGCGCAGGCCGCCGGGGAGGGCACCCGGGTGGGGGAACTGCATGCCCGTCTGGACGCCATTGACGCCTGGACCGCGGAAAGCCGGGCCGGGCGGCTGCTCCATGGCCTGGGTTTCCAGCCGGGGGACGAACGGCGTCCCATGGCTTCCTTTTCCGGCGGCTGGCGCATGCGCCTGAACCTGGGCCGCGCCCTCATGTGCCGGTCGGACCTGCTGTTGCTGGACGAACCCACCAACCATCTGGATCTGGAGGCGGTGCTGTGGCTGGAACAATGGCTGGCCGCCTATCCGGGCACGTTGCTGCTGATCTCCCATGACCGCGACTTCCTGGACCGGGTGGTGACCCATGTGGCCCATATCGAACAGGGCGGCATCCGGCTCTACACCGGCGACTACTCCGCCTTCGAACTGGCCCGCGCCGAGGCCCTTGCCCGTCAGCAGGCCCTGCATGAACGCCAGCAGCGGGAAATCGAGCACATGGAGAAGTTCGTGGCCCGATTCCGGGCCAAGGCCAGCAAGGCGCGCCAGGCCCAGAGCCGCCTCAAGGCCCTGGAGCGCATGACCCGGGTGGCCTCGGTCCATGCGGACTCGCCGTTTCGCTTTGCCTTTCGTGAACCGGCGCGATTACCCGATCCCCTGCTGAAGCTGGATCGGGTGGCCGGCGGGTACGGCGGGACGGCGGTGATCCAGGCGGTGAAATTTTCCCTGCACCCGGGGGCTCGCCTGGGATTGCTCGGCCCCAACGGGGCCGGCAAGTCCACCTTGATCCGGATCATGGCCGGTGACCTGGCGCCCCTGACCGGCACCCGGGAACCGGCGCCCGATCTGGCGGTGGGATATTTCGCTCAGCACCAGCTGGAGCAACTGGATCCCCAGGCCAGCCCCCTGCTGCATCTGCAGCGCCTGGACAGCCGGATACGGGAACAGGAACTGCGCAATTTTCTGGGTGGTTTCGGTTTCGTGGGGGATCAGGCCCTGGCCCCGGTGGCACCTTTCTCCGGCGGGGAAAAGGCCCGGTTGGTGCTGGCCCTGCTGGTCTGGCAGCGACCCAACCTGCTGTTGCTGGACGAACCCACCAACCACCTGGACATGGAGATGCGTCATGCCCTGGAGCAGGCCCTGCAGGACTTCGAGGGGGCGGTGGTGCTGGTGTCCCATGACCGGCACATGCTGCGCAGTGTCTGTGATGAATTCCTGCTGGTGGCCGATGGCGGCGCGCAGACCTTTGCGGGCGACCTGGACGATTACCGGGATTGGCTGGCGGCCCGGGAGCGAACCCAGGGGGGCGGTGATGCCCGGGAGACCGGCGGCGAACAGAGCGCGGCGGCGCGCAAGGCGCGCAAGCGGGACGAGGCGGCGCTCCGGCAGCGGCTCAAGCCCCTGCGGGACCAGGTGAAGCGCCTGGAGCGGGAACACGAAACCCTGGAGCGGGAAAAGCAGACCCTGGATCAGTCTCTGGCGGACCCGGCGATCTATGAGGCATCCGCCAGGGAACGCCTGCAGTCATTGCTGGGCCGCCAGGCGGAAACCGCCCGGCGGCTGGCCGAGGTGGAATCCGCCTGGCTGGAGGCCTGCGAGGCCCTTGAGGCGGCGGCTGCGGATCTACTGCACGATGAAACCGGTGAAGTAAAGTCCATTGACGGCCGGTGAGCCGGTGTGCTCGGTCATGACCCGACGCAGGGTCTCCAGGGCCTCGGTACGCAGTTGCTCCCGGGCCGCGGCGGTCTGCACCAGCTCCGGGTCGCGGCCGCCGAAGAACAGGATCAGGTGATGCCGGATCACCGGCATGTGGTGTTCCACCAGTTGGGCCTCCTGTGCCGTCTCCACATAGAGCTGGGCATTGAGCTGTAGATACTGGGCCCGCCGGGGGTTGTCCAGGTTCACCACCAGGGCCGGCTGCAGGGGGATATAGCCCGGCCAGGTGGCTCCCCCGCCGGAGGGTGCGGCCCAGGCCGTCATGTGCCATCCCGTCAGGGCGATCAGCAGCAGGGCCGTGAGAAAAACGGTCGGCTTAGTTCTTTGGCGTCGCATGTCTTGAGCCTGTATGAAGAGCAGTGAGGGTCCCGGCCCCGGTCGATTCAGTGGCCGGGTCATGGGGTGGCGTCGTCATCGCCGGGAAAGATCACCGTGCGGCTTGGATCGATGCGCAGGATCTCGCGCCCCTGCTCCACGGGCAGCAGGTTGCGTCGGCCATCCAGAAAGGCGATGCACAGCCGCCCCTCCGCCAGGGCCGCTTGTTGTTCGGCCGTCACGTAGAGGTGCTTGATGGTGGTGCCCACCTGGAAATGATAGGCCACATCGGCTTCCTCCTTGTTCACCCGATGGGCGGCCACCAGTGTCCGTAGCTGCTGCTTGAGGGCGCGGGCATCGGGAGCGGCGCCGGCCCGAGGTGCCGCCGTCGAGGCCTGTTGTCTTCGGGGGGTGCCGGGAGGTGTCTGCTCCCGGGACTTGCCGGACCCGCGGTTCCGGGTCCGCGGGTCCCGGCGTCCGGGCCCGGCCCCATGGCCGCCACCCTTGCCCGGCTTGCCGTTGCGTGGTCCCCCGCGTTCGCCCTGACGGGGTTTGGGGGCCTTGGCCTGTTCGACCTGCTTGACCTGTTCTTCGGTGACCAGTCCGGCCTGGAGCAACTGCTCGCGGAGGCTCTGGGTCATGTCTTACTCCTTAACGTGCAAGATGCCGGGACCCCGCGGCAGCCTGGCCAACGGGTCCTGACGGTAGAATTGGCGGAATTGCCCGTAGACATCCGGACAGGATTGCGCCAGGGTCCAGGGTTCGGCAAAGAAATATTCGCTCATCACGGCAAAGAATTCACCCGGATCACTGGCCGCATAGGGATCCAGTTCCACCGGCTCGTCCCGGTCCAGCCGGGCATGGAGTTCATCGTAGGCCCTGCTCATGGCCCGGGTCCAGTCCTGGATGGACATTTCCGGGTGCAGGGGCGGCATGCCGTTGGCCACGCCGTTGCGCAGGTCCAGGGTATGGACGAATTCATGAATGGCCAGCGGCTCCCCCGCGGCCATCGCCGCCCAGGATAGCAGCACCGGTCCCCGTTCCCAGGCCTCGCCGCTGTAGGGGCTCTCGTCCAGGTGCAGGATGCCGTCATCGTCCATGATCTCCCGTCGGGGTAGGAAGTCGTCCGGATAGACGATGATGGTGGACCACTGGTCGTACCAGTCGATACCCAGCCGGAGGATGGGCAGGCACGCCTGCAGGGCGATATGCAGGGCCATGGCGGGCGTGATCTCCAGGCCATGGGCGCCATGGAGGTGCTTTTCGTCCAGGAACAGGGTGGCCAGGCGGCGCAGTTCCGCCCGCTCGGTACCATTGAAGCCGACGAGCATGGGCTGGGCCGCCAGCCCGGCATGCCAGAGGCTGTCCGGGATGGGCGCCCGGGCCAGGGTGCGGTGTCTGCGCCAGGATTTGAACAGGGGGATCATGCGGGGCTGCGCCAGGTCGGGGCGGATCAGGGGGGATTATGGCGTGTGGCACTGAAGTTTTCAGCCATGACCATAGTATGATGATGGGGTATTCAGGAAGGCCCCCATGGAGACGTCGACGTTGTACACCCACTGTGAAACACGCCTGCAGCAGATCCTGAACCTGGGCGGTGCCCGATGCCTGCGGGGTACCCGCATCGGTCTGGAAAAGGAGAGCCTGCGGGTGGACGCGGACGGCAGCATCGCCCGCACACCCCACCCCAGGGCGTTGGGATCGGCGCTGACCCACCCCTGGATCACCACCGACTATTCCGAAGCCCTGCTGGAGTTCATCACCCCGCCCTGTGACACCCCGGGCGAGGCGCTGGCCTTCCTGCGGGATCTGCACGCCTTCACCTATCCCCGCATCGGCACTGAATACCTCTGGGCCACCAGCATGCCCTGCGTGCTGGCGGGGGAGCAGGGGATTCCGGTGGCCCGCTACGGCGATTCCAACGCCGGGCGCATGAAGACCGTCTATCGTCTGGGCCTGGGGCACCGTTACGGCCGCCTGATGCAGGTGATCGCCGGGGTGCATTTCAATTTTTCCATGGGGGACTGTTTCTGGCCCATCTATCAGCAGGTACTCGGGGTGCCGGGCGAAGATGCCCGCCGGTTCCGCGACCGCGGTTATTTCGGCATGATCCGCAACCTGCAGCGCCTGGGTTGGTTGATCCCTTATCTTTTCGGCGCCTCTCCGGCGGTGTGCCGATCCTTCCTCGCCGGCAAGCCCACCACCCTGGCGGAGTTCGACGAGAGCACCTGCTATGAACCCTGGGCCACCAGCCTGCGCATGGGAGACATCGGGTATCAGAACCGCAAGGAAGAAGAAAGCGGCATCAAGGCCAACTACGACAGCCTGGAGGGCTATGTCCGTGGCCTGTCCCACGCCATCAATACCCCGTCGCCGGAGTATGCCCGCATCGGTGTGGAGGTGGACGGCGAATACCGCCAGCTCAATGCCAACATCCTGCAGATCGAGAACGAATATTACAGTACCGTGCGTCCCAAACCCCTGACGGAAGGGGATGAACGGCCCACGGTGGCCCTGGAGCGGCGCGGCGTGGCCTATGTGGAACTGCGTTCGGTGGACGTGAACGCCTTTGATCCCCTGGGTGTCAATGAGTCCCAGCTTCGTTTCCTGGAGGCTTTCATGATCCATGCCCTGCTGCTGGACAGCCCGCCCATCGGCGAGCTGGAGCGTTTTGCCATTGATCACAACCAGAGTGCCACCGCCCACCGGGGCAGGGACCCGTCGCTGCAGCTCATGCGCAATGATGAGCGGGTACCGCTGCGTGTCTGGGCCGCCGAGGTACTGGAGCAGATGGTGCCCTTGTGCCGGGTGCTGGATGACGGCCATGCGGAACAGCCCTATTCCCGATCCCTGGCGGAGCAACAGGCCAAGGTGGCCGATGCGGCGCTGACGCCTTCCGCCCGCATGCTGGCCCTGATGTGCGAGCACGAGCAGGGCTTCCACGAGTTTGCCCGGCAGATGTCCCTGGCCCATGCGGCCTGGCTGCGGGAAGCGGGGCTGGCCCCGGAGCGGGAGGCGATGCTGGAGGCCGAGGCCCGGGAGTCTCTGGCGCGGCAGCAGCGCATGGAGGCTGAGGATGACGTGTCCTTCCCCGAGTATCTGCGGCGTTATTTTCGATAGGCCCTTTCAGAGTGGGCGGATGTCCAGGCCCACCAGCACCCGTTCCCGCTCCGACAGGTCTCCCACCACCCGGCGGATGGGAGGCGGTAGTTTGCGGATCACCACCGGGGTGGCCAGGATGCGCTCGTCTTCCGCCAGTTGCGGGCGCTCGATGATGTCCACCACCTGAATCTCCACCTGTTCCCCCTGCCGTCCCAGTTCCCTGGCCAGGGTTTCCAGGTTCTCGATGGCCCGCCTTGCCGCCGGGGTCATGCCGGCGATGTAGAGTCTGAGCTGGTAGTGGCCGGTGGTCATTGACGGCTCCTGGAGATGGCGGAGCGTGCCCGCTGGATATTGGCCAGACGGCGTTCGATCCCGGCAATCTCCCGCTCGATGTCCAGCGCCCGGGTATCCCGTTCCGCCCGTGCCAGCCGTTCCGCCGCGGCGTTGATCTCATCCAGTTCATGGCGTCGCTGCATGGCCCGGGACAGCTCGGTGTGCAGCTGTTCGATCACCTGTTCGTCCTCGGATTGGCGTGCCTCGCGGACCGTACCATAGGCAATGCCGCTTTCACCGATGTACGGGTCCTCGATCACCAGTCCCTGGTCGGTGAAACGGAATTCCTTCACCTGGCTGGAGATGGGCAGACCCCGTGCCTTGACCACGGTGATCAGACGATTCATCTCGCCGTTGTTCTCATGGCGCCGTAACTTGATCCAGACGTCGATCATGGAGGAGACATCCAGGTGACTCACGCCCTGGCTGTCATCGGTGAGCAGTTCCGTCGCCACGGCGGTGATGCCCGCCTCCTTGATGAGGTGGATCAGGCGCAGCAGCATGTCCTTGGCACTGTCGCCGGTGCGACGGGTGGCCAGGCTGCTGATGGGGTCCAGCACCACCAGATCGGGCTGATGGCGGCGAATGGAACGCATGATGCGCATCAGGTGTTCCTCCAGCCCCAGCTCCACGGCACGCACCGGTTGCAGGATCAGGCGGCGGTCGGCCTCGCTCCCCTCGGTGTGTCGGCGCAGGTCGGCGCCGATGCTCAACTGGTTGCGTACCAGTTCGTCCACGCTCTCCTCAAAGCTGATGTAGAGCACCTTTCTGCCTTGCTCGCAGGCGTTGACCGTCATGGCGGCGGCCATGCTGGTCTTGCCGGTGCCGGCCTGGCCCGAGAACAGCAGGGTGGAGCCCCGATAAGGTCCCTGGCCGCCCAGCATGGCGTCCAGGCCCGGAATGCCGGTGGATAAGTGTTCATCGGACACCCGGGCGCGGAGTACCGATCCGGTCACCGGGATCATGAAAATCCCGTCGCCATCCAGCAGGAACGGTGCCTCGCTGGTGCCGTGGCCACCGCCGCGGCGCTTGACGACCCGCAGCAGTCGGGTCATGACCCGGTGGTCCAGGTCCTGCTTGAGGGAGATCACGCAGTCCGCCACGTAATCTTCCAGGCCGTAGCGCGTGGTGAACTCTTCCTGTTCACCAATGGTGATCAGGGATGAGGTCCGGCATTCCCGCAGCCAGTCGAACACCCGGGCCAGCTCCCCGCGCAGGGAGATCTCGGCGGAAAAGGCCCCCTCCAGCACGTCCATGGCATCCACCACCAGGCGCTGGGCGCCGGTCTTTTGCAGGGCGTGATCGATACGCGCCATGACGGCGGTGAGTTCCACGTAGTCGCCGACCACTTCGTTGCGATCGGGGCGCATGTCCAGAATCCGCAGGCGTCCTTCTTCGATGAAACGGTCGGCGGCGAAGCCGAATCCGGCGGCATGCCGGATCAGGGCCTCGGGGGATTCGTCAAAGGTGACCAGCACCCCGTTCTCCCCCTGCCGGATACCGTGGCAGAGAAAGGTGAGGGAGATGACGGTCTTGCCCGTCCCCGGTCCTCCGCGCAGGAGTGTGGGGCGGCCGCGCGGCAGGCCGCCCTGCAGCAGGAAGTCCAGTCCCTGAATGCCGGTGGCGGCGGTTTCAGGATTTGCCGTGGTCACAGATGGAGATCTCCGGTGTTTGAGTTTCAAAAAAGTGTCGCGCCGTCACTTGACTGGATCATGACCTGTTCATCATCGTCACTCCCGCGCAGGCGGGAGTCCAGGACTTTCGGTCCATGACCGGAGTCCCGGCTTTCACGAGGATGAGTCATGCAGAAACATTCCTTGAGTGGGGTCTTTATGTCCTGGGATACTGCCTCCACGGGCTGTGTGATTCAAGAGCCGCTATCTTCAGACTATCTATGGACGAAAAGCGCGAAGTGGTCTTCCTGGCCCGAGGGGTCACCAAGACCTACCTGATGGGCGAGGTCCGTATCCAGGCACTGCGGGGGGTGGACCTGACACTCCATGCCGGTGAACTGGTGGTGATGCTAGGGGCATCGGGTTCCGGCAAGTCCACCCTGCTCAACATCCTGGGTGGCCTGGATCATGCCGACGGCGGCGAGGTGCGCTACCGGGACCAGGATCTGGTCCGGGCCGACGACCGGGCACTGACCCGGTACCGGCGACACCATGTGGGGTTCGTGTTCCAGTTCTACAACCTCATCTCCAGCCTGACCGCCCGGGAAAACGTGGCCATCGTCACCGAGATCGCCCGCGACCCCATGTCGCCCGAAGATGCCCTGGCCCTGGTGGGGCTGGAGGACCGCATGGATCACTTTCCCGCCCAACTCTCCGGCGGGGAACAGCAGCGGGTGGCGATTGCCCGTGCCGTGGCCAAGCGGCCCGACGTGCTGCTGTGCGATGAACCCACCGGTGCCCTGGATTCCCGCACCGGGATTCGGGTTCTGCGGGTGATCCAGGACATCAACCGGGAACTGGGAACGACCACGGCGGTGATCACCCATAACGCGGTGATCGGCGAGATGGCGGATCGGGTGGTCCGGCTGGCGGATGGCCGGGTCCAGTCGGTGGAGGATAACCCGATCCGCAAGTCTCCCGATCAGCTGGTGTGGTGATGCGGGCCATCCACCGCAAGCTGTGGCGTGATCTGGCCCGGCTCAAGGGGCAGGTGGCCGCCATTGCCGTGGTGATCGCCGCCGGCATCATGGTACTGATCCTCTCCGTCACCACCCTGGATGCCCTCACCCTGTCCAAGGATCGCTTTTACGACAGTCATCAGTTTGCCGATGTCTTTGCCGATCTCAGGCGGGCGCCGGAAGGGCTGGCCCCGCGCCTGGAGGCGATCCCCGGCGTCAACCGGGTGCAGACCCGGATCAAGGCGCCGGTACGCCTGGAAGTGCCGGGATTCCAGGAACCGGTGCGGGGCATGATCCTGTCGCTGCCCGACGGCCGCCAGCCCGATCTCAACCGGCTGTATCTGCGCCGGGGTGGGTTGCCCGAGTCCGGTCGGGCGGACCAGGTGGTCATCAGCGAGCCCTTTGCCCAGGCCCATGACCTGCACCCCGGCGACCGGCTCACCGCCATTATCAACGGCCGCCTGGAACGGCTCATCATCAGCGGGGTGGCCCTGTCGCCGGAGTTCATCTACCAGGTGGGGCCGGCGGATCTGTTGCCCGACTACCAGCGCTACGGGGTCTTGTGGATGAACCGCAGGGGCCTGGCCCAGGCCATGGACCTGGATGGCGCCTTCAACAGCGTGCTGGTGTCCCTGCGGGCCGGTGCGATCGAGGCCGCGGTGATCGAGGCCCTGGACCTGCGGCTGGCTCCCTACGGCGGCATCGGCGCGGTGGGGCGGGAGGACCAGGTCTCCCATCGCTTCCTGTCCGAGGAACTGGATCAGCTGCGGGTGATGGCGGTGGTCCTGCCCACCATCTTCCTGGGGGTGGCCGCCTTCCTGCTCAACGTGCTCATGGGACGCGTCATCCGCACCCAGCGCCAGCAGGTGGCCATCCTCAAGGCCTTCGGCTACCACGACCGGGACATTGCCCTGCATTTCGGTCTGCTCACCGGCCTGATCGTGGTGACGGGCACCCTGCTGGGCATCCTGCTGGGGTCCTGGTCGGCGGAGGCGCTGGCCGGGGTTTACGCGGAATATTACCGGTTTCCCGAGATGAGTTTCCGGCTTCGACCCCAGGTGATCCTGCTGGCCCTGGCGGTGGCCGCCGGGGCGGCCCTGCTGGGTACCTGGCGGGCAGTGAGACAGGCGGTCAGCCTGCCGCCGGCCCAGGCCATGCGCCCACCGGCACCGGAACGGTTCCGGCACTCCCTCCTGGAGCGGTCGGCCCTGGGGCGCTTGTTGTCCCAGCCCACCCGCATCATCGTGCGCAACCTCTCCCGACACCGTTTCAAGGCCTTCATGTCCATGTTGGGCATCGCCCTCTCCGGCGGGTTGCTGCTGCTGGGGAGTTACCAGTTCAATGCGGTGGACCATCTGCTGGACATCCAGTACCGACTGGTGATGAAGATGGACCTGCACCTGAGCTTCACCGATCCCACCCCGGAGCGGGCCTTGGCCGAGTTGCGGACCCTGCCGGGCGTGCAGTACGTGGAGGGCTATCGCTCGGTCCCGGTGCGCCTGGTCCACGAACGCCGGGACTATCGCACCGTGATCCAGGGCATGGAGGCCCGGCCCCGGCTGCGGGGCCTGCTGGACGCGGATTACCGGCCTGTCCACCTGCCGCCGGAGGGGCTGCTGCTCACCGGCTATCTGGCGGAATATCTGGGAGTGCGACCCGGCGACAGGATCACGGTGGAGGTGCTGGAGGGGCACCGCCGTACCCTGCAGGTGCCCCTGGCGGGCACGGTGGATGAACCCATCGGGGTCAGTGCCTACATGGAGCGGCGGGCATTGAACGGTCTGATGCGGGAAGGGCCGGCCTTCTCCGGGGCCTGGCTCATGGTGGCCGAGCACGAGCAGGACCGGCTGTTCGAACGGTTGTGGGAGATGCCCCGGGTGGCGGGGATCGGCATGATCGATGATGCGGAGCGTCAGTTCCGGGACTATATCCAGGACACGGTGCTGGTCATGATGGGTATCCTGTTGCTGATGGCCGGTTCCATCACCTTCGCCGTGGTCTACAACAACGCCCGCATCGCCTTTGCCGAACGGGAGCGGGAACTGGCCACCCTGCGGGTGCTGGGGCTTAGCCGGAGCGAGGTCAATTGGGTCCTGATCGGCGAGATGGCCCTGCTGACCCTGCTGGCCATCCCCCTGGGGTGGGCCGTGGGGACGGTGTTTGCCTGGCTGCTGAACCAGGCCCTGAGCATGGACCTGTTCCGGATACCGTTCGTCATCACCCCGGCCACCTATGCCTTCTCCGCCGCCGGGGTCTTGCTGGCGGCAGTATTGTCGGTGCTCCTGATCGGGCGCCGGCTGGCGCGGCTGGACATGGTGAGCGCACTCAAGAGCAACGAATAACCGACAGACCTTACATCATGCCCTTGCTCAAGAAGATCCTGATCGCCCTCGTCGCCCTGGCCATCCTGGTGCTGTTGGGGCTGGCCCTGCGGCCCGCGCCCGTCCCGGTCAGTGCCACCGAGGTGATCCGTGGCCCCTTCGCCGAGTTTGTGGAGGAGGAGGGTCGGACCCGCCTGCGTCATGCCTATACCGTCACCGCCCCCATCCATGGCTACCTGCGGCGGGTGACCCTGGAGCCGGGTGACCCGGTGGACATCGACGATGTCCTGTTCCTGCTGGAGCCGGCCCCGGCCCCGGGACTGGACCTGCGCAGCCGGGAACAGGCTCGGGAGGCCGTCCGGGCCGCCGCTGCCCGGCTGGAGGCCGCCCGGGCCGAGTTGGAGGTCCGCCAGGCCGAGAGCCGTCTGGCACGACAGGAGCATGAACGCGGCGAGCGTCTGTTCCGGCAATCCCAGATCGCCGCCGAGGAAAGGGACCGCCGCCTGGCCGTGCGGGATGCGGCCCGGGCGGCGGAGCGGGCGGCCCGGTACGGGGTGGAGGTGGCGGGCTTCGATCTGGCCTCTGCCCGCCTGGTACTGGAGATGGCCGATGGTCGTCGCGCCGGTGAGGAGAGCCCGGCCGTGGCCGTCCGCGCCCCGGTCTCGGGGCTGGTGACCCAACGGCACCGGCACGACGAAGGCCCCATTCAGGCCGGGGAGGCGGTACTGGAACTGGGTAATCTGGATGATCTGGAGGTCAAGGTGGATCTGCTGTCCATGGAGGCCGTGCGCCTGCGTCCCGGGATGCGGGTGATCCTGGAACGCTGGGGCGGCGGCGAAGTCCTGGAGGGCCGGGTGCGGCGGGTGGAACCGGCGGGGTTTGAGAAGGTGTCCGCCCTGGGGGTGGAGGAGCAGCGGGTGCATGTCTGGTCCACGCTGTCATCCCCCCGCGAGCAATGGCGCCATCTGGGGGATGGTTACCGGGTGGAGGCCCGCTTCATGCTTTGGGAAGGGGATGACGTACTCCAGATCCCCACCAGTGCCCTGTTCCGGCACGAAGATGCCTGGGCCGTGTTCCGGATCGAGAACGGGCGTGCCCGCCTGCAACGGGTGGAGATCGGTCGTCGCAGCGGACTGTGGACCCAAGTCCTGGACGGCCTGAATCCGGGGGAGCCCATCATCACCCATCCGGGAGACCGGGTCCGGGAAAACGGCCGGGTCCGGGCCGAGTCACATCAAAACCCGAGTGGATGATCATCGTCATTCCCATGCAGGCTGTACTGTCCTTGCCGGGGCATTCTCCTGAGGCTGTCACCGCAGTCCCGCAGGGCCTTGGCCATCTGGGTGCCGTTCTGGTAGCGCAGGTCGGGGTTTTTCTGCAGGGCCTTTTTCACCATCACCTGGATCACCGGACCCAGTTCGGGGCGCAGCGACAGAATGTCCCCGGGCGGCGACTGGGCGATCTGCGAGATCAGCCCGGTCAGGGTGTCGGCCTTGAACGGCAGTTCACCCGTCAGCAGCTGGTACAGGCACACTCCGAGGGCAAACAGGTCGGCGCGGGCATCCACCGACTGACCCGTGACCAGTTCCGGCGACATGAAGGCGGGGGTGCCCTGGCGCGGACCACCGCCGCCGCGGTCGTGCCCGATGATGCTGGCGATGCCGAAGTCGGTGATCTTCACCGTCCGTCGCTCTCGGTCGTAGATGATGTTGGCCGGCTTGACATCCCGATGCAGGACGCCCTGTTCATGGGCATAGGCCAGTCCCTCGGCCACCTGGGCACAGGCCTCCAGTACCTCGGGGATGGGCAGCAGGGTGTCCGGACGGGTAAAGGCCTCCAGCGGCTCGCCTTCCAGATAATCCATGGCGATGAAGGCCATGTCGTGCTCCTCGCCCACATCGTAGACCGTCACGATATGGCGGTGATCCAGACGTCCGGAAGCCTCCGCCTCGCGAAAGAATCGCTGCTTTGCTTCCTCCCTGACCTCCGGCTCGAAGGCCCGGTCCAGGGCCAGGGTCTTGATCGCCACCCGGCGATTGATATGGGGGTCTACCCCCAGGTAGACGATGCCCATGGCGCCTTTGCCCAGTTGTCTTTCCACCCGGTAGCGGCCGATCATGGGCTGGTCGGTGCCGTCATCGGACAGCAGCAACGCCTTGCCGCCCCGGATGTGCTTCATGTCACCGAGACGGGGCTGTCTGGAGCCGGCGAAGGGCTTGAGGCGGGCCAGTCGTTGCTCGGTATCCTGGAATGCGGGATTCCGGTCCCGCAGATACTGAAAGACCTCCACCGCGCGGCCGTACTGACGTCTGCGCTCAAAGTCGCGGCCCAGTCGGTACAGCTCGCCGAACAGCGGCTCCAGGGGGACATGACAGCGTTGCAGGGCCGCGAATGACGGCTCCAGGTGCCCTTGCTCCCGTAACTGCGCCCCCAACTGCAATCGAGCCTCGGCGGCATCCAGCCGATCCCGCGCCAGGCGTCGCGTGAGCCGGGCCTGGACCACCAGCAGCCCGTGCCCCAGCCCGACGAACAGGGCGGGGAGGATGAGCGGTAGCCACCAGCCCGTTGCCGTCAGGGTGGTCAGCGTCAACAGCAGCAGGCCGAGAACCAGGGCGCCGCTGCCGAGGACGGCGCGACGGGAGTCCGGCCCGCGGCTTGCCGGCCAGAGCAGGTAGAGGGCCGCCGCCGCCAGCAGCCATCGCTCCAGGGCGTGGAATCCGCCGCCGACACGAACACGGTGACCTTCGTGGACGGCCCCGGCGGCCCAGGCGGTCCAGGCGGCGGGGGGCAGGCTCAGGCCCCCGTGGGTGATGAAGGGGGTCTGATGCGGCTGATTGAGGCCGATGACCACGGCCCGGCCCTCAATCGCGCTCGCCGGTACCCGTTCCATCAGCAGGTCGTCCAGTGTCCAGGTATCCAGCGCCTGTCCCCGGGGATCCCGCCGTGGCGGCACGGCAAGGAGCGACAGGTCAGGGCCAAGGCTCAGGACATCATCGCCCATCCGCACACCCCGGCCGGGTGTCACCACCAGATCACCGGGCGCATGTCCCGCCAGGATGGCCGCCAGCCCCAGGGCCATGCCCGGCGCATGGCCGCCACGTATCGGCAGCAGGGCCGGGTCCGGGGGGTGCGGACGATCCGCGGAGGGTGTCACGGCCACGGTGGCGGCCCCGGACAGGGGCGGGATCGGCACCCGCAGGTGACTGTCGGCCCCGGGCAGGACGGCCGGGCGTGCCAGCAGCCGCAGGACCGGCCATTGCGGCCAGGCCGGAGTGGTGCCGTCCAGCCGTCCTTCCGGCAGGGAGGCCGGCCCGCTGCCCCGATGCAGGGAGGCGGCCACCAGGGCCCTGCCGTGACCTGCCAGCGCCTGGGCCAGACGGGCATCGGTATCCTGGTCGGGGCGGGGTGTCAGGGGCGGGGTTTCCGGGTGATCCAGGTCCAGATGCAGGCCGATGCCCGCGGCCCCCATGACCTGCAGCCGATCCACCGCCCGGGCCAGGGTGGCCCGGGAGTAGGGGGTGTGACGGCGGACGTCCTCGTCGCGGATCTCGATCAGGACCACCCCCGGTAGCCGGTCCGGCCGGGGCAACAACTGGGTGGCCGCCTGGCGGACATCCTGTTCCAGGGAACGCAGCGGCACGGTATAACTGCCCGCCAGCCAGGTCAGCAGCAGGACGATGATCAGGATCAGTGCCCCTGTGCCGGGACGGTTCGGTGAGCGGGACAAGGGGCCGAAAACTCCGCGCGTGGATTTCCCGTCAGTTATAGACTGCCGTGACCGGCAAGTCATCCGCCGGCGGCCCCGGCGGTGCCTGAACGAACCCGATCGGCCCGGGTCAGACCTGAGAGCACTGGATGCTCGATTCCCATTCCCCATTTTCAGGAGACGTCATGAGCCTGCTCATCAAGGGCCAGCTGCGCAGCGACTGGCTGGCCGAGGAAACCGAGGACGGTGAATTCATTCGCAAGGACTCGCTGTTCCGGCACTGGATCACCCCCGACGGTGCGCCCGGGCCGACCGGCGAGGGCGGCTTTCCCGCGGAACCCGGCCGTTATCATCTTTATGTGTCCCTGGCCTGCCCCTGGGCGCACCGCACCCTGATCTTCCGTGCCCTCAAGGGGCTGGAAGATGTCATCGGCGTCTCGGTGGTGAACCCGTTCATGCTGGAGCAGGGCTGGCGCTTTCAGCCCTGGCCGGGGGCCACGGAAGATCACGTCAACGGCTTTGAATACCTGCATCAGGCCTATACCCTGGCGGATCCGGAATACACCGGCATCGTCACCGTGCCCACCCTCTGGGACCGGCATCGCCGGACCATCGTCAACAACGAGTCTTCCGAGATCATCCGCATGTTCAACAGCGCCTTCGAAGCGCATACGGATCAGCACGTGGACTTCTATCCCGAGGCCCTGCGGGGACAGATCGATGCTGTCAACCAAAGGGTCTATGACACGTTGAACAATGGTGTGTACCGGGCCGGGTTCGCCACCGAGCAGGCCGCCTATGAGCGGGCCTTCGACCGTCTGTTCGAGACCCTCGACTGGCTGGAGGCGCGGCTGTCCCGACAGCGGTATCTGGTGGGTGACCGAATCACCGAGGCGGACTGGCGCCTGTTCACCACCCTGGTGCGCTTTGACGCGGTGTATTACAGCCATTTCAAGTGCAACCGGCAGCGACTGGTGGACTATCCGAATCTATGGGCGTACACCCGGGAGCTGTATCAGGTGCGGGGGGTGGCGGAGACCGTGAACATGGATCACATCAAGACCCATTACTACGGCAGTCATGAGCATCTGAATCCCGGTGGTATCATCCCCCGCGGCCCGGCGCTGGATTTCATGGCGCCCCATGGCCGTGATCGCATTGATTCACTTCTCCCCTCGGGGGAGAAGGATTGATTGCCCCCTTCCGTCCCTGGCGGAGGGGTTCGATTTTGCCGAGGACTGAACTTGACACCCTCCCCACGTCTAAAGTCGGGGGATTCCTCCTCCGAGACGCTTGTGCCCAAGCGCGAGAATGTTCCTTGCGGTATTGATGTCGCGGTCATGGCGCGTACCACACGCCTGACAGGTCCATTCTCTTATTCCAAGTCCTGTCCTACCCTTCGGACTACTGTTGCCAATATGACTACAGCACGAACAGGCTTAGGTGGTATATGACTCGTCGATTTCCTCAAACCAAACTCCCCGCGTTATCGCCTTGTATTGGAGTTGGGTTGTTCTCCATTATAGCAAAATCCGCCTTCGGCGAGCGCTATCCCTCCTCACGGCTGAAGCCGGGGGCTTCTCGCGCAATTTTGGTGACTGGAAAGACATTGATCGCCCCGGGCATCCTGACCCTGGCCATCCTGGCGGGGGTTGCCTACGTGATCCTGGCGGATCACGCCGCCGCGCCGCCGCCGGCCCGCGGTGCCCAGGGACCGGTGCCGGTGGTGGTGGCCCCCGTGGCCCAGCGCTACTTTGAAACCAGTCTGGAATCCCTCGGCACCGCCCGCGCCAATGAGTCGGTGGAAATCACCGCCCGCATCACCTCGCCGGTGGAGAGCATCGAATTCAGCGACGGTCAGCGGGTGAGCCGCGGCCAGGTACTGGTGCGTCTGGCGGCCGCCGAGGAGATGGCCGAGGCCCGCGAGCGGCAGGTCAGCGTGGAGGAACAGCGTCGGGAGCTGGAGCGCATCCGCGGCCTGGTGGCCGACCGCAACCTGCCCCGGCAGCGCCTGGACGAGCAGCAGTCCCGCCTGAGCGAGGCCCAGGCCCGGCTGGAGGCGGCCCAGGTCCGGGTGGCCGACCGGGTGATTCGTGCCCCCTTCGACGGTGTGGTGGGTTTTCGTCGCGTCAGCCTCGGTGCCCTGGTCACGCCGGGTACCGTCATCACCACCCTGGATGACATCAGCGTCATCAAGCTGGACTTCAGCGTGCCGGAAACCTTCCTGCCCGGGGTGGCCTCGGGACAGCGCATCGAGGCCCGCAGTGCCGCCTACCGGGATCGCACCTTCCAGGGCGAGGTCACCAGCGTGGACACCCGGGTCGACCCCGGCACCCGCGCCGCCATGGTGCGTGCCGCCATCCCCAACCCCGACGGCGCCTTGCGCCCCGGCATGCTCCTGACCGTCACCCTGGTCAAGGACCAGATGGAATCCCTGTCCATTCCCGAATCGGCCCTGATGCAGGTGCGGGATCAGCACTACGTCTTCGTGGTCACCGACGAGGACCGGGTGCGTCGACAGGATGTGGAGGCCGGTCGACGGGTGCCAGGCTACGTGGAAATCCTGGACGGCCTGGAAGCCGGAACCCGGGTGGTCCAGGAAGGCACGGTCCGCATCCGCCCCGGCAGCGCCGTGGAGGTGGTGCGTGAATACCAGCCCATGGGTGGCCGCTCATGATCCTTTCCGATGTTGCCAACCGCCGGCCGGTCCTGGCCGTGGTGATCAGCCTGTTGCTGGTCACCTTCGGGGTGTTGTCCTTTGATCGTCTGCCCCTGCGGGAATATCCGGATATCAACCCGCCGGTGGTGACGGTGCAGACCGATTATCGGGGCGCCAACGCCGCCATCGTCGAGACCAAGATCACCCAGCTCATCGAGGACCGGGTCAGCGGCATCGAGGGGATCAAGTGGATCTCCTCGGAGAGCATCGACGGCCAGTCCCGCCTCACCATCGAATTCCAGATCAACCGGGACATCGACGCCGCCGCCAATGACGTGCGCGAGGCGGTGGCCCGGGTGCTGCGACAGCTGCCGGACGAGGCGGACCCGCCCCAGGTGTTCAAGGCGGATACCAACGCCGATCCCATCATGTGGCTCAATCTGGCCAGCGAACACATGGACGGCCTGCAACTCACCGATTATGCCGAGCGCTACCTGGTGGACCGCCTGTCCACCGTGGACGGGGTGGCCCTGATCCGGATCGGCGGCGCCAAGCGGTATGCCATGCGCATCTGGCTGGACCGGGAGGCCCTGGCCGCCCGGGGCCTGACGGTGGAGGACGTGGAGTCCGCCCTGCGGCGGGAAAACGTGGAACTCCCCGCCGGACGGGTGGACTCCCTGCAGCGGGAGTTCAACGTGCGCCTGGCCCGCGGCTATCAGAGCGCCGACGATTTTGCCCGCCTGGTGATCCGGCGCGGGGATGACGGCCACCTGGTCCGCCTGGGGGAGGTGGCCCGGGTGGCGGTGGGACCGGAGAACGATCGTACCGAACTGCGCGGCAACGGCGAGGACATGGTGGGCCTGGGCATCATCCAGCAGTCCACCGCCAACACCCTGGCCGTGTCCCGGGCGGTGCGGGCGGAAGTGGACCTGATCAACCCCACCCTGCCGGAAGGCACCCGCATCGCCATGAGCTATGACACCTCGGTGTTCATCGACGGTGCCATCAAGGAGGTGTTCACCACCCTGTTCATTGCCATGCTGGTGGTGATCCTGGTGATCTACCTGTTCCTGGGCAGCGTGCGGGCCATGCTGGTGCCGGCGGTGACCGTGCCGGTCTCCCTCACGGCGGCCTTCATCGCCCTCTATGCCCTGGGTTTTTCCGTCAACCTGCTCACCCTGCTGGCGTTGGTGCTGGCCATCGGCCTGGTGGTGGACGATGCCATCGTGGTGCTGGAGAACATCCATCGGCGCATCGAGGCCGGCGAGCCGCCCCTGCTGGCGGCCTACCGGGGGGCACGGCAGGTGGGTTTTGCGGTGGTGGCCACCACCCTGGTTCTCATCTCCGTGTTCGTGCCCCTGGCCTTCCTGGAGGGCAATATCGGGCGTCTGTTCACCGAGTTCGCCCTGGCCATGGCGGCGGCGGTGGCCTTTTCCAGCATCGTGGCCCTGACCCTGTCGCCGGTGATGTGTGCCCGTCTGATCCGCAAGGATACCGGCAAGACCGGGCTGAATCATGTCATGGCGGTGACCTTTGATCGTCTGTCGGCCCTCTACGGCAAGGCGCTGCGGGGTTCCCTCAAGGTGCCGGTGGTGACCGGGGTGGTCATGGTGGCCATGCTGGTGGCCATCATCAGTCTGGTGGAGCGCATTCCCAACGAATACGCCCCGCCGGAAGACCGGGGGGCCTTCTTCGTCCTGGTGGACGGCCCGGAGGGGGCGGGCTACGAGCACATGCAGTCCCAGATGCGCCAGGTGGAGGCCCGGCTCATGCCCTTGATCGAATCCGGCGAGGCCATCCGGGTGCTGGCCCGCACCCCGCGGGGCTTCGGCGGCGCGGAGGCGGTGAACAACGGTTTCGGCATCGTGGTGCTGGCCCACTGGAACGATCGTGAGCGCTCCGCCTGGGAGATCATGAGCGCCCTGTCCGCCGAACTGGCCCAGATCCCGGACGTGCGGGCCATCACCGTCATGCGCCAGGGGTTGGGCGGGCGCCGGGTGGGCCAGCCGGTCCAGTTCGTCATCGGTGGTCCCAGCTATGATGAACTGGTGGAATGGCGGGACCTGATCATCGAACGGGCTTCGGAAAACCCCAACCTGAGAAATCTGGATTCCGATTTCAAGGAAACCCGGCCCCAGCTCATGGTGACCATCGACAAGGACCGGGCGGCGGATCTGGGGGTGTCCTTCGAGAGTATCGGCCGGACCCTGGAAACGGTGCTGGGCTCGCGGCGGGTGACCACCTACATCGACCGGGGCGAGGAGTATGACGTGATCCTGGAGGGGATACCGGATCAGCGCCGGACCCCCGACGACATCCGCAACATCTACGTGCGCTCCACCACCACGGGGGCGCTGATTCCCCTGTCCAACGTGGTGAGTTTCGTGGAGCAGGCGGACGCGGCCACTTTGAGCCGCTACAACCGCATGCGCGCCATCACCATCACCGCGGGTCTGGCCCCGGGCTACACCCTGGGGGAGGCCCTGGAGTACCTGGAGCGTATCGCCGCGGAGGAACTGCCGGCGGAGGCACGCATCGACTACAAGGGGGAATCCCTGGAGTTCAAGGAGGCGGGTGGTGCCATCCTGTTCATCTTCGTGCTGGCCTTGGTGGTGGTGTTTTTGGTGCTGGCGGCCCAGTTCGAGAGCTTCGTCCAGCCGGCGGTGATCCTCACCACCGTGCCGCTGGCGGTGGTGGGGGCGCTGGTGGGACTGCTGCTGACCGGCCAGACCCTCAACATCTACAGCCAGATCGGGATCGTCATGCTCATCGGTCTGGCGGCCAAGAACGGCATTCTGATCGTGGAGTTCACCAACCAGTTGCGGGACACCGGACGTGAGTTCCGGGAGGCCCTGGTGGAGGCGGCGCAGATCCGGCTACGGCCGGTGCTGATGACGGCCTTCACCACGGTGATGGGCACCCTGCCGCTGATCCTGGCCAGCGGTCCGGGTGCGGAGAGCCGGTTCGTGATCGGCACCGTGGTGTTTGCCGGCGTGCTGTTCGCCACCCTGTTCACCCTGTTCGTGGTGCCGGTGGCCTACCAGACCCTGGCCCGCAACACCAGCTCGCCGGGCGAGACCGGGCGGCGCATCGACGAACTGGACCGGCAACATGGGGAAGCCGGGGTTTGAGGTGCCGGGGAGATGGGGGCTATTCCGCCCCCTGAAACCGCAATGCCGCCGAGTTGATGCAGTAGCGCAGCCCGGTCGGCGGTGGGCCGTCCTCGAACACATGCCCCAGATGGGCATCGCAGCCGGCGCAGCGCACCTCCACTCGGGTCATGAACAGGCTGCGATCCTCGTGCCGTTCCAGGGCCGATTCACTCACTGGCTGCCAGTAGCTGGGCCAGCCGCTACCCGAGTCGTACTTGTGATCACTGTTGAACAGCGGGGCATCACAGCAGATGCAGTGATATACCCCCGCGGCCTTGTGATCATGGAAACAGCCGGTGAAGGCCCGTTCCGTGCCCGCCTCCCGGGTGACGCGATACTGCTCCGGCGTCAGTTCGGCACGCCACTGGGCCTCGGACTTGCTCACCTTCTCGTTCATGATGCAGACACCTCGTCGTTTTTTGATCCCCATCCGGGATCGGTTATGATCATATCGCCACGCTTCCCTATCCACCCTGGAGGGGCTGCCTTCGCCCGCCCCACGGGGGAGAATGGCCGGAAAGAATGTCAAGGCCGGTTCGTCCACGGACGATCTGTCGGGACCTTTCTCCAGATAGGGAGTGCGCAGTGAGTGTTCATCACATTGGGACAGTGCCGGGCAGGGAAAGACTCCCTGGGATGAGGTGTCCGCCATGACATGCCAAGACTGCCAGATCATCGAGCGCTGTGAACCCGGACCGGGGCGGCTCTATCTGGCGCCGTTCCTGTCCCACACCCTCAAGGCACTCCACAAACACCTGCAGGCCCAGGGCTATCCGGTTCACAACGGCATCGAAGGGGTTCTGGAGATCCGCCTGGGCAACGGTGATCTGCAGCCGCTGGCCCAACGGCTCAAGGATCAGTTGAGCGAGGCCGAGATCCGGGACTGTCAGGCCGCCTTGCTGCCCGAGGATCAATCCTTCGGCATCGCCCATCTGCCCCGTACCCAGAGCCTGCACGCCCTGCTGGCGCGGGCCTGCAGCGGCTGGCTGGTGGACATCATCGAGACGGAAAGCCTGGTGTTCCATTTCCAGCCCATCGTCCATACCCGGCGCCCGGATCAGATCTTCGCCTACGAATCCCTCATGCGCGGACAAAGCCCCGGGGAACACTCGCTCATCTATCCGGATCGGTTGCTGGAGCAGGCCAGGGCCGCCCGCCTCATGTTCCAGCTTGACCGGACCGCCCGCATCAATGCCATTCGTCAGGCGACGGGTCACAACATCCGCTGCAATATCTTCATCAATTTCAATCCCACCACCATCTACGATCCGGCCTACTGTCTCCAGACCACCCTGAACGAAGTCCGCCGGCTTGGCGCCGATCCGCAGCGTTTCGTGTTCGAAGTGGTGGAAACCGAGGCCGTCTCCGACACCGCCCACCTGCGCCGGATCGTGGATTTCTATCGCGAGGCCGGCTTTCGCGTGGCACTGGACGATCTGGGCGCCGGCTATGCCTCCCTCAACCTGCTGGCGGAGTTGCGGCCGGATTTCGTCAAGTTCGATCGTGCTATGGTGAAAGGGATCGACCAGGACCCCTTCCGCCAGAAGGTGCTGGCCAAGCTGATCGAAATGGCCGGCGAACTGGACATCGCCACCATCGCCGAGGGCGTGGAAACCCGTGCCGAATGGGACTGGCTGCGTGGCCGGCGGGTGGACTATGTACAGGGCTATCTGTTTGCCCGTCCGGCGACACCGCCGCCGGCCCCCGAGGTGCCCGAAGACCCGAGATGACGACGAGGGAGACCCCCGCTTGACCGACCCCATCAGCTCCGCCTACCGCCTCCTGGAGGCCTCCCAGGTGCATTATCAGGGCCGGGTGGTCGGGACCATCGCCAGCCTCGATGCCCATGCCCCCGCCGAGAATTACGCCGACTGTTTCGTCCGCGACTTCGTGCCCTCCGGCCTGGTGTTCCTGCTGGACGGTCGCCACGACATTGTCCGCGACTTTCTGGCCCTGGTGCTCAAGCTGCGGGATCAGCAGGAAGAGGTGGAGGGTCACCGGGCGGTGGCCAAGGTGATGCCCGCCAGTTTCCGGGTGCTGTGCAACGAGGCCGGGGAGGAGGAGATCCACACCGATTTCGGTGACCGGGCCATCGGCCGGGTGGCGCCGGTGGATTCCATGATGTGGTGGCTGATCCTGCTGGTGGCCTATGAGCGGGTCAGCGGAGATACCGCCTTCACCCGTTCTCCGGAGTGCCGCCGGGGCGTGCGCATGATCCTCAACATCTGCCTGCAGGATCGCTTCGAGATCTTCCCGACCCTGCTGGTGCCCGACGGCTCGTTCATGATCGACCGGCGCATGGGGGTCTACGGTCACCCCCTGGAAATCCAGTCCCTGTTCTTCGGCGCCCTGCGGGCGGCCCTGGAGCTGTTGGACCCGGAAGACGCGGAAAGCCAGGCCATCCATCAGCAGTCGTGCAAGCGTCTGGACCAGCTCACCGAGTATGTGCGCCACTATTACTGGCTGGACGAGGATCGACTCAACCGGATCCATCGCTACCGGACCGAGATCTTCGGCCATGATTCGGAAAATGCCCTGAATATCCATCCGGAGAGCATTCCCGACTGGGTCAGCGACTGGTTGCCCCCGCAGACCGGCTATCTGGTGGGCAACCTGGGACCGGGACGGATGGATTTTCGCTTCTTCTCCCTGGGCAACCTGCTGGCGGTGCTGTTCGGTCTGGCGGACCCGGAGCAGGGGCGGCGCATCATGGCCCTGTTCGACCAGCGCTGGAGCGATCTGGCGGGGATGATGCCGGTGAAGATCTGTTTCCCCGCCATGGAAGGGGATGAATGGCGGCTGATGACCGGTTCCGATCCCAAGAACATCCCCTGGTCCTATCACAACGGCGGCAACTGGCCGGCCCTGCTGTGGGCCTTCGTCGCCGCCGCCCTCCACGCCGGGCGGGAAGACCTGGCCCGCCGTGCCCATGACACCGCCGCCCCCCGTCTCTACGCCAACGGCTGGCCCGAATACTACGACGGGCGCAACGGCCGTCTCATCGGCCGCCGCTCCAACTTCAATCAGACCTGGTCGGCCACCGCGCTGATCCTGTCACACAAGTTCATCGAGGACCCGTCCACCCTGGACGTCTTGAGCCTCAAGGGATACGAGAAACGATGAAGAAAACCCAAAGCAAGGCCCGTCAGGGCGAGGGCCTGTATATCGTCCTGATCAGCATCCACGGCCTGGTCCGTGGGGATGACCTGGAACTGGGACGCGATGCCGACACCGGCGGACAGATCAAGTACGTGGTGGAACTGGCCCGTGCCCTGGGCGCCCACCCCGAAGTGGGGCGCGTCGACCTGCTCACCCGCCGGGTGGTGGACAACCGGGTGTCCGACGACTATGCCCAGCCGGAAGAAGACCTGGGCAACGGGGTGCGGATCATCCGCCTGGACTGCGGCCCACGCCGTTATTTGCGCAAGGAAAAGCTCTGGCCCTATCTGGACTGCTTTGCCGACAACGCCATCAAGCACATCCGTCAGGTGGGCCTGATGCCGGACGTGGTGCACGGCCACTATGCCGATGCCGGGCACGTGGCGGTGCGGGTGGCCAACCTGATGGGAGTGCCGCTGGTGCAGACCGGTCATTCCCTGGGTCGGGTCAAGCGGGAGCGCCTGCTGGAGAAGGGCGCCACGGCGGACGAGATCGAGCGCCGCTACCACATCGGTCGCCGCATCGAGGCCGAGGAGGAGGTCCTGGGCAACGCCTACATGGTCATTGCCAGCACCCGGCAGGAGGTGGAGGAACAATATGCCCTCTACGACCATTACCGCCCGGAACGCATGGTGGTGATCCCGCCGGGCACGGACCTGAGCCGGTTCCATCCCCCCCGGGCCCGAGCCCCCCGTCCAGCCATTTACCAGACCCTCAAGCGCTTTCTCGCGGACCCGGACAAGCCCATGATCATGGCCCTGTCCCGACCCGACGAGCGCAAGAACATTCCCACCCTGGTCAAGGCCTATGCCGAACATCCGGCACTGCGCAAGATCGCCAACCTGGTCATCGTCGCCGGCAACCGGGACAGCATCCGCGAGATGGACAAGGGGCCGCGGGATGTCCTCACCGAGGTGATGATGCTCATCGACGACCATGACCTCTACGGCGCCGTAGCCTTCCCCAAGCATCATGCGGCCGACGATGTGCCCGATCTCTACCGCTTGGTGACCCGCACCCGGGGCGTCTTCGTCAATCCGGCCCTGACCGAACCCTTCGGTCTGACCCTGATCGAGGCTTCCGCCAGCGGCGCCCCCATCGTGGCCACGGAAGACGGCGGTCCCCGGGACATCCTGGCCCACTGCAACAACGGGGAACTGGTGCACCCCCTGGACTGCCGGGCCATGGCGGAGGCCATCCACGGCATCCTCGTGGACCCCGACCGCTGGAAGCGCCTGTCCGACAACGGTCTCAAGGGAGTGCGCCGGCACTATGCCTGGGAAGGTCACGCGGAGAATTACATCAAGCGGCTCAAGGGGCTGCGCCGGGAGGCCAGCCGCCATCGCCGGGGGCAGCAGCGTCTCTCCGGCAAACTGTCCCAAGCGGATCGGGCACTGATTTCCGACATCGACAACACCCTGCTGGGTGACCGGGGCTCCCTGCGGGTGATGTTGCAACGGCTCAAGGAGCGGGGCAGGGGGGTGGCCTTCGGCATTGCCACCGGTCGTCGCCTGGACTCGGCCATCCAGGTACTCAAGGAATGGGGCGTGCCCACGCCGGACGTGATGATCACTTCCGTGGGCGCCGAGATCCATTACGGCCCGGAGATGACCGAGGACCAGGGCTGGTCCCGCCACATCGATCACCGCTGGAACCCGGAGGCCCTGCGCCGCCTGTTGCTGGACCTGCCGGGCATCACCCTGCAGCCGACGGAGGATCAGCGCCGCCACAAGCTCAGTTTCTTCGTCGACCCGGCCAAGGCCCCCGGCATGAAGGAGATCGAGCGACTGCTGCATCAGGAAGATCTGCACGCCAACATCATCTATTCCCATGATCATTTCCTGGATCTGCTGCCGGTGCGGGCTTCCAAGGGCTTTGCCGTGCGCTACTTCGCCGACAAGTGGGGTATCCCCCTGGACCACACCCTGGTGGCGGGGGACTCGGGCAATGACGAGGACATGCTGCGGGGCAGTACCCTGGGCGTGGTGGTCGGCAATCACCAGCCCGAACTGGAACATCTCTACGGCTTCCGACGGGTGTACTTCGCCGATGCCACCCATGCGGGCGGCATCGCGGAGGCCTTCGATCACTACGACTTCTTCGGCCGCTGCGGGGTGCCCGGGGATGACGATGAGGAGTGACCGGCTGCCATGACCCCACCGGATGACCCGACACCCTCCGTCACCACCCTGAACCTGATCACCGGCTTTCTGGGCGCCGGCAAGACCACCACGGTGCTGCACCTGCTGGGCCGGCGTCCTGCCCACGAGCGCTGGGCGGTGCTGGTGAACGAGTTCGGGGAAGTGGGCATCGATGGCGCGCTGGTCTCGTCGGCGGGTGGCGACAGCGTGGCGGTACGGGAGGTATCCGGTGGCTGCATCTGCTGTACCGGCGCCATGAGCCTGCGGGTGGCCCTCACCCGTCTGCTGCGGCAGATTCGGCCTGACCGGCTGTTGCTGGAACCCACGGGCCTTGGGCATCCCGCCGGCATCATCGACACCCTGCGGGACCCCTGGCTGGCCCGGGCGGTCACCCTGGGCAACAGCCTCTGCGTGGTCGATCCCGGCGGTTTTTCCGCGGATCGTCTGTCCCGTTCAGCCATCTACCGGGACCAGATCAGCTTGGCGGATGTGGTGATCATCAACAAGACGGACGTTGCCACCCCGCAACAGATCCAGGCCGTGGAGGATTACCTCAAGGGCCTGTACCCACCCAAGCGGGCAATCATTCATGCCCGGCGGGGCGAGGTGGACGCGGCGGTGCTGGATTTGCCGGTTGCGGGGGGGGTGTCCGGGCCGGTCCTGCTTCCGCTGGGCCGTGCCGTCCAGGCCCCGCCAGCGGACACCGCCCGGGGCTGGCACTTCGACCACGCACAGCGCTTCGACCTGTCGCGGGTGCAGGCACTGTTCGCGGCCCCGCCCTGGCGGGACCTGATCCGGGCCAAGGGAGTATTGCGCACCGGCCGGGAATGGCAGCGCTTCGACTGGGCGGAAGGACGTTTCAGCGCCGAGCCGGTGGCTTGGCGCCGTGACAGTCGGGTGGAGTGCATCGCGCCGACAGCCGCCATGGACTGGGTTGCCATCGAGGCCGGGTTCCGGGGGGCGATCAGCGCCGCTTCCCCCCACCCAGGCACGGGGGAGACTCGGCCACCCGACCTTCCCGGGCCGTCCACTCCTCCGGCGTCAGGGTATGCAGCGCCAGGGCGTGGATGCCCCCGGACAACTCCCGCGCCAGCAGACCATGGACCTGACGATGCCTTGCCAGCAGGCGCAGGCCCTCGAACCGGGGTGAGGCGACGATGATCCTGAAATGGGATTCGGAACCCGGCGGCACGTTGTGCTTGTCGCTCTCGTTCACCACTTCCAGATGAACCGGGTCCAGCCCCTCGAACAATGTCTGCTCGATGCTTGCCTGCATGCTCATGGTCATATCCTGGTGCAATAGTCGGGTATGGGGCTATGATCATCAAGGGGCGTCCGTTTGGCAAGCTTGGACGCCCCCCATCTCAAAACGCTATAGTGCACCATGGAAGTCAGGCACACGCCCAACCCGGTTGTTCGCGCAAAATGATGAAAGAAACCGCCCCCGCCGCCATTCATCTCAAGGACTACGCACCCCCCCGGTGGCGCATCCTTTCGGTGGACCTGTGCTTCGTGCTGGATCCGGAGGATACCCGGGTCAGATCCCGCCTGACCCTGGCGCGCAACGGCCACGGGGAGGCTCCCCTGTCACTCAACGGCCAGGATCTGGTGCTCCACGACATCCGCCTGGATGACCGTCCCCTGCAGCCGGGTGACTATCATCTGGAGGGCGAGACCCTGACCCTGCACGATCTGCCCGAGCGCTGTGAACTCAGCCTGGAGACGGGCATTGCCCCGGCGGCCAACACGGCGCTGGAGGGGCTGTATGTCTCCGGCGGCAACTTCTGCACCCAGTGCGAGGCGGAAGGGTTCCGTCGCATCACCTGGTTCCTGGACCGGCCCGACGTGATGGCCGTCTACACGGTGCGCATCGAGGCCGACAAGGCCCGCTATCCCGTGCTGCTCTCCAACGGCAATCTCACCGACAGCGGCGACCTGCCCGAGGGGCGTCATTTCGCCGTCTGGCACGATCCCTTCCCCAAGCCCAGCTATCTGTTTGCCCTGGTGGCGGGGGACCTGGTCTGCCGGCGGGACGGCTTCACCACCCGAACCGGACGGGAGGTGGACCTGCGCATCTACGTGCAGCGTCACAACCTGGACAAATGCGATCACGCCATGCGCTCCCTGCAGGCATCCATGCGCTGGGACGAGGACACCTTCGGCCGGGAATACGATCTGGACATCTACATGATCGTGGCGGTGGACGACTTCAACATGGGGGCCATGGAGAACAAGGGACTCAACGTCTTCAATTCCAAGTACGTGCTGGCCCGTCCGGATACCGCCACCGACGACGACTTCGTGGCCATCGAGAGCGTCATCGCCCACGAATATTTCCACAACTGGTCCGGCAACCGGGTCACCTGCCGCGACTGGTTCCAGCTCTCCCTCAAGGAAGGCCTCACCGTCTTTCGCGACCAGGAATTCACCGCTGACCAAAGCCTGCGGGCGGTCAAGCGGATCCAGGATGTCCAGCGCCTGCGCACCCTGCAGTTCCCCGAGGACGCCGGTCCCATGGCCCACCCGGTGCGGCCCCAGTCCTACATCGAGATCAACAACTTCTACACCATGACCGTGTATGAAAAGGGTGCCGAGGTGGTGCGCATGATCCAGACCCTGCTGGGTCGTGAAGGATTCCGCCGCGGGCTGGACCTCTATTTCGACCGTCACGATGGTCAGGCGGTGACCACGGACGATTTCGTCAAGGCCATGGAGGATGCCAATGCCCGGGATCTTTCCCGGTTCCGCCGCTGGTATGACCAGGCCGGAACGCCGTTGCTGGAGGCGACCGGGGAGCATGACCCGCGGACCGCCACCTACCGGCTCACGGTGCGCCAGTCCTGCCTTCCCACCAAGGGCCAGCCGGAAAAGCTGCCCCTGCACATTCCCCTGGTCATGGCCCTGCTGGATGCCCGGGGGCAGGAGATCCCCCTGCGCCTGGAGGGGGAGGACAGTGCCGTTGCCGGTGAGCGCACCCTGGAGCTGACCGCGCCCACCCATGTCTTCGTGTTCCAGGACGTGCCGGAGTTGCCGGTCCCCTCGCTGTTGCGGGGATTCTCGGCGCCGGTGAATCTGCGCTTCCCCTACACCGATGCGCAGCTGGCCTTCCTCATGGCCCATGACACGGACGACTTCAACCGTTGGGAGGCGGGCCAGCAGTTTGCCCTGAAGGTACTGCAGGGACTGATCGAGGCCGTCCAAGCGGGGCAACCCCTGACGCTGGATGCCCGTTTTGCGCAGGCTTTCGGCCAGGTGCTGGCCAACGGGGCGCTGGACGCCGCCCTGGTGGCCGAGGCCCTTACCCTGCCGGGAGAAGGCTATCTGGCGGAGCAGATGGCGGTGGTGGACGTGGATGCGATCCATCAGGCCCGACAGTTCCTGCGCCAGGCCCTGGGCGCCGCCCTGGGGGATCGGTTCCGTGCCGTCTATGAGGCCACGGCGGGGGCGCAAGGCATGGATGCGACGGCCATGGGACGCCGCCGTCTGTGCAACCTGTGCTTGGCCTATCTGTGCGCCTCCGGCGAGGCCGAGGCGGTGGCCCTGGCCCGGACCCATTATGGGTCCGCCGACAACATGACCGATGCCATGGGCGCCCTGCGGGCGTTGCTGGACTGCCCTGGGGAGGCCCGTGACCAGGCCCTGGCCCATTTCGAGGCCCGCTGGCGCGACGATCCCCTGGTGTTGGACAAGTGGTTCGGCCTGCAGGCGATGGATGCGGCCCCGGGCGCGCTGGATCGGGTGCGGGGACTGATGTCCCACCCCGGTTTCAGCATCCGCAATCCCAACCGGGTGAGGGCGGTGCTGGGGACCTTTGCCATGGCCAACCCGGTGCATTTCCACGCCCTGGATGGGTCCGGTCACGGGCTGATTACCGACAGCGTCCTGGAACTGGACGCCCTCAACCCGCAGATCGCGGCTCGGCTGGTGACCAGTCTGAGTCGCTGGCGGCGTTTTGACGAGGAGCGTCAAGGCTCAATGCGGCGCTGTCTGGAGCGGATCGTGGCCCATCCCGGACTGTCCCGGGACGTGTACGAGGTCGCCTCGCGGAGTCTGGATTGAAGCTGTTATTCGGTACTTCTATCGGGGATATTGTAAGAATCAATTTCAATAATCATTCGCATTTGTTTAGTCTCTCAATCAAGGACACATCAGATTCGGGAGACGCCGCCATGATCAAGACCGCCAGCTTCGCCGTTGTACACTTCACCGTCGCCTTTGCCGTGGTCTACGTCCTGACCGGCAGTCTCGTGATCGGTGGACTCGCCGCCTTGATCGAACCGATGATCAACACCGTGGCCTATCACTTCCATGAAAAGGTCTGGGATCGTATCCGTGCCCGCCGCGCCGCCCGCGATCAGGCCGCTGGTGTCGCCCGGGTTCCTGTCTGAGGAGTCAGATGGACAAAAAACCCCTGGAGATTCTTCGCAACACCTTCGGCTACGACCGCTTCCGTTCCCCCCAGGACGAGGTCATCCGGACCCTGTTGCAGGGCATGGACGCCCTGGTGCTGATGCCCACCGGCGGCGGCAAGTCCCTCTGCTACCAGATCCCGGCCATGGCCCTGCCCGGCACCGGCGTCGTGGTCTCTCCCCTCATCGCCCTCATGCAGGACCAGGTGGCCGCCCTGCGGCAGGCCGGGGTGCGCGCCGCCTACCTCAATTCCACTCTTGCGTCGGATGAAGCCAGGGCGGTGGAAACCCAGCTGCTGGATGGGCGGTTGGATTTGTTGTACGTCGCTCCGGAGCGTCTTCTGACCGAACGTACCCTGAACCTCCTTGACCGGGTCTGCGTCAATCTCTTTGCCATCGACGAGGCCCATTGCGTCTCCCAGTGGGGCCATGACTTTCGCCCCGAATACATCAAGCTTTCCCTGCTGGCCGAGCGCTGGCCCCGGGTGCCGCGCATCGCCCTCACCGCCACCGCCGATGCCCGTACCCGCGGGGAGATCCGTGCCCGCCTGTGTCTGGATCAGGCCCGGGCGTTCATCAGCGGCTTCGATCGCCCCAACATCCGCTATCGCATCAACCAGTCCGCCGGCAATGCCCGACGGGAGTTGCTGCGCTTCATCCGCGACACCCATCCGGACGAGGCGGGCATTGTCTATTGTCTATCCCGCAAACGGGTGGAGGAGGTGGCCGAGTGGCTCACCGGACAGGGACTCACCGCCTTGCCCTACCATGCCGGTCTGCCCGCGGAGATGCGCGAAGCCCATCAGCGGCGCTTTCTCAACGAGGAAGGCATCATCATCGTCGCCACCATCGCCTTCGGCATGGGCATCGACAAGCCCAATGTCCGTTTCGTGGCCCACCTGAACCTGCCCAAAAGCATCGAGGCCTACTATCAGGAGACCGGCCGTGCCGGGCGAGACGGGCTGGCGGCGGATGCCTGGATGAGCTACGGCCTGCAGGACGTGATCACCCTGCGGCAGATGGTGGATGCTTCCGACGCCGATGAATCCCACAAGCGGGTCGAGCCTCACAAGCTGGATGCCATGCTCGGGCTGTGCGAGACCGTCACCTGCCGTCGCCAGACCCTGTTGCCCTATTTCGGAGAACCGCTCGCCGAACCCTGCGGTAACTGTGATAACTGTCTTGAGCCGCCGCAAACCTGGGACGCGACGGTGCCGGCCCAGATGGCCCTGTCCTGTGTCCATCGTACCGGGCAGCGTTTCGGCGTGAATTATCTGGTGGACGTGCTCAGGGGCAAGGAGGACGAGCGCATCCGGGGGTTCGGCCATGATCGGCTCAGTGTTTTCGGCATCGGTCGTGATCTGACCGTGAACGAGTGGCGGGGGATTTTTCGCCAGCTCATCGCCCGCGGCCTGCTCACGGTGGATCTGGAAGGGCACGGAGGACTGCACCTGAATCCGTCCTGTCGCCCCGTGCTGCGGGGGGAGGTTCCCCTGATGCTGCGCAAGGAGACCGTCCCCACCCGGATCAGCCGGGAGCCACGCCGCTCAAGGGCGCTGCAACTGGACAGCCCCGAGGATCAGCGCCTGTTCGAGGCATTGCGCGGTTGCCGTCGCCGGCTGGCGGATGAGCAGGGCGTGCCGCCCTACATGGTATTCAATGACGCCACCCTGCAGGAAATGGCCCAGGTGCGCCCCCACAGCCTGGCGGCCATGGCGGGCATCTCCGGGGTGGGAGAGAAAAAGCTGGAGTCCTACGGGCTGGCGTTCCTGGAAGTGATCCGGGAAGCGGAAGCGTAGCGGGGCGGACTCAGCGGGCGTTGAATACCACGATGGTCTTGCCGTGGGCCGTGATCAGGCCCTTCTCCTCCAGTTCCTTGAGCACCCGGCCGGCCATTTCCCGGGAGCAGCCCACGATCTTGGCCAGTTCCTGCCGGGTGATGCGGATCTGCATCCCTTCGGGGTGGGTCATGGCATCGGGCTGCTGGGCCAGTTCCATCAGGGTGCGGGCGATGCGTCCGGTGACATCCAGAAAGGCCAGATCGATCACCTTGCGGCTGGTTTCCCGCAACCGGGCCGCCAACTGGGTGGCCAGCAGAAACATGATCTGCGGGTCCTGCATGGCCAGGTCAAGGAATTTGGGGTAGTGGATCTCGGCGGTTTCGGTGGGGGCGCGGGTCACCACGCCGGCACTGCGGGCCTGGGAGGCAAAGATGCCCATTTCACCGAAAAACTGACCGGGATTGAGATAGGCCAGCACGATTTCATGGCCGTGCTCGTCCTCTATGGTCACGCTGACCGAACCCTGGATGATATAGTACAGCGTCTCCGGTCGATCCCCCGCGTGAATGACGGTGGAGCGTGCGGGGTATTGCCGCCGATGGCAATGAGACAGCAGTTTTTCCAGCGCCGGGTCAGGCATCTGCTTTTGCCTTGGCAACATGCTCATTGTCCACCTCGTAGAGAAGGACCGGTGGGGTGCCGTCGTGGGGTGACGGATTGTAGTGTCGGGGATCATGATTATTGTTTTTACCCCGCCACAGTTTATGGTAAAGCCCCCACCTTGTCGAATCAGAGGGGCGTCAGCCTTGTTCCAAGGGAAATCATGCAGATGAAATCAAGAGTGAAATGGGTGGATCACATGACCTTCGTGGCCGAATCCGGCAGTGGTCATGCCGTGGTCATGGACGGACCGCCGGAGTTCGGTGGACGGGATCTGGGGCCGCGTCCCATGGAAATGCTGCTGATGGGCATGGGCGGGTGTTCCGCCTTCGATGTGGTGCAGATCCTGCAGAAGTCCCGCCAGGCCATCACGGACTGCGAAGTGATGCTGGAGGCCGAGCGGGCCGAGGAACACCCCAAGGTGTTCACCCGCATCCATGCCCATTACATCGTCACCGGCCGCAATCTTGCCGAAAAGCAGGTGGCCCGTGCGGTTGAATTGTCCGCGGAAAAGTACTGCTCCGCCTCGATCATGTTGGGCAGGACCGCCGAGATCACCCATGATTTCGAGATTCGGGAGCCGGAGTGATCCGTCTACCGGGAGGGAAGGGCGCGGTGATAAACTGCGCCAAGGCTGTGGGTAAGGTGACGCCGTGGGCCGGTAAATCATCGCTGGAAAGTGATAACCATCAGTTACCGGTCTGTTGATTTGTGACGCAGTTCTCACTTATGCTCCTTTTCAAGGGGCATTTGCTGATTGGGTCGGCTGTACTCAAGCCTGATTCAGAGCCAGTCCCCGCGACTGCCGGATTGCCCAGCGGACCTGGGTCCGTGAAAAGGAGGAGCACGTGAACAAGCATCGCCTGTCAGGCTGTATCGGTCTTCTCGTCGTTTCGTTGCTGATCCTGGTGCTCAGCGGTTGTGCCACCAGACATCCCCCCCTGGAAGCCGTGGATTTCGCCGGCAGTCCTGACTACATCATCGGACCGGGCGACAACGTCAACATCTTCGTCTGGCGCCAGCCCGAGTTGTCCATGTCGGTGCCGGTCCGCCCCGACGGCAAGATCACCACTCCCCTCATCGAAGATGTCCCCGCCGCCAACAAGACCCCGACCCAGCTGGCCCGGGACATGGAGGAAGTGCTCTCCGTCTATGTGCGTGACCCGGTGGTCACCGTGATCGTCACCGGTTTCCGCGGACCCTATGACCAGCAGATCCGGGTGGTGGGGCAGGCGGCCAACCCCCAGGCCATTCCCTATAACGAAAACATGACCCTGCTGGATGTCATGATCGCCGTGGGCGGCGTGACGGAGTTTGCCGCCGGCAACCGGGCCTCCATCGTGCGCAACATCAACGGCGAAGCTCGGCAGCTCGGGGTCCGCATCAATGACCTGATCAACAAGGGGGATATCGAGGCCAATGTGGCCGTGCTGCCCGGCGATATCCTCATCATTCCCGAGTCCTGGTTCTAAGATAGACTTACCCCCGCACGTCGGTAATACGGACGCCGGTTCGGCGTCCCGCGGTATGTGAAGGCGAGGAGACCGCCATGCAGGAAATCATCTCTCAGATCCTGGGCTACTTGCGCGACATCTGGCGCTATCGCTGGGTGGTCCTGGTGGTTGCCTGGGGGGTGAGCATGGCCGGTTGGCTCTATGTCTCCCAGCTGCCGGATCAGTACCGCGCTTCCGCTCAGGTACACGTGGATACGGAATCCATGCTCCGTCCCCTGCTCCGGGGCCTGGCGGTGGACACCAACGTCTCCCAGCGGGTGGCCTTCATGACCCGCACCATGCTGACCGGCCCCAACCTGGAAGAGGTGGCTCGGGCCACGGATCTGCACCTTCAGGCCCACACCGATGCGGACATGCAGCGGATCGTCGGTCAGCTGCGCAGTGGTATCAGTATTTCCGCGGGCCGCCAGGACAACGTCTACACCATCGCCTACACCCACGGCAATCCGCGGCATGCCTATGACGTGGTCCAGGCCCTGCTGAACCGTTTCGTGGAAGGTGCGCTGGGGGATACCCGGACGGATACCGACGTGGCACGGCGCTTCCTGGATCAGCAGATCCGGGAGCTTGAGCAGCGCTTGGCTGCCGCGGAGCGGCGTCTGGCGGACTTTCGTCGTGACAACGTCGGTCTGCTACCGGGGGATCGAGGAAACTACTACTCCCGCCTCCAGCAGGCCCAAAGCCTGCTGGAGGAAACCCAGCTGCGTCTGAGAGAGGCGGAAAATCGCCGCGAGGAAATTCGGCGACAATTGATCGGTGAAGAACCCACGTTCGGCATCATGGGTGGCACCCGGACCACTCAGGCGACGGCGGCCATTGATGCCCGTATTCAGAACCTTCAGGCCCGCCTGGACGAACTGTTGCTGACCTTCACGGAACGGCATCCGGACATTCAGAGCATCCGCCGCACCATTGAGGATCTGCAGGTCCAGAGGGAGGAGGAGATCCGTCTGGCCCGCCAGAGCGGTCCCAGCATGGAGCAACTGGATACCAACCCGGTGTATCAGCAGATGCGCATGACCCTGTCCAACGCGGACGTGGAAATCGCCAGCCTGCGGGTCCGCTTGCAGCAGCACCAGAGTCAGGTGGCGGAACTGCAGCGTCTGGTGGACATCATCCCCGACATCGAGGCGGAGATGTCGCGGCTGGATCGGGACTACAACGTCAACCGTGAACAGTACGAGCAGCTCCTGCGTCGCCGGGAGTCGGCCGCCCTGAGCCGTAGCGTCGAGGAGCGTGGCGAGCAGGTCCAGTTCCGGGTCATCGAGCCGGCTCGGGTCCCCTCGTCCCCATCCGCCCCCAATCGCCCCGCCATGTTCTCCATGGCCCTGCTGGCGGGGCTGGGCATCGGCGGCGGCCTGGCCTTCCTGATCGGTCAGTTGCGACCGGTCTTCGACAATCGCCGCTCCCTCAACAAGGTCACCGGCTTCCCGGTGCTGGGCACGGTGAGCCTGCTCACCAGTTCGAAGCGACGCCTGCGGGAGCGGATCGAACTGATATCCTTCGCCGGCGTGGGAGGGCTGTTGCTGGCGGCATACTTTGCCGTGGTGGCTGCCGGCGGCATTCACCTGTCCATCGTTGAGAGGCTGCTGGGATGAGCGACAAACAGACCGACTTGAGCCTCATCGAGAAGGCGGTGCGCCGGCTGGAAGCCGGACCCGAGACCCGTGACCCGCCTCGCGCCGAACCCGAAGCGCGGGCACCAGCCATAACCACCGCGGTCAGCCGCAAGACGGCGGATGATCAACGGGAAGCCGCGCCTGTTTCGGCTCCCATGCCGCCCTTCGACACCCTGCCCGATATTCCGCTGCCACCGCCGGACGTGGATCCGGCCTCGGATCGGTACGTGGCGCTGAATCTGGCCCATCTGCGGGAACAGGGCTTCATCACCGCCAACTCCGAACGCAATCATGTTTCGGAGGAATTCCGCATGATCAAGCGCCCGTTGCTGGCCAATGCCTTCGGCCGCGGCGCCGAACTGGTCGATCAGGGCAACCTCATTATGGTAACCAGCGCCAAGTCGGGGGAAGGCAAGACCTTCACCGCCATCAACCTGGCCATGAGCATCGCCATGGAAATGGACAAGACGGTGCTGCTGGTGGATGCCGACGTCGGGCGCGCCCGCGTCCATCATGTCCTCGGCACGCCCCAGGGGCCCGGGTTGATCGACCTGCTGCTGGACAAGGATCTGGACGTGGGGGATGTGATCATCAAGACCAATGTCCCCAAGCTGCGGGTCATCCCCATGGGACGCTACCATCCCCATTCCAACGAACTGCTGGCCAGTGAAGACATGCTTCGGCTCACCCGGGAACTGGCGGAGCGCTACCCGGATCGGGTGGTGATCTTCGATTCCCCGCCCTTGCTGCTGACCAGCGAGTCGGTGGTGGTGGCCGGTCTGGTGGGGCAGATCGTGTTCGTGGTCGAGTCCAGCCGCACCCTGCAAGGTACGGTGAAGGATGCCCTGGCCATGCTGGATACCTCCAAGCCCATCGGGCTGGTGCTGAACAAGGTCCGCCGCACCCTGGGCAACTACGGGTATGGATATGGCTACGGCTACGGTTACCACGGCAAGTCCGGCACCGCCAAGGAAACGCCGGCATGAGAATCAAGCCCTTCGGCACCCTGTTAGGCTCCCTGGTGCTGGTGCATGTCGGCGCCGCTGCCCAGGCCGGTAGCTGGGACTTCACGCCCCGTGTCTCCGTGTCCCAGACCTATACGGACAACGTGAATCTGGTCCCCCGGAGCGAAGACAAGGAAAGTGATTCGGTCTCCCAACTCAATACCGGTTTTTCACTACAACGATCCGGCGGGCGCACCGATCTTTCCCTGGGCTACAACCTGCAGAGCCTGGCCTATTGGGAGGATGACGGTCGCAATACCGTCTATCATCAGTTCGCGGGTACCAGCACCACCACCCTGATCCGTGAAACCCTGTTCCTCGATGCATCGGCCAGTTACGGGCAGCAGTTGAGGGATTCCAGGGACGGTTTTGCCGGTGACAACATCTCCACCACTGATCGTTCCGACGTGGCCCGCTATTCCGTGTCCCCCTACTGGCGCCAGGGCTTCGGCAGTTTTGCCACGGGGGAACTGCGTTACGCCTGGGACAAGGTGGACTACCAGTCCGGAGGGATCACCAGCAACAACAGCGAGAACCAGCGGATTCAGGCCACCCTGAACAGCGGTCCCCGGTTCACCACGGTGGGCTGGACGTTGTCTTATTCCTGGGACGAGTCCACCTATGACGATGGCACCGATGTGACCCTGGAATCCCTGGAGGCATTGGTACGCCTGAATCTGAGCCCCCAGTTCAGCGTCTATGCGGCGGGTGGGGATGAGCGCAACCGGTACAATCGGGCCGCCGAAGCGGCGGACCCGGATGACACCTTCTGGCGCGCCGGATTCACCTGGTTGCCCGGCCCCCGCACCAGCCTGGATGCCTTCTACGGTGAACGTTTCTTCGATGATACCTACGGTCTGACCTTCAGCCATCGTTTCCGGCACGCGACCTGGCAGGTGAACTACTCCGAGTCCATCACGTCCCTGGCTCGAGCAAATGCTGCCAATGGTGGGGGTAATCTGCCTGATGACACGGATACCTACATCTCCAAGCGTCTCACCATCTCGGCGTCGGGACAGCGTTCCAAGCTTTCCTGGGGGGGGGCGGCCTCTCGTGAAGAGCGTCTCTATCAGACGGAGGGCCGTGGTGACGAGGACATCAGCAGCGTCAGCGCCAACCTGGGCTGGCGGGTCGCCCCGCGTACCCAGGCCACCCTGTCATCCCAGTGGCAGCGCTCCGATTACGACCGGGACAGCCGCAAGGACGACCTGTGGAACGTGGGCCTCGGCCTGAGCCGGACTCTGGGTGCCAACACCTCCGCCGCCATTGAATACCGCTACCAGGAGCGTGACTCCAATCAGGACGATTTCGATTACCAGGAGAACCGCGTCACCGCCACCCTGAGCAGGACCTTCTAGGGCCGCCCATGTACGAAGCCTATTTCAAACTGGATCGCAAGCCCTTCCAGCTCAGCCCCGACCCCCGGTGCTTTTTCGGTAGCCGCATCCACAAGCGGGCCCTGGCCTATCTGCAGTACGGCCTGAGTCAGGGAGAGGGCTTCATCGCCATCACCGGCGATGTGGGGACGGGCAAGACCACCCTGGTGCGCATGCTGTTCAACGACATCTCCGAGCGGGACTATTTTGCCGCCCAGATCGTCACCACCCAGCTCCACGCCGACGACCTGCTGCGCATGGTGGCCATGGCCTTCGGCATGCAGGTGGGCAGCGACAGCAAGGCCAACCTGCTCACCCGCATCGAGCGTTTTCTGGTGGACAAGTCCCGGGAAGGCAAGCGGGTTCTGCTGGTGATCGACGAGGCCCAGAACCTGCCGCCCCATGCCCTGGAGGAGTTGCGCATGCTGTCCAACTTCCAGCTTGCCGGTCGGCCGCTGTTGCAGAGCTTCCTGTTGGGACAGAATCAGTTCCGGCGCACCCTGCAGATGGCGGAGCTGGAACAGTTTCGCCAGCGTTTCATCGCCGCCTGCCACCTCACGCCGTTGTCACGGGAAGAGACCGAGGAATACATCCGTTACCGGCTGGAACATGCGGGCTGGAAGAACGACCCGGCTTTCGAGACCGAGGCCTTTGCCGAGATCTACCGGCAGACCCAGGGCATTCCCCGTCGCATCAACAGCCTGGCGGATCGGTTGCTGCTGTATGCCTTTCTGGAGGAACGTCACGGGATCGATGCCGAAGTGGTCCAGGCCGTGGCCCGGGAACTGGGCGAAGAGATCAGCGCCATCCCGGAGGAGGTGGGTGTCGGTCCGGTGGAAGACGGCATGAACCGGGGCATCTATGACGGTCAGGGCCTGCCCGCCCATTACTCCTGGGGCAACATCGAGTTACGGGTGTCCGCCCTGGAGAGCCGGATTCAGTCCCTGGAGAAGTCCTTTTACCGGGAGGTTTCCCTGCTGCGGCGGGCGGTGAAACATTTGATGAAGGAGTGATCTTCTTGCAGATAATCAGGGGAGGCAGTACCTCATGAACACAGCCAGACCCAGCCCCATCCAAGGCATCCGCAACGCGATGACCGTGGACGTGGAAGACTATTTCCACGTCTCCGCCTTTGAAAACCACATCTGTCGCGGCACCTGGGACGAACTCCCCTGCCGGGTGGAACGCAATGTGGACCGCATCCTCCAGCTCTTTGCGGACCACGACACCAAGGCCACCTTCTTCTACCTGGGCTGGGTGGCAAAACGCTATCCCGAACTGGTCCGGCGCACCCAGGCCGAAGGCCACGAGATTGCCAGCCACGGCTGGTCCCATATCCGGGCCACGGAGCAGACCCCCGAGGCCTTCCGCCAGGACGTGACCCGAACCCGGGCCTTGCTGGAAGACACCGTGGGTGCCCCGGTACTGGGCTACCGGGCCGCCAGCTACTCCATCGGCCGCGACAATCTCTGGGCCCTGGATACCCTGAGGGAAACCGGCCACCGCTACAGTTCCAGCATCTATCCGGTCCACCACGATCTCTACGGCATGCCCGAGGCACCCCGCTTCTCCTTCCGGCCGGGGCAGGGCGATCTGGTGGAAATCCCCGTCACCACCGTGGAAGTGCTGGGAAAAAAGCTTCCCTGCGGCGGCGGCGGTTATTTCCGCCTGCTGCCCTATGAAATCTCCCGCTGGGCCATTCGCCAGGTCAACCAGCGGGACCGGCAGGCCGCCGTGTTCTATTTCCACCCCTGGGAGATCGACCCCGATCAGCCTCGTCAGACCGGGCTCGGGCTCAAGACCCGGGTGCGTCATTACCTGAATCTGTCCCGCACCGAAGGCCGACTCAAACGGCTGTTGTCGGATTTTCAATGGGGACGCATGGACCGGATCTTTCTTGAACAGGCAGTGAATCCCGCATGAATGCAGTCATGGATACCAAGGGCAGTGACGCCCGCACAGCACCGACCATCCGTCATCTTGAGGATGGCGACGAGGCCCGCTGGGATGCCTATGTCATGGCATGCCCGGAAGCCACCTTCTTTCACCGCGGCGGCTGGCGCCGGGTACTGCGGGAGGCCTTCGGACATCCCGCGCACTTTTTGTACGCGGAACAGGACGGCCGGATACGGGGTATCCTGCCCCTGGGCCATGTGAAGACCCTGCTGTTCGGCAATGCCCTCGTCTCCATGCCCTTTTGTGTCTACGGCGGCGTGGCCGCCGACGACGAAGCCACGGCCCAGGCCCTGATCGACGCGGCCCGGGATCTGGCGGAGGCACTTCGGGTGGATTATCTGGAACTGCGTCACCTGCGTCGTCATTGCCCCCAGTGGCCCTGCAAGGATGATCTCTACGTCACCTTTCGCAAGCCCATCGAGCCGGAGGAAGAAGCCAACCTGCTGGCGATCCCCCGCAAGCAGCGGGCCATGGTGCGCAAGGGCATCAAGCACGGGCTTGCATCCCGGTTCGAGGATGAGGTCGCCACCTTCTTCGGCATCTATGCCGACAGCGTGCGTCGCCTGGGCACCCCCGTGTTCTCCCGCCGCTATTTCCAGTGCCTGCTGGACACCTTCGGCCAGGATGCCCGGATTCTCACCGTCACCCACCGGGACCAGCCGGTGAGCAGCGTGCTCAGCTTCTGCTTCCGCGACGAGGTGCTGCCCTATTACGGCGGTGGCATGCCCACGGCCCGGGAACTGGCCGGATTCGATTTCCTCTACTGGGAGGTCATGCGCCACGCCTGCGCCGCGGGCTACCGGTGCTTCGACTACGGTCGCAGCAAGCGGGGCACCGGCTCCTTCAGCTTCAAGAAGAACTGGGGCTTCCAGCCCCAGCCGCTCTACTACGAGTACCATCTGGTGAAGGCGGATGCCATCCCCGAGATCAACCCCCTGAACCCCAAGTACCGTCTCTTCATCGAGGCCTGGAAGCGTCTGCCCACCCCGGTGGCCAACCTGATCGGTCCCCGTCTCTCCCGGGGTCTGGGATGAACGACACCACACGCCCGGCGCTACTCTACCTGGTCCACCGGATCCCGTATCCGCCCAACAAGGGGGACAAGATCCGGTCATTCAACCTGCTCAAGCACCTGGCGGAGCGCTACCGCATTCACCTGGGGGCGTTCGTGGACGACCCCCACGACTGGCGTTACCGGGAAGACGTGGCTCGCCTGTGCGAGAGCACCTGCCTGTTGCCGTTGCGACCGCCGTTGGCCAAGCTGGCGAGTCTGCGGGGCTTCATGGACGGCCGCCCCCTGTCGGAGCCTTACTACGACAGCAGATCCATGCGGCAATGGGTGCGCCGGATACTGGACCAGGGCGTGGAACGGGTCCTGATTTTCTCGTCCGCCATGGCCCAGTACCTGCGACCGGAAGACCATGCCGGTCGCAGGGTCGTGGTGGATTTCGTCGATGTGGACTCGGACAAGTGGCGCCAGTACGCCGCTTCCCATCGCTTTCCCATGAACCGGATCTATGCCCGGGAATCCCGTCGTCTGCTGGCCTTCGAGCGCCGTGTCGCGTCCCTGACGGACGCGGGTGCCTTCGTCAGTGAGCAGGAGGCGGCCCTGTTCCGGACGCTGGCGCCGGAGTCGGCCGGTCGCATCCATGCCATCGACAACGGCGTGGACGTGGATTATTTCAGCCCGGAACGAGAGTATCCCCGCCCGTACGGGGTGGGTGAGCAGCATCTGGTCTTCACCGGCGCCATGGACTACTGGGCCAACGTGGATGCGGTGTGCTGGTTTGCCCGGGAGGTCTTCCCCCTGGTGCGACTGGATCACCCCGATGCCCGTTTCACCATTGTCGGCGCCCGGCCGGCCAGGGAAGTGAAACAACTGGAGCAGATCGACGGCGTCCAGGTCACGGGCGCGGTGAAGGATGTGCGCCCCTATCTGACCCATGCCGAGGCGGCGGTGGCGCCGCTGCGGATCGCCCGGGGGATCCAGAACAAGGTGCTGGAGGCCATGGCCATGGGCAAGCCGGTGCTGGTGACCCCCCAGGCCCTGGATGGACTGCGTGCCTGCGAGGGTCTGGAATGGCCGGTGAGCGAAGACCCGGTCACCCTGGCCCGGCTGGCCTGCGATGTCCTGTCCGGTAACCTGTCTCCGGGTTTGGGGCGGTTGGGGCGGGCCTGTGTCTGTGAACATTACAGCTGGGCCGAGCACATGGAGCGGTTCGTGACATTGTTGGAGTCCCCATGAACACCCGTCTCTCAACATCGGCTGAACATCCATCAGCAGACCCGGCAGCCCCCCGGATTCCGGGCCTGTCATGGCCCCTGGCCCTGGGACTCCTGGTCGCGGGCATGGGAGCCATGGTGCTCCTCTACTGGCCCAGTGTGCAGAAGCTGGTGCATATCTGGACCACTTCCGACACCTACGCCCACGGCATGGTCATCTTGCCCATCAGCCTGTTTCTGGCCTGGCGCATGCGCCGCCGACTGGCCGAACTCACCCCCCAGCCCAGCTACCTGGGCATCCTGCTGCTCGCCGCCCTCGGTTTCGGCTGGATTCTGGCCCGGGCCGCCGATGTCACCGTAGTCCAGACCTTCGTGGTAGTGGCCATGGTGCCCGCCCTGGTCATCACCATTCTGGGGCTTGGCATCTCCAGGGCGCTGACTTTCCCCCTGGCCTATGTCTTCTTCGCTTGGCCGGTGGGGAGCTTCCTGGTCCCCATCCTGCAGGACTATACCGCCTGGTTCACCGTGCTCATGCTGCGTCTGACGGGGCTGCCGGTATTTGCCGAGGGCTACTACATCAGCATTCCCGCCGGGGATTTCGTGGTGGCCGAGGTCTGCAGCGGCATCCGCTATCTGATCGCCTCGGTGGCCCTGGGGCTGGTGTACGCCTATCTGGTTTACCGCAGCCTCTGGCGGCGACTGGTGTTCACGGCCTTTGCCATCATCGCGCCCATCGTGGCCAACGGCCTGCGGGCCTACGGCATCATCATGATCGCCCACTGGACCGACATGGAACACGCCGTCGGGGTGGACCACCTGGTCTACGGCTGGTTGTTCTTCGGCGTGGTGATGTTCCTGCTGTTCTGGGTGGGCAGCCTGTTCCGGGAAGACGACCATCCGGAAGAGGAGAGCCGGCAACAGCTGACCACACGGGCCGGGAACCCGTCCCCCTCCGTGGTCTTCCCGGTGGTCATGCCCCTCGTCCTGGCCGCCGTGGTTCTGTCCATGGCCCCCCTGACCGAGATGGGCCTCAACCAGCGCATGGCCGCCCTGGCCGGTGACCGTTATCCGGTGGCCCCCCAGGTCACGGGCTGGACCTTACCCCAGCGGGACGAATCACCGGTCTGGCAGCCCCGGTTTGCCGAGCCGGATTACCAGTCCCAGCATGCCTACCGGTCTGAAAACGGACGTGAGCTGGCGTTGCACCTGTCTCATTACCGTCATGACCAGGCCGGTACGGATCTCATCACCTACGGCAACCTGATCTACGATGAAGTCCGTTGGCGCCGGATTTCCGAGTCCGGGCGCGGCGTGATCCTTGCCGGCGGCGAGCCCCACATGGTCCGCGAAACGGTCATGCGCGGTCCCGGAGATCGCGGCCGCATCGTCTGGCACTGGTACCAGGTGGCGGATCGTGCCACCGCCCGACCCATCGAGGTCAAGCTCCTGGAGGCCTGGGCCCGGCTCAGTGGCCATCGGGACGGCTCGCTGCTGGTGGCCGTGACCACGGAGTTCCCGATCACCGCCGATGAGGGGCGGGCCGTCCTGCAGGATTTCCTGACCCGCATGCCCGGGCTGATCCAGGTGGAATACCGGCCGGAGTCAGGCTCATGACCAACGGCCCGCGGGGTACACCACCGCTGGTGGCCCACATCATTCATCGTCTGGACGTGGGCGGCATGGAGAACGGTCTGGTCAACCTGATCAACCACATGCCGGCGGACCGCTACCGCCATGCCATCGTGTGCATGACGGACTACACCGATTTCAGTCGCCGCATTCGCCGCGACGACGTGACGCTGCATGCTCTGCACAAGCAGGAGGGCAAGGACCTCAAGGTCCACGGCCGGCTCTGGCGGCTGCTGCGCCGACTGCGGCCGGACATTGTCCATACCCGCAACATGGCCACCCTGGAGACCCAGGCCATTGCCGCCCTGGCGGGGGTGAGGCGGCGTGTCCATGGCGAGCATGGCTGGGACATCGGTGATCTGGACGGCTCCCGGGCCAAAACCCGGCACCTGCGCCGTGTGTTCCGGCCCCTGGTGGGCCAGTACATTGCCTTGTCCCGGCACCAGCTGGATTACCTGTCACGGCAGATCAGCGTGGCCCCGGCCCGCCTGAACCATATCTGCAACGGGGTGGATGTTGTCCGTTTTTCACCCCGGGACAAGGCCCAGGTCCGCTCCATCCTGCCGGAGGGATTCGCGCCCCCGGAGGCTGTTGTCATCGGCGCTGTCATGCGGATGCAGGCGGTCAAGGCCCCGGATATCCTGGTGGAGGCCGTGCTTGCCCTGCTGAGGCGGGATGAAGGGCTGAAGCGCAGGCTGCGTCTGGTGATGATCGGAGACGGCCCCCTGTGGGAGGGGCTGCAGGCCCGTCTGCGGGAAGCCGGTGTCGCCGACCTGGCCTGGCTGCCCGGCAACCGTGACGACATTCCCGACCTGATGGCGGCGATGGACCTGTGCGTGGTGCCTTCCCTGGCGGAAGGCATTTGCAACACCGTATTGGAGGCCATGGCCACCGGTCTGCCGGTGATCGGCACCGCGGTGGGGGGCAATCCCGACCTGATCGAGCCGGGCCGGACCGGCACCCTGATCCCCGCCGGTGATCCCGAGGCCCTGGCCGACGCCCTGAGTGGCTATCTGGACGACATGGCCCTGGCCCGGACCCACGGCGGCACCGCCCGGGAGCGGGCGCAGCAGCGCTACAGCCTGGAAGCCATGGTGCAGGGCTACCTGAACGTCTATGACAGACTCTCCAAGAGATAAAAAACATGTGCGGCATCACAGGGATCTTCGACATCCAGGGCCAGGCCCCCATCGACCGGGGACTGCTGGAACGCATGAACCAGATCCAGTTCCACCGTGGCCCCGATGAAGGCGGCGTCCACCTGGAACCCGGGGTCGGGCTGGCCCACCGCCGCCTGTCCATCATCGATCTCTCCAGCGGCCAGCAGCCCCTGTTCAACGAAGACCACACCGTGGCCGTCACCTACAACGGCGAGATCTACAACTTCCCGGCACTGACCGACACCCTCAAGGCCGCCGGACATACCTTCCGCACCCATTGCGACACCGAAGTCATCGTCCATGCCTGGGAAGAATGGGGCGAAGACTGCGTGCGTCACTTTCGCGGCATGTTCGCCTTCGCCGTCTGGGACCGCAACCGCCAAAGCCTGTTCCTGGCCCGGGACCGCCTGGGCATCAAGCCCGTCTACTATGCCTATCTGCCCAATGGCCAGTGCATCTTCGCCTCCGAACTCAAGGCTCTGATGGCCCACCCGGATCTGCCCCGGTCGCTGGACCCCCGGGCGGTGGACGAATATTTCGCCTACGGCTACGTGCCCGAGCCGCGCACCATCTACCAGGGCGTACACAAGCTGCCCCCCGGCCACACCCTGCTGCTGCAGCGGGGCCGCGCACCGGGGGAGCCACGGGAATACTGGGACGTACCCTTCCAGCCCCATGCCCCCATGGACGAGGCCCAGGCCATGGAGGCACTGGTGGAGCGCCTGCGCGAAGCGGTACGCATCCGTCTGGTGGCCGAGGTGCCCCTGGGGGCCTTCCTGTCCGGCGGCGTGGACTCCAGCGCCGTGGTGGCCATGATGGCGGGCCTGATGGACGACCCGGTCAAGACCTGCTCCATCGGCTTCAGCGATCCCCGCTACGACGAGTCCGCCCATGCCGCCCAGGTGGCCGAGCGCTACCATACCAGCCACCGGCAGCGGCAGGTGGACCCGGATGACTTCAGCCTGCTGGACCGATTGGCGGATCTCTACGACGAACCCTTTGCCGACAGCTCGGCCCTGCCCACCTACCGGGTCTGCGAACTGGCCCGGCAGGACGTCACCGTGGCCCTGTCGGGGGATGGCGGGGATGAGACCCTGGCCGGATACCGGCGTTACCGATTCCATCTACAGGAGGAACGGGTGCGCAACCATCTGCCCCTGGGGTTGCGGCGTCCCCTGTTCGGCACCCTGGGACGGATATATCCCAAGCTGGACCGGGCTCCCCGGATGTTCCGCGCCCGCGCCACCTTCCAGGCCCTGGCCAGGGACGCGGTGGAAGGGTATTTCAACAATATCGCGGTCATCCGCGACGAGCAGCGCCTGAACCTCTACAGCCCCGCCTTTCGGCGGCAGCTGGAGGGACACATGGCGGTAGACGTGCTGCGCCGCCACGCCGCCCGTGCGCCGGTGGAAGACCCCTTGTCCCTGGTCCAGTATCTGGACATGAAGACCTATCTGCCCGGCGACATCCTCACCAAGGTGGACCGGGCCAGCATGGCCCATGCCCTGGAGGTTCGGGTACCGATCCTGGATCATCCCCTAGTGGAATGGATCTCGGGTCTGCCGCCGTCGCTCAAGCTCCGGGGTGGGGAAGGGAAGTACCTGCTGAAGAAGGCCATGGAGCCACACCTGCCCAACGACATCCTGTACCGGCGCAAGCAGGGCTTTGCCGTGCCCCTGGACCAGTGGTTCCGCGGCCCCCTGAAACAGCGTCTGCAAGATACCATCCTCGGTGAGCGGCTACAGGATGCCGGTCTTTTCGAGATGAACACCCTCCGGCATCTGGTGGATGCCCATGTGAGCGGGCGCCGGGATTACAGCGCCCCCCTGTGGTCCCTGTTCATGTTCGAGGCGTTTTTGCGGCGCAACGAAGGGTGAGCGTCACTCCCGCGAAAGCGGGAGTCCAGGTTTCAAGCCGAGATACGATCGTCGATCAGTTCCCGCAGCATCTGCGCGCCGTTGCGGATCATCTCCTCCGTGGTCGCCCAGTCCACGCAGGCATCGGTGATGGAACAGCCGTAGCGCAGCTTGGAACGATCCGCCGTCAGCGGCTGATTGCCCGCCTCCAGGAAACTCTCGACCATCAGCCCCACGATGGAACGGTTCCCCTCCCGGATCTGGTGCATCACATCCTTCATCACCAGCGGCTGCAGTTCCGGGTTCTTGGAGGAATTGGCGTGGGAGCAGTCCACCACGATGTTCCGGGGGATGCCGGCCTTGTCCAGGGCCTGCTCCGCCAGGGCCACGGAGACGGTGTCATAGTTGGGCTGCCCGTTACCGCCGCGCAGCACCAGATGGCCGTAACGGTTGCCCCGGGTGCGCAGGATCACCGACTGCCCGTCATTGCCAATGCCCAGGAAACTGTGGGGGCTGCCGGCCGACAGAATGGCGTTGATCGCCACGCTCAGGTCGCCGTCGGTGCCGTTCTTGAAGCCCACGGGAGTGGACAGGCCCGAGGACATCTCCCGATGGGTCTGGGATTCCGCCGTGCGGGCGCCGATGGCCGTCCAGGCGATCAGATCGCCGTAGTACTGGGGCGCGATGGGGTCCAGGGCCTCGGTGGCCGCCGGCAGCCCCAGCTCATTGATGTCCATCAGAAATCGCCGGGCCTTGGCCATGCCCTCGTCGATGCGGAAGGTATCGTCCAGATGGGGGTCGTTGATGAACCCCTTCCAGCCCACCGAGGTGCGGGGCTTTTCGAAATAGACCCGCATCACCAGCAGCATGACATCCGATACCTCGTCCGCCAGCGTCTTCAGGCGTCGGGCATAGTCCATGCCGGCCTCGGGGTCGTGGATGGAGCAGGGACCCACCACCACGAACAGGCGCGGATCCCGATGGTCCAGGATGTCGCACAGGGCCTTGCGCCCGGCGAGGACACTGCGGGCCGCGGCATCGGACAGGGGGAACTGTGCCTTGATCTCCCGGGGGGAGGGCATGTAGTCCATGGCGGCGATGTTGAGGTTTTCGGTCTGAGCTGTGGTCATGCGGGTGATCCGGCGTAAAAGGGTGACAATCTTGACAGTCTAACGCGAAAATGCATTGCATTGTGCAATGCGGTTCCAAGCCTCAAACTATCAGCCCGCCCAGAATTTTTCCCAAGACTTCATGCCCCGCCCAAAATTCGAAGAACAATGGCGTCAACGCTTCATTCAGCGCGGTAAGGTCTGTCAGGATGACGCCGACATCGCCGGCTGGACGCGGTCCGGCCTGGAGGCCCGGTTGAGAAACTTTCAGCGCCTCTGGCCGGGGGATGCGCCGGGCGCCCTGTGGCTGGACGTGGGTTGCGGGGCCGGCAGTTATACCCGTTATCTGGCCGGGCAGGGCGTCAGTCCCATCGGCATGGACTATTCCCTGCCCTCGGTACAAAAGGCCCGGGAACGCAGTCCGGCGGCGATGACCTGGGCCGTGGGGGATGTGACGCAGCTGGCGATCCGTCCCGCTTCCCTGGACGGTGTCCTGTGTTTTGGTGTGATGCAGGCCCTGTCACGGCCGGAGCAGGCAGTGCGGGAGCTGGTGCATGCCACCCGACCGGGTGGACAGGTCTGGATCGACGCTCTGAACCGTGACTGCCTGACCACCCGGATCCGGTGTCTGGTGGCCCGATTGACGGGGCGTGCGCCGGGTCTTCGGTACGACCGGGTCGGTGATCTTGCCGTCTGGCTGGAACGGGAAGGGGCCACGGAGGTGCAGGTGCACTGGATCCCCATCCTGCCGGGGCGTCTGCAGCGGTATCAGTCGTTGCTGGAAAGGCCCTGGATGCGGCGGCTGATCCGGGCCGTTCCGGGGTTGGGCAGCCTGCTCAGCCACGCCATCCTGGTGTCGGCCAAACGTTCCCCTCATCCCCAGCCCTTCTCCCCCGAGGGGAGAAGGGGGTAAGACCAGTTCCCAATCCGCAGGGGAAGGTAAGCCCCTCTCCCCTTGCGGGAGAGGGGTTGGGGTGAGGGGAGAGCCTTGCTACGACGGGCAAGGATCAGATGGCGCGTCTGCGCCGCAGGAAGCCCATTGCGCCAAGCAGGCCGGCACCGAACAGGGCCAGCATGCCGGGTTCGGGAACGGCGGTGACGAGGTTGTTCGGGGTGTTGAGGTTGTCGGGATTGCTTTCTGATGATCCGCCTAATGAATTTGCGGACGGTAACCAGGAGCTGAAAATGGGATTTATCGAACCCTCGGCCTGACCTACGACGCTCAAGGGGGCGAAGCTGAGCTGAATGTATGGGATTCCCTCATTGGGCGCAGTGCCGATGGTCAGGTTACTCCAATTGAGAGCATAGGTACTAGCGTTCTTGCTAATTGTATAGTGGACCCCGATATCTAGACAGCAGTTTAAGCTCTGAGTGGGGGGCTGAATCGGGATACTAACAAGATGACTGAAAAACGGAAGAGAAACACGTACAACGCTGAATTCAAGGCGAAAGTTGGTCTTGAGGCGATTCAGGGGGTCAAGACCGTCAACGAGATCGGTCAAGCCTACGGGGTCCATCCCGCCCAAGTGACCCAGTGGAAGAAGGCGATCCTCGAGCAGGCTGGCACGCTCTTCGAAGGCAAGCGGGGCCCCAAGCCAGTGTCGGAAAAGGATGCCCCGGACCGTCTCTACGGTGAGATTGGGCGCCTGAAGATGGAACTCGATTGGCTCAAAAAAAAGTCCGGGATCAACCTGCCGTGAACCGTCAAGACTGGATTGACGCGGGTGGCGAGATCTCCATCGTTCGCCAGTGTGCGCTGGCCGGGGTTTCCCGGGCGACCGTGTATGCGCGCTGGCGTTTGTCACCGGATGAGGCCGGCGACCTGCTGCTGTGTGGACTCATCGACGAGATCTACACACGACGGCCGTTCTACGGGAGTCGGCGCATGGTGGTCGAGCTGCGGACCCAGGGCCATAAGGTCAACCGTAAGTGTGTCCAGCGCCTGATGCGTCGGATGGGGTTGGCGGCGATCGCGCCGGGTCCGCATACCAGTCGTCCGCACCCGCAGCACAAGGTTTATCCGTATCGGCTGCGTGGCGTTGTGGTCAACCGGCCCAACCAGGTTTGGAGTACCGACATCACCTACATCCGTCTGGCTCAGGGCTTCGCCTACTTGGTCGCGATCCTGGACTGGTACAGCCGCAAGGTCTTGAGTTGGCGGCTCAGCAACACCATGGATACGACCTTCTGCGTTGACTGCCTCGAAGAGGCCCTGCAGCTGTACGGGCCACCGGAGATCTTCAACAGTGACCAGGGCTCGCAGTTCACGGCTGACTCGTTCACTGGCGTGCTCAAGCGAGAGGGAGTCACTATCAGCATGGATGGCCGCGGAAGGGCCTTTGACAACATCTTCGTCGAGCGACTCTGGCGGACGGTGAAATATGAAGACGTCTACCTCAAGGGCTACGCCAATCTCAAGGAAGTCACGCTGGGACTGATGGACTACTTCGCGTTCTACAACGGCGAACGCCCCCACGCGGCTCTGGCGAACGAGACACCGGATACGGTCTATCGGAACCGGCAGGGCGGAGGCGCACTGATCGTGGATAAGTACGGCCCGTCGGCTGTGACGCCACCCAGTGAAACCGCAGTACCAGGGCAGCGCTGTTCCGCTGCGAGCGACCCCCAAGCTATTGCTTAAACTCATACTCTTTCTGTCTTGACGATGGGGTCCACTTTATTGTGCCGGTAAGCGAATAGGTATCAGACCATTCCCATTCGTCACGAGCACCTTCAAGCTTCAACTCCACAGTAATTATTCTGTTGTTAATGTTTGCGTTGGTATTCGTGACTTTGAACAAAAACGTGGGGATGCCCTGCACCTGCCAACCGTTGATTTCCCCTGATGTGCTGCCCGTCTTTTGAAAGCTAATTTGGTTAGGCGCGTTGGTTACCGTGGTCGTCAGGGTAATGACCGCAGCCTGAGCCGTACCCACCAAGGTGCCGGCGCCGACCAACAGTGCCATGACTAGATGCTTCAGTGTGTTGTTCTTGTTGTGGGCTGTGTTCATCGACGTTGGATCCTTCACGAAAAGCGCTCGGTGGAAAACTGCATGCTAGTTTTTAAGCATGAAGTGTGCCTGTAGCGGGGTGATGGCTTCCGGATGCGATTTTATGAGGAATGTCTCAAGCTTTTAGTCTTGATATTGTAAAGAAATCCGACGTTTCTGCCTGTCAGGATAGAAAGACCCCATGATGCGGCTTTTCAAGGCAGAAAATGGCTAATAAACCGCGCCCAGCCCCCAGGCCTGCCCTCGTTTTTGGGGGGCCATGCGGAGGCCGGACGATGAAGGCGGGGGTGGTGTCGGAATTTTTTACACTCAAGGCCGGCGTCCGGCCAGCCACAGCTCCAGCACCATCAGCACCCACACCAGCTCCCCGTAATAGGCGGCGTGTTTGTCCCGGTGCAGGCGGATCAGCTCGTCGATGAACTCGGGCCGGATGATGTCCCGCCCCTTGAGGCGGGTCAGTGCATCCAGGGCAAGATCCCGCAGGGGCGGATGATCCCGCAGCCAGATGCCGAAGGGCAGGCCGAAACCATGCTTTTTCTTCTGAATGATGGCCTCCGGCAGAAAATCCCGGCAGGCCTGTTTGTAGAACCACCGCAACTGGTTGCCTTTGAGCTTCCGCGCCGACGGAATCTGGTTGGAGAGCATCATCAGGTCTTCGGCCAGCATCGGATAGGCTACCTCCACCCCAGCCAGCCGACAGGCCGTGTTCACCTTCACCAGATCGTTGTCGTGCAGGGTGAAATGCCAGTCCAGATACAGCATGCGGTTGAGCAGGGAAGCCCCTTCCGGTGCCGCGAACAGGCCTCGCTTCAGATCCCTGGGGGCGTGCAGGTCCACCGTGCCGACGAACCCCGCCGTGAAAACCTCCCGGGGATCATGGCGCTCCAGGAAGGCATAGGTATCCATCCGGTCCGGCAGCGGAATCCGCGCCTGAGTGACATAACTGTGGGCCTTGCGCAGCAGCGGCAGATTCGCCAGCGGGGCCGTGCCCGCGATCAGCCCCTGTCTGGCCCAGGCGGGCAGGCGGTTGAAATGCTCGAATACCCCTTGCTTGGCGTAGCGTTCGTTGCCGGCAAACAGCTCATCCCCACCATCGCCGGCCAGCATCAGTTCCACCCCTTCCTCGCGGGCCTTGCGGGCACACAGAAACGCCGGCAGCACGGAAGAATTACCGAACGGCTCATCGCAAGCAGCCGCCACATGCGGCAGCCAGGTGGTGATGTCGTCCGGCGTGACGTAATACTCATGGCCGACGGCCCCGAAATGGCCGCGGGCAAGCCGGGCATATTCCATCTCGTCGTAACCGGGCACATCAAAACCGATGGAGTAGGCGTGGGCCTCGTCGCTCACCCTGGCCAGCATCCCGGTGACGGTGGAGCTGTCCAGTCCGCCGCTCAGAAACGCGGCGGTGCGCGGCGCTTCCGGCGATGCGGCAACATCGCGCACCGCCTGCTCGATGATCGCCAGCATCTCCTTGCCCGCCCCGGCCACATCCACGGGAGTTTCCTCAAAGCGGGGCAGCCAGTAGGGGCGTACCCGATGCGTCCCGCGCTCCCACTCCAGCACATGCCCGCCGGGCAGCTTGCGGATGCCCTGGTAGATGCTTCGGGGGCTGGGGATGAAATGACAGTACACATAGTCATGGATCGCCTGGGCATCCAGATCACCGCCCAGCCCCGCCTCCACCAGTGGGGCCAGGGCACTGCAGAAGCTCAGCCGGGTGCCGTCCTGGGCATAATAGAGCTGCCGGATGCCGATCTTGTCCACCGCCAGCAGGCCGCGCCCGCGTTCCGGCTCCAGGATCGCCAGCGCAAAAGGCCCCTTGAGGACGGTCAGTGCTGCCGCGCCCTGACGGCGGTAATCCCGGGCCAGTGCTTGCAGGACGGCATCCACGCTGGTAGCGTCGCCATGATGCGCCCGGCCTGTCAGGGTCAGGATCAGTCCATCGGTTTGCAGCACACCACCACCGGCAGCGGCACAGAAGGCCGGCCCTTGACTGACCAGGGCGCCGCCCTCCAGTCTTCCGGAAAGTGTGGAACGGATCACGGTGTCGAAGTCGTCGGCCGTGGTCAGCGCGCCTGCAATGCCCTGGGTTGGCCTCACGTCGTGCAACTTGGGGGAGTCGGTCATGGCGGGTGCATCATGGAACATGAATAATCATGGTAATCCGAACCATCGGGATGGACCAGCATGAGAATCGCGATCTTTGGGATGGGGTACGTGGGGGCGGTCTCGGCCGCGTGTCTGGCACGGGATGGCCATGAGGTCGTCGGGGTCGACATCGACCCGCACAAGCTGGATCTGTTGCGTCGTGGGCATTCCCCCATCGTGGAAGAAGGTATCCAGGAGCTGACCGCCCAGGTGGTACAGGCGGGACGCCTGACGGTTACTGATGATGTGAGCGAAGCCATCCGGCGCTCGGAAGTGTCCTTCATCATTTTGCGCGAGAAACCCCGTCCTTCAGGGCGGGGAGGGATAGCGCATCGTGCGCAGCACGATCACGCGGCCCTGGTCGCGTCCTCCTGTGTCGGTTTGGGTTGCAAGGCATAGCCATAGCCATCAGCTCTTTGTAGCAGGCGGCAATGGCGGTGTGAAATCCCCTGAACCACACCCTCTCGGGTCTGGATATTAAAACTGCCGGTGGCGCGAATGGCCACCCGGCCCTGATAGGTGCCGGCCTTTTTACCGGTCGGTACGTTGGCCTGCACCAGATCCCCGGTCTGAAAGCCTTTTACCTGTTTTTGCCGCATCAGGTAGCCACGGGGAAAGCCAAAGCGGTTGAGCCGGGTGCGCTGATAACTGCCCCGGCCCGTGGCCCGCACCGTCAATGTGGGCACGTTCCAGTGGGTGATGGCGGTGACTGGCCCGACACAGGCCGCATCCAGGGCATGGGTCTTGGGAATGCCCAATCGCTGTCGATTGTATTTGGTGCGGCCACCGCTACTGGTGATCACCGGCAGGCCCGTGGCCTGAAGCTGTCGGAACAGTGCCCAGCGGGTGCTGTTGACGGCGGCGGCATCCTTGAGGGGGGCCTTGGCCTGGGCCTTGATCCGTTGCAGGCGCTTGGGATCATCGGCCAGAAACACTTCCACGGGCTGATTCCCCTTGGCCTGATTGCAGTCACGACAAGCCAGGGTCAGATTGCTGACCCGGTCCGAGCCGCCCCGGCTTTGGGGGTGAATATGGTCGATCTCCAAGGGCACGTTCCTGGCGCCGCAATAGGCACAGCACCGTTGCCACTTCTCCAGCAGATATTCCCTGACCTCATAACCGTGCAATGTCCCCTGTTGGTATTCAACGCCGCTGATTTCTGGATTTTCCATCGTCTGCATATCAAACCGGACCCGCTCCATGATGATCCCCGTCACTGGGGCCAGTCGGCACAATCGGTTCACCCAGGCCATCGTGGTATCGACCCGATGTTGCAGGCTGGGGGCCAGCCAGCCCCGTGGCCGGGTCCGGTTGTGAACCGGGGCGCCCGGTGGCGCAACTGTCCCCGGCGCCGCCGACGAAAGGCACGGCGCTGGGTCAAATTTTCACTGATCTGTTGGCCCCGATGCTCGATCTCCATCAGCATCACTACCTGCTGATGCTCTGGATCAGAATCATCCTCCGCGAATCACCGTGACTCCGGTGGTCTTGCTGCCGGGGTCAATCTTGATCTGGATGGGTTGCAGCACGGATTCTTCCACCGTGCGATCCTTGAGCCGGATGGTGAACGGACGCATCCGGTGGACCACGGCCCGGCCCCGCTCCAGCAGCAACCGTGCCCGCTTCTCCGAGCAGGGCATCAGGGGCTTTTTCCTCTTGTCCAGTACCAAAACCGCCATCTCAAATGCTCTCAAAACAGAACCCTTACGGGTCCGGTGACGTGGGGCTTACGCCCCATCTCCCCTCGGGAATGTCTGCAACCGGCTCCCGCTTGTGCGGCGGCTGGAACCTTCGGCGCTTTACCTTTCGCCAGCATGATCCCAGCCTTCCAGAGCGGCGGACTGAGGCAGCATCCGCCGGTGGGTCTTGACGACCTGTTGCAAACGTAGCGGACTTTCACCGCTCTCCCTGGTCAACCCGGCTTGCTCTCACAAGCCCCCGACTTCAGTCGGGGGTAGTTGACCTGCGTCGGCACCCCCTCCAGCCGCAACGGCAGCCAGGATCTTGCCGCCGTGCGCAACGTGGCCCGGCAGATCGGCGAAGCCCTGGTGCTGACGGACCACTATCACACCGTGGTGCTGCGCTCCACCGTCAAGCCCGGCACCACCCTGGAGCTGGTGGGGCCGGCGCTGGAGTCCGCATCCGGCAAGCGGGTGGGGGAGGGCTTCGGCCTGGCCTTCCAGCCGGAGTTTCTGCGGGAAGGCTCCTCCATCAAGGACTATGATCATCCCCCCTTCACCGTGGTGGGTGCCGATTCCGAACGCACCCTGGACCAGGTGAAGCCCATCTTCGAACATCTGCCCTGCGAGTTCGTGGGTACCGGGATCGGCACGGCGGAAATGGTCAAGTACGCCTGCAATGCCTTCCACGCCCTCAAGATCGTCTTTGCCAACGAGGTGGGACGCCTGTCCCAGTCCCTGGGCCTGGACTCCCGCGAGGTGATGGAACTGGTCACCCGGGACCGCCAGCTCAACATTTCCCCGGCCTACCTGCGTCCCGGTTTTGCCTTCGGCGGCTCCTGCCTGCCCAAGGATTTGCGGGCGGTCCTCTACATGGCCAAGGAGCAGGACACCGAGCTACCCATGCTCGGCAGCCTCATTCCCAGCAACCAGCAGCAGATCGACCATGCGGTGGATTTTGTCCTGGACAGCGGCAAGCGGCGCGTGGGCCTGATCGGCCTGAGTTTCAAGAGCGGCACCGACGACATGCGCGAAAGCCCCCTGGTGGAACTGGCGGAGCGTCTGATCGGCAAGGGCATGGACCTGAAGATCCACGACCCCAACGTGCAGCTGTCCCGGGTCATCGGCGCCAACCGGCGCTACATCGAGGAGACACTGCCCCATATCGCCTCCCTGCTGATGGAAGATTGCCGTGCCCTCATCGAACACTCGGAAGTGATCGTCCTGGGGCTGAGTGATGCCCCGCTGGTGGCACAGTTGCTGGCCCATGCCGGTCCGGAACAGCAGGTGCTTGACCTGGTGGGTATCAAGGACCGCGGCGCCCTCAAGGCCGCCTATCAGGGGATCTGCTGGTGAGCGAACGTCCGTCCCTGGTCTTTGTGTCACCCCGGTTTCTGTTTCCCACCGACGAAGGCGGCAAGATCCGCACCACCCAGATCCTGCGGGGCATGAAGGGCGGGCGGTTTCACATCACCCTCATGTCGCCGGCCACGCCCGAGCAGACGGCCCGACATCGGGAAGAGATCGAAGCGGTCTGCGACCGCTTCATCGCCTGGCCGGCCCGTAGTGTCGGGCCGTTGCACAGGATCACCCGGCTGCGCCATTTACTGTCCCTCAAGCCCGTCTCCGTGGCCGCCGGCGTGGACCCCGTGGCCCGCCGACGGGTGCGTGAACAACTTCAGCAGGGTGCCCAGGTGGCCGTGTTCGATTTCATCCACGCCGCCACCCTGGCCCCCCTCCACGGCCTGTGCCCCACCGTGATGTTCACCCACAACGTGGAGGCGGAGATTTTTCGCCGTCATGCCGAGGTGGCCGGCCATCCCTTGAAACGCTACGTCTGGCGGGGTCAGCATCGCAAGATGGCTCGTTTCGAAGCCCGGGAACTGCCCCGTTTCGATACCGTGGTGGCAGTCTCGGAACGGGATGCCGAGGCATTCCGGGCCATGCCTCGGAACCGTCGGGTGGAGGCCATCCCCACCGGCGTGGATCTGGACTTCTTTGCCTACCGGCCGCCCGGCGACGGGGACCACCTGATCTTCACCGGTGCCATGGACTGGCAGGCCAACATCGACGGCATCCGCTTTTTCATGGACGAGGTCTGGCACTTGCTGGTGCAGCGTCGCCCCGGTGCGCGCATGACCGTGGTGGGACGCAGGCCCCATCCGGAACTGGTGGAGCAGGCGGCCCGGCGCAACCTGCCCTGGACCTTCACCGGCTTTGTGGATGACATCCGCCCCCATGTATACGGTGGCGCGGCCTATGTGATCCCCCTGCGGGTGGGGGGCGGCACCCGCATCAAGGCCTACGAGGCCATGGCCATGGGCCTGCCGGTGGTTTCCACCGGGCTGGGGGTGGAAGGCCTGCCGCTCACCGATGGCGAGCAGTTTCTGCAGGCGGATACCCCGGAGGCCATGGCCCAGGCCCTGGACCGGCTCCTGTCGGATTCGGCCCTGCGGCTACGGCTGTCACAGGCCGCCCGCCGCCACGTGGAAGATCACTGCTCCTCCCTGGCGGTGGCCAGGTGTTTTGAGGATATCTGCCAAAGGACCATGAACGGGCAAGGGTAGGGGGTGTTCCATGCATGAAGGGTTCGTTCGCTCGGTAGTGTTCCCCCTCCATGAACGCCTTCGGGGACGCAGCACTGCCGCCTGTTATGCCTCGCTGAGGGGCAGTGAACGCCTGTCTCCGGACGCTCTCAAGGCCCTGCAGGACCGCAAGCTGCAAAGGCTCATGACCCATTGCTGGCACCATGTGCCCTTCTACCGCCGGCGCTTCGAGGCGCTGGGGGTGTCCCATCCGGAAGAACTGGGCCGGGAGGTCCTGACCCGGCTGCCCCTGCTGGAGAGGGCCGATGTGCGCGAATACCTGGACGATCTGACGGCCGATGACCACCGGGATCGGCTGATTCGCCATACCACCGGCGGCTCCACCGGCCAGCCCCTGGTGTTCTACACCGATCCCATCAAGGAATCCTGGCACAATGCCGCCAAGTTGCGGGGCCGGGCCTGGTTCGGCATCGAGCCCGGGAGCCGTCAGGTGGATTACTGGGGGTCTCCGGTGGAGCTGAGCAAGCAGGACGCCTTGCGCCGCTTCAAGGACCGCCGGTTTCTCAATCAGGTGGTGATCTCCGGGCTGGACCTGCGTGACGAGGCCCTGGCCCGGGGCGCGGAGCAACTGCGCCGTTTCCGTCCTCGACTGGTCTATGGCTACCCCACCGTGCTCTACCATGTGGCCCTTTACATGGAACGCCACCCACAAGCCTTCGGCGGCTGGCGCCCTGAACTGGTGACCTGCACCTCCGAAGTCCTCTATCCCAACCAGCGGGACAAGATGCTGGAGGTCTTCCAGTGTCCGGTGGGCAACGAATACGGTTCCCGTGACGGCGGACACCTGGCCCACGAATGCCCCGCCGGGCGCCTGCATATCGCCGCCGAGCATGTACTGCTGGAGTTGGATGAGCCCGATGCACAGGGCGTGGGCGACCTGGTGGTGACCAATCTCGACGGCCACGGCATGCCCCTGCTGCGCTACCGCCTCGGTGATCGAGTGGCGTTGGAGGCGGAGCCCTGTCCCTGCGGACTCACCCTGCCCACCCTGGGGCAGGTCATGGGGCGCATGACGGATTTCATCGTGGCTCGGGACGGCAGTCTGATCCACAGTGCCGCCCTGGTGGGCATCCTGCGGGAACTGCCGGATCTCAAGCAGTTCCGCATCATCCAGCGTCGAGACCTGTCCATCGAGATCCTACTGGTGCGCGATGCCCCGTTCCCCCAGGCCCTGTTGGATGAGGTGTGTCGCAGGATGCAGGGCATGATGGGCACGGATCTTCCCGTCACCTTCTCGTTTCCCGACCACATCCCGCCGGGGAAGTCCGGGAAGTACGTCACCTTGATTTCGGAAGCCTACGCATCTCGCCCATGAACATACCTGAACCGACCTGGCGCATCGGTCTGGTGGGGCCGTTGCCCCCCCCCCCCGGCGGCATTGCCAACCAGACCCGGCAGCTGGCCCGTCTGCTGCAGGAGGATCATCTGGTGGTGAAACTGGTCCAGATGAACGCGCCCTATCACCCCGGCTGGATTGAGCGCATCCGCGGCGTGCGCGCCTTGTTTCGTCTTGTCCCCTATGTGGTATCCCTGTGGCGGCTGTGCGACCGAATCAGCGTCATGCACGTCATGGCCAACTCCGGTTGGTCCTGGCATCTGTTCGCGGCCCCCGCCATCTGGATCGGGCGTATCCGGGGGGTGCCGGTGGTCGTCAATTACCGGGGCGGTGGGGCGGAAGCCTTCTTCGAGCAGTCCTGGCGCTGGATACGCCCCACCATGTCGCGGGCGTCGCGCATCATCGTTCCCTCCGGCTTTCTGCGGGATGTCTTTGGGCGTTTCCATGCCGAGGCGGTGGTGGTCCCCAATGTGATCGACCTTTCAAAATTTGCCCCGCATCGATCCTATGTCCCCTGTACCCCTGGAGCGGGGGGAGGGGGGCCGCACCTCATCGTGACCCGTAACCTGGAAGACATCTACGACAACGCCACGGCCATCCGTGCCCTGGCCCTGATCCGGGAACATCACCCCGAGGCGCGAATGACCATCGCCGGTGACGGACCGGAGCGCCCCGCCCTGGAGGCCCTGGTGCAATCGCTGCAACTGACGCCGTGGGTCACGTTTGCCGGCCGTCTGGAAGTTGGCCTGCTGCCGGACCTGTATCGCAGTGCCGACATCATGCTCAATCCCAGTCTGATCGATAACACCCCCAACTCCATTCTGGAGGCCTTGGCCAGTGGGGTTCCCGTCGTCAGTACCCATGTGGGGGGCGTACCCTATCTGGTGGAGGATGGCAGCACCGCCCTGCTGGTGCCTCCGGGTGAACCCCGGGCCATGGCCGAGGCCGTATGCCGACTCATGGATTCCCCTGGCCTAGTTTCACGGCTGCGCCGCAACGGTCTGGAGGCGGTGGGTGGCTTTCAATGGGAGCAGGTACGCCAGGTGTTATATGGCGTCTATCGGGAGGCGATGGAACCATGACACATTACACTGCAACCATTTCCGGTATGTCCCGCAACTTGCTGACTCCGGAGCCCAGTAGTCGACTGGATCGCGGCCTGGTGGATCTGACCGGAAGGCTGTTGCCCATGATCTGCAAGGGTGGCGCAAATGGGCGACTGTCCATTCTCATCTTCCACCAGGTCCTTCCCGAGCCGGACCCCTTCAGACCGGAAGCACTGGATGCCGAAACCTTTCACTGGCAGATTGCCTTGCTGGCGGAACACTTCAACTTGCTGAGCCTGCCGGAGGCCATGGAGAGACTGAGCCAGGGCACCTTGCCTCCCAAGGCGGTCTGCGTGACCTTTGACGACGGTTACGCGGACAATGCCAACGTGGCTTTGCCCATTCTGCTGAAGCATCGCGTTCCCGCCACGTTTTTCATTTCCACCGGCTATCTGGATGGTGGGCGGATGTGGCATGACACGGTGATCGAGGCCATGCGCCTGATGGAAACCGACCTGCTGGATCTGAGCGACAGTCTGGGCCAGCGTTTCCTGACCGGCTCGATTCATGAAAAACGCCGTTCCACCCGCCGACTCATTGCCCTGTTGAAAAACCTGGACCCTTCCGACCGTGATGCACTGATACAGCGCATCATCGAGCCCGTATCGAGCGGTTTGCCCACGGACCTGATGATGACCTCGAACCAGGTTCGACGGTTGCAGAAATCCGGCATGGTCTTGGGCTGTCATACGGTCAGCCATCCCATTTTCACGACCGTGGGCATCGAGACGGTGCGGCAGGAAATCCAGCAGGGACGAGCCGAGCTGCAGTCCCTGCTGGATGAGTCGGTGACCCTGTTCGCCTATCCCAACGGCCGTCCGTTTGATGACTATCAGGCCGAACATGTCAGGCTGGTGCGCGATCTGGGTTTCGAAGCCGCCTTCAGCACCGCCGGTGGCGTGGCTACCCGGAATGCCGACCGCTGGCAACTGCCTCGCTTTTCACCTTGGGATCGCATTCCATCCCGCTTCATGGCGCGCCTATTGCTCAATGCGGTCAATGCGGCTTCAACGCGGGTCCCTTTGTCCTGATAACCTCACTGTCGGGATGGTTGACATCCTCATCTTAAAATACCTCTCTGGCCTTTTTAAGGCTTTGATTATCAATGAATTAAAAAACTGGTGTCTTTTTTGCTTGTTTCAGGCGGAGAAATCAAGCGACGTCGGAGACATCAATGAAAACGCTAAAATCGGCATGTATTGCCGGCGGCATGATTGGGCTGCTGGCGATGGGGATGAGCGGTGTTGCTTCGGCGGCGCTGGTTGTTGATCGCGGACTCCCCAATACAAACCTCAATAACGTTGCCGGTCCGGATCGAAGCAACGTGGCTTGGGATTTCGGCAGTGAAGCCGGTGGAACCGGCGATGCATGGATTGCCGGTGATGATTTCACCCTGCCTTGCCTGTCCTGTCAGCCCAAGCACACCGACTACTGGAATATTTACCGGATCACCGTCTGGGCCATTGCAGGAGGGTATGAGTCCGATTTCCAACTGGGTGATCGTTACCAGACCATTTCCCTGTTCCTGGGGCAGGATCAGGGAGAAGACACGGTGGTGCCGCGCGTGGCAACGGCCAACGTGACCGGTAATGAGACGGACAATGCCAACGTCACCATCACTCCCGTGGAGTATCCGGATAACCCCGGTGTGGCCTACCAGGGGTCCGGTGGCAGTTTCATTCAGATCTGGCAGATTGACTTCTTTGATCTGGGGATCTTCTCCGAAGGCCAATATCTCTTTGCGGCGGACGGCATCAGTACCACGGGTGATCCCCAGCCCCTGTGGTTCAACCATGCTTCCAACGCCGCTCTGAGCGGCACCCCTCAGGATCAGTCGGATGACCTGTACCGCTGGTTCTTCGGTAATGCCGGCCTGGATGAAATCGTTTTCGGTGGCATGGTGGATTCCGACGGTTTTGGTTGGGACAAGTCCAGCGACATCAATATCCGGGTCTATGCCGAGCATGTCCGGACGGATATCCCCGAACCCGGTAGCCTGCTGCTGATGGGCATGGGTATTCTGGGCCTGCTCTCCGCCATGCGTCGTCGCCGGATGTTTTCTTGATGGAATGAGCCCCGTCCGTCTTCACTCATAGGGCGTATCGGCAAAGGCCCCCTGCGTCACATGACGATGCAGGGGGCCTTTTCAGTCATGTCGCCGCCGCAGCCTGAGTACCTGCCTCAGCACATAGGCTTCCGCCCCGGCGGGGCGGCCCGCCAGCCACCACAGCAGGATGATGGCCAACGTGTAGCTGACCATGCCCAGTCCGATGCGGGCCATCAGGATTAGCCATTCCGGTCCCGGGATCAACTCGCCAAGCTGCGTCACGCACAGTGCCATGAAAAGGGCCGCCAGCAGGGGCCGATAGACCACACCCACCAACTCGCCCACTTTCAGACCCGACAATGTCCGGGTCAGCAACCCGGCAAACACGGCCACCCCCAGTGCCGCCACGAACAATCTCAACCAAGCGATTTCCAAGGCACCCGCCTGGGGCAGGAGCATCACCGCGAGCACGGCAAAAACACCCACTTGCCACCAGGTATAGGCAGCCACCAGCTTCACACGCCCCAGGGTCAGGCAGACATAGATGCCGCTGGAGAGCAGGGCGGTGACCACCGTGACCAGCGCGATGATCTCCACGAAAGGCACGATGAACCCCCATTGCTCACCCAGCAGTATGGCCACTGCCTCTCGGGCCACCAGGGCCAGCCCCGTGCCGGCGGGAATCACGATCAAGGCCTGTACCCCCTGCGCCAGCAGGAATAGACGCTTGAGTTCAGTCAGATCCTGCTTCACCCGCACAAAGGCCGGGAACAGCACCCGATTGATCGGCGCCAGCAGTTCGGTGGTGGGCATGCTGGAAATCTCGTTGGCCAGGGAATATCCCCCCGTCACGGTGGTGCTGTCCCGCCGCCCCACCAACATCATGTGCAACGACTGATCCAGATAGACACCGATATTGCGCACCAGTACCCACTGTGAAATACCAAAAATCTCATGGAATCGGGCCAGACTCAGCCGGGGCCGCATGGGATGCATCACATAGCTCAGTACCAGGCCGAAGGCACGACCCGCCAAAGTCCCGATCACCAGTGCCCAGAACGACTGCAGCACGAAGGCGGCCCCGATGGTGGTCCCAAAGCCGACCATTCGTCGGGCAAACAGGAACTGGAAATCCTCGACAAAGCGCATCTCCTTCTGGAAATTCACGATGCCGATATTCTCCAGCCCGCTCAATAAAAAGGAGAGGGCAAGAATCTGTATGACCAGGGTGAGGCTTGGCTCGTCAAAAAAGATCGCCGCCCACGGCGCCGCCACCCACACCAGCGCGGCGGCCGCCGCACATTGCAGCAGACGCAGGGTCCAGGCCGTGTTGTAATGGTCCTGAGATGGAGAGGGGGTCTGAATCAGGGCCACATGCACGCCCAGATCCAGCAGAACATCCGCCAGGCCAATGACCAGGGAGGCCATGACAATGATGCCGAAATCCTCGGGCGCCAAAAGGCGTGCAAGGATGATGACGCTGACAAGACCGATCAGGCGGTCGGTCCAGCGCATGGCGATGGTCAGCGCGGCACCCTTGGCGACGCTGGTGGGGGCATTGGCCAAAAAAGAACGCTCTGATTATCTGTTCAGTTCCAGTGACCTGCTCGCTGCAGCCTGTTTCGCAGGCCGGGCAGTGGATGGCCGAGAGAATAAGCTTTCTCGGCTTGCTCCCTGGCGGCACGGTAATCTCTCAGATCAAACAGCAACAGTCCGAAATTGTAGTGAAATTCGGCGGAATCTTCGCCTAGCTCAGCGGCTTTTTCGAAATGAGGGAGCGCGCGCCGGGGATGCCCGGAGAGATGCAAATGCATGCCGTAGAGCATCCTGACGGTGCCATCGTCGGGGGTGAAGCGCATGGCACGGTCGAAGTAGCAGTCTGCGCTGCGTCGCCAGCCACTTAGCATATGAGCATTAGGCAAGGAGCCGTTGTTTTGACGCTCAAGCCGAGATATTGCCCATAGGGCGCGGTGGTGGTTGGGCCATTCACGTAATGTATAATCTATATCATCTAGTAGGAAGCTTGTCCTTCCACCCTGTAAGTTTTCTATTTGTGGTGTGAAGTGATTGGTCGACTGCGGAATTCCTTTGCTAAAATCATGGCGTCGATAATCAAAGGGGCCGTCAGGGTTGCTAAGGCTTCCACACTGGGCTTCGCCGCCGATGAAATATGCATTTGCCTCGTTTGCTTTGTTGAGCGAGATGATTAATGTTAAGCTGATGACTGCGTATAGTGCGATTATTTTCATTTTCTCTTACCCTTTCACGGGCGTGGGGTTTTCTTCAGATTTGTAATTTTCGGCATAAATTTTTATAAAAATTTTAATTTCTTTTTATTGCCTTATTGCCTTATTGCCTTATTGCCTTATTGCCGAAAGAATAAACTGTCTGATTTGAGTTTTTAATGGTAAGTTTTCTCGGTACTTTATGATTGATGCTATGGCCTCTCGGGTTTTTTTTGCCTTCCTCAATGACCATATTAAGCTTATGATTTCTCTTTCATATGCCTCGGTAAACTCATGTGTCATCGAATGAGTTTTTTTGCTAAGAATTTCCTCGAGCATTCTTATGCCATCACTTGCGCGTCGTATTGCAATTTCAATCTTTATGTGATCTGGGGCATTTTGATCTGTGCTTAGGTAACTTACGCGAAATTGCCTTCCTGTTCCATGTGACTGAAGATTTAGCCCAATATCAGTTAATTCGCCAAGTAACCATATGAAATGGATATCAAGCCGAGCTCCAACGTGTCCTGAAAACATAAGCGATCGAGCATGATCGCTCCGTACCACAATTGTACCCAACGCTGTTGTGAAAAAGGGGCGTACTAACGGAGCTCTCTTTCGGATAAGGAATCTACTTAACTGATCTATTGGAGAAAAATCGCCTAGCAATTTTTCGGGGGGGGATTGTAGATTTCCCCCTTCATGTCTAAGGCCCATTACAGCCCCTAATTGTGGGTGGCGAGAAATAAAGGAAAAACATTTTTCAATATGATCAGGGTTCCAGGTGTCGTCATCATCAAGAAAGGCCACCCAGTTGGATTTTGCCTCTGTGATTCCCTGGTTAAGGGCAGATGCCATTCCGCCATTTTTTTTGTATATATATTTTGTTCTGATGGGGGCATCCTTGAATACTTCTTTAATTACATGTTGAGTATTATCAGAGCTTCCGTCATCAATCACGATTAGTTCATCAACTGGATGAGATTGAGAAAAAATACTTAGGATTGCATCGGAAACGATATTTGCCCGGTTGTATGTGGTGACGATTGCTGTAATGGAGGTGTCAGTCATGGTATGGAAAACCTGTCAGGCAAGTTGTCTATAGGCTTTATTTTTTGCTTAAAAATAGCATGCTGGATATTTGTTATCAATAAGTTTGGCTTGCGTCGTAGACATTTTTTCTCGGGATGTGATTTATGTGGCTATCATGGGTGATTCATGTTTGGGGTGGATAAATTGAAAACTAAAAATATAGCTCCGTCTGGAAATATTCAATGCCTTTTATATGTGCCGTGGCGATTTGATATGCTGGGCGGTGTTGACGTTGTTGTAGATTATTTGTGGCGGGGGTTGAATTCATGTAAGGGGATGGGGGTCGCTATCGCAATGCAAAGCTGGACAAAGACTGGATTACAGTCGGATTTGGAAGGGAGGGTTTTTTTAAGTTTGAATATGCCCGAGCCGTTGGGCGAAAGTATGTTAATGAAGTTTCGCTACATTATGACCTTACTAAGGAGAATGCCAGAGTTAAATCGAAATTTAAGATTCCACGGGGTGGAAATTGTTAATGCCCACTCGCCAACACTGAATATTTTTCCGCTTGCCTTGTTGAAGAAGTTAAGAGTTTGGACCGGTGAAATATATCTTTCATTTCATGGGGCGGATGTTGAGGGGTTGAAAAATAATAAATGGTTATGGAGGTTTGTTGCATCTGAAACTAATGGCGTTTCGTCATGTTCCGAGATGTTGGCCAAAAATATATCGAAAGCAGGGGTTTTTAACGGTTTAGATGTTGAGGTGATTCATAACGGTATAGATTATGATAGGTTCTGTAAGTCGGAGCCGCTTGGCGATGAAGGCAGTAATATTGTTGGTCCGTATATTTTAAATGTTGGAAATTATATACCTAGGAAAGGGCAAGATGATTTGCTTTATGCATTTTCATTAATTCAAAAATCATGGCCCTGTTGTTCGTTGGTTTTTGCTGGTGGGCATGATAATGGTGTGTGGTTGAGGTCGCTAAAAGAAAAGTGCAAAGATTTGGGGCTTGGCGATTGTGTTTATTTTTTTGAGGACCAGTCACAGTCACAAATTGCTAATTTAATGCGTAATGCTGAAATGTTGGTCCATGTGGCAAGACATGAACCGTTTGGGTTGGTGATTATAGAGGCTGGTGCGACTGGATTGCCTGTAGTTGCAACAGAGGTCGGGGGTATACCTGAAATAATTAATGATGCGGATTTTGGGTTGCTTGTTCCTCCAGGGGATACTAGGGCGCTGGCTGATGCTATTGATAAACTTTTGAAATCCCCTGACTTAAGAAGAAGTTTAGGTGAGAACTTAAAGCGACGTGTAATTGAAGGGTTTTCAGTTAATAACATGGTTTCAAGATACAAGAAGTTTCTTGGCCTAAGTGACTGAGTGGTTTATCAATGTCTAATTACGGCGATGTCACTGTTTTGATCTCAACATTTAACCGTGCTCAATATCTGGGGGAGTGCATTGAAAGCCTGCTCGCACAAACTGTCCTTCCTAAGCAGATATTGATTGTCAACGATGGTTCAACGGACGCAACTCTTTCTGTGCTTGAGAAATATAAGGGTAAAGTCGAATTTTATAATCAGGAAAATGCGGGAAAGGCGGTAGCCTTGAATCGAGTTTTCAGTAAGGCGTCAGGGAAGTATGTCTGGATTTTTGATGATGATGATGTTGCCTTGCCGAATTTTATTGAAGCGCATTTGAGAGTTATGGAGTCTGGCGATTCTATTGATTTTACTTACTCTAATTATCTTAGGGGAGTGGATGGTGAAAATGGGGGAATTCAAGTTACAGGTGATGCTGGTATCCCCTGTGTGGACAACAATAATTTTTTGATAAGACTGCTTGAGGATTGTTTTTTAACAACGCAGGGGATGTTGATCCGAAAGGATCGAATACCAGGTGGGTATCTGTTCGATGAGCAGCTTGTACGTTCTCAGGATTATGATCTTTTTATAAGGTTGGCTCGTTTCAGGACGGGTTTTATGGTTGAGGGTCATTCCTATATAAGAAGATATCATGTAGGAGAGCGTGGTTCGATGTCGGATAGATTTGATATCAACGAAATCGAGATGAAATGGTATAAATATGAGAAAATTGTGGTTGAGAAGTTTGTAAAGGATGCCAAGCTTTGCGAGTATCTTCCTAAAGATAGATTTTATGGTGAAAATGAGTCGGGGTATTTCTATTTTGCGCTAGCTCAAAAGGCAGTTATTCTCGCTAGAAAAGGCCTGTGGGATGAGTTTATTTATACAGTAGATTGTCTAGGCGTTTTGGATAAAAAAAATATTGAAAATCAGCGAGATGCTGAGGATGTTTGCATCAAGGGGTTCGGTAAGCAGCTTTCTGTAAAGGAATTGTTAAATAATGATTTTTTGCTTCGAAGGGTGTGCGAGGCAATTGATAATGGTTTTTATGATGACGCTAGAAAGGCTTGGGCGCGTGGCCTATGGTATACATACAATAACGAGGTTGTGGTATTTACTTTTCGTGAAAAGCTTTTAGTATTTTATGTGTTATTGAGGCTGCTAGGGATTGCAGGTATGATGAGGCAGTTAAAAATATTTTAACAGACGCGTTAATATTTAATTTTGCTGCTTTGCAAATTCTTTGTGTCTGCAAGTTGTGGCGCTAATTTTCTGGATGATTAAAATGGATAAGGTGTTTTCTATAATTGTTACTTTTAATGGTGAAAAATGGATCCGTACGGCGATTTCTTCTCTTTTGATGGAGGGTGATTCAGGTGTGATCGTTGTGGATAACGGGTCTTCGGATTCAACCGTAGATATAATTAAAACTGAGTTTCCGCAGATTGATTTAATTTGTTTGAATAAGAATTTAGGTTTTGGCTGTGGAAATAATATTGGGATAGCTAGAGCAATATCCCTCGGTGCTGATTATGTTTTTTTGTTAAATCAGGATGCATTTGTGGCGCCAGGCGCACTTTCTGCGCTCTCTAATTATTTGTTGGAAAATTTAGAATATGATGTTGCTAGCCCAATACATTGTAGTCCTGATATTCATACGCTCGATAAAAAAACGTTGCGAAACTATGTTGTTCAATACGCGCCTGAATATATTTCTGATGCCTGCCTTGGCTCGATAAAAGATTCTTATTCGATAAGAGGCATAAATGCGGCTGCATGGATGGTGAGAGTTTCAGCATTTAAAAAGGTTGGTGGTTTTGACCCATTGTTTTTTATGTACGGCGAAGATGATGATCTGGTAAATAGGATGAACTATCACGGATGTCGCTTTGTTCTCTTGCCTTCAGCGAAGATTATTCACTTTAGAGAGTCATCGTCAGTTTTAAGAAAATCTTATTTTTTAGACTTGAAGTTGAGGGCTGAGAGAATTAAGTCAAATTTATTGATAGAATTGAAGCAGCCCGGGCTTGGGTATTTGTATATGGCAAAATATATTGTTGCTAAGTCTTTTTTTAAGCCGTTTTCAGATTTCATTCTTGACCTTAATGTTGGGGGGTTGTTTGCCCACTTGATTGCTTGTTTTATGTTGTTTGTTAAGATAAAGGTTATTCGAGATCATGGTAGGATTTGTGCCTTTGGTGGGCCTGTTTTTTTAGAGCATGGGCTGGGTATTCGATCATGAAAAAAAATATTTATATTCTAAGTGCTTCTGATAGGTTTAATTACGGTGATTTGCTTTTTCCAATTTTAGTTAAGGGTGAGCTTTCTCAGCGCGGAGATTATGATTTTTTAAATATTGCTACTGTTAAGTCTGATTTTTCGGAAGTTGGAGCGTTGCCGACCTATTCATTTCGATCGCTTTACAATAAAAAAAATGGTGGTATTTTGTTTATTGCTGGAGGGGAGGTTCTATGTGCTAATTGGAGTAGATTGCTTAGTTTTTTAGATGCTCGTTACTTTGAGGTTTATCAGCGATTTGATGGTTCTCCGTGGTTGGAGTTTTTGGCAATGCTGCTATGCGGGAAGGCGGCTAATCCCTTGCCGTTCGTTCCGAGTGATCCTGTTTTATCGGAAAAATATTCTGTTTTTTATAACGCTGTAGGTGGTGTGGGTGTTTCGGAAAGTCCGCTTCGGGACGTGGTTGAGAAAGCTCTAAGCGAAGCAGTTTATGTTTCGCTGAGAGAGGGTCGTACTTTCAAAGAAGTTTCTTCTGGCTTGGGTGTAAGTAAGGCAAGGCTATCCCCTGATAGCGCTATTCTTGTCTCTAATCATTATGCTTCATGTAAGAACTTTAGTGATGAGAGGTATGTGGTTTTTCAGGTGGGTAGATATAAGTTGGGGGCGAGTTTGCTTACTATTAAAAAGGAGTTGGAAGGTATATCTAGGTATTTTGGTTGTCCTGTTTATTTAATGCCTATTGGTAATTGTCCAGGCCATGAAGATAATGTGCCTTTGAAATGGCTGGTTGAAAATCTTAACTGTCCATCCAAGTATATAGAGCCATCATCGCTCAGTAGGATTGTTGAAGTTATATCTGGGGCGGAGTTATTTTTGGGGACCAGTTTACATGGGGTGATAACTGCGATGTCATTTAATGTCCCTTATGTTGGATTGAATCCAAGAGTGAGGAAGCTTGATGCATATTTGAAGGCTTGGGCGCCTGAGCCTTTATCTGAGGTTGTTGCTATTAATGATGCTTTAGAAATGGCCATCAAGGCTATGTCTATAGATAAGAATGAGTTGCTTGCCTCATCCAGTATGCAAAAGCGACTGGCTTCTGAGTCTTTTGATATTGTTCATCGCCTTATTCAGGATATTTGATTTTATGTTTTTATTAAATGTTTTTTTCTAGATGTAGTTGTTCCCAGTTTCCTTTTTCTTCTACGTTTCCTTTTTTTATTGAAAATATTTCGTCGCATGACTTTACTGTGGATAAGCGGTGTGCGACAAGTATGATTGTCTTACTTCCTGTTAGATTATGAATGGCTTCCATGACGGCATGCTCCGTGGCGTTATCCAACGCACTGGTTGCCTCGTCAAAAAAAAGCACTTCGGGGTCGCGGTAAAGCGCGCGGGCTATACCTATTCGTTGTCTTTGACCACCCGATAGTCTTACTCCTCTTTCACCGACAATGGTTTTGTATCCTTCAGGTAATTCATTAGCTACAAAGCCATGAAGGTTTGCCAATTTTGCGGCTCTCTCAACAGCAGCATGATCAATCTCTTCTTCGGGCACACCAAGTGCAATGTTGGCAGCTATGCTTTGGTCAGCCAGGAAGATGTGCTGTGGTACATAGCCGATTGAGCGCTGCCATTGGCGAATATTTTCTGCAGAGAGTCTTGTGTCATCGATGAAGACAGACCCCTTTTCCGGTGTGAGTAGTCCTAGTAATACATCCACGATCGTGCTTTTGCCTGATCCTGATGGGCCAATGAAGCCCACCGTGGTTTTTGCATTAATTTCAATGCTGGTATTTTTTATTGCAGGAGATTTTCCTTCGGGGTAGGTGAAGGTTATATTCTCCAGTTTGATTGATCGTTTTGGGTGTATCTTTTCGCTATCGCTGTGTTGATGGAATTTTTCTGACAGCTCGCTGTTTAAATCTTTTAATACGTTGTCTACGGCTGGTATGTTGTAGCGCAGCGCGGAAAATGTGGTAAATATTTTCTGGAAGGCCGGAATGATTTGGCGTCCCGCCAATGCATATACACCTATGACGGGTAGTGCGTCGGCGATCCCCCTTTCTCCTGATGCCATGAAAATGACCAAGACCAATATACCGCCAAAGGCAAAGGCTTCAATCCCATATTGTGGTATGTCAGCGATTAGTGTCGAATTGGCTTCATGCTTTGCAAGTCTCTTTGAAGGTTTTCTGTAGCGTTCTAGATAATCAGCTTCCCTGCCTAATAATCTGATCTCCTTGGCGCCGGTGAAGGCTTCAGCTGTTGCTGTATATCTCTCTTTGTTTGCATTGACACGGTCCTTGCCGATATTGATTAGCCAGGTTCTTGCTAATATATAAATTATTCCGTAAATGCCGCCGACTAATAGTGCAATCAAGATGGAGAGAAAAGGATTGATAGCTATGAGTAATGCAATCACAAATGCAGCAAGTATGATCTGGCTCAGTAGCCTCATCGCCGGCATCAGGGCTCCATTGATTGCTTGGCTTGTTTCGTGAAGAACTGTTTTGGCGAGATCGCTGGAGTTTCTGGTTAAAAAGAATGTGTAGGGACGTTGTAGATATTCATGCATCAGTCGTCTTGAAAGTTCATACTGCTGCATGTTGGAGAACTTCACAATGGCCCAGAATGTGACGGCCTGCAGGATAGTTCCAGCGACAAAAAGGGTGAATGCAGTCAGGCCAAGGAAGTACAGGAATGATTGAGCGGATGAGAAGTTTAGGTGAATATAGGCAGTATTCAGAAGCTGGTTTTTATCTATTATTTCCGGATCTGAAAGTACACTGAGAAACGGCATTATGGAGGCTACGCCGACCGTTTGCATAAGAGCGGTCAACACCATGAGTGCGGTCAGGAATAGCACTTTTTTTCGATCTTTAGGGTTGACTAGAGCGCGAATTTTTTCAAATGTGCTTAACATGTCTGGGTAGGGTTCCTGTTCTGCCTTTGCTTTTTATCGGGGGATGCAATGAAATTCTTGAAACAGAATGTCGTGTGGTGGAAGCAGCGGCTGATCAAGCAGTTCATGAGTTATGACAGTCCTGCGCTCAGCACCCATTTTGCAAGCCTTGATATCTGCTCTGGAGATGGCCTGATGGTTCATGCATCCTGGCGTCCGGGCAATGGCTTTCTGGGCAGGCCGTCGGATATGGTCACCACTCTGAAGGATCTGGTCGGACACCAAGGTTTGCTCATCATGCCTTCCCTGACCTATCAAAACGAGAGTTCCAGGGAGTTTCTTGCCCGCGGTGTGCCCATGGATGTCCGACGCAGCCCTTCCCAGATGGGGCTGTTGTCCGAAGTGTTTCGTCGAGGCAAGGGTGTGCGCAGGAGCCTGAGTCCAACACACCCTCTGCTGGCATGGGGGCATCGGGCTGAAGAATTTCTGGTGGGTCATGACGAGGCCCTGGTCCCTTTCGGGCCGCAATCGCCCTTTGGCCGTCTGCTGGAGTGGAACGGCAAGATCCTCACCATTGATGCCCCTTTTTCCACCGTGACCTTTACCCATTTCCTTGAAGATCGGATTGCGCAGACGCTACCGGTTCCATTGTACGAGCCTGAACCCATGGAAGGAACGGTGATTGATTACGAGGGTGTGGCTCGCAAGGTGCCTGTCAAGGTGCTCAGCGCCACTGCCAATCGCCTGCGTCGGGATGACCTTCTGGAGGCAGAACTGCTCAAGGAGGGGGTGTTGAAGCGCCGACGGGTGGGCAATACCCGGCTTGGCCTGCTGGATTGCCGGGCCATGACGGAGGTGGTGGACCATCTGGTGGCTTCCGGACGGCATTTTTTCGATTCACCGCAATGATTCCGCAGTTTTTTTTGCGCTGCTTCCCTCGGGGCAGCACAATAACCGGTTTCCAGGGCGCCTCTTGAGCCCGTCAACTACCCCCGACTGAAGTCGGGGGCTTGTGAGAGCAAGCCGGGTTGACCAGGGAGAGCGGTGAAAGTCCGCTACGTTTGCAACAGGTCGTCAAGACCCACCGGCGGATGCTTCCTCAGTCCGCCGCTCTGGAAGGCTGGGATCATGCTGGCGAAAGGTAAAGCGCCGAAGGTTCCAGCCGCCGCACAAGCGGGAGCCGGTTGCAGACATTCCCGAGGGGAGATGGGGCGTAAGCCCCACGTCACTGGACCCGTAAGGGTTCTGTTTTGGGAGGTTTGAGATGGCGGTTTTGGTACTGGACAAGAGGAAAAAGCCCCTGATGCCCTGCTCGGAGAAGCGGGCACGGTTGCTGCTGGAGCGGGGCCGGGCCGTGGTCCACCGGATGCGTCCGTTCACCATCCGGCTCAAGGATCGCACGGTGGAAGAATCCGTGCTGCAACCCATCCAGATCAAGATTGACCCCGGCAGCAAGACCACCGGAGTCACGGTGATTCGGGAGGATGATTCTGATCCAGAGCATCAGCAGGTAGTGATGCTGATGGAGATCGAGCATCGGGGCCAACAGATCCGTGAAAATTTGACCCAGCGCCGTGCCTTTCGTCGGCGGCGCAGGGGACAGTTGCGCCACCGGGCGTCCCGGTTCAACAACCGGACTCGGCCACGGGGCTGGCTGGCCCCCAGCCTGCAACATCGGGTCGATACCACGATGGCCTGGGTGAACCGATTGTGCCGACTGGCCCCAGTGACGGGGATCATCATGGAGCGGGTCCGGTTTGATATGCAGACGATGGAAAATCCAGAAATCAGCGGCGTTGAATACCAACAGGGGACATTGCACGGTTATGAGGTCAGGGAATATCTGCTGGAGAAGTGGCAACGGTGCTGTGCCTATTGCGGCGCCAGGAACGTGCCCTTGGAGATCGACCATATTCACCCCCAAAGCCGGGGCGGCTCGGACCGGGTCAGCAATCTGACCCTGGCTTGTCGTGACTGCAATCAGGCCAAGGGGAATCAGCCCGTGGAAGTGTTTCTGGCCGATGATCCCAAGCGCCTGCAACGGATCAAGGCCCAGGCCAAGGCCCCCCTCAAGGATGCCGCCGCCGTCAACAGCACCCGCTGGGCACTGTTCCGACAGCTTCAGGCCACGGGCCTGCCGGTGATCACCAGTAGCGGTGGCCGCACCAAATACAATCGACAGCGATTGGGCATTCCCAAGACCCATGCCCTGGATGCGGCCTGTGTCGGGCCAGTCACTGCCATCACCCACTGGAACGTGCCCACATTGACGGTGCGGGCCACGGGCCGGGGCAGTTATCAGCGCACCCGGCTCAACCGCTTTGGCTTTCCCCGTGGCTACCTGATGCGGCAAAAACAGGTAAAAGGCTTTCAGACCGGGGATCTGGTGCAGGCCAACGTACCGACCGGTAAAAAGGCCGGCACCTATCAGGGCCGGGTGGCCATTCGCGCCACCGGCAGTTTTAATATCCAGACCCGAGAGGGTGTGGTTCAGGGGATTTCACACCGCCATTGCCGCCTGCTACAAAGAGCTGATGGCTATGGCTATGCCTTGCAACCCAAACCGACACAGGAGGACGCGACCAGGGCCGCGTGATCGTGCTGCGCACGATGCGCTATCCCTCCCCGCCCTGAAGGACGGGGTTTCTCGCGCAAAATGATGAACCGGTAACGCATCGGTGCCGCCGGTGCCCCAGACAAGCCAGGGTGTGGATATGGCGATTACGGATACATTGCGTCAATACGGCCGTGTGATGGGAGACAGGCTGGGCATGGGGCTGCATGCCCCGGGAGAGATTCGGGATCACCTGCGGGGGGCAATGGATTGGCTCAAGCGCGCCCAGGATGCGACGCCCGATGCCGGTGTGGCCCAGACCTGGTTGGTGCGCTCCCGCCGCTGGGCGCCGTCCTACCCCGAGACCACGGGCTACATCCTGCCCACTTTCTACCGCTTTGCTCACTTGACCGGGGATATGGATGCCCGCGGCCGTGCCCGGGCCATGGCCGACTGGGAATGCGAGATCCAGTTGCCGGAAGGCGGTGTGCTGGCCGGTGCACTGGGCAGTTCGGATCAACCCACCATCTTCAACACCGGCCAGGTGCTGTTTGGCTGGGTGCGGGCATTTGAGGAGGAAGGCGAGGAACGCTATCGGGAGGCGGCCCTCAAGGCGGCTGCCTGGCTTTGCGATGTACAGGATGAGGACGGCTGCTGGCGGCGTTTCGGGTCGCCGTTCACGACCACGTCCATGAATACCTATAACACTCGCTCGGCCTGGGGCCTGGCCCGGGTCCATCGCATCACTCAGGAACCGCGTTTTCTGGCGGCGGCGGTGCGCAATCTGGAATGGGCGCTGTCCCAGCGCCATGACAATGGCTGGTTACCCCACAACTGCCTGCAGGACGACGCCCAACCCTTCCTGCATACCATTGCCTATGCCATGCGCGGATTCCTGGAAGTGGGGGCCTACGCACAGCGCGAGGATTTCCTGCACCAGGCCGTTACCATGGGGAACGCGGTGCTGGCCTCCTTGCCGCCGGATGGCTTTTTACCAGGACGATACGATGCCCGCTGGCAACCGACGGTGACCTGGTCCTGCCTGACGGGCAATGCCCAGATCGCCATCAACTGGGGGCGCCTGCACCAACTCACCGGCGAGGAGCGGTTCCGGGAGGCGGTCAGCCGGGTGAATGGCTTTACCCGTCGGACTCAGCGCCTTCACGGCGGCATCCCGGATGAGCGCGGTGGGATCAAGGGCTCCCATCCCATCAATGGTGGCTACCATCCCTGGCAGTATCCCAACTGGGCCGCGAAGTTCTTTGCCGATGCCTTGATGATGGAAGAATCCATCCTGGCCGGTTCTGGACGTCCCGCCATACTGTCCACCGACGCCGACTGGTCCTGAGCCCATGGAATCCGTGCACTGGGCCCGGGGCCGACCGGTCAATCTGATTCCCAAGCGCCCCGCGACGATCCTGTATCTGGAGACCGGCGTGGGGTTCGGCGGGGCGGTGATCAGCCTGCGTACCTGTCTGGAACACCTGGACGAGGCCTGTTTCCGTTCCGTGGTGGTGCGTTCCCTGGATGATCCCAAGTTTGCCTCTTTCCCTCCGGCGGTGAAGACGATCCATCTACCGCGACGGCACCACGGGGGGAATGGTCGCAGCTGTCCCATCTGGCAACGGCTGGATGCGGAGATATTCCGCTATGCCCACCACCTGGCCCGTATTGCCCGCACCGAGCGGGCGGATCTCATTTATCTGAATAATGATTTCATCGCCAACATGGCCGGTGTGATAGCGGGCCGTCTGGCCGGATGCCCGGTGGTGCTCCACGAACGCAATATTCCCAGCCCGGATTCCCGGCTGGCGGTGTTTCTCACCCGCTGGATCAGCCGTTTCCTGGCCATTTCCGGTCCTGTCCGTCAGGGGTTGCTGGATCTGGGCGTGGCGCCCGAACGAATCACCATGGTGCCTGAGGGGCTGGATCTGGCCCGCTATGCCGCCAGGGATGCCGCTCAGGTGAAGGCTCTGCGGGAGCGGTTGGGCGTGGGGCCGGAAGATCCGATGGTGGTGATGGCCGGCATGATCATGGACTGGAAGGGACAGCATGTGCTGATCCAGGCTGTGCCCAGTGTCCTGGCCGTCCATCCCCGCGCCCGTTTCGTCCTGATCGGTGAAGCGCCTCCCGGGCGCGATGACTATCTACGCGCCTTGCAGCAGCAGGTGAACGAGATGGGCCTGGCGGACGCCGTGCATTTTGCCGGGTATCAGGATGATGTGCCGCTGTTCATGCAGGCCGCGGATGCGGTGGTGCATGGATCGATATCGCCGGAGCCGTTCGGTCGGGTGGTGATCGAGGCCATGGCCATGGGCACGCCGATCCTGGCCACGGACATCGGCGCGCCGCCGGAGATCATTCGTGACGGTGAAACCGGTTTCCTGGTGGCGCCCGGTCAGCCCATGGCCCTAGCGGAGGTACTCAACCGGGTACTGGGCGATACCGACCTGCGGACCCGGATGGGACGGGCGGCCATGGAGGAAGTGGCGCGCAAGTATTCGGTTCAGCGCCATGCGGGTCTGATCCAGGCCGTGTTCGATGAATTGCTGACACCGGATTTTTCCTTGAATCTTTATTTGGGGTGAGTGTGCTCATGACTGCCAGGCCGAGTCGCCGGGTGTTGATCGTGGCGGTGGAGTTTCCGCCGGTGAAGGGAATCGGCCGGTTGCGGCCACTCAAGTTCTGCCAGCATCTGCAGGCGCTGGGGTGGGAGACGGCCGTGTTGACCCTGACGGAAGGGGACATGCAGCCGGTGGACCGGACCACCCTGGATGAAATTCCCGATGGCACCCGGGTGTTTCGAGTGCCGTTGCCCCGCCCCCGGGAGCGTCTGGTGCTGGCCGTCAAGCGTTTGCTGGGGCGTGGCCGACCGGTGGATGCGGAGGCGACCGGGGCGGTGCCGGGGAACGAGTCTGTGCCGGGGCCGGTCACCCATGCGGCGTCGGCTTCCGGGCTGATCTCCTCCGTCAAGCGAGGGGTTGCCTGGATGGATCGTTTTATCCATCGGCATGTGCAGATCCCCGATGATCTGGTGCTGTGGTGGCCGCCGGCGGTCCGGCAGGGTGTCAGGATCGTGGATGAGTTTCGGCCCGACGTGATCCTGGCCACGGCCCCTCACTTCACGTCCTTGATTGTGGGGGCACATCTGTCCCGGCGGACGGGAGTGCCCTGGGTGGCGGATTACCGGGACCTGTGGACCGGGGATGTGTTGCGGGCCTGGGTGCCTGCCTGGCGCCAACGGCTGGAACTGGCCCTGGAGCGGCGGGTGGTGTCCACGGCGGGGGCGGTGGTGACGGTGTCCGGCCCCAAGACCGAGGTGATGCGCGGTCGTCTGCCCCGATTGCCGGATGAGGCCCTGGTGACCATCACCAATGGGTATGATCCGGAGGAGTTCGAGGGGGTAGAGCCGGAAGGGCAGACGCCAGGTGTGTTGCGCATCGTCTATGCCGGGCGTTTGTTCAAGAACCGGCGGGGCTATGAATTGCTGGAAGCGGCCGGGGGACTGTTGTGGGAGCGGCCCGATCTGGCGGGACGTTTCCGGTTTGAATATTACGGCGGGCGGGCGCCGGAGATCGTGGCGCGCATGGATGAACTGGTGACGCGGCATGGGCTGGAGCCGGTGTTCCGGTTCTTTCCCGATGTCCCTTACCGTCGCTCCAAGGCTCTGCAGAAAGGGGCGGATGTGTTGCTGCTGATCGTGGATGGGGGCGAAACCACTTCAGGGGTCATCCCCGGCAAGTTGTTCGAGTATATCGCCGCCGGGCGACCCATCCTGTGCGTGGCCGAGGAAGGCGCCACCCCGGAGATCATCCGCCGGGGGCGACTGGGATGGGTGGAGCGCCCGGGGGATGTGGCGGGCATCCAGGCACGTCTGGCCCGGATACTGGATGCCGAAGACGGGGTGTTTGATCCGGACCAGGACTATGTGCGGGGATTTGAGCGGCGCCATCTGGTGACGCGTCTGGCGCGGGTGCTGGAACAGGTGGCGGCCGGCGGACCTCGTTGATGGATGCCCCAATGGGCCGGGTGCGGGTCTTCGAGAGTCTGGCGGCCCTGCCCGAGGCGTGCCGGGCATTGTTCGAGCAGGCTGAGTGCCGTCATCCCTTCTGTACCTGGGCATGGTTTGAGTGCCTGATCGCCCATGGACTCAATCCCGATGAGGCGCCCCGCTTCCCGGTGGCCTTCGATGCCGGAGGGCAGCCTGTCTGCGTGTTGCCGTGCCTGGTGTCCCGGGCGCGGCCACGGCGCTGGCGGGCGTTACAGAATTACTATGCCCCCATGTATGGGCCGGTGATGGCGGCGGGATCACGGGGCGAAGAGGGCTTGCGGGCGATTGTCCGTCATCTGCGTTCGACGCCCGGGCTGTGTGATGGGCTGGATCTGGGACCCCTGTGCCTCCAGGGGCCGATGATGGGGCGGGTGGAGCAGGCGTTACGGGACGAGGGTTTCTTCGTGAAGCCCTATTTTCGTTTCGGCAATCGGTATCTTCCCACCATGGGCATGGACTGGGTTGCCTATCTGGCCGACCGGCCCGGGCACCTGCGCAGCACCCTGCAGCGCAAGGGGCGGCGGCTTCGGCGTCTGCATGGGGTGGCGTTTCATCTGTACCGGCAGGTGGATGACGTGCCGGTGGCGGTTGCCGCCTACGAGTCCGTGTATGCCGTGAGTTGGAAGCGGCCGGAACCTTTCCCCGATTTCATGCCGGGCTTGATCCACATGGCCGCGCGGACGGGCATGCTGCGCCTGGGGGTGTTGACGGTGGAGGAGGCCCCGGTGGCTGTTCAGCTCTGGCTGCGTCATCAGGGGCGTGCCCATATCTACAAGCTGGCCCATGATCCGCGCTTTGAGGCCTTTTCCCCCGGTACTCTGCTGACGGCGCTCATGATGGAGCGCATGCTGGATGATGAACGGGTGAGTGAAGTGGATTTTCTGACCGGGGATGACCCTTACAAAGCGGACTGGATGCCCCACCGCCGGGAGCAGTGGGGCATCCTGGCCCTGAATGTGCGTACCTGGCGGGGTGCCTTGCTGATGCTCAGGGAGCTTGTCGCGACATGGGGCGGTCGGTTGTTGCGGCGTGGCTGGCCTGGACGTTTTCCGGCGTCCTGACGAAATCCCTGGGCGCGGGCGATGAGGATTCGTGGCCCGGGTTTTCGGTGCCAACCTGTTGCGGGGCCGGCGCCTCCACGGTGTCCAGTTCCCGGCGCAGGATGATGGTGATGGCCACCATGGCGAACATCAGGTCGAAGTAGGCACGGTCCAGGAAGGCGCCAGCTACCAGGTATCCGAACAATCCTACCTGCATGGCCCAGGCAAACTGGCCCATCCACTCCTTGCCGGGGATATGCCGGGATTGCCTGCGTATCCGGTTCAGGGTGAGCAGGGTGAATAGGATCATGGTCATGAAGACCGCGAATCCCCCGAATCCGTGGTGCCCGATAACCTGGAAATACAGGCTATGGGCCACGCGGGCGGTGTTGGGGTGCCATGGTCCTTCAAAATTGGCGTAGCTCATCCAGACGCTGTTGGGGATATAGACGTTGTTGAAGCCGGCGCCCAGCAGAGGCCGCTCCACCGCCATGTTCCAGTTGACGCCCCAGGCCTGGACCCGCTGCATGGCGGAATGGTCTTCTTCATAGGTCTGGATGGTCTGCCAGCGGCTGACGAGCCGCTCGGGCAGGGTCACGCCGATGACGGTGACGGCCAGGACCGCTGCCAGGATCAGGCTGCCCTTTCTTCTCATCTTGAGGAACATGAACGGGGCGATGGCCAGGAGGCCCAGCAGGGCACCCCGGGAGTAGGTGAAGATGATGGCGGCCGCCGTCAGCCAGAATACGCTGTAGGCGGCATAGCCGGCGATCTTGGGGGAGCGGGACAGGATGCCCAGATCCACCCAGTTTTCCCGGAACATGCGGGCGATGATCAGCAGCATGGGCAGCACCATGATCATCGCCAGACCCAGGTCCGTGTTGCCCGCGATGAAGCTTCTCTGTGGCCCCAATACCATGTGGGCCCCTCCGGTAAGTATGGAAAATAATCCTCCCTTGAAGCCGTAGAATGCAATGGAGCCGGCCACCACCAGGATCAGCAGCAGGGTGCGGGTCCGGCCGTAGATCAGCATGGGCGTGACAAAGGTCATGAGTAAGATCTTCATCACCGTGTCCCATTGGACCCAGGCCATGTGGCTCCAGGCGAAGTAGGTGGTCACGGTGATGTAGCCGGTGAAGATCAGCAGGACGACGATCTCGCGGGTGAAGGGCAGGGGTTTGCGGTCCCTGGTGATCACCAGGGCCGCGAGGGTGACCACCCCCACCATCATGGCCACCGGCATGTCGGTGATGAAGGTCCAGCCCAGTCGGTGGGGGTTCATGATCCCGATCCAGTACCACATGAGTACCCCGATCCAGGGCATGAACAGGATGAAGGGCAAGGACCCGCCGATGATGATGAGTATCAGTATGTCGCGCATGGCTATGTCGGAGTCATGGGGGCGGGAGCGTTTCGGGTGGCTCGGACAGGTTGTCCAGCCATGATGCCAGAGTTTGGGTGAGTTGACGCCGGGAATACCGACGAATGACCTCCGAATCCGGGCCGGTAGGGATTCCGGCATCCATATCCTTCAGCAGGGTCAGGAGTGTCGGGGCAATCTGCTCGGGCCGGTCCAGGGGAGCCAGGTGCCGGCAGCCCATGTTTTTCAGGGTCCGGGCGGTGTCGCCTGCCGGGTCCGTCAGCCCCAGCAGCGGGCGCCTGGCCCGGAGGTATTCATAGAGTTTGGCCGGTATCTGCTGGTTGCAGTTGGCCGCCTGCAGGATGAGCAGACCGTCGGCCCGCAGCATTTCTTCCAGGGCCTCCCGGTAGGGCAGTGGGGGTGCCAGTTCCACCAGGGGTTGCAGTTGGTAACGGTCGATCAGTGTTCGCAGGTGGTCGCCGTTATGGTGAGCCCGCAGACGCAGGATGAATCGGTCCGGGTGGATGAGGTCCTGTTGGCGGAGGGTCTGCAACGCCTGGAACAGGTGGGTGGGGTCGCGCTCGTTGCGGTAGACGATGCCGCTGTGCAGGAGGGTGATTCGGCCGGGGTGCAGGGGTCCTTTGGCGGCGGCCTGTTCATCGAGTCCGGCGAAGTTTTCTTCGGCGTAGCCGTTTTCGATCAGTTTGAATGGTTCACCCGGGTAACGGGGGTAGCGATCCCGGTAGAAGTCCAGGGCGCCCGGCGTGGTGAAGCTGACGCCGGCGGCGGCACTGAATACCTGTTCTTCGATGCGCTTGAAGGCGGCCCAGGTGGCGGGATCTTCGGGGTAACCCTCGTGGGCCATGGGGTCCCGGAAGTCGGCGATCCAGGGCAGGCCGCTGGCCCGGTGCAGCCGGTAGCCGATGGCATGGGCGGTGGCGATGGGATAGGTACTCCAAATGATCCGGGGGCGATAGGTCCGAATGAGTTGTCGGCCGCGATGGAGGGCGGCGGGAAGCCAACTGATCCAGCGATCCGGACGGGCCAGGCAGGCAGGATAGCGTCCCGCCAGGGCGAAATGTCGAGCGCTGTCGAAGGCTTGGGCTCGGATGACCGGGACGTGTGCGGGGATGTCACGGAGCAGGTCGGGGCTGGTGTTCGGGTAGGCGCGAGGATGGACGGTGAGCACGATGGGTTCCCAGCCGAACTCGGGCAGGTGACGCACGAACTGCAGGGTTCTCTGGATGCCGCTACTGCCCGTCAGGGGCGGGAAGTGATAGGCAATCATGAGGATGCGCCGGGATGGGTGCGGTCTGGCCACGGGTTGGGTTTCCGGGGGGCTGAGCAGGGCCTTGGCTATGTTAGCATTCCTTTTTGTTGTTGATCCTGACTCTAGACCATGGAGCGTTGTCCTTGGATACCCAGAAAGAAGTCCTGGCGGTGATTGATGAAGTGCTCAGTCTTGGTGGACGGGCGATGACCTTCGACGCGGATAGCCGGTTGTTGGGGGCATTGCCGGAGTTTGATTCCATGGCGGTGGTGAATCTGATCAATGGACTGGAGACGCGCTTCGATTTTTTCATTACCGATGATGAAATCGAGGGAGAGACCTTTGAGACGGTTGGTTCTTTGGTGAACTTTGTCGAGGCAAAACTCGCGGATTCCGCTTGATGTGAGGGCGTTGGCCATGCAGCGGGAGGCCTTTTTTCTGGGGCGCGGTACCGGACGGCGCTTTTGTCTGGTGACCCGACCCGAGGGGTGTCCTGTTGGCGGGATCATTCATGTCCCGGCTTTTGCCGAGGAACTGAATACGTCCCGCCGCATGATCGGTCTGGCGGCACGGTCCTTTGCCCGAGCAGGTTGGGTGGTCCTGCAGATGGATCTCCATGGCTGCGGCGACAGTGCCGGAGACTTCGGGGAGGCACACTGGGATTCCTGGCTTGAGGATCTGGACAGGGCCTGGGCGTGGATGGACGCGGACTGTGCCGGTCCCCGGGTGTTGTGGTCCTTGCGGGCGGGCGCATTGCTGGTGGCGGACTGGTTGAAGGGCACCGAGAGATCGGTGCCTTTGCTTTTCTGGCAACCGGTGACGCAGGGGCAGCGGCAGTTGAACGAGTTCTTGCGGCTCAGGGCCATGGCCGGGATGCTGGAGGGCGGAGAGGCCTCGGGAGTAGTTGAGTCGCTCAGGCTGGCGCTGGAAACTGGTGAGGGGGTGGAAGTGGCGGGATATTCTCTTGGGCCGGCGCTGGCGGCGGGGCTGTCGGCTGCCGAGTTGGTGCTACCGGAGGGGTTTCAGGCTCCGGTGGGGTTGTTGGAGGTGGCCGCCGGCGGCGTGCCGGGGCGAGGTGTCCAGCGTCTGGCGCAGGCATGGCGGGCGCTGGAGGTGCCGGTATGGGTGTCGGCGGTGGATGGTCCTCGGTTCTGGCAGTCACGGGAGATCATGGTGGCACCCGCCTTGTGTGATGGGTCTCTGAATTTTCTGAAGTCGCTGGAGGCAGTCCGGTGAGTGCGTTTACCGAGCGGGCGCTGTGTTTTCCCTGCGGTGATGATGAGTTGCTGGGGGTGGCGGCGGTGCCGGATGGGCCGGTCGGCGATGTGGGGGTGATCGTGGTGGTGGGTGGCCCCCAGTATCGGGTGGGGAGTCATCGCCAGTTTCTATTGTTGTCCCGGTATCTGGCCGGTGCCGGGTTTGCCTGTCTGCGCTTTGATTTTCGTGGCTGTGGGGATGCCACGGGCGAATCGCGCGGGTTTGAGTCGGTGGACGACGATATCCGGGCCGCGGTGGATGCCTTGCTGAAGGCGGTGCCGCGGGTACGGCAGGTGGTGCTCTGGGGGTTGTGTGATGGTGCCTGGGCAGCAGGTGTCTATGCCCCCAAGGATGCCCGGGTAGCCGGGCTGGTGTTGCTGAATCCCTGGCTGGGTGAGGTGGGGGAGGATGCCGGGGTGGTGTTGAAGCACTATTATCTGAGGCGTTTTCTTGATCGGGGGTTCTGGCGCAAGGTGTGGCGTGGGCGGGTGTCCTGGCACCGATCCGGTGGTGAGTTGCTGGGCCTGTGTCAGCGTGTGTTCAGACGCGGTGATGGGGTAGAAACCGGTGCTTCCCTGTCCGGGCAACTGCGGGACGCCGTGTTGCGGTCGAAGCGGCCGGTACTGTGGTTGCTCAGTGGCCGTGATCTGGTGGCCCGCCGGTTTGAGCGGGTCGTTGAACAGGACCCGGTCTGGTCTTCATTGCTGCGGCAGGGGGTGGTGATGCACATCGAGGGGGCCGATCACACGTTTTCCCGCGCGCAGTGGCGGGATCAGGTGGCGGCAAGCACCCTGCGCTGGCTGCATGCCCTGCAGGATCCGCCGCCACCCCCGGCAGCGCGTGTGCCTACGTCCGATCCGGCGACCACCCCTTGAGTACGGCGGCGATACGTTCCGCGGCCTTGCCGTCCCAGTATTCGGGGATGCGTCCGGACTTTGCCGGTTGTGCCAGCGCCTGGGTGACGGCTCCCATGATGGCTTCCGGTTGGTTGCCCACCAGGGTGTTGGTGCCCTCCGTGACGGTGATGGGCCGCTCGGTGTTGTGGCGCAGGGTGATGCAGGGAATGCCCAGGGCGGTGGTTTCTTCCTGTATGCCGCCGGAGTCGGTGAGGACCAGGCGGGCCTCCCGCATCAGGCCCAGCAGTTGCAGATACCCCAGGGGCGGGGTGCACAGGACGCGACGGGGGTCCAGGGTGTCCAGCAGGCCGAATTCCATCAGACGGCCACGGGTGCGCGGGTGAATGGGAAAGATGATGGGCAGATCAAGATCACGGGCGATGCGGTTGATGCAGTCCGTGATGCCGGTCAGCACGGTCCGGTCATCCACATTGGAGGGGCGGTGCAGGGTGAGCAGGGCATAGCCTGCGGGTGAGTCGATGAGTCCGGCATCCAGGCCCTGGGCCTTTAGGGTGTCTGACGCCGGTATGGCCTGGCGCAGGTTGTAGTGCAGGGTGTCGATCATCACGTTGCCGACGAAATGCACCCGCTCCGGGTCAATGCCTTCCTGTTTCAGATTGTCCAGGGCGCTGCGCTCGGTGGTGAAGAGCAGGTCGGAGATCTGGTCGGTCAGGACCCGGTTGATTTCTTCGGGCATGGTGCGATCCCGGCTGCGCAGCCCGGCCTCCACGTGGATGACGGGGACGCCTTTCTTGGCGGCCACCAGGGCGCAGGCGATGGTGGAGTTGACATCACCCACCACCAGGATGGCGGCGGGCTGATGCTGATCCAGGACCGGTTCCACCCGACGCATGATCTCCGCGGTCTGCTGGGCGTGGGTGCCCGAGCCGACTTCCAGGTTGATGTCCGGGTGGGGGATGCCCAGATCGCGGAAGAAGGCGTCATTCATGTCGGCATCGTAGTGCTGACCGGTATGCAGGAGCAGGGCCGGTATCTCTGCCGCGGCGAAGGCCCGCATGATGGGGGCGATCTTCATGAAATTGGGGCGGGCGCCGACGACGCAGAGGATGGGGCGGATGGACGACATGAGGTCTCCTTGGCTTTGGGCGCCCGGGTCAGGCAGTTCGAGATGTCCCATGGCGCAAGGATGGTAGCTTAACCCGACAGGGATTTTTCGGCGACGGGCGGTGGTCCTTAGCTGGGTGCGCTGTAGGCAGGTCGCTGTCTTGGGCTGAATTTGTAATTATGCTCCAGATGAGAAAAGTGCCGCTGGTTGGGTGGCCTGTCGATTCGGAACAACAGGTTCAGCGTAAACGGATATGGGATGTTCTGCCATATATTCGGACGACCGCCCGATCATGATATTTTGGATGGAGATCTCCATTGGCTGACGTGCCTCGAAAGGGAGTTAATTTTGCGGTGGCTGCCTGGTTGTCACTCCTGGCGGTGCTCTATGCCACCTTGATGCCGTTTGATTTCGGTAACCAGAGTGTTGCCCAGGCCTGGGCACATTTCACCAGTCTGGATGTCCCGCAAATGCGTGCCTCGGCGCGGCAGCAGTGGGTGTCCAACATCCTGATGTTTGTGCCTCTGGGACTGTTCTGGACGGCCTGGTTGTCCGGTTATGTGCGCGGTTTCCTGGGGCGTTGCCTGGTGGGGCTGTTCGTGGTCCTGCTGGCCCTGGCGACCACGGCGATGGTGGAGTTCCTGCAGTTCTGGTTGCCCCGGCGAGAGCCGTCCCTGCTGGATATGAGCGGCAACTTCATTGGTGGCGTGGTGGGCGTGCTGGCATGGTATGGATTGTCGGGGCCGGGACGCCGGTGGTTGGCGACGCTGCGCCAGGGTGGGTTGACCGCGTTGCGAAGAGGGTTGGTGATCTATGGGGTGGCCTATGTGCTGTTTGCCTGGTTGCCGCTGGATTTCATCGTTTCCTGGCAGGAGTGGGTGGGTAAGCTGGAATCCAATGGCTGGGGGCTTTGGCGGGCGCCCGTCTCTGAGGATGCGGGCCTGCGCTGGTGGGTGCTGCGGAGCATGATTGTGGTGATGACCCTGCCTGTCGGTATCTTGGTGGGGTGGTGGATGAGGGAGCATTTTGCGGCTGTCTCGGGCTGGGGGAGATTCTTCCTGTCCGTGGTTGCCGCAATGATGTTTGGCGTGTGGGTGGAAATCGGGCAGTTTCTGACGATTTCCGGCATTGCCGAGGGTGGATCTGCCCTTTCCAGGGCGCTGGGGGTGCTTCTGGGGATCGGGCTGTTTGTGTGGCGCGGGCATTTCAGTCCGGGCCGGCTGCGCCATCGGGCGCGGCCGGTGGTGATGCTTTCGTTGATCCCTTACCTGGCGCTCATGGTGTTGCTCAATCTGGGCGGAAAGGGGTTTGTTCTGGAGGCGGGGGAGGTATCGGCCAAGCTGGAATCGATGCGATTCTTGCCGTTCTGGTATCACTATGTGGTGCCCGAGGCGGCGGCAATCGGCAGTGTGCTGCTGCATCTGATGATGTATGCCCCCGTGGGCATCATGATGTGGCTGTGGCGTTGGGGGCCGTGGGGCGTCACACCCTTGGGTGGTCCATGGGTCGCTGTTGCGTTGGCGATGACGCTGGCCGTCGTGATGGAGTCGGGCAAGCTGTTCATGGCGGGGCTGAGGCCGGATCCTACGAGTGTCTGGATTGCGGCGGCGGCGGCCTGGGTGGGCTGGCAGGCCTGTGGGGCGGTCTGGTGGGGCTTGCGGGGGATTCGGGATTATCCTGCCCCGGAGCGCCCTCGTTCAGTGAGGCCGGTGACGGATTTTCCAGGGATTGAGCCACCGGATCCGGGGTTTGTTCGGGGGGGTGAATCCGGATGGACTGGGGGACGATGGCGAGTCTGAATGTGTCGCTGATGGTGGAGCCGTCCACAAGGTCAACCTTCCAGGGCAACTCGGATTCGCTGAAGGCCTCCTGGAGCAAGCCCAGGTGTCGCAGGCTTATGGGCGTTCTGGGCATGATGAGTAGATCCAGGTCCGAATAGGGTTTGGTCCTGCCGGTGACCCTGGAACCGAAGGCCCTGACTTCCGTGTCCGGCAGGTGCCGGCAAAGGATGTCGGACACGATTGCCCAGTGACGGGGCTCGATGTCGATGGGAGGCCTATGGGTTGCGGGCATTGAGCTGTTCCAGCAGGTGTTGCGCATCCTGAAGAAAGCCCTGGCATGCCTGGAGAATGATGGCCGCTTTCTTTTGATCGTAAGTGTGGGCCGTGATGTTGCGCAGAGTGCGATACTGAAACCAGGCTTCCACGTCACCGATCAGGCCTTTTTCGGCTCCGCTTCGCAGCAGGTCTCTGAAATTGCTTTTATCGATTTCTTCAGGGCTGGCTGCTTCCAGTTCCATCTGTCGACGTAGCATCTTGATGCTGAGTTCGTAGACAAACTCGAAATTCTGAATGACGCCGGCGATGAGGGTGTTTCTGACCGCGGGCGCCTGTGACTGGAACCAGGTGCTGTCACTGACGATGGCCATGGCCTCTCGAAACGAGATGATGGCATTTTGCAGCGGACTCAGGTCCAGGGTTTCATCCATGGTGCTTCCCTATGTTGGTTGCTTGGTCAGACCAGGATTTCCGGAATGCCCGGATGCCCGAGGAATTTTTCCGGGCTGGCCGTCAGGCCGTAGGCCCCTGACTGAAAGATGACCACCAGATCACCGGGTTGGGCCTTGGGCAGGGTCATGCGGTCGGCCAGTAGGTCCAGAGGGGTACACAGGGGGCCGACTACCGAGGCGGTTTCCATCTCCGTTTCGTCCATGCGGTTGCCGATGGCCACCGGGTAGTTCTTGCGGATGATCTGGCCGAAGTTGCCCGAGGCCGCCAGGTGCTGGTGCAGGCCGCCGTCGGTGACCAGGTAGGGGTGGCCGCGGGAGAGCTTGCGATCCAGGATGCGGCAGACGTAGACCCCCGCCTCGCCCACGAAGTAGCGCCCCAGTTCGATCACCAGTGCCGCCTCCGGCAGGCGGCGGGCCGCTTCTGCCTGGAGCGTGGCCAGGTTGTCGCCGATGGGGGCCGGATCCAGGGGGCGTTCTCCGGGGAAGTAGGGGATGCCGAAGCCGCCCCCCAGGTTGAGGAACCGGATCGGTGCCGGGGCGTGTTCGGCCAGTCGGCAGGCCAGTTCAAAGCTTTTTTGCTGGGCCTCGACGATGGCGCCGGCTTGCAGGTTCTGGGAGCCGGCAAACAGGTGAAAGCCTTCAAAGTGCAGCCCGGCGTTGCCGATGGCCTGGAGCAGGTCCGGCACCTGCTCGGCATCCACGCCGAACTGTTTGGGGCCGCCGCCCATCTTCATGCCGGAACTCTTGAGTTCGAAGTCCGGGTTGACCCGTACCGCCACCCGGGCGGGCAGGCCCAGCTGTTCCGATGCCTGGGCCAGGAGGGGGATTTCCCGGAAGGATTCGATGTTGACCAGGATGCCGGCGGCCACGGCCTGTTGCAGTTCCAGCGGCTGTTTGCCGGGGCCGGCAAAGCTGATGTCGGCGGGATCGGCGCCGGCGTCCAGGGCCACCTTGAGTTCTCCGGCCGAGGCCACGTCGATGCCGTCCACCAGGCCGGCCATGTGGCAGACCAGGACGGGCATGGGGTTGGCCTTCATGGCGTAGTGAAGCTGGATACCCCGGGGGAGTTGTTCCCGCAGTTGCGCCACGCGCCGGGTGAGTAGGCCGCGGTCATGGGCGTAGAAGGGCGTCTGCCCCACGCGGGCGGCCAGCCGGGTGAGCGGCATGCCGCCGATGGTGAGTTCGCCGTCACGGACGGGGAACTGGGTCATGGGGGTGTGGGTGGGGGCGGGTTTGTTCATTTGTTGTCCGATGCCTTCGCAGACCATGCGCCGGCCAGCGCCTTGCGGTCCAGCTTGCCGTTGGGGTTGCGGGGGAGGGGGCCGTCATGGGCGTGGATGCGGGCCGGGACCATGTAGGCGGGCATGCGGGCCTTGCATTGGGCCAGCAGGGCGTCCACATCCAGGGTCGTGTCCGCCGTCGGCGGCGTGGCGATGACGGCGATGATCTGGCCCAGGGTGTCGTCGGGGATGCCGAAGGCCACGCATTCGCCTACCAGCCGGGTGGCGTAGAGGATTTCTTCCACTTCCGTGGGGCTGACCCGGTAGCCCGAGGTCTTGATCATCTCGTCCCGACGGCCGATGAAGTAGAGGTAGCCGTCTTCGTCGTATCGCACCGTGTCGCCGGAGAAGACGGCGATCTCGGGCAGAACCAGACCAGACTCGCGGCCCGGGGCCAGGGTGGGCAGGGGCCTGAAGTGGCGGGCGGTCTTGTCCGGATCGTTCCAGTAGCCCTGGGCCACCAGGGCGCCCCGTTGGACCAGTTCTCCCGGTTCGTTGGGGGCGCAAGGGCTGCCGTCTACCCGCAGGACCAGGACTTCGGCATTGGGGATGGCCTTGCCGATGGAGTCGGGGCGTCGATCCACCTCTTCCGGCGGCAGGTAGGTGGCGCGGAAGGCTTCGGTGAGGCCATACATTAAATAGGGGCGTGTGCGGGGCAGGGTATCCCGCAGTCGACGCAGGGTGGCCAGGGGCATGCGCCCGCCGGTGTTGGCGATGTAGCGCAGGTGTTCGTCGATGCCCTCGGGCCAGTCCTGCTGGGTGAGCTGAATCCACAGGGGCGGTACGGCGGTCAGGCCGGTCACCCGTTCCCGGACCAGGGCCTTGAGTACGTCCCGGGGCAGTAGATAGTTGAGCAGGACCACTCGGGCGCCGGCATGGAAGGCGGTGGTGAGTTGGGAAAATCCCGCGTCGAAGGACAGGGGCAGAGCGGCCAGCAGGGTGTCGTCGGCGTGGTTTTCCAGGTATTGGGCCACGCTTTTGGCGCCCATGACCATGTTGCGATGGGACAGGACCACCCCCTTCGGGCCGCCGGTGCTGCCGGAGGTGTAGAGGATGGCGGCCATGTCGGTGTCGATGATGCGCGGCTCCCGGTAGTCGGCGTGGCCGCCCGGTTCGGGCCAGCCATGGAGGGCGACGCCGGGCAGGTCGGGCATGTCGCCGGGGGCTTCGGTCAGGATGATGTGGCGCAGATCGTGGCAGTCCGCCAGGGCTTCCCGCAGGCCGCCGAGGCGGGCGGGCGAGGTGATCAGGATGCGCACGTTGCAGTTGCGCAGGATGTAGGCCACCTGGTCGGGCTTGAGAATCGGGTTCACCGGCACGAAGACGCCCCCCGCCGCGCTGGTGCCGAAGATGCCGATGACGGTTTCCAGGCGTTTTTCCAGGTAGACGGCCACCCGTTCCCCGCGAGTGAGGCCGATGGAGGCCAGCGCGGCGGCAAAATCCCGGATGGCCTGGGTGGTGTGCCCGTAGGTCCGGGTGGTGTCGCCGTGGGTGAGGGCGGGGGCTTCCGGGTTGCGTTCGCCGGCGGCGAAGGGAAGATGGTGCAGGAGGTAGGTGCTGTCCATGGGGGCCTCGCGCTGTTTTTCAGGCATTCTGCAGGAGGTCTATAATCAAAGCCAAGCGCAATCATGGAGCGGACGCTGTGAAAAACCTGTCGACGAATCATCGCTCATCCCCGCGTTCTCGCCCTCTCGGCTGGTGGATTCTGGTTCTCTTGCTGGTGATGCCCCTGTCGGTGGCGGCGTCGGAGTTGGCCGATGCCATCGCCCGGGTCAAGCCCTCCGTGGTGGGGGTGGGGACTTTCCAGCCGACCCGTTCGCCCCGGGCCAATCTGATGGGGACGGGATTTGCGGTGGCCGACGGGCGTCATGTGATCACCAATGACCATGTGATTCCCCTGACCATCGATACGGCCAACCGGGAGCATCTGGCGGTTTTCATTCCCGGTTCGGGGGATTCCGGCGAAATGCGTCGGGCGGAGCGGGTGGCTTCTGACCCGTTGCGGGATCTGGTGTTGTTGAGAATCGAGGGGGCGCCTCTGCCCGCATTGCGCCTGGGTAACTCCGACCGCCTGCGGGAAGGCGAGACGGTGGCACTCACCGGTTTTCCCATCGGCGCCATGCTGGGGCTGGTGCCGGCCACTCATGTGGGGATTGTTTCCGCCATCACGCCGGTTGCCATGCCCATGCATTCCACCCAGCAGTTGGACCCCCGGGTGATCCGGCGCCTGCGTGATCCCTATGCGGTGTTTCAGCTGGATGCCACGGCTTACCCCGGTAACAGCGGCAGCCCCCTGTACCGGCCCGCGACCGGCGAGGTGGTGGGGGTGTTGAACATGGTGTTTGTGAAGGAGGGGCGGGAGCGGGCGCTGGATCGGCCCAGCGGCATCAGTTATGCCATCCCCGGGAACTACATCCGGGATCTGTTACGGCAGGCGGATCTGACGCCTTAGAATGGGTCATTCCGATTCTTCCCCGTCATTCCCGCGAACGCGGGAATGACGGGGAAGGAGCTGACGTGATGAGGCAGGCTCGGGAGTGACGGGGTGGGTTTAGAACGATCGCATGACCAGCACCTGCACCTTGAACAGGATGGCGGTCACCAGCAGGCCGATGCCGCCGGTGAGAATAACGATCAACTCCAGTCCGAGCAGGTAGTAATCACCCATCAGCCAGGTACCGGCGCTGGCAAGACAGGTGGCAATGCCCAGCAGAGCGATGAGGGTGCCAGCGAAGTCCAGGATTTTTTCCATGTTCCGGTCCTGTTGTGTTGGGTTGAGTTGGTGAGGTGGCTCCAACTTCAGAGTCTAGCAAGCTGCCGGCATTTTGCGGTTCGACGGGACTTCCGCATCAAGCGGGCTTTGCTGCTCTCATGGGACCATCATGGAGTCTGATTTGCATTGACCCTGGTGGGTTGTTTTCAATGGTAGGCCATGAGTTGAATCCGATATTCCGGTTGGCTGGGTAGCCTAGGTGTGAAGCGTTGATGTTTTGTCGGTTTTTTTTACATGCTGGATGTGAGTGAATGCTTTTCCGCCACGGTCGATGATGATGTTTTTGTTAGCCGCTATGGTTTGGGTGGGCATTATCATGGATGTGGGTGATGTCGGTTGTTTATCGTCAATTCAGGTGTCGGCTTGGTTTACAAAGTCAGGTTGATTTTGTGAGTGTTGTCACGTTACATTGCGCCCAATATCCCTGCGATTCCGGGGCTTGAGCGGGTTGGCTTTATTGTTGCATTGTTTTGTTGTAGGGCTTGACACCATATCCTGGGTGCGCCCGGACAGGTTTCTGGTAAGCTTGCGCAGTTGTGGTTGTTCTGAATGCTGCCGGTCCGAGTGAGAGGGGTACTGGCCCTTCCCGGTAGCTTCCGGCTGAAGCGTCTTGTTGCCTTGCTGCCATGAATTCCCACCTATTGCGAGGCTGGTTGTGATGGCTGACAAAAACATACCCGATACCGGTGATGAGCGTTCCCGCATGTTGCCTCCTTCTGACGGTGAGGCTTCGGGAATCTCATGCTCTCAGGGGGTGCAGTCCAGTCGAAGACGGTTTGCTCTGGCTGCCGGCTCAACCTCCGTCCTCTTCGCCTTGGTCAACAGGCCGGCCTTGGGAGCTTGGACCTGTGTCGCCGATACACCCTCCGGGTTTGATTCGCTGAAGGCCAGTGGTCGCAAGGGGGATCGGGAAAACTTGCAGTGTGGAAAATCCCCCGGATACTGGGGGAATGCTGCCGGGGTTAGGGGGGCGTCTTCACCCGAGTTGGATAGGCTCTTTGTCGAGGTATTCGGATCCGCAGGGCATTTTCAGGTTGTAGGGAGCGTTCTTGACGTGAATTCAAGGGTTGAGGCGTTGACTCTCCGGGATGTTGTATCCAGGCATCAGCATAAGAAGCTGTCGTTTCGTGATCCCGACAACCTTGCGCGTGCGTTTGTGGCCGCATACATGAATGCCGTTACATTTTCAGGCACTTATCCCTTGACTCCGGTCCAAGTGATATCGATGTGGACTGAGCTTGAAGCGACTGGTCGGTATGAGGTCAGGCCCGGGGTTTTCTGGGATAAAGTCCGCGTGAAGCAATATCTTGAATCAACCTACGAAAGGACTGTCTGGATTGATGATGCCGACGAGTTTTTCGATGTCTCGGACGGCTCTCCGGATTGACATTGGATATTGACGGGGCAGACGCGATCACTTGGCGGTTGCACCCTGCGGGCGTGATCGTTCGAACCCTGGATGATGGCGTGGCCGTCTTTCATCAGGGTTCGGGTGATGTCTTTGTGCTGTCCCGTTTTCACGGTGAGGTGCTGGAGCATCTGGCGGCTGGGCGCGGCGATTTCATGGCATTACTGCGGTCCTGCACCCCCGACACCGAAACTTCCGGATCCGAAGATCTCCGATGCAAAACCCAGGAAGCGTTGTATCAGGTCATGTCCACCCTGGAGGGGATGCAGTTGGTGGAGCGGACGGCATAAAGGCCTCCCTCCCGTTGGTTGAGGTGGGTGCCATCCCCGCCCGTGACTTCAGAGCGCTGGTGGCCGGTGCCGGTGCCATTATCCATTTCGGGCGCTTTTCCTTTCGCCTGAGTTCCCCCGTTGAACACCTGGCCGATGAAGTCCAGCGGATGTATCGGCATCACCCGGTGAGCCTGGAAGGGTTCGCCGACTTCCACGTGGAGGTGAGACCACCTCGCAATCTGCGGCGATGGTTCGGCAGGCAGCTTGAATTCCATGTGGATGGCAGTTCGTCTTTCTTCCCCTTGCCCCATGCGCAGGCCTTTCCGTTGCTGGAATGGGGGCTTAACTGGTGCGTGCATGACGCCGTGAAGGATTGCCTGATTCTGCATGCCGCCGTGGTGGAAAAGGGCGGCAAGGCTCTGTTGATTCCCGCGCCGCCGGGTTCCGGCAAGAGCACCCTGGTGGCAGGCTTGGTGCATCACGGTTGGCGGTTGCTGTCGGATGAACTGGCGCCACTGGCCCTGGATGCACTCAGCATCGAAGGGCTGGCGCGCCCGATCAGTCTGAAGAATGACTCCATCGACCTGATCAAGGGGCTGGCGGGGGAGGATGCGTTCAGTGGGACGGTGCGGGACACCGTGAAGGGTTCGGTGGCGCTCATGCGCCCGCCCCGTGAGAGCGTGCTGGCCGTGCGGCGTCCGGCCGCCCCGGTGGCGGTGATCTTTCCGAAGTTCACCCGTGGTGCCCGGCCCGTGCATCGTGGGGTGGGGCAGGCTGCCGCGTTTGCACTGCTGATGGAGAGCGCCTTCAATTTTTCAGCCCTGCGTCGGCAAGGTTTTGAAGCGTTGGCGGATCTTGTGGAGCGTTGCGGGTGCCACGAAATCGGCTACGGTAGCCTGGATGAGGGCATGCGGCTGGTGGAGGACATCCATGCCGCTGCCTGACGCGCGTGGTTCGGCAAGGGAACTGCTCGTGTCCGGGGTGCTGGATCCCGTATCCCTGGGGACCCTTTCTCCCGGCCAGTGGGACGTATTGATCAGGCAGGCCCGCCTGAGTCGATTGCTTGGCCGGTTGGCGGTGGGGCTTGAGGCGTGCGGATTACTGGCGTCCGTGCCCATCGGTCCTCGTCAGCATCTGGAATGGGCCATTGCCCGGGTGAATACCCAGGCAGAGGAGCTGCGGTGGGAGCTTTCCTGTATCGAGGAGGCGCTGTCCGGGCTGGATGTGCCGGTCATTCTGCTCAAGGGCGCGGCCTACCATGTGGCCGATCTGGCGTTTGCCGGAGGGCGCCTGTTTGGTGATATCGACATCATGGTGGCGCCGGAGGCGTTGCCTCGGGTGGAGGCGGCGCTGATGCTCAAGGGCTGGGTGAACAGTCATCATGACGACTACGATCAGCGCTATTACCGTGAATGGATGCATGAATTGCCGCCGCTGCAGCATATCCGTCGCGGCACGACCCTTGACGTCCATCATTCGATCCTGCCGCCCACGGCCCGTCTGAAGACCCGTCCGGACTTGCTGATGGATGCCGCGATGACCCTCGACGGCTGTTTCTTCAGGGTGCTGGCGCCGGAGGACCGGGTGCTGCACAGCGCGACGCATCTGTTCTTTTCCGAGGGCGAGATGGCCGGTGGGCTCCGGGATCTGTTGGATCTGGACGGGATGATCCGGGGTTTTTCGGGTGACGAGGACTGGCGGCGCCTGCTGCTGCGGGCGGCCGAGATCGGGCTTGAGCGTCCCCTTTTCATGGCGCTGCATTACCTGGATCGTCTGGTGGGTACCCCTGTCCCGGGAGATGTGCTGGATCTGGCGCGGCGCCGTTATCCAGTGGGGTTCGGAGGGGCGGTGCTGGACTGGGGGTTGAGGATGTCCCTGTCCCCTTCGGACACCCTGGATCGGGGTGTCCATCGGCGTTTGAGTGAGTGGTTGCTGATCATTCGGGGGCACTGGCAGAAAATGCCCCCTCATTTGTTGGTGATGCACCTGGGCAGGAAGGCCTTTGTTCGGCAGTCCTGAGGCCCGGTTCATCGCCGGGCCTGTTTCTTCTTAGTAGCGCGGCGCCCGTTCCCACTCCAGCGAGGTGCGAACGATGAACGCCAGGTCGTCGTGCCGCGGGGTCCAGCCCAGTGTGGCGCGGATTCGGTCCGCCGCGGCCACCAGGCTGGGCGGGTCGCCGGGGCGGCGCGGTTCTTCCCGGATGTCCAGCGGCTTGCCGTTCAGGCGCTCCACCGCATCCAGCACTTCCCTGACGCTCAGGCCGTGGCCGTAGCCCACGTTGAAGGTGTCTGATTCGCCTCCGGCGCGGAGGTGTTCCAGGGCCTTGAGGTGGGCGGCCGCCAGATCGCTGACGTGGATGTAGTCGCGCACGCCGGTGCCGTCGGGGGTGGGGTAGTCGGTACCGAAGATGGAGACATGGGCACGCTTGCCCACGGCGGCTTCGCAGGCCACCTTGACCAGCAGGGTGGCCTTTGCGGTGGACTGGCCGATGCGACCTTGCGGGTCGGAGCCGGCGACATTGAAGTAGCGCAGGATGACGTGGCGCATTTCGCCGGCGGCGGAGAGATCCCTGAGCATCCATTCGCTCATGAGCTTGGAAGTGCCGTAGGGGTTGATGGGGGCGGTAGGGCTGTCTTCCCGGGCGATGCCGTCGTGGGGGATGCCGTAGACGGCGGCGGTGGAGGAGAAGACAAAATGCTTGACGCCGGCCCGGGCGCAGCATTCCAGCAGGTTGCGGGTGCCGCAGGTGTTGTTGCCGTAGTACTTGAGCGGGTCGGCGACGGATTCGGGGACGATGGTGTGGGCGGCGAAGTGCATGACGGTGTCGATGTCATGCTCGTGCAGGATGCGGCTGACCAGCGCCTTGTCGGCGACATCGCCGATGATCAGTTCGCCCTGGGTGACGGCGTCGGCGAAGCCGGTGGAGAGGTTGTCCAGGACGATGACGCGTTCACCGGCCTCGGCCAGCATCAGGGCGGTGTGGCTGCCGATGTAGCCGGCGCCGCCGGTGACCAGGATGGGTTTGTTTGACATGGTGATCCCTCGGGCTCAGGCCTGGATGGACCGGCCTCGGCCGATGGCGTAATAGGCAAACCCCATGTCTTCCAGGTGTCGCGGCTCGTAGAGGTTGCGACCGTCAAAGATGGTCGGGGTCTTGAGCTGCTTGCGGATCAGGTCGAAGTCCGGGCTGCGGAACACATTCCACTCGGTGACGATGGCCAGGGCGTCGGCGCCCGCCAGGGCTTCTTCGTGATCTTCGTACAGGGTCAGGTCCGGGCGCTCGCCGTAGAGGCGGGTGCATTCCTCCATGGCCACCGGATCATGGGCACGGACATGGACGCCGGCATCCCACAGGGCTTCCATCAGGGTACGGCTGGAGGCCTCGCGCATGTCGTCCGTGTTGGGCTTGAAGGAAAGGCCCCACAGGGCGATGGTGCGGCCCTTGAGGTCGCCGTTGAAGTGGGTGCGGATCTTGTCGAACAGGCGTTCCTTCTGGCGCTCGTTCACATCCTCCACGGCGGCCAGCAGCTGGGCCTTGAAACCCACTTGGCGGGCGGTGCGTTCCAGGGCCTTCACGTCCTTGGGAAAGCAGGAGCCGCCGTAGCCGCAGCCGGGATAGATGAAGTGGTAGCCGATGCGCGGGTCGGAGCCGATACCCTGGCGCACATGCTCGATGTCGGCGCCCAGTTTTTCCGCCAGGTTGGCCAGTTCGTTCATGAAGCTGATCTTGGTGGCCAGCATGGCGTTGGCGGCGTATTTGGTGAGTTCCGCCGAGCGGATGTCCATGGCCATGACCCGGTCATGGTTGCGGTTGAAGGGGGCATAGAGGGCGCGCATGAGTTCGGCGGTGCGCGGGTTGTCGGTGCCGACGATGATGCGGTCGGGCTTCATGAAGTCGTCGATGGCGGCCCCTTCCTTGAGGAATTCCGGGTTGGAGACCACGTCGAAGTCCACCTGGGAGCCGCGTTGGGCCAGGGTGTCGGTGATGGCTGCCTTGACCTTGTCGGCGGTGCCCACGGGGACGGTGGACTTGTTCACCACGATGCGGTATTCGCTCATGTTGTCGGCGATGGCGCGGGCCACGGCCAGTACATGGCTCAGGTCGGCGGAGCCGTCCTCGTCGGGCGGGGTGCCCACGGCGATGAATTGGAACAGGCCGTGTTTGACGCCTTCCGCCGGGTCCAGGGTGAAGGCGAGGCGGCCGGTGGCGGCGTTTTCGGCCACCAGGTCATCCAGGCCGGGCTCGTAGATGGGGATCTCGCCGCGCTTGAGGCGTTCGATCTTGTCGGGGTCGATGTCCACGCACAGGACGTGGTTGCCCACTTCCGCCAGGCAGGCGCCCGTGACCAGTCCTACGTAGCCGGAGCCGTAAATGGTGACCTTCATGTCGTGCGATATCCCCTGATGATGGATCTTGCTGGATGAAACGGGCATCGTAGCAAAGGCCCGTGATGACTTCATTAAGGAAGCGCTCCCTTCCCCGCGCCACTTCCCCGGGACATTCACCGCCATTGCGGGAATTTCACTTCAATCGAAATTAATGCTTGACAGAAGGGTCTCGCATGCGAATAATCACCGGCTTTCACCCCTGGAGGGGTTCCCGAGCGGTCAAAGGGGGCAGACTGTAAATCTGCTGGCTCAGCCTTCGAAGGTTCGAATCCTTCCCCCTCCACCAGATTTCTGGTTCCGGCGTTCAACCGAAAATGTGAGCGCCGGGATTCCTTCCTGAGTCAGGGAAGGTGAGGTGTTTTACTTGGCGTCCCGTGTGCCGCTTCGAGCGGGCGGGTGCCGGCAAGGCGACTGAGTGGCGCTGCCGGCAGTGCGGGGTTCCGCGGGTGTAGTTCAATGGTAGAACCTCAGCCTTCCAAGCTGATGATGTGGGTTCGATTCCCATCACCCGCTCCAACAGCATAGTGAATGAGTCCGGCCCATATAGCTCAGTCGGTAGAGCACTTCCTTGGTAAGGAAGAGGTCACCGGTTCAAGTCCGGTTATGGGCTCCAACGTATATCTTTTTGTGTAAAGCAAGAACTTCAACCGGGGTGCTAGACCATGTCGAAGGAAAAATTCGAGCGTAAGAAGCCGCACGTGAACGTGGGCACCATTGGTCACGTTGACCATGGCAAGACCACGCTGACGGCGGCGCTGACGGTGGTTCAGGCGAAGAAGTTTGGTGGTGAGGCCCGTGCCTACGACCAGATCGACAACGCCCCGGAAGAGCGCGCTCGTGGTATCACCATTGCCACCGCGCACGTGGAGTACGAGTCCGACAATCGTCACTATGCCCACGTGGACTGCCCCGGCCACGCCGACTATGTGAAGAACATGATCACCGGTGCGGCGCAGATGGACGGCGCGATCCTGGTGGTGTCCGCGGCCGACGGCCCGATGCCTCAGACCCGTGAGCACATCCTGCTGGCCCGTCAGGTGGGCGTGCCCTACATCGTCGTGTTCCTGAACAAGGCCGACATGGTGGACGACGCCGAGCTGCTGGAGCTGGTGGAGATGGAAGTGCGCGACCTGCTGTCGAGCTACGACTTCCCTGGCGACGACACCCCGATCATCGTGGGTTCCGCGCTCAAGGCGCTGGAAGGCGACACCTCCGACATCGGCATGCCGGCCATCGACAAGCTGATTGCGGCCCTGGACGAGTACATTCCGGAGCCGGAGCGTGCCATCGACGGCGCGTTCCTGATGCCGGTGGAAGATGTGTTCTCCATCTCCGGTCGTGGTACCGTGGTGACTGGTCGTATCGAGCGCGGCATCGTGAAGGTGGGTGACGAAGTCTCCATCGTGGGTATCCGCGACACCATCAAGACCACCGTGACCGGCGTGGAAATGTTCCGCAAGCTGCTGGATCAGGGTCAGGCGGGTGACAACGTGGGCGTGCTGCTGCGCGGCACCAAGCGTGACGAGGTGGAGCGTGGTCAGGTGCTGTGCAAGAGCGGCTCCATCACCCCGCACACCAAGTTCGAAGCGGAAGTGTACGTGCTGTCGAAGGAAGAGGGTGGTCGTCATACCCCGTTCTTCAACGGCTACCGTCCGCAGTTCTACTTCCGTACCACGGACGTGACCGGTTCCTGCGATCTGCCGGAAGGCATCGAGATGGTGATGCCGGGTGACAACGTGAAGATGACCGTATCCCTGATCGCGCCGATCGCGATGGAAGACGGTCTGCGCTTCGCGATCCGTGAAGGTGGCCGTACCGTCGGTGCCGGCGTGGTCGCCAAGATCATCGAGTAAGCAGTAAGAAGTACTGGCGGAATCATCCGCCGAGGCGATACAATCGTCTGGCTGCATCGGCTTGAGTCCGGCGCCTGAAATCAGGCGCCGGGTTTGAATCGAAAAAGCAATTCGTTTGTATCGGTTGTTACAGGCCAGTAGCTCAATTGGCAGAGCAGCGGTCTCCAAAACCGCAGGTTGGGGGTTCGAGTCCCTCCTGGCCTGCCATCTCTCGCAGGCAGTTGCGATTGCAACCGGGTCAAGTTCTATCCCATGGCAGGTAAAGCGGAAGTAGAAGGTGCCGGTTTCGACACCGTCAAGCTGCTGGTAGCCGTTGGGCTGCTGGTGGCGGGCGTCATCGGCTTTTATTGGTTCTCGGACGGGTCGACGCTCTTCCGCGTTCTTGGCCTGCTGGCAATCAGCGGGGTGGCGGTGGGCATCGTGTTCACTACCGCCAAGGGTCGGGCGCTGGCTGGGTTCCTCCAGGATTCGCGCACGGAAGTGCGCAAGATGGTCTGGCCCACCCGGGTCGAGACCCTGCAGACCTCTCTGGTCGTCCTGGCTGTGACTATCCTCGTGGCGATCATGCTGTGGCTGATCGACATGCTGCTGGGGTGGTCGATTCGCGAATTCATCCGCTGAGCAATTAGGAAGTCAAGATGGCCCTGCGTTGGTATGTCGTGCATGCATATTCCGGTTTCGAGAATCAGGTGAAGCGCTCCCTCAAGGAGCGCATTGCCCGTTTCGACATGCAGGACAAGTTCGGGGACATCCTCGTGCCCACCGAGGAAGTGGTGGAGATGCGCGACGGACAAAAGCGCAAGAGTGAGCGCAAGTTCTTCCCCGGGTATGTCCTGGTCCAGATGGAGATGGACGAAGACACCTGGCACCTCGTGAAGAGCGTGCCCAAGGTGCTGGGTTTCATCGGCGCCAATGCCGATCGTCCCACGCCCATTTCCGATAAGGAAGCCGATGTCATTCTGCAGCGCATGCAGGAGGGCGCGGAGAAGCCGCGTCCCAAGGTCTTGTTCGAGCCCGGAGAAGTGGTCCGGGTGACCGACGGCCCCTTCAACGACTTCAATGCCGTCGTCGAAGAGGTGAACTACGACAAGAACCGCCTGCTGGTGGCTGTGCAGATTTTTGGCCGCTCCACGCCCGTGGAGCTGGAGTTTCATCAGGTCGAGAAAGTCTAGGTCTGTTGGAATCACCGAATCGCGGCAGGACCCGGGGAGCCCCGGGTCCTGCCGCTTTTCCTCAGGGGAGCCGAAAGGCGCTAGCACCCACACTCAGGAGTTCATGTCATGGCTAAGAAGATCGAAGCTTACATCAAGCTTCAGGTGGCCGCTGGTAAGGCCAACCCCAGTCCGCCCGTCGGCCCCGCGCTGGGTCAGCGCGGTGTGAACATCATGGAATTCTGTAAGGCCTTTAATGCCCAGACCCAGAATCTGGAGCCGGGTCTGCCGATTCCCGTGGTGATCACCGTCTATTCCGACCGTTCCTTCACCTTTATCACCAAGACCCCGCCGGCTTCCGTGCTGCTGCGCAAGGCTGCCGGTGTGCCCAAGGGTTCCGCCACCCCCAACACCGTCAAGGTGGGCAAGGTGACCCGTGAGCAGGTGGAAGAGGTTGCCCGTACCAAGATGCCCGACCTGACCGCCGCGGATCTGGACGCCGCCGTGCGTTCCATCGCCGGCAGTGCGCGCAGTATGGGTCTTGACGTGGAGGGCGTGTGAGATGGCAAAGCTGAGCAAGCGCATGCGGGCGATCCGCGAGAAGGTCGAGCCGGGCAAGATGTATCCGGTGTCCGAAGCCCTTCAACTGCTGAAGGACACGGCTTCCGCCAAGTTCAGTGAATCCGTGGACGTGGCCGTGAACCTGGGTGTGGACCCGCGTAAGTCCGACCAAGTGGTGCGTGGTTCCACCGTGCTGCCCAACGGCACCGGCAAGACCGTGCGCGTGGCCGTGTTCACCCAGGGTGCCAATGCCGACGCCGCCCGCGAAGCCGGTGCCGACATCGTGGGCATGGATGATCTGGCCGCCGAGGTGAAGGCCGGCAATCTGAACTTTGACGTGGTGATCGCCAGCCCCGACGCCATGCGCGTGGTGGGCCAGCTGGGCCAGATCCTGGGCCCCCGCGGCCTGATGCCGAACCCCAAGGTGGGGACGGTGGCCGCCGACGTGGCCGGCGCGGTGAAGAATGCCAAGGCCGGTCAGGTGCGCTATCGCACCGACAAGGGCGGCATCATCCACTGCACCATCGGCAACGTGAGCTTTGAGCCCAAGGCGCTGGAAGAAAACCTGATGGCGTTGCTGGGTGATCTGATGAAGGCCAAGCCGTCCGCCGCCAAGGGTGTGTACATGAAGCGGGTGACCGTTTCCACCACCATGGGCCCCGGCGTGCCGGTGGATCAGGGTTCGCTGGCGCTGTAATGGCTTCAAGTCCTTCTCCCCCCGCGGGGGGGAAGGACGTTTAAATGTTTAAGTTTGGGTGGGACTGCCGGCGCAAGCCGGTATCCGTCCAAGACCGCAGGCGTCCCGGTTGCCGGGACTTAATGGAAGTTTCAGGTCCGCCTGCGCAGACGGTGTCTCCCGATTCAGGTTCTTCCTGCTGAGGGTACGCCGTAAAGGTAGTCGGAGGCCCGGCCTCCGGCTTTATCACTCAGCGTCATCGGCGCATGCCCTTGACGTCAAACAGGAGGTATATCCGTGGCACTGAATCTCGAAGACAAGAAGGCGATTGTCTCTGAGGTCGCTGCGGTGGCCGCCAGCGCTCATTCGGCCGTTGCGGCCGAATATCGCGGGCTCTCCGTGGGCGAGATGACCGAACTGCGCAAGAAAGCGCGTGAGTCCGGCGTCTACCTGCGGGTGGTGAAGAACTCCCTTGCCCGTCGTGCGGTCGAGGGGACCGATTTCCAGTGCATGCAGGAAGGCATGGTCGGACCTCTGGTCCTGGCCTTCTCCCAGGAAGATCCGGGTGCCGCTGCAAGACTGGTCAAGGACTTTGCCAAGAACCACGCGAAGCTGGAGTGCAAGATGGTGTCCGTGGGTGGACAGCTGCTGGGTCCGGGCGAACTGGATCGTCTGGCCAGCATGCCGACCCGCGATCAGGCCATCAGCCTGCTCATGGCTGTCATGAAGGCGCCGCTCGACAAGTTCGCGCGCACCCTCAACGAAGTCCCGGGCAAGTTCGTTCGCACTGTGGCCGCCATTCGCGACCAGAAACAGGCGGCTGCCTGAGTACATTTTTGAACCGAATCGGGTATCACACCCTCTTAGGAGTTAACCATGGCTGTTTCGAAAGAAGAAATCCTGGAAACCATTTCCAACATGACCGTCCTGGAAATCGTTGATCTGATTTCCGCGATGGAAGAGAAGTTCGGCGTGAGCGCTGCCGCTGCCGTGGCCGCCGCCCCCGTCGCCGCCGCCGGTGGCGAAGCCGCTGCCGAGGTCAAGGACGAGTTCGACGTCGTCATGACCAGCTTCGGCGCCAACAAGGTCAACGTGATCAAGGTCATCCGCGGCCTGACCGGTCTGGGTCTGAAGGAAGCCAAGGACATGGTCGAATCCGCTCCCGCCACCGTGAAGGAAGGCGTGAACAAGGAAGAAGCCGAAAAGATCAAGAAGGAACTGGAAGAAGCCGGCGCCAGCGTCGAACTCAAGTAAGGCGTTGGTCTGGTCTTTGTTTCGCGACCTGGTCGCGTGACACCCGGGGGCTGGCGGTGATGCACCGCCGGCCTCTTGCTGCTTGCTCCACTTCACCCCGCACACAAGGGTGGCGTGTCGATTCTAGTGTGAGGAATCACAATGGCTTATAGCTACACCGAGAAGAAGCGCATCCGCAAGGATTTCGGCAAACGGCCCCAGATCCTCGATGTCCCCTATCTGCTGGCCACGCAGATTGATTCCTACCGTCAGTTTCTGCAGATGAGCGAGCCCCGTCAGGGCCGCGATGAGGTAGGCCTGCACGCCGCCTTCAAGTCGGTGTTCCCGATCGTGAGTTATTCCGGGTCCGTGGAACTGGAATACGTCAGCTACCGCTTGGGTGATCCCGTATTTGATGTGAAGGAATGCCAGCTGCGGGGGATGACCTACGCCGCTCCGCTGCGTGTGCTGCTGCGCCTGGTGATCTACGACAAGGAAGCCCCGGCGGGCTCCCGTGTGGTCAAGGACATCAAGGAGCAGGAAGTCTACATGGGCGAACTGCCGCTCATGACCGAGAACGGTACCTTTGTGATCAATGGTACCGAGCGCGTGATCGTGTCCCAGCTGCATCGGTCCCCCGGCGTGTTCTTCGACCACGACAAGGGCAAGACCCACAGTTCCGGCAAACTCCTGTTCAATGCCCGCGTGATTCCCTACCGCGGCTCCTGGCTGGACTTCGAGTTTGATCCCAAGGACGCCATCTTTGTGCGTATCGACCGTCGCCGCAAGCTGCCCGCGACGGTGCTGCTCCGTGCCCTGGGCATGGAGGAAGAAGACATCCTGGAAACCTTCTTCGAGACCAATACGGTCAAGATCCTCAAGGAAGGTTTCGAGATGGAACTGGTCCCGGAGCGCCTGCGTGGCGAGACGGCGGCCTTTGACATCTATGTGGGCGACCAGTTGCTGGTGGAATCCGGCCGTCGCATCACTGCCCGCCACGTGCGCCAGATGGAGCAGGCCGAGCTGAAGTCCCTGGAAGTGCCGGCCGAGTTCCTGGTGGGCAAGATCCTGGCCCATACCATCGTCGACGAGGACAGCGGCGAGCTGGTGGCCAATGCCAACGACGAGCTCACGCCCGACATGCTGGAGAAGATCCGTCGTTCCGGCACCAAGACCTTCCGTACCCTCTACACCAACGATCTGGATCACGGTCCCTACATCTCCAGCACCCTGCGCATTGACACCACGCGTTCCCAGCTGGAGGCCCAGGTGGAGATCTACCGGATGATGCGTCCGGGTGAGCCGCCGACCAAGGATGCCGCCGAGAATCTGTTCCAGAGCCTGTTCTTCAGCGAAGACCGGTACGATCTTTCCGCCGTGGGTCGCATGAAGTTCAACCGCCGCGTCGGCCGCGAGGAAGAAATCGGCCCCGGCGTGCTGGACAACAACGACATCCTGGACGTGATCAAGGTCCTGATCGACATCCGTAACGGCAACGGCCATGTGGACGACATCGACCACCTGGGCAACCGTCGCGTGCGTAGCGTGGGCGAGATGGCGGAGAACGTCTTCCGCGTCGGCCTGGTGCGCGTGGAGCGGGCCGTGAAGGAACGCCTGAGCGTGGCCGAGAGCGAAGGTCTGATGCCCCAGGAACTGATCAACGCCAAGCCGGTGGCGGCGGCGGTGAAGGAATTCTTCGGCTCCAGCCAGCTCTCCCAGTTCATGGACCAGAACAACCCGCTGTCGGAGGTCACCCACAAGCGGCGTATCTCCGCCCTGGGTCCCGGCGGTCTGACCCGCGAGCGGGCGGGCTTCGAAGTCCGTGACGTGCATCCCACCCACTATGGTCGCGTCTGCCCCATCGAGACCCCGGAAGGTCCGAACATCGGTCTGATCAACTCTCTGGCCGTGTACGCCCGCACCAACCGCTACGGCTTTTTGGAAACCCCGTACCGCCGGGTGGTGGACGGCAAGGTGACCGAGGAGATTCTGTATCTGTCGGCCATCGAGGAAGGCAACTACGTCATCGCCCAGGCGAACGCCACCCTGGACGAGTCCGGCAACCTGGTGGACGAACTGGTGTCCTGCCGATTCCAGAACGAGTTCACCATGTCCACCCCGGACAAGATCCAGTGCATGGACATCTCGCCCAAGCAGATCGTCTCCGTGGCGGCGGCGCTGATTCCGTTCCTGGAGCATGACGACGCCAACCGCGCCCTTATGGGTTCCAACATGCAGCGTCAGGCGGTGCCTTGTCTGCGTGCCGAGACCCCGGTGGTGGGCACCGGCATCGAGCGTACCGTGGCCATCGACTCCGGTTCTTCCATCGTGGCCCGTCGCGGCGGGGTGGTGGACTCCGTGGACGCGGCCCGCGTGGTGGTGCGCGTCAACGACGACGAGACCGAAGCCGGCGAACCCGGTGTGGACATCTACAACTTCATCAAGTACACCCGTTCCAACCAGAACACCTGCATCAACCAGCGTCCGCTGGTCCGTGTCGGTGACGTCATCGCCCGCGGTGACGTGATCGCCGACGGTTCCTCGACGGATCTGGGCGAACTGGCCCTGGGCCAGAACATGCTGGTGGCCTTCATGCCCTGGAATGGCTACAACTTCGAGGATTCCATCCTCATCTCCGAGCGGGTGGTGCAGGAAGACCGCTTTACCTCGATCCATATCGAGGAACTCACCTGTGTGGCCCGGGACACCAAGCTGGGGCCGGAGGAGATCAGTGCCGACATCCCCAACGTGTCCGAGGGTCTGCTGTCCAAGCTGGATGAGTCGGGCATCGTCTACGTGGGTGCGGAGGTGAAGCCGGGTGACATCCTGGTGGGCAAGGTCACGCCCAAGGGCGAGACCCAGCTGACCCCGGAAGAGAAGCTGCTGCGCGCCATCTTCGGCGAGAAGGCCTCGGACGTGAAGGACACCAGCCTGCGTGTCTCTTCCGGCATCGAGGGCACCGTGATCGACGTGCGCGTCTTCACCCGCGACGGCGTGGAGAAGGACAAGCGTGCCCTGCAGATCGAGGAAATGGCCCTGGAATCCGTCCGCAAGGATCTCAAGGACCAGCTGCGCATCTACGAGGACGACATCTACGACCGCGTGGAGAAGCTGCTCTCCGGCAAGCTGGCGGCTGGTGGCCCCGGCGGCCTGAAGGATGGCGCCAAGGTGACCCGCACCTATCTGAGCGAACTGCCTCGCGAGAAGTGGTTCGAGATCCGCATGCGCAGCGAGGAAGTCAACGAACAGCTGGAACTGATGCAGGATCAGCTCAAGCTGCAGCATGACGCCTTCGAGAAGCGCTTCAAGGAGCAGAAGGCCAAGCTCACCGCCGGTGACGATCTGGCCCCGGGCGTGCTGAAGATGGTCAAGGTCTACCTGGCCGTGAAGCGTCGCATGCAGCCCGGTGACAAGATGGCCGGCCGCCACGGTAACAAGGGTGTGGTGTCCATGATCGTACCGATGGAAGACATGCCTTACCTGGATGACGGCACTCCGGTGGATATCGTGCTCAACCCCCTGGGCGTGCCGTCGCGCATGAACGTGGGGCAGGTGCTGGAGACCCACCTGGGGTGGGCCGCCAAGGGCCTGGGTCAGAAGATCGGTCGCATGATCGATGCCAAGGCCCAGGTGGACGAGCTGCGCCGGTTCCTGGATCAGGTCTACAACCATGATCCCAAGAACATCAAGGAAGACCTGTCCCAGCTCACCGACGAGGAAGTCATCGAGCTGGCCAAGCGCCTGCGTCGCGGCGTGCCCATGGCCACTCCGGTGTTCGACGGTGCCGAAGAGCATGAGATCAAGCACATGCTCAAGCTGGCGGATCTGCCGGAAACCGGTCAGACCACCCTGTTCGACGGCCGTACCGGCGATTCTTTCGATCGTCCGGTCACCGTGGGCTACATGCACATGCTGAAGCTGAACCACCTGGTGGACGACAAGATGCACGCCCGTTCCACCGGTCCGTACAGCCTGGTCACCCAGCAGCCGCTGGGCGGCAAGGCCCAGTTCGGCGGCCAGCGCTTCGGGGAGATGGAAGTCTGGGCCCTGGAGGCCTACGGCGCCGCCTATACACTGCAGGAAATGTTGACCGTGAAGTCGGATGACGTACAGGGCCGCAACAAGATGTACAAGAACATCGTCGACGGCGATCACCGGATGGAAGCGAATATTCCCGAGTCCTTCAACGTACTCATGAAGGAAATCCGTTCGCTGGCCATCAATATCGAACTGGAGCAGGACTGAGCCAGGACCACATGACGGGGGCGGACCTTCCGTCCGCCCCGTCGGGCAATCAGGACGTGTCCGCTCCGACTCAATCGAGGTGAATCGATGAAAGATCTTCTCAATCTACTCAAGCAGCAAGGCCAGGTGGAAGAATTTGATGCCATCCGGATCGCGCTGGCGTCCCCTGAAATGATCCGGTCCTGGTCATTCGGCGAGGTCAAGAAGCCGGAAACCATCAACTACCGTACCTTCAAGCCGGAACGGGATGGCCTGTTCTGCGCCAAGATTTTCGGCCCCATCAAGGACTACGAGTGCCTGTGCGGCAAGTACAAGCGCCTCAAGCACCGCGGTGTGGTGTGCGAAAAGTGTGGCGTGGAAGTGACCCAGACCAAGGTGCGCCGCGAGCGCATGGGGCATATCGAGCTGGCCAGCCCGGTGGCCCACATCTGGTTCCTCAAGAGCCTGCCGTCCCGCATCGGCCTGCTGCTGGACATGACCCTGCGCGACATCGAGCGGGTGCTGTATTTTGAAGCCTTCGTGGTGGTGGATCCGGGCATGACCACCCTGGAGCGGGGCCAGCTGCTGAGCGACGAGCAGTACCTGGACGCCATCGAGGAGCATGGCGACGAGTTCGATGCCCGCATGGGCGCCGAGGCCGTGTTCGAGCTGCTGCGTTCCATCGATCTGCAGCAGGAGGCCAACCGCCTGCGCACGGAAGTGCGCGAGACCAGTTCCGACACCAAGATCAAGCGTCTGGCCAAGCGCCTGAAGCTGATCGAGTCCTTCCTGGAGTCCGGCAACAAGCCCGAGTGGATGATCCTCACGGTGCTGCCGGTGCTGCCGCCGGACCTGCGTCCCCTGGTGCCCCTGGACGGCGGTCGCTTCGCCACCTCCGACCTGAACGATCTGTATCGCCGGGTCATCAACCGCAACAACCGTCTCAAGCGCCTGCTGGAGCTCAACGCCCCGGACATCATCGTGCGCAACGAAAAGCGCATGCTGCAGGAGGCGGTGGATGCCCTGCTGGACAACGGCCGTCGCGGCCGTGCCATCACCGGCACCAACAAGCGCCCGCTCAAGTCCCTGGCCGACATGATCAAGGGCAAGCAGGGTCGCTTCCGTCAGAACCTGCTGGGCAAGCGCGTGGACTACTCCGGTCGCTCCGTGATCGTGGTGGGTCCGACCCTGCGCCTGCACCAGTGCGGTCTGCCCAAGAAGATGGCCCTGGAACTGTTCAAGCCCTTCATCTTCGGCAAGCTGCATCGCCGCGGCCTGGCCACTACCATCAAGGCGGCCAAGAAGCTGGTGGAAAGGGAAGGGCCGGAGGTCTGGGATATCCTCGAAGAGGTGATCCGCGAGCATCCGGTGATGCTCAACCGGGCGCCGACCCTGCACCGTCTGGGCATCCAGGCCTTTGAGCCGGTGCTCATCGAAGGTAAGGCCATTCAGCTGCATCCGTTGGTCTGTGCCGCGTTCAACGCGGACTTCGACGGTGACCAGATGGCGGTGCACGTGCCCCTGTCCCTAGAGGCGCAGCTGGAAGCCCGCGCCCTGATGATGTCCACCAACAACATCCTGTCCCCGGCCAACGGCGAGCCCATCATCGTGCCGTCCCAGGACATCGTGCTGGGTCTGTACTACATGTCCCGCGACCGCATCAATGCCAAGGGCGAGGGCATGATGTTCAGTGACGTGGACGAGGTGCACCGCGCCTACGAGAACGGCGTGGTGGAACTGCACGCCCGCGTGCAGGTGCGTATCCGCGAAGTGGTGGTGAGCGAGGACGGCGAGCATTCGGAAACCCTGACCCGCTACCAGACCACCGTGGGTCGCGCCCTGCTGTCCCGCATCCTGCCCCCCGGCCTGCCGTTCGAGATCGTCAACCGCGATCTGACCAAGAAGGCCATCTCCGGGCTGATCAACCACTGCTATCGTCGGGTGGGTCTGAAGGAGACGGTGATCTTCGCCGACCAGCTGATGTACACCGGCTTCAAGTACTCCACCCGGGGCGGTGTCTCCTTCGGTATCAACGACATGGTGATCCCGGACGAGAAGCTGGGCATCCTGGCGGCGGCCGAGACCCAGGTGAAGGACATCGAGGAGCAGTATTCCTCGGGTCTGGTGACCAAGGGCGAGCGCTACAACAAGGTGGTGGACATCTGGTCCCATACCAATGACCAGGTGGCCAAGGCCATGATGGAGAAGCTGGGCAAGGACGAGGTGGAGGACGCCGAAGGCAATCTCGTCAAGCAGCCTTCCTTCAACTCCATCTTCATGATGGCCGACTCCGGTGCCCGTGGTTCCGCCGCCCAGATCCGTCAGCTGGCGGGGATGCGCGGCCTGATGGCCAAGCCGGACGGCTCCATCATCGAGACCCCCATCACGGCGAACTTCCGTGAAGGTCTGAACGTGTTGCAGTACTTCATCTCCACCCACGGCGCCCGTAAGGGTCTGGCGGATACGGCGCTCAAGACCGCCAACTCCGGTTATCTGACCCGGCGTCTGGTGGACGTGGCCCAGGACCTGGTGGTGACCGAGCAGGATTGCGGTACCGACCAGGGCATCGTCATGAAGCCGATCATCGAAGGCGGCGACGTGGTGGAGCCGCTGCGTGAGCGGGTGTTGGGGCGCGTGCTGGCGGAAGACGTGCTGTCCCTGAGCGGCGACCTGATCATGCCCCGCGGCACCCTGCTGGACGAGGACTCCGTGGATGCCATGGAAGCCGCCGGCGTGGACGAGGTGGTGGTGCGTTCCGCCATCACCTGCCAGACCCGTCACGGCATCTGCGCCAAGTGCTACGGCCGCGATCTGGCCCGTGGTCACCGGGTGAACATCGGCGAGGCGGTGGGCGTCATCGCCGCCCAGTCCATCGGTGAGCCGGGTACCCAGCTGACCATGCGTACCTTCCATATCGGGGGTGCCGCCAGCCGTACCGCGGCCGCCAGCAGCATCTCCGTGAAGGGCAAGGGCTCCATCCGTCTGCACAACATCAAGACGGTGACCAACAAGCACGGCAACCTGGTGGCGGTGTCCCGTTCCGGTGAAATCGGCGTCATCGACGAAGCCGGTCGCGAGCGCGAGCGCTACAAGCTGCCCTATGGCGCGGTCATCCTGGTGGCCGACGGCGAGGCGGTGGAAGCCGGCAAGGAAGTGGCGACCTGGGACCCGCATACCCACCCGATCATCACCGAGGTGGCCGGTACCATCCGCATGCAGGACTTCCTTGATGGCGTGACGGTGAACAAGCAGGTGGACGACATCACCGGCCTGACCTCCACCGTGGTCATCGATCCCAAGTCCCGCGGCTCCCAGGGCAAGGACCTGCGCCCCATGGTGAAGCTGGTGGGTCCCAATGGTCAGGACCTGTGCCTGGCGGGCACCGAGATTCCGGCCAACTACGTGCTGCAGAGCGGCGCCATCGTGAACCTGGAAGACGGGGCCACGGTGGAGGTGGGTGACGTTATCGCCCGTATCCCGCAGGAGTCTTCCAAGACCCGTGACATCACCGGTGGTCTGCCCCGGGTGGCCGACCTGTTCGAGGCCAGAAAGCCGAAGGAGCCCGCCATCCTGGCGGAGCGTTCCGGTACGGTCAGCTTCGGCAAGGACACCAAGGGCAAGCAGCGTCTGATCATCACCGATGACAAGAGCGGCGAGACCCATGAGGAGCTGATTCCCAAGTGGCGTCAGGTGAATGTGTTCGAAGGTGAGCACGTGGAGCGCGGGGAAGTGATCGCCGACGGTGAACCCAACCCCCATGACATCCTGCGCCTGCTGGGCGTCACCGCCCTGGCTGAATACATGGTCAAGGAGATCCAGGACGTTTATCGTCTGCAGGGCGTGAAGATCAACGACAAGCACATCGAGGTGATCATTCGCCAGATGCTGCGCAAGGTGGAAATCACCTATCCGGGAGACAGCCGCTTCCTTACCGGGGAGCAGGTGGATCGTGCCCGGGTGGTGGAAGAGATGGACATGCTGGGACCGGACAAGCAGCATCCCCTGTATGATCGGGTGCTGCTGGGCATCACCAAGGCCTCGCTGGTCACGGAATCCTTCATCTCAGCGGCTTCCTTCCAGGAAACCACGAGGGTGCTCACCGAGTCCGCCGTGCGCGGTGCCCGGGACGACCTGCGCGGCCTGAAGGAGAACGTGATTGTGGGTCGCCTGATCCCGGCGGGTTCCGGGCTGGCGTACCACAAGGAGCGTCGTCGTCGCCGTCACAGCGAGGGGCTGACCCTGGCCGTGCCGGAAACGGCGCCTGCTCCGTCCCAGGCCCCGGTGACCCCCGAATCCAACGGGGATTCGGACAGCGCCGCGGCCTCCGAGGAATGATGCAGCAGTCTTTTGGTGGTGAGAGGGTCCGTCATGTCTTGACACTGACGGGCCCTCTGCCTAACATATCGCACCCTCGACAGGCCGGTAGGTCCGGCCTGTCGTTGTTTTTGGGCTAGGAGAAACGCTTTCATGGCAACAATTAACCAGTTAGTGCGCAAGCCGCGCAAGCGCCCGACGGAAAAGAGCAACGTGCCGGCCCTGGAGGCCTGCCCGCAGAAGCGTGGCGTGTGTACACGTGTCTATACCACCACGCCGAAGAAGCCGAACTCCGCGCTGCGTAAGGTCGCTCGTGTGCGCCTGACGAACGGTTACGAGGTCTCCAGCTACATCGGTGGTGAAGGTCACAACCTTCAGGAACACTCGGTGGTGCTCATTCGTGGTGGTCGTGTCAAGGATTTGCCGGGTGTGCGCTATCACACGGTCCGTGGCAGCCTGGATACCCAGGGTGTACAGAACCGTAAGCAGGCTCGCTCCAAGTACGGCGCCAAGCGTCCCAAGAAGGCCTAAGGGCTCGTTGAGATAAGACCATGTCCAGAAGATCTGAAGCTCCCAAGCGCACCATCCTTCCCGATCCCAAGTACGGGAGTGAGCTGCTCGCCAAATTCATCAATACCGTGATGCGCGACGGCAAGAAGTCCGTTGCGGAGCGCGTGCTGTACGGTGCCCTGACCCAGATTGAGTCGAAGAAGGGCGACGGTATCCAGGTGCTGGAGCAGGCCCTGGAAAACGTGCGTCCCCGCGTCGAGGTGAAGTCCCGTCGCGTGGGTGGTGCCACCTATCAGGTGCCCGTGGAAGTGCGCGCCGTGCGTCAGAACGCGCTGGCCATGCGCTGGATCGTGGATGCCTCCCGCAAGCGCGGCGAGAAGTCCATGGCCCTGAAGCTGGCGGGTGAACTGATGGATGCCGCTGAAAGCAAGGGTGCCGCCGTGAAGAAGCGTGAAGACACCCATCGCATGGCGGATGCCAACAAGGCCTTCTCGCATTACCGCTGGTAAGGCAACCGGCGGTCGGAAACAAGACTTTTCGAGGTAATTCAAGTGGCACGCAAAACACCCATCGAGCGCTACCGGAACATCGGTATCATGGCGCACATCGACGCCGGCAAGACGACCACGACGGAGCGTATCCTGTTCTATACCGGCGTCTCCCACAAGCTCGGTGAGGTGCATGACGGCGCTGCCACCATGGACTGGATGGAGCAGGAGCAGGAGCGCGGCATCACCATCACTTCTGCTGCGACCACCTGCTTCTGGTCCGGCATGGACAAGCAGTTCCCCGAGCATCGCATCAATGTCATCGATACGCCCGGACACGTGGACTTCACCATTGAGGTGGAGCGTTCCCTGCGCGTGCTGGACGGTGCCTGTGCCGTGTTCTGCGCCGTGGGTGGCGTTGAGCCCCAGTCCGAGACCGTGTGGCGTCAAGCCAACAAGTATCAGGTTCCGCGGATGGCGTTTGTCAATAAGATGGACCGCCCCGGCGCCAACTTCCTGCGCGTGATCGGGCAGATCCGCGATCGCTTGGCCGCCAATCCCGTGCCTATCGTGATGCCCATCGGTGCCGAAGATACCTTTATTGGTGTGGTGGATCTGCTGACCATGAAGGCCATCTACTGGGATGACGCTTCTCAGGGTATGACCTTTGAGGCAAAAGAAATCCCCGCCGAGCTGGTGGATCTCTGCCAGGAATGGCGCGATCACATGGTGGAGGCTGCAGCCGAGGGCTCCGAGGAGCTGATGGAGAAGTACCTGGAAGGCGGCGAGCTGAGCATCGATGAGATCAAGCAGGGCCTGCGTGCCCGTACCCTGCGTAACGAAGTCATTCCCGCCCTGTGCGGTACCGCCTTCAAGAACAAGGGTGTGCAGCGCATGCTGGACGCGGTGATCGAGTTCATGCCGGCCCCCACCGACGTGCTGGCCATCAAGGGTATCCTGGATGATGCGGCCGAAAGCGAAGGCGTGCGTCATTCCACCGATGATGAGCCTTTTGCCGCGCTGGCGTTTAAGATCGCCACCGACCCGTTTGTCGGTACGCTGACCTTCTTCCGCGTCTATTCCGGTGTGGTGCAGTCCGGTGACAGCGTCTACAACCCGGTCAAGGGCAAGAAGGAGCGCGTCGGCCGTATCGTGCAGATGCACGCCAACTCCCGCGAAGAGATCAAGGAAGTGCGCGCCGGCGACATCGCTGCTGCGGTGGGCCTGAAGGATGTCGGCACCGGCGATACCCTGTGCGATCTGAACAACATCATTACCCTGGAACGCATGGAGTTCCCCGAGCCGGTGATCTCCGTGGCCGTGGAGCCCAAGACCAAGGGTGACCAGGAAAAGATGGGTGTGGCCCTGTCAAAGCTGGCCCAGGAAGATCCTTCCTTCCAGGTGCGTACCGACGAGGAGTCCGGCCAGACCATTATCTCCGGCATGGGCGAGCTGCACCTGGACATCATCGTCGACCGCATGCGTCGCGAGTTCAAGGTGGAGGCCAACGTGGGCAAGCCCCAGGTGGCTTACCGCGAAACCATCCGCAAGACGGTGGAGCAGGAAGGCAAGTTCGTACGCCAGTCCGGTGGTCGTGGTCAGTACGGTCACGTCTGGCTGCGCATCGAGCCTCTGGAGGCCGGTGCCGGTTATGAGTTCGTCAACGGTATTGTCGGCGGTGTGGTGCCCAAGGAATACATCCCCGCCGTGGACAAGGGCGTGCAGGAACAGATCAAGAACGGTGTCATCGCCGGCTTCCCGGTGGTGGACGTGAAGGTCACCCTGTTCGACGGTTCCTACCACGACGTGGACTCCTCGGAAGCCGCATTCAAGATCGCCGGTTCCATCGGCTTCAAGGAAGGCGCCGCCAAGGCGGGTGCCGTTCTGCTGGAGCCCATCATGAAGGTGGAAGTGGTGACGCCGGAAGAATACATGGGCGACGTGATGGGTGACCTGAACCGTCGTCGCGGTCTGGTGCAGGGTATGGACGATGCCCCGGCGGGCAAGATCGTTCGCGCCGAAGTGCCGCTGGCCGAGATGTTCGGTTACTCCACCGACCTGCGTTCCGCCACTCAGGGTCGCGCCGTGTACTCCATGGAATTTGCCAAGTACGCGGAAGCGCCGGCCAGCGTGGCTGAAGCGGTCATCAAGAAGTCGTCCTGAAGATCGGCCTGATCGGACGTCACCAGATTCGAATATTGAAGGGGTAATACTAAGGTGTCGAAGGAAAAGTTTGAGCGTAAGAAGCCGCACGTGAACGTGGGCACGATCGGTCACGTCGACCATGGCAAGACCACGCTGACGGCGGCGCTGACGGTGGTTCAGGCGAAGAAGTTTGGTGGTGAGGCCCGTGCCTACGACCAGATCGACAACGCCCCGGAAGAGCGCGCTCGCGGTATCACCATTGCCACCGCGCACGTGGAGTATGAGTCCGACAACCGTCACTATGCCCACGTTGACTGCCCCGGCCACGCCGACTATGTGAAGAACATGATCACCGGTGCGGCGCAGATGGACGGCGCGATCCTGGTGGTGTCCGCGGCCGACGGCCCGATGCCCCAGACCCGCGAGCACATCCTGCTGGCCCGTCAGGTGGGTGTGCCCTACATCGTCGTGTTCCTGAACAAGGCCGACATGGTGGACGACGCCGAGCTGCTGGAGCTGGTGGAAATGGAAGTGCGCGACCTGCTGTCGAGCTACGACTTCCCTGGCGACGACACCCCGATCATCGTGGGTTCCGCGCTCAAGGCGCTGGAAGGCGACACCTCCGATATCGGCATGCCGGCCATCGACAAGCTGATTGCGGCCCTGGACGAGTACATTCCGGAGCCGGAGCGTGCCATCGACGGTGCATTCCTGATGCCGGTGGAAGACGTGTTCTCCATCTCCGGTCGTGGTACTGTGGTGACCGGTCGTATCGAGCGCGGCATCGTGAAGGTGGGTGACGAAGTCTCCATCGTGGGTATCCGCGACACCATCAAGACCACCGTGACCGGCGTGGAAATGTTCCGCAAGCTGCTGGATCAGGGTCAGGCGGGTGACAACGTGGGCGTGCTGCTGCGCGGCACCAAGCGTGACGAAGTGGAGCGTGGCCAGGTGCTGTGCAAGAGCGGCTCCATCACCCCGCACACCAAGTTTGAAGCGGAAGTGTACGTGCTGTCGAAGGAAGAGGGTGGTCGTCACACCCCGTTCTTCAACGGCTACCGTCCGCAGTTCTATTTCCGTACCACGGACGTGACCGGTTCCTGCGATCTGCCGGAAGGCATCGAGATGGTGATGCCGGGTGACAACGTGAAGATGACCGTGTCCCTGATCGCGCCGATCGCGATGGAAGACGGTCTGCGCTTCGCGATCCGTGAAGGTGGCCGTACCGTCGGCGCCGGTGTCGTTTCCAAGATCATCGAGTAAGCATCATGGCAGCCAAGCAGAGAATCCGTATTCGCCTCAAGGCCTTCGATCATCGTCTGATCGATCGTTCCGCCAGTGAGATCGTGGAAACCGCGAAGCGTACCGGTGCCCGTGTGAAGGGCCCGATCCCGCTGCCGACCAAGATGGAAAGCTTTACCGTGCTGATTTCTCCGCACGTCAACAAGGACGCCCGTGATCAGTACGAGATCCGTACCCACAAGCGCCTGATGGACATCATGGACCCCACGGACAAGACCGTGGACGCCCTGATGAAGCTGGATCTAGCCGCTGGCGTGGATGTGCAAATAAAGCTTAACTAGCCGCAATAGTTGTGGCATAATTGTTGGCTTTCCATGGCCCGGTGCAGGGTAACTTGTGCCGGGCCGTGATTTTCAGAACGCAGAATAATTTCTTCGGCGCTCCTTTTCGGGGCGGAAGCAAGAGGTAGTGTCATGGCAATCGGACTGGTCGGTCGCAAGGTGGGCATGACTCGTGTCTTCACTGAAGACGGAGTCTCCCTGCCGGTGTCTGTCATCGAGGTTGAGCCTAACCGGGTGGCGCAGGTTAAGACCAGCGACCGGGATGGTTATCGGGCCGTGCAGGTCGCGGTGGGCAGCCGCAAGGCAAGTCGTGTTTCCAAGCCCCAGGCGGGCCACCTGGCCAAGGCCGGTGTGGAAGCCGGTCGCGGGCTTTGGGAGTTCCGTCTCGAGGACGGAGAAGGTGAAGGCATCGAAGCGGGTGCCAGCCTTAATGTGGAAGTCTTTTCCGCGGGTCAGAAGGTGGATGTCACCGGGACCAGCAAGGGTAAGGGCTTCCAGGGTGTCATCAAGCGTCACAATTTCAGTATGCAGGATGCCACTCACGGTAACTCGCGCTCTCATCGGGCGCCGGGCTCGATCGGTCAAAACCAGACCCCGGGTCGCGTATTCAAGGGTAAGAAGATGGCCGGCCAGATGGGGAATGAGCGCTGCACCGTGCAGAACCTGGAAGTGGTCCGGGTTGATGTCGAGCGCAATCTGCTCCTGATTCATGGTGCGGTGCCGGGTTCCACCGGTGGTGACGTGCTGGTGCGTCCCGCTGTCAAGGCGAAAGGTTGAATCTCATGAAGCTTCAGGTTCAAGACACCCAGCAGGACGTCGAGGTCTCTGATCGCGCGTTCGGTCGGGATTTTAACGAGGCCCTGGTGCACCAGGCCGTGGTTGCCTACATGGCAGGCGGTCGTGCCGGTACCAAGGCGCAGAAGAGCCGCAGTGATGTGCGTGGCGGCGGTGCCAAGCCCTGGCGTCAGAAGGGGAGTGGTCGTGCCCGCGCCGGTACCATCCGCAGCCCGCTGTGGCGTGGGGGTGGTGTGACCTTTGCGGCACGTCCCCGGGATTATTCCCAGAAGCTGAACAAGAAGATGTATCGCGCCGCCATGGCCAGCATCTTCTCCGAGCTGGTTCGTCAGGATCGTCTGGTGGTGGTGGATGCGTTCAGTGTTGACGCTCCCAAGACCCGTGACCTGAAGGCCAAGCTGGACGGCATGAACCTCGAGGGTGCCCTGATTGTCACCAGCGAGGCGGATATCAATCTCTATCTGTCTGCCCGCAACCTGCTCCGCGTGGGTGTGTGCGAAGTGGTGGATCTGAATCCGGTGGCTCTGGTGGGTTTCGACAAGGTGATCATCACCGTGCCGGCGCTGAAGCAAGTTGAAGGGTGGCTGTCATGAACGAGGAAAGACTGCTCAAGGTCCTGGTGGCCCCGCATGTGTCCGAAAAGGGCACCATGCTGGCAGAGCTGAACAATCAGCACGTGTTCAAAGTGGCCGTCGACGCGACCCGCGTCGAGGTAAAGAAGGCGGTTGAGTCCTTGTTCGATGTCAAGGTCAACTCCGTGCGCATGCTGAACCAGCAGGGTAAGCGCAAGCGCATGGGTGTCCACGCCGGACGCCGCAAGCATTGGAAAAAGGCCTACGTGACTCTGGAAGCAGGTCACGATATTCAATTGGCCGGCAACGAGTAATCGGAAAGGTAACGCGAGATGGCGATCGTCAAGTCGAAACCCACCTCCGCGGGCCGTCGTTTTGTGGTCCGGGTGGTGACGCCCGATCTGCATAAGGGCGAGCCCTTCGGTCCTCTGCTGGAAAAGAAGCGCCGGTCGGGTGGTCGTAACAACCAGGGCCGCGTGACTGTGCGGCACGTGGGCGGCGGACACAAGCAGCACTACCGCATCGTGGACTTCAAGCGGAACAAGGATGGTATCCCGGGCAAGGTTGAACGCCTGGAATACGATCCGAACCGCACCGCGCATCTTGCGTTGGTCCTGTATGCAGACGGCGAGCGGCGGTATATCATTGCGCCCCGCGGCGTCAAGGCGGGCGACCCGATCGTCTCCGGCGTCCATGCCCCGATCAAGCCGGGTAGCGCGCTGCCTCTGCGGAACATTCCGCTGGGCACCGTGGTGCACTGCATCGAGATGCGTCCCGGCAAGGGTGCCCAGCTGGCTCGCAGTGCCGGCGCCGGCGTCCAGTTGGTGGCCCGTGAAGGTCAGTATGCGACCCTGCGTCTGCGCTCCGGCGAGATGCGCAAGGTGCATGCCGACTGCCGCGCCACCATCGGTGAAGTGGGTAACCAGGAACACAGTCTGCGCAAGTTCGGCAAGGCCGGTGCGAAGCGTTGGCTGGGTATCCGTCCCACCGTTCGCGGTACGGCCATGAACCCGGTGGACCACCCCCATGGTGGTGGTGAGGGCCGGAACTTCGGTCTGCATCCGGTCACCCCGTGGGGTGTGCCGACCAAGGGTTACAAGACCCGCAAGAACAAGCGTACGGACAACATGATTGTTCGCCGTCGCAAAGCGAAGTAAGAGGGGATAGGTCAGTGCCGCGTTCGCTCAAGAAAGGTCCTTTTGTCGATCATCATCTGCTGAAGAAGGTCGAAACCGCCGCCGCCAACAATGACCGGCGTCCGGTCAAGACCTGGTCCCGCCGGTCGATGGTCATTCCGCAAATGGTGGGCTTGACCATCGCCGTGCATAACGGCCGGCAGCACGTGCCCGTGCTGGTCAGTGAGAATATGGTGGGTCACAAGCTCGGGGAGTTCGCGGCAACGCGCACCTTCAAGGGTCATGTGGCCGACAAGAAGGCTAGGTAGAGGATCATCATGGAAACCATGGCTCAACTGCGATTTGCGCGTATATCGCCGCAGAAATGCCGCCTGGTGGCGGATCAGATTCGGGGGCTGCCCGTCGAGCGGGCTCTCCAGGTGCTGAGCTTTAGCCCCAAGAAGGGTGCTCACCTGGTGAAGAAGGTTCTTGAGTCGGCCATTGCCAACGCAGAACACAATGACGGCGCTGATGTGGACGAGCTCAAGGTATCACGCATTTGCGTGGACCAGGGGCCGGTTCTCAAGCGCATCGCGGCACGGGCGAAAGGCCGTGCCAACCGGATCACGAAACGCACGAGCCATATCACTGTGGCCGTGAGCGCTGAGTAAAGTTAGGGGTCTGAGATGGGTCAGAAAGTAAATCCGATCGGCTTCCGCCTTGGGATCTCCGCCGACTGGGCGTCAACCTGGTACGCCGACGGACGGGATTATGCGGATAACCTGCACAAGGACCTGGAAATTCGTCAGTTCCTGAAGCAGAAACTGGCCCAGGCCTCTGTCAGCCGGATCCAGATCGCCAGGCCTGCGCGCCAGGCGTTCATTACGATCCACACGGCGCGTCCGGGTATCGTCATCGGCAAGAAGGGCGAAGACATCGAGTCCCTGCGCAAGGAAGTGGCGGGTCGACTGGGTCTGGCTGTCCCCAACGTCAAGATCAACATTGAAGAGATCCGCAAGCCGGAGACCGACGCGCAGTTGGTCGCCGAAGGGATCGCCCAGCAGCTGGAGCGCCGCATCATGTTCCGCCGCGCCATGAAGCGCGCCGTGGGCAACGCGATGCGCCTGGGCGCGCTGGGTGTGAAGGTTCATGTGTCCGGTCGCTTGAACGGTGCGGAAATCGCCCGCAGCGAGTGGTACCGGGAAGGCCGCGTGCCGCTGCATACGTTGCGCGCTGACATTGATTATGGGTTTGCCGAAGCTCGCACCACGTACGGCATCATCGGCGTCAAGGTGTGGGTGTTCAAGGGTGAGGTGTTCGACTTCGATAGCAAGACGGACGTTCCCCAGGATGGCAAGGCCGCGGTTAACTGAGGAGTTGAAAGATGCTGCAGCCCAAGAGGACCAAATTCCGCAAGCAGTTCAAGGGCAAGAACCGCGGTCTCGCCACCTCCGGCGAAAAGGTCAGTTTCGGTGAATACGCCCTGAAGTCCATGGACCGGGGCCGGATCACGGCGCGTCAGATCGAGGCGGCCCGTCGTGCCATGACCCGTCACATCAAGCGTGGCGGCAAGATCTGGATCCGGGTGTTCCCGGATGTGCCGGTCACCAAAAAGCCCGTTGAAGTGCGCATGGGTAAGGGTAAGGGCAACGTGGAATACTGGGTGTGCAAGATTCAGCCCGGTCGCGTGCTCTACGAGATGGAAGGCGTCAGTGAGGAAGTGGCACGCGAGGCCTTCCGCCTGGCCGCCGCCAAGCTGCCCATCAAGACCGCATTTGTGACTCGGCAGGTGATGTGATGAAGGTAAGCGAAGTACGTGAAAAGGGCAGCGACGAGCTGCGGGGCGAACTGCTGGAGCTCTATCGCGAGCAGTTCAAAATGCGCATGCAGAAGGGCACCGGCCAGTCGCCGCGTCCTGACCGCTTCGGCAAGATCCGTAAGGACATTGCCCGCATCAAGACCGTGCTGAATCAGCGTTCGATGGCAGGCGAGTGAAGTCATGAGCGAACAGGAACAGAAAGAACAGCGTGCGATCACCGGCCGTGTGGTGAGCGACAAGATGGACAAGACCCGTACCGTGCTCATCGAGCGCCGGGTCAAGCATCCGCTGTACGGTAAGTACATGCGTCGCTCCACGAAGCTCCATGTGCACGACGAGAACAATGATTCCCGGATGGGCGACAAGGTCCTGGTGAAGGAGTGCCGTCCCATGTCCCGGACCAAGACGTTCCGTCTGCTTAAGGTCGTTGAGCGCGCGCCTGAGTAAGCCGGTGCAAGTGACCACCGATAGGAAGTGAGATCAGAACATGATTCAGATGCAGACGGTTTTGGATGCAGCGGACAACAGCGGGGCGCGCCGGGTCCAGTGCATCAAGGTGCTCGGCGGCTCTCATCGCCGCTATGCCAGCGTGGGTGACATCATCAAGGTGAGCGTCAAGGACGCCATCCCCCGCGGCAAGGTGAAGAAGGGCGAGGTGTATAACGCCGTGGTGGTGCGGACGGCCAAGGGCGTGCGTCGTCCGGATGGTTCGGTGGTGCGCTTTGACCGCAACGCGGCCGTTCTGCTCAACAACCAGCTCCAGCCCATCGGCACCCGTATCTTCGGACCCGTGACCCGCGAACTGCGCGGCGAGCGGTTCATGAAGATTATTTCACTGGCGCCGGAAGTCCTGTAAGGCTGAGGTAAGAGACGATGCGCAGAATTCGACAGGGTGATGACGTGGTAGTCATCGCCGGCAAAGACAAGGGCCGCCGCGGTACCGTTCTGAAGGTGCTCGAAAATGATCGGGTGCTGGTCCAGAACATCAACATGGTGAAAAAACACCAGAAGCCAAACCCCTACGCGGGCGTGAGTGGCGGCATCATCGACAAGGAGATGCCCTTGCACATCTCCAACGTGATGCTGTACAACCCTGCGTCCGGCAAGGGCGACCGCGTCGGGTTCAGGACTCTGGAGGACGGCCGTAAGGTGCGCGTCTACAAGTCCAACAACGAAGTCGTCGACGCGTCTTAAGGTGGATCAGATGGCCAGGCTGAAAGCATTTTATCAGGAGACGGTGGTGAAGCAGCTCATGGAGCGCTTCAACTATTCCAACGTCATGGAGGTACCGCGCATCACCAAGATCACCCTGAACATGGGTCTGGGTGAGGCGGTGGCCGACAAGAAGATCATCGAGCACGCCCTGGGCGACATGACCGCCATCGCTGGTCAGAAGCCCGTGGTGACCCGTGCCCGCAAGTCCATCGCCGGCTTCAAGATCCGTGATGACTACCCCATTGGCTGCAAGGTGACCCTGCGCCGGGAGCGGATGTACGAATTCCTCGATCGTCTGGTGAACGTGGCGCTGCCCCGTGTGCGTGACTTCCGTGGTATCTCCGGCAAGTCCTTCGACGGTCGCGGCAACTTCAACATGGGCATTCGGGAACAGATCATCTTCCCTGAAGTGGACTACGACAAGATCGACGCCCTGCGTGGCATGGACATCACCATCACCACCACGGCCAAGACCGACGAGGAAGGCCGGGCGCTGCTGGAAGCGTTCCGCTTCCCGTTCAAGCAATAAGAGGTTTATAGAGCTATGGCCAAAACTTCCATGATGATGCGCGAACTCAAGCGCGCCCAGTTGGTTAAGCAGTACTCGGCGAAGCGCGCGGAGCTGAAGGCGCTCATCCAGAACCCGGAGACGAGCCACGAGGATCGCATGGCTGCAGTGATGAAGCTGCAGAAGCTGCCCCGTGATTCCAGTCCTGTGCGTCAGCGCAATCGCTGCCACCTGACCGGTCGTCCCCATGGGTACTATCGGAAATTTGGCCTGGGTCGCAACAAGCTGCGCGAGGCGGCCATGCGCGGGGATGTCCCCGGCCTGGTCAAGTCGAGCTGGTAAGAGGGAAACACCTGATATGAGCATGACCGATCCCGTGGCAGATCTGCTGACCCGCATCCGCAATGGCCAGCGCGCTGCCAAGACCGAAATCAGCCTGCCGTCTTCCAAGCTGAAGGTGGCCATCGCCAACGTCCTCAAGGACGAAGGCTACGTCGCCGATGTGGTGGTGAGCGAGCAGGACAAGAAACCCGTCATGACGGTGAAGCTGAAGTACTTCCAGGGCCGCCCGGTCATCGAGACCATCCGTCGCGTCAGCCGGCCTGGTCTGCGGATCTACCGTAGCAAGGATGAACTGCCCAAGGTGATCGGCGGACTGGGTGTCGCCATCGTCTCCACCTCCAAGGGTGTGATGACCGATCGCCAGGCCCGCGCCCAGGGTCAGGGCGGCGAAGTACTCTGCATCGTCTCCTAATCGGATTGAAGCCATGTCCCGAGTAGCGAAAAACCCCATCGCACTGCCCAAGGGCGTCGATGTGTCTATCAGCAATGAGTCGATCTCCGTGAAGGGGCCGAAGGGAAACATTGCCTTCCCGGCCAACCCGAACGTCGAGATTGCCCAGGAAGAAGGTGTGCTTACCTTCAAGCCTGCCAATAATGATACCCGTCACAACGCCATGGCGGGTACAATGCGCGCCGTTGTGAACAACATGGTGGTGGGTGTGAGCGAAGGTTTCCAGCGCAAGCTGGAACTCGTGGGCGTGGGCTATCGTGCCCAGGCACAGGGTAACAAGCTGAACCTGACTCTCGGTCTGTCCCACCCGGTGGAATACCCGGTGCCGGAAGGCATCAGCATTGAGACCCCCAGCCAGACCGAAATCCTGGTGAAGGGTGTCGACAAGCAGAAGGTGGGGCAGGTTGCCTCCGAGATTCGCCGCTACCGTCCGCCGGAGCCCTACAAGGGCAAGGGTATCCGGTATGCGAATGAACAGATCATCCGCAAGGAAGCGAAGAAGAAGTAGGCTAGGTGACCGCAATGGATAAGAAAGAAGCTCGACTCCGGCGCTCCAAGCGGGCCCGGTACAAAATCCGTGAACTCGGCGCCCATCGTCTCTGCGTGCACCGCACGCCGCGGCATGTGTACGCGCAGATCATCGCGCCCTCCGGTTCCGAGGTGCTGACCTGCGCCTCCACCGTGGAAGCCGATGTGCGCGGTGGCCTGAAGTCCACCGGCAACATCGAAGCGGCTGCCGCCGTGGGCCGTCTGATTGCCGAGCGTGCGGTCGCCAAGGGTATCAAGAAGGTGGCGTTCGACCGCTCGGGGTTCAAGTATCACGGCCGTGTGAAGGCGCTGGCCGATGCCGCCCGCGAAGGTGGCCTGGAATTCTGACAAGGGTGATGCAATGGCAAGTGTGAATGCGAGCGAGAACGACGGCCTTCAGGAGAAGCTCATCTCCGTCAACCGCGTGGCCAAGGTGGTCAAGGGTGGACGCCAGTTTCGTTTTACTGCCCTGACCGTGGTCGGTGACGGCAACGGCAAGGTCGGCTTTGGCTACGGCAAGGCCCGTGAAGTGCCCCTGGCCATCCAGAAGGCGATGGAATCCGCGCGCAAGAACATGCGCTCCGTCCCCCTGAACGATGGCACGCTGCATTACTCCGTGAGTTCCCGTCACGGCGCCGCGAAGGTCTTCATGCAGCCGGCTTCCGAAGGTACCGGTATCATTGCCGGTGGTGCCATGCGTGCCGTCTTCGAAGTGGCGGGTGTGCGTAACGTGCTGGCCAAGTGCATTGGCTCGCGCAACCCCATCAATGTGGTGCGCGCGACCCTGAATGGCTTGACCGCCGTGCATGATCCGAAGCTCATCGCCGCCAAGCGTGGCAAGAAACTCGAAGAGATCGTGGGGTAATCATGGCAGCCGCGAACGAACTCAAGGTGACGCTGATCCGCAGCAAGCATGGGCGGCTGAAGAGCCACCAGGCCTGCCTGCGCGGCCTCGGCATCCGTCGTATCCACAATCCGGTGGTCGTCAAGGATACGCCGGAAAATCGGGGGATGATCAACAAGGTATCCTATCTCCTGAAGGTTGAGGAGGTTTGAGATGAGACTGAACAATCTGAGTCCCGCACCGGGTAGCCGTCCCGACGCCAAGCGTCTTGGCCGTGGTATCGGTTCCGGTCTGGGCAAGACCGGTGGCCGTGGTCACAAGGGTCAGAAGTCCCGTGCCGGCGGTTATCACAAGGTGGGCTTCGAGGGCGGTCAGATGCCCCTGCAGCGCCGCCTGCCGAAGGTGGGTTTCCGTTCCCGTACCAGTGCCGGCAATGCCGAGGTGCGTCTGCACGAGTTGGCCGGTCTGGAAGGCGTGATCGACCTGGCTGCCCTGAAGGCCGCCGGCATCGTGCCGGAACAGACCGTCAAGGCCAAGGTGATTGCTTCGGGTTCCATTGACAAGGCCGTGAGCCTCAAGGGCGTGGCCGTAACCAAGGGCGCGCGGGCTGCCATCGAGGCCGCCGGCGGGCAAATCGAGGACTAAGTGGCCGCTTCCAATACAGCAGGGGGCGCAACACTAGGCGGGCTGGGGAGGTTCACTGAACTTCGCCAGCGCCTTTTGTTTGTGCTGATGGCGTTGGTGGTCTACCGCATCGGGACCTTCATCCCGGTGCCGGGGATCGATCCCATTGCAATGGCGCAGTTCTACGACGCTCAGTCGGGAACCATTCTGGACATGTTCAACATGTTTGCGGGTGGGGCCCTTGAGCGTCTGAGTCTGTTTGCCCTCGGGGTGATGCCGTACATCTCGGCGGCCATCATCATGCAGCTTCTGGCTGCAACGGTGCCGGCCCTGCAACAGATCAAGAAGGAAGGGGAGCCGGGTAGGCGAAAAATCACCCAGTACACCCGCTACGGCACGGTGTTCCTGGCCCTGATCCAGAGTATCGGTATCGCCATCGCCCTGAATCAGCAGGTGATCGGCGACACTACGGTGGCGGTGAATCCGGGTATCGGTTTCATCTTCACCACAGTGGTCTCTCTGGTGACCGGTACGGTGTTTCTGATGTGGTTGGGTGAACAGGTGACTGAGCGGGGTATCGGCAACGGTATCTCCATCATCATCTTCGCCGGTATCGTTGCCGGTCTGCCGGGTGCCCTGGGAGGGACTCTGGAACTGGCCAGCACCGGTGAGTTGTCTCCTGCCTTCGTGATCCTGCTCATGACCATGGGCATGGCGGTGATCGGTTTCATCGTCTTCGTGGAACGTGGTCAGCGTCGTATCACGGTCAACTATGCCAAGCGCCAGGTAGGGCGTAAGGTCTTCGGCGGTCAGAGCAGTCATCTGCCCCTGAAGCTGAACATGGCGGGTGTGATTCCGGCCATCTTCGCCTCCAGCATCATCCTGTTCCCCGCTACCCTGGGGACCTGGTTCGGGCAGGCGGAGGGCATGACCTGGTTGCGGGATCTGTCGACGGCCTTGGGCCCGGGACAGCCGCTCTACGTGATGCTTTATGGTGCGGCAATCGTATTCTTCTGCTTCTTCTATACGGCGTTGGTGTTCAATGCCCGGGAGACGGCGGAAAACCTGAAAAAGTCAGGTGCCTTCATTCCAGGTATCCGGCCGGGGGCGCAGACCGAGCGGTATATCGATGGTGTCATGACCCGTCTGACGGCGGTGGGTGCCATCTACATCACCGCCGTGTGTCTGATGCCCGAGTTCCTGATCCTGTACTGGAACGTGCCCTTCTACTTCGGTGGTGCGTCCCTGCTGATCATCGTGATCGTGGTGATGGATTTCATGGCGCAGTTGCAGGCGCACCTGGTGTCCCATCAGTACGAGGGATTGATGCGCAAGGCCAACCTGAAAGGCTATGGCAAGTCGGGCATGCTGCGATAGCAGGCCCAGCTAGAGGAAATTGAGATGAAAGTACGTGCGTCTGTAAAAAAGATTTGCCGCAACTGCAAGATCATCCGCCGCAATGGTGTGGTGCGTGTGATCTGCTCGGATCCCCGTCACAAACAGCGGCAGGGTTAACCGTTGATTCGGCGGCGTTCACTGGTTAGAATACCCGGCTTTTCCGCCGGTGCTTGGAGATAGCTGGATGGCTCGTGTAGCAGGTGTCAATATTCCGGACCACAAACATGCCGTGATTGCCCTTCAGGCAATTTATGGTGTTGGTAAAACCCGTGCCCAGAAAATCTGCGAGGCAGCTGGGATTCGTCCGGACATCAAGATCCGCGAACTCTCCGAAGACGAAGTGGAGAAGGTGCGTACGGAAGTGGGTCGTTTCACGGTCGAGGGTGACCTCCGTCGTGAGACCTCCATGAACATCAAGCGCTTGATGGATCTGGGTTGCTACCGGGGCTTGCGCCACCGTCGCGGCCTGCCTCTGCGCGGTCAGCGTACCCGCACGAATGCGCGCACCCGCAAGGGACCGCGTCGCCCCATCCGCAAGTAATTATCAGGATTACAGGAAACAGGTATGGCACAGGCCCCCACCCGGACCCGTAAGAAGGTCAAGAAGTCCGTCTCCGACGGTGTGGCGCATGTCTATGCGTCCTTCAACAACACGATCGTGACGATCACCGACCGCCAGGGCAACACCCTGTCCTGGGCCACGGCCGGTGGTTCCGGGTTCCGCGGCTCCCGCAAGAGCACGCCGTTCGCCGCCCAGGTGGCTGCCGAGCGTGCCGGTACGGCTGCTCAGGAATATGGTCTCAAGAATCTGGAAGTGCTCGTCAAGGGTCCTGGCCCGGGGCGGGAGTCGGCGGTTCGCGCCCTGAACAACGTGGGCTTCAAGATCACGAACATCAGCGACATCACGCCGATTCCCCACAATGGTTGCCGTCCGCCGAAGAAGCGGCGCGTATAGTCCCGGAGGAGCACCATGGCACGTTATATTGGTCCCAAGTGCAAGCTGAGTCGCCGCGAAGGCACCGACTTGTCCCTGAAGAGCCGCGTCCGCGCACTGGATTCCAAGTGCAAGCTGGACAAGGCTCCTGGGCAGCACGGCGATCGCCGTACCCGTCTGTCCGACTACGGTGTGCAGCTGCGTGAAAAGCAGAAGCTGCGCCGTATCTATGGAGTTCTGGAGCGTCAGTTCCGCAACTACTATAAGGAAGCGAGCCGCCTGAAGGGCTCCACCGGTGACAACCTGCTGCGTCTGCTGGAATGCCGGCTGGACAACGTGGTGTACCGGATGGGCTTCGGCAGCACCCGCGCGGAAGCCCGTCAGCTGGTGAGCCACAAGGCCATCCAGGTGAACGGTCGCACCGTGAACATCCCTTCCTACCAGGTCAAGCCCACGGACGTGATCTCCATTCGCGAGAAGTCCCGCAAGCAGGTCCGCATCCAGGATTCCCTGGCGCTGGCCGAGCAGTTCGGCTTCCCCGAGTGGGTGGACGTGGACACCAAGAAAATGGAAGGCGTGTTCAAGAACGCTCCTGAGCGCAGCGACCTGCCGGCGGATATCAACGAATCCCTGGTGGTCGAGCTCTACTCCAAGTAATCAGTTACGAGGTCTTTGATGCAGACCAAGGTCAACGAACTCCTCAAGCCTCGGCATATCGAGGTCCAGTCCATCACGGACAATGTGTCCAAGGTGGTGCTGGAGCCGCTTGAGCGGGGTTTCGGTCATACGCTCGGCAACGCACTTCGCCGTATTCTGCTGTCCTCCATCCCCGGCGCCGCCGTGGTGGAGGCGGAGATCGAAGGTGTGCTGCATGAGTACACCACCCTCGAAGGGGTTCAGGAAGACGTCGTCGACGTGTTGCTGAACCTGAAGGGCATCGCACTGCGCATGACCGCCCGGGACGAAGCCACTCTGGTCCTGAAGAAGAAGGGACCGGGAGTGGTCACGGCCGGTGACATCACCCTGGATCATGACGTGGAAGTGGTGAATCCGGAGCATGTCATTGCTCATCTCACCAAGAGCGGTGAGCTGAACATGACCCTGAAGGTGGGCAAGGGTCGCGGCTATCAGCCGGTCTCCGCCCGTCGTCAGGCCGATGGCGAGGATCGCCCGATCGGCCGCCTGATGCTGGATGCCAGCTTCAGCCCGATCCGTCGTGTGGCCTACAACGTGGAAAGTGCCCGTGTGGAACAGCGCACCGACATGGACCGTCTGGTCATCGAACTGGAGACCAACGGCACCGTGTCACCGGACGACGCCATTCGCCAGGCGGCCACCATCCTGCAGAGTCAGTTGATGGCATTTGTGGAACTGCGGGGTGACGAGACCGTGACCCAGGAAAGCAAGTCCATGGACATCGACCCGATTCTGTTGCGGCCGGTGGATGATCTGGAGTTGACGGTGCGTTCGGCCAACTGCCTGAAGGCGGAGAACATCTACTACATCGGTGATCTGATTCAGAGAACCGAAGTGGAGTTGCTCAAGACCCCGAACCTGGGCAAGAAGTCCCTGACCGAGATCAAGGACGTGCTGGCCTCCCATGGCCTGTCCATGGGTATGCGTCTTGAGAACTGGCCGCCGCCGGGCCTTAAAGAACACGAAAAGAAGAGCGCCGGTTAATCCCGGTCGTCTCGCAGATTTTGACTTAAGGAATATAAGCCATGCGTCACCGTCACTCGGGTAGGCAACTTAATCGCAACAGTTCACACCGCAAGGCCACCATGCAGAGCCTGGCGCTGTCGCTGTTCCGCCACGAAGCGATCAAGACGACGCTGCCCAAGGCGAAGGAACTGCGCCGGGTGGCTGAGCCCTTGATCACCTTGGCCAAGGAAGACAGCGTTCACACTCGCCGTCTTGCCTTTGCACGTCTGCGGGACGACGAGATCGTGGGCAAGCTGTTCAATGAACTGGGCCCTCGTTACCAGGCGCGTCCGGGTGGTTACCTGCGTATCCTGAAGTGCGGTTTCCGTAAGGGAGACAACGCACCGATGGCTTACGTGGAACTGGTGGATCGTCCGGAGCCTGCGGCTGCGGAGGCCGCCGAGTAATCTTTCTCGGCATCATCTGCTGTTCACGCTGTTCCGAAAAAGCCGGCCTTAGTGCCGGCTTTTTCGTGTCTGTGGTATCGGGGCCATGCAAGACTCTGAAAGGGGGGTGGGTTTGTGATCGTGACCTTCACCGATTTTGGCAGGGAGGGCCCCTATCTGGGGCAGATGGAGGCCGTGCTGGCTCATCGGGCGCCGCGTTCCCGGGTGATTCACCTGCAGAGCGACGCGCCGGCCTTCCGCCCCCGTGCCGCCGCCTATCTGCTGCAGGCACTGCTGGCGCCTTTTCCGTCGGGGTGTGTATTTTTGTGCGTGGTGGATCCGGGGGTGGGGACGCCCCGTCGTCCCCTGATGCTGCATGCCGGCACGCACTGGTTTGTCGGACCTGACAATGGCTTGCTGCTGCCGGCGGCCCGTCGCCTGGGTGCGATGGAGGCATGGGTCATCCGCTGGGAACCGCCGTTCCTCTCCCAAAGTTTTCATGGTCGGGATCTGTTTGCGCCGGTGGCGGCCATGCTGGCCAATGGGGAAGTCGTCCCGGGTGATCCGGTCCAGCCGGATGCGTTGCAAGGCTGGGACTGGCCGACGGCCCTGTGGGAGGTGGTCTATGTGGATGTCTACGGCAATGCGATGACCGGGATCCCGGCCGACTCGCTGAGTGATGCCGTGGTGTTCAATCTGGCGGGTAGGCACATTCCCTATCGACGGGTTTTTGGGGAAGTGGGTCCGGGGGGGCTGTTTTGGTACCGCAATTCCATCGGCCTGGTGGAGATTGCCATGAATCAGGGCAGCGCCGCTCAGCGACTGGGGCTTGGGGTCGGTAGCCCCATTGAGTGCGCGGAATGACGGTGTTCTACCCGCGGGTGGGGTCGGGGCATTCTTTCGCCTTGGCGTGGATCGCGTATATCCTGATCCGTTTGGTCATTTCCGGGAGAGATTCATGAAGCCTGCTGGGGCGTATCGATTCAGACGAGCCATCCGGCCCTTTTCCTACACCGTGGCGATCGCCGCCTGCGGTCTGGGCACGGTGCTGGCGCTGCAGCAGGGATACGGTAATCTCTGGCTGGCGCTGCTGATCATCGGGGCGGGGGTGCTCATTCAGGCGGCAGTGAACCTGATCAACGATCATGCCGACCTACCGGTGCTGGAATCCTGTTTACAGGCCGCGGAAGGGGAGGCGCGCCGGGAGTGGGCGGAGGCCATCGAGCATGTTCGGCGTTATCACGCCCTGGGAATGATCTTCTTCGGCGTGTCCCTGTTGATCGGGCTGGGGCTTGTTCTGATGCAGGGTTGGCCCCTGTTGGTGATCATCATCCTGGGTCTGCTGGGGGGGTATTTCTATTCCGCGGAGCCTGTCCACTACAAGCGCCGGGGGCTTGGCGTGGTGCTGGTGTTCTGGTTC
>NZ_CP178333.1:812500-2767500 GCF_047222355.1 Ectothiorhodospira shaposhnikovii | reverse complement strand
ATTGAAACCGGAACGCCAGTTTCGGTGGAGCCGACCTTGAAATACCACCCTGGCATGTTTGGAGTTCTAACCTCGTCCTGTGATCCAGGACAGGGACCGTGTGTGGTGGGTAGTTTGACTGGGGCGGTCTCCTCCCAAAGAGTAACGGAGGAGCGCGAAGGTACCCTCAGCGCGGTCGGAAATCGCGCACTGAGTGCAAAGGCACAAGGGTGCTTGACTGCGAGACAGACACGTCGAGCAGGTGCGAAAGCAGGTCTTAGTGATCCGGTGGTTCTGAATGGAAGGGCCATCGCTCAACGGATAAAAGGTACTCCGGGGATAACAGGCTGATACCGCCCAAGAGTCCATATCGACGGCGGTGTTTGGCACCTCGATGTCGGCTCATCACATCCTGGGGCTGAAGCAGGTCCCAAGGGTATGGCTGTTCGCCATTTAAAGTGGTACGCGAGCTGGGTTTAGAACGTCGTGAGACAGTTCGGTCCCTATCTGCCGTGGGCGTCGGAGATTTGAGAGGGTCTGCTCCTAGTACGAGAGGACCGGAGTGGACGTACCTCTGGTGTTCCGGTTGTCACGCCAGTGGCATTGCCGGGTAGCTACGTACGGACGGGATAACCGCTGAAAGCATCTAAGCGGGAAGCCTTCCTCAAGATGAGATCTCCCTGGGCACTTGATGCCCCTCAAGGGTCGTCGAAGACTACGACGTTGATAGGCGGGATGTGGAAGCGCAGTAATGTGTGAAGCTAACCCGTACTAATTGCCCGTGAGGCTTGACCATATAACACCCAAGCAGTTTGAGGTGTGTAGTTGCAAAGACATGACATGCCTGATGTTTTCCCGATTTTGCCGATGTTGAGTTGATCAGCATCAGCGTCAGTTTTGCCTGGCGGCCATGGCGAACCGGAACCACCCGATCCCATCTCGAACTCGGAAGTGAAACGGTTCAGCGCCGATGATAGTGTGGGGCCTCCCCATGTGAAAGTAGGTCACTGCCAGGCACCTATTCCAAAACCCCGATCGGGAAACCGGTCGGGGTTTTTTCTTGCCTCTCATTCCACCTCCGTCTCATCATTCCCGCCCTGCGTCATTCCCGCCACCCCTGCGTCATTCCCGCGAACGCGGGAATCCAGTGACAGGACAGAAAACCCTGGACTCCCGCTTGCGAGGGAGTGACGAAAGAGTACGGGAGTGACGATGAGATTTTGCTTTCACGGCAAGGGCTTTACTTTCAGTGCTAAAATGCTCGTTTGCCCGCCGGCAACCCACTCGGGAGCCTCTGTTCCATGGAAAATATCCTCATCCGCGGTGCCCGCACCCACAACCTGCAGAACGTGGATCTGACGCTTCCGCGGGATCGGCTGATCGTCATTACCGGGGTATCCGGTTCCGGCAAATCCTCCCTGGCCTTCGACACCCTCTTTGCCGAAGGACAGCGCCGCTATGTGGAATCCCTGTCCGCCTATGCCCGGCAGTTTCTGTCGGTGATGGAAAAGCCGGATGTGGATCATATCGAGGGACTGTCCCCCGCGATTTCCATCGAACAGAAGACCACATCTCATAACCCGCGCTCCACCGTGGGGACGATCACCGAGATCTATGACTACCTGCGCCTGCTGTTTGCCCGCGCGGGAGTGCCCCGCTGCCCCGATCACGACACCAGTCTCGAAGCCCAGACCGTGAGTCAGATGGTGGATCAGGTCTTGGCGCTTCCAGAAGGCGAGAAGCTCATGCTGCTGGCCCCCGTGATTCAGGAGCGCAAGGGGGAGCATCAGAACGTACTTGAAGGGTTGAGAGCCCAGGGTTATCTGCGGGCCCGAATCGATGGCGAACTGGTGGAGTTGGATGATCCACCCAAGCTGGAACCCCGCCGCAAGCACACCATCGAGGTGGTGGTGGACCGTTTCCGGGTGCGGGATGATGTCCGGGTGCGCCTGGCGGAATCCCTGGAAACCGCCCTGAATCTCTCAGAGGGGATCGCCCTGGTGACCTGGCTGGATGCGCCGGAGCGGGCGCCGATGGTGTTTTCCTCCCGGTTTGCCTGCCCTGTCTGCGGTTATGCCATTCAGGAGCTGGAGCCACGGCTGTTTTCCTTCAACAATCCGGTAGGCGCCTGTCCCACCTGTGACGGTCTGGGTGTGCAGCAGTTCTTCGACCCCGAGCGGGTGGTGGCCCATCCGGAACTGAGTCTGGCCGGTGGGGCGGTGCGAGGCTGGGATCGTCGCAACGCCTATTATTTCCAGATGATCCAGAGTCTGGCGCGGCATTATGATTTCGATATCGAGGTGCCCTTCCAGTCCCTGGATGCATCGATTCGCCAGGTGGTGCTCCACGGTAGCGGCCGCACGCGGATCGAGTTCGAGTATCAAAATGAACGGGGGCGGATCGCCCGCTCCACCCAGCCCTTTGAAGGAATCATTCCCAACCTGGAGCGACGCTACCGGGAGACGGATTCCAGTGCCGTGCGCGAGGAGTTGGCCAAGTACCGCTCCATGCATCCCTGTCCGGATTGTCAGGGAACGCGCCTGAATCGGGCCGCCCGTCATGTGTTCATCGGGAGCCACACGTTGCCGGAGCTGACCCGTCTGCCCATCGGAACGGCCCGACACTTTTTCCAGGATCTGTCCCTGCCCGGCAAGCAGGGCAGGATTGCGGAGAAGATCCTCAAGGAAATCGTCGCCAGGCTGGATTTTCTGGTGAACGTGGGGCTGGACTACCTCACCCTGGATCGGTCAGCGGATACCCTTTCCGGCGGCGAGGCCCAGCGTATCCGGTTGGCCTCTCAGATCGGTGCCGGGCTGGTGGGGGTCATGTACATCCTGGACGAGCCTTCCATCGGCCTGCATCAGCGGGATAACGAACGCCTGCTCAATACCCTGACCTATCTGCGGGATTTGGGCAATACGGTGATCGTGGTGGAGCACGATGAAGACGCCATCCGTCGGGCGGATCATGTGGTGGACATCGGTCCGGGGGCCGGTCGTCACGGGGGGCGCATCGTGGCCCAGGGGACCCCGGAGGCGGTCAGCCATACTGCGGAGTCTCTCACCGGCCAGTACCTGTCCGGGCAGCGCCGGATCGATGTGCCTGCCCGCCGGCATCCTGTGGACCCGGCGCGCCAACTGGTCATCCGGGGCGCCAGCGGCAATAACCTGCGCGATGTGGATCTGTCCGTCCCGGTGGGGCTGTTCACCTGTGTCACCGGTGTGTCCGGTTCCGGCAAGTCCACTCTGATCAACGATACCCTGTATCGCCTCATGGCCCTGCGTATCAATCGTGCCGGTGAACAACCGGCCCCTTATGCCTCGCTGGAAGGGGCGGAGTTTTTCGACAAGGTGGTGGACATCGACCAGAGCCCTATTGGTCGCACGCCCCGTTCCAATCCGGCCACCTACACCGGCCTGTTCACGCCCATCCGCGAACTGTTTTCCGGGGTGCCGGAGGCCCGCTCGCGGGGCTATGCCCCGGGGCGCTTTTCATTCAACGTGAAGGGCGGCCGTTGCGAGGCCTGTCAGGGCGACGGCGTCATCAAGGTGGAGATGCATTTTCTGCCGGATGTCTATGTGCCCTGCGATGTTTGCAAGGGCAAGCGCTACAACCGGGAGACTCTGGAGATTCGTTACAAAGGCAAAACCATCCATGAAGTGCTGGAAATGACCGTGGAGGACGCCCTGGAGTTTTTCCAGGCGGTGCCGGCCCTGCGGCGCAAGCTGGAAACACTGATGGATGTGGGGCTGTCCTACATCCAGTTGGGGCAGAATGCCACCACCTTGTCCGGCGGCGAGGCCCAGCGGGTGAAACTCGCGCGGGAACTGTCAAAGCGGGATACCGGTCGTACCCTGTATATCCTCGACGAGCCCACCACCGGGCTGCATTTTCACGATGTGGAACAATTGCTCAAGGTGCTGCACCGCCTGCGCGACCATGGCAACACGGTGGTGGTGATCGAGCACAACCTGGACGTGATCAAGACGGCGGACTGGCTCATCGATCTGGGGCCGGAAGGGGGTTCCGGTGGCGGCGAGATCATCGCCACGGGGACGCCGGAGCAGATCGCCGCCGAGCCTCGCTCACATACGGGGCGGTTTCTGGCGCCGATGCTGGCGCTGGATCCCACTGGATGACCGAATACGGCTCTCAGCATGCCATTAGATTCTCAGCAGGTCGTTATACGGCTCTCAGCATGTCATTCCCGCGAAAGCGGGAATCCCGTCGCGGGCTGTGAAGTTCTGGACTCCCGCTTTCGCGGGAGTGACGGTGAATATTTCGCGGAAGTGACCATGAAAGTCTCGCGGGAGTGGCGGTAAGTCTTTTCCGGGTGTAGCGGCAAGCCTCCTTGCTTGAGTCACGGCAAGGGAGGGGGGGTGAGCCTGGACAGTAAGGCATGACCTGTTCCCCATGATCCATGGACGGTCTATGCTCTGGTGGGCGAGCGGATAAATTCCGGCCTTGCCCCCTCAATCACGATACAATGGACGATTTCTGTTTTCGGGAGCGGTCTCATGGCTAAAGGCATCAACAAGGTCATCCTCATCGGCAATCTGGGCAATGACCCGGATGTGAAATACATGCCCAGTGGGGCCGCCGTGGCCAACGTGAGCCTGGCTACCGCGGAACGCTGGAAGGACAAGCAGACCAATGACTGGACCGAGCGCACCGAGTGGCACCGCCTGGTGTTCTTCGGGCGTCTGGCGGAGATCGCCGGTGAATACCTGCGCAAGGGCTCCCAGGTCTATGTGGAAGGGCGCCTGCAGACCCGGGAATGGGAAAAGGACGGCATCAAGCGCTATACCACCGAGATCGTGGTCAATGAAATGCAGATGCTGGGCGGTCGCAGCGGCGGTGGTTCCGGCGATTTCGACAGTGGTCGCGGCAGCAGCCATGACGCCGGTGATGGCGGCAGACCTGCGCCTCGGCAGGCACCGGCCCCGGCGGCGTCTTCCAGTCGTCCGATGCAGGATGATTTCGAGGACGATATTCCGTTTTAGGATTCACCTTCCTTCTCCCACGGGGGAGAAGGGCCGGGGATGAGGGGCGACCAGACCCCGGCTTGATGCCGGAGCATGCTGCCCCTCACTCCAACCCCTCTCACATCAGGGGGAGAGGGGCTTGTTCTGCAACATGCATATCGCTTTCGCTTTGCCTGACCGGACTTCCAAGAATCACCCCATGCGTACCAAGATCTATATCCAGACCCACGGCTGCCAGATGAACGAGTACGACTCGGGCAAGATGCTGGACGTGCTGCGTGAATCCCACGGGGGCGAGCTGACGGATGATCCCATGGACGCGGATGTGCTCCTGCTCAACACCTGTTCCATCCGGGAAAAGGCCCAGGAAAAGGTCTTTTCCCTGTTGGGGCGTTGGCGTGCCATCAAAGAACAGCGCCCCGGCGTGGTGATCGGTGTCGGCGGTTGCGTGGCCAGCCAGGAAGGGGAACTGTTGCGGGAGCGCGCCCCCTTCGTGGACATGGTCTTTGGTCCCCAGACCCTGCACCGACTGCCCCAGATGCTGGAAAGCGCCCGGGGTGGCCGCTATCCGGTGGTGGACGTGTCCTTCCCCGAGATCGAGAAGTTCGATGCTCTGCCCGAACCCCGGGCCGACGGCCCCACGGCGTTTGTGTCCATCATGGAAGGGTGCAGCAAATACTGCACCTACTGTGTCGTCCCCTATACCCGGGGCGAGGAGATCAGCCGGCCCTTCGACGACGTCCTGGCCGAAGTGGCCCAGCTGGCGGCCCAGGGGGTGCGAGAGGTGAACCTGCTGGGGCAGAACGTGAACGCCTACCGGGGCCGCATGCACGATGGCGAGATCGCCGACCTGGCCCTGCTGATCCACTATGTGGCGGCGGTGGACGGGATCGATCGCATTCGCTTCACCACGTCCCATCCGGTGGAGTTTTCCGACAGCCTGATCCGCGCCTTCGCCGAGGTGCCCCAGTTGGCCGGCCATCTGCACCTGCCGGTACAAAGCGGTTCGGACCGGATACTGGCGGCCATGAAGCGTGGGCACACGGCCCTGGAGTACAAGTCCAAGATCCGGCGCATCCGTGAGGCCCGGCCGGACATCTGCCTGTCTTCGGATTTCATCGTCGGCTTCCCCGGTGAAACGGAGGCGGATTTCCAGGCCACCATGAAATTGATTCATGATATCGGCTTTGACCAGTCCTTCAGCTTCATCTACAGTCGCCGTCCCGGCACCCCGGCGGCGGTGATGGAGGATGACGTGCCCCTGTCGGTGAAGAAGCAACGCCTGCAGCACCTGCAGGACACCATCAATGCCTCCGCCCAGGCCATCAGTGAAGCCATGGTGGGGCAGGTGGAGTCGGTACTGGTGGAAGGCCCGTCCCGCAAGGATCCGCGCTGGATGGCGGGACGCACCGGCAACAACCGGGTGGTGAACTTCCCGGCGGATCCGGACTGCATCGGACATTTCGTTCCGGTGCGCATTACCGAGGCCCTGAGTCATTCACTGCGGGGCGAACGGGTGCCTGACGAGCAACAACCCGAACCGATGCCGAAGGCCGCCGCGAGCGGCTGATCAGGCTATACTCCGTGGACACACAACCCGCCTTGATGGCCTGAACCTGCCTTGACTGAAACTCCTGCCGATTCTCAAGTGGCGGCCTCCCCGGTGACAGTGGAACTGTCCCTGGAGCCCGCCGACAACCTGCGCCTGGCAAATCTCTGTGGTCAGTTCGATGAGCATCTGCGGCTCATGGAGCAGCGCCTGGGCGTGGAAATCAACAACCGGGGTGCCCGCTTCAACGTGATCGGTGACCCGCAACCGGCCCAGGCCGGCGCCGAGCTGTTGCGGGATCTTTACCGGGCCACCGCGAAGGAGACCCTCAACCCCGCCCGCGTCCACCTGCATCTGCAGGAGTCGGGGATTGACCGCCTGCTGTCCCGGCGGGAGGAAAAGGCGGACGAGGATGAAACGCCGCTGCATCTCAAGCGGGGCGTGATCCGCGGTCGCGGGGCCAACCAGCTCCGCTACCTGCGCAACATCCGCACCCATGACTTGAACTTCGGCATCGGGCCGGCGGGCACGGGCAAGACCTACCTGGCCGTGGCCGCCGCCTGCGAGGCCCTGGAAACGGAGCGGGTGCGACGCCTGGTGCTGGTGCGTCCGGCGGTGGAGGCCGGGGAGCGGCTGGGATTTTTGCCTGGGGACCTGGCTCAGAAGATCGACCCCTATCTGCGGCCCATGTACGACGCCCTCTACGAGATGCTGGGTTTTGAAAAGGTGGCCAAGCTGATGGAGCGCAATGTCATCGAGGTGGCGCCTCTGGCCTACATGCGTGGCCGCACCCTGAATGATGCCTTCGTGATACTGGACGAGGCCCAGAACACCACCTCGGAACAGATGAAGATGTTCCTGACACGCATCGGCTTTGGTTCCACCGCGGTGGTGAACGGTGACGTGACCCAGACGGACCTGCCCAATCCCCGGCAGTCGGGGCTGCGCCATGTGATCGAGATCCTGCAGGATGTGAAGGGCATCAGCTTCACCTTCTTCACCTCCCGGGACGTGGTGCGCCATCCCCTGGTGCAGCGCATCGTCGAGGCCTATGACGCGAGCGAATCGTCTCGCAAGGACCGCTGATGTCCCGGGATGTGCAATTGCAATACGCGGTGCCGCGCAAGGGGATACCCGGACCGGCGAGCTTTCGTCGCTGGGTGGATCTGGCTTGCCAGGGCTGCGAGGGGTCGGTGCTGATCCGCATCACCGATGAGACGGAAAGTGCGCAGCTCAATCATCAGTATCGGGGCAAGTCCGGTCCCACCAATGTGCTGTCATTCCCCTTCGAGGCCCCGGCGGGCGTGCCGATGGCCCACCTGGGAGACCTCGTGATCTGCGCCCCGGTGGTGGCCCGGGAGGCGGCGGAGCAGGGCAAGCCGGTGCAGAGCCACTGGGCGCACATGGTGATCCACGGTGTACTGCACCTGCGCGGCTTCGATCACCTGTCCGAGGCCGAGGCCGAGGTGATGGAGACGATTGAAACATTGCTCATGGCAGAATTGGGCCATGCAGACCCCTATGCGTACTGAATCCTTCCGACCTCTCATTCCATGAATACCGATCGCTCCAGCGAACCTCCCGCCCGTAGTTGGGTGGAACGTCTCACCCTGGCCCTGTCCGGGGCCGAGCCCAGGGACCGCGCCCAACTGGTGGAACTGCTGCGCGGTGCCCATCAGCGCCAGATCATCGATCCCGATGCCCTGGGCATGATCGAGGGGGTGATGCAGGTCTCCGAGATGCAGGTGCGGGATATCATGATCCCCCGCGCGCAGATGGATGTGGTGCGGCGGGATGCCGCCCTGGACGACATCGTCGCCATCCTGGCCGATTCGGCCCATTCCCGCTTTCCGGTGATCGGTGACGACCGGGACGAGGTGGTGGGCATCCTGCTGGCCAAGGACATGCTGCGTTATTTCGTGAAGGACGGTCAGGAGGTCTTCGACATGCAGGACATCCTGCGTCCCGCCGTCTTCGTGCCCGAGAGCAAGCGCCTGAACGTGCTGCTCAAGGAGTTCCGCAACAGCCGTAATCACATGGCCATCGTGGTGGATGAGTACGGCGGCGTGGCGGGGCTGGTGACCATCGAAGATGTGCTGGAGCAGATCGTCGGCGAGATCGACGACGAGCATGACATCGAGGACTTCCTCACTCACATCCTGCGCCACGCCAATGGCCGCTTCACGGTGAAGGCCCTCACGCCCATCGAGGAGTTCAACGCCTATTTCAATACTGATTACAGCGATGACGAGTTCGACACCATCGGCGGATTCGTGATCCATCGCTTCGGCCATGTCCCCAAGCGCGGCGAGGAACTGAGCTTCGATCGTTTCCATGTCCGGGTGTTGCGGGCCGATAACCGCCGGGTGCATCTGCTGGAACTCAGTTACCGTGAAACCCCGCCCGCCGAGGCGGAGCCCACCCCGCTCTGATCCCATGACCCACGCGCTTGCGGCTGTGCCCCTGATCCGGACGCTGGAACGGCACCCCCGTTGGGCCCTATGGCTGGCCCTGTTGGCCGGCGCCGCCCTGGTGCCGGCCTTTGCCCCCTTTGAACTGCGTGTGCTGGGTGTGCTGGCGCCGGCCCTGCTGTTCGTGCTCTGGGCCGGGGCGCAACCCCGCCAGGCGGCCTGGCGGGGCTATGCCTTCGGCCTTGGCATGTTCGGGGCCGGCGTCTACTGGGTGTATTACAGCCTGCACCTGTTCGGCGCGGCCATTGCCCCCCTGGCGGCCCTGATCACGGCCGGCTTCGTCATGCTGCTGGCCCTGTTCCCGGCCCTGCTCGGCTATCTGGCCGCCCGCCTGCGGGGGCGGACGACCGCCTTCGTGCATTTGGTGTTGCTGGTGCCGGCCCTGTGGGTCCTGTTCGAGTGGTGGCGTGGCTGGTTTCTCACCGGATTCCCCTGGCTGCTGCTGGGGACGGCCCAACTGGATACGGCCCTGGCCGGCTATATGCCGGTGCTGGGAGTCTTTGGTACCGGCATGGTGGCGGCGATGATGGCCGGCGCCCTGGCCTGGGGTGTCGTGAGCGGGCATCGTCGGCTGGCGGCGGCGCTGGGATTGGTGGGATTGCTGTGGCTGGGGGGGCTGGGACTCAAACAGGTGGAATGGACCCGCCCCGTGGGCGAGCCGTTGCAGGTCAGCCTGTTGCAGGGGAACATGGCCCAGGAGGACAAGCTGCGTCCGGAGGAACTGGTGACGGCCATGGGCCTGTATGCCTACCTGACCGAAGAGGCCTTCGGCAGCGATCTGATCCTCTGGCCCGAGACGGCGGTGCCCAGTTTCTATCACTACCTGGAAGAGGATTTCCTCCTGCCCCTGGCGGCGGAGGCGCGCACCCATGGCAGCGAACTGCTGGCCGGCATCTTCACCTACGAACCCGAAACCCGGCGCATGTTCAACAGCATCGCCAAGGTGGATGCCGAGCGCCCTCAGTTCTATCACAAGCGCAAGCGGGTGCCCTTTGGTGAATACCTGCCGCTACGGGGACTGCTGGAGTGGCTGGACGGCTATATCGAGCTGCCCATGGCGGACCTGTCCAGGGGGCACGGAGGCTTCACCCTTGAGGCGGCCGGGATCGTGCTGGGAGCCTCCATCTGCTACGAGGATGCCTTCGGACATCTGATCATCCGTGCCCTGCCGCGGGCGCAGATGCTGGTGAACGTGACCAACGATGCCTGGTTCGGGGATTCCATCGCCCCCCATCAGCACCTGGAAATCGCCCGGGTGCGGTCACTGGAAGCGGGGCGGGAAATGCTCCGGGCCACCAATACGGGGATCTCGGCGGTGATCGATCATCGGGGCGGGATCCGGGATCGTTCGCCCCAGTTCGAGACCCACGTGCTGACCACCCGGGCGCAGCCCCGGGAAGGGCTCACCCCCTATGCCCTGTGGGGGAACTGGCCGGTGGTCACGGGGCTGACATTGCTGGTGGCGGGGCTGGTGCTGGCCGGGCGACGCGGCCCGGCGTCCCCTTCATCACCGGTTCCTCGCTCCTAGTCCCGAGCCCTTCGATATTCGGTGCCGTGGCACTTCGGGCAGGGCGGGATCCGACCGCTCTCGGTGAAATGCAGTTCGGTGTCACACCGCTTGCAGGCCAGCACCCCTGGCGCCGCCACCTCACCGGTGTGCCAGACCCCCACCGCCCGGGCGCGGGCCTCCAGTTCCGCCAGTTCCACCCGGGTGCGGTCGGCGATGGAGGACAGCAGGTCCAGGATCCGGGCCTCGATGAGCTGCAGGTCCATACGGAACCAGGTGCGAAAATCCCGGCTCGACTCGTTCAGGTAGTCGCCGATGTCATGCAGATCCCGGCGGATGTATTCGGCCACCTCGTGGGCCTCCTCGCGGGTGGCCTCGCCCAGTTCCACGGCTTTGTGACGGGCGTCCTCGATGGCATGTTCCAGGGTCGGGCCGGTCTTTTCCTCTGCCACTTCCACGGCATGCCGCACCCGTTCCAGCATCCGGTCGTAGGCATGGACCAGTCCGTCCCGGATGGGATGTTCGCTCTGTTTGTCCGACATGATTCCAACCTCCAGTGAATTCATCAAAAAATGGATCGGTGCCGCAGAAGGGGTAGGCCGTGGTCCTGGCGGCGGGCGTTTGCCGCAGGGATGCGGCAATCAAGCCTACAGGGACGTATTCACGGCGTCCCGCCGATGGGGCCACGGCCTACCTCTGTCTTCCACCATGCTTCCAAGAGTACACCAGGTTTCACGCGTACCACCCATGCCTCGGCTCAGGTCAATGTGCCGGAAGTTGTGACCCCCCGGCAGTCACGCTATCCTTGCCGGTCTTCCCGGAGCCATGGACAACGCAGCGGCGGTCCGCGCCCCTGGCCCGTGCATTCCCAGATTCAGCCGGTGGAACCCCATGCAAGAACACTACGAACCCGAAGTCATCGAAACCGATGCCCAAGCCTGGTGGGAAGCCAATGACTGCTTCCGTGCCCGGGAGGATGACGGCCGGGAACCCTTCTACTGCCTCTCCATGTTCCCGTACCCCAGTGGGCGGCTCCACATGGGCCATGTGCGCAACTACACCATCGGCGACGTCATCGCCCGCCACCAGCGCATGCAGGGGCGCAACGTGCTCCAGCCCATGGGCTGGGATGCCTTCGGCCTGCCCGCCGAGAATGCCGCCCTCAAGCACGGCGTGCCCCCGGCCAAGTGGACCTACGAGAACATCGACTACATGCGCGGCCAGCTCAAGCGCCTGGGGTTTGCCTACGACTGGTCCCGGGAAATCGCCACCTGCCGGCCCGAGTATTACCGCTGGGAACAGTGGCTGTTCACCCGCCTGTTTGAAAAGGGGCTGGTCTACAAGAAGACCGCCGTGGTCAACTGGGACCCGGTGGACCAGACCGTGCTGGCCAATGAACAGGTCATTGACGGCCTGGGGTGGCGCTCCGGTGCCCCGGTGGAACGCCGGGAGATCCCCCAGTGGTTCCTGCGCATCACCGACTATGCCGAAGAGCTGCTCAACGGCCTGGATACCCTGACCGGCTGGCCGGAGCAGGTACGCACCATGCAGCGCAACTGGATCGGCCGCTCCGAAGGGGTGGAAGTGGTCTTCCAGGTAGACGGCCACGACACCCCCCTGACCGTCTATACCACCCGCCCCGACACCCTGATGGGGGTGAGCTATCTGGCGGTGGCGCCGGAACACCCCCTGGCCGCCCTGGCCGCCGAGGACAACCAGGCCCTGGCCGGTTTCATCGAGGAATGCAGCCACACCAAGGTGTCCGAGGCCGACATGGCCACCATGAAGAAGCGGGGCGTGGCCACCGGTCTCAAGGCCATCCACCCCATCACCGGGGAAAAGGTGCCCGTGTGGGCCGCCAACTTCGTGCTCATGGAATACGGCACCGGCGCCGTGATGGCGGTGCCCGCCCACGACCAGCGGGACTGGGAGTTTGCCCGGGCCTACGGCCTGCCCATCCGGCAGGTGATCCGTCCCGCCGACGGGGCCGCCGCCATCGACCTGGACAAGGAAGCCTTCACCGAGAAGGGCATTCTGCTGGCCTCCGGCCGGTTTGACGACATGGACTTCGACCAGGCCTTCAATGCCATCGCCGATCAGCTGGAAGCCGAGGGCCGGGGGCGGCGCCGGGTCAATTACCGGCTGCGGGACTGGGGTGTCTCCCGGCAGCGTTACTGGGGTTGCCCGATTCCCATCATCAACTGTCCGGACTGCGGTCCGGTTCCCGTCCCCGAAGATCAGCTGCCGGTGGTGCTGCCGGAAGCGGTGGCCTTCGACGGCGTGGGTTCCCCGATCAAGAAAATGCCCGAATTCTACCGCACCCCCTGTCCCCGCTGCGGCGGCGAGGCGGAGCGGGAAACGGACACCTTCGACACCTTCTTCGAGTCCTCCTGGTATTACGCCCGCTACGCCTGCCCGGACAACGACGGCGCCATGATGGACGAGCGGGCCCGTCACTGGCTGCCCGTGAATCAGTATGTGGGCGGCATCGAACATGCGGTGCTGCACCTGCTCTATGCCCGCTTTTTCCACAAGCTGATGCGGGACGAGGGGCTGGTGCCGGGGGATGAACCCTTCGCCAACCTGCTGACCCAGGGCATGGTGCTCAAGGACGGGGCCAAGATGTCCAAGTCCAAGGGCAACACAGTGGATCCCCAGGAACTGATCCAGCGGTACGGTGCCGATACCGTGCGCCTGTTCATGATGTTCGCCGCGCCGCCGGAAATGTCCCTGGAATGGTCCGATTCCGGGGTGGAGGGGGCTTCCCGTTTCCTCAAGCGACTGTGGAAACAGACCCACGACCATCTCGGTGCCGGACCCGCACCGGCCCTGGATGCTCCTTCGCTGACCGAGGCTCAGGCGGATCTGCGCCGCAAGCTGCATCAGACCATCGCCAAGGTGAGCGATGATATGGGCCGGCGCCATACCTTCAACACCGCCATTGCCGCCTGCATGGAACTGCTCAATGACCTGAGCCGTTTCGAGGATGCCACGCCCCAGGGGCGCGCCCTGATGCAGGAGGCCCTGGAGGCCATCGTGCTGATGCTCTCGCCCATCGTGCCCCACATCACCCATCGTCTGTGGGCCGAGTTGGGACATCCGGATGCCCTGGTGGATCGCCCCTGGCCCCAGGTGGACCCCGCCGCCCTGGAGAGTGACACCCAGGAACTGGTGATTCAGGTGAACGGCAAGCTGCGCGGCCATCTGCGGGTGCCCACCGGTGCCGAACGCGCCGCCATCGAGGCCCAGGCCCTGGCCGACGAGAACGTCAGGCGACACATCGACGGCAAGACCGTGGCCAAGATCATCGTGGTCCCGGGCAAGCTGGTGAACGTGGTTGCCAAGTGATGCACGGTCGAGGCGTCAGGCCGTGGCGGTCGGGACCGGGGCGGACAGCCCTGGTGCTGATGCTGTGCCTGCTGCTGGCTGCCTGCGGCTTTCAGTTGCGGGGGGCGGCGGGCCTGCCGCCGGAGATGGCCCGTACCGCCATCACCGGCCTGGGGGCCTTCGACCCCCTGGTCATCGACCTGCAGCTGGCCCTGCGCGCCGCCGGGGTGGGACCGGTGCCCCTGTCCAAGGCCACGGCCGAGCTGCGCATCCACGATCTGAGGACCGGCCGCCGGGCCCTGTCCGTGGGGCGAGACGCCCAGGTCTCCGAGTATGAGGTCTTCACCCGCCTGACCTATTCGGTGAGAGGGCGGGGGAATGACTTCGAGATCCCCGAGCAGAGTCTGACCCTGACCCGGGACTATCTCTTCGATCCGGAAGGCGTGCTGGGACAGGCCGAGCAGGAACAGAGCCTGCGGGAGTCCATGCGCCGCGACCTGGTCCAGCTGATCCTGCTGCGACTGCAGGCGGCGGGGAACCATTCAGCGTTGCCATGAAACTCAAGCCGGAGCAACTGGAGAGCCACCTGCAAAAGGGGCTGGCGCCGATCTATCTGCTCAGCGGCGAGGAGCCGCTGCAGCTGATGGAGGCCGCCGATGCGATCAGGGCGAGGGCACGGGCCGAGGGGTTCGAGGACCGGGAGGTCTTCACTGTGGACAAGGGGTTTGACTGGGGCCAGGTCCAGACCGCCGCCGAGAGCCTGTCCCTGTTCGCCCAGCGCCGGGTACTGGAACTGCGCATGCCGTCCGGCAAGCCCGGCGCCCAGGGCGGCAAGGTACTGGAGGCCTGTGCCGGACAGCCGTCCGTGGATACGGTGTTGATCATTCAGTGCGGCAAGCTGGAACGACAGGAGCAGAAGTCCCGCTGGTGTCAGGCCCTGGAGCAGGCGGGGGTGATGATCCAGGTCTGGCCCCTGGATCTGGCGGGGACCGAGGCCTGGATCACCCGTCGCATGAGCCGTCGCGGGCTGCAACCCACCGCCGGGGCGGCCCGGTTACTGGCGGAGCGGGTGGAAGGCAACCTGCTGGCGGCCGCCCAGGAGATCGACAAGCTGATGCTGCTGCAGGGGGACGGCCCGGTGGACGAGGCCGCGGTGATGGCCGCGGTGGCCGACAGTGCCCGTTTCAGTGTCTATGACCTGACCGACGCCGCCCTGGCCGGGGAGGCGGGCAGGGCGGTGCGGATCCTGTCCGGCCTGCGGGCCGAGGGCATCGCGCCGGTGCTGGTGAGCTGGGCCCTGGCGAGGGAGATCCGCACCCTCAACCGGCTGGCGGAACAGGCCGCCGCCGGCACCCCGCCCCAGGTGGTGCTCAAGTCGGTCTGGCCGCCCCAGCGCCAGCCGGTGGTGCGCCAGGCCCTGCGACGCCTGTCCCTGCATGCCCTGGGGCAATTGCTGCGGGAGGGCGCGCGGGCGGATCAGGTGGCCAAGGGGCAGAAGCCGGGCAGCCCCTGGGATGAATTGTTAGACTTGACCCTGGGATTGGCAGGACATCCGTCTTCCTTGATCCGCAACCACTCACATTGAAAAAGATGGCAGACACCGTGATCGAGAACATCAACGACTACATGCTGCAGCTGGGCCGGCAGGCCCGTGCCGCTTCCCGGGTCCTGCTGCGCGCCGACACCGCCGCCAAGAATGCCGCCCTGCTGGCCATGGCGGAACTGATCGAGGCCCGGGCCGACACCCTGATGGCGGAAAACCGCAAGGATCTGGAGGCCGGTGAAAGGAATGGCCTGGATGCCGCCATGCTGGATCGTCTGGCCTTCAATCCCGAGCGTCTGGGCACCATGGCCGAGGGGCTGCGCCAGATCGCCGCCCTGCCGGATCCGGTGGGCGCCATCTCCGATCTCAATTACCGCCCCAGCGGCATTCAGGTGGGTCGCATGCGCGTCCCTCTGGGGGTCATCGGCATCATCTTCGAGTCCCGGCCCAACGTGACCGTGGATGCCGCCGGCCTGTGCCTCAAATCCGGCAATGCCGCCATCCTGCGCGGCGGTTCCGAGGCGTTCCATTCCAACCGGGCCCTGGCCGACTGCATCCGCGAGGGTCTGGACCGGGCCGGTCTGCCCGCCGACGCGGTGCAGGTGGTGGGGACCACCGACCGGGCCGCGGTAGGCGCCCTGCTGCGCCTGAAGGATCATGTGGACGTGATCGTGCCCCGGGGCGGCAAGGGGCTCATTGCCCGGGTCAGCGAGGAATCCCTGATTCCGGTGATCAAGCACCTGGACGGCATCTGTCATGTCTACATCGACGATCACGCGGACCTGGACAAGGCCGTCAAGGTCACCCTCAATGCCAAGACCCAGCGCTACGGCACCTGCAATACCCTGGAAACCCTGCTGGTGGCCGAATCCATCGCCCCCAGGGCCCTGACCGCCCTCAAGCCCCTGTTCGACGACAAGGGCGTGGAACTGCGGGGCTGTGCCCGTACCCGCGCCTTCCTGCCGGATATCGGCGAGGCCACCGAGGCGGACTGGCAGGCGGAATACCTGGCGCCGATCCTGAGCATCCGGGTGGTGCCCGGCCTGGACGAGGCCATCGAGCACATCAATCACTACGGCTCCCGCCACACCGATACCATCGTCACGGAAAACTATACCCGTGCCCGGCGGTTCCTGCGGGAAGTGGATTCCAGCTCGGTGATGGTGAATGCCTCCACCCGTTTTGCCGACGGTTTCGAATACGGCCTGGGGGCCGAGATCGGCATCAGCACCGACAAGCTCCATGCCCGTGGCCCGGTGGGGCTGGACGGTCTCACCACCCTGAAATACGTGGTTCTGGGAGACGGTCATGTGCGCGGGTGAGCGCGGGCTCGGGGAGCGATGATCGGCATCCTGGGCGGCACCTTCGATCCCATCCATTTCGGACACCTGCGTCCGGCGCTGGAGATCCAGGAATGTCTGGATCTGGATGAGCTGCGCTTCATCCCCTGCGGCCTGCCGCCGCACCGGCGCCGGCCCCAGGCCGACATGTCGCACCGTCTGGCCATGGTGGAACAGGCGGTGGCTCTCCACCCCGGTTTCAGCGTGGATCGTCGTGAGCTGGAGCGGGACGGACCTTCCTACAGCGTGGATACCCTGGAGAGCCTGCGCCGGGAGCTGGGTCCCCATGTGCCCCTGTGCCTGCTGTTGGGCATGGATGCCTTTGCCGGATTGTCTTCCTGGCATCGCTGGCAGGACCTGTTCGGTCTGGCCCATATCGTGGTGGCCCACCGGCCGGGCAGCGACGCTCCCCGGGCACGGGAAGCCTGGGCGGCATCCCGGCAGGCCGCAAGCCCCGCCGACCTGCGCGCCGCGCCGGCGGGGCGTATCCTGTTCATGCCGGTGACCCAGCTTGACATTTCCGCCACCGCCATCCGTGATCTGGTGGCCCGGGGGCGCAGTCCGAGATTCCTGTTGCCGGAACCGGTGCTGACATACATTCAACGACACGGGCTTTACCTTTCAACGCTTTCCCAGAGGGATGCATGCAGACAGAACAACTGACCCAGATCGTCCTCCAGGCCCTGGAAGACATGAAAGCCCAGGACGTCAAATGCATTGACGTACGGGGCAAGACCGCCATCACCGACACCATGGTGATCGCTTCCGGCTCTTCCAACCGCCATGTGAAATCCCTGGCCGACAACGTCATCATCAAGGCGAAGGAAGCCGGTATCCAGCCCCTGGGCGCCGAGGGCGAGCGGGAAGGGGAGTGGGTGCTGGTGGATCTGGACGATGTGGTGGTCCACGTGATGCTGCCCCAGGTCCGCGACTTCTACAATCTGGAGAAGCTGTGGCTGACGGATGAATCCCTGTCGGCGGCCCCGGATGAGGAATCGGACGAGGACTCTCCGGCCGCGGCCCTGCGCCGCCTGCGCCGCTAGGCTGGCGTGCGCATCCATCTGCTGGCGGTGGGCACCCGCATGCCCGGCTGGGTGACCGAGGCCTATCGTGAGTATGCCGGGCGTCTGCCCGCCGAATGCAGTCTGGAACTGCGGGAGATCCCTTCGCCCCGACGGGGCCGCAACGCCCCGGTGGAGCGTCTGCGGGAAGAGGAGGGTGAGCGTCTGCTGGCGGCGGTGCCCCGGGACTGCTGGGTGGTGGCCCTGGACGAGAAGGGCCGCGGTCTGGATACCGCCGGCCTGTCCCGGCAGCTGGATCAGTGGATGCAGTCGGGCCGGGACGTGGCCCTGTTGGTGGGGGGCGCCGACGGTCTGTCCGACGCCTGCCGCGCCCGGGCGGACTTCAAGTGGTCCCTGTCGCCGCTGACCTTTCCCCATCCCCTGGTGCGGGTGATCCTGGCGGAACAGCTCTACCGCGGCTGGAGTCTGTTGCGCAATCACCCCTATCATCGGGCGTGACCATCGGCACGGCTTCCGTGCCGGGCGTCCACCCCGATGTCTCACCCGGAGATTCGCCCATGCTCATCCTTGCCTCCGCCTCGCCCCGCCGTCGTGAACTGCTGGATCAGATCGGCGTGGCCTGGCGGGCGCATCCGGTGGACGTGGAAGAGATCCCCCGGGCCGGTGAGTCCCCCGAGGACTTTGCCCTGCGCATGGCGGTTACCAAGGCCCGGGCAGCCCATGACGCCGTTCCCGGGCACCTCCCGGTACTGGGCGCGGACACCGTGGTCAGCATCGACGGTGATATCCTGGGCAAGCCCAGGGACCGGGAAGATGCCTTGGACATGCTCGGCCGTCTTTCCGGCCGGACCCACACGGTCCTTTCCGCCGTGGCCCTGCTGCACCAGGGATACTGTCATCAGGCCCTGTCCACCACCCGGGTATGCTTTCGCGACCTGAGTCCCGATGACAGGCGCGCCTATTGGGCGTCGGGAGAACCGGCCGACAAGGCGGGCGCTTACGGAATTCAGGGCCTGGGCGCCCTGTTCGTGGCCCATATCGAGGGCAGTTATTCCGGCGTGGTGGGACTGCCCCTGTTCGAGACCGGGGAACTTCTGCGGCGCTGCGGTCTAATATCCGGCATTGATAATCAAACCTGAAGGCACCCCGATGATGGGCACGGAAATCCTAATGAACGTCACCCCCCAGGAGACCCGCGTGGCCCTGGTGGAAAACGGTGTGCTGATGGAACTCAGCATGGAGCGGGCCCGGCGTCGGGGGCTGGTGGGCAACATCTACAAGGGGCGGGTCAGCCGGGTGCTGCCGGGCATGGATGCCGCCTTCGTGGACATCGGCCTGGAGCGGGCCGCCTTTCTGCACGCTTCCGACGTGGCCCCGGTGGAACGGGAAGAACTGCAGGGCGGCGAGACGGAACGCACCGAGCCCATCCAGCGCCTGCTGCGGGAAGGGCAGGACATCCTGGTACAGGTGATCAAGGACCCCCTGGGCACCAAGGGGGCACGCCTGACCACCTACATTACCGTGCCCTCCCGGTATCTGGTGCTCATGCCCGGCAATACCACCGTGGGCATTTCCACCCGCATCGAGACGGACACCGAGCGCGCCCGGCTCAAGGGCACGGTGGAAGGCCTGCAGGCGGAACTCGGGTGCAGTCATGGTTTCATCGTGCGCACCGCAGCCGAGGCCGCGCCCCTGGAGGCCCTGCGCAACGACATGATCTTCCTGGTCAAGCTCTGGCAGACCATTCAGCAGGCGGTACAGAAGGCACGGGCCGGTTCCGAGGTCTACATGGACCTGCCGCTGACCCTGCGGATCCTGCGGGACATGGTGGGGGTGGAACTGGAAAAGATCCGCATCGATTCCCGGGAGACGGTGCAGCGGGTCAGCGAGTTCGCCGCCCAGTATGTGCCCGAGCTGCTGGACCGGATCGAACATTACCCCGGCGAGCGTCCCATCTTCGATCTCTACAACGTGGAGGACGAGATCCAGAAGGCCCTGGAACGCAAGGTGGAGCTCAAGTCCGGTGGTTATCTGATCTTCGATCAGACCGAGGCGATGACCACCATCGACATCAACACCGGCGCCTTCGTGGGCCATCGCAACCTGGAAGAGACCATCTTCAAGACCAATCTGGAGGCGGCCCAGGCCATTGCCCGGCAACTGCGCCTGCGCAATCTGGGGGGCATCATCATCGTCGACTTCATCGACATGACCCAGGAGGATCACAAGCGTCAGGTGCTGCGCTCCCTGGAAAAGGCGATGGAAAAGGACTATGCCAAGAGTCAGATCTGTGATGTCTCGCCCCTGGGACTGGTGGAAATGACCCGCAAGCGTACCCGCGAAAGCCTGGAACATCTGCTTTGCGAACCCTGTCCCACCTGCATGGGGCGCGGTTACGTAAAGTCCGCCGAGACCGTCTGCTACGAGATGTTCCGGGAGATCCTGCGCGAGGCCCGTCAGTTCGACGCCCGGGAATTGCTGGTGCTGGCCTCCCAGCCGGTGGTGGACCTGCTGCTGGACGAGGAGTCCGCCAGCGTTGCCCAACTGCAGGAATTCATCGGCATCCCCATCCGTTTCCAGGTGGAAAGTCTCTATACCCAGGAGCAGTTCGACGTCGTGCTCCTGTAACCCCGCGTTTCGCCCCGGACCTTGAGGAGTCCGCCGCTTGCTCAGACCCGCCCTGGCCGTCAGTCTGCGTATTCTGGTCATCAGCCTGCTGGTGGCGGCAACCCTGGTGGCGGGTCTGCGGCTGATCGCGCCGCAACTGGATGGGCTGCGCACACCGCTGGAGCGGTTCCTCTCCGAACAGTCCGGCCAGCGGGTCACGGTGGGGGCATTCCACGCCCGATGGCGCATCCTGTCACCCCGGGTCACCGTGTCCGATGTTCAGGTCCATGGTGCCGACGCGGCTGAGCCGATCCTGGTGCTGGCGCATCTGGATCTGGGCCTGGCCCTGTGGCGCAGCCTGCGGCAGGGCCGACCGGTACTGGGTCATGTGGAAGTGCGGGGCGCCGATCTGCACCTGCTGCGGGATGCAGACGGGCGAGTGCAGGTGCGAGGTGTGGACCCGTTGCCCCCGCGCCCCGATACCCCGGCATCCGCGCCGTCACCGGACGTGCTGGCCCTGCTGGTGGGCCGGGCCTTCACTCTGAGTGAAAGCCGTCTGCGCTGGGAGGATCGGCGACTGGGCATCGATTATCAGTTCGACGACCTGAACCTGGACATCTCGCTGGAGTCCCGTCGCGTACGCATGGCCGGGGAGGTCTTTCTGCCCGATGAGCTGGGCCGCTCGCTTCGGGTGGGCATGGACATGAACCATGCCGGCCACTGGGATGACTGGAGCGGCAAGGCCTTCATCCAGGCCGACGGGCTGGAACTGGCGGGCCTGCCCGAGGACGCCCGGGGCGCCCTGGGGCTGCGCACGGGCAACCTGGATGGCCGGCTGTGGCTGCACTGGCGTCGCGGCGACCTGCAACGGGCCTACCTGGAGTTGGCGTTGCGCCGGTTGGAGATGGCTTCCTTGGCGCAAGACGATCTGCCCGCGCCGATGCTGGAAGCCCTGGAAGGGCGATGGCTTTGGTATGCCCGTGAAGGGGGCTGGGACCTGCGGGTGGACGGGCTGAGGCTGTCGCGCCAGGAGGGAGATCACTGGCCCGATGGCGGCCTGGACCTGAGCTTGGTGGAGGATGCCGGTGGCCTCCAGGTGAATGTCTGGCTGGACTACCTGCGTCTGGAGGACCTGTTGCCCCTGGTTCTGCATCAACCCTGGGTGGACAATCCCTTCCAGTCCCTGCTGGCGTCGCTCTCCCCCAGGGGGACGTTGACGGAAACCCGCCTGGCCCTGACCCTACCCCGTGACGGCAGCCCCCGCTTCGTGACCGACGGACGGTTCCAGGGGGCGGGCATGGCCCCCTGGTCGGTGTTGCCGGGGATCGAGGGGGCGGACGGTGCCTTTGCCTTCACCGAGGAGGGGGGTGAGCTCTGGCTGGACAGCGCCGGTCTGGGGATGGCGCTGCCGACCCTGTTCGACCACGAGTTGCGGGCCGATACCCTGCAGGGGCTGGTGCGTTGGTTGCCGGGACCCGATGTACCCAGACTGCATCTGGAAGGACTGGTGCTGGCCAATGCCGATCTGCAGGCCCGGGGGCAGGGGATGATCCACCTGGGGGAAGAACCCGGCATGGACCTGCAGCTGTCCTTTGCCGAGGGTGATGGTGCCCGGACGGCACATTACCTGCCCCGGGGCATCCTGCCCGAGAAAACTTATCAGTGGCTGAGTCGCGGCATCCTCGATGGCCGTGTGGTCGAGGGCGGCCTGCTGTTCCGGGGGCGGTTCAGTGACTTTCCCTTCCGCGAGGATGAGGGGGTGTTCCAGGTCATCGCCCGGGTGGAGGAGGGGGTGCTGGACTACGAAGACGGCTGGCCACGCCTGGAAGCGATTTCGGCCACCCTGGAATTTCGTAACCAGGGCATGCGGATTCATGACGGAGAGGCAAGGGTCTTCGATGCCCGCATACGCGATGCCCGGGTGCGGATCGAGGATCTTGAAAGCCCCGTGCTCACTATCGAGGGACAGGCGAGGGGACCCGCTCGGGATTATCTGCGTTTCGTCGGCGAAAGCCCCTTGGGGGAAGGGCTGGAGACCCTGCTGGCCGGCGTTTCGGCCCGGGGCGAGGCGGGACTGGAGATACGCATCGACATCCCCCTGGAGGACCGGGAAGCCCTGGTACGGCCTGACACGGTCCGGGGGCGCCTGACCCTGGACGGCAACCGGCTGTCCCTGGCGGACCCGCCGCTGGTGCTGGACGCGGTGCGGGGCGTGGTGGATTTCACCGAGCGCAGCGCCCGGGCCAGGGATGTGTCCGCCCGGCTCAACGAGGCCCGTATCGAGATGCGGATGGATCGCAGTCCCGCCGGTGCCCTGGAGGTTCGGGCCGTCGGTCCGCAGCCGATCCGGGGGTTGTTGGGGGGCATCGTTTCCGAACCCTGGCTGGACTGGGTGGAAGGCAGCGCCCGCTGGGAGGCGCGTCTGACCGTGCCGCCCGAGGGGGTGTCCCGGGGCGTGCTCAACCTGTCGTCGGACCTGGTGGGGGTCCGTTCCAGCCTGCCCCTGCCGCTGGCCAAGACGCCGGAGGCGTCCCGTCCCCTGGCGGTAAGGATTCCCTTGGGACGGGATGAGGGCGCGCCGCCGTTTCGGGTGACGCTGGGCGAGGATCTGCGCGCCCTGTTCACCCTGGACGAGGCGGGGCAGGTGCGACGGGGCGAGTTGCGCCTGGGCGGTCAGGCCGCCGCCCTGCCCGCGCAGGGTTTGCGGGTCAGGGGCCATCTCTCCGGGTTGTCCCTGGATGACTGGATGACGGTGCTGGATGACATCGGCGATTGGGTTCCCGCCGGCGGCGAGGGTGGGCTGCGGGAGCTGGACCTGCATCTGGACCGTCTGCAGGTCGCGGGGAGGCGCATCGATGACTTGAGCCTGCATGCCCGCCGTGAGTCGCGCTACTGGCAGGCGCAGGTGGCGTCTCCCATGGTGCTGGGGACCATTCAGTGGCCCCTGCGGGATGGAGATGCCCTGCTCATGGACCTGGAGTGGCTGGATCTGGACCGGCTGGAGGGGCCGGCCGTGCAGGCCGCCGAGGATCGGGTCCGGCCGGATCCGGGAAATTTGCCGCCCCTGCGCCTGTCCGCCCAGTGGCTGGTGCTGCAGGGGCATCGGCTCAAGGACCTACGGCTGGAAACCGAGCCCCGCCCCGACGGTCTTGGCATCCGCGCCCTGTCACTCGTCGATGGCGAGGGCCTGACCCGGGGGCGGGCGGAGGGACACTGGCTCAGACGGGACGATGACGCCCACGAAACCCTGTTGCGGATGGAGTTGGAGAGTGATGATCTGGGACGCAGCCTGGGTCTGCTGGGTTTCCAGCCCCTCTTCCATGGCGGCAAGGCCGGGCTGCGGGCACGGCTGCAGTGGCCCGATACGCCCGCCCACCCGGACTGGTCCACCCTGGAAGGCGAGGGACGGGTGCGAGTGGAGGACGGACGTCTGACCGAGGTGGACCCCGGTGCGGGCCGACTGCTGGGGCTGTTCAGCCTTGACCTGCTGCCCCGGCGATTGGCCCTGGATTTCCGGGACTTTTTCCAGCGCGGGTTTGCCTTTGATCATCTGGAAGGGGCATTCCAGCTCGGACAGGGCAATGTGCATACCCAGGACCTGAGTATCCAGGGACCGGCGGCCCGCATCCGCATCCAGGGTCGGACCGGGGTGGAGGCCAGGGATTATGACCAGACCATTGTCGTGACCCCCAGCGTGAAGAGTACGCTGCCCCTGGCCGGTGCCCTGCTCGGTGGTCCGGTGGCGGGCCTGGCGGTCTTCGTTTTCGACCGGGTGCTGGGGGTCGGGGAGCGCATCGACGAGGCGGCCCGGGTGGAGTACCGGGTGACGGGAGACTGGTCGTCACCTCGGGTGGAGGCGGTGGCCCGGGTCCCCGACGGACGGGGCTCCTGAGGGACTGTCGTCATTTTGAGCCGACTGTTGCTATAGTAGCGCCATGTTGCCGATCCTGCGCCGGGGCCTGACCCTGATCCTGCTGTGTTTTCCCCTTCTCCTGCCGGCGGGCGAGCCCGTCTTTACCCTCGATGCCGACGTCTGGACCCGCCCCCGGGATGCCGGTTCCCTGGTGGCCGAACCGGCCCTGCGCAGCCTGCTGTCCCGCTACGAGTCCCGGGGTGGCGGGCAGGTGATCCTGCGTCATCCTCCGGGTGAGCAGGGCCGGCTGTGGGCCGCCGAACTGCAGGACTGGCTGGTGGCGTTGGGCATCCCTTCCGCCGACATCATTCGGATCGCGGGGGAGGGCCTGACCGGCCGGATGGAACTGTCTCTGCAACCCCTACCCTGAACCGCGATAGCCAAGGGAATTAACGTGACGATTGCCGCTGCCATTCAAATGGCCTCGGGGACCAACCTGAGTGCCAATCTTCAGGAAGCCGGACGCCTGATTGCCCAGGCCGCCCAGGCCGGTGCCCGCCTGGTGGTCCTGCCGGAGAACTTCGCCCTCATGGGGATGTCCGAACATGACAAGGTGGGTGTGCGGGAGGCACCGGGCCAAGGGCCGATCCAGGATTTCCTGGCGGAGCAGGCCCGACGTCACGGGATCTGGCTGGTGGGGGGGACGGTCCCCATGGAATGCCCGGATCCGGGCAAGGTGTACGCCGCCTGCCTGGTTTACGACGATCAGGGACGGGTGGTGGGCCGTTACGACAAGATCCACCTGTTCGACGTGCATCTGCCGGACAACGACGAGCACTACGAGGAATCCGAGACCATCGTCGCCGGTGACCGGGTGGTGGTGGTGGAGACCCCCTTCGGGGTGATGGGGCTGTCGGTCTGCTATGACCTGCGGTTCCCGGAACTGTACCGGGGTTTGCTGGACCAGGGCGCGGAGATCGTGGTGCTGCCGGCGGCCTTCACCGCCGTGACCGGCCGCGCCCACTGGGAAGCCCTGGTGCGCGCGCGGGCCATCGAGAACCAGGTCTATGTGGTGGCCGCGGCCCAGGGTGGTTATCACGTCAACGGTCGCGAGACCCACGGAGACAGCATGGTGGTCGATCCCTGGGGCAATGTGCTGGATCGTCTGCCCCGCGGTTCAGGGGTCGTGACCGGCACCCTGGACCGGGAGCGGCAACAGTCCATCCGACGCAGTTTCCCGTCCATCTACCATCGCCGACTGTCCTGCAACCTCTAACGAGACACTGACCAAAGGCCCTGTTCATGACCCAAGCCCTGGATACCGCCCGCCTGCATCTGCTGGAACCCGCCGGCCTCACCGAGGCCGACCTGGACCGGGTGCTCGGGACCCTGTGCGGTCCCGGGCTGGATGGGGGCGACCTGTATTTTCAGCTTTCCCGCCATGAGTCCTGGATGCTGGAGGACGGCATCGTCAAGGATGCCGGCTACAACATCGAGCAAGGGGTGGGGGTACGCGCCCTGTCCGGCGACAAGACCGGTTTTGCCTATTCCGACGAGATTCTGCTGCCCTCCCTGATGGAGGCGGCGCGCGCCGCTCGGGCCATCGGCCGGGATCATCGTGACGGCACGGTGCCGGTGCGTCGGCGGGAGGCGGGACACCGCCTGTATCTGCCGGTGGACCCCCTGGGGACCCTGGACGAGAATGCCAAGATCGATCTGTTGCAGCGCCTGGACGCGGAGGCCCGGCGTCAGGATCCCCGGGTGAGCCAGGTGATCGTCAGCCTGGCCGGGGTCCATGAGGTGGTGATGGTGATGCACACCGACGGTACCGTGGCGGCGGATGTGCGGCCCCTGGTGCGCCTGAACGTCCATGTCATCGCCGAGGACGCCAAGGGGCGCCGGGAGCAGGGCACCAGCGGCGGCGGTGGGCGCAGCGGTTACGAATTCTTCCTGGATCAGGATCGGGGCCTGGGCTATGCCCGGGAGGCGGTGCGTCAGGCCCTGGTGAATCTGGAGGCGGACGAGGCCCCGGCGGGCACCATGACCGTGGTGCTGGGGTCCGGCTGGCCCGGCGTGCTGCTCCACGAAGCCGTGGGCCACGGCCTGGAAGGTGACTTCAACCGCAAGGGTACCTCGGCCTTCAGCAACCGGCTGGGGCAGAAGGTGGCGGCATCCGGGGTGACGGTGGTGGATGACGGCACCCTGGCCGGGCGGCGCGGCTCACTGAACGTGGATGATGAAGGCATCCCCACCCAGTCCACGGTGTTGATCGAGGACGGCATCCTCAAGGGTTACATGCAGGACCGGCTCAATGCCGGGCTGATGGGGCTGGCGCCCACGGGCAACGGTCGCCGCGAGTCCTATGCCCATCTGCCCATGCCCCGCATGACCAATACCTACATGCTGGCGGGCGCCCATGACCCGGGCGAGATCATCGCCTCGGTGGACAAGGGGCTCTATGCGGTGAATTTCGGCGGTGGTCAGGTGGACATCACCTCCGGCAAGTTCGTCTTCTCCGCCTCGGAGGCCTATCTGATCGAAGGCGGCAAGGTGACCCGGCCGGTACGGGGCGCCACCCTGATCGGCAACGGTCCCGAGGTCATGAGCCGGATTTCCATGGTGGGCAATGACCTGGCCCTGGATACCGGCGTGGGCACCTGCGGCAAGGAAGGTCAGAGCGTGCCGGTGGGGGTCGGACAGCCGACCCTTCGGGTAGACGGCCTGACGGTGGGCGGCACCAGTCACTGACCCTCTGGCGACGGGCCGTCCGATGTCTGCATCGTGTCGGACACCAGGCGGAACAGGGCCCGGGATGCCCCGGGACGTTGCGAGCGGGCGTCGGCGGCCAGTGCCGCCAGGCGCTTGCGGTTCACCCGGGGATACTCGTCGCAGAAGGTGGCCAGCGCCGTTTCCCCCTCGGTGATCAGGCGGTCCCGCCACTGCTCCATCCGGTGGAACCGTCGGGCCTGGGCACGGCGTGCCGCCTCCCTGGCCTCGATGGCCGCCTGGATGGGGCCGATGTCCACCTGACGCATCAGCTTGCCGATATACTGGCGCTGTCGTCGCAGGGCCTCCTTGCGCAGGCCGCGGCAGTGGCGGAGGGCGTCCAGCAGGCGTTCCGGCAGGTCCAGGGCCTTGAGGTCCGCCTCGGAAAGCTCAAGCAGGGCCTCGCCCAGGTCCTTGGCGGCCTGAGCCTCCCGTTTGCGGGCACCGCGGCTGGGGCGGTCGAATTCATCCAGTTCATCATGGGTCGTCATGGGGCATAGTGTATCCCGAAGACGCCCTTCAACGAGCATCACCCACACCCATGACCAAAGGAGATCTCATGTCCGAACCCCAGACCCCGGTTCTCGATGCGCAGGCGCTGGAACAGCTCGTCGGGCAGGTCCTGGACGAGGCCCGTCGCGCCGGGGCCACGGCCGCCGAGGTGGCCGTCAGCCACGATACCGGCCTGTCGGTCAATGTCCGCCTGGGCGAGGTGGAAACCCTGGAGTTTCATCGTGACCAGGGTGTGGGCGTCACCGTCTACATCGGCCGGCGCAAGGGTTCCGCCAGCAGTTCCGATCTGCGTGCCCGATCCCTGCGGGAGGTGGCCGAGGCCGCCTGCCGGATCGCCCGCTATACCGCCGAGGATCCCTGTGCCGGCCTGGCCGACGCCGGGCTCATGGCCCGGGACTATCCCGCCCTGGATCTGGATCATCCCTGGGACCTGGAGGCCGATGACGCCATCGAGATCGCCCGACGCTGCGAGGCCGCGGCCCGCGCCGAGGATGCCCGGATCGTCAATTCGGAAGGCGGCAGCGTGAACACCTTTCGGGGCACCGCCATCTACGGCAACACCCATGGCTTCGTCGGCGGCTACGCCGCCACCCGGCATTCCCTGAGTTGCTCCGTGCTGGCGGGGGACGGCGGCACCATGGAGCGGGATTACTGGTACACCGTGGCCCGCGAGGCCGGTGCCCTGGAAACCCCCGAGTCCGTGGGGGTCGAGGCCGCCCGCCGGGCGGTGCGCCGTCTCAATGCCCGGCGTCTTTCCACCCGCCGCGTTCCCGTGCTCTATGCCCCGGATGTGGCCCGTTCCATGCTGGGGCATTTCGTCGCCGCCATCCGCGGCAGCGCCCTGTATCGCAAGTCCTCGTTCCTGGTGGACCGGCTGGGGGAGCGGATCTTTCCTGAGTTCGTGCACATCCACGAGCAGCCCCACATCCCCCGCGCCCTGGGCAGTGCCCCCTTCGACGGCGAGGGGGTGGCCACCCGGGCCAGGGATCTGGTCCGTGACGGCCGTCTGGAATCCTATGCCCTGGACAGCTACTCTGCCCGCAAACTGGGGATGGAAACCACGGGGAACGCCGGCGGCGTGCGCAATCTCACCATTGACCCGGGCACCGGGGATGCCCGGGCCCTGCTGCGGGAGATGGGCACGGGGCTGCTGGTGACCGAACTGATCGGTCACGGCATCAACATGGTCAACGGCGACTATTCCCGGGGCGCGGCCGGATTCTGGGTGGAAAACGGCGAGATCCTGTACCCGGTCTCGGAGATCACCGTGGCGGGCAATCTCAAGGACATGTTCATGAATCTGGTGGCCGTGGGTTCGGACGTGGACTTGCGCGCCAATATCCGGACCGGTTCCCTGCTGATCGACGGGCTCACCGTCGCCGGCGACTGACCCGAACCCGACCGGTTCCACAGCAATCCCACCCACGGTCTTGTTACCATAAGCCCTTCTCCCCTTGTGGGAGAGGGGGGTGGGGTGAGGGGCGGTCGTGGTTGCCGGGTTACCCTCTCCATTTCGCGATCATCCGGCCGGGGGAGCCATCGCATGCGCAAGACCAGGGACAGCATCATCTGGATGAGCGTCTTTCTGCTCGCGGTCATGGCGGCCGCGTTGCTGCTGTCCGGTCCCCTGCTGGCAGCCTTTCTGGCCAATCCAGCCTTCAATGGCATGATCCTGTTCGTGCTGCTGGTGGGACTGGTGGTGAACTACCGGCAGGTACTGATCCTCAATCCCGAGGTGCGCTGGATCGAGGCCTTCCGCGCCAGTGATGCCCCGGAGGCCGCCCAGCTCCCCCGTACCCGGCTGCTGGGGGCCATGGCCCGCCTGCTGACCGGGCGGCGCGGCGACCAGTTCACCCTGTCCACCGTCTCCATGCGCACCCTGCTGGATGGGATCCGGATGCGCCTGGACGAGTCCCGCGATCTGTCCCGCTATTTCATCGGTCTGCTGGTTTTCCTGGGGCTTTTGGGGACCTTCTGGGGTCTGCTGGATACCCTGCGGGGCGTGGGTGCGGTGATCTCGGACATGGGTATCGGCGGCGAGGACATGAACGGGGCCTTTGCCGCCCTGCAGAGCGGTCTGGAGAAACCCCTCTCGGGGCTGGGGACCGCCTTCAGCTCCTCCCTGTTCGGGCTGGCCGGCGCCCTGGTGCTGGGCTTTGTGGACCTGCAGGCGGGTCATGCCCAGAATCGCTTCTATAACGAACTGGAAGAATGGCTTTCGGGCCTCACCCGCCTCTCCACCGGCGCCCTGGTGTCGGAGGGGGAGGGGACGGTCCCGGCCTATATCCAGGCCCTGCTGGAACAGACTTCCGACAGCCTGGACAAGCTCCAGCGCCTGATGGCCCGGGGGGAGGAGGAGCGCCGGCTCACGGACCAGCGGCTGATCGCCCTGACCCAGGAAGTGGCGGAGGTGGCCCAGTTGGTACGCGGCGAGCAGAAGGCCATGCTCGGGCTGGCCCGCACCCAGTCGGAGCTGCAGGGGGTGCTGGAGCGATTGGCCGAAGCCACCGGCGCCCGTTCCGACAGTGAGCAGGAGATGAGCCGGCACCTGTCCGGGGTGGCCGATACCCTGTCGGAGCTGCGGGTGCAGCTGGGCGAGGACCGAGGGCATTTCATCAGCGTGCTGCGTGACGAGGTCCGCCTGATGACCCGCACGGCGGCCCGCCTGGGGGAAGGGGGGCGGGAGCGGGAATGATGATGCACTGTCCAGCGACACCCTCCGGAGCCTGCTGACCCCCCATGCTGCCCTCCAGTCGCCGCCGCAGTCGTGCCTCCCTGGACATCTGGCCCGGGTTCGTGGACGTGCTGGCCACCGTGGTGTTGGTCTTCGTCTTCCTGCTCATGCTGTTCGTGGTATCCCAGTTCCATCTCTCCGATGTCCTGCTCCAGCGGGACCAGACCGTGGAAACCCTGCACCAGCGCATCGGCGAGCTGTCCCGGACCCTGGCCCTGAAGGAGGCGGACAACGCACGCCTGGAAGGGCGCATCCACGCCCTCACCGCCACCCTGCAGACCACCTTCGAGGAGCGGGAGGCCGCCTTGCAGGCACGGGATGCGGACCGTCGGCTGCTGATGCAGGTCCAGGAAGACCTGACCCGGGAGCGGGTCCTGGGGATGGAAGCCCAGACGGACCTGGCGCAGTTGCAGTGGCAGCTGGAGCAGGTGCAGTTGCAGCTGACCGCCCTCAATCAGGCCCTGGAGGCGCGGGAGGCGGTGATCGTGGCCCAGCGGCTGCAGGTGGAGAACCTGGGTGAGCGCCTGAACCTCGCCCTGGCGGACCGGGTGCAGGAACTGGCCCGGTATCGCTCGGAATTTTTCGGGCGTTTGCGGGAGTCACTGGCGGACGTGGAGGATATCCAGATCGTCGGCGACCGTTTCCGGTTCCAGTCGGAGTTGTTCTTTGCCTCGGGTTCCGCCGATCTGGAGGCGGCGGGGCAGGCGCGGCTGGACCGGGTGGCGGTGCTGGTGCGGGAGATCGAGCAGCGCATCCCCGCGGACATCGATTGGGTGCTGATGGTGGAGGGGCATACGGATCGGCGCCCCATCCGCACCGAGCAGTTTCCGTCCAACTGGCAGCTTTCCACCGCCCGGGCGCAGCGCATCGTGGACTACCTGATCGATCGCGGGGTGGCGCCCCGGCGCCTGGCGGCGGCGGGGTATGGAGAGTTTCACCCCCTGGACCCGGCGGATACGCCGGCGGCACTGGCCCGCAACCGGCGCATCGAGATGCGCCTGACCAGCGCGCCGGAGCAGTGATCCCAAGCGTGTGGGGAGGGCCTTACGGCCCGAACACCCGGTCGCCCAGCCCCCATTTGCCGGCCAGGGTCTCGGCGGCATTGAGTATCTCTTCCGTGCGCGAGGGATGATTGAAGACCCCCCGGGCGATCCAGGCCAGGGCCGTGTCCCGGTCCGGGGCCAGGGACAGCAGATGGATCAATTCTCCGGCCTGGGCACCCAGAATCTCGCCCCCCAGCAGGGCGCCGGTGTCCATGTCCGCGATCAGGCGCACAAAGCCTTCGGTGTCATCCTGGCCCAGGGCGCTGGGGGACGTCGCGAAGGCGGCAAAACCCACCGCCGGTTCGTGTCCGGTGTCTTCCGCCATGGTTTCATCCATCCCCAGGCGGGCCAGTTCCAGGGCGCTGTAGACCACCATGGGCACCCGCAGCGGGTCCAGGTGTCGTGCCTGCCCGTCCCGGATGTGGCCGATGACGGTGGTGGCCTCGGCCAAGGCATGATTGGCGGTCATCCATTCACAGGCCACGTCGCCAATGGCGTAGATGTGAGGGACATCGGTTTGCAGCTGCCCGTTGCGGCGGATGAATCCCCGGTCGTCGGTGCGAATCCCGGCCTGCTCCAGCGCCAGCCCCTCGGTATGGGGGCGGCGTCCCGTCCCCAGGCAAACCCAGTCCACGGCAAGGGTCTCATCCCCTGTCAGGTGTAGCCGGACGTCATCATCGGTCACCGTGATCGCCTCGAATCCGATGCCGCTGCGCAGGTGCAGCCCCTGCCGTGCCAAGGCCTGGGTCAGGGCATCCCGGGCCGGCCGGCTCAGGGGCAGGCGACGCAGCATGGGGGAACGGGCCAGCCAGGTGACCTGTCTCCCCAATTGACTGAAAATATAGGCAAACTCGGTGGCCACCACGCCGCTGCCGATCACCGCCACTCGCTCGCCCGGCGGCGGTGGGGCGTCGAACAGCATGTCCGTGGTGAGCACCTTGCCGGGGATGGCCTTGAAGGGGGCCGGTATCTGCGCCTGTCCGCCGGTGGCGATGATGACATGGTCGGCCCGGACCCGCTGGGCCGGCCGGTCGGGATGCGCCACCGACAGGTGTTGCGGATCCAGGAAGCGGGCGTGGCCGTCGAGTCGGGTCACCTTCAGGTGATGCAGGTAGTCCAGGTAGCGGGTCCGGATGCCGTCGACCACCCGGCGCTGATGCGCCCAGGCCCGGCCCAGGTCCGCCCGCAGTGGCCCATCAAGGCCGCGCCCGGCAAAGTGCGCCTGGGCCGCCATCAGGCGGGCGGTGTGATACCAGTCCTTCTTGGGCACACAGCCCCGGTTCAGGCAGCATCCGCCCCAGTCGGCCTTTTCGATGATGACCACGGACAGTCCCCGCAAGGCCCCCAGCACCGCCGCCCGGTAGCCGCCGGGGCCGGAGCCGATGACGGCCAGATCACAGGCCAGAACCGGGTCAGCGGTTGTCATGCCACTCCACCGACTGGATGGTCAGGACCAGCCGCTCACCGTCCTCCAGCTGTTCCAGGCGGACCGGCAGATAGTTGAGGCGGGGGGCGAACCAGGTACTGACGGTGGTATCCCGTTCCTCGTTGTAGCGGGTGACCGGGATGGCCTCCACCGCACCCATGGGGGTGTCGATGGTTTCGGGGGCTCCCACCGTGAATTCGTAGGTCCGGATGCGGTTGCGCTCGACGATGGTTTCCGTGAATTCACGCTGTCCGCTCCAGACGTCGTGGATCATGGAGAGCTGCAGGGCGAAGCGGTCGATGGCCCGGTCGGGAATGTCCAGCTCGAAGGCCCGGCCATTGTGGGTGCCGCTGGCCTTGAGGGCCTCCCAGTCGAAGCGGATCTCGGTGCGCCGGTCCCGGCTGGCGCCGGTATGACTGTAGAGGTATTCCTCGCTGCGTAGCCCGGCGGGGGTCAGTCGCAGGATGCTTTGCTCAATGATCTCGTCGTTGCGCACCCAGGACAGCATGCCGGTGGGCCGGACCCGGGCCCGATAGCGCAGGCGCTCCCCCTCCCGGGTCAGGGTGATCCTGGCCACCACCGACAGCCCCATCTTCTGCGCCCGGTATTCCGCCGTGTAGGAGGGCGGGACAAAGGGCAGGGTCTGGGCCTGGGCCGCCGGGACCAGCGCGGCCGCCAGCAGGGCGGTCAGCACCAGTGCGATCAGCGGTCGATGTCGCCGGATGCGATGCCGATCAGTCGTTCGCGGCGGGTGATTGAAGGGGAGCCTGCAAGGGTTGTTCATCAAACCATACCTGTCCGTTGCGAAGTGTCAGCCGACCCTGGCAGAACCACCGGACCACCTGGGGATAGGCCTGGTGCTCCTGTTGCTGTACCCGTGCCGCCAGGGTCTGCGGGGTGTCATCGGGCAGTACGGGTACGCTCGCCTGCAGGATGACCGGCCCGCCGTCCAGTTCCGTGTTGACGAAGTGGATGCTGCAGCCATGCTGTTGGACACCGGCCTCCAGGGCGCGTTCATGGGTGTGAAGACCACGAAAGTCCGGCAACAGGGAGGGATGGATATTGATCAGGCGACCTTCGTAATGGGCCACGAAGGCCGGGGTGAGCACGCGCATGAAGCCGGCGAGCACCACCAGGTCAGGCTGATGGCGGTCTATTGCCGCCATCAGGGCCTGATCGAAGGTGCCCCTGTCGGGGAAGTCCCGGTGATTGATCACCTGGGCCGGGATGTCGGCGCGACGGGCCCGGTCCAGTCCGGCCACCTCGGGACGGTTGCTGATCACGGCCCGGATCTCGCCGTGGATGCGGCCGTCGGCCGCGGCATCGATGAGGGCCTGCAGATTGGTGCCGGAGCCGGAGATGAGGACGACGATACCGGGTAACGGACTCCGACGCATCAGCGGGTCAGCTCCACGCGGGCTTCGCCTTCAGCGGCCGCGATGCCGCCCAGGCGCCAGCAGTCGATGCCGGCCTGGGTCATCAGGGCCTCGGTGGCGGCCACGGCAGCCTCCGGCAGCACCAGAATCATGCCCACACCGCAGTTGAAGGTGCGCAGCATCTCCCGTTCCTCGATGCCGCCGGCCTGCTGCAGCCACTGGAACACCGGGGGCCTTGGCCAGGCCTGGGGATCCACTGTTGCCACGGTGCCGGCGGGCATCACCCGGGGCAGGTTCTCCAGAATGCCCCCGCCGGTGATATGGGCCAGGGCGTGGACGGGCTGCTGGCGCAGCAGCGCCAGCAAAGGCTTGACATAGATGCGGGTGGGGGCCATCAGGGCGTCACCCAGGGTGACCTCGCCGCAGGGGCTGTCCAGGTCCGCGCCGGTGATTTCCAGCAGGCGGCGGATCAGGGAATAGCCGTTGGAGTGGGGGCCGGAGGAGGCCAGGCCCAGCAGGACGTCACCCGGGCGGACCTGGCTGCCGTCGATGATGCGGGCCTTTTCCACGATGCCCACGGCGAAGCCGGCCAGGTCGTATTCGCCGGGTGCATACATGCCGGGCATCTCCGCGGTCTCGCCACCCACCAGGGCGCAGCCGCTCTCGGCGCAGCCATCGGCGATGCCCTTGACCACGTCCGCCGCGGTATCCACGTCCAGGCTGCCGGTGGCGTAGTAGTCGAGGAAGAACAGGGGTTCGGCGCCCTGAACGATGATGTCGTTCACGCACATGCCCACCAGATCGATGCCGATGGTGTCGTGGCGGCCCAGTTGCTGGGCCAGCTTGAGCTTGGTGCCCACGCCGTCGGTGCCGGAAACCAGGACCGGCTCCTTGTAATCCGCGATGGGCAGTTCGAACAGGGCGCCGAAACTGCCCAGGCCCGCCATGACACCGGGGCGACGGGTACGCTGCGCATGGGGCTTGATGCGTTCCACCAGGGCGTTGCCCGCGTCGATGTCCACGCCGGCATCACGGTAGCTGATGCCCTGGGTGGGAGGAGTGTTTTTCTGGACCATGGAAAACTCTGACCTTGCGTGGGAGGGTGCAATGCGCTGATTGTGGGCCGGGTCGCCATGGGAGGCAATCGCCGGGCAGGATGTGCCCGGCGGTATTTTCGGCCCGCAGGGCGGTGATGTTACCAAGGGAGGGCGGGGCAAGCCATCTTCGCGGGTCGGTTGACACGGGCGAAAACCGCGACCGACGGGCTTGGCGCCAGGTCATTTGTGCTATTTTAACGGGTCCGACGCCTGCAGCCCTAGTCCCGAGCACAATGATGAGAACCCTGGTTTCACTTCGCTTGCTTGCTACGCTGTTCCTGTTGTCGGCCCTGGCGGCCGCCCCGGTGGTCGGGATTGCGGACACCGCTCCAGTTCTTGGGGAAGCCGAGGTGAGCGTGGCCTCCCGGGACCGCCCCGAACGCATGGAAGGTTTCAACCGGGCCCTGGCCCAGGTGGTCGTCCGGCTGACCGGGCGTCGCGACATGCTCGATGATTCCCGGGTCCTTGCCTTGCTTGAGCAGGCACCCCGTCACGTCCAGCAATATCGTTATCTTGACGGTCCCGACGAGGCCACCAGTCTGCTCTGGGTGCGTTTCGATGTCGGTGCGGTGGAACGGCATCTGCTGGAGGCGGGACTGCCGGTCTGGTCCGGGGATCGACCCGCCCTGCTGGTATGGCTGGGAGTTCAGGATCGACAGGAGCGCCGCCTGGTGTCATCGGCCGATGATCACCCCGCAAGATCCGCCCTGGAGCGGACCGCCCGGGAACGGGGGTTGCCGCTGCTGTTTCCGCTCATGGACCTGGAAGACCAGGGCCGCGTGACTCTGGCCGACGTGATGGGGGGATTCCATGAGCCCGTGATGGGGGCATCCCGTCGTTACGGTCCCGGCGGCGTTCTGGTGGCCCGGGTACAGCCTTCCGGCAGCCGCTGGCTGGCTCGAATGCAGCTCTATGCCGGCGAGGAATCCGCCCAGTGGCAGAGCGAGGGCGAGGATCAGGATGCCGCAATTGCCTCGGTCATGCATCAGGCGGCGGATCACTTGGGGCGGCGCCTGGCCGTTGCCGGCCTGCAGGTGGAGCGGGGCGGGGTCATGGTCAGTGTCGGCGGCGTGGACTCCCTGGCCGACTATCTTCGGGTGGTCAACTACCTGGGTGACATGGCCGTCGTGTCCCGTTTGCGGCCCCATGGCCTGACGCCGGACCGGGCCCTGTTCCTGGTCCAGGTGCGGGGTGGCGTGCGCGATCTGGAACGTGCCGCCCTGCTGGGCTCCACCCTGGTACCGGAGGCCGCGGAGGCCGCGGAGGCGGCGGTGGACGGTATTGAAACCATCGGCTTCAGGTTATTGCGGTGAACTTGCGCCAGCTACCCAATGCCATCACCCTGATGCGGATCGCGTTGACGGGACCCATCATCTGGGCCCTCGCCACCCATCAGTACGTGCTGGTGCTGTGGCTGCTGCTCATCGCCGGTCTGTCCGACGGCCTGGATGGCTGGCTGGTCCGGCGCTACGGCTGGTATACCAAGCTGGGGGGGTATCTGGACCCCCTGGCGGACAAGATCCTCATGATGGGGACCTATTTCACCGTTGCCTGGACCGGGTTGCTGCCCTGGTGGCTGGTCGGGCTGGTGGTGGCGCGGGATGCCGTGATCGTGCTGGGGGCCATGGCCTTTCGGGCGGTGACCCGCAGCCTGGAAATGCAGCCGCTGTTCATCAGCAAGGCCAACACCTTTTTCCAGATCGTGCTGGTGCTGTCGGTGATCGTCAATGCCGGCGTACTGGCGCTGCCGGCCTGGTATCTGGACGGCATGTTGATGCTGGTGCTGTTCACCACCATCAGCAGCGGCCTGGCCTATGTCTTCACCTGGGGGCGCAAGGCCTACCTGCACTGGCGCTCAACGGCATGAATCAGGCGCATCCGGCCCCATTGCCGAGGGGTTCATGGCCCGTCAGCTGACCCTGGACGTCACCCTCCGTGACGGTACGGACTTCGATACCTTTCACCCGGGGGGGCAGGCCCTCGTGCCCGAAGCGGTCAGGGGGCTGGCGCGGGGCACGGGAGAGCGGCAGCTGTACCTGTTTGGTGACCCTGGTGCGGGCAAGACCCACTTGCTGCATGCCGCCTGCCATGAGGTGGCGGAATGGGGCGGGCGGGTGGCCTACCTGCCCATGGGTATCACCGCCGGTGCCGGCCCGGACCTGCTGGAGGGCTGGCAGGGCGTGGACCTGATCGCTCTGGACGACCTGGACCGGATGCCCTGGGAGCCCGATCTGGAGCAGGCCCTGTTCAATCTGATCAACAGCGTGCGCGACACGGGCGGGCGCCTTCTGATGGCGTCGCGTACCGCGCCTCAGTCCCTGCCGGTCGCGTTGCCGGACCTCCGTTCACGCCTGCTGTGGGGGGCGGTCTTTCAGTTGCGCGTGCTGGGCGATGCGCATAAATGCGAGGCCCTGATGGCGCGGGCCCGGCGGCGCGGATTCGATCTGTCTCCGGAGGTCTGTGACTATCTGCTGCGCCACCATCGTCGGGACCTGCCTTCCCTGATCGCCCTGCTGGACCAACTGGACAGGGAGTCCCTGGCCACCCGGCGCCGGGTGACGGTGCGGTTCGTCAAGCATATTCTGGGGGGTGTCTAGCGCACCGGATCAGCGTTTTTTCATGGTCTGTGCAAACCCGACGCATCCCGCGAACAGGGCCAGGCTGAGCAGGACCATGAGCACCCCGTAAAGGCGCTGCTCGCCGGCTGCCGCCAGGGCACTGCCGATCAGGACGTAGGGCAGGCTCAGCAGGCTCGTCCAGATATGGGTTTGAGGACGGGCATGGAGCAGCCCCCGCAGGGGCAGCAGCAGCGGCCCCAGCAGCAGCACCAGCAGGATCGCCCGGGGGAACTGTTCCGGCGGGGCGATCCAGAGGGTCCAGAGGAAGATCAGGCCGAACAGCCCCAGGTGGCCGGCCAGGGCCAGCCGGTGATATCCGTTCCGCTTCATTCCCGGCTTCCTTGCGCAAGGCTCAGGGCTGTTCGTGCCAGGCGCCGCCCCAGGGCGTGGCACAGGATTCGTTCATGGTCCGTCAGCGGATTGTTGCCTTGGGCGCCGGCCACGTGGCTGGCGCCGTAAGGGGTGCCGCCCGAGGTGGTTTCGCTCAGGGCCGGCTCGGTATACGGAATACCGGTGATCAGCATGCCGTGGTGGAGCAGGGGAATGATCATGTTGAGCAGGGTGGACTCCTGGCCGCCATGCTGGGTGGCGGTGGAAGTGAACACCCCCGCCGGCTTGCCCACCAGTGTGCCCGCCAGCCACAGGCTGCTGCTCTGGTCCAGAAAGTACTTCATGGGGGCGGCCATGTTGCCGAAGCGGGTGGGGGAGCCCAGGGCCAGACCCCGACATTCCCTCAGGTCGTCCAGGGTGGCGTAGGGGGGGCCTTCGGCGGGAATGTCCTCGTCGACGGCTTCGCAGGTGGCCGATACGGGCGGCACGGTGCGCAGGCGGGCGGTGCAGTGCTTCACTTCTTCGACGCCACGGGCCACATGGCGCGCCATCTGGGCGGTGGCGCCGAACCGACTGTAATACAGCACCAGGATCTCGATGTCGGGAGTCTGACTCATGGAAAAGGCCTCGCGGGTCGGAGGTACATTGAGGAAGTTCACGAAATTACAACAGGTTTTGACTGTAGGTAGTTGTTGTCTTGACGTTTTTTGGGTCAGGTGCTAGTGTCTTTTTTACACCCAGGCAGTGTGTCACCGCATCGTGCCCACCAGATCCCGCCATCGACCCTTGTTCCGGCACCTGTTGATCGCAGTATACGTGACGTTGCTGGTCACGGGATGTGCCACCATGGCACCGGTACAGGAAATGAGCGATGCCCGGCAGGCCCTCAGGGCGGCTGAGGAAGTGGGGGCGCCCGTGCGTGCCTCCGAGACCTATGAGCGGTCCCGGAGTCTGCTGGAACAGGCCGAGAGCAGTCTCTCCGCCGGGGAGTTCCAGGCGGCCCGCCGCCAGGCCAGGGAGGCCAGGGCACTGGCCATCGAGGCACGCATCCGCGCCGCCGAGTGATCCTGGAACAGGGGTGCTTGTGCCGGACGGGCCACCGTCCATTCGCCATGTCCGCTTTCATCGTATAAAATCATGGTAAAGGCCCTCGAAGGGTCACCCCTCGCACACGTCTCAAATGGAGCTCTAGCCGTGAATACCAAAAAGAACATGATTCTGCTCGCCGGTCTGGCTTCGGCGGCTCTGATGGCGGGCTGCGCCAGTGTGTCCGAGGTTCCCGTCGGCACTGCCTATGTGGTGGACGGCAGCGGGGCCTACGCACGTAGCGCCGCCTCCGGGGAGTGCGTCCGCACCGGTTACTGGACCCGCGATGCCGCCAACGAAGTCTGTGATCCGGACCTGTTCGTCCGGGCACCGGCCCCCGCGCCGGCTCCGGCTCCCGCGCCGGCCCCCGCACCGGCACCGGCCCCCGCGGCCGAACCCACCCACATGACCTATGAAGTGGTTCGCGGTGACAGCCTCTGGAAGATCTCCGGTCGCAGTTCCGTCTACGGCAACCCCTATCAGTGGCCGCTGATCTACCGGGCCAATGCGGATCAGATCCGTGATGCGGACCTCATCTTCCCCGGTCAGCGCCTGAAGATCGAGCTGCGTCCGTCCGCCGCGGATGTGGACGCCGCCGTGCACCATGCCCGTACCCGCGGTGCCTGGGCCGTCGGTCCGGTGGAGCGTTCCGACCTGCGTTACCTGGATCAGTACGGTCTGACCCCCAAGCGCTGATATCCGGCGCCGTCTTGCTGAAAGCCTTGAAAAGGCCCGCTTGCGCGGGCCTTTTTTTGCAGAGGAGTCATCATTCGTGTCCGTGAAGTCCCATGACGAAGTGGCCTGTCTTTGCCGGGTGTCCGGCAAGGTGCAGGGTGTCTATTTCCGTGTCTCCACCCAGCATCAGGCCGTGTCGTTGGGATTGCGTGGCCACGCAATCAATCTGCCTGACGGACGGGTGGAAGTCGTGGTTGCCGGACCCGCGGACAAGGTGGACCGGCTCAAGGCATGGCTGCATGAGGGGCCTGCTCAGGCGCGGGTGGATCAGGTGTCCTGCGAGCCCTTTACGGGTCCGGTGGCGGAAGGCTTCATCACCGGTTGAACAGACCTGCCGTTTCAGTATCTGGCCTGGGGCAGGATGACGGTGAGGGTTTCCATGAAGCGCCAGCCCACGTTGGCGCGGCAGTCCTCCCCATCTTCCGGGTCCAGGCCCAAGCACTCCCAGATCGCATCGGGAATCTCCTCGTTCCGGGGGCCGAATTCACTGAAACAACCCTGTTCGGTGCGATTGCTCAGCATGTCCGCCAGATAAACCAGGGTGGCCTCCAGCCCGGTTCCTAGTGCCCTGTCGGGTTGGTGGTGCAGTCTGATGGCTGTTCGCAGGCTTTCCGGCAGACCCCATCGGGTCAGCAGTTCCGCCCCCACGTCGGCATGATCAAAACCCAGGATTTCCCTTTCGTGGCTTGCCAGCAGCGGCTCGCATCCCCGGGTGATCAGCATGGTTTCCCGCAGCAGGTCGGGGTGGCGCCCATACAGGACCAGGCTGCCCACGTCATGGAGCAATCCGGCCACGAACAGCCGTTCCGGATGCAGCACGTTGCAGCGCTGGGCCAGATCATGGGCGATCAGGGCGGTGAACACGCTGTGTCTCCAAAACACGGCCATGTTGACCAGTTCGCAGGGCAGACGGGAAAAGGTATGGGTGGCGGTGACCGCCAGTGCCAGATGATAGAGGGCCCGGGTGCCGATCACGGCGATGGCCCGGCTGACGGTCTCCACGCGCTGAGGCAGGCCGTACATGGCCGAATTGGCCAGGCGCAGGATCTGTGCGCTCAGGTTCGGATCCTGTGCCACAATGGCCGCCAGGGAACTTGCGGTACTGCCGGGTGCATCCAGGGCCGAGCGCAGGCGAATGATGATCTCCGGCGGCGAAACCAGTCCGGAGACATCCTCGAGCAGGTCGTCCAGGTCGCACCGTCTGTCGGGAGGATTGCCCATGTTACTGATCATCCATGGAAATTTTGAAGTGGATACGGGTCTGACAGGAGTAATATGAACTATAAGGCTCACAAGTCAACCGCAGTCCGTCGCCCCCGCCGGTCGGTACGATCCGCCTGCCCAGGTGTCAGCCATGAATGAGAAAGCCCGTGAGAATGTGATCGCCTTCAACGCCGCGGCGCGGCGCGGCGGCCAGCAGGCCGCCCCCTTCCAGATTCTCGGCCGTTGCCGGAACCTGGCCTCCCGTCACGTGGAGCCTCTGCTCAAGGAAATGCTGGACGGTGCCGACGATGCGCTGTTCAGGCTGGCGGAAAAGGCCGAGGACAATCGCTCCCAGACCACTTTCTTTGATGCCATGCGCGCCCTGCGTCGTCAGCGTTCCACCATGGAAAGCGAGTATGTGACCCAGATTGCGCGGGTATTCGATGCCTGCATGCGCCCAGGCCCCGGTGGCTGGAAAACGGCCCCGGCCTCCACGGATGAACTCTCCCTGGTGGCCTCCGATGAGCTGGAGGAGAATCTGGCCATCGAGGGCATGGTGGCGAAGGTGCGTCGCATCAGCGAGGCCGAGCTCCATGCGGTGCGTCGGCGTCTGGGAGCGGTGATGGACCGCCCCGGCCTCGGGGAAGACGACAATCCCCTCGACCCCAAGGCTTTCTGTCATGCCTTTCGGGATGCGATGCACGTGCTGGATGTGGATATCCGGATCAGGCTGATCATCTACAAGTTGTTCGACCAGTTCGTGATCGGCCATCTGCCGCCTCTGTATCAGGAGGTCAATCGCTATCTGCAGGAGATGGGGATCCTGCCGGATCTGCGGCCGGAGGGCCGGTTTTCCGCGCCCGCCGCAACCGGTGGTACCGCGCGGGACGAGGCGGCCGAAAGAGGCGGGTGGTCGGCACCGGCGCAGGAGCCTGCCGGCGGGACTTCCGGCGAGGAGGGAGATCTCTTGCTGCTGCTGGAAAGGTTGGCCCGTGGTGGGGGAGGCTACCCGTCGGCGACCGGTCATCACCCGGGCGGTACCGCGGTCGGCAGACCGGTTTCGGGTCCCGGGACCGCCATCACCACGGCGGACGCCGGAGCCCTGCTGTCGGCATTGTCCGCCATTCCTCTCAACCAGCTTGCCGTCGAGGGACGCACCGTGCCCGTTGCGGATCTCAAGGGGGCGGTGATCACCGCGCTCAACCCCGACGGCGGCCAGGCGGTGGCCATCAACCGGACCGACGAATCGGCCATCGACATCGTCTCCATGCTGTTCGAGTTCGTCTTCGATGACCCGGCACTGCCCGCGCCCATCAAGGAGCTGATCGGTCGCCTGCAGATCCCCCTGCTGAAAGTGGCCATCCTCGACAAGAGTTTCTTCAGCCGCAAGCGCCATCCCGCCCGTCGCCTCCTCAGTGAGCTGTCCCGAGCCGGCGTGGGCTGGTCCGAGTCGTCCGATGAGGGGGGTGAGCTGCGAGCCAGGATCGAGTCGGTGGTGGAGCGTCTGCTGGATGAGTTCGAGGATGACGTGGGTCTGTTCGAAGAGGTCTTGGCGGACTTCCAGTCCTTTTGTGCCTCCCAGGCCGAACGGGCCGGCCGTCGGGAGGAGGAAACGGCTCAGGTCGCCCAGGGGCGTGAACAGTTACTGGTGGCCAAGGCCGTGGCCGGTGAAGCCATCGAGCATGTTCTGGACGGCCAGAGCTTGCCGCCGGCCGTCCACCGCCTGCTGGAGGGTACCTGGAAGGACTTGTTGGTGCTGATCCATCTCAGGCACGGGGAACACGGTCCCCTCTGGCAGAAGGCCCTGAACGTGGCGTCACTGTTGGTCTGGAGCCTGATTCCCAAGCAGGGCGAGGAGGAACGGGAGCAGTTGACCCGGTTGTTGCCTTCCCTGCTCAAGTCCCTTCAGGAGGGCATGAACCGGATGTCCCTGCCGCAGGCCGAGCAGCAGGAGATCCTCGGGATGCTGGCCGCCGAGCATACGCGCATGGTGAAGGAGAAGATGTCCGGGGGGAGTGCATCGACGGTGCCTGTCGTCTCCGATGAGGCCTCCGCCGAAATTGTCGCCGAATCTTCCCCCGTCACGGCGGATCCTGTCCCCACGGATGGGCGCAGTTTCATGGCCCGCAAGGTGGCGGAAATCAATCAGCGCATCGCCGAGGGGTGTTTCCAGGTCTTTCCTGATGAATCACCCGCCGGGGGGGATGCCGAGTCCGCGACCGTGGATGATCTGCACCTGCTCACGGCCCGGGAACTCAGCGAGGGCACCTGGCTGGAGATCGAGGATGAGGAACTGGGCAAGACCCGGCGCATGAAACTGTCCTGGAAGAGCCTGATCAGCGGCAAGTACTTCTTCGTCAATCAGCAGGGACTCAAGGTGCGGGAAATGACGGTACATGCCCTGGCGGCGGAATTTCGTGCCGGTCGTGCCCGCGTCATCGAGGACGTGCCTGTGTTCGACCGGGCCATCAGTCGGTTGATGGCGCAGTTGAAAGAGAACCCGGGTTGATCTTCGGTCCCCGGGCGCCGTTCGTCGGTGGCGCCCCCGGCGCTATTGTGGTTTTATAGGCGGGTTTTTCCCTCGCAACCACAAGGGTGTCCGGAATCATGGTGACCAAGAACCGTTCTCCGTACCGCGCCGTACTGCTGATCCTCGTGTTGATCTGCGGGATGGTGGCCCCCGCGATGGCCGCCGAACCGATCCGGATCGGCGCCCTGGTGTCCGCCACCGGGCCGGCCTCCTTTCTGGGGGACCCCGAACTCAAGACCCTGGAAATGTATGTGGAGCGCATCAACGCGTCGGGCGGCGTCATCGGCAGGCCCCTGCGTCTGTTCCACTACGATGACGGCGGCAACGCCAACGAGGCCCGCAACTTCGCCAATCGCCTGCTGCGTTCCGACCGGGTGGACCTGATCATCGGCGGCAGTACCACCGGCACCACCATGGCCGCCGTGCCCCTGGTGGAACGGGCCGGTCGTCCCATGATCTCCATGGCCGGCGCCCTGGTGATCACCGAGCCGGTCCGCCCCTGGATCTTCAAGACCCCGCAGTCCGACCGCATGGCCGCCGAACGGGTGCTGGCCGACATGCAATCCCGCGGCATCACCGGTATCGGCCTCATTTCGGGCACCGACGGTTTCGGCCGTTCCGGCCGGGAGCAGACCCTGGCGGTGGCCGCCGATTTCGGCATTCAGGTGCTGGCGGATCAGACCTATGGTCCCCAGGACACGGACATGACCGCCCAGCTCACCCGGATCCGCAACACCCCGGGCGTGCAGGCCGTATTCAACTTCGGTTTCGGTCAGGGGCCCGCCATCGTCACCCGCAACTATGCCCATCTGGGGATCGAACTGCCCTTCTATCAGTCCCACGGCGTGGCCTCCGACCGCTTCCTGGATCTGGCCGGTTCCGCCGCCGAAGGGGTGCGCCTGCCGGCTTCCGCCCTGCTGGTCCCCGACGCCCTGCCCGATGATGACCCGCAAAAGCAGGTGGTGCAGGATTACAAGGCCGCCTACGAGGCCCGCTGGAACCTGTCGGTGTCCACTTTCGGCGGCTATGCCTACGACGCCCTGATGCTGGCGGTGGCCGCCATTGAGGCCGCCGGCACCACCGAGCCCGAGGCGGTCCGTTCCGCCCTGGAGCAGATCCAGGGCCATGTGGGGGTCACCGGCATATTCAACATGTCACCGGATGACCACAACGGCCTGGCGCCCGAGTCCTTCCGCCTGCTGGAAGTCCGTGACGGACAGTGGGTACTGGTTGACTGATCGTCCGGGGGGCGGACGCGTGCCGCCCCTCCCCGTGACTCACTTTCCCGACACAACATCCACTCTGGTTCATTCATGTTTGCCGAGTTTCTCCAGTACCTCTTTTCGGGCGTCACCATCGGCGCCACCTATGCCCTGGTGGCCCTGGGTTTCACCCTGGTCTACAACGCCAGCCATGTGATCAATTTCGCCCAGGGTGAGTTCCTCATGATCGGCGGCATGTCCACGGTCTCCCTGCTGGCCATGGGGGTGCCCCTGCCGCTGGCCATCGCCATGGCCGTGGCCCTGGCGGCCGTGCTGGGGGTGGCGCTGCACAAGCTGGCCATCGCCCCCGCCCGCAAGGCGGACGTGATCACCCTGATCATCATCACCATCGGGGCTTCCATCTTCCTGCGCGGACTGGCGCAGATCATCTGGGGCAAGGAATTTCATGCCATGCCCAGCTTCAGTGCCACGGAGTCGGTGAACGTGCTGGGTGCCGTCATGTACACCCAGAGCCTGTGGGTGCTGGCGGTGGCCGGTGTCCTGGTCCTGCTGCTGGCCCTGTTCTTTACCCGTACCCTGATGGGCAAGGCCATCCTGGCCACTTCCATGAACCCCGGGGCGGCCCGCCTGATGGGGATCCGTACCCAGTTCGTGCTCATGCTGGCCTTCATGCTGGCGGCGGTTCTGGGGGCCATGGCCGGGATCATGGTGGCTCCCGTCACTCTGACCGCCTATGACATCGGCATCATGCTGGGGCTCAAGGGTTTTGTGGCCGCGGCCATCGGCGGCATGGGCAGCGGAGTGGGGGCCGTGGTGGGCGGTCTTTTGCTGGGGATTGCCGAGGCCATGACCGCGGGCTACATCTCCTCCGACTACAAGGATGCGGTGGCCTTTCTGCTGATCCTGTTGATCCTGTTCTTCATGCCCCGCGGTCTGTTCGGTGCTCGTGTGGCGGAGCGTGTCTGATGGCGTTGCGACTGCCTGAACGCGTGCCGGGCCTGCCGGTGCTGGCCCTGGTGCTCCTGCTGGTGCCCCTGTTCCTGGGTAACGAATTTCACCTGGACATCGCCACCCAGATCGCCCTGATCGCCGCCACCGTGGTGGGCCTGAACCTTCTGGTGGGCTACGGCGGTCAGGTGAGCCTGGGTCATGCGGCCTTCTTCGGCATGGGGGCCTATGCCAGTGCCATTCTCACCGGCACCTATGGCTGGACCTCGATCCCGGCGCTGCTTTGCGGCGCGCTGCTGGTGGCTGTCCTGGCCTGGACCCTGGGACGTCCCATCCTGCGGCTCAAGGGACACTATCTGTCCATGGCCACCCTGGGCATGGGCATCATCATCGCCATCGTCATCAACAACGAGGGCTGGCTCACCGGCGGACCCGACGGCCTGGCGGTGGAGCCCCTCACGGTGATGGGCGCCGAGCTGAGCATTTTCGATCATTACTCCCTGCTGGGTCTGGAAGTCTCCGGGGCGCTGCTCTGGTACGGCCTGGCGGCCCTGTTGCTGCTGCTGGCGGTCTGGATCGCCCAGAACCTGGTGGATTCACCCATCGGGCGGGCCCTGCGGGCGGTGCACGGTTCCGAGGTGGCGGCCCGGGTGGTGGGGGTGGATACTTCCCATTACAAGCTGCTGATCTTCGTGATCTCCGCGGTCTATGCCAGCGTCATGGGCAGTTTCTATGCCCATTACACCGGTTTCATCACCCCCCAGGTGGCGTCCTTCGAGCATTCCATCGAACTCATCACCATGGTGGTGCTGGGAGGCATGGCCTCCACCTACGGCGTCATCCTGGGCGCGGTGCTGCTGATGCTGCTGCCCCAGTTGCTGACGGATTTTCAGGACTACGAGATGATGATGTTCGGCCTGATCCTGATGCTGACCATGATCTTCATGCCCAAGGGGCTGTTGCCCACCCTGAGCGAGGCCGTCAGGCGTCTGCGACCGCGGCCGGCCTCCGCCCCGGCGTCCGGGCAGGAGTAGGGGCATGAATCAGAGCGTGCAACAGACCGAAACGTCCCGTGACGACACCGCCCGGCCGGCCCCTCTGCTGGAAGTCCGGGGCCTTGGCAAGGCCTTTGGCGGCGTCCATGCGGTGGATGACCTGAGCTTCCGGATCCTGCCAGGAGAAGTCTATGCGGTGATCGGACCCAACGGGGCCGGCAAGACCACCCTGTTCAATCTCATCACCGGCCTGTACCAGCCTGATCAGGGGGAAATCTCCCTTAAAGGTGAAGCGGTGCAGGGATTGCCACCGGAGCGCCTAGCGCGGCTGGGCATGTCCCGGACCTTCCAGAACCTGCAGATTTGCATGAACATGACCGCCCTGGAAAACGTCATGCTGGGCCGGCATCTGCATCTCAAACGCAATTTCCTGGCGGCCCTGCTGCGCTGGCCCAGTCTGCGGGCCAGTGAGCGGACCTGCCGGGCGCAGGCGGAGGAACTGATCCGGTTCGTCGGCTGCGGCGACTATGTGGATGCCGATGCCGCCGCCATGCCCTACGGTGCCCTCAAGCGCCTGGAGATCGCCCGCGCCCTGGCCACCCAGCCCTCCATCCTGCTGCTGGACGAACCGGCGGCGGGGTTGAACTCCACCGAGACCGCCGCCCTGGAACAGCTCATCCGCAAGGTGGCGGCCGGCGGCATCACCGTGGTCCTGGTGGAGCACGACATGAAACTGGTGATGTCGATTTCCGACCGGGTGCTGGTGCTGGATTACGGCCGCAAGTTGGCCGAGGGCACGCCCCGGGAAATCCGCGACAACCCGGACGTGATCGCCGCCTACCTGGGCGGCTAGTTCCGACCACGTACCCCTCATTGCCAGCCGGAATCCCATGACCGAGCATCGCCACGATCCCCGCGAACAGGCCGTCCACATCATCACCCGGGAACATCTGAACCTGTGGCGCATCATCCTGTTGCTGGAGCGTCTGCAAAAGGATATCGATGATGAGGCCCAGGCCCCGGACGAGGTCCTGATCAACGCCATCCTGGACTATTTCGAGCACTTCTCTGAACGGGTGCAGAGTCGTCCCAACGAGATCCTGCTGTTCCAGTGCCTGCGGGCACGGGCCCCCGAGGGCATTCCCGCGTTGGACGAGCTGGAACAGGACTACCTCACCGCCCATGACGCCCTGCAGCGTCTGCGCACCCTGTTGCACGAGAGCCTGGACGACTGGCCGCGGGGCAGGGACCCCTTCATCCAGGCCATGTTCCGGTTCACCCAGACCCTGCGTCGCCACGTCCTGCAGGAGGAACGGGTGCTCATCCCCCAGGCCCGGGCATTGCTGGACGAGTCGGACTGGGAGCGGATCGCCCAGGCCAAGGATCAGTACGACGATCCCCTGTTCGGCGAGCGGGTACGGGAGGAGTTCAAGGAACTGCGCCACCGCATCATCAACATGGCCCCCGAGCACGTGGGCGGGCTGGGTATCGATCACCCCCGGCGCCTGGACCCGGCACCGGCCCGGGAGGCCCTGCTGGAGGTGCGGGGCCTGGTCACCTCCTATGGTCGTATCGAGGTGCTGCATGAAGTGGACCTGACCATCTGCCGGGGCGAGATCGTCTCCCTGGTGGGGGCCAACGGCGCGGGCAAGAGCACCCTGCTCATGACCCTGTCCGGTCTGCAGCCGGTGGACCGGGGCGGACTGGCCTACGCCGGGGCGGACCTGACCCGTCTGCCGGCCCATCAGCGGGTGGCCATGGGCATCGTGCAGGTGCCCGAGGGGCGGCAGGTGTTCCGGGACCTGAGCGTGCACGACAACCTGCGCCTGGGGGCCTTCACCCGCAAGGGTGGGGCGGAGGTGAACGAGGATCTGGAGCGGATCTACAACCGCTTCCCCATCCTGCGGCAGAAGCGCCATCAGCTGGCGGGGATGCTCTCCGGCGGGCAGCAGCAGATGCTGGCCATGGGGCGGGCCCTGATGGCCCGGCCCCGGCTGCTGCTGCTGGACGAGCCGAGCATGGGGCTGGCGCCCCTGATCGTGGAAGAGATCTTCGACATCATCCGCGAGCTCAACGGCGAAGGGATCACCGTATTTCTGGTGGAGCAGAACGCCTCCCAGGCCCTGGCCATCTCCGACCGGGCCTATGTCCTGGAAGCGGGCAGGGTGGTGCTGGAAGGCGCCGGCCGCGACCTGCTGGAGGACGACAAGGTCAAGGCGGCGTATCTGGGCATCTGATGCTGTTGAGGATCAGGCCGCGTCTTGCATGGCTGCAAGTTCATAAAGACGTGCAGAAGTGGTCAGAGAGCCTGTTTCTTTTCCCATGTTCGTCAAAACTCAAGCGTGCCCGTCCCTTATCGTCCTCTTTCATCATCGGGGCTGACTCACCACCTTGATGCATGAGAGTTGGGTTGAAATGGATGGGTAGGCTAAATCGCAAGGCAGGCTCGGACATATTGCGCAAATAAGTAAGACAACTGGGGGCAGGATGACTCTGAAAGAAAGCCAGATCGAGCAAAAGCTGATCAGTAAGCTCGAAGCGCTCAAATACACTCACCGCCCTGACATCCGCGACAAGGCCGCGCTGGAGCGGAATTTCCGCGACAAGTTTGAGGCGTTGAACCGCGTCCGTCTCACCGATGCCGAATTCGCCCGCCTGCGCGACGAGATCATCAACGCCGATGTCTTCCAGGCCGCCAAAACCCTGCGCGAATACGGCTATTTCCAGCGCGAAGACGGCACCCCACTGCACTACATGCTGGTCAACCTCAAGGATTGGTGCAAGAACGACTTCGAGGTCATCAACCAGCTGCGCATCAACACCGACAACAGCCACCACCGTTATGATGTGATTCTGCTTATCAACGGCTTGCCGGTGGTACAGATCGAGCTGAAGACGCTGGGCATCAACCCGCGCCGGGCCATGGAGCAAATCGTCGAGTACCGCAATGAGCCTGGTAACGGCTACACCAACACGCTGCTGTGCTTCATGCAGCTATTTATCGTCAGCAACCGCGACCACACCTGGTACTTTGCCAACAATCAGGGCCAGCACTTCGCCTTCAACGCCGACGAGCGCTTTTTGCCCATTTACCAGTGGGCCGATGAGGATAACCGCAAGATCACCCACCTGGACGACTTCGCCGACGCCTTCCTGGCCAAATGCACTCTGGGCCGGATGATCAGCCGCTACATGGTGCTGGTGGCCAGCGAGCAGAAGCTGATGATCATGCGGCCTTATCAGATCTATGCGGTCAAGGCCATTGTCGATTGCATCCACCAGAACCGGGGTAACGGCTACATCTGGCACACCACCGGCAGCGGCAAGACGCTCACCTCCTTCAAGGCCTCCACCCTGCTGAAGGACAACCCGGATATCGAAAAATGCCTGTTCGTGGTGGACCGCAAGGACCTGGACCGCCAGACCCGCGAGGAATTCAATCGCTTTCAGGAAGGCTGCGTGGAGGAAAACACCAACACCGAAACCCTGGTGCGCCGCCTGCTCTCCGAGGACTACGCCGACAAGGTGATCGTCACCACCATCCAGAAGCTCGGTCTGGCGCTGGATGAAACCAGCAAGAAAGCCCAACAGCACAAGGAGAAGGGGAGGCAGACCTACAAGGAACGTCTGGCCCCGCTGCGTGACAAGCGCATTGTCATCATCTTCGACGAGTGCCACCGCTCCCAGTTCGGCGACAACCACCAGGCCATCAAGGCCTTTTTCCCCAGAGCGCAACTGTTTGGCTTTACCGGCACGCCCATCTTTGACGACAACGCCAGCTACAAGCAGATCGACGGCACCGTCGGCAGCTACCGCACCACCCAGGACATTTTCGAAAAGCAGCTGCACGCCTACACCATCACCCACGCCATTGATGACCGCAACGTGCTGCGCTTTCATATCGACTATTACAAGCCCGAGGCAGCGCGAGCAAACGAAGTCGGCGACCCGTCCAAGGGCAAATCAAAGGCCAGACCCGATCAGGCCGTAACCCAGCGGGCGGTGGTGGACGCCATCCTTGCCAAGCATGAGGCCGCCACCAATCAGCGCCGCTTCAACGCCCTGCTGGCCACCGCCTCCATCAACGAGGCTATTGGCTATTACCGGCTGTTCAAGGACGTTCAGGCCGAGCGCCGGGCCGACGACCCGGCATACACTCCGCTCAACATTGCCTGCGTCTTCTCGCCCCCGGCCAATGGCGACAAGGATGTGAAGCAACTTCAGGAAGACCTACCCCAGGAGAAGGCCGACAACCAGCAGGAGCCGGAGCAGAAAAGGGCCGCCCTGCAAGAGATTGTTGCCGACTACAACGCCCGGTACGGCGCCGGCCATTCGGTCAGCGAGTTCGACCGCTACTACCAGGACGTGCAGCAGCGCATCAAGGACCAGCAATACCCCAACAGCGACCTGCCGCATCAGCACAAGATCGACATCACTATCGTGGTGGACATGCTGCTCACCGGCTTTGACTCCAAATATCTCAACACCCTGTACGTGGACAAGAACCTCAAGCACCACGGTCTGATTCAGGCCTTCTCGCGCACCAACCGCGTACTCAACGACACCAAGCCCTATGGCAACATCCTCGACTTTCGCGGCCAGCAGCATGCGGTGGACGACGCCATTGCGCTCTTCTCCGGCGAGGACATCAACCGCTCCCGCGAGATCTGGCTGGTGGACCCAGCCCCCACGGTGATAGAAAAGTACGAACAAGCCGTCGCCGCCATCGGACACTTCCTCACCGAAAAGGATGTGGTGGCCGAACCCAAGGGCGTCTACAACCTCAAGGGCGATACCGCGCGCATCGAGTTCGTCAATCGCTTCAAGGAGGTGCAGCGCCTCAAGACCCAGCTCGACCAGTACACCGACCTGGACGAGGCACAGAAAGCACGCATCAGCAGCGTGCTGCCCGAGGATGATCTGCGTTCCTTGCGCGGCGCCTACCTGGAGACCGCCCAGCGCCTCAAGGAACAGCAGGGCAAAACCGGCGAGCAGGCCTCGCCAGATCAGGAGGCCATCGAGCAACTGGATTTCGAGTTCGTGCTCTTCTCTTCGGCGCTGATCGACTATGACTACATCATGGGCCTGATTGCCCGCTTCAGTCAGGACAAGCCCGGCAAGCAGACCATGAGTCGCGACCAGCTCATCAATCTGCTGGCCGCCAGCAGCAACCTGATGGACGAGCGCGAGGACATCATCGCCTACATCAACACCCTGGAAGCCGGCAAGGGCCTGAGCGAGGCCGCAATTCGCGACGGCTACCAGGCCTTCAAGGCGCAAAAGGCCCACAACGAAATCGCCGCCCTGGCCGAGCGCCACGGGCTGGACCGTGACGCATTGCAAGCCTTTGTGGATGGAATTCTGGATCGCATGATCTTTGACGGCGAGCAGTTAAGCGACCTGTTCGAGCCGCTAGAACTGGGCTGGAAGGCACGCAGTCAGGCTGAACTGGCCTTGATGGAAGAACTGGTACCGTTTCTGAAAAAGCAGGTCGGTGGGCGTGAGATATCGGGGTTGGCGGCCTATGAGTAAGACGATAAAGAGCGAGAAGCAGGCTTTGGTGCCCCGGTTACGTTTTCCTGAGTTTCAGAATGCGGGGGAGTGGAACATTGAGGTAGTGAAGAGCTTGATAACTACGGTAACACCACCGAAGAAACTGACCTCAGATCAGTATGAAAATGAAGGGCGTTTCCCTGTTATAGATCAATCCCAGGATTATATTTGCGGTTGGACGAATGATGAAAATGCCTTGGTTTTGGTTGAGTCACCATTAATTGTTTTTGGCGACCATACGTGCGTATTGAAAATCATCTTTCAATCATTTGTGCAAGGTGCTGATGGTATAAAAATACTGAAGTCAAGAGGTGAGGTTGACCCGGGGTTCTTGTATCAGTGTCTTTTGTCTTCTCCAGTAAAGATGGAAAGTTATAAGAGGCATTTTTCCACGCTTAAAGAGAAGGTGATTGTATACCCCGATAAAAAGATCGGAGAACAACAAAAAATCGCCGATTGTTTCTCGTCCCTCGATGCGCTGATCGCTGCGCAAGCGGACAAAATCGACGCCCTTAAGACCCATAAAAAAGGGCTGATGCAGCAACTCTTCCCCCGCGAAGGCGAAACCGTTCCCCGCTTGCGCTTTCCCGAGTTTCGGGGTGCGGGGGAGTGGAAAGAGGAGGCAATTTCGGAAATTGGTGAGGTGGTTACCGGGAGCACCCCAAGCACCACGGACAAGAGCCTGTATGGAGGGGATGTTATGTTTGTATCTCCGGCTGATATTTCACATCAATGCTTTGTTACACGGACAGCGAAGACCCTAACCGACAAAGGGTTATCCAAGGCGCGAGTTATTCCTGCAAGAAGCACCCTCTTTGTTTGTATTGGCTCCACGATTGGCAAGATCGCACAAAATCAGTATGAGTGTGCCACTAACCAGCAAATCAATTCAGTTATTCCGTTTAATAAGTTTCTCAATGATTTTGTGTATTACGCACTAGAATTGGCGTCAGAAAGAATCGCTGAGATGGCAGGAAAGCAAGCCGTACCTATAATTAACAAATCCCTATTTTCCTCCATACTTCTGAAAGTGCCAGCGGATAAAGGTGAACAGCAAGCCGTCGCCGACTGCCTTTCGTCCCTCGATGCACTGATCTTAGCACACACGGAAAAACTCGATGGCCTCAAGACCCATAAGAAAGGCCTGATGCAACAGCTTTTCCCTATCTTTGAAGGTATGGTGTCATGAGTGTCGAGGATCTGGCCAATGAATTAAAAGAGCTAGATCAGGATATCGCCCTGATCTTTGCCTTTAATGCCACAGGCAAGACCCGCCTGTCGGTCGCATACAAAAATGCTACCAAAGACCCGGATACCGGACAGCATTCTGGCGTCTATTATAACGCCTTTAGCGAAGACTTGTTTGTCTGGGATAACGATGAGGATAATGGCGGTGCGGATATAAAACTTAGCGTACTGCCAAGCAGCCTGAACCAGTTTCATAGTTTTCTGACTGATAACGAAGACGCTGTGATGCTCAAATTGGCACCCTATAACCCGAGTTATCGATTCAAGCTGAATCTGTATGATGATCTTGAAAAAGGCATCGACTCAGTCACTTTCTTCAAGGAAGGCGCGGAAGGCATCCCGATTAAGATATCGCGGGGTGAAGAACGCACCTTTGTCTGGTGTTTTTACCTGGCGTTGCTGGAGGTCGATGGTTGGGCAGACGAGCAGGACGCGCACTTTTTTATCGATGATCCGGTTTCTAGCCTAGATGATCACAATATTTTCGTAACAGCCGACACGATATTCCAGCTCGTCGAGCAGTTTTATGGCAAGAGGCGCCTGATTATCACAACGCATCACATTGGACTGTTTGCAAATCTTGCAAATCGATTGACGAAAGGGGAAAAGAGCGGTCGCTACAGGAATATAACGGCAATCCGAGTCCTTAAACGAGTCGGAGATAATCTCGTGCTGGAAGCGCCAAAGCGAAGTGTCTTCCTTTATCACCTGCACCTTCTTGAAGTATTGGATGAGGCACGTAATAACCAGCTTTATACTTATCACTTCTCGTTGCTGCGCCAACTTCTGGAAAATGTGGCCTCGTTCTTGGGTACAGGTAGGCCCAGTTACACACTAAAAAAGATAGGCATTGAAAACACTGAAGAAGTAATGAATGTTGTTAATACGCACTCGCACAAGACGGTTTATTATGATCAAACCGAAATGATGAACGATTATGAGCAAAATCTATTCCTCGATATCTTCAGTCGCTTGGTAGAGAAATTCGAATTTCACATGGATAGCACATGACTAAAGACCAACTCATTCAGGCCGGGGCTGGCAGTGTGTAAGCAAGTGGATGAGTTATTAACCCGGCAATCAAACAAGTTACTTTACTTCGTTTTTAATCTTAAAAAATCAGCAACTTACAACAGTAGATACAGATATGAATGGTTGCCGGGTTAATATCTCCATCTGTGCACTGAAATTTGTCGGGGATCTGATTGATGGCGCATTTGATAATTTATTGCCTGACCAAGCAAGAAAGTTACTTGAATATTGGAACGCCTTGGAGTTGCGCCTTGACGCTGCGTAATACATGCCATTCGACCACTCAGTCCATTTTTGATCGGCCACCGATCCCAAGGTGATTCCCATCTCCTCACTGGTCGACAATAACGCCATAGCCCTGGCCAGCCACTTGGCGCAACTGCTGAAGAATGCCAATGGGCAGATCAGAACAGTGATCTCGACGCACCATCATCTTTTCTTCAATGTGATTTGTAATGAGCTGGGCAAGGCGGTCAAGGTCTTCCTGAGCAAGGAGACCGACCATTTCCGGCTGGCGGATACCGGTGAGACACCGTACTACCATCATGTCGCTCTGCTGAAGCAGCTGCACGAGGTGGCCGAATCCGGCGAGGTCTACACCTATCACTTCAATATCCTGCGCAACATTCTGGAAAAGACGGCCACCTTCCACGGTTTTCGAAGTTTCTCCGCCTGTATCAAGCAAGAGCGTGACGACCCTGACGGCATTCTCCACGCCCGGCTGGTCAATGTGCTCAGCCACGGCAATTATTCACTGTATGAGCCACGGGAAATGCTGCCGGAGAACAAAGAGTATTTCCGCAAGATTCTGCGTGACTTCATGAACAACTACCGCTTCAATCCGGAGCTGTTCCCTGCCGCGGGTGAGGCGCGGCCATGACCCCCAAACTCCCCATCAACCTTAACTCCCTGCTCCATCACCGCACCATCGAAAGCGAGCGGGTGGAATACAAGGCAGGCTGGAATCCAGAAGCTGTGTTGCACAGCATCTGCGCCTTTGCCAATGATTTTCACAATATGGGTGGTGGTTACGTGGTGGTGGGTGTCGCGGAGCAGAACGGCCAGCCCGTCTTGCCACCGGTGGGCTTGCAGCCGGAGCAGATTGACCGCATCCAGAAGGAACTGTTGAACCTGGGTAATGCGGCGCTTCAGCCACCCTATCACCCCCTGACGGCGACCTATGAAGTACAGGGTAAACTGATTCTGGTGCTGTGGGTGCCGGGTGGGGAAACGCGCCCTTACAAGGCTCGCGTGCGATTGGGCGACAAGAATACCGAGTGGGCGTTTTATCTGCGCAAACACACCAGCACGGTGCGAGCCAAAGGGGTGGATGAGCGAGAACTGTTGTCCCTGGCCGCGACAGTGCCGTTTGATGACCGCTATCGACAGAACGCCAGCCTTACCGATCTTTCGCCCCATCTGATGCGCGAGTTCCTGCAGGAAATCGGCAGTGAACTGGCAGGTGAAGCTTCAAACCTGGATGTTGAGGCGTTGGGGCGGCGAATGAATGTGGTGGACGGCCCGGCCGAGATGGTGTTCCCGAAAAATGTCGGACTACTGTTTTTCAACGAACATCCGGAGCAGTTTTTTCCGGCCACCCAGATTGATGTGGTGTATTTCCCCGATGGGCCGGGTGGTGATCGCTTCGAGGAGAAGGAGTTTCGTGGTCCGCTGGGGCGCATTACCCGTGATGCGGTGGACTACATTGCCCGCAATTACTTGAAGGAAGCCGTGATCAAGCACCCGGATCGCCCCCAGGCAGAGCGCTTCTGGAACTACCCGCTGGCGGCTATTGAGGAGGCAGTGGTAAATGCAGTGTATCACCGCTCCTACGAGATCCGTGAGCCGATCGAGGTGCGTATTACCCCCGAAGAGCTGCTGGTACTGAGCTTCCCTGGGCCGGATCGCTCCATCCGTATGGAAGACCTGCAGGCAGGCCGTGCCGTCAGCCGCCGCTACCGCAACCGCCGCATTGGCGAGTTCTTGAAGGAACTGGATCTCACCGAAGGTCGCTCCACCGGTATCCCCAAGATTCTGCGCGTCATGCAGGCCAATGGCTCACCGCAGCCGCGCTTTGAAAGTGACGATGAGCGCAGTTCGTTTTTGATCCGCTTGCCGGTTCATGAGGGGTTTGTTGAGGGACATGGCCCCGAAGTCACCCCCGAAGTCACCGGGGAAGTCGGGACCAAGTCGGGGCTAAGTCGGGACCAAGTCAGAGTGATTCAGGCGTGTGAAGAAGATCTCCCTCTTACAGGCTTGATGGCCGTTGTAGGACGCTCGAATCGGAGTAAGTTCAGAGGGGTCATACTCAACCCGTTGCTGGAAGCCGGGCTGATCGAAATGACGATCCCCAGTAAACCCCGCAGTCGTCTTCAGAGATATCGAGTGACAAATAAAGGCAAGATCTGGCTCAAAGCCCGAAAAGAATGAATCAACTGCCGAGGGACCCTCGGTAGATAATTTGAAGGAAAGAGCATGACCAAAGAGCAACTGAGCCAACTGGGAAAAACCCTCTGGGCCATCGCCGACGACCTGCGTGGGGCGATGAATGCGGATGACTTCCGCGACTATATGTTGTCATTCCTGTTTTTGCGCTATCTCTCCGATAACTTCGAGGCGGCGGCAAAAAAAGAGTTGGGGCCGGACTATCCCAGGCGGGAGGCGGATGACCGGCGTGCGCCGCTGGCGGTCTGGTACGCGGCTAACGCCGGCGATGTGCCCACCTTTGAGAAACAGATGCGTCGCAAGATGCACTATGTGATCCATCCGGACTACCTGTGGAGCAGCATCTACGAACGCGCCCGCACCCAGGACGCCGAGTTGTTGCAAACCCTGGAGCGGGGATTCAATTACATCGAGAATGAATCTTTCGCCAGCACCTTCCAGGGGCTGTTTTCCGAGATCAACCTCAACTCGGAAAAGCTGGGCCGAACACCCAAGGCGCGCAACGACAAGCTCTGCACCATCATCACCAAGATCGCCGAGGGGATCGCGCAGTTCTCCACCGACAGCGACATCCTGGGCGATGCCTACGAATACCTGATTGGCCAGTTCGCTGCCGGCTCCGGCAAGAAGGCCGGAGAGTTCTACACTCCGCAGACCGTTTCCACCATCCTCTCGCGTATCGTCACTCTGGACAGCCAGGACCCCGCCACCGGCCACAAGAAAAAGCTCAACAATGTGCTGGACTTCGCCTGCGGTTCCGGCTCGTTGCTGCTCAATGTGCGTAACCAGATGGGGCCGCATGGCATCGGCAAGATCTACGGCCAGGAGAAAAACATCACTACCTACAATCTGGCGCGCATGAATATGCTGCTGCACGGGGTCAAGGACAGTGAGTTCGAGATTCACCACGGTGACTCCCTGACCAATGACTGGACGCTGCTCAACGAGATGAACCCGGCCAAAAAGCTCAAGTGCGACGCGGTGGTGGCCAATCCGCCCTTCAGCTACCGCTGGCAGCCTAACGAAGCGCTGGGCGAGGATTTTCGCTTCAAGAACTACGGTCTGGCGCCCAAATCAGCCGCTGACTTCGCCTTCCTGCTGCACGGTTTCCATTTCCTGGGCGACCAAGGGACCATGGCCATCATTCTGCCCCACGGTGTGCTGTTCCGGGGCGGTGTGGAGAGTCGTATCCGCACCAAGCTGCTCAAGGACGGCCATATCGATACGGTCATTGGCCTGCCGAGCAACCTGTTCTTCTCCACCGGCATCCCGGTGTGCATCCTGGTGCTGAAAAAGTGCAAAAAGCCTGACGATGTGCTTTTCATCAACGCCGCCGAGCATTTTGAAAAGGGCAAACGGCAGAATCAGCTATTGCCGGAGCATATCGACAAGATTGTCGAGACCTACCAGCACCGCAGGGAAGAAGAGCGCTACGCTCGTCGGGTAGAGATGGCGGAGATTGAGATGAACGATTACAACCTCAACATCTCCCGCTATGTCAGCACCGCCGAGGCCGAGCCGGAAATCGACCTTGCCGCTGTCCATGCGCAACTGTTGGCCATCGAAAAGCGCATTTGCGAAGCATCAGACAAGCACAATCAATATCTGAAAGAGCTGAATCTACCGCCGGTGTGATAGCAGATACCCGCTGAGTGTCAGCAAAAATCTCATAATCGGTTAAGGGTGGGTATTTAGCACGCCCTCACCACGCCACCTGGCATGCGGGTCCGCACTCAAAGAGTGCCTGTTCCTTAACAAAGGAAGGCGCCGGCCGCGACCTGCTGGAGGACGACAAGGTCAAGGCGGCGTATCTGGGCATCTGATGCTGTTGAGGATCAAGCCGCGTCTTGCATGGCTGCAAGTTCATAAAGACGTGCAGGTGACAGCTCAAGGCCATGAGGCCAGCACAGGGCTCCCGCATCGATGAAGGCTTTTTCTGCAAATCCAGGATCATGCAGTGGCTTGAGCAGGTTGCCTGAGTGTTTGCTCAGATAATCCTGTAAATCAAAAACGCCCTGTCTTGAGTCAGAGAAAAAAAGCAGGAACCGTTGTTGGCCTAATATCTTTAAACGCAGGATTTTAATCATATGCTGACCCATACCCCCTCATCTCCCTTGAGATGAGGGGGGCAACGTCATCACCGCCCCAGCCGCTCCAGAAGGAACGGTTCCAGCGCCGCCATGGGGACCATGGTGGCCTCCGCATCCCGGCGGCCCTTGTACTCCACCTCGCCCGCATCCAGGCCCCGTTCGCCCAGCACGATCCGGTGCGGGATGCCGATCAGTTCCATGTCCGCGAACATGACCCCGGGCCGGGCGTTGCGGTCGTCCATGAGTACTTCGATACCGGCCGCCTGCAGGCGCTGGTACAGGTCCTCGGCGGCTTCCCGCAGGCGCTGGGACTTGTGGGCGTTGATGGGGCACAGGGCCACCTGGAAGGGGGCCAGGGCGGCGGGCCAGATGATGCCCCGCTCGTCATGGTTCTGCTCGATGGCCGCGGCCACCACCCGGGAGACACCGATGCCGTAGCAGCCCATGGTGACCACCAGGGAGCGGCCCTGCTCGTCCAGTACCGTGGCATTCATGGCCTTGCTGTACTTGTCCCCCAGCTGGAAGATGTGGCCCACCTCGATGCCGCGGCGGATCTCCAGGGTGCCCAGGCCGTCCGGGCTGGGGTCGCCGGCCACCACGTTGCGCAGATCCGCCACCGTGGGCAGGGGCACGTCCCGTTCCCAGTTGATGCCGAACAGATGCTTGCCGTCCTGGTTGGCGCCGGCGGCAAAGTCGCTCATCATCGCTACCGACCGGTCGACGATGCAGGGGATGGGCAGGTTGACGGGACCCAGGGAGCCGGGGCCGGCACCGATCACCGCGCGGATCTCCGCCTCCCCGGCCATGCGCAGGGGGGAGGCCACCTGGGGCAGCTTTTCCGCCTTGAGGGCATTGAGTTCATGGTCGCCGCGCACCACCAGGGCGATGAGCTGAGTGGCGGTTTCTTCCGAGGCGGCCACCACCAGGGTCTTGATGGTCCGTTCGACGGGCAGGTCATGGCCGTCGACCAGTTCCTGGATGGTACGCACGTTGGGGGTGTCCACCATGCGCATGTCCTCGGTGGGGGCGGGCCGCTCCCCGGTCGGGGCCACGGCTTCGGCCAGTTCCACGTTGGCGGCATAGTCGCTGCTGTCGGAGAAGGCGATGGCATCCTCGCCGGAGGCGGCCAGGACGTGGAATTCGTGGGACTTGCTGCCGCCGATGGCGCCGGTATCCGCATGCACGGCCCGAAAATCCAGGCCGCAGCGCTGGAAGATTCGGGAGTAGGCGGCATGCATCAGGTCGTAGGTCTGTTGCAGGCTCTCGGCATCGGCGTGGAAGGAGTAGGCATCCTTCATCAGGAATTCCCGCGCCCGCATGATGCCGAAGCGGGGACGGATCTCGTCCCGGAACTTGGTCTGGATCTGGTAATAGTTCACCGGCAGTTGACGATAGCTGTTCACTTCACGCCGCACCAGGTCGGTGATCACCTCTTCGTGGGTGGGGCCGAAGCAGAACTCCCGGTCATGGCGATCCCGCAAGCGCAGCAGTTCATGTCCGTACAGCTCCCAGCGCCCCGACTCCTGCCACAGCTCCGCCGGCTGCACCGCCGGCATCAGTACCTCCAGGGCACCGGCCCGGTTCATCTCCTCGCGCACGATGGCCTCCACCTTGCGCAGTACCCGCAGCCCCAGGGGCATCCAGGTATACAGGCCGGAGGCCAGGCGGCGAACGTAGCCGGCCCGCAGCATGAGCTGGTGGCTGATGACCTCGGCGTCGGCGGGGGTCTCTTTCAGGGTGGCCAGGGGAAACTGGGATACTCGCATGCGGGGGTGTCCGGATCATGATCTGTGGAAAGGGAATGGGATAAATTTACCATGAACGGGGGGCGGGGATGATTTTCCCGGGCCACGGGTGCCGTTCCGGGATGGCCGCCTTTTGATGACGCGCAATCCATGCTAAATTAGCGAAAACTAATATTCCATGGGCCCTCGGCAAGATGTCCGAAGGCACGATCCTCACGGAGATCCGCGTCATGATCCACTCAGGCCTGCGCCGGTTGTTCACCGGCATGCTTCTCATCTGGGCCGCGTCCGCCCTGGCCGCCCCTGATCCGGCCACCGTCCCCGCCACCCGTCACCTGTTGCCCGCCGAGCAGGTCTTCGATGGCCGGGTGGAAGCGGTGCGGCAGGCCACGGTATCGGCCCAGACCAGCGGCCGGGTCATGGAGGTCCTGTATGACGTGGACGATTTCGTGGAGGCGGGGGCGGTCATCATCCGTCTGCGGGACACCGAACAGCGTGCCCGTCTGGATCAGGCCGAGGCCGGCCTGCGGGAATCCCAGGCCCGCTTCAACGAGGCCCGGACCGAGTTTGATCGGGTACAGGGCATCTTCGAGCGCCAGCTCATCTCCCGTGCCGAGATGGACCGGGCCACTGCCGCGCTGGAAGCGGCACGAGCCCGCCTGGAATCCGCCCGCGCCGCCCGTGACGGCGCCCGTGAGGAACTGGACTATACCCAGGTGCGCGCCCCCTACGCGGGCATCGTCACCCGGCGTCATGTGGAAGTGGGCGAGAGCGTCAGTCCCGGTCAGCCGCTGCTGTCGGGCATCTCCCTGGAGTTTCTGCGGGTGACCACGGAAGTACCCCAGCGCTTCATCAACCCGGTGCGTCGGTATCAGAGCGCCCGCATCCTGCTGGAGGACCAGCCGCCGGTGACCGTCAGCCAGCTCACCTTCTTCCCCTATGCCGATCCGGCCACGGCCGCGTTCCGGGTCCGGGCCGAACTGCCCGATCGGACACCGGGCCTGTTTCCCGGCATGTTCGTGAAGGTGGCCTTCACCGTGGGCGAGCGTGAGACCCTGCTGGTACCCGCCTCGGCGGTGGTGCAGCGCAGCGAGGTCTCCGCGGTCTATGTGGTGGATGATCAGGGCCGTATCAGCCTGCGCCAGGTGCGCACGGGGAGAACGGAAGGTGACGGGCAGGTGGCCATCCTGGCCGGCCTGTCCGAAGGCGAGCAGGTGGCCCTGGATCCCGTCGCCGCCGGCGTGGCCCTCAAGACCCGGCAGCGGGAGGCGGCACGATGAACCAGGCTGCAAAGGACGCCGGCGCCATGGGGATCTCCGGGCGTATCGCCAAGGCCTTCCTGACATCCCAGATCACGCCCCTGCTGGCGCTGGTGGCGTTGCTGATGGGGCTGTTCGCCATTCTGGTGACCCCCCGCGAGGAAGAACCCCAGATCAATGTCACCATGGCCAACGTGTTCATTCCCTTCCCCGGTGCCTCGGTGGAGGAGGTGGAGCAGCTGGTGAGCATCCCGGCCCAGCAGGTGCTGTCCGAGATCGAGGGCCTGGAGCATGTCTACTCGGTATCCCAGCCCGGCCTGTCGGTGATCACGGTCCAGTACCAGGTGGGGGAACCCCGCACCGATGCCATCGTGCGGCTCTACAATCAGGTCTTTTCCAATCAGGACTGGTTGCCCCAGGGGCTGGGGGTGGGGCAACCCATCATCAAGCCCAAGGGGATCGATGATGTGCCCATCCTGGCCTTCACCCTCTGGACCAAAGACCCTGCCCGGGGTGCCCATGAGCTGCTGCGGGTGGCCCACAGTCTGGAAACCGAACTCAAGCGGGTGCCGGGCACCCGGGACATCTACACCATCGGCGGTCCCGACCATGTGGTCCAGGTGCGGCTGGACCCCCAGCGGGTGGCCGGTTTCGGCCTGAGCCTGGAGGATCTGCGTCATGCCCTGCGGGCCGGTAATGTCTCCCGCGATGCCGGGGCGCTGGTGCGGGATGACCTGGAGATCCCCCTGCAGGCCGGTCGGTTCCTGTCCAGCGAGGCGGAGGTCGCCGCCCTGGTGGTGGGCGTCCACGAGGGCAGTCCCGTCTACCTGTCGGACGTTGCCCAGGTGCGTCAGGGGCCGGCCATGCCGGACAATTACGTGCGCTTCGGCTGGGGCGTGGGTGCCGGCAACGACTTCGTGCCGGGCCTGACCGAACCCGCGGTGACCATCGCCGTGGCCAAGCAGCCGGGTACCAACGCGGTGGATATCGCCGACCGGCTCATGACCCGCATGGAGCAGCTCCGGGGCACCCATATCCCCGAAGGGGTGGAGGTCACCGTCACCCGCAACTACGGCGAGACCGCCGATGCCAAGGCCCGGACCCTGATCCAGAAGCTGATCCTTGCCACGGCCTCGGTGGTGATCCTGGTGTGGCTGGCCCTGGGCTGGCGGGAGGCCTTTATCGTCGGCACCGCGGTGGTCATCACCCTGGCCCTGACCCTGTTCGCCTCCTGGGCCTACGGCTTCACCCTCAACCGGGTTTCCCTGTTTGCCCTCATCTTCTCCATCGGCATCCTGGTGGATGATGCCATCGTGGTGGTGGAGAACATCCATCGCCACATGCAAATGGGCAAGAAGAAGCTGCTGGAGGCCATCCCCCTGGCGGTGGACGAGGTGGGTGGTCCCACCATCCTGGCCACGTTCGCCGTTATTGCGGCCCTGTTGCCCATGGCCTTCGTCTCCGGGTTGATGGGGCCTTACATGAGCCCGATTCCCATCAATGCCAGCATGGGCATGCTGCTGTCCCTGGCGGTGGCCTATGTGGTGACGCCCTGGATGACCTACAAGCTATTGCGGCGTCAGGCGGAACAGCAATCCCCGGCACACGGGGGCAAGGGGCATGACGGCGGTGAGGCCGCCGCCAGCTGGATGCAGCGGGGTTCCGAGGCCATCCTTGGACCCTTCCTGCGGGGCAAGGGGGCGCGGATGCGCCGTTGGGGCCTCTACGGGAGCATGGTGCTGTTGATCCTGGGCTCCGTTTCCCTGGCCTATTTCCAGGTGGTGGTACTCAAGATGCTGCCCTTTGATGACAAGTCCGAATTCCAGGTGGTGGTGGATATGCCTGAAGGCACCAGCCTGGAGCGTACCGCCTGGGTGCTGCGGGAAATGGGCGAATATCTGGCCACGGTGCCGGAAGTACGGGATTACCAAGTGTATGCGGGCACCGCCTCGCCCATCAACTTCAATGGCCTGGTGCGCCAGTACTACCTGCGGGAGGGCGGACATCTGGGGGATATCCAGGTGAATCTGGTGGATCAGAAGGAGCGTCGTCGCCAGAGTCACGAGATCGCCCTGGACGTGCGTGGCCCCCTGCAGGAGATTGCCACGCGCCACGGCGCCGCCCTGAAGGTGGTGGAGGTGCCGCCGGGGCCGCCGGTGCGTGCCCCCATCGTGGCGGAGATCTACGGCCCCGATTACGAAGGTCAGGTCCGTGTGGCGCGTCAGGTCAGGGCCCTGTTCGAGTCCACCGAGGGTGTGGTGGATGTGGACGACTCGGTGGAATATCCCGGTCCGCGCCTGATCCTGGAAGTGGACCGTGAAAAGGCGGCCCGGCTGGGTGTGGCCCAGGACCAGATCGCCCACGCCGTGGACACGGTGATCCGGGGTGAGGACGAGAGCTTCCTGTTCGGTGCCGGGGTCAAGTACGCCGTGCCCATCCGGCTGGAGTTCGACGCCGCCGACAAGGCGGAGCTGGATACCTTGCTGGCGTTGCGGGTACGGGCCAGGGACGGTGCCCTGGTGCCTCTGTCGGAGCTGGTCAACGTGGTGGAGACCACCCGGGAGCGGTCCATTCATCACAAGGACCTGCTGCCGGTGGTCTATGTCACCGGCGACATGGCCGGGCGTCTGGACAGTCCTTTGTACGGCATGTTCGACCTGTTCTTCCAGTTGCGTGACCAGCCCCTGGCCCTGGACCGTCCTCTGGATCAGTACTTCATCAGTCAGCCGGAGGACCCTTACGTCTACAGTCTGAAGTGGGACGGGGAGTGGCAGATCACCTATGAGACCTTCCGCGACATGGGCCTGGCCTATTCGGTGGGGCTGGTGCTCATCTACCTGCTGGTGGTGGCCCAGTTCCGTTCCTACGTGGTGCCGCTGATCATCATGGCGCCGATCCCGCTGACGGTGATCGGTGTCATGCCCGGTCACGCCCTGCTGGATGGGCTGTTCATGGACGCTAAATTCACGGCCACGTCCATGATCGGCATGATCGCCCTGGCGGGGATCATCGTGCGCAACTCCATTTTGCTGGTGGATTTCATCAACCAGGAAGTGGCCCGTGGCGTGGCCCTGGAGGAAGCGGTGATCCGGGCGGGGGCGGTGCGCACCAAGCCCATCGTGCTCACTGGTCTGGCGGCCATGATCGGCGCCGGGTTCATCCTGACCGATCCCATCTTCAACGGTCTGGCCATCTCCCTGATCTTCGGGGTACTGGTCTCCACGGTGCTCACCCTGCTGGTAATCCCGGTGCTGTACTACAGCTATCTGAGAGGACGCACGGACTGAAGCGGAGCCCCATCGCCCCTCCCGGAACCCTAACGGTTCTCGCCTCTGGACACTGCCATCAATATCCGGTCCAGCCAGCGTGTCGGCAGGATGCGCCGCAGGGTGCCGAACAAATACGTGGGCACCGTCACGTAGTACCTGGCCCGGGGGCGGGGGCTTTCCAGGGCGTGGATCAGTTTTTTCACCACCGCCTCCGGGGGCAGGGTGAAGGGGGCGGCCGGCCCCGGCTTGGTCAGACGCCGTTCCGCCGCCTGGTATTTTTCCCGGAAGACGCTGTTGTCCCGGTCGATGTGGGCCAGGAAGGCCTGATGGGCATTGGCTCGAAAGCGGCTGGTGATGGGACCGGGTTCAATCAGGGAGACGTGTACGCCGCTGCCGTGGAGTTCCATGCGCAGGGTGTCGGTGAGTCCTTCCAGGGCAAACTTGGAGCAGGTGTAGGCACCGCGAAAGGGCAGGGCGATCAGGCCCAGCACCGAGCTGTTCTGCACGATGCGCCCCTCGCCCTGGGCCCGCATCACCGGGATCACCCGGTTGGTCAGGTCCAGCCAGCCCAGCACGTTGGTCTCCAGCTGTTTGCGCAACACCTCCCGGGACAGATCCTCCACCGCCCCCGGTTGACCGTAGGCGCCGTTGTTGAACAGACCATGGAGTCGTCCGCCGGTGGCGGCGAGGACCGCCTCCACGGCGGCGGCAATGGAGTCTGGATCATCCAGATCCAGGGGCAGGGCTTCGAAGCCCTCCTGTTGCAGCCGTTCCACGTCTTCCGCTCGTCGGGCGGTGGCAAACACCCGAAAACCCCGTTCCCGCAGCATTCGGGCGGCGCAATGGCCGATGCCGGAGGAACAGCCGGTGATGAGCACGGATCTGGGGGATGTGTTCAATGGTGGTCTCCTAATACGTCAGCACCACAACCCCGTCCTCCACCGCCTCGCCGATGAAGGCCCCGCCGCCGCGCTTGCCGTCCAGCTCCGGGATGGCATTGTCGTCACTGAGCTCGTGCTCCGCCATGGCACCGGCACAGGCATAGAACTTCACCCCGGCCTCGTGGGCGTCCCGCATGAAGTCATAGACGGACTTCGTCCGCTGTTTGCCGGTGTAGAGGTTCTCCGCCACTCCCTGCTTGAGCAGCTGGGTGGTCTCGGCCGCGAAATAGACCTCCACCTCCAGATCCATGGCCGCCGCCACGGCGGCTTGGAAGAAGGGCGCCCCCAGGGTCCCTGGGGCCTTGAGGCTGGTGTTGAGAAGCATGATGATGACCTTGTCTGCCATGGTGTCCTTGCCTCGTGAAAATGAGGACTGGAAATTTTCCCGGACGTCCCCATATGCAACCAGGCACCATTTCTCCGGTGCCGTGAAACACTTTGCGGATATAATCCGGACCTGTCCAGATTTCTGCCCCTGGGGTATTGACCATGCCGATCTACGAATACGAATGCAATGCCTGCGGCCACCGCCTGGAGGCCATCCAGAAGTTCTCCGACGCCCCCCTGGTGGATTGCCCCGAATGCCACGGTGCCACCCTGCAGAAGCAGGTTTCGGCCCCCGCCTTCCGTCTGGGCGGCAGCGGTTGGTACGAGACCGACTTCAAGAACGGCAACAAGAAGAACCTCAAGGATGACGGCAAGGCCCCGGCCTGCGGCGCCGACGGCAAGTCCGGCGGTGGCGCCGACGCCTGCGCCGCCTGCAAGGCCGCGAGCTGATCCGCCTTGAACCCCATCTCCACAGGACCGTTGCATACCTTCCGGCGCTATCTGATCGCCGGACTGGTGGTCTGGGTGCCCTTGATCACCACCGTGGTGGTGATCAAGTTCATCGTCGACATGATGGATCGCACCCTGTTGCTGCTGCCGCCGCCCTGGCGACCGGAAAACCTGCTGGGCTTCACCATCCCGGGCTTCGGCATCGTCGTTGCGCTGGTGATCGTCTTTCTCACCGGTCTGGTGGTGGCGAACCTGGTGGGGCGCAAGCTGGTGGATCTCTGGGAGGCCATCCTGGCCCGGATTCCCCTGGTGAGCACCATCTACTCGGCGGTGAAACAGGTGATGGAGACCCTGTTCGGCGCCGGCGGAGACTCCTTTCGCAAGGTGCTGCTGATCGAATATCCCCGCAAGGGGATCTGGACCCTGGGTTTCCAGACCGGCAGCGGCATGGGCGAGGTACAGGCCCGCACCGAGCGGCAGGTGGTGAGCGTGTTCGTGCCCACCACCCCCAACCCCACCTCGGGTTTCATCATTCTGGTGCCCAGGGACGAGGTGATCGAACTGGACATGAGCGTGGAGGACGGCCTCAAGTTCGTCATGTCCCTGGGGGTGGTGGTGCCCCGTTATCCTCCCAAGGGGAAGTCGGGCTGAAGGCCCGCCGCCCGGGCGTTTACTCCGGCGCATCGTACCCCTTACCATTAGCCGTTTTCCCCAGAACCGAATCAACCAGCGAAGGCAAGACATGCGTACTCATTATTGCGGCACCGTCGATGAATCCCTGCTCGACCAGGAGGTGACCCTGTGCGGGTGGGTCAACCGTCGCCGTGACCATGGGGGCGTTATCTTCGTCGATCTGCGGGACCGGGAAGGTCTGGTGCAGGTGGTGTTCGATCCGGATCGGGCCGAGGTGTTCCGGACCGCCGAGCGGGTTCGCAGTGAATACGTGCTGCAGGTGCGCGGCAAGGTCCGCCGTCGTCCGGAGGGCACGGTCAACACCGATCTGCGCACCGGCGCCATCGAGGTGCTGGGCACCGAACTGACCGTGCTCAACGCCGCCGAGACGCCGCCCTTCCAGCTGGACGAGGACGAAGTGGGCGAGGAAACCCGCCTGCGCTACCGCTACATGGACCTGCGCCGTCCGATCATGCAGACCCGCCTGCGCATGCGCGCCCAGGTGACCGGGGTACTGCGTCGCTTCCTGGAATCCCACGGCTTCCTGGACATCGAGACCCCCATGCTCACCAAGGCCACCCCCGAGGGTGCCCGCGACTACCTGGTGCCCAGCCGCACCCACCCCGGCAGCTTTTTTGCGCTGCCCCAGTCGCCCCAGCTGTTCAAGCAGTTGCTGATGATGTCCGGCCTGGACCGCTACTACCAGATCGTGCGCTGCTTCCGCGACGAAGACCTGCGCGCCGACCGCCAGCCGGAATTCACCCAGCTGGATATCGAGACCTCCTTCATGGATGAAGAGGCCATCATGACACTCATGGAAGAGATGGTGCGCGAACTCTTCGCCCAGGTGCTGGAAGTGCCCCTGCACACCCCCTTCCAGCGTATGACCTATGCCGAGGCCATGCACCGCTACGGTTCCGACAAGCCGGATCTGCGCATTCCCCTGGAGCTGGTGGATCTCACCGACGTGATGGCCGAGGTGGAGTTCAAGGTTTTCTCCGGCCCGGCCAAGGATCCCAACGGTCGGGTGGCCGCCCTGCGCCTGCCCAAGGGCGGCGAGGTGTCCCGCAAGGAGATCGACGACTACACCAGCTTCGTCGGTCGTTACGGTGCCAAGGGTCTGGCCTATATCAAGGTCAACGACATCAACGCCGGGCGCGAGGGGTTGCAGTCCCCTATCCTCAAGTTCCTGCCGGATACGGTGGTGGTGGAGATCCTCAACCGCACCGGTGCCGAGGACGGCGACCTGATCTTCTTCGGCGCCGACAAGGCCCGGGTGGTGAATGAGTCCCTGGGGGCGCTGCGGGTCAAGCTGGGCCACGACCGGGGCCTGGTGGAGCGGGGCTGGCGGCCCCTGTGGGTGGTGGATTTCCCCATGTTCGAGCTGGACGAGAAGGAAGGCCGCTGGGTGGCCCTGCATCATCCCTTCACCGCGCCGCGCACAGACGATATGGCGGCCCTGTCCGAGAATCCGGGCCAGCTGGTCTCCCGCGCCTACGACATGGTGCTCAACGGCACCGAGGTGGGCGGCGGTTCCGTGCGTATCCACAACATGGCCATGCAGCAGGCGGTGTTCGGTCTGCTGGGCATCGGCGAAGACGAGGCCCGGGAGAAGTTCGGCTTCCTGCTGGATGCCCTCAAGTACGGCTGCCCGCCCCACGGCGGCATCGCCTTCGGTCTGGACCGTCTGGTCATGCTCATGACCGGTGCCCAGTCCATCCGTGACGTCATGGCCTTCCCCAAGACCCAGACCGCCGCCTGCCCCCTGACCCAGGCCCCGGCCCCGGTCAGCGAAGCCCAACTGCGGGAACTGGGTATCCGGTTGCGGCAGACCGAAAAACCGGTGTAAGCATTTCCCGTGGGAGCCGGCCTGCCGGCTCCCACGGGCTTATACCTGAATCAAAAACTTCCCTTTGAGTTGACCCCCTCAAAACCGCACACTGTCCGGGTTCCTGCTAAAAGGAATCCATGAAGATTCACTCAAGACAGGTGACGGGCATGACCGCATTACCCGCGTTCGAAGACCACGACCGGCAGCAGACCCGGTACACCACCTGCTATATGTGCGCCTGCCGCTGCGGGATCAAGGTCACGGTGGAAAATAATCAGGTCCGCTTCATCCAGGGCAACCGCAACCACCCGGTCAACAAGGGGGTGCTCTGCGCCAAGGGCAATGCGGGCATCATGAAGCAGCAGTCTCCCGCCCGCCTGCGATATCCCATGCGCCGCAAGCCGGGTAGCGAGCGGGGCAGCGGCGAGTTCGAACCCATCTCCTGGGACGAAGCCCTCGATCAGCTCACCGAACGTCTGGCCCGTATCCGCGCCACCGATCCCAAAAAGCTGGCCTTCTTCACCGGGCGTGATCAGATGCAGGCCCTCACCGGCCTGTGGGCGGCCCAGTTCGGCACCATCAATTGGGCCGCCCACGGCGGTTTCTGCTCCGTCAACATGGCCGCCGCCGGCCTCTATACCATGGGCCATGCCTTCTGGGAGTTCGGCGACCCGGACTGGGAGCGCACCAAATACTTCATGCTCTGGGGCGTGGCCGAAGACCATGCCTCCAACCCCATCAAGGCCGGTATCGACACCCTCAAGCGCCGGGGCGCCAAGTTCGTTTCCATCAACCCGGTGCGTACCGGCTATCAGGCGGTGGCGGATGAATGGGTGCCCATCCGTCCCGGTACCGATGGCCTGCTGGCCCTGTCCATGGTCCACGTCCTGCTGCGCCATGACCGCTTCGACTGGGACTACCTGGTACGCTACACCAACGCCCCCTGGCTGGTGGTGGACACCCCGGGCCAGAAGGGCCACGGCCTGATCCTGCGGGACCGGGACGGCAACCCCCTGGCCTGGGACCTGGAACTGGGGGATGTGGTGGACGCCTCCCTGCCGGAGATCCAGCCGGCCCTGTTCGGCGACTACATCGCGCCCGACGGCCGTCCCGTGCGCACCGTCATGAGCCTGCTGGCGGAGCGCTATCTGGACGACGAATACGCCCCGGAAAACATCGCCCCACGTTGCGGCGTGCCCGCCGAGCAGATCGAGCGACTGGCCCTGGAAATGGCCCATGTGGCCTTCAGGGAGAGCATCGAGATCGAATGCGAATGGACCGATGCCTACGGTCGCACCCATGATCGTTTCGTGGGTCGTCCCGTGTCCATGCACGCGATGCGCGGCATCTCCGCCCATTCCAACGGCTTCCAGACCTGCCGGGCCATCCACCTGCTGCAGATCCTGCTGGGGACCATCGACGTGCCCGGCGGCCATCTGTCCAAACCGCCCTATCCCAAGCACATCCCCCCGGGCATCAAGCCGGCCCGGGACATGGCACCCAACACACCCCTCAAGCGCCCGCCCCTGGGTTTTCCCACCGGCCCCGAGGATCTGGTGATCGATGCCGAGGGCAATCCCCTGCGTCTGGACAAGGCCTATTCCTGGGACGCCCCCATGGCCAATCACGGCCTCATGCACATGGTCATCACCAACGCGGTGAAGGGGGATCCCTATCCCATCGACACCCTGATGCTCTATATGGCCAACATGTCCTGGAATTCCACCATGAACACCGCCCAGGTGATGGACATGCTGCGGGAGAAGGGGGAGGACGGGGAATACAGGATTCCGTTTCTGGTGGTCTCCGACGCCTTCCACGCGGAGATCGTCAATTTCGCCGATCTGGTGCTGCCGGACACCACCTATCTGGAGCGCCACGACACCATTTCCATGCTGGATCGGCCCATCTCCGAACCCCACGCGGCGGCGGATTCCATCCGCCAGCCCATCCTGGAGCCGGACCGGGACGTGCGTCCCTGGCAGGAAGTGCTGGTGGAACTGGCGGGTCGGTTGGGTTTCCCTGCCTTCACCACCGGGGACGGCGCCCGCCGCTACACGTCCTACCAGGACTTCATCGTCAATTTCCAGAAAGAGCCGGGCATCGGTTTTCTGGCCGGCTGGCGCGGTGCCCAGGGTCAGAACAGCCTGCGGGGCGACCCCAACCCGAACCAGTGGCAGGAGTACGCGGATCATCAGTGCTTCTTTGTCCATCATCTGGAAGACAGTCAGAAATACTACCGATTCTGCAACCGGGACTATCTCGAACTGGCCCGCCACGCGGGCTGGGTGGGATCCACCGACCCCATCGTCCTGGAGCTCTATTCCGAGACCCAGCAGCGTTTCAAGCTGGCGGGGCAGGGGTTGTATGACGGCCCCATGCCGAAGCGGCCGGAGCACAAGGCCCGTCTGGTGAACCATTTCGATCCGCTGCCCATCTGGTACGCCCCGCTGGAGCAGGGCAGGGTGGACCTGGAGGCCTATCCCTTCCATGCCATCACCCAGCGTCCCATGTTCATGTACCACTCCTGGGACTCCCAGAATGCCTGGCTGCGCCAGATCTGTGCCCAGAATTTTCTCTATATGAACCGGGGCCGGGCGGCGTCCATGGGCATCGCGGACCAGTCCTGGGTGTGGGTGGAATCCCACCATGGACGCATCCGGGTGCAGGTGAAGCTGATGGAGGGGGTGGAGCCGGATACGGTCTGGACCTGGAACGCCCTGGGCAAGCAGTCCGGGGCCTGGGGACTGGCGCGGGATGCGGACGAATCCCGCAAGGGTTTCCTGCTCAATCACCTGATCTCGGAGCTGCTCCCGCAGCGGGGGGACGGGCTGGACAACGTGACCAACTCGGACCCGATCACCGGGCAGGCCGCCTGGTATGACCTGCGGGTCAGGATCACTCCGGCCAAGCCGGGAGAGGTCGGTGCCTGGCCCCAGTTCGAGCCGGTCAGACCGCTGCCGGGGATGCCCGATTCACCGGATCAGGTGCGATACCAGACCCATCGGCGGGTGAACCTGCGGCGCAGTCTGTGGGATGTGCTGACCCGTGGGAAGGGAAGGGCGTGATTGTGTTGTGCGATTTTGTTCAGGAGTACCCGATACATGCGACTCGGCCTGGTGATTGACCTGGACACCTGCGTGGGCTGTCATGCCTGCGCCGTGGCCTGCAAGCAGTGGAACACCTCCGGCACCACGGGGCCGTTGACCGATGAGTCCCCCTACGGGGCCGCCCCCAGCGGCGTATGGTTCAACCGGGTGCGTCACTACGAAGTGGGCGACTACCCCCATACCAAGACCGTCAACATGCCCCTCTCCTGCATGCACTGCGACGATGCCGCCTGCGTCACGGTCTGTCCCACCGGGGCCTCCTACAAGCGCGGGGAAGACGGCATCGTGCTGGTGGATCAGGACAAATGCATGGGTTGCAGCCTCTGCGCCTGGGCCTGCCCCTACGGCGCCCGGGAACTGGATCCCCGGGACGGGGTGATGAAGAAGTGCACCCTGTGCATCGACCGCATCTACGATGACGCCCTGGCGCCGGAGGACCGTCAGCCCGCCTGCGTCATCACTTGTCCGGCCCATGCCCGACACTTCGGTGACTTCGATGACCCGGACTCCACCGTGAGCCGTCTGTCCCGGGAGCGGGGCGGGCGCAAACTGATGCCGGAACTGGGCTACGAGCCCACCAATACCTATCTGCCGCCCCGCAGCGCCCCGGCCGTGCCCACGGCGGATGTCCGGCGCGGCAGTCTCATGTCCAGCGTGAAGGACTGGGTCAACAAGGCCATTGCCAGGTGAACCCCCATGCATCCCGCACTTTCAGTGATCTTCTTCACCGTTCTCTCCGGGGCCGGGTACGGCCTGTTCAGTCTGGTGACGCTGCTGCACCTCACCGGTCTGTATCCCGTGCCGGGGCATGGTGAACTGATGACCCAGCTGGGGCTGGCCCTGGCCCTGATCACCTTCGGCCTGTTTTCGTCCACGTTGCATCTGCACAACCCGAAGAACGCCTGGCGCGCCGTGATGCGGGTGCGCACCTCCTGGCTGTCGCGGGAGGCGGTCTGCGCCCTGAGCTTCTATCCTTTTGCCCTGATCTATCTGTGGCAGATCCTGCGGGCCGGCGTGGAGGTCGGTCCCCTGATGATGGTGGTCGGCGGCATGGCCCTGTTCCTGGCCCTGCTCACCGTGTTTACCACCGGCATGATCTACGCCAGCCTCAAGACCATCCGTCAGTGGAATACCGCCCTGACACCGGCGAATTACCTGCTGCTGGGGCTGGCCCTGGGGGCAACGGCCCTGGCGGCGGTCCATGCCGGTTTCGGCGGGCGCAGCGAGGGTCTGGTGCTGCTGGCCCTGGGGCTCCTGCTGCTGGCCGGGGTGATGAAGGGGCTGTATTACCTGTGGATTCGGGAGGTGACCGGTCCCAGCCTCAATACCGCCACCGGGTTTACCCAGGCGCGGGTCCGGCTGCTGGACCAGGGGCATACGGCGGGCACGTTCCTGACCCGTGAATTCGGATTTGATCCGGGGGCGCGGCGTATTTTCCGGGTGCGACTGGGTGTATTCGGCTTCGGTTTCCTGCTGCCGTTGTTGCTGATGGGGATGGTGCTGGCGGGTGGATCATCCCTTTGGCTGGCCCTGGCGCTGGTATCGGCCCTGGCCGGGATCGGGCTGGAGCGATGGCTGTTCTTTGCCGAGGCCCGTCATGGGGTGATGTTGTATCACGGGTTGCAGCGGACTTGAGGCAAGCTTGAGGGAGGCTCGGCAACGAGCCTCCCTCAGCCTCTCAACGCTCCGGCGTGCCTTCCCCGGCCGGCTTGCGCCGTCTGCGACGTCTGGGCTTGAGGGGGGCTTCCGCCGCCGGGCCGGCCGGCGCGGGTGCGTCCTCGGTCCTCGTGGAAGATGCCGGTGTGTCGCCTTCGGTTTTCGGTCCGGGTTTGCGGCGTCCGCCACCCCTGGACTTGCCGGCATCGGAACGGGGGCGGCGCTCGCCGCGGCCGCCGTCCTTGCCCCGGTCGCCTGGACCGCCGCGCTTGCGCTCGATCTTCGCCGGCGGCTGCAGGTCCTTGAGCAGCAGGTCGGGATCCACCGCCTCGGAGACGATCTTGAAGCCGATATACGATTCGATCTCCGGCAGGTAGAAGGCCGAGTCTTCACAGGCAAAGCTGACGGCGTCGCCTTCCGCCCCGGCCCGGCCGGTACGGCCGATGCGGTGGACATAGTCTTCGCCGGACTGGGGCAGATCGAAATTGAACACATGGGACACATCGGGGATGTGCAGCCCGCGGGCCGCCACGTCGGTAGCCACCAGGACCTGGAATTCGCTGGTCTCGAACTGGGCCAGCAACCGTTGGCGCTTGCGCTGGGGGACATCGCCGGACAGCAGGGCGGCACGGATGCCGTTGCCCTGCAGCCAGGCCGTGACCTTTTCCGCCATGTGCTTGGTATTGACGAACACCATGGAACGGTCCGGGCTGGAGCGCTTCATGATCCCCAGCAGCAGGGGGATCTTCTCCTCGTTACCGGGGTAGTAGATCACTTGGCGCACCCGTTCGGCGGTGACCTGCTCATCCCGGGTCTGCACCTTCACCGGGTTGTTCATGTGCTCGTAGGCCAGTTCCATCACCCGCCAGGAGAGGGTGGCGGAAAACAGCATGGACTGGCGCTCGGTGGCCGGAGTCATGCGGCGCAGCAAGAAACGCACGTCCTTGATGAAGCCCAGATCGAACATGCGGTCGGCCTCGTCAAGCACCAGGACCTGGGAGCGTCTGAGATCGAAGACCTTCTGCTTGAAGTAGTCGATGATGCGCCCGGGGGTGCCGATGAGGATGTCCACGCCGTCGGCCAGCTGCTTGCGCTGCTTGTCGTAATCGGTGCCGCCGTAGGCCAGTCCCAGGGTCAGGCCGGTATGAGCGCCCAGCACCTGGGCATCCTTGTGAATCTGGATGGCCAGTTCCCGGGTGGGGGCCAGGATCAGGGCCCTGACCTGATTCGGGCGTCGGTCCGCCGGGGCGGGATGCCGGATCAGATGGGTCAGGACGGTGATCAGGAAGGCCCCGGTCTTGCCGGTGCCGGTCTGGGCCTGGCCGGCCACGTCCTTGCCCGTCAGGGCGTGGGGCAGGGCGAGGGCCTGGATGGGGGTGCAATGGGAGAACCCGGCGTCTTCCAGGCCCTGGCGTACCGGCTCGGGAAGATCGAGTTTTGAGAAACTGGTCTCGGAAAGATGTTGGTCCGTCATGGAGATGGGGCCTTTCCTCGCGATATCATTGAAGTAGACTTGAAATGCCGATCCGAATGGGATTCAATTTAGCGGCGCGTCGTGCCGTCCGGAACCTGATACCCCGCGGGGCGACGCCGACATTCTAACCGGAGGTCAATTGTAGTGAGTGAAAACATCACCTATGTCACGGACGCAAGCTTCGAGGACGATGTCCTCAAGTCCGAGCAGCCGGTACTTGTGGACTACTGGGCGGAGTGGTGCGGTCCCTGCAAGATGATCGCCCCGATTCTGGACGAGATTGCCGCGGAGTACGACGGCAAGCTCAAGGTGGCCAAGCTGAACATTGACGAAAATCCGGCCACCCCTCCCAAGTTCGGCATTCGTGGCATTCCGACCCTGATGCTGTTCAAGGGCGGCAATGTGGAGGCGACCAAGGTGGGGGCATTGTCCAAGTCCCAGCTCACCGCCTTCATCGACCAGAATATCTGAGAGCCCCCCGGCGTCCAACCCGTATAAAACGGGCTGGACGCCCTGTGGATTGCGTGTTAACGTAACGGACATAAAAAGTCATTCATGTCTTGCCGGCCGCCCGCTCGGGTGGCATCCCTTCTCGAATTCAGATCCGACCGAACCTGAAACCGGTTTCCCAGGCCATTCCTTGTGGGTCCGCCCTGTCCGCCTGAAAACTTTCATAGACAACCCCTCCCTCGAACCTCTATATGAACCTCACCGAACTCAAGCGTAAATCGGCCTCCGAGCTGGTAGAACTCGCGCAGTCCATGGAACTTGAAGGGATGGCGCGGGCGCGAAAACAGGACATCATCTTCGCCATCCTGAAGTCTCACGCCAAGAGCGGTGAGGACATCTTCGGAGACGGAGTGCTGGAGATCCTGCAGGATGGTTTCGGGTTCCTGCGGGGGGCGGACAGTTCCTACCTGGCCGGGCCGGACGACATCTATGTCTCCCCCAGTCAGATCCGCCGCTTCAGCCTGCGCACCGGCGACACCATCTCCGGCAAGATTCGCCCTCCCAAGGAAGGCGAGCGCTACTTCGCGCTGCTGAAGGTGGACAAGATCAATTTCGAGCCGCCGGAAGCCGCCAAGCACAAGGTCCTGTTCGAGAACCTCACGCCGCTGCATGCCTCGCAGCGCATGCGCATGGAGCGGGGCAACGGCTCCACCGAAGACATCACCGCCCGGGTCATCGACATCGTGGCGCCTTTCGGCAAGGGTCAGCGCGGTCTGATCGTCTCCCCGCCCAAGGCCGGCAAGACCCTGATGCTGCAGAACATTGCCCAGAGCATCACCACCAACCATCCCGAATGTTATCTCATTGTCCTGCTGATCGACGAACGTCCCGAGGAAGTGACGGAGATGTCGCGCATGGTGCAGGGTGAAGTGGTGTCCTCCACCTTCGACGAGCCGGCCAGCCGCCATGTGCAGGTGGCCGAGATGGTCATCGAGAAGGCCAAGCGTCTGGTGGAACACAAGCGGGATGTGGTAATCCTGCTGGATTCCATCACCCGTCTGGCGAGGGCCTACAACACCGTGGTGCCGTCTTCCGGCAAGGTGCTCACCGGTGGTGTGGATGCCAATGCCCTGCATCGTCCCAAGCGTTTCTTCGGTGCCGCCCGCAACATCGAGGAAGGGGGCAGCCTGACCATCCTGGCCACCGCCCTGATCGATACCGGCTCCAAGATGGACGAGGTGATCTACGAGGAGTTCAAGGGCACCGGCAACATGGAAGTCCATCTGGACCGCCGGATTGCCGAGAAGCGTGTCTACCCGGCCATCAACATCAACCGCTCCGGCACCCGTCGCGAAGAGTTGCTCACCGATCCGGAAGAGTTGCAGAAGCTGTGGATCCTGCGCAAGTTCCTGCACCCGATGGATGAACTGGAAGCGATGGATTTCCTGCTGGGTCGTCTGCAGTCCACCAAGACCAACAACGAATTCTTCGACATGATGAAGCGCAGCTGAGGCTGCACTTCAGGGCTGTTGCCGCCTCCATGCTTCCTGGGCGGCCCGCTCTGGACTCCCGCTTTCGCGGGAGTGACGGATGTGGTTATCCCCGCGCAAGCGGGGATCCAGTGAAGCCCCCCTCAGACCCACCCCTCCGGGGAGATGCCCCAGACCTCCTGCGCATACTGCATCACCGTGCGGTCGATGGAGAAATACCCCATCCGTGCCGTGTTCAGCATCGCCTTGCGCATCCAGGCCTCCGGATCGCGGTACAGGGCATCCACCGCCTCATGGGCGCGGACATAGTCCGCATAATCCGCCAGCACCATGTACTGGTCCTCGGTCAGCAGATTATTGACCAGATCCCGGTAACGCCCCGGCTCCTGGGGTGAGAAGAAACCGTCACGGATCATGTCCAGGGCCCGACGCAGTTCGTCGTTGGACTCATAGAAATCCCGGGGTCGATAGCCTTCCCGCTTGAGCCGTTCCACTTCCTCGGCATTCATGCCGAAGATGAAGATGTTCTCCTCGCCCACCGCCTCCCGGATCTCGATATTGGCCCCGTCCAGGGTGCCGATGGTCATGGCGCCGTTCAGGGCCAGTTTCATGTTGCCGGTGCCGGATGCCTCGGTGCCCGCGGTGGAAATCTGCTCCGAAAGATCGGCTGCCGGAATGATCACGGCGGCGGTACTCACATCGTAATTGGGCAGGAAGACCACCTGCTGCTTGGGGTTCATGGGGTCATGATTCACCACGTCGGCCACGTCATTGATCAGCCGGATGATCTGCTTGGCCCGGGTATAGGAGGGGGCCGCCTTGCCGGCGAACAGGGTGACCCTCGACACTTGCTCCTCGGCGCGCCCTTCCCGTATCCGGTTGTAGAAGGTGATCACATGCAGCACGTTGAGCAGCTGCCGCTTGTACTCGTGGATCCGCTTGATCTGGATATCAAACAGGGCGTCCGGGCTGATGGTGATGTCCATCTGCCGCTTCACCAGTTCCGCCAGACGTTCCTTGTTGCGTCGTTTCACCTGCTGGAATTCGCGGCGGAAGTCCCTGTTGTCCACCAGGGGTTCCAGCCTCCTGAGCTGTTCCAGATCCATGGTCCAGTTGTTGCCGATATGTCGGGTGATCAGGTCCGCCAGTGCCGGGTTGGCCTGGTTCAGCCAGAGCCGGGGCGTGATGCCGTTGGTGATGTTGACGAACCGGTCCGGCCACAGACGGTAGAAGTCGTTGAACAGGTGCTTTTTCAGCAGTTCCGTATGCAGGGCCGCCACGCCGTTGACCATGTGACTGCCGACGACGGCCAGATGGGCCATGCGTACCTGGCGACCATGGTTTTCATCAATGATGGACAAGCGACGGACGATGTCGTTGTCTCCGGGGAAGTTGTGACGGACCTCGTTGAGGAAGTGGAAATTGATGTCGTAGATGATCTGCATGTGGCGCGGCAGCACCCGCTCCATGAGCGTCACCGGCCAGGTTTCCAGGGCCTCGGGCATCAGGGTGTGGTTGGTGTAGGAGAACACGCCCCGGGTCAGCTCCCAGGCCTTTTGCCAGGGAAGCTGATGGCTGTCCACCAGCAGTCGCATGAGTTCGGCGATGGCGATGGCGGGGTGGGTGTCGTTGAGCTGAATGGCCACCTTGTCCGGCAGTGACTCGATGGGATAGCCCAGTTCAGCGTGTCGGTGCAGGATGTCCTGGATGGAGGCGGAGACGAAGAAGTACTCCTGCTTCAGGCGCAGTTCCCGGCCGATGGCGGTGGCATCATTGGGGTAGAGCACCATGGAGATGGTCTCGGACTCGATCTTCTCCCGCACGGCGCGGATGTAGTCGCCTTCGTTGAAATAATCCAGATCGAAGTCCCGGGTGGCCTTGGCGGCCCAGAGCCGCAGGTTGTTCGCGTTCTTGTTGCCGAAGCCGGGGGTCGGGTAGTCATAGGCCATGGCGATGACTTCCTCGCCGTCCTCCCAGTGATAGCGGGGTTGTCCCCGTTCCCGGTGTTCCACCACGTAGCCGTAGAAATGCACGGGGAAGATCTTTTCCGGCCGGGGGAATTCCCAGGGGTTGCCGTAGCGCAGCCAGTTGTCCGGATGCTCCACCTGCTCGCCGTTCTCGATGCCCTGGTGGAACATGCCGAACTCATAGCGGATGCCGTAGCCGTACCCGGGCAGGCACTGGCTGGCCATGGAGTCCAGGATGCAGGCGGCCAGCCGGCCCAGGCCGCCGTTGCCCAGGGCCGCGTCGGACTCCATGTCGATGATTTCGTGCAGACTCACCCCCATCTCTTCCAGGGCCTCGCAGCAGGCTTCGTAGAAACCCAGATTCATGAGGCTGTTCACCAGCATGCGGCCGATGAGGTATTCCATGGACAGGTAATAGACCCGCTTGACCTGTTCCTGGTCGAACAGGCGCTTGGTATACATGCGCCGCTCGATGATGCGTTCCCGGACGGCGAAGGAGACGGCGTGTAGCCAGTCCCGGGGGGTAGCGGTGAGGGGATCCTTGCCGACGATGTGGATCAGGGCGTCACGAATGGACTCCTTGAGCGAGTCCTTGTCGCAGGGCAGGGGGCGGGGGTCGTATTCGTGGACCATTTCCAGGGTTTTCATGAGGCTCCTGCTCCCGAGGCGTGAGTCTGTTGGATATGTCTACTTACTAACCTATCCTGAATGAAAAATAAAATCGCGGGTGAAGTGGCCACCGATGGCGCCACTGCGGCGGCCGGGCTTCAGCCCGGCCGCCGTTGCCGGATGGGGTGCGGCGCCCGGGGGATCATTCCCGGGCCACGGCCCGATACCCGATATCGGTTCGGTAGTAGACGTCATCCCAGTTCAGCTGCTTCGTCAGCGCGTAGGCCCGGGCCTGGGCATCACTGACCCGCTCGCCCAGTCCCACGGCGCACAGTACCCGTCCGCCCTGGGTGACTACCTGGCCGTCCTTCAGGGTCGTGCCCGCATGGAACACCTTGGCGTCTTCGGCATCGGTATCCGGCAGGCCCCGGATCACGTCCCCCTTGCGGTAATCGGCGGGATAGCCGCCGGCCGCCAGCACCACGCCCAGGGCGGCGCGGGGATCCCAGTCGGCCTCTGTCCGGTCCAGGCGACCCGCCAGGGCGGCCTCCACCAGTTCGATCAGGTCCGAACGCAGCCGCATCATGATGGGCTGGGTTTCCGGGTCGCCGAAGCGGCAATTGAATTCCAGCACCTTGGGGATGCCCTGGGCATCGATCATCACCCCGGCATAGAGAAAGCCGGTGTAGGGGGTGCCTTCGGCCGCCATGCCCCGCACCGTGGGCAGGATCACCTGGTTCATGATGCGCTCATGGATCTCGGGGGTGACCACCGGGGCCGGGGAGTAGGCGCCCATGCCGCCGGTGTTGGGACCCTGGTCGCCATTGTCCCGGGCCTTGTGGTCCTGGGAGGTGGCCATGGGCAGCACATGCTCGCCGTCCACCATGCAGATGAAGCTGGCCTCCTCACCGCTGAGGAACTCCTCGATCACCACTCGGTGACCGGCCTCGCCGAAGGCGTTGCCCGCCAGCATGTCGCGCACCGCGGCCTCCGCTTCCGCCAGGGTCCGGGCCAGGATCACGCCCTTGCCGGCGGCCAGTCCATCAGCCTTGACCACGATGGGCGCGCCCTGGGCGCGCAGGTAGGCCAGCGCCTCGTCCAGATCCGTGAAGCTGCCGTAGGCGGCCGTGGGGATCCGGTGGCGGGCGAGAAAGTCCTTGGAGAAGGCCTTGGAGCCTTCCAGGCGGGCGGCGTCCTTCGTCGGGCCGAAAATGGCCAGGCCCTCGGCCCTGAAGGCGTCCACGACCCCGGCCACCAGGGGGGCTTCGGGGCCGACGATGGTCAGGTCGATGCCTTCCGTCCGGGCAAAGGCCAGCAGACCGGGGATGTCCTCGGCGCCGATGTCCAGGTTGCGGCAGCCCGCTTCCCGGGCCGTGCCCGCATTGCCGGGGGCCACGAAGACCGTGTCCACCCGGGGCGACCGGGCCGCCTTCCAGGCCAGGGCATGTTCGCGGCCACCGCCGCCGATGATGAGAATTTTCATCGTGTTCTCCTCGTTAGCCCCAAGAATCAATGCCGAAAATGTCGCATGCCCGTGAACAGCATGGCCATGCCGTGCTCATTGGCCGCCTGAATCACTTCCTCGTCCCGCATGGAGCCGCCGGGCTGGATCACGGCGGTGATACCGGCCTCGTGGGCGGCGTCGATGCCGTCGCGGAACGGGAAAAAGGCGTCCGAGGCCATCACCGAGCCGGAGACCTGCAGGTTCTCGTCGGCGGCCTTGATGCCGGCGATGCGGGCGGAGTACACCCGGCTCATCTGGCCGGCGCCGACGCCGATGGTACGGCCGTCCCGGGCGTAGACGATGGCGTTGGACTTGACGAACTTGGCCACCCGCCAGGCGAACAGCAGATCCGCCTTCTCCTGGTCGGTGGGGGCGCGTTCCGAAACCAGCTTCAGGTCGGATTCGCTGACCTGGCCCAGATCCCGGTCCTGAACCAGCAGGCCGCCGTTGACCCGCTTGAAGTCCCAGCCACCGCCGGCTTCACCCCACTGGCCGCAGGCCAGCAGACGCACGTTGGGCTTGCCGGAAACGGCCTTGACGGCCTCCGGGGAGACCTCGGGGGCGATGATCACCTCCACGAACTGACGCGCCACAATGGCCTCGGCGGTCTTGCCGTCCAGGGGGCGGTTGAAGGCGATGATGCCGCCGAAGGCGGAGGTGGGGTCGGTGGCAAACGCCAGGTCATAGGCGGCCAGGATGTCGGCGGCCACGGCCACGCCGCAGGGGTTGGCGTGCTTGACGATGACGCAGGCCGGGGCCTCGAACTGCTTCACGCATTCCAGGGCGGCGTCGGTGTCGGCGATGTTGTTGAAGGACAGGGCCTTGCCCTGGATCTGGCGGGCGGTGGCCACGCCGGCCTCGGCGGGATGACGTTCCCGGTAGAAGGCGGCGGACTGATGGGGGTTCTCGCCGTAGCGCAGGTCCAGGCTTTTTTCAAACTGCAGGGACAGGGTGCCGGGGAAGGGGGCCCGGGTCTGTGCGTCCTGCACGCCGGTCAGGTAGTTGGCGATGGCGCCGTCATAGCGGGCGGTATGGGCAAAGGCCTTGGCCGCCAGTTCAAAGCGCAGGGCATGGGGCAGGTTGCCGTCACCGGCGGTCAGGGCTTCCAGCACCCGGTCGTAGTCGGATGGGTCCACCACAATGCCCACATGGGCATGGTTCTTGGCCGAGGCACGTACCATGGCCGGGCCGCCGATGTCGATGTTCTCGATGGCGTCTTCCAGGCTGCAGCCGGGGCGGGCCACGGTGGCTTCAAAGGGGTAGAGGTTTACCACCACCAGGTCGATGGGGGGGATGTCGTGGGTCTGCATGGCCTCGTCGTCCATGCCCCGACGCCCCAGGATACCGCCGTGGATCTTCGGGTGCAGGGTCTTGACCCGGCCGTCCATCATCTCGGGAAAACCGGTATGGGCGGAGACCTCCTTGACCGGGATGCCTTCTTCCATGAGGAGTTTCGCGGTGCCGCCGGTGGAGAGGATCTCGATGCCCCGCGTCGCCAGTGCCTGGGCAAAGGGCAGCAGGCCGGTCTTGTCGGAAACGCTGATGAGCGCGCGGGTCACGGGTCGGGAAATTGCTTGGGTCATGGGCTCGGCCAGTCTGGTGATGACAAAAAGACTGGGAATTATACGCGCCCGCGGGAACCCAAGGCCACCGGCAAAAAAAAGCGCGGCTTGAGGGGGCCGCGCCAAAACCACCAAAGGAGGATGGAGGAGTATACCGAATGCGGAGAGATCCGCGAGACGATATGGTTCTAACTATCGTATGCTGCACTGCACATGTCAAGGCGGACGGACATTTTTTTCATGCAGGACGACGGGCGGTGTTCCATCGAGGACCAATGGTTTAAGTCTCGGTCCGCCCGGCGGGATCTAGATTCGCAGGCGTTCCACCACCCGACCATGTTGCAGGTGCTCGTCCACGATTTCGTCGATATCCTTTTCATCGACAAAGGTGTACCAGACCCCTTCCGGATAGACCACGGCCACCGGCCCCTCATTGCAACGATCCAGACAGCCGGCGGCGTTCACCCGCACGCCGCCCTGGCCATGGATGCCCAGGGCCTTGGCCCGCTTCTTGGCATGATCGCGCAGTCGGGAGGCCTCGAAATGTTCGCAGCAGTTGCCGTCTTCGCGGCAGTTGGTGCAAAAGAAGATGTGTCGTTTGAAATGGCTCATCTTGTTTTCCGGTTCCAGATCAGGAGGGACGGTCAACGGGATTCCTACCACAGGTCATAGACCAGATTCACCGCCGTGGTGGTGTCGGTATTCTTGCGGTCTTCCGGTACGTTCGTATTGTGCCTGACCGTCAGGGACAGGCGCATGGAAAACTTGGCATTGATGCGCATGCGCAGGGCGGCCACGGATTCGATTTCCGTATTGTCGTCGCCGGCCTGGATCAGCAGGTCTTCGGTGAAGCGGGCATTGTCGCCGATGCGATGATCCAGCGCGCCCACCAGGCGCAGGATGGCTTCGTCTTCCTGCCTGCCGTCCTCCAGCTTGTCCTGACGCAGACCGGCGCCGGCCTCCAGATTCAGGCGTGTGCGTGGTGAATCCACCACCCGGCGACCATAGCCGGCGGCCAGGCTGCGCTGATACTCGTAGCCGCTGAATCGGTCCCGTTCCGCCCTGAGGGCGCCGAACAGGTAATCCCGGTCGGAGACCTTGTGATCGCTCTGGAAGGCCCCCAGATAGCGCTCCTTGGTGGTGGTGCCGTCCTCCGAGGCCAGGTGTCCCTCCAGTTGCAGGGTGTGGCGCCACAGCATCTGCTCGTGACGAATCCTGGTGCGGGCGTTGAAGCTGTCGGAGTCGGTATTGCCGCTGGTCAGGATCGCCCCCAGTTCCGCCTGTCCACTCCAGCCCTCGTTGTCACCCCATTCTCCAGCCTGGAGCGGCAGGGTGAACAGGAGCAGGCTGATACAATAGGGCGACAGTGTTCTGAAAAACATGATTGATCGGAGTGTCCGCGGGTGAATCTGGCCGGACACTCTAACAGATCCCGCCTCACCCACTGGAGGACGGCCCTGATGCCGCCGCTTTTCAAGTGCGCTCCGCCATGAACCATGACGATATCCTGCGGGATACCGACCGCTGCGTGAAATGCGGTCTGTGCCTGCCCCATTGCCCCACGTACCGGGTCACCCGGGATGAGGGCGACTCCCCCCGTGGCCGCATCACCCTCATGCAGGGGCTGATGAGCGGCGCCCTGAGAGATGACGCGGCAGTGCGCCGACACCTGGAGGGGTGTGTGGGCTGTCGTGCCTGCGAGGCGGTCTGTCCTTCCGGCGTGCCCTTCGGCAGTTTGATGGATGCGACGCGGGCGAGCCTGATCCCGCCGCCGCGAGGGGCCGGTCTGGTGGGTGGGTATCTGCTGCGTCATGGGGGCGCCAGACGCGCGGCATCCGAGGGGCTGCGGGTGGCCGGGCGCCTGGGTCTGGGCAGGCTGGCCGCCCGCCTGGGCGCGGATGATCGACCGGGCGCGGCCCGCGCGGCGTCCTTTCTGCCGGATGTGGCGCCCCCGCCGCGGGCGTCTTTGGTGGGGCGTTCGGCCGCGGCGGATGCCGCGGTGGACGACGTGCGGGGCACGGTGTTCCTGTTCGCCGGCTGTACCGCGGAGACCTTTGACGGGCCTTCGCTGGAGGCCGCCGCCCGGTTGCTCGGGCGCCTGGGTTACCGGGTCGTGCTGCCGGAAGGGCAGGTATGCTGCGGGGCGCTGGATCATCATGCCGGTCGTGCCGGGGACGCGGCGGAGCTTGCGGGCCGCAATCGGGCGGTCTTCGCCGGGCGTGAGGGGCCTGTCCTGAGTCTGAACAGCGGCTGTCGTGTCCATCTGCGGGCCGGCGGCGGCGACGGATTCGGTGAGCGGGTGACCGGCCTGTGCCGGTTGCTGGCGGACGTGGACCTGGCGCCGTTGCAACTGATCGAGACTCCCCTCAAGGTGGTCTTCCATACGCCCTGTACCTTGCGGTACGGGTTGCGCGAGCACGGATGGATGGAGGCCCTGCTGCGGCGCCTGCCCGGTGTGGAGCTGACTCCCTTGCCGGACAACGCCTTTTGTTGCGGCGGTTCCGGCAGTCACATGCTGACCCATCCACAGATGGCCGACCGGCTGCTGGCTCCCAAGCTGGATGCCCTTGCGGCGCTGGCGCCGGCCGTGCTCGTCACCGCCAATGTGGGCTGCGGCCTGCACCTGGCGGCCGGTATCCGGCGCCGCAAGCTGGCGATATCGGTCATGAGTCTTGCTCAGCTCATTGACAGTCGTTGTGGATTGCCGCCCGGTTCATAGAACTCGTTCCTCCTTCGCGCTCGGGGGTGCTTCCCCATCGGTTGGAAGCCCTTGAGGGAATTGGTTTGCCGGCGAATTGGTGGTATCGAAAGATTGTTGCCTCATCACGGTTGGGGACGGTCGGTACTCGTCCTGAAAACCCCTGTCTTTAGCAGGTTTGCCTGCTGCTGAACTTGCAGTATCTTCATAGACATGCCCACAGCCCGTGTCAGCCCTCCATGCGCCAACTGAGCCCCACCGATCGCCTGCTGTCTGCCATTGATGAAGGTTTGTGCACCCTGTTCGGCCGTCCCCGCGCCACCGAGCGCCCGGACCCGGCCCGGTCGGTGGTGGAACCGGAACTGGATGACAACGCCCGCGTCCTCTCCGGTCGCCTCATGCGCATCAATCATGCGGGGGAGGTGGCCGCCCAGGGGCTCTACCAGGGGCAGGCCCTCACTGCCCGTGGCGGCGAGGTGCGCGAGCGCATGGAACGCTCCGCCCGGGAAGAAAACGATCATCTGCTCTGGTGCGAACGCCGTCTGGCGGCCCTGGGCACCCACAAGAGCTTCCTCAACCCCCTGTGGTATGGCGGCGCCTTCACCATCGGCGCCCTGGCCGGAGCGGCGGGCGACAAGTGGAGCCTGGGTTTCGTGCACGAGACGGAGCAGCAGGTGATCCGTCATCTGGATGAACATCTGGCCCGGGTCGTCCCCGAGGACGCGCCGACCCGGGCGGTACTGGAGCAGATGAAGATCGACGAGGCCCATCATGGCGAACTGGCCATGTCCCTGGGCGGGGAAGTCCTGCCCTGGCCCCTGCGCAAGCTGGTGATGCCGGTGACCGCCAAGGTGATGACCGGGACGACCTGGTGGATTTGAACGGAATCCCCCCTTGTCACCCGGGCACTTCCCCGTTATCATTGCGCGCTTTCCGTGATTCATGTGCACCCTGGAGTTCAGGAATGAAGACCTTTAGCGCCAAGCCCGCTGAAGTCACCCGCGACTGGTACGTGGTTGATGCCTCCGGCAAGACCCTCGGCCGGCTCGCCAGCGAAGTGGCTCGCCGCCTGCGCGGCAAGCACAAGCCCGTGTATACCCCGCACGTGGATACCGGTGACTACATCGTGATCGTGAATGCCTCCAAGGTGCGCCTCAGCGGCAACAAGGAAACCGACAAGATGTACTACCGGCACACCGGTTACGTCGGTCACATGAAGTCCGCCAGCGCGCAGCAGATCCGTGAGAACGCCCCCGAGCGCCTCATCGAGATCGCGGTGAAGGGCATGTTGCCCAAGAACCCCCTGGGCCGGGCCATGTTCAAGAAGCTCAAGGTGTATGCCGGAGCCGAGCACAGCCACGCCGCCCAGCAGCCCCAGCCGCTGGAAATCTGAACAACACCCTGATCCGGCCGCCTTGCGTGGCCGGGCAGCACATAGAGCAGGTCAAGAGATGGCAACAACCCAGAACTACGGAACCGGACGCCGCAAAGAGGCTTCTGCGCGGGTTTTTCTCCGCCCCGGCAAGGGCGAGATCACCGTCAACAACAAGCCCCTGGACGTCTACTTCGGGCGTGAGACCTCCCGCATGGTGGTCCGTCAGCCGCTGGAAGTGGCCGAAAGCCTGGATCGTTTCGATATCGTGGCCACGGTGAAGGGCGGCGGTGCCAACGGTCAGGCCGGTGCCATCCGTCTGGGTATTGCCCGCGCTCTGGTGGAATACGACGAGAAGCTGCGTGGCGCCATGCGCACCCACGGCTTCATGACCCGCGACGCCCGTCAGGTCGAGCGTAAGAAGGTCGGTCTGCGCAAGGCACGTCGCGCGACTCAGTTCAGCAAGCGCTGATCCCCGACGACGGGGACGGCTTGCAGTCACCCCGGGGCTATCCATCAGGATGGCCTCGTGGGGGATGGTTTTTCAGTTTTTATTTCGGGGCTTGATTCAACACCCCGTCATGCTGTAGATTTACGCCTCGGTTTTATTGGGGGATCGTCTAGCGGTAGGACTACGGACTCTGACTCCGTCAACCCAGGTTCGAATCCTGGTCCCCCAGCCACATCCATGAAAAAGGCCCCCTCGCGGGGCCTTTTTCATGGATGTGATTCAAGGAGCCACCAGGTTCGAACCAAAAAAAAGCCCGGATGGAATCCGGGCAGGCGCGTCACATGCGCGCTGAAGCAGAGGCGGGCGTCCCTGCCCGAAAAGGCATCATCCCTTAGAAGTCGTACCGCATGCCAAGAGAGAAGGCGGTGGCCGTCTCGCCGCGGGCATTCACTCCTTCCGCGGTGGAAGGAGCGGCACTGCGGGCCGCGCCCCAGGGGGTCAGGCCGGAATTGTCGTCATTATCCATGAAGGCCAGATTGCCGTAGAAGCGCAGGGCGCTGTCCACCCGATATTCCAGACCGATGGCATACAGGTTGGCATCCCGCTTCTCCAGATCGGAGTCCAGGGTGAACCAGTGGGCATTCAGGTACACGGAGGGGCTGATGCGGTACTGACCGGCAATACCGAAGACATCCGCCTCCTGACCTTTCACGCCGCGGGTGTTTTCCGTCTGCTGATAAAAGCCTGCCAGGCGGAAGTCCGAGGTGATCCGGTAGGAGGCGGCCAGACGCCAGGTAGTCCCTCAGTTCTTCATGCAGGCAAGGGCGACGGTACTTGGTCACAAAAACAACATGCAGCTTAATGTTATAAACGGCGTGAGAACGAGATTTAGTGCTACTTTCCATGGTTGCGCCTTGGTGGTTTTCATGGAACGATAGCAGGCATGGGCATGATCGGACATCGCTTTCGTTGCTATCCCGGTCGCCAGCAGGAAAATATCCTGCTGCGTTGGATTGGCTGTCAGCGATTCATCTATAACAGCAAGGTCAGAGAAGACCGTTATTTTCGTGCCTTTGCCCGAAAAGCCTTGTCGCTGACCGGGCAAAAACCACCCATCGACCAACAATACAGCCAGTTCATCGGCCCCGATACGGCGTGGTTGCGTGAAGTGCCCTCCCAGGTGTTACGCAATGGCGCGGTTCGATGGAAACAAGCCTACAGTCGCTTCTTCCAGAAATTATCCGGTCGTCCAACGATTCATGGAAAAGGTGGCGAACAAGGCGTCTGGCTGACGCGGGAGTTATTTGCTTTCGAGGATGATGGCGAAGGGGGTTATCACCTTCGGGTCGGCACGAAAAAGCACCCGCTCGGTCGGTTGCGCTACGTTGCGGATCGGCCCCATACATTGCCCGCATCCATCGTCATCAGCATCAACGCCGGTCAGTGGCATGTGTCATTTGCCACCGAGGATGATGTGATCCATCCGCGCCCTGCAGAGATCCAGGCCGAGTTATCGCAGTGGGATGAGGCTTCATTGCACGCGGCCACCATCGGCGTGGATCGCGGCGTGGCGGTGCTTGCCTACGCCAGCACGGGATCGGTGTATGCCTTCGACCCGGTGCAAAAGCAGCGAATGGCCCGCAAGGAACGCCAGCGCCTTCGCTGGCAGCGGCGCATGGCGCGACGTGCCAAGGGCTCATCCGGCTGGCACAAGGCCAAAAAGCGCGTGGCCCGCGCCCACACCTACGCCAACAACGTGCGCAAGGACTTTGCCCATAAGACAAGTCACGCATTGGTGATGGCGCCGGGGGTGAGGCTCGTGGTCATGGAAGACCTCAAGGTGGCCTCCATGAGTCGTCGCCCGAAGGCAAAGACCGACGAGCGGGGGCACCACGCACCCAACGGTGCCCGCGCCAAGGCGGGGCTCAACAAGGGCATCCTCCATAGCGCCTGGGGCAAGATCAGAACCTATGCCCAGTACAAGGCACCGAGAAACAACGTGCTGTTTCTCGTGGTGCCGCCGCACCATAGCTCGCAGGAATGTGCCGTTTGCGGCCACATTCATCCCGACAATCGGCTCAGTCAGAGCCGATTTGTCTGTCAACGCTGCGGGCAGACCGATCATGCCGACCACAACGCCAGCCGGGTGATTGCCCGACGCGGCGTCACAACGGTGATCGGTCAGTGCAAATCTCTTCAACAGGTAGGGGCGGTGCGCCCCGAACCGCCGTTCCCGGACGGCTACGCCGGTGGAGATCAGGGTCAGTCGCAGAAGGGCAAGCGCCCAACTGCGCACAGATCATCGAAACCGGAAACCATGCCTACAACCGCTCAAGCGGTTTAGGGATGGTAGTTCATACCCAGGCGGCTGGAGTTGCTGGAGACGTTGAACTCGTTGTAATCCTTGCCGTCATCCAGAATGTCGGCGGACAGGTGGGCGCGACCGTAGATGGTGATGTCGGCAACCGCCAGGGCAGGCATGGACAGGCCGGCGGCGACCATCGCCGCGATAAGCTTCTTGTGCTGCATGAAATAGGCTCCCCAAGTGATGTTGTAAAAAAGAGACAGCGTCCTGTGCCTCAAAACCCGGGGCGACTATGTCTTCTGGTGATTAAAGGTCAGTTAAACCCCCGTGAAATTGTGATGAACAGTCCAGGGTACGGACGTGGGGGCGGCCCTCGGCCGCGAAGGGGACACGTCCTCTGTTGCCGATGCCGTCTGAACATTGGCCGTGGATGATAGACTGCCCGATACCCGGGCATCCGATGGAACAAAACCCCGCATGCTGACCCTGAATAACCGCCCCAACCCCGCTGCCGCGCCCACCCTCGACCAAGTGGTCGAACTGATCCCCGATGCCTTCGTGATCTTCGACGGCGACCATCGCCTGCTGGCCGCCAATGCGGCGGCCCTGCGCTGTCTGTCCCTCTCCCGCGAGGATCTGCGGGGGATGGGCTGTCATGAATTCTTTCAGGGGGTGCCGGGTGGCTGTGCCGGGGAGGGGGGCTGTCCACTGGTCACCGCGGGATCCGCGATGGAGCCTCTTCCGGTGCAGATCCCGGGAGGACGGGGGCGCCGGCGTCTGAGCGTCCGGATTTCCCGGGGGCGGGGCGAGCACGGCGACTTTTTCGGTCTGCTGCTGCATCCCGACCCGGAGGCGGCCCCCGCGTCACCGGAGGGGGCGCGCCTGGTGGGGCAGTCCCTCCCCATGTTGGAGCTGATGCGGATGGTGGAGCGGGTGGCGCCCACCAGTGCCACCGTATTGCTGCTGGGGGAGAGCGGCGTGGGCAAGGAGCGGGTGGCGGATTATCTGCACCACTGTTCCGGTCGCGCCCAGGGGCCGTTGGTGGTGGTGGACTGTTCCACTCTGGGGGAACAGATCATCGAGGCGGAGCTGTTCGGCTATGAAAAGGGCGCCTTCACCGGCGCGGACCGGCGCAAGGTCGGCCTGTTCGAGGCGGCCCAGGGGGGGACGCTGTTCATCGACGAGGTGGGGGAGTTACCCCTGTCCATGCAGAGCAAGCTATTGCGGGTGTTGGAAACCTCCCGTATCCGCCGGGTGGGCGGCACCGATTACATCCCGGTGGATGCCCGGGTGGTGGCCGCCACCCACCGGGACCTGGCGGCCATGGTGGCGCAGGGTGGGTTCCGGGAAGACCTCTATTACCGCCTGTCCGCCTTTCCGGTCTTCATTCCCCCCCTGCGGGAGCGGCGGGAAGACGTCATCGCCCTGGCGGAACATTTCCTGCGGCAGGCGGACGGTGGGGCACTGCATCTGCCCCTGTCCGTGCCGGTGGCCGATCTGCTGGTGTCCTATCACTACCCGGGCAATGTGCGCGAGCTGAAGAACATCATGACCCGGGCGGCGATCCTGGCCGGTACCGGGCCGTTGCTGCCCGAACACATCGCTTTCCAGTCTCAGGCCGGCGAAGCGGTGTCGGTGGCCTCCCCGCGTCGTGGTTCCCGTAGCGTCTGCACCGAAGCCGGTGTCCGCGCGGCGCTGGCGGCTACCGGTGGCCACCGTGCGGAAGCCGCCCGGCATCTGGGCGTCAGTGAGCGCACTCTCTATCGCTATCTGGAAAAATTCCAGATCCGGGTGTAGAGGTAGGTTCCGTGGGCGGCGTTCGCGACCGGGGCATCCGCTTGGATGTTTCAAAAAAACAACAATCTCCATTTCTGTCATGACGTGTCATGACATTGTCATGCGATATGTCATGGTGTGTTGTTTTTTTACACTTTTAAAATCAGTGGGTTAGTGTTTGGCACGGCTTCTGCTTAGTGGTAATCGGCTGACACGGTCAGACCCTTATACAACAAAGCTCTGCAGAGGAACGTAAACATGCAAAAGAAAGTGCTCGTATTCGCAGTAGCCGCGGCCATGGGCCTGCCCGCCGCCGCCATGGCCGACACCACCCTGTACGGCCGTCTGAATGTGTCCATGGACCGGGTCGACGATGGTGACGCCTCCAGCCACCAATTGGCCTCCAACTCCTCCCGCATCGGTGTGCGCGGTTCCGAGGACCTGGGCGCGGGCCTGCGCGGCGTGTTCCAGATGGAAGCCGGCTTTGATGCCGCCAACGGTGGTGGTGAGTTGGCTACCCGTAACACCTATCTGGGTGTGGCCAGCGAATTCGGTGAAGTGCGCCTGGGCCGTCATGACACCCCTTACAAGATCTCTACCCTGCGTCTGGACCCCTTTGCCGATACCCTGGGTGACTACAACTCCATCATGGGTTCCTTCGGGTTTAATGGCGATGCCACCAATTTTGGCGGCGATGATGATGTTAATGGGCTGACTCGTTTTGAAAATCGCAACCGCAACACCGCGATCTACCTGAGCCCCAACTTCGACGGCCTGCAGTTCATGGCTTCCTACACTACGGATACCCGCTCTGGCGGCGATAGTCGTAATGGCTTTGGCAGCGACGCCAATGAGCGTAACGCCTTCTCCCTGGCTGGTACCTTCACCCAGGGTCCGATGTACGTGGCCGTGGCCTATGAGCAGCTGAATGACTGGGCCGGCACCGGCGATGACGGCAAGGCCTGGAAGGTCGGCGGCGCCTACACCATCGACGCCCTGACCCTGAGCGCCATGTATGAAAACATCGACTCCGGTATCACTGGGCTGGGCGATCGTGACGCCTTCTTCCTGAGCGCCAAGTACCAGTTCGGTCAGGCCTATGTGATGGGCACCTACGCCAATGCGGGCGACGATGATCGTGACGATAGCGGCGCCCAGCTGTTCGCCATCGGCGCCGGCTACGATCTGACCCGCCGCACCGGCCTGTATGCCACCTACGCTACCGTGCGCAACGATGACAACGCTGTGTACGAACTGGGCGGCAACGCCACCGGTAAGGGCAAGGGTGTGGTGCCTGCTGCTCCTGGTGAAAATGTCTGGGGCTTCCAGGTCGGCGTGACCCACAACTTCTAATCATCGGTCCCATGCCGATGGCATTGCCCAGGGTCGCCTGACCGGAAGGCATGCACGGGAAGTTCAAAGGGTGCGGAGGGAAACCTCCGCACCCTTTTTGCTTTTCCCCGCCTCTCACCTCATACCGGCCGGGGTGCTAGAATAGGTGCCCCTCCCGCAGTGATCCCCGCCAGCCATGACCGCAAGTACCCGCATCCGCGAAATCCCCTATAACTACACCTCCTACTCCGACCGCGAGATCGTCATCCGCTTCCTCGGCGAAGGCATGTGGGACGTGCTCAACGAACTGCGCGCCCGCCGACGGACCGGCGTCTCCGCCCGGATGCTGTTCGAGGTGCTGGGGGACATGTGGGTGGTCACCCGCAACCCCTATATCCAGGACGACCTGCTGGGTAACCAGAAGCGACTCACCGCCCTGATCCACGCCCTGGATCACCGGGTGGACCAGATCATCGCCCGGGCCGAGGGCAATCAGCTGGCCCTGGACCTGGCGGAACAGGCTCGTCAGGCGGTACGCCGCTTCGAGGCCTGGTTCCCGGAACAAAAGGCCCTGCGCGCCCGTGCCCGCCGCCTGCTGGGCAAGGTCACCCGCAAGGACAACATCCACTTCGACGGTCTGGCCCGGGTCTCCCATGTCACCGACGCCACCGACTGGCGCGTGGAACTGCCCTTCGTGGTCATCACCCCGGATTCCGAGGCGGAGATGGCCGGGGTCATCCAGACCTGCTTTGAACTGGGTCTGACCGTCATTCCCCGGGGGGGCGGCACCGGCTACAACGGCGGCGCCGTGCCCCTGACCGCCGATGCCGCGGTCATCAACATGGAAAAGCTCGAAGCCCTGAGCGAGGTGGAGTTCGTGGAACTGCCCGGGGTGGAAGGCCCCGTGGCCACCCTCCGCGCCGAGGCCGGGGTGGTGACCCGCCGGGTGTCCGAGGCCGCGGGGCGCGCCGCCCATGTGTTTGCCGTGGACCCCACCTCCCAGGATGCCTGCACCATCGGCGGCAACATCGCCATGAACGCCGGCGGCAAAAAGGCGGTGCTCTGGGGCACGGCCCTGGACAACCTGGTGTCCTGGCGCATGGTCACCCCGGAGGCCCGCTGGATCCAGGTGGAACGCCTCAATCACAACCTGGGCAAGATCCACGATCAGGAGACCGTGAGCTTTCGCATCACCCGGTTCCAGGCCGACGGCGTGACCCCCGACGGAGAACCCCAGGTCATCTCCTTCCCGGGCCGGGCCTGCCGCAAGGTGGGGCTGGGCAAGGACGTCACCGACAAGCGCCTGCAGGATCTGCCGGGGATTCAGAAGGAAGGCTGCGACGGCCTGATCACCTCCGCCGTGTTCGTGGTCCATCGCATGGCGGCCCACATGCGCACCATCAGCCTGGAGTTCTACGGCACCGATCTGCACGAGGCGGTGCCCGCCATCGTCGAGATCAAGGACGCCCTGGAGGCCGACCCCAAGGTGCAGCTGGCCGGGCTTGAACACCTGGACGAGCGCTATGTGCGCGCCGTGGGCTATACCCCGAAGGGGGCGCGACGGGAGCGGCCCAAGATGGTGCTCCTGGCGGACATCGCCAGTGATGACGAGGAGGCGGTGGGCCTGGCCGCCTCGAAGATGGTGCGTTTGGCCAATGCCCGCAACGGCGACGGCTTCATCGCCGTGAGCCCCGAGGCCCGCCAGCGGTTCTGGGCCGACCGCAGCCGGACCGCCGCCATTGCCGCCCATACCAACGCCTTCAAGATCAACGAGGACGTGGTGATCCCCCTGGACCGGCTGGCGGAGTACAGCGAGGGGATCGAGCGCATCAACATCCACCAGTCCCTCACCAACAAGCTGCGCATGGCCGACGAGATCCTGGCCTGCCTGGGCAAGGATCATCGCGCGCTGCTGGAATCCCTGGCCCTGGGCAGCGAGGAGGCCCGGGGCTGGTTCGAGGGGCTGCGCCGGGCCGCGGAAGACCATGTGCAGGCGGTGCGGGGGCGCTGGCAGGCCATCCTGGACCACCTGGAGAGCGACGCCGTGGCCATGGACGATCTGCTGGACGCGCCGTCCCGGGCGGACCGCCGCCCCGGCGACCGGCTGATCCAGCTGCTGTTGCGTCGCAGTCTGGTGATCTCCTACCGGCGGGAGATCGAGGCCCGGTTGTGGGAGATCTTCGACGGCCGCGACCTGGAACCGGTGCGCCGGAGCATCCAGGCCATCCACGACCGGGTGCTCACCAGCCGCCTGTTCGTGGCCCTGCACATGCACGCCGGTGACGGCAACGTGCACACCAATATCCCGGTCAATTCCAACGACTACGCCATGATGCACGAGGCCGAGCGCATCGTGGACCAGGTGATGGCCCTGGCCCGGGCGTTGGGCGGCGTCATCTCCGGGGAGCACGGCATCGGCCTGACCAAGATCCAGTACCTGGGCGAGCCGGAGCTGAAGGCCTTTGCCGACTACAAGCGCCGGGTGGACCCCATGGACCGCTTCAACCGGGGCAAGCTGCAGGCCGGTTCCGGGCTGTCGCGGGCCTATACCCCCTCCCTGCGTCTGGTGCAGGAGGAGGCCCTGATCCTGGAGCAGAGCGAACTGGGGGCACTCAACGACGACATCCGCGACTGCCTGCGCTGCGGCAAGTGCAAGCCCGTCTGCACCACCCATGTGCCCCGGGCCAACCTGCTGTACTCGCCCCGCAACAAGATCCTGGCCACGGGCCTGATCATTGAGGCCTTCCTCTACGAGGAGCAGACCCGCCGCGGCCTGTCCCTGCGTCATTTCGATGAACTCAACGACGTGGCGGACCACTGCACCATCTGTCACCGATGCCTCAAGCCCTGTCCGGTGAACATCGACTTCGGTGACGTGACGGCCCGCATGCGACGCATCCTCAAGGCCCGCGGCCAGCGCCGGACCAGTCTGGCGGCCAAGGTCTCCATGGCCTTCCTCAACATCAAGGACCCGGCCACCATCAAGCTGATGCGCACCGCCCTGGCCCAGTGGGGCTTTGCCGGACAGCGCCTGGGGCACCGGATGTTCCAGCGCCTGGGCCTGCTGGACGATGGTCGGCCCGCCGCCACCACGGGACCGGCACCGATCCCCGCCCGGGTCATCCACATGGTGAGAAAGCCCCTGCCGGCGGGTCTGCCCTCGCGCACCACCCGGGCCATGCTGGGGCTGGAAGACCCCAGTCACGTAGCCATCGTACGGGACCCGGCGGTGGCGCCGGAGCAGAGCGAGGCGGTGTTCTATTTCCCCGGCTGCGGCTCGGAGCGCCTGTTCAGCCAGGTGAGCCTGGCCACCCTGGCCATGCTCTACCGCACCGGTGCCCAGACGGTGCTGCCGCCGGGGTATCTGTGCTGCGGCTACCCCCAGGAATCCGCCGGCGAGGAGGCCAAGGGCAGGGCGATCACCACCGAGAATCGGGTACTGTTCCATCGGGTGGCCAACACCCTGAACTATCTGGACATCAAGACGGTGGTGGTGTCCTGCGGCACCTGCATGGATCAGTTGCTGAAATACGAGTTCGAGCGCATCTTCCCCGGTTGTCGGTTGCTGGACATCCATGAGTATCTGATGGAGAAGGGGGTGACGCTGGAGGCCGCGCCGGGGGTGGAATACCTGTATCACGATCCCTGCCATTCCCCCATGAAGACCCACGCGCCGCTGCAGGTGGCGGGGAATCTGCTGGGCCGGCCGGTGACCCTGTCGGACCGCTGCTGCGGCGAGGCGGGGACCTTTGCGGTGAGTCGCCCGGATGTGGCCACCCAGGTGCGGTTCCGCAAGCAGGAGGAAATCCACAAGGGCATCACGTCGCTGACCGGCGCGCCGGTGGCCGCCGGCGGCAATGTGAAGTTGCTGACTTCCTGCCCGGCCTGTCAGCAGGGGTTGTCCCGCTACCGGGAAGATACCGGGACGGAGGTGGACTATATCGTGGTGGAGATGGCCAATGCCCTGCTGGGAGAGCAGTGGCAGGCCCGCTTCATCGAGCAGGCCCGCAGCGGGGGTATCGAGAAGGTACTGCTCTGACAAAAAAGCCCCTCTCCCCTTGCGGGAGAGGGGTTGGGGTGAGGGGAAAACGGAACCCCCCTCAGGTCAGGGTCTTCACCCCGTCCTTGCCGCCCAGAATCAGCACATCCGCCGGGCGCCGGGCAAAGATGCCCACGGTGACCACGCCGGCAATCTGGTTGATCTCCGTCTCCAGGGCCACCGGATCGGTCATGTCCAGGTTGAACACATCCAGGATCAGGTTGCCGTTGTCGGTGGTGAAGCCGTGACGCAGTTCCGGTTGCCCGCCCAGCTTGAGCATGGCCCGGCCCACGTGGCTGCGGGCCATGGGAATGACCTCCACCGGCAGGGGGAAGGTGCCCAGCACGTTCACCAGTTTGGAGTCGTCGGCGATGCAGACGAAGCGTTCGCTGGCGGCCGCCACGATCTTTTCCCGGGTGAGGGCGCCGCCGCCCCCCTTGATCAGGTGCAGGTGCCGGGTGGCCTCGTCGGCACCGTCCACGTACAGGGGAATGGGGCCGACGGCGTTCAGGTCCAGCACCGGGATGCCGTGACCGCGCAGGCGCTCGGCGCTGGCCTCGGAGGAGGCCACGGTGCCGTCGATGCGGCCCTTCATCTTCGCCAGCAGGTCGATGAAATGATTGGCGGTGGAGCCGGTGCCGATGCCGACGACCATGCCGTCTTCCACGTATTCCAGGGCCGCTTCGGCGGCGGCCTTCTTCATCTGATCTTGATTGCTCATGAGGATGCCTCCTTGGTTGTCGGGGGGGATTCTACATGAGACAGGCGGTGTCGCACGTCTGCCAGGGCCATGGCGCGAGAACCACTCCCCGGGGAGCGGTCCTTGAGGCTGTAAAACCCACTGCAAGGCATGCATCTTGCCGGGGATGGACTCGCCCCTGTATCTTCAGATGATGTCAGCCTATCCCTACCTGCAGAAGATACTCACCGCCCGGGTCTACGACGTGGCGCGGGAAACCCCACTGGACCTGATGCCCACGCTTTCCCGGCGCCTGGGCAACCGCATCCTGCTCAAGCGCGAGGACCTGCAACCGGTCTTCTCCTTCAAGTTGCGCGGCGCCCATAACAAGATCGTCCAGTTGTCCGAGGAAGCCCGCCGCAAGGGGGTCATCGCCGCCTCCGCCGGCAACCATGCCCAGGGGGTGGCCCTGTCGGCCAAGACCCTGGGCATCAAGGCGGTGATCGTCATGCCCGCCACCACCCCCTCCATCAAGGTGGACTCGGTCCGCGCTCTGGGGGCCAAGGCCATCCTCCACGGGGATTCCTACGACGATGCCTATGCCCATGCCCTGGAACTGATCGAGAAGCACGGCTACACCTTCGTCCATCCCTTCGATGATCCCGATGTGATCGCCGGCCAGGGCACCATCGCCATGGAACTGCTGCGTCAGCATCCCGACCCCCTGGAGGCGGTGTTCGTCAGCGTGGGCGGCGGCGGCCTGATCGCCGGCATGGCGGCCTATATCAAGGCCCTGCGCCCCGATATCCGGGTGATCGGGGTCGAACCCCACGACGCCCCCTGCATGCAGCAGGCCCTGGAAAAACAGCAGCGGGTGATACTGGACCAGGTGGGCATCTTCGCCGACGGGGTGGCCGTGCGTCAGGCGGGTGAGGAGAACTATCGCCTGGCCCGGGACCATGTGGACGAGATGCTGCTGGTGTCCACCGACGAGATCTGTGCCGCCATCAAGGACATCTTCGATGACACCCGGGTGATGGCCGAGCCGGCCGGTGCCCTGGCCATCGCGGGCATCAAGAAATACGTGGAACGGGAAGGGCTCAAGGACGCCTGTCTGGCCGGGGTGCTCAGCGGTGCCAACATCAACTTCGATCGTCTGCGTCACGTGACCGAACGGGCCGAACTGGGGGAGCAGCGGGAAGCCCTGTTCGCCGCCACCATTCCGGAGCGGCCGGGCAGTTTCCGGGCCTTTTGCAAGGCCATCGGCAAGCGCGGGATCACCGAGTTCAACTACCGCTACGCGGATACCGAGCAGGCCCATATTTTCGTCGGGGTCCAACTCAGCGGCGGCGAGACGGAACGCCGCACCCTGCTGCAGGATCTGCGCGACAAGGGCTACCCCATCGAGGATCTGAGCGACAACGAGGTGGCCAAGGTCCATCTGCGCCACATGGTGGGCGGGCACTCGGCCCGGGCAGGGGACGAGATCGTCTACCGCTTCGAGTTTCCCGAGCGCCCGGGGGCACTGATGAACTTCCTCGCCCACATGGGGCAGGACTGGAACATCAGTCTGTTCCATTACCGCAACCATGGCGCCGCCTACGGCCGGGTGCTGGTGGGCATGCAGGTGCCGGACCAGGACAAGGCCCGGCTTGAGGGGTTCCTCAAGGAGTTGGGGTATGTCCACTGGGAGGAGACCGATAACCCGGTCTACCGGCTGTTCCTGGGCTGATCCGCCGGCCGGGTCTTACCCGCGCTTGCCCAGGGCCTCCTCGTTGAAGGCCTCATCGATGGTGGTGATGATCTTCTCCACCATGCGAAAGCCCGCCACCGGGGCGTCGTCGGCCATGTATTTCAGGCGCAGGGGGCTGAGCACCTTCACGGCGGCGCTGCGTTCCACCTCCCCCTGTCCCGTGCCCGCCGCGTCCAGGGTGCCCAGGGCGGCGATGATCTCCCCGGCGATGGCGTGCCTGTGCGTCCCGCGCCGCGCCCGTTCCAGGGTGTCCTCGGGCATGCCGTCCAGCAGATCGAATCCCGCGTGGGCGTCCAGGTAGATGATGAGTTCGTTCAGGGTCATGGGCATCGGCCTCCTGAATGGGTCATGTCGATCTTCTGTTTCCCGGGGGAGAAATGAAGGGCCGGGGACGAGAGGGCAAGCAGGTTGTGAGAACAGCAGGATGTTAGTCCGCCATGGACAGAATGAATTCCCACTGCGCCTCGGTCACCGGCATGATGGAGAGCCGGTTGCCCCGCCTGACCAGGGGCATGTCGCTCAGCGCGGGGGCCGCCTTCAGGTCCGCCAGGGGAATGACGTCCCTGAACTTGCGTTCAAAGCCCACGTCCACCCGATACCAGCGGGGGTTGTCCGGGGTACTGCGCGGGTCATGGTAGGTGTGTTCCGGGTCCCAGGCGCTGTCGTCCGGATAGCCGGCCCGCACGATCCTCAGGATGCCGACGATGCCGGGGACCTTGCAGTTGGAATGGTAGAAAAAGGCCAGGTCGCCTTCTTGCATCTCGTCCCGCATCATGTTGCGGGCCTGGTAGTTGCGCACCCCTTCCCAGGGTTCCACCCGCACCCGTTCCAGGTCGTCGATACCGAAGACATCCGGTTCGGACTTCATCAGCCAGTAGGACATGGGCAATCCTTGGTGTTCAATTCGGGGTGGGGCCGGCAGGTGATCAGGCCCTGTTCGGTCACCACCGCGTGCAGGGGCACGTCCCAGGACGCATGGGGTAGCGCCGTCACTTCCTGAAAAGCATAGGCCATTCCCACCAAATGGGGGCGGCGCCAGTGACGGTGGCGGTTGAGATGGCGGAAGGTGGTGTCATAGAAGCCGCCACCCATGCCCAGCCGGTTTCCCCGGCGATCGAAGCCCACCAGGGGGGTGATGACCAGATCCAGGTGACGGGCCGGCAGGCAGCGGCGGCGGCGAACGGGGGGTTCGGGAATGCCGAAGCGATTGGGAATCAGGGGCGTATGGGGTTCCCAGGCCACGAACCAGAGCAGCCGGGGGTGAAGTGGTGCCAGCACCGGCAGGTAGAGGTCCTTGCCGGCGGCGCGGGCGGCCCGGACCAGCGGGCCGGGGTCGGCCTCGCCCCGGTCGGGCAGGTAGACGGCGATGCGCCGGGCGGCGCTGAACAGGGGGTGGTGGATCAGGTGCCTGGCCATGGCACGGGCATGCCGGGCCCGTTCGGCCGGGGAGAGCGCCAGACGCCGGGCGCGAAGCTGTCTGCGTAGGTCGGCGCGTGTCATGGAAATGAAGAGGGCACGCTCCGAGAGTGCCGTGGCGAGCTTTCGACCTTGAACCAGGGGTTCAAGTGGGGGCCGACGCGATCTCTACAGGCTTTCCGCTACGGGGCGGACATGCACAACAAGACATCGCAGAATGGCTCCCGGGGTAGTTGATTAGGCTCAAGGATATTACCCAGCCGCTCACGCACACCTCAGAGGTGCCCAAACCGTAAAACCTTTTTTTCGTGGCCCCGCCGCCGGGACCGTACATCATGAATCCGTCGATCGTTCGTGTTGCAGGACCGAATCCACCCGTTCCTGCAGGGCGCGCATGCGCTGATCCAGGCCGGCGTTCTGCCGCTTCAGGGCCAGCAGTTCATGGGCAATGTTCAGGGCCGCCATCACGGCGATCCGGTCTCCGCCCACGACCTTGCCGCCATCGCGGATTTCCTTCATCCGGCGATCCAGCAGGCTGGCCGAGGCAATCAGGGCATTGCGCTCATCTTCAGGGCAGGCCACCCGGTATTCCTTGCCCAGAATCTGAACCGTGACCGGTTCAGAGCGGGGTTCCGTCATACCGCCTGCTCCATGGACTTCAATCGGTTGATCATCGACTCCACCTTCATGCGTGCCTGCTCACCCCGTTCCGAGAGCTGGGCCCGTTCCGCCAGCAGCAGTTCGTTCTGGCGGCGCAGCCTGAGGTTCTCGTCCCGCAGCAGTTCGCAGACCCGCAGCAACGCCTCGACCCGGGACTCCAGGTCTTTCAGGGCGGAATCCGCCGAGGCATTGTGAGCGGTGTATGTCATGGGCTCAATACTAGGACTCCGCCTCGGGGCCGTCAACAAGGATCGGCGGCGGCATGGTGCTGGCGCCGTCGGGCTTGCTAGACTGCGTCCATGTATCGGATCCCGGCCCCGGAGGTCCGGCCACCACGACTGGAGAGCCTTGCCCCATGATGCCCGATTATCAAGCCTTACAGGATGCCCTGCGGGGGGCGGGCGCCACGGCCGATGCCGCCGAGGCCCACGGCACGCTCTGCGGCATGCTCAGTGCCAATCTGGGGTCCGGCGAGGTGCGCTGGCTGCAGGAGATCTTTCCCGAGGCCGGCGAGACGCCGCCGCCGGAAGGGGAGGCTCGGCGCCTGCTGGATGAAGTCTTTGCCGAAACCCGCACCCAACTGGCCGATGCCCTGCTCGGGTTCCAGATGCTGTTGCCGGACGAGGACGATGCCCTTTCCACCCGGGTGGACGCCCTGGGGCACTGGTGCCAGGGCTTCCTCTATGGCCTGGCGGTGGCCGGCGTCACCGACCCGGCCAAGCTGCCCGCCGATTCGGCGGAAATCCTCAAGGATCTTTCCGATATTGCCGGCGCCGGTTTCGAGGTGGACGACGACGAGGCCAGCGAGACCGCCTATGTGGAGATCCTGGAATACGTGCGGGTGGGCGTGCTGCTGGTGAGCGAGGAACTGCAGCCCCTCAAGGGCCCCTCCCGCCTGCAGTGACCCCCCTGTTGATGACCCGGAACCCAAAGCCATCGCCATGAAAGAATTCGCCCGTCGCCGTCGCCAGCTCATGCGTGCCATGGGGGAGGGCGGCATCGCCGTCATCCCCGCCGCACCGGTCCGGGTGCGCAATCATGACGTGGAATATCCCTACCGTCAGGACAGCGATTTTCTCTATCTCACCGGCTTTACCGAGCCGGAGGCGGTGGCGGTGCTGGTGCCCGGCCGACCCCAGGGGGAGTACATCCTGTTCTGCCGGGAACGGGACAAGGAAAAGGAGACCTGGCATGGCCGCCGGGCCGGACAGGAAGGGGCGGTGGAGCGCTTCGGTGCCGACGATTCCTTCCCCATCGGCGACATCGGCGAGATCCTGCCCGGGCTGCTGGAGAACCGTGAGCGGGTCTACACCACTTTGGGTCGCCATCCGGAGTTCGACCGCAAGTTGATCGACTGGGTCAACGGCATCCGTGAACGGGCCCGCACCGGCGTCCACCCCCCCCATGAGTTCGTGGCTCTGGAATACCTGCTCCATGACATGCGCCTGTTCAAGTCGGCCACCGAACTCAAGGCCATGAAGGAGGCCGCCCGGGTCACCAGTCGTGCCCATCAGCGCGCCATGGCCGCCTGCCGGCCGGGGCTGTGGGAGTATCAGCTGGAAGCGGAGCTGCTGTACGAGTTCCGCCGGGCGGGGACCGAACCCGCCTACGCCTCCATCGTGGGCGGCGGTGTCAACGGCTGCATCCTGCACTACACCGAAAACAACGAGCGGCTCAGGGACGGTGATCTGGTCCTGATCGACGCCGGCTGCGAGTACCAGGGTTATGCGGCGGACATCACCCGCACCTTTCCGGTGAACGGACGCTTCACCGAGCATCAGCGTCAGGTCTACGAGGTGGTGCTGGAGGCCCAGGCGGCGGCCATCGCCCAGGTGGTCCCCGGCAATCACTGGGATGATCCCCATGGGGCGGCGGTCAAGGTGCTTACCAAGGGGCTGGTGCACCTGGGATTGCTCAAGGGGCGGCCTTCCCGCCTGATCAAGGACGGCGCCTATCGTCGCTTCTACATGCACCGCACCGGCCACTGGCTGGGGCTGGACGTGCATGACGTGGGGGACTACAAGGTGGGCGAGGCCTGGCGTTTGCTGGAGCCGGGCATGGTGATGACCATCGAGCCGGGCCTGTACCTGCCGGCCACGGAGAAGGGCGTGCCCAAGCCATTCCGTAATATCGGCATCCGCATCGAGGATGACGTGGCGGTGACCCGGGCCGGGCATCAGGTCCTCACCGAAGATTGCCCCAAGGGCGTCGACGAGGTTCAGGCCCTGGTGGGTTCAGGCAACTGAAATAATCGGGTGCCGGGATCGGCACGCGGAGGACGCGGTGCAGAACAGCGATTTCGATATCCTGATCGCCGGCGGCGGCATGGTGGGCGCCACCCTGGGGCTGGGCCTGGCGGACAGCGGTTACCGGGTGGGCATCATCGAGGCGCAGCCTCCCGGCGCTCCGGTGCAACCCAGTTATGACGAGCGGGCCACGGCCCTGTCCTGGGGTTCCCGATGTATCCTGGAGCGTCTGGGCCTGTGGGCGGATCTGGCGCCCCATGCCGAACCGATCCGTCGCATCCACGTCTCCCAGCGGGGGTATTTCGGCAACGTGCGCCTGGACCACCGGGAAGAAGGCGTGGAGGCACTGGGTTACGTGATCGTCAACCGGGTGCTGGGGCAGGTCCTGCAGACGGCCCTGGCCGCGGCGCCCGTCACCCTGATGACGCCGGCGCGGGTGACCGGATACACCGGCCATGACGACCATCTGGGGGTACAGATCCGTCTGGATCAGGCCCTCGTGCCGATACGGACCCGCCTGCTGGTGGGCGCGGACGGCACCCGGTCCGTGGTTCGCAACCTGGCCGGCATCGACATCCACGAGAGTGACTATGGTCAGGTGGGCATCATCGCCAATCTCTCCACCGAGCTGGATCATCGGGGAACGGCCTTCGAGCGTTTCACCGACGAGGGGCCGGTGGCCCTGCTGCCCCTGGCGCCCGCCGAGGACGGCAGTCCCCGCTGCGCCCTGGTCTGGGTCCGTCCGGTCCATCGGCTCGATGAGACGCTGGCCTGGGATGACGGGCATTTTCTGCGGATCCTTCAGGACCGTTTCGGTCATCGCCTCGGACGCCTGCGCCGGGTGGGCGCGCGGGTTGCCTATCCCCTGACCCGGGTGCGTGCCGTCCGGGATACGGACACCCGGCTGGTGTTGGTGGGCAATGCTTCCCACACCATCCACCCCGTGGCCGGTCAGGGCTTCAATCTGGCACTGCGGGACGTGGATACCCTGGCGGATCTGCTGTGCCGGGCCGGACGGGAGGCCTCGGACCCCGGTGACGCGGGGTTGTTGCAGCGCTATGCCGTCCGACGCCGGCCGGACCTGGACCGGGTGACGGGCGTGACCGATGCCCTGGCCCGGCTCTTCACCACGCCGGGGTTCGGGCATGTCCGGGGAGCGGCCCTGGTGGCCCTGAACCTGTGCGGCCCGCTGCGGCACGGGGTGGCGCGGGCGGGGATGGGATTGTAGATGTCCGGAACCGATGAACAAGGAGCCTCCATGTCGGCAACCTCCTGTGACGTCCTCATCGCCGGCGGCGGCATGGTGGGAGCCGCCCTGGCCCTGAGCCTGGCCCGCGGCGGTCTTGCCGTGGCCCTGGTGGAACTGCGCCCACCGCCCCCCTTTGTCCCGGACAGCGGGCATGACCTGCGGGTATCCGCCATCAATCGCGCCTCCCAGCGCCTGTTCCGGGCGCTGGGAGTGTGGGAAGGGATGCGGGCCATGCGGATCAGCCCCTATCAGGCCATGGAGGTCTGGGATGCGGGCGGCAGTGGCTGCATCCGTTTCGAGGCCCGGGAGCTGGGGGAGCCGGATCTGGGACACATCATCGAGAACCGGGTGGTTCAGCGCGCACTCTGGGATGCCCTGGACGCGGCGCCGGGGGTGACCCGATTCTGCCCGGATGCCGTGACCCTCCTGGACATCGGTGCCCGTGAGGCCCGGGTGACGCTGGAGAGCGGGGCCCGGATCACGACATCGCTGGTGGTGGGCGCCGACGGCGCCCGCTCCCGCATCCGCGAGATGGCAGGGATCGATCTGGACAGTCGGCGCTACGGTCAGCAGGCCCTGGTGGCCACGGTGCGCACCGCCTTACCCCATCAGGAGACCGCCTGGCAGCGTTTCCTGCCCACCGGCCCGCTGGCCTTCCTGCCCCTGTCGGACGGCCGCTGCTCCGTCGTCTGGTCGGCCGATGATGAACGGGCCGAGCAGTTGCGGGATCTGGATGACGTCGCCTTCCGCGAGGCCTTGGCGGAAGGTTTGGACCATCGTCTGGGGGCGGTGGTGGAGAGCAGTCAGCGGGCGGCCTTTCCGCTGCGGGGCTCCCAGGCCCGTCACTATGTGCGTCCCCGGCTGGCACTGGTGGGGGATGCGGCCCACACCATTCATCCCCTGGCCGGACAGGGGGTGAATCTGGGGTTCCAGGATGCCCGGGCCCTGGCCGGGGTGCTGCTGCATGGAGCGGTGGGGGATCCGGGGGAATTCCGCGTGCTGCGTCGTTACGAGCGCGCCCGGCGGGGAGACAATGTCATCATGATGCGTGCCATGGAGTGCTTCCGCTACGGCTTCGGCAGCGCGCTGCCGCCGCTGGCCCTGGGGCGGAATCTGGGCCTGATGCTGGCGGATCGCGCCGGCCCGCTGAAAAGGACCTTGGCCAGACGGGCCCTGGGGCTGGATTCACCGGACCTGCCGTACTCGCCTGGTTAGGCTACCCTACGGTGGACCGATCGCGAGCATCCGTTTTGCTGTTTCAACCTTCAGGGGCGTGCTGCCATGAGAGAATTCTGGGATAACCGCTATTCGGGAACGGAGTATGTCTACGGCACCGCGCCCAATGCCTATTTGCTGGCCCATCACCCCCTCTACCAGCCGGGCCAGAGCGTGCTGGCCGTGGGGGATGGGGAAGGGCGCAACGGGGTCTGGCTGGCCGGTCGGGGGCTGTCGGTGACGGCGGTGGATTTTTCCCAGCAGGCCCTGGCCAAGGCCCAGGCCCTGGCCCAGCACCAGGGGGTGACCCTGGAGACGATCTGGGCCGATCTGGTGGGCTGGAAGTGGCCCAGGGCGCGGTACGACCACATCATTTCCATCTATCTGCACCTGCCCCCGACCCAGCGGCGCCAGGTGCATCAGGCCATGCTGGAGGCCCTCAAGCCCGGTGGCCTGTTGCTGATGGAGGCCTTTCACCCGGAGCAGATGGATTATCACAGCGGCGGTCCCCGAGACCCGGGCATGCTCTACAACGGGGTGATGCTGCGGGAGGATTTTGTCGGCGGCGAGTTCATGGAACTGGCGGAGTTGGCCGTCGAACTGGACGAGGGGCCGGGGCATCGGGGCCGCGCGGCGGTGACCCGCGCCCTGATCCGGCGACCGGATGTCTGACACAGGGGCCGAAAAGGCAGTTCCGGTTCCGGCACGCCTGGGGTATAGTTCACCCCTTGATAGGGATGCCCCCCGGCATCCTCGGCAGCGTGGGAGAGACCTCCCTCACCGGAGGCGCCGAAGGCGCAACTTCCGCCCGGAAACGCTCAGGCAAAAGGACCGCGCTGCCCGATATCGACTCTGGAGAGTGGTCCGACAGACCCACCGAAGGGGATAACCCGGCACGGGTTTAATCTCTCAGGTTTCAGGACAGAGGGGCGGCCGATACCCGAGACAGGGTGTCGGCCGCCCCTTTTTCATTTTGACCGGGAGTCGAAGATGACATTACGCCGCACCACATTGCACGCCACCCACGAGGCCGCTGGTGCCCGCATGGTGGATTTTGCCGGCTGGTCCATGCCCGTTCACTACGGTTCCCAGATCGACGAGCATCACGCCGTGCGCCGCCAGGCCGGCATGTTCGATGTCTCCCACATGACCGTGGTCGACGTGGACGGCCCCGGTGCCCGCGATTACCTGCGCCACCTGCTGGCCAATGACGTGGACAAGCTCAAGGCCGCCGGACGCGCCCTCTACAGCTGCATGCTCAATCCGGAAGGGGGCGTGCTGGACGATCTCATCACCTATCGTCGCGCCGACGGCTACCGGGTCGTGGTCAATGCCGCCACCCGGGACAAGGACCTGGCCTGGATGCGCGACGTGGCCGCCAGGCTCTCCGGCACCCTTGCCCCGGTGGAGATCCGCGAGCGGGACGATCTGGACATGATCGCCGTGCAGGGACCGGCGGCCCGAGATCTGTGCCTGCCCCTGCTGCCGGAGTCCCTGCGGGCGCCGGCCGAGGCCCTGACTCCCTTTACCGCCACGGAAGACGGGGACTGGTTCGTGGCCCGGACCGGCTACACCGGCGAGGACGGCTTTGAAGTCATCCTGCCCGCGACCGCCACCCTGAGCTTCTGGCAGGCCCTGGCCGTGGCCGGTGTGCGTCCCATCGGTCTGGGCGCCCGGGATACCCTGCGCCTGGAAGCCGGCATGAATCTCTACGGCACCGACATGGACGAGCAGATCAGTCCCCTGGAGTCCGGCCTGGGCTGGACCGTGGCCTGGACGCCCGCCGACCGGGATTTCATCGGCCGTCAGGCCCTGGAGCGGCAGCAGGCCGACGGCGCGCACCGGCGCCTGGTGGGGCTGGTGCTGGAAGGGCGGGGCGTCCTGCGTGGCCACATGAGCGTCAGCGCCGGCGAGGCCGGGCAGGGCGAGACCACCAGCGGCAGCTTTTCCCCCACCCTGGGCGTGTCCATCGCCCTGGCCCGGATCCCGGCGGATGCCGGCGAGCGGGTGACGGTGGACATCCGTGGCAAGCTGGTCCCGGCGAAGGTGGTCAAGCCGCCGTTCGTGCGCCACGGCAAGGCCCTGATCGATCTTTGATCCCGACGGTGTTCCGTCGAACCCGAACCCAATTTTTCCGAACCCCCGAACCCTTCATCAGGAGTCCCCATGAGCAACATCCCCGCAGAACTCAGATACGCCCCGTCCCACGAGTGGGTCCGCAAGGAAGCCGACGGCACCCTCACCATCGGCATCTCCGACCATGCCCAGGAACTGCTGGGTGATCTGGTGTTCGTGGAAACCCCGGAAGTGGGTGCCCACCTGGATGCCGGCGGTGCCTGTGCCGTGGTGGAGTCCGTCAAGGCCGCTTCCGACGTCTACGCCCCCGTTGCCGGTGAAGTGGTGGCCGTCAATGAACAACTCGCCGACAGCCCCGAACTGGTCAATGGCGACGCCTATGGTGATGGCTGGATTTTCCGCATCAAGCCTACCGATGCCGTTGCCGTGGAAGCCCTCATGGACGCCGACGCCTACGCCGCCCACCTGGAAGCGGAAGGCTGATCCAGGCCTTCCCTGATCCCCTTCACCCAGACAGCAGCGGAATCACCATGCCCTTCATTCCCCACACCGACACCGACGTGCGCGAGATGCTGGCGGCCATCGGTGCCGACAGCATCGAGACACTGTTCGACGAGATCCCCGCCGCCCTGCGGGTGGACGGACTCAACGCCATCCCGCCGGCCGTCGGCGAGATGGAGATCACCCGGCTCATGGAGGCGCGGGCCGCCCAGGATGTCATGGGTCTGAACTTCATCGGCGCCGGTGCCTACGAACATCACATCCCGGCGGCGGTCTGGCAGATCGTCACCCGGGGCGAGTTCTACAGTGCCTACACCCCTTACCAGGCCGAGGCCAGCCAGGGCACCCTGCAGGTCATCTACGAATATCAGTCCATGATGGCCGGCCTGACGGGGCTGCCCATTTCCAACGCCTCCCTGTATGACGGTGCCTCCGCCCTGTCCGAGGCGGTGCTCATGGCCGTGCGCGCCAACCGCCGCTCGAAGAGCCAGCGGGTGCTCATGCCCCTGACGGTGCACCCGGCCTACCGCAGCGTGACCCGTAGCATCGTGGCCAGTCAGGGCATCGAGATCGTGGATGTCCCGTTCGATCCGGTCACCGGTCGGGTCGACCCGGCCGCCCTGGAGGCCTTTGCCGGTGAGGACATCACCGCCCTGGTGATTCCCCAGCCCAACTTCTTCGGTGTGCTGGAAGAGGTGGATGCCCTCACCGACTGGGCCCATGCCAACGGCGCCCAGGCCATCGGCGTGGTCAATCCCGTCAGTCTGGCCCTGCTCACCCCGCCCGGGGCGTGGGGACGTCAGGGCGTGGACATGGCGGTGGGTGATGGTCAGCCCCTGGGGGCGCCCCTGTCCTCCGGCGGGCCTTACTTCGGCTTTTTGTGCTGCCGCAAGGAGCACGTGCGCCAGATGCCCGGTCGTATTGTCGGCCGCACCGTGGATGCGGACGGCCGCCCTGGTTTCGTGCTCACCCTCCAGGCCCGTGAACAGCATATCCGCCGTTCCAAGGCCACTTCCAACATCTGCACCAACCAGGGACTGGTGGTGACCGCCGCCACCATCCACATGGCCCTGCTGGGTCCGGAAGGGCTGGAGCGGGTGGCCGGGGCCTGCGTCGAGGGTTGTGGGTCGCTGGTGGCTCGACTCAGGGAGCGGGGCTTCGAAATCCCGTTCACCGACGAGCGCTTCCACGAGTTCGTGTTGCGGGTGGGCGTGGACGGCGAAGCCCTGCTGGAGCGCATGGCGGCGGCCGGCGTGCTCGGTGGTCATGCCCTGGGGCGTGACTATCCCGAACTGTCCGATGCCATCCTGGTCTGTGTCACCGAGACCAAGACCGCGGCGGACCTGGATCGCTATGTGGCGGTGCTGGAGCAGGCGCGGGCGGACCTGGCGGGCTGATTCGGCATCGGCCCGGAATTCACCGGATGTCGATGTCGGGCAGCTACACTCTGGATGTTCCAAAGCAGTCATTCCCGCGAAAGCGGGAATCCAGTCATGTGACCAACCAGCACGAGGAGTCAAAACGATGGCCCGAATTACCCTGCAAGGCAATCCCATCAATACCTGCGGTGATCTGCCGAAGGTAGGCAGTGTCGCCCCCGCGTTCACCCTGGTGGACAAGGAACTCAACGATGTCAACTTGAGCGACTTCGGCGGCAAGAAGAAGATCCTCTACATGGTCCCCAGCCTGGATACCGGGGTTTGTGCCCTGTCCACCAAGAAATTCAACGACTGGGTGGCCGATCGTGATGACGTGGTGGTGCTGGTGGTCTCCGCGGACCTGCCCTTTGCCCAGGGTCGTTTCTGCGGTGCCGAGGACGTGGACAAGGTGAAGACCCTGTCCATGATGCGGTCCCGCAACTTTGCCAAGGATTACGGCGTGTTGATCGTGGACGGTCCCCTGGCGGGCATCACCGCCCGGGCCCTGCTGGTGCTGGACACCCATGATCACGTGGTCCACGCCGAGCTGGTGCCCGAGATCGCCCAGGAACCGGATTACGACGCGGCTTACGCGAAACTGGGCTGATCCGTCCCGGGCCGGTGATTCCCGCGTGTGTACCCGCGATTGCCGCGTCTGCCCCCGTCATTCCCGCGCAAGCGGGAATCCAGTGGCGAGGTGCCCCCCCTGGGCTCCCGCTTTCGCGGGAGTGTCGGCTAAGGGAACTTTCGCGGGAGTGACGACCAAGGGGGCCTTTGCGGGAATGACGGCAATCGGCTTTTTTTAACTTCCCTCGGGGAGGGGCTGTCGACGCGTGCTCTGCAGACGGTGGCCGTCGGCGGTTTTCCCGGGGGAAGGAATTTTGAACTCATATCGAATGTCTTTGCAGGAGCCAGGCAATGCTGATCTTTGAACGTTCCCGTCCCGGTCGCCGGACCCCCAGCCAGGCCCCGGCCGGTCGCGCGGATGTCGCCGCGCTGCCCGAGCGCTTCCGGCGCCGTCGTCCGGCGCCGCTGCCGGAGGTGTCCGAACTGGACGTGGTGCGTCACTACACCCGCCTGTCCCAGAAGAACTTCTCCATCGACACCCATTTCTATCCCCTGGGGTCCTGCACCATGAAGTACAACCCCAGGGTGTGCAACAGCCTGGCCATGCTGCCGGGCTTCCTGCGTCGCCATCCTCACGCCCCCGAGTCGGTGAGTCAGGGCTTTTTGTCCTGCATGTTCGAACTGCAGGAGATGCTCAAGGACGTCACCGGCATGCAGGCTGTGTCCCTGACCCCCATGGCCGGGGCCCAGGGCGAGTTCGCCGGGGTGGCCATGATCCACGCCTATCACAAGGCCCGTGGGGATGAAGGTCGGACCGAGATCCTGGTCCCCGACGCCGCCCACGGCACCAACCCGGCCACCGCCACCATGTGCGGCTACGCCGTGCGCGAGATCCCCACCGACGCCTCCGGCGACGTGGACATGGAGGCCCTCAAGGCCGCCGTGGGGCCCGCCACCGCGGGGATCATGCTCACCAACCCGTCCACCCTGGGGGTGTTCGAGCGCCGCATTCACGAGATTGCCAAGGTGGTCCATGACGCCGGTGGCCTGCTGTACTACGACGGCGCCAACCTGAACGCCATTCTGGGCAAGGTGCGTCCCGGCGACATGGGCTTCGACGTCATCCACATGAACCTGCACAAGACCTTCTCCACCCCCCATGGGGGCGGTGGTCCCGGCGCCGGCGCGGTGGGTGTGAGCGAGCGGCTCAAGCCCTTCCTGCCCATCCCGGTGGTGGGCCGGGAAGGGGAACGCTATCGCTGGCTCACGGAGCGGGACCTGCCCCAGAGCATCGGCCGCCTGTCCGCCTTCGCCGGCAATGCCGGGGTGCTGCTGCGGGCCTACGTCTACATGCGTCTGCTGGGTCGGGAGGGCATGCCCAAGGTGGCGGACTACTCCACCCTGAACGCCAACTACGTGATGGCCCGTTTGCGGTCACTGGGCTATGACCTGGCCTTCCCGGAACGTCGTGCCACCCACGAGTTCATCGTCACCCTGCGACGTCAGGCCAAGGCGCAGGGCGTGACCGCCATGGACGTGGCCAAGCGTCTGCTGGACTACGGCTTCCATGCGCCCACCACCTATTTCCCCCTGCTGGTGCCCGAGTGCCTGTTGATCGAGCCCACCGAGACCGAAAGCAAGGAGACCCTGGACGCCTACGTGGAGGCCATGGCGAAGATCCTGGAAGAGGCGGCAGCCGAGCCCGAGAAGGTGAAGGGTGCCCCCTATACCCAGCCCAACCGGCGTTTTGACGAGGTACGGGCCGCCAGGGAACTGGATGTGGCCTGGCAACCCGAGGCCGGCTGATGGCCTACAGCGGCAACCGGGGCCTGACCCGGATCATCAAGGCGGCCGGATATTCCTGGAAGGGGCTGCGCAGCACCTTCCGCCACGAGGCCGCCTTTCGTCAGGAGTTGCTGGCGATGATCGTCCTGGTGCCCCTGGCCCTGTGGCTGGGGGACAACGGCGTGGAGCGGGCCTTGCTGATCGGCAGCCTGTTCCTGATCCTCATCGTGGAGTTGCTGAATTCCGGGATCGAGGCGGCCATCGACCGCATCGGTCGGGATTACCATGATCTTTCGGCCCGGGCCAAGGACATGGGGTCGGCGGCGGTGCTGTTGTCCATCCTCCATGCCGTGGTGGTGTGGCTGCTGGTACTCCTGTAAGCCTCCACGGGAGCCGGTCTGCCGGCGACTGGGTATTTCCCGCCGTTCGGGTCTACACTCAAGGACATCACAACAAGGGGCCGGCATCCGACCGGCCCCGCCGGTCCTTGCCACCACCATGGAGTGAAAGCCGATGTCGATGAAACTGCCCGCCACCCTGGCCGCCACCGCCCTGACCCTCGGCCTGGTTGCCGCCCCCCTTCAGGCCGATGAGGCCCCGGTGACCATGAACATCAAGGTCATGACCCTGGATACCGCCTCGCGGCTGGCCTGGGCCACCCTGGAGGCCTGCCGCGAGGCGGGCGTCAACGTGGCGGTCACGGTGGTGGACCGTGGCGGCAACACCCAGGTGGTCCTGCGGGATACCCTGGCGGTGGATCTCACCCTGGAGATCAGCCGACAGAAGGCCTATACGGCCATGTCCTTCAATGGCCCCCTGTCGGAGATGGAGGACCGCTTTACCAAGCCCTTCCAGGTGGGCAAGGTGGACGGTGTGGTGTTCTCCGCCGGCGGACTGCCGATCCATGCGGCGGGCCGGATCATCGGCGGCATCGGCGTGAGCGGCGCCCCGTCCGGGGAGACCGACGAGATGTGCGCCCGCAAGGGGCTGGACGAGATCCGGATGGATCTGGAAATGGTCCAGCCCTGAGCCCGGGGCCGGTCACGTAGTCACCGTGCCATGTTTCCTTCACCGTGCCGTGATCGTCCTGTCATCCGGCCGGGTCACCCTGTCCCCTGTGTCGAACAGGGGACAGCACCGCCATGGCCGCCATCGAATGCCGCAGCATCTTCATTTCCGACGTCCACCTGGGTACCCGGGAGTGTCGCGCCGAGTACCTGCTGGATTTTCTGGAATCCTCCCACTGCGATCATCTCTATCTGGTCGGAGACATTTTCGACCTGTGGAGCATGCGCCGCCGGGTGTACTGGAGCGCCGAGCACAGTGCCGTGATCCAGGCGATCCTGGACAAGGCCCACGCGGGCACCCGGGTGATCTATATCCCGGGCAACCATGACGGCGCCCTGCGCGTCTTTGCCGGGACGGAATTCCAGGGCATCCAGGTGCGTCTGGAAGCGGAGCATCTGACTGCCGACGGTCGTCGCTTCCTGGTCAGCCACGGGGATGAGTTCGATGCCCTGGTCAGGCACAACCGGCTGGTGAAGACCCTGGGGGACGGCGCCTATCAGGTATTGCTGCGACTGAACCGGCATTACAATCGCTGGCGGGGATACATGGGGCATCCCTACTGGTCCCTGTCCGCCCATGTGAAGAACCGGGTGACCAGGGCCCGGCGCTACATGCGTCACTTCGAGGAGGCCGCGGCCCGCGAGGCGGTGCATCGCGATTACGATGGCTATATCTGCGGCCACATCCACAAGGCCGGTATCGAGTCCATCGACGGGGTGCTCTACTGCAACGACGGCGACTGGGTGGAGCATTGCACCGCCCTGACCGAGGATTTCCAGGGCAATCTGCATCTGCTGCACTGGTCGGACCATATCCGCACCGAGGTCATCCACCCGGTGCCGTCCAAGGCCGCCGCGGCGGATCTGCCGCTGGCGGCCCGGATCGGTGTCGCCGTCCCCTGAAGACCGGGTTGCTTAGCGACTCAGGCAGTCCACCAGGCTCTGCCCCAGGTTTTCCAGCAGGTGGAAATAGCTTTCCACGCCCGCCGGCAGGTCCGCGCCCAGCGGATCCAGCACGCCGGTGCGTGCCCCGGTGCCGTCGATCAGGGTTTCCACGATGGCCGGCCGGAACTGGGGTTCGCTGAAGACGCAGATGGCATCGGAATCCTGAATCCGCTGACGGATCTCCTGGATCCGGCGCGCACCCGCCGGGCGGGACGGATCCACCGTCACCGAACCCGCCGGGGTCAGGCCGAAGTGTCTTTCAAAGTACTGATAGGCATCGTGGAACACGATGAAGGGATGTCCCCGCACCGGCTCCAGCCGGGCCTGAAGCGTGGCATCCAGAGTCTCCAGGCGGGCCAGGATGCGATCCCGGTTTTCCCCGTAGCGGTCAGCATGGTCGGGGTCCTTGTCGGCCAGGACGTCGGCCACATGGCGGACGATACGGGCCGCGTTCTCGGGCGATAACCAGACATGGCTGTCCACGTCATGGTGATGATCGTGACCATGGCTGTGACTATGGCTATGGCTATGGCTATGGCTATGGCTGTGACCATGGTTGTGGTCATGACCGTGGCCGTGGTCATGACGATCCCAGATGCCTCCCTCCCGTAGTTCATGACGCACCAGGTCGGCGTCCTTGAGCAGGGTGACTTTTGTCACGGATTCCGGCAGTCTGGCCAGAGGCCGCTCCAGAAAACCTTCCAGGTCGCGGCCCACCCAGATCACCACCTGGGCCGACTGCAGATGCCGCATGTCCGAAGGACGCAGGGCGTAGTCATGAGGAGAGGCCCCGCCGGGCACCAGCAGCACCGGCTCTGCCACGCCTTCCATGATCCCGCTGACCAGATTGTGGATCGGGGGTATGCTGACCACGACCCGAGGGGCTGCCTGCAATACCGTCGGCAGGAGCATGACCAGTACCAGGGCCGTGAGGCCCGCAAGCAATCGGCGGCTGCGCATGGGTGAATGGACTCCATGGTTGATGTGGGTTATGTAATACTATAACAATCTTCCCGGAAAACACTTCCATCCTTTCTCTGCGCCGAGTCCGGTTGCCATGTTCCCTCTGTCCCGTCTGATCCGATCCCGTGATGATGCCGTGCCGGCTCGCGGCGCCCTGGTGGCGGCGCGGCAGGTGGGTCTGGTGGCGGGGGGGCGGCGCATTCTGGACGGGGTGGACATGGCGGTGGAAGCCGGCCGGATCGTCACCCTCATCGGTCCCAACGGCGCCGGCAAGACCACCTTGCTCAAGGTGTTGCTGGGGCTGCTCTCACCCACCGGCGGCCAGGTCCTGCGCCGGCCGGGGCTGCGTATCGGCTACATGCCCCAGCGCATCCAGGTGGATGAGATCCTGCCCATCACCGTGCGTCGCTTCCTTGGGCTGGGGGGGCGCTTCCCCAGGGACCGACTGGCCCGGGTGCTGGCGGAAGTGGGCTGCGCCCATCTGCTGGAACAGCCCGTACAGTCGGTGTCCGGCGGGGAGATGCAGCGTATCCTGCTGGCCCGCGCCCTGTTGCGGGAACCCCATCTCCTGGTGCTGGATGAGCCCGCCCAGGGGGTTGACGTGGCCGGGCAGGGGGAGGTGTTCCAGCTCATCGCCCGCCTGCGCGACCGCTACGGCTGCGGGGTGCTGATGGTGTCCCACGAATTGCACCTGGTCATGGCCGCCGCCGATTCGGTGATCTGCCTGAATCAGCATGTGTGCTGTACCGGCAAGCCGGACGTGGTGAGCCGCGATCCCGCCTATCTCAAACTGTTCGGCAAGACCATGCCGGCGGGCATGGCCCTGTACACCCATCATCACGATCACCGCCATGATCTGCACGGCGACGTGGTGGCGTTTGAGGGGGAAGGGCCGCCCGGGCGCGGCTGCCCCGGGTCGGAGGCCCATCGGCACCATGGATGATTTCATTGTCCGGGCCTTGCTCGGCGGCATGGCCGTGGCCCTGGTGGCGGGGCCGCTGGGTTCCTTCGTGGTCTGGCGCCGGATGGCCTATTTCGGCGATACCCTGGCCCATTCCGCCCTGTTGGGAGTCGCCCTGGGTTTTCTCATCGGTCTGAACGTGAATCTGACAGTGGTCATCCTCTGTGTAACCCTGGCCCTGGTGCTCATGCTGCTGCAGCGGCAGCGACGGCTGGCCACGGACACCCTGCTGGGCATCCTGGCCCACAGCAGTCTGTCCCTGGGATTGGTGGCGGTGGCCTTTCTGGAAGGGGTCCGGATTGATCTGATGGCCTACCTGTTCGGCGACATCCTGGCGGTGTCCCATGAGGACCTGATATGGATCTTCCTCGGTGGCGTGCTGGCCCTGGGGATGCTGGCGGCCCTGTGGCGACCCCTGCTGGCGATCACGGTGCATGAGGATCTGGCCCGGGTGGAGGGGGTGAGGGTGACCCTGGTGAGCATGGGTTTCATGCTGCTCATGGCCCTGGTCATTGCCGTGGCCATGAAGGTGGTGGGCATTTTGCTGATCACCTCGTTGATGATCATTCCGGCGGCGGCGGCCCGGCGGTTGTCGTCCACGCCGGAGCGGATGGCCCTGTTCGCGGCCCTGATCGGCTGTCTGGCCGTGGCCGGCGGTTTGTGGGGGTCCCTGACCTGGGATACCCCCGCCGGACCTTCCATCGTGGTGGCGGCGGCATTGCTGTTTGCCGTGATCTTCAGTCTGCCGGGGGCTGCCCTGCTGCGTCGGCTCCGTACGCCGTCCTAGCCGGCTAGAGGCGGCGCTCCAGGGTCAGGAAGGTGTAGGGATAGGGGTTTTTGTCATCGGCATCATGGGCTTCCCGGGCCACTTCCTGCCAGGTCTCGTTGAGCTGGGGCAGGAAGGTGTCTCCCTCGAAGGCATGCTCGATCACCGTCAGGTGCATCCGCCGGCACAACGGCAAAAGATGCCGGAACAGGTCCGCCCCGCCGATGACGAAGATCTCCTCCACCGCCCCGGCGGCCGCCAGGGCCTGGTCCAGGTCGTGGACCACCGTGCAGCCGGGGGCCTGGAAATCCGGATCCCTCGTCATCACCAGACTGCGTCGGCCCGGCAGCGGGCGACCAATGGACTCGAAGGTCTTGCGCCCCATGAGCATGCAGCCGCCCATGGTCAGACGCTTGAAGTGGGCAAGATCCGCCGGCAGGTGCCAGGGCAGGCGGTTGTCGGCGCCGATGAGCCGGTTGCGGTCCATGGCGACCACGGCGGTGAGCAGCGGTTGGGAATCGGTCATACGGACACCGGGGCCTTGATGTGGGGATGGGCCTGGTAATCCAGCAGGGTGAAGTCCTCGTAACGGAAGTCGAACAGGGATTTCACCGCCGGATTGAGCGCCATCCGGGGCAGGGGATAGGGTTCGCGGGCCAGCTGCTCACGGGCCTGATCCAGGTGGTTCAGATACAGGTGCACGTCACCGAAGGTATGGATGAACTCCCCCGGTTCCAGATCCGTGACCTGGGCCACCATGAGGGTGAGCAGGGCGTAGGAGGCAATGTTGAACGGCACCCCCAGGAAGATGTCGGCGCTGCGCTGATAGAGCTGGCAGGACAGCCGCCCGTCGGCCACGTAAAACTGGAACAGACAGTGGCAGGGTGCCAGGGCCATGCGTCCGGCGCGGGCATTGTCCTGAGGAGAGACTCCCTCGTCCGGCAGGTCCGCCACGTTCCAGGCACTGACGATCAGGCGCCGGGAGTCGGGCCGGGTGCGGATCTGTTCCACCACCTGGCTGATCTGATCCACGTGACCGCCGCCGGGCAGGGGCCAGGACCGCCACTGCCGACCGTAGACCGGCCCCAGATCGCCGTCCGCCGTGGCCCATTCATCCCAGATGCGCACCCCGTTGGCCTGCAGATAGGCGGTGGAGGTGTCACCTTTGAGGAACCAGAGCAGTTCGTGGATGATGGACTTCAGGTGCAGCTTCTTGGTGGTCACCAGGGGGAAGCCCCGGGCCAGGTCGAAGCGCATCTGGTGACCGAACAGGGAACGGGTGCCGGTGCCGGTGCGGTCGGATTTCTCCGTGCCCTGTTCCAGCAGTTGTTGCAGGAGCTGAAGATAACTATGCATGACGTGCTTTCTCCCGCCGTCGGGCCCAGGCCAGCAGGATGACGCCGGCCAGGATCATGGGCAGGGTGAGGAGTTGACCCAGGGTGAGCCAGCCGAAGGCCAGATAACCGATGTGGGCGTCGGGCAGGCGCCAGAATTCCACCAGGAAGCGGAACACCCCGTAACCCGCCAGGAACAGGCCGGACACCGCCCCCACCGGTCGCCAGCGTCGGGAGAAGAACCACAGGATCAGGAACAGGGCCAGCCCCTCCAGGGCCGCCTGGTAGAGCTGGGTGGGGTGACGGGGCAGCAGGTCCGCGGCCGGGAAGATCATGCCCCAGGGCAGGTCCGTGGGTTTGCCCCAGAGTTCGCCGTTGATCCAGTTGCCGATGCGTCCGGCCCCCAGGCCGATGGGGATGAGGGGGGCGACGAAGTCGGTGAGTTGCAAAAAGCGGCAACCCAGCTTGCGGGCATAGAGCCAGCAGGTGACCAGCACCCCGATCAGACCGCCGTGGAAGCTCATGCCCCCTTCCCAGAGCCGGATGAGCATCAGCGGATCACCGGCCAGGGCGTCCAGGTTGTAGAACAGGACATAACCCAGTCGCCCCCCCACGATCACGCCGATGACGCCGTAGAAGAGCAGGTCGGAGACCTGCTCCCGGTTCAGGGGGCTCCAGGGCTGGCCGGCCCGCAGCCAGCCCAGGGCCCAGAAGGCGGCAAAGCCCAGCAGGTACATGAGGCCGTACCAGTGGATCTGCAGGGGACCCAGGCTCAGGGCCACGGGATCGATGAAGGGATGTGTAGGCGTCATCGGTGGATTCTAACCTGTGGTTATTGTCCGATACAGCGACAGAGGATCGCCTTGAGATAGGCCGTCTCCGGCATGGCCGGGTGGATGGGGTGATCACTGGCCTGACCGCCGCGGGACAGGATCTGCATCTGTCGGTCCACGTGGCGGGCGGCGGCATGAACCTGTTTTTCCAGGGCATCGGCCGCCATGTGCTGGGAGCAGGAACAGGCGATGAGAAAGCCGTCCCGGGCCAGGACCTGCAGGGCCATCTGGTTGATGCGCCGGTAGGCGGCGGTCCCTTCCTTGAGGTCCTTGCGGCGTTTGATGAAGGCCGGCGGGTCGACGATGATCAGATCGAAACGGGCCCGTTCCTCCCGCAGTCGGCGCAGCACCTCGAAGGCATCTCCCGCCAGGGCCTGCACCCGGTCATCCACCCGGTTCAGGCGGGCATTGGCTTCCACCTGGGCGACGGCATCGGCGGAGGCGTCCACGCAGGTGACCTGTTCAGCCCCGTGCATGGCCGCCTGGATGCCCCAGCCCCCCGCGTAACTGAACAGGTCCAGCACCCGAGCCCCGGTGGAGAGGCGCCGCAGCCAGACCCGGTTGTCCCGTTGGTCATAGAACCAGCCGGTCTTCTGGCCCGCCAGCAGGGGGACCTGGAAGCGGGCGCCGTTTTCGGTGATCTCCACGGTCTCCGGGATGGGACCGGTGGCGGGCTGCACATAGAGGTCCAGGCCTTCCAGGCTGCGCACCGGGCTGTCGTTGCGCCAGAGCACGGCGCTCGGGCGCAGCACCTTCTCGAAGGCGCTCAGCAGGGCATCCCGCAGGCGTTCCATGCCGGCGGTGGTGATCTGGGCCACCAGCACGTCGCCGTAGCGGTCCACCACCAGACCCGGCAGGCCGTCGCTCTCGCCGTGAACCAGTCGGTAGAAGGGTTCCTCGAACAAACGCTCCCGCAGGGATAGGGCCACCTTGAGGCGGTGGACCAGCAGGGAGGGGCCGAAAGGGTGATCCGCGTCCCGGGTCACCAGGCGGGCACAGATGAGGGAATTGGGGTTGGCGTAGCCCGTGCCCAGGGTGCGCCCCCGGCTGTCCTGGAGGGTCACCGGCTGGCCCGGTTCCAGGGGGCGGATGGGGGTGGCCTCCACGTCCACTTCATTGCTGAAGATCCAGGCGTGGCCGGCCAGCAGGCGCCGTTCTTCGTTTTTCTTCAGGCGCAGGGGGACGTAGTCGAGGGTTTCCATGGGGACTCCGGCAAAACGCCCATTATAGCCGTTGTCCGCGGACTTCACTTCGACGGGCCGTGCATGGGATTGCCGTCCTGGTCCTCGACGCGAACCGGCCGGTCTTGCGTCCGTTCCATGCCCAGCAGCAGGCAGGGACTGCTCAGGGCCTGGGCGGTGACGGCATCCGGGGGTGGTTCATGGTGGATGACACGGATGACCCATGTTTCCCCTTCCAGCCGGGCATGATCCCCGGCCAGTTCCAAGCGATAGCCCAGGGTGGGCCGAAGCCCCTGATGAACCAGGATGAACCGTTCCCGGGCCGGATCGGGTTGCGAGCCGGCCAGTCCGAGGCCGGTGTCGGCCAGCAGTCGCTCCAGGTCGGCCAGGGTATCGGCCATCCGGACACGCGGGGCGGGGTCGTCGTGGCCGCAATGGGTACCGGCAGCCAGTACCCGCACGGCGGCGACCTCCATTGATCCCTGGATGCACGGGGCACGGCAGCCGGTTGCCGTGATCCAGAACGGCAGGGTGAGGAGGATCATGAGGCAGGTTTTCTTCTCCACGGCCATCCGCGTTATCCCCTGGGTTGCGTGCCCTGTCCGGGTCACGGAATCGTCACCGTGTCTTCACATCCCTGAAAGGCGGGCCGCCTAGCATGGCCGCATGACGATGGAGAACCGCAAGGCCATGCAGACCGCCGACACGCTCGTGACCAATGACTGGAATGTATCACGCCCAGGGCTGAGCGTGTCCCTGGCCGCCAGTGATGATGACGTGTTCATTTTTCTGGATGCGGGGCTTGTGCCCGCCCGCTACCAGCGGCATTTTCTGCGGACACCCTTAACCGCGGAATGTCATGAAAACCTTCAGATGCATCTATAGGCTGATCCCCTTGGTCCTCCACCTGTTCATTGCCGTGATCCTGACCCTGCTGCTGGGACGGCCCAACGAGGCCGGGATGCCCGATCAGCGGTTCCGGCGCGTCATTCAGTGGTGGTACCGGGTTTTCTGTCGTCTTTTCGGCGTCCGTATCCATGTGCGCGGCCAACCCTCCGACGGACCGGTGCTGTCCGTTTCCAATCACATCTCCTGGCTGGACATCCCGGTGCTGGGGGCGTATGCCCCGGTGGGTTTCCTGTCCAAGTCGGAGGTGCGGCGCTGGCCGCTGATCGGCTGGCTGTCCGGGCGTAACGGCACCCTCTTCATCCATCGCGGCGTCAACGGCGCCGCCTCCCAGGTGTCTGATCAGATGGCCGGGCATCTGGGTGGCGGCCACTCGGTGCATGTGTTTCCGGAAGGGACGACCACCCTGGGCAAGGAGGTGCGACGCTTTCATCCCCGGCTGTTCCAGGCGGCCCAGAGCGCGGGCTGTCCGGTACAGCCGGTGTCCATCCGCTACCTGCCTCCGGTGGATGATGCCGCGGCCTTCGTGGATAACCAGAATTTCCTCACTCATGCCCTGCGCCTGCTGGCCATGCCGCGGGTCGACGTGGCGCTCAGTTTCATGCCGCCGATCCCTGTCGACGGCACGGATCGTCGCGGCTTGTCCCGGGCGGCCGAAGAGGCCGTCAGGGAGGCGTTCCATGACAGCCTTCCGCCACCCATTGAAGGAGATTCCCCCTCGTAAACAACCCGCGACTGAAGTCGCAGGTTTTATCGTAGGACGAGACAATGCCTATCCCCGACATTAGGCCGGTTTACAGCAGCCCTTGGCGAGACGGCAGTCTCGCCAATCCGCCGATATTGGCGCCTCGGTGGAGAGCGGCTACAGATCCTGTACTCCCACCGCTTTGCGGTAACCTGGGATGCCGGCCACCGGGAACCCTGGTGCGCACCATTGGATTGGGAGCCATGCACAGCGACTTGAATGCAAGTGGCTTGATTTTACCACAGGGTGCGCTTCGCCCAACCGCAATTCCTCCCGCGATTGAAATCGCGGGTTTCCTTGCGGAGGTTCTATGAACGCCGCCGGGCGCGCCTCATCCCCGCACTGGGACCGGATTTTCGCCGAGGGTTTCCAGGACCCACCCGATGACGATGAGGTGCCCCGGCTGCGCATCGCCGTGGTGACCGAGACCTATCCCCCGGAAATCAATGGCGTCGCCCACACCCTGCATCACATGGTGCAGGGCATGCTGGCACGGGGACATCAGGTCCATCTCATCCGGCCTCGCCAGCACCGGCATGATGTCGGGGGCGGGCAGGGGGCGCTACGGGAGCAGGCCACGGCCGGTCTTCCCGTGCCCGGCTACAAGGGATTGCATTTCGGCCTGCCCGCCCGCGGCGCGATCCTGGATGTCTGGCGCGAGGACCCACCGGATGTGATCTATGTGGCCACGGAGGGCCCCCTGGGAGGCTCGGCGGTGGCCGCCGCCCGCCGCCTGAATATCCCGGTGATCAGCGGATTTCATACCAACTTCCACAGTTACAGCCGCTATTACGGGGTGGGGTTTCTGGAACCCGCCATCGGCCATTTTCTCCGCCGCTTCCATAACCGTACCCACTGCACCCTGGTGCCGACCGAGTCATTGCGTGCCCATCTCACGGCGCAGGGATATCTGAATTGCCGGGTACTGGCCCGGGGAGTGGATACGGCGCTTTTCAATCCCGCTCGTCGGGATCCGGCGCTACGCCGGGAGTGGGGGTTGGAGGAGGGGGATCCGGCAGTGATCCATGTGGGGCGCCTGGCGGCGGAGAAGAATCTTTCCCTGGCGGTGGAGGCCTTTCGGGCCATGCAGTCCCATCAGCCCCGGGCGCGCTTCATCTTGGTGGGTGACGGCCCCGAGGCCGGGGAGCTGGGGCGCCTGCATCCGGACCTGATCCTGGTGGGGTCCCGGACCGGGGAAGACCTGGCCCGTCACTACGCCAGCGGCGATATCTTTCTGTTTCCCTCCACCTCCGACACCTTCGGCAACGTGGTCCTGGAGGCCATGGCCTCGGGACTGGCGGTGGTGGCCTTCGATTATGCGGCGCCGCGGGAGCATCTGCGCCACGGTGAGAGCGGATTGTTGCCGCCCCTGGGGGACCGGGATCGGTTCGTTGGTCTGGCACGGGAGCTGATCACCGATCCCGCGCGGATCCGGGGCCTGGGCCAACAGGCCCGATCCGTGGCCGAGTCGTTGGACTGGCGCTGTATCCATGATCGGCTGGAAGCGCTGTTTTTCGAGTGTGCTCAAGAGAGGTCAACATGGGACTGATGCAACGAGTGACCGAGGCGGAGATTCCGGTATGCCTGGCCTTCAACCGCATGGGACACCGGTGGCTCATCAACCGGATATTTGCGGGGATCAGTCGGCTGGGGGACGGGATCTTCTGGTATACCCTGATGGTTTGCCTGCCCCTGATCCACGGCATGCAGGCCCTCCATGTGAGTCTGCACATGGCCTTGGTGGGGCTTTTGTGCCTGCCCATCTACAAGTTTCTGAAGGCGACCACGGGGCGGGACAGGCCGTTCCGGCATAGCACCGACATCAGCCTGCACATGGCGCCGCTGGACCGGTTCAGCTTCCCCTCCGGTCATACCCTGCATGCGGTGGCCTTCACCGTGGTGCTGCTGGCCTGGTTGCCGGTCTGGGCCTGGCTGGTGTTGCCCTTCACCCTGATGGTGGCCCTGTCCCGCCTGGTGCTGGGGCTGCATTATCCCACCGACGTGCTGGCCGGTGCCGCCATCGGTGCGACGGTGGCCCTGATCAGTCTGTGGGGGATGGGGGGTGCGGTGCCCCTGTAAGCCTGCGATGGATCAGATGATCGGGGAGGGGGTTCGGTGGGCCCGGCAGGCCTGCTGGACGATGTCCGGTGTGGGGGTATCCAGACGGGCCAGGGTCATCCGCCCGCCCCAGACGCAGCCGGTGTCCAGGGTGAGGACCTGCTGTTCATAACGGCAGCCGATGGTGGACCAGTGACCCACCACCAGCTTCAGGTCGGCGCTGGCCCGGCCCGGTACCTGGAACCAGGGCAGCAGGCCGGAAGGCTGGGTGCCCGGTGCCCCCTTGTGATCCATGTCCAGGGTGCCGTCCCGGGTGCAGTAGCGCAGGCGGGTGAAACAGTTGGTGATGAAGCGCAGGCGGGACCAGCCGGACAGGGCCGGGTCCCAGCGGTCGGGCTGGTCACCGTACATCCGCTGCAGCAGGGTGCGGTAGTCGGGGCCGCGCAGTACCCGGTGCAGTTCGTCCGCGCAGGCCAGGGCCGTGGCCAGGTCCCACTGGGGGGGCAGGCCGGCATGGACCATGGTCCAGCCGACCAGGGCATCATGGTGCAGCACCGGCTGCCGACGCAGCCAGTCCATGAGTGCGTCCCGGTCCGGGCTGTCCAGGATGGGCTGGACGGTATCCCGGCGCCGGGGTTTGTGCAGACCGGCGTGGATGGCCAGCAAATGCAGATCGTGGTTGCCCAGCACCGTCACCGCCGCCTCTCCCAGGGACTGCACGAACCGCAGGCAGCCCAGGGAGTCCGGCCCCCGATTGACCAGATCCCCCACCAGCCACAGCCGATCCCGGGCCGGGTCGAAACGGACCCGGTCCAGGAGCTGTTTCAGCGGGTCAAGGCAGCCCTGCAGGTCGCCGACGGCATACAGTGCCATGAGGCGGGGTCAGGCCTTCTTTTCCAGCAGGATGTGACGGAACCAGCCGCGCAGCATCGCCGGGCTGTCTTCCAGCAGGGTCAGGTCGGTGCGCTTCTTCATCAGGTTCTCGAACACCACGTCGGTGCGGGTGGCCATGAACTGGGACACCAGGCCCAGCAGGCGGCGGAAGGGAGCGCTTTCGCCGGGCTTGAGGAACTTGTCCAGGATCAGGATCCGGCCACCGGGCTTGAGCACGCGGGTGGCCTCGGTCAGTGCCTTGCCGGCATTGGGGACGACGGCCAGGATGTTGTGCATGACGACCACGTCGAACTGGGCATCCTCGTAGGGCAGGGCCATGGCATCGCCTTCATGCAGTTCGATGCCCAGGTTCAGGGACTGGGCGCGTTCGGTCGCCTTCTTGAGCATGGCCGGGGTCAGGTCCACGCCGGTGTAATGGGCGCCCTGGGGCAGGAAGGGAAAATCCAGCCCGGTGCCCACGCCCGCCAGCAGGATGGATCGACCTTCCACGTTGCCCAGCCGTTCCAGGCTGCGCTGTCTGACGCCTGTTGAAGGTTTTTCAATCAGTCGATCGTAGATGGGTGCCCAGAGGGTATAAGGGATGCGCATGAGGTTAGCCCGTGGTTGTGGATGAGTCTTGTATCGTTATTTTCCAGTGCTCACGATTGTAGTCAGTGACCATGCCCCTGTCTAAAGTAGGGGTTTGCAGGCTTGATCCAGGTCGGATTTATTCAGTGCAGCACCCTGGGCACGGACAGGGTGAACGTGGGAATGACGGCCTCGAACCGGGTGCCGTCGTCGGCGACCATCTGGTAGGTCCCGTGCATGGTACCCACCGGGGTTTCGATCATGGCACCGCTGGTGTATTGAAAGCCCTGGCCGGGATCCAGGTGGGGTTGCTCGCCCACCACGCCTTCGCCCCGGACTTCCTGCACCTTGCCGTTGGAGTCATGGATGATCCAGTGGCGACTGACGAGTCTCGCTCCCTGCTTGCCCAGATTGCGCAGGGTGACCGTGTAGGCAAACACAAAGCGGCCGTGCATGGGGTCGGACTGGGATTCCACGTAACTGCAGTTGACCTGGACCTGGATATGGTGGTCGCCGCTTTCCGACATGGGCTGTCTCCGATGGCCCGGCGGGAGCCCGGGCAAGAGCCTGTATCTTGCCGGATCGGCGTGGGAAGTTGTAGCCCGGAACGGATTTCAGCCGCGGTCCCGGGGGATCTGCGAGGCCGCCAGCCGGGCGGCGCCCAGCAGTCCCGAGCGGGGATCGGTAATGACCTGGATCGGCATCCTTTCCAGCAGGTGGGTCATGGGCGGCTTGCGGCGGAAGGCCTCCACGAAGCCTCCGGCATCCAGCAGGGGCAGGATGCGCGGGGCAATGCCGCCGGCGACATAGACCCCGCCGAAGGGCAGGCAGCCCAGGGCCAGATCGCCCGCCTGGCCGCCGTAAAGGCTGCAGAACAGGGACAGGGTTTCCACGGCCAGGGGGTCGCCGCCCGCCAGGGCGAGCCGGGTGAGTTCGGGGGCCGGGTCCGGCTGTGCCATGGCCTCGGCCAGGGCCTTGCCCGGCCTTTGGGGACTTTCGCTGATGAGGAAATCGGCGATCCGGGCGATTCCCCGGCCGCTGAGCAGGTGCTCCCGGCTGCATCGCCCTTCCCGCCGGGTGACGGCCGCCCACAGGCGGGACTGGCGCGTGTCGGCGGGCGCCAGTTCGCCATGGCCCGCCTCGGTGGGAATGAGTCGCGGCGGCCGCCCGGGACAGACGATGCAGACCCCCAGGCCCGTGCCCGCACCCACCACCAGGCGCACCCCGTCCGGATCCCTTTCCCCCTGCTGTAGTGCATGCAGGCTGTCAGCGGGCAGGTCGTCCAGGCTGTGGGCGATGCCCTCGAAGTCGTTGACCAGGGTGACCCGGGGCAGACCCAGGTCCCGGGCCAGTTGCCGGGAGTCCAGCTGCCAGGGCAGGTTGGTGAGGCGTGCCTGCTGGCCGTCATCCCGGCGTGCGACCGGGCCGGCCAGGGCGAAGGCGGCGGCAACCGGCGTACCATGGCCGGTATCCGTCAGAAAGGTCCGGACCATGGGGGCCAGGCCGGGGTAGTCGGCGCTGGCATAGCGCCGGATTTCCCCGGGGATCAGCCGACCGTCCTCCACCTTGGCCAGCATGAGCAGGGTCTTGGTGCCCCCGATGTCTCCCGCCAGTACGTCCACGATCGTCTCCTTGGGCCACGGCTCTTCAGGCCGCCAGGCGGCGGCGCTTGTCTTCCAGGCCCTGGATCAGATGGGCAAAGGCATCGGCAAAGGCCTGGACGCCCTCGGCTTCCAGACGGTCGGTGACGCTTTCCAGGTCGATGCCCAGGTCGGGCAGCCCCTGAATCAGGGCGCGGGCCTGTTCCTGTCCCTCGGTCAGGGTCAGGGCCGGATTGCCGTGATCCCGGAAGGCCTCATAGGTGGCCGGCGGCAGGGTATTCACCGTGTCGGGGCCGATCAGCGAGTCCACATAGAGGACATCGCTGTAGGCGGGGTTCTTGGTGCCGGTGCTGGCCCACAGCAGTCGCTGGGGCCGGGCGCCGGCCCGGGCCAGCCGTTGCCAGCGCTCACTGTCGCGGACCTGCTGGAAGTGGGCATAGGCCAGCCTGGCATTGGCGATGGCCAGCAGGCCCTGCATGTGCTCCACCGGACGGCCCTCGCGGATGCGCTCTTCCAACAGGGCGTCCAGGGCCGTATCCACCCGACTGACGAAGAAGCTGGCCACGGAGGCGATGGAGGTCACCGGCTCGCCCCGGTCCAGGCGGGTCTCCAGTCCCTTGAGGAAGGCCTCCAGCACCGCCTGATAGCGGGTGACGGAGAACAGCAGGGTGACGTTGACGTTGATGCCGGCGGCGGTCAGCTGCTCGATGGCGGCCAGGCCGGGCAGGGTGCCGGGCACCTTGATCATGAGGTTGGCCCGATCCACCTGGGCGGCCAGTTCCAGGGCCTCGCGCACGGTGCCCTCGGTGTCGAAGGCCAGTTCCGGGGAGACTTCCAGGCTGACGAAACCGTCACGTCCGTCGGTGTCGTGATAGGTCGGGGCAAAGGCGTCGGCGGCTGCCCGGAGGTCGCGGATGGCGAGCTGGTAGAACAGGGCCTGGGTGGTCAGGTCCGGAGACCGGGTCAGGCAGTCCCGGATCGCGGTATCGTAGAGATCACTGCCGGTGATGGCCTTGTCGAAAATGGCGGGGTTGGAGGTCAGACCGCCCAGGCCGTCCTCCCGGATCAGGCGATCCAGTTCCCCGGAGGCCATGAGGTCACTGCGGATGTAGTCGTACCAGACGCTCTGGCCCAGTTCTCTCAAGCGAAGCAGCGGATTGTGTTCTGCCATTGTGTCCTCGCCGATGGCGGATAAAGATGCATTGTAACCCCTCATGGGGGCCGGCTTAAGTGCGGCTGGCGGCCACCTCGTTGGCCAGACGGACGAATTCCTCCACCGACAGGGTCTCCGGGCGCCGGGCGGGATCGATGTCCGCCGCCGTCATGGCGGCGGGTTCCGCCAGCCCCTGCAGGGCATTGCGCAGTGTTTTGCGTCGGCGGGTGAAGCCCTGGTGGACCAGGGCGGCAAACAGGGCCTCGTCCCGGGCGGGGCAGGGCAGGGCCTCCCAGGGCACCAGCCGGACCACGGCGGAATCCACCCGAGGCGGTGGGCGGAAGGCGCCCGGGCCGACATGGAACAGGGATTCGGCCCGACAGCGATACTGCACCATGATCCCCAGTCGCCCGTATTCGGCCGTGCCGGGACGGGCGGTCAGCCGATCCACCACCTCCTTCTGCAGCAGGAAATGCATGTCCTGGATGCCGTCGGCCCATTTCAGCAGGTGAAAGATCAGGGGGGTGGAGATGTTGTAGGGCAGGTTGCCGATCACCCGCAGCTTGCGGCCGGCGGGCACCGGTACCGCGCCGAAGTCAAACTTCAGGGCGTCGGCGGCGTGCACGACGAGTTCACCGGCATCGGCATACTCCGTCTGCAGACGGGGAATCAGATCCCGGTCCAGTTCCACCACATGCAGTTGCCGGCACCGGGTCAGCACGGGCCGGGTGATGGCGCCCATGCCGGGACCGATCTCCAGCAGGGTCTGTCCCGGCTGGGGATCGATGGCCCCGACGATGCGCCCGATGATGCCGGGGTCATGCAGGAAGTGCTGGCCGAAACGTTTTCTGGGGGCGTGTTCCACTGGGGTGGGTGTCTCCGGATGGCCTGTCAGCGGATGCAGCGATAGACGTCATAGCCCCGTCGCCCTTCCCGCAGGGGGCCGCGGGGGACCAGGGTGTCACCGCCCATCTCGGCGGCGGCATTGCGGGCGGCATGCTCCACTTCCTGGGCCAGCTTTTCCGGGGGGCGCTTGAAGATGCCCACCTGCTCGGCCACCGTGGCGGAGGTGTTGCCGACCCGCTCGCACTGGGTCACATCCTGGGCATCCAGGATGCGGACCCGTTCACCGCCGGGAGTGAGCTTGACGAAGGTACAGCCGCCCAGCATCAGGGTCAGGCTGAGCAGGGACAGGGTGCCGATGCGCATGGCTCGGGACATGGGGGATTCCTCGGAACGGATGGTCAGGATGATCTTTGCTCGGCCAGGTGGATGGCCAGGGACAGGGCCTCCACGAAGCTGCCGACTTCGGCCCTGCCGGTGCCGGCCAGCTCCAGGGCGGTACCATGGTCCACCGAGGTGCGGATGATGGGCAACCCCAGGGTGATGTTCACGGCCCGGCCGAAGCCGGCATGCTTGAGTACCGGCAGTCCCTGGTCATGATACATGGCCAGCACCGCGTCCGCCTCGCCCAGATAGCGCTCGGTGAACAGGGTGTCGGCGGGCAGGGGGCCGCGCAGGTCCATGCCCTCGGTGCGCAGCTGTTCCAGCACCGGGGCGATGACCCGGATCTCCTCGTCCCCCAGGTGGCCACCCTCGCCCGCGTGGGGGTTGAGGCCGCAGACCAGGATGCGGGGTCTGGGCAAGCCGAAACGCGCCCGCAGATCCTGGTGCAGCACCCGTAGCACGCTCAGGAGTCGTGCCGGGGTGATCTCGGCGGCAACCCTGGACAGGGGCAGATGGGTGGTGGCCAGGGCCACCCTCAGGGTGCCGGCGGCCAGCATCATCACCGGCATGGGGGCGCGGCAACGCTCGGCCAGATATTCCGTGTGTCCGGTAAAGGGGATGCCCGCCGTGTTGATGACGCCCTTGTGCACCGGCCCGGTGACCAGGGCGTCAAAGGTGCCGGCCAGACAGCCGTCGGCGGCCCGGCGCAGGGTCTTGAGCACGTAGTCCCCGTTGGCCGGATCCAGCTGGCCGGCTCTGACGGGGCGGTTCACCTGGCAGTCGCCGACGATGCTCAGGCAGCCGGGGAGGTCGGCGTGGGGTGGACTGTCCGGCTCGAAGGGGGCCAGTGTCAGTGGCAGGCCCAGGGCCGCGGCCCGGTCCTGCAGCACCAGCGGGTCACCGATCACGACCCGCTGGGCCGGGCAGGGTTCCTGAGCCAGCATGGCCACCAGATCCGGGCCGATGCCCGCCGGTTCTCCCGGCGTGATGGCGATACGGGGGATGGGGTGGGCCATCATCGTGCCGGCGGCTCAATGGGAGTGGTCGGACCACCCAGGGCCAGTCTGTCCAGGCGCAGCTCCACGAAGGATTCGTCCCGCAGTCGGCGCAGCCACAGTTCCAGTTCGTCGTCACGCTTGCGATCCCGGATGATCTCCCGGGCCTGGGCACGCATCAGCTCCCGGGAGCCGTCGTGATCCCGTCGTTCCAGCACTTCCAGGATGTGCCAGCCGAACGGGGAACGGAAGGGCTCGCTGACCCGCCCCGGGGGCTGGCGGTTCATGATGTCCTCGAACTGGGGCACCAGATCACCGGGGTCGGTCCAGCCCAGGTCGCCGCCCCGCAGGGCGCTGCCCCGGTCGTCGGAGTGGGCGCGGGCCAGTTCGGCGAAGTCGGCGCCGTCCTCGATGCGGCTGCGCAGGCTGGACAGGCGTTCCAGGGCTTCATCGCTGCTCAGCACCTCGGTGGGGGTAATGAGGATGTGACGCACCCGGGTCTGGCGGATCTGGGCCCGTGTTCCGCCCCGGCGTTCCGCCAGCTTGATGATGTGGAAGCCGGAAGGGGAACGGATCACCTCGCTGACTTCGCCCTCTCGCATCAGGACCACATGACGGGCGAACAGGGTGGGTACCTGGGCGGCGTTGCGCCAGCCCAGGTCGCCGCCGTCCAGGGCGTGCTGGCCGGCGGATTCCCGCAGGGCCAGGGCGGTGAAGTCGGCCCCGTCGGCGGCTTCCTCGCGGATCTTCCGGGCCTGTTCCCGGGCGGCCTGGATCCTGTCGGGGGTCGCCCCTTCGGGGAGAGAAATCAGCAGATGCAGCAGGCGGTATTCCACATCCCTGTCGATGGCACCGCTTTCACTGGCGATGAGGTCGTCGATTTCCTGTTCACTGACCTGGATGCGGCTGTCCACCTGCCGGCGTCGCAACTGATTGATGGCCAGTTCATCCCGGATCTGTTCGCGAAAGGCGGGGAAATCCACACCGTCGGCCACCAGCCTGTCCCGGAATTCCGCCAGGGTCATGCGGTTTTCCCGGGCGATGTTTTCCATCGCGTTGTTCAGGGTGATGTCGTCGATGCGGATGCCGATGCGCCGTGCCTCCTGCAGTTGCAGGCGCTCCAGGATCAGGCGGTCCAGCACCGGGCGGATCAGCACCTCCCGGGGCGGGGCCTGGCCGTCGCGGGCGGCCAGCTGCTGTCCGATCTCATCCATGCGCCGCAGCAGCTCGCTCTGCATGATGACGTCTTCTTCCACCACGGCGATGATCCGGTCCATCAGTCGGCCGTCTTCCGGCACCTGGGCGCCGAGGCCGGTGGACCCGGCCAGGACCAGGAGGATCAACAGTCTAGTAATCAGTTTCATAACCCAGCACGCCCTCGCTCAGCAGGTCACCCAGGCCGGTGCCCAGGCTGCCGAGTCCCTTGAGGATAAGTTGAAAATAGATGCCTTCATTGTACTCACCCGTGACGCCGTCGTTGAGGAATCGGCGGGAGACGAGGCGGAAGGCCCAGCAGCAGCTCTTGTATTCCAGGCCCGCCAGGACTTCCAGTTCCCGGTTGTCCTCCAGACTGTAGGCCCAGCGACCCACCACATCCCAGTGACGGGACAGGGGCCAGGCAAACGAGAGGTCCGTCTGTTCCAGCAGGTCCTCGCGGTAACGATGGCCCAGGTTGACCACGCGACGTCCATCCACCCGGTATTGCAGATGAGTGGATGAACGTTCAATTTGTTCCCGTCGCGGGTCCCACTGCGCACTGGCGCGTGCGTTCCAGCGCGCACCCAGCCGTGCCCCCACCTCACCCACCAGGGATGAGCTTTCCGCGGTTTCGCCGCGATCATCCTCGCGCAGGGTCACGCGACGATCGTCGAAGTAGTGGATCTGTCCCAGGCTCGCGCGCAGGCGTTCCTCGCCGGAGCGGCTGTCGATGATTCGCGTGGTGAGGGCGGTGGTGAGCTGGTTGGCGTCGGCAACCCGGTCGGGTCCGCTGAAACGGTGGTCGCGAAACAGCTGGTCAAAGCTGAAATCGAATTGCGCGGTATCGAACAGCGGGATGTCGTCCTGGTCCCGGCGCGGGGTATAGAGGTAGTACAGGCGGGGTTCCAGGGTCTGGAGGTTCCCGCTCGCCAGGGGGCGGTCCAGGAAGATGCCGGCATCCAGGCTGGCGATGGGCAGGGATCGGGTCAGGCGACGGTCGACCCCGGCGGGCTGGTCCTCCAGGGCGTAATGGGTGACGCGGTATTTCAGGCTCGGAGTCAGGAACCAGGCTGCACCGTGTGTGGGGCGGCTGATCTCCGGCATCAGGTCCGTGCGCTGGGCGGTGACGGTGTCGTCCCGCTCGAAGGCCACCCACTCGGCCCGCAGGCGATAGTCGAATCCACCCGCTTGCAGGGGCCTGCGGCCCTGGAAGAGCAACTGGGGCAGACGCTTGTAGGGGCGGCTGGTGCTGGCGAGGGTCTCGTCCACGATCTGGAAATCCTGCACCCGCCCCAGCAGGCTCCATCCCTGACCGCTGTAGACGAGATCCGCCCGCCGTTCCAGGTGGGTGATGCTGGTATCGTCGAGCGAGTCGCCCAGGTCGCGGAAGTAGCGCTCATCGGAGACGTCGGTGCCCGTCGTATGAAAGTGCAGCCGGGGGGCGATGCGCCAGTGGTGATCCCAGGCCACCAGGACGCGATCCTCGCCATAGCTCGTGTCGTTGGGCAGGTAATCCAGCTGGATTTTGCCCCGGTTGTCGGGATTCAGGTAACGGAACTCCGACATCAGCATGGCGCCCCGGCTGTCCATCAGGCGCAGACCCAGGGTGGCATCCCGATGGGGCGCCAGGTTCAGATAGAAGGGGATCAGCAGATCGGCGCCGGTATTGTCCGAGGTGCCGAAACTGGGCGGCAGCAGGCCGGATTTACGGCGGTCATCGATGGGGAAGGTGATCCACGGGGTGTAGAACAGGGGCACCCCCTGAAAGCGCAGCAGGACATTCCGGGCCGTGCCCTGGCCGCTGTCCTGATTCAGCTGCACATGACGCGCGCTGAGCAGCCAGTCGTCCCGGCCGGGATCGCAGGTGGTGAAGGTGGCTCCCTCAAGGTAGAGGGTGTCGCTGCCGCGGGGCTCCAGCGCCCGGGCTTCACCCCGGGCATGGCGGGGGTCGTAGCGGTAGCGGGCATGCTCGAACCGGCCGGTTTCCGTGTCCAGGTGCAGAAAACCGCCGGGGCTTTCAAAGAACAGTCCGGTATCGGTCTGGAACCGGACGTCCCCCCGGGTTTCCAGGAAGGAGCGGCCTTCCTCGTAGGTGATGAGATCCGCCCGCAGCATGCGACCCCGGTCATAGAGGGTGACATCCCCTTCCAGGCGGGAGATCCCGTCCCGGTCGATGAAGGCACGGTCGGCGAAGAAACGGGTCTGATCATCCCGGGGGAACGGATAGTCCAGGGATTGCGGCTGGTAGCGGCACAGGGACCAGTCATTCGCCTGGACCGTGGTGACGCAGCAGGTCATGAGCAGGCAGCAGGAGAGAAGCTTGCGAGGGTTCATGCGCGCTGGTGCGCCTGAACCACCGGGAAGAGGCCGGGTGGCGTGGTGCCTGGATGAATTGCGCTGGAATGCATGGGGACCGGGGAGACATCGGGGTGAGATGACCCCGAGACACCCGGAGTGTGTCTCGGGGCGGAGCACGTCCTTACTTGCGGCAGGACTCCAGCACCTCGGAGACCGCCTTGTAGATGGACTCGATCTCACCTTCACCCTTCACTGTCTGCAGCAGGCTGCGTTCGCTGTAATACTGCACCAGGGGGCGGGTCTGCTCTTCGTAGACCTTGAGACGCTTGCCGATGGTTTCTTCGTTGTCGTCCGCGCGGTGGGTGAGTTCACCGCCGCAGACATCGCACACGTTTTCCTTCCGGGAGGGGTTGGTGTGACGGTTGAAGACGGCGCCGCAGGAGCCGCAGGTCTGGCGGCCGGTGAGGCGCTGCATCAGATTGTCGAAGTCCACGTCGATGAGCAGCGCCACATCCAGCGGCTTGCCCAGTTCCTTGAGCAGGTCGTCCAGCGCCCCGGCCTGGGCCAGGTTGCGGGGGAACCCGTCCAGAATGTAGCCCTGCTGGGTATCCGGCATGGCCAGGCGTTCACGGATCATGCCCAGAACGATATCGTCGGTCACCAGCTGGCCCGCGTCCATGGCGGCCTTGGCCTGCTGGCCCAGGGGCGTTCCGGCGGAAACGGCAGCGCGCAGGAGATCCCCGGTGGAGATCTGAGGCACCTTGTAACGCTCCATGATCAGCTTGGACTGGGTTCCCTTGCCGGACCCCGGTGCGCCCAGAAGCACGATACGCATGGCATTTCCTCTTTAGTATATAGGCGTGTGTTGCATGGGTTATAAAGACATTAGGCCGAAACTTATACCTGCTCAAGCGCCCGGCACGCAAGCACTCCCCTTGGGGATATGGCTTTTCGTCGGCCGGGTTGCCGTTATAATGCCGCCTCCCGATTCACTCACTCTTGGGCCTGATCCAATGAACATCGACAAGATCTCCGCAGGCAAAGACCTGCCCAACGACATCAACGTGATCATCGAGATTCCCGCGTATGCCTCCCCGGTCAAGTACGAGGTGGACAAGGACAGCGGTGCCCTGCTGGTGGATCGCTTCATGGCCAGCCCCATGTTCTATCCCTGCAACTACGGGTTCGTGCCCCATACCCTGTCCGATGACGGTGACCCGGTGGACGTGTTGGTGATGACCCCCTTCCCGGTGGCCAGCGGCAGCGTGATCCGTTGCCGCCCCGTGGGCATGCTCAAGATGACCGACGAGGCGGGCGAGGATGCCAAGCTGCTGGCGGTGCCCGTGTCCAAGTTGTCCCGGGAATATGATCACATCCAGGGACCCGATGATGTCCCCGCCCTGTTACTGGACCAGATCAAGCACTTCTTCGAGCACTACAAGGAACTGGAACCCGGCAAATGGGTGAAGGTCGAAGGCTGGGTCGGCGTCGACGAGGCCCGGGCGGAGATCGAGAGTTCCGTCAAGCGTTACCAGGCCCAGGCCTGATCTCGTTGCCGGGGAGGCCCGAGGCCTCCCCGGTGCGTTTGCCCACTCTTTTCAGGCACGCCGGCCCCTATACCTCCTCCTGCCCGTGTGGCCATGAGTCTTCCGGATCAAGGGCATGTCGTCGCGTCAACCCATCAAGAATCATCACCAGGAGCAGCGGCTGTTCCTGGCCCGGATCATCACCCTGGGTGTCATCATCGTCCTGCTGTTCGGTCTTGTCGGGGTGCGGCTGACGCAGTTGCAGGTGATCAATCATTCCCATTTTTCCACCCTGTCCCAGAATAACCGGGTGCGCCTGGAAGCCCTGCCGCCGCCCCGGGGGCTGATCTATGACCGCAACGGCGTGGTGCTGGCGGAGAATCGTCCGACCTATCAGCTGGAGGTGACCCTGGAGCAGGTGGACAACCTCCAGGACACCCTGGATCGCCTGTCGGCGCTGCTGGATCTGGAACCGGCCGAGATAGATCGCTTTCGCCGCTCCCTGCGGGGCAAACGCCCTTTCCAGGCGGTGCCGCTCAAGCTCAATCTCACCGACGAGGAACTGGCCAACTTTGCCGTTAATCGGCATCTGTTCCCCGGCGTGGACGTGCAGGCCGGGGTGGCACGTCATTATCCTCATGGCGAGGCCCTGGCCCATGTCATCGGCTACGTGGGACGTATCGATGAGCGGGAACTGGCACGCATCGATACCCGTCGCTATGCCGGCACCACCCACATCGGCAAGCTGGGGGTGGAACGCTATTACGAAGATCACCTGCATGGTCATGTGGGGTTCCAGAAGGTGGAGGTGAATGCCCAGGGCCGGACCCTGCGGGTACTGGAGCGGGAGCCGCCGGTACCGGGGCGTGATCTGGTGCTGAGCCTGGACGTGCGCCTGCAGGCCGTGGCCCAGGAGGCACTGGACGGCATGGCCGGCGCCATCGTCGCCATGGATCCCCGCAACGGCGAGGTCCTGGCCATGGTCAGCATGCCCACTTTCGATCCCAACCTCTTCGTGCACGGGATTCCGGCCCGAACCTTCCAGGAGTTGCGCAACAACCGCCGTCAGCCGCTGTTCAACCGTGCCCTCTCCGGTCAGTACCCGCCGGGTTCCACCCTGAAGATGCTGGTGGGTCTGGCGGGGCTTGAGCATGGGGTGATCCGGGCCGACCGCATGATGTTCGCCGCCGGCTACTACACCCTGCCCAACGACACCCGCCGCTACCGGGACTGGCGTCGACACGGCCATGGCTGGGTGGACCTGGACAAGGCCATCACCCAGTCTTCCGACGTGTATTTCTATGACATGTCCTTCCGGCTGGGGATCGATCGCATGTCGGAGTTTCTGGGCCGTTTCGGGGTGGGGGAGGCCACGGGCATCGACAGTACGGGCGAACGTCGCGGCCTGTTGCCCAGCCGGGAATGGAAGCGGGCCGCCCAGGGCATGCCCTGGTTTCCCGGCGAGACCCTGATCGCCTCCATCGGACAGGGCTACATGCTGGCCACGCCCATGCAGCTGGCCTCCATCAGCAGTACCCTGGCCATGCGGGGCCAGCGGGTGCGTCCCCATCTGCTGCGCGGCATGCTGGGCGAGGACGGCGAGGAACTGCATGTGGCCGAGCCGGAGTTCCTGGCCCCGGTGCAGGTGTCCCGCGCGGAGTTCTGGGACCAGGTGCTGACCCCGATGGAGCATGTCATGCACCGTCCCAACGGCACCGCCTATCATTCGGCGGGCCGCGACGCGCCCTATCGCATCGCCGGTAAGACGGGGACGTCACAAGTGTTCGGCCTGGGGCAGGACGAGGAATACGATGAGGCGTCCGTGGCCAAGCACCTGCGGGATCACGCCCTGTTCATCGGTTTTGCGCCGGCGGATGATCCCCGCATCGCGGTGGCGGTGCTGGTGGAGAACGGCGGCAGCGGTGGCCGGGTGGCGGCACCGGTGGCCCGCAAGGTGATGGACTATTTCATACTGGAGATGACCCCCTGATGCTCAACGGCACCGCGGAAGAACACGGCCTGGGGCGCGCCATCGTCCGTGCCCTGCACCTGGATTTGCTGTTGCTGGGCGGGGTGGCGCTGTTGCTGGCCATGGGCTTCGTGGTGCTCTACAGCGCCAGCGGGGAAGACCTGGATACCCTGTATCGCCAGGGGGTGCGGGTGGGTATTGCCTTCACCGTGCTGATGGTGATGGCGCAGATCCCGGCCAACCATCTGCGCCAGTGGTCGCCATGGGTGTATGCCGGCGGGGTGTTGCTGTTGCTGGCGGTGATGTTCTTCGGCGAAGTGGGCAAGGGAGCGCAGCGGTGGCTGGATCTGGGCGTGGTGCGTTTCCAGCCTTCCGAGTTCATGAAGATCGCCGTGCCCATGATGGTGGCCTGGTATTTCGCCGACCGCCCCCTGCCGCCCCGGTTCCTGGAAGTGGCGGCGGCGGCTTTGCTGGTGATGGTGCCGGCCGTGCTCATCGCCAAGCAGCCGGACCTGGGTACCGCCCTGCTGGTGGCGGGATCCGGTCTGGTGATCATCTTTCTGGCCGGGGTGCGCTGGCGTATTCTCATGGGGCTGGGGGCCCTGGCCCTGGTGGCGGCACCGTTGCTGTGGCATTTCATGCAGGATTATCAGCGTCGGCGGGTACTCACGTTGCTGAACCCGGAGAGCGACCCCCTGGGGGCCGGCTATCACATCATCCAGTCCAAGATCGCCATCGGTTCCGGCGGGTTCTACGGCAAGGGCTGGCTCAACGGTACCCAGTCCCAGCTCGAGTTCCTGCCGGAGCGTTCCACCGACTTCATCTTCGCCGTCTACGCCGAGGAGTTCGGCCTGATGGGCATCCTGCTGCTGCTGTCCCTCTACCTGCTGGTGATCCTGCGCGGGCTGACCATCGCCCTGCGGGCCCAGGATACCTATTCGCGCCTGCTGGCCGGCAGCCTGAGCTTCACCTTCTTCGTCTACGTATTCGTCAACACGGGCATGGTGTCGGGACTGCTGCCGGTGGTCGGGGTCCCCTTGCCCTTATTCAGCTACGGCGGTACGTCCATGGTGACCCTGATGGCGGCTTTCGGTATTCTCATGTCCATCAACTCCCATCGCAGACTACTCGCCCGATGACTTCCCTGTGCGCTTCTCCAGTGCCTTTCCACCGTCGTATCCTCTCCCTGCTGCTGACGGCGCTGCTGTTGGGCACCTGTGCCGCGGCCGGGGCCAACCCTCGCGGCCTGGTGGCCGGTGATCCGCCCTACCTGGAGCGCGATGACGTCCGGGAGTTCATCCGCACCCTGGCCCGGGAAGACGGCTTCGATGCCCGCGAGCTGGAGCGCCTGTTTGCCGAGGCCAGGCCGCAGCAGCGGATCCTGGATCTGATCTCCACCCCGGCCGAGGCCCGGCCCTGGAAGGATTACCGTCCGATCTTCCTCACCGAGCAGCGTATCCGTGCCGGGGAGCGTTTCTGGCAGGAGCATGAGGCCACCATCCTGCGTGCCCAGGAGACCTTCCAGGTCAATGCGGAGATCATCGTCGCCATCATCGGCGTGGAAACCTTCTACGGCCGCCATCAGGGCACCTTCCCGGTGCTGGACGCCCTGGTGACCCTGGGCTTTGACTATCCGCCCCGGGCGAATTTCTTCCGTTCCGAACTGCGCCACTACCTGCATCTGGCGCGGGAGGAAGGGCTGGACCTGCGAGGCACGCTCGGTTCCTATGCCGGGGCCATGGGCCGGGGGCAGTTCATCTCTTCCAGCTATCGTGAATATGCCGTGGACTTCAGCGGCGACGGCCGTCGGGACCTGCTCAACTCCTGGCCCGATGCCATCGGCAGCGTGGCCAATTATTTCCGTCGTCATCACTGGACCATGGGCGCGCCCGTGGTGGTGCGGGCCCGGGTGGAGGGCGATGCCTACAAGTCCCTGGTCGGCGGCGGCTACCAGGCCCGATACGGCCTCGACGAACTGGCCCGCCACGGCATCGTGCCGGAAGGTCGGGTCGCCCCCGACGCCCGCTTCTCCGTGATCGAACTGCAGGCGGAGGAGGGGACCCAGGTCTGGCTGGGTTACGAGAACTTCTACGTCATCACCCGCTACAACCGCAGTCCGCTCTATGCCATGGCGGTGTATGAGTTGGCTCGGGAGATTCGCAAGGCCCGGGAGCAGGCCCTGGCGGAGGGTGGGGCGCGGTGACACGGCACGGTGCCATGCGTCTTTTGCCGGTCATCTTGCTGGCGCTGATCCTGGCAGCCTGCAGCGGCAGCCGCGGTCCGGCCCCTGTTTCCGGGTACACACCGGAAGAGCGCGACGGCGCCCCCCATCCCAGCCGGATCCCGGATCTGTCCCGGATCCCCGAGCCGGTGCCCCGGGTGGAGCCCATGAGCCGTTACGGCAACCCGGAGTCCTATGTGGTATTCGGGCGCCGCTACACCACCCTGGACAGCGCGCAAGGGTATCGCGAGCGCGGCGTGGCTTCCTGGTACGGGACCAAGTTCCATGGCCGGCGCACTTCCAGCGGCGAGCCTTATGACATGTTCGCCATGACCGCGGCCCATACTTCCTTGCCCCTGCCCACCTACGTGCGGGTGACCAACCTGGAAAACGGCCGCAGCGTGGTGGTGCGGGTGAATGACCGCGGACCGTTCGTGGACAACCGCATCATCGACCTTTCCTATGCGGCGGCCCATCGCATCGGCATGCTGGATCGGGGCACGGCGCGGGTGGAGGTCAAGGCCCTGACGCCCGAACCGTCCGGCCCGAATGTCATCCAGGCCGGCTGGGTGGAGCCGTCGCCGCCCGCCGGGCCGTCCGAATCCGGCCTGGCCGGACCCGTATTCCTGCAGGTGGGCGCCTTTTCCAGCCGCGTGAACGCGGAGCAGTTGCGCGACCGTCTGCACGCGCGGCTCGACCAGGTGGCCGTGCTGGAAAGTCGCCAGGACGACACCACGCTTTACCGTGTGCGTGTCGGTCCCCTGTCGGACGTGCGCAGCAAGCGGGATACGGTCCGGATCCTGCAGTCCATGGGGCTTGGAGACTATCGGGTCGTCGCCGATTGAACCCCTTCGCATCCGGGGTGTCCCTGGTGTGTTACCCTTTTCGATCCGAATACCCATTCCGTCGGTTTTACAGCCCCTGAAGATGCCATGATGCCAAGACTCGTCGTCAGCGTTCTGTTGCTTGCCCTCCTGTTGCCCGGACTGGCCGGCGCCAGCCTGCGTGTCTCCCCCCCCTCGGACCTGACCGCGCGCAACTATGTGCTGCTGGATGCGGTCAGCGGCATGGTACTCGCCGAGCGGGCCGCCAACGAGCGGGTCGAGCCCGCCAGCCTCACCAAGATCATGACCGCCTATATCGTCTTCAAGGAATTGCAGGACGGTCGGCTGGCTCTGAACGAACCGGTGGACGTGAGTGAACGGGCCTGGCGAACCGGCATGCGGGGGGCATCGCGCATGTTCATCGAGGTGAACACCCAGGTCGGGGTCGAGGAATTGATCCGCGGCATGATCGTGCAGTCCGGCAACGACGCCTGCGTCGCCCTGGCGGAGCGCATTGCCGGTACGGAAGGCGCCTTCGTGGACATGATGAACGCCCAGGCCCGCGCCCTGGGGATGTACGATACCCAATTCCAGAACAGCCACGGCCTGCCCAGTGACGCGGCCCAGTACACCACGGCCCACGACATCGCCGTGCTGATGCAAGCCCTGATCCGGAATTTTCCCGAATACTATTCCTACTATTCCGAACGCAGCTTCACCTTCAACGGCATCTCCCAGTCCAATCGCAACATCCTGCTGTGGCGGGATGACTCCGTGGACGGGGGCAAGACCGGCTGGACCAGCAATGCCGGTTATAACCTGGTGTCTTCCGCCCAGCGGGACGGCATGCGTCTGGTGGCCGCCGTCATGGGTATCCAGGCCGGTGATCACGAGCAGGGTGGACGCATCCGCGCCAATGAGTCCCAGGCCCTGTTCAACTGGGGCTTCAGGCAGTTCGAGGGCCACAAGCTCTATGACGGCGGGCTGGCCCTGACCGAAGCCCGGGTCTTCAAGGGAGAGCAGAACAAGGTCCAGCTGGGTCTGGTGCAGGATCTTCACGTGACCATCCCCCGCGGCAGCTATGATCGCCTCCAGGCCGAGATTTCCCTGGGCAGCAAGCTGGAAGCCCCCATCGAGCAGGGGCGTGCCTACGGCGAACTGCGCATCATGCTGGACGGCGAACCGCTGCGGGTATTGCCCCTGGTGGCCTTGCAGGGCGTCGAGGAGGGCGGCCTGTTCCGGCGCCTGATCGACAGTGCCTGGATGCTGGTGCGCTAACACTGCGGATGGTTCAAGACATGATCATCTATCTCAATGGTGAGTTCGTTCCGGAAACACAGGCCCGGGTGTCCGTGTTCGACCGGGGTTTTCTGTTCGGTGACGGGGTCTACGAGGTGATCCCCGTGTTCGGCGGCCGCCCTTTGCGGCTGGCGGAGCATCTGGAGCGCCTGACGCGTAGTCTGGCCGAGGTGCGCATCGACAATCCCCATGATCGGTCGGGATGGGAGTCCCTGTTCACGACCTTGCTGGAGAAAAATCCGGGCGGGGACCGCAGCCTCTACGTCCAGGTGACCCGGGGCGTGGCCCGGCGTGATCACGCCTTTCCGACCGGCGTCCGGCCCACGGTCTTTGCCATGGTCAACCCCATCGTCCCCCAGAATCCGGCGGTACTGGAGCAGGGGGTGGCGGCGGTGGTGGTCGACGACCATCGCTGGTCCCGTTGCGACATCAAGGCCATCACCCTGCTGCCCAACGTGCTGGCCCGTCAGGAGGCCCTGGATGCCGGGGCGACGGAAGCCATCCTGATCCGTCAGGGGCTGGCAACGGAAGGGGCGGCAAGCAATCTGTTCGTGGTGGGAGACGGCGTCATCGTCACCCCGCCCAAGGACCGATCCCTCCTGCCCGGCATCACCCGTGATCTGGTGGTGGAACTGGCCCAGGAGGCGGGGCTGCCGTTGATGGAGTCCACCATTCCGGAGCAGTCCCTGCGGGTGGCGGAGGAGATCTGGCTGACCAGTTCCACCCGGGAGATCCTGCCCGTGACCCGTCTGGACGGTCGGCCGGTGGGGGCGGGCGTGCCCGGTCCGGTGTGGCGCCGCGTGCACGGCCTGTACCAGGATTACAAGGCCCGACTGCGGGAGACCGCATGATGCAAAAGCCTGAAGAGATGGGGTTGCAGTTTCCCTGCCAGTTCCCGGTCAAGGTATTCGGTGCCTCGGTGCCGGAACTGGGGGAACGGGTGCGGGCCATCGTCGGCAAGCACGTGCCGGACATCCGGGAGTCGGATTTCTCCATGCGTGCCTCCAAGGGCGGGCGCTACCAGGCCATCACCATCCGTGTCCACGCTCGCAGCCAGGCCCAGATGGATGCCCTCTACCTTGAGCTCAATGCCTGTGAGCTGGTGCAGATGACCCTCTGAGTCCGGTCTGATGTCCGCCATTCTCGTACGCCGCCTGGGGCGCCGGGACTATGCTTCCACCTGGCGGCGGATGCAGGCCTTCACCGATGTCCGGGATGAAACCACCGCTGATGAACTCTGGCAGGTGGAGCATCCTCCGGTGTTCACCCTGGGCCTCAACGGCAAGTCCGAGCACATTCTCGATGCGGGTGACATCCCGGTGATTTCGGTGGACCGGGGTGGTCAGGTGACCTATCACGGACCGGGGCAGGTGGTCATTTACACCCTGCTGGATCTGCGGCGCTCGGGCCTGGGGGTGAGGGCCCTGGTCACCGCGCTGGAGTCGGCGGTGATCGATTATCTGGCCACCCAGGGCATCACCGCCCGGGCCAGGCCGGATGCACCGGGCGTCTATGTGGATGGGGCCAAGATTGCCGCCCTGGGGCTTCGGGTCAGGCGAGGGGGCAGTTATCATGGGCTGGCCTTCAACCTTGACCCGGACCTGTCCGCCTTTGATCGCATCAATCCCTGCGGCTATCGGGGCCTGGCGACCACCTCGCTGGCGGCGCTGGGCGTGCGGACGGACTGGGGCCTGGCGGCCCAGGGGCTGACGAACGCCTTGTCACGGCGGTTGCAAAGGCCGCTCATTGCCCCATGATTCCCAGTGTCACCCGGTCCCTGCCGCCCAGATCCCGCACCGTGTCCACTTCGGTAAACCCCCGCTGCTCCAGCAGCGCCCGCACGGCCTCGCCTTGATCCATTCCGTGTTCCAGCAGTAATGCGCCGCCTGGTCCGAGATGACCGGGGGCCTGCTCGACGATCCGGCGGATGTCCGTCAGCCCGTCCGGCCCGGAGGCCAGGGCCGAGCGTGGTTCGAAGCGCAGATCACCCTGGGTCAGATGGGGGTCTGCGTCGGCGATATAGGGGGGGTTGGAGACGATCAGATCGAACCGTTCGCCGGTCAGGGGCGCGAACCAGCTGCCCTGGCGGCATTCGACCCGTGCCTCCAGACCCAGCCGCGTCACGTTTTCCCGTGCCACCGCCAGTGCCTGGGGCGAGCGGTCCACGGCAACGATACGGCATCGAGGGCGCTCCACGGCCAGGGCCAGGGCGATGGCACCCGTGCCCGTGCCCAGGTCCGCCAGCCGGCCCGAAAAGTCTTCGGCCAGCCGAGACAGGGCGGCCTCCACCAGGGTTTCAGTATCGGGGCGGGGGATCAGCACGCCGGGGCGGACCGTGAGGTTCAGGGACCAGAATTCCCGGCAGCCCAGCAGGTAGCTGACCGGTTCGCCCTCGCCGCGACGCCGCACCAGGGTCCGAAAGATCGCCAGGGCGTCCGGGTCTTCCAGGATGTCATCGCCATGGGCATAGAGCCAGCCGCGGTCCTTGCCCAGGACATGGGCCAGCAGCAACTCGGCTTCCAGGCGGGGGGCGTCCCCCTGGGCCAGGGCGGATCTCGCCTCGACCAGCAGGGCCTTGAGGGTGATGGCGGGCAAGGCCGGCTTCAGTCCGCCAGGGCGGCCAGTTGTTCCGCCTGATGTTCGTTCACCAGCGGATCGATGACCGGATCCAGATCGCCGGCCATGATGGCTTCCAGCTTGTAGAGGGTCAGGTTGATGCGGTGATCCGTGACCCGCCCCTGGGGGAAGTTGTAGGTGCGGATGCGCTCGGAGCGATCCCCGCTGCCCACCAGGCTCTTGCGGGTGGCGCTTTGTTCCTGGAAGCGGCGGGTCTCTTCCCGCTCGATCAGCTTGGCGGCGAGCAGACTCATGGCCCGGGCCTTGTTCTTGTGCTGGGAGCGCTCGTCCTGGCATTCCACCACCAGGCCGGTGGGCAGGTGGGTGAGACGCACGGCGGAATCGGTACGGTTGACGTGCTGGCCGCCGGCGCCGCTGGCCCGGTAGGTGTCGATGCGAAGGTCCGCCGGATTGATCTCGGGGATCTCCATCTCGTCCGGTTCCGGCATCACGGCGACGGTGGCGGCGGAGGTGTGGATGCGACCCTGGGACTCTGTATCCGGCACCCGTTGTACCCGGTGGGCGCCGGACTCGAACTTGAGGCGGGAATAGACCCCGCGCCCAATGATGCGGGCGATGACCTCCCGGTAACCGCCATGCTCGCCCTCGCTTTCGGACAAGAGTTCCACTTGCCAGCCCCGGGTTTCCGCATAGCGGCTGTACATGCGGAACAGATCGCCGGCAAAGATGGCGGCCTCGTCCCCGCCGGTGCCGGCACGGATTTCCAGGAAGGTGTTGTTCTCGTCGTGGGGGTCTTTCGGGATCAGGTGCCGCTGCAGGTCCAGTTCCAGGGACTCCAGCCGGGACGAGACCGCGGGGATCTCCTCCTCGGCCATGGCGCGCAGGTCCGGGTCCGGATCGCGGGCCATCTGGCGGGCCGCCTCCAGCTCATCGAGTGCGGCGGCATAGGCCTTCCAGCTCTGAACCACCGGTTCGAGCTGGCTGTATTCCATGGAATACCGGCGAAAGCGATCCTGATCCCCGATGACCTGCGGGTCCGCCAGCAGGCCGCTGAGTTCCTCGAAACGATCCGCGATGTCTTCAAGCTTGCGGCGAATGGAGTCTTTCACGAATGGATCTTGTCGGTGGAACTCGGCAGCTTGAAGAGGGCATGGGCCGCGTCCACCAGTTCCAGACGGCCTTCGCGGGCGGCCTCGTTCATGGTGTGGCAGGGGTCATGCAGCAGCTTGTTGGTGAGGGTATGGGCCAGGAAGGACAGAGCCTCTTCCGGCGACCTGCCGGCGGCCACCATCTGATTGGCCTTTTCCAGCACCTCCATCTGCACGCCGTGGGCCTTGTCGCGGAAGGCGCAGATGGTGCTCACCGCGCTCTGGGCCCGCAACCAGCCCATGAAGGTGCTGACCTGGGATTCGATGATCTCCTCCGCCTGACGCGCCGCCTCGCGGCGGGACTGGAGGTTTTCCTGGATGACCTCTTCCAGGTCGTCCACGGTATAGAGGAAGACGTTGTCCAGATTGCCCACCTCCGGCTCGATGTCCCGGGGCACGGCGATGTCCACCATGAACATGGGGCGGCGCTTGCGGGCCTTCAGGGCGCGCTCCACAGCGCCCTTGCCCAGGATCGGCAGGGGACTGGCGGTGGAGGAAATGAGGATGTCGGCCTCCGCCAGACGGGCGGGGATCTCGGACAGGGTGATGACTTCGGCGTCGAACTCGCTGGCCAGTACCTTGGCCCGTTCCACCGTGCGGTTGGCGACGATGATACGGCCGATCTGGTTGCTGTGCAGGTGGCGGGCCGCCAGTTCGATGGTTTCACCGGCGCCGATCATGAGGGCGGTGAGGGGCTTCATGTCGCCCCAGATCTGCTTGGCCAGGGAGACGGCGGCAAAGGCCACCGAGACCGGGCTGGACCCGATGGCGGTGGAGGTGCGGACGTTCTTGGCCACCGAGAAGGCATGCTGGAACAGTCGTCCCAGTTGGCGGCCCAGGGTGCCGGCGGCGCCGGCGCTCTGATAGGAGCCCTTGAGCTGGCCCAGGATCTGGGGTTCGCCCAGCACCAGGGAGTCCAGGCCGCAGGCCACGCGGAGCAGGTGCTTGACCGCGTCGGCTTCCGAGTGACGATAGATGTAGGGCTGGATCTCGCCGGGCTTGAGGCGGTGGAAGTCCGCCATCCAGTGCAGCACCCGGTCCGTTGGCTGGTGGGCTTCGGAGCGGAAGTAGATCTCCGTCCGGTTGCAGGTGGACAGGATCGCCGCTTCCTCCACCGGAGTGGAGCGGGTCAGACCGGTGAGGGCTTCATCCATGCGGTCCGGGGAGAACACGACGCGTTCACGAATTCCCACCGGGGCGGATTTATGATTGACTCCGAGAGTAAAAAGCATCGCACGTGAGGACCTGTGGAATAGCGTATTCTGCGCCAGCATTGAAGTCATGACAAGATGTCCCGGATTTTCAACCCTTTGAGTCCGCTCGTAAAACCGGTCTGCCCAAAATTGACCTGTCGCGGCGGGAACTTATCGGCCGCCGTGGGGTGCTAAGGAACATGGGAAGGAAAAATGCGCTTGCATCGCGGTGCGTCATTTTTCGTTCCGTTGCCCTGGCCCGGTTCTGTCGTCGACCGTATCAGATCCACTCCAATGTGGTGGATTGCCCGCTGATCGTCCATGTCCCGCATCAAGAGCTTGCGATTTCGTGGTCAGTGGGGCTTGACTTTCGGTTGATCCGGTTGACACGACGTCGAGCCGGGGCGTGTCCAGTCTAGTTTACACTGTCCGGCGATTTTGGCACGCCCCATGGGGCGATCATTTTTCAAGCAAATGGGTTTATAGTCTTTCCATGCTGCCCGATCAAAGATCCGTTTTCCCTTGGTTCCCCCCGCGTCGCCCGCTACCCCGCATGGGGATGGCGGTGGCGCTGTGCGGATTGCTGACCGCCTGTGCGGGGTTGCCCCGGGACGGTCAGGACCATGAACCCTGGCGGCCTCTTGCCGAAGGCCATCTGCTGCCGCTGCAGGCGCAGGAGAACGGTGTCGCCGATTTGTTCTATGAATTGCTGGTGGGCGAGATTGCCGGGCACCAGGGTGAATTGCAGGTATCCATCGAGCACTATCTGCGGGCGGCCCAGCGTACACGCAACCCCGAAGTGGCTGAGCGGGCGACCCGCATCGCCCTGTTCGCCGGCGACCCGGCCGCGGCCCTGCCGGGTGCCGAGCGCTGGCTGGCGCTGGAGCCGGAGAATCTGGAGGCCCGTCAGATCCTGGCCGCGCTGCTGGTCAACGAGGGCCGCCCGGAAGAAGCCGCCACCCATCTGCTCACCGTGCTTGAGCGCATGGAGGCGGTGGAGGGTGACGGCTACGGCCTGCTGGTGAACATGCTGTCCCGCAGTCAGAACGGTGATGCCGCGATAGAGGCCCTTGCCCTGGTGGCGGAGGGCCGTGGCGACGAGGCCCATGCCTATCTGGCGGTGGCCAGCCTGGCCCTGCAGCAGGATCGCCCCCTGACGGCCGTGGCGGCGGCCGAAAGGGCGCTGACCCTGGACGGCGGGCTTAGGGAAGCTCACGTCCTGCGCGCCCGTGCCCTGGGGCATGCCGGTGACGAGGAAGCCTCCCTGCGGGCCATGGGGGATCTGGTGGCGCGCTATCCCGGGGATGTGGATCTGCGCATCACCTATGCCCGCCTGCTGCTGCAATCGGAGCGTTATGAGGAGGCCCGTCAACAGTTCGAGCGGGTTGCCCGCGAGCGGCCGGGGGATGCCGACCTGCTCTATACCCTGGGGCTGCTGAACATCGAGGTGGAACAGTACGAGGACGCGCAGCGTTATCTGGAGCGGGTGCTGCAGACCGGGCGGCGTGCCCAGGAGGCCCGCTATTACCTGGGACGGATCGCAGAGACCACCGGTGACCGTGAACGGGCCATCCGCTTCTATGAGCAGGTGACTCGGGGAGATCACCGTGACGAGTCCGTCATTCGCGCCGCCCTGCTCAGGGGGGAGCTCGGGCAGGTGGCGCGGGCTCGTGCCGATCTGTCGGCGTTGCGGGATCGTCTGGCCGAGCCGGGTGATCGGGTGCGGGTCTATCTGGCCGAGGCCGGTCTGCTTCGGGATGTGCGTGACTATGAAGCCGGGATGGACCTGCTCAATCAGTCCTTGCGGGAATACCCCGGTAATCCGGACCTGCTGTACTCCCGGGCGCTCATGGCGGAGCGGTTGGACCGGATCGATCTGGTGGAGGCGGATCTGAACCAGATCCTGGCCCAGGATCCGGATAACCCGGCCGCTCTCAATGCCCTGGGCTACACCCTGGCGGATCGTACCGATCGCCACGAGGAGGCCTACGGCTATATCCGTCGGGCCTATGCCCAGCGCCCGGATGACGCGGCCATCATCGACAGCATGGGCTGGGTCCTCTACCGCCTGGGTCGCCTGGATGAGGCGGAAGTCTACCTGCGGCGTGCCCACGACATGATGGAGGACGGCGAGATCGCCAGTAATCTGGCGGCCCTGCTGTGGGATCGGGGCGAGCGGGAGGAAGCCCTGGAGATCCTCTACCAGGCCCTGGAGCGGGATCCCGATCATGCGCGTTTGCTCAGGCTCAAGGAGCGTCTGGATCCATGAGGACACTCCTGCTTGTCTGTCTGGTGAGCCTGCTGCTCACCGCCTGTGCCGTGCGTCCACCGGTGCCGGTGGATGATCGGGAGCAGGCCTGGCGAGAGCGGGTGCAGTTGCTCTCCGCCCAGAATGATTGGACCCTGAGCGGCCGGATCGCGTTGTTCCTGGAGAACGAGCAGTGGAATGCCCATCTGCGCTGGCGTCAGCGGGGGGATGACTACGACATCCAGTTGTTCGGACCGTTCGGACGTCATGCCGCCACCCTGGAGGGCAATGCCACCGGCGTGACCTTGCGTAATGCCGAGGGCGACGTGTATCAGGACCGGGACGTGGACCGTCTGGTGCATCAGGCCCTGGGCTGGCAGCTGCCGGTCAGCGGATTGCGTTACTGGGTGCTCGGCATACCCTCCCACGACCGCCTGGAAGGGCGGACCCTGGATTCCGCGGGCAGGGCCCAGCGACTGCTGCAATCCGGCTGGGACGTGGGGTACGATCGCTATGCCGAGGCCGTCGGCCCGGCGCCGCTGCCCGATCGCATGAGGCTGGAATTCGACGACATACGCGTCCGCCTGGTGGTGGACGACTGGCAAATGACACCATGATGCAACAAGACCCTTGCATGGGCTGGCCCGCGCCCGCCAAGCTCAACCTGTTCCTGCACATCACCGGTCGTCGGCCCGACGGCTATCACGAATTGCAGTCCGTGTTTCAGTTCCTCTCCCATGGGGATACCCTGGATTTCCGTTTGCTGGATGAGGATCGGGTGTGCGCCGAGCACGCCCTTGACGGCGTGGATCATGACGATGATCTGACCGTCCGGGCCGCTCGGGCCCTCAAGGCCGCCACCGGTCACCCCGGCGGCGTGGCCATCCGGGTCCATAAACGTCTGCCCATGGGGGGCGGGCTCGGCGGCGGTAGTTCCGATGCGGCCACGGTGCTGGTGGCCCTCAATGCCCTCTGGGAGACCGGACTGGACGACGACGCCCTGGCCGACATGGGTCTGACGCTGGGTGCGGACGTGCCGGTGTTCGTGCGCGGCCATGCCGCCTGGGCGGAAGGGGTCGGGGAGCGGCTGGCGCCGGTGTCGCCGCCTGAGCCCTGGTATCTGGTGGTGCATCCCGGCGTGATGGTGCCCACCGGGGCGATCTTTACCGATCCTGGATTGACACGGGACTGTCCACCCATCAAAATAGCGGACTTTCTTGCAGGACGAGCAGGCAACGTGTGTGAGCCGGTCGTCTGTCGGCGCTTTCCGGAGGTGGCCAAGGCCCTGGAATGGCTGCAACGACAGGGTGTGACGGCGCGCATGACGGGTACCGGCAGCTGTGTGTTCGGCATCTTCGAGACCGAGGAAGTCGCCCGCGCCGCCCGTGACTGTCTGCCGGGTGGATGGACGGGGTTTGTGGCCCGTGGTTGCAACCAGTCTCCGTTGCATCGACGCAGGGCTCAGCTTCAGGCTGTCACTGCCTCGCAGGAATAACGAGTCACACGATTTATTGGGCCGTCGCCAAGTGGTAAGGCACCGGGTTTTGATCCCGGCATTCGCAGGTTCGAATCCTGCCGGCCCAGCCATTCTTCGGACGTTGCCTGCCGTCGCCAGGCCAGCGCCGCCACCGGTTCACTGTCCCCATGACGGTCATCGGCTGGCGGCGTTTACGCTATGGCGCGGACCGGTGCGTCCTTTCGCCGGCAGGGTGGCCCGCGTCAGCCCTGCTGGTGCAGCCCTGTCATCCGCTTCGCTCGCAACCGGACATTGTTGGAATCATGCTGCCCAGGTCCACAGTGGTGGAAAAATCCAAGATGATGGTCTTCGCGGGGAATGCCACTCCCCAACTGGCACAAAGTGTCGTCAATCACCTGAACCTGCCGCTGGGCAAGGCCGTCGTCGGTCGCTTCAGCGACGGGGAAGTGCAGGTGGAAATCCTCGAGAACGTGCGCGGCCGGGACGTCTTTATCGTCCAGTCCACCGGCGCGCCCACCAATGACAATCTGATGGAATTGCTGATCATGGTGGACGCCCTGCGCCGGGCCTCCGCCGGTCGCATCACCACCGTCATTCCCTATTTCGGCTATTCCCGTCAGGATCGCCGGGTGCGGTCCGCCCGCGTGCCCATCTCCGCCAAGGTGGTGGCCAACATGCTTGAGGCCGTCGGCGCCGACCGGGTGCTCACGGTGGACGTGCATGCCGATCAGGTCCAGGGTTTCTTCAACGTGCCGGTGGACAACGTCTACGCCTCGCCGGTCCTGCTGGGCCACATCTGGCGCCAGAAGATCCCGAACCTGCTGGTGGTGTCTCCCGATGTCGGCGGCGTGGTCCGCGCCCGCGCCCTGGCCAAGCGCCTGGATGACGCGGAGCTGGCCATCATCGACAAGCGGCGTCCCAAGCCCAACGAGTCCCAGGTGATGCACATCATCGGGGATGTGGAAGACAAGACCTGCATCATCATCGACGACCTGGTGGACACCGCCGGCACCCTGTGCCAGGCCGCCAAGGCCCTCAAGGACCACGGGGCTTCCAAGGTCATGGCCTATGCCACCCATCCGGTGCTCTCCGGCCCCGCCATCGAAAACATCAACAACTCCCAGCTCGACGAGCTGGTGGTCACGGATACCCTGCCGCTGCGTCCCGAGGCCAAGGCCTGTGGTCGCATCAAGCAGCTCAGTGTTGCCGGCATGCTGGCGGAAACCATCCGCCGCATCAACCGCGAGGAATCGGTCAGCTCCCTGTTCATCGACTGATGAACCGGTAAGGCTGGATCGCCACTGCCTCTCCTGGTCGCGGGAGAGGCTTTTTGTTTGTATGACTGGAGAACCGACATGAGTGTCAATTTTGAACTGCAAGCCGAGCCGCGCGCGGACCAGGGCAAGGGTGCGAGCCGCCGCCTGCGTCGTGCCGGCAAGCTGCCCGCCATCGTCTACGGCGGCGGCAAGGATCCCGTGGCCATCACCTTGGACCACAATGCCGTGTGGCTGAGCCTGGCCCATGAAGCCTTCTATTCCCACATCCTGACCCTGAAGATGGATGGCAAGTCCGAGCGGGTCATCCTGCGCGACCTGCAACGTCATCCGGTCAAGCAGATGGTTCTGCACATGGATCTGCAGCGTGTCACCGATGACCAGACCCTGAAGGTGCATGTGCCCCTGCACTTCATCAACGAAGAAAGCTGCGTGGGCGTGAAGACCGGCGGCGGCATGATCAGCCATCAGGCGGTGGAAGTGGAAGTGGAGTGCCTGCCCAAGGATCTGCCCGAGTTCATCGAGGTGGACGTGGCTGCCCTGAATGTGGGTGACTCTCTGCACCTGTCCCAGATCCGGCTGCCTGAAGGCGTGAGCATCGTGGCCCTGGCCCAGGGTCCGGATCATGACCTGCCGGTGGTCAGCGTGCTGAAGACCCGTGGCGGCAGCAGCGCCGAAGAGTCTGAAGGCGAGGGCGAAGGCGAGGCGTAAGCCGCCTTATCTTTCCGACCGCAAGAAAGGATGACACCTGCCAGTGGCTGACAAAGACACCGTTCAGGTCATCGCGGGGCTGGGAAATCCCGGCCCCGACTATGCCATGACCCGGCACAATGCCGGGTTCTGGTTCGTGGATGAGCTGGCCCGCCGTCATGGTGGCCAGTTTCGCCTGGAGAACAAGTTTGCCGGCGAAACGGCGCGCATCCGCATCCAGGGGCAGGAAATCTGGCTGATCAAGCCCCAGACCTACATGAATCACAGTGGGCAGCCCATCCGGCTGCTGACCCAGTTCTACAAGCTTCCCATCACCTCCGTGCTGGTGGCCCACGACGAGATCGACCTGCCTCCGGGCACGGCCCGTCTCAAGCGCGGGGGTGGTCATGGTGGGCACAACGGCCTGCGGGACATCATGGCCCACCAAGGGCAGGACTTCATGCGCCTGCGGCTGGGGGTAGGCCATCCCGGGCATCGTGAGCAGGTGGTCGGGTTCGTGCTTAACCGTCCCTCCCGCGAGGAAGAGCCCCTGATCATGGACGCCATTGATCGTGCCGCCGACCTCATGCCCCTGCTGTTGTCCGAGGGACTGCAGAAGGCCATGAACCGACTGCACTCGGCGTGATTGACCCGGTTTGTCTCTTTTTCCATCCTGATTTTCCACCTGATCCCACCCGGACCCTCCCATGAGCTTGAAATGCGGCATCGTCGGCCTGCCCAATGTGGGCAAATCCACCCTCTTCAATGCCCTCACCAAGGCGGGCATTCAGGCGGAAAACTACCCCTTCTGCACCATTGACCCCAATGTGGGCGTGGTGCCGGTGCCTGATCCCCGGCTCAAGGTCCTGGCCGGGATCGTCTCCCCGGAGCGGGTGTTGCCCACCACCGTGGAGTTTGTGGACATCGCCGGCCTGGTGGCCGGTGCCTCCAAGGGCGAAGGTTTGGGTAACCAGTTCCTGGCCCACATCCGCGAGACCGACGCCATCACCCACGTGGTGCGCTGCTTCGAAAATGACGACGTGATCCATGTGGCCGGCAAGGTGGATCCCCTGTCCGACATCGAGGTCATTCACACCGAGCTGGCCCTGGCGGACCTGGAGACCGTGGAAAAGGCCCTGACCCGCCTGACCCGCAACGCCAAGTCCGGCAACAAGGATGCCATCGCCCGCAAGCAGGTGGCCGAGAAGGTGCAGGCGGTGCTGGCCGAAGGCCGTCCCGCCCGCAGTGCCGAGCTGGATGATGAAGAGCGCCTGCTGCTGCGGGAATTGCAGCTCATCACCGCCAAGCCCACCATGTACATTGCCAACGTCAATGAGGATGGTTTCGGGAATAATCCGCTGCTGGATCGGGTGCGGGAACACGCTGCCGCGGAACAGGCCCAGGTCGTGCCCGTCTGTGCCGCCATGGAGGCGGAGATCGCCCAGTTGGACGAGGCCGACAAGGCCGAATTCCTGGGTGAGATGGGTCTGGAAGAGGCCGGGCTGGACCGGGTGATCCGGGCCGCCTACGAACTGCTGGGTTTGCAGACCTTCTTCACCGCCGGGGTCAAGGAAGTCCGTGCCTGGACCGTCAAGCGCGGCGCCACCGCGCCCAGGGCGGCCGGCGCCATCCACACGGACTTCGAGAAGGGCTTCATCCGCGCCGAAGTCATCGGCTATGACGACTACGTCAACTGCAAGGGCGAGCAGGGTGCCAAGGATGCCGGCAAATGGCGCCTGGAGGGCAAGGAATACACCATGAAGGAAGGGGATGTGGTGCACTTCCGGTTTAATGTCTAAGAGCCTGTTCAAGGTCTCTTGAGCAAGAGGCACAGAAAGGTCAGGAGAGCGTCAGAGCCCGTCATTCCCGCGCAGGCGGGAATCCAGTGCAGGCCAAAGACCCTGGACTCCCGCCTGCGCGGGAGTGACGGCAAGGGGGCGCTTGACAACGATCCTGGATCCGCGCAAAATAGCGCGCTTTCAAGGCTACGTAGCTCAGCTGGTCAGAGCATCGCACTCATAATGCGGGGGTCGGTGGTTCAAATCCACCCGTAGCCACCATCCAGATTTCCGGCCGTGTCCGGTGAATCAAAAAAACCGCGTATGACGCGGTTTTTTTGTGTCCATGGTTCCATCTATCCCCACGCTGGCCTAGTATGCTGCGGGGATAGATGCAGGGACATATCAGAGGGCAGGGGACAGCAGCCCCGCCCGGGTATCCCCGCAGTCCACCAGGGAGGAACCCATGGCCGCATCCAGCAAGCTCACCGCCACCCAGGCTCGCCGGGCCGGATCGGAGTCGGGGGTGTTCAATCTGCAGGACGGGGGCGGGCCGTCCGGAGGCATGCCCTTCGATATCGACAGGACTCCCTCCCCGTGACTTCACCCGAGAATCCCTTGCCGCCTCATGACTCAGGCTCCCCGGTGGACAGTACGCTGCAGGGGCCGCCCCGTGAAGCCCTGGCCGCCACGCATACGCCCCCTCCCATCGTCGGTGTCGGTGCCTCGGCCGGGGGATTGGAAGCCCTGGAGGGGCTGCTGCGGGGGTTGCCTGAACAACCGGGATTCGCCGTCGTGGTGGTCCAGCATCTGGACCCCACCCGCAAGGGCATGCTCACAGAGCTGTTACAGAAGGTGACACCGCTGCCGGTGGTACAGGTGGAAGACGGCATGACGGTGGTACCGAATCGAATTCACGTCATCCCCCCCGGCAAGGATCTTTCGGTACTCAAGGGCGTGTTGTACCTGCTGGAGCCCGCCGGCCGTCGCGGGACCCGGCTGCCCATCGACTTCTTCCTTCGCTCACTGGCGGCGGATCAGGGGGAGCATGGTGTCGGCGTGATTTTGTCGGGTACCGGCTGCGACGGCACCCTGGGCATGCGTGCCCTCAAGGAGCATGCGGGACTGACGCTGGCCCAGATTCCCGAAGAGGCTCAATACCCGGACATGCCGCGCAGCGTCATTGATGCCGGCCTGGCCGACATGGTGATGCCGGTTCACGGCATGGGCGAGCGGATCCGCGACTATCTGGTTCGCAAACAACAGATCGGGACCCGGCGGACCGGCACCGGGGACATGGATCAGCGCCATGCCCTGGAAAAGATCGTGGTATTGCTGCGGGCCCGTACCGGCCATGACTTTGCCGATTACAAAACCAATACCTTGTATCGCCGTATCGAGCGGCGCATGAGCCTGCACCAGCTGGACAGGCTCTCCAACTACGTTCGCTTCCTGCGCGACAATCCCCAGGAACTGGATCTGCTGTTCAAGGAGTTGCTGATCGGCGTGACCAGCTTCTTTCGCGATCCGATGGCCTGGGAGAGTCTGCAAAAACAGGTGCTCGCCCCCCTGATCCGGTCCGCGCCATCCCGGGGGTGCGTCCTGCGGGCCTGGGTGGCCGGCTGCTCCACCGGTGAGGAGGCCTATTCGCTGGCCATCGCCTTCCGGGAGGTGCTGGAAGAAAGTGCGCCCGTTGGTCGCGTCACCCTGCAGATCTTTGCCACCGATCTCAGCGAACATGCCATCGAGCGGGCGCGTCAGGGGCTGTATCCAGCCAGTATCGTCGCCGATGTCTCGCCGGTACGCCTGCAGCATTTCTTTCAGGAAGAGGCCGGCGGCTATCGCGTCAATCGCGCCGTTCGGGAGACGGTGGTTTTTGCCACCCAGAATCTCATCATGGACCCGCCCTTCACCAAGCTGAACCTGGTCATCTGCCGCAATCTGCTTATCTATCTGAATACGACGCTCCAGCATAAGCTGCTGCCGCTGTTCCACTACAGCTTGTTGCCGGGCGGCGTTCTTTTCCTGGGCAATGCGGAAAGTGTCGGTGGGGGCAACGAATTGTTCACCGCGCTGGATGCCCGCGCCCATCTGTTTCGTCGCGCCGAGGCCCGCGTCCGGGTGGCCGACCTGGATTTTCATGCCCGCCCGCCTGAACCGGAGGTGGAGACCCTGGCCCAATGGGCCGGCGGGGCCCCCACCGGCAGCCTGCAATCCCTGGCGGAACAGGTGCTGCTCAGGGAGTTTGCACCGCCTGCGCTGCTGGTGAACGCGGACGGCGACATCCTTTACATCTTCGGTCGCACGGGTGACTATCTGGAGCCGGCCACCGGACGGGCCAACTGGAACATCCATGTGATGGCTCGGGATGGGTTGCGACAGGAACTGGCCTTACTGCTGCCCCGGGCCATGAGGGAAAAAAAGGTTTTCAGCCAACCGGGCATCGGCGTCGGCAGTGCTGAGCGCATGCAACTCATCGATCTGACGGTCTATCCCATCGAGGAGCCTCAGGTCCTGAGCGGCATGTTGATGATCGTGTTTCAGGTCGTGTCGCCCCAGCCGGCCCCCTTGCCGGAGCCGCGGGACCCGAAGGAACACAAGAATACCCGCATTCAGGAAATGGAGCTGGCGCTGCAGCAGACCCGGGAAGAGCTGCGCATGACCCGGGAATACATGCAGACTTCCCAGGAGGAGCTTCGCTCGGCCAACGAGGAACTCCAGTCCACCAACGAGGAACTGACCACCTCCAAGGAAGAGATGCAATCACTCAATGAAGAATTGCAGACGGTGAATGTGGAGCTCCAGTCCAAGGTGGAAGAACTCACCCTGGCCAACAGCGACATGAAAAACCTGCTCGACAGTACCGACATCGCCACGGTCTTTCTGACCAAGGACCTGCGTATTCGACGCTTCACCGCTCCGGCACGGCGGATCTTCAAGCTCATTGCCACCGATGTCGGACGTCCCCTGAGTGATATCGTCACCGAACTGGAATACCCGGACCTGCAGCATGATGCCCTGGAAGTCCTGCAATCCCTCTCCCACTCCATAGAGGAGATTCCCACCCGGGACGAGCGCTGGTATCAGGTCAAGATCATGCCCTATCGCAGCCTGGATAACGTCATCGACGGCGTGGTCGTCACATTCACGGACATCACCAAGGCCAAAGCCCTGGAAAATCGTTTACGCAGTCTTCAATCGACGCCGGAAGAATCCGGCAGGGAGTCAGGCAATGAGCGGGCAAGACGAGGATGATGAGGCCCGCAGACTGAGACGGCGGGCGGAGGAGAAGCTGCGGGAACGGGTATCCGATGCTGCTGATCCGGCCGCGGAGTCCAACGCCTTGGCCTTGCTGCACGAGCTGCAGGTGCATCAACTGGAACTGGAGATGCAGAACGAGACCTTGCAGCAGGCCCGCATTGAGGCGGAGGCGGCGAGGGACTTGTTCACGCAGCTCTACGACCATGCCCCCATGGCCTATTTCAACCTGGATTCATTGGGGATACTGCATCGCACCAACCTGGCGGGAGCCAGGCTGCTGGGCACCACTCGAAGCGAGCTCGCGGGGCGGCACCTGACCGGCTTTGTGAATGAGGAGGACCGCCCTCGGCTGGCGGATCTGATCTATAAGGTGTTTGCCGGTCAGGCCTCGGAACATGCGGAACTGCCGGTCACGACCCTCACCGGTATCTCGCGCATCCTGCGGGTGGAGGCCTGCGCCGGTCAGGTGGGTTCGGATCTCTGCCTGCTGGCGGCCGTGGACATCACCGATCTGGCGGAGTCCCGCCAAGCATTGATGGTCGCCGCCTCGGTCTATGAGACCCTGGACGAAGCAGTCATGGTTGCCAATGCCGGGCAGCGCATCATCCTCGTCAATCCCGCCTTTACCCGCCTGACCGGCTTTAGCGCCGACGAGGCCCTGGATCGAAGTATCGAACTGATCCGTGCCCACCGTGAGTCCCCTGCTTTTGAAGAACAACTGCGTCGGAATCTCCACACCACCGGTCACTGGCAGGGAGAAATCCTGCACCGCCGCCCGTCGGGGGAGCAGTACATGGCCTGGGTCTCCATGCATCTGCTGCGGGACGACCGCGGTTTCCCGATGCGGTATATCAGCGTGTTCAGGGACATCACCGAACAGCGCCGGGCCGAAGAGGCCATCTGGCGCCAGGCCAACTATGATCCGCTCACCGAACTGCCTAACCGCCTGCTGTTTCTGGATCGACTGCGCCACGGCATCCGTCAGGCCCAGCGGCGGGGTCGGCTCCTGGCCCTGTTGTTCATCGATCTGGACAAATTCAAGGAGATCAACGACCGACTGGGACACGATGCCGGAGATGCCGTGCTGAAGGAGGCAGCCCGTCGCATCAGTCGGTGCGTGCGCACCAGTGATACCACGGCACGACTCAGTGGTGATGAGTTTACGGTGATCATGGGCGGGCTGGAGAGCGGCAGTGGTGTGGATGAAGTGGGTGCAAAGATCCTCAAGGCCCTGGACCAGCCCTTCGAGGTGGCGGGCACCCGTGTCGCACTCTCAGCCAGTATCGGCACGGCCTTCTGTCCCGGGGATGCCACGGATCCCGCCGGTCTCATCAAGTGTGCCGATCGGGCCATGTACGCAGCCAAGGAGACCGGTGGGCAGCGGATGACGCATTTTTCGCTGCAGCTGGACGCCACCCTGCAGGAACGCGAAGCGCTGATCAGAGAACTGCCCGATGCCATCGAGCACGGCCAGTTCAGCCTGTGCTTCCAGCCTATTGTGGCACTGGATACTCGGTTGGTCGTCATGTTCGAAGCCCTGCTGCGCTGGGAACACCCCCGGCGTGGACAGCTCAACCCGGATCAGTTCCTGGCCCTGGCGGAGGCCGCCGGCCTGCTGGGGCGGATTGATGAATGGGTCTTCAAGCAGTCCTTGAGCGCCCTGGAGCAGCTGAACGCCCGCCGTGGCGAACAGGAATTACCGCTCAAAATCGCCATCAACGAATCGTCCCCTGACGGCGTCGAAGGGGTCTCCGTTGATATCTGGAAGCAGCAACTTTCACAGTCGGGGATATCGCCCGACTGCGTCATTATCGAAGTGACCGAGCAACTGCTTCAGGATGAGGATGGTCGGGTAGATGCCTGGATCAATGAGGTGCATGCCAGCGGTCTGAAAATCGCCCTGAGCCAGTTCGGCATCAAAAGAGCCGGGATACCCCATCTGCAGCGCTATCCCTTCGATCTGCTCAAGATCGACCGGAGTTTCGTGCACAACATGCCCCATGACATGGCCGACCGTTAAAGTGGACCCCATCGTCAAGACAGAAAGAGTATGAGTTTAAGCAATAGCTTGGGGGTCGCTCGCAGCGGAACAGCGCTGCCCTGGTACTGCGGTTTCACTGGGTGGCGTCACAGCCGACGGGCCGTACTTATCCACGATCAGTGCGCCTCCGCCCTGCCGGTTCCGATAGACCGTATCCGGTGTCTCGTTCGCCAGAGCCGCGTGGGGGCGTTCGCCGTTGTAGAACGCGAAGTAGTCCATCAGTCCCAGCGTGACTTCCTTGAGATTGGCGTAGCCCTTGAGGTAGACGTCTTCATATTTCACCGTCCGCCAGAGTCGCTCGACGAAGATGTTGTCAAAGGCCCTTCCGCGGCCATCCATGCTGATAGTGACTCCCTCTCGCTTGAGCACGCCAGTGAACGAGTCAGCCGTGAACTGCGAGCCCTGGTCACTGTTGAAGATCTCCGGTGGCCCGTACAGCTGCAGGGCCTCTTCGAGGCAGTCAACGCAGAAGGTCGTATCCATGGTGTTGCTGAGCCGCCAACTCAAGACCTTGCGGCTGTACCAGTCCAGGATCGCGACCAAGTAGGCGAAGCCCTGAGCCAGACGGATGTAGGTGATGTCGGTACTCCAAACCTGGTTGGGCCGGTTGACCACAACGCCACGCAGCCGATACGGATAAACCTTGTGCTGCGGGTGCGGACGACTGGTATGCGGACCCGGCGCGATCGCCGCCAACCCCATCCGACGCATCAGGCGCTGGACACACTTACGGTTGACCTTATGGCCCTGGGTCCGCAGCTCGACCACCATGCGCCGACTCCCGTAGAACGGCCGTCGTGTGTAGATCTCGTCGATGAGTCCACACAGCAGCAGGTCGCCGGCCTCATCCGGTGACAAACGCCAGCGCGCATACACGGTCGCCCGGGAAACCCCGGCCAGCGCACACTGGCGAACGATGGAGATCTCGCCACCCGCGTCAATCCAGTCTTGACGGTTCACGGCAGGTTGATCCCGGACTTTTTTTTGAGCCAATCGAGTTCCATCTTCAGGCGCCCAATCTCACCGTAGAGACGGTCCGGGGCATCCTTTTCCGACACTGGCTTGGGGCCCCGCTTGCCTTCGAAGAGCGTGCCAGCCTGCTCGAGGATCGCCTTCTTCCACTGGGTCACTTGGGCGGGATGGACCCCGTAGGCTTGACCGATCTCGTTGACGGTCTTGACCCCCTGAATCGCCTCAAGACCAACTTTCGCCTTGAATTCAGCGTTGTACGTGTTTCTCTTCCGTTTTTCAGTCATCTTGTTAGTATCCCGATTCAGCCCCCCACTCAGAGCTTAAACTGCTGTCTAGATATCGGGGTCCACTATACGTACCATCGTCCACAGCATCATCAATATGGCCCACCGACTGGGGCTGAAGGTGGTGGCGGAGGGCGTGGAAACCCATCAGCAACACGAGCTGTTGCGTGAGGCGGAATGTGACTATGCCCAGGGATACCTGTTCGGCAAACCCCTGCCCGTCGACCGGATACTGGTCGAGATGGAACCAACGGGGTAGGAACGGGGCGCTGAATGATCACCTTGAGTGGGCACCCCCTTGTGTGGATACTGTCGTTCCACTGGTTTTGGAGTGAGCCTGATGAAGAGATACGGCATCCGCGTCGCCCTGCCCGAAGGGGACACCCTGTCCGCCGACCATCTACTGGGCGCGCATTGGGAGCAGTTCCGGTGGTTCGACAGCGCCCGGGAGCGGGATCGCATGATGGGGGAGATGCGCCGGCCGCCACCCTATTACCGGCGGGGTGATGTGGTGACTCAGGTGCTGGAGAAGGTGGACCGCTGAGCAAATCACGGCCTGAGAGCCCATGGTGATGCCGGAACAGGAACTCGGGCCTGTCCCGGCGGCGATTTCAGCCAGCTGCCGTTAACCGCTTCCAGCGGCCCGGCGAGGCTACGGCAGGGGCTCGTTACCTTCCCACCAGCAGCAGCACCAGCAGTATCAGCACCACGGCCCCGACCACACCGCTGGGGCCGTAGCCCCAGGCTCTGGCGTGCGGCCAGACCGGGATGACGCCGATGAGGATCAGGATCAGGACGATCAATAAAATGGTTGTCAGGCTCATGGTCGGACACTCCGCACAGGGATTGAAACCCCATGATGCCTCCGGTGGACGCGCGTGCTCTGTGCGTCAGCGTACCGATCGTCCCGTGGATGCTGGTGCGGGCACCCTCGCTCCCGCGAAGCCGGGAGTCCAGGATTTCCAGTCCGTGACTGGATTCCCGCCTTCGCGGGAATGACGAATTCGGAATACTTCCGACGGATTCAGGACACCTCCGATGGGTTCAGGCACACCCCCGCCGGAGGGCGGTGTCAGCGGGCGCCGTCCCTGACGGTACCGGTGGGACTTCCCGTCTTACCGCGTTTGGCGGATGTTCCCTGGAGTACCAGTCGATCACACTCGCGCTTGACCACGGCGTAGCATTCGCAACTGCGTGCTTCCAGGCCCGCGCGGTCGAGTACCGTGATGTGACCGCGATGGTATTTGATGAGGCCCGCCCGCTGCAGTTTGCCGGCGGCCTCCGTGACCCCTTCGCGCCTGACCCCGAGCATGTTGGCGATCAGTTCCTGGGTCATGACGAGGTGGTTTGATGGCAATCGGTCGAGGGACAGGAGCAGCCAGCGGCACAACTGTTGGTCCAGGGTGTGGTGGCGGTTACAGACCGCGGTCTGGGCCATCTGGGTGAGCAATGCCTGGGCATAGCGCAGCAGCAGGTCGTGCAGTACCCCCTGGCGGCGGCCGCCCACGCGGCGAAAGGCGTCCTTGAGGCGCCGGGCGCCGAGCCGATAGGCCTGTCCGGCGCTTTGCACCACCGCCTGGCTGGGGGTGGTCTCTCCCCCCATGAACAGCGCGACCCCGACCACGCCGTCTTTGCCTACCACCGCGATTTCGGCTGAGGCACCGTCCTCCATGACGTAGAGCAGGGAGACGATGGCGTCGATAGGGAAGTAGACATGGTCCATCGGGATGCCGGGCTCATAGATGACCTGCCCCAGCGGTAGTGCAACGAGTTCCAGGCCGGGGAGCAGTTGCCGGTAGTCCTCATCCGGCAGCATGGCGAGAAGCTGGTTGACTCTGGGATTCGGTACGCTATGCATGAGGAAAATTCCTTTCGCCGATCATGTTTGCTTTTTTGCCAGTATAACCAGACTTTGGCAGGAAAAAATGCCAACTCCTGACTGATGCCGATTTCGTGATGCACCCTCAATGGGCCGGCGTAGACGACCGTGGGGTTGCAGCGGCATCCCGCGCAGTGTGGGGCACCGAACATACAGCGAGAACGCCTGGGTCCAATATGGACAGGGAGGGCTTCCGCCGCGGGTAATATCCGGTGAAAAGCCCCGCGTCAGAAACCGGCGCGTCGGCGATGGGTCTCGAAGCCCGGGTCGGGTGCCGAATCCCTTTTGGAGTCCAGTCATGAACCCGAAACTACCTCATTCCAAAACCCTCGTCGACACCCGAGCGTTACAGCATGAACTGGCCGCCTATCGTGCGCCGAGCCTCTCACGCGGCCTTTTTGAGCTGATGATCACGGTGATCCCGTTCGGCCTCCTCTGGTTCCTGACCTGGGCCAGCGTGAGTGCAGGCTACTGGATCGGTCTGTTGCTGGTCGTGCCCACCGCCGGATTTCTCGTGCGCCTGTTCATGATCCAGCATGACTGCGGGCACGGGGCGTTTTTCCCCTCCCGCCGCGTCAATGACTGGGTGGGGCGGATCATTGGTGTACTGACACTGACGCCCTACGATTTTTGGCGTTACACGCACGCACTGCATCACAAGCACTCCGGCAATCTGGAACGCGCGCATGCGGGTAGCATCGATACCTTGAGTGTGCGCGGATACCAGGCGTTGTCGCGGGCGCAGCGCCTGCGCTACCGCCTGTACCGGCACCCACTGGTCCTGTTCGGTCTGGGGCCGATTTATCTGTTCATGTTCTACAACCGCGTACCCGTGGGTTTCATGCGCGCGGGGTGGATGCCCTGGGTGAGTACCATGGGCACCAATGCAGCCATCGTGATTCTTGTCGCCGCAATGACCTCGCTGGTGGGGGCGGGAACATTCCTTATCGTGCATTTGCCGATTGCGATCCTCGCCGGAACCATCGGTGTCTGGCTGTTCTATATCCAGCACCAGTTTGAGCATACGCGCTGGGCGCATGATGATGAATGGGCCTTTCACGAAACTGCCCTGTACGGAAGTTCCTACTACGACCTGCCCGCTCCCTTGCGTTGGATCACTGCGAATATCGGTCTGCACCACATCCATCATCTTGTCAGTCGCATTCCGTTTTACCGGCTGCCGGAGGTGCTTGAGGATTATCCGCGGCTTCGGGAGATCAGTCGTATCACGCCGCGACAGAGCCTTCGGTACGCCCGGCTCGCCCTGTGGGACGAGGAACGGCAGCGCCTTGTCCCCTTTGTGCGGGTGGCTCCGGGTTTTGAGCCCGTGACTGGATCGGATGTCGTGTCGGTACGCCGCCGCACAGATGAGCGGGGTGTCAACCAGGCATCCTGACTCTCCGGGCGGGGTCGCTGTAATCCCGTTCCGGTGAAAAGGCTGTCTTCCAGGTTTGGAAGTTGCCTCAACCGGTTAGCGTATCCAATGAATCCGAGCGTGCCATGAAGAACAAGATTGTCCTCACCCTGACTTTCATCTTGATTGTCGTCCTGTTAGTGATCTGGTTCCTCTGGGGGCCGAATTCCTGGGAGGTGCAGATTTCCGGTACCACCGGTGATGGACAGGCAATTCAGTACCGCATTGAAACGGTCTATGCGGGAACCTCCAAGACCCTGATCTTCCGTAATGAGGATACCGGTTTTTTGCCGCCGTATTTTAAATTCGACTCGGCGGACCTCCAAGCGCTTGCGAGCCGGATCAAGGAGCAATGCCCGGAGGTACCGGTCGTCATCAATGGATACAGTTTGCGCATCCCGTTTCTGGACATGTTTCCCAACGCCACATCGATTGATGCCCCTGAGCGCTGCACGCAGGCAACCACCCGCTCCCCGAGCGGCGCGGCCCCCGAAATGCTGGAACCGGGGTCGGACTAAGTAGGCAAGCGGATTTACCTGACGGGGCCTTCCAGAGTGCTGCCCCTTGCAAGGGGCAGCATCCGGTCTTGTCGAGGAGGGGAGGGTTACCGAAGTCCGAAGAATCCAAGGATGAACAGGACGATGACGACGGCGCCGACGATGTAGATGATCTGATGCATGAGATTTTCCTCTGTGTAAATGGGTCCAGCGCAGGACTGCGTGAACCCGTTCATTCACCTGTCACGGCCTCCAGCGTCGGAGATGATGACCTCGACGCGGCGGTTCTGTTGACGGCCCTGGGCGGTATTGTTCTCGGCCACCGGATAGTCCTGGCCCCTGCCGGTTGCATGCAGGCGGTTGGCGTCCACACCCTGGCGGGTCAGGTATCGCTTCACTGAGTCGGCACGCTGTTGCGACAGGCTGAGGTTTGAACTCGCGCTGCCCACGCTGTCGGTGTGGCCCTCGATGATCGCGGTGCGTTCCGGATGCTCCCGCAGAAACACCGCGAGTTGGTCGAGGTTGCGCACCGCGCCGTCCCGCAATTCCGAACGACCCGTGGCAAAGAGCAGGTCACCCAGGGTCAGGACCAGGCCCCGATCCGTGGGTTTGGCGTTCATCGCTTCGATCTGTCGCTGCAGTTCGGCGGTTTCACGCCGCGCGAGGTCCACCTCGCGGGTACGGGAATCCAGACGTGCGCTGGCACCCTTTTCGCTCAGTGCCGCGCGCTGATCTTCCAGCAGGCGGGTTTGTGCCCAGGTCCTGGCGATGTCGACCTTGCGATCGGCGATCAGCACCTGGTGTCTGGCCATTTCCCCATCCGCCTGGGGTTTCTCGGCTGCCCGCACCGCGAGTTCCGCATCCTTCAGCTCCACCGGTGCCCGGCTGGCCAGTTGCGGATCCGCCTGCAGTTGCATCAGTTTGGCGCGGGCGTTGTCGGCACCCGGCGGCACGGTCATCGGCGCCGCGCAAGCCGCAAGGAGCAGGCCGGCGGCAGTGACCGTGCCCAGCCGGGAAAGCGTGAAAGATGGCGTTTTCATGGGCGTTCTCCCGATCCGCGTTGCATTTCCTGTTTCAGAACATCAATGCTCATTTCCATCTCTTCGTTGATCGCCCTGGCCTTCATCAGCCTGGCTTTGGCGGATGCGAGTTCCGCATTCACGCGGGACTGTTCGGCAAGACGCTCGGCTCGGGTCATGTCCTCGTCCTGCACGGCCCTTCGGGCTGCCGCGAGGTTCTCTCGGGCCTCATTCAGTTCGATGGACGCATAATCCGCGACACGTGCCTGCTCGGCGCTAGTGATGGCGGTCTCGGCGGCTTGCAAAGCGTGAGTGGGGGCCGGCGGCGTGGATGCGCAGGCAACCAGCATGAGTAAGCCCGTCGTGGCAGCTGTCAGGCGCAAAGATGGAATGGCTCGGCTTGGAGTGGACTTGATGGGGATCTGATTCATGCGTGTCCTCCTTATGGACATCACCGGTGCTTGGCGGCACCTGGCTTCGGGTAAGTTTCGCCGTTGCCGGGCGTGGAGTCGGTGCGCTGGCGTACGAAACGGGCATGGCCGGATGCCCTGCCACCGGGCTGTGTTCGATAGCAGACAGACGGAGGAACCGGGACACCATAGCCTCGGCACTGGTGAACAGGCCGACTTCCGGATCTGGAAGTTGCCGCAACCAGGAGAGAGATGATGATGAAGTTCTCAACAGTGATAGGCACCGCGTTGGTTCTGGGGTTACTGCTCGCCCCGCTATCCGGCTGCGACAAGGGACCGGCCCAGAGGGCCGGAGAGAATGTCGATGACGCCGTCGAAAAAGCGGGGGACTCCCTCGAAAGGGCGGGGGATCGCATTCAGGATGCGGGTCGTGACGCCCGTGACTGATCGGCTGTTTGCTCATGTCGAAAGTGTCACCGGGAAAGTATGTTGTCGCAATGACCGGGTTCCGGATGGAGGTGCCGCGGATTCAGGTTTGTTCGCCAGCGAACAGAGTTTCCAAGGCTTTTTGTTTACCATGGGTTATGGCGACTGAATGATCCCGATGGATGATTCAGCGCCCCATACTATTATTGCCAGGAGTAGATAGCATGAATGTCAGAACGCATGGTGGCGCAAGCAGCGCTACATACACTCAGGCCGCTCCCACCGATGAACTTTTGTTGAGTACCCACACGCTGATCGGTAGTGAAGTTGTGACTGTAAAGGAAGAAAAGCTCGGTACTATCAAGGATTTCATGATGAATACCGCTAGCGGCAGCATCAATTATGCGGTCATTTCCGCCGGTGGTTTTCTCGGTATAGGCGACAAGCTGTACGCCGTGCCATGGGAGGCCCTGTCGCTGGATATCCGGGCGAAGAATTTTGTCCTTGATGTGGATGTGGAACAGTTTAAATCGGCCCCCGGTTTTGAAAAGGATGATTGGCCGAATATGGCGGATGAGACTTGGGCGAGAAAGGTCAAGAGCCACTTCGGCCTTGGTGAATGAGTCACGTGATTATCCGTGGGAGTGTGTCATGAACAAAGATCAGGTTAAGGGCCGTGCCAAGGAAACAACGGGCAAGGTCAAGGAAGTCACCGGTCGGGCGGTCGGTAATGATGAGTTGGAAAATAAAGGGAAAATCCAGAAAGGTACCGGTAAGGTGCAGGCCGGCTACGGCGATTTGAAGGAGGATCTCAAGAAGGGTAACCGCTAGTCCGAGGTGTTTTGCGGATGCCTGGAGTCGGGCGGCTGGAAATGACATCTCCGGCCGCTCGACGGTTGAGACTCCGTGTGACGGGGTGGGCGGTCCGGCTCAGCGGCTTTGTGAGCTCAAGGGCCGAGAATCCACATCGGTTAATTCCGGGGCCTCCCTCAACGTATCCTCGGTCGAGCGGATGCCGAAGTCGTACCCTTTATCTTTCTCGTTCAAGCTGGGTTCAACCGAATCCAGGAAAATGGCAACTTCCTTTGCGCCCATGCCCAAGAAGCCGCCCACCTTTACGATCACGGCCACGATCTGGCCATCCTCATCGATCAGCAGGTCGCTGACGATCAGTGTGTTCGGATGGAACGAATTCGCGGGTTGGCTCGAAAGGCAGATTCCATGGGCAGAGGCTGGGCTATCCCCACGTTTTTGCGGGCGGAATTCCTTGTGAAACAGTGGGATAAGGGGAGGTGGGGGTGGACATGCACCGGCAAGATCGTGATTCTTTAAGGTGACGAAGCCAAAAAAGAGCCACGAAACACACCGATGCACGCCACGGACCTGATTCACGCAAACTTGGGGGTTGCTTGTCAATCCATTCACCGCACCCGCTTCAACGCGCTGCTGATCGCCACGGCGGCGGCTCTGGACGGGCAGACCACCTCGGTCACCGGTCTTGGCCGGGCATCGCAGCGAAAGATCACCGAAAAGGCGAGCATCAAGCAGATGGATCGGCTCATCGGTAACCCCAGGATGCATCGAGAGGCGGCGACGGTTTATCAGGCCATGGCTCACTGGCTGGTTGGGCAGGAAGAGCGCCCAGTGATCTTGGTGGACTGGTCGCCGGTGGCGGTGGATGAGAGCATTCACGTGTTGCGCGCCTCGGTGCCCGTGGGCGGCCAGGGAAGAACCCTGTACCAGGAGTGCCACCCTCAGTCCAAGTACGCTAACCGCGAGATCCAGGAGGACTTTTTGAAGCGCCTCTCGGAGGTCTTGCCCGCCGGAGTCCGCCCGGTGATCGTCACGGACGCCGGTTTCAAGAAACCCTGGTTTCGCGCCGTGGAAGCTTTGGGCTGGGACTGGGTGGGCCGAGCGCGAGGTCTGGTCCAGATGACGCGGCCAGGCGAGGACATCTGGCTCAATACCCGCGAATTGGGATGCTTGCTGGATGAAAATCAGCCGACCTTCATGGGTGCCTTTGCCATGACCCGCCACGATTCCCTGGAATGCCAGGTGTATGGCCTGCGCAAGCGCCTTCAGGGTCGTATTCATGCGACCCGGTCTGGCCGGCGCGCCCAGGCTGGCAAGAGTCGCGCGCATGCAACTGGGCAGAGAGAGCCCTGGGTCATTGCCACCTCCCTGCTTGGAGGGGCGAAGATCACCGACCGGGTGATAGCGCTCTATTCGCTGAGGATGCAAATTGAAGAGGATTTTCGTGCCAGCAAAAATGAGCATTATGGACTTGGCGTGAATCGTTCCCGCTCCCGCTCTGCGCAAAGATTTGATGTGCTGTTGCTGATTGCCGCCCTGGCCAGTTTTGCGGCCTGGTTGGTGGGTCTGGCGGCAGAGCATGAGGGACGCCACCGTCATTACCAGCCCAACACCGCGAAGCGACGGGTGTTATCCCATTTTTTCCTGGGCTTGAGAGTGCTGCGGCGAGAATCAGCCAACATCCTCGACGACACCTTACAGCGCATCAGATCGACCATACGAACCGTGTTTGCCGCCGGGATCCCTGCATGATTTCGTGGGGATACTCCATGGGCAGAGGGTTGCGCTTGGGCCAATGCAGAACCGATGCCCAGTGTGGTTGCATGGGTCAGTAATGCACAGACTGCGAGCGCATGCAGTTTCTTCATGAGATCTCTCCTTATCAGGTTGCGGCCGGTGAAACTTCCATGGGAAGTGAACCGACATCCATGTCGTGGGGCATAGCGAATTCCTATGTCAGTTGCTTACGGATTTACCGAACAGCAGCATTCCAGCACCGGCGACCACAGAAACCGCGCCAAGGATCAGGAACCAGATGGTGGAGTCAGTGAATCGGCCAGTAACGGCCTCTGTCACCTGATCGTCCAGGCCTTGGGATGACTGAAACCCAAAGAAAAGCAGGATCAGACCTACAACAAGCAATGCAAGAGCCAGAATTCTGTTATTTGCCATTTCTATCTCCTTCCGATTGATGGGGGATCAATATTTCGTTGTTCAAGGACGTTGTTCTGGAGTAAATACGGCATTGTCCATCTTTGCCTTTTTGGCAGTGACACATGACCTCGTCGGTACGGTTGGTCCATATGGGTTTTATTTCGTTTCATTTTTGGCGTCGCAACTGATCTTTGCCAACACGGTCCCATTCTTGCCGCCATTATTATCGGATTTGCTTTTTCGCTCCGTGTTTTCGATATCGGTCACTTTGCCGGCAACCTCCTTGGTCTTACCCTTTCCCTTGTTCGCACTACCTTTATCCTGATTCTTGTGCATGAGCCGGTCTCCAGATGATGATTTTTTGGATTCTGCCTCTTGCTATTAACGCATGTAGATGCAGGATGAGGTTTCCAAGGTAGTTGAAGCCCGCGATCGGGTCTGTGCGTTACCTAACTTAACCTCCGTGTATCGTTGCTGGCGTTGAATCTTTCCCTTATCGTGGAAGGGGATGGTTGAGCAGAGACATGGGATAACGCGGGTATAGCTGAAGGTGATTCCGTCACCTCCCGGTTGTGATCGTGCAGTGTTTTCGGTGCCGAGGTGCGGCCGACCGTGGGCGCGCAGCAGCAGTGCCGTCGCTTCCTTGAGCCGACCGGCGCGGGTGAGGCGGGTCACACCTCGGCCATGACCTGGGCATTCGATGCGCATTCATGCGGCAACTCCAAGGGTGTGCCGGCGTAATGCAGAGCGGTAACAGGGGGAAGTGTGCGGTATCAGTGGATCCGATCCGCCAAGGCGGCCTTCACGGCGGGACCGGCCTGCAGCGCTCCGAGTACGTGGAGCGATCCGATGGCTGCCCGTGCAAGTTCCGGGGAGGCATCGGCGTCAATGATCGCAAGCCCGAGCACCTGGATGTGCAGCACCTGATGGGCTGCGACTGCCGCCTCGAGTTCGGCCCGGTGATAGCGGCGCAACCCGAGTTCGAGCCGGTGCCTGACGATGGATTGCCGTACCGCCTCGTCGTGACGGTCGAGCTGATTGCAGATCGCGGTACGGATGAAATCGGTTCGGTTGGAGTAGAACCCTTCCTGTACCAGCAGGTCGACCTGGCCCAGATCCACATATCCCAGGTTGATTGTGATCTTTTCGCTGTCGGCCCCCTTGCGGCGGGTATCCAGTGTCTTCCCAGGCATTTTGCCATCCCTATGCCATCCATGTGGATGGCGTGATCGGCCATGGGGCCGGTGAGAGCGTTGACGACGCCATCGAAAGAAAGGATGTGGGCGCCCATGAAGGTGACCGCGATCCATGTGCGGTATCCAACAGACATCGACCATCTAAGGGCCTAGGGTGAGAGTCCTGATCGGTAATCTCGCCGGTCGTAATTCACAGGAGAGACCTGATGAATAAACTGCATGCACTCATAGCCTCAGCATTGGTGGTCCCTGCGCTTACACTCGGCATCGGTTCCGCATTGGCTGAAGAGCGGCCCATGGCCCATGGAACCTATCTTTCGAGTCCGCCCGCGAATTCGTTCCGTGCGGATGAGTTGATCGGCAGCGACCTGAAGTCGCGAGTGGATGATGCGAAAATTGGTACTGTCGGTGATCTGCTGATCAATGAGGACGGTCAGATCTTGGCCGTGGTTGTCGAGGTGGGTGGCATATTGGGTATGGGCACAAAAGAAGTCGCGATTTCCTGGGATTCGGTCGAACACAGTAAGAGCAAGCGGGGCGACGGGTACGAATTCAGCGTCAATTCAACCGAGGATACGTTGAAGGATGCCCCGGAATTCAGGAAGGAGGCCAGTAGTCGGTACTGATCGAAACAGCGGTAATTTGAGTTGCCCCGCATTTCTCTGGGGTGGCTCTCAGGCGGTAGGGGCGATGACTGTCCCTGCCGTTTTTTTTGAGGCTCGCCATGGATTCAGGTCTGTTCGCCAGCGAACAGAGTTTGGGTGGTTATGTGTTTACTCTGGACCATGGCGACTGAATGATCCTGATGGATGATCCGGCGCCTCACACGGTCACCGTTAAGGAGTCCAGAGCATGAACATCAGAACGCATGGTGGCGCACGCAGCGTCACATACGTTCAGGTCGCCGAGCCTCTGCTGAGTAGTAGCCACACTGGTGACCGGAAAGGAAAAAGTGAATCCAATGTATGTCTGCGGGAGAGTGTCATGAACAAAGATCAGGTTAAGGGACGTGCGAAAGAGGTAACAGGCAAGGTCAAGGAGGTCACCGGTCGGATAGTCGGTAATGAGAAGCTGGAAGGCAAAGGGAAAATTCAGCAGGCCGCCGGTAAGGTTCAGGCCGACTACGGAGATCTGAAGGAGGATCTGAAGGAGGATATGGATGGGGACTCACGCTAGTTCATCTTGGTCGGCGGATGTTTGAGATCGGTAGGTCGGAAGCGGTATCTCCGGCCTGCCGACTGATTAGGGTTCGCCCTGTTTTAGGTCCGCCCTGTGTGCGGTAGCGCATAGGATGAATAAATTGCAGGTGCAGACCTGCTTTCATACATCTTCTGGAGTTGTCATCATGAATCCATGGTTAAGGTATTGCGCCGCATTTTTCATGGCCTTCGCGCTGGTGGCGGTGGTGAGCTGCGCGGCCCCCTCCAAGCAGCAGTCGGCAGGGGAGTACATCGACGATGCCGTGATCACCACCAAGGTCAAGGCGGCGATACTCAATAACCCCGATCTGCGGGTGAACGAAATCAGTGTCGAGACCTATGACGGCGTGGTCCAGCTCAGCGGCTTTGTGAGTTCAAGGGCCGAGATCAACCGGGCGATGGAGGTGGCCCGAGGCGTCGGCGGCGTGAAGGATGTGAAGAACGACATGCGCGTCAAGTGAGCGGTTTCCCGTGGTCGAAGGGGCGGCGGTATCCATCCATCGATGCCGGTGATGGCGAGCTGCTGCGCGCGGAGCTGTTCAGTCTTGAGCAGCTCAAGCGCCACGGGGCCTTGCTGGCACAGCGACATCACCTCTCTTCCCGTCCCGGCCCCGACCGGTTGTTGCCCAGGCTGGCGGACAATGCTCGGCGCCTGCTGACGGCCTACGATGTGGTCACGGCGGCCGCTTCGCCGGGTCAGCGGGTCACACCGGCAGAGGCCTGGCTGCTGGATAATTTCTATCTGATCGAGCAGCAGATCAGCCAGGTACGCCGACACCTGCCGCGCGGATACAGCCGGCAGTTGCCGCGACTGGCCGATGGCCCATCGGCTGGTTTTCCCCGCGTCCATGATCTGGCACTGGCGCTGATTTCCCATATGGATGGCCGTGTGGACGGCGACAATGCCACCCAGTTCATCGCCGCCTATCAGTCCGTTGCACCCCTCAAGATCGGCGAATTGTGGGCCTTTCCGATCATGCTGCAGCTAGCCTTGCTGGAAAACCTGCGCCGGGTCGGGGTCAGTATTGCACGGCGTCGCCAGGAGCGTGACGCGGCCCTCGCCTGGGCGGATCGCATGCTGGTGACGGCCGAGCAGGAACCCAAACAGCTGATTCAGTTGCTGGCCGAGTTCGCCCGGGCGGACGTGCCGCTGACGGCCCCGTTCGTGGAAGCATTTTACGCCGTCCTCCAGACCCAGGGTCCGGCCCTGGCCTTTATCCGGACCTGGGTGGAGCACAAGCTGCTGGAACAGGGCGTGACGGCCGAGCAGTTGTCGGAAGTGGCCGGACGCACGGCCGCGGCCAACCAGATCTCCATGGCTAACAGCATCGGCAGCCTGCGTTTTATCGGCAGCATGGACTGGAAGGATTATGTCGAGTCTCTGAGCGTGGTCGAGCGGATCCTGCGGGATGACCCCGTGGGCATGCATGCCGGCCAGGACTTTGCCACGCGAGATCGCTACCGGCACGTGGTGGAGGGCGTGGCCCGGGAGGCTGTTTGCCCGGAGCCGGATGTGGCCCGGGCGGCGATCGAGCTTGCCCGTGCCGCTGCGGCCCAGCGCGGAGAAGAGGATCGCAGTGCCCATGTAGGGTACTACCTGATCGACCGGGGACGACCGGCGCTGGAGCGGGCGGTGGGCTGCCGGATGCCCTGGACATCCCGGCTCGGACGCCGTTGTCGACCGGCCTGCCTACCCTTGTATCTGGGGACGGTGACTTTGCTCACGCTGCTTGCGGCAGGGGGCGTGCTGCTGCTTCTGGACGGATTCAATCCGGATACCGCCTGGACCTGGTATCTGGCACTGCCGTTACTGATTGCCGTCTCGGCGCCGGCCGTCTCACTGGTCAATCTGTTGGTCACGTTGCTCTTGTCGCCCAAGGCCCTGCCACGGATGGATTTTTCCAGCGGGATTCCGGAGGATCGGCGCACCATGGTGGTCGTGCCTACGCTGCTGACCGGCCCCGAGGATATCGATCACCTGCTGGAGGCGCTGGAGATCCGCTATCTGGGTAATCGGGACCCCAATCTGTTCTTTGCCTTGTTGACGGATTTTCCGGATGCCCCCCAGGAAGCGCTGCCTCGGGACACGGCCCTGCTTGAGCAGGCACGCACGGCGGTGGAACGACTCAATCTCAAGTATCGGGAAGATCGACCCGGCATCTTTTATCTGTTTCATCGGCCTCGGGTGTGGAATCCGTTCGAACGGGTGTGGATGGGCTACGAGCGCAAGCGAGGCAAGCTGGAGCAGTTCAACGCCCGCCTCAGAGGGGAGGGGACCACCGCCTTCTCGGAGATCGTCGGGGATACCCGTCTGCTGACCACCATCCGTTTCGTCATTACCCTGGACACCGATACCCAGCTGCCGCGGGATGCGGCGCGTCAATTGGCGGGTAACCTGGCGCATCCACTCAACCGTCCGGTTTTTGATCCGGACCGGGGGCGCATCGTCGAAGGTCACGGCATCCTGCAACCCCGTACTTCCATCAGCCTGAGCAGTGCCCACCAGTCGCGCTTTTCCGGATTATTCGCGGGTGAGCCGGGCATGGACCCCTACACACGGGAGGTCTCCGATGTGTACCAGGATCTGTTTGGCGAGGGATCCTTCGTCGGCAAGGGTATCTATGACGTGGATGCCTTTCGCCGGGCCATTGATGGTCGCTTGCCGGAAAACCTGATCCTGAGTCACGATCTGCTGGAAGGGGGTTACGCCCGGTCGGCGCTGGTGACGGATGTGGATCTGCTGGAATCGCATCCGGCCACGTATACTGCGGAGGCCAGTCGTCGCCACCGCTGGATACGGGGTGATTGGCAACTGGTGGGCTGGCTGCTGCCGCGCGTGCCGGCCTCCCGGGGGCGTACGCCGTTGCAGGTGCCGAATCCCTTGTCGGCCCTTTCCCGCTGGAAGTTGTTCGACAACCTGCGCCGCAGCCTGGTGCCCCCGGCCTTGCTGATCCTGTTGCTGGGGGGCTGGCTGCTGGGTGCCGGTCCGATCTGGTTCTGGAGCCTGCTGATGCTGGCGCTGGTGGTCGTGCCCGCCCTGTTGCCCTCCATGATCGATCTGTGGCGTCGGCCACGGGACCGGGATCGCCGGGTACACCTGACGCTGACCGGCAGGGCCGCGGTACGGCCATTGCTCCAGGCCCTGCTGAGCCTGGTGTTCCTGCCCTACGACGCCCGGATCTGCCTGGGGGCCATTGCCTGCTCCTGGGGGCGGATGCTGTTTACCCGGAGGGGGTTGCTGCTCTGGCACCTGCCCAGCTATGCCCGCCGCAATGCCTGTCGGACACCCACCGACTTTTTGCGGGAGATGTGGATTGCGCCGGTCCTGGCGCTGTCGACGGGAGTCGCACTGGCCTGGACATCCGGAGATGCCTGGGCTACGCAGGGGATGTTTGCCGCCCCATTTCTGTTGCTGTGGCTGATATCGCCCGGCATTGGTTGGTGGATCAGTCGACCGCCGAGTGACCGCATGCCGCGTCTGAGTGCGGCACAGGAGGTCTTCCTGCGTCGTGCGGCCCGTAGGACCTGGCGTTACTTTGCCGATTTTGTCGGGCCGGAGGACCACTGGCTGCCGCCGGATAATTTCCAGGAAACCCCCGCACCGATGGTGGCTTCACGCACCTCGCCCACCAATATCGGTATGGCCCTTCTGTCGGATCTGGCCGCCCATGACTTCGGTTATGTGACCACCGGCGAATGCCTGGTACGTATCGACCGCACCGTGTCGACCATGGAGCGTCTGGAGCGCTACCGGGGACACTTCTACAACTGGTACGACACCCGTACCCTTGAGCCCCTGCAGCCGAGATACGTCTCTTCGGTGGACAGCGGTAATCTGGCGGGTGCCCTGCTGACCCTCCAGGCCGGGCTGGCCGAGCTGAAACATCAGCCGGTGCCGTCATCCCGGGCGTTGCAGGGGCTGCTGGACACCCTGGGGGTGCTGGCTGAACAGCGACCCTTATCACCACCGCCACCCCTGACCGCACTGGAACGCCGGGTCCAGGGCATGCGGGACGCCGACCTGTCCATCCCCGACCTCATCAAGGCCCTGGAGGACATTCAGCAGGCCGGGGGCGCGGCGGCCGCATGGTCGGCGGCGGGTATGCCCTCGGACGACGCGGCATCCGCCTATTGGGTACAGGCCTTTGACCGGCAGGTGGCTGCCCTGAGGGATGAACTGGTTCACGCGTCACCGGCAGGCGGGTCCGTGGCGACGGATTGTCCATCCCGGGCGCAACACGACATCATCGATGATCTGATCCGGCGTTGCCGCGATCTGGCGAGCATGGATTTTGAATTTCTCCACGATGCGCCTTCCGGGTTGCTGGCCATCGGCTACGATGTGGGCGAACGGCGTCGCGATCAGGCCTGCTATGACCTGCTGGCGTCGGAAGCGCGCCTGGCCAGCTTCCTGCTGATTGCCCAGGGACAGTTGCCCCAGAAACACTGGTTTGCCCTGGGGCGTCTGCTGACCAGCCATGGGGGCGATGTCAGCCTGATTTCCTGGAGCGGCTCGATGTTCGAGTACCTGATGCCGCAGCTGATCATGCCCAGCTTCGGCAACACCCTGTTGGCGCAGACCTGCAAGGCGGCCGTGTCGCGCCAGATCGAGTATGGCCGGCAGCGGGCGGTACCCTGGGGGATTTCTGAATCCTGCTACAACGTCACCGACATGAGTCAGGTCTATCAGTACCGGGCCTTCGGCGTGCCCGGGTTGGGGTTCAAGCGGGGGTTGGGGGAGGATCTGGTGATTGCCCCCTATGCCACGGCGCTGGCATTGACGGTACTGCCCGAGGCGGCCTGCCGCAACCTGGAACGGATGGCCGCGACGGGTTTTATCGGTGGCTACGGTTTTTATGAGGCAGTGGATTACACTCCGTCCCGCGTGCCGCGGGGCAAACCCTGGTTCGTCGTGCGCAGCTTCATGGCCCATCACCAGGGCATGAGCCTGCTGGCCTTTGCCCATGTGCTGCTGGATCAGCCCATGCAGCGTCGATTCATGGCCGACCCGGAGGTGCGGGCGACGGAGTTGCTGCTGCAGGAGCGTGTTCCGCGACAGGGGGCCACCTTGCATCCCCATGCCGCCGAGGTGAGTGCCTCCGCTCAGCCGCCGGATGCAGAGTTCGGCAGCATCATGCGGGTATTCAGGGAAACCACCACGCAGATACCCGAGGTGCATCTGCTGTCCAATGGTCGTTACCATGTCATGGCCACCCATGCCGGCGGCGGTTACAGTCGCCGGCATGGGCTGGCCGTGACCCGCTGGCGCGAGGACGCCACCACCGATGCCTGGGGCACGTTCATCTACCTGCGCGACCGTGATAGCGGGCAGTATTGGTCCTGCGCCCATCAGCCGACGCTGCGCCGTGCGGATCACTATGAGGCCATCTTCGTGCAGGCCCGCGCGGAATACCGGCGACAGGATCAGGCCATCGATGCCCACACCGAGATCTGCGTCTCCCCCGAGGATGATGTGGAGATCCGGCGCGTGACCCTCACCAATCAATCTTCCCGGCGGCGTCATATCGAACTGACCAGTTATGCAGAGGTGGTGTTGGCACCGTTGGCCGCCGACCTGGCCCATCGAGCCTTCAGCAATCTGTTCGTGCAGACCGAGATTCTGTCTCAGCAGCAGGCCATCCTGTGTACGCGGCGACGGCGTACGCCGGACGAGCAGGTGCCCTGGATGTTTCACCTGATGGCCGCGCCGGGGGCCGTGATCGATGCGCCGTCCTTTGAAACCGATCGTGTCCGCTTCGTGGGTCGCGGTCGCACGACCGTCAACCCGGTGGTGATGGATGCCTCACCGCCGATCCGGCGTCTGTCCGACACGGCGGGCGCAGTGCTCGATCCCATCGTTGCCATTCGTCGCACGGTGACTCTGGTGCCCGATGAGTCGGCGAGCGTCCAGATCATCTCCGGCGTGGCCGATACCCGGGAGGCGGCACTGGTGTTGCTGGAGAAATATTGTGATCGCCATTTCGTTGAACGTGCCTTCGAGATGGCCTGGTTCCAGAGTCAGGAGGTGTTGCGTGTGCTCAACGCCACCGAGGTGGATGCTCAGGTCTACGGTCGTCTGGCCAACTCGGTGGTCTTCGGTAACGCACTGCGTCGTGCTGCACCGGGGGTCATCGCCCGCAATCAACTGGGGCAGTCGGGTCTGTGGCGCTTTGCCATCTCCGGGGATCTGCCCATCGTCCTCCTGCATATTGGTGATATCCATCGCATCGATCGGGTCAAGCAGGTGCTGCAGGCCCACGCCTATTGGCGCATGAAGGGGCTGATCGCCGACCTGGTGATCCTGAATGAGGACTTTTCGGGTTACCGGGCGGTCCTGCACGACCGGATCATGGGGCTGATCCACTCAGGCCCCGAGGCGCAGATGCTGGACAAGCCGGGCGGGGTCTTCCTGCGGCGTGCCGAGGAACTGTCGGAGGATGAGCGGGTATTGTTGCAGACGGTGGCGCGCATCATTTTCAGCGATACGGCGGACACACTGATCGAGCCGGTGGAGCGCCGCATCTCCGCGGGTCGCCGGTCGGATCGGCTGGAGCCGGTGCACCCGGTGATGACCGAGCCGCCGTCGAACCCGGTGCCGCGGAAACTTATTTTCAACAATGGTCTGGGTGGCTTCACGCCGGACGGACGGGAATACGTGATCACCCTGGCGCCGGGGCAGCAGACACCGGCTCCCTGGGTGAACGTGATTGCCGGTCCGCACATCGGTACGGTGGTGAGTGAGGCGGGCAGTGCCTATACCTGGGTGGACAATGCCCACGAGTTCCGGCTGACCCACTGGCACAATGATCCGCTGTCCGACACCGGCGGCGAGGCCTTCTACATCCGGGATGAGGAAACGGGGGCCTTCTGGTCGCCGACGCCGTTGCCGGCCCGGGGGCGCAACGGCTATGTCTGTCGGCATGGCTTCGGCTACAGCGTATTCGAGTACCGGGAGTCGGGGATCGACTCGGAATTGACCACCTATGTCGCCCTGGATGCGCCGGTCAAGTGTGTGGTGATCAAGTTGCATAATCATTCCCGGCGCACACGCCGACTGTCTCTGACAGGCTATTGGGAGTTGGTGCTCGGCGAGTGGCGGCATGCCAATCTGATGCATATCGTCACTGAGACGGAGCCCCACACCGGGGCCTTGCTGGCTCGCAATGCCTACGGGCGCGAGTGTGCTCATCGGCTGGTGTTCGCCCATGTGAGCGAACGGGATCGCTCGATCAGTGGTGGGCGGACCGAGTTCATCGGCCGCAACGGTTCCATGGCCAAGCCGGCGGCCATGCGCCGCAAGCGCCTGTCGGGCAGGACCGGCGCGGGCCTGGATCCCTGCGCGGCGGTGCAGGGCCGGGTGGAACTGGAGGCGGGACAGTCCGCCGAAGTCGTGTTCCTGTTCGGCGCGGCGACGAGCGTGGACGAGGTCGGCGAGTTCATCCACCGATTCGGTGGTCGGGCGGGGGCGCACCAGGCCCTGGAAGGGGTGTGGGAGTACTGGAATCACACCTTGGGCGCGGTCCAGGTGGAGACACCCGATCCGGCGCTGAATGTGCTGGCCAACGGTTGGCTGGTCTATCAGACCCTGTCCAGCCGGCTGTGGGCGCGCAGTGGCTACTATCAGTCCGGCGGCGCCTACGGCTTCCGTGACCAGTTGCAGGATGTCATGGCCCTGATCCATACCACCCCCGAGCTGGCCCGGGTGCAGTTGATCCGCTGCGCCGGGCGCCAGTTCCTCAAGGGTGACGTGCAGCACTGGTGGCACCCCCCCGGCGGCCAGGGTGTACGTACCCATTTTTCCGATGACTATCTCTGGCTGCCCTATGTGACCTGCCATTACGTGGCCGCCACCGGCGACACCGGTGTCCTGGACGAGCCGGTCCATTTCCTGGAGGGCCGCGAGCTCAATCCCGACGAAGAGGCTTACTACAACCAGCCGCAACGCTCCCCGGAAGTCGCCGGTCTCTATGAGCACTGTGTCCGCGCCCTCAGGCATGGCCTGCGTTTCGGTGTGCATCAGTTGCCGCTGATGGGCTGCGGGGACTGGAACGACGGTATGAACCGGGTGGGCCATGAGGGTCGGGGCGAAAGTGTCTGGCTGGCCTGGTTCCTGTTCGACGTCCTGCAGCAGTTTGCCGATCTTGCCCGGGGTCGGGATGACGGCGAGTTTGCCGAGTTCTGCCATGACCAGGCCGAGCAGCTGCGGGGTCATATCGAAGCGAGCGCCTGGGACGGCGCCTGGTATCGGCGGGCCTGGTTCGACGACGGTACACCTTTGGGGTCCGCCGTCAATGACGAATGCCGCATTGACGCCATCAGCCAGAGCTGGGCGATCCTCTCCGGCGCCGGGGATCCCCGGCGCGCCCGCGAGGCGATGGATGCGGTGGACCGACACCTGGTGAGTCGGGATGACGGCCTGATCCGTCTGCTCGACCCGCCCTTTGACCGGTCGGCCCTGGAGCCCGGGTACATCAAGGGCTATGTGCCGGGGGTGCGTGAGAACGGCGGTCAGTATACCCATGCCGCGATCTGGACCACGATGGCCTTCGCCCGGATGGGCGACAGGCGGCGGGCCTGGGAATGCTACGCCCTGCTCAATCCCGTCAATCACGGCGACACGCCCGCGGCGGTGGCGCGTTACAAGGTTGAGCCGTATGTCATGAGCGCGGACGTCTATGGCGCGCCGCCCCACACGGGCCGCGGCGGCTGGACCTGGTATACCGGGGCGGCAGGCTGGATGTATCGGCTGACCCTGGAAACCCTGCTGGGTCTGCAACTGCGGGGGGATCATCTGCGCATCGCGCCGTGCATCCCCGATGACTGGAATGCGTATACCATCCACTACCGGTATCGTGAAACCCTATACCATATCAAGGTGAGCGGTACGACCGGGGCGTCCCGGCGGGTCATCCGCGTGTCCCTTGACGGGACCGAGATCCCGGATGCCGCCGCGTTCGAGGCCGGATGGGGCAGGATTCCCCTCGTCGATGACCGTCGGACACACCAAGTCGAGGTGGACCTGGGCTGAGGCGCATGGGTCACTCAAATCTAGCGAGGACGGTCCATGTGGTTGCGAGTCGGTTGTACCCTGGAAATGAGTTTTCAGGTGGAAAGTCCCATGCTGCTCCTGCTCAGGCCGCGCAGTGATGCCCATCAATGGGTGGCGCAGGATCGTTATGCCGTCTTTCCCGGCATGCCGATCATCGAGTACACCGACATGTACGGTAACCTGTGGCAGCGCCTGACGGCACCGCCCGGTCACTTCAAGGTGGAAGTGCGTTCCGATGTGCAGGTGCCGGCCACCCTGGAGCAGGCGCCCGGCGCGCCCTTCGTCCTGATCCAGGACCTGCCGGATCAGGCCCTGATGTACCTGACGCCCAGTCGTTACTGCGACTCGGACCGGTTGGGCCGGCTGGCTGGTGAGATTGTGGCAGGCTGCATTCCCGGCTATGACCAGGTGGAGGCGATCACCCGCTGGACCCATGAGCACCTGGGCTACCTCACCGATTCCGATCCGGCGCCGATTTCCGCGCTGGAGGCCATCGAACGGCGTAATGGTGTCTGTCGGGATTTCAGTCACGTCGGCATCGCCCTGTGTCGGAGTCTGAGCATCCCGGCCCGTTATGTGGTGGGTTACCTGAATCAACTGGAACCCATGGATCTGCATGCCTGGTTCGAGGCCTTCGTGGGAGGGCAGTGGTATTCCTTTGATCCTACCCGGGCAAGGCCGGATGCAGGCCGGGTTCGCCTGGGCTATGGGCGGGATGCGGCAGATGTTCCCGTGTTCAATCAGTTCGGTCCGCTGGTGCTGCCGTCCCGGATGGAAGTGTCCGTGGAGCAGATCACAGTGCCGATCGGTGAAACCCCGTCCTGATTTCGGCATCCATCCGCTCCATCAGGTAGCACAGGCAGTCCTGGCGGATCACCCGTTCATCCAGGGTGAGCATGGAGGGCATCATGGGACGGGTGAGTACCAGACGGCCGTGTTCCACCGCGAAGTAGTGGGCGGAAACCTCCGCCCCTTGTTCGTCATGGGCCGTGACCGGTAGCGGGCGGCCCCCGTTGACCGTGCCCAGCACGGTGCCGGCGGGCAGTTCCCGGAAGTTCATGTGGTCCAGGTCCGGGGCGAACAGCAGGTCCGTCCTTCTGTCCTCGAAACTGATCCGGATCTCGGCCGGGATCTTTACCTGGGCCACGGTATGGAACAGGTCCAGATCATGGGCGGGAACCGGGGTATCCGGCAGTTCCGCCAGGTTCAGGCAGGCACGGACATAGTCCGCCGCATGCATCACCCCGTGCCGGTCGGTGGGTTTGCCGCATTCCAGGGTCACCGCCGGACACAACTCGGCAAAGGCCATGGACTGCACGCCCCGGGGGCGTATGAAGTACACCACCGTGCGGCTGAACAGGGTGGCCAGACGCAGGTAGCGATGGTCGAGCCGGTTGATGCAGGCATAGTGGGGGTTCAGGCCGGTGTTGTTGTGGATGTCCACGCTGGCAAAGACGCCCCGTGACCTCATGGTTTCCAGCACTTCGGCGGCAAGCCGGGATTCGGGGCCGTCCGGTGCCTCCGTGCCCGGCCAGATGCGGTTGAAGTCCGCCTGTCCTTCCAGACGGCGTACACCGTCCCGGGCGGCCGCCACATTACCTACGAACAGGCTCAGGCCCCTGGGCAGTTCGCTCGTCGGCAGTGTACCGAGCATCTGCTGGATGGCGTGCAGGCCGACCGGTTCGTTGCCGTGCAGCAGGATGGAGACGAACAGGGCGGGCGAACGGCGTCCTGGCAGATGAAACAGGGTCGGTTCCGGGACGATGCGATGCAGGGCCTCGGCGGGGGTATCCAGAAAGCCTGCGGGCAATCCTTCCTGCTGTCTCAGCATGATTCTGAGTCCTCTGCGGCGACGAGTTGAAGATCCCATTGATGCACAGGCGCATCGGTGGCCTGGTGTCGGCGGCAGGCCCGGGTCAGCGCGATCATGTCCCGCCCGTGCCGGGCAACGAAGTCCCGCTGCCACCGGGCGCCGTTGCGGCCCGTCCGCACCCGCTCGGCCAGGATCTCCAGGTAGTGATGGCTGTCCGCCCGGGCCAGTCCCAGGCGCTGCAGGCCATGACGGGCCCGGGGCAGCAGCTCGTCCAGAATCAGGTCCCGTGTGCCGATGCGCTGCCCGTCGCGCCACTGCAGGACGGCACCCAGGCCCAGGCGGGCCGCCTGGTAGAAGTTGTCCTTGGCGGCGGCGAAGGGAATCAGGGTTTCGGGTCCGCCGGGCTCGGTGATCAGGTCCTCCACCAGCCCGTAGAAGAAGGCGGTGTTGGCCACGCTGTCGGTGAGGGTCGGGCCGGCCGGCAGGACCCGGTGTTCGATCCGGAGGTGGGGCCGGCCCTCATCGTCAAACCCGATCAATGGACGGTTCCAGCGCCAGATGGTGCCGTTGTGCAGGCGTAGGTGGGCGAACTGCTCCGGCGGGGTGTCACTGCACATGGGCAGCAGGACCGGGAAGTGCGCCTGGTTTTCGTCGAAGCATTCCAGGATGGATTCCCGGGCATAGCCGGAGCCGAAGCTGACCCGGCGCAGGGGGCCCCGGGCCGCGTCCTCGTAGCCGCCGATCTCCACGGCCTGCTCAAAGACGGGAATCCGGGTCTCGTCCCACAGGTCCTTGCCGAACAGGAAGGGGGCATTGGCGCCGGCAGCCACCATGGGAGCCGAAGCGATGATGGCTGCATTATAGACTTGGTGGGCCGTATCCGGTGGCGTCTGCAGATGGATCTGGAACGAGGTGGTGGCGGCTTCCAGCATGACATCCCGGTGCAGGTGCAGAAGATGCTCCCGGCCGGCGATGTCCAGCCGCACCGGCCGTCCCTGCCGGGAGCGGAAGACCTCCCGATTCAGGGCCCGGTAGCGTTTCATGGATGACATGTTGCCCAAGCGCAGATGTTCCGGGCGCAGGGTGGGCAGGATGCCGGTCATCAGGACGCGCGCGCCGACGGCGGCCGCGGCCTGACGGGCTTGCTGCCAGGTGGCCGACATCTCCCGGTGGATCCGGGTGAGGGCGCGACCGATCAGGGGGTGGGGGCGGGTGTTGACTTCAATGTTGAAGGCGGCCAGCTCGGGGGTGGCCATGGGGTCGTCGAATTGCTGCAGGAAGGCCTCATTGAGCGGCGCGGGTCCTTCATGCCGGTCCAGCAGCCAGGCTTCGATCTCGAATCCTGCCAGTGGATCGCCGTGATCGAAACGACCTTGTTGGAACAGGTCGTGGGCCAGCCGGGTTTCAGCCTCCAGATAGGCCCGGAAGCGGGCGAAATCGCCGGCCTTGAAGTGCGTGTGGTCGATCTCCTGGCCCACGGTCATCCCCCGGATGTGCGTGAGCCCTGATCGTCGTCGATCAGGGCTCACAGGTCAAACGGGAGGAAAGTGGCGTCAGAAACCGTCGGTGGAGGTGAACAGGCCGACCCGCAGGTCCTTGGCGGTGTAGATCAGGCGATCATCCACCAGCACCTGACCGTCGGCGATACCCAGCACCAGCTTGCGGGTGATGACGCGCTTGACGTCCACCTGATAGGTGACTTTTTGGGCGCTGGGCAGGACCTGACCGGTGAACTTCACTTCACCCACGCCCAGGGCGCGGCCGCGACCGGGATTGCCGATCCAGGCCAGGTAGAAGCCCACCAGCTGCCACATGGCATCCAGGCCCAGACAGCCGGGCATGACCGGGTCACCCGGGAAATGGCAGTCGAAGAACCAGAGATCGGGATTGATGTCCAGTTCGGCACGCATCTCACCCTTGCCGAAGGCGCCGCCCTCGTCACTGATATGGTTGATGCGATCCATCATCAGCATGTTCGGGACCGGCAGCTGAGCATTGCCGGGGCCGAACATCTCTCCGTGGCCGCATTGCAGAAGTTCTTCGCGCTCGTAACTGTTCTTTCGCATGGGTTGGGTGTCTGGCGATAAGGAGCCGCCTATTGGACCGGATTACGCCCCCGGGCACAAGGGGAAATCCGGTTTCAGGCGTCCCAGCGTAGCTGAGCCAGTTCCGAACGGGTGAAGAACCGGCCCTGACGCATGAAGCCGGCGACAATGCCGTCCTTCAGGGCGGTGATGCGGCCCTGTTCATCCCGTTCGATCACCCAGTGATCCGGCAGCCCATCCAGCAGGTGGATGACCGCCAGCGAACCATCCTCGTTGATGGACAGGTGTGTTTCGTGCGTCTGCACGTCCATGAACGCGGGGAGAAAACCCAGCACGGCAGCCCCGGCCGTCATGTCCGGCAGTTCCCGGTAGGGGGTGAGCTGGGCGCCCATTTTCAGTTCCAGTTGGCTTCGGTCCATGGGTCGGTCTCTATTGAATTGCATGATCCGATTGTATTTCGGCATATTCATGCGTGAACATGCATGCGCCTGTCAGTCCAGGTGGTGTACAACGGGGTAGCCTGGAACAGGATGGCCTCAATAGATTTGTCGGCCGTCCATCGGAAAACTTTAAGCCGTCTGCCGGCCACCCGTACCGAAAACCGGGAGTTGATGAATGAGCAGCAACGATCTATGGGGCCTGTGGGCGGACAGCCTGGGTATTTCCATCCTGATCTGGGTGGTGATCGGGATCCTGGTCCTTTACTTCAGTCGCCCCTGGCTGCGCCGTGGATTGCGGCAGCTCTTTCATCTGCTGGAATGGCAGTTCCGAGCTGCCGCCCATGGCCTGCGATTTGCCGGTCGCAAGGTGCGTCATCGTCACCAGGCCTATCTGCGTGGCGTGGCGCTGCGCCGTCTGCAGCTGAGGGTGGAACGGGAATATCTGGGCATCCATCATCGTCTCAACCGGGATCTGGGAGGGTATGCCCTCCTGCAGCGACGCATTGCCGAACAGATCGAAAGGATCGAAGAGGACTACCGCCAGACCCGGGACCAGATTCCCGAGGAGCCCGCCTGGATCCATACCGCCCGCGCCCTGGCCGAGGCCCCCCCAAAACCGGATCCTCGTGTCGGCACCATGCTGCAGGAGATCCACGACACCCTGGCCCGCGTGGGCCGGGATACCCTGGAGGAGTATCGCCAGGGCAACCGGGAGCGACTGAAGATACTCCGTGGTTTATTGCCGGAATGGCGTGCCCTGGGCGACCGTCTGACCGACCTGGAAAAAGGCGTGGTCGCGGTGCGGGATCAGGCGCGACACCTGGATGTGACGCTGTCCCAGTACCAGCGCTTCAGGGACCGGAGCATGCCCCCGCCCGCCCTGACCCTGGCCTCGCTGGGCCAGCTGCTGGTGAGCCTGCTACTGCTGGGTCTGATCCTGATGGCGGGGGCGACGGGGTATCACCTGCTGCTCATGCCCGTCACGGAAATGCTGGGCTGGCATCCCGGGGAAGCGGGTGGCCCCGGCCTGGCCTCCCTGGCAACGCTGTTGTTTCTGCTCATGCCGGCGATGGCCGGTGGCATGATTCTGGAGTCCCGGGGCGTGACCTCTTTGTTGCCCATGGTTGCCGGCTGGGACGCGGCGGGGAGGCGGCGCCTGATGTGGGGCGGCATTCTATTGCTGATCCTGCTGGCCTGGCTGTCCGGCGCGCTGGCCGCGTCCCGTGATCTGTTCATCCTGCACGAGGACGCCCTGGGCCGACTGCTGGAAGGTGAGCCGGAACTGGCGCTGCCGCCGCTGGAATGGCTTTCCCTGTTGACGCTGCTGTCCCTGGGCGGGTTGATGACCCTGCTGCTGGCGCTGACCCCGTTGCCGCTGCAGTTGTTCATGCAGGCCATGGGGGTGCTGGGGGGGTGGTGGGTCGTGGTGGTGCTGCAGGTACTGGCGTTCCTGAGCTTCCATCTTGCCCGCACGATGCGGTTGCTGTCCTGGTTCCTGCCGGTAGTCTATGACCTGATCCTGTTCCTGCCCCTGCAACTGGAGCACCGGGTACGGCGATGGCAGCGGTCCAGGGCATCCACGAAGACGTGATGTCCCGGGCCGCCATGCCGGGCCGAAGGGATCAGCACTGCTCCCAGGGCAGACCGTGGAAGCGCCAGCCGCCCAGGCTGGAGCGTTGGTGCTTCTCGTCCAGTTCTCCCTCAAAGCCTTCGCCGATGTGGTAGACGTTGGGAATCCCCTCCCTGATCAGCAGTCGACCCGCATCCAGGGAACGCTTGCCGCTACGGCAGATGAGGATCACCGGGGCACCGGTTTCCGGGGCTGACTCACTCCCGACGCTGCCCAGCAGCAGCTTGCGTACCTCGGGCACGAACCTCGGGTTGAGGGTCCAGTCCGGCTCGTCCATCCAGGGGATGTGCACGGCGCCGACCGGGTGCCCGACAAACAGGAATTCCATGCTGGAGCGGATGTCGATCAGCAGGGCTCTCGGATTTTCCCTGAGCAATTCATGGGCTTCCCGCGGACTCAGGTGAGCAGGGTCTTTCTCTGCCATGGGCTGTGATTCCAGTGGTTGGTGTGACGTGATCCTGGGGCAGGCGTTCAGGTTTCAGGCCTGCAAGGCTGATAGAGTAGGGGAGTGGCGCTCGTCCGTCACCCCGCACGCGGTGAGGGCCGGCCGTGTTTTTGTGACCTTCGGCACAAGTAACAGTCCTGCTGTCCCCGGCCCTGCCGGGGGGACGATTACAATAGGCGCGCCTGATCCATGACCGACAAGCAAAGGACATCTTTCGTGAAACACCCTCTGGTATCCCTGCCGCCTCTGATCCTGGTCATCCTGCTGCTGACAACTGCCTGGTCCGGCTTGGCCCAGGCCCAGAGCACGGCCTATATCTCCGACGAACTCAGCGCCCATATCCGTACCGGCAAGACGCTGCAGCATCGCATCCTGCAGTTTCTCACCAGCGGCACGGCGGTGACCGTGCTGCAGGTGGATGACGACGGCTATAGCCTGGTTCGGACGGCCAACGGGACCGAGGGGTGGATCGAGAGCCGTTTTCTCATGAACCGTCCCCACGCCAGGGAACGTTTGGCCCAGGCAGAGCGTCGTATACAGCAGCTGGAGGAAAATCGCGGGGAACAGGGCGACCGGATTCGTGGTCTGACGGCTGAACGGGACAATGAAACCCAGCGGGCCAACGCCTTGAGTGCGCGGCTGGCGGAGCTGGAGCGGGAACTGGAAACCCTGCGCGAGGTGGCGGCGGATCCACTGGAAACCGCCCGTCGCAACGAGGCCCTGACCGACGCGCTGACCCGGGAACAGGCCCGGGTCGGGGCGCTCCAGGATCAGAATCGTGCCTTACAGGAAAATGTGCGCAGGGACTGGTTTCTGGTGGGAGCCGGTGTATCCATCGGCAGCCTGCTGCTGGGGATCATCCTGACCCGTATTCGCTGGCGCCGTCGGCAAAGTGGCTGGATCGACTGATCCCGGCGGCGACATCCCTTTCTGCTGCGTCGCAGCAGAAAGGGATTGCAAACAAAAAGCAAGTTTGGTTAGCATAAAACGTGCCTGAGTGAAGGCTCACGGAGTCGTGTGCCGCTAATTTTTGCCTGCCCGATGTCCGGGGGCAATATTGCATCCATCCACGTTCAACCTGGAGGAGAGAGGCATCCGCGGTCGGTCCTTGACGCGGGGCAGGGGGTATTGGTGCCGAACACCGCGCCGGCCTCTGCTGAATCGCCCATCAGACAACCCATGCTGCTTGCCGTCCTGTCCGGATTTCTGATTGCCGCGGTTGCGCCCTGGGTGCATCGGGGCCTGGGTCGCCACAGTGGCTGGGCGCTGGCCGCCTTGCCCGCGGTGCTGTTCATCTACTTCGCCTCCTTCCTGCCCGCGCTACGCGAGGCCGACGGCGGGCGGATCATCATGGAATACGACTGGATTCCCAGTCTGGGCATCCAGCTCACCTTCCTTGTCGACGGTCTCAGCCTGCTCTTTGCCCTGCTGATCTCGGGGATCGGTTTCTTCGTCGTGGCCTACGCGGGCCGCTATCTGGAAGGTCATCGGGACCTGGGGCGCTTTTATGTCCTGATCCTCGCCTTCATGGCCTCCATGCTGGGGCTGGTGCTCTCCAGCAACCTGATCTCCCTGTTCGTGTTCTGGGAACTCACCAGCATCACGTCCTATCTGCTCATCGGCTACAACCATGAGGACGCCAAGGCCCGCAAGTCCGCCCTGCAGGGGCTGTTCGTCACCGTGGCCGGCGGGTTGGCCCTGCTCACCGGCCTGGTCATGATGGCCCTGGTGGGAGGCAGCTACGAGCTGCACGAACTCCTCACCTCCGGCGACATCTTCCGCGAGCACGACTGGTATCTGGCCATCCTGCTGCTGGTCCTGCTGGGGTGTTTCACCAAGTCGGCCCAGTATCCCTTCCATTTCTGGTTGCCCAATGCCATGGCGGCACCCACACCCGTCTCCGCCTACCTGCACTCCGCCACCATGGTCAAGGCCGGGGTCTATCTGATGGCCCGCCTGAATCCCTCCCTGGGTGGGACCGAGGCCTGGATGTTGCTGCTGGGTCTGTTCGGGGCCGTGACCATGTTCGCCGGGATCTTCCTGTCGTTGCGTTCCACCGGTGTCAAGCAGGTGCTGGCCTACTCCACCGTCATGGCCCTGGGTACCCTCACCATGCTCATCGGCGTGGGCACCGAGACCGCCATGCTGGCCGCGATGGCCTTCCTGCTGGCCCATTCCCTCTACAAGGGTGCGCTGTTCCTGGTGGCCGGCATCCTGGATCACGAGGCGGGCTGCAAGGACTTCCTGCAGACCGGCGGGCTGCGCCGTGCGCTGCCGGTGACCACCGTCTTTGCCGGTCTGGCCGCCCTGTCCCTGGCCGGGGTGTTGCCGATGTTCGGATTCGTGGCCAAGGAACTGCTGTTCGAGGCGGTGCTGGAGGCACCGGCCCTGGCCGGGTTGCTCAGTGTTTTTGCCGTGGTCTCCGCCGTCATGGTGGTGGCGGTGGCGGCCATCGTCGGCATTCGTCCCTGGTACGGTCCCCGGGCCGACACCCCCAAGATTCCAGCCCATGAGGCGCCGCCGGCCCTGCTGGCGGGCCCCGTGGTCCTGGCCTCCCTGGGGCTGCTGTTCGGACTGGGCGCGGGGCTGGTGGATCAGGGCCTGATCGCCTGGGCGGCGGCGGCGGTATACGGGGCGCCGGTATCGCCCTACCTGTCCCTCTGGCACGGCTTCAACCTGCCCCTGCTGCTGAGCGGGGTGAGTCTGGCCCTGGGTCTGTTGCTCTATCTCAACTGGGAACGGTTCCGCCGCTTCACCGGCTTCATGGAGGTGGTCAATCGCTACGGTCCCGAAGCGGCCTATGAAAAGACCATGGCCGGGATGGTGTGGCTGTCCGAATGGCAGACCCGGGTGCTGCAGAACGGTTATCTGCGCTACTACCTGCTCACCATCCTGATCTCCACCGTGGGCCTGGTCATGGTGACCCTGCTCACTCGCACCGATGTGCATATCGATCTGGACCTGTCCGGCATCCTGGTGCACGAGGCCTTCATTGTCGCGGTGCTGCTGATGGCGGCCCTGGTGTCGGTGACCACCCGTTCCCGCCTGGGGGCGGTGGCCTCACTGGGGGTGGTGGGGTTCTGCGTGGCCCTGATCTACGTGCTGTTCAGTGCCGCGGATGTGGGCATCACCCAGGTGCTGGTGGAGACGCTCACCGTCATCATGCTGGTGCTGGTGCTGTTCCGCCTGCCGGGTTTCCTCGGCCTGACACCCATGGTGCTGCGGGTCCGGGATGCGGTCATCGCCCTGGCCGTGGGGGCCATGATGGCTGTGCTCAAGCTGGCCGCCAGTACCACCCGGTATGCGGACAGTATTTCCGAGTACTTCATCCAGGAAAGTCAGCCTTCCGGTTATGGCCGCAACATTGTCAACGTCATCCTGGTGGACTTCCGTGCCCTGGATACCCTGGGTGAGATCGTGGTGCTGGCCCTGGCCGCGGTGGGGGTCTACGCCATGATCAAGTTCCGTGCCGAGGACAGAAGACGATGAGCCCACAGTTCACCCTGCAGTCACTGATCCTGCGCACGGCAGCCCATTTTCTGCTGCCGCTGCTGCTGATCTTCTCCGTGTTCCTGCTGCTGCGGGGCCATAACGAGCCCGGCGGCGGTTTCATTGCCGGACTGGTGGCGGCCTCCGCCGTTGCCCTGTACATGTTCGCCCTGGATATCCGCAGCGCCAAGCGGGTGTTGCGCTTCGAACCCCGGGACCTGCTGGGCTGGGGTTTGCTGTTCGGCGTGATCTCCGGGGTGCCCGCGGTCTTCATGGGGCAGCCCTTCTTCACCTCCCAGTGGCTGGAGCTGACCTTGCCGGTGCTGGGTGATCTGAAGGTGGGGACGCCGTTGCTGTTCGATATCGGGGTCTATCTGGTGGTGATCGGCGGGGTACTGCTGATCCTGTTGTCCCTGGCCGAGGTGGAAGAGTGATGATGACAGGAGATCACCCATGGAAACCTTGATGGCGTTTACCGTCGGCGGCCTGTTTGCCGCCGCCATCTACATGATGCTGCGACGCTCGATCGTCAAGTTGGTGATCGGGCTGGTGCTGCTGTCCAATGCCGCCAACCTGCTGCTGTTCACCCAGGCCGGTCTGTTGCGCGGTGCGCCGCCCCTGGTGCCCGAGGGTGCCATGCAGCCGGCGGGCGTGGTGGCCGATCCCCTGGCCCAGGCCCTGATCCTGACCGCCATCGTGATCGGGTTCGGGGTGCTGGCCTTTGCGGTGGTGCTGATCCACCGCGCCTACGAAGTGGTGCAGGCTGACGATATGGACCAGATGAAGGATACCGACACATGAGGCTCGAGGTCGCGCTGCCTGTCATCATTCCCCTGTTCTTCGGCGCCCTGACGCTGATCCTCTGGCGCTGGCGCCTTGCCCAGCGCGTGACCACCGTGGTCGGGACCGGGCTCATGCTGCTGTCCGCCCTGTGGTTGCTGTCCGCCACCTGGCAGGACGGCATCCTGGTGATGCACATGGGCAACTGGCAGGCCCCCTTCGGCATCGTGCTGGTGTCGGACCTGCTCGGCGCCATCATGGTGGTGCTGGCGGGCATCAGCGGGTTTGCCACGGCGGTCTATTCCCTGACCTCCATGAGCAAGCGCCATGAGGCCTTCGGCTACTATCCGCTACTGCACCTGCTGCTGGCGGGGGTGAACGGGGCCTTCCTCACCGGCGACATCTTCAACCTCTACGTCTGGTTCGAGGTGATGCTGGTGGCTTCCTTTGCCCTGCTGATCCTCGGTGGGGAACGGGCGCAGATGGAAGGGGCCATCAAGTATGTGACCCTGAACCTGGTGTCCTCGGCCATGTTCCTGTCCGCCATCGGCCTGCTCTACGGCCTGACGGGCACCCTGAACATGGCGGACATTGCCGACAAGCTCAGTTATGCCGAAGATCCGGGCATCATCACCGTGATCGCCATGCTGTTCCTGGTGTCCTTCGGCATCAAGGCCGGTGCCTTTCCCTTCTTCTTCTGGCTGCCGGCCTCGTATCACACGCCCCAGGTGGCGGTCTCGGCCCTGTTCGCGGCCCTGCTGACCAAGGTGGGGGTCTATGCCCTGTTCCGGGTGTTCACCCTCATCTTCACCCAGGACGTGGACTACACCCATGAGATCCTGCTGTGGGTGGCCGCCGCCACCATGCTCACCGGGGTGCTGGGCGCGGCGGCCCAGTTCGAGTTCCGCCGCATCCTGTCGTTTCACATCATCAGCCAGATCGGTTACATGATCATGGGACTGGCGCTGTTCACGCCCCTGGCCATCGTCGGCGGGGTGTTCTACATCATGCACCACATCATCGTGAAGGCGAATCTGTTCCTGGTCAGCGGTCTGGTGTACCGGCTCAAGGGGACCTACGAGCTCAAGGAACTGGGGGGCATGTATCGGTCCCATCCCATGCTGGCCATCCTGTTCCTGATCCCGGCCCTGTCCCTGGCCGGGATACCGCCCCTGTCCGGGTTCTTCGCCAAGTTCATCCTCATCCGGGCCGGCGTGGAGGCCGAGGCCTGGTGGATCGTGGGTGTGGCCCTGGTGGTGGGTCTGCTGACGCTGTACTCCATGATCAAGATCTGGGCCGAGGTGTTCTGGAAGGCTCAGCCGGAGGAACATGCCGATCGTCCGGTCCATGGCAGCGTCGGCTCCGGCGTGCTCTATCTGACCATCGGCGGAATGGCGGCCCTGACGGTCTTCATCGGTCTGGGAGCGGAGCCCATCTACCGGATCGCGGATGCGGCAGCCCATCAGCTGCTCAATCCGAGCCTGTACATTGATGCAGTCCTGGGGGAACGGTAATGATCGGTCCACTGGCCTCGAATATCCTGCTGGCCCTGGTCTGGATGGGCCTGACCGGCAGCTTCACGGGTACCAACCTGTTCATCGGCCTGGTGCTGGGTTATCTGATCCTGGCCTCCGCCCTGCGGGATCAACCGGGTTTTGCCGCCTATACCGGCAAGATTCCCAAGGCGATCCTTTTCATCGGTTTTTTCATCAAGGAGCTGATCCTTTCCAATCTCAAGGTGGCTTATGATGTGCTCACGCCGACGTATTACATGAAGCCGGGCGTGATCGCGTTTCCGCTGGAGGCCAGGACGGATGCGGAAATCACCGTGGTCGCCAATCTCATCTCCCTGACGCCGGGCACCCTGAGCCTGGACGTCTCCAGTGACCGCAAGGTGCTGTACATCCATGTGATGTACCTGGAAAACGAGGAAGCGGTGATCGAGAGCATCCGCTACATGGAATATCGTGCCCTGGAGGTGCTGCGGTGAGGTGTGCGGGACAGGATCGGCATTCAAGAATTTGCAGCGGGGGCAGCCATGCTTGAGTTCTCCATATTCATTGCCTATCTGGTGCTGGGGGTGTCCCTGGTGTTGATCTTCTTTCGTCTGATCCTGGGGCCCAGCCTGCCGGATCGGGTGGTGGCCCTGGAGATGCTGGCAACGCTGACGGTGGGCTTCATCGCCGTCTACACCCTCTCCAGCGGCGTGACGGCCTTCCTGGACGTGGCCATGGTGCTGGCCCTGACGGCGTTTCTGGCCGCGGTGGGATTTGCCCGTCTGATTGCCAAGGGAGGTAGCCGGGATGATGATTGATCTGTTGGTGGAAATCCTGATCAGCCTGTTCCTGCTTACCGGGGTCGGCTTCATGTTCGTGGCGGCCCTGGGCCTGCTGCGCATGCCCGATCTGCCCATCCGGCTCCATGCCACCACCAAGGCCGGTGCCCTGGGGGGAGGGTTGCTGATGATCGCCGTGGGGCTGGAATTTTTCGGTGACGTGGCGGTGGCCGCCAAGGCCGCGGCCATCATCGTGTTCCTGGTGCTGACCGGTCCGGTGGCGGCCCATCTGATCGGACGTGCCGGATATTTCGTGGGTGTCCCCATGTGGTCGGGTACCATCAAGGATGAGCTCAAGGGGCGTTATGATCACAAGACCCAGACCCTGATGTCACCGCCAGGGCTGAACAAGACCCGGGACGAACAGCCCAAGGGCTGATAGCAACAAGGGCCGATATCAGCGTGAAGCGTTACAATTGCGTCCTGACTTTTTAAACACTCATTGGAACACCTCTATGCGCGCAAAACTGCTGGCAGCGGCCTGTTTGATGGGGATGGCCCCCATGGCCTCGGCCCACACCCTTGACATCTATTTGAGCAAGGAAACGGCCCAGTTCAACTTCATCACCGACTCCAGCGCCGTCGGGTTCGGCGGCGCCGACCTGTTCTTCGGCCTGTTCTTTAATGAAGACAGTGATTACATGCTGACCACCGGCATGCACGTACGGGGTGTCCCCGCCGGTGAACAGCCGCTGACCTTCGGTGTCGGCGGCAAGCTCTACTTTGGCTTCATCGATGAGCCGGACGACAAGTTCCAGGCCCTGGGGCTGGGGGGCGAGGTGAGGTACACGATACCGGCCAATACGCCCATGTACTTTGCCCTGGAAGCCTACTATGCCCCGCCCATCACCAGCTTCGGCGATGCCGATGATCTGTGGGACGTTTCCCTGCGCTATGAACTGGAAGTGACGCCGGGCGCGGCCGGATTCATCGGTTACCGGCGGATCGAGACGGATCTGGACTACAAGAAGAACTACAAACTGGACGACAACATTCACTTCGGCATCCGTTTCAGTTTCTAGCCATGAAACCCTCATCATCTCCCGCACTGGATGAGGTTCTCGGCATCATGGCCCGACTCCGGGATCCGGAGCGGGGCTGTGCCTGGGATCTGAAGCAGACCTACGACAGCATCGTCCCCCATACCCTGGAAGAGGCCTATGAGGTGGCCGATGCCATTGCCCGGCGCGATTTTGATGAGCTGCGCTCGGAGTTGGGGGATCTGCTGTTGCAGGTGGTGTTTCATGCCCGGATGGCGGAAGAGGAGGGGCGTTTCGATTTCAATGATGTGGCCCGCACCCTGGCGGACAAGCTCATCCGCCGTCACCCCCATGTTTTTGCCGGTGTCCGGTTCGAGTCGGAAGACGCCCAGCATGCGGCCTGGGAGACGGAGAAGGCCCGGGAGCGGGCCGACCGTCAGGGCGCAGGCAGCGGCGGAAATGAACCGGCATCCGGTGTTCTGGACGGCATTGCCCTGACACTCCCGGCCCTGGCCCGTGCCGCCAAGATCCAGAAGCGTGCCGCCCGGGTGGGGTTCGACTGGGCCGATGCCGCTCCCATCCTGGACAAGATCCATGAGGAACTGGACGAAGTGCGGGCGGAGATGGGGGCCGGAGCCCCCCATGCCCGCCTGGAGGACGAGCTGGGGGATGTCCTGTTTGCCGTGGCGAACCTGGCCCGCCACCTGAAAGTGGACCCCGAGGCGGCCTTGCGGCGCACCAATGCCAAGTTCGAGCGCCGTTTCCGCTTCATGGAGGAGACCCTGACCCGGGAGGGCAGCCGCATGGAAGACGAATCCCTGGAGGCCCTGGAAGCCCTCTGGCAGCTGGCCAAGACCCGGGTGGGCTAGAGAAAGAAGAAAAGGATCAGGCCTCCAGGCGCAGGGACAAATCCACCGCCTGGATGTGCTTGGTCAGGGCGCCCACGGAGATGAAGTGCACGCCGGTCTTGGCGATTTCCCGGATCCTGGACAGGTCCACGCCGCCGGAGGCTTCCAGCTTGCAACGATCGCCCACCATGGCGACCGCGGCGCGCATCCCTTCCAGGTCGAAGTCATCCAGCATGATCACATCGGCGCCGGCCTCCAGCGCCTGACGGACCTCGTCCAGGGTTTCCGTTTCCACTTCCACCTTTACCTGGCCGGGCAGGGCGCGGGCCTGTGCCACGGCCGCGGCAATGGAGCCGGCGGCCATGATGTGATTCTCCTTGATCAGCACGGCATCGTAGAGACCCAGGCGATGGTTCATGCCGCCGCCGCAGCTGACCGCGTATTTCTGTGCCAGACGCAGGCCGGGCAGGGTCTTGCGGGTGTCCAGGATATTGGCGGGAGTGCCGGCCACGGCATCCACGTAGCGCCGGGTCCGGGTGGCCGTGGCCGAGAGGGTCTGCAGGAAATTCAGCGCCGTGCGCTCCCCGGTGAGAATGGGCCGGGCCGGTCCGCTCAGCGTGCACAGCCGGGTGTCGGGCTCCACCGCCTCGCCTTCCCGGCAATGCCAGGTGATTTCCACCGTCGGGTCCAGTTGTCTGAAGGTCTCGTCAAACCAGGCCTGTCCGCAGACGATTGCCTGGTCCTTGCAGACCACATGAGCCCGGCACCGGGTCTGTTCCGGGATCAGGCCGGCGGTGAGGTCGCCGCCTCCGATATCCTCGATCAGGGCCAGTTTGACGGATTCGCGAATGATTTCGTGGGGCAGTTTAAGGGACATGATCGCCTTTTGATTCTGAATGCTCCGGTCAGGGGGCAAGCATACCTCAAATGCCGGTCAAGCCCATCACGGACTGACCGGATTGCAGCATGCCGACCCGGGCGGCTTTCCGGTGGCGCCGGGAACGCGTCTTAAAATCATCGTCTTCCCGATCATCGGCGTGATGATCTATGCTACCGCGGTTGAACTCACCACTGGGTGGAGGGAAGCTGAATCATGAAGTTTGCCGTTCTGGTGGCCATTGTGGCCGACAACCTGGAAGAAAAGGCCATCGACGTCGCCAAGCAGGCGGGGGCCGGCGGGGTGACCATCATCGATGCCCGGGGGATCGGCGCCAAGGAGAAGAAAACCTTCTTCGGCTTGACCTATGAGGGCAGCCAGTCGATTCTGTTGATGGTCCTGGAGAAGAAATTGTCCCTGGCGGTGATGAAGGCGCTGCGGGATGAACTGGATCTGAAGTCTCATAGCCACGGCGTGGTGTTCACCGTGCCCCTGGAGCATATTGCCGGTATCGACATGCGCCAGATCGAACAGTTTGAAGACCGTCTCAAGGACGAGCTGTAAGCCCGAGGTAACCCATGCTGGTCAAAGATATCATGGTGAAGGACGTGGCGATGATTTCCCCCCTCGCCACCATTCGCGAGGCCATGCGCGAGATGCGCCGGCACCAGGTCAAGTCCCTGGTGGTGGACAAGCGCTATGAGCATGATGCCTACGGCATCATCACTTATACCACCATCCTGCGCACCATCGTGGCGGAGGAAGGGGACATCGACCTGATCAATGTCTACGACGTCTGCTCCAAGCCGGTGATCAGTGTGCCGGAGGGGCTTGAGGTCAAGCACGTGGCCAAGCTGATGGTCAATCAGGGGATTCGCCGCATCGTCGTGCTCAAGGACAACACCCTGGTGGGGCTGGTGACGATGAACGACATCGTCGCCTCCATCCTGGAGATGTCCGAGGTGGACGCCGAGTAATTCATCACGGCCCCCATTCGGTGGAGTGGGGCTGATGGTCACGCGGGGCGGGCCCATGGCCCGCCCCGCGTCGTTTTCACACCTTGAACCGGCCCACCAGATCCTGCAGTTCGTCCGCCAGTCGGGCCAGCTGTTCGGAGGCGAGGGTGGTTTCCTCCGCGCCCTGGGCGTTGAGTTCGGCCGCATCGGAAATGCTGGTCACATTGCGGTTCATCTCCTCGGCCACGGCGCTTTGCTCCTCGGCGGCACTGGCCACCTGGGCGTTCACGTCGCTGATGGTGGTGACCGCCAGGGTAATGGCATCCAGCGAGGCATCCGCCTGGGCGGCGCTGTCGCGGCTGGCCTGGGCCGACTGCCGGCTTTCGTCCATGGCCGTCACCGCGCGACGACTGGCCTGCTGCAGCCGTTCGATCATGGCCTGAATCTCCTGGGTCGAACTCTGGGTGCGGTTGGCCAGGGAGCGGACCTCGTCGGCCACCACGGCGAAGCCGCGACCGGCCTCGCCGGCACGGGCCGCCTCGATGGCGGCATTGAGCGCCAGCAGGTTGGTCTGTTCGGCAATGCCCCGGATCACGTCCAGCACCTTGCCGATCTCCTCGCTGCCGTTGTCCAGTTCACGGATGACATCGGCCGCCTTCTGCACTTCCTTGGCCAACTGCTCGATGCGCTTCATGGTGCCGGAGACAATATGCTTGCCTTCCTGGGCCGCCTCTTCCGCCTGCCGGGTGGAATCCGAGCTTTGCTGGGCGTTGCGCGCCACCTCATGGGCGGTACTGTTCATCTCGTTCATGGCGGTGGCCAGCTGATCGATCTCGCTGCGCTGGCGGGAGACGCCGTCGTTGGTGCGCTCGGTGACCGAGGCCAGATCACTGGCGGCCCTGGCCAGTTGACTGGTGGATTGCAGGACCCGGCTGATCAGGTCGCGGAAATTGTCCATCATGGCGTTGAAGGCCTGTGCGGCCTGGCCGATCTCGTCCTTGCCGTGGATGGGCAGACGATGGGACAGGTCGCCGTCGCCCTGGGCGATGCCCTGCAGCCCGCGGGTCATTTCATGCAGGGGGTTGGTGACGAAGCGGCGGGTGAACAGGAACAGGAACAGCAGCACCGGCAAACTGATCAGGGTGGCCACGGCAAGGAAGTTGAAGCCGAACCGACGCGAGGCGGTATTGACATCCTCAAGGCTGATCTGCAGGCTCACCCCGCCCAGCACCGCGCCCTCCGGCGCCACCGCGTGACACAAGGTGCAGTTCTTGCCCAGATACTGGCGTGAATTCTTCACCGGCATGACCGCCCGCAGGGTGGAGCGATCTTCGGAAAGGGCAATGTAGGGCTCTCCGGTTTCCAGCACGTTGCGCTCGATGGCATCCCGGGGTCTTTCATGCTCGCCGCCGGGACCGTACTGGCGGGAGACGTTATCACCGCGCAGCACCCTGAGATCGTGGACGTTCTGGAGTTCGATGATCTGGTCGAGGAATTCGGCACGCCGATTGATGGTGCCGGTGATCATCATCGTGGTCAGGCCGGCCATGGTGATCTCATGCAGGGTCTCGGAAAAAGACTCTGCCTGACGAACGGCCGTTTGCCGCTGTTCCTGGACCGTCCAGAAGGTCATGCCGCCCCAGGCCAGCACCAGGATGAGCCACATGGCCCCCACCAGGCGGACCCAGATCGGCAAGTCATTGATACGCTGCATGTTGGTTCCCCAGGATACCCATTGATCATTGCGGCACTGCCCTGAACAGCCCCTGCATGGAGTAGATATCGGCCGCGTTGGCAAGAAGTTGATGGCCTGTTGCCGGCAGAGTCGCGCGGCAAGGCATTTTTCCGGATCGACAGTACTCGTCCCGTGGTGACACATCGGGCCGATCCTTGGAAACATCCTGTCGGGAAGGCTAATGTGGACTGTACGACGGCTTATTGTGCGCCGTATCGGGCGATCAGGTTTTGAGTTTTGTCATTGAGCCCCATTACCGGCAGAGAATGTCCGACAATCGGTGCGGATGCATCCTGTATAGTCTCAGGCAACGTTGCCCACAAGGAGATTTCATGCCATGCCCATGGGTTCCCTGCCTGCGCTGCTGATCAAGCACCTGCTGTTTTCTCCCGTCCATTACGATCCGGCGCAAGAGATCGTCTACAAGGGCGAGCATCGTTTCAGTTATGCGGAGTTTCGGCAGCGGGTCGCCCGGCTGGCGGCCATGCTCAAAGCCCAGGGCGTCGAGCCGGGGGATACCGTGGCGGTAATGGACTACGACAGCCATCGTTACCTGGAGTGCTACTTTGCCGTGCCCATGATCGGGGCCGTGTTGCACACCATCAACGTGCGACTGTCCAGCGAACAGCTGGTCTATACCATCAGCCACGCCGAGGATGATCTGATCCTGGTCCACGACGAGTTCATCCCCTTGCTGGCCCCGATCCGCGGCCGGATCGAATCGGTGCGGAAGTTCATCCGGCTGACGGATGAAACCTCCGACGAAAGCGACGATCGGGTCGATCCGGCGGGACTGAATTTCGTGGGTGAGTACGAGCAGCTGCTGCAGGCGGCACAGCCCCTGGAGACCTTCCCTGACCTGGACGAGAACACCCGGGCTACCTGTTTCTACACCACCGGTACCACGGGTCTGCCCAAGGGGGTGTATTTCAGCCATCGCCAGCTGGTGCTGCATACGCTGACCAGCCTGCTGACTCTGGCCTCCAACGGCACCCAGGGGCGTTTTCACCGGGAAGACGTCTACATGCCCATCACACCCATGTTCCATGTCCATGCCTGGGGCATCCCCTACATGGCCACCCTGCTGGGGGTGAAGCAGGTCTATCCGGGCAAGTACATCCCTCACCAGCTGGCCCGGCTCATCGAGACGGAAGGGGTCACCTTCAGCCATTGCGTGCCCACCATTCTGCACATGCTGCTCAACGATGCGAAGAATGCGGACTGTGACCTCTCGCGCTGGAAGGTGCTGATCGGCGGTTCCAGCCTGCCCAAGGCCCTGTGCCGTCAGGCCATGGGCCGTGGCGTGGACATCTATACCGGTTACGGCATGTCCGAGACCTGTCCCATCCTCACCCTGTCCCAACTGAGCGATGACGAACTGGCATTGCCGATGGACGAACAGATCGAGCGCCGGGTCCGCACCGGCCGTCCGCTGCCGCTGGTGGCCTTGCGCGTGGTGGATGCCGAGGGCAGGGAAGTGACGGCCGATGATCATGCCCCGGGCGAGGTGCAGGTCCGTGCGCCCTGGCTGACCCGTGGGTACCTGAAGGACGAAAAACAATCCGAGCGTCTTTGGGCCGGTGGCTGGCTGCATACCCACGACGTGGCTTGCCGCGACCATACCGGCAGCATCCGCATCACGGATCGCACCAAGGACGTGATCAAGGTGGGCGGGGAATGGCTCAGTTCCCTGGAGCTGGAAGATGTGCTCATGCAGCACCCGGATGTCTCCGAGGTGGCGGTCATCGGACAGCCGGCGGCGCGTTGGGGCGAGATCCCCCTGGCCCTGGTGGTGCCCCGTGCCGGCACCGAGCCGGGTGAGCGCGAACTGACCCACCATGTCCGTGAGTTCGTGGACAAGGGCATGCTGCCCAAGGAGTCCATCCTGCTCAAGGTGCGCTTCGTGGATCAGGTGGACAAGACTTCCGTGGGCAAGACCAACAAGGTGGCCCTGCGGGAGAAATACCTCACCTGATCTATTCGCCGTGTCCCTGCATCAGGCGCTTCTTCACCCGTTTGAGGAAGAACCAGGCACTGAGTACCACGATGGGCATGGCAATCCCCATGCCCAGGGTGGCGTTGACGGGCAGACCCTGGGACTCCAGGCCCTTGAGCAGGTACCCCACCAGGCCCACGCCGTAATAACCGATGGCGATGACCGACAGGCCTTCCACCGTCTCCTGCAACCGTAGCTGCAGCTTGGCGCGGCGGTCCATGGATTCGAGCAGGTTGCGGTTCTGGGCCTGCAGGCTCACCTCCACCCGAGCCCGCAGCAGGGCGGTGAGACGGGCCGCCCGCTCCGCCAGGTCCCGTTGCCGGCTGCCCACGGATTCGCAGGTGGCCACCGCCGGCGCCAGCCGGGCATCCAGGAATTCGGTGAAGGTCTGCAGGCCGACGATACGCCGTTGACGCAATTGTTCCAAACGCTGCTTGACCACCCGGTAATAGGCCTTGGAGGCCTCGAAGCGGAAGGTGGTCTGGGCCGCCGCCGACTCGATTTCCGCCGCCAGGCCGGTCAGTTCCGCCAGCAGTCGGCTTTCCACCGGCTGGCCCGGGGTCTGGGAGGGTTGCTCCGTCATGACGGCGGCCAGTTCCGCCAGACGTCGGTCCGCCATGTCCAGGGTGCGGCTGACCTTGCGTGCCACGGGCAGGGCCAGCAGGGTCATGGAGCGGTAGGCGTTGAGTTCCAGTACCCGCTTGACCATGCGGCCGGCCTGGGCATCGGTGAGGCCTTCGTTGCGCAGCAGGATGCGGGCATAACCGTCGGTGTGGATGCGCAGATCCGACCAGGCCCGTCCCAGTCCCCCCACCACTTCCGAGCCGATGATGATGTTGTGACCGAACAGTTCGGACAGCTCCGCCGGGCTGCGTTCGGGCATGTCCTTCGACTCCAGCGCCACGGAAACGGCGCTGACCAGCTCCCCCGGAGAGGCCGCCAGCCACTGGGGCGGCAGCCGCTCGATGACCGGGTTGTCAAAGGGGTGCGTGTAAGGTCCGGGCTCGGTGAAGGTATAGGTGACGAACTCGGTATGCCGCTCCCAGTGCAGGCGGATGCCGCCCAGATCCGCCACGTGGTACTGACCCACGGACTCCGGCACCGGGGCACCGAAGAACTCCAGCAGCTTGATCAGGTGCCCGGTATTGCGGCCGCTGCCCCGTTCCCCGCAGATGAAGGCCAGGTGCGAGACCCTGGCCGGTGCCTTGATGGGCTCAAAGGTACGGGCATGCAGCTCGGTGGTGACCGCATGGCGCAGGGGGTGTTCCTTGAAGGGCAGCGGCATGGCCGTGAGCGTCCTGTTTATTCCACCGCGGCGAAGAGTGCTTCGGCTTCGATCACATGGCAACCGGCGGCCGAGAGGGCGTCGATGGCCCGGTCCGGTTCCTCGAAGCGGAAGATCAGGGCGGCCCGGTGGTTGCGCCGCAGGGAGAAGGCGTACATGTACTCGATCTTGAGTTCCGCCTTGCCGGCCGCCTGCAACACCTCGGCCAGGCCGCCGGGACGGTCCTCCACGTCCACCGCCACCACCTCGGTGAGCTTGACCACCCAGTCATCCGCCTTGAGTACCTGCGCGGCCCGCTCCCAGTCGCGCACGATCATGCGCAGGATGCCGAAGTCCGAGGTGTCCGCCAGGGACAGACTCAGGATATTGATGCCTTCCCGGGACAGCAGGGCCAGGGGCTCGGCCAGGTGCCCGGGACGATTCTCCAGAAACACGGAAAGCTGTTGCAGCTTCATGAAGCGATACTCCTTGATGCGGGCCGACTAGATGGCACGCTTGTCGATCACCCGCTTGGCCTTGCCTTCGCTGCGGGCGATGGTGCGGGGTTCCACCAGGCGCAGGGCCACGCGGATGCCGATGATCTGCTCGATGGCCTTGGCCAGTTCGGCGCGGACATCCTCCAGGGCGCGGACCTTGTCGCTGAAGACTTCGGGCGTCACTTCCACTTCCACCGCCATCTGGTCCAGGCCATGGTCGCGGGTGAGGATGATCTGGTAGTGGGGCAGGGTGCCTTCCACCGCCAGCAGCGCCGCTTCCACCTGGGACGGGAACACGTTCACACCGCGGATGATGAACATATCGTCCGAGCGGCGTCCCACGCGACGGATACGGCGCAGGCTACGGCCGCAGCCGCAGGTCTCGGTGATGATGCGGGTGATGTCGCGGGTGCGGTAGCGGATGATGGGCATGGCCTGCTTGCTCAGGGTGGTGAGCACCAGTTCCCCTTCCTCGCCGTCGGGCAGCACCGCGCCGGTCTCCGGATCGATGATCTCCGGGTAGAAGTGATCCTCGAAAATGTGCAGGCCGTCCTGGTGCTCGCACTCGCTGCCCACCCCGGGGCCGATGATCTCCGACAGGCCGTAGATGTCGTAGGCCCGGATGCCGGCCCCTTCCTGGATACGCCGGCGCATTTCCTCGCTCCAGGGTTCGGCGCCGAAGATGCCGGTGTGCAGGGGCAGTTCCCGCAGGTCCAGCCCCATGTCGTTGGCCCGTTCGATCACATGGATGAAGTAGCTGGGGGTGGCGCAGACGGCACTGACGTTGAAGTCCTTCATCACCATCAGCTGGCGCTCGGTGTTGCCGCCGGAAACGGGGATCACCGTTGCCCCCAGGGCCTCGGCCCCGTAGTGGGCGCCCAGACCGCCGGTGAACAGGCCGTAGCCGAAGGCGTTCTGCACGATGTCGCCCCGGTGCAAGCCGCAGGCGGCGAAGGTGCGGGTCATCACCTCGGCCCAGACATTCAGGTCTTCACGGGTGTAGGCCACCACGATGGGCTTGCCGGTGGTCCCGGAGGAGGCGTGCAGGCGCACGATCTCGCTCATGGGGCTGGCAAACAGGCCAAAGGGGTAGGTGTCGCGCAGATCCACCTTGACGGTGAACGGCAGCTGGGCGATGTCGTCCAGGGTCCGGATGTCCGCCGGGGTCAGCCCCCGCTCCCGCATGCGGGAGCGGAACAGGTCCACGTTGTCGTAGGCGCGGGTCACCACGGCGCGCAGGCGCCGTAGCTGCACTTCCCGCAGGCGTTCCACGGGCAGATAGTCGGGTGCACTGGCAGGGTGGAATCCACCCTCCACGTCGTTCCAGCGTTCGCTCAGCATTCAAACCCCCTCGATCACTTCCGGGCGGGACAGTCCCGCCCCCAGTTTGCGCCCCAGGGCAAAGGCGTGTTCATTGACGGCATGGAGCTTGGGCGGGAAGCATTGATGGATGGCCGCCACCCATTCCTGTTCGGAGAAGTCCATCACCATGGAGGCGGCACCCAGCAGGGCCACATTCAGGCTCTTGCGATTCTTCAGCTCGCCCTCCGGGATCAGGTCCGGAGTGATCAGGACGCCGCCGGGACGCAGCCAGCCCAGGTTGAGATCCACCTGAGTGGATTCGAACACCATCAGGAAATCCGCCTCGCCCATGGGCACCATGGGGCTGAGGACCTGTTTGCCGAAGCGCACGTCGGTGGTGACGGAGCCGCCACGCTGGCTCATACCGTGGACTTCGCTCTTCTTGACCTGCAACCCGCTGGAGAAGGCGGTGGTGGAGAGCAGGTCGGATGCCTTGACCACGCCCTGTCCGCCCAGGCCGGCCAGCACTACGTTGGTAACTGCCATTGATGATCCCCTAAAGATTCGTTGGATGGGTCATTCCACCGGTGCGGCCGCACAACCGGCAGCACAATGCTTTTCCGCCTCGGCCTTTTCCAGCTTGCGGATCAGCGGTGCCGCCAGGATGCAGGGCCGCTCGGCGATCAGCACGGACAACTCGTCCCGGGCCATCATGTCCTTGAGGATCTCCTCGAACTTCGCTTCATCCTTCTGCGGATCCACCACCTCGACGTTCTTCACGCCCATGGCCTTGCACACGGCCACGAAGTCCATTTTGTTGGTCGGTTCGTGGTTCAGGCTGCGGCCGGTCCCCGGATGTTCCTGGCGTCCGGTCATGGCGGTGGTGCTGTTGTCCACGATCAGGACCACATGGCCGGTGGGCGGCGGGTTGTACACCATTTCGGCGATGCCGGTCAGGCCGGAGTGCACGAAGGTGGAGTCACCGATGACGCTGACCACCCGCCGGGCCTCGGCCTCGGGCAGCACATGCCGCAGGCCCAGGCCCACGCCGATGGCGGCGCCCATGCACACGCAGGTGTCCATGGCCTCAAAGGGAGGCAGCACGCCCAGGGTGTAGCAGCCGATGTCGCCGGCGACGATGCAGTCCAGGCGGCTCAGGGCCTCGAACACCTCCCGGTGGGAGCAGCCCTGGCACAGTTCCGGGGGTTTGCCGCGGGGACGGGGCGCCTCGGGGCTCACATCGCCGGCGATGATGCGACGCACCCGGGTCACGTTCAGTTCACTGAAGCGGTACATCTCCGGCTTGCCTTCCACCTTCAGTCCGGCCACCGTGAGGGCTTCGTACAGCAAATGATCCCCTTCCTCGATGACGATGCAGCGGTCCACGCTGTTGACGAAGTCGGTGATCATCTGCATGGGCAGCGGCCAGGTCAGTCCCAGGGCCAGCACGGTGGCATCGGGCGCGGCCTCGCGGGCGTGCATCACCGAGATGCCCGAGGCAATGATGCCCAGGGACTTGTCGCCGGGATAGATGCGGTTCAGACCGCTCTCTTCGTTCCAGCGGGCGATTTCTTCCATTTTGGCGCGGACCTTGTGGTGCGCCGGACGGGCATAGGCGGGAATCATCACGCGGCCGGGGATGTCCCGCTCGAAATGAGGCGCCATGGTGGACGGCCGGGGTTCACCCGGAATCACTTCGGTCTTGGCGTGACAGATGCGTGTGGTCATGCGCAGGATCACCGGGACCCGCCAGCGCTCGGAGAGTTCGAAGGCGGCCAGGGTGAAGTCATAGGCCTCCTGGGAATCGGAGGGCTCCAGCATGGGCACGATGGCGGCGCGGGCGTAGTGGCGGTTGTCCTGCTCATTCTGGCTGGAGGCCATGCCCGGATCATCGGCGGAGATCAGCACCAGGCCGCCGGTCAGGTCGATGTAGGCGGCGGTGAACAGGGGGTCGGCGGCCACGTTCACACCCACGTGCTTCATCGTGACCAGGGTGCGGCCGCCGGCAAAGGAGACGCCCAGGGCCACTTCCAGGGCCACCTTCTCGTTGGGGGACCACTGGGCGGGTCCGCCGATCAGGGAGAAGGCTTCCAGGATCTCGGTGGAGGGGGTGCCCGGGTATCCGGTTCCGAGGCGTACACCGGCATGCAGGGAGGCCAGCGCGACTGCCTCGTTGCCGCTCAACAAAAGACGTTCGGTCGATGCCATGGTTTAGCTGCTCTATGTAGACATTGGGGCCACACCCACTGTCCGGCAGGCCGGAAAGGCGGGCAGACAGCCCGGAAGTCTACATCATTCAGCGTGTGGGGCCACCCTTGGCTGGGTCAATTTTGGCGTGCCCTCAAATCCATGGCTCTCCCCCCAATCCCTCTCCCGCGAGGGGAGAAGGAGATGAGGGGAGGGGGGCGACCTTACGACCGCGCCACCCAGGCCGTGCACCAGCCCTTGGCGGCCACCTGCTGGCCGGGGAACACGGCACAGGGACCCCAGTCACCACCGGTATCGGTGTACAGCAGACAGTTGGCGCAGTTGCTACCTTCCACAAAGGCCGGATGGTCCACCGTGGCGGCATCATGGCGATAGGCCAGGGCCTGGGCCGTGTCCGAGTTCTCGTCCACCTTGGTGGCGGCCTGTGCGGCGGTGGCCCAGCCCAGGGCGCCCACCACCGGAACAGCCACCAGGCCATAGGCACCGAACTGCAGGAAACGGCGGCGGCTCACGTTGTCGTTCAGGGTTTTCATGGTCATTCTCCTTCTCGCTGAAGTTTCAGAACACTGGCCGGGGAGATGACGGTCCTTCCTCCAGCCTCGGGTACAGTTTCCTCCCGCATGGCTGAACACAACATGAACGAGACGAAGGCCACGTGTCGGACCCGGCACGTGGGTCGGGCCTTGCTCCCTTGACACCCCCGGGTGCCCGGGCTAGCGTCAATCGCTACCGTGAGAGGTTGCCTGGATCCAATGACGTCATTTGCCGAACATCCGGCCCCGGCAACGGTGGTCGATCATTATCTGCAAGCCATCGAGCGGCATGACTATGACCGTGCGCGCGCCTTGCTGGACGAGCGGTCATTCCGCTACGTCAGCCCCATCAGTCGCTTCGATGACGTCGAGCGTTTCATCGAACACATGTCGCTGACCGGCGGCATCCTGCAGCGCATCGAGATCCGCAAGCAGTTCGTGGATGGGCCTGATGTGTGCCATTTCATGGTGTTCCATGTCCAGATCTCCGAAAAGATGAAGGTCGACGTGGTGCAGTGGGCGCAGGTCAGGGAAGGGCGTATTGCAAGGATCGAAGCCCTGTTCGACGCCCATCCCTACCGCATCCTGTTTGAAAGCGAGGCAAACTGATGAACTACGGGCTTTCCCGCAACACCCTGTCCGTATGGGCGCGTCTGTGCCTGTCCGCGACGGCCCTGTTCCTGCTGGCCGGCTGCACCGGCATCCCCAAGGGCGTGGAGCCGGTCCGGGGGCTGGAGGCCGAACGCTATCTGGGTACCTGGTACTCCATCGCCCGGCTGGATCATTCCTTTGAACGGCGCCTGACCGATGTCACGGCCCATTACGAACTGCGCGAAGACGGCGCCATCAGCGTGCTCAACCGGGGCTATCACCCGGATCGGGAGGTCTGGCGGGAGGCGCGAGGCGTGGCCCGGTTCATTGAGTCTCCCACCGTGGGCCGCCTCAAGGTATCCTTCTTCGGACCGTTTCATGGCGCTTACAACATCATTGCCCTGGACAAGGACGACTACCAGTACGCCATGGTGACCGGTCCCACCCGTTCCTATCTCTGGATCCTGGCGCGCAGCCCCGAACTGGACCCCGACGTGGTCCGGCGGTTGGTCGCGCAGGCCCGGGAACTGGATTACGACGTGGACGGACTCATCTACGTGACCCATGAACAAGGAGACCGCCCTTGAACGCACATCCCCTGCTGATCGGTGCCGCGGACGGCCACCCGGTGGCCATCACCCCGCGCATGGCCAATCGCCACGGCCTCATCGCCGGCGCCACCGGTACCGGCAAGACCATCACCCTGCAGACACTGGCCCAGTCCTTCTCGGACCTGGGGGTGCCGGTGTTCGTGCCGGACATCAAAGGTGACTTTTCCGGCATCGCCGTCCCCGGCCAGATGAATGACCGGGTACGGGAACGGGCAGGGCAGGTGGGCCTGGATGACCTGGACATGCACGGCGCCCCCACCGTGTTCTGGGATGTGTTCGGCGAACAGGGCCATCCCCTGCGCCTGACCATCGCCGACCTGGGACCCACCCTGCTCAGCCGGCTGATGAACCTCAACGAGACCCAGAGCGGGCTGATGCAGCTGGTGTTCCGGGTGGCCGACGACAACGGCTGGCTGCTGCTGGACCTGAAGGACCTGCGCGCCATGGTCAACTGGGTGGGGGAGCAGCGTCAGACCTTGAGCCGTACCTACGGCAACATCGCCCCCGCCAGCCTGGGGGCCATCCAGCGCAGTCTGCTCACCCTGGAGTCCCAGGGCGCGGAGCAGTTCTTCGGTGAGCCGGCGGTGACCCTGGAGGATTTCCTGCAGACCGACGAGCAGGGGCGGGGCGTGGTCAACATCCTGCACGCGGAGCGTCTGTACCGGGCCAGTCCCCTGGTGTACTCCACCTTGCTGCTGTGGCTGCTGTCGGAGCTGTTCGAGCAGTTGCCCGAGGTGGGCGACGCGGACAAGCCCCGTTTCGTCCTGTTCTTCGACGAGGCCCACCTGCTGTTCAAGGATGCCCCCAAGTCCCTGACCGACCGCATCGAGCAAGTGGTGAGGCTGATCCGGTCCAAGGGGGTGGGGGTGTATTTCGTCACCCAGAATCCCCTGGATCTGCCCGAACCGGTGCTGGGGCAACTGGGCAATCGCATCCAGCATGCCCTGCGGGCCTTCACCCCTCGGGATCAGAAGGCGGTGAGGGCGGCGGCACAGACCTTCCGGGCCAAGCCGGGCCTGAATACGGAGGCGGAGATCCTGTCCATGAGCACCGGCACCGCCCTGGTTTCCGTGCTGGACGAGCGGGGCCAGCCCACGCCGGTGGAGCGCACCCTGATTCGCCCCCCCGCCAGCCGCATTGGCCCGTTGAACGATGCCGAGCGGCGGGCGCTGATTCAGTCCTCGCCCCTGGCAGGTGTCTACGACACCCCGGTGGATCGGGAATCGGCCTATGAAATCCTGCAGCGACAGGCGGAAGCGGCCCTGAGCGAACCCACCACGACGGTCACCACCCAGCAGGCGGCGCGCAGTCGTCGCGGCAGTGGCGGCGGTGCATCCCGGCGGGGCGACAGCGTGCTGGCGGCCACTGCCAAGAGCACCGCCCGGGCGGTAGGCACCCAGATCGGGCGCCAGATCGTGCGGGGCCTGCTGGGTTCTCTAACGGGGAAGCGGCGCTAATCCTCCAACCGCCGGATGATCCAGCATCGGTGCGGTCGGCCGCGACCGAAATCCTCGGGCACGGTCTGCCGGGTGATCTCCTCCACCCGGCAGGGGGCCAGTTCGTCCTCATAAAGCTTGAAACCGCGCCGATTGTTGGAAAAGAACAGCTCCCCATGGGCCGAAAGCAGACCCAGGCAGCGGTTGATCATCCAGGCATGATCCCGCTGCACATCCAGTGTCGCCGTCATCTTCTTGGAATTGGAAAAGGAGGGCGGGTCCATCACGATCAGGTCATAGCGCCGGCCCAGTCGCGGCGCATCCTCCAGCCACTGCATCACATCCACCCGCTCCAGCCGATGACGCGTCAGGTCCAGCCCGTTGAGCTGGAAATTCCGCAACGACCACTCCTGATAGGTCCGCGACAGGTCCAGGGTTAGACTCTCCGAGGCGCCCCCGGCCGCCGCATGCACGGAAAAACTCCCGGTATAGGCAAACAGATTCAGAAACCGCTTGCCCTGACTGCGTTCCCGCACCATCGCCCGGGTTTGGCGATGATCCAGGAACAGCCCCGTGTCCAGATAGGCGTGCAGGTTCACCGAGAACCTCAGTCCGTCCTCCGACACGATCAGCTCATCACCTTCCTGCCCGGTCTTCTCATACTGCTCGGTCCCTTTCTGGCGCCGCCGGACCTTCATCGCCAGCGCCTCCGGCGACAGCCCGAAAACGGCCCCCACCGTCTCGCGGACCTCCTTCAGCCAGGTGTCATAGGCGGCGTCATCCGCCTCCCAACGGGTCTCGTAAACCTGCACATGGGGGATGCCGGCGTACACATCCACCGCCACGGGATACTCCGGGATGTCCCGGTCATAGACGCGGAAGCACTCGACGCCTCGCCGTCTGGCCCATTTTGACCAGTGGCGAAAGTTCTTGGATAAACGGTTGTGAAAAGGTGAATTCATGGTTCGGATATGCTGCGATTATGTATCCTGTGAATCAAGCGGTTTTATCACCACTCGGGGGAGGCATGGACAGGCTGTGGCTTCGCATCGCTGCCACTGTGGCAATACCCATGACGGCATTTCTGATCATGGCGACCATTGCCCTTGGGGAGCATCATCAACGCCACGAGGAGCGCACCCGCATGATCCAGGTGGCCCAACTGGCCCTGGACGGCAAGGCCCTGATCCATGCGCTGCAGGCGGAACGGGGTAGCACCGCCGGTTATCTCAGTGCCCTGGACAATGACTTTCGCGCGATCCTGGACGAGCATCGGGATGCCACGGACCAGGCACTGCGCCGCTATCAGCGGGATGAAACCATTTATCAGCGGGTGACCGGCGCCGACCTGGCGGTGTTCCGACGGCAACTGGAAGAAGGCGCGGCCCGGCTGGAGGCCCATCGCGAGCGGGTGGACCGCCATCTGCTCCATCCCCTGGAAAGCGCCGAGCCCTATGGCCGTCTGATCGATCCCCTGATCCTGATCGCCTCTTCCACGCCCGAGGCCGGCGCCACCCCGGGCATGCTGAGCCTTCTGGCCGCCTACCGTCGCTTGCTCATGCTCAAGGAACAGGCCGCCCGTGAACGTTCCTTGGGCAGTGCCTGGCTGACCGCCGGCACCCCGGATCCGGTCATCTTTCGTAATTACCTGCAGCGGGTGGCGGTCCAGGAACTGCAACGCAGCCAGTTTCTCAAGCTTGCGCCCGACATTTACGTGGACAGACTCCATGCCCTGGAGCAACAGCCGGCTCACCAGGAAGTGATGGCCATCCGCGCCGCCATCACTCAGCAGGGCGAGACACAAAAGCCGGCCGGGCTGAACGGTTTGCATTGGTTCCAGGTCACCTCGGAGCGGATCGACGGACTTCATCAGCTGGAGCGAACGCTGGTGCGCGACATCCTCGATACCGGCCGCGACATCAAGGCCGCCAGTCAGCGTCAATGGATCACCTTGCTCGGCGTCACCCTGGCTCTCCTGATTCTCACCCTGGCACTGTCCCTGACCATTGCCAGGACGCTGTTGCAACGCCATGACCGACACGCACAGGCCATGCAGCGCATCCAGTTTCTGGCCTCCCACGACGCCCTCACGGGCCTTCCCAATCGGGATCACTTCAAGGAACACTTGAACCAACTGCTGTTCCTGGCCAGATCGGAAAAGCGGTCCCTGGGCGTCTTCCTGCTGGACCTGGAAGGGTTTACCGACATCAACCGCATCTGGGGGGAGTCGGTGGCGGATGAACTGCTGTGCCGGGTATCGGAGCGTCTATGCAGACTGATGGGGCCGGATGTCCTGATGGCCCGCATCTATGGTGATCAGTTCGGCGTGGTGCTCTACGATTCTCCCCAGCTGGACAGCCCTGAACGCCTGGCGGCGGATCTGCTGGGGGCCCTCCGGCCCCCCGTGGAGATCGGCCCCCGACGCATCGAGGTCAAGGGCAACATCGGCATCGTCCTGTGCCCGCCGTATCCCACTGATGCCTCGGAACTGCTGGCCTATCTGGCCTTTTCCGTGCAGAACGCCAAGGACGACCTGCTGCGTCGTCACAGCATCTTCGAGCCCGTGATCATGTCCCGTCATAGCGAATTGCTGCAGATGGATCGTGACCTGGAATGGGCCTTGGAGCATGACGAATTCGAGCTGTACTACCAGCCCAAGGTGGATCTGGTCACCGGCGCGATCGTCAGTGTCGAAGCCCTGCTGCGCTGGAACCATCCCGATCAAGGGATGATTCCCCCGAACGTCTTCATCCCCCGCGCAGAGGCCAACGGCAGTATCATCCCCCTGGGCGAACAGGTGTTGCGCAAGGCCTGCCTGCAATGTCAGGCATGGCGCGAGCAGGGGTTTGAAGATCTCACCGTGGCGGTGAACCTGTCCGCCGTCCAGCTCTACCAGGCCAACTTCGTCGAACAGGTGGAGCGTGCCCTGGCCGACACCGGCCTGCCCGCCGAGGCGCTGGAGCTGGAACTGACGGAAAGCTGCCTGATGGAAGACATGGACGTGGCGGAACGGATACTGCGGTCCCTGTGCACGCTCGGGGTGAGCTTGTCGGTGGATGATTTCGGCACCGGTTACTCCTCGTTGGCCTACCTGCGTCGTTTTCCGGTGAGCAGCCTCAAGCTCGATCAGCGCTTCGTCAAGGAGCTGGAAATGGGCGGGGAGGCCGAACTGATCGCCGGGGCCGTGCTGGCCCTGGCCCGTAGCCTGTCGCTGATCACCGTGGCGGAAGGCGTGGAAAACCACTATCAGGCCAAGTGGCTGCATGAGCGGGGCTGCCACCAGGCCCAGGGGTATCTCTATGCCCGCCCCATGCCGGCTTCCGCGTGCTTGACCCTGATGCAAAAACGGGAGGCATTCGATGTGCCCTGACGTCCCCGGAGATACCGCATGCTGAAATACCCCCAGGGCCTCAGAGCCAAGTCCATACTGGCCCTGGCACTGGCCTGCCTGGTGGCCCTGGTCCCCGCCGGTCTCCTGGGCTGGCAACTCCTGGAAGGTGTTCGTCAATACTTCGGCGAGGCCTTTGCCGAGAACTTCACGCGCCTGAACCGGGAACGGATTCTGGCCCCCGTCTCCCGGGACCTGGCCCTGTCCATGCGCCTGGCGGACTCGGAACTGTCACGCCGGTGGCTGCTGGATGAAGACAATGCCGAAAAGCGGGCGATGTTCTTCCTGGAGGCGGAGGGGTACCGTCGCGACTTTCGTGACGCTTCCTATTTTCTGATCAGTGCCCTGACCAGCCATTACTATTTCAACAGTGCCGACCAGCCATTCAGTGATCAACCCCGCTACACCCTGGACCCGGACAAGCCCAGTGATGCCTGGTTCTTCAACACCCTGGAACAGGCGGCCGACTACAACATCAACGTCAATCCGGATCTGGAACTGGGTACCACCCGGGTCTGGCTCAATGTCCTGGTGCTGGATGGCGAACGCCGCATCGGCCTGGCCGGAACAGGCCTTGACCTGAGCGGCTTTCTGGAGGATTTCATCCATACCCGCCCGGTGGGCGTGACACCAATGATCCTGGATCACGGGGGTGCCATCCAGGCCCACCCGGACCCGACGCTGATCAGCTTCGCCTCCACCACCACGGGCGCCGTCAACGGATACACCCTGGCCCGACGCCTGCCGGACGACCTGCAACGCACCGAGCTGGCCCAGGCCATGCAGCAGGCCCGGGAACGGATCGATACCGTGCCCCTGCTGTCGGTGACCCTGGACGGACGTGAACAGTTGCTGGCCCTGGCCTACATCCCGGAGCTTCAGTGGTATGTGGTCACCGCGGTGGATCTGGCCGCGGCCGCGGTGATTCGGGAAGCCTGGCTGCGGGCCGGTCTGCTGGTGGTGGCCCTGGTACTGCTGATCCTGTTGATCGGGTTTGGTCTGGCCGTGGATCGCATTGTGCTGCGTCCCCTGCGTGAGCTGCAGCAATCCGCCAGCGCCATGTCCCAGGGGCGCTACGACCTCCAGCTCCCCCGCGCCGGCAAGGACGAGCTCGGCGATCTCGCTCGGGCTTTCGGGCGCATGGCCGAACAGGTGAAAAGTCATACCGATGAACTGGAAGGGCGGGTGGAGGAGCGCACCGCGGAACTGCGCCAGGCCAACCAGGAAATGGCCACGGCCCAGCGCCAGATTCAGGCGTCCATCGACTATGCCAGCCTCATCCAGCGGGCCATCCTGCCGGATAACCGCATGGCGGATCTGCTGGGTCCCCATCACTTCGTGCTCTGGCGTCCCCGGGACGTGGTGGGAGGCGACTTCTACCTGTTCCACAATGACGGCGAACGCTATCTGATCGGCGTGGTGGACTGTGCCGGACACGGAGTACCCGGCGCCCTGATGACCATGCTCGCTCGGGCCGCCCTGGATCAGGCCATCAACACCCGGGGCATGGCCTCACCGGCGGCCGTGCTGCACCATGCGGACGGCATCGTGCGGGAAATGCTCAAGGATGCCGAGACCACCCAGGCCATTGCCACCCACATGGATGCGGGACTGGTGTTCGTGGATCGGGGACGGGGTATCCTGCGTTACTCGGGGGCGCGCATCAGTCTTTATCATAGCGATGGCCACGAGGTGGAGATCGTCAAGGGCGGGCGCCGAGCCCTGGGGGATCGTCGGGTGGGGCAGTACGAAGATACCGAACTCAGACTGGACCCGGCCGCCACCTACTACCTGGTGACCGATGGCTACCTGGACCAATCCGGGGGGGATCTGGGCTTCGGGCTGGGGACGAGCCGTTTCAAGGCGCTGCTCATGGCCCACGCCCGCCGCCCCATGGCCGAGCAGGCCGCCGCCCTGGATCAGGCCCTGGATGATTACCGTGGCAAGCATGATCAGCGGGATGACGTCACGGTATTGGCCTTTCGCGTCGACCAATCCTGATCCAGTGGAAATGCCGCAAGTCAAATACGCAACGGGGTAACACACCTTATGTCCGAGATCGACCTGTTCAGCCTGCGACGCCAGTTCAACGAGGACCATATCCTCCTGTGCTTCAACGGCCCCATCTCCCGCAGCCTGATCGAAGAGATCGGCAATGCCCTGAGAAACTATCTGGAGGCGGATAACGCACTCCCCGGCGCGGCGATGGATGTCTTCGGCATCTATATTGAACTGACCCAGAACATCCGCCACTACGTCACCCGCATGGGCTACGATGAGCGTGATGGCTCCGCCACCGTCATCGTCGCCCGCAACGGTGCCGGGCGTTACGTCATCATGGCCGGTAACATGGTGGAACGGGAAGACGGCGAACTGCTGCGAAACCGGGTGGAGGAACTGGCGGCCATGGACAAGGCGGAACTCAAGGCGGCCTACAAGGCCCAGTTGCGCAAGCCCCGTGACGAGGGCGTGCTCAGCGGCGCCGGCCTGGGGCTGGTGGATGTGGCGCGGAAATCCCTGGAGCCGCTGTGCGCCAGGATCTCGCCGGTCAATGGTGGCGACGACCGGGTGTTCTTCAGCCTGCGTGCCGTCATCTGAACTATCATTATCAAAAAAAGATACATGCTTATGTCGTCAGTGATCCACGAACTGGAAATCCCCGGCACTCAGTCCACCCCCGCCATTGCCACCGACCGGGCGCGGGGGCGATTGCACATGGCGGGTAATTCCTATCCCGAGAACTCCTTCGAATTCTTTGCCCGGATTTTTGCCTGGATCCAGCAGTACCTGGATGAGACGGACGGCCCCCTGCACCTGGAGCTGGAACTCATCTACATGAACACCAGCAGTGTGAAGGCCATGATGGACGTCTTCGACATGCTCGAAGAAGCCCATGCCCAATCCCGGGAAGTCCGGGTGAACTGGTATTACGATCCCCGCAATGAACGGGTCATGGAAATGGCGGAAGAATTCCGCGAGGACTACACCTTCCCGTTCCAGATCCTCCCCACCGCCGATGACTAGGCCATCCGGTTCGATCAAGGATGGCAAGATCCTGTTGGAACGTATCCAGGCCGCGTTGGAAGAGCCCGACCACGCCCGTCATCCCCTCAGACCCTTGCTGGAGGAAGTGAGTGCTCACATCCTTGGTCAGAATCAGCGCATGGAGCGACTGCTGAGGATATCGGACGGCTACCATCTGCTCGAACACAACCAGAGCCTGACCCTGGCCGAGCGCTGCGAAAAACAGCTCAGGCGCATGGAAAAGCTCGCCCGCATTTCGGACCAGTACCAGCGCAATCTCTGGGAAGTCACTGAAACCCTGCGTCAGGCGGCCAACCAGGATTCCCTGACCGGACTGGCCAACCGACGTTTTCTGATGGAGCGGCTCAAGGACGAGACCCAGCGCGCCACCCGCAAGGATACGCGTCTCGCCATTGCCCTGATGGACGTGGACCACTTCAAGCAGATCAACGACCGTTTCGGCCACGAAGTGGGCGACGTGGCCCTGTGCGAGATCGCCGGTGCCGTTCGCCAAGGCGTGCGGCGTTACGATGTGTATGGCCGTTGGGGCGGGGAAGAATTCCTCCTCATGCTGCCGGATACGAGGCGGGATGAAGCGATGATGGTGCTTGAGCGCATCCGGCAGACCATCTCCACCCTCACCGTGGGCGAGGATGATCCCATCCGGCTTTCCGCCAGCTTCGGCGTCACCCTGCTGCGCTCGGGAGAAGACGTGGACGAAGCGCTGAAGCGGGCGGATGACGCCTTGTTCGAGGCCAAGCGGGCAGGGCGGGACCGGGTGGTGGTGGGGGATTGAAGGCGATTCACCGGCGCTGCATACCTGTTCGGGTCTTTGCCCATCACTCCCGCGAAAGCGGGAGACCAGCAGCGGGAGATGGAGGCAGGCGCTGTTTGCGCGTAAAAACATCAATACGATCCCGAGTTGTGCTGTCCCAGCAGGCCTCGGCTGTCTTCTGTGTGGGCTATGAGGATAACCGTGTTTTTCAATAAGCCAATTGTAATGAATCTTCTCTCACTGTAGCGAAATCGCTTGTCTTCGTAGGTCCATGTATATACATGGAATACCGAGGGGAGTCAGGTATGGCGGTGTCCGGGCAGGATTGGAGAGTCTTACATGGTCATCCGGGTATATTGTCGATTCAATTGGGTTGTATTGCCGTGAGCCCGTATTTTCAGGGAAAGTAAAAGAGCGATGGAAGCCATTTACAAATATTGGGGCAAGGCCCGTCCGGAAGCAGATGCACAGGATTTCTGCCATCTTCTTCCCTATCATTGCCTAGACGTTACCGCAGTCGCTGATGCATGGTGGCAATCAAGCCCTGTCATTCAGCGGCTCATGCTGGTGCATGGCGATGCAGATCCGGTAGAGATTCACGCTTGGGTGCTGTTTTTTGTTGCCCTGCACGATCTGGGCAAGTTCGATATCCGCTTCCAGCTCAAATCCATTCCCGCATTGCTGCATCTGCGCCCGGACTTTGATCTCGACAGCGTGGAGCCGGAGCCTTACGCTCATGGTCCCTCGGGTTGTGGCTGGCTTGAGCATGCCGTGCCCCTGCACAGTGATGATCGTTACGATTGCTGGCAGCCCTGGATGCAGGCCGTGGCCGGGCATCACGGCGATCTTTCCGGTCCGAAGATACCTGCTGACCCGGATGCAGACGAAGAGGTTTGCCGCTTTGACAAGGAGGCCAGGAGAGCCTGGCTGCAATCTCTGGCCCGGCTGTTTCTGGAACCTGCCGGGCTTTCCCTCTTGGATGACCCGCCGATCTGTCCCCAGATTTTGGCCGGATTTTGTTCAGTCGCTGACTGGGTCGGTTCCAATGCCGACTGGTTTGAGTATCGGGATACAGTTCACCCTCTCCAGGTATATTGGGAAACCGAGGCAAAAAAACGAGCTCTGTTCGCACTTGAAAGCACGGGCATTCTGGGAAAAGGGCCATCCCAAGGAGGTATGTCAAAAATTTTTCCAGATTACCCGCCCCGCCAGATCCAGTGTTTGGTCGATGATCTGCCCCGGGAGGCGGGTCTGTTGCTGGTGGAGGGACCGACAGGCTGCGGCAAGACGGAGTTTGGCCTAGCCTATGCCGCCCATCTTCTGGCTACCGAGGTGGCGGAGGCGATCATCTTCGCCCTGCCGACTCAGGCCACGGCCAATGCCATGCTAAACCGGCTGGAAAAGGTGGCGCCACGTCTCTTTCCTGGCCAGAAAAACGTGGTACTGGCTCATGGGCGTGCTTCACGCCATGAAGGATATATGGCTCTCAAGGAAGCCGGTCGGCGCCCGACTGCTCAGGGCAAGGAAGATGCTGCCGTACAGTGTGCCGATTGGCTTGCCCAGAGCCGCAAGCGGGTCTTTCTCGGGCAGATTGGCGTTTGCACCATCGACCAGGTATTGATTTCCGTGCTGGCGGTCCGTCATCACTTCGTCCGTGCCTTCGGTGTGCGTCGTGCCGTACTGATTGTGGATGAGGTGCATGCCTATGATGCCTATATGTATGGCCTGCTGACTCGTGTCCTTCATGCTCAGGCCACTGCCGGGGGTAGTGCCATACTCATGTCTGCCACTTTGCCGGCCTACCAGCGGGATCTGCTGTTGGACGCTTGGGGTGGCGAAGTACCGGAACAACAATCCAGTGCCTATCCATTGATTTCCTGGGCAGGGCGCGGCACGCCCGTCAGGTACTGGGATCTGAAAGGGGAACCTGCGCATTTGCCGGAATCCAGGACCGTTTTCCTGGAATGTCGGGAACGGGTTGATCTTCGTCTCTCGGATCAGGATATCGATCAGGTCATTCAGGCTGCCAATGAAGGAGCATGCGTGGCGGTGATCTGCAATCTGGTGAGTGAAGCGCAGGGTCTTTGGCGACGTTTGCGTGAAAGGTCACTCAATGTGCCGGTGGATCTTTTCCATGCCCGGTATTTGTTCGCAGATCGGCAGGTCATCGAGCAGCGGGTAATGGAATATTATGGTCGTGACAGGATGGCCGCCGGCCGCATTCTGGTTGCAACCCAAGTGGTGGAGCAGAGCCTGGACCTGGACTTTGACTGGTTGATCACTCAGCTCTGCCCTGTGGATTTGCTGTTCCAGCGTATGGGGCGGCTGCATCGTCACCCACGCACTGATCGGCCGGCCGGATTTGAAGACCCCCGCTGCACGGTGCTGTTGCCGCCGGATGAGCAATATGGTCTGCACGAAGTCATCTACCAGTGTCGTCGGGTGTTGTGGCGAACTCACCGCCGGTTGCAGGAAACGGACAGGATTACGTTCCCTGATGTTTACCGCCCTTGGATCGAGTCCGTGTACGCGGAAGAAGCTTGGCTGGATGAGCCGGAAGCCGTTGTCCAGAACTGGGAAACTTTCCAGAATTCAGCATTGGGCAAATTTTTCGGTGCTCGCCAGCTTGCCGAAGCCGACATGATGCCCTTGCAAGATACCGATGCCAACGCGGCGGCCATGACGCGTGATGGGGATAATGGACTTAAGGTGCTGCTGCTGCAAAGCATGCCGCAGGGTCCTGCCTACCTGAATGGTCGTCAGGAATCTGCCCTTGATGATTTTGAACGCCGCGAAGCCGAGGATCTCAACGCCGTCAATGCGCCCAAAGGCTGGAAGGCGGCCTTGGGTAATCCGGATGAACATGGGCGTTACCGGTTGATCCTGGAACCACAGGCTGATGGCAGTTGGTCTGTCGGTGCGATGAGGTATTCCAGGGAGATCGGGCTGGAATGGCGGGAGGGCGATTCCTCCCTCCCGTCACAGCCCCAGTGATCTGGGGAACAGGGAAAATACTCCAAACCGGAGACAAGAAAATACCGGTGCATCCCCAAGAAGGGGCGGACCTGATTCATGTGAGGGATACTATCTGTCTGAATCAGGCCGTCACCATTGTCTCAAAGGTGGGTTTTTTTTCCTCAAGATAATACCTTGTGTTTTTGTTTTTAAGTGCTAGAGTCAAGGTGTGTCCTTCCTGCGAAGGGCTTCACCATCGACTTCAAAGGAGGTTTGCCATGGAGTGCCTGCTGGAGTCCGACTGGATTCCTGTTCGTAGTCGGGATGGGATGACTGTCCGGCGTATTGGGTTACGCCAGTTGTTGACCGAGGATCACCCATGGTCGGTGAGCCTGTCTCGGGATGACATGGAAGTGGCAGCCATACAGTTGCTGATCTGCCTGGTGCAGACCATTCTTCTCCCCGAGAACCGAAAAGTCTTACGTGAGCGCGTCGCCTCACCCATTACCCCGGAATCCTTTGATTCAGCCGCCGCTTCTTACCGGGATTGGTTCCGCTTGGACCATCCTGCGACCCCCTTCATGCAGAGCCGCGGGGTGTCAGCCAAGGATCCGACTCCTATCCAGAAACTGTTTGTGGGATTGCCCGAGGGCAACAATCACGCCTTTTTTAATGATGCCGGAGAGATTCATGCCGTCTGTCCCGGCTGTGCTGCGATTGCCCTGTTCAATCAAGCCTCCAACTGCCCAAGTTTTGGCGGGGGGTTTAAGGGGGGATTGCGGGGCGGGGCGCCGGTTACCACGCTGGTGGCCGGCACTAATCTGCGGGAAACCGTCTGGCTGAATGTCCTGTCCGCCGAGGAGCGTGATCGCATTTACCGGGATGCAACGCAGTGTATCCCCAACTGGGTGGAGCCGTTGGTGGCCGGTAAAACGATACCTGCCGCCGACATCGGTCTGGAAAGGGGACTGCTGTGGCAACCCGCCCGTCTGGAGCTTGTGGAATCGGAAGTGGGCCAGTCTTGTGATGCCTGTGGCCTGCCGACCAGCCGGGTTTACACCGCCTTTAACAAGGAGAAGTTCAATTACACCGTGGAGGGGCTGTGGCATCACCCGCATAGTCCCAGGCTATGGGATCTGAAGAAGGGTGAACGCGCCCGTGACCGCTATCTGTCGTTCACCACCATGGCGCCGGCCTGGACCTGGATGAATCATTATCTGCTTCAACGAGAGCAGCATGCAGGCGGGGGGCGTCAGCCTGCTCAGGTGGTTACCCAGTTCCTCGACGTGTTTGAACGTGCTCTGAGCGCCCGTGAAAGACGTTTTGCCATGATTGTCGCCGGTTATCGGGTCAATCAGGCGGCAGTGCTTGAGCGTCGACACGAACTCTACAGCCTCCCCATGGACTGGCGTATCAGCGAGAGGCAGGTTCAACGCGCCATTAATGAAGCCCTGCGGGTGAAGGATGAGCTTCGCCGCAAAACCTATGGATTTGCCAAGGAATGCGGCGCTGCTGTCTACCCGTTGGCTGAACAACACTTTTACCAGGCGACGGGACACAGACTTCATGAACTGTTGCGCCAGATGGATCGACGTGAAGCCCGAATGGCGGTGGATGAATTCATTTGCGCTCTACATCGGATCGCTCGTCGGCTGTTCGATGAATTGACGGCACCCTATCGGCACTCGGTCGACGGTATGACTGCCTATGCAAAGTTCAGGCGCGCACTGGATGTGGCTCTACGAGAGTCTGAATCGAAGGAGAAAGTGGTATGACACAGCACGATCAGGCGGAGCAAACGGATTTCTTCATCCCATTGGTTGATGCCTACCAGCGACTCGGCACCGGTGGCCAGGCTGATCTGCGCCGGGTGAAAAACCTGGATGCCGTGGCCGACCTACCCGCCTACTACCGCTGGCTGGGCCATAGAAAGCCTACTTCCGGACTCCAACGCTTTGCCTTTTTGCTCCCATATATGGGGAATCATCTTCTGGGCCTTTCCCCAGGGCGTGCCTTGCGCAAGGCACGCATCAATGAAATGCGTATTTTTCAGGTCTTGCGCAGCCAGTCTCCCCGCGATATCGAGCAATTGCGCCGACTCTTCCAGCAAGCCCGCTCACCGGATATGGATGCCAATATGCTGGGTCGTAGCCTGTGTTATTGGAACCAGTTCGACAAACAAAAACTTCTGCGGGACTTTTTGATAACCGAAATCGATTTGCCCTCCAATACTTCTCAAACTGCTGATCTGCCCAATGACCAAGGATGAAGCTATGACTGAAAAAAACTTCCTCAATATCCATGTTCTGATTTCTCACAGCCCGTCCTGTCTTAACCGGGATGACATGAATATGCAGAAGTCTGCGGTGTTTGGGGGGGTACGCCGGGTGCGTATCTCCAGCCAGAGCCTCAAGCGGGCCATGCGGACCAGTGAGTATTACTGTGAACATTTGGGGCAACCATCCATGCGTACTCGCCATCTGGACCGTCTTCGCAAGCGCATGCATGCTGCCTTGGAAGAGCGTTATCCACCGGACCTGATCGACACGGCCATTGAATGGTTGGGTTTTGATGAAGGCAAGGCGGCGGCCGATGATGATTTCAAGCACCGGGCAGTCGCACCGTGGGTGGCGGAAGAAATTGCCAGTTACTGTGAACAGATCAAGGCAGCACGGGACGCCGGCGAAGATGAGCAAAAACTGCGCAAGGAAATGAAAAAACAGGGCAAACGCTTTGATGAGGCTCTGCGCCACGGCTTGGATGTGGCCTTATCCGGGCGCATGGCAACTTCCGGTGTCATGACCTCCGTAGACGGCGCCATGTCGGTGGCCCATGCACTGACCACCCATGCCGTGGACGCCGACATTGACTGGTTTACCGCAGTGGATGATCTGGTGGATGCAGATGAGGAAACCGGAGCGGGCCACCTGAATACTCAGGAATTCAGTGCTGGAGTATTTTACCGCTACGCCAGTCTGAATTTGAGACAGTTGCAACGGAATCTGGGTGGTGCAGACCGCCGGGAAGTGCTTGAAATTGCCTCGCATCTGATTCATTTGATGGCAACCGTGGTGCCGTCTGCAAAGCAGCAGGCATTTGCAGCTCATAACCTGGCCGATGTGGTCATGGTCAGTTTCAGCGACTTGCCCGTTTCCCTTGCCAATGCATTTGAAACGCCGGTTCACTCCAATGGCAGAAAGGGTTTCCTTGAGCCTTCCACGGAAAAGCTGATGGAATATTCTCAGCGTCTCCGGGAAGGCTACGGCTTGGAGGACGAGACCGGCGTCTTCAGCACCACGATAAAGATGTCCGAAAAATCGGTATGTCACCAACATCCGACCTTGAAAGCACTCAAGGATTGGGTGGCACATGCCGGAGTCTGAACATGGACTATCTGATTCTCAAATTGGAAGGCCCCATGCAGGCATGGGGTACCCATACATTTGAAGACTATCGCCCAACACAGCCGTTTCCTACCTTGAGTGCTATTATCGGCCTGCTGGGTGCCTGTCTGGGCATACATCGCCATGAGCGAGACAGGTTGATTGATCTTGGTGATAGTCTGGAGGTGACTATCCGGGCAGATCAAAGACCTCGCAGGGATCCGGTAACCATTACCGACTTTCACACTGTGCTGGACGCCAGAAAGGTAGGTGGTGGTGTGAATCCTCATCCCGTGGTGTCGCGCCGGGAGTATCTTTGTGATGCTGGCTTTACCTTGGTATTGGCGCAACGGGATGCAGCGGTCTTCGATCTGGAAACCATTGCGGAGGCAGTAAAAAAACCGTTTTACACCCCTTTTCTCGGTCGGCGCTCCTGCCCATTGACCCGCCCACTGTTTGAGCGATGGTGCCAGGCGGACTGTGTGCTATCTGCTTTGGCGGAGATATCGCCAGGTCACGGCCTTGTGTATAGCTGCAATGCAGACTTGGGGAGTAGTCGACGCATGGTCAGAGATGTACCCTTGCCGGGGCATCGGCAGTTTGGTACCAGGCAGCTTGGGGTTATCGTCAGCAAGGAGCAGCATGGTGATGTATCTAAGTAAAGTCCTGCTACAGGATGCGACGCAGCCCTATCAATGGCATCGCAACTTATGGGCGCTTTTTCCTGATCAACCGGATGCCTATCGTCCGTTTCTTTTCCGTCTGGAACGTCAGGTACGTGGTGGGGTAGAGGTGCTGATGCAGTCCTCACTGGAGCCTGTTGCCTCGGGAGGGTGTTCCACCGTTATTGCAACTCGACCGTTTCAGCCGCAGGTGGCTGAAGGGCAGCCCCTGCGGTTTCGTCTGGTGGCCAATCCAGTCAAGACGATTCAGGATGAGGCTGGCCGCATGAATGGAAAAGGGCGGGTTAAAAGTTGCCGTGTCCCTCTGATTGACGAGCAGCAACAGTCTCTGTGGTTGCAAAAGAAACTGGATGGTGTGGCTTCGCTACAGGAAACGATGGTCATGAGTCGAAAGGTGCTTCACTTCCGTAAAGGCGGTAAGGCCGGGAAGATTGTGCAGACTACCTTCGAGGGCGTATTGCGAGTTGAATCACCCGAACGGTTCTGGAACCTGCAGTCACATGGTATTGGCCCGGCCAAGGCATTCGGCTGCGGGCTGTTGACCCTGGCGAGGCTGTAGACCGTGCTGCCACCGCTGAGGCCAATCCCGATGAAAGACCGTATTTCCATGGTGTTCATTGAAAAGGGCCGGATTGATGTGCTTGATGGCGCCTTCGTCGTGGTGGACAAGACCGGTACACGCATGCATATCCCTGTGGGAAGCGTTGCGTGCATCATGCTGGAGCCAGGCACCAGGGTCTCTCATGCTGCGGCAGCGCTAGCGGCACGTGTGGGAACTTTACTGGTATGGGTGGGGGAGGCCGGTGTTCGCCTTTATGCCTCCGGGCAACCTGGGGGCGCCCGCTCGGATCGTCTGCTGTATCAGGCCAAGCTTGCACTGGATCCCGATGCCCGTTTGAAAGTCGTGCGCAAGATGTATGAGCTTCGATTTGGGGAGAAGGCGCCTGCTAAACGTAGCGTGGAGCAGCTTCGTGGTATCGAAGGCGCGCGCGTCCGGGAAATTTACAAAATGCTTGCTCGCAAACATGGTGTCAAATGGGACCGTCGCCATTATGATCCGGGAGAATGGGATTCCGCAGATCCTATCAACAGAGCTGTCAGCGCGGCGACAGCCTGCCTATATGGCGTGACTGAAGCCGCTGTGCTTGCTGCTGGTTATGCTCCGGCCGTGGGCTTCATTCATACCGGAAAGCCACTGTCGTTCGTCTACGATATCGCTGACCTGTTCAAGTTTGATACTGTGGTTCCGATCGCTTTCAAAATCGCTTCGAAGCCTCAGCGTCAGATTGAAAGGCAGGTCAGGCAGGGCTGCCGGGATATGTTTCGTGAGAAGCGCGTGCTTGCGCGCATCATCCCTACCATCGAACAGGTGCTTGCCGCCGGCGAGCTTGCAGTGCCGGAACCGGCGCCTGAATCTGTGGCGCCAGCCATTCCTCTTGCGGAGCCTTTGGGTGATGCTGGTCATCGTGGTTGAAAATGTGCCGCCGCGCTTGCGTGGGCGTCTGGCTATCTGGCTATTGGAAACGCGAGCCGGGGTTTACGTTGGGAAGGTCAGTCGTCGGGTTCGTGAGATGATCTGGGAACAGGTGGTAACCGGTATAGAGGATGGCAATGCCGTGATGGCTTGGTCCACCAATACAGAGGCTGGCTTTGATTTTCAGACCTGCGGTAAAAACAGACGCCTTCCATTGGACCATGACGGGATGAAACTCGTGTCTTTTTTTCCCGATCCAGTGGGGGATGAAGGAGGAAACTGATGCGCATGTGCTGGTACAAATCCTGACTTCTTCTGTTTGGTATATATAACTATTTGATTTTTAATGCTCTTTAAAAACTTGGGAAGTGTCATGAAAGGAATAAGTGTTGGTAGAGTTTTTTGTGCTTTAAAAATTTAATTTTTTCATAGAGTTAGAGGAAGTGCGTTCCCCGCAGGTGCGGGGATGAACCGTGTCGCTGTCCTGGTAGAGGCGATTAGGGCAGCGCGTTCCCCGCAGGTGCGGGGATGAACCGGCGGATCTGCTGGCCGACTTGCGCAAGGCGGTGCGTTCCCCGCAGGTGCGGGGATGAACCGGGGTCGACCCGGGCTGGGACTACGCGCCCGGCGCGTTCCCCGCAGGTGCGGGGATGAACCGGTAGCGGGCAGGTGCAGCGGTACATCGGTCACGCGTTCCCCGCAGGTGCGGGGATGAACCGGATATGGCCGCTCACGGCTACCAGATCCAGAAGCGTTCCCCGCAGGTGCGGGGATGAACCGTGGCTGGCCTATCCCATCCAGAACCCCGGGGCGCGTTCCCCGCAGGTGCGGGGATGAACCGAACGTCGCGGCCTATGACGAGAGGAACCACGTGCGTTCCCCGCAGGTGCGGGGATGAACCGGGCAGCGCCGAACCGGGGCAGTGGCGCACCCGCGCGTTCCCCGCAGGTGCGGGGATGAACCGAGTCAGGGCGGCACGAGTGAAGGGCAAACCCCGCGTTCCCCGCAGGTGCGGGGATGAACCGGATGCCGAGCCGGGCACGTTCGATCAGCTGCCGCGTTCCCCGCAGGTGCGGGGATGAACCGTCAGGCACCCAGCTGGCCGTGGTGCGTGGCATGCGTTCCCCGCAGGTGCGGGGATGAACCGCATGCCTTGGGCCGTCGCAACTGGCCGAACCGGCGTTCCCCGCAGGTGCGGGGATGAACCGACAGTGGAGGCGCCCATCTCTTCGGCCAGCGCGCGTTCCCCGCAGGTGCGGGGATGAACCGGGGTGTCTCTGCAGGTCGGGGAGAGCACCTTTGCGTTCCCCGCAGGTGCGGGGATGAACCGATGGGCATCACCACGGATGACTTCATCGAGGCGCGTTCCCCGCAGGTGCGGGGATGAACCGCATGCCCTGGGCCGTCGCAACTGGCCGAACCGGCGTTCCCCGCAGGTGCGGGGATGAACCGCCGCCGAATTCGAGTTCGCCCTGGCCAAGGTCGCGTTCCCCGCAGGTGCGGGGATGAACCGTGGCCTGGGTTGGCGGCAATCGCCCCTGGGAGGCGTTCCCCGCAGGTGCGGGGATGAACCCGCCTGGACCCCATCCAGCTTTCGGAAGCCGACGCGTTCCCCGCAGGTGCGGGGATGAACCGTGTTCAACACCGTCCGCGATGAACTGCCGGTAGCGTTCCCCGCAGGTGCGGGGATGAACCGGCGAAGGGGGACGAGTGAACCAGCCGGCGCCCGCGTTCCCCGCAGGTGCGGGGATGAACCGTGAACGAGGCAGCTTCCCCCCATGGCGTGGAGGCGTTCCCCGCAGGTGCGGGGATGAACCGGAATTCGTCGCGCAGTTTGGCAGCGTAGACGAAGCGTTCCCCGCAGGTGCGGGGATGAACCGGAACAATTTGCGCGTGGAACATATAGCCGAAGGCGTTCCCCGCAGGTGCGGGGATGAACCGTGCTGGATGCCCTGTTCAGCACCGCCCTACCCGCGTTCCCCGCAGGTGCGGGGATGAACCGCCCGCCAGATCGTGGCCGAACAAGTGGAAGCCGCGTTCCCCGCAGGTGCGGGGATGAACCGCATGCGCGTCCAGCTCAGCGCCGACGAATTCAGCGTTCCCCGCAGGTGCGGGGATGAACCGGGCGATCCGCCAGCCAGGCCGCCCGCGAATTCGCGTTCCCCGCAGGTGCGGGGATGAACCGACATGATTGCGGACCCGGATCTTCGGGTAGCCGCGTTCCCCGCAGGTGCGGGGATGAACCGGCAGGGCGGAGCAAGGCCCCGCCGGGCCGCCGGCGTTCCCCGCAGGTGCGGGGATGAACCGATTCCAGACTGTCAAAACCAGCATCAGTAGCAGCGTTCCCCGCAGGTGCGGGGATGAACCGCAGATTTCGACGCCACGGCCAAAAATCTTAAAGCGTTCCCCGCAGGTGCGGGGATGAACCGCGGATCACGAGGTTCCGGTCCAGACCCGGCAGGCGTTCCCCGCAGGTGCGGGGATGAACCGGGAGGGTGCCAAACGCAATCAAATCACGAGAAGCGTTCCCCGCAGGTGCGGGGATGAACCGATGCAGTAGAAACGAGCATCAGGGTCAGAGCGGCGTTCCCCGCAGGTGCGGGGATGAACCGTCATCGCTTGGCAAGCTCATTGAGCTCACCACGCGTTCCCCGCAGGTGCGGGGATGAACCGCGGCCCCACCAAGACCTCCTGCCTGGGATGGCGCGTTCCCCGCAGGTGCGGGGATGAACCGGCTTCATTGACTCGCGTTGTGGCTGCATGCACGCGTTCCCCGCAGGTGCGGGGATGAACCGTTGATGAGGTCGATGACTCGATCACTCATTGGGCGTTCCCCGCAGGTGCGGGGATGAACCGCGGAGCGCGCAGCCGGAGGCGGAGAGGCAAGCGCGTTCCCCGCAGGTGCGGGGATGAACCGCTGGCCGGATCTTTGCGAGGAAGAAAACAGTGGCGTTCCCCGCAGGTGCGGGGATGAACCGCTCTGGACTTGTGGGTCTACATCTGGGCTGTCGGCGTTCCCCGCAGGTGCGGGGATGAACCGCCCACACCCGAGAGAGAGCCCGCCCCCGATGCGCGTTCCCCGCAGGTGCGGGGATGAACCGGGTCACCGGGCCAAGCGCACGGAGCGGATTACGCGTTCCCCGCAGGTGCGGGGATGAACCGGGTGATGCCCTGGCGAGGTTCCGCCGGGAGGTGCGTTCCCCGCAGGTGCGGGGATGAACCGCTGGACGTGGAGCCGGCTATCGAATCATCGCCGCGTTCCCCGCAGGTGCGGGGATGAACCGCCATCACTGGGTCGACGAGGGCGGCGGCGGATGCGTTCCCCGCAGGTGCGGGGATGAACCGTCCTCGATGCCCACGGCATGATCGCCCAGCCCGCGTTCCCCGCAGGTGCGGGGATGAACCGCCGCTGATCTTCCAGCGCCGGATCGCGCCCGAGCGTTCCCCGCAGGTGCGGGGATGAACCGCCGCTGATCTTCCAGCGCCGGATCGCGCCCGAGCGTTCCCCGCAGGTGCGGGGATGAACCGCCCTTCTCAGCCACAGGGATCAGGTTGCCGAAGCGTTCCCCGCAGGTGCGGGGATGAACCGTTGGAGGTGTTCAGGCTGGTCACCGGCAGGGGGCGTTCCCCGCAGGTGCGGGGATGAACCGGCATCCCAGGTTTCGGGGTGGGGTTTGCCGGGGCGTTCCCCGCAGGTGCGGGGATGAACCGCTGATTCCACCGCCTTTCGGCGGCTTCCAGTAGCGTTCCCCGCAGGTGCGGGGATGAACCGTAGATCATCTGATGTCCATGTACCCGGAGAACGCGTTCCCCGCAGGTGCGGGGATGAACCGCGCGCAGGCTCCCGTGAATCCGGATTTGCGCAGCGTTCCCCGCAGGTGCGGGGATGAACCGACCCGGCCCGGCCCCGGCTACATACATTTCCCGCGTTCCCCGCAGGTGCGGGGATGAACCGTGAGCGAGATGATCCGCCTGAATGCGGGCATCGCGTTCCCCGCAGGTGCGGGGATGAACCGGACGCGGGCTTTGAAGCCGAGTGCAGCCAGGCGCGTTCCCCGCAGGTGCGGGGATGAACCGCGGGCTGCCCCGCTAGTGCCGGGTATGGCGGCGCGTTCCCCGCAGGTGCGGGGATGAACCGCCAGCCTGGAGATAATCGTAGATATGGCTCATGCGTTCCCCGCAGGTGCGGGGATGAACCGAGTCTGGCAGCCGCCCTCTGGTGGAGGGGGCGGCGTTCCCCGCAGGTGCGGGGATGAACCGCTGGACCTGTCCGACAAAATGGCCGCCGTGAAGCGTTCCCCGCAGGTGCGGGGATGAACCGCACTCAGGACGTAACGTTGGTGTGGGAGGTGGAGCGTTCCCCGCAGGTGCGGGGATGAACCGCTACCCCGGCGTTACCACAATGGCGCTCACCAGCGTTCCCCGCAGGTGCGGGGATGAACCGGGCGAACTGACGCTGGGGCCGGACACTGAGGGGCGTTCCCCGCAGGTGCGGGGATGAACCGGGCGGCGCGCTCACTCGGATCGCCAGCGTGCAGCGTTCCCCGCAGGTGCGGGGATGAACCGAGCTCCGGGCCCTGCAGACCACGGATCCGGCCGCGTTCCCCGCAGGTGCGGGGATGAACCGTGGATCGAGGATGTCTGCAATGCCGGGGCCGGGCGTTCCCCGCAGGTGCGGGGATGAACCGGGCTCACCCCCATCGACCGCCGGACCATCGGCGCGTTCCCCGCAGGTGCGGGGATGAACCGGGTTTTCGGTTGTCACCGCGGCCGGTACGCTCGCGTTCCCCGCAGGTGCGGGGATGAACCGCGTTACGGATTGCGGCCTGGTGGTCCCAGGGGGCGTTCCCCGCAGGTGCGGGGATGAACCGCCGCCACGCGGCGGCCGGGCGCTACCCGAGAAGCGTTCCCCGCAGGTGCGGGGATGAACCGGCTTGAGGCGTCCGAGCGCCTGCATGGATGCCGCGTTCCCCGCAGGTGCGGGGATGAACCGCCGGACATCTGCGACTTCCACGCCGCCGCCAAGCGTTCCCCGCAGGTGCGGGGATGAACCGCCGTCGCCGCCGTGGCGCTGGAAGCCGGAGGTGCGTTCCCCGCAGGTGCGGGGATGAACCGCCTACGACTCCCTCCTGCAGCTCCTGGCGGATGCGTTCCCCGCAGGTGCGGGGATGAACCGTAACTGATGCGGGGTCTACGTTCCGTGGTTGCGCGTTCCCCGCAGGTGCGGGGATGAACCGCCTCATCCGCCACCAGTGTCCAGGGGCGGGGGGCGTTCCCCGCAGGTGCGGGGATGAACCGCCCTGTTCGACCAGGTGATGGCCGACGCCAAAGCGTTCCCCGCAGGTGCGGGGATGAACCGCAGGACTTCCCGCCATTGCTTGCGGTCGGGGGGCGTTCCCCGCAGGTGCGGGGATGAACCGCCGGCCCCCTGATCGACCAGGTCATCGAGGCCGCGTTCCCCGCAGGTGCGGGGATGAACCGTGCTGGCCCTGCCACCGGGCCGCCTGGAGACGCGTTCCCCGCAGGTGCGGGGATGAACCGCCCTGCACGACCTCAACATCCTGCAGCTGGTCGCGTTCCCCGCAGGTGCGGGGATGAACCGCGAGAGCGGTCAGGTTCACGATCAGGCCCGCTGCGTTCCCCGCAGGTGCGGGGATGAACCGACCTCAAGGACGAGTCCGCCGCCGTCACGGACGCGTTCCCCGCAGGTGCGGGGATGAACCGACGAAATGCAGCTCACCCTCTGGGACGGGCGCGCGTTCCCCGCAGGTGCGGGGATGAACCGCCGCGTTCGAGGACGGGACCATCGAGATCCCGGCGTTCCCCGCAGGTGCGGGGATGAACCGAGATGCTGAACCCGTAAGTCTCCGCGAAGTCCGCGTTCCCCGCAGGTGCGGGGATGAACCGAGTAGAGCAGAGCGGGAGTACCACGGGCAGATGCGTTCCCCGCAGGTGCGGGGATGAACCGCGTTCCTCCCAGCTGCCGGGGTGGATCCGGCAGCGTTCCCCGCAGGTGCGGGGATGAACCGGGCAGTAAGTCCCGTCGCCTGCGTTCAGCGCCGCGTTCCCCGCAGGTGCGGGGATGAACCGGTGAGCTGGCCGTTGATCTGGGCGTCGATGATGCGTTCCCCGCAGGTGCGGGGATGAACCGCCGAGTTCGAGCCGTGGGCCAACACAACGGAAGCGTTCCCCGCAGGTGCGGGGATGAACCGTTCAGGCCACTGGTGGGGGAAAACCGCATGCGGCGTTCCCTGCAGGTGCGGGGATGAACCGATAGTTGGATACGGCAATCAGCAACAGACCATGCGTTCCCCGCGGGTGCGGGGATGAACCGGGACCTTCACAGACGCCGCACAGGCCGGCACGGCGTTCCCCGTGGGTGCGGGGATGAACCGATGTGCCAATTACGTCGATACAAGGGTTTCTAGCATTCCCCGTAAGTGAGGGGATGAGCCGCTGTTTGATATGTCCTGGTAAAGCATCGCTCCGCGCTCCCCGCAGGTGACCTCGCCCATGTCGGTGGTTATCCTTACTACTACTTGCTTCCGGAGCGGGGTGACTCGTGAAATTAGTGCTTCAAGGCGCTCTGCTCATGCTGGCCGCCATAGGGTTGGCTGCAGCCTCGGTGGATCTGGCGGTGATGTTTTTGTTCGCCGCCCTGGGCGTGATCGTTACGGGTTTGGTTCGGGCGTTTTTGACATAGGTGGGTGTCGGTGGTGCACGGGTTCGAACCCCGAGCCGGACATCTCGCGCAGTGTCTGCAGGGAAGAGTGCAGGGAAGAGGGACAGGCACTCTTGAGTGCTCTTGAGTGGCCGCCCAGGCAGCTCAGAAAGTGCACATGTCCCAGGCGATCCGGGCGGATTCGTTCGCTGCCGCCCAGGTGTTGTTTCCCACCCCTAATCGCTGATCACCGCCCGATTCGAAGCGAATTATTCCCCCTTGGACGCCCGTGTCGTTCTGGTCTCAATTCCATCCGGGAGGGGATGTGGATTGACCGCGCCGGTCTCCAATCTCGGTTCCCATCATGGCCTGATCGGTTATCATTACTGCGTACCTGCCGTAATGGCGCATCACGTGGTATATCCGCCATGTCCTTGCCGTTGTCTGGTCCCATCCGTCTAGGTCTGATGGCCCCTCTGACCGGGATTGCCGGTCTTTATGGCGAGGAAATCTGCCGGGCCGCCCGAATGGCCGTGGACGAGGTCAACGAAAGCGGCGGCCTTCTGGGGCGTCCCCTGGCGCTGGTGGTCGAGGATGACGGCAGTCAGCCCGAAACGGCGGTGCCCGCGGCCCAGCGCCTGGTGGACGAGCATGGCTGCGCGGCCATGATCGGTAATCTCCTGTCCAATTCCCGCATTGCCGTGGCCACCCGGGTGGCCACGGCCCGGCGCGTGCCCCTGCTGAATTTTTCCTTCTATGAGGGCAGCATTCACGAGCCCTTCTTCTTCAGTTTTTCCGCCCTGCCCAATCAGCAGATCGAGCCCATGATTCCATTCATGGCCCGGCGTCATGGCTTGAAGATGTTTTTTGCCGGCAATAACTACGAATGGCCCCGGGGTTCCATCGATGCCGCCAAGCGGGCCTTGCTCGCCCTGGGGGGAGACGTGGTGGGGGAGGAGTACTTGCCCTTTGACGCGAGCGAACAGGATCTGGCGATCCTGTTGGAGCAGGTCGGTCGATCCGGCGCCGATGTGTTCGTACCCTATTTTGCCGGTCAGGATCAGGTCAGATTGTTCCGCCGTTGCGCCGCCATCGGACTGAATCGGCGCATGGCCCTGGTCACCGGTCATTTCGATGAGGTCATGGCCGGTCAGCTTTCCCGGGAGGCGCGCCAGGGCGTCTATGCCGTTAACAGTTATTTCATGTCGGTGGATACCCCGGCCAACCGCGACGTTCTCCGGCGTCTGTCCGGGCTGCCGGGCATGACCGGTATCTGGCCTCGGGGTAATGGTGTCCTCACCCATTTCGGCGAAGGCACCCATGTCTGTGTGCAGGCGTTTGCCCAGGCCGTCCGGCAAGCCGGCACGTGCGCGACGGATGCATTGTGTTCAGCCCTTGCCCGTGTGCGGGTATCGGCACCTCAGGGGCAAGTGAGTACGGACCCGGTACTGCGACATGCCGAGATCAACGCCTATCTGGCACGCTGCAATGGCGACGGCGGTTTCAGCATCATTGAAAGCTTCGGTCCCATTCCCCCGGAGATTCCTGAACGCTATCGGTCCTCTTCCCCGGTACCTGGTTTGCCGCCGCGGACTCCGTTCGGCCAGCTGATGGCCACCGCGACGGCCGAGGATGGGGAAGTGGGCGGGTTGGCCCGGCACATCCTGGCCTGGGCGGATATCGCGATCCTGACGGCGGATGCGCAGGGAATCCTGACCCACGTCAACCGGCGGGCCTGTGAACTGTTCGGCTATGAGGACGGCGAACTGATCGGGCAGTCCGTGCATCTGCTGGTGCCGCCGCACCTGCGGGAACGTCATGCGCTGTTTTACCGGCGATTCCTCGAAGGCCCGGAAGATGAGCGGCGGATGGCGGAGCGGTCGGAAATCACCGGATATCACAAGGATGGCAGTTTCCTGTCCCTGGAGGCTTCCATTGCCAAGTTCCATCAGCAAGGCGCCTGGAATCTGGTGGTGACCGTGCTGGATATCTCGGCGCGCAAGCAGGCGGAGAAGGAACTGCTCTGGCGCGCCACCCATGACGTCCTCACCGGCTTGCCCAACCGTGCCCTGATGCATGAGCGCCTGAGTAACGCCCTGGCACGCTCCCGCCGCCATGGTCTGAACGTCGCCCTGCTGCATCTGGGGCTGGATGGGTTCAAGCTGATCAATGACAGTCATGACCGGCAGACCGGTGATGCGTTGCTGATGGCGGTGACTCGACGTTTGCTGGAACAGGTCCGTCCCGGCGATACGGTGGCGCGCCTGGCCGGAGATGAGTTTGCGATCCTGGCGGAGCAGGTGGGTCAGCCGGCGGCCATCGCCGGTCTTGCCGAGCGCCTCAACGAGGCCATGCGCCAGCCGTTCGAGGTCAACGGAGTGCCGGTGATCGTGACCGCCAGCATCGGGGTGGCAACGGGGCAGGGCAGCACTCACAGTGCCGATGATGTCATGCGCTGCGCGGAGACGGCGTTGCATGCCCTCAAGCAGAAGGGGCGCGACGGTTGGCAATTTTTCAATGACTATCAGCATCACCAGGCCTTGCAGCGGCTGAATGTGACCCTGGGGTTGCGGGGTGCCATCGAGAATCAGGAATTGCAGGCCCGCTTCCAGCCCATCCTGTCTTCGGATCGCGGGCGGATTGTCGGGGCTGAACTGCTGCTGCGCTGGTTTCCTCCCCAGGGGGAAGTGTCTCCGGCCGTCTTCATCCCCATCGCCGAGATGAGCGGTGCCATTTTGCCCATCGGCCTTTGGGTGTTTCGGGCCGGATGCCTGGCCGAAGTGGAGTGGCGCCGTCGTTGGGGAACGCACGCACCGTATGTCTCGGTCAACCTCTCCGCCCGCCAGTTGAGTGACGAGTCTCTGGTGGATGACATGTCTCGCGTGCTGCGGGAAACCGAGGCCGATCCGTCCCGTATTGTGCTGGAGGTGACGGAGACGGCATTGATGGCGGATATCGACGCCAATCTTCTGGTGCTTCGCCGGCTGGCGGATCTGGGGCTGCGCCTGGCCGTGGATGATTTCGGCACGGGGTATTCCTCTTTGGCTCAGCTGACGCGTCTGCCGGTCAGCATTCTGAAGATTGACCGTGCCTTCGTGGATGGGATCGAAACCCGTCATGAGAGCCGCGCGGTGGTCAGGGCCGTCATCGGCCTGGGACGGTCGCTGGGGTTGACCCTGGTGGCGGAAGGGGTGGAGACCCAGGGGCAGCATCTGGAACTGCTCAACGGGGGATGCGGGTTGTTTCAGGGATATCTGTTTCACGCCCCCATGAAGCCGGAGGATTTCGTGCGCCTGATGGATGCACAGTCTGATTTTGATCATGGGGAGGATCAGGGCGAGGAAAGTTTCGTGCTGTATGTCAGTCGTACCGTCGAGCCGCTGGATGGCGATTCCCTGCAGGCGATTTTGCGAACCGCGCGCACCGCCAATGCCCGCTCCGGCGTGACCGGATTTCTGATTTATCAGGATGGCCAGTTCATGCAGATGTTGGAGGGGCCCAGGGCGCAGGTGGATGCGACGATGGCACGGATCCGTCTGGATCCCCGGCATGAGGATGTTCGCATCGTGGCGGAGGGGGAGATACGTTCAAGGGTGTTTTCGGACTGGAGCATGGGCTTCCAGGACATGTCCCGATCCGCGGGGGAACTGGATTTCAGCCAGTGGCAGCGCCGCACCATCAGTCTGCTGGAACTGGCCGAGGATGCCCATACCTGCTATGCCTATATTTCAGCGTTTGCCGGCAAGGCCGATACGGGTTTGGAAAGGGCTTATCCGACGGATGCGGAATAATCACCACCAAGCGGCATTGTACGCGCGGAAACTGGGTGTAAAATTTAGAATAATTATTAAAATGGTGGATCAGGGATCTTTGGTTTGAAATCTCAAGTCATTGATTTTAATTGTTATTAAAAGAATCATGCTCATTCAGATACCGGCTTAATGTTGGGAGTGCCGGTCTCGGAATGGTGGCTGTGCGTGTGTACTGACGGTGGTACGCGGTTTACCGCACCGGGATGGGATGCCTGTGAATGCATCGTTCCCACGCAAGTGGGAATCCAGTGACAGTCTGAATCTTCCTGACTCTCGCCTTTCAAGGGCCGACACCATGTGGAATCACCTGACCATCCGCACGCGCTTGATCGCCGTCACCGTGACCCTGCTGATCCTGATCGGTGTGGCCAGCTTGCTCATCGCCAGTCAGGGGGCTGGACGCATGGGCCACGTATTGGTGGACCATACCTTGAGGATGAAGATCGAAGGTGACATCTGGTCGGCGGGAAATTACGTCGCCGGCGAGTGGGGCGCGCTGCGACTGGTGGACGGGAAGCTGGTGGACGCCCAGGGCAGGCCGATCAATGACCGTTTCGAGGTGGTGGACAGGCTGGGGCAGGAGCTGGGTGTGCTGGCAACGGTATTTGCCCGGGACGGTAGGGACTTCACTCGGGTGACCACCAGTATCCGCCTGCCCGATGGACGTCGCGCCGTGGGCACCCAATTGGGAGAGGCCAGTTCGGCCTTTGTGCCTGTTTCGGCAGGGCAGCGCTACATCGGTGAGGCCCAGATCCTCGGCGTATCCCATCTCACGGTCTATGAGCCGATCAAGGACGCCTCCAATCAGGTCATCGGCATCCTGTTCCTGGGCATTCCGCGACAGCAGATCGATGCCATCGTCAGTCAGGGCGTGAACCAGATGGTGACCCGCCTGGTGATGGGTATCTTGTTGCTGGTGGCGGTCGGAGTGGTCGTGGCCATTTTTCTGGCCCGGGTTATTGTCGGTCCCATCCTCCAGTTGTCCAATGCCCTCCACGACATTTCCCGGGGGGAGGGAGATCTGACGCGACAACTGGATGCCCGAGGGCGGGATGAGCTGTCCGAGTTGGCCAGGGCCTTCAACGAATTTGTCGGCAAGATCCGCGAACTGGTCCGGCAGGCAAGCGCGGCGTCCAGTCAGCTGGCGGCGGCGGCCGAGGAGTTATCCAGTACCACGGAGGCCACCCGCGAGCAGGTTCGGCGCCAGCACTCCGAAACCGATCAGGTGGCCACGGCCATGAACCAGATGACGGCCACGGTGCACGAGGTCTCCCGCAACGCTTCCGAGGCGGCGCATGCGGCGGCTTCCACCCGTCGGGAAGCCGCCGAGGGTGAGAAGGAGGTCAAGGAGACGATCCGTGCCATCGAGGCGCTGGCCAGGGAGGTGGAGAATGCCTCCCAGGTGATTACCCGGCTGTCCGAGGACAGTGACGATATCGGCAAGGTGCTGGAAGTGATTCGGGGCATTGCCGAACAGACCAATCTGCTGGCCCTGAATGCCGCCATCGAGGCGGCCCGGGCCGGTGAGCAGGGCAGGGGATTTGCGGTGGTGGCCGATGAAGTGAGAACCCTGGCCAGCCGGACCCAGACCTCCACCACGGAGATCCAGGCCATGATCGAGCGACTGCAGTCGGGCGCCTCCGGTGCGGTGAAAGCCATGGAGGAAGGCCGGGGCAGGGCGCGTCAGAGCGTGACCCAGGCCGCCCGTGCCGGTGAGTCGCTCAAGGTCATCAGCGGCGCCGTCAACAATATCAATGACATGAATGCCCAGATCGCCAGTGCCGCCGAGGAGCAGTCGGCCGTGACCGAGGAGATCAACCGCAATATCACCAATATTGCCCAGGCCGTGGAGCAGACTTCATCCGGTTCCGATCAGATTGCCCTGGCCAGCGACGAGCTGGCCAGGCTGGCGGCGGATTTGCAGAACCTGGTGGGGCGATTCAAGGTTTGATGTTTTACGCGGCAATGCCGGGATTGCCGTCCACGCCCTTGAGCACCGGCTCGTTGAGGTCGGTGATGCGTACGGTTTGGTGGTCCCGCAGATAATCGGCTACCACGTCCCAGATCTTGCGGCCGGTGTCTCCCATCGGCTGTTCCTGCACGCTGGCCCAGCCCGCCACCACATAGGTGCCGTTCGGGTCGATGGGCTTGCCGTCCAGTTCCATGGCCGTGATGCGTTCGCCGATGTCCCGGGTGGGGTCGATGGCATAGCGCAGTCCGCCCACGCGCACCATGTCGCCGCCCTGCTGGTAGAACGGATCCTTGTTGAACAGGTTGTCGGCTACGTCTTCAAGGATGGTCTTGATCATCTCGCCGCGCATTTCATTGCGGGTCACCGCCGGGTAGGTGAGGCCGGTCTGGTCCATCACATGCTCGAAGGTGATGGGCATGCCCGGCAGGACGGTGGTGCCCCAGCGGAAGCCGGGAGAAAACGAGATCTGGGCGTCCACCTGTTCCATCAGGGCATCGCAGATGAGTTGGTCGAAGGTGCCGTTGAAGTTGCCGCGGCGGTAGAGCAGGTCGTCGCTGACCGCCAGCGCCTCGCCCAGCTTGTCCGCCATGCGGAAGGTCTCGCCGTCGAAGGTGACGGTGCGATGGCGCAGGTCTTCGATGTATCGGCTCATCTCCGGGTCGGGGTCGATCAGGTTGGCGAACACCGGCAGCAGATGGTAACGGTATCCCTCGATCCGGCCGTTGGCGAAATTCAGGTCCAGGACGGCGAGGAATTTGCCGTTGGAGCCGCCATTGGTGACCAGGCAGGTGCCGCCGGCGGGGGTTCTGACTTCCAGGGGGGCCGGGACCGCATCATGGGTGTGACCGCCCATGATGGCATCGATGCCGTTGACCAGTCCGGCCATCTTGATGTCCACGTCCATGCCGTTGTGGGACAGCACCACCACCACCTCGGCGCCTTCGGCACGGGCCTGATCGACACTTTCCTGCATCTCCCGATGCCGGATGCCGAAGGACCACTCCGGCATCAAGTGCCTGGGATTGGCGATGGGGGTGTAGGGGAAGGCCTGGCCGATCACCGCCACGTTGACGCCGTTGATCTCGCGGATCACATAGGGCTTGAAGACTCGCTCCTCCCAGTCCACGTCCACCACGTTCTGGGCCACGAAGTCGATGCGTCCGGCAAAGTCGTTCCGCAGGATTTCCTGTACCCGGTCGGCGCCGAAGGTGTATTCCCAGTGACCGGTCATGATGTCCACGCCCAGCAGTAGTTGGGCGTCCACCATGTCCTGGGCATGGGTCCAGACGCCGGTGCCGGAACCGCCACCCCAGGTGTCACCGCCGTCCAGGAGCAGGGCACCGGGGCGCTGGGCGCGGATGTGCTTGACCAGGGTGGCCAGGTGGGCAAATCCGCCCACGCGGCCGTACTGCTCCGCCAGGTGGACAAAATCCAGGTGAGTATAGGCATGGGACCAGAGGTTGGGGTGTTCCAGGCCGTAGTGGTTCAGCAGATGCCGGCCCACCAGGTGAGGGGGGCGGCCCTGCATTTCGCCGAGGCCCAGGTTGACGTGGGGCTCGCGAAAGTACACGGGCAGCAACTGGCCGTGGCAGTCGGTGTAGTGCAGCAGCGAGACATTGCCGTAGGGGCGCAGCTCATAGGGACTGCCGGTGGCATCCGGGCGGGGCAGGGTAGCGCCGTTGCCGTTGCCACGACCGCAGGCGGACAGGGCGAATCCGGCCATGCCGGCGGCACTCAGTACCTGGAGAAATTCTCTGCGGGTCAGGTTCATGCCTTCTCCTCACACGATGATTGAACGCGGGCCGGCGGATCCCGGCCAAAAGAAAGCCCGGCTTTTACCGGGCTTGCTGAATCTGGCAGGTGTCGTTTTATGTGTTCCTGCCTGGACCTGTGCCGGTCACCCGGGTCTGGTCTCTGTATTCCTCTTTGGTGGTGGTCACGGTCTAACCGGGACCCTTGGCGCGACAAACCTCCTGCGTACTTCCGTTCTACTGATGACTGATCTTCTGTGGATCAGCTGATGCGGACTTCGGTGGTGTCCGAATCACCCTTGTTGTCCACCCAGGAAAGCTTCAGGGTGTCGCCGGCGGCGGCCCCTTCGAACTGGAAGGACAGATAAGGGTTACGGGAAATGGCCGGACCCCAGTTGGCGGTCAGTACATGCTTGCCGTTGCACTCGGCCTTGACCTCGGTGATGAAATGGGCGGGAATGGTGTTGCCGCCCTGGTCCCGGCGCTGGCCGGTTTCCATGGGGTGACTGATGAGGGCACGCACATTGGTGACGCCGCCTTCGATCTGGGCTCGGACTCGGATGCTGGACATGGTGCTTTCTCCTGCGAATTCGCCTTGATGCCTCGGTTGCCGGGGGCTTGCCTTGCTTAGCCGCCGCAGCCGCCGATGGTGACCTTGACCTCCTTGGTGCCGCTGTAGAGCTGGCCGTTGGCCTTGAGTACCGCGACGATATCGGAGGTTTCACCCATCTTGATGCGGGTGGCAACGAAGGCCTTGGTGCCTTCGCCCAGCTTGTAACTGGAGGTCAGGGGCGCGTTGTTGGCAACCGCCAGGATGGCAATGTCAGTAACGCCGGACAGCGTGGATTCCACGGTGATCGGGACCACGGCGCCGTTTTCGGCGATATCCGGTGCCCGGATGGTGATGTCGCCGCTGCTGTGGCTGTCCGAACCCAGGGCGGACTTGAGCGCATCACTCAGGGAATTGGCTTGGAAAGCGGCCTTGGGCCAGTCGGCGAGGACGGTACTGGGGGTCAGCAGGCCGGCACCCACGGCGACACCCACGGTGCCTGCCGCGAGGGTGCCCTTGAGAAACACTCGACGCTTGCTGTTCATGCGGTCTCCTCCACTCTCTCACGTCTCATGGTTGGAGATGCCCGGTTTCGGCTCGGGGTATGGCCGCGGGCTCTCTGGGGTTACAGCCTACCTAACTAAATCTTTTTTACAAGTAATTTTTAGTTATATAGGCGGGTTGATGTCGGTCAATACCTGGCTCCGGCTCAGCGATCGTCCAAAAACCGCAACGCGATGGCACGTTTGCTCCTGACCCGCTCCTCCACATGGGGGGTTAGATCCTGGGCGGTCAGGGCCATGTCCAGTTGCCTGACGGTCTCACGATACTGGCCGTGATGGAAATAATATTCCGCCATGCTTTCATGACTGACCGCCTGCCGGCCCAGGCGCGAGGCGGCATCGGCCTTGAGACGCAGCAACTCGGGCGCCTTGGCATCGGCCGACAGCAGGCCGTCGGCCACTTGCATGGCCCGGGTGTGGTCTCCGGCGCCGATCAGGGCCTGCACGTAGGTCTGGGTGACCGGCAGGTGTCTGGGGTAGATATCGTTCAGTCTTTCCAGAATCTGAAGGGCCGCCTGGTGGTTGGTGGGCCTGGCCGCCATGTGGGCCTCGGCCCGGGCCAGTTCCAGATACAGGTCCGCGCCGTCCTGTCCTGAAATACCCTGGAGCGCCTGCAGGGCCTGTTCGGTCTGGCCGCGCTGGATGAGCGCGATGGCGTAGCCGTAGCGCCTGGCGGCATCCTGCGGGTCGCCGCTCCGGTCACGGGTATGGAGGTCGATGACCCGGGCCGGGTCCTGCAGGGCCTGGACCCGGGCAAGGATCATGCGAAAGGCCTGGGAGTCGGTGCGAAAGTCCCCGCTGTATTGATCGGCCCGCAGGCGGCTGTCGGTGATGCGGTTGCTGGTCACCGGGTGGGTGCGCAGGTACTCGGGCACTGCCTCGCCGGCACCGCCGCTGAGCTGGAGCATGCGTTCGAAGAAGCCGGGCATGGCCTGGGGGTCGTAGTCGGCCGCGGCCAGAATGCCGATGCCGATCCGGTCCGCCTCCTGTTCGTTGGCCCGGGTGAAGTTGATCCGGGCCTGGGCACCGCCGGCCATGCCGCCGATGATGGCCGCCTGGCCCACTTCCGGGGCGTAGGCGCTGGCGATGATGCCGGCCAGGATGGCCAGCCCCGTGGCCAGGTCGATACGGGTGCTGCCTGCATAGGCACGGGCGATGTGACGCTGGGTGACGTGGGCGATTTCGTGGGCGATGACCGCGGCCAGCTCGCCTTCATTGCGGGCGGCGTCGATCAGCCCGGTGTTGATGCCGATGATGCCCCCGGGCATGGCGAAGGCATTGATGCGGGGGTCTTCCACCACCAGGAAGGTGAAGTTGGGGTGGGCGTCCGGGGCGCTGGAGACCAGTCGCTGTCCCAGGGCTTCCACATAGCCCAGAAGGACCGGGTCCTTGCTCAGGGGCAGGGTGCGGCGCACCTCCCGCAGCAGGGTGCGGCCCAGTTGCTGTTCCTGGGAGGGGGACAGCAGGGCGGAGGAGGGATCTCCGATTTCCGGCAGGTTGATGCCTGCCTGGAGCGGGCTGGCGACGGCCAGCAACAGGCAGAGCCCAAGGGTCAGGAATCCGCGCAGGACACCGGTACCCGGCTGACGGCCGGGTACCGGTCGGTTGGATGCGGGGCTTGCGCCGGCTACTTGCCCAGGCCGGGGGCCGAGGCGTAGGCATTCATGGTGGTGCGGTTTTCCCATAGTTTCGGCATAAGCATGGCCTCCGGCAGCATGAAGCGCCTGGACTGGTCCACCGGGATGGTTCGCGCAATCCGAACCACATCCTCGTAGCGGATCTTGAACAACTGCCCTGATTGGGGGCCGTCGGTCCGACGCACGATCATGCTGTCATCGAAGAGCCGATGCACGTAAAGGTTGGCGGGGCGCAAGCGCCGATGTTCGTCACGCAGCGTGACAGCATACTGGGTATCGGCGGCAAAATGCTTCTTGTCCACGATGAGGGTTCCTCCGCTTGGGACGGCCGGGCCGGTAATGGGAACAGTATCATGCGTGTTCCCGGTGAGACAGCGGCCCTGATTCTTCGTTCATTGGCTGTGGGAATCGTTCTCATATCCTTCTTTCCGCATAAGCTGGACGTTCAGAAGAATATCGCTATATTGTTATTGAGAATAAGCAAATAAGGAAGCCTGGTGCCGGATGTCATGTCAAGGGACCGCCTGGGCCGGTCATTCCCGTGAAAACGGGAATCCAGTGACGGAGCATAGGTGCTGGACTCCCGCTTTCGCGGGAGTGACGAGGTTGGGAGGAGTGACGAGGTTGGGTGGGAATGGCGGCTTCCCCAAGTTGTTCTGGTAGGCGGATAAAAAATACTGAAGTTTCCCCTGTCCGATGACGGGAAATTTCGTGAGATGATCGGGGTGGGCGCCGGCGGGACCTCGCGGGTTGCCGGCGAAGATGCCCCAGACCACTTGATAGACGAGGAGAAAATCGAGATGTCCGATTTTGACCAGGAACTGGATGCCTCCGGGCTGAACTGCCCCCTGCCCATCCTGCGTGCCAAGAAATCCCTGGCCTCCATGGACAGCGGTCAGGTGTTGCGGATCATCGCCACCGACCCGGGCTCCGTGAAGGACTTCGAGGCCTTTGCCAAACAGACCGGTAATGAACTGCTGGAACACCGGGAAGAGGGCGGCAAGTTCCTCTTCTTGATGCGCAAATCCTGATCCGGGGAGCCGTCCTGCCGCGCCATGGCCGCGGCAGGACGCACACCCCGGGCAGATCATCGTCAAAGGCATAACGGAGGGGATGCCACGTGTCCGAGAAGAAGCTGGCCATCATTGCCACCAAGGGAACCCTGGACTGGGCCTATCCGCCTTTCATCCTGGCTTCCACCGCGGCCGCCCTGGGCTACCAGGTGCAGGTGTTCTTCACCTTTTACGGCCTGCAACTGCTCAAGAAGAAACCCGATCTGAAAGTGACCTCCCTGGGCAATCCCGGCATGCCCATGCCGATGCCCATGCCGGTCCTGCTGCAGGCCCTGCCCGGCATGCAGGGCATGATGACCCACATGATGAAGCAGAAGATGAAGTCCAAGGGTGTGGCCAGCGTGGAAGAACTGCGCGAGATGTGCCAGGAGGCGGAGGTGAAGATGATCGCCTGTCAGATGACGGTGGATCTGTTCGACATGTCGCGGGACGACTTCATCGACGGCGTGGAATACGGCGGTGCCGCCACTTTCTTCGAGTTTGCGGGCGAGTCCGACATCTGCCTTTTCATCTAGCGGCTGCCGGCCTCTCCGTACCCGGAAAATGAACTACACTCGCTGAACGCTAATAGTTGACAAATTTGCTTGGGTGTAAGGATATCTCCCCGGGCAATGAAAGACGAGGTACGCCATGGCAACTTACGCCGAAATGCAGCAGATATACGATGATATCCGCAGCGACTTTCGCTATGACCACGAGCTCAACGGGTGTCTGAACTGCGGGATCTGCACCGCCACCTGTCCATCGGCCCAGTTCTACGACTACAGCCCCCGGGAGATCGTCCAACTCCTGTGGACCGAGAACGTGGAGCAGGTGTACGACGCCATGCAGGAGAAGATCTGGGCCTGTGCCCAGTGCATGACCTGCGCCGCGCGCTGTCCCTTCAAGAACTCCCCCGGTGGCCTGGTGGCCATCATGCGGGAGGTGGCCATCAAGCATGAGATGCAATCCGCCAAGGACGTGCTGCGGCCCTTCGGTCGGGTGATGCTCAAGCTCATCACCACCGGCAACCAGCTCTCTCCGGACATGATCCAGCCGGATCACTTCCCCGACTGGGGACCGAACATCCAGAAGGTGGACGGCGACCTGCGCATCCTGCGCAAGGCCATCCCCATGAAGACCCTGCAAACCACCGATACCGCCTGGGAAATCTCCCTGAAGACCTCGGTGGAGATGTACACCATCTGGGAGATGACCGGGGTACTCAAATCCCTGGAACTGATGGACGAGAACCTGTTTGACGTGATCGAGGACTTCATCGACGAGAAGCGGGAGGAATACGAGGAATGGCTCGAAGAACAAGAAGAAGACTGAGCCGGATCCTTGCCTGAGCACCAAAGCCGAGCGTAGTAGAGGAGTGGCACACATGAGTTCCAAGAAGAAAGATCATACCCCCGGCGGGCACAATGCCACCGCCGAAGGGGCCGGCCCCGGGGCCATGAAGCCCGGATTCCACAATACCGATGGCCAGGGCGTGGCCGGCCACGGCTCCTTCTTCCAGCAGACCCAGCTCTCCCGGGACGAGGCCGTCAAGGCCACCGACTGGGTGCGCAAGCATGTGGATCGCCGCACCGTCGATCTGGGCGACCGCATGGATGACGTGCGCGAACACATGTACGAACTGGAAAAGGAAGGTCACATCATCATTCATCGGGTGGAGGACCAGCATGAGCCCAAGAGGGTGAAGACCCTGTTCGGCTGGGACAAGAAGATCCCCACCCGACAGCTCTGGCATCACAAGTCCTGTGGTCAGTGCGGCAACATCCCCGGCTATCCCACCTCCCTGCTGTGGTTCATGAACGAGTTCGGCTTCGTGCCCGGCAAGGATTACCTGGACGAGACCGATCAGACCTCCTGTACCGCCTGGAACTATCACGGTTCCGGCATTGGCAACGTGGAGTCCCTGGCGGCGGTGTTCCTGAGGAATTTCCACCAGTCCTATGTGTCCGGCAAGCAGCACGGCCACGGGCTGGGCCACTTCTATCCCCTGGTTCACTGCGGCACCTCCTTCGGCAATTACAAGGAGATCCGCAAGTACCTGATCGAATCCCCCCAGCTGCGGGAGAAGGTCACGAAGATTCTGGACAAGCTGGGTCGACTGGTGGACGGCAAGCTGGTGATCCCCGAGGAGATCATCCATTACTCGGAATGGGTGCACGTGATGCGCCATCGCATCGCCTCGGAGCTGCAGAAGATCGATGTCTCCCACATCCGCACCACTGCCCACGTGGCCTGCCATTACTACAAGATGATCCACGAGGATGCCGTCTACGACGCCGATGTTCTGGGCGGCAATCGCACCGCCATCATCACTTCCATGGCCCAGGCCCTGGGCGCCCAGGTGATCGATTATTCCACCTGGTATGACTGCTGCGGCTTCGGCTTCAGGCACATCATCTCCGAGCGGGAGTTCACCCGTTCCTTCACCATGAACCGCAAGATCCGGGTGGCCCGGGAAGAGGCCAATGCCGATGTCATGCTGGCCAACGACACCGGCTGCGTCACCACCATGGACAAGAACCAGTGGATCGGCAAGGCCCATGACCAGAACTTCCAGATCCCCATCATGGCCGAGGTGCAGTTCGCCGCCCTGGCCTGCGGGGCGGACCCCCTGAAGATCGTGCAGCTCCAGTGGCATGCCTCGCCCTGCGAGGAGTTGGTGGAGAAGATGGGGATCTCCTGGTCCGAGGCCAAGAAGAACTTCCAGGCCTATCTGAAGGAAGTCGAGCAGGGCAACATCGAATATCTCTACAAACCCGAACTCGCTTATGGGGGGAATGCGTGATGCAGGATACCGTTCTGATCGTCGGTGCGGGACCCGCCGGCCTGTCGGCGGCGGCCCAGGTGGCCAGTGCCGGTTACAAGGCCGTGCTGGTGGAAAAGGAAGACGTGCTGGGCGGTGCCCCGATCATCTCCGGCTATGCCCGTCTGGTGCCCTCCGGCGAATGGGCCAAGGACGCCATCGGGCGCATGGTCAAGCGGGTGGAGGAAGACGGCAATGTCACCATCCACAAGGGTACCAAGGTGACGCAGCTCAACGGGGAGGCGGGCAAGTTCACCGCCAAGCTGAGCAACGGCAAGAGCGTCAAGGCCGGTGCCGTGGTGCTGGCCACCGGCTTCACCCACTTTGATTCCGTCAACAAGCCCGAGTGGGGGTTCGGCACCTTCCCGGACGTGGTCACCACCACCCAGGTGGAGCAGATGGTGACCGCCGGCAAGATCGCCTGTCCCTCCGACGGGCGGACACCGGAGCGGGTGGCCATCCTGCTGTGCGTGGGCTCCCGCGACCGGCAGATCGGCCGTGAGTGGTGTTCCAAGATCTGCTGTACGGTCTCGGCCAATCTGGCCATGGAGATCAAGGAGCTGTCGCCCAAGACCCAGGTGTTCATCTATTACATGGACATCCGCACCTTCGGTCTTTATGAGGACCGTTTCTACTGGAAGTCCCAGGAGGAATTCCGCACCAAGTTCGTCAAGGCCCGTATCGCCGAGGTTACCGCCGCGCCCGACGGCCGCCTGTTGCTCAAGGGGGAGGACACCCTGGTGAAGCGGCCCATCGTCATTCCCTTCGACATGGTGGTGCATGCGGTGGGCATGGACCCCAACATGGACAATCCGGAGATCTCGAAGGTGTTCGGCGTGGGTCTGGAGCAGCACGGCTTTATCGAACGGGGCGAGCATTACACCAATACCTGCGGCACCACCCGTCCCGGCATCTATTCCTGCGGGGCCGCCTATGGGCCGGAGACCATTGATGACTCCATCTCTCAGGGCATGGCCGCCGGCGCCCGCGCCATTGCCGACCTGCATGGCATGACACGCAAGGCGAGCTGAGATGCCCATGACCCAGCCCATCACCCCGGCGCCCCTGGCCATCCGCCTGGATGAGAAGGTGGTCGCCGGCAAGCTGGCGGCCCTGTTGGAGGACATGAGCGAGCGGGGGGGAGTGGAGCGCTATCTCACTGCCCTGGGCGGCAAGCACGCCTTGTTTGCCCGTGTCCTGCCCGAGGCCCGTCCGGCATCCCTGTCCGCGGAAGTGCCCCTGTTGTTGCTGGAATGCGTGTTTCCCGCCCGGCGACGACTGGGGCCGGTGCTGCGGGAGATGCCGCCGGCGGCCCTGGCCGAGGCCGTGCTGGAACTGGTCTACGGCCCGGGCCGCCTGCTCGGGCGCATGGAGGCCTTTTGTGACCGTCTGCCGGTGCCGGAGCGCAAGTTGCGGCGGGCGGCCTGGGATCTGGCGGCGGAACTGCTGCATTTTCGGTCACCGGAGACAATCCCCCTGATGACCCGTTGGGTCTGGGATACCGGGACCATGAGCGGTGCCGTGCGGGAGTTCGTGCCGGGCAGTGACAGTCTGCAGAGCCTGCCCCTGGCGCTGACACCGGAGGCCCTGGAAGGGGTGCGACAGTGGTTTGCCGAACATCTGACCGCCAGCGGCTTCTACCGGGATCTGCCTTTTATCACGGATCTGATCCTGGCCCGGGCCTATGCGGACTATGTGCGTTCCGTCTCCGGGGGATTGGGCATCCTGCAGGGGGATTTCGGCGCCCGACAGGATCCGATGGAGCTGGTGGTCAAACTGCTGGGTATCGACGAGCGGCGTGGTGCAATGGCCGCCGCGGGTCAAGAGACTTGGCATTAGGCAGGCCCGGCCTGACCCTGATGCGCGATGAGTTGCGGAGAAAAGCATGGCGATACATGAAAAATCCCTGATCGAACCGGAGCGCCTGCTCCGCCACGAAACCCTGGTGGTGGACGGCGTGGATGTGTCCGGCCACTGGAACACCATGATCACGCCCCGGACCATCACCGATTACGATGATGACTTCGAGGCCGTCATCCAGCGCTATCCCGGCGCGGAGAACGTGCACCGCTGCTGGCAGTGCGGTTCCTGTACCAATTCCTGCACCATGTATGCCCAGAACGTGCAGTTCAATCCCCGTTACTGGATCTATGCGGTACGCACCGGGCTCAAGGAGGAAATCATCAAGGACAAGGACATCATCTGGCAGTGCGTCTCGTGCAACAAGTGCACCAGCATCTGCCCCAAGGACGTGCGTCCGGAAGGGGTGATGAAGGCCCTGGCCCACTGGCTGGAGGACGAGGGTCACATGCCCAAGTCGCCGTCCCGGGTCTTTGACGAGGAGTTCACCGAGCAGATCTATGCCCGTGGCCGCATCGAGGACAGCCTGGTGCTGCTCAATTTCTTCAGGAAGACCGGTCAGCCCCTGGTGCCCCAGTGGCTGCGGGTGTTCGGCGTGCGTCTGATGCAGCATCTGCCGGTAGGCCTGGGGATGCGCTTTGCGCGCAATGTCCTCATTGCCCCCAGAACCCGCTCCTGGGGACGCACCGGCGAGGTGCTCCGGCAGTATGTGCGTGAACAGAAGGAGGCCACCCATGGCTAAGGTTGCATACTATCCTGGCTGTGCCCTGGAAGGTTCCGCCGGCCCCTACGACAAGTCCACCCGGGTGCTGGTGAAGGCCCTGGACATGGAGATGGTCAACCTCAAGGACTACAACTGTTGCGGCGCCATGGAAGTGAAGAACATCCATCCCATGCTGCAGACCTATCTGTCCGCCCGTAACCTGGCCATCGCCGCCGAACAGATGGGGCTGGACACGGTGATGGCCCCCTGCAATGGCTGTTACCACAACCTGAAGAAGGCCGAATACGAAACCACCACCTCCGAAAAGACCATGGAAACGGTGCAGGACCTGGCCCGCAAGGCGGGTGACCCGGTGTACAAGGGGAACGTGCGCACGGTGCATCTGCTGGAGTGGCTGATGGAGGAGAAGGGACCGGAGGGCATCAAGGCGCGGATGAAGAAGAGCCTGAACGGCATCCGCATCGCCAACTACTACGGCTGCATGTACACCCGGCCCCGGCAGATCTTTCCGGAGAAGGATCAGGGCCCCGGCTCCGAGTCCACCTACAAGCCCCACTTCATGGATGATCTGCTGGAGGCCGCCGGCGCCGAGAACATGGATTTCCCGCTGAAGACGGCCTGTTGCGGCGGTGCCCATACCCTGTCGGATTCCGATACCTCCACCCAGCTGGTGCTGAACCTGTTGCAGGCGGCGGAGGATTCCGGTGCCCAGGTGATCGCCACTGAATGCCCCACCTGTCACTCGGGATTGGAGATGCATCAGGTGCGCGCGGAGACGGAGTTTGGTATCAAGACCCATGTGAAGATCGTCTACTTCACCCAGTTGCTGGGCCTGTCCCTGGGGTTGTCGCCGCGCAAGCTGGGAGTGCACGAGAATGTCAGTGATTCCATCGGTTTTCTGAAGGACAAGGGGGTCATTTAAGGTTCATGGAGTGCAACGGCTGCGAATTTCATCCGGATCTTTACTACGACGACGAGTATCAGGTGTGGCTGCGTCGGGAGTCCGGAAACATCCTGACCATCGGGATGACCGACCTGTCCCAGGCCATCGCCGGCAAGATCCTGCATGTGCGCGTGCGCCGGCCGGGCAGCCGTCGCCCCGCCGGCAAGCCGGTGGCCACCATCGAGAGCGGCAAGTGGGCCGGACCCATCCCCAATTTCGTGGACTGCACCATCGTGGCGGTGAACGAAGCGGTGATGACGACCCCGGCCTTGCTGAACCAGGACCCTTTCGGTGCCTGGATCGCCAAGGTGGAGGTGCATGAACCCCTGGACCAGGCCCTGGAGCGATTCGTGACCGGGGAGGCGGCGCGGGCAGGTTACCGTGCCCGCGCCGAGCGGGACGACATCCACTGCGGACGGGGGTGAGTGTCATGGGGCAGGCGCCGTCGGCAACCCTGGAGGACGTGGAGGCGGATCAGACCGTGGTCTTCATCATGACCAGCGGCCCATCCACGCCTGCGCGCTGTGCCACCCCCTTCTATCTGGGGGCGGTACTGGCCTCCATGGATGCCCGGGTGCATGTCTTCTTCACCATGGAGGGGGTCAGGCTGATGCAGTCGGGGGTGGCGGAGTCACTGCGCGCCATGGAGGGCGGACGCCTCATCATCGATTTCATCCGCGACGCAAAACGGGCCGGGGTGGTGTTGCATGTCTGTGAGCCGGCCATGCCCGGTTACGACATGAATCCGGATACCGACCTGATCCCCGAGGTGGACCATGTGGCCCGTGCCAGCGATCTGGCGGACCTGATCCTGGGCTGCGACAAGCTGATCACCTTCTGACCGTGGCAGGCCTTGACCTGCATCACCCAAGGCCGTCGCCGGTGCCGGGATACTGGATATACTAAAACAGGTAATATTCAAATAATCGAAAAAGGAGACCATCATGGGCGCAGTCAAGGGCTGTGATCTGCCGGAAGAACTTCACTACAGCATCGACAACAACGTCTGGGTACGCAGGGAGGATGACGGCAACGTGACCGTGGGCATGACCGCCTATGCCTGTTCCCTGGCGGGTCAGGTGGTGTCCTACACCCCGAAGAAGGCCGGCAAGGACGTGAAGAAGGACAAGTCCTGCGCCACCGTGGAGTCCGGCAAGTGGGTGGGCCCCGCCAAGACCCCGATCAGCGGCGAGGTGGTGGCCGTCAATGACGCCGTTTCCGCCAGTCCGGGTCTGATCAATCAGGACCCCTACGGTCAGGGCTGGCTGGTGAAGATCAAGCCCGCCGACTGGGATGCCGACGCCGTCGACCTCAAGACCGGCGCCGATGCCCTGGCGGCCTTCCAGGCCAAGATGGATGCGGACGGCTTCAAGGGCTGTGCCTGATCGTCGGCGACGGCCGACCCAAGCCCCTCTCTCCCTGGGAGAGGGGTTGGACAGAACCACCGTCAAGCAAGGATTCCCATGACCGACTGGTACCCGCTGGCCGCCCGTATCGAGGCCCTGGAAGATCTGCCCCTGAATCCCGATCTGGTGCGTCGTTTCCAGGCCCGGCATCCGGCCAATGGGTTGGCCTCGGATGCCCGGATCGATTTCTACACCCCCAGCTTCAAGTCCTACCAGACCACCGAGATCAGCCGCTGCGCCGGCCATGCCTGGCCCGCGGTGTCCATCACCGGTGCCGACTGCAAGCTGCAGTGCGATCACTGCAAGGCCAAGTTGCTGGAACCCATGATCCCCGCCCGTTCTCCCGACGCCCTGTGGGCACTGGTGAACCGGCTGGTGGAGGCGGGAGGGCAGGGCATGCTGCTGACCGGCGGCTCCAACCACCGCAACGAGGTGGAGTACGGCCCCTATTACGACACCATTCGCCGCATCAAGGATGAATTTCCCCAATTTCGCATCGCGCTGCACACGGCCCTGGTGGACGAGGATGCCGCCCGCTGCATGGCCGAGTCGGGCATCGATGCCGCCATGATGGATGTGATCGGTGCCCAGGAAACCATCACCCAGGTCTACCACCTGCGACGCAGGGTGGAGGATTTCGAGGCCACCCTGGAGCACTTGGTGAAGACCCCCATGAAGGTGGTGCCTCATATCGTCATGGGGCTGCATTACGGACGCTTTCTGGGGGAGTGGAATGCCCTGGACATGCTCCGGCGTCATACCCCCGATGCGGTGGTGCTGGTGGTGGTGATGCCGTTTCATGCCAATCCGAAACGGCCTTTCGAGACGCCGGATCCGGATGCGGTGGGTCGATTTTTCCTGGATGCCCGTCAGGCCCTGCCGGGGACACCGCTGCTGCTGGGGTGTGCCCGTCCCCCGGGCGAGGTGAAGGCCATGATCGACAGTTATGCGGTGATGGCGGGCATCAACGGGCTGGCCCATCCGGCCGAAGGCACCGTGGAGCTGGCGGCCCGCCTGGGATACCGGGTCCGCGTCATCCCCTCCTGCTGTTCCATGGCCGTGGGCGAGGAGGTGCTGGGGGATGAACGGGCCGGTCTGGAATTGGACCTGGAGGCCATCCTTGAGGATGAGCGTCGGCGCCGGATGCCCCGCGGGCTGGCCGGCATCCCCGTCGTCGCCCAGGCACCGGCCGCCATGGCGCGCTCATGATCCCAAGCCACTCTCCCCGGGGTGAGGGGGGACATCAAGGTCATGCAATGGGAGTTGGAGTGATGTCGGAAAAGATCAATCTCAGAGTCCTGGACACCGGTCTGCGCCGGGCGGCCGAGAACATGGCCTTGAACCGGACCCTGCTGGAATGTCATCAGGCGGGAGACAGTCCCCATACCCTGCGCTTTCTGCGCTTTACGCCCTGCGCCCTGGTGGGGTTCCATCAGAACGTGGAGCAGGAGTTGCGGGTCGATCACTGCCGGGCCGAGGGCATCGACATCCAGCGGCGCATCACCGGCGGTGGTGCCATCTATTTCGATCCGGGTCAGATCGGCTGGGAACTGTACCTGGATCGTCGTTTTCTGGGCACCGCCGACATGGGGGAGATAGCCCGCCACATCTGCGAGGCCGCGGCGGACGGCATCCGTCGTCTGGGCGTGGATGCCCGCTACCGTCCCCGCAACGACATCGAGGTGGACGGCCGCAAGATCTCCGGCACCGGCGGGGCCTTCGACGGCAACTCCATCATGTATCAGGGCACCCTGCTCATCGACTTCGACGTGGAACGCATGCTGAGGGTGTTGCGCATCCCGGCGGAAAAACTCTCCGACAAGGCCATTGCCTCGGCCCGGGAGCGGGTGACGAACCTGCGGGAGCTGCTGGGCGAGCCGCCGCCCCTGGCGCGGGTCCAGTCCGCCTTGGCCGAAGCCTTTGCCGAGGCCTTCCCGGTGGATCTGGTACCGGCGGATGACCTGAACCCGCGGGAGCAGACCCATTTTGCCCAGGCCCTGGCGGAGATCGACAGCGAAGACTGGGTCTACCAGCGTCATCGCCCGGTGGGGGGCATGCCCCTGCTGGAGGCGGTGCATCGCTGTCCGGGCGGTCTCATGCGGGCCGGGGTGATGCTGGACGAGGCCAGGGACATCATCCGCCAGGTCTGGATCACCGGTGACTTCTTCATGAATCCCCGCCGCATGCTGGTGGATCTGGAGGCGTCCCTCAAGGAGACGCCGGTGGCGGAGCTGGAGGCGAACATTCATCGTTTCTTCGACGCCTACCGGGTGGAGATGCTGATGCTCTCCCGGGAGGACTTCCTGCAGGTCCTGCGCAAGGCCCTGGACTCCCGTGACCCGGCATCGACAAGGGCGGGGACCCATGCCGCCGGTTGACGTGCTGGTGGTGGGGCTGGGGCCCGGTGGCGGCAGCGCCGCCCGGATCGCGGCCGAGGGCGGTGTCCGGGTACTGGCGGTGGACCGTCGGGCCGTGGTGGGGGAGCCGGTGCAGTGTGCCGAGTTCATCCCCCTGCCCATGGGGCGTCATGCCCGGGATGCGTCGGTGTACTGCCAGCCCATCACCGGCATGACCACCTATCTGCCCTCGGGCATGCGTCACGACAGTGACTTTCCCGGGATCATGATTCACCGCGCGGCCTTTGACCGGGCCATCGCCCGGCGGGCCGAACAGGCCGGCGCCGGACTCTGGACCGGCGCGACCCTGGTGGGGCTGGACCCGGCGGCGCGGGTGGCCCGGATCCGGCGCGGGAAGGAAACCCATGGCGTCACTTACCGGGTGCTGGTGGCGGCGGATGGCCCCCATTCTCCGGTGGCGGCCCATCTGGGGCTGCCGGCCCTGGCCACGGTACAGACCCGGCAGTACACCGTGCCGCTGCTCAAGGCCCATCAGGAGACGGACATCTGGCTGTCCAGGGACTATCCCGGGGGTTATGCCTGGCTCTTTCCCAAGGGGACGGAAGCCAATCTGGGCCTGGGGATCGACAAGCGCCTGGCTCCGGATCTCAAGGCGCCCCTGGATGCCCTGCATCGGACGCTGGTGCGGGAAGGGCGGGTCGGGCCGGAGATACTGCGTCGTACCGGTGGGGCCATTCCCGTGGGCGGCATGCGCGAGGCCCTGGTCCATGGGGCGGTGCTGTTCGTGGGCGATGCGGCGGGCCTGACCCATCCGATCACCGGCGGCGGCATCGCCCCGGCGGTGATCTCCGGCGAGCGGGCCGGGGCGGCGGCGTTGGCCTGCCTGCGGGGCGAGGACGGGGCCCTGTCCGAGTATGACGAGGAGATCCGCGACCTCTATCAGCCCGGCCTGGACCGGGCCGTGATCCGGCGGCGGGAACTGATCGCCGCCTGGCGGGCATCGGCACTGGATCAGGACGCCCCCCACCGTCGTGGCTGGATCGCCTTTCCGGAATATTTGCAGGCCGCGAATCAGGCACACATACACGCACAGACCTCCGAGGAGCGGACACTCACATGAGCACTCTCGCCGATACCCGGGACATCCCGGTCAACTTCTATCGTCCCGATCCCTACCTCCGGACGCCCAGGATGCGTTCCCCGGAATACGTGCAGATGTCCACCGCCGCCGCCATCACCCTGGGGCTGGTCAAGGGCTGGATGCACCGTACCGGCTGTACCCATTGTCTCAATCTGCTGGTGACCTATCCGGAAGGCTGCCGGGCCAATTGCAGTTATTGCGGCCTTGCCCGGCATCGGGAGGAGTCCCGCGACTATGCCGACCGCAACTTCATCCGGGTGGACTGGCCCACGGCCCGTTACGATGACGTGATCGAGCGCATCCGCAACGGAGCCGATCAGGGACGCTTCGAACGCATGTGCATTTCCATGATCACCCACCCGGATTCGGACGAGGACACCGCGATCCTGCTGGAAAAATGGGTGAAGGCGGTGCCCCACATCCCGGCCTCCATCCTGTCCAATCCCACCACCATGGACCGTGCCGATCTGGTGCGGTTGCGGGACATCGGTGCCCAGATCTTCACCGTGGCCCTGGACGCCGTCACGCCCGGGGTCTTCGAGCGCACCCGGGGCGCCGCGGTGGACAGCCCCCATCGCTGGGACACCTACTGGCGGGCCCTGGAGTGGGCCGCCGAGATCTACGGCCCCGAGCGTTTCGGTGCCCATCTCATCTGCGGCATGGGGGAGACGGAGCAGGAGATGCTGGCGGTCTGTCAGCGCATCCGTGACATGGGTGGACACAATCATCTGTTTGCCTTCTTCCCGGAACAGGGTTCCCTGATGGAGGACTGGTCGCCGGTGCCCCGGGACCAGTGGCGGCGGGTGCAGCTGGCCCGTTTCCTGATCGACTACCGCGGGGTGCGGGTGCAGGACATGCGCTTCAATGGGCAGGGGCAGGTGACCGATTTCGGCCTGGATCGGCAGGAACTGGAGGCCCTGATTGCTTCCGGACGCCCGTTCCAGACCTCCGGTTGCCCCGGGCATTCCGACGACGAGATCTCGGCCTGCAACCGTCCCTACGGGGATTCGAGTCCCACGGACATCATGTCCTTCCCGTTTGCCCTGTCGGATCGGGATGTGGCATTCGTGCGCCGCCAGATGGCCGGCGAGGACATCGGTACCTTTGACCACGACGGCGAGGCTTGACCTTTTCTGGAATAAGTCTAGAGTTAAAGCTTATGAAAGAAGTCAGGATTGACCGGGTCAGTGATATCCGCAACGAGCTCAACCGTTACCGGAAGGGCAAGAAGTTCGATATCCGCCAGTTCAATCAGGTGGCACGCCTGGCCTGGTTGGGCAAGGTGGTGATGCAACCCCTGGACCCGGACGACAAGGATTGCGAATCCTTCCTGCTCTATGTGGAAGCGCCCGACCCTCTGACGGCACACTGCCTTGAGCCGGATGAGGATCTGGTGGGGCGGATGCACATCGTCGATGGTCAACAGGCCCTGGCCCTGGTCCAGATCCTCAAACTGGGGATGGAGGAACGGGTCAGGCTATACGAGGAGCTGGCGCACAGTGATTTCTACTTCAGGCACTTTTCGTGAACAGTCAGGCATGAACCGACCCACCATTCAATCCCGTCTGGATCGCAGGTTCATCGTCATGACATCCCGGGAGTCACTGCTGTCCGACCTGGACATGGTGGCCCCCATCGGCTGGACCCGTGTGGTGGCCACGGATCTGGCGGAACTGGGCGACTGGAACGACATCCTGCTGCACCGCTTTGTGCTGCTGGACCTGGATGAGGACGGTACGTTCGATCCCCTGGACGTGATCCGGACCCTGCGGATGGAGTATCAGATCAACATCCCGGTATTCTGCTTCGGCGGGAACGAGGACCTGCAGGATCAGATGCGCCTGGCACGGGCAGACCGTTTCTTTACCCGGGACGAGATGCTGGACATGCTGCCCAGGTTCTTCGAGCAATACGGCTGGGGCGGGTAGGGGTCAATCACCCCACTCAGGTGTGCTCCCGTACATCCCCAGACGGAGGTCCATGAACCAGACGCCATTGATCCCGGGGCATGCCACCCAGCCAGGCACGGTTGCGTATGCCCGGCTTCACGCCCCCGCCGACACGGCGGAGGGGCATTTCAGCGAGTTTCCCCATGAGCGCCTGAGGCTTTCCAGTCTGGGTGTCGGTACGTTCGGCGGAGCGCCCGATCCGCTGGGAGATGCGGCCATTGCCGCGGTGGTGGCCCGGGCCCTGACCCGTGGCGTCAACGTGATCGACACGGCGGCCCATTACCGTTACGGCCGTTCCCTGGCCGCCGTCGGTGCCGGGGTGCGCACGGCCCTGGCCGCCGGCGTGCCCCGGGAGGCTCTGTTCCTGATCTCCAAGGGCGGTTTTCTGACCTGGCGGGGTGGGCCGCCCCGGGACCGGGATGCCTGGTTTGCGGCGGAGATCGAGGCACAGGGGCTGGGTACCCGGGCGCTGCTGGCCAAGGGCGGGCACTTGCTCACGCCCGAATACCTGAATTATCAGCTGGAGCTGTCCCGTCATCTCATGGGGGTGGCAACCCTGGATGCCTTTTTGGTGGATCAGCCGGAAGTGCACATCCCCGAGTGCGGCAAGGAGGAAACCCACCGGCGACTGGAGGCGGTCTTTGTCATGCTGGAGCGGGCGGTGGCCGAAGGGCGTATCCGCTGTTACGGCATCAGTACCTTCGAGGCCTTGCGGGTGGAGACGGATGCGCCGCTGTTTCAGTCCATGACGGCGCTGGTGGGGCTGGCGCAGCGGGCTGCGTCCACGGTCACCGGAGATGCCGGGGCCGGCCATCATTTCCAGGTGGTGTCCATGCCCTTCAATCAGGTGATGCCGGAGGGCTTCACCCGTTTCAATACGGCCACGGGGCAGGGCAACGTGGCGTCACCGGTGCAGGCGGCCCATCAGCTCAAGGTTTACATGCTGGCCTCTCATGCCCTGCTCAAGGGGCATCTGGCGGGACAGTCGGTGGCGGTGGTGGCGGAGCGCTTCGGGGATTTGCCCAATCCGGCCCAGCGGGCGCTGCAGTTCTGTCGTTCCACCCCGGGGATCGGCACCACCCTGGTGGGGATCAGTTCGCCCGGGCATCTGGAGGATGTGCTGGCCGTGGCGTGCCGGCCGGTGATGCCCCGGCAGGCCTATCTGGGGATGTACCAGCGTGCCGATGTATGAGGTCCGGGTAATCATGGGGGCCGGCCTGCCGCCGAATAGATGAAATTCATGCCCCGACATATTATGATCGAGCCTTTTCCCCTTCGTTCCGCGGGCAAACCCCACCTTGGGCTGTTCCGGGACGGAGTCAGCCCATAGCAGGCAAGCTTCTTATGCAGCAGGAGACCAAGACCGTGGAATTGACCGGTGCCGAAATTTTCGTCCGCTGTCTGCAGGAGGAAGGTGCTGATCTGATATTCGGGTACCCCGGCGGCTCCGTACTTCACATCTACGACGCCCTGTACCGGCAGGATAAGGTCAAGCACATCCTCGTGCGACATGAACAAGGGGCGGTGCATGCCGCCGAAGGTTTCGCCAAGTCCACCGGCAAGCCCGGCGTGGTTCTGGTGACTTCCGGTCCCGGCGCCACCAATGCCGTCACCGGCATTGCCGATGCCTACATGGATTCCGTGCCCATGGTGGTCTTCACCGGCCAGGTGCCCACCAGCCTGATCGGCAACGATGCCTTCCAGGAAGTGGATACCGTGGGCATCACCCGTCCCTGCGTGAAGCACAATTTCCTGGTCAAGGATGTCAAGGATCTGGCCACCACCATCAAGAAGGCCTTCTATGTGGCCACTACCGGCCGTCCGGGGCCCGTGGTGGTGGACATCCCCAAGGACATCACCGCCGCCCGTTTCGAGTTCAGCTATCCCAAGACCATCAAGATGCGCTCCTACAACCCCACGGTGAAGGGGCATCCCGGGCAGATCCGCAAGGCGGTGGACCTGATCCTGTCGGCAAAACAGCCCATGCTCTATACCGGCGGCGGCGTGATCCTGGGCAATGCGGCCAAGTCCCTGACCGAGCTGACCCGGCTGTTGAACTACCCCATCACCAACACCCTCATGGGTCTGGGCGGCTATCCGGCCTCCGACCGGCAGTTCCTGGGCATGTTGGGCATGCACGGCACCTACGAGGCCAACATGGCCATGCACCATGCCGACGTGCTCATCGCCATCGGCGCCCGCTTCGATGACCGGGTCACCGGCAACATCGAGAAATTCTGTCCCCATGCCCGCATCGTCCATGTGGACGTGGACCCGGCCTCCATTTCCAAGAACGTGAAGGTGGATGTGCCCATCGTGGGGCAGGTGGACCCGGTGCTCAAGGCCATGATCAAGGAGATCAAGGCCGGCGAGGCCCGGCCCGATCAGGAGGCCCTGGCCAAGTGGTGGAAGCAGATCGACGAATGGCGGGCCATGGACTGTCTCAAGTACGACAAGACCAGTGAGCTGATCAAGCCCCAGCATGTGCTGGAGACCCTCTGGCGCCTGACCAAGGGTGATGCCTTCGTCTGTTCCGACGTGGGTCAGCACCAGATGTGGACGGCCCAGTTCTACGGCTTTGACAAGCCCAATCGCTGGATCAACTCCGGCGGCCTTGGCACCATGGGCTTCGGTCTGCCGGCGGCCATCGGCACCCAGATCGCCCATCCGGACGAGACCGTGGTCTGCGTCACCGGCGAGGCCAGCATCCAGATGTGCATCCAGGAACTGTCCACCGCCCTGCAGTACCATCTGCCCATCAAGGTGGTGGCGCTGAACAACCGCTACATGGGCATGGTGCGCCAGTGGCAGGAATTCTTCTATCAGGGGCGCTATGCCATGTCCTACATGGATGCGTTGCCCGATTTCGTGCAGCTGGCGGAGGCCTACGGCCACGTGGGCATGCGCATCGAACAGCCGGGTGACGTGGAAGGCGCCATCCAGGAGGCCCTGAAGATGAAGGATCGCCTGGTGTTCATGGACTTCGTCACCGACCAGAGCGAGAACGTCTATCCCATGGTTCCGGCCGGTGCGGGCCAGAACGAAATGATCCTCCTGTGATGCGACCATGAGACACATAATCTCAATCCTGATGGAAAACGAGTCCGGCGCCCTGTCCCGGGTGGCCGGACTGTTCTCGGCCCGTGGCTACAATATCGAGTCTCTCACCGTGGCCCCCACCGAGGACCCGACCCTGTCCCGCCTGACCCTGGTGACCCGGGGGTCCGATGAGGTGATCGAGCAGATCACCAAGCAGCTCAACAAGCTGGTGGACGTGGTCAAGTTGCTGGACCTGACCGAGCATCGCCACATCGAACGCGAGATGATGATGGTGAAGCTCAAGGTCCAGGACGGTGAGCAGCGGGCCGAGGTCGTGCGCATGACCGAGATCTTTCGCGGCCACATCATCGATGTAAGCGCCACCGCCTATGTGGTGGAGCTGACCGGCGACAGCCCCAAGCTGGATGCCTTCATCGACGCGGTACGCGGTTTCGAGGTGGTTGAAGTGGTACGCTCCGGCGTCATGGGCATTGCCCGCGGCGACGTGGCCCTCAGGCTTTGATCCCATTTTTCTTCATCTGAACCTTTACTCCTTATCCGTATTTCGGGGATACCTACCATGCAGGTCTATTACGACAAAGACGCCGATCTCTCCATCATCCAGGGGATGAAGGTGGCCATCATCGGCTACGGCTCCCAGGGCCACGCCCACGCCAACAACCTGAAGGACTCCGGTGTCGACGTGACCGTGGGCTTGCGCCCCGGCTCGGTCTCCGCCAAGAAGGCCGAAGATGCCGGTCTGAACGTCAAGAACATCGAAGTGGCGGTCAAGAATGCCGACCTGGTGATGATCCTGGCCCCTGACGAGCATCAGGCCGCCCTCTACCGGGATCTGGTGGAACCCAACCTGAAGGAAGGCGGTGCCCTGGCCTTCGCCCATGGTTTCAACGTCCATTTCGAGCAGATCCAGCCCCGTGAGGATCTGGATGTGATCATGATCGCGCCCAAGGGCCCCGGCCATCTGGTGCGCTCCACCTACAAGCAGGGCGGCGGCGTGCCCAGCCTGATCGCTGTCTATCAGGACGCCAGCGGTCGTGCCCGTGACATCGCCCTGTCCTATGCCTCCGCCAATGGCGGTGGCCGCGCCGGTGTGATCGAGACCACCTTCAAGGACGAGACCGAAACCGACCTGTTCGGTGAGCAGGCCGTGCTCTGCGGTGGTGCCTCCGCCTTGGTCCAGGCCGGTTTCGAAACCCTGGTGGAAGCCGGCTATCCGCCGGAAATGGCCTATTTCGAGTGTCTGCATGAACTCAAGCTGATCGTCGATCTGATGTACGAGGGCGGCATCGCCGACATGCGCTACTCCATCTCCAATACGGCGGAGTACGGCGACATCACCCGCGGCCCCCGCGTGGTCAACGAACAGACCAAGGAAGAGATGCGCAAGATCCTGCGCGAGATCCAGACCGGTGACTTCGCCCGCGAATTCATCCTGGAAAGTGCTTCCGGCAATGCCAAGCTCAAGGCCAGCCGTCGCATCGCCCGCGAGCATCCCATCGAGGTGGTGGGTTCCCGCCTGCGTGACATGATGCCCTGGATCAAGGCTAACAAGATCGTGGACAAGTCCAAGAACTGATCTTTCGTGGTGTTGTGATGACAGGGGCTGCGCCAGGCGCAGCCCCTGTCATGTCTGTCATCCAGCTCGAAGGCGATCATGCCCTTCGGGCCTTTCGTGCGGGGTACATCCATGCTTCCCATTGCTCCGGAAGGACGCCCCTATCTGGCCCAGGTCGCCGTTCTGGTGGCCCTGGCGCATTTTTTTCTGGGCCTGTGGGCATTCCCGACCTGGTTTTTGCTGATCGCCGCGCTGGTGATGTTCCGTGACATGCCGCGCAAGACCCCGCCCAATCCGCTGGCGGTGGTCAGTCCCGTGGATGCGGTGGTGGCCGAGGTGTGCGAATGTCATGACCCGTTCCTGAATCGCCGGACCACCCGTGTCACCCTGCAGCAGCGCCGTTTCGGCGAGTTCAATGTCCACAGTCCGATAGAAGGCAAGTTCCAGCAGTACTGGGCGGGTGGCGAGGGTCAGGAAGTGGCGGAGGCCGAGGGTCGTTTTGCCATCTGGCTGCAGACCGACGAGAAGGAGGACGTGGTCATGGCCACGGATCGTCGGCGCTGGCCCCATCGCCTGAGCATCCTGGCGCATGCCGGCGAGCGGCTGGGGCAGGGCAGGCGCTGCGGGTTTCTGGGTTTCTGGCGCCCGGTGGAACTCTATCTGCCCGATAATGCCAGAGTGGACGTGAAGCCCGGTCAGACGGTTCTGGCGGGGGTCAACGTGATTGCCACCTTGTTGCACAAAAAAGAATCGGCGGGAGGGGCGTGATGATGGAGTCGCAACCCGAACATCCCAAGGGGCGCAAGGGGATCTACCTTCTGCCCAATCTGTTCACCACGGCGGCGCTGTTCGCCGGGTTTTTTGCCATCATGGCGGCCATCAACGGGGATTTCATCGCCGCGGCCATATCGGTCTTCGTCGCCATGGTGCTGGATGGCGTGGATGGGCGGGTGGCGCGGCTGACCCACACCCAGAGTGCCTTCGGGGCCGAGTACGATTCCCTGGCAGACATGGTGTCCTTCGGGGTGGCGCCGGCGGTGATCATGTACCTGTGGGTGCTGAACGGGCTTGGCCAGCTGGGATTGGTGGCCGCCTTCTTCTATACCGCTGCCGCGGCCCTGCGCCTGGCCCGTTTCAACACCAAGCTGGGGGTGGCGGACAAGCGGTTTTTCCAGGGTTTGCCCAGCCCGGCCTCCGCCGCCGTCATGATGGGGCTGGTCTGGGTCTGGAACGACCTGGAGTTTTCCGGTGCCGGCATGATGTTGCCCGCGCTGTTGATCACCGTCCTGTGCGGGGCGGCCATGGTGAGCAGTCTCACCTATTTCAGTTTCAAGGATGTGGACTTTCGTCACCGGGTCCCCTTTTTCGTGGTCATCGCGGTGCTGCTGGCGGTGATGCTCACGGCCATTGATCCGCCGAAGGTGCTTTGGCTCGGATTTGTGGTTTATGCCCTCTCGGGGCCGGCGCTGATGCTGTTTCGCTGGCGGCGCCGGCGTCTGCAGCGCGTGTCGTCCGAGGGCGGGGAGGGCTGATATCGCCCGGTGGGGCGTCCATGATGGCCGGGGGTGTTTCGGAATGCATGATGGGATTGACGATGTCCCGGGTTCTGCGTATTATACGCGCCTTCGGCATCGCCCTTGACTGCTTGCGGTGCTCGGGAAATCCGGGGTATAGCGCAGTCTGGTAGCGCGCCTGCTTTGGGAGCAGGATGTCGGGGGTTCGAATCCCTCTACCCCGACCATTTGAACCGCCGGGCGGTACAGTTCAGGCGCCTGTAGCTCAACCGGATAGAGCATCGGCCTTCTAAGCCGAGGGTTGCAGGTTCGAGTCCTGCCGGGCGCGCCAATTGTCTGGTTTGATGTGATAGCAGTGCTGTTTTATGGTGGCCGTAGCTCAGATGGTAGAGTCCCGGATTGTGATTCCGGTTGTCGCGGGTTCGAGCCCCGTCGGCCACCCCATTTGACAGGGATGATCATGCAGGCATTCTCAGGATGCCGCACCATGGAAGCGTGAAACGAAAAGTCGTGTTCCTGGGCCGTTAGCTCAATTGGTAGAGCAGTGGACTCTTAATCCATTGGTTGTAGGTTCGATTCCTACACGGCCCACCACTTGTCCGGATATGCAGGAGGCCCGACGATTGTCGGGCCTTTTTGCATTGTGGGGCAGGGTTATGAAGCTGCGGGCGTGCCTGTATAATGCCCTGCTACGTCACGGTAGTGACGGTGTTTGGCGAAAGTGGCGGAACTGGTAGACGCGCTGGATTTAGGTTCCAGTGGGGTAACCCGTGAGAGTTCGAGTCTCTCCTTTCGCACCATGTTCAAGCCATCGGCAATGCGTGTCCGGCAGACACACCCTCAGGGATTCGGCGATTGGCCGGGTGGCATGAAGGGCGCACGCACGGTGCCCTCGGGTCCCGGGTCTTGCCAAGTCCAAGAATTCTGAAATAGACGCGAACGACGCGAAGAGGTTTTCAGTCCATGCAAGTATCAGTGGAGTCCTTGAGCAGCCTGGAACGGCGTATGACGGTTCAGGTGCCTGCCGAGCGGATTCAGGAAGAAGTGGATCGTCGTCTCAAATCCCTGGTGAAGCGGGTGAAGATTGATGGCTTCCGCCCCGGCAAGGTGCCGCTCAAGGTGGTCCAGCAGCGCTATGGCGACGGGGTCTACCAGGAAGTGCTGGGTGAACTGATGCAGTCTTCCTATCAGGATGCCCTGACTCAGGAAAACCTGATTCCCGCCGGTCCTCCCGATATCGAGCCCAAGTCCGTCGAAGCCGGTCAGGCGCTGGAATATGTGGCCGTTTTCGAAGTCTTCCCCGAGGTGGTGCCCGCCGACATGGGCGGCGTGGAGATCACCCGTCCCCAGGTGGACATCACCGATGCTGACGTGGACAAGGTCGTTGAGTCCCTGCGCAAGCAGCGCCGCCAGTGGTCCGACGTGGAACGCGAGTCGGCCAAGGGTGACCGTATCGTCATCGACTTCACCGGCACCCTGGACGGGGAGGTCTTTGAGGGCGGCAGTGCCGAGGGGGCCAACCTGGAGCTGGGCGAAGGCCGCATGATCCCCGGCTTCGAAGAGCAGCTGGAAGGGCTCAAGGCCGGTGACCAGAAGACCATTTCCGTGACCTTCCCTGAAGATTATCCGGCCGAGCATCTGGCCGGTCGTCCGGCCGAGTTCGCCGTCACGGTCAAGGCCGTGCAGGAATCCGTGCTGCCCGAGGTCAATGACGAATTTGCCAAGGACTTCGGCGTCGAGGAAGGCGGCGTTGAAAAGCTGCGCGAAGAAGTGCGCAAGAACATGGGGCGCGAGATGGAACAGGCCGTCAAGGCCAAGGTCAAAGACCAGGTGATGCAGGCACTGTTCGATCGCAATGCGGTGGATCTGCCCAAGGCCGTGGTCAAGGACGAGATCGACCGCCTGCGGGAACAGGCCATCTCCCGTTTCGGTCGCAGCGCCCAGGGTGTGCCGGATCTGGCGGATGAACTGTTCGAGGAAGAGGCCCGTCGCCGGGTGGCCCTGGGACTGGTGATTCGCGAGATCATCCGTCGCGATGAGATCCGCGTGGATCAGGCCCGCGTCACGGCAGAGCTGGAAGCCATGTCCGCCGGTTATGAAGACCCGGAACAGGTGATGAAGTACTATCGTAATAACAAGCAGGCCATGAGCGGCCTGGAAGCCATGGTTCTTGAGCAGCAGGTGGTGGACCGGGTGCTGGAACAGTGCCAGGTCAAGGACGAGTCCATCAGCTTCGATAGTCTCATGAACCCATCTCAGGAGACCGAGGCCTAAATGAGCGATCGTGGGTTTGCAGCAGCGGGCGGTGCCCTGGATACCCGGGCACTGAATCTGGTCCCCATGGTGGTCGAGCAGACCGCCCGGGGGGAGCGTGCATACGACATCTATTCCCGGCTCCTCAAGGAACGGGTGATTTTCGTCGTGGGTCCGGTGGAGGACTACATGGCGAACGTGATTGTGGCGCAGCTTCTGTTCCTGGAGTCTGAAAACCCCGACAAGGACATCAGCCTCTACATCAATTCCCCCGGCGGTGTGGTCACCGCCGGGCTGGCCATCTACGATACCATGCAGTTCATCAAACCCGACGTGAGCACCCTGTGCATCGGTCAGGCCGCCAGCATGGGCGCCGTGCTGCTGGCCGGCGGTGCCGCGGGCAAGCGCTACTGCCTGCCCCATTCCCGGGTGATGATCCACCAGCCCCTGGGTGGTTTCCAGGGCCAGGCAACGGATATCGACATCCACGCCCGGGAGATCCTCAAGGTCCGCGACCAGCTCAACGGCATCCTTTCCACGCACACCGGCCAGCCGGTGGAGCGCATTGAACAGGATACCGAGCGCGACCGCTTCCTGAGTGCCGCTGACGCCCAGGAATACGGCATCATCGACAAGGTCCTTGAGAGCCGGAGTTTGCTCCAGGGGGCCTGATCCGGAAGGTTCCGGACGACGGGAAAAACCGCGTCCGGCTGCGGCTTGCATCTTGTCCCGAAAAGGGGCAAGGTGTAACCGAATGGTATTATTTGAGGTCCGCTCATGAGCGACAAGAAAGGCAAGGATTCGGACAGCGGCAAACTGCTTTACTGTTCCTTCTGCGGCAAGAGCCAGCATGAGGTGCGCAAGCTGATCGCCGGTCCGTCGGTGTTCATCTGTGATGAATGCGTGGAACTGTGCAACGACATCATCCGCGAGGAGATGCAGGAACAGGGCGCCGTGGCGGGCAGCAAGTTGCCTCGCCCTCATGAGATCAAGCAGATCCTGGATGAATACGTCATCGGGCAGGAGCGCGCCAAGAAGATCCTCTCCGTGGCGGTGTACAACCACTACAAGCGTCTGGAAGCCCGCGGGGGCAAGGACGACGTGGAACTGGCCAAGAGCAACATCCTGCTCATCGGCCCCACCGGTTCCGGCAAGACCCTGTTGGCGGAAACGCTTGCCCGCCTGCTGAACGTGCCCTTCACCATCGCCGACGCCACCACCCTCACCGAGGCGGGTTACGTGGGCGAGGATGTGGAGAACATCATTCAGAAGCTGTTGCAGAAATGCGACTATGACGTGGAAAAGGCCCAGACCGGTATCGTCTACATCGACGAGATCGACAAGATCTCCCGCAAGTCCGACAATCCGTCCATCACCCGTGATGTTTCCGGTGAGGGCGTGCAGCAGGCCCTGCTCAAGCTGATCGAGGGTACGGTCGCTTCGGTTCCGCCCCAGGGTGGCCGCAAGCATCCCCAGCAGGAATTCCTGCAGGTGGACACCCGCAATATCCTTTTCATCGTGGGTGGTGCTTTTGCCGGGCTGGAAAAGGTCATCCGCGATCGTACCGAAAAGGGTGGCATCGGCTTCTCCGCCGAGGTCAAGAGCCGTAGCGATGCCCAGTCCTCCACTCAACTGCTGTTCGGGGTGGAGCCTGAGGATCTGATCAAGTTCGGTCTGATTCCTGAGTTCGTGGGGCGTCTGCCTCTGGTTGCGACCCTGGAGGAACTGGATGAAGACGCCCTGGTGCGCATCCTCACCGAGCCCAAGAATGCCCTGACCAAGCAGTATCGCAAGCTGTTCGATATGGAAGGGGTGGAGATCGAGTTCCGCGAGGATTCCCTGCGCGCCGTGGCCCGCAAGGCAATGGAGCGCAAGACCGGTGCCCGTGGTCTGCGGACCATCCTGGAGCAGGTGTTGCTGGATACCATGTACGAGATTCCTTCGGCGGAAGGTGTCTCGAAGGTAGTGATTGATGATGCGGTGATCATGGGTGATGCCAACCTTTACCTGATTTATGAGAACTCTGACTATCAGAAGGCGGCTTCTGACTGAGACAGTCAGTGAGCGGGATCCTGGCGTATTGCCGGGATCTCCTGTTTTCCGGCGGTTGCCGTCATGTCACGACGGCAACCGCCATGACCAATCGTGATTGTTTCTCCCTCCCTTTGTCCGATTTGTACTCTTTTTCCCTCAGGGCGCCTTGATTTCCCGGGGATCATACCCATCAAATAGTTCATGGCGGATTGCCAATCCCGGGCTGGTCCCGGCTTTGGTGAAATCTATCACCAAATCCCAAATGAGAGACGAACACCATGGATAATGATCAGAAACCCCAGGCGGCCATGGATGACCCGATTCAGACCGTCCCGGTGCTGCCCCTGCGTGATGTGGTGGTTTATCCCCACATGGTCATCCCTCTGTTCGTCGGTAGGGAGAAGTCCATCCGGGCGCTTGATGCGGCGATGACCGGCAACAAGCAGATCCTTCTGGTTGCCCAGCGCAGTGCCGAAGTGGATGAGCCTTCGGCTGACGAGATTCACCGTGTCGGCACCCTTTCATCCATCCTGCAACTGCTCAAGCTGCCTGACGGCACCATCAAGGTGCTCGTGGAGGGTTCCGAACGGGCCCGCGTGATCGAACTGGTGGACGCCGAGGAGCATTTCACTGCCCAGGTCACCCGCGTGGCGCAGTCGCCGAGCGGGGACGAGCGGGAGATGGAAGTGCTGACCCGCTCGGTGCTGAACCTGTTTGACCAGTACGTGAAGCTCAACAAGAAGATTCCGCCTGAAATCCTGACCTCGCTGGCGGGCATTGATGACGCCGCCCGGCTGGCGGATACCATCGCCGCTCACATGTCACTGAAAATCGAGGAGAAGCAGAAGATCCTCGAAATTGTTGACGTGCGTGCCCGGCTGGAACACCTCATGTCCATGATCGAGGGTGAAATCGACATCCTGCAGATCGAGAAGCGTATCCGCGGCCGCGTGAAGCAACAGATGGAGAAGAGCCAGCGGGAGTACTATCTCAATGAGCAGATGAAGGCGATCCAGAAAGAGTTGGGCGACATGGAGGATGCCCCCTCGGAACTGGAAGACCTGCAGCGGCGCATCGACAATGCCGGCATGCCCAAGGAGGCCAGGCAGAAGGCGCAGAACGAGCTCAACAAGCTCAAGATGATGTCTCCCATGTCCGCCGAGGCCACTGTGGTGCGCAACTACGTGGAGTGGCTGGCCAACATGCCCTGGAAGAAGCGCAGCAAGGTGCGCAACGACCTGGCCGAGGCCCAGCGGGTGCTGGACGAAGACCATTACGGCCTGGAAAAGGTCAAGGAACGTATTCTGGAATACCTTGCCGTGCAGCAGCGGGTACGCAAGCTCAAGGGCCCGATCCTGTGCCTGGTGGGGCCTCCCGGCGTGGGCAAAACCTCGCTGGGGCGCTCCATAGCCCGCGCCACCAACCGCAAGTTCACCCGCATGTCCCTGGGGGGGGTGCGTGACGAGGCCGAGATCCGCGGCCATCGCCGCACCTATATCGGGGCACTGCCCGGCAAGATCGTGCAGAACCTTTCCAAGGTGGGGGCGCGCAATCCCCTGTTCCTGCTGGACGAGATCGACAAGATGGCCATGGATTTCCGGGGTGACCCGGCTTCGGCCCTGCTGGAGGTGCTGGACCCGGAGCAGAACAGCACCTTCGCCGATCACTATCTGGAGGTGGACTTCGATCTGTCGGACACCATGTTCGTGGCCACGGCCAACAGCCTGAATATCCCCGGCCCCCTGCTGGATCGAATGGAGGTTATCCGGTTGCCCGGATATACCGAGGACGAGAAGACCAGCATTGCCCAGAGCTACCTGCTGCCCAAGCAGATGCAGAACAATGGTCTCAAGGATGGCGAGTTGGTGGTCACCGAAGCCAGCATTCGGGACATCATCCGCTTCTATACCCGGGAGGCGGGGGTGCGTAATCTGGAGCGGGAGATCTCCAAGATCTGCCGTAAGGTGGTCAAGGAGCACCTGCTTAAGGGCACCGAGCGCAAGACCCAGGTCACGCCGAAGAATCTGGACAAGTACCTGGGCGTGCGTCGTTTCCGCTACGGTCTGGCGGAGGAGCACGATCAGGTGGGGCAGGTGACCGGACTGGCCTGGACCGAGGTGGGTGGCGAATTGCTGACCATCGAGGCCGCCGTGGTTCCCGGCAAGGGCAAGTGTCTGCATACGGGCAAGCTCGGGGATGTGATGCAGGAGTCCATTCAGGCCGCCATGACCGTGGTGCGAAGTCGCTGCAGCACGCTGGGTATTGCCGAGGATTTCTACGAGAAGAAGGATATCCATATCCATGTGCCGGAAGGTGCGACACCCAAGGATGGTCCCAGTGCCGGCATCGGCATGTGCACGGCCATTGTCTCGGCGCTGTCGGGTAGTCCGGTGCGCTCCGATGTGGCGATGACGGGTGAGATCACCCTGCGCGGTGAGGTTCTGCCCATCGGCGGACTGAAGGAAAAGTTGCTGGCGGCCCATCGGGGGGGGATCGAGACGGTCATCATCCCCAGGGAAAACGAAAAGGACCTTGTGGACATTCCAAAGAATATCAAGAGCAAGCTGAATATTCGCTCCGTGCGCTGGATTGATGAGGTGCTGGCCATCGCACTCAATCAGTGTCCGGCCTCTGTGAAAGGCGAGAAGCCGGAAAAGCCGGAGGTGGTCTCCGCAAAAGGCGGGGATGAGGTTTCCCCAAGAAGCGTACCTCATCACTGAGCCTGCTGGATGCAGACAAGATGACACGGACGTTGGCGGGTATTGACCCGCAGGGACGACCCATCGGAGAATTCACCCTTCCGATGGGTCGTCTTGGTCCCGTCATGGGGCAGTGAAGGCCTTCCGTCGGCCCTTTTGCCGTAGCATGAAGGCTTGTTGACAGGCCTGAAATCCGCTTGGTATAAAGTCCGCGTTCTTGTCGCAGCACCCATAACGATACCTAGAATCTTCATTGGCACGAGTCATGGCGCCGACCGCGAGAGTCAGGCGCACTCACATGCGTTTTTTCCGCGACTCGTGCGACCCTCACACCACCCGTTTACCCAATCTGCCCAAGCGAAGGAAAATTGAATGAATAAATCCGAACTGATTGACGCCGTAGCCAGCTCCGCCGATCTTCCGAAGGCAGCGGCTGCCCGTGCGGTGGACTCCATGATCGACGTGATTTCTGGTGCGCTCCGCCAGGGTGATCAGGTGACGATCGTCGGATTCGGGACCTTCCTGGTGCGCAAGCGCGAAGCCCGCAGCGGTCGTAATCCCCGTACCGGCGAGACCATCGAGATCGCAGCTTCCAATGTTCCCAGTTTTAAGGCTGGTAAAGCGCTGAAGGATGCTGTAAACTAGCGTGCTTTAGATGGGTGCTTAGCTCAGCTGGTAGAGCGTCGCCCTTACAAGGCGAATGTCGGGGGTTCGATCCCCTCAGCACCCACCAAGGTTTTAAAGTCAGTATCTGGAGCGGTAGTTCAGTTGGTTAGAATACCGGCCTGTCACGCCGGGGGTCGCGGGTTCGAGTCCCGTCCGCTCCGCCAATCATCGAAAGGGTGCCTCAGGGCACCCTTTTTTATTTCCCCGTCTTTGCCTGTCCGCACCGCTTATCCGGTATGATGTCGGTCATTTTCCCAATGACAGATTGATGGCTTCTTCCCATGCTCCTGAAAATTCGAGATAAAGCCAGTGGCTGGTTGGCCTACGCGATCATCATCATGATCGCCATTCCCTTTGCCCTTTGGGGTGTGCATGAGTACTTTGGCGGCGGCGCCCGCCTGGTGGCCGTGGAAGTGAATGGGGTTGAGATCACCACCCGGGCCTTCCAGCGGGAGGTCCAGCAGCAAAGACAGCAGGTGGCCCAGTTCTTCGGCGGACGTCTGCCACCGGAGTTGGTGGATGACGAGCGTTTCAGGGAAAATGCCCTGCAGACCCTGATTCGCCGGGAACTCATGCAGCAGGCGGTGAATGCCCAGGGGTTCCGGGTCAGTCAGCAGGCCGTCGCCCGTGAGCTGGCCAGCTTCGAGGCCTTTCAGCGGGATGGGGTCTTTGACCCGGTCCGGTATACCCAGCTGCTGGAGGCCCAGCGCATCAGCCGCAGTGCCTTTGAGCAGGATGTGGCCATGGGGCTGGTGATGGAACAGTTCGAGGGCGGTGTCAGGATCTCGTCCTTTGTGACCGACGCCGAGGTGCGCGAGTATCTGCGCCTGCGGGATCAGGAGCGTGAACTGAGCTATTTTGTCATCCCTGCGGCGGAATATGCTGCGGGTGTGGAGATCGGTGACGCAGACATCCAGGACTACTACACTGCCCATGGTGACCGTTTCCGGACGCCGGAGCGGGTGCGCCTGGAGTATCTGGTGCTGGATCTGGAGCAGCTGGAGTCCCGTATCACTCCCACCGAGTCTGAGCTGCGTCGCCACTATCAGCAGCAGATCGACCGTTTCACCACCCCGGAAGAGCGGCGTGCCGCCCATATTCTGGTCCGGGTCGACGCTGACGCCGATGCCGATGTGGTGGCCGATGCCCGGGCTCGCGCCCAGGCCCTGCGTGCCCGGGTGACCGGTGGCGAGGAATTTGCCCAGGTGGCGGCGGATGCCTCCGAGGACCGTCTGACCGCGGAACGGGGAGGGGATCTGGGGTATGTGCAGCGGGGTGACCTGGGGCCGGCCCTGGACGGGGTGCTGTTCACCCAGTCCGTCGGCGATCTGAGTCAGCCCGTGCGAACCAGCGAAGGCTTTCATCTGATTCTGCTGACCGATATCGAGCGGGCTTATGCGGAGCCGTTCGAGAATGTGCGGGAGCAGGTGGCGGAGGAGTTGCGTGCCCGTCAGGTGGAATCCCGTCAGATCGAGTTGATGGAACGCCTGCTGACCGAAAGCTATGAGCACCCCCGTAGTCTGGATGCCGCGGCTGATGCCACGGGCCTTGAAATCCGCCGCTCCGACTGGATCACCCGTGATCAGGGGCCGGGACTGGGCAGCTTCCCCATGGTGCGTCGGGCCGCCTTCAGCCAGGAGGTGCTGCAGGAAGGCCGTAACAGTGATGTGATCGATCTGCCCGATGGCCGTTCCGCCGTGGTACGGGTCCTGGAGCATGAACCGGCGGCCCCGCGTGCCCTGGCCGAGGTCGCGGATGACATCCGCGCGCTGATCCGGCGAGAGCAGTCCGGCCGTCTGGCCCGGGAGGCCGGCGAGGCGGTGCTGGAGGCCTTGCGTGGCGGCGAGGCATTGGCCGCGGCGGTGGCAGGGTTGCCGGGCAGTCTGGAGCAGCAGCGGACCATTACCCGGGACAGCACCGAGGTGCCGGGCGGGGTCATCACGGCGGCCTTTGGCCTGTCGGCCTCGGGCTCGGCGGGTGTGGCGCTGGACAGTGGGGATTATGCCCTGGTGAAGCTGCACGGGGTGAGGGATGTGGAGCCGAGCCGTGTCGAGCTGGCCCGTGCCCGGAGTCACCTGGAAGGGCTCTATGGAGCGCTGGATTTCGAGGCCGTGCTCAATGCCATGGAGGCCGCGGCCAAGATCAAGATTTATCGCGACAACCTGTAATGCCTCAATGACGAGGTCCCTGTGGAAGGGACCTCGTGGGAGCGGACCCGCCCGCGTCGGTTCTGCTCGGGAAACTTGTGGGCCCCGGTGCAATCTCTATACTCTGGACCCGTCACGCACCCCGAGAAGAATCCGCGATCCATGGAAAAGCGCTTCACGTCCAAAGATGCCGTCCTGATGGTCTTCCTGCTGGGGATCGCCCTGCTGGTGGTACTGCTCATGTACCAGGTGGACCGGCAATGGAACCGGCTGTCCGAGATGCAGCGGGCCATGCAGGAGCAGGCCGATGACATGCGGCGCATGCGGGCGGTGATGCAGTCCCTGGATGCACGGCTCAGGGCCGGGGCCATTGCCGCCCAGGACGGCGGTCCGGATGCCCACGCGGAAGTGCCGCCCGCCTTCGCGCGGGCCTGGGCCGCCACCCGGCAGCCGGACTATGCCCAGGGAGACTGGTTGGTCAGGGCCTTCGGCACCGGCCTGGCGACGCTGACACCGCTGGTGTCTTCCGACGCCTATTCCTCGGAGGTGCAGAGCTATGTGCTGGAGTCCCTGCTGATCCGTGACCCGGACACCCTGGAGTGGCAGGGTCTGCTGGCCCGGGACTGGTCCTTCAGCGAGGACGGCCTGACCATCACGTTCCAGCTCCGGGAAGGGGTCGAGTTCTCCGATGGTGAGCCGCTGACCGCCGCGGACGTGGTGTTCACCTACGACTTCATCATGACCGATGCCATCGCCGCCCCCCGGGCGCGGGCCTTCCTGGAGAAACTGGAGAAGGTGGAAGCCCTGGGGACCCACGAGGTGGCCTTCACCTTTTCCGAGCCCTACTTCAACAGCCTCTCCCTGGCAGGTGGCATGCAGATCATGCCCCGCCATTTCTACGCGCCCTTCCTGGAGAATCCCCAGCAGTTCAACCAGTCCCGTGGCCTGTTGATGGGGTCCGGCCCCTATCGTCTGGCGGACCCCAGGGGCTGGACCCCGGACCAGGGTCTGGTGGAACTGGAGCGCAATCCCCGTTACTGGGGGCCGGTGGATCCCCCCTTCAACCGTCTGCTGTGGCGGGTGATCGAGAACGACAGCGCCCGCCTGACCACCTTCCGCAACCAGGAACTGGACGTCTATGGCGCCCGGCCGCGGGAATACGGGCAGCTCCTTGATGATGCCCGCCTGCGCCAGCGTACCCATCACTTCGAGTACATGAGCCCGACCGCCGGGTATTCCTATATCGGCTGGAACCAGGAACGGGACGGCCGGCCCACCCGGTTCGCCGATCGCAGGGTACGCCAGGCCATGAGTCATCTGACGGACATCCAGCGGGTCATCGACGAAATCATGCTGGGTTATGCCGAGCCGGCGGTGAGCCCCTTCAATCCCCGTAGTCCCCAGCATGACAGCACGCTTGAACCCTATGACTTCAACCTGGAACGGGCCCGCGCCCTGCTGCGGGAGGCGGGCTTCGAGGATCGCAACGGCGACGGCATCCTCCAGGATCCGGAAGGCCGCGCCTTCGAGTTCGACCTGGTGTTCTTCCAGGACAACGAGGACACCCGCCGAATGGTGCTGTTCCTGCGGGATCTCTATGCCCGTGCCGGTATCCTGATGCGTCCCCGCCCCACCGAATGGTCGGTGATGCTGGACCTGCTCAACCGCAAGGACTTCGATGCCATCACCCTGGGTTGGACCAGCGGGGTGGAAACGGACATCTACCAGATGTTCCATTCCAGCCAGACCGTATCCGGGGGCGACAATTTCATCAACTACCGCAACCCGGAACTGGATGCGGTGATCGAGCGGGCCAGGGCCACGGTGGACGACGAGCAGCGGATGGCCATCTGGCACGAGGCGGAGCGTATCCTGCACGAGGACCAGCCCTACACCTTCCTCATGCGGCGCATGACCCTGGCCTTCATCGACGAGCGCATCACCAACCTGCAGGAGACCCGGCTGGGCCTGAACCTGACCAGCATCCCGGTGGAGGTCTACGTGCCGGCGATCCAGCAGAAATACGCGCGCTGACCATGCCCGGCGGCATCCACGCAGACCCCGGGACCCGGCCATGCTGACCTATATCGTCCGTCGCCTGCTGCTCATGTTTCCCACCCTGATCGGGATCACCGTGGTGGTGTTCGTGGTCATGGCCGCCGCCCCCGGTGGCATCAGTGCCCAGTCCCTGGTGGACGGCATGAATCTGGAGCCCCAGGCCAAGAAGGCGCTGGAGGAGTATTACAACCGCATGTACGGCCTGGATCAGCCGGCGCCGGTGCAGTATCTGCGCTGGCTCAACAATGTCTCCCCGGCGGGTTTCACCTTCGACCAGGACGGTGCGATCAGCGGCTTTTCCCTGTTCAAGGGCTCCGAACTGGGCACCAGTTTCCGCTACGGCCGACCGGTGGGGGACCTGATCGCCGAGCGCCTGCCCATCACCCTGTTGCTCAACATCCTGTCCATTCCCCTCATCTACGTCATCGCCATTGCCGTGGGGGTGCAGGCGGCCACCCGGCGCGGCAGCCGCTTCGATACCGGTTCGGGGATGGTCCTGCTGGGGTTGTGGTCCGTGCCCACCATGCTGGCCGGTGTGCTGCTGATCGGGTTCTTTGCCTCGGAGCAGTTCTGGCGTTGGTTCCCCACCGGCGGCATTAACCGGCGCGAGGCCCTGGACATGCCGTTCCTGCCCCACTGGACCGTGGCCACCGACCTGCTTTTGCTGTTCCTGCTGGCCGGGCTGTGTGCCGCGTTGATGATCTGGGGCGCGCTGAAACTGGCCCGTCACTGGCGCATCCTGCTTGGGGCGGTCCTGGGCGGCGGGCTGGGGGTGCTGATGGCCAACGGGGTGTCGGTGGTCACCTTCGGTCCGTTGCACGTGGTCCTGATGCTGCTGGTGGCCGGGGTGGTGGGTCTGGTGGCGGCCTCCACGTTCACCGGCCTGCGGGTCGGCATCCTCGGGCTGCTGGGCATGGGAGTGGGCATCGCCCTGGCGGCGGGGCTGGCCCAGGGTGAATTCATTCGGGGGTTTGTGCTGGACCGGGCCTGGCACCTGATCCTGCCGGTGTTGTGTCTGTCCTACGGCGGGTTTGCCTTCCTGGCCAAGCTGACCCGTTCGGCGGTGCTGGAAAATCTGCTCTCCGACTACGCCCGCACCGCGAGGGCCAAGGGGGTAGGGGAAAGCGACGTGCTCTGGCGACACGTGTTTCGCAACTCCCTGCTGCCCCTGATCACCGTGTCCGCCACCCTGCTGCCCAGCCTGCTGGCGGGTTCGGTGATCGTCGAGACCATCTTTTCCATCGATGGCATGGGCAAGCTGGCGGTGGAGGCGGTGCAGACCCGTGACCGGGAGCTGGTGCTGTCGGTCACCCTGATCAGTGGTGTGCTGACGCTGGTGGGCTACCTGCTGGCGGACCTGTGCTATGCGATTGCGGACCCGCGGGTGAGTTATGACTGACACGGTACAGGCGCCGACACTGACCCCACCCACCCGGCGCTCCCGCGGCTATGCGGCCCAGGTGGCCCGGGAGGTACTGCTGCGCTGGGGGGCGCGGGTGGGGTTGGCCTGGATCGGCATTCTGGCGGCGGTGGCCGTGTTTGCCCCCTTCCTGGCCAGCAGCCATCCGTGGCTGATCCTGGAGGAGGGCAACTGGTCCAGTCCGGTGCTGCGTCACCTGACGCCCACCGATGTGACCCTGATGGCGGGTTTTTGTACCGGTCTGGTGTTGTTGTTCCTGCGCCTCTCCCTGCCCAGGAAACTGCTGATCCTGCTGGGGGTGCTGGTGGTGGCCGGCGGGATCAGTGCCGTCACCGTCTCTCCCCCCAAGCTGGTGATTCATGAACAGTATCGGGAGGCGGAAGCGGCCGGCCAGTACGACTGGGTGCTGCGTGCCCCGATCCCGTATTCCCCCAAGGATTACCTGCGGGACTTCGGCGACACGGGCATGGAGCCGCCCCTGGCCGATGACCTGCGCCGGCACTGGCTGGGCACGGAGGAAAACGGCGCCGACGTGTTGTCGCGGATGGTCCATGCCTCCCGCATCGCCCTGGCCATCGGCTTCATCGCCACCGGCATCGCCCTGGTGATCGGGGTCATCGTCGGCGGGCTGATGGGGTATTTCTCGGGCATCGTGGACATGATCGGCATGCGCATCGTGGAGATCTTCGAGGCCATTCCCACCCTGTTCCTGCTGCTCACCTTTGTCGCCTTCTTCGGCCGCAGTCTCTACATGATGATGATCATCATCGGCATCACCTCCTGGTCCGGTTATGCCCGCTACGTGCGCGCCGAGTTCCTCAAGCTGCGGGAGCAGGACTATGTGCAGGCGGCGGTGGCCTGCGGCTTGCCGTTGCGTTCCGTGCTGTTCCGCCACATGTTGCCCAACGGCGTGGCGCCGATCCTGGTGGCGGCCAGCTTCGGCGTGGCCTCGGCGATCCTGGCGGAGGCCACCCTGAGCTTTCTCGGACTGGGGCTGGTGGATGATCCCTCCTGGGGGCAGATGCTCAATCAGGCGGTACAGTCTTCCTCCTTCAACTGGTGGATGGCCGCCTTCCCCGGTGGCGCCATTTTCCTCACCGTGTTTGCCTACAACCTGGTGGGGGAATCCCTGCGGGATGCCCTTGACCCTTATCTGAAAAAGAAGGCCTGAACATGCTGCTGGAGGTCAGAAACCTGCAGACCCATCTCCAGGCCGGCGGTGCCACCGTGAAGGCCGTGGATGATGTCAGTTTCGGTATCGAGCGGGGGGAAACCTTCTGTCTGGTTGGGGAGTCGGGCAGCGGCAAGTCGGTCACGGCCCTGTCGGTGATCCAGTTGCTGCCCCGGGGCATCAGTGATCATCCCGGGGGACAGATCCTGTTCCAGGAACGCCTCGCCGACGGCAGTCACCGGACCGTGGACATGCTGGATCTGCCGGAGACGGAACGCCGCCGCATCCGCGGCGCCCGCATGAGCATGATCTTCCAGGAGCCCATGACCTCCCTCAACCCGGTGTTCACGGTGGGGGAGCAGATCGGCGAAGTGCTCAGGCTCCACCGTCCGGAATTGTCGGAGGCGGAGATCCGGGAGCGGACCATCGAGGCCCTGGCCCAGGTGCAGATTCCCCATCCCGCCGAACAGGCGGACGAATTTCCGCACCGTCTCTCCGGCGGGCAACGCCAGCGGGTGATGATCGCCATGGCCATGGCCTGCGAACCGGACCTGCTGATCGCCGACGAGCCCACCACGGCCCTGGACGTGACGGTACAGGCGGAGATCCTGCGTCTGATGCGGGAACTGCAGGACCGTAACGGCATGGCCATCCTCTTCATCACCCACGATTTCGGCGTGGTGGCCCGGATGGGGCACCGCCTGGGGGTGATGCGTCTGGGGAAACTGGTGGAGGAGGGGACCGTGCGGCAGGTACTGCGGCGTCCGGAGCATCCCTATACCCGGCAGCTCATTGATGCCCTGCCGGAGAATCTCAGCCGTCGCCGGGAGGCCGCCCGGGGGGCGGACGGGGCTGCCGGACAACAGGCTCCGGAGGCGGTGCCTCTGGTCCGTCTGCGGGACCTGCAGATCCATTTCCCGGTGCGCAAGGGACTCATGCGCCGGGTGGTGGACCATGTGCGGGCGGTGGACGGGGTGAGCCTGGATATCCCCAAGGGGCAGGTCATGGCCCTGGTGGGGGAGTCCGGTTGCGGCAAGACTACCCTGGGCCGGGCCATCATCCGGTTGCTGGAGCCCACCGGCGGACGCATCCTGTTTGCCGGCGAGGACATCACCCGCCTGCCGGCCAAGGGCATGAAGCCCTACCGTCGGCGCATGCAGATCATTTTCCAGGACCCCATGTCATCCCTGAACCCCCGCCTGACCGTGGCGGCCACCCTGACCGAGCCCATGGCCGTGCACGGGATCGGCAAGGATCGGGATGAGCGGTTGGCCCTGGCGGCCCGGGTGCTGGAGCAGGTGCAATTGCCGGCGGAAAGCCTGTGGCGTTATCCCCATGAGTTCTCCGGGGGGCAGCGCCAGCGTATCGGCATTGCCCGGGCGCTGGTGCTGGACCCGGCCTTCATTGTCTGTGACGAGGTAACCAGCGCCCTGGACGTCTCGGTGCAGGCGGAGGTGCTGCAGATTCTCGGCCGCCTGACCCGGGAGCGGGGGCTGACCCTGTTGTTCATCACCCATAACATCGGGGTGGTGGAATACCTGGCCGACACCATGGCGGTGATGTATCAGGGGCGGGTGGTTGAACAGGGGGATGCACGCCGGATCTGTCGGGCGCCCGAGCATGAATACACCCGAAAACTGCTGTCGGCGGTGCCGCGGGTGGTGCTGGACTGACGGGTTCCGTGTCGCCCGTTCTCAGGGGGCGGGCGCTTCCCGGATGGGTGCGTCGATGGTGACCACCATCTGTACGCCGGCCACCTCCAGCAGGTCGTCCTGTTGCAGTGGATGCCGGTCGTGGTCCTCGATCGGCCGGTGGTTGATCAGGGGCGGGCCCAGTTCGGACTGCAGGGGCTGAAGGAACAGCTTGTCTTCATCCCGGATCAGGGCCACCACCTGCCGTCCCGGCTCCCCCAGAGCGTTCACCGCAGACAGCAGGTCCAGGTGTCTGCCCTGGTTGCGTCCGCTGAGGATGCGCAGCGAGATACGGGCCGCTGGCCTGTCCCCGTGGCCGGCGTCGGGCACCGGGGCGGCCTCCGCCTGTGCCCGGGTATCTCGAATCCGGTGAGTGAGTTCCGGGTTTGCCCGGATGGGCGGCATCCCGGGGGTAGCCAAGCGCAGGATGTAAGTGCCTGCATCATCCGGGGTGTCCGGTTCGGGGGGCGGCGGTGAGACCTGTTGATCAAGCCAGAAACGAAGCCGGAATTTCCCGATGACGATGAAGTCTCCGTCATGGAGCGTGGCTTCCTGGATCCTTTCGCCGTTGATGAAGGTTCCGTTGGTGCTGTCGAGGTCGTGCAGGGTGGCGGTACCCCGGTAAAAGCGTAGACGGGCGTGGTGTCCGCTGACCGAGCGATCATCCAGACGGATCAGGTTGCCCCGTCGGCGACCGATGGTCGTGGTGCCTTCCTGCAGCGGGTATTCACCGGCGGGCCGGCGGTTGAGGTAGGCCTGTAGGTATGCCATGGAACGCTCCTCGTGGATCGCCTATTGCACCATCATGAACTCCATCCGTACCCCGGCAACATCGATGATGTCATGGTTTCTGAGCGGACGGGCCTGGGTGGTGAGTTCCTCGCCATTGAGCCGCGGCGGGCTGGCCCTGGAGCCACCCTCCACATGGGTGATGTAGTAGTCCGGGCCGCGCCGCAGGATCGCTGCCACCTGCACCCCCGGATGACCGAGTGTGGTCACGGCCTTGGTGATGGGAAGTTCACGGCCTGCGTTGGCGCCGCTGAGTATCTGCACCCTGGCCCTGGCGAGGGCGGTGGATGACCTTTGCCCCCTCATCGGGTCCTCGGGCACGGCACCGCCGACGGGGGGCGGGACGAGGGGGGCGCCCGCGGGAAGAATCAGGGTTTCGTCGACACCGTGTCGGCCGTCCTCCCTGGTGGTGCCGAGTTCGGTGAAGCGGATCTGATAGTTGCCGATGACGATGACGTCTCCCTCCCGCAGCACCCGCTTGCGAATCCGGGCACCGTTGACCACGGTGCCGTTGGTGCTGCCCAGATCCTCCACCAAGGCGGCGTTCAGCAGGCTGATCACCTGGGCATGGTAGCCGCTGACGGCCAGATTGTTGAGCCGTATGTCGTTGTCCGGCCGACGACCGAGGGTGATGGTTTTGTGCCCCAGGGGATAGTCGGCGATGAAGGTGTCACCACAGGAAATGCAGAGTCTGGGCATGGTTGACGGTTCGCCTCCTGCAAATCAACGCCAGAAATCGATCATGCGTCGGTACCAGGGCATCCGGCGGGGCAGCGGCAGCGCCGGCCTTGCCAGGACTACGGAAATGTTGTCCCGGCCGCCGTATTCGTTGGCCTTGTCGATCAGCAGATGGGTTGCCTGTTCCAGATCACCGGGATGATTGCGCAGGATATCCTCGATGAGGGCATCGTCGAGCATGTCGTTGAGACCGTCGGAGCAGAGCAGGTAAAGGTCTCCGGGGAGCAGCATTTCATTCCGGATATCCACGGCCACCGTGGTGTCGATACCCAATGCGCGGGTGACCAGATTGCGGTTGACCGATGCCAGTGCTTCCTGATGGGAGTAAAAGCCGCGATCCACCATTTCCTGGATCAGGGTGTGATCCGTGGTCATCTGTTCCAGATGATCCTCTCGAAAGCGATAGATTCTTGAATCGCCCACGTGGGCCAGGATCACATGGTGGTGATTGAACAGGGCCATCACCAGGGTGGTGCCCATGCCGGCATGACCGGCATTGTTCCTGCCCGCCTGCTGGATGGCCGTGTTGGCGTCGATGATGGCCCGTCGCACGGCGAGGCTGTCATCCCGAGGCTCGGTGCCTCCGTTCCGGCGGTGGATGCCGTGGCCGGCGAGACACTGCCTGAGGTTCTGCAACACGGTATCCACCGCCAGCCGGCTGGCGACCTCGCCGGCCAAGTGGCCTCCCATGCCGTCGGCAACCACGACGATGCCCAGTTCAGGGTCTTCGCCGATGCAGTCCTCGTTGTGAGGGCGGATTTTGCCGGGATGGGTGCGGCCGAATATCTGCAGCGTTTCGGAAGAAGACATGGAGGCGGCTTTGACCATCGGGCAGCGGTGGAAGTCGGTATCCACGAATCATAGGCTGGAGCGACCCGGGACGCCATGGATCTTGGTCCAAAAGGTATCACCATGCCGCCGAAGCGCCGACATCGGGGTCAGCTTTCCCGCGGGTTGGCGTCCACGTAGAGATTGAGCTGCTGGCCAGGGCGGATCAGATGGCCATCCAGCTGATTCCAGTCCTGTATGTCGCTGATACGCACGCCGAAGCGTCGGGAAATGGAGGACAGGGAATCACCGGGACGAACGGCATAGGTCAGGACATTCCCCCGGGTACTGCCGGCCGCTGCCGCCATGGCGGTTTCCGCCTGGCGTATCAGCAGGGTCTGGCCCGGCCGCAGGGTGGCATCGCTGGAGATGCGGTTCCAGGCCGCCAGTTCCTGAAGGGTGACGCCGTAGGTCCTGGCAAGGCCCCAGAGGGTATCACCCGGTTGTACCCGGTGATGGAGCGTGCGGCTTCGTGACGCCTGCCGGTTTTCGTCCTGCCGCCCCGCGGCAACCTCCTGGGTGGAGGGCTCGGCGGTGGGGATGAGAAGGTGATCTCCAACCCGGATCAGGTGACTTTTCAGTTCATTGGTCCGTTGCAGGAGTGCGACACTGGTATTGTAGCGGGTCGCGATATGCCCCAGCGTCTCGCCGGGCCGAACCTGGTGACGCAGCCAGGACACCCGCTGTTCGCGGGGCAGGGCGGCGAGGGCAATCTGGAAGGATTCCACCCGGTCCAGCGGCAGGAGCAGGTGATGGGGGCCGTCCGGGTCCGTGGCCCAGCGGTGGAAGGCCGGATTGAGTTGCATGATCTCGTCCAGGGACAGGTCCGCCAGCTCCGCGGCGACGCTCAGTTCCAGTTGTCCGCCCAGATCCACCAGGGCCAGGCGCGGCTCGTCCGCCACCGGCCAGAGTCCGACCTGGTAGTGCTCCGGATCGGCCACGATGGCCTGCAGGGCCAGCAGCCTGGGGACGTAGTGCTGGGTTTCCCGGGGCAGGTCCAGGTTCCAGTAGTCGGTGGGCTGTCCCAGTGATTCGTTGCGGGCGATGGCCCGGCTGACGGTGCCTTGTCCGGCATTGTAGGCTGCCAGGGCCAGCAGCCAGTCGCCGTCGAAGCGTTCATTCAGTTGGGTGAGGTAGTCCAGGGCCGCATGAGTGGAGGTGTGAATGTCCTTGCGGCCGTCGTACCACCAGTTCTGATGGAGGCCGAAATGACGGCCCGTGGAAGGGATGAACTGCCAGATGCCCGCCGCCTGTCCCGAGGAATAGACATCGGCACGGTAGGCGCTTTCCACCACCGGCAGCAGCAGCAGTTCGGCGGGAAGGTCCCGGGCTTCGATTTCTTCCAGGATATAGTGCAGGTAGGGTTCCGCCCTGGCCAGGACCTGGCCCAGATAATCGGAGTTGGCCTGGTGCCACTGAATGTAATGCTGGACCCGTTCGTGATCCCGCTCATCCGGCAGGCCGAACCCTTCGCGGACCCGTCCCCAGATGGTTTCATCCGTGGTGGGCGAGGGCGAGGTATCGGCCAGTGGCTTTGCCACGTTGATCCGGGGCCTGGGCTTGGCCGCCGTCTCCCCTTGAGAGGCGAGCCGGGTGCTCTTGGCGACAGGGTCCGCTCCGGCAAGAAGCGGGGCCTCCTGAACGGCGTGTCCTCCATCCAGGCTGGCGCAGGCGGATAGCAGCAACGTTGCCCCCAGCAGGACGCCCCCAAGACCTTTCGGCTTGTTCTTTTTCATAGGGACGCTAGGATAGCGGGGCATCCCCGTGCCCTCAACCCCGGCGGGAGACTTATTATCGCTGGCCATGCCCCCCCGGAAGATTCTATGCTCACCTGATGTCGTCACCCAGAACCTCATGTGCCCGGCACCGGGAATGCCTGCAAGCCTGGTATGGGTCTGCGCCGGGGCGAGCCATGCAGGCGGCCCTGCAGTCCCATCTGGACCGTTTCGTACCGCAACTGTTCGGCTATCATGCCCTGCAGATCGGGCATCTGGATCCGAACCATGACCTGCTGGCCGCCAGCCGGATCAACCATCGGGTACGCCTGGAATGCGACCCCGGCCGCGGGGATGTCAGTGCCTTGGCCGATGCCCTCCCCATCCTCACCGACAGCATGGATCTGGTGGCGCTGGTACATTGTCTGGAACAGGTGGAAGATCCTTACCAGGTCCTGCGCGAGACGGATCGCATCCTGGTGCCCGAGGGCCATGTCCTGATCATCGGTTTCAACCCCCTCAGTCTGCCGGGACTCCGGGGGATGTTGCCCGGGCGCCTCGGCGGCAAGGGGGCGCCCTGGTCCGGTCAGTGCCACGCCACGGGTCGGGTCCGGGACTGGCTGGCCTTGCTGGGGTTCGAGGTCCTGGCGCGTGCCTACGCGGGCTTTCGCCCGCCGGAGGGCCGTTCCGGATTCAAGGCCCGCCTGCGGGTGGTGGAGTGTCTGGGGGGGCGTCATCTGCCCTATCTGGGGGCCGGCTACGTGATTCTGGCCCGCAAGCGCGTGGCCAATGTACTGCCTCTGCGAACACGCTGGCGACCGTCCCGGAACATGGTGCCCGGCGGCCTGGCCAGCCCCTTTTGCCGGAGAACGGATCGTGACTGACGTGGTGGAAATCTTTACCGATGGCGCCTGCCGGGGCAACCCGGGGCCCGGTGGCTGGGGGGCGTTGCTGCGCTTCGGCCCCCATGAAAAACAGCTCAAGGGGGGCGAGTCCCAGACCACCAACAACCGGATGGAGCTGATGGCGGCCATTGCGGCGCTGGAACTGCTCAAGCGCCCTTGTGTGGTGGATCTGACCACCGATTCCCAGTACGTCAAGAACGGGATCAATCAATGGTTACCCAACTGGAAGCGTCGCGGCTGGCGTACCGCGGCGGGTGAGCCGGTGAAGAACCAGGATCTGTGGCAGCGCCTGGATGAGGCGGCTTCACGGCATCAGGTGCGCTGGCACTGGGTACGGGGACATAACGGACATCCCGAAAATGAACTGGCCGATCGTCTGGCCAACGAAGCCATCGATGCCCTGCGAGTGAAGTGAGGAACGACCGTGACTCTGCAAGCCAATGACCGGATCGTGATCCTGGATACGGAAACCACCGGCCTGGAGCCGTCCGACGGCCACCGCATCATCGAAATCGGCTGCGTGGAGATGGTGCGACGTCGCCATACCTCGCGTCATTACCACCAGTATCTGCAGCCGGACCGGGAAGTGGATGCCGGGGCGGTGGAAGTCCACGGCATCACCAACGAATTCCTCGCCGACAAGCCGCGCTTTGCCGATGTGGTGGAGGATTTCATCGAGTTTGTCCGCGGCTCGGAGCTGATCATCCACAACGCCCCCTTTGACGTGGGGTTCATCAACCACGAGCTGTCCCGGTTGGACGGGGACTGGGGCCGGCTGGAGGATTACTGCACCATCACCGACTCCCTGGCGATGGCGCGCAAGATGCACCCGGGGCAGCGCAACAGCCTGGATGCTCTGTGCAAGCGCTACCAGATCGACAATTCGGGCCGGGAGCTCCACGGCGCATTGCTGGACGCCCGCATCCTGGCGGAGGTCTACCTGGCCATGACCGGCGGCCAGAAAAGCCTGTCCCTGGGCATGGAGTCGGAAGGGCAGGGGGGCGCCTCGGCGGATACCCGCATCCGCCGGCTACCGGTCGACCGACCCCCGCTGGCGGTCATCCGCCCCACCGAGGCGGAGCAGGAGGCCCATGAGGCCTATCTCAAGGTGCTGGCCAAGGCGGGTGAGATTCAGGCCTGGTAACAGGCCTGGCGCCGGCGGTTAGCGGGTCACGGTCTTGACCACTCGGGCTTTCTCCCGTTGCCAGTCCCGCTCCTTCGAGACCGCCCGCTTGTCGTGTTCCTTCTTGCCCTTGGCCAGGCCGATTTCCAGCTTGGCGCGGCCCCGCTTCCAGTACAGGGCCAGCGGCACCAGGGTGTACCCCTTGCGCTCCACCTGCCCGATGAGCTTGTTGAGCTCGGCCCGGTGCAGCAGCAGCTTGCGGCTGCGCATGGGGTCCGGGTGAATGTGGGTGGAGGCGGTGGCCAGCGGGGTGAGATGGGCACCGAACAGCCAGGCCTCTCCGGCCTTGATCAGGACATAGCTCTCACTGAGCTGCACCCGTCCGGCCCGAAGGCTCTTGGCTTCCCAGCCCTCCAGGGCCAGGCCGGCCTCGAAACGCTCCTCGATGAAGTATTCGTGCTTGGCCTTCTTGTTCAGGGCGATGGTGCTGCCGCCCGGGGCATTTTTTGATTTTTTGCTCATCGGGCGATTATAAACGAGCTGTCTGATCCAATGGACTGCCGACATTCGTTTTCCAGTGGCCCTTTTGCCGTGTGCGATACCCGGGGATGTGCGACCGGAAACCGCCGGACGTTGAGCCGTGGCGGTAAATTCCGCAAAATGCGCCGATCGCGTGGGGGAAACCATCAATGAGAAGAGAAAGCTCGATTCATGGCCAGTGGTCCTCGAAGCTGGTCTTCATCCTGGCGGCCACCGGTTCGGCCGTCGGCCTGGGCAACATCTGGCGTTTTCCCTACATCGCCGGAGAGAACGGCGGCGGCGCCTTCGTGCTCATCTATCTGGCCTGCATCCTGCTGATCGGCCTGCCCATCATGATGGCGGAGATCGCGTTGGGCAGACGGGGCCGGCAGAGTCCCATCAACACCATGGCCACCTTGTCCCGGGAGGAAGGACTGCATCGGGCCTGGGGGTTCGTCGGCTGGCTCGGCGTGGCGGCGGGCTTCATCATCCTCTCCTACTACAGCGTGATCGCGGGCTGGTCCCTGTCCTACGTCTTCAGGGCCGCGGGCGGCGCTTTCACCGGTCTGGATGCCGACGGGGTCAGGGGCATGTTCAACGCCCTGGTGAGCGATCCGGAGCGGCTGCTGGCCTGGCATACCCTGTTCATGATCATGAATGTCCTGGTGGTGGCCCGAGGGGTGCGTTCGGGGCTTGAGAAGGCGGTCAAGTTCCTCATGCCCGCACTGTTCGGCTTGCTGCTGTTGCTGGTGGGCTATTCCATGAGCCAGGGTCACTTCATGGAGGGGGTCAGTTTCCTGTTCAAGCCGGACTGGAGTGAGGTGAGCGGTGACACCATCCTGCTGGCCATGGGGCAGGCCTTCTTCACCCTGAGCCTGGGCATGGGCGCCATCATGATCTACGGCTCCTATCTGAGTTCCAAGGCTTCCATCCTCAAGACGTCCGCCACGGTGGTGTCGGCGGATACCGCCGTGGCCCTGCTGGCCGGTCTGGCCATCTTCCCCATCGTCTTTGCCAGCGGTCTGGCGCCCGGTGAAGGTCCCGGTCTGATCTTCATCACCCTGCCCATGGCCTTTGCGGAGATGCCGGGTGGGCTGATCTTCGGCACCCTGTTCTTCCTGTTGCTGGTCACCGCGGCCTGGACCTCGTCCATTTCCCTGATGGAGCCGGCGGTGGCCTGGTTGGTGGAGAACCGGGGCTTTGACCGGCCCATGGCAGCGGTGATCGTGGGCGGCATTGCCTGGTTCCTGGGGTTGGGGACCATCCTGTCATTCAGCCTCTGGTCCAATCCCATCGGCTTCAGCCTGACCATCGGCGGCGAGGCCACCTTCATCGGCGGCACTCTGTTCGAGATGGCCGATTACCTGACTTCCAACATCATGCTGCCCCTGGGGGGGCTGCTGATTGCCCTGTTCGTGGGCTGGCGGATGACCCAGCGTTCCGTGGAGGATGAGCTGGGCCTGCACAGCCGGGTACTTTTCAAGGCATGGTATTATGTGCTGCGCTTCGCCGCCCCGATCGGCATCCTGCTGGTCTTCCTCAAGGCGGTCAATCTCATCTGATAACCAGGGGAGCTTCATGCCTTCCATAAGTCGTCATGCGCTGGTGCCCTACACGCCCAAGGAGATGTTTGATCTGGTGAACGACGTGGCGGCCTATCCGCGCTTTCTGCCGGGTTGCCGCAGCTCCGCGGTGCTGTTCGCCAATGAGGATGAGGTGAAGGCCAGCATCGAGCTGGCCAAGGGTGCCGTGCGCAAGTCGTTCACCACCCGCAACCGCCTGCAGCGCAACAAGATGATCGAGATGCGCCTGGTGGAGGGGCCGTTCCGGCATCTGGAAGGCTTCTGGCGCTTCGATGCCATGAGCGATACCGCCAGCCGGGTCTCCCTGGACCTGGAATTCGAGTTCTCCAACCGGATCATGAGCATGGCCTTTGGCCCGGTGTTTCACCAGATCGCCAACACCCTGGTGGATTCCTTCGTCAAGCGGGCGAGGGAGGTCTACGGTGTCCGATGAACGTCTCCGGGTGGAGGTGGCCTACGCCCGCTCCGACCAGCAGTGGGTGCTGGAAGTGTCCCTGCCCCAGGGGGCGACGGTGGAAGATGCCATCCGTCAGTCCGGTATCCTGGACAAGGTGCCGGAGATCGACCTGGCGGTGAACAAGGTCGGTGTCTATGGCAAACTCGCCAAGCTCAATGCCGCGCTCCATCATCGCGACCGGGTGGAGATCTACCGGCCGTTGATCGCGGATCCCAAGCAGGTGCGCAAGAAGCGCGCCGCCGAAGGGAAGGTCATGAAGAAGGGCGCCGGGGAGGCCTGATCGCCTCCCCGGCATGCCGGGATCGACTATGTTTGCGCCACTTCCCGCAAGCCGCTGTCCTCAATCCTCGACACCAGGCCGTCCTCGAAGAAGATGATGACCCGTCGATGCACCGCCGTGCCGTTCCCTGGACGATGGTAGTACACGTAATCCCATCGGCCATCGCCCTGGAAGGGGTCCCTCAACAGCGGCTCTCCCAGCAGAAATCGGACCTGTCGTTGGGTCATGCCGATCTGAACCTGTTCCAGTCGGCTCTCCTCGATGGCATTGCCCTGTTGCACGTCCGGCCGGTGCACGGACAGCAGTCCGCTGCCGCAACCCTGCAGTAATCCGCCAATGAGGATAGAATAAAGAATCAGTCTTGCCATAATTGCGTCCTGTAGGCCGTGAGTTGCAAGATGGGCCACGTTCCGAAAACCAATAGCGCGGGATTCTACACCAGGTGTCGGATCATCTCGCATGGAGATCAACTCCCATGGAAACCCAAGAGCTCAAGAAGGCCGGACTCAAGGTAACGCTTCCCCGCGTGAAGATCCTGCAGATCCTGGAGACTGCGGAAGACCACCATATGAGCGCCGAGACCATTTATCGCCAGCTGTTGTCGGCGGGCGAGGAGATCGGTCTGGCAACGGTCTACCGGGTGCTGACCCAGTTCGAGGCGGCCGGCCTGGTCAGTCGTCATCATTTCGAGGGCAATCAGGCCGTGTTCGAGCTGGAGCGCGGGCGTCATCATGATCACATCGTCTGCGTGAAATGCGGGCGCGTGGATGAGTTCGTGGACCCGATCATAGAAGAACGCCAGAGGGCGATTGCCGACAAGCTGGGGTACACCATCCAGGACCATGCCCTGATCATCTACGGTGAGTGCAGTCAGGGCGGTTGCCCCAAAAAGCAGGCGGCCGACGGCGCGGATTGATCAACTGGTTGCTGCCCGGGTGATCATTTCCCGGGCATGGGCCAGGCTCTGTTCGGTGATCTCGACGCCACCGAGCATCCTGGCCAGCTCCTGTACCCGGTGCTCGTCCACCAGTGAGCGGATGCGCGTGGTGGTATGATCCTTGCCTTTGTGCTTCTTCACCTGCAGGTGCCGGTGGGCCTGGGCCGCCACCTGAGGCAGATGGGTCACGCACAGCACCTGCCGATGCCCGCCCAGGCTGCGCAGCTGACGTCCCACCACTTCGGCCACGCCGCCGCCGATCCCCGTATCCACTTCGTCGAAGACCAGGGTGGCGATGGGCAGGGCGTGGGCCGCGATCATCTGGATGGCCAGGCTGATGCGGGAGAGTTCACCGCCGGAGGCCACCTTGGCCAGGGGTTGGAGGGGTTGCCCCGGGTTGGCGCTGACCAGAAATTCCACCCGATCCATGCCGTGGGCCGATGGCTGTCCCCTGCCGTCATCCTCCACGCTGCAGGCAAACCGTCCGCCTTCCATGCCCAGCGCCTGCATGGCCTGGGTGACGGCCTCCGAGAGTCTTTCCGCCGCCCGGCGGCGGGCGTCCGAGAGTTCGGCTGCCTGACGCAGGCAGGTTTGCAGCGCCTGTTCCACCGCCCGGGTGAGCGCCTCCAGGTTTTCACCGCCTTCCTCCAGTCGGCCCAGTTCCGTTTCCAGTGTTTCCAGCAGGCGGGGCAGGGCCGTGGGGTCCACCCGGTGCTTGCGGGCCAGATCCTGGACGGCGGCCAGGCGGGATTCGAGGAAATTCAGCCGTGCCGGATCCATGTCCATGCCGTCGGCATAGCGGCGCAGCCAGTCGGCGGCCTCGCGGATCTGTATCTGGGCGGCCGCCAACAGTTCCCTGGGTTCCGCCAGGCGGCTGTCCAGGGACTGTAGATGTTCGATGTCGGTGCAGAACCGTCCCACCACGGATTCGGCGCTGCCGTCGGCTTCATAGAGGCCCTGGTAGGCGGTTTCGGCCATCTCCAGCAGGCGCCCGGCATGGGCCAGGCGGCCGTGTTCTTCCTCGATCCGTTCCAGTTCCCCCTCCGCCAGGTCCAGGGCCCTGAGTTCGTCGGTCTGGAATCGCAACAGGTCCCGGCGGGCCGCCCTGGCTTCGCCGTCCTCGCTCAGTTCCGCCAGGCGTCGGGCGGCCTTCTGCCAGGTGCCGTGATCACGGGCCATGGCGGCGAGTCGCTCCGGGTGGTCGGCGTAGTCGTCCAGGATGCGGCGCTGGACTTCCCGTCGCAGCAGGGACTGATGGGCATGCTGCCCATGGATGTCCACCAGCATCTCGCCCAGGGACTTGAGGGATTGGAGGGTCACCGCCGAACCGTTGATCCAGGCTCGGCTCTTGCCGTCCCGGGCGATGACCCGCCGGATCAGGCATTCTTCCGTGTCCAGGTCCTGTGACTCCAGCCAGGCACGGGCCTCCGCCTCCCGGCTGATGTCGAAGCGGGCGCTGATCTCGGCCCGTTCCGCGCCGTGGCGCACGGTGGTGCTGTCGGCCCGGTCGCCCAGTACCAGGCCCAGGGCATCCACCAGGATGGATTTGCCCGCCCCGGTTTCCCCGGTCAGCGCGGTCATGCCCGTGGACAGGTCCAGGGTCAGTTCATCGACGATGGCGAAATCTCGGATCTGGATGTGGGTCAGCACGGTCGGGATTCGCGGTTGGGGGTTATGGGCATGTCGAGGGTGACGGCCCGGGTCACCGTGAGAGGGTAAAGAGTAAATCTCCCCGAAGGAAGGGGGGAGCAGGGATTTTATTGTATGTTTGAACAGTGCTCAGGGTTGTTCCCCCCAGCCCAGTTTCACCCTCAGGATCTGCAGGTAGTCATAGCCGGTGGGGTGGATCAGACGCAGTTTGCGGGGTTTGGGCTCGATCACGATCCGGTCCAGAGGCTCCATGTCAAAGGTGTCCTGGCCATCGAAGGCCACCTGGGCCAGGGTGCGGCTATGCTCGTTGACGGCGATCTCGATGCGGTTGCCGGCGGGGACCACCAGGGGGCGATTGCTCAGTCCATGGGGGCAGATCGGCACCATGACCACGGCCTCCAGGCAGGGAGAGAGAATGGGGCCGCCGCCCGACAGGGCATAGGCGGTGGAGCCGGTGGGGGTGGCCACCACCATGCCGTCGGCCCGCTGGGTGTTGACGAAACGGCCGTTGATCCAGGTGTCGAACTCGATCATGCGCACGGCGTCACGAATGTGCATGACCACATCGTTCAGGGCATCCTGGGCCGCCACCACGTCATCCCCCCGCATCAGGCGGGCATGCAGCATGCTGCGTCGGTCCTCCACATAAAGGCCGGACAGGATCTCGTCCAGCCGCCCCAGCATCTCGTGGGGGGAGACGTCCACCAGGAAGCCCAGGCGACCCGCATTGACACCCAGCAGCGGTACCTCGGCATCCACCAGGGTACGGGCCGCGCCCAGGAAGGTGCCGTCACCACCCACCACGATGGCCAGGTCCGCTTCGGCGGCCATGTGTGCCCGTGTCACCGGCTCACCGGCGGAGGTGTCATCCAGCCAGGGCAGCACGCTGTCATCCAGGAGGATGCGGCGCTGATGGTGCTGCAGATGCCCGATCAGGGCCTCCAGGATGTGTCCCAGGCGCTGTTCCTGGGTCTTGGCAATGATGCCGATGGTGTGGAAAGAAGGATTCATGCAGGGGATTATGGTGGAAATGCGTGGCGGGTGGCGAGTGCCGGCAGGCTAGCCACCCGCCGTTTCCTTGAGTAACATGCGGTGTCTGGCACTCACACTCAACGAGTGCCAGGGTGGACCATGAAGACATCCCCGACAACACAATCTCAGGCTCTTTCCGAACGTGCCCGGCTGCTGCTGCGGGCGCTGGTGGAGAGCTATGTGCGCGACGGACAGCCGGTGGGCTCCCGTACCCTGGCTCGTACCGCCGGTCTGGATCTCAGTCCCGCCTCCATCCGCAATGTCATGGCGGATCTGGAAGACCTCGGGCTGGTCAGCTCTCCTCATACCTCGGCGGGACGGATTCCCACCTCCCTGGGTTATCGCCTGTTCGTGGATTGCCTGCTGGAAGTCAAACCCCTGGACAGTGCCGAGGTGCGCGCGCTCAAGCAGCGCCTTACCCCCGACATGGACACCAAGGCCCTGGTGGAGTCCGCCTCGGACCTGCTTTCGGCCATCACCCAGATGGCCGGGATGGTCAGGGTGCCGCGGCGGGATCATGCCGCCCTCAGTCAGATCGAGTTTCTCAAACTGTCCGGGCGCCAGGTGCTGGCGATCCTGGTGATGAACAAGCGGGAAGTACAGAACCGCATCCTGGAGCTGGAGCGGGAGTATTCCCACGCCGAGCTGCAGCAGATGGCCAATTATCTCAATCAGCATCTGGCCGGGCGCGACCTGCGACAGGCCCGGGAGCAGGTGCTCAAGGAGATGAAGGCTGTCCGCGAGCACATGAACACCCTCATGCTGGCCGCCATCGAGCTGGGCGAAAAGGCCTTTTGCGACGACGAGGGCGGCGATGATCTGGTCTTTGCCGGTCAGATCCACCTCATGGACTACGCGGAACTTTCCAGCGTGGAGAAATTGCGCAACCTGTTCGAGGCCTTCAACGAAAAAAGGCAGTTGCTCACCCTGCTGGACAGTTGCATCAGTGCCGAGGGGGTCCAGATCTTCATCGGCCAGGAGTCGGGGCATCAGGTGCTCGATGACTGCAGCGTGGTGACGGCTCCCTACAGCGTGGGCGGCCGGATCGTGGGCGTGCTGGGGGTGATCGGCCCCACCCGCATGGCCTACGAACGCATCATTCCGGCGGTGGACATCACCGCCAGGCTGCTGGGCGCGGCCTTGAATTCCCGTAACTGAAGTCCCACATACGAAGGCATGCCCTCACCGGGTCATCAGCGGTGAGAGGGGCTTTTTTGCCGAATACACCAAAGACATGAGCAGATCGGAGTTTTCCATGGCGAACGAGGAACAAGTCGATAAACCCCAGCATGAACAGGCGCCCGCGGCCCCTGAAGAGACGACGCCGGAATTCAGCCCCGGGGCACTGCTCAAGCAGCTTGAAGACGCACAGAAACAGGCCCAGGACCACTGGGACAAGCTGGTGCGCGCCCAGGCGGAGCTGGAAAACCTGCGCAAGCGCATGAGCCGGGATGTGGAAAATGCCCACAAGTATGCCCTGGAACGTTTCGCCGGTGAGCTGCTGCCGGTGAAGGACAGCCTGGAAATGGGCCTGGATGCCGCGCGCGGCGAGGCCGACCTGAACAAGATTCGCGAGGGTACGGAGCTGACCCTGAAGATGCTGGAGCAGGTGATGGCCAAGCAGGGCATCGAAGTGGTGGACCCCGCCGGCCAGCGCTTCGATCCGGAGCGCCATCAGGCCATGTCCATGCAGGAAAATGCCGAACTGGAACCCAACACCGTCATGACCGTGCTGCAGAAGGGGTATGCCCTCAATGATCGTCTGCTGCGCCCCGCCATGGTGATCGTCAGCAAGGCACCGGCGGCCGGCAGCGAATGACCCCGAGGGACGGATTTTTCGCCGGGGCTTGAAAAGGCCCGGCGGCACCCCCATCAAGCGGGTAATCCCGGATTCACGGCATTGACAGAAACCTGAACACTTTTGGAGACACACATGGGCAAGATCATCGGTATCGACCTGGGCACGACCAATTCCTGCGTCGCCATCATGGAAGGCGGCAATGCCAAGGTCATTGAAAACGCCGAGGGCGGTCGTACCACCCCCTCCATCGTGGCCTTCGCCGAGGACGGCGAGGTGCTGGTGGGCCAGTCCGCCAAGCGCCAGGCGGTGACCAATCCCCAGAACACCCTGTTTGCGGTCAAGCGCCTGATTGGGCGCCGCTTCGAAGAACCCGAAGTGCAGAAGGACATCAAGCTGGTGCCCTACAAGATCGTCAAGGCGGATAACGGCGACGCCTGGGTGGACGTGCGCGGCAAGAAGATGGCCGCTCCGGAAATCTCCGCCCGCGTGCTGCAGAAGATGAAGAAGACCGCCGAGGACTACCTGGGCGAGCCGGTCACCGAGGCGGTGATCACCGTGCCGGCCTACTTCAACGACTCCCAGCGTCAGGCCACCAAGGACGCCGGCAAGATCGCCGGCCTGGAAGTTCGCCGCATCATCAACGAGCCCACCGCCGCGGCCCTGGCCTACGGCCTGGACAAGAAGCGCGGTGACAGCAAGGTGGCGGTCTATGACCTGGGCGGCGGCACCTTCGACATCTCCATCATCGAGATTGCCGAAGTGGACGGCGAGCACCAGTTCGAGGTGCTGGCCACCAACGGCGACACCTTCCTGGGCGGCGAGGACTTCGACTCCCGCCTGATCGAATACCTGGCGGCCGAGTTCAAGAAGGAGCAGGGCATCGACCTGACCGGCGACCCGCTGGCCATGCAGCGTCTGAAGGAGGCCGCCGAGAAGGCCAAGATCGAGCTTTCCTCCAGCCAGCAGACCGACGTCAACCTGCCGTACATCACCGCCGACAACACCGGACCCAAGCATCTGAACATCAAGGTGTCCCGCGCCAAGCTGGAAGCCCTGGTGGAAGAGCTGGTCAAGCGCACCATCGAGCCCTGCAAGGTGGCCCTGAAGGATGCCGGCCTGTCCGTGTCCCAGATCGACGACGTGATCCTGGTGGGCGGCCAGACCCGCATGCCCAAGGTGCAGGAGGCGGTGAAGGACTTCTTCGGCAAGGAACCCCGTCGCGACGTCAACCCCGACGAGGCGGTGGCGGTGGGCGCCGCGATCCAGGGTGGCGTGCTGGGCGGCGACGTCAAGGACGTGCTGCTGCTGGACGTCACGCCCCTGTCCCTGGGTATCGAGACCCTGGGCGGTGTGATGACCAAGCTGATCGAAAAGAACACCACCATCCCCACCAAGGCCTCCCAGGTGTTTTCCACCGCCGAGGACAACCAGACCGCGGTGACGGTGCACGTGCTGCAGGGTGAGCGCGAAGTGGCCCATGCCAACAAGTCCCTGGGTCGCTTCGATCTGGCGGATATCCCGCCGGCTCCCCGTGGCGTGCCTCAGATCGAGGTGGTGTTCGACATCGATGCCAACGGCATCCTCAATGTGTCCGCCAAGGACAAGGCCACCGGCAAGCAGCAGTCCATCGTCATCAAGGCCTCTTCCGGTCTGAACGATGCCGAGATCGAACGCATGGTCAAGGATGCCGAGGCCCATGCCGAGGAAGACAAGCGTTTCCACGAACTGGTGGGCGTGCGCAATCAGGCGGACAACCTGATCCACTCGGTGGAGAAGACCCTCAAGGACATGGGCGACAAGGTGGAGGCCGGCGAGAAGAGCGCCATCGAATCCGCCATCAGTGCCCTGCGGGATGCCATGAAGGGTGACGACAAGGCGACCATCGAGGACCGCACCCAGAAGCTGGCCGAGGCCTCCGGCAAGTTGGCGGAGCGCATGTATGCCCAGCAGGCCGAGGGTGCCGCCGCCGAAGGCGCCGGTGATGCCCAGGGTCAGGCCGGTACCAAGGGTGCCCAGGACGATGTGGTGGACGCCGAGTTCGAAGAAGTGGACGATAAGAAGAAGTAACGGCCAAGGCCCGTCCCAGGACGGGCCTTTCCCACTGCATCCGGGTCCGTTGACCGGCAGGTGCCCGCAACCGGGGCATGTGCCGGTCCACGGGCTTTCACGTTTCTGCAAGACCCACGGTAATCATGGCAAAACGCGACTATTACGAAGTCCTGGGGGTGGCGAAGAACGCCAGCGAGGACGCACTCAAGAAGGCCTTCCGCCGGTTGGCCATGAAATATCATCCCGACCGGAACCCCGGCGACAAACAGGCGGAAGAGCATTTCAAGGAGGCCAAGGAGGCCTACGAAGTGCTGTCCGATGCCCGCAAGCGGGCCGCCTATGACCAGTTCGGTCACGCCGGCGTGGAAGGGGCCGCCGGTGCCGGCCGTGGGGGACCGGGAGGCGCCAGTTTCAGCGATATCTTCGAGGATCTGTTCGGCGACATCTTTGGTGGTGCCGGTGGTCGCGGCGGCAGCAATGCCTTCCGCGGCGCGGATCTGCAGTACAACCTGGAGATGACCCTGGAAGAGGCCGTCTTCGGCACCGAGGTGAAGATCCGTGTGCCCACCCTGGTGACCTGTAAGGCCTGTCACGGTTCCGGTGCCGAGCCGGGTACCAGCCCCGAAACCTGTCCCACCTGTAACGGGGTGGGGCGGGTGCGCATGCAGCAGGGTTTCTTCTCGGTACAGCAGACCTGCCCCCGCTGTCGCGGTACCGGCAAGATCATCGCCAAGCCCTGCGGGAGTTGCCGGGGGCAGGGCCGGGTGGAGGAGCGTCGCACCCTGAGCGTGGCCATTCCCGCCGGTGTGGACAGCGGCGACCGTATCCGGCTGTCCGGAGAAGGGGAAGCCGGTGTCAACGGCGGACCGTCCGGGGATCTGTACGTGCAGGTCCATGTCAAGCCCCACAAGCTGTTCACTCGTAAGGGCAGCGACCTGTTCTGCGAAGTGCCCATCAGCTTCGCCGTCGCCACCCTGGGGGGCGAATTGGAGATCCCCACCCTCAAGGGTCGGGTGGCCCTGAAGATCCCCGCCGAGACCCAGTCCGGCCGCCTGTTCCGCCTCCGGGGCAAGGGCGTCAAGTCCGTGCATGGGGGTGCCGAGGGCGACCTGATCTGCAGCGTCAAGGTGGAGACGCCGGTGAATCTCACCAAGGAGCAGAAGGAGTTGCTGGAGCAGTTCGATGCCGCCATGAAGGCGGGCGGCCAGAAGCACAGCCCCCAGCATGAGGGCTGGCTGGACGGGGTGAAGGGTTTCTTTGAAGATCTCAAGTTCTGGAGAAAGTCATGAGCGCGGTACGCGTAGCCATTGTCGGCGCCGGTGGGCGCATGGGGCGCACCCTGATCGAGGCGGCGGTCCTGGCCCCGGGGCTTGAGCCCACCGTGGCCACCGAGATGCCGTCCAGCAGTCTGCTGGGGGCGGATGCCGGTGAACTGGCGGGCCTGGGGCGCCTGGGGGTGACCCTGGAGGCGGACCCGGCGGCCGCCGTCGACCGGTTCGATGTGTTGGTGGACTTCACGCGTCCGGAGGGCAGTCTGGCGCATCTGGAAATCTGTCGTCGGGCGGGCAAGGCGATGGTGATCGGGACCACCGGATTCACCGACACACAGAAGGCCGTGATCCGCAAGGCCGCCGAAGAGATTCCCGTGGTCTTTGCACCCAACATGAGCGTAGGGGTCAACCTGTGTCTCAAGCTGCTGGATCTGGCGGCCCGGGTGCTGGGTGACGAGGTGGATATCGAGATCGTCGAGGCCCATCACCGGCACAAGGTGGATGCCCCTTCCGGTACCGCCCTGCGCATGGGCGAGGTGGTGGCGGATGCCCTGGGGCGTGACCTCAAGACCTGCGCCGTCTATGGCCGGGAAGGGGTGACGGGCGAACGGGATCGGCAGACCATCGGTTTCGAAACCATTCGGGCCGGTGACATCGTCGGCGAGCACACGGTGATGTTTGCCGGTCTGGGGGAGCGGGTGGAAATCACTCACAAGGCTTCCAGCCGCATGACCTTCGCCAAGGGCGCCATGCGCGCCGCCGCCTGGCTCAACGGCCGTCCGGCGGGGTTGTACGACATGCAGGACGTGCTGGGACTGGCCGGATAGGGCGTCTCCCCAGGCAGGGGCTTCATTGGACGAAATGGCCCTGATCCGCTAGAATTTACGCCATTCAACAGGTCTTGAAATCCCTGACAGGGCTGGTTGGGTCTCCCAACCCGCCCTGTTTCTATGTGTGCCGGAGGACTCTTTGAGAACCACACCCGCCTTGCTGGCTTTGGAAGATGGCAGTCTGTTTCACGGTTACGCCCTGGGTGCGGAAGGAACCACCGTGGGTGAAGTCGTGTTCAATACATCCATGACCGGTTATCAGGAAATCCTCACGGATCCTTCCTATTCGCGTCAGATGGTGACGCTCACCTATCCCCACATCGGCAACACCGGTATCAATCCCGAGGACGAGGAAGCCGAAGGCCCCCAGGCCGCCGGACTGATCGTCCGCCATGTGCCCGAGCGCATGTCCAACTGGCGTGCCACCGAAACCCTGCCCGATTACCTCAAGCGCCACGGCATCGTCGCCATCACCGGCGTGGATACCCGTCGCCTGACCCGTCTGCTGCGGGAAAAGGGTGCCCAGAACGGCTGCATCATGGCCGGCGAGGTGGACGAGGCCAAGGCCCTGGAAGCTGCCCGCGCCTTCCCCGGCATCAACGGCATGGATCTGGCCCGGACCGTCACCACCGATACCACCTTTGAGTGGACCGAGGGTGGCTGGAGCCTGGGTGAAGGCTATCGGCAAGAACCCGTCGAGCGCCCTTTCCACGTGGTCTGCTACGACTTCGGCGTCAAGCGCAACATGCTGCGTCTGCTGGTGGATCGGGGTTGCCGTGTCACCGTGGTGCCCGCCACCAGTACCGCCGAGGAGATCCTGGCCCTGAATCCGGACGGTGTCCTGCTTTCCAATGGTCCCGGTGATCCGGCGCCCTGTGATTACGCCATCCGCGGCATTCAGGGGCTGCTGGAAAGAAACATCCCCCTGTACGGGATCTGTCTGGGGCATCAGCTGCTGGGGCTGTCCGTGGGTGCGAAGTCCATGAAGATGAAGTTCGGCCATCATGGCGCGAACCATCCGGTTCAGGATCTGGCCACCGGCAAGGTGATGATTTCCAGTCAGAACCACGGCTTTGCCATCGACGAGAAGACGTTGCCGGCCAATGCCCGGACCAGTCATCGTTCCCTGTTCGACGGTACCCTGCAGGGCATCGAACTGACCGACCGGCCCGCCGTGAGTTTCCAGGGCCATCCCGAGGCCAGTCCCGGCCCCGAGGACGTGGCCCCGCAGTTCAATCGGTTCATCGAGATGATGAGAGCCCGTCGGGGTTCCGGCGCCTAGTCCTGGTTCCGCATTAAAGACCGCCCCCCATTTTGCCCGCCGGCGCCTTCAACGGCGCCGGGCTGTTCACGGTAGGACACGCATGCCAAAGAGAACCGACATCCAGAGCATCCTCATCATAGGCGCCGGCCCCATCGTCATCGGCCAGGCCTGTGAGTTCGACTACTCCGGCGCCCAGGCCTGCAAGGCCCTGCGCGAAGAGGGTTACCGGGTCATCCTGGTCAACTCCAACCCCGCCACCATCATGACCGACCCGGAGATGGCCGATGCCGTCTACATCGAGCCGGTGGAGTGGAAGACCGTCGCCCGCATCATCGAGCGGGAGCGCCCGGATGCGGTGCTGCCCACCATGGGCGGACAGACCGCCCTCAACTGTGCCCTGGATCTGGCCCGCAACGGCGTGCTGGAAAAGTTCGGCGTCGAGCTGATCGGCGCCACCGAAGACGCCATCGACATGGCCGAGGACCGGGAGCGCTTCCGTCAGGCCATGGACGAGATCGGCCTGGCCTCGCCCAAGGCCTTTATGGTCAACAACTGGGAAGAGGCTCAACGGGTGCAGCCGGAGATCGGCTATCCCATCATCATCCGCCCCTCCTTCACCATGGGCGGTAGCGGTGGCGGCATTGCCTACAACCGGGAAGAATACGAAGAGATCGTCAAGCGCGGCCTGGACCTGTCTCCGGTCAACGAGGTGCAGGTGGAGGAATCCGTGCTGGGCTGGAAGGAGTACGAGATGGAGGTGGTTCGCGACCGCGCGGACAACTGCATCATCATCTGCTCCATCGAGAACCTGGACCCCATGGGTGTGCATACCGGTGACTCCATCACTGTGGCCCCGGCCCAGACCTTGACGGACAAGGAATACCAGATCATGCGCAACGCCTCCCTGGCGGTGCTGCGCAAGATCGGCGTGGACACCGGCGGCTCCAACGTGCAGTTCGCCGTGAACCCGGAGGATGGCCGTCTGGTGGTCATCGAGATGAACCCCCGGGTATCCCGTTCCTCGGCCCTGGCTTCCAAGGCCACCGGCTTCCCCATTGCCAAGGTGGCGGCCAAGCTGGCCGTGGGCTTCACCCTGGATGAACTGCGCAACGAGATCACCGGCGGCGTGACCCCGGCTTCCTTCGAGCCGTCCATCGACTACGTGGTGACCAAGATCCCCCGGTTCACCTTCGAGAAGTTCCCCACCGCCAAGGCCAAGCTGACCACCCAGATGAAGTCCGTGGGCGAGGCCATGGCCATCGGCCGCACCTTCCAGGAATCCTTCCAGAAGGCCCTGCGCAGCCTGGAAACCGGCAGTGACGGCCTCAACGAGATGGTGGATCTGAACGCGGAAGATGCCGAATCCATCATCCGCAGCGAGCTGGCCGATGCCGGTCCCGAGCGCATCTGGTACGTGGCCGATGCCTTCCGCTTCGGCCTGACGCTGGAGCAGGTGCATGAACTCAGCCGCATCGATCCCTGGTTCCTGGCCCAGATCCAGGAATTGGTGGACATCGAGCAGGACCTCAAGAGCCGCTCCCTGAAGGATCTGGATCGCCGGACCCTGTTCACCCTCAAGCAGTACGGTTTCTCCGACCGCCGCCTGGCCAAGCTGCTCGACGAGACCGAGCGGACCGTGCGTGCCTACCGTCATGAACTGGGCATCCACCCGGTCTACAAGCGGGTGGATACCTGTGCCGCCGAGTTCGCCTCCACCACCGACTACATGTACTCCACCTATGAGGAGGAGTGCGAGGCCAATCCCTCCAGCCGCGAAAAGATCATGGTCCTGGGCGGCGGCCCCAACCGGATCGGGCAGGGGATCGAGTTCGACTACTGCTGCGTGCATGCCGCTCTGGCCATGCGCGAGGATGGTTACGAAACCATCATGGTCAACTGTAATCCGGAGACCGTTTCCACCGATTACGACACCTCCGACCGGCTGTTCTTCGAGCCGCTGACCCTGGAGGACGTGCTGGAGATCGTGCACCTGGAAAAACCCAAGGGCATCATCATCCAGTTCGGCGGTCAGACCCCGCTGAAGCTGGCCCGGGACCTGGAGGCCGCCGGCGCGCCGGTGATCGGCACCACCCCGGACTGCATCGACCTGGCGGAGGACCGGGAGCGCTTCCAGCAGCTGATCGAGAAGCTGGAGCTGGTTCAGCCCCCCAACCGCACCGCCCGCAGCGTGGACGAGGCGGTACGCCACGCGGAGGCCATCGGCTATCCGGTGGTGGTACGTCCTTCCTACGTGCTGGGTGGTCGTGCCATGGAGATCGTCTATAACGAAACCGACCTGCGCCGCTACATGCGCGACGCGGTGAAGGTGTCCAATGATGCCCCGGTGCTGCTGGATCGCTTCCTGGACGATGCCGTGGAGGTGGACGTGGATGCCATCTGCGACGGCAAGGACGTGCTCATCGGCGGCATCATGCAGCACATCGAGCAGGCCGGCGTGCACTCCGGTGACTCCGCCTGTTCCCTGCCGCCCTACAGCCTGAGCATGGCGCTGCAGAATCAGATCGTCGAACAGGTGCGCAAGATGGCGCTGGCCCTGGGCGTGGTGGGGTTGATGAACACCCAGTTCGCCATCCAGCGGGATCGCATCTTCGTGCTGGAGGTGAACCCCCGTGCCTCCCGTACCGTGCCCTTCGTTTCCAAGGCCATCGGCATGCCCCTGGCCAAGATCGCCGCTCGCTGCATGGCCGGCCGCTCCCTGGTGGAGCAGGGGGCCACCGAAACCGTGGTGCCTGACTATTACTCGGTGAAGGAAGCGGTCTTCCCCTTCATCAAGTTCCCCGGCGTGGACCCCATCCTCGGCCCCGAGATGAAGTCCACCGGCGAGGTCATGGGCATGGGCCGCAATTTCCCCGAGGCCTTTGCCAAGAGCCAGCTGGGTGCCGGCGTCAAGCTGCCCGAGACCGGCAAGGCCTTCATCAGCGTGCGCGAGGTGGACAAGCCCGGCATCATCCAGGTGGCCAAGGAGCTGGCGGCCCGGGGCTTCGAGCTGATCGCCACCCACGGTACCGCCCAGGCCCTGGAGGCCGCCGGCGTGACCTGCGAGCGCATCAACAAGGTGACCGAGGGTCGGCCCCATATCGTCGACATGATCAAGAACGACGAGATCAGCCTGATCATCAACACCACCGAGGGCAAGCAGGCGATTGCCGACTCCTTCACCATCCGTCGTGAAGCCCTGCAGCACAAGGTGACCTATACCACCACCCTGGCCGGTGCCTATGCCACGGTCCAGGCCCTGGAGTATCTGGACAGCGACCTGGTGTACTGCCTGCAGGACATGCACAAGGAGACCCGCTCATGAACAAGACGCCTCTGACGGTACGCGGGGCCGAATTGCTCAAGACGGAGCTGCAGCGCCTCAAGAGCGAGGATCGTCCACGGGTGATCGCCGCCATCGCCGAGGCCCGTGCCCACGGCGATCTGAAGGAAAATGCCGAGTACCATGCCGCGCGTGAGCAGCAGGGCTTCATCGAGGGGCGCATCAAGGAACTGGAGGCCAAGCTCTCCAATGCCCAGATCATTGATGTGACCACCCTCAACGCCGGCGGCAAGGTGGTCTTCGGCGCCACCGTGGAACTGGTGGACCTGGACTCGGATGCGGAGGTGACGTATCAGATCGTGGGTGACGACGAGGCCGATATCAAGATGGGCCTGATTTCGGTGAATTCACCCATCGCCCGAGCCCTGATCGGCAAGCATGAAGGGGACGAGATCCACTTCAGTGCCCCGGGCGGGGAAAAGCACTTTGAGATCGTGGCGGTACACTACCGCTGACGGCCACGGCCGGCCCTTCCCCCGGGCGGGGGAAGGGCCGGGACGCTCAGGGGAGTTCGATCACCGGCTTGTCCGGGTTGCGCCGGAACAGGGTGGCGATGAATCCCACCCGCTGTACCAGTTCCGCCCCGGTCTGCCCGCAGATCTCATGGATCGCCGCGTCCCGCTGTTCCCGGTCGCCGATGGCGACCTTGATCTTGACGAGTTCATGGTGGTCCAGCGCCTTGCGGATTTCCTCCATGACCGGCTCGGTGAGGCCGTTGCGGCCGATGCTGACCACGGGTTTACGGGAGTGCGCCAGGGCACGCAGGTGCTTGATGTGTCTTTCAATGGGCATGTCAGGGAAAAATCCGCAAGAATAACCAGGACGCGGGAGCATCCCGCGAGGTGACAGGACGGCCGGGGCATGCGGGCCGTTCCTCAAGTCGCCGAGTCTAGCATGCGCATACCCGCTGTAGGAGTCCGACCCCGGGCAATATTCCCCCGCGGCACCGACTTCACACAGGGAAGCAACCCCGGAAATCCTGACCCATGGCACGTAGCAAGACCAGCAGCCGCTGGCTCAAGGAACACTTCAGCGATCCCTTCGTCCAGAAGGCGCAACAGGAAGGTTGGCGCTCCCGCGCCGTTTATAAGCTGCAGGAGATCCAGGCCCGTGACCGGATCATCCGACCCGGCATGCGGGTACTGGACCTGGGGGCTGCTCCCGGTGGCTGGACCCAGTTCGCCGTCGGCGAGGTGGGGCGCAAGGGGCGGGTGATCGCCTCCGACATCCTGCCCATGGATCCCATCGAGGGGGTGGCCTTCATCCAGGGGGATTTTCGCGAGGAAGCGGTGCTTGAAGCCATCCTCGCCGCCCTCGGCGATGAGCCGGCAGACCTTGTAATTTGCGACATGGCCCCCAATACCAGTGGTGTGGAGGCCGTGGATCAGCCCCGGGCCATGTATCTGGCGGAGCTGGCCCTGGATACGGCGGGCCGGGTGCTGAAACCCGGTGGTGATTTCCTGGTCAAACTGTTCCATGGGACAGGCTTTGACGACTATGTGAAGACCCTGCGCGGACAGTTCGACAAGGTGCAGATCCGCAAGCCCGAGGCGTCACGGTCCCGATCGCGGGAGGTTTATGCGTTGGCCAGGGGCGCCAAACTGGTGTAAGGTCAGCTAAACCACGAGCACACGACAGACAAAGTCGAGGTAGACCCTTGAACGAGCTGGTAAAAAACCTGATTATCTGGGCGGTTATCGCCATCGTGCTGATGTCGGTGTTCAACAACTTCAGCCCGACGCAACCTCAGCCCCAGGCCTGGTCCTATTCGGAATTCCTCAACGAGGTGAAGGCCGGACGCATCGACAGCGTCTTCATCGAGGACAAGACCATCCACGGCCGTACCATCGGCGGCGAGCGCTTCAATACCTACGCCCCCAATGATCCGGGTCTGATCGGCGACCTGCTGGCCAGCAATGTGGAGATCCGCGTCGAGGAACCCGCCCAGCGTTCCCTGCTGACGGACATCCTCATCAGCTGGTTCCCCATGCTGCTGCTGATCGCGGTCTGGATCTACTTCATGCGCCAGATGCAGGGTGGTGCCGGCGGTCGGGGGGCGATGTCCTTCGGCAAGAGCAAGGCCCGCATGATGAGCGAGGACCAGATCAAGGTCACCTTCGGCGATGTGGCCGGCTGTGACGAGGCCAAGGAAGACGTGGCCGAGCTGGTGGACTTCCTGCGCGACCCCAGCAAGTTCCAGAAGCTGGGCGGCAAGATTCCCCGCGGCGTCCTGATGGTGGGCTCCCCCGGTACCGGCAAGACCCTGCTGGCCAAGGCCATTGCCGGCGAAGCCAAGGTGCCCTTCTTCAGCATCTCCGGTTCCGATTTCGTGGAGATGTTCGTGGGCGTGGGTGCCTCCCGGGTCCGCGACATGTTCGATCAGGCCAAGAAGCATGCCCCCTGCATCATCTTCATCGACGAAATCGATGCCGTGGGCCGCCATCGTGGCGCCGGTCTGGGGGGAGGGCATGACGAGCGCGAGCAGACCCTGAACCAGTTGCTGGTGGAAATGGATGGTTTCGAGGGCAGCGAAGGCATCATCGTCATTGCCGCCACCAACCGTCCCGACGTGCTGGACCCGGCACTGCTGCGTCCCGGTCGCTTCGACCGTCAGGTGGTGGTGCCCCTGCCGGATGTGCGCGGTCGCGAGCAGATCCTCAAGGTCCACATGCGCAAGGTACCCCTGTCCGAGAACGTGCGCGCCGACCTGATCGCCCGTGGTACGCCCGGCTTTTCCGGTGCCGACCTGGCCAATCTGGTCAACGAGGCCGCCCTGTTTGCGGCGCGCTCCAACAAGCGACTGGTGGAGATGATCGACTTCGAGCGCGCCAAGGACAAGATCATGATGGGCGCCGAGCGCAAGTCCATGGTGATGAGCGACGACGAGAAGAAGTTGACCGCCTATCATGAGGCCGGTCACGCCATCGTCGGCCGCCTGGTGCCCGAGCATGATCCGGTCTACAAGGTGAGCATCATCCCCCGCGGGCGTGCCCTGGGTGTGACCATGTTCCTGCCCGACGAGGACCGCTACAGCCACAGCAAGACCCGACTCGAGAGCCAGATCTGCTCCCTGTTCGGCGGCCGCATCGCCGAGGAGATCATCTTCGGCGCCGACAAGGTGACCACGGGCGCCTCCAACGACATCGAACGGGCCACGGCCATTGCCCGCAACATGGTGACCAAGTGGGGCCTGTCCGATCGCCTCGGTCCGCTGTCCTACGGCGAGGAGGAGGGCGAGGTGTTCCTCGGCCGCCAGGTGACCCAGCGCAAGCAGATGTCCGACGAGACGGCGCACGCCATCGACGAGGAGATCCGTCGCGTCATCGACACCAGCTACGAGCGTGCCAAGGAGATCCTTGAAGCCAACATGGAGAGGCTCCATACCATGGCCGACGCCCTGATCAAGTTCGAGACCATCGACGTGGATCAGATCAACGACATCATGGAAGGGCGCGAGCCCCGTGAGCCCGGTGGCTGGACCGGCGGCAGTGAATCCGGTCCCGGTGGCGCGGCCGGTCGTGATCAGGAAAAGGGTGACAGCAAGGGTGTCATCGGCGGCCCCGCCAGCCAGACCTGATGCCGTCATCACTGTGTGAAACGGGCCGTTGATGAACGGCCCGTTGGAGAAGCCGCCTTTTCGAGGGCGGCTTCTTTGTTTCAAACCTGCCCCCTTCATCGATCGATCCCGTACCCCGGATGCATGACATGAGCCATCACGCCGCGTTGCCCCAGATCATGGGGATTCTCAATGTCACCCCCGATTCATTTTCCGACGGTGGCCGTTTCCTGGCGCCGCGGCAGGCCATCGAGCGAGCGCTCGCCATGGTGGAGGAGGGTGCGGACATCATCGACGTGGGGGGGGAGTCCACCCGTCCCGGGGCGGCCGGGGTGTCCCTCCAGGAAGAACTGGATCGGGTCATCCCGGTGGTTGAGGCCATTGCCGCACGGGTGGATGCGTTGATCTCGGTGGATACCAGCAAGCCGGAAGTGATGCGCGAGGCCTGCGCCGCCGGTGCCGGCATGATCAATGATGTCTTCGCCCTGCAGGCCCCCGGCGCCCTGGCCGTGGCGGCCGGGACGAAGGCGCGGGTCTGTCTGATGCACATGCAGGGAGAGCCCCGCGGCATGCAGGTCGATCCCCGTTATGACGATGTGGTGGCGGAGGTGCGGAATTTTCTCGCCGCCCGCGTGGCCGCCTGTCTTGAGGCGGGAATTCCGAGGGATCACCTGGTGCTGGATCCGGGGTTTGGTTTCGGCAAGACTCATGAACACAATCTCGCCCTTTTCCGGCAGTTGCCGGCGCTGGTCGTGGATGGGTTGCCCTTGCTGGTGGGGGTGTCCCGCAAGAGCATGATCGGTAAAATGCTCGGCGATGACCGCCCGCCCCGGGAGCGCATCACGGGGAGTGTGGCGGCGGCCTTGCTGGCAGCCCAGCGCGGGGCCCGGATTCTGCGTGTCCACGACGTGGGCGCCACCCGGGATGCACTGCGCGTGCTGGCTGCCCTGGCATAGCCAACGACGACAGCACTGCCCCGCCAGGCTCATTCACTGACTCAGGTACGACCATGGAAAGACAATATTTCGGTACCGACGGCATCCGCGGCCGCGTCGGACAGCATCCCATGACCCCGGATTTTGCCCTGCGCCTGGGCTGGGCGGTTGGACGGGTGCTGGCGCAGGACGGCAAGGGCCTGGTCCTGATCGGCAAGGACACCCGGGTTTCGGGTTACATGTTCGAGTCCGCCATGGAGGCCGGCCTGTCCGCCGCCGGCGTGGATATCCGTCTCCTCGGGCCCATGCCCACGCCCGCCGTGGCCTACCTGACCCGTACCTTCCGCGCCTCGGCCGGCATCGTCATCAGTGCCTCGCACAATCCCTATTACGACAACGGCTTCAAGTTCTTTTCCAGCAGCGGCAACAAGCTCCCGGATGCGGTGGAGCAGGCCATCGAGGCGGAGCTGGAAAAACCCATGGAGACGGTGGATTCCGCCAAGCTGGGCAAGGTGGAGCGAATGGTGGACGCCGCCGGTCGCTATATCGAGTTCTGCAAGGGTACGATCCCCACCGGCACGACCCTGCGCGGATTGAAGATTGTGGTCGACTGTGCCCATGGCGCCACTTATGCGGTGGCGCCCCACGTGTTCGAGGAATTGGGCGCCGAGGTGATTCCCGTCGGCGTGGAGCCGGATGGCTTCAACATCAACGAGGGTTGCGGTTCCCTCCATCCTCGGCAGCTCCAGACCGCGGTGCTGACCCATCAGGCGGATCTGGGCATCGCCCTGGACGGGGACGGCGATCGCCTGATCCTGGTGGACGAAAAGGGTGAAGTGGTGGATGGTGACCAGGCCCTGTGCATCATTGCCCTGGCCCGGCATGCGGACGGCATCCTGCAGGGCGGGGTGGTAGGCACCCTCATGAGCAATCTGGGGCTGGAGCAAGCCCTGTCGGCCAAGGGGATCCCGTTTCGCCGTGCCGCCGTGGGGGATCGTTATGTGATGGAGGCCCTGCAGTCGGAAGGCTGGGTGCTGGGTGGGGAATCCTCCGGACATCTGATCTGCCTGGACCGCACCAGTACCGGAGATGGGATCGTGGCGGCCCTGCAGATTCTGGAGGTCATGCGCGCCTCCGGCAGACCCCTGTCGGCGTTGAAGGCGGTGATGGAGAAGTATCCGCAGACCCTGGTGAATGTCCCCATCAACGCCGCCACATCCCGTGCGTCCCTGCTGGACCACCAGGAGATCACCACGGCGTTGCAATCGGCCGAGGACACCCTGGCCGGTCGCGGACGTGTCCTGCTGCGCCCGTCGGGCACCGAGCCCCTGGTCCGCGTGATGGTGGAAGGTTCCGATCTGCGCCTGGTGGGGCGGATTGCCCAGGATCTGGCCGATGTGGTGCGCCGGGCCGCCGAGGCAGGATGAAATTGATTTATCCGCGCCGCGAAGGTAGGATTCCCGGCTCCATACAACACGCAGTGCGAACTCAGGAGCAGATTCATGCGCAGGCCCCTGGTAGCCGGTAACTGGAAGTTGAATGGTTCACGCAGTGCCAACCAGACCCTGATGCAGGCGCTGGTGGGTCCCGTGAGCGGACTGGGCAAGGTGGACGTGGCGGTCTGTCCCCCCTTTGTCTACCTGGAACAGGTGGCGGGGCTGTGCCGGGACGGCGGCATCGCACTGGGTGCCCAGGACGTGTCGGATCAGGACAATGGTGCCTTCACCGGCGAGGTGTCCGGAGACATGCTGCGGGAGATGGGCTGCACCTGTGTGATCGTGGGCCATTCCGAGCGCCGTACCTTGTACGGCGAGGATGATGCCTTTACCGCGCGCAAGTTCGCCGCTGCCCGTCGCCATGGTCTGACCCCCATCCTGTGTGTGGGTGAGCTGCTGGAAGAGCGTGAAGCCGGCGTCACCGAATCCGTCGTGGCGCGCCAGCTGGATGCGGTGTTGGCGGTGGAGGGGATTGAAGCCCTGTCCGATGCCGTGATTGCCTATGAGCCCGTGTGGGCCATCGGTACCGGCAGGACCGCCACGCCCGAACAGGCGCAGGCGGTGCATGCCTTCATTCGTGCCCGTCTGGCGGACCGGGATCCGGACGTGGCGCGGAAGGTGCGTATCCTGTATGGCGGCAGCGTCAAAGCCGATAACGCCGCCGAGCTGTTTGCACAACCCGATATCGATGGCGGCCTGATCGGCGGCGCCTCACTCAAGGCCTCGGATTTCCTGGCAATCTGCAAGGCCGCAGAACAAGCAGGTTGAAATCGTCATGCTGTATGGCATTTTGCTCGTTATCCAGGTCATCCTGGCCATTGGACTGATCGCCCTGATCCTGCTGCAGCATGGCAAGGGGGCGGACGCCGGCGCGGCATTCGGCAGCGGGGCTTCGGCCACCGTGTTCGGGGCTCGTGGCTCCGCCAACGCCCTCAGTCGCGCCACCGCCTTCACGGCCACGGCCTTTTTCGTCAATAGTCTGGCGCTGGCCTATCTGGTGGCCAATCGGCCCGAGGCGCCCAGTGTCATCGATCTGATCGATACCGCCCCTCGCGTCATCGAGCAGCCGGTGGAACAGGTGCCTGCCGATCGCATGCGCGACGTCCCGGCCGACGTGCCGAATTGATTGGAAAATAAAGCGAAATTTGGGGTTCACCCCGGCGCGGTTTCTGATAGAATGCCGGTCCGGCGGGCAAGCTGACATGGCTCGGCCAACCGCCGGAACCTCGTTGCTCGATATTGCAGATGTGGTGGAATTGGTAGACACGCCGTCTTGAGGGGGCGGTGGCGAAAGCCGTGTCGGTTCGAGTCCGACCATCTGCACCATCTTTTTTGTCCTTGTCAGTCCTGATCCTGCATCCAGCGCCAATTTTCCCGCACCTCTTTTCTGTGCGGGGCGCGTCTTCCCCGCGCGGGGTCTTGCCCGCCTGGCAGGATTTTCGTGACGACCGCTCGGCCTCCCTCGGGAGGGCGAAATATTGCGACTTGTCAAAATAATTTACTGACTTATCAATGCATTAGTTTTATTGGGAGCTTGACACTTTTTTTATGGGTGTCCTAGACTCGCCCGGGCCTCTGAAGCATTGGCACTTTACGCCGGCTCAAATAACTAATAAAAAGATGTGCCTGGACTTGAATCACGGGCACACGAAAAATCACCAAGTCCTGCCCCAGGTCATTCAGCGCTGGGTCAGGAGGAGAGGGAAATGCTGGAAAACTACCTGCCAATACTGGTGTTCATTGGCATCGGGCTGCTTGTCGGCGTCATTCCCCTGGCGATCGGCATGGCCGTGGGGCCACGCAAGCCCGATAGTGCCAAGGACTCGCCCTATGAGTGCGGCTTCGAGGCTTTTGAAGACTCCCGCATGAAATTCGACATCAGGTTCTACCTGGTGGCCATTCTCTTCATCATCTTCGATCTGGAAATCGCGTTTCTCTTCCCCTGGGCCGTGGCCCTGGATGAGATCGGCATGTTCGGCCTGCTCGCCATGGCCATGTTCCTCGGCATCCTGGTGATCGGCTTCATCTACGAGTGGAAGAAGGGGGCCTTGGAATGGGAATAGAGGGCGTCCTGGAAAAGGGCTTTGTCACCACCTCTGCGGACAAGCTCATCAACTGGGCCCGGACCGGATCGCTCTGGCCGATGACCTTCGGCCTGGCTTGCTGCGCCATCGAGATGATGCATGCCGGTGCCGCCCGCTACGACATGGACCGGATGGGGGTGATTTTCCGTCCCAGTCCGCGCCAGTCCGATGTCATGGTGGTGGCCGGTACCCTGTGCAACAAGATGGCACCCGCCCTGCGCAAGGTCTATGACCAGATGGCCGAGCCCCGCTGGGTCATTTCCATGGGATCCTGCGCCAACGGAGGAGGGTACTATCACTACTCCTACTCGGTGGTGCGCGGCTGTGACCGCATCGTGCCCGTGGATGTCTATGTCCCCGGATGTCCTCCCACCGCGGAGGCCCTGTTGTACGGCATTCTGCAATTGCAGAACAAGATCCGTCGCACTCAGACCATTGCCCGCTAGCCGGCGGTCTCCAGCCTGGACTTCACGATGAGCGAGAAACTCGACAGACTGGCCGCGTGCCTGGAAGAAAAGATCAAGGGCCGGATCAGGAGCCTGCACCAGGCCTGTGACGAACTGACCCTCGAAGTCTCCGCCGGGGACCTGCCGGGTGTTGCCGGGATATTGCGCAGGGACCCGGAACTGGGGTTCGACATGCTGGTGGATGTCTGCGGGGTGGACTATTCCGCCTACGGGGTGACGGAATGGACCACCGAGTCCTCCACTGCCGAGGGCTTTAGCCGCGGGGTGGAGAAGGCCACCTTCGGCCGTTTCACCTTTGATGAAGCCCCGCCTGCCTCCGGCCGCTCCGGCTCCCGTTTCGCCGTGGTCTACCACCTGCTTTCGGTGGCCCACAATCACCGCCTGCGGATCCGGGTGTACTGCGAGGATGACGAGTTTCCCACCATGCCGTCCCTGGTGGAGGTCTGGAACAGCGCCAACTGGTTCGAGCGCGAGGCCTTCGACCTGTTCGGCATCGTCTTCAATGGTCATCCGGACCTGCGTCGCATCCTCACCGACTATGGCTTTGTCGGCCATCCCTTCCGCAAGGACTTCCCCCTGGTGGGCCATGTGGAGATGCGCTACGACCCGGAACAGCGCCGGGTGATCTACCAGCCCGTGACCATCACCCCCCGGGTCCTGGTGCCCAGGGTGATCCGCAAGGACCATCGCTATCTGGACGATGCCGCCGAGGAGAAGTCCGCCGATGCCTGAGATTCGCAATTACACGCTTAACTTCGGCCCTCAGCACCCGGCCGCCCACGGGGTGCTGCGACTGGTGCTGGAGATGGACGGCGAGGTGGTGCAGCGTGCCGATCCCCATATCGGTCTGCTGCACCGGGGCACGGAAAAACTGGCCGAGAGCAAGCCGTACAACCAGAGCATCGGCTACATGGATCGCCTGGACTACATGTCCATGATGGCCAACGAGCACGGCTACGTGAAGGCCATCGAGCGCCTGATGGGGATTGAGCCGCCGCTGCGTGCCCAGTACATCCGGGTCATGTTCGACGAGATCACGCGGATCCTGAACCATCTGCTGTGGCTGGGCACCCACGCCCTGGACGTGGGCGCCATGACCATGTTCCTGTACTGCTTCCGCGAACGCGAGGACCTGATCGACTGCTACGAGGCGGTCAGCGGTTCCCGCATGCACGCCACTTACTACCGTCCCGGCGGCGTCTATCGGGATTTGCCCGGCACCATGGCCCAATATGAGCCTTCCCGCTGGAAGAGCGCGGCGGATGTGAAGCGCCTCAACCAGAGCCGCTCCGGCTCCCTGCTGGATTTCATCGAGGATTTCACCCACCGCTTCCCGACCTGCGTGGACGAGTATGAAACCCTGCTCACGGATAACCGCATCTGGAAGCAGCGTACCGTGGGGATCGGTGTGGTCAGCCCGGAGCGCGCCCTGCAGATGGGTCTGACCGGTCCCATGTTGCGCGGCTCCGGAGTGGCCTGGGATCTGCGCAAGAAACAGCCCTACGCCGTCTATGACCGCATGGATTTCGATATTCCGGTGGGGGTCAACGGCGACAGCTACGACCGCTATCTGGTCCGGATCGAGGAGATGCGTCAGTCCAACCGCATCATTCGTCAGTGCGTGGAATGGCTCAAGGCCAACCCGGGTCCGGTGATGATCGACGATCACAAGGTCGCACCGCCGCCGCGGGAGGAAATGAAGGCAGACATGGAGTCCCTGATTCATCACTTCAAGCTCTTCACCGAAGGTTACTGTGTGCCCGAGGGCGAGGTGTATTCCGCGGTGGAGCATCCCAAGGGGGAGTTCGCGGTGTATCTGATCTCCGATGGGGCCAATAAGCCCTACCGGGTCAAGGTCCGGCCGCCGGGATTCGTCCATCTGTCAGCCCTGGACGAGATGTCCCGGGGTCACATGCTCGCCGACGTGGTCACCCTGATCGGCAGCCTGGATATCGTGTTCGGGGAGATTGACCGCTGATGTCAGCCAACCAGACCAAGGGGAAGGCCAGCCTGCTCAATGCGCATCTGCGCGAGGAGATCGATCAGTGGTTGGCCCGCTATCCGGAAGACCGGCGCCGCTCCGCGGTGCTGGGGGCCTTGCGGGCCGTCCAGCATGAGCAGGGGCATCTGAGTACCGAGATGATGGATGCGGTGGCCGAGTACATCGGCATGCCCGAGATCGCCGTCTACGAGGTGGCCAGTTTCTACTCCATGTTCGAGCTGGAGCCGGTGGGGCGTCACAGCATCTCCGTCTGCACCAATGTCTCCTGCATGCTGCGCGGCGCCGACAAGATCCTCGACCACGTGGAAAACAAGCTGGGCATCAAGCTGGGGGAGTCCACGCCGGACGGCCGCTTCTTCCTCAAGAAGGAAGAGGAGTGCCTGGCGGGTTGCTGCGGCGCCCCCATGATGCAGGTGAACCACGTCTATCATGAGCATCTCACCCCCGAGAAGGTGGATGAGATCCTGGACAAGCTGGAGTAGACGCCCATGACCAACCGCATCTGCTTCATCACCCGCCAGTTCGATGAACCCTGGACCTATGACAACTACCTCAAGGTGGGCGGGTACAAGGCCCTGGAAAAGATCATCGCCGAGAAGATGACCCCGGACCAGGTCATCGAAGAGGTGAAAGCCTCCAATCTGCGGGGCCGCGGCGGGGCCGGGTTCCCCGCGGGTCTCAAGTGGAGCTTCATGCCGCGCACGGCGCCGGGCCAGAAGTACGTGGTGTGCAACTCGGATGAATCCGAGCCGGGCACCTGCAAGGACCGGGACATCCTGCGCTTCAATCCCCACGCCCTGGTGGAAGGCATGATCATCGCCGGTTATTCCATCGGCGCCACCGTCGGCTACAACTACATGCGCGGCGAGTTCATGGACGAACCCTATCAGCGCTTCAGCCAGGCGGTGAAGGAGGCCTATGACCACGGCTGGCTGGGGCGGAACATCAAGGGCAGCGGTATTGATTTCGATCTGTATCCCACCCTGGGCGCCGGCGCCTACATCTGCGGCGAGGAAACCGCCCTGCTGGAATCCCTGGAGGGCAAGAAGGGCATGCCCCGGTTCAAGCCGCCGTTTCCGGCCAACTTCGGTCTCTATGGTCGGCCCACCACCATCAACAACACCGAGACCCTGTCCTCGGTGCCCGCCATTATCCGTGAGGGCGGCGAGTGGTTTGCCGCCCTGGGGGTGGAACGCTCCGGCGGCGAGAAGTTGTTTTCGGTGTCCGGGCACGTGGAACGCCCCGGGAACTACGAGGTGCCGATGGGTACGCCGTTTGCCGACCTGCTGGCCATGGCCGGCGGGGTCTGGAAGGGGCGTAAGCTCAAGGCGGTGATCCCCGGGGGTTCCTCCGTGCCGGTGGTGCCGGGGGATCTCATGATGACCGCCACCATGGACTATGACGGCGTGACCAAGGTGGGTTCCATGCTGGGTTCCGGTGCCGTCATCGTCATGGACGAGACCACCGACATGGTCAAGGTGCTGCAGCGTATCTCCCGCTTCTATTTCGCCGAGTCCTGCGGCCAGTGCACGCCCTGCCGCGAGGGCACGGGATGGCTCTATCGCATGGTCACGCGCATCGTGGAAGGCCAGGGCCGCATGGAAGACCTGGCGCGGCTGGACGAGGTCGCGGCCAAGATCGAGGGACGCACCATTTGCGCCCTGGGCGATGCCGCCGCCATGCCGGTGCGCAGTTTTGTGAAGCACTTCAGACACGAGTTCGAACACTACATTCAGCACGGTCGCAGCCTGGTGGCGGACGCGGCCTGACGGGTGCGGAACGGGGCAACGGGAAGTGAAGCATGAGTGACGATCTGGTCAACTTCGAGGTCAACGGCATCCCCCTGCAAGCCAGGAAGGGGAGCATGTTGATCGCCGCGACGGATGCCGCCGGTATCCGTATCCCGCGCTTCTGCTACCACGAGAAGCTGTCGGTGGCGGCCAACTGCCGCATGTGCCTGGTGGAGGTGGAGCGGGCACCCAAGCCCATGCCGGCCTGCGCCACTCCGGTGGCCGAGGGCATGAAGGTCTACACCCGGTCGCCCAAGGCCCTGGCCGCCCAGAAGGCGGTCATGGAATTCCTGCTCATCAATCACCCCCTGGACTGCCCGGTCTGTGACCAGGGCGGGGAGTGCGAACTGCAGGATGTCTCCATGGGCTATGGCGAGGACCTGTCCCGCTACAGCGAGGCCAAACGCGTGGTCAGGGACAAGGACATCGGCCCCCTGATCGCCACCGAGATGACCCGCTGCATTCACTGCACCCGCTGCGTGCGTTTCGGCGAGGAGATCGCCGGCATGCGGGAACTGGGCGCCACCGGTCGTGGCGAACGGCTGGAGATCGGGACCTTTGTCCAGCGTACCGTGGTGTCCGAGCTTTCGGGCAATGTCATCGACCTGTGTCCGGTGGGGGCGTTGACCGCCAAGCCGTCCCGTTTCACCTACCGGGCCTGGGAACTGATCCAGCACCCCACCGTGTCTCCCCATGACTGCGTGGGCTCCAACCTGTTCCTGCACACCGACAACGGTCAGGCCAAGCGAGTGGTGCCCCGTCGCAATGACGGCGTGAACGAAACCTGGATCGCGGACCGCGACCGGTTCAGCTATGCCGGCCTGCAGTCGGAAGATCGCCTCACCACGCCCATGATCCGCGACCGGGGAGAGTGGGTGAGCACCGATTGGGAAACGGCCATGACCCGCGTCATCGAGGGGCTGCGGGCACAGCCGGCTGCCGAGTGCGGTGTCCTGCTGTCCCCCCAGTCCAGCCTGGAAGAACTCTATCTGGCCCAGCAGTGGCTGCGGGGCATGGGGATCCAGTCCCTGGACCATCGCCTGCGGCAGACTGACTTCTCGGATCAGGACCAGGCGCCCCTGTTCCCCTATCTGGGCAGCAGCCTGGAGGATCTGGAGGAGACCGGCGGTCTGCTGCTGGTGGGCGGCGACGTCCGCAAGGAACAGCCCATGTTGGCCCACCGCCTGCGCAAGGCGGCCCTCAAGGGGCGGCCGGTGATGGCCATCAATCCGCGGGATTTCGGCTTCCACTTCCCCCTCGCGCACCAGCGGGTCACCGACCCTCACGGCATGCTCACGGCCCTGGCCGGGGTACTGCGGGCGGCACTGGCCGGCGCGGGACAATCGGCGCCGGCCGCCCTGGTCGACGTGCTCAAGGCCGTCAAGCCCGATGCCGTCGATACCGCCATGGCCGAGGTGCTGGCCCAGGCCGGGGCGCGGGGACAGGTGCTGCTGGGTACCCAGGCCATGCACCATCCCCGGTTTACCTTGCTGCGCGCGCTGGCGGGTGCCCTGTGCGAGGTCACCGGTGCCCGCCTGGGATACCTGCCCGAAGGCGGCAATGCCGCCGGTGCCTGGCTGGCGGGTGCGGTGCCTCACCGGGGCGCTGCCGGGGCGGCCCTGCAGACGGAGGGACGTCATGTGCAAAGCCTGCTGGCCGACGGCATGAAGGCCTGTGTCCTGCTGAACGTGGAACCGGAACTGGATTGCGACAATCCCGCCCAGGCCCTGCAGGCTCTGCAGGGAGCGGAGTTCGTGGTGGCCATGACACCGTTCGTCACCGAGACCCTGCGTCGCCATGCCCATGTGCTGCTGCCCATCGCCACCTTTGCCGAGACCTCCGGCACCTGGGTCAATGGGGAAGGCCGCTGGCAGAGCGTGCCCGGCGCCGCCACCCCGCCGGGGGACACCCGTCCCGCCTGGAAGGTATTGCGGGTACTGGGCAACATGAGCGATCTGGCCGGGTTTGAATACCTGTCCTCGGAAGAGGTGAGGGATGAACTCAAGGCCCGCCTGGCCGAGGCGGGCATCTCCGGTTTCGACAACCGGGTTTCCCTGGAGGGCCGTCACCTGGCCCTGCCGCCCAGGCCTGCCGGGCTGCAACGGGTTTCCGCCACCGCCATGTACGGGGTGGACAGCCTGGTGCGCCGGTCCTTGCCTCTGCAGCAGACGCCGGAGGCCCTTGATCGCGCGGCCCGCATCAGCGAGACACAGGCCCGCGGCCTGGATCTGCTGGGGGCCGAGGAAGTGGTGGTGCGCCAGGGCAAGCTGACTGCCCGCATGAGGCTGATGATCGACGATACGGTACCCGCCGGCTGTGTCTGGCTGCCGGGTGGCATCACGGAAACAAGCACCCTCGGCCCCGCATACGGGCCGGTGGAACTGCACAAGGTTTAAGGTCGGGGTCCGAGCATGCAGCAAGCCATGATGGAATTCTGGGACGGGTTGCCCGTGATCATGCAGATCATGACCAAGATCATGATGATCGTCGGCCCCCTGTTGCTGGTGGTGGCCTACACCACCTTCGCCGAGCGCAAGGTGATCGGCTACATGCAGGTGCGGGTGGGACCCAACCGGGTGGGGCCGCGAGGGTGGCTGCAGCCCATCGCCGACTCCCTCAAGCTGCTGCTCAAGGAAGTCATCATTCCCAGCAACTCGGACAAGTATCTGTTCCTGATCGCCCCGGTACTGGCCATTGCCCCGGCCCTGGCGGTCTGGGCGGTGATCCCCTTCGATGACGGCATGGTGCTGGCCGACATCAACGCCGGCCTGCTGTATCTGCTGGCCCTGAGTTCGGTGGGTGTCTACGGCATCATCATCGCCGGCTGGGCCTCCAACTCCCGCTACGCCCTGCTGGGGGGGATGCGATCCGCCGCCCAGATCGTGTCCTACGAGATCGCCATGGGGTTTGCCCTGGTGGGCGTGGTGATGGCCGCCGGCAGCCTGAATCTGGGTGAGATCGTCATGTCGCAGCAGGGCAGTGTCTATCACTGGTTCCTGCTGCCCCTGTTCCCCCTGTTCCTGGTCTACCTGATCTCCGGGGTGGCGGAGACCAACCGCGCGCCCTTCGACGTGGCGGAAGGGGAGTCGGAGATCGTGGCCGGTTTCCATGTGGAATACTCCGGCATGGCCTTTGCCATCTTCTTCCTGGCCGAATACGCCAACATGATCCTGATCTCGGCGCTGACTGCCCTGCTGTTCCTGGGGGGCTGGCTGTCGCCCTTTGAGGGCATCCTGCCCGAGAGCGCCTTTGCCCTGCCGGTGATCGGCTGGCTGCTGGACAGCGGTATTCACTGGCTGCTGATCAAGACGGCCTTCTTCCTGTTCTGTTTCCTCTGGTTCCGCGCCACCTTCCCGCGCTACCGCTATGACCACATCATGCGGCTGGGCTGGAAGGTGCTGATTCCCGTGACCATCGTGTGGCTGTTTGTCCTGGGCGTGGCCTTTGCCCTAGGCATCGGTCCCTGGTTCGCATAAGGGAGGCTTTCATCATGAGCACGGCGATTCGCCAGTTCTTCAAGACCTTCCTGCTGTGGGAGCTGCTGTTGGGCATGAAGCTCACCGGTCGGCACTTCTTTGCCCGCAAGATCACCGTCCAGTATCCGGACGAGACCACGCCGATCTCGCCCCGTTTTCGCGGCCTGCATGCCCTGCGCCGCTATCCCAACGGGGAAGAGCGCTGCATCGCCTGCAAGCTGTGCGAGGCGGTGTGTCCGGCGCTGGCCATCACCATCGAGTCGGAAGAGCGGGATGACGGCACCCGCCGGACCAGCCGTTACGACATCGATCTGTTCAAGTGCATCTTCTGCGGCTTCTGCGAGGAGGCCTGCCCGGTGGATTCCATCGTCGAGACCCACATCATGCACTACCACTTCGAAAACCGTGGCGAGCAGATCATGACCAAGGACAAGCTGCTGGCCATCGGTGACAAGTACGAGGCGCAGATTGCCGCCGCCCGTGCCGTCGATGCGCCCTACCGCTGATCAGGGGGACTGCCTTTCATGAGTTTCGAACAGTTTCTGTTCTACTTCTTCTCCGCCATCCTGGTGGGTTCGGCCGTGGCCATGATCACGGTGCGCAACCCGGTGCATGCGGCCCTGTTCCTGGTGCTGGCCTTTTTCACCAGCGCCGCCCACTGGATCATGCTGGAGGCGGAGTTCCTCGGCATCCTGCTGGTACTGGTCTATGTGGGGGCGGTGATGGTGTTGTTCCTGTTCGTGGTCATGATGCTGGACATCAACGTGGCCCGGGTCAGGGAGGGGTTTGTCAGGTTGCTGCCGGTGGGACTGGTGGTGGCGGTGGGCATGATGGTGGTGATGGCCATGGTGGTGGGGGCCAGGGTGTTCCAGGTGGAATCTCCGGGCCGCGCCGATGCGGACTACAGCAATACCGAGGCCATCGGCCAGTTGCTCTATACCGAGTACGTGTATCCCTTCGAGATCGCTGCCGTGATCCTGCTGGTGGCCATCATCGCGGCCATCGTGCTGACGTTGCGGCGCCGGCCCGATAGCCTCTACATGGATCCGGCGGAACAGATCAAGGTGCAGCGCAAGGACCGCGTGCGCCTGATCAAGATGGAAGCGGAAAAGAAGTAGCGTCACATGGGCCGATGGACCCTGGATCCTGTTGTCATGGCCGGATCGGCATGGCGGGCGGATTTCAGGACTGAATCTACAGGGCTGAACGAAAACACCCAAGCGGGCGCCGTGGCGAGACCTGCGCTGGGCCAAAAACGGGACCAAGCATGATTCCTCTGTCGCATTACCTCATCCTTGGGGCGATCCTGTTCGCGCTGAGCGTCACCGGGATCTTCCTGAACAGGAAAAACCTGATCCTCCTGCTCATGTGCATCGAGCTCATGTTGCTGGCGGTGAACATGAACTTCATTGCCTTCTCCCATTACCTGGGGGATCTGGCGGGGCAGATCTTCGTGTTCTTCATCCTCACCGTGGCAGCGGCGGAGGCGGCCATCGGCCTGGCCATTCTGGTGCTGGTGTTCCGTAATCGACAGACCATCAACGTCCAGGATCTGGACGAGATGAAGGGGTAGGGCATGGATACTATCTATCTGCTCATCGTACTCGCCCCCCTGTTCGGGGCCATCGCCGCCGGTCTGTTCGGCCAGCAGCTCGGGCGGACCGGGGCGCATACCGCCACCATCGCCGGGGTGGCCGTCTCCTTCCTGCTCTCGCTGGTGGTGTTCTGGCACCACGTGATCGGCGGGGCCGAGGTCTACAACGAGACCGTCTACACCTGGCTGGTCAGTGACGGCATCCGCTTCGAGGTGGGGTTCCTGATCGACAACCTCACCGCCCTGATGATGCTGGTGGTGACCTTCGTCTCCCTGATGGTGCACATCTACACCATCGGCTACATGCATGAGGACCCGGGCTATCAGCGCTTCTTTGCCCTGATTTCCCTGTTCACCTTCTCCATGCTGATGCTGGTGATGGCCAACAACTTCATGCAGCTGTTCTTCGGCTGGGAGGCCGTGGGCCTGGTGTCCTACCTGCTCATCGGCTTCTGGTTCAAGCGGCCCACCGCCATCCATGCCAACCTCAAGGCCTTCATCGTCAACCGGGTGGGGGACTTTGCCTTCGTGCTCGGGATTGCCGCCATCGTCTTCTACACCGGCAGCCTGGACTACGCCACCGTCTTCGGTCAGGCCGAAGGCATGTCCCAGGCCGGCATCAGTGTCCTGCCGGGCACCGAATGGTCCCTGCTGACCGTGGCCTGCATCCTGCTGTTCATCGGTGCCATGGCCAAGTCGGCCCAGGTGCCCCTGCATGTGTGGCTGCCCGACTCCATGGAAGGCCCCACCCCCATCTCGGCCCTGATCCACGCCGCCACCATGGTGACGGCGGGGATCTTCATGGTGGCGCGCATGTCGCCCCTGTACGAATTCTCCGTGACCGCCCTGAGCTTCGTGCTTATCATCGGTGCCGTCACCGCCTTCTTCATGGGGCTGGTGGGGCTGGTGCAGAACGACATCAAGCGGGTGGTGGCCTATTCCACCCTGTCCCAGCTCGGTTACATGACGGTGGCCCTGGGCGCCTCCGCCTATGCGGCGGGCATCTTCCACCTCATGACCCATGCCTTCTTCAAGGCCCTTCTGTTCCTGGCCGCCGGTTCGGTGATCATGGCCATGCATCATGAGCAGGACATCCGTCGCATGGGCGGGCTGCGCAAGTACATGCCCATCACCTATGCCACCGCCCTGATCGGCTCCCTGGCCCTGATCGGCTTCCCCGGATTCGCCGGCTTCTTCTCCAAGGACGGCATCATCGAGGCCGTGTCACTGTCGGAGATTCCGGGAGCGGGTATTGCCTACGTGCTGATATTGCTGGGGGTGTTCGTTACCGCCCTGTACACCTTCCGCATGTTCTTCCTGGTGTTCCACGGCGAGGAGCGTTTCCGCCATGCGGCACCCGGCACCGACCACGATCACGGACACGACCATGAGGGCCACGGTCACGGCCTGAAGGGAGATCCGAAGGAGTCACCCTGGGTGGTCACCGTGCCCCTGATCCTGCTGGCGATTCCCTCGGTGCTGGCGGGTTACTTCGTCGGTCCCATGCTGTTCGGCGATTTCTTTGCCGGCGTGATCCATGTGGACGAGACCCGGGATGTACTGGCCCGTCTGGGCGAGGGCTACACCGGCGTCACGGGCTTCATCGCCCACGGCCTGGCGATGCCGCCCTTCTGGCTGGCGATGGCGGGTCTGGCCACGGCCTGGTACGTCTACATGAAGCGCCCGGACATTGCCGACAGCGCCCGCCGTCGTGCGCCCTGGGCCTACGATCTGCTCAACCGGAGCTATGGCTTCGACCAGTTCAATGAGGCGGTGTTCGCCAAGGGGACCCAGCGCCTGGGGCAGTGGTTGTGGCGCTTTGGTGACACGCTGGTGATCGATACGGCCATCGTCAACGGCAGTGCCAGGACGGTGGGCTGGTTGTCCCGGCAGGTGCGTCATGTGCAGACGGGCTATGTGTATCACTACGCCTTCGCCATGATCATCGGTCTGCTGGTGCTCATCATGGCGTTTGCCTTCTAGCGCGGTCGTGCTGGGTGCAACGACAGGATCAACGCAGGATTCCACTGGGAAGAAATAATGTTCGCTGACTGGCCACTGCTCTCTCTTGTGATATGGACGCCGATTCTCGGCGGCCTGATCGTCCTGACCATGGGTGACCGGATGCCCGAGGCATCCCGGCGCGTGGGCCTGGCCTTCGCGGTGCTGACCTTCCTGGTGAGCATCCCGCTGTTCACCCAGTTCGACCGCGGCACCCACGAGATGCAATTCGTGGAGATGATCCCCTGGATCAGCACCTTCAACATCCATTACCACCTGGGCGTGGACGGGATCTCCATGCCGCTGATCCTGCTCACCACCTTCATCACGGTGCTGGTGGTCATTGCCGCCTGGGAAGTGATACAGCATCGGGTGTCCCAGTACCTGGCTGCCTTCCTGATCATGGAGGGCCTGATGAACGGGGTCTTCTCGGCCCTGGACGCGGTGCTGTTCTACGTCTTCTTCGAGGCCATGCTGATCCCCATGTTCCTGGTGATCGGCATCTGGGGCGGCCCCAACCGGATCTACGCCACCCTCAAGTTCTTCCTCTACACTTTCCTGGGCTCGGTGTTCCTGCTCATCGGCCTGATCTATCTGTACACCCAGTCCGGCAGCTTCGCCATCCTGGACTTCCACCATCTGCCCCTGGGCATGACCGCCCAGATGCTGATCTTCCTGGGCATGCTGCTGGCCTTCGGGGTGAAGATTCCCATGTTCCCGGTCCATACCTGGTTGCCGGATGCCCACGTGGAGGCACCCACCGGGGGGTCGGTGATCCTGGCGGCGATCATGCTCAAGATCGGCGGCTACGGCTTCCTGCGCTTCTCCCTGCCGATTGCCCCGGACGCGGCCATGGCCCTGGACTGGCTGATGGTCACCCTGTCCCTGATCGCCGTGGTCTACATCGGCTTGGTGGCCCTGATGCAGCAGGACATGAAGAAGCTGATCGCCTACTCGTCCATCGCCCATATGGGTTTCGTGACCCTGGGCTTCTTCATCGTCTTCATGATCTACAACAACACCGGTTCCTGGCAGGGGGCTGCCCTGGGGATCAGCGGCGGCATGGTGCAGATGATCTCCCACGGTCTGATCTCCGCGGCCATGTTCCTCTGCGTGGGGGTGCTCTATGACCGCATGCACAGCCGCCGGATCGCCGATTACGGCGGCGTGGCCAACACCATGCCCTGGTTCGCCGCCTTCTTCGTCCTGTTTGCCATGGCCAACACGGGACTGCCGGGTACCTCGGGGTTCGTGGGCGAGTTCATGGTGATCCTGGCCGCCTTCCGCGCCGACTTCTGGATTGCCCTGCTGGCCGCCACCACCCTGATCCTGGCCGCGGCCTATACCCTGTGGCTGGTGAAGCGGGTGGTCTACGGCGAGGTGGCCAATGACAACGTGGCCAAACTGACGGATGTGAACCGGCGTGAGTTCTGGGTGCTGGGCGTGCTGGCCTTTGCCGTGCTCCTTCTGGGGGTCTGGCCGGCGCCCTTGCTGGATGTGCTGGACGCCACCGTGGACAACCTGGTGCGGCATATCGCCGTTTCCAAGCTCTAAGCTCTCCTGGATGCCGATATGACCTTTGAGATTCCGGATTTCATCCCCGTCATTCCCGAGCTTTTCCTGCTGGGCATGGCCTGCTTCATCCTGGTGGCGGATCTTTTCATCCCCCAGGCCCGTCGGGACATCACCTACGGACTGACCCAGTTCTCCGTGCTGGGCGCCCTGGTGTTGACCGTGTGGCTGGCCGCCCCGGAGGTGCGTATCACCATGTCCGGTACCTTCGTGGCCGATCCCATGTCGGACCTGCTCAAATCGGTGGTGTTGCTGATCTCGGCGGTGGTCTTCCTGTACGCCCGGCCTTATCTGATGACCCGGGATCTTTACCGGGGTGAGTTCTATGTCCTGGGGCTGTTCGGCGTACTGGGCATGATGGTGATGATCTCGGCCAACAGCCTGCTTACCCTCTACCTGGGTCTTGAGTTGCTGTCTTTGTGCCTCTATGCCCTGGTGGCCTTCAATCGGGATTCCACCCAGGCGGCCGAGTCCGCCATGAAGTATTTCGTGCTGGGCTCCATTGCATCGGGCGTGCTGCTCTACGGCATGTCCATGCTCTACGGCATCACGGGCACCCTGGATATCGCCGGCGTGACGGCGGGCATCCTCACGGCCTCCGGTGAATTCAACATGGCCCTGGTATTCGCCCTGGCCTTCGTCGTGGTGGCCCTGGCCTTCAAGCTGGGGGCGGTGCCCTTCCACATGTGGTTGCCGGATGTGTACCACGGCGCCCCCACCCCGGTGACCTTGTTCATCAGCACGGCACCCAAGATCGCCGGTCTGGCCATCATCATGCGCCTGCTGGTGGACGGCATGGGGCCGCTGCATGCGGATTGGCAGGGCATGCTGCTGATCCTGGCGGTGCTTTCCCTGGCGGTGGGCAACGTGGTGGCCATCGCCCAGACCAACATCAAGCGCATGTTTGCCTACTCCACCATTTCCCATGTCGGCTTCGTGCTGTTGGCCATCATGGCCGGGACAACGGAGGGGAACGCGGCGGCCTTGTTCTACGTGATCGCCTATGCCCTGATGGCGGCCGGCGGCTTCGGCATGGTGCTGTATCTGTCCCGCCAGGGCTTCGAGGCGGATAACATTCAGGATTTCCGTGGCCTGAATGAGCGTAGCCCCTGGTTTGCTTTCATCATGCTGCTGCTCATGGCCGCCATGGCGGGTCTGCCGCCCACCCTGGGCTTCTATGCCAAGCTGGCGGTGCTTCAGGCCGTGGTGCAGGTGGGCTTCATCTGGGTGGCCGTGTTCGCCGTGTTGATGTCGGTGATCGGCGCCTTCTACTACCTGCGCATCATCAAGTTCATGTACTTCGATAAGCCGGAAGACCGGACCGAGTTGTCCCGGGGCATGGATGTCAATGTGGTGCTGTCGGTCAATGGCCTGCTGATGCTGGGACTGGGGATCTTTCCCGGTATCCTGATGTCTCTTACCGCGGCAGTCCGATAGGGGAGGAGAATATGGATCTTTTGCAGGTTTCTGTTTGGCTCTATCTTCTGATCGCCCTGGTGGCGGCCAACCTCCCGTGGCTCAATGAGCGGGTCCTGTTCGTCATGACGCCCCGTGGGGGCGACAAGCCGGCCTTCATTCGTTTCCTGGAGTGGGGTATACTCTACGCTTTAGTGGTGGCCATCGGCCTCGGGCTGGAGCGCCTGGTCACCGGCACGATCCATGTCCAGGGCTGGCAGTTCTATGCCATCACCCTGTCCATGTTTGCCGTGTTCGCCATGCCCGGATTCATCTATCGACATGATCTGCGCCGGCACCTGATCCACCGTGGTGCATGAGTTGCAAAAAAGTGAGATGAAACCCTTGCATTATCCGGGAAAGGTCATTAGTATACACAGCCTCAGTTGCGGGGTGGAGCAGTCTGGCAGCTCGTCGGGCTCATAACCCGAAGGTCGCAGGTTCGAATCCTGCCCCCGCTACCACATTAAGACAAGAAGCCCGTATCGGTCATCCCGATGCGGGCTTCTTGCATTTCAGCCTCTCACGATTTCATCACCGCGCGATAAGGCTTCCAGCCGGCCCGGATCTCCCGCCGTGTCTGCATGGGCCTGGTGGTCATCCCCTCGGGTGGCCGGGCATGTTCCGGTGAGTGAATGAATATGCGCTCTTGTGAATATATGGGTGGGGGTATATTGTGTGGTCCGTGACGGGCTTGTGAGTCGGGCGGGCGGGAAATCATGTTCAATATCATTGAATGGCCCGCCTTCCGGACCGAGGAGACAACCATGCATATACAGGATCTGATGACGCCGGACCCGCTCAGCGTCAGACCGGATACCCCCATTCAGCGGGTGGCCCGCCTGCTGGTGAAGCACCGCATCAACGGCCTGCCCGTGGTGGATGAGGGCGATGTGCTGGTGGGCATCATCACCACCGGCGACCTGACTCACCGCATGGCGGATGAGCGGGTGGAACCGCGGACGGCCTGGTGGAAGGAGTCCCTGTACCGTTCTCCCCTGGGGGATGCCTCCAGCGACGACCCCAACCGCATCGGCGGTCGGACCGCGGGCGAGGTGATGACCCGACAGCTACTCACTCTGCAACCGGAAGATGACATGAGCGTGGCCGCCCGGTTGTTCATCAACCACGGTATCCAGGCGCTGCCGGTGGTGGTGGAGGGACGACTGGTGGGCATCGTGTCCCGCTTTGATCTGCTCAAGTGCCTGGCGGATGACCCCGGCTGCTGCAATCCGTTTCGTGCCGATACCTGAACCCGCAACCACCGAACCCGACCACAGGACGCCTCCATGTTGTTGACCGCCCTGACGATCTTCATCGTCACCATCACCCTTGTCATCTGGCAGCCCAAGGGGCTGGGCATCGGCTGGAGTGCCCTGGGCGGCGCGGCCCTGGCCCTGGCCACGGGGGTGGTGCAGTTTTCCGACGTACCCATTGTGGTGGATATCGTCTGGAACGCCACGCTCACCTTCGTGTTCATCATCATCATCTCCCTGATCCTGGACGAGGCCGGTTTCTTTGAATGGGCGGCCCTGCACGTGGCCCGCTGGGGCAAGGGGAGCGGCCTGCGCTTGTACGGTTTCATCATCCTGCTGGGCGCGGTGGTGGCCGCCATGTTCGCCAACGACGGCGCCGCCCTCATGCTCACCCCCATCGTGCTGGAGATGCTCCTGGCCCTGGGCTTCACCGCCGGGGCGGCCTTCGCCTTCGTCATTGCCGCGGGCTTCATCGCCGACACCGCCAGTCTGCCCCTGGTCACCTCCAACCTGGTGAACATCGTCTCGGCGGATTTCTTCGGCATCAACTTCCGCGAGTACGCCGCCGTGATGATGGCGGTCAACGCCGTCTCGGTGACCGCCTCGTTGGGTATCCTGTATCTGTTCTTCCGCAAACAGATCCCCCGCACCTACAGCCTGGATGGCTTGCGCAGGCCTGAACAGGCCATCAAGGACCCGGCCGTGTTCAAGGCGGGCTGGGGCGTGCTGGCCTTGCTGCTGTTCTGCTTTCTGGTGATCGAGCCCATGGGCGTGCCCATTTCCGCCATGGTGGGTCTGGGTGCCGCCATCCTGCTGGCGGTGGCCGCCCGGGGACATGTGATTTCCACCCGCCGGGTCTTCGTCAGCGCCCCCTGGCAGATCGTGATCTTCTCCGTGGGCATGTACCTGGTGGTCTACGGCCTGCGCAATGCCGGGTTGACGGCGGACATCGCTATCGCCCTGGACTGGATCGGCCAGTATGGCGTGACGGCGGCGGCGGTGGGGACCGGCTTCATCGCCGCCTTCTTTTCCTCCATCATGAACAACATGCCCGGGGTGATGGTGGTGGCCCTGTCCATCGACGAGGCCAATGTGTCCGGCGTGGTCAAGGAGGCAATGATCTATGCCAACATCATCGGTTCCGACCTGGGGCCGAAGATCACCCCCATCGGCAGTCTGGCCACCCTGTTGTGGCTGCATGTGCTGGCACGGCGCGGCATCAAGATCACCTGGGGGCAGTATTTCAGGATCGGCATCCTGATCACGCCGCCGGTACTGTTGGTCACGCTGCTGGCCCTGGCCGGGTGGCTGTCGTTGATTCGCTGATCAACCCGGCAGGCAGAGATTGAGCGAGGTACAATCCTTGTTCTAGCCGGCTTCGACGATACAGGGAGCGTCACCATGTACTGCGCGCAATGTGGCCACAATAACGATGATTCAGCACGTTTCTGCTCCGGTTGCGGGGTGTCCCTCGGCACGCAGCCGATGGCGGCCGGCATGGCGGCGGGAACGGGCGCCGCTGTCACGTCTGTCTCGGCATCGCTCAGGGATGCCGGATTCTGGTATCGCCTGCTGGCGTTCGTGATCGACATGATCATCCTGACCCTGATCACCGTCGTGGTGGCGGTTCCGCTGGGCTTTGCCCTGGGGGCATCCATGGCCGCAAGCGGTGCCACGGGGCAGGAAATCAACCTGGTTGCGGAAGGCATGGGCAATCTGCTTTCCTTATTGCTCGGTTGGTTTTACTACACGGTGTTCGAGTCCTCGAAATGGCAATCCACCCCCGGCAAGCGGATGCTGGGTTTGCGGGTGACGGACATGGACGGCAACCGGATCGGCTTTGGCCGTGCCAATGGACGCTACTGGTCCAAGATCCTTTCGGCGCTTTTGCTGTTCATCGGCTATCTGATGATCGCCTTTACCCGGCGCAAGCAAGGTCTCCATGACATGATTGCCTCCACCCTGGTGGTCAGGCAGTCGTAGACCTGCCCTCATTGATCAGCGGTCTCATCTGAAGGCCCAGGGAGGTTCCGGGTGTGGCATCCCCGCAAAAGCGGTATTCCGGAAGTGTGATGCAGGAGCTATCCAGCCCGTCATTCCCGCGAAAGCGGGAATCCAGTGGCGGTGGCTCCCTGGGCTCCCGCTTTCGCGGGAGTGACGACGGGGGCTGGCCAAGATGAGTGACGGCGGAGCTGGTGAGGAGGAGTAACGGCGGGGCTGGCGGGGATGAGTGGCGGCGTCGGGCCGGCGCGGTTTGGTAAGATGAGCGGGATCCGGTCGCCGGCATGGCGCCCGCGGCATACCTTCCTTCCACGTTCCCCCACAATCCGGGGGCAACCAGCCAAAGCAGAGATACCGGCGGCATGAGCCTCCAGAAGACGCTGTTCGGAAAACTGCTCTTGCTGACGTTGGCCATGGTGATCCTGCTGGGCTCCCTGGTCTCGGTCGTGCTCTATCACAGTGGCCTCGACTCGGCCCAGGCGGTGATTCGCAACAAGAACCTGGCTGCCGCTCACCATATTCGCGGCTATGTGCAACCGTTGCGGTCCGTCGTGCAGTATCTGGCCGCCAAGGATTTCGTCCGTGAGGCCATGGATACGGACTACCGTGATGAGTCGCGGCTCCTGGAACTGTTCCGTGTGCTGCAGGATGCCAATCCGACCATACACTTCATCTTCGCCGCCTACGAGGACGGCCGTTTGGTCATCAATGATTATGTGCCGCCTCCCGGATTCGATCCCCGTGTCCGCCCCTGGTATGAGGCGGGGGTGCGAGCGGGCCCGGCATTGTCGGGCGGCATCCCTTACCGTGAAATCAAGTCGGACGAGTGGCTGGTGTCGTTCAGTCAGGTATTGCTGGACGAGGATGGCGGGCTACGCGGCGTGGTGGCAATTGATGCTTTGGTGGATGCGGTGATGGAGGTCATCGGCGCCCGCGATCCCTCCTTCACCACTGCCCGCAACCTGGTGCTGGATCATGAGGGCAGGATACTGTTTCATGCGCAGGATGGCTTGATTGGTACCCGGTTTGCCGGTTGGGACAGCCTGGCTCCGATGGTGGGGGAGGGAAGCGGTCAGCGCTTCCTGGAAGTGGATCAAAGGACCTGGATGGTGCAGTTCATTCATGAAGAGCCCCTGAACTGGACCGTGGTCACCATGGTGGAGAAGCGGGAAGTCCTGTTGCCCATCATGTGGCGCATCCTGCAAAGCGTGGCCGTGGTGCTGTGTATCGCGTTGTTGCTGTCTGCCTTCATGGCGCGAAACCTGAGTGCCCATATCGTGGGGCCGTTGCGTCTGCTGGAGCAGCGGGTTCGGGATGTGGTCGATGGCAAGGCCTTGGGCCAGACGCGAAAGTCAGTGCCGCTGGCAGAGTTGAAAAACGAGATCGGCACCATTTCGCAGGCCATCGAGGCGGTGACGGAACATGCCCTGTATCACAAGAATCAGGAACTTCAGCGCAATAATGCGCTGCTGGAGCGGCTGTCCCAGACCGACTCCATGACCGGTCTGATGAATCGTCGCAAGATGAACGAACAGCTGGAGCAGGAATATTCGCGGGTCTGTCGCTATCAGGGCACCTTCGTACTGATGCTCTTCGATATCGACCATTTCAAGCAGATCAACGACACCCATGGCCATCATGTGGGCGATCTCGTGATTCAGGAACTGGCGGCCCTGGTGCGCGGCATGGTTCGCGCCACCGACAGTGTAGCGCGGTGGGGGGGCGAGGAGTTTCTCATCCTGTTTCCGGAAACGGATCAGGCCGCGGCAATGGTCATTGCCGAGAAGATCCGGGCCGCCATCGCCGCCCATCGATTCCCGGTTCCCCGGCCGGTCACGGTCAGTATCGGCATCTGTCAGCACAGGCCGGATACGAACCTGCAGGAACTGCTGATTGCCGCCGACAAGCGGCTCTATCAGGCCAAATCCGGGGGGCGTAACCGCATCTGCGTGGGAGATTCCGAATAAGCCGCAGCCTGCCCCGGGCAGGCAACTGGTCAAACCCGCTATCCCTTAAATGGGAAGCACCGTCCTTCAGGGCGGTGAGCGATCGGAAAAGGAGAGCAGCGCATGACGGATACCCCACCCATCCTGGGTTTTGCCGCCTGGAGCGGTACCGGAAAGACGACCCTGCTGGTGCAGTTGATTCCCCTGCTGCGGGAGCGGGGCATCCGGATTGCGGTCATCAAGCATGCCCATCACAGTTTCGATGTGGATCAACCGGGCAAGGACAGCCACGCACTACGCAAGGCCGGTGCCGAGCAGATGCTCATTGCCTCCACTCAACGGTTTGCCCTGATGGTGGAGCAGTCCGAGCCTCGGGAGCCGGATCTGTGGGCACTGATCGGGCGCCTGGATGCGTCCCGCACCGATCTGATTCTGGTGGAGGGGTTCAAGGCGGAAGCCTTCCCCAAGCTGGAACTGTTTCGTCCCTCCCTGGGCAAACCCGCCCGCTACCCCCGGGATCCGGACATCATCGCCGTGGCCACGGACGAGCCGGCGTCGCTGCAGACCGATTTGCCCGTGCTGCCCCTCAATGACGTGACGGGTATCCGGGATTTCATACTGGGCTGGATGAGGCGGGAGGGCGCCGTGGGATAGCCGCCCGCACCCATCTCACGACGACCGCGTTGCCTCCTCGCCCGGTTCCTCGGCCCGGGGATCCAGATGCATGGTTTCCTGGGTGGCGCCCTGGATGGCCTCCAGGCCGACGAAGGTATGGCGTACTTCCTCCACCGGCGGCTGGACACGGGTTCGCCATACGGCATGTACGGCCATGCCGGAATAAATGAAGACCAGGAACAGGAACAGCCAGCCCGGTTCGCCCCATTGCATCAAGGGCGCCGCCACCGCCGGACCCAGGGTGGCGCCGGCGCCGAAGATCAGCAGCAGCCCGCTGGATACCGCGACGAAATTGCCTTCCGCCGCCCGGTCGTTGGCATGGGCCACGGCCACCGGATAGATGGTGTGCATGGCGCCCCCCAGCAAGGCCACCATCAGGATCACATGGGCCGGTTCACGAAGCTCCAGGCTGTAGAGCAGGAAGGACATGCCTGCCCCGGCCAGGGCGATGCCCACCACCACCCAGCGCCGGTCCAGTCGGTCGGAAAGGCGGCCGATCGGCACCTGCATGAGAGCCCCGCCGACGATGGCGCCGGCCACCAGCAGGGCGACGGCCCAGACCGGCAGGCCGATGCTGTTGGCATAGACCGGCGCCAGGGTGCCGAAGGCCCCGTTGGCCAGGCCGACGCCGAAACAGGCCACCACGGCAATGGGAGACACCCGGATGAGCCGCTTGAAGTCCAGCTTGACCTCGTGCAGCGGTGCCGGTGCCCGGCTGGAGCTCAGGGCGGTGGGGATCAGGGCCAGGCAGGCCAGGATCGCCACGATCACGAAGGGTTCGAAGCCGCCCGGCTGATAGAGCATCACCGCCAGCTGGCCGAGCACCGAGCTGGCCAGGTTGACCACCATGTAGCGGGCAAAGACCCGTCCTCGGGTCTCGCTGCTGGCGCTCTCGCTGAGCCAGCTTTCGATGATCATGGTGGCGCCGGCAAAGGCGAAACCGGTCATGGCGCGGACCAGAATCCACGCCAGGGGCGAAACGTAGAGGACATTGATCAGGGCGGTCATCGCCACCAGCGCCGCCATCACCCCGAATACCCGGATATGACCGACTTTGGCCACCAGGCGCGGCACGTACAGACAGCCGGCCACGTAGCCGGCGGCAAAGGCACTGCCGATGAGGCCGATCAGGGCGGTGGGGAAGCCCTCCAGTTCGGCGCGGATGGGCAGCACCAGGCCCAGCATGGCACCGGCGGCAAACAGCAGGCCTGCCCCGAGCAGCAGGGCCCGGGTTCTGATGGGGAGATGTTCAACCATGTCGAAAATCGGCGCATGGGCTTGTTTTTCAGTATCCGGATGCTGGCCCATGCGTCAAGTTCCAGGCCCCCGCGTGAGCGGGCGGCCTGGAAGGGTCCGGGGGTGGTTTCAGTACTTGATGGTGCAGCCGTAGGGGCGGGTGACAGGCTGTGCCACGTCGCGACCGGCCGCCAGATCTTCCAGTGCCGCCACCACGTACTGGGTGGCCTCCGGAATGTCTTCCGGGTTGCTGCTGGGGTTGGAGTCGATGCCGCCCATGTAACGCAGGATGCCTTCCGCGTCGATGATGTACATGTGCGGGGTGACGCGGGCGTCATAGGCCCGGCCCATGTCGCCGGATTCATCCAGGAGTACCGCCGAGGGATACGCCTCCCGGCTTTGGGTCAGCTCATCGGCCCGGGCCGCCGACACATGCCCCTGGGAGCCGGGTTTCGAGGAAATGACGGTTAGCCAGACTGCGTCATGCGTCTCCCGGGCCAGCCGCTGCTGGTTCTGCATGTTGCCCGGCTGGTAGTGCTTGATGACGAAGGGGCATTCGTGATTGGTCCATTCCAGCACCACCATCTGGCCTCGGTAGTCGGCCAGGCTGTGGGTATTGCCGGCGGTATCCACCACGCTGAAATCCGGTGCCGGTTCCCCCACCCGGGGCGCGGCGAAGGCCGGGATGGTCAGCCCCAGCAGCAGGGCTATGGCCAGCAGCAGACGGAAGCTCGGATGTTTCATGGTTTATCTCCTCATCATGTTGGCAGAAACGGGATGGAGCCGGTTTCGGGCCGGTTCCGATCCTCACAGTGATTCCAGGGCCTGGACCACCAGCGCGGGCGTCAGGACCTGGGGCAGCAATTGTGGGTCGCCGCCTTCCCGGGGGTAGAGCACATAGAGGGGGACGCCGTTTCGTCCATGCTCCGCCAGATAGGCGGTGATGGCCGGGTCACGCCGTGTCCAGTCCCCCTTGAGATAGCTGACCTGATGCGTATTCAGGGCCTCACGGACGGTCTCCGTGTTCAGGGCCACCCGCTCGTTCACCAGGCAGGTGACGCACCAGTCGGCGGTCATGTTGACCAGAACGGCCCGTTGCGGATCGGCACGCAGGGCCTCCAGCCGGTCGGCACTCCAGGGCTCCCAGTGGGCTTCGGCCTGAACCCTCGGTTCAGCCTCGATTTGCGCGACGGTGATGAGGGCCATGGCGGCCAGACCCAGGCCCAGGCCCACCAGGGCATGCCGCAGCAGGCGTGTGCCGGTGCCCCCGGCGGGCCTGCCGACGAGCCACAGGGCGAAGGCCAGCAGCACCATGCCGGTCAGGATCACGGCCAGGGCGTTGGCGTCGGTCTGGCGGGCCAGTACCCAGAGCAGCCAGACCACGGCCAGATAGAGGGGAAAGGCCATGGCCTGCTTGAAGGTTTCCATCCAGGGGCCCGGTCGCGGCATGGCCCTGGCCAGGCGGGGGCTGAAGCTCAACGCCAGCATCGGCAGGGCCAGTCCCACGCCCAGGGCCAGGAAGATCCCCATGGCCATGGGCCAGGGCATCAGTACCGCCACGCCCAGTGCGGTGCCCATGAAGGGTGCGGTGCAGGGACTGGCGACCACGCAGGCCAGTATCCCTGTGTAAAAGGATCCGCTCAGGCCGGAATGCCGGGTCAGCCCCTGGCCCAGGCCCATGATGCGGGTGCCGAAATCAAATACCCCGGACAGGGAAAGGCCCAGGGCAAACAGCAGGTAGACAAGGACACCCACGAAGAGGGGGGATTGCAGCTGGAAACCCCAGCCGATGGCCTCACCGCTCGCCCTCAGGCCCAGCAGCAGGGCGGCCAGCACGGCAAAGCTCAGTACCACGCCGGCGGTATAGGCCAGGCCATGGAGGCGCTGGTCATGTCCGGTCCCGGCCACCAGGCTCATGGCCTTGATGGACAGTACGGGAAAGACGCAGGGCATGAGGTTCAGCAGCATCCCGCCGACCAGGGCCAGCAGCAGGGCGACCAGCCAGCCGGTTTGGTGGTCGGGGAGGGGATGGGGGGCCTCGTTGGCATCAGTGGTGAATGTCTCTCCCGCGGCGCTCAGTGCGTAGGCCCTGGCATTGTCGATATCCACCAGCACCAGACGCAGGGCGTCCGGAACTTCGGCGGCAAAGGGGGACAGTGGCTGGGTCACCCTGATTTGGTCGTTATTGATGTGGATGTCAGCCGGCCGGGAATGGTCCACCAGGTTGTCTTCGGCGACGAACACCGCCCAGCGCCGCGGTTCCTGAAGCAGGAACTGATCCGGTCCGATCAGGACATTGAGCCGGCCGCCTTCGGTGGTGAAGCGGGCCGGCCAGTCGACCGGTCCTGGACGGCGTTGCTCCGCCCACTCGAACAACGGCGCGGTGTGTTCATTTCTGGCCGGGGGTGACATCTCCACCGGCAGGCTGAGCTGAAGACGGGCGTCTCCCGGGATGCAGATTTCCTCGCAGACCAACCATTCGGCCTTGGCCTGCAGGACAACACGGTCACCGGCTTCAAGGGTGTCCGGTATCTGCAACGTCACCGGCAACAGGTGTTCGCCCTCATAACCGTAGTTGATCAGGTGGGCGAACGGAATGGCTTCGGGGTAGGGCCAGTCTATGCCGGAGGCCTGGATGCCTTCCGGCAGGGTCCAGTGGATGCGAGTGGGTAGCCCCGAATCACCGGGGTTCTTCCAGTAGGTATGCCAGCCGGGGTCGGGGAGCAGTCGCAGCCCTGCATGCAGGGTGCTTCCCGGTTGCACGCTGGTGGTGGCCGCGATCAGTTCCACCTCGATGTGGTCGCGATGCACGGGACCGGTGTCGGTCTGGGCCATGGCCAGGCCCGGGAGGAGCCACAGCAGCAGACAGAGCATTGGCAGTTGCCGGGTGGGCATGGTCATCAGGCATCCCATGGGGGTTGGTGGATGATCAGTGCGACGGTCAGTGCTCACATGAGTCTTTGGTGCCATGGCGACTTCTTGGTTCCATGGGGTGTGCCGTGTCCGGCACGCCCCTTTTCCCCGTCCGCCGATTCGGTCATCATGTGCCGCAAGTTCAAGCAAGGGTCATGGCCCGTCTACGGGAGACATGCATGTACGCACCTGCGGTTCGTCCCATCTGGTTGCTGATTGCCCTGTTTTCGGCGACGTCCGCGGCGCTGAGCATCGGTCTGACCGAGTGGTTCAGTCTGCATCCCTGTCACCTGTGCATCTTCCAGCGCCTGCTGTTCATGGTGCTGGCGGTGTTGGCACTGGCCGGCGTGGTGTTCGGGGCATCCCTGGCCGGGGTGATTCCCGGTCTGCTGGTGCTGGTCGTGGCCAGCATGGGCATGGGGGTGGCGGGCTACCAGAGCTGGCTTGAACGCCAGCCGCCGGATCTCGGATTTTCCTGCGTGGGGCCCGAGATGGGTCTGATCGAGCGTCTGGTGGAAGGGTTGGGGCAGCAGGTGCCCACCCTGTTCCTGGCCACGGGCCTGTGTGATGAGATGGGTCCGCAGTGGCTGGGAATTTCCTTTGCCAATGCCGCGTTGGCGGGCTATCTGCTGGTATTCTGTCTGGCGGCCTGGGCGTTGTGGCGCAGCCGATAGCCCTTTACGTGGTGCGTGTAAGTGCGTTAGGATACGTATCCCTGATCGCGTCGCCTTTAGATCAAGGGTCCGGGCCGTTGGCGGCGCCAAGCACGATGAATCCGGTAGGTTGATCCCTGTCATGGTTCCGGTGCTTGGTCCGGATTGAGTCTTGAGTGACTGTTTGTTCAAGGCCCCCGAGGGGGTTTTTTTGTTAGCTGGCCAGTAATGTCGTCGATCGTCCGACAGGGCGGGATGGCAGGGTGGCATCCGGTGCGGTGCCGGGCCGGCAAGTATTCTTGAATGGGCCGCAGGCCCATTTTTTGTTTGTGGAGAGTGCGTGAGTCACGACGCCCAGGAACTGAAGCAGTTGATTGCTCCCGTCGTTGCCGGACTCGGTTTCGAGCTCTGGGGGCTGGAATACCGCGTGCAGCGCAACAGTGCGTTGCTGCGTATCTTCATCGATGGTCCCGACGGCATCAACCTGGATGACTGCGCCGCGGTCAGTGACCAGGTCAGCGGTGTTCTGGACGTGGAAGATCCCATCCCCGTGCCCTACCGGCTTGAGGTGTCATCCCCGGGGATGGACAGGCCGCTGTTTACCCCGGAACAGTTCCGCCGCTACCAGGGCGAGGACGTTCGGGCGCGTCTGAACTGGCCGGTCGAGGGACAGCGCAACTACCGTGGCCGGATCGCCGGTGTCGAGGAGGCCGCGGTGATCCTGGAGGTGGAGGGCAATCCCGTGCGACTGCCCCTGGAAGCCATCTCCCGGGCCCGCCTGGTGCCCAAATTCTAGACAATCCGTGTCCTGTCCGGCGGGGGCTGTATCCCGGCCCAGCGGGACAGTCCTTTGGAGACGTACTGATGAACAAAGAAATCTTGCTGGTGGTGGACGCCGTCTCCAACGAGAAAGGCGTCGAGAAGGCCGTGATCTTCGAGGCGATCGAGGCTGCGCTGGCTTCCGCCACGCGCAAGAAACACGGCGGCGACATTGACGTGCGCGTCAGCATCCACCGGGACACCGGGGATTACGAGAGCTTTCGCCGCTGGCTGGTGGTGGATGACGAAGACCCCGAGTTCGAATCCCCGGATCGGCAGATCCTGTACTCCTACGCCATTCAGAAGAACCCCGATGTCCAGGTGGGTGACTACGTCGAGATGCCCATCGAGTCGGTGGAGTTCGGCCGCATTGCCGCCCAGACCGCCAAGCAGGTGATCGTGCAGAAGGTGCGCGAGGCCGAGCGCGCCAAGGTGGTGGACGAGTTCCAGAGCCGTGTCGGCGAGCTGGTGATGGGCGTGGTCAAGCGCTCCGAGCGCAACGGTGTGTTCCTGGACCTGGGGGGCAATGCCGAGGCCTTCATCCCCCGGGATGAGATGATCGCCCGTGAGTCCGTGCGCCCCAACGACCGCCTGCGCGGCTATCTCAAGGATGTCCGCACCGAGGCCCGTGGTCCCCAGTTGTTCGTCAGCCGGACCGCCCCCGAGTTTCTGGTGGAGTTGTTCAAGCTGGAGGTGCCGGAAGTGGGGCAGGGTCTCATCGAGATCATGGGCGCGGCCCGTGATCCGGGGATGCGCGCCAAGATCGCGGTACGCTCCCTGGATCCCCGGCTTGACCCGGTGGGCGCCTGCGTGGGCATGCGTGGTTCGCGGGTGCAGTCCGTGTCCAATGAGCTGGCCGGCGAACGTATTGATATCATTCTCTGGGATGACAACCCCGCGCAGTTCGTTATCAACGCCATGTCTCCGGCCGAGGTCCTGTCCATCGTGGTGGACGAGGACAACCGGGTCATGGATATCGCCGTGGCGGAAGAAAAGCTTTCCCAGGCCATCGGCCGCGGCGGGCAGAATGTCCGCCTGGCCTCCCAGCTGACCGGCTGGGAACTCAATGTCATGAGCGAAAAGCAGGCCGTGGAAAAGAGCGAGAGCGAATCCGCCGAACTGCAGCAGATGTTCATGGCCAGTCTGGACGTGGACGAGGAAGTGGCCGCCATTCTGGTGCAGGAAGGCTTTTCCAGCATCGATGAAGTGGCCTACGTGCCCACGGCGGAGATCATGCAGATCGAGGAGTTCGACGAGGACATGGTCGAGGAACTCAGACGCCGGGCCCGTGATGCCCTGCTGACCCGGGCCATTGCCACCGAAGAAAAGGTGACCACGGGCGAGCCGGCGCAGGATCTTCTGGAAATGGACGGCATGGATCGTGAACTGGCCTACCGGCTGGCATCCCGTGGTGTCTGCACCATGGAAGACCTGGCGGAACAGTCGGTGGATGACCTGGTGGAATTGGCACAGATCGATGCCGATCAGGCCGCCGGCCTGATCATGGCTGCCCGTGCCCCCTGGTTTGCGGACCAGCCAAAAGACGCATAAGACAGTTGGACCGGCGTGCGCCAGCCGTGCGCACGCCCCGCGACCCCGGGTCGCGGCCAGGGTTCGCGGAAGCATTCAGATCGGAGGTAACGGCACATGACCGACGTTACGGTGAAACAATTGTCCGAAGTAGTGGGGACGCCCGTGGAACGACTGCTGGAGCAGTTGTCCGAGGCGGGAGTGCCCGTTGCGGATCCCGATCAGACCGTCACCGAGGAGCAGAAGTTGCAGCTCCTGGAGCATCTGCGCAAGGTTCACGGCAAGACGTCAGAAGCCGGCCAGTCCCGGCGCATTACGCTGCGGCGCAAGAGCACCACGGAACTCAAGGTGACCAGCGCCCAGGGGCGTGCCAAGACCGTGAGCGTGGAAGTGCGCAAGCGCCGCACCTATGTGAAGCAGGGTGAGACCGAGGCCGCGGTGGTTGAGGAAGCCTCCGAGTCTCCGGCGATGGAGAACATTGCCGAGGCACCGCAACCGCCGTCTCCCGTGGTCAAGCCCCTCGTTGATGATGCGGCGTCGCCTGTCGCTGCGCCGGCCGTGGCGGAAGAGGTGCCGCCGGCACCGCCGCAGCCCCAGCCGACCCCCGAAGAGCTGGAAATCCAGGCCAGGGAAGCCGAGCGGGCTGCCGCCGAAGCGGAGCTGCGCCGCGCCGAGGAGGAACGTCGCGCCGCCGAAGAGGCCGAGCGCAAGGCGGCGGAAGCCCTCAAGGCCCGTGAGCTGGAAATGATCAGGGAAGCCGAGGCCATGGCCCGCCGTGAAGCGGAGCTACAGACACGCCAGGCCGTCGAGGAGGCCGCTCGCAAGGAGGCCCTGGAGCGCGCCGCCGCTGCCGCGGCGGCCGCTGCGGCAGCCCCCGGCCCCGCGTCTCCTGCGGCAACCCCCGCGGCACCGGCATCGGACAATCCCCGTCGTCGTCGCCGTGGCAAGGAGCGCGAAGAGGTCGGCAAGTCCAAGCGGGAAGAACTGCACGTGGCCAGCGACAAGCGTGGTCGTCGTGGCAAGGGCAAGGCAGGACGCGCCGGCTCCGCCGCGGCTCCGACCGGCAAGCATGGTTTCGAGCGCCCCACCGCGCCGGTGGTGCGCGAGGTCAGCATCCCCGAGATGCTGACGGTGGGCGAACTGGCCCAGAAGATGGCCATCAAGGCGCCCGAACTGATCAAGACCCTGATGGGCATGGGTGTGATGGCCACCATCAACCAGTCCATCGACCAGGATACCGCCACCCTGGTGGTGGAGGAGATGGGACACGTCGCCAAGCCCATGCAGGAGGCCGAAGTGGGCGAGGAACTGGCCCTGGAGACCGAGGAGATGGGCGAAGCCCTGCCGCGTCCTCCCGTGGTCACCGTCATGGGTCACGTGGACCACGGCAAGACCTCGCTGCTGGACTACATCCGTCGCACCAAGGTGGCCTCGGGCGAGGCGGGCGGCATTACCCAGCACATCGGTGCCTACCACGTCCCCTTCAAGAAGAGTACCGGGGTGACCTTCCTGGATACGCCCGGCCACGCGGCCTTTACCGCCATGCGTGCCCGCGGTGCCAAGGTCACCGACGTGGTGGTGCTGGTGGTGGCCGCCGACGACGGCGTCATGCCCCAGACCCTGGAGGCGATTCAGCATGCCCAGGCCGGTGAAGTGCCCATGGTGGTGGCGGTCAACAAGATCGACAAGCCCGAGGCGGATCCGGACCGGGTGAAGAACGAGCTGTCCCAGCACAACGTGATTTCCGAGGAATGGGGTGGTGAAACCCAGTTCGTTCATGTCTCCGCCAAGACCGGTGACGGCATGGAGCGTCTGCTGGAAGCCATCCATCTGCAGGCCGAGTTGATGGAACTCAAGGCGCCGAAGGAAGGTCCGGCCCGGGGCGTGGTCATCGAATCCCGTCTGGACAAGGGTCGTGGCCCCGTGGCCACCGTGCTGGTGCAGGCCGGTACCCTGAACAAGGGTGACGTGATCCTGGCCGGTCAGGAGTTCGGCCGCGTGCGTGCCATGTTCGACGAGAACGGCAAGCCCGAAAAGACGGCCGGTCCCTCCATCCCGGTGGAAGTGCTGGGTCTGTCCGGTGTGCCCAATGCCGGTGACGACATGCTGGTGGTGGCCGACGAGCGCAAGGCCCGCGAAGTGGCCCTGTTCCGTCAGGGCAAGTTCCGCGAGTCCAAGCTGGCCACCCAGCAGGCCGCCAAGCTGGAGAATCTGTTCAGCCAGATGCAGGAGGGCGCCGCTTCGGTGGTCAACATCCTGCTCAAGGCCGATGTGCAGGGTTCCGCCGAGGCGCTGCGCGACTCCCTGGAGAAGCTGTCCACCGACGAGGTCAAGGTGAAGATCGTGGCCGCCGGCGTGGGCGGGATCACCGAGTCCGACGTCAACCTGGCCAAGGCCTCCAATGCCATCATCATCGGCTTCAACGTGCGTGCCGATTCCGGTGCCCGCAAGGCGGTGGCGGAGCAGGAAGTGGATCTGCGCTACTACAGCGTGATCTACGAGGCCATCGACGACGTCAAGCAAGCCCTGACCGGTCTGCTCTCTCCCGAGCTGCGGGAGGAAATCGTGGGTCTGGCCCAGGTGCGAGATGTGTTCAAGTCGTCCCAGTTCGGTGCGGTGGCGGGCTGTCTGGTCATCGAGGGTGCGGTGCGTCGCGGCAACCCCATCCGTGTGCTGCGTGACAACGTGGTCATCTACGAGGGTGAGCTGGAGTCCCTGCGTCGCTTCAAGGACGACGTCAATGAGGTCCGGACCGGCACCGAGTGCGGCATCGCGGTGAAGAACTACAATGATGTGAAGCCCGGCGACCAGATCGAGGTCTATCAGCGGGTGGAAGTGGCGCGGACGCTGTGATCGTCCGTCCCTGATACACCACGGCCCGGAGAGGTTGCGAAATGCCTAGAGAATATTCCCGCGCCCAGCGCGTGGGAGATCAGATCCAGCGGGAGCTGGCCGAGCTGGTGCGCGAGGAGCTCAAGGACCCCCGGGTGGGGATGCTCACCATCGCCGGAGTGGAGGTGAGCCGGGACCTGGCCCATGCCAAGGTCTTCTTCACCGTGCTCGGGGATGACGAGGCCATCAAGGTGACCTCCGAGGGTCTGCGCAAGGCGGCCGGCTTTCTGCGCCGGGAACTGGGGCGGCGCATGCGCATCCGCTCCGTGCCCGAGCTGCATTTCCACTATGACGACACCCAGCGCGAAGGTGCCCGCATCTCCGCGCTGATCGATCGGGCCGTGGCCGAAGACAAGGCCCGCCATCGGGATGATACCGACGACCCTTCATGAGCAAGCCAAGAATCCAGCGCCGTGACGTGCACGGCCTGATCCTGCTGGACAAGCCGGTGGGATACACCTCCAACCAGGCCTTGCAGCGGGTCAAGTATCTGTTCAAGGCAAAAAAGGCCGGGCATACCGGCAGCCTGGACCCGCTGGCCACCGGTCTTCTGCCCCTGTGCTTCGGCGAGGCGACCAAGGTGTCCGCCTTCCTGCTGGACGCGGACAAGCAGTACCGCACCGTCTGCCGCCTGGGGGTGACCACCACCACGGCGGACGCGGAAGGGGAGGTGATCGAGACCCTTCCGGTACCTGAACTGGACGATGCTCGCATCGAGGCCGTCCTTGACCGGTTCCGGGGTCCCATCGAGCAGGTTCCCCCCATGTATTCCGCGCTCAAGCATCAGGGCCAGAGGCTTTATGATCTGGCTCGCAAGGGGCGGGAAGTGGAACGGGCGCCGCGCCCGGTGACCATCCATCAATTGCATTGCCTGGCCCGGACCGCGGATACCCTGACCCTGGACGTATCCTGTTCCAAGGGGACCTATATCCGCACGCTGGTGGAAGATATTGGTCGGGCGCTGGGGTGCGGGGCTCACGTGATCGAACTGCGGCGGGTGGGGCTGACGCCCTTCGAGGCCCCCAAGATGGTGACGCTGGAGCAGATTGAAGCCCTGGCCGAGCAGGGTCCCGAGGCCCTGGATGCGGTATTGCATCCGGCCGACGAGGCCCTGAGGCACTGGCCCGAAGTTCGCCTGGATGCGGACAGCGCCTTCTATCTCGCCCAGGGTCAGGCGGTGTTCGTGCCGGGCCTTGCCCGTACCGGCTGGTTGCGGGTCTATGGTCCCGGTGATCGCTTCATGGGCATTGGTGAGCTTCAGGACGACGGCAAGGTGGCGCCCAAGCGGCTGATGATCCCTTCCAATTCAGGGTAAAGCCCTGTTCCAAACAGGGGGCGCGTGATAGAATCGCGGGCCTTCAACGAATGTAACGATTCCGGCCAAGAGGGTGCCGGGATCAATCCCAGGAGTCTTAGAGCATGTCCCTTAGCAGTGAAATCAAGTCCGGTATCGTGGAAAAGTACCAGCGCGGTTCTTCCGACACCGGTTCCCCGGAAGTCCAGGTGGCCCTGCTGTCCGCACGCATCCAGCACCTGATGGACCACTTTGCCAAGCACAAGAAGGATCACCACTCCCGCCGCGGTCTCCTGAAGATGGTCAACCAGCGCCGCAAGCTGCTGGACTACCTCAAGGGCAAGGATCAGGAACGCTACCAGGAGCTGGTGAGCAGCCTCGGCCTGCGCCGCTGAGTCTCGGCCGGAGCCTTCGAACAAGAACCAGTCAAAACCGGGATTCAACGTGCCGTCAATAAGCAAGTCGTTCCAGTACGGTCAGCATACCGTTACCCTCGAAACCGGCGAAATCGCCCGTCAGGCCTCCGGTGCCGTCATGGTCAATGTGGCCGGCACTGTGGTGCTGGTCACGGCCGTCGGTCGCAAGGAGGCAGTGCCGGGCCGGGATTTCTTCCCCCTGACCGTGAACTATCAGGAACGGACCTATGCCGCCGGCCGCATCCCGGGTGGGTTCTTCAAGCGTGAAGGTCGTCCCTCCGAAAAGGAGACCCTGACCTCCCGCCTGATCGATCGCCCCCTGCGCCCGCTGTTCCCCAAGGGCTTCACCAATGAAGTCCAGGTGGTGGCCACGGTGATGTCCCTGAATCCGGAAGTGGATCCGGACATCCCGGCCCTGCTGGGCGCCTCCGCCGCGGTGGCCCTGTCCGGCCTGCCGTTCGCCGGTCCCATCGGCGCCGCCCGGGTGGGTTATGTGGAGGGTCAGTATGTCCTCAACCCCGACCTGTCCCAGCTCAAGGAATCTGCCCTGGATTTGGTGGTGGCCGGTACGGCCAACGCCGTGATCATGGTGGAATCCGAAGCCGCCATGCTCTCCGAGGAGGTCATGCTGGGTGCCGTGATCTACGGTCACGAGCAGATGCAGGTGGCGATCCAGGCCATCCAGGAACTGGCCGCCGAAGCCGGCAAGCCGGCCTGGGACTGGCAGCCCGCGCAGGACAACACCGATCTGCGTACCCGCGTGGCCGAAGCCTGTCATGCCGACCTGACCGCCGCCTACCAGGTGGCCGAAAAGCAGGAACGCACCCAGCGTATCGCCGAGGTCCGCGAAGCCGTGGTGGCCCGCCTTGCCGATGGCGAGGAAGGTTCCCCCTTGGCCGAAGAGGTCAAGGAGATCTTCCACGGTCTGGAAAAGCGCATCGTGCGCGATCGCATCCTGGACGGCCAGCCCCGTATCGACGGCCGCGACACCCGCACCGTGCGTCCCATCGACGTGCGCGTCGGCGTGCTGCCCCGTACCCACGGTTCCGCCCTGTTCACCCGTGGCGAGACCCAGGCCATCGTCACCGCCACCCTGGGCACGGATCGGGATTCCCAGATCATCGATGCCATCGAGGGTGAGCGTCGCGAACGTTTCATGCTGCACTACAACTTCCCGCCCTACTGCACCGGTGAAACCGGCATGGTGGGCTCGCCCAAGCGCCGTGAGATCGGCCATGGCCGTCTGGCCAAGCGGGGCGTGCAGGGCGTGATGCCGGCGGAAGGTGACTTCCCCTATGTGCTGCGCGTGGTGTCCGAGATCACCGAATCCAACGGTTCCAGCTCCATGGCTTCCGTCTGCGGTACCAGCCTGGCCCTGATGGATGCCGGCGTGCCCCTGAAGGCGCCGGTGGCCGGTGTGGCCATGGGCCTGATCAAGGACGGTGACCGCTTTGCGGTGCTGACCGACATCCTGGGTGATGAAGATCACCTGGGTGACATGGACTTCAAGGTGGCCGGCACGGAAGAGGGCGTCACCGCCCTGCAGATGGACATCAAGATCGACGGCATCACCCGTGACATCATGGAGACCGCCCTGGCCCAGGCCCGCGAAGGTCGCCTGCACATCCTGGGCGAGATGAACAAGGTCATCAGCACGCCGCGGGTTGAGATGTCCGCCTATGCACCGCGCTTCATCACCCTGCGCATCAATCCGGAGAAGATCCGCGACGTGATCGGCAAGGGTGGCGCCACCATCCGTGCCCTGACCGAAGAGACCGGCGCCACCATCGACATTGATGACAGCGGTGTGGTCAAGATTGCCTCCGTGGACAAGGAAGCCGGTGAAGAAGCCCGTCGTCGGATCGAAGAGATCACCGCCGACGTGGAAGTGGGCCGGATCTACGAAGGTCGCGTGGCCAAGATCATGGACTTCGGCGCCTTCGTCACCATCCTCCCCGGTCGTGACGGTCTGGTGCATATCTCCCAGATTTCCGAAGAGCGCGTGGAAAGCGTTTCCGAGCGTGTCAAGGAAGGCGAGACCGTCAAGGTCAAGGTCCTGGAAGTGGACAAGCAGGGCCGCATCCGCCTGAGCATGAAGGCGGTCAACGAGGCTTCCTGATAAGTCCCCAAAGCCCCTCTCCCTGATCAAGGGGAGAGGGGCTTTTTTTTGTCTTTTATTCCCGCAGCAGTCTTTCCACCGCCGCCTCAAAACGCCGGGAATCCGGCGACACCATGCTGGAGAAGGTGGCCACCACCTGTCCCTCCCGGTCCACCAGGTACTTGTAGAAATTCCATCTCGGCGCCCGGCTTTGCCGTGCCAGTTCCTGGAAGATGGGGTGGGCCGTGTCACCCCGCACGCTGATGGGGGCGAACATGTCGAAACTCACGCCGAAGTTCTGAAAGCAGACCCGGGCCGTGTCCGCTTCATCATCCGCTTCCTGACGAAAGTCGTTGGACGGAAATCCCACCACCTTCAGCCCCTGGTCCGCATACTTGCGATGCATGGCCTCCAGAGCGGAAAACTGTCCGGTGAAACCGCAATGACTGGCGGTGTTCACGATCAGCAGGGGGTGCCCGGCGAACCGCTCCCGCAGGTTGACCACCTCGCTGGAGTGCAGGCGCCGCAGTTCATGGTCAAACAGATCGCCATAGCCAGGCGCCTCCCGGGCAAGGAGGCCGGGACCCCAGGGCAGGGTGATCAGCAGGGCGGTCAGAAAAAATCGACGCATGGCGGGGCTCCGGATGGGTGTGAGCTTTCAGACCCCGGCGCAAAGCCCAAGTTCTCTAGTCGGTTTCTTCCAGGGTGCCGATGAGATAGCGCTGGAGCAGACGTGCCGCGAGACTGCTGTGAGGTTCGCCGTAGCTCTTGGTTTCCCAGGCCTCGGTGCTCTCCTGCCCGCACCAGACCAGCATCATGCCTGCCGGTCCGGGATGATTCGGCACGTAGGGGGTGAGGTCATAGACCTTGCCGTGAATGGCCATCCAGCAGTCATCCGGACTGTGGTGCTCCGCCACCTGTTCGAGGGTGAAGACGGGGAGCGTGGCTTCGGTTTCATTCGCCGTGGCCGGTGTGAAGGCCATGGCCGCCAGCAGACAGAGCATCGGCGGCAGCGTGAGGGGAAGACGTGGGTGCGGGAGTCTCATGGCAGGCCTTTTTCTTTGAGGGAGGGAGGCTTCATCTCCAGCATGCACCGATTTGCCTGCCAAAGCCATGCGGCAGCGCAAGGATGGCCGGGGCCGAATCTGTTAGGGTGACGGGCGCCATCGGAACAAGAGGGTCTATGTCGTGCGTATCGGTATTGGAATCCTGGTCTTTCTCGCCGGCCTGGCCGGCATCTTCTACGCCCTGCCCAGGGTACCCCCGGAACTGGGCATGTTCGGGGTGCTGTGGCAGCTGTCTCCCTACCTAGGGGTCATGATCGTGGGCTTGGGCATCTTTGCCTACGGCCGCAGCGAGGACGCCCCCATCGAGCGTCAGTAAGGATAAAAACCCCTCTCCCCAAGGGGGAGAGGGGTGAAGGGCAGGGGGCTTGCGGCTTCAGCCGGGGCCTTCCTTGTCATCCTGCCCGTTCTCTTTCTCCTTGCGCATTACCTCCTTCTGCTCCTTGAGGTATTGCACCTTCTCCTTGGCAAGCACTCCCGCCAGCAGGAGGAGGGCGATCAGGTTGGGCGCCGCCATCAGGCCGTTGAGGGTGTCCGAGATATCCCAGACCGTGGTCAGGCCCCCGATGGCACCTAGATACAGCACCCCTATGAAAATGATGCGGTAAGGCAGGATGACCCGTTTGCCGAAGGCATATTCCCAGCTCTTTTCCCCGTAGAAGTTCCAGGTCAGCATGGTGGTGTAGGAAAACAGCACGATGGCGCACAGCACCACCCAGCCACCCAGGCCGGGCAGGCCGAGGGAGAACGCGCTGGTGGTGAGTTCGGCCCCGGTCTGGCCGGTCTGTATCACCCCGGTCACCAGGATCACCAGGGCGGTCATGGTGCAGATCACCAGGGTGTCGATGAATACTTCCCACATGCCCCACAGGCCCTGGGCAAAGGGCTTGTTGCGGGCCTGGGCGTGGACGATGGAAGCGGAGCCCAGACCGGCCTCGTTGGAAAAGATGCCGCGGGCAATGCCGTAGCGGATGGCGCCGGCCACCGTGGCGCCGGCAAAACCACCGATGGCCGAGGCTGGGGTGAAGGCGCCGCTGATGATCTGTGCGAAGGCACCGGGGATCTGGTCGTAATAGCTGATCAGGATGCCGACGGCGCCGATCACATAGATCAGGGCCATCGTGGGCACGATGCGCTCCGCGGTCACCGCGATGCGCTTGATACCCCCCAGGGTGACGGCGCCCACCAGAAGCATGACGCCGATGCCGGTGACCCAGTTGGGGATGCCCAGTCCGGTTTCCATGGCATGGGCCATGGTGTTGGCCTGTACCATGTTGCCGATGCCGAAGGCGGCCAGTCCCGCCAGGATGGCGTAGACCATGGCCAGCCATTTCCAGCGTTTGCCCAGGCCGTTCTCGATGTAATAGAAGACGCCGCCGGAGACCCGGCCGTCATCGTCCACGCGTCGATATTTCAGGCCCAGCGTGGCCTCGGCCAGCTTGGTGGCCATGCCCACCAGGGCCACCATCCACATCCAGAAGACGGCCCCCGGCCCCCCGAGGGCGATGGCGGTGGCCACGCCGGCGATGTTGCCGACGCCGATGGTGGCCGCCATGGCCGAGGACACGGCCTGGAACGGGGTGATGGCGCCCTTGTCCTGGTCGGATTTTCTACGGAACAGGGTGGCAAAGGTGCGTTGCCAGGCAAAACGCAGATGGGTGAACTGGAAAAAACCCAGGCGGAAGGTGAGATAGAGACCGGTGCCCACCAGCAGAATCATGAAGGGAGGGCCCCAGACGATCCCATTGAGCCAATTGTTAAAGTCGATCAAGGTTTGAAGCATCAATTGTTCTCCTTGTGGGGCCTCGGGGTGTTAATGTTGTAACGCCGTTCTGATCCTGCGTGCTCGAAAAGATGTCTCCAAGCCAGTCTCCAATCCGCCGCTCCGGCCAGTAACGTCCCACGCCTTCGACGAAACCCACATGCCCGCCGGCCCGGCTCAGTTCCAGGCGGATGCTCGGGGACAGTTCATCGGGGGTGGGAACCGTCTCCGGTGTCATGAACGGATCATCACGGGCATGCAGGATCAGGGTCGGGCACCGGATGCCGCGCAGATAGGGTCGGGAACTGCAGCGGGTGTAGTAATCATCCACGTCGGCGAAGCCGTGCAGGGGGGCGGTGACGGCATCGTCGAACTCCCGGAAAGTCCTCAGTCGGGGCAGGGCGGCGCAGTCCAGGGGCATGGGCATGAGCCGGCACTTTCTCAGGGCCGAGCGCTTCAGTCGCCCCACCAGATACCATTGATAAAATCGGGACAGGCCCTGCTCCATGCGTCGCGCCGAGCGGTCAAGATCGAAGGGAACGGAGATGGCGACGGCGGCGGCCAGCGGGTTGTCCGGGCCGGTTTCCCCCAGCCATTTGAGCAGGGCATTGCCGCCCAGGGAGACGCCGATGGCGGCCACCGGCCGTGTCGGTTCCTGCCGCAGCAGATGATCCACCAGCCAGGCCATGTCTCCGGTATCACCGGCAAAATAGCTGCGGGGCAGACGATTGGGTTCGCCGCTGCAGCCCCTGAAGTGCATGGTCAGGGCCTGAAATCCCTGGTCGTGCAGCCGTCGCATGAGTCCCCCGGCGTAGGGGGAGCGACTTGAGCCCTCCAGTCCGTGGAACAGGATCACCCGGGGGCCGGGCTGTTCCGGGGCCCAGTCAAGATCGATGAAGTCACCATCGGGCAGCTCCAGCCGTTGCCGTCGCAGGGGGATCGGCGGCCGCCGCCGCATCAGGGTGGGGGCCAGGGTCTGCAGGTGGGCACCCGGCAACCACCAGGCGGGGCGAAAGTCACCGTCGATCAGCATCGGTCCGGAATCCTTGGCGTGTGTCATCGTGGTTCAACAGCGTCATGTTACTGCTTTGCTTCGTTCCCTCTCATATCCGGATGTCCCCATCCCGATGAGGAGAGGTAGATGGTATCCCGACTTGAATCTGTCGTCTCGACTCGTTAAAACAGCCTAACACTCCAATTGTGATCAGACCCCATGGACCTCTCCTCGATCCGCAGTGCCTACCGCCGCTATGCTCGCTACTACGACCGGGTGTTCGGGCCGATCTTCGCCGGGGGCCGCCGCATGGCCGTGCATCTGGTCAACAATGGCCCCGGTCAACGCATTCTGGAAGTGGGCGTCGGCACCGGTCTGTCGTTGCCGGAATATCGCCAGGATGCCCGTGTGGTCGGCATCGACATCAGCCCCGACATGCTGCAGCTGGCCCGGGAACGGGCCCGGGACGGGGCGCTGCCCCAGGTGGAGGCCTTGTTGGAGATGGACGCGGAGGCGCTGGCGTTTCCGGACAACAGCTTTGACGGGGTGGTGGCCATGTACGTGGCCTCGGTGGTGCCCAATCCTGACAAACTGATGGCGGAGATGCGGCGGGTCTGCGTGCCCGGCGGGGATGTGGTGGTGATCAACCATTTTGCCTCCCGCCATCCCTTCCTGCGGCGGCTGGAGCAGATGTTGCGTCCGCTGTCCCGCCTCATGGGTTTTCGTCCCGACATGGAACTGGACAGCCTGCCGGAGTGGCCGGATCTACATCGCGTGGCGGTACACAAGACCAACCTGTTCGGTTACTGGAAGCTGGTCCATTACCGCAGCAGCGATGCGCCGGTGCCGTTGCAGGGCGGGGAGACGGTCGCGGTCAAGGCCGCCGCCGACCAACCCGGCTGAAGCACGCCCGTCACCAGCGGGTCCCATTCTGGAACCACGGAACACCCCATGACCATCGACTGGAAGTCCTACGACCCGGCCGGATTCTATGATGAACTCATCGCCGCCCCGGGTCAGGCCCGCGAGGCCGCGCTCACCCTGACCAATTATCTGCGCTCCCTGAGCGATGAAGAGCTGCACGAACGCAAGGCGGCGGCCGAGCACGCCATTGTGGAAATGGGGATTACCTTCACGGTCTACACCGAAGGCGGCAATATCGACCGGGCTTGGCCCTTCGACATCATTCCCCGCATCATCTCCCGCCACGAATGGGCCCGGGTGGAAGCGGGACTGGCTCAACGCCTCACCGCCCTGAACCTGTTCATCAACGATCTCTACAACGAGCAGCGCATCATCAAGGACAAGGTCTTCCCCAAGTCGATCCTGGCCAAGTCCAAAAACTTTCGCGAGCAGTGCATCGGCATCCAGCCCACCCATGGTGTCTGGGCCCATATTTGCGGTTCCGACCTGGTGCGGGATGCCGACGGCACCTTCTACGTGCTGGAGGACAACCTGCGGGTACCGTCGGGGGTGTCCTACATGCTGGAAAACCGTCAGGTCACCAAGCGGGTCTTTCCCGAGTTGTTCGACAACTACAGCATCCGCCCGGTGGATGAGTACCCCTCCCAGCTCTTCGACATGCTGGCGGCCCTCTCACCGCGCCCGCTGGATTATCCGGAGGTGGTGGTGCTGACGCCGGGCATCTACAACTCCGCCTATTTCGAGCATGCCTATCTGGCCCAGCGCATGGGGGCGGAACTGGTGGAGGGATCCGACCTGATGGTGGGGGATGATGACTGTGTCTACATGCGCACGGTGGCGGGCCTGGAGCGGGTGGACGTGATCTATCGTCGGATCGATGACCTGTTTCTGGACCCGGAGGCCTTCAATCCCGATTCCATGCTGGGGGTGAGGGGGCTGATGCGGGCCTGGCGCAAGGGCAACGTGGCCCTGGTGAACGCCCCCGGTGCCGGCGTGGCGGACGACAAGGTGGTCTATGCCTTCGTGCCCAAGATGATCCGCTACTATCTGGATCAGGACCCGATCATTCCCAACGTGCCCACCCATCTGTGCATGGACCCCAAGGAGCGGGAGTACGTGCTGGCCAACCTGGAGCATTTGGTGGTCAAGCCCGCCAACGAGTCCGGTGGCTACGGCATGATCGTCGGTCCCCATGCCACCCGCAAGCAGCGCCAGGAGTTCGCCGAGCTGATCCGCAAGGATCCGCGCAACTACATTGCCCAACCCACCCTGAAGTTGTCCACCTCGCCCACCCTGTGCGATGGCCGCCTCGAACCCCGGCATCTGGACCTGCGTCCCTTTATCCTGCAGGGGGTGCGCACCGATGTGACCGCCGGCGGTCTGACCCGGGTGGCCCTGCGCAAGGGCTCCCTGGTGGTCAACTCCTCCCAGGGCGGGGGGAGCAAGGACACCTGGATCGTGGATACGGACACGGATTGAACCCGCTTTTTACCAACCTGCAGGCCTGACACCATGCTTTCACGTGTTGCCGAACGTCTTTACTGGATGGCCCGTTACATCGAGCGGGCGGAGAATACCGCGCGCATGGTCACGGCCTTCAATCATCTGGCCCTGGACATGCCGCGCAGCGTGCGCCTGTCCTGGCGGGGCATGGTGTCCATCACCGGCAATGAATCGATCTACGAGAAGAATTACCGCAAGTACGACGAGCGCAACGTGGTGAAGTTCCTGCTGGCGGACGACGATAACCCGGGGTCCATTCTCAATGCCCTGCGGGCGGCCCGGGAAAACGTGCGCACCACCCGGGATCTGGTCCCCAGCGAGGTCTGGGAGACGGTGAACGAGCTGTATCATCACGCCGACTCCGCCCTGGACACGGGGATGAGCAAACGGGGGCGCTATCAATATCTGGTCAAGGTGATCAGCCACTGCCAGCAGCTGACCGGCATGCTGGCGGGCACCATGAGCCATGACGCCGCCTATGACTTCATCCGCGCCGGCCGCAATCTGGAGCGGGCGGACATGACCACCCGCCTGCTGGATGTGGGCGCCATGGGGCTTTTGAGCAATGATCCCCAGGACGAGGCCGCCATGGCCCAGTTCGAGAGCCTGTTGTGGGTGAACATCCTCAAGTCCCTCAGCGCCTTCCAGATGTATCGCCAGCATGTGCGGCGACGTGTGAACGGCGAGGATGTGCTTAAATACATCTTCCAGGACCGTGAGTTTCCCCGTGCCGTGGCCCATGCCCTGGGCGAGGTGGAAATCAGCCTGACCAACCTGCCTCGCAACGAGACACCGTTGCGACTGGCGATTCAGGTCCGGCGTCATGTGATGGAAGCCAATGTGGACAAGCTCCTGGAGGCGGATGAGCTGCACCGCTTCATCGACCAGCTGCAGCAGGAGATGAACGAATTGCACGACATGATCGCCGACACCTGGTTCAGCCTGGACAGGGCTGCCTGACCGGGCCTTCGCCCGGCCCGTCTCATGTCCACCCCCACGCCCCTGTCGCTGCTGGCCCCGGAATATGCCCTGTCCGGGAACCGTTTTGACGAACTGCTCACCCCCGAGGGTGTCCTGCGTCCGCAATGGGAGCCGATCATGGGGGCGCTGGTGCAGTTGGGGCCGGAGGGGCTGGCGGAACGGGCTGCGGATATCGGGCGTCTGCTGCGAGAGAGCGGGGTCACTTACAACGTTTATTCCGATCCCCGGGGGGCGGAGCGGCCCTGGCCCCTGGACCCGGTGCCCATGGTGCTGGAGAGCAAGGAATGGGCCGTCATCGAGACCGGTCTGATCCAGCGGGCGGAACTCCTGAACCTGATCCTCAAGGATCTCTATGGTCCCCGGGAACTGATCCGCAAGGGGCTGCTGCCCCTGGACCTGATCTACGGCTATCCGGGATTCCTGCGTCCCTGCGTCGGCAGCCTGCCCACCATCCCCAACCCCTTGGCCCTGTACGCGGCCGATCTGGTTCGCCGTCCCGACGGGCATTTCGTGGTCCTGGGAGATCGCACCCAGGCCCCTTCCGGGGCAGGGTACGCCCTGGAGAACCGGGTGATTCTGTCCCGGGTATTCCCCAGCCTGTACCGGGATGCCCAGGCCCATCGGCTCACCCGGTTTTTCCAGACCCTGCGCCGCACCCTGGCCACCCTGCGCGCACCGGCCATGGGACAGAATGAACCGCGGGTGGTGCTGCTCTCCCCCGGCCCCCTCAACGAGACCTGGTTCGAGCATGTGTACCTGGCCGGCTACCTGGGATACACCCTGGTACAGGGGCAGGATCTGGTGGTTTCCGAGGGACGGGTCTGGTTGCGTTCCCTGAACGGCCCCGAGCCGGTGGACGTGATCCTGCGACGGGTGGATGACGGCTTCTGCGACCCGCTGGAACTGCGCCAGGATTCCTGGCTGGGGGTGGCGGGCCTGCTGGAAGTGGCGCGACGGGGCAGGGTGGCCATCATCAATCCCCTGGGCAGTGGCGTACTGGAATGTCCCGCCCTGTCCGCCTATCTGCCCGCCATTGCCCGCCACCTGTTGGGGCAGGATCTGATCCTGTCGACGGTGGAGACCTGGTGGTGTGGTGATCCCCGGCAACGGGATCATGTCCTGTCCCGGCTGGAACGGTTGGTGATCCGTGATCTGGAACCGGGTCGCAGCAGCGCCGTGTTCGGTGATGCGCTGTCCCGACCGGAACGGGAATCCCTGGAAGCGCGCATCCGCGCCAACCCCGGCGGCTTTGTAGCCCAGGAGCGTCTGGAACTGTCCACCCTGCCGGCCTTCGGCCCCGAGGGCGACCTGGAGCCCCGTCGGGGTTGGTTGCGAACCTATCTGTGTGCCCGGGACGGTGATTACGTGGTGATGCCCGGCGGCCTGTCCCGAGTGGCGGGCGCCAGGGATGCTGCCTGGGTCTCGAATCAGGCGGGCGGGGTGAGCAAGGATACCTGGGTGCTGGCCTCCGAGGCCGAGCCGTCAGCGGCCCTGGTGGGGGCCATGCCCATGGTGGGTGGGCTGGGTACCCCGGTGTCGTTGTCGGGACGGGTGGCGGAAAACCTGTTCTGGATGGGGCGCTATGCGGAGCGGGCGGAGGGTACCCTGCGACTCATGCTGGTGGTGCTGATGCGCCGTCGCCTGGTGAGGGAATCCGGCGGGAGCGGTGCCCGGGATGCCACCCTGCGTACCCTGCTGCGGGCACTGACCCACCTGACGGCCACTTATCCCGGCTTTGTCCTGGAAGGGGCGGAGACCGCCCTGATCGATCCGGCGCCGGAGTTGCTGGCACTGATCCTGGACCGTGAACGCATCGGGAGCCTGAGCTTCACCCTGCAGTCCTTGCTGCGGGCCGGACATGAACTCAGGGATCGCATCTCCGGTGATAGCTGGCGGGTCATCTCGGCCCTGCGGGAGCGCAGCAACGCCCTGGGGCAGTGGCAACCCCGGGACCCGGAACATCTGGTGCGCCACCTGGATGAACTCATCACCCACCTGCTGGCCATGTCCGGCCTGGCCCAGGAGAGCACGCCCCGGCATCTGAACTGGGTTTTCCTGGATGCCGGACGCCGCCTGGAGCGGGGCCTGATGCTGGCCGGCCTGCTGCGGGCCACCCTGGTGCGCCCTTGCGCCCCGGAGGACGAGCCGGCCTTGCTGGAAGCGGTCCTGAACTATGCCGAGAACACCGCCGCCGATCCCCACGCCCTGCGTCCCGAGGCCCTGCTGGATAGTCTTCTGCTCGATGAACGCAATCCGCGTTCCCTGGGGTTCCAGCTGGCCGCCCTGGAGTGCCATGGCGCCGCCATGCCCCGGACCGAGCGGGATGAGCGCCTGACCCCGGCGGAGCGTCTGATCCTGGAGGCGCGCAATGAACTGCGTCGCCTGCATCTGCGTGAACTGGCCCTGCCGGACACGGAAGGTCATCGCCAGGCCCTGGATCAGTGTCTGGCGCGCCAGCAGCACTTGCTCGGCAGCGCCTCCGATGCCCTGAGCCGATCCTATTTTGATTTCACCCGCAGCCAGCATCTGCTGGTTTCCAATCTGCCCGAGCCGGGGATTTGATGAATTACCGCATCCGGCACGTCACCCGCTACCGCTATCCCAGTCCCGTGGGTCTGTGCCACAACGAGCTTCACCTGGCACCGAGGGATACGGCGACCCAGTCCCTGCAATCCCTGGCCCTGCAGGTGAGCCCATTGCCGGGCTACCAGGGGGAGCGGGTGGATTTCTTCGGCAACCGGGTCCATCACTTCAGTATCCAGCAGAGCCATCTGGAACTGGAAATCACCGCCTGCAGCCAAGTGACCTTGCAGCCGTCCGGAGTGGAGCCCCTTGGTCTGCAGTCCTGGGAAACGGTGCGCGACCGGCTGGAACGGGAGGTGACGCCGGAGATCCTGGACGCCCGACAATATGTCCTGCCGTCGCCTCAGGTGCCGCTGTTGCCGGAATTGCGGGACTATGGTGCGGCCTCTCTATTGCCGGGACGGCCCCTGGGGGAAGCGGTGGCGGATCTGATGGGACGGATTTTCCAGGAGTTCGAGTATCGGCCGGGATTCACTTCCGTGAGTACGGAACTGCCCGTGGTGATGCGTCATCGTTGCGGTGTCTGCCAGGACTTTGCCCATCTGGCCCTGGGCTGTTTGCGCAGCCATGGGTTGGCGGCACGGTATGTCAGCGGCTATCTGGAAACCCTGCCGCCGCCGGGACAGGAAAAGCTGGAAGGGGCTGATGCCTCCCATGCCTGGTTTTCCGTCTACATACCGGGCGAGGGCTGGCTGGATCTGGATCCCACCAACAACCTGATTCCCATGGACCGGCACATCACCCTGGCCTGGGGACGGGACTACACGGATGTGACCCCGGTCAAGGGGGTGCTGTTCGGGGGCGGAGACTCCCACGACCTGGAGGTCCAGGTGGACGTGGTGCGGGAAGGGTAGACGGGCACAAAAAAAGGCCCTTCTCCCGAAGGAGAAGGGCCTTGAAGGGAACGACCTTAGTGCTGCGAGGCCTTGTCGATGCCGATGCCCGTCTGGGCACGGATGTACTGGGCTTCGAACAGCTGCTTGTCCACCGCCGCCCGCTTGGACTTGTCCATCAGGGAGAAGACCCAGATGCCGACGAAGGCAATGGTCACGGTGAACAGGGCCGGGTTGCTGTAGGGCACGATGGCCTGTTCATTGCCCAGCACCTGCACCCACACGTTCGGGCCCAGGACCACCATCACCACGGCAGAGACCAGGCCCAGGGTGCCGCCCAGGACCGCGCCCAGAGTGGTCATGCCGCCCCAGTACATGGACATGATCAGCACCGGGAAGGTGGTGGAGGCGGCAATGGTGAAGGCCAGACCCACCAGGAAGGCGATGTTCTGACTCTGGAAGGCGATCCCCAGCAGCACCGCGATCACACCCAGCACCAGGGTGGCCACGCGGGATACCCGCACTTCCTGCTGGCTGGTGGCGTTCTTATTGATCACGTTGGCGTACAGGTCATGGGAGATGGCCGAGGCACCCGCCAGGGTCAGGCCGGCCACCACCGCCAGGATGGTGGCGAAGGCCACGGCGGAGATGAAGCCCAGGAACAGGTCGCCGCCCAGGGCATGGGACAGGTGGACCGCCGGCATGTTGGAACCGCCCAGCATGTTGCCGGCTTCGTCGAAGTAGGCCGGGTTGCCCATCACGAAGGCGATGGCGCCCATGCCGATGATGAAGGTCAGCACATAGAAGTAGCCGATGAAGCCGGTGGCATAGAACACGGACTTGCGGGCTTCCTTGGCACTGGGCACGGTGAAGAAGCGCATCAGGATGTGCGGCAGGCCGGCGGTACCGAACATCAGGGCGATCCCCAGGGAGATGGCGGAGATCGGGTCATTCACCAGACCACCCACATTGAAGATGCTTTCACCCTTCTGATGGGTGTCGGCCGCGGTGCGGAACAGGGTTTCCAGGCTGAAGTCGGACAGATACAGGGCCATCACCGCGATGAAGGTGGCGCCGGAGAGCAGCAGTACCGCCTTGATGATCTGCACCCAGGTGGTGGCCAGCATGCCGCCGAAGGTCACGTAGGCGATGATCAGCATACCCACGATGATCACGGCCACTTCAAAGCGCAGGCCGAACAGGGTCTGGATCAGGGCGCCCGCGCCCACCATCTGTGCGATCAGGTAGAGCAGGACGATGGTGATGCCGGCAAAGGCCGAGAACACGCGGATGGGAGTGCGCTGGAAGCGGAAGGACACCACGTCGGAGAAGGTGAACTTGCCCAGGTTGCGCAGGCGTTCGGACATGATGAACATGATCACCGGCCAGCCCACCAAAAAGCCGATGGAATAGATCAGGCCGTCGAAGCCGGAGGTGTAGACCAGCGCGGTGATCCCCAGGAAGGATGCCGCGGACATGTAGTCACCGGCGATGGCCAGGCCGTTCTGGAAGCCGGTGATGCCGCCCCCGGCGGTGTAGAAGTCGGAGGCGGTCTTGGTGCGCCGGGCCGCCCAGTAGGTGACCCCCATGGTGGCGACCACGAAGATCAGGAACATGATGGTGGAGGCATAGCTGATGCCTTCACCCGCATAGGCGTTGGCCGAGGCCATCAGCAGGGCGGCTGCCGTCAGAGCAATAAGGATCTTCATCGTGCCAGCTCCCTCACCTTGTCACTCAGCTTGTCGAACTCGGTGTTGGCCTTGTAGACGTAGATGCCGGTCAGCAGGAAGGCAAACACGATGATGCCCACGCCCATGGGAACACCCAGGGTGATGATGCTGTCGCCGAAGGGGCGGATGGACAGCACGGAGGGTGCGAAGGCCACCAGCATGATAAAGGCGTAGTACACCAGCAGCATGAGCGCGCTCAGTCCCCAGGCCAGCCTTGCCCGTTTCTTGACGAGCGTCTGGAAATCGGGATCCGCCTTGATACGATCGATCGTACTTTGGTCCATGGACCTCCCCTCTATCAGGTTGATTTTGGTTATGATCAAATAACTTTTTGTTGCACCGCAAAAAGTCTGTTGCGCAGTTTACCCACATGCGACTGAACATGGAAAAAAAATGCGGAAATTGGAGACAATGTCCGCAGAAAACAGGGATGCCGGTGGCGTGGACAGGGGGGGAGAGGCTGACTCAGCCCTTTTTGACCGTCTTTTTGGCGGCTTTGCGCAACGTGGTGATTTGCGTGCTGCGACGTTTTTGGCCACGGGTGCCTTCCCAATCGAAACGGGGCAGATCCTGAAAGGCCCGCCGGATATTGTCGTCCCAGGCCCGTTTGAGATCCATCAGATAATCATCGTCCGCGTCCAGGCAGAGGTAGTGTTCGAAGGCCAGGGTGTCCCTTTCGTAGACGATCACCTCGATCGGCGGACCCACGGTCACGTTGGAACGCATGGTCGAGTCGATGGATACCAAGGCGCAGCGGGCTGCGTCTCCCAGCGCGGTTTCCCGCGCGACGATGCGGTCCAGGATGGGCTTGCCGTACTTGCTTTCACCGATCTGCAGGAAACGGGTATGGCTTGACGTGGTGATGAAGTTGCCCTGGGGATAGATGAGATAGATTTCCGGCGCCTGCCGGCCGATCTGCCCTCCCAGGATGAAGGAGGCATCGGCGCTGAAGCCGGCCTTGGTCAGGGTGTCCTCATGCTTTTCCCGTTCTTCCCGGTTGATGCGTCCCAGGTAGGCGGCCGCGTCGGACAACCCCCGCACGGAATGCAGGCTCTCCTCGGCCTCGTCCTCGATATCCCGCTTGATTCGGGCGAGGACGGCCTGGGAGGTGGCCAGATTGCCCGCGGTCAGCAGTACGAAGACGCGTTCCTTCTCCAGTTCGAAGGTGTGCATCTTGCTATACATCGCCACCTGATCCGCACCCGCGTTGGTGCGTGAATCGGAAGCGAATACCAGTCCGTCGTCAAGGGTGATGGCAAGGCAATAGGTCATGAAGGGAGGGAGTCCGGCTCAAGCGTCGCTAGGCATAGTAGGCGTGGGGGAAACGGGCGTCAATCATGCCGGTCTCGGGCCGAGAGCAGGGGAGTCAATCGTGGATGACGTCCACCCGCACGAATAACGGCATGTCCTGCCAGTCCTGCTGTCGTCGGGTACCGCTGACGCGGGCGGCGTCTTCCCTGCGGTTGGTGCCGGCATGGGTCAGGGGTATCCATTCACCCACCGGGCCGGAAAGTGTGCTTTCGCTGGCCTGCAGGTCCAGGCGTCCCCCGCCGGTCGGACTTTCCCGCTCGTACACCGTGCGGATGTCCAGGTGCACCCGATCGCCGGACAGCAGGCGGGGACGCACCAGGAAGCCGCGTCCCAGGTCCCGGTACTCCACGGATGTCTCCAGGGCGAAGCCGCCCGGCACGGGAACCAGGCGCCGGCTGCCCACGGGGATGGATTCGCCGCTGCGAATGAAGGCGGCATGGCCTTCCAGGACCCTCAGGGTTTGATGCTCCACGCCCCGGTCGGTGGTGGTACGGCGGGCGATGCGGGGGGGCTCGGGCGCCATCGGCAGTGCCGGGGCGGCATCCTGGTTTGCGCTTCCCCTGCGCACGCTGATGTACAGATTGCGTGGCGGGGTGTCCAGGTCGGCGATGACCCGCTGGATTTCCGCCAGGGTCTGGGTACGGCTGCGGACGATGAGCGTGAAGCCGCTGCCGGTGATGACATCGCGGGGACCCAGCAGGGGTTCGATGAGGGGCAGAATCTCTTCGGCGGGGCGATGTTCCAGGGTGATGACCTGGGCAGTGGGCACGGCGGCTCCGGCGATCCCGGGCAGGAGCAGGACCAGCGTCAGGATCAGGGCCTTGCTCAGTCCGGCGCAGGGTGATGTCACGGGTGGATCTCCCCAAGGGTCATGACCATTACGACTGTACCGGACGGGGAAGATTCCCCGCAAACGAGAAGACCCGCGCAAGGCGGGTCTTCTCCGGGTGGCGGCCCGAAAGGGCCGCCTGCAACCGTCAGCGGTCGTGGCGGGATCAGCCGCGAGCCACGTAGGCGGTGCACCAGCCGTTGGCGTTCACCAGCTTGTTGGGGAACACGGCGCAGCCGCCCCACTCGGTGGCGCTGGGGTCGGTGTACAGCAGGCAGTTGATGCACTTCTGACCCGCGGCGTGAGAGGGGTGGTCCACGCTGGCGCCGTCATGCTTGTAGTTCAGGGCCAGGGCCTCGGGGGAGTTCTCATCCAGGCGCTCGGCGGCCACGGCGGTGCTGATGCCCATGCTCACGACGGGGATGGCGGCCAGGCCGGCGGCACCGAACTTCAGGAAGCTTCTGCGGCTGAGGTCTTGCTTCTTCATTATGGTCTTCTCCTAACGTCTCGCGATGTTTACATCATGGGGCGCAGCCGCGGGTACATGGCCCGATCCTGGTCTGTGCCTCAGGAGGTGGCGGAAATCGATCCGCCACTGAAGATCCCGACAAGAATGTGTGTCGCCATTCCTGATGGGCTTACAAATATAACGGAATATGACGGCCGGTAGTATCCAACATTGTGATGCCAAGGGCTAGTCCGGAAGCTTGGTGTGTGTCAAAAAAAACGTGGATGTGCCGGATCGGTCATTCCCGCGAAAGCGGGAATCCAGGGGATGGAGTGAAAGCGTCTGGGCTCCCGCTTTCGCGGGAGCGACGGTGCAGTGCAGAGAGAGCGACGGCACGGTTTTTCCATTTCATGCAGACTCCGGTTCCCTGTCCTGCTTTTGGAAGAACAGCGTCACTTCCCCCAGGCGGATGCCGAACTTGCTCATCACGGCCCGGTTCACCAGCACCCCGTCCTCGTGCATGAACATCCAGTCATCGAAATTGACCTTCACCACCCGGGTACCGATGGGCAGGTTCAGCACGTAACGGAAGTTGAAGGCCTGACCGTAAAGCTTGCCCACGGCCACCCCGTCCACATCGGCGGCACGGCCTTCATAGGTGTGTTCGTCGAGGCGTCTCAGGCGCCAGACCCGTCGGTCCTCTTCACCGTCCAGGTAGACGAAATCCTCTTCCAGCACCAGTTCGCCGTCTTCCACGTATCCCCGGATATCCACCGTGAACTGGCGCCTGACCTTGCCGAAACGATCCTGGAACAGTCCCCAGGCCCGCACGTCGCCGGTGAAATAGGCCTCCAGATCCAGGGCCGGTGTGGTGTTCGCATAGTCTTCGGGTTTCATCATTTCGCCTCCAGCACGGCGTGCATCAGGTCCGTGTTGCGGGAGCGGAATCCTGCTTCGCAATAGGCCAGATAGAAACGCCAGGTGCGCAGGAATCGCTGGTCATAACCGCCCAGACTCAGGATGGCCGGTGCCTGCTCGCACACCCGCTGGTACCAGTGGTGCAGGGTGTCCGCATAGTCCTGGCCGAAGAAGGCGGTTTCCCTGATCTTCAACCCCGCCTCGGTGGCGTGTTGTTCAAAGGCCGGTACCGAGGGCAGCATGCCTCCCGGGAAGATGTAGAGCTGAATGAAGTCCGCATGGGTGCGGTAGTAGTCAAAGGCCTTGACGTCGATGGTGATGACCTGAACGGCGGCACGGCCGCCGGGACGCAGACATTGCCGCACGATCCGGAACCAGGTGGGCCACCACCGTTCTCCCACGGCCTCGAACATCTCGATGGAGACCACGTGGTCGAACTGCTCTTTCAGGTCGCGGTAGTCCTGCAGTCGCAGTTCCACCCGATCCGACAGTCCGGCGGCCTTGATGCGTCGGCGGGCGTAGTCCAGTTGCTCCCGGGACAGGGTGATGCCGGTCACCCGGTAGCCCTGGCGGGCCGCATGTTCGGCAAAGCCGCCCCAGCCGCAACCGATCTCCAGGATATGCGCACCGGGCGCGGCCTCCAGGCGTTCCAGCAGCCGGGCGTATTTGCGTGTCTGTGCCGTCTCCAGGGATTCCTCCGGCTGCTCGAACACGGCCGCGGAATAGGTCATGGTGGGGTCCAGCCATTGTTGGTAGAAGTCATTGCCCAGGTCGTAATGAAAGGCGATGTTGCGGCGACTGCCGGGACGGCTGTTGCCCCGCAGGCGATGGCGCAGGCTGTCCCACAGGTGGGCCGGCCTTGAACCGTTCACCAGATGGGGAATGTGGGGTTGGTTCACCGCGCCCATGTTGAGCAGGGCGGGCAGATCGGGGCTGTCCCAGTCACCCACCATGTAGCCTTCACCGAATCCCACCAGCCCTCGGGTGAGCAGGCGCCGTACCAGCGCGAAGGGGCGGTGGATGCGGATTTCTCCGCTGCCGCCGGGATGCCGGCCCTCGATGGTCCAGCGATGGCCATCCGGCGTCTCGATGGTGAGAACCCCCTGATGCAGGTGCCGAAGATGGCGCAGCAGCAGACGCAGGGCCAGGGACGGGGCGCGGGAGGCGAGGGTGCTGGTGCTGCCTTGGGTGGGGGTCTGTTCCAGGGACATCGGTGTTTCTCCTCTTCAGGACGGCGTCGGCTTGCTGTAGTACTGTCCACCTTTCCACCAGATCTTCAGGGCATGCCAGTGGATGGCGGCAATGACCTTGAGGGTCATGAAGGGAACGGCGACCGTCGCCCTGAGCAGTTCACCGTCGGTGAGGGGACGGGCGTGGCCGGTCTGAGCCGCGGACAGCATCAGTCGGGAATCCTGGTATTCGTGGATCAGGACATTCAATGCCTCATCGGGCTCCGACAGCCGGAACTGATAGCGGGCGTCCATCTCGATGAAGGGGGAGACGTAGAACAGCTTCTCCTGTGAGGCGCGCACCGGCCATGTCATGGGGGCACCGTCGGCGTGCAGGAGATAGTGATGGCAGTCTCCCAGGGTGTTGCTGACCTCGCAGATGATGGCCCGCAGACTGCCGTCCCGGTGCCGGCAGTACCAGAGGCTCAGCGGGTTGAAGGTGTATCCCAGCACTCTGGGAAAACACAGTAGCTGCACCTGTCCCCCTTCCAGGTCGATCCCTGCCCGGCCCAGGCAGGCATCCACCCAGGGTCGCCAGGGCGACCCGTCACGGGGGCCGTGATCGCGAACATTCAGGCTCAGCAGGTTGAAGCGGTTGACCGAAAGCAGGCGCAGGGATCGGTCCAGATCATCCAGCCGGTCCACGTCCACCAGCAGGCTGAAGACCCGGTAGATGAAGCGATATTCCACCGGGAACAGCCGGCGGTGCATGACCCGGGTGCGGTAGAGGCGGTGAGGTTGCGTCATACCTCGGATGCCTCGACCCGGGGCAGGGTGCGAACCGGCAGGGCATTTTCGGCCTGGGGCGCCACGGTCCAGGGTGGATTGACACCGAGCTGAGCGGCCACCTGCAGGGCGGAGCGCAGTCCGTCTTCGTGGAAGCCGTAGCCGGTCCAGGCACCACAGAACCACAGTCGGTCACGGCCCTGGATCGTGGGCAGGATCCGCTGGGCGTCCATGGCCCCCTGATCGAAGACCGGGTGGTGATAGATGATCTCCTGTATCACCTTCTCCGGCAGTGGTTCTTCCAGAGGATTGAGGCTGACCAGGTATTCCTCCGGCTCGTCCAGGGCCTGGAGGCGATTCATCCAGTAGGTGACGGAAACCTCGTTGGCCGGGGCATCGGTCAGACGGTGACGGGCCAGGTAGTTCCAGGAAGACCAGACCTTGCGCAGCTTCGGCATCAGGCGGGTGTCGGTGTGCAGGATGGTCCGGTTGGGCTGATACTGGAAGGCCTTCAGGATCCGGGTTTCGTCCTCGGAAGGCGCTTCCAGCATGTCCAGGGTTTCGTCGGCATGGCAGCCGAACACGACCTGATCGAAAAAGGCCTCCGAGCCATCCTCGATGATCAGGCGGATCCGGGCTTCCTGACGCTGCACCGCCACCACCCGGCGGGCCACATGGACATTCTCCGGCAGGGCGGCAAGCATCTTTCTCACGTATTCCCGACTGCCGCCGGTGACGGTGTGCCACTGGGGGCGGTTGCTCAGGTCCAGCAGGCCGTGATTGGCAAAGAAGTTCAGGAAGGACAGCAGCGGAAAGTCCAGCATTTTGTGGGTGGGGCAGGACCAGATGGCCGCGGCCATGGGCAGCAGGTAGTCATCCCGGAAGCCGGGTCCGTAGCCCTCATTGAGCAGATAGCCCCCCAGGGTCATGTCCGTGCTGGTGCCGGTTTCCAGCAGGCGCTTGCCGGCTCGGTTGAAGCGCATGATATCCGCCAGCATCCGAAGGAAGCGCGGACTGGTGAGGTTGCGGCGCTGGGCAAACAGGGTATTGAGGTCCGATCCTGCATATTCCAGGCGCCCATTGCCCACCGAGGCGGAGAAGGACATGTCGGTGGGCTGGCTGGTGATGCCAAGGTGCTGGAACAGGGCGGTGAGGTGCGGATAGTTGCGGTGGTTGAACACCATGAAGCCCGTGTCCACGCCGCGGGGGCCTTTGCGTCCCGGTATGTCCACCGTGTTCGTGTGTCCGCCGATGTAATCATTCCTTTCGAACAGGGTGACGTCATAGTGACGGGACAGCAGCCAGGCGGCGGCCAGTCCGGAGATGCCTGCACCAACGACGGCGATACGTTCACGGGCCATGTGCTCATTTCCTCAGATCTGGAATTGTTCTTATACATTAACTGTACAAGGATTGTAAAATGCTGTACAAGCTAACTCGGGATACGTTTGCACGGCCTGTGTGCCGCCCTCGGCCGGGCCTGACAGAGTGGTTCGACACCCGATGCCGCGTCAACGTTCCTGATCCGTGCCGACGATACCGATTGCCGTGCACGCCCCATTGGCGAGCATAGCTGCTAGAACACTGGAAGCCAGCATCAGCAAGGCCGGGAAAGCCGGAACACCTGTGAAGATGGTTTGAAAAAGGCAACGCACCACCGCCTCCGGGACGGTGGTCATTTCATGAATCATCAGGAGATCAAGACCATGAAGCCAGTTGCGCAGATTGCCGGAGACGGCACCATGAAAGCCCCGCTCAAGCTGATGTCGGCCGAGGCCCTGGCGGACCATTATCGGAAGATGCTGGTGGGTCTGGGTGAGGACCCGGAACGGGAGGGCCTCAAGGGCACGCCCCTGCGGGCCGCCAAGGCCATGCAGTACCTGACCCGGGGTTACCATGAGTCACTGGAAGAGTTGGTCAACGGCGCCCTGTTCGCTTCCAGCAGCGACGAGATGGTGCTGGTGAAGGACATTGAGCTGTATTCCCTGTGTGAGCATCACCTGCTGCCCATCATCGGCAAGTGCCACGTGGCCTATCTGCCCGACGGCAAGGTGCTGGGGCTATCCAAGGTGGCCCGCATCGTGGACATGTTCGCCCGTCGGTTGCAGATTCAGGAAAGCATGACCCGGGAGATCGCCCAGGCCATCATGGACGTGACCGGTGCCAAGGGCGTGGCCGTGGTGGCGGAGGCCCGTCACATGTGCATGATGATGCGGGGGGTGGAGAAGCAGAACTCCACCATGGTGACTTCGGTGATGCTGGGCACCTTCCGGGAGGATGCCCGTACCCGGTCGGAGTTCATGGACCTGATCCGTCGCGGCTGAGAGTGACGGGTTCACGTGGGAGAGAGGCGTGACGGGGAATTCAGGGCGTCCCCGATGCTTCGGACCGCGAGGCGCCCTTGAGCTGCTCCCATGCCGCCAGGGCCGCCTTGCGACTTTCCCCCAGGTCGACCCGCGGGCGCGGATACTCCCTTGGCACCAGGCCCGCGGGGGCGGTCCAGGGAGCCTGTAGATACCGATCCGGCAGAGGTTTGAGCTCCGGTACCCAGCGCCGGATGTACTCACCCCGGCCATCAAAGCGCTCTCCCTGCAGCACCGGGTTGAACACCCGGAAGTAGGGGGCCGCGTCAGCCCCGCAACCGGCGGTCCATTGCCAGCCCAGGGTATTGGATGCCAGGTCGGCGTCCACCAGGGTGTCCCAGAACCAGCGTGCCCCCGTCTGCCAGGGAATGCGCAGGTTCTTGACCAGTAGCGAGGCGACGATCATCCGTACCCGGTTGTGCATCCAGCCCGTGTGCCAGAGCTCCCGCATCCCGGCGTCGACCAAGGGGATGCCGGTGCGACCCCGTCGCCAGGCTTCCAGATCCGCCGCGTAGTCCCGGGCATCACGCCAGGGAAAATCCGCAAATCGTTCATCCAGCGGTTGTTCGGGTGTGTGGGGGAAATGAAACAGCAGGTGGAAGGCGAATTCCCGCCAGCCGATCTCCCGCATGAAGGCCTCCAGCGAGGCGCCGGCGGCGGCCCCCGCTCCCTGCGCCTGCAGGCGCCGGCAGGCCCGGATCAGCTGTCTTGGGCCGATTTCGCCGAAATGGAGATGGGGCGACATGCGAGAGGTGCCCGGTTGTCCCGGCAGGTCCCGGTCGGTCTTGTAGGTCAGGACGGCGCCCGCCAGAAAATGTTCCAGTGCCCGGTGGGCACCGTCCTCGCCCGGCTGCCAGCAGGCAGCCATGCCCTGGTCCCAGGGAATGCGGGGCAGCAGATCAAAGAATTCCAGGTGATCGCCGTCGGGCCAGCATGTCGGCGCCGTGATGGATTCCGGTGTGGTTTCCACGTCATCGGGGAGCCCCGTGGCGCAGCAGGCCTTCCAGAAGGGGGTGAACACCCGGTAGGGTTCGCCGCTCTTGTTGCTGACCGTCCAGGGTTCGAACAGCAGGGCGCTGTTGAAGCTCTCCGCCGCCAGTCCCCGGTCCTTCAGGGCCGCCTTGATCCGGCGATCCCGTTCGATCAGAGCGGGCTCATACACCCGGTTCCAGAGTACCTGCCCGGCCCCCGTCTCGTCGACCAGCCGCAGGAGCGTTTCCAGGCTGGCTCCCCGGCGCAGGATCAGCCGTGAGCCCGCTGCCTCCAGGGCGCGGGAGAAGGCGGCCAGACTGTGATGCAGCCACCAGCGGGAGGCGGCCCCGGGGGACCAGGGGGCTTCTTCCTCCGGTGCGTGGATGTAGACAGGGATCACCGGCTGCCCTGTCCGCAGGGCGTGGGCCAGGGCCGGATTGTCCGCCAGGCGCAGGTCGCGGCGCAGCCACAGCAGGATGGGTTTCATGGGGATTCCATGGGGGAGTTCGATGGCTGGAGACGACTGCCGATGTGTTCGGCGGCCGCTTGGGGATCCGGGGGCAGCAGGTGAATGCCTCGGCCATGCCAGGCCGACGGGAGGTGTCCGTTGTCTGTCAGGGCCAGGAAGACCGGGATGCTCAGGGTGGTGGCCCACGGTTCAAGCTGCGCGGCCCGAGGGTGCTGTCCGCACAGGACCATGCCCGCCGGTGCGACCTGGCGGGATAGGGATTCGATGGCCGCCAGAGAGACCGGGCCCGAGAGCCGCGTGACCCGCAGCCCACGGATGGCGAGCAGCAGAGACAGCATGAGCAATTCCAGGTGATCGGCTTCATGGGGCAGGGGGGCAATGCCCAGCAAGGGTCCGGAGCCGTGGTGCAACTCATGACGCAGTCGGGAACACAGGGCTTGGCAGGCCCAGGCCTGGAAAAATCGGCTTTCCGCCTCTGCCTCGGCGCCTTGAGCCGTGTGTTGTGCCAGGGCCTGGTGCAACGGGTGGATCAGGCGGCATATCACCTGTTGAGGGGGGAACAGGGACATGGCATCGCCATAGACCTTTTCCAGTCTCCGGGTGCTGAATTGCCGTACTGCGTGTTCCATCCGATAGCGGTAGTCCCGCCAGGCATCCGCCGTGATCCGGGGCGAGGCCGTCTGTGGTGTCACGACAGGGGAGGGTGTTGATGCGGTGGCCGGGGACAGGTCCTGTTCCAGTACACCACGAATCCGGCCGATGGAAATCCCCTGTTCCAGAAGGGCTAGTATCTGTTGGATGCGTTCGATGTCCTGGATGCTGTAAAGCCGGTGTCCCTTGGGTGTCCGCTGGGGCGAGATCAGCCCATGGCGTCGCTCCCATGCCCTCAGTGTCACCGCGTTGACACCGGTGACCGAAGACACGGTGCGGATGGGGTAGAGCCCGTCTTCGTCCGAAGCGGGAATGGGGAGAGCCGGAGCAGGATTCATGAGCAGGATTGTACAATCGTTGTATAATATTTGTGTAGACCTTTGCGGGACAGGAGGAAGACGGTAATGAATCAGGTACAAACCGTAACGACCCCACCGCTGGTCTGGCTGGTGGGGGCCAGCACCGGCATCGGCAAGGCACTGGCCCTGCGTCTGGCCGCCACCGGTCGGCGCGTGGCGGTGACCTCCCGCAGCCGCGAGCGGTTGCAGGCGCTGGCGGAGCAATCACCGGTACCCGGTGCCATTGAGGTCTTCCCGGGAGACGTCACCGATACCCGGGGACTGGCCGACGTGGCCGCGCAGATCGAGTCCCGGATGGGTCCCATCGGGACGGCCATCTTCAACGCCGGCGACTATGAGCCCATGGGCCTGGAGGACTTCGATCCCGACCTGTTCCGGCGCATCATGGAGGTCAACTATCTGGGCGTGGTGAACGGACTGGCGGCGGTGATGCCCTTCATGCTGTCACGGGGCGAGGGGCGGATCCTGGTGACCGCCAGCCTGGCCGGCTATCGGGGCTTGCCCAGGGCCGCGCCCTATGGGGCCTCCAAGGCGGCGGTGATCAACATGGCCGAGTCCCTGCAACCGGAACTGGCCATGCGGGGGGTGCAGCTGCGGGTGATCAATCCCGGGTTCGTGAAGACCCCCATGACCGACAAGAATCGCTTCCACATGCCCTTTCTCATGGAGTCGGACGCGGCCGTGGACGCCATCATGAAGGGACTGGAGGGCAAGGGTTTCGAAATCAGTTTCCCTCGCCCCTTTGCCCTGATCATGAAAAGCCTCAGAATATTGCCCCATCGCCTCTTTCTGGCGCTGACCCGACGCATGGTGGACGGCCGATGAGCGAATCAATGGATGCATGGGCGCGGCGGTATGCCGAATTTTTCTCTCAGCTCAGGGAGCCGGATCTGGCCCGGCTGGACGAGTTCTTCACGGCGGATGCCCGCTTCAAGGACCCCTTCAACGACGTGACGGGGCTGGAGCAGATTGCCGCGGTGTTCCGGCACATGTTCCGTCAGTGTCCGGCCCCGCGATTCTATGTGCATTGCTGGGCCGTCCAGGGCAATACGGCCTTTTTCCACTGGCGTTTCATGGACCGGGACGAGGGTGCCGACGGCCGGCTACATCTGGACGTGGACGGCATCAGCCGGGTGTTGTTCAACGACGAGGGCAAGGTCTTCAGCCATATCGACTACTGGGACCCGGCCGAATACCTGTATGACCAGATCCCCCTGCTGGGCGGCCTGCTCCGGTTTGTGCGGCGCCGGATCGGGAGTTGAGCCGGCGGGCGAGGAATCTTTGGCTTGAATCCGGGTCCAAGTCGGCTATACCCTGCAAACGACTCAAGCTTGAGGCTGGTATCATGTCCGACCCCATTCGTTCCCAAGCCCTTTCCGGTGACCGCCCCTTTCTGTTGGGTGGTCTGGTGATGCTGACCGGGCTGGTGCTGACCCTGCAGACGCCCGTGTCACAGGACGCCATGGCCGATCTGTTCAGCGGCATGGAGAGCCCCACCTTGGCCCGGACCCTGGAGATGTGGCCCGGCAACCCGCCCCCCTGGATGGACGGCGATCAGTTCATGACCGAAGAGGTGGAAGAGTTGCCGATGCTGCTCGGGGCCGATCGCCAGTCCCATGACGGCGCCGCGGCCTTGCGGGAGCGCCCCGTCAGATAGCCGCCAATCCCGGGCCGTGACGGCCGCTCGCGCGGGTGGTCATCACGGCTCGGCGGAAAGGGATGATCCCGCTTGCGGGCCAAGCAGTTTTTCACACTGCTCCGGGGGGAGTGGCCGGCCGTAGAGGTATCCCTGTGCCTGCTGACATCCCCTCTCCTTCAACCAGGCAGCCTGTGCCGGGGTCTCGACGCCCTCCGCCACGCAGATCAGGGACAGGCTCCTGGCCATGGCCAGCACCGCCTCGGCAACGGTTTCCGCTTCTTCTCCGGCCCCGGCTTCCAGATCCTGTACAAAACGCTTGTCAAGTTTCAGGGCGTCCACCGGGAAACGTCTCAGATAGGCCAGGGAAGAATAACCGGTACCGAAGTCATCCACGGACAGTGAAATACCCAGTTCCACCAGCTGCCGCAGCACGGAGACCGCGGTGTCCATGTCTTGCATCAGGCCGCTTTCGGTCAGTTCCAGTTCCAGGGCTTCGGCGGGCAGTCCCGACTGTGTCAGCGCCTGTTTCACCCTTTCCAGCAGGTCCGCCTGGTAGACCTGCACGGTGGACAGGTTGACCGCCATGGTCAGTGTCGGATGACCGTGTTCCCGCCAGTGCTGAGCCTGACGACACGCTTCCCTCAGTACGTAATCTCCGATTTCAATGATGGTACCGTTGGCCTCGGCCCTGGGGATGAACATGTCCGGAGGGACGTTTCCCCGATCAGGGTGATGCCATCGCAACAGCGCTTCCACACTGACGACAAGACCCGTTTGCAGGTCAATCTTGGGTTGGTAGTGCAGGGTGAACTGCCCTTCCTTCAGTCCTTTTTCCAGGTCATGGTCCAGTTGCTTGAGCGCGGTGTGATTGGCCAGCATCACCGGTTCATACGAGCGGAACTGCCGCCGGTGGTCGGATTTGGCATGCTCCAGCGCGAAGCCGGCCAGGGCCAGCAGTTCAGTGGCGTGTTCGGGGTAGGGCGGGCAGGTGATCAGGCCGGCCTTGCCGCTTGTGTCGATCCGTCTTTGCCCCACCTTCAAGGGGGCGTCCAGCACTTTAAGAATCCGCTCCGCGAAGGCTGCTGAATCCCAGGAACCCGGTTGGTGTTCGGTGAACAGGGCGAACTGGTCACCATAGATCCGGGCCAGCAGTATGTCGGGGGGGTTGGTGACCCGGATGTTGTCGGTCACCTGCATCAGTACCTGATCCGCCACCGACTCGCCCCAGATCCGGTTCACGTCCGCAAATCCCTTGAGGTCCAGCAGGCAAAGGGTGCATGGGGTGTGGGTCGACCTGGCGGATTGCAGTCTTTGCTCCAGCAGTTCGGTGAAGTAACGTCGATTGGGCAGGTCCGTCAAGGGGTCATGGCGGGCCATGTGAGCGATCCGGTCCATGGATGCCTGATGCATCCTGTATCGGTGGACGAGATCCCGGGCAATGGCGACCGAGAGCCCCAGACTCAGACCCAGCAACAACAAAATCGTGCTCAGTAGCACGATGACCTCATGCTGGGCCCGTTTCCGGGCGTTCCCGGCCTGGGTCATGATTTCCCCGGTCAGGGTTATCTCAAGCTCCAGCAGGGCATTGATCCGTTCGGTGGTGACATTGAACCATCGAACGGCGCTCAGGTATTCGGGTTTGGCCGCCACGCCGTAATTGAGGATGGCCGCGCGCGCGGCCAGCAATTCCTGATTGGCCGGTTGGGCCTCGATGGTGACGAGGCGGTCGGCCAGATGGGGTGGTGCGAGCGCCATGAACTGGCCGCGATGATTGCCCTGAATGGCAACCGCACTGACATAATGCTGGAACACCAGTGAATCCGGTTCCCGTGCGCTCAGCCAGGCGCTGCCCAATGCCCGTTCAAGACCTGAATACTCCTTGAGGAGGAGCAATGGCCGGTAGGCCGTGATGAGTTTTCGGATATCCGCGTTGGGCAGTGTCTCGGGGATGTGGGTGGCGATCAGGATCGTCGCCTCCACCAGGCGGTTGTAAAGGAGCAGGGCCTCGACAGGCTCCAAACCGAGGTGATCCACCTCGACGCGGTGGTTTTCCAGGTGATCCAGATCGATCAGCAGCCTTCCCATCAGTTGCTGAAGGACGGGGTCTTCGATATCCAGGGCTTCTCTTGCCAGGGGCATGAAGCGCGCCATGCCGGCATCCGTGCTCCGGCGGGCTTCTTCCAGAATGATCTGGAAATCGTTGTCTCGGGCGCTCAGAAAACCCACGGAACTGCCCCGTTCCGCCTGCAGCGCGTGGATCAGTCGCTTGCTCTCCAGGGCGAGACCGGCGACAGCCAGGCCCTCGGATACATCATGGCTGAACTGTTGCCGGTCAAAGAGTGCCATCCCGGCGATCACCATGAAGGCGATGATGGGGGCGCCGATGGCCAGGCTGATGCGGGGGCCAAGTCGATCCATGAGCCCTCCGGAGGGGGGGTGATCCACTGATGCCGACAGTATCCTGCGTCGTTGTCCGAGTGTCCATACCGACACCGCTTAGAACGCCAGCGCCTCCCGAACGATCTCGTCCAGCAGGGTATCCACCGCTTCCAGGGCCTCCCGGGATTGCGCGTCACCCGGCAGGGTGGGGCGCCGGTAGGCCAGGTGGATGGTGCCCGGTGCATCCGCCAACTCGTACACGCTGATGACGTAGGGGCAGAAGACGATGTGGTGAGGTTCGGCTTCCATCATGCGCCGCGACAGCACGGCACTGCAGAACTCCAGGGCCTCGGCCTGGATGAAAATCGCTTCCCCGCCGATGTCCGCTCCGGTGCGGGAGAGCATGGCGCCGATATGGGCCACATTGTTGATGACGATGCCGCGGTCGATGATGGCCATCTCCAGGGCTTCCCGGTACAGGGCATAGTCGCCCTCGATGCTATAGACCTTCAGGTGTTCATTCACGATCCTCGGCTCCACGGCCTGGACGGGCAGGCCCAGGGTCAGGCAGCCCAGCAGGACGAGGCACAGGGCACGGACGGACGTCGGCATCATGGTCGGGCGCTCCTTCAGGGTGAGTAGAAATGGCCGGCATGCAGGAACCGCCGGCTCCAGTAGGGATGATCCAGGTCTTCCGTGGTGACGGGCCGTCCGCTGGACGGGGCGTGTACGAAACGTCCGTCACCGATATAGATGCTCACATGGCCGGGACCGGCACGGCCGGTGCGAAAGAACAGCAGGTCACCTGGTGTCAGTGCCTGAGTCGAGATCCGCCGTACGCCCTCACTCTGGGTGGTGGTGGTGCGAGGTACCGGGATGCCCGCGTGATGGTGGGTGAACCACACCAGTCCACTGCAATCGAACCCGTCCTCCGGTGATGTGCCGCCGTATCGGTAGGGCTTGCCCACCATGGACAGGGCATGAAACACGACCTGAGAGCGCTGGGGGTCCAGGGTCTCGGGGTCCGCGGGCGGACGTGTCGGGCTGGTGCCGCAGGCCCCCAGCAGCAGGGTCGCGGCAACCAGGGCAAGGCGAAGCCATGGACTCATCGGATTTGCCTCGTCAGTTTGATGGGGTATACAGCAGTTCCCGTATCTGATTCACCGGTGGGGGGTGGTCTGCCCGGAGGGTGATGACGGGCTCATCCGGTCCCAGCGGGTCATGGTGTTGCAACTGCATCTCCAGCACTTCCAGGTCGGCGTCCGAGGCATCATCGCCCGCGGTCATGCGGCGGGTGATTCGTTCCCGCAGACAGTCCGGGTCCGCCTGATAATCCAGCACCCGAAATGGAACACCCAGATCCCGGGCCAGGTCGGCAAACCGGGCGCGGGCGTCCGCCTTGAGAAAGGTGGCGTCCACGATCACCGGGTATCCGGCCCGGAGCAGCAAGGTGGACAACGCCGCCAGCCGGTCGTAGGTCTGGGCGGTTCGGTCCTGGTTGTACAGGCCCTGCTGGTACTCGTCCTTGCCGCGCTCGTGGGCATCCATGCCCGCCAGGCGCTTGCGCTCCACGTCGGAGCGAATGCGGATGGCGCCGGTGGCTTCCACCAGAGGCTGACTCAGGGTGGTCTTGCCGCTGCCGGAAAAGCCGTGGTTGATGAACAGGGCAACCGCGCCCGGCCGGGTGAAGCGCTCCGCCAGTTGCAGATAGTCACGGCAGGCTGCCGTGGTCGTCCGGACCTCCGCATCGGACAAGTCCGGCTGGTCCAGGCGAATGGCGGCCACCTTGGCCCGCACCATGGCCCGATAGACCTGGTAGAAACGCAGCAGGGGCATGCCTTCGTAGTCTCCGGTGGACGCCAGCCAGGCATTGAGGAACCGGTGGGCATGGGCTTCCGCGCCCCGGTCGATGAGATCCATGGTGAGAAAGGCCACTTCGCTGATGATGTCGATCCAGCGCAGGGCCGGATTGAATTCAATGCCGTCGAACAGGGTGGGTTCCCCGTCCACCAGGGCGATGTTGCCCAGGTGAAGGTCGCCGTGGCACTCGCGGATGAAACCGTCCCGATGCCGTTGCTCCAGCAGGGGGGTGAGTGCCCGGTGTTGTGCCCGGGTCCAGGCTTCCAGGCGCGCCAGCGGCGCAAGATCCAGCCCGACCGGCCGCAGGCCCCGGATGTGTTCGAAGTTCTGCAGCATGGGGGCCAGTACCTGCGCCGGGCGGCCATGGTCCCGGGTGGCCGGGATGTCGGCGTGGAAGCGAGCCAGCCGGGCGGCAATGGCGTCCATCAGGTCCGGGGTCAAGCGCCCTCGGTCATGGAGATGATCCAGGGTATCGTCGGGATCAAAGCGGCGCATGCGTACCGCATATTCGAAGACGGGGCCGGTGCCGTTGAAGGCGGGGTGCGTCGGATCGCCGGAAAAGGCGACGACGCCGTCGTATATCTTCGGCGCCAGACGACCGTTCAGGCGCAGTTCCTCTTCACAGAAATGCCGTCTTTGTTCGAGGCTGGAAAAGTCCAGAAATCCCAGGCTGACCGGCTTCTTGATCTTGTAGGCAAACTCGCCTGCCAGCAGCACCGTGGAGATGTGGGTCTCGATGCACTGCACCTGCGCCACGGGATGGGGATAGGCCGCCGGATGCTTCAGGCTCCGGATGAGTGTCTGTTGCGTCGTCTGATCGGGGTGCATGAGGGTGTGAACAGGCTCCGGATGGGAAACTGGATTCAAGGGTATAGTGTAGGGCACGAAACCGCAGCCTTCCTGTCGATCAGAGTCATGACCAAGACCCGCAAGCCTTCCACCTCCAGCCGCCCCGGCCGCGGCAAGGCGCGTACCCGTACCGCATCCCGCAAGGGCGGCAGGTCCCGTCCACCCCGTCGGTTCCGGCTCTGGCCCCTGCTGCTGGTGATCCTGGTGGTGGGGGGTGTGTTGCTGGGGCATCACGCAGTGCAACTGGATCGACAGATCCAGGCCCAGTTCGAGGGTAAGCGCTGGGCGCTACCGGCGCGGGTGTTTGCCCGCCCCCTGGAGCTGTACGTGGGGTTGCCGCTGGATGCCGATGCCCTGGTTCGGGAACTGAGCCTGCTCCACTACCGGGAAGGGGATCGGGAAGGCGAGTATCGACGTCAGGGGAACAGCCTGGTGATCCGTACCCGGGGGTTCCCGTTCGCCGATGGTCATGAGCCGCCGCGGCGGGTCCGGGTGAGCTTCGGCGGTGGTCAGGTCTCGGCCCTGGAGGATCTGGACGCCGGCGGACCCGTCTCGCTGCTGCGTCTGGAGCCGGCGCTGATCGCCAATATCTATCCCTCCCACGGGGAGGACCGGGTGCTGGTGCGCCTGGAAGACGTGCCGCCGGCGCTGATCCAGGCCCTGCTGGTGGTGGAGGACCGCAAGTTCTACCGGCACTTCGGGGTCGACCCCATGGGCATTGCCCGCGCCGCCCTGGCCAATCTGCGCGCGGGACGTACCGTGCAGGGGGGCAGCACCCTGACCCAGCAGCTGGTGAAGAACTACTTCCTCACGCAGGACCGTACCCTGGCGCGCAAGTTCGACGAGGCCATCATGGCCCTGCTGCTGGAACGGCGCTATGACAAGAACGAGATCCTGGAGGCCTACCTGAACGAGGTTTATCTGGGGCAGGACGGCGCGCGCGCCATTCACGGCTTTGGTCTGGCCAGTCAGTTCTATTTCCAGCGCCGTCTCAATGAACTGGAGGTGGCGGAGATGGCCCTGCTGGTGGGCATCATCCGCGGGCCGAATTTCTATGAACCCAGGCGGCGTTCGGAGCGGGCCATGAACCGTCGTAACCTGGTCCTGGGACTGATGGGACAGGCGGGATATCTGAGTGCGGATGAACTGGCCGGGGCCCAGGCCCGGCCGCTGAATGTCAGCGCCCAGGCCCCGTCCGGTGTCAGCCCGTTCCCGGCCTATATCCAGCTGGTGCGGGAGCAGCTGCGTCGGGATTATCGGGATGAAGACCTGCGGGAAGAGGGGCTGCTGATCTTCACCACCCTGGATCCGATGGCCCAGCTGGCGGCCGAGCAGGCCCTGACCCGGGAACTGGACCGGCTGGAGCGGGAGCGGCGTCTGGAGGCGGGGAGTCTGCAGGGGGCGGTGGTGGTCACCAGCGCGGACAATGGCGAGGTTCTGGCCCTGGTGGGAGATCGGCAGATGCGTCAGGCCGCCTTCAATCGGGCCCTGCAGGCCCGTCGGCCGGTGGGTTCGGTGATCAAGCCGATGGTCTATCTGGCCGCCCTGTCCCGGCCGGAACGTTTCACCCTGGCCACCCTGCTGGATGACGAGGCCCTGACCGTGCGTCTGGAGAACGGCGATACCTGGACCCCGCGCAACGCCAATCGTCAGTACCATGGCTGGGTCACCGCCCAGGAGTCCCTGGTCCAGTCCTACAACATCTCCACGACCCGGCTGGGTCTGAATCTGGGCATCGCCAACGTGGTGGATCAGCTCAACGCCCTGGGGCTGGAGCGTCGGGTGCCGCCGTTTCCCTCGCTGGTGCTGGGGGCGGTGGACATGACGCCGCTGGAAGTGACGGCCCTCTATCAGGGGCTGGCCTCCGGTGGCTACCAGGTCCCCCTGCGGGCGATCCGGGAAGTGGTGGATCGGGAGGGTCAACTGTTGCAGCGTTACCCCCTGTCCCTGCGCCTGGCGGCGGATCCCGAGGCGGTCTATCTGGTGACGGCGGCGTTGCATGAGGTGACCCGCAGCGGTACCGGTCGCGCCCTGCAGCGGCGGCTGCCGGCGGATCTGCCGGTGGCGGGCAAGACGGGCACCACGGATGAGCTGCGGGATGCCTGGTTTGCCGGCTACAGCGGGGATGTCCTGTCCGTGGTCTGGGTGGGGCGGGATGACAACCAGCCCACCGGGCTGACCGGTGCCAGCGGCGCCCTGCCGGTCTGGGGCGAGGTGATGGCCCGGGTGGCCCGACGGGGGCTGTCGCAGACCCCGCCGGAGGAGATCGAGTGGTTGCTGGTGGACCCGGCCTACGGTCTGCGGGCATTGGAGCAGTGCGAGACCGCGCGCTGGATGCCGTTCATCCGTGGCTCGGCCCCCCGGGAGTATTCCCCCTGCGGGATGATGCCATAGCCCCGTTCGCCGGCGGACAGGCTCCCACAGGGACTCAATAAGCCATCTTTTGTCAGTCGATGGCGGCCGGCAGTTGCATGGTCACGCAATGCAGACTGCCGAACTGATGGATCAGGGGGCGGCAGTCGATGCCCACGATCTCCCGCTCCGGGAAGGCTTCCGCCAGGCGGGTGAGGGACACCGCATCGGTTGGATCCCCATAGGTCGGCACCAGCACCGCCCCGTTGATGATCAGGAAATTGGCATGGGTCGCCGGCAGTCGCCGCCCTTCCTCGTCATGAATCGGGGCCGGCAGGGGCAGGGGGATCAGCCGGTAGGGCTTGCCCTCCGGGGTTCTGAAGGCCTCCAGTTCCGCCGTCATCGCCGCCAGGGGGGCATGGTGGGGATCTTCGGGGTCATCGCAGACCACATGGGCAATGGTGTCGGGGCTGCACAGCCGTGCCAGGGTGTCCACATGGCTATCGGTATCATCCCCCGCCAGATGACCCTCGCTCAGCCACAGGATCCGCTCCACGCCCAGTTCCCGCCGCAGCACGGCCTCGATGCCGGCTTCGTCCAGATCGGGATTGCGGGTGGGCGTCAGCAGGCACTGACGGGTGGTGAGCAGGGTGCCCAGACCGTCCGACTCGATGGAACCGCCTTCCAGCACGAAGTCCACCGTGGTCAGGGGCAGATTGCCGAAGGCTCCCTGTTGGTGCAGTCGACGGGTGACGGCGTTGTCCGCCTCCGCCGGGTACTTGCCGCCCCAGCCGTTGAAGGTGAAGTCCAGCATCAACGGGGCGCCGTCGGCCAGCACGGTGATCGGGCCATGATCCCGCGCCCAGGTATCGTTGGCGGGAGCCAGCCCGGTGATCACCCGGGTCATGTCCACGCCCGCCTCGGTCAGACGCCGACAGACATGGGCCTCGTGGGTCTCATCCTGACAGGTGACTACCAGGCCCTGGCGCAGGGTGACTTCATGGGCGATCCGGCAGAAGACCGTTTCGGCTTCCTCCAGGATCGGTGCCCAGTCGGTGTCTTCATGGGGCCAGGTGAGCATCACGGCGCTCTGAGGCGCCCACTCGGGGAGCAGGGTGCGGGACATGGACGTATCTTCGGGGGTTATGCGGGGATCAGGGATGCGGGGCTCGGCTGCCGCGCACCACGGTGTGAATCACGTAACGGCCTTCGAAAACCACGGAAAAGTCGTGGTAGTCCCAACGGGTGATGGGAGGCCGGCCCACCGTGGGATGACGGACTTCGGGTTCGCCATGGCGATGGAGTACCGTGTTCTTGTGCATGCCACGAACGGGCTGTTCCGGTTGTTGTACCACCCGGGGGGTGCCGTCGGGCATGACGAGGATGTCGGCGGTCGCGGTGGATACCATGAACAGGGCCCCGGCAAGGACTGCACAGAAGGCGGGCATTCTTGGCATCATGGTCTCCGGACTGGCTTGATGTGTCTGAATATAGCACCGCACCCAGGGTGAGGAAATACTGCCCGTTCCCGCCCGTTCCCCGATGGAGACCCTTTGTCCGATGATCTTTTCCCAGCCCCTGGCTTCCGGCATCCTGCAGCGGCGTTACAAGCGTTTTCTGGCCGACGTGCTCATGGATGACGGCGAGACGATCACCGCCCATTGCCCCAATACCGGTTCCATGCTGGGCTGCATGACGCCGGGGTCCCGGGTCTGGCTCAGCCGTTCCGAGGATCCGAAGCGGAAATACCCCCATACCTGGGAACTGGTGGAGGCCGACGGGGTCATTGTGGGCATCCATACCGGTCGCGCCAATACGCTGGTGGAGGAGGCGATCCGTGCCGGCAGGGTGCCGGAGTTGGCACACTTCACCGGCCTGAGACGGGAGGTGAAGTACGGTCTGCACAACAGTCGCATCGATCTGTTGCTGGATTTGGACGGCGTGGACTGCTACGTGGAAGTGAAGAACGTTACGGCGGCCGTACAGGAGGGGGGCGTGGCCCTGTTTCCCGATGCCGTGTCCAGTCGTGGCAGCAAGCACCTGCGGGAGCTGATCGCCATGGTGGAGGCGGGGCATCGGGCAGCCCTGATCTTCTGCGTCCAGCGAGAGGATGTCCACGGTGTCCGTCCGGCGGATGCCATCGATCCGGAATACGGGATCTGGCTGCGCCGGGCCCATGCGGCCGGGGTGGAGGTGCTGGCACTGGGTGCCCGGGTCTCGCCTTGCGGGATTGAACTCATGCGTCCCCTGCCGGTGGACCTGTCGATCCACATATGAATTCACCTTGGCCTGTGATTTAATCCGCCCATGTTTCGACCCCTTGAGATCTTCGTCGGCCTTCGCTACACCCGTGCCAAGCGCCGCAACCACTTCATTTCCTTCATCTCCCTCATTTCCATGCTGGGGATTGCCCTGGGCGTCACCGCGCTGATCACGGTGCTGTCGGTGATGAACGGGTTCGAGAAGGAGCTGCGGGAGCGCATCCTGGGCATGGCGTCCCACGCCACCATTGCCGAATTCGATGGCCGCCTGCGCCACTGGCCCGAGGTGATGGCCCAGGTGGAAGGGGCCGACCGTGTCGTGGGCGTGGCGCCTTTCGTGGAGGCGGAAGGGATGTTTTCCAGTGGCCGGCAGGTCAGCGGGGCGATGATCCGCGGCGTGGTGCCCGATCTGGAGGCCCGTGTCTCCCAGGTGGGTGAACACATCATCCTCGGCAGCATGGATGGGTTGCAGCCGGGACGGTTCGGCGTGGTGCTGGGACGGGAGTTGGCGCTGGCGCTGGGCGTGGGCGTGGGCGACAAGGTGACGCTGATCACTCCCCAGGCGGCGGTGACCCCCGTGGGCGTGCTGCCGCGCATGCGTCGTCTGGACGTGGTGGGGGTGTTCGAGGTGGGCATGTTCGAATATGACCGCAGCAGTGCCTTCATCCATCTGGACGATGCCCAACAGATCTACCGGATGGATGATGCCGTCACCGGCCTGCGTCTGAAGCTGGATGACATGATGCGGGCACCGCTGATTGCCCGTCAGGTGGCCTCCGAGCTGGAGGGGCGCTTCTGGGTCAATGACTGGACCCGCCAGCACGCCAACTTCTTCCGTGCCGTGCAGACGGAAAAGACCGTCATGTTCATCATTCTGTCGCTGATCGTGGCGGTGGCGGCCTTCAACATCGTCTCCACTCTGGTGATGGTGGTGATCGACAAGCAGTCGGACATCGCCATCTTGCGCACCCTGGGCATGACACCGTTCTCGGTGATGCTGGTCTTCATGGTCCAGGGGACGCTGATCGGCGTGGTCGGCGCGGTGCTCGGGGTGATCGGCGGGGTCACGCTGGCCCTGAACGTGGAAACCATCGTTCCCGCCATCGAATCCCTGCTGGGCCTGAAGTTCCTGTCGCCGGATGTGTACTACATCTCCGACCTGCCGTCCGACCTGAAGCTGCACGATGTCACGCGGGTGGGCCTGCTGGCCTTTGGTCTGACGGTGATTGCCACCCTGTATCCGGCCTGGCGGGCCTCCCGCACCCAGCCGGCCGATGCCCTTCGATACGAGTAGCGGGAGAACGTTCATGGTGGATTGGCAGATCGATACCCGAGGCCCGGTGATCCAGTGCCGCGGCCTTGGCAAGACCTTCGATGAAGGCGGACTCAAGGTGGATGTCCTGAGCGCCGTCGATCTGGAGGTGCAGCCGGGGGAGAAAGTGGCCATCGTTGGTGCCTCGGGCAGCGGCAAGAGTACCCTGCTGCATCTCCTGGGGGGGCTGGATCTGCCCACCCAGGGCACGGTGAGCATCTGTGGCCAGGACGTGGCCCGCCTTTCCGACGCCAGACGCGGCAAACTGCGCAATCGGCATCTGGGGTTCATTTATCAGTTTCATCATCTGTTGCCGGAATTCACGGCGCTGGAAAACGTGGCCATGCCGCTGTTGATCCGTGGCGAGAATCCGGGGGTGGCGGCGGACCGTGCCCGCAGCCTGCTGGAGCGGGTGGGATTGACCAACCGCGTGGCCCACAAGCCGGGTGAACTCTCCGGCGGGGAGCGTCAGCGGGCCGCCATTGCTCGCGCCTTGATCACCGAGCCCCACGCGGTGCTGGCGGATGAACCCACCGGCAATCTGGATCGAGGGCGGGCGGAGGAGATCTTCCAGCTGATGCTGCGTCTGAATCGCCAGTTGCGCACCGCCTTTGTGGTGGTGACCCACGACATGCAACTGGCGGAGCGCATGGACCGGGTCATGATGCTGGAAGAAGGGCGGCTAAGGCCCCTGCGCCGGTCCTCCGCGGCGTCCGAGCCGGGGAAGGCGCCGCCGCTTGAGGTCCAGACGGCGCACGATGTGCAGTCGCCATAGCAACCGTATGGCGATGTACCCCGCCAGCCCGGCGACCACGCTCATCACCAGACTGCCCAGCAGCAGCGGTTTCCAGATCACCACCAGTTCCCCGGTGAACCAGGACAGGTTCAGTTCAAAGGAGAATCCCCGCCGCGGCTCGCCCATCAGGAAACGCCCGATGGTGTAGGCGACGTAGTAGATGGGGGCCATGGTGAGGGGGTTGCTGATCCAGACCAGCAGCACGGAAATGGGCAGGTTCACCCGCACGATGATCGCCAGGGCAGCCGCGGTGAGCATCTGGGCCGGGATGGGCAGAAAGGCCACGAACAGGCCGACGCCGAACGCTCCGGCCACGGACCGTCGGTTCAGGTGCCACAGGTTGGGATCATTGAGTACCGCGCCGAAGAAGCGCAGGGATTCATGTTCCCGTACTTTGTGGTAGGTTGGAAACAGGCTCTTGATGAGCTTTTTTGCCATGGATTCTTGCACGGTTCGGGGGGCCACGGTCCCGCGGCGGATGCCTCGGGCGGGCCGCCCATTATGGATGCTTTTCCAGGGAGCGGAAGATGCAAAGCCAGGCCTTGGCGTTTCTTCTCGGGGTGCTGGTCCTCCACAGCCTTCCCCATCTGCCCACGCTTGCGTGGGTCGTTGTCTGCCTGGCCGTGCCCCTATTCTACAGATTCATGCCTTTGGCGCGATGGCCGGCCATCGCCCTGTTAGGCTTTTCATGGGCTTTGTTGCACACTCATCTGGTGGCCGGTCCGTGGCTGCCCGCGGGACTCTCCGGACAGGACATGACCCTGATTGGGGTGGTGGACTCCCTGCCGGAAGCACTGGACCGCGGGGTTCGCTTCGGTTTTCGGGTCGAAGGCCGGGCGGACGGCATGTACGACCCGGATGAGCGGCTGCCCCGACGGGTACGGGTGGCCTGGTACGGGCAGTCTCCCGACATGGTACCCGGGGAGCGCTGGCAGCTGACCCTGCGCCTGCGCCGGCCCACGGGGTTTCGCAATCCCGGTGGTTTCGATTATGAGGGCTGGCTGTTTCGCCAGGGTTACGGTGCCACCGCCTATGTGCGTGAGCCGGACTCGGCACTACGGCTCGGCATGGATGACCGCCCGATCCATCGGCTGCATCGCCTGCGGGCCGATCTGGTCGAGCGGATGGGGCAGGGGCTGGACGGGCGCCCCTACGCCGGGATCCTGCGGGCACTGGCGGTCGGGGACCGTTCCGGTATCGCGCCGGAGCAGTGGACCACCCTGATCGATACCGGCACCAATCACCTGATGGCCATCTCCGGCCTGCATGTGGGCCTGATGGCGGGGATGGGATACGGCTTGATGCTCTGGGGCTGGCGACGGGTGCCGGCGCTGGCACTGAGGCTGCCCGCCCAGCGGGCGGCGGTGATCGGTGCCTTGATCTGCGCCGCCGGTTATGCGGCCCTGGCCGGATTTGCCGTCCCCACCCAGCGGGCCCTGGCCATGCTCGTGGTGGCCCTGGGTGCCCTTTGGCTCGGGCGCGTGGCCCGGCCGGGCCGGACCTTGGCGCTGGCGCTGCTGGTGGTGCTGGGGCTGGACCCGCGTGCGGTGCTGGATGCCGGATTCTGGCTCTCCTTTGCCGCCGTGGGGGTGATCCTGTATGCCATGACGGGTCGATTGCAAAGACCCGGCGGGATCAGGGCGGTGCTGCGTATCCAGTGGGTGGCGGGGGTCGGGCTACTGCCCCTGACCCTGGTGATGTTCCAGCATGGCTCGCTGGTTTCCCCGCTGGCCAACCTGGTGGCCGTGCCCTGGGTCAGCGTGGTGGTCGTTCCCCTCACCCTGGGCGGTGTGTTGCTGGCCCCGCTGATCCCCTGGGCCGCCCAGTGGTGCTGGCTGGCGGCCCATCTGGCCGTCAGCCTCCTGTGGCCGTTGCTGGAGCACATGGGATCATGGCCCTGGTCCCTGTGGCGGGCGGCGCCCCCGTTCTGGACCCTGTGGCCGGCCCTGCTGGGGCTGGCCCTGATCCTGGCGCCCCGAGCCCTGCCTGCCCGCTGGTTGGGAGTGCTGTTGCTGCTGCCCATGCTCTGGCCGGCCAGGCCGTCACTGCAGCCGGGGGAGTTTCGGCTCACCGTGCTGGATGTGGGGCAGGGGCTGGCCACGGTGGTGCAGACCCGTGACCATACCCTGGTTTACGACACGGGCCCGCGCTTCAGCCCGCGCTTTGATGCCGGATCGGCGGCGGTGGTGCCCTATCTGCGGCACGAGGGACGGGGGCGGGTGGATCGGCTGGTGGTCAGCCACGGCGACAACGATCATATCGGCGGCGCCCCGGCCATCCTGGACAGTCTTCGGGTGGGCGAGGTGCTGAGCCGGTCTCCGGAGCGGTTGCCCCATGCCCTGAGCCGGGAGTGTCTGCGGGGCGAGACCTGGCAATGGGACGGGGTGACGTTCCGCATGCTGCATCCACCGCCGGGCTGGGGGGATGACAACGAGTCTTCCTGTGTGCTCCATGTGAGCGGCCCCGGGGGTTCGGTGCTGTTGCCCGGGGATGTGGAGCGACTGGGAGAGGCCGTACTGGTGCGCGGTGAAGGGGAGGGACTGTCCGCGGACGTGCTGCTGTTGCCTCACCATGGTTCGCGCACGTCCTCGTCGGAGGCCCTGCTGGACCGGGTTTCACCCCGGCTGGCCCTGGTGAGCACCGGTTTTGAAAACCGCCTGGGGCATCCCCATGAAGAAACCCTCGAACGGCTTCGGGTCCGTGGCATTCCGCTGCTGGACCCCGCCCATGAAGGCGCCCTGCGGGTGGACTTTGTGCCGGGGGAGGGGGTCATCGTGCAGCCGGGGCATCGTCACGCGGCCCGCCGCCACTGGCACCGCTGAGGTTTTTTTGAATACGTCATTCCCGCGCAAGCGGGAATCCATTGATCGAATACAGGAACAAAAAGGTCACATCGATGATCACCAGCCTAAGCACCGGGATGATCCTGGGATTTTCCGCCGGCATGGCGCCGGGTCCCCTGCTGGCCCTGGTGATCTCCGAAACCCTGCAACATGGTGCCCGCGCCGGGATCAAGGTGGCCCTGGCGCCGGTACTGACGGATCTTCCCATCATTCTGCTGACCCTCTTCGTACTCAGCCGGCTTTCCGGACTGGATACCCTGCTGGGCCTGATCTCCCTGGGCGGCGGGGTGTTCCTGTGCTACCTGGCCTGGCAGGGACTGACGTTTTCCGGCAGCCCCATGGGGGCGGAAGCGGCGCCCCGGGAGCGGTCGCTGCAAAAGGCGGTGCTGGTCAATGTCCTGAGTCCCCATCCCTACCTGTTCTGGCTGACCGTGGGAGGCCCCCTGACGGTCAGGGCGCTGGAGCAGACCTGGTTTGCCGCGGCGGCCTTCATCGGCAGCTTTTATCTGCTGCTGGTGGGTGCCAAGATCGGCATCGCCGTGCTGGTGGGCCGATCAAGACGGTTGCTCTCCGGCAGACCCTACATCCACACCATGCGCGCCCTGGGCGGGATGTTGCTGGTGCTGGCCCTGCTGCTGCTCCACGAAGGCTGGGAACTGATCAGTGCCGCTTCATGATGCCGGCGTCGGCCGGTACTGCTGGCGAATCTGCTCGTGCCGGCGTTCGATCTCCTGGCGCAGTTCCCGGCGCATGGCGGCATTCTCGTAGCGGCGCCGCTCGGTGGGTGTTTCGATGTCAAGTGAAGGCACCCGGACCGGGCGGCCGTTTCCGTCCACCGCCACCATGGTGAAGTAGGAGGTCATGGCATGACGGCTGTGGTGTTTGATGATGTCTTCGGCGATGACCCGGATGCCCACTTCCATGGAGGTCTTGCCGGTGTAATTGACCGAGGCCAGAAAGGTCACCAGTTCGCCGACTCTGAGCGGTTCGCGGAAAAAGACCTGGTCCACCGACAGGGTGACCACATAGTTGTTGGAGTAACGGGCCGCGCAGGCATAGGCGGCCTGATCCAGCAGCCGGAGCGTGGCGCCGCCATGGACATGTCCGGAAAAGTTGGCCATGTCCGGGGTCATCAGCACGCTCATGGTGAGGGTCTTCTGCTGTTTTTCCATTTTTCCTTCAAGCCCCTGTTTCAAGTATCATGCCCTCCAGTCGAATCAACCCGGAGTGACGCAAGACGTGTTTGAACTGGTCAAGGCCGGTGGCTGGCTGATGCTGCCCATCATCGCATGTTCGGTGATTGCGCTCGCCATCGTGATCGAACGCTTCTGGACCTTGCGCCGCCGTCGGGTCGTCCCACCCCAGCTGGTGGTGCAGATCTGGCAATGGATTCAGGCCGGTGAACTGGACGAAGCCCGCATTCGCGCCCTGCGGGAAGGTTCTCCCCTGGGGCGAATCCTGGCCACCGGGCTGGTGAATCGGCGCAGTTCCCGGGAGGTCATGAAGGAAACCATCGAGGAAACCGGCCGTCGCGTGGCTCATGAGCTGGAACGCTTTCTCAATACCCTGGGCACCATTGCCGCCATCACCCCCCTGCTGGGACTGCTGGGTACCGTCGTTGGCATGATACAGGTGTTTTCCGTCATCACGGCAGTGGGCGTGGGCAGCCCCGGCGAGCTGGCCGCCGGCATCTCCCAGGCCCTGATCACCACGGCGGCGGGGATCTCCGTGGCCATTCCCGCCATGATCTTTCACCGCTATTTTCGCGGTCGGGTGGACGAGCTGGTGCTGGACATGGAGCAAGAGGCCATCAAGCTGGTGGAAGTGCTCAAGGGTGAACGGGTGGCCGCCCCCGGGGTGAAGCCGTCTTGAATTTCCGTCGTCGACAGACCGAGGAGATCGGGGTCAACCTTACGCCCTTGATCGACGTGGTGTTCCTGCTGCTGATTTTCTTCATGGTGTCCACCACCTTTGACCGTCATTCCGTGCTGCAGCTGGAACTACCCCGGGCCGACTCCCTGGAGCAGGAGAGTCCGCCCCGTGCCCTGGATCTGGTGATCGATGCCCAGGGACGCTATTTCCTCGACGGCGCCGAGCTGATCAATACCCGCCCCGAGACCCTGCGGGCGGCACTGACGGAGTTCCTCGGCGGTCGGGAGGACATTCCCCTGGTGATCCGGGCCGATGCCCGCACCCCGCACCAGTCCGTGGTCACCGCCATGGACGTGGCCGGGCGCCTCGGTGTGTCCCGCCTGTCCATCGCCACCTTGGGCGGTGAGCCGGAATGAGCCGTCCTTCATCACTTCCCGGACAGACCCAGTATCAGATCCCCGGCGTGGAGGTCTATCGCCGGCTGCTGTCCCATTCCCTGAAATACTGGCCCTACCTGCTGATGGCCCTGGTGGCCATGCTCATCACCGCCGCCACCGAGACCGGCTTTGCCGCCCTCATGCGGCCCCTGATGGACGGCAGTTTCGTGGACCGGGACCCGGATGCCATCCGCTGGATTCCTCTGGCCATCATCGGCATCTTCTTCATCCGCGGCGTGGCGGAATTCCTGTCCAACTACACCATGAAGTGGGTGGGGCGGCAGGTGGTGAAGGAACTGCGCGGGCGCATGTTCCGGCATCTGTTGCAGATGCCCGTGTCCTATTTCGACCGCAATGCCGGCGGTCAGCTCATCTCCCGTCTGACCTACAATGTGGAGCAGGTGGCGGCGGCCTCCACCGACAGCATCACCATCCTGATCCGGGATACGGTCACGGTCCTGGGTCTGCTCGGTTGGATGCTGTACCTGAACTGGAAGCTCACCCTGGCGGTACTCATCGTGGCCCCGGCGGTGGCCTTTGCGGTGGACCGGGTGACCCGCCGGTTCCGCAAGATCAGCCGTCGCATCCAGGCCTCCATGGGGGATGTGACCCACGTGGCCGGCGAGGTGATGGACGGCAACCGGGTGGTCAAGATCTTCGGCGGCGAGGACTACGAACAGTCCCGCTTCGACGAGATCAACGAACGCAACCGTCGCCTGCACATGAAGATGGTGGCCACCCAGGCCAGCAATCTGCCCATCATCCAGTTCTTCGTCGCCATCGCCCTGGCCCTGATCGTGTGGATCGCCACCCACGAATCCCTGCTCCAGGATGTGTCGGTGGGGACCTTCGTGTCCTTCATCACCGCCATGCTGCTCCTGCTGACACCCATTCGCCGTCTGGTGAACGTCAACGCCATGCTGCAGAAGGGCATCGCCGCCGGACAGAACATCTTCGGTCTGCTGGATGAGCCCCTGGAGCGGGACCAGGGCACCCTGTCCCTGGATCGGGCCAGGGGCGAGATCCGGCTGCGGGGCGTGAGCTTCAGCTACGATGCCGCCAAGGGGGATGTGCTGCGGCAGATCGACCTTGACGTGGCCCCGGGAGAAACCGTGGCCCTGGTGGGCCGTTCCGGCAGCGGCAAGACCACGTTGGTCAACCTGCTGCCCCGCTTCTATGAACCCCAGCGGGGCGAGGTGCTGCTGGACGGGGTGGACATTCGCCAGTACCGCCTGGCGGATCTGCGTCGCCAGATCGCCTATGTGGGGCAGCACGTGACCCTGTTCAACGACACCATCGCCAACAACATCGCCTACGGCAGCCAGGTGGACCCCTCCGATGAACGCCGCATCCTGGAAGCGGCGGAGGCGGCCCAGGCCATGGAGTTCATCCGTCGTCTGCCCGAAGGACTCAACACCCTGGTGGGGGATAACGGGGTCCTGCTCTCCGGTGGTCAGCGTCAGCGCCTGGCCATCGCCCGGGCCCTGCTCAAGGATGCCCCCATCCTGATCCTGGACGAGGCCACCTCGGCCCTGGACACGGAGGCTGAACGGCACATCCAGAAGGCGTTGGATCACCTGCTGCAAAATCGTACCACCCTGGTCATCGCCCACCGTCTGTCCACGGTGGAAAAGGCCGATCGCATTGTGGTGATGCAGGATGGCCGCATCCTGGAGTCCGGCACCCATCGGGACCTGCTGGCCCGGGACGGCATGTATGCCCACCTGCACCGTCTGCAGTTCAGTGACGATGGGTTGTAAGGGTGTGGGGCAGGAGACATGGGGCCGGTGAAATCCCTGGATCATTACTGGAACGACCGCAACCCGGTCGCCCTGGCCCTCTATCCGCTGTCGCTGCTGTATACCGCCGTGGTCCTGCTCAACCGGGCCCGGCATCGTCACCGCAACCGCTATCGTCCCCGGCTGCCGGTGCGGGCGGTGATCGTGGTGGGCAACCTGACCGTGGGGGGGACCGGCAAGACCCCCATGGTGGTCTGGCTCTGTGGCCTGCTCAAGGACCACGGCTACCGGCCCGGAGTGGTCAGCCGGGGGTACGGGGGGCAGGCCCGGCACTGGCCCCAGTCGGTGACGCCGGAGAGCGATCCGGCTCAGGTGGGAGACGAGCCGGTGCTGATCGCCATCCGCGGTGGTTGTCCGGTCTACGTGGACCCGGATCGCAATCGGGCGGCGCGGGCGCTGCTGGCGGCCCATGACTGCGACATCATCGTCGCCGACGACGGCCTGCAGCACCATGCCCTGCGGCGGGATCTGGAGATCGTCATGGTGGATGGCCAAAGACGCTTCGGCAATGGTCTGTGCCTGCCGGCGGGTCCGTTGCGCGAGCCGCCGGGACGACTGGACGAGGTGGACTTCGTGGTGGTCAACGGTCCGCCCCGACCCGGGGAGCGAGCCATGCAGCTCACCGGCACCCTGGCCCTGTCGGTGCAACGGCCGGAACAGGTCATGGCCCTGGCGGCGCTGTGCGGCCGGCGGGTCCATGCCCTGGCGGGGATCGGGCACCCGCCCCGTTTCTTCGACATGCTCACGGCGGCCGGTCTGGAAGTGATCCCCCATGCTTTTCCGGATCATCATCCCTACACGGTGGATGAGATACGCTTTGACGACGGTCTTCCGGTACTGATGACCGAGAAGGATGCCGTAAAATGCCGGGGCATGGCCGGCCCCGAACACTGGTTCGTACCCGTCAGCGCCGTGCCCGAGCCGGCCCTGGCATCGGCAATACTGCGCGCGGTCCAGGCCCTGGACCGCCTTCACAGCTTGAGGTAATGGAACGATGGACAAACGCTTGCTCGATATTCTGGTCTGCCCGGTCACCAAGGGTCCCCTGATCCATGACAAGGAACGGAGCGAACTCGTCTCCCGCGGCGCCCGGCTGGCCTATCCCATCCGTGACGACATTCCGGTGATGCTGGAAGACGAGGCCCGCCGGCTGACGGAAGAGGAACTGGAGAAGTGGAAGGACAAGTGATCCGTCGGGGATCATCCATGGTTGCAGTCACGGAGAGGTACTGAATGTCCTTCAAGGTGGTCATCCCGGCCCGTTACGGTTCCACGCGCCTGCCCGGCAAGCCCCTGGTGGACCTGGCGGGCAAGCCCATGGTGCAACATGTCTGGGAGCGGGCCCAGGCCAGCGGAGCCGAGGACGTGGTCCTGGCCACGGACGATGCCAGGATCGAGGCGGCCGCCCGGGCCTTCGGCGCCCGGGTCTGCCTGACCTCGGTGCATCACGCTTCCGGCAGCGACCGAATCGCGGAGGTGGCGGCGCGAATGGACTGGCCGGACGATGCCATCGTGGTGAACCTGCAGGGGGACGAGCCCCTGACTCCGCCCTGCATCGTGCGCCAGGTGGCGGAGAATCTGGCCGCCCGTCCGGAAGCCATGATCGCCACCTTGTGCACCCCCATCACCCGGGCTGCCCAACTGTATGATCCTCACACCGTCAAGGTGGTGCGGGATGCCCGGGATTTCGCCCTCTATTTCAGCCGTGCCCCGATTCCCTGGGAACGGGATGCCCTGGATATGGAAGTGTCACCGGCCCTGCAGGTCTGCAAGCGCCACATCGGCCTCTACGCCTACCGGGTGGGGTATCTGAAGCGCTTCACCTGCATGGAGAGCTGTGCCCTGGAACGGCTTGAGAGCCTGGAGCAGTTGCGGGCCCTCTATCATGGCGCCAGGATCCATGTGGACGTGGCCCTGGAAACCCCGCCGGCGGGGGTGGACACCCAGGAGGACGTGGAGCGGGTCACCCTGGTGCTGCGGCAGGCCTAGCCGGCGGCCGGGGAGGGTGCCCGCAGACGTCGGGCACGCCACCACCGCGCCAACAGTCCATGGCGGGGTGCCAGCAGCAGGGTGATCAGGAACAGCGCCGCCGCCACCAGCACGATGGCGCCCCCCGATGCCACGTCCAGCCGGAAGGACAGGTAAAGTCCCACCACCGATGCGGTCACGCCGACGGCCACCGACAGCATCATCATGGTGGTCAGCCGTTCCGTCAGCAGGTGGGCGGTGGCCCCCGGCGTGATGAGCATGGCCACCACCAGGATGATCCCCACGGTTTCCAGGCTGGCGACGATGGTCAGGGTCAGCAGCAGGATCAACCCGTAATGGATCAGCCCGGTGTTGAAGCCCAGGGCCTGGGCCTGCATGGGGTCGAAGGTGTACAGCAGCAGCGGCCGGTAGAAGGCCCATACCGCCAGCAATGCCAGTAGTCCCGCGAACAGGGTCAGCAGCAGGGCCGGGTACTGGACGCCCAACACGTTGCCGAACAGGATGTGCATGAGGTGGGTGTTGGTGGCGATCTTGCCGATGATGACCACGCCCAGGGCAAAGGCCGCCGTGAACATGAGCCCCATGGCGGCATCCGCCTTGAGCCGGGTGTGTCTCTCCAGGGCGCCGATGCCCACCGAGGTGAGGGCGCCGGCGATGAAGGCGCCGATGAAAAAGGGCCAGCCCAGCAGATAGGCAATGGCCACGCCGGGCAGGACCGCATGGGAGATGGCATCTCCCAGCAGCGACCAGCGCTTGAGCACCACAAAGCAGGACAGCAGGCCGCAGATGGCGCCCACCAGGATGGCGGTGAGCAGGGCCCGCTGCATGAAGCTGTAACTGAAGGGTTCCGCCAGGGCATCGGGTAGCAGGCCCACCCCCAGCATCAGTACCCACAGCAGGGCGTCGATCAGCCCGATGCCCAGGGTTTCCAGGATCTCCATCATGGAAAGGCCTCCAGGGGTGGGTCGCGCCGGGCCACCGGGCGCCATCCGGCCACCGCCGTGCGTGCCAGCATCTCGTCCACCAGCATGTTGTCGGGCGCACCCATGCCCACGATGGTGCGATTGATCAGCAGTACCTGATCGGCATAGCGTCTGGCACTGTCCATGTCATGGGTGACCATCACCACCGTGCGGCCGGCGGCCCGCTGCCGGGCCAGCAGGTCCAGGATCAGCCGTTCACTGGCGGCATCCACCCCGGCCAGGGGCTCATCCAGCAGCAGCAGCCGGGCTTCCTGGGCCAGGGCCCGGGCCAGCAGCACGCGCTTTTTCTGTCCCCCGGAGAGGGCGCCGATGGGGCGGCTGGCGAAATCCCGCATGTTCACCGCCTCAAGGCACCGGTGCACCACGTCCCAGTGACGGGACTCGGCCCAGCGGGGCGGCAGCAGCCGGCGCCACCAGGGATCTGTGCGCATGTGGCCGAAACGTCCCGTCAGCACCGTGTCCTGCACGGAGATGGGGAAGTCCCATTCCACCGCTTCCTGCTGGGCCATGTAGGCGATATGCCCCAGGCGGCGCTGCCGGGCCGGGTCCTCTCCATGCACCGTGACCTCCCCGCGCAGCGGTTTCATCACCCCCAGCAGGATGCGGAACAGGGTGGACTTGCCGGCACCATTGGGGCCGATGATGGCGGTCCACTTGCCCGCGGGCAGGGCGATGTCCACATCCTCCAGCACGGGCTGGCCGTCATAGGCGGCGCTCAGGCGCTTCACCTCGACGGCCATGGGTTTGGGTGTCAGTCTCAGGACCACGTCGGGTTTCCTCATGGTGTGCCCAGATGCCGGCGCAGCAAGGCGGCATTATGGCGCATCATGGCGGCATAATCTTCGGCACCGCTACCGGGTTCTCCCAGGGAGTCCACATAGAGCGGTCCGGCCACGGCCACGCCGGTGTCGGCGGCCACGCTACGCACATGCCGGTCCGAAATCGTGCTTTCCCAGAACAGGGTCCGGGGCCGGCTTTCGCGGACCCGATCCACGATGCGCATGATTTGTCTGGGGGAGCCCTCGGTTTCCGCATTGGTCCCCCAGACCCCGTCATGCTCGAAACCATAGGCGGCGGCAAAGTAGACGAAGGCGGCCTCGCTGGTGATCAGCAGGCGCTGATCATCGGGGATGTCGGCCAGGGTCTGTTCGAGTTCTTCATGCAGGGCCAACAGGCGTTGTTCCAGCCGGTTGGCCCGTTGCTGGAAATCCCGCGCCCGCTCCGGCCACTCTCCGGCCAGGGCGGCGGCGATGGCATGGCCGTAGGCGGCTGCCGCCCGCGGGTCCATCCACAGGTGGGGATCGGGCACGCCCGCGAATTCACCGGTGATGATGGGCCGGGTCTCGAATCCGGAGGCTTCGGCGACAGCGATCACGGGAGTCTGGTTGCGCACGGTGCCTTTCACCTGAGGCATCCACTGTTCCAGATCCAAACCGTTGTAGAAGACGATATCCGCCCGTTCCAGGCTCATGAAGTTGCGTGGCGTGAGTTCCCAGTCGTGGACCTCGGCGCCCACCGGGGTCAGCACGTCAACGGTGATGTCTTCACCGGCGACTTCCCTGACCAGGTCGCCCAGTATGGAAAAGGTGGCCACCACCCGGCCCTCCCGTGCCCCGACGGGGGCGGTCCAGGCGATCAGAAGTACGAGTAGGGTGAGCAGGCTGGCGCGGAACATGGGGCAATCCTTTTGGGTGGTTTGGCTTTATGATAATTGGACTTATTCCATATTATAAGTTCCACGTTGTTCTCCTTTGGTCGCTCTAATGCCCCTTTGTCACTCCCGCGAAAGCGGGAGCCCAGGGGCTTTTGGGTTCGCTCCTGGATTCCCGCTTTCGCGGGAATGACCGCGGTGCCGGTCCTGCTTGCCCACATATTCGACCGGGATTCCCGCCTGCACGGGAATGACACCTGGGGGAGGGGGGCTTATCATTTTTCCGCCTGTCTGATCTAGAATCGCCCCCATGAATCATTCCCCTATGGCTCGCCACTTCGATGTGGTCATTATCGGCGCCGGTGCCTCCGGGCTCATGTGCGCCGCCGTCGCCGGCGCCCGCGGCCGGCGAGTGCTGGTGCTGGACCATGCCAACAAGGTGGGCAAGAAGATCCTCATGTCCGGCGGCGGGCGCTGCAATTTCACCAATCGTCATGTGGGACCGGATAACTATCTGTGCCGTAACCCCCATTTCGTCAAATCCGCCCTGAGCCGCTATACCCCGGCCGACTTCATTGCCCTGGTGGAGCGTCACGGCATCGCCTATCACGAGCGCAGCCACGGCCAGCTGTTTTGCGACCATTCCGCCAAGGATATTCTCCGCATGCTGTTGGATGAATGCCGGGCCGGCGGTGTGCGTATCGAGACCCGCAGTCCGGTCAGCGACCTGCGGATCGGCGAACCCCATCAATTGTTCTGCCCCCAGGGGCCGGTGAGCTGCGAGTCCCTGGTGATCGCCACCGGCGGATGTTCCATCCCCACCCTCGGGGCCACCGACTTCGGCATGGCGCTGGCGCGCTCTCTGGGCATGACGGTGCATCCGCCCCGGCCCGCCCTGGTGCCCCTGACCCTGTCCGGACGCACCCTGGAACGGGTGCGCGATCTCTCCGGCATCGCCCTGGAGGCACGGGTGACCGTGGCGGGCCACGGCTTCAAGGAAAACCTCCTGTTCACCCACCGCGGACTCAGTGGTCCCGCCGTGCTGCAAGCTTCTTCCTACTGGGAACCGGGTCTGCCGGTGGAGATCGACCTGTTGCCGGAGCTGGATCTGGCCGCCCATCTCCAACGTCTGCGTCGGGAGCGGCCCAAAATGGCCCTCAAGACCTGGCTGGGGCAGCATCTGACCCGGCGGGTGGCCCAGCGCTGGTGCGAGTGCTGGGTGGAGGACAAGCCGCTGGAGCAACTCACCACCGGGGATATCGAGGCGGTGGAGGCCGCCTGCAAGCGCTGGACCGTGTGGCCCTCCGGCACGGAGGGCTACCGGACCGCGGAGGTGACCGTGGGCGGGGTCGACACGGAGGCCCTGTCGTCGAAGACCATGGCCTGCCGGGATCGGCCGGGGTTGTATTTCATCGGCGAGGTGATGGACGTGACGGGGCATCTGGGCGGTTACAACTTTCAGTGGGCCTGGTCATCGGGCCACGCGGCGGGGCAGTGCGTATAGGACTCGTCCGGCCCGCCTACCGTCGCCCATGGCGCTGTTCCCTCACCGCCGCCACATGGCCCGACTCATGGCAGGCCATGCAGCTGCCCGTCGCCGCCATATAGCCCTCATGCCGGGCCAGGAAGAAGGGCTGGTGGACCGCCGCCGTCTCCGTCAGGTGGCAGCCCTTGCAGTTGGCCTGGGTCTTTTCGGGGTATGAGGGCAGCCGGTCGTGGTGGGGATCCCGCTGTCCGGTGAAGACCAGGAACATCTTGCGCGCGCCTTGCACCTTGTCCCGCATGAAGCCTCCCGTGTGGCAGTCCAGACAACCCACCTCGGGGTGTTGCCCCTGATCCCAGGAGACCTTCTCATAGGCATGACAACTGCTGCAGAAGGCATCGGTGGTGGTCATGTGGTGCCCGGCGGTGCCCCCCAAGGCCAGCAATGCCAACAGGATGAGGAGCGCGGCCATGGTCCGGAACATCTTCATCATTCTGTCCTCCCCGCTCGGGCGGGCCGATCGGCCCGCCGGTGGTCTCGGTCTCAACGCAGACGCTGGTTACCGTCCCAGATCAGCTCTGCCTCCGGCAGCAGGGGCAGATAGCCGAGCCAGGGGTGGCTCTCCAGATGGGCCGGATCCTGCTGCAGCTTGCGGCTGTGTTCCCGGATGGGCGGGACCAGTTCACCGATGGGGCGGTCCATGGATTCGGCGATGGCATGGCCGGTGGCCCGAATCGCCAGCTGCACCGCCTCGTCGCTGTACTGCTGGGAAGAGGCCAGCGTATCCAGGGCCTTCACCGGGTTGTGGGCACCGGCGCTGTTCTCGGCGGAGACGTAGTCCCAGAACCATTGTCCCTTGCGTACCTTTTCCCTGGCCTGGGCCAGCAGGGCCTGGTCCACACCGGGCCATTCCATGGCCTGACGCACGGCCTCATGGGCGCGCACGGATTTTTCCTGGGCGATGTTGAGCTGACGCCATACCCGGGCCTGATTGTATTCGGTGCGTTCCCTGAGTTGGGCCGGGGTGAGCTGATCGTGGCAGCCCAGGCAGGCGCTGCGGATCATCGCCTCGCTCTTGAGGGGCGAGGTCCAGTGATGGGAGGTGATGGTGGCCGGTCCCACCCGAACCCGGGGCATGTGGCAATCGGCGCAGCTGACCCCGGCCTGGGCATGGACGCTGTCATGGAACATTTCGTATTCCGGATGCTGGGCCTTGAGCATGGGGGTTTTCGACACCGCGTGCACCCAGTCCCGGAACTGACCGCTGAAGCCGTCCCGGTCCGGGTCTCCGGCGGACTTGAAGCGGTAGATGTCTTCCGGATTCATGCCTTCATCCCAAGGCAGGTGGGGCTTGGCGGCAACCCCGTGTTCGCCGGTTTCAAAGTAGTACTCCACGTGACACTGGGCGCAGACCAGGGTGCGCATCTCGTCCCGCGAAGCCTGTCGCCAGTCTCGTCCCTGGCGTTCGAGGGCTTCGGTCAGCGGGACGCTGGTGATGACCAGGCGCATGTGATCCGACGGGTCGTGGCAGTTGGTGCAGCCGATGGTGTGCCGGTCCGGGTCCAGGACGGTGCGGAAGCGGTGGAAATTCATGGCCCAGAAGTCGTCACCGTAACGGGTCAGCAGCTGGGGCATGGCGTTGGTCTTGCAGTTGTAGCAGGTGGCGGGCAGACCGGCGTGTTCATCGTAGCGGTTGACCCGGTCGGTATGGGTGACGTCCCGCAGGGCAAAGGTATGGCCGCGGGCGCGGTCGTAGTGATACATGAACGGATAGCCCAGCCAGAGGTTCTTCAGATAGGGCTGAGCGTGCTTGTAGCCCTTGGGCAGGGGATTGAAGTCATCATGTTTTCGATGGGGGACGGAACCGCCGAATTCGGTCATCCGGGTGTCGTCCCGGTTCTCCAGGTAGGACTGGTACTGGGGCAGATGCCGGAAGGCGGCATTGCCTTCTCCCGGGTCCAGGTCTTCGGCCATGAGCCATGGCGGCAGGATAACCAGGCCGGTGACGGCAAGCAGGGTAATGAGACTGCGCATGACGCCCTCCCCAGGGTATGCCCGCGGGACGGCCCAGAACACCTGCTGTCACGGCGGGGTGGATGAATGCCCTTGACCCTGAGAATAGCAGGTGTTTCACTCCGCGACCCGTTACCACATCAGGTCGTCCGGCACCTCATACCCGGCGTAGGGGTCATCCTCGTCCTTCTGCGTTTTTTGCGCCGGCTCGTTGAGCAGCACCAGCCGCGAGGCATCCCGTTCGCGGATCTTTTCCGCCGCGTCCCTGGGTACGATGTCGTAGTGTTCGTCATCCAGGGTGACGATGCCCAGGCGGCCGTTGCCCAGTCGGTCCCGCTGTTCCCGGGTCACCAGGATGCGCCGGACGGTGGTGCCGTGCTGGAAGTGGTAGGGCAGTTCCGCGCCTTCCCGGGACTGCCGATGGGTGTCCACCAGCTGTCGCACCTGGGCTTCCAGGGCGCGGCGCTCGGCCGCTTCCTTTTGCCGGCGATTCAGTTCCCGTGACCTTTCCGCTTCAAGGCGACGGGCCTCTTCCGCCGCCTTCAGTGCCGGGTCCGGGGGGGTGTCGGCCGGTTGGCCGGCCTTGCCCTTGCGCTTGCGGGCCTCGTCGTGCCGCACCTTCTTGACACGCTTCTCGTCCACCAGCCCCGCTTTGAGGAGCTGTTCTTGAAAGGGGTTGGCCATGGCAATTCCGGGATTTGGGCGATGGGAGTGGGTGGATTATTCTACCCGCTCACGTCTCAAAGTGCAGATGCACAGGCCCGCCCCATGAGCAAACATCCGTTCTCGCCCCGTCGTCGTCTTTTTCTTCTCTCCGCCGGCGCCTTGCTGGTATCCGGCTGTGCCGGCATGCGGCCCGGCTACGAGACTCCGTCCCTGCTGCTGGACTCCTTCCGGACCCTGCCTTCCGATTCCCTCTCGCCCCGGTTTCTCATCGGGCTGCGGGTGGTCAATCCCAATCCGACGCCGCTGCCCCTGCGGGGCATGAGCTACCACGTGGAGCTGGAGGGGCGGCGGCTGATTACCGGCGTGGCCAGTGACCTGAAGACGGTGCCCGCCTACGGGGAGCAGCTCATCGAGGTGCAGGCGGGGATCGATCTCATCAATGGGCTGCGGTTGTTCAATGACCTGCTCGGCCAGACCCAGCGGGATACCTTCCGTTACACCCTGAAGGCCCGGATGGACACGGGGGGACTGAGCCGGTTCCTGACCCTGGAGGAGGCGGGGGAGATCTCGCTGGCGGGGATGCGGCGGTGATGCGCATCCCCGCCGGCGAGAGGGCGGATCAGGGGAACAGGCGACCCTGGTCCGCCTGCCGGCGCCGATAATCCAGTCGCTGGCGGAACCGGTCCCGGTACACCTTCGCCAGCGGCGCCAGCTCGGCCAGGGCCTGGAGGCCGGCATTGTCGGCCTCGGTGTCCATGTGGACCGCCCAGACCCGGGCAACACTCACCCGGGCGGGATGGGGCTCGATGCGTTCCAGTGGTGCATTCGGCGCCACCCATCCCGGCTCCAGGGTGCGGTAGAGCCAGCCGATGGCGCCGCTGTGGGACATGCGCCGGCTCAGTCTCGGTGCTTCATGCCGGGCCTCCAGGGTGCTGCAGGGGGAGCGGGGTTGGCTCACCTGGATCACCGCCTCGCCCCAGCGAAAGCAGTCACCGATGCAGACCTCCCTTTCCGACAGGCCTTCGGTGCTGAGATTCTCGCCAAAGGCGCCCGGCGCCAGTTCACCCTCCAGAAAAGGGTAGTGCCGGATCCACAGGGCATAGTGCTGGGCCGGGTAGTGACACACGGTCCGGTCGGGGCCGCCGTGATGCTGTACATTGACCACCCGATCCCCCTTGAACCCGTCCCGGTCCAGCCAGGTCGGGGTATCGGTCGCCTGCTTGTCCATGGCGGAAGGACGACCGCTGGCTTCCACGATCAGCGGTCGGTCCCGCAGGAAGGGGCCCCGGGCGGGCCAGGTCTCGCTCATGCGCCGTTGCCCAGCTTGCCCAGACGGGCCGGTTCCAGAATCTCGATCCAGTAGCCGTCCGGGTCGGTGACGAAGGCCACGTCCTTGAGGGCCCCTTCCTCGGGCCGCTTGACGAAGGGAACCCGGTTTTCGTCCAGCCAGCGGACGGCGTCATCCAGGTCCGGCACGGCAAAACAGATGTGGCCGAATCCCCGGGGTTCTTCATTGCCGTCGTGGTAGCTGAAATCGGGCTGGTCTTCGGTACCCCAGTTGTGGGTCAGTTCCAGGATGCCGCGCTGGCTGAAGGTCCATCGGGTGCGTTCGTCCCGGTCTTCGGGAACGACTTCGTCCGGGTCCAGGCGGGCCAGGAAATAGAGGGAGAATTCCAGTTCGGGGAAGTCCAGCTTGCGCAGCAGACGCATGCCGAATACCCGGCTGTAGAAGTCCAGGGACCGTTCCGGCGCCTTGATGCGCAACATGCAGTGGTTGAGACGAAACCCCTCGGTCCGGGGCGCGGGCGCGGCCGTCATGCCGGGTTCATGCTCGGTATCAAAGGCCATGGGATGATGCTCCATCGTGATGGGTGAACAGTGTTGTCGACCACGGAACGGGCGCTGTGGTTTCAGGCCCGGGTGCCATGGCCGGACTCGACAAGTTCATGATGATCATACATAGTTTTATGAACTATCCAGCCCCGGATGCCGCCTGGAACCCAAACAAGCATGGAAAACCCGCGTTTTCTGGATCTGCTCAAGAACCCTGTTTTCACCCTCTCCGCCACCCTGATCGCCATCCTGGCTCTGACCGGTGCCCTGATACCGGAACGTTTTGGTCGCGTGGCCGGACGACTGTATATCTTCACCACCGAGCACTTCGGCTGGCTCTACCTCATTTCCGTTTTCTGCTTTGTCATCTTTCTGGTCGGCCTGGCCCTGAGTCGCTACGGCAACATCCGCCTGGGCCGGGAGGATGAGCGTCCCGAGTTTCGCTTCTACACCTGGGTCGGGATGCTGTTTTCCGCCGGATTCGGCATCGGTCTGGTGTTTTGGGGGGTGGCCGAACCCATGAGCCATTTCTATACCTCTCCGTTCTCCGGCAACGAGGCGCAGATCACCGAGGCGGCCCGAATCGCCATGGGGTATTCCTTCTTCCACTGGGGGGTGAATCAGTGGGCCATCTTCGGCATCGTGGGCCTGGTGATTGCCTATTTCCAGTTTCGTCGCAAGCAGAACGGTCTGGTGTCCACCGCCCTGGAACCGGTGCTGGGCAAGCAGCCCTGGGTCAAGGACGGCGTGGACTCCCTGGCGGTGATCGCCACGGTCATGGGGGTGGCCACTTCCCTGGGGCTGGGGGTGCTGCAGATGAACGGTGGCCTGAGCGCGGTGTTCGGTATCCCCAATACGGGCTGGGTGCAGGTCCTCATCATCGTGGGGATTTTCAGCGCCTACATCCTGTCCACCATCACCGGCCTGGGTAAGGGCATCAAATACCTGAGCATCGTCAACATGACCCTGGTGCTGTTCATGCTGCTGGTGGTCTTCATCGCCGGGCCGACGGTGTTCATTCTGGAGACCTTCACCCTGGGCATGGGGGATTATCTGACCCATTTCGTGAATTACAGCCTGCGTCTCACACCTTATGAAGGCGGGGTCTGGGTCAGGGACTGGACCCTGTTCTACTGGGCCTGGGTGATTGCCTGGTCACCTTTCGTCGGGGCCTTCGTGGCACGGGTGTCCCGGGGCCGGACCATCCGGGAATTCATCTTCGGGGTGATGATCGTGCCGCCCCTGATCGCCTGTTTCTGGTTTGCCGTCTTCGGTGGCACCGCGCTCTATAGCGATCTCAACGCGGGCACCCAGATTGCCGAGGCGGTGAACCGGGACGTGACCGTGGCCCTGTTCGAGTTGTTCAACATCCTGCCGTTTTCCATCCTGTTGTCGCTGATGGCCTTGCTGCTCATCACCACCTTCCTGATTACCTCGGCGGACTCGGCTTCCTACATCCTGGGCAGCATGACCACCCGGGGCAGCCTGACACCGCCGCTGGTGGTGAAGATCATCTGGGGGGTGCTGATCTCGGCCATCGCCGGAGCGCTGCTCTTCGCTGGCGGCCTGGAGGCCCTGCAGACGGCTTCGCTGGTGGCGGCGGTGCCGTTCTGCATCATCATGATCCTGATGGTGGCGGCCCTGGTGCGACTGTTGCGCCGGGATGTCCTGCCCATCAGCAAGACGGACATGCGACGTTTCCTCAAGGTTCGGGCACGGTTGGATGAACTGGAAGGCAAGAGCAGGGATGAAGACAAGACTTCTTGAATCGACAGGCACCTTTGATGATCAAGCTTAGAACCTATGTATTCATGGATTCCCTGCAGCCGCAGCTGGCGGCCTACATGGCCACGGTCTCCCAGGGGTTTCTGCCGGTACCGGGGGATGCCTGTCTGTGGATCGAGGTCTCGCCGGGAATGGCGGTGCACCGGCTCACCGACATGGCCCTCAAGGCGACGCGGGTGCGTTTGGCCCAGCAGGTGGTGGAGCGGGCCTACGGCTCGATGGTGATTCACCAGCGGGACCAGAGCGACGTGCGCGAGGCGGGCCGGGTGCTGCTATCCCGCCTTGGGGCACGCCAGGAAGACCGTGAGACCTGCCGGGTCGCCTGGCAGGAAACCATCCGCGGCATCACCCCGGATCACAGTGTTTTGATCAACCGACAGAACCGCCGGGGGTCCATGATCCTGCCGGGGGAGAGTCTGTTCATTCTGGAAACGGAACCGGCGGGTTACGTGGTCTACGCCGCCAATCAGGCGGAAAAGGCGGCCAACATCACCCTGATCGATGTGCGTGCCGTCGGTGCCTTCGGTCGCCTTACCCTCTCGGGCAGCGAGGCGGATGTGGACGAGGCGGCGGAAGCGGCACTGGCGGCGGTGAGGCATCCGGCGGGGATCTGAGCCGGGTCACTCGGCGTGAACTCGGGCTTCGCGTTTGTGAGGTAGGCCAATGTTCTTTCCCCGACTGCACAGTGTTGCGACACGCCGCTTGGTGACATTGCCCGTCACGGCCACCCTGGCCGACGCACTCGACAGCATGAATCGGCATAACATCCGCACCGTGGTGATTATTGCCGCGGATGGCTATCGCCTGATCCTTTCGAGCATGCTGCTGTCATTCCAGGTCAAGGGTGTGGCCATGTCCACGCCACTGTCGGCGCTGGATCTGCCCGAAGCTCCCATGCTTGATCAGGAAGACTCCGTTCTGGACGGACTCAAGGCGATACGCAATCGTTGCGAGCATGTCTGCTTGGTGGATCAGGGAGGCAAACTGGCCGGCATTGTCAGTTACAGCGATCTGGCTGCCAGCCTGGACCCCAGGATGCTGGCCGAGACCCAGAGTCTGGGCGAGCTGTTACAGGGTGGTCAGCCGCTGGCGGTGGATGATCAACTGCCCGTCAAGGATGTCATGCGCCTGATGGACCTGGGAAAATGTACCGCCACCGTTGCCATTCGTCACGACAGGCCCGTGGGTATCCTGACCCAGCGGGACGTGATTCGCCTGCTGCAATCCGGTGCTGATCTGAACGGGGCTTTGGCGGATTACATGACTCACCCCGTGCTGACTCTGGACGAGCACGCCACCATCGCCGAGGCACTGACGTTTTGCCGTGAAAGACGGATCAAGCGGGTGGTTGTCGTGGATGCCAAGGGGCGCCTCAGCGGCCTTGTCAGCCAGAAAGATCTGGTCAGCCTCTATTACAACCGCTGGTTCACTCTGCTCAGGAATCATCAGCAAGAACTGGACTTGCTCAACCGCGAGCTTGCGGAAATCAACCAGGCGCTCACGACACTGACCGATGAGGTGCCCGCGGCTTTGGTTGTTGTCGACGGGAAGGGGCTGGTCATCCGGGTCAATCAGGCGGTATCGGCGTTATTGGGCTATGGGGTCGAGGAAATGCTGGGTCGGCCCGTGATGGATTTCTTTCAATGCAGCCACCCTGACGACGCCGAGCCCGGTTTGTCAGGGTGGCTGCATTGCGATCAGACCGATACTTTCATTCCCCGGGGCCAGTGCCGGGTATTGCAGTGCCTGGAGCAGGGGCAGGCCTATCAGGGCGATGAAGTGATGATGCGCAAGGATGGTCTGGGGGTGGCGGTGGAACTCAAGGCAAAGCCCCTGGGCGGATCCGGTCACTTCCTGTTCCTGCTGCAGGACGTCAGTGCCGCGGTCGTTCGTTCCCGGCAGCTGGAGCGGGAGCTGAGGCTGTTTACGGGCGGGCCGGTCATGGTCTGTGTGTGGCATCCCAGACCAGGTTGGCCAATGCGTTATGTGTCCAGCAATGTTCTGAGTGTGCTTGGCTTTTCGGTCGAGTCCATGTTGGCGCCGAATTTTCTGTTCGCGGATCTGGTCCATCCCGAGGATCTGCCCCGACTGGAACGGGACACGGCCATGGAACTGGCCGGTCGTGCGCCCGCCATCGAGCAGCATTATCGATTGCGTAACAAGGCCGGTCGGTATCAGTGGTTTTATGAATACTCGGTGCCGGAGTACGATGATGAGGGCAATCCGCTCATGCTGCGGGGGTACCTGCTGGGTCAGACCCAGGAGATCAGGACCCGAAAGGCGCTGGAGGAAGAGGAGCGCAAGTTTCGCATGCTGTTCGATCTGTATCCGGACGGCGTCTTGCTGCTCGACCCGAAGACCACCTTGCCCCTGCAGTTCAATGCCGCCGCTCACCAGACGTTGGGTTATGACGCCGATGCGTTCTCCCGATTGCGTATCCAGGATTACGAGGCCCTGGAAACTCCGGATGAGGTGGAGGCGCATGTGTCGAAGATCATGGCGCGGGGACGAGATGATTTCGAAACCCGGATGCGCCGCGAGGACGGCAGTCTGATCCATGCAAATATTTCCGTGGTTGCCATGGAATTGAGTTCCGGACCCTGTCTGTTGGTGGTGTTCAGGGACGTCACGGCGCAGAAAAACAATGAAATGCACCTGCTTGAGAGCAGGGAACGGCTCAAGCTCGCCACCGAGGCGGCCAATATCGGTATCTGGGACTACGACATCGCCAATGACGTGCTGCTCTGGGACGAAGGGATGTTCAGGGTTTATGGCGTGGATCAGCAGATCTTCGGCGGTCGCTTCAAGGACTGGCAGGCACGGGTCCTGCCCGAATCGCTCCCGACCGTGTTGGGGGCATTCGAGCGCCTGCTGAAGGAGGATGTCCGTTTCGACGTGGAGTTCCAGATACAGCGATACCGGGATGGGGCACACAGGACATTGCGTGGTCTGGCCCAGGTCAGGCGCAACGAGGCCGGAGAGGCGGTACGTGTGGTCGGCGTCAACGAGGACATCACGGATCGGGTCATGGCCGCCCGGGAACTGGCGGCACAGGAAGCCAAGTTTCGAGGTTTGTTCGAGCTGTCACCGGTCGGGATCGCCATGAATGATTTCAGGACCGGGCAGTTTCTCGAATTCAATCGGGCGATCAACGAACCTGCCGGCTATACCCCCGGAGAGTTCAGACGACTCAGCTACTGGGAGCTGACGCCCGCGTCTTACCTGCCCGAGGAAGAAAAGGCTCTGGCCTCCATGGAAGCGACGGGCTTCTACGGTCCCTTCGAAAAGGAATACATTCGCAAGGACGGCAGTCGCTACCCGGTACTGCTCCATGGATTCAAGACTACGGATCAGGATGGGCGGGAAGTGATCTGGTCCATCATTCAGGATATTTCCCACATCAGGCAGGCCCAGGAGGCGGCCGAGCGCGCCAATCGGGCCAAGGGTGAGTTTCTGGCCAACATCAGTCATGAGATCCGCACGCCAATGAACGCGTTCATCGGCATGACGGAGTTATTGCTCAACACCCCCATGGATGAGCGGCAGCAGGATTATCTTGCGAAGATACGTGATGCTTCACGCATGCTGCTGGGCATCATCAACGACATCCTGGACTATTCGAAAATCGAGGCCGGCAGGCTGGAACTGGACTGTCATCCTTTCCTTCTCGATGAACTGCTGGATCGCATGCGAGCCCTGTTTGCCCTCACGGCGGAAACCAAGGGTATCGAGCTGATACTGCAACAGGAAACCGATGGCGGGCTGATGGTGGAGGGAGACTTCCTGCGCCTGTGCCAGGTTCTGAGCAATCTGTTGAGCAATGCCGTCAAGTTCACCGAACAGGGGCGGGTGACCCTGGCAATTCATCAGCTTGCCTTGGGCGACGAGGGTACCTCGGTGCGATTGCGTTTCCAGGTTCGGGATACCGGCATCGGGATCAGCGAGCCGCAACAGACCAAGCTGTTTCTTCCCTTTTCCCAGGCGGATTCTTCCACCACCCGCAAATACGGCGGCACCGGTCTGGGTCTGGTGATCAGTCGTCGCCTGGTGGCGCAGATGGGCGGGGAACTGGCGCTTTACTCCGCGCCCGGCCAGGGCAGTCTGTTCCAGTTCGAACTTCAGCTTCCTCTATCCGGCCACGTCTCCAAGGCAGCAACCACCAACGGTCTGATTCACGGGAAAGGCAGGGTCCCCACCTTTCCCGGCCAGACCATCCTGCTGGTGGAGGATAATGCCATCAATCAGGAGGTGGCCATGCAGATACTCAAAAATACCGGTGTCGAAGTCATGGTGGCCTGTAACGGTCTGGAGGCCGTCAATCTGCTGGAGCAGCAGCCTGTCGATCTTGTGCTCATGGATCTGCAGATGCCGGTGATGGACGGTATTGAAGCGACACGGCGTATTCGTCAGCGTTTTTCGGAGTTGCCGGTCGTGGCGTTGTCCGCGGCGGCGATGGATGATGACCGGCTACGCGCCCGGGCGGCGGGCGTGAACGGCCATCTGGCCAAGCCGATCGATACCCAGGCCCTGTTTGCCATGTTGAGGCGCTGGCTGCATGAAGATACCATGCGGGCCGGTGACACGGCTGCCTCGTCTCCTGATTGCGCGCTGCCCTCCGACCTGCCGGGGTTCGATCTGGATCGTGGTCTGCGGACCTTCGAGGGCAATGCCTCCTTGTATCTGAACATGCTGCGTCGTTTCAATCTGGAGCTGCAGACCGGTTTCTCCGATATCGATATGGTTTTGAAGCCACCCCATGCCGAAATGTTGCGGCACAGCCTTCACACCCTCAAGGGGCTGGCGGGAACTCTGGGCGCAAATCGTCTGCAGAGACGCGCAAGGGCCATGGAGCAGGCCCTGGAGAAAGATGGCGATGTTCCCCGGCGACTGCGTGCCTCGTTCATCGAAGCCCTGAACGAAGTGCGTAAAAGTCTGACCACCTTGCCGGTGGCGCCTGTGGTCGAACGGGACACGGTTGATGACCCCGAGTCCGTGAGGGTGTTGATGCAGAGGGTGCATGCCTCCCTGTTGGCCGGCGAGTGGGTGGCCGCCGATACCATACATCGGGTGACCGACTGCCTGCGGCGACGTGTCGGCGAGGCCAGGGTGAAGGAGTTGGAGCAGTTACTGGCTGATCTTGAGCACGAGAGGGCCGCTGATCTGTTACGGAAACTGGCATGCGACGCCGGTCTGGAGATTGAAGTCTGATGTTGAACGAGGTCAAGGCCACGGTGCTGATCGTTGACGATCAGCCCGCCAACATTCATGTATTGGCCAATCTGTTGAGCAGTGAGTATCGTATTCTGACCGCGACCCGGGCGGAAAAGGCCCTGATCCTGGCCGGCAGGGAACCGGCTCCGGACCTGATCCTGCTGGATGTGCTCATGCCGGACATGGATGGTTATGAGTTGTGCTATCGGCTCAAGGAAGATGCGCGTACCCGGCATATCCCGGTGATCTTCGTGACGGCGCTGGATCATGATGTCAACGAGGAAAAGGGTTTCAACCTGGGGGCGGCGGATTACATTTCCAAGCCTTTCAATCCGGCCATTGTCCGTGCCCGGGTACGTAATCACATCAATTACAAACTCAAGGCCGACCAGCTGGAGCGGATATCGCTTCAGGACAGTCTGACGGAGCTTCCGAACCGGCGTCATTTCGACCAGACACTGGCGGAGGAATGGTCACGCCTGTCCCGTCATGTCCCTTCCTGCCTGTCCCTGCTCATGATCGATGTCGACTGTTTCAAATCCTACAACGATCATTACGGCCATGGCGCGGGAGATGTCATCCTGCGCCGGGTGGCTCAGGTGCTGAAAGGCAGTATCGCCAGACCTTCGGATTTTGTCGCCCGATACGGGGGAGAGGAGTTCGTTGCCCTGCTACCGGATACGGATGCCCAGGGTGCCCGGCACGTTGGGGAGTGCATGGTGGCGGCGGTGAGAGACTTGATGATTCCCCATGAGTATTCCGGCGTCTCTTCCTGCCTGACCGTCAGTGTTGGTGTTGCCACCCATGCCGCCCCGGCACCGCTGCCGTCCGCGGAAGCACTCAAGCAGGCGGCGGATCAGGCACTCTATCGGGCCAAGTCCCATGGGCGCGACCGGGTGATGGAGTGAGCGCCTGAATGAACGATCCGGCTTTCAGGCTCGCATGCGTTGTTCGATGACTCCGAAGACTGTCCTGTAATCCTCATTGCCGCGGCTGCGGGGCGCATACAGCCGGATGGGTCGCCCGGCGGCGAAGGATTCCGCCAGCTTGATGTCGTTGCGAATCCCGCCCAGTACCCGGTCCTCGCCAAACTGCCGGGCCACCTGATCGCGGACGGTCTGGTGCTGCCGGACCCGCATGTCCAGCATCACCGGCAACACCCCCATCAGACGCAGGTTGGCATTGCTGCGCATGGCCACCTTGAAAAAGACCTTCGACAGTTGCTTGACCCCTTCACCGGCCAGGGGGTGCGGCATGAACGGGATGACCGCCCAGTGGGCGGCCGCCAGGGCATTGAGCAGCAGATGATCCAGGGAGGGCGGCGAGTCGATGACAACCTGATCATAGCGGGATGTCAGTGCCGGATCCGCCAGTGCCCGTGCCAGCACTTGCTCGTCATCGGGGGCGCTGCCGTGCTGAAAATCCGGATTGGCGGGGGCCAGGTCCAGGCCCAGGCAGCAGGTGGGATAGCGTGCGTCCAGCAGACCGATGTCGTGGTCCTGAAAGAGATGGTGCACCGTGGGTCGAGTGGGGGAAGGCGTGACCCCAAGGCCCAGGGCGCAGTGCCCCTGGGTGTCCAGGTCGATCAGAAGCGTGCGACGGCCCGTCGCGGCGAATTCCGCCGCCAGGTTGACCGCCGTGGTGGTCTTGCCGGTACCCCCCTTGCGGTTGCTGACCACTAGCACGGTGGGCCCCGTTCCCCCCGCCGCGCTCATGGATGCAGGGTTTCCTCAAGAACCCGGCGCAGTGACTCACGGGTGAAGGGCTTGGGCAGGGTGGCCTTCACGCCCATCAGTTCGGCGGACTCCAGGTTGAATTCCAGGCTGATGGAACGGCGCCCGCCGGACATGGCAATGATGGGAATGGGGCTGTTGCGCTGATTGAGGGCATTGATCAGTTCGATGCCATCGCCGTCCGGCATCAGGATGTCGGTCATGATCAGGTCCGGCGAATGGGACTCCAGGAGTGTGAGGGCCTGGGTGCCGCTGGCGGCGCCGAGTACGCGGAACCCTTCCTTGCTCAGCATTTCCTGCAACATGGTCCGGAAAGTGTTGTCGTCATCAACTACCAGGATTGTGGTCATGGTCTTTTCCGTGTCTGTCATGGGGACAGGTCTTTGGGGGGCGCCGTGTGACCCGGACCCGGGGTATGTCCGCCAAGGGCGGGCAGGTCGATGCTGAACCGGGTGCCCGCACCGGAGGTGCTCTCCAGGGTGATCGTACCGCCCAGGCTGGTCACCAGGCCATGGATCACCGACAGTCCCAGCCCGGTTCCCCTGCCGGGGGGCTTGGTGGTGAAGAAGGGATCGAAGATACGTGCCTGGATCTCCGGTGTCATCCCCTCGCCGTTGTCGGTGACGCTCAGGCGGACGATGGGGCCGGGCTGATCCGATGTCCGCGGCAGGGTATCAATGCCGACCCGTATCATCCCGGCCCGCCCTTGGATGGCATCGGCGGCGTTGATGCAAAGATTCATGACGATCTGCTGGATCTGGCTGTGCTCCGCCATCACCCAGGCCTGCCCGGGACCCTCGTCCATGACCAGTCGAATGTGCACGGGCAGGGTAGCCCTTAGTAGCTCGATGGTTTCGCCGACGACGGGAACCACATTGACGGGCTCAAGGATCTCGGGCATTGAGCGGGCGAAATCCAGCAACCGGGTGGTCAGGTCACGGGCCTTGAAGCTGGATTTGAGGATATGGCCCAGATACCGGGCGCCGCTGGAGTCGGGCTGTACCTCGTCCGTGAGCAGTTCACTGAAACCGATGATGCTGCCCAATATGTTGTTGAATTCGTGGGCCACGCCCGAAGCCAGGGTGCCGATGGCCTCCAGACGGCGGAGCTGATCGAGACGGGCGCTCAGGATGGCCTGGGTGCGATGTTCCAGTTGCTCGCGAAAGGCCAGGCTGTAAGCCATGTAGGCCTCCATGAGCGGGGCCGTGACCTTGTCCGCCACCGTTGCCAGCGTCAGTTCCGGATGTGCCTGGGCCAGCGCCACCAGGGCGGCATGATGGATCTCGCTGACTTCCTCCAGCGGAAGTTCGCGACTCACCATTTCCCGGCCAAGGGCGGCGGCATCGGTCAGGGCCTGCTCCGTGGTCAGCGGGTCGTCGGTGAGGACGGCCTGCAGCAGCAGCCGGGTGTAGCGCGCCGTGATGTCGTCATCGCTATCCAAGTCGGCGGATTCATGCATGTCGGTAGAGGAGGATGGCGGCATCGTCGTTGTCCCGTGCCCAGCGTTGCAACAGTGTCCGGGCGGTCTGGTCCGTCGGCGAGGCATCCTTCAGGGCATCGGAAATGGGGATATCCTCGCTGATACCGTCGGAAAACATGACCAGCCAGTCACCCGGCCGCAGCAGATGACGCTCTGCGTAGAGACGATGGAAACCGGCACCGACAATGCCTCGTGCGCCCCCCAGTCTTGTCAGTCGATCCTGTTGCAGCAGCAGGGCGCGGATGTTGCCGACGGCGACGTGGGTCAGTGTCCCCTGATCATCGATCAGCGCCATGGCCAAGGCAACGCCACGGGTGCCTCGCAACAGGGTGTCGCACCGGCCGAGGAGTCGGGTGGGCGGCAACGATCCCAACGCCATCAGATGCTGCATGGTGCTGAGGGCGGCATGGTGAGCCTCCGGGCCGTGTCCCAATCCATCGGCAAGCGCCATGTACAGTGTCTCGCCCTGCCGCCAGCAGCCGACCTGGTCCCCGCAGAGTGTTTCACCCGGCATCGGCCGGATGGCTCGACCCAGATTGTCGCTGCATGATTTCATGATCTGTCCACGGGCCGGTGACGGCACCATTTGATGGCCCTGATGCGGGTCCCCTGTCCCAAGGTGGAACTGATGCTGAATTCGTCCATCAAGCGGCTGGCTCCGGGCAGACCGCAGCCCAGCCGCCTTGCCGTGCTGTACCCTTCAGTCATGGCCAGATCAAGATCCGGAATGCCCGGTCCCTGGTCTTCCGCCCTCATTTCAAGCCCGATGATGCTGCCGTCGTTGTCGGTCAGTGGCTGCAGGTGGAGGGTGCCGCCGCCGGCATGTACCGCCATGTTGGCGGTCAGCTCCGAGGCGGCCGTGGCCACGTGATAGGCTTGCGCCCGGCCGAATCCCAGGTGTTCGGCCATCTGCCGGGCCGCGCGCGCGGCTTGCATGACATCCTGTTCACCGTGGATCGGTATGATCTGTGCGGGGGCAGTCGTGCAGTGGGTGTGGGGCGGGGGCTGTCGTGACATGTCAGACGGGCTTGCGAATGGCGATGACGATGCGGGTCAGCCCAGGGTTCGAGCTGATATGAAAACTGTCCACCAGTCTGCGGACCCCGGGCAATCCGGCGCCCAGGCCGCCGCTGGTGCTGAAGCCGTCCTGCAGGGCCAGGGTGAGATCGGGAATGCCGGGGCCGTGGTCTTCGATGGTGATCCGGATCATGCGTTCGCCCGGGTCCGACAGGTCTTCGATGAGGCAGGAGCCTGCCCCGGCATACTGGATCACGTTGCGGGTCAGTTCGGAGACCGCCGTGGCCAGCCGGGTCTGGTGGGCCTTGCCGAAGCCGAGATGGGCACTGAGCTCGCGGGCGGCCTGGCGGGCGGTGACGATGTCGCTGCTGTTGCCGATGGCAAGCCGTACGGACGGTCGTCGTTCATTCATCCCCGTCACCGGTGAAACGGATGTCGCCGCGGTGGGCGATGCGCTCCCTGAGCATCTCCAGACCCTGATCCAGGTTGAAGGCGCAGTCGGCTCCGATCAGATCCCTGCCCATCTCGATCAGGGTCATGGCGACATAGGGCTGGATACCGCAGATCACCACTTCCGCGCCCAGCAGGCGCACCATGCTGGCGGTATCGTTGATGACCCGTGCCATGTAGGAGTCCACCACGTCCAGCGCGGTGATGTCCACGGCCACGCCCAGGGCCTCGATCTCCGCGACCTTGTTGACCAGATCGGACTGGAACTGCATGGCCTCGTTGTCGGTGAGGTCTTCCTGAATGGAGACCAGCAGGATTCGTCCCAGACGCAGGATGGGAATTTTTTTCATGGGTGTGCCGGATCCTCCATGGCGGTGATGCGCTTGCCGGTGATCATCAGGGCTTCGGCAATACCGGCGCGCAGGCTGGCGCGGCAGATGACATCGCCGAAGCGGATGCCCAGCTTGGTCAGGGTCTGGGCGCCTTCCGGACTGATGCCGGTGAGCACCACCCGGCTACCCAGCAGACGGGCGGCGTCGATGGTCTTCATGATGTGCTGGGCCACGCTGGTATCAATGATGGGGACGCCGGTCAGGTCGATGACCGTCACCCGCGCTTCATGACGGGCAATGGCCTCCAGCAGATGATCCGCGATCTGACGGGCCCGTCCGGTATCGATGATGCCCACCAGAGGCAGCAGCAGGATCTGATGCCACAGGCGCAGCACGGGAGTGGACAGTTCCATCAGTGACAGATTCTGTTCCGAAATATGGCGATCCCGCAGGCTGAGTATGCTGTTGAAGGCGAACAGTGCAATCCGGTCAAAATAGCGATCCAGCCGAAGCATGGGTTCCGCCATCGAGAGTGTTTCGCTCTTCCGGTCCCAGGCCGTGACATGACGCAGCAGCAGTTGCCGAAGGCTGAAGAGCAGGCGCAAGGGATCCGTGGCCTGTTCCGGGTTGCGGGCCTGTTCGGCGGCCAGATGTCGCAGATGTACGCACAGGGGGGCCTGCTCGTCCAGGTCGGGGAGCTGATCCGGCGGGGCCGTCGTCAGCGCCGACAGGATCTGGTCAAACAGCGTCTGCATGATGTGTCGGGTCTGTGCCGGTGATGCCCAGCCCGGTTGACCGCTGTTATCGGCGGGCAACCACTCGGCGAACCATTCGGCGAGTATCTCATCCCGATGGGTTTGCAGGTGTTGTGACAGGGAAACGGTCATGGGCATTCTCGTCGGGTCACGGATGCCGATGCGCGGCATCAGAAAAGTTCGATACGCGGTCCCGCATCGGGGGTGGTGGTCTGGTGGTCGGGGTGGCTGTGACGGGCCTCGTCCTCCAGATAGCGGGCCAGCAGCTGCTGCAACTCCTCCGGGAGGGGCGCAAAACCCGTGGGAGACTGATCCACGCCGGCATAGAGCCGGCAACGCTCCGCCAGGGTGTCGGTCATGCGGGTCAACCGCTGTCCCTCCACATCCTGATACTGCATCAGCCCCAGCATGTCGGCAATCTGTTCCGCCAGTTCGGTATTGTGCCGGGTGACCACCGAGAACAGGGTCTTGTAGAACTGGCGCATGTCCTCGTAACTGTGCTGCAACGCCTGGAAGGCATCAACCACCTGGGTCGCCTTTTCCAGGTGGTGGTGAGAGTCGCCGAGGTTGCTGTTGGCCAGGCTGTTTTCCACCGCCATCAGGGCCTGATTGAGGCCGGATTCGATGGTGTCGGCCGCCGTCGAGGCACGATTGGCCAGGGCGCGTACCTCGGTGGCCACGACGGCAAATCCGCGCCCCGAGTCGCCGGCCCGGGCGGCTTCAATGGCGGCGTTGAGGGCCAGCAGGTTGGTCTGCTGGCTGATCTCCTTGATGGAGGCGGCGAGCCCTTCCAATTGCTTGACCTCCTGGAGGATGTGGTGAATCACCTCGGCATCCTGACGGATCTTGTCCGGCAGTTCGCGCACAAAGCTGGCAATCCTGTTCATGTCCTCCACACCCTGCTGGATGTCCACCGCCATGGTGGCCGCGTTGGTGCTGGAGTGGTGCAGATAGTCCAGCAGCTTTCCGGCCGCCTCGTTGAGCCGGCCGGTGCGTTCGATGATGCCCAGGGTGTAGGTCTCGCTGTCCTGCAGGTTCTGCCGCAGCGCGTCCTGAAAGGCCTGATCCATATCGGCCGTGGCATGCATGGAATCGCGGCTGGCTGCCAGTTGTGTCTCGGTCTTGACCAGTTCCTCGTCCAGCGCCTCCAGGGTGCGGCACAGGGAACCGGCGTTGCGGTAGCTGGTGCGAAAGAATACCAGTCCGGCGAGGAAGTTGGTCCCCAGCAGGGCAATGGCCACCATGATCGCCAGTACCGCGGGTTCACTGATGCCCAGCCATTGCGACAGCCGCGCCGGCCAGGCATGGGTGTGATACACCAGCAGGGACAGCAGCAGGGTGCCCAGCACCGTGGAGACGGCCATGTTGCGACGCAGGGTGCGCGCCTGTTGCAGGGAGGCTTCGGCCAGTTTCCGGCGCTGCTCGGTCAGGACCGTCATGGGGTGTCCTCAGGCGCCGGGCAGGACTTGCTTGATGACCTTGATCAGGTCGGCGCCACTGACGGGTTTGAGCAACCAGCCGGTGGCACCCAGTTTCTTGGCCTCGTCCCGCTTGGCCTGCTGGCTTTCCGTGGTCAGGGCCAGGATGGGGATGAAGCGCATGCCCGGCAGGGCGCGGGCATGACGGATGAAGTCGATCCCGCCCATGCGGGGCATGTTGATGTCGGTGATGATCAGGTCCGGCTTGACGCCGGACTTGAGCTTGTCCAGGGCCTGCTGACCGTCGTGGGCCGTCTCCACGGTGAAACCGGCGATCTGCAGGCTGGTTTTCAGGCTCATGACCATGGTGACTGAGTCATCCACCACAAGAATGGTCTTGGGCATGGAATTCATTCCTCTTGATTGAGTGCGTGTCTGAGCCAGTCTGCCGGCCGGGCGTCTTCGGGCCAGGCGGTGATCCGGGGGCGGGTGGCCATCAGGACCTGCAAGTTGGCGGCATGCAGGTGGGTACAGCCGGCCAGATCCAGGTTGCCTTCGGGATGCTTGAGCAGCCAGTCGAGCAAGATTTCGGCATCTTCGACGCCAAGCATGTCGGTGACCCGCAAGGTGTTGTCATCGATTTCAATGCCCATCACAGCAACTCCCGGGGATTGAGCACCAGCAGAACCGATCCGTCCCCCAGCAGGGCGGAGCCGGCATAACCCCGCAGGTTGCCGAGGAATCCGGCCAGGGGTTTGAGAATGATGTCCACGGTCTCGCGACAGTCATCCACGATGATGCCGAGAAAATCGTTTTCGATGCGCACCACCACCACCGCCATTTCACCATCATCGTTGGGAACCTGGGCTTCGTCCAGGGCCAGCAGGTCATTGAGCGCCACCAGCGGCACCACGCGGCCGCGCAGAACCGTGGTCATCTGGTGCTTGATGCATTGGATGTCGGTCCGTGCCACCCGTACGGTTTCCGCCACCGCGTCCATGGAGACGCCGAAACGCTGGCCGGCGGAGACGATGATCATCACGTTGGTCACGGCCATGGACAAGGGCAGGGAGAGCCGCAGGCGGGTTCCTTCGCCCGGTCGGCTTTTCAGATCGATGCTGCCGTTGACCCGCGCCACCGCCGTGCGCACCACGTCCATGCCCACGCCCCGTCCGGACAGGTCGGACACCTGGGCGGCGGTGGAAAAACCGGGGGCGAAGACCAGATTCAGTGCCTCCTGATCCGTGAGCCGCTCCAGGGCCTGTTCGTCGATGATACCCTTTTCATAGGCCTTGCGGCGGATCGCCGCGGGGTCGATGCCGCGACCGTCATCGGCGATCTCGATCACCACCCGGTCTGATTCGGAACGCGCGCTGATGGTGAGCCGTCCCGCCATCGGCTTGCCGGCGGCGCGACGTTCCTCCGGGGTCTCCAGGCCATGGTCGAGGCTGTTGCGAATGATGTGGACCAGGGGATCGGCCAGGGATTCGATGACGTTCTTGTCCGCCTCGGTGGATTCTCCTTCCAGTACTAGTCGCACTTCCTTGCCCAGTTTATGGGCGGTATCCCTGACCAGCCGCGGGAAACGCTGGAACACGAAGGACACCGGCAGCAGTCGAACCTGCATGATGGCGTCCTGCATTTCATCGGCGATGCGATTGAGTGTGCCGTACTGTCCCTTGATTTCCCGGGATAGCTCCCGCACGCCGAATACCGTCTCGGCACGGGCGGCCAGATAGGGCAGGGCATTCTTGGCCACGATCATCTCGCCGATGAGGTTCATCAGTCGGTCGATCTTGGCCTGATCCACCTTGATGGCGCTGGGGCTGGCATAGTTGTCTTCCAGGCGGCGGCCGAACTTGCGGGCCTCTCCGTTGCCGGTTGTTGCGCCCGGCGTGGCGGGGGTGGGGGCGGGCTCGGTGGCGACGGTGCTGGGCGCCGCCGGTGCGGGATCGACGCCGACCGGTGCCGGCGTGACATGGTCCGCCAGCCATCGGGCCAGGGGCGAGGATGCCTTCTGCTCCAGCGCCGCCCGCAGGGCCTCGTCCATGCCTTCAAGGCGGGCCTGCTGTCCCGCTTGAGTGAAGGCTGCCCGCAGGCTGGCGGCGACGGCCCGCAGGCGGCCGGGGAGCCAGGGCGGTGTATCCTCCAGAGCGAGGATTTCGGCCTGGGTCGAGATGATGTCGGCATCGGGGGCGGCGGTGTCTTCGAGGACGGGTGCCGTGTCGTCACCGATACCTGCTCCACGGCGGATGTCGTCCAGCAGTTTTTGCTGGAGCCGGGTGTCGTCCGGCTGGGTGCCCAGTACCAGCAGCAGCCAGCGCAGCGCCGAGGCTACTTTGAGTTCGGGTGATGATAGTTCCAGCAGCAGTCGGCTGGCCCGGGCCAGACCGTCATGGTTGCCGGATTCCAGGTGTGACTTCGCGGTCTCAAGGTATTCCGCCACGGGCAGGCCGTCGTGCGTTTCCCCGGTAGGAATGGCCAGCATTGCCGGTTGAAGGGGGATGATCTCCACCTGGTCCGGGATGTAGCGGAAGTGTTCCGTCAGCTCCCGCGGATCCATGGGAATGACGCACTCGAAATGCAGCAGGCAGCGGTAGGCATCCAGGGCGTCCGGGGCCGGCCAGGGTTCCCGGGCACTGACTCGGCGCCAGAGGGGGTCGGGCAGCTGGGTGATCTGATAGAACGGGTCTTCCCCCTTGAAAAAACATTCTTCCTCGGGCCGATAACTGAGCCACGAGCAGGACTGCCCCTGGACCATGCGACGATATGCATCCATGCGCGCGGCTTCAGGTATCCGCGTCGTCGGGTCTGTCACGTCGTCGGCCGGGTCATCGGGGCGGGCGTGTGTTGCCGGGGTCGAGGCCGTCAATGGTTCGGCGGCGGTTGTCTCGGGTTCGTCCTGCTCGGCCCGAGCCGTGATGAGTCGACGCAGGGAATCGGTCAGCGCCACGGCGGCCGCGGTGCGTTCGGCATCGGCGGGCAGGTTGCCGTCGCCGCCGGCGAGGATCTCGTCGAGCAGGGCCGAGACAAAATCCATCGCCTCGAGCAGTGGATCCGCCAGCGACTGGGAATAGCCGATGCGGCCGTCCCTGACGGTGTCCATCAGGTCCTCGGCACCGTGGAGTACACGGGTCATCTCGGGAAAGTCGAACAGTCCGCTATTGCCCTTTAGGGTGTGGACCAGTCGGAACAATTCATCCATGAGTTCATGATCATCCGGCGTGTTTTCCAGCTGCATGAGCCGTTCGCCGATGGACTGGATGGCGTCCCTTGATTCACTGATGAACTGATCCAGTAACGGATTCATGACGGATGCCCCTCTCCAAGCAGGCCCCGTACCTGAGGCAGTAGCTGTTCGGGCCTGATCGGCTTGACGACGTACAGGTTGGCGCCGGCGACCAGGGCGGCCTCACGGTCCCGGGGCGACGACTCGGTGGAGATCATGATGGCCGGCGCCTGCGGGATGTCCTTCTCGCGCAGTGCCTTGAGAAAGCCGTAGCCGTCCAGCTTGGGCATGTTGATATCCACCAGGTAGAGGTCGAAGGGGCCTTCCATCTCCAGTTTTTCCAGGGCTTCCAGTCCGTTGATGGCCTCGATGACGGCAAAGCCGGCCTGTTCGAGGATTTCACGGTGATAGAGCCGGACCGTGGCTGCGTCGTCTATGACGAGAATGCGTTTCATCTCGCCTCCAGGGGTTTCTGATATACGATGGCTTCGGGAAAGCGCCGGATCTGGAACAGCGAGGAGATGCGGCTCATGGACTCGGAATGCCCAAGGCAGATGAAACCACCGGGGTTGAGGGCATCGAAAAAGGACTCCGCGGTCTTCTTGCGGGACAGGTCGTCGAAATAGATCAGCAGGTTGCGGCAGAAGATGACATCGAACTGCCGGTGACCGCGCATGTCGGCGGCATCGTGGACGTTCACACGGGTGAACTCCACCGCTTCCCGCAGGCTTTGGCTGATCTGGTAATGGCTGCCTGCCCGGTGAAAATATTTTTTCAGCAGATTGGTGGGCAGGTGCTGGATTGCCCGGCTGGCATACAGTCCCTTGCGGGCCTGCTCCAGAACCTGGGTATCGATATCGGAGGAAATGATCTCCACGTCCCACTGTTCGAGCAGCGGCCAGTGTTCCAGCAGGTAGATGGCGATACCGTAGGGTTCCTCGCCGGAGGAGGAGGGCACCGACCAGATGCGGATGGGCCGCGAGGATGAGCGTCGGGCCACGAGTTCGGGGAGAATGGAATCCACCAGACAGCGAAACTGGTACTCCTCGCGGAAGAAGTAGGTTTCGTTCACCGTCATGGCATTGATCAGGGTCTGCAGTTCGGCCCCGGAGGCCTGGAAGCGCAGCATGGTGAAGTAGTTGCGAAAGCTTTCATTGGCGGTGGCGGCCATGCGCTCAAGCAGGCGTTTGTCCACGAAATAGCGTTTGCTGTCCTCGAACAGCATGCCGGTCTTGCGATAGAAGAATTCCCGGAATTTCTGAAAATCCTCGTCGCTGATGACGCTGGGTTTCTGCATGGACATCACCCGGCCCCGATGCGCTTGAGGGCCAGATCGGCGGCGAACTGGATATAGGGTTCCTCCGGAAAACGCTGTTTGAGTGCCCGCAGGGCATCCCGGGACTGCGGGCTGCCCACCTCGCCCAGCAGATCCACGGCGGTGGCGCAGACGTTGATGTGTTCGTCCTTGAGAATGACCTCCAGCAGCCATGCCTCCACCTGGGGATGACGCAGGGATTCGAGCACGTTCACGGCGAAGATGCGCACATCCGGATCGGGATCGTGCAGGAGCTTTCCCATGTGGGGAGCGACCGGCTCGGGCAGTTCCTTGAGCACTTCAATGGCCGCGTTGCGCAGTAGGGTGTGTTCCGAATACAGACAGTCGATCAGCCCGCAAATGGCCACCTCGTTGGCGATGCAGCCCAGTGAGGTGACGATCACCTGCAGCACGGTGGCATCCTTTTCGTGGCGAAGCCGTGTGACCAGTGCTTCCGCCGCCGCCGGATGTTCCGCCAGGTCCCGGGCGGCCCAGCGGCGTTTCATGACATCTTCGTCCAGCAGCGTCTGCAGCAGGGTTTCCAGGTTTCTGGGCTCCTGACGCTCGCCGGGACTATGGCAAGGGGGGGTGGGCTGTCCCTTTTTCAACGCCATGGTGCAATCCTTGGGTTAAAAGGTTGAGTCAGCTGGCATGGACCCATTTGATGATCTGTTCCGCAATCCTTTCCACCGGCAGCACGGTGGTGGCGCCACCGCGTTTGATGAGTTCGGCGGGCATGCCGAAGACCACCGCCGACTGCTCGGATTCGGCGATGGTGCGGCCGCCCCGGCGCTTGAGTTCGGTAAAGCTTTCGGCCCCGTCGTACCCCATGCCCGTGAGCATGACGCCGATCACCCGGCGCGGGTTGCAGTGTTGCAGCACCGAGCGTCCCAGCAGTTCCACGGACGGGTGCCAGAGCATCTCCGGCGACTCCGGACGGGCGCTGACCAGACGCTTGCCGGCGCGTTGTACGACCACGATGTCGGCACCGCCCCGACCGATATGAATCTGCCCGGGCCTCAGTTCCAGCGGTCGCCGGAGTTCCAGCACCTCCAGGGCGCAGAGGCTGTTCATGCGTTCCGCGAAGGGGCGGGTGAAACTGGGGGGCATGTGCTGGGCCACCAGGACCGGCCAGGGAAAATCCGCCGGCAGCAGGGGCAGGATCTCTTCCAGGGTGCGGGGACCGCCGGTGGAAACACCGATGATGACCAGGCCGTCACCGTCCGCTTCTTCCCCCATGGGCAGTGGGCTGGTGCTTGGCCGGGGAGAAGGCTTGGCCGTTTCGCGGACGGACAGGTTGCCGCGGATGCGGGCCGCCAGACCCCGGGATTTTCTGATGCGCGCCCCGGCGGCGGCCCGCACCTTGGCGATGATCTCCGCCTCCACTTCGGCGATGGACAGGGAAATGGTACCGCCCGGCTTGGGGATATAGTCCACCGCACCCAGGTTGAGGGCCTCCAGGGTGGCGATGGCACCCTTTTCGGTGAGGGAGGAAACCATGACCACGGGCACGGGACGTTCCGCCATGAGCAGGGACAGGGCGGTCAGGCCATCCATCTGAGGCATGTTGATGTCCAGGGTGATGACGTCCGGCTCGAAGGTGCGGTTGAGTTCCACCGCTTCCTGGCCATGGCGGGCCATTTCCACCTGGAAATCGCCTTCCGCCATGAAGATGGCCTTGAGCTGGCGGCGCATCAGCGCGGAGTCATCGACGATCAGCAGCTTGATCACGGTCTTGTCTTAAGTCTCTGTATATTTTGAGGAGAGGCGAAATTCAGGTGCCACTGGTGCCTTGCACATTTTGCTGTTCGTCTTGTTGCTGCTCGGTCAGGCCGGCCAGGACTGCGCGCTGCTCCCGGGCGAGCAGGTGTGAAGGATCGATCAGCTGGATCAGGCGTTTCTGTTTCTCCATGTTGGCGACCCGGCCGATCAGTCGGGCCTGTTCCTCCGAAAGCCGGGGCGAGGGTTCGATGGCGGTGCGGGGAATTTTCAGCACCTCGGCCACGGAATCGACGATGAACCCGGTGCGCATGCCGTCCAGCAGGAAGACCATGATGCGCTGACGGTCGTTGCGTTCGGTGGTGGGCAGTCCCAGGCGACGACGCTGGTCGATGACCGGCAGCACCGAGCCGCGCAGATTGATGACGCCCTCGACGAAGTGGGGGGCCTTGGGGACCCGGGTGAGTTCCTCGGGGACCCGCACGATCTCCTGGATGCTGTCGATGGGCACGCCGAACTCTTCCCTGTCGAGGCGGAATACCACCACCTGTTCCTCGTCGTCGTCCTGCTCTTCCTGACTGTCCAGGATGGCCGGGTCGTCTTCCTGCATGTCTTTCACGGTATTGATCGCCTCCTGAATGGATGAATGCCGGAACAGGTGCTCGATGGAAATGATGGAAACCAGGCGTTTGCCGTCCTGTCCCAGGCGGCAGATGCGGGAGATTTCGCCCAGGTTGCCGGTGCTGGAGAGGATGGCGGGCATGGCTTCCACGGCGCTCAGCGGCACGCGCAGGACCTCATTGACGCTGTCCATGACCAGTCCTACCGTGATGGTGCCCAGCCGTACCACCACAATGCGGCTCTGTTCATCGGCGCTTCGATCGGGCAGCTCGAACAGACAGCGCAGGGATACCAGGGGCAGCAGACGGTTGCGCAGGTTCATGACCCCCAGCACATGGGCCTCGGAACGGGGTACTTTCACGATCTGCTCGGGGAATTGGACGATCTCCTGGGTGTGCTCGATGGGAATGGCGTATTCCTGTTCCGCCACTTCGAAGCTCACCAGCTGGAGTTCGTCCTGTGCATCCTCGCCGTCTTCCTCATCGTCGGAGTGTTCCTGGGCCAGGGCATGGGCCGCGGTGCCGCGGGCCATCCGGGCGATGTCGGCAAATTCCGCGCTGATCAGACGCTCGAAATCCATCACCATGACCATGGGAAAGCCGCCGACATCCTTGAGCAGGCCGGACAGCATCTCGGTATTCACCGTGGTGCTCAGGTTGCTGACGTCCTCGATCTGTTCCGGTTCCACCGCCACCACGCTGCTGACCCGGTCCACCACGAAGCCCAGGGGCTGACCCAGGTCGATCACCAGGGCACGGGAGGCGTCATCGCTGTCGCGGCGGTCAAAGTCGAACAGACGGCGCAGACTGATGATGGGCAGCACCTTGCCGCGCAGGTTGGAGAGTCCCTCCAGGGCGGGGGGACCCATGGGAACGCGGACGACCTCGGGCACACGGATGATTTCCTGTACCGGGGCCATGTCGACCCCGAACACCTCGCTGCCGCAGATGAAGATCACGAATTGACGAACGTCGGACTCCTGATCCGGGTTCGTTGACTGGGTATCACCCCCGCCCGGGGGGGACGATGCGACCGTTTCGTTGGTCATGACGATCTCCCGCAATACGGTGGCTGGTGTCAGGCGCTTTGCAGTTCATCGGCCAGCGAGGCGATTTCCTCGATGGCCGCCGCCAGCTCCTCGGCCCCCTGGGCCTGCTGACCGGCCGCCGAAGCCGCCTCGGCGGCCGCTTTTTCCGCCTCTTCGGCGGCGGCGGCGATCTGCTCGACCCCGGTTTTCACCTGACCGATGGCGGTGGCAATCTCGGTGGCGGCATTGAGAACTTCACGGGCGCTCTTTTGTACGGTGGCCACGTCGGTTTCCGCCGTCTGCAGGCCGGCGGTGATGCTCCTGGCCTTCTGCGCCTCCGTATTGGCGGCGTTGATGTTTTCCTCCAGGTCGCGCCAGACGGTGTCGATCTGGTCCTGCACCGCCTTCACCAGATCCTTGATGCGGTCGGCGTTTTCCGCCGAGTCATGGGCCAGGTTGCGGATATCCGTGGCCACCACCACGAAGCCCTTGCCGAATTCGCCGGCCCGGGCGGCTTCGATGGAACCGTTGACCGCCAGCATGTTGGTCTGGATGGAAACGGTGGTGATGGCATCCACGATCTTGTCGATGCGCCGTGACACCAGTTCCAGATTCTTGATCTGACGCAGGCTCTCGCGGGAGGCGTCGGCGGATTCGGCAACGCCCCGGATGAGTTCTTCCATGCTCTGCTGGTTGGTCTTGAGCAGTTGGGTGATGTGGCGGATCTTCTCTTCCGTGGCCGTTGCCCGTTGCTGGGAAATCTCCACGCCCTTTTCGATCTGGATCACGGCGGCGGAGGATTCCTCGGTGGCGGAAGACTGCAGCTGGGCGCTCTTGCGGATCTGGTCCAGCGCCGCCATGATCTGCGCCCCGGAGCGGTTGATTTCCTGTACCGCCGACGACAGCTGCTCGGCGGCCGAGGCGACTTCCTCGGCGCTCTTGCTGATGTCGGTGGAACTGCGCAGCTCCTCCGCCAATTCCGACAGGCTCTGGGCCGCCTGTTCGCATTCCCCCAGGGCCTGGGTCTGCTCCGCCACGGTCTTGGCGGATTCCTCGGCGGCGGCGGACTGCTCCTCGGCGGCGGTGGCGATCTCTTCGGTACCCTTGAGGGCCTGTCTGGCAGCGCTTTCGGATTGCTGGGCGCCGGTGGCGATCTCCTGGATGCCGCCGGTGATCACGGCGGTATCGTCGCGGATCTGCTTCAGTTGCTGGGTGATCTGCTTGCCGTTTTCCACTTCCTGCTGCACCTTGCCGGCGGAAGTGTTGATGCCTTCGGAGATCTGCTTGACATCCTTCTGTATCTGGGCGACCAGATCCTGGATCTGCTTGGCGCTCTTCTCCGAGGTTTCCGCCAGGGTGCGAACCTCATCGGCGACCACGGCAAAACCCTTGCCGTGCTTGCCGGCCCGGGCCGCCTCGATGGCGGCATTGAGGGCCAGCAGGTTGGTCTGATCGGCGATGCGAGCCACGGCCTTGACGATGTCGCCGATATTGGCGGCCTGCTGCTCCAACTCGCTGACCATCTTCACCGATTCGCTCTGGCGCTGGGCGCTGATACCCACATTGGTGATGAAACCGTCGATCTCGCCACCGACCCCGGTGACCAGTTCCTTGAGGGATTCCACCCTGGCCTGGGCGCTATTGGCGTTTTCCAGCTGACGGGACAGGGCGAGGTTGACCTGTTTGAAGGCGGTAAGGGATTCCTGGGCCGCACCGGAAGCCTCCTCGGCGCCGGAGGCGATCTGATCGGAGGCCCGCTTGAGTTCCTCGGCGGCGGAGGCCGCCTCATTGATGCCGGAAGCCAACTGGGCGGTGGCCGAGGCGATGCGCTCGGCGGCTTGCTGCTGCTTGGCCAGGGTTCGGGCTCGCTTGCGTTGGGCTTCCGCTTCGCGGGCCGCGGCGGCGTGGGTGCGGGAATCCTCGCTACCCGGGGATGAGGGCGATGTGCTGGGAGTCTTTTTTACGAGGGCCATGGCGCGTTCCTGGACAGGGTGACCAACCAAAGGGGAGGGGCGTATGCAATGACGCTTTAACGAGTCTAGACCCGGTATCGGCAGGAAGGCGCAATTCTGGATAGTCGCGTCAGGATTCTGGATGGACGTACATGGGATTTGCAACGCCGTCCGGCCGCATGGATGCCATGCGGCCGGACGGGGAGGTGTCAACGGTATTTCGGCGGCCTGGAGACCAGGCTCAGCCTCGCAGCTTGCCCGCGATTCGCGCCACGTGGCTGCCTTGCAGCCGCGCGATCGTCAGCTCCTTGTCGCTGGGTTGGCGGCTGCCGTCGCCGCCGGCGATGGTGGCGGCGCCGTAGGGACTGCCGCCCCGCACTTCGGAAATGTCGGTGGTTTCCGGTATCACGTAGGGAACGCCGACGATCACCATGCCGTGATGGGCCAGGGTATGCCAGAAAGAGGTGATGGTGGTTTCACTGCCGCCACCGGTACCGGTGGACGTGAACACGCTGCCCACCTTGCCCACCAGCCTGCCCTGGGCCCACAGGCCGCCGGTACGATCCAGAAAGCTGCGCATCTGGGAGGCCATGTTGCCGAAGCGGGTCGGGGTGCCGAAGATGATGGCATCGTAGTTGGCCAGATCTTCAGGATTGGCCACCGGCGCCGCCTGATCCAGTCTGGCACCGGCGTTGCGGGCATCTTCCTCACTCATCAGCTCCGGCACGCGTTTGATGTCCACGGTGGTGCCTTCCACGCTGCGCGCCCCTTCGGCAATGGCCTGGGCCAGGGTCTCGACGTGACCATACATGGAGTAATACAGGACCAGGACCTTGCTCATGGCGATCTCCTTGAAAGATGGGTGTGTGCTTTGATTGAAACCCTTCTACCGTGCTTGATAAACCCGGGTATCGGCATAATATCGATGCATGAAAAACATCAATCTGCCGGATTTTGATCTTGTGCGCGCCCTACGGGTCTTCGTGACCGTGGTGGAATGCGACGGCTTCAGTGCCGCCTCGGAACGGCTGGGTCTGGCCCGGGGCCAGCCCAGTCGCTATGTGAGCAAGCTGGAGCGCCATCTGGGTACGCGACTTCTACAGCGTACCACCCGGCGCCAGTCCCTCACGGAAGCCGGCAGCGCCTTTTATCCGCGGGCGGTGCGCATCCTGCAACTGGTGGACGAGGCGGAGCAGGACCTGGCCCTGGAAACCGGCACGGTACGGGGCCGTCTGCGTCTTTCGGCGCCGGTCAGTTTCGGGATTCGTCATCTGGCGCCGGCCTTGGCCGAGTTCAAGCGGCAACATCCCCAGGTGTCACTGGACGTGACCTTCAACGACCGTATCGTGAACCTGGTGGAGGACGGGTTCGACCTGGCGATCCGTGTGGCCTCCCAGCTCAATCCCACCCTGGTGGCCCGGCCGCTGGCCACGGTGGACCTGGTGCTGTGCGCCGGTCCCGGCTACCTGCGGGAACGGGGCACTCCGGCCCATCCCCGTGACCTGTCGGATCATGAATGTCTGGTATACACCAACGATCCCGCCGGCCATGACTGGCGATTTTGCCGTGATGGGGATGAACAGGTGGTCCGGGTGCACGGTTCGGTGCGATCGGACAACGGCGAGGTACTGGTGGCCGCCGCCGAGGCTGGACTGGGCCTGGTGCTGATGCCCCGCTTCCTGGCCGCCGATGCCCTGGCGCGGGGCCGGCTGGTCACCTGTCTGGATGCCTGGCACGCACCGACACTGACCGTATATGCCGTGTATGCCGACCGACGCTGGCTGCCGCCCCGGGTGCGGGCGTTGATTGATTTTCTGGTGGCGCGGTTTGAAGGTGGGGTGTAGGGGGGCGTTTGTCTGATCGGTATCGTTGATTCGATTATCCTGTCTATGCCGACCGCCGCCGCCCCCCGAATCACCCCGGAGGAGACCCTCATGTTTCGTTCGATCCGATGTCTGATTCTCCTGATGGGCCTGTGCATGGCAGGGCATTTGGCGGCGGATCCACCTCCCCACGGTATTGCCACTCCCCACCCACTGGCCACCGAAGCCGCCCTGGAGATACTGGTGCGGGGAGGGAACGCCTTCGACGCCGCCGTGGCCGTGGGGGCGGTACTGGCGGTGGTGGAGCCTTATGGATCCGGCTTGGGCGGCGGCGGCTTCTGGCTGTTGCATGAGGCCGGCACGGGACGGCAGATCATGGTGGATGCCCGGGAGCGGGCGCCATTGGCGGCCCACTCCGACATGTTCATGGACGATGACGGCGAATTTGAACGTGATCGGGTGATGAACGGCCCCTTGGCGGCCGCCATTCCCGGCACGCCCGATGCGCTGGACCATATCGCGCGGAAATACGGTGTGCTGCCCCTGTCGGTATTGCTGGAGCCCTCTATCCGTCTGGCCCGGGAAGGGTTCCCGGTGGACCCAATCTATCATCGGCTGACATCCTTCCGCCGGGACACGCTGCGGGAGTGGCCCGAGGCGGCAGCGGTCTTTCTGGACGATGGCGAGGTGCCTGAAGAGGGCTTCGTGATCCGCCAGCCGGACCTGGCCCTGACCCTGGAGCGACTGGCGGAATCGGGACGTGACGGATTCTACAGGGGACCCGTGGCCGAGCGGCTCATCCAGGCCATGGACGAGGCCGGGGGGATCTGGACCGAAGAGGACCTGTCGAGCTATCAGGTGGTGGAGCGCGAACCGGTGACCTTCGGCTACCGGGGCATGCGGGTGGTGTCGGCGCCGCCGCCTTCCTCCGGTGGCATCGCCCTGGCCCAGGCACTACAGGTGTTGGCCCATATGGATCCCGATGCCGGGGATGACGCTGCCCGCGTGCATCATCAGGTGGAGGCCATGCGCCTGGCCTATCATGACCGCGCCCGCTACCTGGGCGACACGGACTTTGTGCCGGTGCCCGTGGAGCGTCTGACCGATCCGCATTACGCCGCCGGTCTGGCCGCCACCATCCACCCGCGCCGTGCCCGACCCAGCGATCAATTGCCGGGGGTAACGGATGTCCCGGGTGGCGAGGACACCACGCATTTTTCCATCATCGATGCCCGGGGTAACCGGGTGTCGGCCACTTTGTCCCTCAACTACCCCTTCGGCTCCGGCTTCATGCCCGCCGGCACCGGCGTGGTGCTCAACAACCACATGGATGACTTCACGGCCGCGCCGGGGGCGCCCAATGCCTATGGCCTGATGCAGTCCATGGCCAACCGCATCGAGCCGGGCAAGCGCATGCTGTCGAGCATGTCGCCCACCTTCTTGGAGATGGATGGGCGTATTGCCGCCCTGGGCACACCCGGCGGCAGTCGCATCATCACCATGGTGATGCTCGCGGCGCTGGAGTTTCATGAGGGGGCGGATGCGGAACGACTGGCGTCGTTACCTCGCTTCCATCACCAGTACCTGCCGGATCATATCGAGCATGAGCCCGATGCCCTGGATGATGGCCTGAAGACCTCCCTGCAGGCCAAGGGACACGCACTGGAGGCTCGTTCCCGACCCTGGGGCAATCTTCAGGTAGTCATCGTCGAGCCGGACAGTCGTTTTGAGGCCGCCGCCGACCCGCGCGGGGTCGGCACTGCTTCATCTGAAAGTCGGTCGCTTGCACCCTGTCAATAACGGGCCGGAGCCCGTACCATGCCGGATCCGGTTTTCGGGCCCTCATCGCCGTTCGACGGCGACACCATCCTTTTCCCGCAGGACTTTCTTTTGATTTCCACCGCCAATATCACCATGCAGTTCGGGGCCAAGCCCCTCTTCGAAAACGTATCCGTCAAGTTCGGCGGGGGTAACCGCTACGGCCTGATCGGCGCCAACGGCTCGGGCAAGTCCACCTTCATGAAGATCCTGGGGGGCGATCTCGAACCTTCCAGCGGCCAGGTGATGCTTGAGCCGAACGTGCGTCTGGGCAAGCTGCGCCAGGATCAGTTCGCCTATGAAAAGTACAGCGTGCTGGACACCGTGATCATGGGGCACGAGGCGCTGTGGAAGACGCGTGCCGAGCGCGACCGCATCTATTCCCTGGCGGAAATGAGCGAAGAAGACGGCATGAAGGTGGCCGAACTGGAAACCGAATTTGCCGAAATGGACGGATATACCGCCGAAGCCCGTGCCGGTGAGCTGCTGCTCGGCCTGGGTATTCCGCTGGCACAGCACAGCGGGCCCATGAGCGAGGTCGCGCCCGGCTGGAAGCTGCGCGTCCTGCTGGCCCAGGCGCTGTTTTCCGATCCGGAAGTGCTGCTGCTGGACGAGCCGACCAACCATCTGGATATCAACACCATCCGCTGGCTGGAAGGCATTCTGACCTCGCGTAACAGCACCATGATCATCATTTCCCATGATCGCCATTTTCTCAACAGCGTCTGCACGCACATGGCGGATCTGGACTTCGGTGAACTGCGCCTGTTCCCCGGCAACTACGATGAATACATGACGGCCGCCACTCAGGCCCGCGAGCGTCTGCTGTCCGACAACGCGAAGAAAAAGGCGCAGATCGCCGAGTTGCAGACCTTCGTCAGCCGCTTTTCGGCCAACGCCTCCAAGTCCAGGCAGGCCACCAGCCGCGCCAGGCAGATCGAGAAGATCCAGCTGGATGAGGTGAAGCCTTCGAGTCGGGTCAGTCCGTTCATCCGTTTCGATCAGTACAGGAAGCTGCACCGTCAGGCCGTGATCCTCGACAAGGTCAGCCAGGGTTTCGACGGCGAGCCGCTGTTCAAGAACCTGAGTCTGCACATCGAGGCCGGTGAGCGCGTGGCGATCATCGGCCCCAACGGCATCGGCAAGACGACATTGCTACGCACCCTGGTGAATGAACTGCCACCGATGACCGGCACGGTCAAATGGGCTGAAAGCGCTGATCTGGGCTATTTTGCCCAGGAACACGCCGACGACTTCAAGAACGACGAGACCCTGATCGACTGGATGGCGCAGTGGACCCTCGGCGGCGACCAGTTGGTGCGCGGCACCCTGGGCCGCATGCTGTTTTCCAACGATGACATCCTTAAATCGGTCAAGGTGATTTCCGGTGGCGAGCAGGGCCGTATGCTGTTCGGCAAGCTGATCCTGCAGAAACCCAACGTGATGATCATGGACGAACCGACCAACCACCTGGACATGGAATCCATCGAGGCGCTGAACCTGGCCCTGGAGAACTACCCCGGCACGCTGATTTTCGTCAGCCATGACCGGGAGTTCGTTTCCAGCCTGGCAACACGCATCATCGAGCTGAACGAAAACGGCGTGACGGATTTCAATGGTACCTACGATGATTATCTGCGTGAGTTGGGCGTGGTGGCCTAACAGGCTCTTGAAATCGGACTCACGGCGCGGCAGTTCAATGCCACCGCCATCCACCTCAAGGGCAAGATCGCCTCGATCAAGGAGCGCCGCCGCAAGCGATTTCGTGCGCAGTTCGATCTGGCAGCCAACGGCTATGCGTCGCTTGATGAATGGCGCACAGAGTGGCGCCGCGCCCGCTCTGACCAGTTCTTGGTGCTGGGCTCCAAGGGCGAGACCGGCGGTTGTCAGCGTTTGCGTACCAGCTGATAGGTCCGTCCCAGGTACGATACCGGTGCACTCCAGACATGGACCAGACGGGTGAAGGGAAACACCAGGAAGAGGGTGAGTCCCAGGAAAATGTGGAGCTTGAAGATCCAGTTGGTATCGGCGATCAGGGCGGCGGCGCCCGACTGGAACGTGACGATGTGCTGGGCCCAGCTTGCCAGTGCGACCATGTTGGCGCCATCCAGGTGCGTCATGGAGATGGGCAGGGTAATGAGGCCCAGGATCAGTTGTACGTAGAGCAGGATCAGGATGAAGTTGTCCGCCCTGCTACTGGTGGCCTGGATGCGCGGGTCGGTAAGACGCCGGTGCAGCAGCATGGTCAGACCAATGAAGCAGATGATGCCGAAAATGCCGCCGACAATGATGGCCAGCAACTGCTTGGTTTCGGTGGACAGGCCCAGGGCATGGTAGACCGCGGGTGGCGTCAGCAGGCCGAACAGGTGGCCGAAGAACAGCAGCAGGATGCCTACATGAAAGAGGTTGCTGGCCAGACGCATGTTGGCGGTGCGCAGAAACTGACTGGACTGACTCTTCCAGGTGAACTGATCCCGCTCGAAACGGATCAGGGAGCCCAGCAGGAAGACACTCAGGGCCACGTAGGGATAGTAACCGAATATGAGTTCGTGCATGTAGTTCATCACTGCCGTCCTCCAGAGTCGATCGATAACGCAGTCACGCGGTGCCCGGGATACGGTCGTTGCACCAGGGGGTGCTCGTGGCGGGTGTCCTGATTCCCGCAGGGGGCGGCGCCCATGAATCTCACGGCCTCTTCCTCCCATGCCCTGTCCATGTTCACCAGACTCTCATCCGGACCTTCCGTGGCCGCCTGGTTCCGAATGTCCCGCAGATCCTCGCGTGCCTCGGTCAAGGTTTCCAGGGCCTGGAACAACACGTGGTAGGGGCTGTTGCGTTTTTCCAGCCTGGCCCCCACCAGCGTGATCACGGGCAGGGCATCACCCAGCAGCGAGCGTGCCTGATCCGGCGGCAGGACGGAGAGGAACTCCAGGAACAACGGCAGATAGTCGGGTAGTTCCCTGGCATCCAGCTTCATGCCATGGCGTTCATACAGGTCCATCAGGTCCACCATGGCCTGTCCCCGGTCCCGGGACTCGCCATGCACGTGTTCGAATAGATGCAGGGACAGTGCACGCCCCCGATCGAACAACGCCACATAGCGTTCCTGCAGTGCGTACAGGTCCGTATGCAGGTAGTCGTCCATGAATGTCCGCAGCGCCTCCCGCCGCGCCGGGGGAATGGCCCCCTCCTGATCGATGATGGATGTCAGGGTCCCCATGGCTTGCTGCAGCGCCTCGTCGGGGTAGCACAGCAGACAGGAGATGAGCTTGAGTGTCTTTTGCATGGGTCTTGCTCCTGTCATGAGCGGGGTGGCTCAACCTTGATCGGCGGCATGCGGCGATCCGTGAGCGGCTTGTTGCCGAACAGGTTGTGACTACTGGCTCCATCGGCACAGCCGTTGCCGAAGCTGAAGCCGCAACCACCGCGTTCGCCGAGGGCGTCGTAGAGGGTGTCGGCATATTCCCGGTGACTGGTGGGGATGACGTAGCGATCCTCGTAGTTGGCGAGGGCCAGGAGACGGTACATGGCATCCACCTGGGATTCAGTCAGTTGGGCCACCTCCAGGGCCTCCGGCTCCGGTCTGCCTTCCACGGTCTTGCTGCGCATCCAGGCCCGCATGGCCAGCATGCGTTTGAGTGCCAGGGTCACGGGGGCCTCGTTGCCGCCCGTAAGCAGGTTGGCCAGGTAGCGCATCGGGATGCGCAGGGTTTCGACATCAGGGATGATGCCGTTGTGGCCCAGGGCACCGGATTCGCAGGCAGACTGAATGGGCGACAAGGGCGGCACATACCAGACCATGGGCAGGGTGCGGTACTCCGGGTGCAGGGGGAAAGCGATCTGCCAGTCCATGGCGAGCTTGTAGATCGGCGAGCGACGGGCGGCCTCCAGCCAGGATTCGGGAATCCCTTCCCGGCGCGCCAGGGTCTGGATGTCGGGATCTTCCGGATCCAGGAACATGTCCAGCTGAGCTTGGTAGAGGTCCGCGTGGCTTTCGGTGGCGGCGATCTCACCGATGCGGTCGGCGTCGTAGAGCAGTACCCCCAGATAGCGGATGCGGCCGACACAGGTTTCGGCACACACGGTGGGCTGACCGTTTTCGATGCGAGGGTAGCAGAAGATGCACTTCTCCGATTTGCCGGTATGCCAGTTGTAGTAGATCTTCTTGTAGGGACAGCCGGAGACGCACATGCGCCAGCCCCGGCATTTATCCTGGTCGATGAGGACAATGCCGTCTTCCTCGCGCTTGTAGAGGGCGCCGCTGGGGCAGACGGCCACGCAGGCAGGGTTCAGGCAGTGTTCGCACAGGCGGGGCAGATACATCATGAAGGTGTTTTCAAAGGCCCCGTACATGTCCTTTTGCACCTGATCAAAGTTGTAGTCCCGGGAGCGTTTGCTGAACTCGGTGCCCAGGATCTCCTCCCAGTTGGGCCCCCATTCGATCTTGTCCATGGTCAGGCCGGTGATGGCCGAGTAGGGTCTGGCCATCGGCATGGTCCCGGACTCGGGCGCGTTTTGCAGATTCGCATAGTGATAGTCCCAGGGCTCGTAGTACTCGTCGATCTGGGGCATATCCGGATTGGCAAAGATATTGGACAGCACCTTCCAGCGGGCGCCCATCGCCGGGACGATGCCGCCGTCCCGGCGCCGATGCCAGCCTCCCTTCCAGCGCCCCTGGTTTTCCCATTCCCTGGGGTAGCCGATCCCCGGTTTGGTTTCCACATTGTTGAACCAGGCGTATTCCATGCCGTCCCGGGACGTCCACACGTTCTTGCAGGTCACCGAACAGGTGTGGCATCCGATGCACTTGTCCAGATTCAGGACCATGGCGATCTGGGCACGTATCTTCATTTCAGCGATCCTCCTGCTCGGGCTGTGGTATCCCGGTGGCCTGATCCATCCAGTTCACCCGACGCATCTTGCGGATGATGACAAAATCATCCCGGTTGGCCCCCACCGTGCCGTAGTAGTTGAAGCCGTAGCTGAGCTGGGCATAACCACCGATCATGTGGGTGGGCTTGAGCACGGTGCGGGTGACCGAGTTGTGAATGCCACCACGGGTGCCGGTGAGTACGGATCCCGGGGTATTCACGATCTTTTCCTGTGCGTGGTACATCATGCACATGCCTTCCGGTACCCGCTGACTGACCACGGCCCGGGCGGCGATGGCACCGTTGGCATTGAAGGCGTCGATCCAGTCGTTGTCCTCGATGCCGGCCTTTTGGGCATCCACCTCGCTCATCCAGATGATGGGACCGCCTCGGGACAGGGTGAGCATGAGCAGGTTGTCGGTATAGGTGCTGTGGATACCCCATTTCTGGTGAGGGGTGATGAAGTTCAGTACCACCTGGGGACTGCCGTCGCCGTATTGGTCTCCCAGGCAATCGATGGTCTTCATGTCCACCGGTGGTCGATACACGCACAGGGGTTCTCCGAAGGCCCGCATCCAGGGGTGATCCTGGTAGAAGTGCTGGCGCCCCGTGAGTGTGCGCCACGGGATCAGTTCGTGGACGTTGGTGTAGCCGGCGTTGTAGGACACCTTCTCGTCCTCCAGCCCCGACCAGGTGGGGGAGGAGATGATCTTGCGGGGTTGGGCAACGATATCCGCGAAGCGGATCTTTTCGTGCTCCTTGGGCCGGGCCAGATGGGTGTGATCCCGGCCGGTGATCCGTGACAGGGCCTTCCAGGCCTTCACGGCCACATGACCGTTGGTTTCCGGTGCCAGCATGAGCACCGTCTCGGCCGCCTGGATATCCGTTTCGATCCTGGGCATGCCCTGGCTCACGCCGGGCTCCTCGACCCGCAGGTTCAGATCGCCCAGTGCCGCCACTTCTGCTTCGGTGTTCCACTGGATTCCCTTGCCGCCGTTGCCGGCCTTGGTCATGAGGGGACCCAGGGCGGTGAACTTGCGATAGGTGGACGGATAATCCCGCTCCACTTCCACCAGCGCCGGGAGGGTCTTGCCCGGCACCGGATCGCATTCTCCCCGCTTCCAGTCGGCCACGCTCAGGGGCTGACCCAGTTCGGTGGGGGTGTCGTGGAGCAGGGGCAGGGTGACAATGTCCTTTTCCACCCCCAGATGTCCCTGGCAGACCTCCGAGAAGCGTTTGGCAATGCCCTTGAAGATGTCCCAGTCCGTTCGGGATTCCCAGGCCGGGTCCACCGCGGCGGTCAGCGGGTGGATGAAGGGATGCATGTCCGAGGTATTGAGATCGTGCTTTTCGTACCAGGTGGCCGTGGGCAGGACGATGTCCGAGTACATGCAGGTGGTGGACATGCGAAAGTCCAGGGTCACCAGCAGGTCCAGCTTGCCCTCCATGGGGACATCCCGCCAGGTGACTTCTTCCGGACGCTCCATCGGGTGATCCGGATGGTCTTCCTGCAGGATGCCGTGGCGGGTGCCCAGCAGGTACTTGAGCATATATTCATGACCCTTGGCGGAGGCACCCAGCAGATTGGAGCGCCAGACGAAGAGGTTGCGAGGCACATTGGCCGGGTTGTCCGGATCCTCGAAGGCAAAACCCAGTTCCCCGGACTTGAGCTGTTCCACCACATGGTCGGCGCTGCTCCTGCCGGCCGCCTGGGCGTCACGGCAGATCTCCAGCGGGTTTTTCGACAGTTGCGGGGCGCTGGGCAGCCAGCCCATGCGAACGGCACGCAGGTTGTAGTCGATCTGGGTGCCGGTCCAGTCCTGGTCGGAAGCCAGGGGGGAGAGGATCTCGCGCATGGACAGCTTTTCATGACGCCACTGGCTGGAGTGGATGTAGAAGAAGGACGTGCTGTTCATGTGGCGGGGCGGACGATGCCAGTCCAGGGCAAAGGCCAGCGGTAGCCAGCCGGTTTGCGGGCGGAGCTTTTCCTGGCCCACATAGTGGGACCAGCCGCCGCCGCTCCGGCCGATGCAGCCGCACATCATCAGCATGTTGATGATGCCCCGGTAGTTCATGTCCATGTGGTACCAGTGGTTCATCGCCGCGCCGATGATGACCATGGAGCGGCCGTGGGTCCGGTGGGCGTTCTGAGCGAACTGCCGGGCCACGGTGATGACCTGATCCCGCTTCACGCCGGTGATGCGCTCCTGCCAGGCGGGGGTGTAGGGGATATCGTCATCATAGCTGGACGCTACGTTTTCACCCCCAAGGCCTCGATCGATGCCGTAGTTGGCGCAACTCAGATCGAACACCGTGGCCACCAGGGCCTCGTCGCCGTTGGCCAGTTTCACCCGCTTGACGGGGACGTGACGGACCTGGATCGGGTCGTGGTCGGTATGGGTGAAATGGGGATGACGGGAGCCGCCGAAGTAGGGGAAGGCCACCGCCGCGACGTCTTCCCGGTCATTGATCAGGGTCAGGGCCAGGGTGACGTCCTCACCGCTGGCGGCATCCTTGGGTTCCAGGTTCCAGCGCCCCGCCCCCGGACCCTTTTCACCCCAGCGAAAGCCGATGGAGCCGTTGGGTACCACCAGTGTTTTTCCTGCCGCGTCATAGGCCAGGGTCTTCCATTCCGGGTTGTTGTCCTGGCCCAGGCCGCCCTTGAGATCCGCGGCCCGCAGCATGCGACCGGCCACATGATGGTCTCCCCGGGATTCGAGCATCACCAGACAGGGCATGTCGGTCTTTTCCCGGACATACCCGGTGAAATAATCACTGGGATTGTCCAGGTGGAATTCCTTCATGATCACATGGCCCATGGCCATGGCCAGTGCCGCGTCCGTGCCCTGCTTGGGATGCAGCCACAGGTCGGCGAACTTGGAGGCCTCGGAGTAGTCCGGACAGACCACGACGATCTTGGTGCCGCGGTAGCGCGCCTCGGTCATGAAGTGGGCATCCGGGGTACGGGTCTGGGGAACATTGGAGCCCCACATCATCAGGAAGCCGGCGTTGTACCAGTCTGCGGATTCCGGCACATCCGTCTGTTCACCCCAGGTCTGGGGCGAGGAGGGGGGCAGGTCGCAGTACCAGTCGTAGAAGCTGCCGCAGGCACCGCCGATGAGGGACAAATAACGGGAGCCCGCCGCGTAGGACACCATGGACATGGCGGGGATGGGGGAGAAGCCGTAGATGCGGTCGGGGCCGTAGGCCTTGATGGTGTAGATGTTGGCGGCGGCGATCAGGGTGTTCACTTCCTCCCAGCGGCTGCGGACAAAGCCGCCCATGCCGCGGGCGGTCTTGTAGGCTCGGGCCTTGTCGGGATCTTCCACGATGCTGCGCCAGGCCTCCACCGGATCGGCATGCTCCGCCAGGGCTTTACGCCAGAGCTGCAGCAGGCGGCTGCGGATCAGTGGGTATTTCACCCGGTTGGCGCTGTAAAGGTACCAGGAGTAACTGGCGCCGCGGGCACAGCCGCGGGGCTCATGATTGGGCAACTCGGCACGGGTTTGCGGGTAATCCGTCTGCTGGACCTCCCAGGTCACCAGACCGTTCTTGACATAGACCTTCCAGCTGCAGGATCCGGTGCAATTGACGCCGTGGGTGGAGCGCACCACCTTGTCATGTTGCCAGCGTTTGCGATAACCGTCTTCCCAGCGCCGGTCTTCCCGGGTCACGCTGCCGTGTCCTTCGGAAAACGTGCTTTCGACTTTCTTGAAAAAGGTCAGCCTGTCCAGCAAATGACTCATGGGATATTCCTCCTGTGGCCGATGCCGTGATGGCGTTCATCGGCCCATTGCTGTGAAGCGTCCATGGCTTTCAAGGATTCTTCACATAGGCGTTGCGACGCAGGTAGAACCACCAGTTGAGCACCATGCACAGGGCATAGAAGACGGCGAAGCCGTACATGGCATTCTCGGGGGTGCCGGCGCGGATCTGCTCACCGATCACCATCGGGGCGACGAAGGCGCCGTAGGCGGCCACCGCCGAGGTCCAGCCCAGTACCGGACCGGCCTGTTCACGGTTGAAGATGATGCCGATGCTGCGGAAGGTGGAACCGTTACCGATGCCGGTGGCGGCGAAGATCAGGATGAACAGCAGCAAAAAGGGCAGGAAATACTGTTCCGGCGTGGGTGACTGATAGGCCAGCATCATGATGTAGCCTGCAGCCACCGAGGCCGCCACCATCACCCCGGCGATGATCTGGGTGACGATGGACCCGCCCATCCTGTCCGAGATCCAGCCGCCGACCGGGCGTACCAGGGCACCGACGAAGGGCCCCATCCAGGCATAGGTCATGGCCGAGGGTGCATTGGGATTGGCCACCCGCACCATCACGCCGTCGATCTCCACGGCACTGAAGCCGAAGATCACCGTGATGGACAGGGGCAAGGCCATGGAAAACCCGATGAAGGAACCGAAAGTGACGATGTAGAGGATCGTCATGGACCAGGTGTGCCTGTCCTTGAAAATGGCGAACTGGCGGGCCGAGTTCTGGCCGATCCGCCCCGGCGTGGCCCGCATCAGTCCCAGGGTGAGCAGGATGATGAGCAGCATGGCCAGCCACATGTTGAGGATGCCGAGCCCCGTGGGAGGCGGCAGATAGAGCCACAGCCCGATCCCGGCGGTGACAAAACCGATGGCATACAGCCCCAGAATGCGACTGAAGGCCGCCAGTGGGTGCCCCGGCTCGGGGGTGATGGGGCGCAGGTTGTTCATGCCGAACCAGGCGGCCATGACCAGGGGGGCGAGGATCACCACCCAGATGAAACCGGCATTCTGGATCCAGGTCTCGGTGCCGGCGGGGATACGCCCGATGAGGGTCCCGCTGTCGGACAGCAGGGTCATGGATCCCCCGGCGCCGATGAAGCCGAATAGGCCCACGGTCATGACCACCGGTATCAGGATCTGGGTGGTGGTGACGCCGAAGTTGCCCAGACCGGCATTCATGCCCAGGGCCAGCCCCTGACGGCTCTTGGGGAAGAAGGTGCTGATGTTGCTCATGGAGGCGGCAAAATTGCCGCCTCCGATGCCCGACAGGAAGGCCAGCAACTGGAATGCCCATAACGGGGTATCCTGGCTTTGCAGGGCCAGACCGGCGCCCAGGGCCGGCAGGATCAGCAGTGCCGAGGTCAGGAACAGGGTATTGCGTCCGCCCGCCAGGCGAATCATGAACGATGCGGGGATGCGCAGGGTGGCGCCGGTGAGACCGGCGATGGCGGTCAGGGCGAAGAGTTCGGCGGGTTCAAAAGGAAAACCCAGGTTGATCATCTGCACCGTGATCATGCCCCACATGGTCCAGATGGCGAAGGCACAGAGCAGATTGGGTATGGAGATCCAGAGATTTCGGTTGGCGATCCGTCGGCCCCGGGAGTCCCAGAAGGCCTTGTCTTCCACATTCCATTCCTTGATGTCGGCAGCCATGACTTGATCTCCCGAGGTTCATGCCTGGTCCGGTTGTGTGTCTGTCCGGGGGGGTGAGTGCCTTTCGGCAGTGCTTGTCGCCATGGGTTTGCGTTCGGTCCACCACATCCAGATCAGGGAGACGGCGGTGACGCCGAAGCAGAGCCACCAGACGATCTCGTTGAACTTGAAGATGTCCACCAGGACACCGAACATGATGGGCAGCAGAAAACCGCCTAGACCACCCACCAGGCCGACGGTGCCGGAGATGACGCCGATGTTGTTCGGGTATTCGTTGGAGATGTACTTGAACACGGAGGCCTTTCCCACGCCCCAGGCGATGCCGACGACGAACAGCAAGGCGGTGAACACCCACATGTCCAACTTGAGGGTCACATCCCATGCCTCGCCGTCGGTGCGGGGGATCACCATGCGGGTTTCGGGATAGGCCATGAAGAACAGACAGATCAGGCTGGACCACATGACCCACCAGGTGACCCGGTGGGGACCGAAACGGTCGGAAAGCCAGCCTCCGGCGGCCCGTATTACCCCGGAGGGCAGCACGAAGATGGCCGCCAGCAGGGCGGCCAGTTGGATCCCGACGCCGTATTCACTGATGTAGTAGCGGGTCATCCACAGCGATACACCCACATAGCCACCGAAAACCAGGGAGTAGTACTGGCAGTACTTCCAGACCTTGGGATCCTTGAGTGCGGAGAGCTGTTCACGGATGGTGATGGTCTTGGGGGCCAGGTGTTCCCTGGGTTCCCGGTAGGTGAGCAGCCAGTAGAGCAGGGCCATGATGGTCATCAAGATCGCGTAGACCTTGGGCACCATGGTCCAGCCGTAGATCACCACCAGGGTCGGGGCCACAAATTTGGTCACCGCGGCACCGGCGTTGCCGGCACCGAAGATGCCCATCGCAAACCCTTGGTGTCGACGGTCGAACCAGCGGGCGGTGGCGGAGATGCCCACCGCAAAGGAGCCGCCGGCCACGCCCACGAACAGCCCGGCAACGAGCATGGCCCAATATTGCTCCAGGGTGGACACTATCCATACTGGAACAATGGTGGACAGCATGAGCAGGGTGAACACGATCCGCCCACCGAAGCGGTCGGTGAGCATGCCCAGGGGCAGGCGGATCAGGGCACCGGTGAGGATGGGAGTAGCCACCAGAATGCCGAACTGCGTGTCGGTCAGTCCCAGTTCCTGCTGGATGGGGACACCGATCACCGAGAACATGGTCCACACCGCGAAGCACACGGTGAAGGCCATGGTATTCATGGTGACGGCGGAGATCTGCTGTCGAGACAAGGCCATGGAGCACCCCTCATCCATGAACCATCGGGCGCGGAAACGGCATCCGCGGGGAAGAGGCTTGCAGGCGCCATAAGCTCATGACGCTGTGTCATATAGGCTAGATGCCCCAGGTACTGTTTCAAGGGCGATCGGGATTCCCCGTGCGGAGAGATTGCCCTGAATCAACTCAGTATGCTTTTGTCTTGAAAATGGTTTTTCGTGTTCTAGAATCCTTGGCTGGGCTTGCCTTCATATGAGGTGACGAAAAGACAGCCTCTCAAAGAGCGCGGGGGGACGGGGTATCGGCGCAGGTGTTTTTCCAGGCAGGCCTGCAGTCTATACGATCTTGAACTCCTGACCTTTCCGGGAGGGCAGGGATGTTTCAGCAGCAGGCCTCCTCCACCCAGGTGAGCAGGGCCTGGGCGTCTTCATCGCCGCATGCCTCGAACAGTTCGCGGATCTGGTTGATGTTGGCGTGGATCAGGAACAGGTCGTCCGGTTTGGGGCCGGATTTCGGGTTGCGTTTGCCCAGGAAGTAGTCCCAGAAGGGAGACTGTTGGGCCGGATCGGCGGTGTATTCCTCGATCAGGCTCATGACCCGGCGGGCGTTGCCGTCGCAATCCAGGTCCTTGAAGCTGATGTAGCGGGCGTTGGCGGCGTCGGGGTGGAGATTGGGACGGGTCACGAACGGGCTCCTTGAATCGGTATTGTGCTGAGTATCAAGCAAGGAGCGAGCCAGTTTCTATGGATTTGTAAGTGCCTGTTAATATGACGGAATTGCCGGGGCAGGGCACAGGATGCGCGGGGGATTGTAGGGAATATGACAGGTTTTGGGCTTTTTGAGGCCCTCACCCCAGCCCCTCTCCCGCAGGCGGGAGAGGGGGTTTTTCGGCGCGACGGCCTCACAGCCGCCGGATCTTCTCCAGCTGGGTTTCCAGTTCCCGCAGGGTCGTTGCCATTTCGGCCACCCGCTCCCGCTCCTTGGCCACGACTTCGGCCGGGGCACGCTCCACGAAGCCCGCGTTGGCGAGCTTGCCCTCGCACTGGGCCAGGTTCTTCTGCACCTTGGCGATCTCCTTTTCCAGACGGGCGATTTCCGCGTCCTTGTCGATCAGGCCCGCCAGGGGGATCAAAAGGCGCATTTCACCCACCAGGGTCATGGCGGATTCCGGGGCCTCGGTGCCTTCCAGCCACTGTACCGACTCGGGCCTGGCCAGGAACCGGATGAAGCCCTGGTTGGCGGTGAAGCGGGCCTGGTCTTCCGGTTTCCAGTTGTCCAGCAGCACCGGCAGGGGCTTGCCGGGGGAGATGTCCATCTCGGCGCGGATGCGGCGCATGCCCAGGATGAAGGTCTTCACCCACTCGATTTCCTGTTCCGCGCCGGCATCCTTCAGGGCTTCCTCCACCACCGGGTAGGGGCGGTGCATGAGGGTGTCGCCGGTCACGCCGGCCAGCGGGGCCACCTGGCGCCAGATGGCCTCGGTGATGAAGGGCATCACCGGGTGCATCAGGCGCAGCAGGGTTTCCAGGACTTGCACCAGGGTACGGCGGGTGCCGCGGCGGGCGGCCTCGCTGCTGTCCTCGCCGGTGAGCACCGGCTTGCACAGCTCCAGGTACCAGTCGCAGTAGTCGTACCAGGTGAACTCGTACAGGGCCTTGGCCGCCAGGTCGAAGCGGTATTCCCCCAGTTGGCGATGGGTCTCGGCGATGGTGTCCTGCAGACGGGAGGTGATCCAGCGATCCGCCAGGGACAGTTCCACCGCGCCGCCGCAAAGGCCTGTGTCCTGGCCCTCGGTGTTCATGAGCACATAGCGGGCGGCGTTCCACAGCTTGTTGCAGAAGTTGCGGTAGCCTTCGATGCGGCCCAGGTCGAACTTGATGTCCCGGCCGCTGGAGGCCAGGGCCGCCAGGGTGAAGCGCAGGGCGTCGGTGCCAAACGCGGGGATGCCGTCGGGGAACTGTTTTTTGGTGGCCTGGGCGATGCGCTTTTCCATCTGCGGCTGCATCAGCCCGGTGGTGCGCTTGGCCAGCAGGTCTTCCAGGCTGATGCCGTCGATGAGGTCGATGGGGTCGAGCACGTTGCCCTTGGACTTGGACATCTTCTGGCCTTCCGCATCACGGATCAGGCCGGTGACGTAGACTTCCCGGAACGGCACGTCGCCCATGAACTTGAGGCCCATCATGATCATGCGGGCCACCCAGAAGAAGATGATGTCAAAGCCGGTGACCAGTACCGCAGTGGGGTAGAAAGTCTTGAGTTCCGGGGTCTGCTCCGGCCAGCCCAGGGTGGAGAAGGGCCACAGGGCGGAGCTGAACCAGGTATCCAGTACGTCCGGGTCCTGGGTCAGGCGTACCTCGTCCCCCAGCCGGTGCTTGCGGCGCACGGCGGCCTCGTCCTCGCCCACGTAGATGTTGCCGGCCTCGTCGTACCAGGCGGGGATGCGGTGACCCCACCAGATCTGGCGGGAGATGCACCAGTCCTCGATGTTGCGCATCCACTCGAAGTAGGTCTTGCTCCAGTTCTCGGGCACGAAGCGGATGCGGCCGTCCTCCACCGCCCGGATGGCGGGTTCGGCCAGGGGCGCGGCCTTCACGTACCACTGGTCGGTGAGGAAGGGTTCGATGACGGCACCGCTGCGGTCACCCCGGGGCACCATGAGCTTGTGATCGTCGATGCGCTCCAGCAGGCCCTGGGCCTCCAGGTCGGCGATGATCTGCCGACGGGCATCGAAGCGATCCAGGCCGCGGTAGGCTTCGGGCGCGGCATCGTTGATGCGGGCATCCACGGTGAAGATGTTGATCATGGGCAGATCGTGCCGGCTGCCCACGGCGTAGTCGTTGAAATCGTGGGCGGGGGTGATCTTCACGCAGCCGGAACCGAATTCCGGGTCCACGTAGTCGTCGGCGATCACGGGGATCTCGCGGCCGGTGAGGGGCAGGGTGACGGTTTTGCCGATGAGGTGGCGATAGCGCTCATCCTCCGGATTCACCGCCACGGCGGTATCCCCCAGCATGGTTTCCGGGCGGGTGGTGGCCACCACCAGATGACCGGAGCCGTCGCTCAGGGGGTAGCGCAGGTGCCAGAGCTTGCCCTGTTCTTCCTCGGAGATGACCTCCAGGTCGGAAACGGCGGTGTGCAGCACCGGGTCCCAGTTCACCAGGCGCTTGCCGCGATAGATCAGGCCTTCCTCGTACAGGCGCACGAAGACCTCGGTCACCGCCCGAGACAGGCCGGCATCCATGGTGAAACGCTCCCGGTGCCAGTCGATGGAGGTGCCCAGGCGACGCAGCTGTTGCTGAATCTGGTTGCCGGAGTGGTCCCGCCATTCCCAGACCTTGTCGAGGAATGCCTCCCGGCCCAGATCATGGCGGGACTGGCCGTTCCGGGCCAGCTGGCGTTCCACCACCATCTGGGTGGCGATGCCCGCATGGTCGGTGCCGCCCTGCCAGAGGGTGTTGTCGCCCCGCATCCGGTGGTAGCGGATGAGGGTATCCATCAGGGTGTCCTGGAAGGCGTGCCCCATGTGCAGGGTGCCGGTGACGTTGGGCGGCGGCAGCATGATGCAGTAGGGCGTGCCCTCGCCCGCGGGAGCGAACCAGCCGCGGCCCTCCCATTCCTGGTAGATGGCTTGCTCGATGGCGTGGGGGTCGTAAGTCTTGTCCATGGTGCCTGTGTCTGGGTGCGGGCGAAAGTGGCGGATTATATGATGCTTTTCGGTGGGAGTGGTCATCCCAGCGGGTGGTGGTGCAGGTCGCAGCCGTGTTCCCGGTAGTAGCGGAAACGGTCGCGCCCGGCCTGTTTCACCACGGGGTCCTCGTTGACGATTTCCGCCACCCGGGCAAAGCCTTCGTAGCCTTCGGGCACGGTGTCGGCCAGGTTCAGCAGCAGATCCCGGGCCGTGGGTGGGACCCGGTCATGGCCGATGCTCACCGGCATGTCCGGATCCTGGGGGTTGATCCCGTGGGGGATGAAGGCATCGTCCCGGAAGGTCCACAGCAGCTCATCCAGTTGCCGTGACAGGCCGGGGGAGCCGGTGTGCACGTGCACCCGGTGCCCCAGCCCGAAGGCCTTTTGGATCAGCCGGCAGGTGATGGCCAGGCGGGCCTGGGGCTGGTCGCTCTTGATGGTGTAAAAATCGACTCGGGTCATGGTGTGAGCCGCGGGGCGCCGTCTAGTCCTTCACCCGGCTGGCCAGGAACTGCATCAGCAGCGGCACCGGACGTCCGGTGGCCCCCTTTTCCTTGCCGCTCTTCCAGGCCACCCCGGCGATGTCCAGGTGGGCCCACTTGTACTTCTTGGTGAACCGGGACAGGAAACAGGCCGCGGTGATGGTGCCGGCCGGTCGGCCGCCGATGTTGGCCATGTCGGCGAAGTTGCTCTTGAGCTGTTCCTGGTATTCATCCCACAAGGGCATTTCCCAGGCCCGATCGCCGCTGTGCCTGCCCGCGGCCAGCAGTTCATTGATCAGCGGACCATGGTTGCCCAGTACCGCCGAGGCCTGATGGCCCAGGGCGATGATGCAGGCGCCGGTGAGTGTGGCCAGGTCCACCACCACGTCCGGATCGAAGCGTTCCACATAGGTCAGGGCGTCACACAGCACCAGACGGCCCTCGGCGTCGGTGTTGAGAATCTCCACCGTTTGTCCCGAGAGGGTGGTGACGATATCGCCGGGCTTGGTGGCCTTGCCGTCGGGCATGTTTTCGGCGGCGGCGATGACACCGATGATGTTCATGGGCAGGCGGAGTTCGGCCACGGCCTTCATGGTGCCCATGACCGCCGCCGCGCCGCCCATGTCGAACTTCATCTCGTCCATGGCCTCGCCGGGTTTGATGGAGATGCCGCCGGTGTCGAAGGTGATGCCCTTGCCCACCAGGACCACCGGCTTGTCGCCCTTTTTACCGCCCCGGTAGTCCATGACGATGAGTTTCGCCGGCTGTTCGGACCCTCGGGAGACCGCCAGCAGGGCGCCCATGCCCAGCTTCTCCATCTCTTCCTCGTCCAGCACTTCCAGCTTCAGGTCCTTGTAGGCCTTTTTGAGCTGTCGGGCCTGTTCCGCCAGGTGGGTGGGGGTGCAGACGTTGCCGGGACGGTTGGCCAGATCCCGGGTCAGGGCCATGCCCAGGGCGGTGGCCGAGGCCCGGGCCATGGCATTGGCGCCGGCTTCCAGGTCCTTGGCGTCCGCCACGTTGAGGACCATGCGCTTGAGGGCGAGCGGGTCGGACTTCTTGCCGCTCTTGAATTCGTCGAATCGGTAAAGGCCGTCTTCCACCACCAGCACGCTCTGTACCAGCTTCCATTCCAGGTCATGTCCCTTGACCGGCAGATCCGTGAGATAATTATGCACTTGGTCGGCACCGGTCCGGCGCAGGGCGCCCACCATGGCGGCGGTGACCTGGCGGAAGGCGGCTTCGCCGAACTCCCGTTCCTTGCCGCAGCCGATCAGCAAAATCCGGTCCGCCAGATCATTGGGGACATGATGCAGCCACAGGCACTGCCCGCGCTCGCCGTCCATGTCGCCCCGCTTGACCAGGGCGCTGATGGCGCCGCCGGTGGCCTCGTCCAGGGCCTTGGCGGCGGCGGAGAGCTTCCGGCGCTCGAACACCCCTGCGATGATGCAGGCGCTGCGCTGTTGTGCGGGATGGGTGCTTTCGACTGTGAATTCCATGCCGTTCCTCGGGAGAAACTGGGTGGGGGATGGTGAGGGCAGGGCAAGGGCCGTGCTCATCAGCCTGCCCATGACTGACAAGAGTTTATCCATTCTATGGAAAATCCGTTCTCTTCACCAACAGGCGCCCGGGGCGCCGGGGCCGCGGTGACGGCATGCGCCTGAAGGTGCTCGACCGTTATCTGGTCCGGGAGATGCTGTTCACCCAGCTTGCCGTGACCCTGGTGCTGCTGCTGATCATCATGGGCGGCGTGCTGGCCCGGCTGCTACGGGAGGCGGCCGAGGGCCGCATTCCCGGCGATGTGCTGCCCCCCATCCTGATCCTTGGCACGTTCAACGGGCTAATCCTGCTGTTGCCCGTCTCGTTGTTCCTGGCGCTGATGCTCTCCCTGGGACGACTCTACAAGGACAGCGAGATGGCCGCTCTGATGGCCTCCGGGGTGGGGTACGGGCGCCTGTACAGGACCATTCTCATCCTGGCCCTGCCGCTGACCCTGATCCTGGCCTTCCTGTCCCTGTTCGTGTCGCCCCAGACCTCCCTGATGGTGGACCAGATCCGTGCCGAAGCGAGTCAGCGCTCCGACCTCATGGGTGTCACGCCGGGCCGGTTCACCCGCGCCGGTTTCGGCGGTGTGGTGCTGTTCGTGGAGTCCTTCGCCGATGAGCGCCGCACCATGAACAACGTTTTCATCCAGCGCCGCATGGGTGACCGGACCGAGGTGGTGGTGGCGCGCACCGCCACCCAACAGGTGGACCCGGTGTCGGGACAGCGTTTTCTGGTCCTGCGGGATGGTTATCGCTACGAGGGCAGTCCGGGGGATCTGGATTTTCGCATCATCGAATTCAAGACCCATGGGGTGAGGATGCCCGAGCCCGATGCCGTGTCGGTGCGCAACCGCACGGATAACGTGCCCACCCTGACGCTGCTGGGTTCGGAGCGTCTGGATTACCGGGCCGAACTGCAATGGCGGCTGGCCGCGCCCATCTCCATGCTGCTGCTGGCCCTGGTGGCCCTGCCGCTGTCCTATACCTCGCCCCGTCAGGGGCGCTTTGCCAAGCTGGCCCTGGGGGTGGCGGTTTATGTGGTGTATGCCCAGTTGCAGATCATGGCCCAGTCCTGGTACGCGGACGGGGTTTCCCCACCTTGGTTGGGGATGTGGTGGGTACATGTCCTGGTGGGGATATTGCTCATTTATCTGCTGGTGCATCGCTACGGCCTGCGCTGGCTGATGATCGCCTGGCGCCGCCGGGAGGTGCCGGCATGATGATCCTGCGTCTGTACATCGCCCGTCAGGTGATCGGCGGCACCCTGCTGGCCTTGTTGGTGCTGACCGCGCTGGATGTGGCTTTCACCTTCATCGGCGAACTGGATGACGTGGGGCAGGGGGCCTATGGCTGGATCCAGGCGGTGACCTATACGGCACTCACCATCCCCCGCCGTCTCTACGAACTGTTTCCCACCGCGGTGCTGCTGGGCACCCTGCTGAGTCTGGGCACTGCCGCCGAGAACAGCGAACTCACCGCCATGCGGGCGGCCGGGCTGTCCGTTTACCGCATCGTCATCGCCGTGTTGCAGGCCGGACTGGTCATGATGCTGGCGGCGGTGCTGCTGGGAGAGGTGGTGGCACCGGCCGCGGAGCGTCAGGCCCAGAGCCTGCGCACCTTCTCCCATTCCGACCAGGTTCATGTGGGCAGTGGCGGCCTTTGGGCCAGGGATGGCGACCGCTTCCTGAATGTCCGCACCATCATGCCCGGATTGCGGCTGCAGGATCTGCGCATCTACCGGTTCGACGACACCGGACGCTTGGTGGAGTCGGTCCAGGCCGGCCAGGCCCGCTACCGGGAAGGTGTCTGGGTCATGGAGGACGTGGTGCGCAGTCGCATCTCGTCCACGGGCATCCAGGCGGAACGGGTGGCCATGGAACGGTGGGAGCGGTTGCTGGCCCCCGAGCTGTTTGACGTCATCGTGGTGGAGCCCAGGCAGATGTCCGCCTGGGCGCTGGCCCGCTACATCACCTATCTGCGGGAGAATAACCTGGAGTCGGCCCCCTACGAGCTGGCCTTCTGGTCCCGCTTCACCACCCCGTTGTCCAGTCTGGTGATGCTGCTGCTGGCGATACCTTTCATCTTCGGTTCCCTGCGCACCGGCGGTGCGGGGCAGCGACTGTTCATCGGCATCCTGATCGGGGTGGGATTCCACCTGCTCAACCGGACCCTCAACCATATGGGGCTGGTGTACGGGATTCCCCCCTTCCTCAGCGCCGTGCTGCCGCTGACGGTATTCCTGCTGGTGGCCCTGTGGGCCTTGCGACGGGTGCGTTAGCCGTTCTGCTCAAACCCCGGTTTTCTTGTGATCCGGCAGGCGCACCAGTCGGGTGTCCGACAGCAGGTCGTGCAGCATCAGCTTCTGCGGGTGGCGCCAGGTCCAGACCAGACCGGCGGCCACCACCACCAGCACGCCCAGCGCCACCGGCCACAAGCCGGTGCGCCAAGCCTGGAGACCGACGAGGATCACCACCCACTGCAGCAGGGCCACCAGGAAACGGCGCATGGCGTGCATCCAGGTCACGGCCTGCCCCCGCCGGCCCACCAGCTGAATGCGCCAAGTCTGCATGGCCAGGGACACACCTCCCCGGGTCCAGAACCAGCCGAAATAGAGAAAGGCCACGCACAGGGTGAACAGGGTGAACAGCGGGAACAGGGGGTGTTCCTCGGTGAGACCGGTCAGCAAGGTGGCGCCCAGCGCGGTCAGCATGAGTACGGCCAGGAGCAGCATGCTCTCATAGACGATGCAGGCCAGGCGGCGCAGGATGCCGATGGGCTGGAGGGGGGCGGATGTCTGGGCGTCGGTCATGGCAAGTTCCGGCTGCGTCGGTGCGTGTCTTGGGGGATGGATGAAGCCGCGGGATGGGCGGGCATTATAGCCCCGGTCGCGGGCTTTTCAGCAAAGCACCCGGCGCGGTCTTATACTCGTGGGAGGTCGGTGGATGACCGGATCCCCCGCCATTGGCATGCGATGAGGACCCCATGAGCGAAGAACAGAGTCAGGAACGGCGTCATTTTCATCGGGTCAGCTTCAAGGGCGTGGCCTACATGACCCTGGAGTCGCCGGACGAAACCCCGGTGGAGCTGGTGGATCTCTCCCTGCAGGGGGTGCTGGTGCGAACTGCCCGGCCCATGCCCCAGCGGCGCCTGGGTGAATATGCCTATCTGCGGGTGCCCCTGGCCGAGGAACTGGACATTCTGCTCATGGTGCAATTGCAGCGTATCGAAGGTCGGGATCTGGGGCTTAGGATCACCCAGATGGAACTGGAGAGTGCCCAGCACCTCAAACGTCTGGTAGAGCTCAATTTGGGTGACCAGTCTCTATTGGAGCGTGACCTGGCCGCACTGTACGAGGTCCATTCGTCGTGACAACCATGATCCGATCCTTCCGTTCGTCCCGATCATTCCCGGCCCGGCTGATGCTGTGGTTTCTGCTGCTGTGCCTGGGGGGCGGGCTGGCCTTCGTGACTCAGGCACAGGAGGGACGGATCGCCCTGATCCTGAATGTGGAGGGCGCCATCGGGCCGGCCACCAGCGATTATTTCGTGCGTGGACTGGAGAAGGCACGGGAGCGCAATGCCGAGGTGGTGGTGGTTCGCATGGACACCCCCGGCGGTCTGGATACCGCGATGCGCGACATGATCAAGGGCATTCTGTCCTCGCCCGTTCCCGTGGTCACCTATGTGTCGCCTTCCGGTGCCAGGGCGGCCAGCGCCGGCACCTATCTGCTCTATGCCAGCCACATTGCCGCCATGGCCCCCGCCACCAATCTGGGTTCGGCCACGCCGGTGCAGGTGGGCGGGATGCCGGGCATGCCCGACGAGCCCCAGGAGCGGCCTGGGGGCGAGTCCGACCAACGCCTGGATGTGACGGCAGACGACGGGACCGCGGATGAGGTACGGGAATCGGATGCCGCGGAGACCGAGGCCAAGGAGGAAGCCAAGCCGCAGCCGCGCCGTGGCGCCACGGCCATGGAGCGCAAGGTGCTGGAGGACGCGGTGGCCTACATCCGCGGACTGGCGGAGCTGCGGGGGCGCAATGCGGACTGGGCCGAGGAGGCCGTGCGCGAAGCGGTCAGCCTGACCGCCAGCGATGCCCTGGAAAAGAACGTCATCGACGTGGTGGCCGAAAGTCTGGAGGATCTGCTCGGCCAGATCCATGGCCGGGTGGTCAAGCTGGAGGTGGGCGAACGTGAGCTCAACACCGAAAACCTGCAGCTGGTGGAGCTGGAACCCGACTGGCGCACCCGCCTGCTGGCAGTGATCACCAATCCCAATATCGCCTATATCCTGATGTTGGTGGGCATCTACGGCATCATCTTCGAGCTGGCCAACCCCGGCAATATCTTCCCCGGGGTGGTCGGGGCCATCTGTCTGGTACTGGCCCTGTACGCCTTCCAGGTACTGCCCATCAATTATGCCGGTCTGGCCCTGATCTTCCTGGGCATCGTCTTCATGATCGCCGAGGCCTTCCTGCCCAGTTTCGGCATTTTGGGCTTCGGTGGCATCGCCGCCTTCGTGGTAGGGTCCATCATCCTGGTGGACGAGGCCAACCTGCATATCTCCTTGCCCCTGGTGGGCGGCACCGCCCTGGTCTCCGCCGCCTTCCTGATGTGGGTGCTGGGCAAGCTGGTGGGTATCCGCAGCCGTCAGGTCACCACCGGCCGGGAAGAGCTCATCGGCGCCACCGGCACCGTCATGAAGCATTTTTCCGGCGGCAGCGGCCGGGTCTGGGTGCATAGTGAATCCTGGCTGGCTCGTTGCGATGTGCCCCTGGCCAAGGGAGACACCGTCCATGTCAAGTCCATCGACGGACTGACGCTGACCGTCGAGCCCGTCTCCGACAAGACCATCACGACAGGAGCTGTTACATCATGATCACCGCGCTATTGGTCCCGCTGGGCCTGATTCTCGGCTTTCTGGTGATGTCCATCCGGATTCTTCCGGAGTATGAACGGGGCGTCATCTTCTTTCTGGGACGATTTCAGTCGGTCAAGGGACCGGGTCTGATCATCGTCATTCCCGGCATTCAACAGATGGTCCGGGTGGACCTTCGGGTCATCACCCTGGACGTGCCCAGCCAGGACGTGATCTCCCAGGACAACGTCACGGTGCGGGTGAACGCGGTGCTCTATTTCCGGGTGGTGGACCCGGCCAAGGCCATCATCCAGGTGGAGGATTATTACAACGCCACCAGCCAGCTGGCCCAGACCACGCTGCGTTCCGTGCTGGGCAAGCATGATCTGGATGAAATGCTGTCGGAGCGGGACAAGCTCAACGACGACATCCAGAGCATCCTGGATTCCCAGACCGATGCCTGGGGCATCAAGGTGGCCAACGTGGAGATCAAGCACGTGGATCTCAACGAAACCATGATCCGTGCCATTGCCCGGCAGGCGGAGGCCGAGCGTGAACGTCGGGCCAAGGTGATCCACGCCGAAGGGGAACTGCAGGCGGCGGTGAAGCTGACCGAGGCCGCCGACATCATTGCCCGTAGCCCTCAGGCCCTGCAGTTGCGCTATCTGCAGACCATGAGCGACATGACCAACAAGAACGCCTCCACCGTCATCTTCCCGTTCCCGATGGACCTGGTAAGCGCCTTCAAGGATCTGCTGGGGGATGGACTTCCCCGGGTGGTGGAGAAGAAAACCGAGGACAAGGGTTGATTCGTGGCGGAAGGACTCAAGGATCAGCCGGTCATCGACCGGTTTCTCGATACACTATGGATGCAGGAAGGCCTGAGTGAGCACACCCTGTCGGCCTACCGGGCCGACCTGAGCGGTCTGGCCCGTTATCTGGAGGCGCAAGACACATCCCTGGTCACTGCGGACCGGGGGCGGTTGCTGGCCTATCTGGCCCAGCGGCTGGAAGCGGGCGCCAAACCCCGCACTCTGGCGCGGCTGTTGTCCACCCTGCGCCGTTTTTATGGATTTCTGCTCCAGGCTGGCCGGATCCGGGATGATCCCACGGCCCGTATCGATGCCCCACGGCTGGGGCGCCCGCTGCCCGATACCCTCACCGAGGCCGAGGTGGAGGCCCTGCTGGCGGCCCCGGAGGTGGCAGACACCAACGGCCTGCGTGACCGGGCCATGCTGGAGGTGCTCTATGCCACCGGACTGCGGGTCTCGGAGTTGGTGGGGTTGCGCCTGGGACAGGTCAGTCGTCGTCATGGGGTGGTGCGTACCCTGGGCAAGGGCGGCAAGGAACGACTGGTCCCCCTGGGAGAGGAGGCCATGGACTGGCTGGAGCGTTATCTGGCGGAGGGCAGGCCGGCACTGATGCAGGGCCATGGTCAGTCGGAGGCCCTGTTCGTCACCCGTCGGGGCGAGGGCATGACCCGGCAGGCCTTCTGGTACCTGATCAAGCGCCATGCGCAAAGCGCGGGCATCCGTAAGCACCTCTCGCCCCATACCCTGCGTCACGCCTTTGCCACCCACCTGCTCAATCATGGGGCGGATCTGCGGGTGGTGCAGATGTTGCTGGGCCATTCCAGCCTCTCCACGACCCAGATCTATACCCATGTGGCCACGCAGCGGCTCAAGGATCTGCACGCCGTCCATCATCCCAGGGGGTGAACCCACCACCGGTTCCCGTTACCATGGCCCCCCTTTGATGAATCTCATGTCTTGCCAGGGGATCGAATGGCGCCGTGCCTTGTCTTACCCTGACAGCGTTGCGATTTGCAGTGATCGCCAAACACCACCAAAGAGTCATCTACATGTACAGATACGGTCTTTCGCTTGTCCTCGTTATCCTGCTGGCGGTGCCGGCCATGGCCGGTGCCGACGCCCAGATCCAGCGACAGCTCAAGGAGCGGGTCTCCCTGCTGGTGCCCAATGCCGAACCCACCAGCATCCTGGAAACGCCGGTGAAGGGACTCTATGAGGTGAGATACGGGGCTCAGCTGTTCTACATCAGCGCGGATGGCCGGTATGTCCTGGATGGTGAGCTGGTGGAACTGGACACCCGGCGCAGCCTGACGGCGGCATCCCGCTCCTTGGGGCGGCGCGAGATGCTGACCGAAATGGATGAAGCCGGCATGGTGGTCTATGCCCCCAAGGGCAGGACCGAGCATGTCATCACCGTGTTCACCGATGTGGATTGCCCCTATTGCCGCCGCCTGCATGAAGAAGTGCCGGCGCTGACCGAGCAGGGGGTCAAGGTGCGTTATGCCATGTTCCCCCGTTCCGGCGAGGGCAGCCCCACCTTCCGCAAGATGGTGGGTATCTGGTGTGCCGATGACCGCGCCAAGGCCATGGATCAGGTCAAGGACGGCAAGAATGTCACGGAAAAGACCTGTGACACGCCGGTCATGGAACACGTCATCATGGGGCAGATGATGGGCATCAACGGCACTCCGGCCATCCTGCTGGAAAGCGGCGACCTGATCCCCGGCTATCGTCCGGCCGGCGACATCATGGAAATGATCCGGCACGTGAAAGCCGCGGCCCAGTGATCCTTTTCTCATCCCCACCCATCTCCACGGGGGAGATGGGTGGGTGTGGGAGCGGTCCTGCCGGGATCAGTACATCAGCGCCATCATCCTGCGCCGATACTCGTTCACCAGTGGGTGTCTTGCCCCCAGCAGTTCGAATGCCGCCAGCAGGCCCTTGTGGCCGGCATCGTCACCATACTTGCGGTGCTTGCGCATGAGCTGGAGCAACTTCTCCAGTCCGGCCTGATGCTCTCCCTTGAGGATCAACGCGCAGCCCAGTCGATGTAGGGCGTCCGGGTCATCCGGATCGGTTGCCAGTCTTTTTTCCAGCGCCGACAGGGTTTCCGGTTGCCCGACCGCCCGCGCAAAATGGAGTCGGGCTTCCAGCAAGCGCACCGCCTCCTGTTCATACAGATCCATGGGCAGGGTCTTGATGGCGGTTTCCGCCTCATCCACCCGTCCGGCCTGCATCAGGGCGTCAGCCAGGTCGATCTTCAGTGCCTGCCGGTCAGGATGACCTTGCAGCGCCTCCTCCAGCAGAGTCACCGCCCGGGTCGCGTCCCCCGCCGCCAGGGCTGCTTGCGCCGCCTCCCGCTCGGCCGCCTCGGGGCCGGGCAGGTATTTTTCCAGTTGGGCACGAATGGCGGATTCGGGCTGCATGCCCATGAACTGATCCACCGGCCTGCCGTCCCGGTAGAAGATCACCGTCGGGATGCTGCGCACGCCGTGCTCCATGGCCAGTCCCTGTTCCCGGTCACTGTTCACCTTGGCCAGCACGAACTTGCCGCCATATTCCTCCGCCAGTCCCGAGAGCAGGGGCAGCAGCATCTTGCAGGGCTGGCACCAGTCGGCCCAGAAGTCCACCAGCACCAAGTGTTCGCGGGAACCTTCGATCACCACTTGCTGGAAGTCGGCTTCCGTGACATCGACGATGAAGGGAGAAAGGCTCATGGGTAGAAGATCCTGTGGTTGTAGGTAGGGGGTGACCCATTGTGATGAGGTTTCCAGGCTGACAGACCCATCGGCTGTCACGTCATTCCCGCGTAAGCGGGAATCCAGTTAAGGACTGAAAGCGCTGGGCTCCCGCTTTCGCGAAAGTGACGGCAAAGGCTTTGGTCACTGCCTCCTTCCCATTGTTGGGGCTCCCGCCGTCCCGTTTCAAGGGGCGTTCCCGCCGCGCGCTTGTAACTTGTTGTGATGTTTCATACATTAGGCGCGCCTTTGCAGCCGGAAGTATTGCGCATGAGCGCCAGTTCCTATACCGCCTCAGATATCGAAGTCCTCTCCGGACTGGACCCGGTGCGCAAGCGCCCGGGCATGTATACCGACACCACCCGGCCCAATCACATGGCCCAGGAGGTGATCGACAATTCCGTGGACGAGGCCCTTGCCGGCCACGCCGGACGCATCGACGTGGTGCTCCACGGCGATGGTTCCCTGTCGGTCAGCGACGACGGCCGCGGCATGCCCGTGGACCTGCACCCCAAGGAAAAGCGTCCCGGGGTGGAGGTGATCCTGGGTACCCTGCACGCGGGCGGCAAGTTCTCCAACAAGAGCTACAAGTTCTCCGGCGGCCTGCACGGGGTGGGTGTCTCCGTGGTCAATGCCCTGTCCCTGAAGCTGGAAGTCTGGATCCGTCGTGACGGCAAGGAACATCACATGGCCTTTGCCGACGGTCACAAGCTCAGTGATCTGAAGGTGGTGGGGGAGGTGGGTCGCCGCAACACCGGCACCATGCTGCGCTTCTGGCCCGACCCCAAATATTTCGACAGCCCAAAATTCTCGGTGCCCCGGCTCAAGCACGTGCTGCGGGCCAAGGCGGTGCTCTGTCCCGGTCTGGCCATGTCCTTCCATGACGAGGTCACCGGCGAGCACTGTGACTGGCGTTACGAGGCGGGCCTGAAGGACTACCTCATGGAGGCGCTGCAGGGGGCGGAGACCTTGCCCGAAGAGCCCTTCATGGGCAGCATCTCCGGCGACACCGACGCCGCGGACTGGGCCGTGGTCTGGCTGCCGGAGGGTGGCGAGGGCGTGGCCGAGAGTTATGTGAACCTGATCCCCACCGCCCAGGGCGGCACCCATGTGAATGGTCTGCGCACCGGCCTGACCGACGCGGTGCGGGAATTCTGCGAGTTTCGCAATCTGATTCCCCGGGGCGTCAAGCTGGCTCCCGAGGATGTCTGGGACGGGGTGTCCTACATCCTGTCTTTCAAGATGCTCGATCCCCAGTTCGCCGGGCAGACCAAGGAGCGCCTGTCCTCCCGGGAGGCGGCACCGTTCGTGTCCGGCGTGGTCAAGGACAGTTTCAGCCTGTGGTTGAACCAGCATCCGGCGGCGGGGGAGCGCATCGCCGAACTGGCCATCTCCTCGGCCCAGCGTCGGCTGCGGGCGGGCAAGAAGGTGGTGCGCAAGAAGGTGACCCAGGGGCCGACCCTGCCCGGCAAGCTGGCCGACTGCGCGGCCCAGGATCTGGCGCGGACCGAACTGTTCCTGGTGGAAGGGGATTCCGCCGGCGGCAGCGCCAAGCAGGCCCGTGACCGGGAGTTTCAGGCCATCATGCCCCTGCGGGGCAAGATCCTCAACGCCTGGGAGGTGGATCCGGATCAGGTGCTGGGTTCCCAGGAGATTCATGACATCAGCGTGGCCATCGGCGTGAATCCCGGATCCGCGGACCTGAAGGACCTGCGTTACGGCAAGGTCTGCATCCTGGCGGACGCGGACTCCGACGGTGCCCATATCGCAACCCTACTGTGTGCCCTGTTCCTGCGTCATTTCCGTCCGCTGGTGGCCCAGGGTCGGGTGTACGTGGCCATGCCGCCCCTGTTCCGCATCGACGTGGGCAAGGAGATCTTCTATGCCCTGGACGAGGAGGAAAAGCAGGGGGTGCTGCAACGCATTGCGGCGGAGAAAAAGAAGGGCAAGGTGGCGGTGACCCGGTTCAAGGGTCTGGGCGAGATGAACCCGTTGCAGTTGCGGGAGACCACCATGGCCCCGGATACCCGGCGTCTGGTCCAGCTCACCCTGGATGAGGGGGATGGGACCGATGCCCTGCTGGACATGCTGCTGGCCAAGAAGCGGGCGGCGGACCGCAAGGGCTGGCTGGAGCACAAGGGCCACCTGGCCGAAGTGATCTGAGTGATTCAGAGTGCCGCACCCAGTGCGGGACTCACACGGAAACAGGAGCTTGAAATGGCAACACCCATCGGATTCGGAAAGCGTCTGGCGCTGGTCCTGCTCAGTTTCGCGGGCATCATCATGGCCATGGTGGGCATCATGGAACTGGCCACCGCCGGCATGGGGGGACTCTATCCTCCGGCCTGGCGCTTCCCGGGTTACGCCTGGATACTCACCGTGGGCGGCTATCTGCTGATGATCCCCATGGGCTGGCTGTACCTGCGGGACATGAAGTCCGAAGAGGACTGAAGCTTCCCGATTCCTTGCCCGCAATCGACGGACATTCATGAGCCATTACGATCTGAACCTGGAAGGCGTCGAACGCCTGCCGCTCAAGACCTTTACCGAAAAGGCGTACCTGGACTACTCCATGTACGTCATCCTGGACCGTGCCCTGCCCCACGTGGGGGACGGGCTCAAACCCGTGCAGCGACGCATCATCTACGCCATGAGCGAGCTGGGCCTGTCCGCCGTCTCCAAGCACAAGAAGTCCGCCCGTACCGTGGGGGACGTGCTGGGCAAGTTTCATCCCCATGGGGATTCCGCCTGCTATGAGGCCATGGTGCTGCTGGCCCAACCCTTCTCTTCCCGCTATCCCTTCGTGGACGGCCAGGGCAACTGGGGGTCGCCGGACGATCCCAAATCCTTTGCCGCCATGCGCTATACCGAGGCGCGATTGTCCCCCTATGCCCAGCTGCTGCTGTCGGAACTGGGGCAGGGGACCGCCGACTGGGTGCCCAACTTCGACGGCACCCTGGAAGAGCCCCGGGTCCTCCCCGCCCGTCTGCCCAACGTGCTGCTCAACGGCGGCACCGGCATCGCCGTCGGCATGGCCACGGACATCCCGCCCCATAATCTCAGGGAAGTGGCCGCCGCCTGCATCCACCTGCTGGCCCATCCCGAGGCCTCGGTGGAGGATCTGTGTCGCCATGTCCAGGGGCCGGACTTTCCCACCGAGGCGGAGATCATCACCCCCCGCCGGGAACTGGTGGCCCTGTACCGCACCGGTAACGGCAGTCTGCGCATGCGTGCCCGTTATGAACGGGAAAACGGCGACATCATCATCACGGCCCTGCCTCATCAGGTCTCCGGGGCCAAGGTACTGGAACAGATCGCCGCCCAGATGAACGCCAAGAAACTGCCGATGGTGGAGGATCTGCGGGATGAGTCGGACCATGAGCATCCCACCCGACTGGTGATCACACCCCGCTCCAACCGGGTGGACATCCCGGGTCTCATGGCCCACCTGTTCGCCACCACGGATCTGGAGCGCAGTTATCGGGTGAACCTGAACGTCATCGGTCTGGACGGTCGGCCCCAGGTGAAAAACCTGGTCCAGCTCCTGACCGAGTGGCTGTCCTTCCGTACCGAGACCGTGCGTCGCCGCCTGCAGTGGCGCCTGGACAAGGTGGAAAAGCGGCTGCACATCCTGGCGGGGCTGTTGATCGCCTATCTGAATATCGACGAGGTGATCCGCATCATTCGCGAGCACGACGAGCCCAAGCCGGTGCTGATGGAACGCTTCGGACTCACCGATGCCCAGGCCGAAGCCATCCTGGAACTCAAGCTGCGCCATCTGGCCAAGCTGGAGGAAATGAAGATCCGCGGTGAGCAGGACGAGTTGTCCCGGGAGCGTGACCAGTTACGGGCCATCCTGGGCTCCGGCGAACTGCTCAGGAACCTGGTGCGTGACGAGATCGCCGCCGACGCGGAGAAGTTTGGTGATGATCGTCGCTCCCCCATCGTCGAGCGGGCCGCCGCCCAGGCCCTGGACGAGTCGGCCCTGATCCCCTCGGAGCCATTGACCGTGGTGCTCTCCCGCATGGGCTGGGTGCGCGCCGCCAAGGGCCATGAAGTGGATGCCGCCGGACTCAGTTACAAATCCGGTGACGGCTTTTTGTCCGCTTCCCCCGGACGCAGCAATCAGCAGGCGGTGTTCATCGATTCCACCGGTCGCACCTATGCCCTGGCCGCCCATACCCTGCCGTCGGCGCGAGGGCAGGGGGAGCCCCTATCCGGGCGTCTGTCCCCACCGGACGGTGCCCGCTTTGTCGGCGTGATGATGGGGGCGCCGGACGATCTCTACCTGCTGGCCACCGATCACGGCTACGGCTTCATCTGCACCTTGGAAGACATGATTTCCCGCAACCGGGGAGGCAAGGTGGTGCTGACGGTACCGGAGGGGGCCAACGTGCTGCCGCCGGTCCGGATTCGGGATCTGGAGCGCCAGCGTCTGGCGGCAGCCACCAGTGATGGCTATCTGCTGGTCACGGTCCTGTCGGACCTGCCCCGGATGGCCCGGGGCAAGGGCAACAAGATCATCAGCATCCCCCCGGCCCGTCTCAAGGCGAGGGAGGAATGGATGGTGGAACCGGCCCTGGTAGCGGAGGGCGAGGTGCTCAATGTGGTGGCCGGCAAAAAGTTCAAGGCGGTGAAGGGACCGGAGCTGGAGGAGTACCTGGGAGAGCGGGGCCGTCGGGGCCGGAAGCTGCCCCGGGGGTTCCAGAAGGTGGATGCCCTCAATGCCGTGATTCCATAGCGGTCCAGTGAAAGCCGGGTAATGCCCTGCACGTGGCGGACTGACGCTTTGTGCTTGAATTTTTCATGCCAAACCCCATCTAATACGCCGGACCTTTCATTGACAAACCCCAACCTTCAGATCATGGAGACAGCATGAAGCGCATCGCCCTGTTCCTGGCCACTAACCTGGCCATCATCGTGGTGTTAAGCATCACCCTGCGGATTCTGGGAGTGGAGCGCATCCTGGATGAATCAGGGACCAACCTGAACCTGAGCAACCTGCTGGTCTTCGCCGCCGTCTTCGGCTTTGGCGGCTCCTTCATCTCCCTGGCCATTTCCAAGTGGATGGCCAAGAAGACCATGAACGTGCAGGTCATCGAGCAGCCCGGCAACGAGACCGAGCGTTGGCTGGTGGACACCGTGCGCCGTCAGGCCCAGCAGGCCGGTATCGGTATGCCGGAAGTGGGCATCTTCGATTCACCGGACCCCAACGCCTTTGCCACCGGCATGAGCAAGAACAATGCCCTGGTGGCCGTGAGCACCGGCCTCATGCACAACATGAACCGGGATGAAGTGGAGGCCGTGCTGGGACACGAAGTGGCCCATGTGGCCAACGGCGACATGGTCACCCTGGCCCTGATTCAGGGAGTGATCAACACCTTCGTGATCTTCCTGGCCCGCGTCATCGGTCACTTGGTGGACCGGGTGGTGTTCAAGAACGAGGAAGGCCATGGCCCGGCCTTCTGGGTGACCACCATCGTGGCGGAAATCATCCTGGCCATCCTGGCCTCCATCATCGTCATGTGGTTCTCCCGTCAGCGGGAATTCCGTGCCGACGAAGGGGGTGCCAAACTGGCCGGCCGCGAGAAGATGATCGCCGCCCTGGAGCGCCTGCGTGCCGCCCAGGGGCAGCCCAGCCAGATGCCCGATCAGATGCGTGCCTTCGGTATTCGGGGTGGCATGGGTGACGGCATCAAGAAGCTGTTCATGACCCACCCGCCGTTGGAAGAGCGCATCATGGCCCTCAAGGCCGGCGGCCGCTGATCTTCAGTGCCCTCCCTTCTCCCCTTGGGGGAGAAGGGCAGGGTCACCCCATGGACGAGAAGTCGTATTCCAGGGCACCGGAGGGCGCCTGCAGGAAATTCCCCTGAATGAAGTTCACGCCCAGGCCCCAGAGCACCGAGAGTGTGGCGGCGTCTTCCACCTGCTGGGCAATGATCATCTTGCCCTGGGTATGGCCTGTGTTCGTGAGGTGCTTGAGCACTTCCTGGTCTTCGTGACTTTTGACCAGGTTGCGGGTATAGGAGGCATCCACCTTCAGGTAATCCACCGGAATGTGCTGCAGTATCTGGAAGGGGTTGATTCCGACGCCGAAGTCGTCCAGAACGAACTGGCAGTGAATGCTCTTGAGCGACTTGACCAGATCCCGGGCCTGTTTGAGATGAGCGATCACGGTGGCCACCTTGATCTGGAACACCACGCATTCGGCCGGGATGCGGTGCTCCTTGAGCCGCTCGGCAATCCAGGGAACCATGCCCGGGTCGTGGAGGGTGCCGCCGGTGATCTTGATGAAAAATACCGTGTCATGTCCGGCTTTGCGCCGTGCCGCGAGAGTCACGAGAGCCTGTTCGATGACCCATTGATCCAGCTGCCGTGCCAGATCGGTACGTTCCGCGCTGGGCATGAAGTGACTGGGGCTGATGGCCTCGCCCCCCTCGTTGAGAAGTCGCATGAAGACTTCGTAGCGTTCCCCGGCCTCGCCGTGGAGGCTGATGAGAGGTTGGAACAGCAGAATCAGTCGGTTGCCCTTCATCGCCTCATGGATGCGCCTGGACCAGGTCTCATCCAGTTGCTTCTGGGTCATCTCCCCTTCCTTGGGCTGATAGATGATCGTCCGGTTGCCGCCCGATGCCGCCGCCTCCTCGCAGGCCTTGTGTGATCGGGACAGCAGTTCATCGATATCGGGTGCATTTTCGTCGATCTGCACGGCCCCGATGGAGGCGGTGATGCTGATGGAGCGCCCTTCCACTTCGCAGATGTGTTCTGATATCCGGCTGAGCAGATCCCGGGTGAACTGCAGGATGTCCTGCATTTCCCAGTGTTGACTGAGGATGCCGTAGGCCTGCCCTTCAAGTCGGGCCACGATATCGGATTGGCCGCAGGCCTCTTCCAGTAGTTTGCCCAGGTCGCTGAGCACCAGATCCGCGCCGGCCACACCCACCAGTTCCCTGATGTTGCTGAACTGGTCAACGGCCAGTTCGATCAGCGTGGCATTGGACTTGCCCTGGGTGGCCTGTCCCAGGGACTTTTGCAGGCACTCCAGAAAATACTGCCGATTGTAAAGGCCGGTGATCAGGTCGCGCTGCGACAGATAGTTGAGCTTCTTTTCCAGTTCCCGGGTGTTTCCGCCCGCCTCGGACCGGATGAGTATCTGAATGCAGGGTTCGCCGTCGACGATGGCACTGCTGAATTCCATGTCTGCCGAAAAGCTTTCTCCGGAAATGGACTTGAGTTGCAGTTCCTGGGTCTGGGTGGTGGTGTCGGCGGGCACGTCCTCGGTCTGGCTGTGGTCATGCTGTCGCAGACATTCCTTCAGCTTTTGCTGGTCCTCGCGTACCACCATGTCCATGATGGGGATGCCTTCAATCTCCTCGATGTCGGCAAATCCGAACAGTCCCAGGTAGGCAGGATTGGCGTAAAGATGCATGCCCTCGTGGACATAGGCAATGGCATCCCGGGCATTGTCCAACAGCATCTTACAGCGTCGCTCCGTTTCTCTCAGCGAAGACTCCAGGGACTTCAGGGAGCGCCACTGCTGCTGAAAGGTCAGGGCTCGGGTGATCACCAGGCGCAGATGATCCAGGTGACCCTTGCGTACCATGTCGTGAGCACCGGACTCCAGGCATTCCACGACATCGGTATCGGGATTCGTGGCCACGGCGACCACGGGGGCATGACGCCCCATCTGGCGACTGGCCTGAATGACTTTTTCAAGGGAGAGGGAAGGGTGCCCGAGGGTACAGACAATGACATCCGGGGGGTGCTGCTTCAGCTTGGCCAGCAGGTCTTCTTCGTCTTCTGCGCGCTCGGGTCTGACGGCCAGGCCGGCGGACTTGAGCGTGCTCACCATCATCTCGGCGTCGTTTAGGTTGTCATCAATGATCAGTAGGCGTAGAAGGTTGTCCATTCGGTGCCTGGCCTGAGTGCGCGGGATGGGGCCGGGCTGGGTGCCGGCGGAGGTCACTGGCCTCGATTATATAGACAAGCGCCCCGATATCGCCAATCAGGGATGTGGCCCCGAAGGGTCCGGATGTCCTCGGGCAAGGGCAGGCAATACCACTGGATATTCTTGTCAGGTCATGCCCCAGCAGGTGGGAATCCGGTCACGGACGGGAAATTCCGGACTCCCGCTTCAATATTTTCTAGATACTGGACCAGATCGCCGGGCTCGCCAACGTCGGGTCGCTGTCTTCGCGGTCTTGAGGCAAGTCTTTGAGGGGTTCATAGGCGAACTGTTCGAAGCGGCTGGAGTGCGCCAGCTTGCGGGTAAGCCTTACGGACAGAGTGCGTCCCGCCAAAATCACGGCCACTTCGTCATCGACCTGGAAGGCACCGGCGGGACAGAACAGGCTGGTGGCCTGTTGCAGTACCTGAATGGTGGGGGACATGAGTCCCTCCAGCGGTTGCCCATGGGCCAGCCGCCGCTTGGCGCGTCTTAACATGATCGGCAGACTGCGCGGGGCCAGAATCTGAACCCCGATTTCCAGACCGGTTGCGGGATGAAACATCATCCAGCGCACGATGCCCAGTTGCCAGCCGGCCCCGGCGCCCTCATGGCTGCTGCGCAGGCCGACCAGCTCTCCCACCTGGACACGTCCTGCCTGAGGTTGCTCCCAACGCAGGCGAAAACCGCCGGCACTGCTATCCACCAGCTGCCATGCCTGCGGGGTCGGAGTCTCAGGACTCGGCGGCGCGGTTCCGTTGTCCGGGAGGGTGGTGCTGGTTACCAGATTGCCCTTGGCAATGCTGTCCCAGGCGGAAGATCCCAGGTCTTTGGGCATGTCAGCCAGATAACGTACCGAGATGCCCATCTCCATGGAGCGGAGGTTGTAATCGATCTCTTGCAGCGACAATTGGGTCAAGTCCGTGTCCGTGGAGCGCTTGCCCAGGTCGGCATCGACCTTCCGGGTGATGCAATGATGGATGTCGGCCAGGCCGGTGGTCACATCGATCCGACCGGCGCGTCCGGTGCGGTTGAAACGCCGCCGAGCCGTGTTCGTCCAAGCAATCAGGGCTCTGTGGATCAGGTCGTTGTCCAGTGGCCGGCTGTTTTCCTGACGCACCAGGTCGCGGAGTTGACGAATCAGTGGCGCGATCCGCAGGAACCGGCTGGTTGCCGTGTTGTCCAGTTCATCCGGTGTGATGTAGTCCGGCGCGCGGTCGCTGCGCAGATCGATCCGGTAGAGCATGCCGGCATGATCGGGCAGGGCGTCCGATCCGATATGGCAGGTTGCACAATGGGCTTCCAGATGGCGATGCAGCCGGTCCGATTCACCTTGACGCAGGGTCAGTGGAGCGGCCAGGGCCAGAAGGGCCGCTTGCAGGTAGGCCTGAGCGGGGGTGCGCTGTTTCGACTGCTCGTCCGTCAGTTCCTGGTGCAGAATGCCATGATATTCCGCATCGGCCAGGAGTTCATGCATGGCCTGCCAGGTTCCCGGTGGGGCGGGCAGATACAGGCGTGCGGCGTGTCTCTGCTGGGCTCCCAGCATGTTCAGACCCTGGTAGATGGCCGTCGTCAGCTGTCTGGTGGAGAGTCCTGTTTTCTTGATGCCCCTTAAATCCCTGAGAACCCGCAGATAGCCGGTGCTGGTTTCCGCCAGCAGTTCTCCCGCGATATGGGCAATTTGAAGGCCTCGCGGCGGCAGGGGAAGGGAGCGATTGATGAAGTGGCGTCCCAGGTGATCCTGCACCATGAGCAGGGAGGGATGCAGGAGTTCCATGATCTCAAGACGCTCTGCCGGGGGCAGTGATCGTCCGTTCAGTGCTTGGAGCGCCTGCAGCAATCTGCGGGTTGTCTCCCCCATGTCCGCCATGGGCAGCGCCTTCAGCCAGCGTTTGACCTTCCTTGGTTGTAAAGGGAGGGCATCATCGCCTTGAAGCTGCACCATGGGGGTTCCGACCAGCATCTCGTTTCACTCTCTGAGGGGGCCTATGTCTCGGCCTTGAGACTGGTTTTCTGTGATGGGGTTCACTATTTTAACGTCTATAGACCTTATTTTTCCAGTTTTCAAACCGCGGAATCACTCACGGTTTGAAACGTGCGAACCAGAGGGGTCTTGCTGTCCCGCCCGGAGATGTCCTGGACCAGGCGCGGTATCAGGTAACCGGGAAGCTGCCGGTTCAGATGGTCCAGGATGGCCAGGGCCCGCTCCTCGGTGACGGCAAAGTGTGCGGCACCTTGCACTGGATCCAGCATGTGCAGGTAATAGGGCTGCACGCCGCTGTCGAACAGGGCATGACTGAGTGCCGCCAAGGTGTCCGGGTCATCATTGATGCCCTTGAGCAGGACGGTCTGGTTGAACAGACGTACGCCGGCCAGTTCCAGGCGTTCCATGGCCGCCCGGGTGGTACCGTCCAGTTCACGGGCGTGATTGGCATGGATGACCATGATCGGGCGCAGGCGGGTGCCGGTCAGCCAGCTCAGCAGCGCATCGTCGATCCGCTCAGGCAGCACCACCGGCAGGCGGCTGTGCAGGCGCAGGGTGCGCAGATGGGGAATGCCGGCCAGATCCGAAACCATCGCCGCCAGCTTGTCATCGCTCAGGGTCAGCGGATCGCCGCCGCTCAGGATCACCTCGCGTACCTCTTCATGGGCGCGCAGATAGCAGAGTATCCGTGGCCAGGCTTCCCGGATGGCGGAGGCGTCCCGATAGGGAAAATGCTGCCGGAAGCAGTAACGGCAATGGATGGCGCAGGCGCCGGAGGTGACCAGCAGCACTCGACCATGATACTTGTGCAACAGCCCCGGGATCGGCATCGACTCCAGATCTCCCACTGGATCACACTGAAAGCCGGGGATTTCCAGGCATTCCTCGGCCAGGGGCAGGACCTGTCGCAACAAGGGATCCGCGGGATCTCCGGGGGTCATGCGCCCCAGGTAACCCAGGGGTACCCGCACCCGGAAGCGTTCCGCGGCCTTCAGGGCGGCGGGCAGCAGGGCCGGGTCCAGCCCCAGGCGCTTGAGCAGATCTTCCGGATCGGTCACGGCCTGGGCAAGGGCGCGTTGCCAATCCGCCGACTGACGGTGGACATTTAATCGCGTTATCATAGGCGGATTTTTCAGGGTGGATCGTGGCAGGCCAGCCCATTGTGCCGGTTTTGACCGACTGTTTGCCAGATTCCCCGCCCACCCGGGATTGTCCCTGTTGGAAACCCCTTCGAGCCCTGCTCGATCCGGAGATGCATCGTTATGGCAATGTACAGTACCAATGAATTCAAGAGCGGGCTCAAGATTCTGCTGGATGGTGATCCGTACGCCATCGTGGAAAACGAGTTCGTCAAGCCCGGCAAGGGGCAGGCCTTCAATCGCGTGAAGATGCGCAACCTCAAGACCGGTCGCGTGCTGGACAAGACCTTCAAGTCCGGCGACTCGGTGGAAGCTGCCGACGTGATGGACACGGACATGCAATACCTCTACGCCGACGGCGAGTTCTGGCACTTCATGATGCCGGAGAGTTTCGAGCAGTATGCCGCCAACGAGGCAGCGGTCATTGATGCCATGAAGTGGCTCAAGGAGCAGGACATGTGCACCGTGACCCTGTGGAACAACGTACCCCTGTCGGTCAGCCCGCCCAATTTCGTGGAATTGAAGATTACCCAGTGTGATCCGGGCATCCGCGGCGACACCGCCACCGGCGGCACCAAGCCGGCCACGCTGGAGACCGGGGCCGTGGTCAAGGTGCCCCTGTTCGTGAACGAAGGGGACGTGATCCGCGTGGATACCCGCACCGGCGACTACGTCTCCCGCGCGTGAGTTGGTTTCCCTCCGCCGCTCCGGCGATGTTGCGTCGTCGGGCGGATCTGCTTCGGTCGATCCGCCACTTTTTCCATGCGCGGGGGGTGCTGGAAGTGGAAACCCCCTGCCTGTCCCGGGCGGGGGCCACGGATCCCGCCATCGAGAGCCTGACCGTGACCCTGCCGGAGGCTACCCTCTGGCTGCATACCTCCCCTGAGTTTCCCATGAAGCGCCTGTTGGCCGCCGGGTCGGGGGATATCTATCAGATTGCTCGGGTCTTTCGTGCCGGGGAAGCCGGTCGCTCTCACAATCCGGAATTCACCCTGTTGGAATGGTATCGGGTCGGGTTCGACCACCATCGGCTGATGGCTGAAGTCGATGATCTGGTGCGTGGTCTGGCCGGTGACCGGCTATCCCGTCCGACCATCTGGCTGAGTTACCGGCAGGCCATGCTCGATCATGCCGGTATCGATCCCCTGCATGCCGATGTCGGGGAACTGGCCGACAGGGCGCGGGCGCTCGGGCTGGATGTGCGGGGTGAACTGGATCGGGATGGCTGGCTGGACCTGATCATGTCCATGGTGGTGGCACCCGCGCTACCCGCGGATGGTCTGACTTTCATCCATGATTATCCTGCCAGCCAGGCCGCGCTGGCCCGGATCTGTCCGGAGAATCCGGCGGTGGCCGAGCGCTTCGAGCTGTATTGGGGTGGGGTGGAACTGGCCAACGGTTTTCATGAGTTGGGGGATGCGGTGGAGCAGGGCGCCCGTTTCGAGGCGGACAACCGCCGCCGCCGGGCCGCCGGGCAAGCGGCGGTGGCGGTGGACCATCATCTTCTGGCGGCCCTGGCCGAGGGTTTGCCGGACTGCGCCGGCGTGGCCCTGGGCGTGGACCGGTTGCTCATGTGCCTGAGTGGTTGCGACCACATCCGGCAGGTGCTGGCCTTTGACTGGGAGCGGGCCTGAAAACAGGGCCTTTTGTCTCTTCAGGTGATCACCGTTGGCGCCTCGCGCCCGGTATGTTCCCGGATGCCCGCCACCTCGTGGGCAATGGCAATCAGCGGCGCCAGCGCCGACTGGGTCTCCAGTGCGTGCCGTTGCGGATCCGGCTCATACCGTTCCACGTAGAGCCGCAGCGTCGCCCCCGCCGTACCCGTGCCCGACAGTCGGAACACCAGCCGTGAACCGCCCTCGAACAGGATGCGAACCCCCTGTCCCTGACTGATGGACCCGTCAATGGGGTCTTCATAGGCGAAGTCATCCGCCAGGCTCACGGTGTGGTCACCCAGGCGTTTGCCGGTCAGGCCCGGCAAACGGTCCCGCAACCGGTTCATCAGGGTTTCCGCCCGCTGGGCGTCCACCTCTTCGAAGTCATGGCGGGTGTAATAATTGCGTCCGAACTGACGCCAGTGGGACTTGACGATGTTTTCCACCGATTCGTGGCGCACCGCCAGCAGGTTGAGCCAGAACAGCACCGCCCACAGCCCGTCCTTTTCCCGTACATGGTCGGAACCGGTGCCAAAACTCTCCTCGCCGCAGAGGGTGACCCGGCCGGCATCCAGCAGGTTGCCGAAGAACTTCCAGCCGGTGGGGGTCTCGAAGCACTCAATGCCCAAATGCTCCGCCACCCGGTCCGCCGCCTGGCTGGTGGGCATGGAGCGGGCAATGCCGACAATGCCGCCGCGGTAGCCGGGAACATGGTGGGCATTGGCCGCGAGAACCGCCAGACTGTCGCTGGGCGTGACGAAGAAGCGACGCCCCAGGATCATGTTGCGATCCCCGTCCCCATCGGAGGCGGCACCGAAATCGGGGCCGGTGCGCCCGTTCATGGCCTCCACCAGATCGTGCGCATGGACCAGGTTGGGGTCCGGGTGGTGGCCGCCGAAATCCGCCAGCGGCTCGGCCCGCATCACCGTGCCCGGAGGGGCACCGAGCATGTCTTCCAGGATGCGCCGGGCATAGGGGCCGGTCACCGCGTGCATGGCATCAAAACGCATGCGGAAGGGAACGCTGTTGAACAGGGCGCGCATGCGATCAAAGTCGAACAGGTTCTGCATCAGTGCCGCGTAATCCTGCACCGGATCCACCACGGCAATCTCCATGGTGCCCAGTTTGCTGGTGCCCAGGTGATCGATGTCCACGTGCTGGATATCGGCAATCCGGTACTCGCTCAGCGTCAGGGTGGCGGCGTGGATCTCATTGGTGACCTTTTCCGGTGCCGGTCCCCCGTTGGGCGTATTGAACTTGATGCCGAAGTCGGCATGGGGGCCGCCGGGGTTATGGCTGGCAGAGAGGATGAGTCCACCCTGGGTGCGGTAGCGTCGGATCAGACAGGAGGCCGCCGGGGTGGAGAGGATCCCGCCGAGTCCCACGATGACCTTGGCCACTCCGTGAGCCGCCGCCATGCGCAGGATGATCTGGATGGCTTCCCGGTTGAAGTAGCGGCCATCACCGCCCAGCACCAGGGTGCCGCCCTTGAGCGCAGTCTGGGTGTTGAAGACGGCCTGGACGAAGTTTTCCAGATAATGGGGCTGCTGAAAGACGCGTACCTGCTTGCGCAGGCCGGAAGTGCCCGGTTTCTGGTCTTTGAAGGGGGTGGTGGCAACCAGGTTGATGTTCATGGGCTCGCGGCGGTGAGTGGCTTGAGTCATTGAAGTTACCAAATACGCGGTCATCTGTCCCGATCGGGCATGGAGGGTCTCGGCTCGATGGCTTTCCCAGTGTTCTCCTTGGTAATATGCCGCCCATGTTGATCGAGGCTCGCAAACCCGCCTATCTGGACCCCAGGCCCCGCAGTTTTGCGGCGTTGATGGACCTGTATGAGGCCAATTACATCCGCCTGCGCCGACTCTCTCCCGAACTGAGATCACAGCAGGGTGCGCTGGTTTCCCGGGTGGCGGGGGCCATGGACCTGCATCTGGAGGTGATCGAGTGTTGCCCCTACACCACCACCCTGATACTGACCTATCACTTTGAAGGCGACGAGGGACGGCATCGTCGCAAGAGCCCCAATCTGCATCTGCGGGTCTATCATGACGCCCGTCAGGTGGAAGTGATGGGGTGTGCCTGCCGTCGCTCCGGCGAGGAAGTCAGTCTGGGCGATCATCCGGACTGGCAGGCCCTGGAGCACCGCTGGCGTTTCAACCGCTTTCTCTATAAATGGCTCGGCTATTGCCTGCATCAGGGCCATCGGTTTGAGGGCGCCGCCGCAAAAAATTCTTGACTCCCCAGCTTGGTTTTGTGAGACTGCCTCTAAACCTGACTTAGCAAGTCGGGAATTGTGAAGCCTGACAACCGAGGAAGGGGGCGTCCATGAAACTGTCAACCAAGAGTCGATACGCGGTGACCGCCATGCTGGACCTGGCCATCCACGATGGGATCGGCCCTGTCACCCTGGCGGATATTTCCCAGACCCAGGGGATTTCCCTGTCCTACCTGGAACAGCTCTTCGCCAAGCTGCGCAAGCATGGTCTGGTGGAGGGGGTGCGGGGTCCCGGCGGCGGCTATCGCCTGGCGCAGCCCGCCGACGAGATCACCGTGGCGAGCATCATCATAGCGGTGGACGAAAACGTGAAGATGACCCGTTGCCTGGGTACCGGTGACTGCCACGACGGGCAGCGTTGCCTGACTCACCAGCTTTGGGATGAACTCAGTCAGCAACTGTTTGCGTTCCTGGACGGGATCACCCTGGACCAGTTCGCCAACCGTCCCGAGGTTCAGCAGATCGCCCGGCGCCAGGAACAGCAGCATCCTCGCCATGCCCACCAGCATTTCATTTTCCGTCGCTCCGCCGCCTGAGGAGATCCCCATGTCATCGAGAAGGCCCATCTACCTGGATTATGCCGCCACCACGCCGGTCGACGAGCGGGTGGCGGAAACGATGTTCCGGTTCATGACCGTGGGCGGTGCCTTCGGCAACCCCGCTTCCCGCTCCCACAGTTTCGGCTGGGAAGCGGAAAAGGCGGTGGAAGAGGCCCGGGAGCAGGTGGCCGCTCTGGTGGGGGCCGATCCCCGGGAGATCGTCTGGACCAGCGGTGCCACCGAGGCGGACAACCTGGCCATCAAGGGGGCGGCCCATTTCTACCAGAAGAAGGGACGTCATATCGTCACCGTCAAGACCGAGCACAAGGCGGTGCTCGACACCTGCCGTCAACTGGAACGGGAAGGGTTCGAAGTCACCTACCTGGACCCGGAGCCCAGCGGCCTGCTGGACATGGCCAAGCTGGAGGCGGCCCTGCGTGACGACACGGTGCTGGTTTCCGTGATGCACGTGAACAACGAGATCGGCGTGATCCAGGATATCGAGGCCATCGGCAACCTGACCCGATCCCGCGGTGTCCTGTTCCATGTGGATGCCGCCCAGTCCACCGGCAAGGTGCCTCTGGATCTGTCGAAACTGCCCGTGGATCTGATGAGTTTTTCGGCTCACAAGACCTATGGCCCCAAGGGCGTGGGCGCCCTGTACGTGAGTCGCAAGCCCCGGGTGCGGATTGAGGCCCAGATGCACGGAGGCGGCCATGAGCGCGGCATGCGGTCAGGCACCCTGGCGCCCCATCAGATCATCGGCATGGGCGAGGCCTTTCGCATCGCCCGCGAGGAGATGGGGGCGGAGAACGAGCGCCTGCGCATGCTGCGGGACCGGCTCTGGGAAGGCCTGTCCGGCATGGACGAGGTTTATCTCAATGGTGACCTGGAGCGACGGGTGGCCGGCAATCTCAATGTCTCCTTCAACTTCGTGGAAGGGGAGAGCCTGATCATGGCCCTCAAGGACATCGCCGTCTCCTCCGGTTCCGCCTGCACCAGCGCCAGTCTGGAGCCCTCCTACGTGCTGCGTGCCCTGGGGCGGGATGATGAGCTGGCCCACAGTTCCATCCGCTTCTCCGTGGGCCGCTATACCACCGTGGAGGACATCGATCACACCATCGCCCTGGTCAAATCGGCGGTGGAGAAGCTGCGCGAGCTGTCCCCCCTCTGGGAAATGCACCAGGAAGGGGTGGATCTCAAGACCGTGGAGTGGGTGGCCCACTGAGCCACCCGGGACAACCCATTCGAGAGGTAATCGAACATGGCCTACAGCGACAAAGTCATCGACCACTACGAAAACCCCCGCAACGTGGGCTCCCTGGACAAGGCAGACCCCCACGTGGGCACCGGCATGGTGGGCGCACCGGCCTGTGGTGACGTGATGAAACTGCAGATCCGGGTCAACGATGCCGGCGTCATCGAGGACGCCAGGTTCAAGACCTACGGTTGCGGTTCCGCCATTGCCAGCTCCAGCCTGCTCACCGAGTGGGTGAAAGGGAAAACCCTGGAGGAGGCCGGCGCCATCAAGAATACCCAGATTGCCGAGGAACTGGCCCTGCCGCCGGTGAAAATCCACTGTTCGGTCCTGGCCGAGGACGCCATCAAGGCCGCGATCGCGGATTTTCGCAAGAAGTCGGTCCAGGGCCATCCCGGCGATCATGAGGAACCCCAACGACTGTCGGCATAACCCGCCGGCATCCCCCCGACAAAGCCCGGCTCACAGGGACGTGGGCTTGTCTGCTTCCCTCCCCATTGGGCTTTGTACCCGCCGGCAACGGCGGGTTTTTTTCGATCAGGGATTGATTCGCCGCAACAGCCCGCGCAGTTGCCCGAAACGTTCCGGGTCGGGACCGGCACCGTAGCGCAGGGCCACGTATTCCCGGGTGAAGGCCGCCACCGGTTCCGCCAGATCCGGGCGTTCCCGGGCGATGCGTCGGGCAAAGTCCATGGGCGGTTCATGGGGGGCGCGGGTCAGTCCGGCCCGGGCCAGACGACGGCAGAAACGCCGATAGACCACGGCCAGCGGATCGGCGACCGGCAGGCGATTGCGCCACAGGAACACGGCCGCGAACACCAGCACCACCGCGCCGATGAGTACCACCATCAGGGTGATCATCCCGCGCCAGTCCAGGCGTCCCAGACCCAGCCGCTCCAGCAGTTCCTCCTGTCGCTCGGGACCGAAGGCCAGCACCCAGCCGCTCCAGTAGTAGTCGATGCTGTCGCGCCATAGCTCCCACTGCAGCCTCACCATGCCCCAGTCCAGGCTGCGACGGATAAAGTCCGGGGCGCCCAGATCCCCCGACAGGGCGATCCGGATCCCTTGTTCGATGCGTTCCGGAGCGACCGCGGCGGTGGGGTCTACCCGTACCCAGCCCCGGCCTTCCAGCCAGACCTCGGCCCAGGCATGGGCATCGGACTGACGCACCAGCAGGTAATTGCCCAGGCGGTTGTATTCGCCGCCCTGGTAACCGGTGACCACCCGTGTCGGGATGCCGGCGGCCCGCATCAGCACCACGAAGGCGCTGGCATAGTGTTCGCAGAAACCGGCCCGGGCCTCGAACAGGAACTGATCCACCGGGTCCCGCTCCAGTCTGGGGGGAGACAGGGTGTAGAAGAAGGGTTCTTCGTTGAAGTGCCGCAAGGCGGCCTGGATCAGGGTGTCGTCTTCTTCATGTTGTGCCCGCCAGGCCTGCGCCAGTGCCTGCGCCCGTGGGGCCGCGCGAGCCGGCAGGCTCAGTGCCTGGCGGCGACGTGCCTCGGACAGTTCCGGTTCCAGGATCAGATCCGTCCGCGAGGCCAGGCTGTACTGCACCAGGCGCCGTACCGGGCGGTCGGCCACCAGATAGTGATCCTCGGTCATGCGGGCATCGGGCGGCACGGCGACGGGGACATCCAGGGCCAGCAGCCAGCGGCGTTCGTGGGGTTCCAGATTAAGGGTGTAGGTCACCATGCCATCGGTATCCGGCAGCAGGGGCAGGGCGTCGATGTCCGTCTCCCGGCCCGCCCGCCAGGTGCGCCCGTCGAAATGGGCGAATACCGGCCCGCGCCAGTACCGCTGTGCCGGCGCGGGCGGCTCGTCGGTGAATGAAACCCGGAAAGCGGGGGCGTCGGACTGCAGTAATTCACTGATGGAACCGGGGGACATGCTGTCGGACAGGCCGGTCACGCCGGTGGTGCTGTCCTGGGGCATGCCCCAGAGGGGGCCGGGCAGACGGGGAAAGAGCAGGAACAGGATGATCATCACCGGCACCGCCTGGCCCAGCATCAGACCGGCCAGGCCGAAGGACTCCCTTGCCGGTTGTACCCCTTCACCGGCATTGAGCCTGACCAGGGCGGCGGTGGTGGCGAACACCGCCACCAGCATGTAGAGGGCGACCGGGATCTCCTGGGAGTAGAAGAAGTTGGTGATGATGACGAAATAGCCCAGGAACACCACCAGCATGGCATCCCGGTAGGTGCGGGTTTCCAGCAGTTTCAGGCCTGTCATCAGGACCAGCAGGGCCACGCCGGCGTCGCGGCCGAAGAGGGTGCCGTAGCGACCCAGGACCAGGCCGGTCATGAGTATGGTGAGCAGCACCAGTATCCAGCGGGAGGGCATGGGCAGTCGGCCCAGATGGACGCCGCCGCGCCAGGCCAGGGCCAGGACCGTGGTCAGCACCACCCACACGGGTTGATTGAACAGGTGGGGCACGATGGCCACGCCGATGGCGGCGATCACCCACAGCAGGGCGCTGGAACGGGCCGGTAGCCGGTCTTCCAGCCTCATGGGTGCGACGCTCATGGACAGGCGTCCGCCGGCAGGGCGAAGCAGGCCAGGTATTCCAGGCAGCGTCGCTGATGGGCCTCGCCCGTGTCCGGCTCCAGCTCCAGGCCGGGCATGCGCAGGCCGAAGCGTAGCCCCTGAGCCTGGGCCTGAAGGACCTGGTGACACATCATGGACAGCCGGATCTCCAGATCGCCTGCCGGCAACTGGTCCCAGTCCAGCCAGACCTGCCCGCCGCTCACCTCGCCGAACTGCTTGATGTAAAGATCACCGGTACGGGCCAGGGCCTTCCAGTCCAGATGGCGGGGGGAGTCTCCCGGCTGATAGCCCCGGACACCGGCAAACTCCTCTCCGGCGGGATCGGTCCGTTCCCGGCTTTCGCCTTCATCCTGCCCGGCAAAGGGGGGCGCCTGATCCATGGGTAGGGGCTTGGGGTAGACCAGCACGGATTCATCGAAATGCAGCCAGGACCAGGCCCGGAACAGTCCCATGGGATAGCGGCCATGGAGTCGCAGGCGACCGGGTCGCAACACGCCCCGGCGCCGGGCGGGCAGGTCCAGGGTGACCTGGGTTTCATCCCGGGCGCCGACATCAAAGGGCACCGGTGTGCCATCCAGGGTCTCCAGTAGCAGGCCGCGACGGGTCACCCGACTGGGGTTTTCCACGGTGTAGACGAATTGGGCGGTCTGGCCGGCAAAGACCGGCTGAGCCGGTCGGCGCGTGACCCGCAGCCCCAGCAGGTTTCTGTGGGTATGCCACATGGCATTGGCGCCCAGGGCCGCCAGCAGGAAGGTCAGCATGAAGGCCATGCTGTTGCTGTAATTGATGGCCCCCAGCAACATCACCAGGAGGATCAGGGCAAAGGTGTAGCCCTGACGGGTGGGCAGGATGTAGATGCAGCGCCGGTGCAGCCGCAGGGTCCGTCCTTCCGGCAGTTGGCGCCGGGTGATCCAGGCGATGGCCCGTTCCCTCAGCCGCCGACGATCCAGGACCAGGGCCTTCATCACGGGACCGGAACGGCCTCGATCAGACGCCGGGTGACTTGTTCCGGTGCCAGGCCGGGGGATTCGCTCAGGTGCAGTCGATGCCCGGCCACCGGTGGTAGGACCGCCTGGATGTCTTCCGGCAGGACATGATCCCGATGGTCCACCAGGGCCCAGGCCTGGGCGGCGCGCAGCAGTGCCAGCACCGCCCGTGGTGATAAACCCATCCGGTACACCCCCGGTCGACGGGTATGGGCGACGATGGCCTGCAGGTAGTCCAGCAGGGCATCGGAGACATGAACCTGCGTGACTTGTCGCTGCAGCGCCAGCAGGGCAGGGGCATCCACCTGGGCGGGGAGTTCCTCCACCAGCTCACGGCGGTCCCGCCCCCGCAGCAGTGCACGTTCTGCCGCCGCGTCCGGATAACCCAGATGGATGCGCATCAGGAAGCGGTCCATCTGGGATTCGGGCAGGGGGAAGGTGCCGATCTGTTCCTGGGGATTCTGGGTGGCGATGACGAAGAACGGCTCCGGCAGACGCCGGGTGGTGCCTTCGATGGTGACCTGCTGTTCCTCCATGGCCTCCAGCAGGGCGCTTTGGGATTTGGGCGTGGCGCGGTTGATCTCGTCCGCCAGCACCAGTTGGGAAAAGACCGGACCGGGATGGAACTCGAAGCGCTTGCGCTCCGTGCTGAACACCGAGACGCCGAGGATGTCCGCCGGCAGTAGATCGCTGGTGAACTGAATGCGTTGGAATTGCAGCCCCAGGGTGCGGGCCAGGGCATGGGCCAGGGTGGTCTTGCCGACCCCCGGCAGGTCTTCCACCAGTAGGTGACCCCGTGCCAGCAGGCAGGCCAGGGCCAGTCGGATGGGGCCGGGTTTGCCGAAAATGACCGTGTTCAACTGCGCCAGGATGGCATCGATGCGGGCCGCCATCGCAGTATCGGGCAGGGTCTTGTTCATGGGCGGCTCCGGCCCTCCGTGATCGGTTGTGAACCCTGCTAGAGGGACTTGACCCAGAAGACCATGCTCTTTTCCGATTCCCTTGGCTGATCCAGATCCTTCCAGGAAAAGAGGGTGGTGAGGCTGGGTTGCTTGCGATAACCCCGTTTTTTCCAGAACTCATCCAGCGGTGTGTAGTCGGAAGGACGGCGGGGGTCGTCTTTCGGCCGATAGACGGCGCAGAAGGTGGCGTGGGTGAAACCGCCCAGGGATCTGGCATGGGCCTCCCGTTCCTGGAAGAATCTCACCCCCAGCCCCTGACCCCGGTATTCGGGCAGCAGCACGGATTCCCCCAGATAGAAGACCCGCGCCGGATCGTAGCCGTGCTGACGCAGGGGGCGGATCACGTTCTCCGGCTCGTGCGCCAGGGGCAGGGCGGTGGAGGCGCCGACGATCCTGTCGCCGTCACGGACCAGCACCACGACGCTTTTGGGGGAGGCCGTGTAGGTGGCCAGGTAGTTCTCCTCGTACTCCGGGTCGCCGTCATAGAGATAGGGATAGGCGCGGAAGACGTTGATCCTGAGCCGGGCCAGCTCGGCTAGCCAGGGGGTGGCCTGTGGACCCGCCAGGCGTTCGATGTGCAGGGTACTGGACATGACGATCCCGGGTGTTCTGTCAAAAAATAATTGGACTGTCCCCGTGCGAGGGGGTTCATCGTCGCTTTCTTCTCCTGTTCAGTCTGGCAATATGGAGCGACATGTTCAATGGTTTGCCATGGAGTTCGCGTGTTCCCGTGGGTAAAAAGACATCCGTGAATGAAGGCGGCGCACAACTGAAGGTCTCACCCGGCCCGGCGGGTGAGTGTATCCTCGAGCTGTCCGGCCGCCTGGACGCCTATACGATAGGCCCGCTCTGGCCCCGGGCCGGACGCATGCTGGAGGATCATGTCGATACGCCGGTGCGGGTGGATCTGGCGGCGGTCGACTACTGCGACGGCGCCGGCGTGGCCCTGTTGCTGGATCTGCTGCGTCAGACCCGGGCACCGGGGGCAGAGGTGGCGCTGGTGAATGTGCCAACCAAGGTGGCGCAACTGCTGGAGCCCTTCGATGCCAGGGCCTTGAGCGGTACCCCGGAGGCGCGTCGCGCGCCCGGACTGGGCCGGCGCCTGGGTGACGGGGTCCATGACCTGGGGCGCGATCTGTATAACCACGTGGTGTTTGTGGGCGAGGCCGCGGCCGCCCTGGCCCATGGCCTGGCCCACCCCTCCCGCGTGCGCTGGAAGGACGCCCTGCGCATTGCCCAGGAAGCCGGGGTCAATGCCCTGCCCATCGTCGCCCTGATTGCCTTTCTCATGGGGGTGATCCTGGCGTTTCAGTCCGCCGTGGCGATGAAACAGTTTGGTGCCGAGATCTTCGTCGCCAACCTGGTGGCCCTGTCCCTGTTCCGGGAGCTGGGTCCGTTGATGACGGCGATCCTGCTGGCGGGCCGTTCCGCTTCCGCCTTTGCCGCCGAGATCGGTACCATGAAGGTCAACGAGGAACTCAATGCCCTGACCACCATGGGACTGGATCCGGTCCGTTTCCTGGTGGTGACCCGGGTCATGGCGGCGGTGATCATCGCGCCTTTGTTGACCATCTTTGCGGACCTGGTGGGGCTGATGGGGGGGGCCATGGTGATGATGACTTTCGACGTGCCCCTGGTGGCGTTCATGAACCAGGTCAGTCAGGCGGTGTCGCCGGGAGACTTCCTGGGCGGCCTGTTCAAGGCCACCGTGTTCGGCCTGGTCATCGCCGGCGTGGGCTGTCTGCGCGGCCTGGAAACCCGCACCGGTGCCTCCGCCGTGGGGATTTCCACCACCCGGGCGGTGGTCAGCGCGATTATCCTGATCGTGGTTCTGGACGGTCTGTTTGCCGTGATCTTCTTCCATCTGGGTATCTGATGCAGCCCGACTCTCAATCGCCACCGCCGATCATCCAGGTACGGGACCTCACTCTGGGGTTCGGCGGTACGCCGCTGCTGGCGCATCTGTCCTTCGACATTGCGCCGGGCGAGATCTTCGTCATCCTGGGTGGTTCCGGCTGCGGCAAGAGCACCCTGCTCAAGCATATGATCGGACTCTACGAGCCCATGGCCGGGGAGGTGGTCATCGGCGGCGAGGTCTTTACCGGGACCGAGGGCCAGGCCCGTCGGGATATCCTGCGACGTTTCGGTGTCATGTACCAGATGGGGGCCCTGTTCGGCTCCATGACCTTGCTGGAAAACGTGCGCCTGCCCCTGGAGGAGTTCACCGACCTGCCCGACGAAGCCATGGATCTGGTGGCCCGCCTCAAGCTGCAGCTGGTGGGACTGGCCGGGTTCGAACAGCACATGCCGGCGGAGATTTCCGGCGGGATGCAAAAACGCGCGGCCATCGCCCGGGCCATGGCGCTGGACCCGGACATCCTGTTTCTGGACGAGCCCTCCGCCGGTCTGGATCCCATCACCTCGGCCGAACTGGATCAGTTGATCCTGCGCCTGAGCCGCATCCTGGGCATCACCTTCGTGGTGGTGACCCACGAATTGCCCAGCATCTTCACCATTGCCGACCGGGTGATCATGCTGGACAAGGAAACCCGGGGTATCCTGGCACAGGGCGATCCCGCCCATCTACGGGACCACAGTGAACACCCGTGGGTGCGTCGTTTCTTCAACCGTGAAGCCACGGAGGCATCGTGAGTAGTCGTGCCGGTTATTTTCGTCTGGGGTTGTTCATCGTCGGTGCCTTTGCCGCTACCGTCGTGATCCTGCTGGCGCTGGGTGTGGGCGCGCTGTTGCGGCCCAAGTTGATGATGGAAACCTATTTCGACGGCTCCATCCAGGGGCTGGACGTGGGGGCGCCCATCAAGCTGCGCGGGGTCACCATCGGCGAGGTGAGTCAGATCAGCTTCACCTATGCCCATTACCAGAAAGAGCTGCCTGTCGCCGACCGTGCCCAGTATGTGATGGTCAGGGGTTGGTTGCGTCCGGATCTGCTCAGTGCGCCCATGAGGGAGGCGGATATCAAGGATGAGCTGGCGCTGTTCGTGGAACGGGGGTTGCGGGTACGCATGACCAGCCAGGGAGTGACCGGGATCAACTTTCTGGAACTGGATTTCTTCGATGCGGACACCTTCACCCCGGTGGTCATCGACTGGACCCCGGAGTACCTGTACATCCCCTCCGCCCCCAGCACCATGACCCAGTTCCTGCAGTATGCGGACAATATCATGCGCCGGGTGGACAGGATGGACGTGGAGTCCATCCTGTCCAACATCGAGCGTTTCACCATCAACCTGAACGAGATCGTGGAGGGCGTGGACGCCAAGCAGCTCATGAGTGAACTGGCCGGCAGCCTGGAGCAGACCCACGATATCCTCAAGCGGGTGCAGCGCCTGGCGGACTCACCCCAATTGGCCAGGATTCCGGAAGACCTGGGGGCAACGGCACAGAATCTCCGGCGCTTGTCGGAGTCCCCCGAGATCCGCCAGTCGTTGGAAGGCCTGACCCGCTCCCTGGATCAGCTCAAGGGCACCGTGGGACGTGCCGACGACCTGATCGCCGGTCATGAGCAGGACATTGCCGCTTCGCTGGACAACCTGCGGGCCATGACCGACAACCTGCGTGCCCTCACCGAGGATCTGCGCCGCCATCCGGGGGCGATCCTGAATCGTCCCCCTGAACCCGCCGAACTGTCCCGATGATCCGGAGCCCGATCATGCCTCGACTCACCAAGTCCCTGTTGCTGTTCCTGCTGGTGCCGGCCTTGCTGATGACCGCCGCCTGCAGCGTGAGTCTGGACCGCGATCCGCCGGTACGTACCACCTATCTGATGGAGGCCAAGCGGCCGGCCCTGCCGGTGCACGAGCCGGTCGGCGGCAGTTTGGTCATGGGGACGGTGCGGGTGGCACCGGAGTTCGCCACCCGGGGCCTGATCTACCGCATGGATGACACCCGGTATGTCTCCGATTTCCATCATGACTGGTTTGCTCCAGTGCGGGATCAGGTGTACAGCACGACCCGGGAGTGGTTGCATGACGCCCGGGTGTTCCACACCCTGTTGCCGCCCAGCCTGGCCCGGGAAGCGGACTACCGCCTGGATATTCTGGTCAACACCATCCATGGCGATCTGCGGGATGAGCAGTCTCCGGCAGCGGTGCTGGAACTGCAGGCCTACCTGTCATCCCGTGGACAGGAGGGAGAGCGTCGTATCCTGCTGGCCTCTACCCTGCAGTCCCGTCAGCCGCTGTCCGAAGCCACCCCGGCCCAGGTGGCCGCGGGCCTGTCCCGGGGGCTGGCGGATATCCTGACCCGGCTGGAATCGGAGCTCACTCAAGCCCTGCCGTAGAGCGGGCAGACCATAACGACCACCCACAGGAGGGCGGAGGATGTATCGAGCCATCGTACTGAACAAGACCGAAAGCGGCGTCGAGGCGAAGCTGGAATCCCTGGATGAGCAGGCGCTACCGGAAGGCGATGTGACCGTCAGGGTGGCCTGGTCCACCCTCAACTACAAGGACGGCCTGGCAATCACCGGCAAGGCCCCCGTGGTCCGCCACTATCCCATGGTCCCGGGAGTGGATCTGTCGGGCACGGTGGAACACAGCGATCACCCCCGCTGGCGGCCGGGTGACCGGGTCATCCTCAATGGCTGGGGGGTGGGTGAAGCCCACCCCGGCGGTCTGGCCGAGAAGGCGCGCCTCAAGGGGGACTGGTTGGTACCCCTGCCGGAGGCCTTTGACCTGCGCCAGGCAATGGCCATCGGCACCGCCGGCTACACCGCCATGCTCTGTGTGCTGGCCCTGGCCCGCCAGGGTGTCCGGCCCGACCAGGGCGACGTTCTGGTGACCGGCGCCGGTGGTGGGGTGGGCAGCATCGCGGTGATGCTGCTGGCGGGGCGCGGCTACCGGGTGGTGGCATCCACCGGGCGGTCGGGGGAGGCGGCATACCTCAAGGGCCTGGGCGCGGCGGAAGTCATGGATCGGGCGGAGCTGTCGTCCCCCGGCAAGCCCCTGGGCAAGATCCGCTGGGCCGGGGCAGTGGACACGGTGGGCAGTCATACCCTGGCCAATGTGCTGGCTTCCACCTGCTACGGCGGCAGTGTGGCCGCCTGCGGGCTGGCCCAGGGCATGGACCTGCCGGCGACCGTGGCACCCTTCATCCTGCGGGGGGTGAACCTGCTGGGTGTGGACAGCGTCTACACACCCATGGAGCGGCGTCTGGAGGCCTGGGATTGCCTGGCCCGGGAACTGGATCCGGAGCGGCTGGCGGCGGCCACCACGGAGGTGGCATTGGCGGAGGTGATTCCGCTGGCTGAACGGATCCTGGCCGGGCAGGTGCGGGGGCGCACGGTGGTGGATGTCAACCGCTAGGAGCACGGGGAAACTGGATCTCGATCCGGGTGCCTTGATCGAGGCGGGAGTCGATCCACATGCGTCCCTGGAGGCGCTGGGTCACCCAATAGGCCTTGGTCAGGCCGAAGCCCCCGCCGTAGGTTCTGCGGTTCTGTACGTTATCCGCCCGAAACCCGAGCTTGACGACATCCTCGACCTGTCCGGGGGGAATGCCGACGCCGGTATCCTCCACCACGAAGCGGATTCTTTGGCCGTCATCATCCAGGCCTGACAGGATGCGCCCGCCGGGTGGAGTGTACTTGCGCGCATTGGCGACCAGGTCGCGAATCACGTCGTTGAACACGGCTGGCATGAAAATCTGGTTTCCATCCCGGCTGGTGACATCGAATTTCACCAGATAGTCCCGCTCTTCCTGTCCGGCGATGTTGTGCTTGATGCCGAAGCCGCCGTTGCTTTTCTGCTGCATCACCTGAAACAGGATCGCCAGATCTTCCTTGAGCAGCTCCAGGTCATACCATTGCCAGATCATCGGCACGCCGGCACGGGCCGTCAGCTCCTTGACCCGGGTCTTGAAGATCGCCATGACGGCTTCAATGTTGTCCAGACATTCCTGGGCGGCCGGGGTAGGGGTGATGCCGGCCACGGCGGTTGCGACCGCCTGCTGGATTTCCCGGTGAATGGCATCAATGTCCCTGACCCAGAGTATGGCCTGAAACGGGTCTTGCAGGGCCTGGGCAAACTCATGCACGGTGCCGATGCCGCGTTTCAGCGACTCAGGGCGGTCCAGATGCAGCGCCAGCAGATCCATTTCCGCTGAAAGTACGTTGAGCACATTGAGAAAACTGTGCAGATCCACCAAGGCTTCCTGCTCCGGTGTGAGATTCAAGGCCTTGATGATCTCTACCACAATGCGATATACCTCCCCGTGACATGGCGACAGGCTCAGGCTGTTGGATACAGTCTAGCGATGCCGCAAGGAAACGACATTCCGGCCATCGGCCATTTTGCTGCCTTCATCTTCAGTATCAGCCACAATACTGTGAGGAGTGTCACATTTTAAGAGGGCACTGAACAAGTCTCTTCCCACGACTCCTCATCTGTCTTTTGTCTTTTCCCGTGCCTCCCGTGCCTCCCGTGCCTTTTCCACCCATGACTCCCGTTCTCTTTTTTCTTTTCCGTCATTCCCGCCTTTTTCTCCGTCACTCCCGCGAAGGCGGGAGTCCAGTATTTTCAGCCTGTGTTCCGTGACCGGATTCCCGCTTTCGCGGGAATGACTGATTAAAATCCTGAGAGATCAAGGGTAGACAGGCACCGGGACTCCATTCCCGGTGCCCGCGGGACACTCGATTATTCCCGCGCGTCTTCCACGGCTTCCTCCGCCGCGTCCACGGCGTCATCGATCTCACGACCGGCCTGCTCTGCCGGACCGGGTTCATCCACGGCATCGCCGATGGCTTCCGCGGCGTCGTCCAGCCTCTCTTCCGCGGCTTCCACGGCGTCTTCGTAACGTTCCTGAGCCTCTTCAACCACTTCATCCACGGTCTGGCCGGCCTCTTCGGCCGGGCCTCGGTCGGAGCATCCCACCAGGAAAGCCAGGGGGAACATGGACAGAGCGGCGATGAATGTGTGACGGTGCTTCATGCAAACCTCCTACACGAGTGATTGGGTGATGAATCCATTGATCAAAAGATGCGTGGGAAAGCCATGCCTCAATGACGGCAGACCCATGTCTATGGATTGCACGGCACAGCTTATGTTCCTTTGACCAGGGATTCGGTGCTGTGTCTCAAACTTTGGGACGAGAATCGGTGGTGCCCCACTCCGGACAGTACCGTGCATAATGCGCGGCATGTCTGACGCAATGCCCGTGGTGGGCCTGAATCCCTCATCCCTGACCCTCATTCTGCTGGGTGGCGCCCTGGGCGGGCTGCTCCGCTATTGGATGACCGCGTGGATCAGTTCGCGGATAGGGGACACCTTTCCCTGGGGTACCCTGGTGGTCAATGTCAGCGGCGCCAGCCTGATCGGCGTGGCCGCCGCCTGGATGCTGTCAGGAGGTCCGGGAGGAGGTCAGATCAATGCTTGGGCGTGGCTGGTGGTAGGGATTCTGGGCAGCTACACCACCGTCTCCTCCTTCAGCCTGCAGACCCTGATTCTGTTGCGCGGTAGCCGACTTCCGCAGGCGTTTTTCAATATCTTCCTTTCCGTCTTTTTATGTCTGGGAGGTGCCGCGTTGGCGTACACCGTCACGGGATACGTACTGGCGCGAGGTATCTGATGCGTGACCGTTACCGAATCTGGCTGGCCGTGGCCCTGGGCAGTGGCCTGGGGGCTGTGTCACGGCACTTGGTGTCGGTGGCCGCGCTCACCGCATTGGGACCAGCCTTTGCGTGGGGTACGCTGGCGGTGAACTTGGTGGGTTCCTGGCTCATCGGCCTCTATGCCGCCCTGACCGAGCCGGGCGGAGCCCTGATGGTGGGGCCGGCCATGCGCCAGTTCGTGCTCGCCGGCTTTTGTGGTGGATTCACCACCTTTTCCGTTTTCAGCCTGGAGGCGCTGATCTGGTTGCAGCAGGGGCGTCCCGGATTGGCCGCGGGGTATGTGCTCGGTTCCGTGGTTCTGTGGATGTCGGCAGTGTGGATGGGATACGCCCAGGGCATGGGGTTTAATGACCGCCTGGCACGGTCTGGATAAGTGCCGGCGGCTGATTTTCATGGGTGGATAAAAAAGTGTTGACACCCTGAAACAGATCTGTAGAATACGCGCCATCAAGTGACGCGGGAATAGCTCAGTTGGTAGAGCACAACCTTGCCAAGGTTGGGGTCGCGAGTTCGAGTCTCGTTTCCCGCTCCAAACAAGTCCTTGTGATTCAAGGAAAAAAAGCCGCCTCACAGGGCGGTTTTTTGCATTTCCCGTACCGGTGGCAAGTGGTATTTGTGTCCATCGGGAAGATGAAGCGCCAGGTTACAAGGGGTTGCCAAACACCGGGTATCTGGATAGAATCCGCCCTTCACTTGTCGATTCCCATGGCTGGGTGGCAGAGTGGTTATGCAGCGGCCTGCAAAGCCGTGGACGCCGGTTCGATTCCGACCCCAGCCTCCAGATGATTGAGGATGTCTTTCTCGTCCTTCTGAAAAAGCCCGCTTGAACGCGGGCTTTTTTTGTTTGCAGTCCAGGTCGGCTCGGATGATATGTCGGCATCCCGGCAAAATTTGGTGTGTGGTGGGCGGGTTGTTCAGTGGAGTTTGAAAAGGCCGGATAGTAAGATCAGAACGAAGGATCGGTCTGGCTTCCGGTCAATACTGGGGTGAATGGAAATTGCTCAAGAAGATTCGTGTCGAAGACCTGAAATTAGGGGTGTATATCACGGAATTCTGCGGCTCTTGGCTGGAGCACCCCTTCTGGCGTACCAGCTTCCTGCTCTCCAACCCCAATGACCTCAATGCCATTCAGGCCAGTCATATCAAGGAAGTCTGGATTGATAGCGACAGGGGAGAGGATGTAGATAGTGCCCCATACGCTGCATCACTGGACCCTCTGAAATCCGGGATCGATACCCGGCTTGAGGAAATGGCTGATATCAGCCGTGCTGCGTCACCGGTCGACATGGAGGAGGAGTTGACCCAGGCCAGGAAAATTCTCCATTTGTCCAGGGAAGCCGTGGCGGAAATGTTTTCCGCCGCGCGGATGGGTAATGCCGTGGACATGGGCGTGGCCAGAAATATCATCGAGCAAATATCGAATTCCCTAGCTCGAAATCCCTCTGCCTTGATCAGTCTGAGCCGGCTGAAGCAAGTGGATGAATATACCTACATGCATTCAGTGGCCGTTGCGGCCTTGATGATGGCGTTGGCTCGGGAGCTGAAATTCGACCAGGCCAAGGTCAAGGAAGCGGGCATGGCAGGATTGATGCACGATATCGGTAAGGCCGCCATTCCTAGGGCGATCCTCAATAAACCGGGAAGATTGACAAACTACGAATTCGGAGTCATGAAGTCTCACCCGCGGCGAGGCGGTGAAATGCTTTTGTCCCAGGGGGTGTCCAGCGATTCAGTCACGCTTGATGTCTGTCTCCATCATCATGAGAAAATGGATGGTTCGGGTTATCCCCATGGCCTGGCTGGTGATCAAATCAGCATGCAGGCCAAGATGGGAGCGGTTTGCGATGTTTACGATGCCATTACATCAAACCGCCCCTACAGAGAGGGATGGGATCCCTCCATTGCAATACAGAAGATGATGGGCTGGGCTGGAGGTCATTTTGATCAACGCATCTTCCAGGCCTTCGTCAAGACGCTGGGCATCTATCCTGTTGGCTCGCTGGTCCGGTTGAGTTCCGGGAAACTGGCCATTGTCATGGAGCAGTCGGAGGGATCCTTGCTCAAGCCCATTGTCAGGACATTCTATTCGGTGAATCGGGCCCGGAAGATCTCTCCGGTGGTGATGGATCTGTCTCGTCCCGGATGCGACGAATCCATCATCCAGCGTGAAGACCCGCGAGACTGGGGCCTGACCGATGTTCATGCCCTGTGTTTTGGTGATGTACTCAATGGCTGATCCCGGTGGTTCAGATCACTGACCGCACGATGGCAGCCATGCCGGCGACGCCGGAAAGCCACAGCACGGCGGGCCGTAGCCAGTGACGGTCCAGATAACCCGCCACCCAGCCGGAGATCCAGAATCCCACCAGGATGGCCGGCAGCAGTGACAATCCCAGCAGGATTTCCGTCATTCCGAATCGGTCCAGCAGGGCCAGGGCGGTCAGGGACAGCAGGCCGGCGGGCACGAAGATGGCCGACAGGGTGCCCCGCAGCCGGGGGCCGGTGACATTCTGGAAGGCCAGGGCCAGAGGCGGACCGCCGATGGAGGTGATGGTGGCCATGAAACCGGACAGGCCCGCGGCACCCACCAGGTGGGCCGGTCGAGGTTCGGGCACCCGATGCACCAGGCTCAGGGCCACGGCCAGCAGCACCAGACCGCCTAGCAGCACCCCCATGACATCTTCCGCGATGCTGCCCAGCAGGGCGGCGGCCAGCGCCGTGCCGGCCAGACTGCCGGGCAGGGCCCAGGCCACGTCCCTGGGATGCACGGCGCGCCATTCCCGGGACAGGATCAGCAACGGCAGGGTCATGCCGATAATGATCATGGGGGCCGGAATCAGTTGGGGATGGATCAGGTAGAGCAGGGGCGCTCCCAGCAGGGCCACGCCGTAGCCGATGCCGCCCTGGATGACGGCGCCGATGATGATCACGAGACTGGCCATTAGCCACTGAGAGATGTTGAGGGGGAAATCCATCATGATGCCCCTACAGTGGCCTGACCAGGTCCCTGGCCACCGCCTCGGCTACGCGGATGCCGTCCACCCCGGAGGAGAGAATGCCGCCGGCGTAACCGGCCCCTTCGCCCGCCGGGTACAGACCCTTGAGGTTCAGGCTTTGCAGGTCCTGGCCACGGGTAATGCGCAAAGGGGCGGAGGTCCGGGTTTCCACTCCGGTGAGTACGGCGTCGCCCATGGCGAACCCCTTGATCTGTCGATCAAACACCGGCAATGCCTCGCGCAGGGCCTGGATGGCGAAGTCCGGCAGGGCCTGGGCCAGGTCCGTGGCCGTGACGCCCGGTGTGTAGGAGGGCTCCACACTGCCCAGGGCACTGGAGGCCTGGCCGGCGAGAAAGTCCCCCACCCGCTGGGCCGGGGCGTGGTAATTGCCGCCCCCCAGCCGATAGGCCAGGGATTCCAGACCCTCCTGAAACTCGATGCCCGCCAGCGGACCACCAGGATAATCCTGCGCCGGGGAAATACCCACCACGATCCCCGCATTGGCGTTTCTTTCATTGCGGGAGTACTGACTCATGCCATTGGTGACCACCCGCTCCGGTTCGGACGTGGCGGCCACCACGGTGCCACCCGGGCACATGCAGAAGCTGTAGACCGAGCGACCATTGCCGGCGTGGTGGACCAGCTTGTAGTCGGCCGCACCGAGCTTCGGGTGTCCCGCATACTTGCCCAGACGGGCCTTGTCGATCAGGGACTGGGGATGTTCGATGCGAAACCCCACCGAGAACGGCTTGGATTCCATGAATACCCCACGGGCGTGGAGCATGCGGAAGGTGTCCCGGGCGCTGTGACCCAGGGCCAGGATCACATGACGGCTCGGGATCTCTTCCCCGCCTTCCAGCATCACCCCCCGCACATGGCCATCTTCCATCAGCAGATCCGTGACCTTGTTCCGGAAGCGCACCTCGCCACCCAGGGCCTTGATCTGTTCCCGGATGTGCGCCACGACGCCGGTGAGCCGGAAGGTGCCGATATGGGGTTTGCTGCTGTAAAGGATCTCTTCCGGCGCCCCGGCCTTGACGAACTCCTCAAGCACCTTGCGCCCGTGGTGCCTGGGGTCCTTGATCTGGCTGTAGAGCTTGCCGTCGGAAAAGGTCCCGGCCCCGCCTTCACCGAACTGCACGTTGGATTCCGGGTTCAGGATCTCGTTGCGCCACAGGCCCCAGGTGTCACGGGTGCGCTGACGGACCTCGGGACCCCGCTCCAGCACGATGGGCCTGAAACCGCCCTGGGCCAGGATCAGGGCGGCGAAGATGCCGGCGGGGCCAAAGCCCACGATCACCGGACGCTCCCGCAGACCTTCCGGTGCATGCACCTCCGGCCTGTAGCGCATGTCCGGGGCCGGACCCACATGCCGGTCCTCGGCCAATTGCCGGAGCAGGTCCGCCTCGTTGCGGACTTCCACATCCACCGTATAGATGAACTGGATCTCGCTGTGTTTCTTGCGGGCATCATAGCTGCGGCGGAACAGCCGAAAGGTGATCAGGTCCGCTGCATCGATCCCCAGGCGCCTGATGATGGCCTCGCGCAGGGCCGCGTCGGGGTGATCCAGGGGCAGCTTGAGTTCGGTGATGCGCAGCATGGGAGATTTCGCTATCGGAAGAGGTGGCAGGGGCGGAATTATACCCGCCGGATTTCACCCATGCGCCGGTGCAGCCAGGCCAGTCCCAGCAGCGACAGCCCCAGCCCCATGAAGGAGGCCACCCGCCACAGGCCATCCAGGCCCGACAGGTCCACCAGGAACAGCTTGGCAATGACGATGACCAGCAGGGCCATGCCGGCCCGGTACAGGCGGATCCCGCGCCAGTAACCGCCGGCGACAATGGCACTCGCCGCCAGGATCAGCCAGGCCGCGGAGTAGGTGTAGAGTTCGCCGTTGCCGGTGGGCAGGGTGATGGACAGTGCCCCCTGCTGCCAGAGATGGCGGATCTCCAAAGTGATGAACAGCCACAGGCCCAGGCCGGCGATGGCCAGCGCGACGGGACGAAAACGCGCTTCGTGGTAGCGGGCCACCAGCAGGGCCATCATCACCGGCAGGCCGTAGGCCAGGAGCAGCAGATTGGCGATGGGGCGGGTGGCGACGGTTTCCTGTCCCCACAGGGGATTGAGGATCGTGACCGCCAGGGCATAGCTGCCCAGGGCCATGAGCAACAGGAGCCTGGAGCAGAGCCGGTAGAGACCTGCCAGTGTCTGGCTGTGCCGGGCCCGTTGCCGGTAGGTCAGAGCCAGGCCCGACCAGAGGGCGGCGTTGATGGCGGCTTCCGTGAGGCTGTAGCGGGCAATGAAGATATTGCCGTCATAGAGCTGGTAACGGACCTCGGCCCCCAGGGTGAGGACCAGCAGATGCAGGGCGCCCGCCTCCAGCCAGCGTTGCAGATCGGGCCGGGATCGGGTCTGCCAGGCGGCCAGGGCGCAGAACAGGGTGGCGCCGCCGCCGGTCCACAGGGACCAGTGCAGCTCGGGCGGATAGCTCAGGATCCAGGGATTGAAGGTGAGGCGGATGACCACCAGCACCAGGATGCCCTTGATCAGGGTGTCCAGCCAGGGCAACTGGTAGCGCTTCATCACCCAGGCCAGGGACAGCAGCTGGGCCGACAGGACCAGGGTCAGTCCGGCCTCCCGGAACATGATGGCCGCGGCCAGGGAGTAGGCCAGATGCCCGCCGATGACGAACCAGACCCCGGCACCGGTCTCACCCCGGTGCCGCTCCAGGCGCCAGGCGGCAATGGCACCATAGATCATGCCCGTCAGCAGCAGGCCCGCGGCCCAGCCCGGTGAGCGGGACAGATCCTCGGTCAGCAGATAGGCCAGGGCCACCCAGGCCAGCGGGGAGACGAAGGCCAGGGCGGCCCAGGGGTGGGAAAATCCCCGTACCCGCAGGTGCAGGGCCGCCATGACCGCATAGAGCAGGGCCATGAGCGCGGCGAATTGCAAAAAGGCCGGTTGCAGATCGGCGTCAATGCCGATCAATCGATACTGCCCGCCTGTCCAGTCCAGGACCATGGCGGCACCCATCCAGGCCAGCCACTGCACGCCCAGGGTCATCCAGGGCAGCCAGCGCAGGCTGTCCCGATGCCGGGCAGCCAGGGCCAGCAACAGCACCATCGGCCCCCATTGCCACAGGGCTTGGTCGTCAAAGCCTTGTTGCCGGATGGATAGACCCCAGGCCAGGATGATAAGCACGAGGGTGATCTGGTCCAGCCGAAACACCCGGCCAAACAGGCTCATGGGTTGATGTCCGGGCCGGGTATCGGCGGGCTCGCCGCGATCCAGGCGCCAGTCGAAGGTGGGGATGGCCAGCACGCCCCAGGCCAGCAAGGCCAGATACAGACCCCGGAATCCATCGGCCTGGGGGAGGGTCAGGGACAGCAGCCACCAGCCCAGGGCGCCGACCACCACGCCCCACCAGAGCCAGGTACGGAATATCCGCCGCAACAGCAGCAGGGCGGCGCCGCTGATGATCAGGGCGTAGAGCAGGGCGCTCAGGATGTTGCCGCTCTCTTCGGACACCAGCAGGGGAACCCCATAGGCACCCACCAGACCCATGGCCGCCAGGGCAGGGCCGTGGAGCAGGGACTGCATCATGGTGAACAGGGAAACCAGGGCCAGCAGGACGAAGATCAGCCTGGGGTCCATGAGGCCGTACAGGTGCAGGGCGGCCAGCAGGGCGGCGTAGAGGGTGATGCTGGCGCCGCCGGCCAGGGCGGCGATGGACGGGTCCGGTCCGCTCCCGCGCCGCAGCCATTCGGCCAGGACGTGCAGGCCGATCCCGGTGACCAATCCCATCATCACCCGTCCCCAGGGACCGAGCAGCCCGGCATCGATGCTGTACTTGACCATGAAGACGCCGGCCAGGGCCACGCACAGGCCGCCCAGCCAGATCATCCAGTGTCGGGACAGGTGCGCCAGCCAGGCCGGGCGTCCCGGCGCCCCGTCGGCGGACCATGAGGTATCCGAAGGCGGGGCGGATGAGGGCATGGCCGTGACCGGTTGCGGGTCCGGCGTGGGTGTCTCCGTCGCCTGATCGGGTTCAGGGGGCGGTATCGGTACCGTGGATGGCCGGGCGGTCAGTGCCTGTTCCAGCCGGAAGACCCTTTGCCGCAGGGCGCGTACATGAAAGAAACCCACCCAGCCCAGGACGGCGCCGACGATGACGCCCAGAAAGAGCACAAAGGACAGGAGCGAGAGGAGGTCCAGGGTGGTCATGGGGGATCAGAAAGGTTCGGCAAGCACGGCTTGGTTTCTGCCTTCGGACTTTGCCCGGTACAGGGCGCGATCCGCGCGCACGATGAGCTGGCCGAGGTCTTCCCCCGGGCCGGCCTCCGCCAGCCCCAGGCTGATGGTGATCTGCTCCAATGGCGGCACTCGCAACCGGGCTACCTCTCTCCGCAGGCGTTCCGCCAGCTTCAGGGCTTCCTGAAGGTCCGTATCCGTCGCCATCACCATGAATTCCTCGCCCCCCCAGCGTGCAATGACGTCATTGCATCGCACCGTATCCTTGAGTGTGTCTGCCAGTCTTCTCAGGACCTTGTCACCCACGTCGTGTCCGAATCGGTCATTGATCTTTTTGAAGTGATCCACATCCATGAGGATGATCGAAAGCGGGCTGGGTGTGCGCAGGCGGCGGGCCGCCTCCTTGGCCAGGCATTCCTGCATCCAGCGACGATTGGAAAGTCCTGTCAGGGGGTCGGTTCGGGCCAAGCGCTGAACTTCTTCCAGAGCCTCGCGCAGACGCTGGTTGACGATTTCAAGCTCGGTCTTGGCCTGTCGTACATGCTGATACTGTTGTTGTCTGGCCAGGGTCGCTGAAAAGTTTTCCGCGGCCAGGCTGAGCATGGCCTTTTCGGTGGAAGAAAAATCCCGCTCTTCCTCCACATCGTCAAACCCCACGAAGCCCAGCAGTTCGCCATCTGCAAGCAGTGGGTGGAGGATCACGGAACGGATGCCCTGCATTTCCAGGAGTTCCCGGCAAATCTTGAATTCGGGAGGCAGATGGTCCAGGGCGGTCAGAATGAAGGGTTGTCCCTGCTGGAAGCGTTCGATGATACCCGGGAGATAATCGAAGGAGACCCGCTGAAGATCTTCAATGTGACTGCTGATCCCCGGGGCACACCACTCGTGAGTATTGGTCCAGTATCTTTCCCTCAGATTATTACTGAACAGATAGGCCCTGTCCGCATCCAGAAAGCCTCCCAGAATGGCAAGGCACTCGTGCAGGCCTTCATCCATGCGGTCGATTCGAAGTTTTGCGTTGGCGGTGGCCAGTCGGGCGGCGGCATCGTGAAAGCGATTGAGTTCCTTGAGAATTTCCGCCTGTTGGGCGGTCTTCTGATTGAGGGTGGAGTCGTGAATGTCAATCAGCGAGCCGGCAACTCGAATGGGGCGCCCGCTGGCATCTCGTTGGGTATCGCCGGTGGCCCGAAACCAGCGATAGTGTCCATCCCGGCATTTCAGACGGTATTTCAGGTCGTAGGGTGTCTGTTGGTCCCGGTCCATCAAGTGTTTTTGGAAGGTCCGCAGGGTACGGGCCTTGTCGGCGGGATGCAGGCGGGAAGACCAGCTTTCCAGGCGATTGGGAAATTCCTCCTCCGTTTCAAACCCCAGAAGCCTGCGAAAGCTCTCCGACCAGAAAAAGACGTTGTCGGGGTTCAGAGGATCCGCCTCCACCACGCACATATCCCAAAGCCCCACACCGGCATACCGGCAGTAGAGGCCCAAGCGTTGCGCATCCACGCAAAGCCTTTCGGGGACATGACCCGAGTCGCGCAGCCATTGACGATATGCGGGTGTCTCCGTGCACGGCTTGAATTCAGGTGGGGGACCTGCGTCGTCTTTGCCCACATCACCCTCCTTCTGGGGGGATATGCATGCTCACTCGCTGTCTCGATGAATGGACTATAAATCTCGGTTATATGAGGCTTTGCTTGTCTCTGCAAGACCTTTCTTGATCATCATGATCCGGGCTTGGGACGGACGGCATGTCCTGTATCCACAGAAAGGGTGGACAACCCTGTGGATAATGCAGGGATAGCCATCCGAATGCCTTGTCGGACGGGGGGCATCCCCTGGATTGGACAGAAAATGATCAAGCCATCATGGACGGTGATCATCTTCCGGAATCGGTATGATTGAGCCCGCTATTCATGCGCAGGAATCCCGCTCTTGAATCTCGTACCAGGCATCTCCAGTGGCTTGATCACCCTGATTTTCATCGGGCTGTTCTGGGTTCCCCCACTGTGGGCGCAGGATCGGGCGTGGCTGAGTCCGGAACAATGGGATTATGTCGCTTCCCGAGGCGTCGTTCGGTATTGCGCTGATCCCGACTGGGCACCGTTTGAATATATGGATGCCGCGGGAGAACATCAGGGTATCGGAGCCGACCTGCTCAGGCTGGCGGCTGAGCGGGTCGGGCTGACTCTGCAACTCCATCCGACGCCAACCTGGGAGGCGTCCCTGGCGGCATCGCGACGGGGGGATTGCGAATTTCTCAGCCTGCTCAACCGGACCCCTGCCCGGGAGGCCTGGTTGCACTTTACCGAGCCCCTGCTGATTGATGAAAACGTCATCATCACCCGGGAAGACCATCCCTATGTGGTCAGCCTGGATCGTTTCGACGGTGAACGTCTGGCCATCCCCGCCGGTACCGCCGTGGAGGAATGGGTGCGTCGGGACTTCCCCCGTTTGCAACTGATTCTCACACAGACCGAGAACGAGGCCTTTCAGCTGGTGTCCGACCGCCGGGCGGACATGACCATTCGTTCCCTGATCGTGGCCGCCCATACCATCCGCAAGGACGGCTGGTTCAATCTCCGTATCTCCGGGATGCAGGCCGATTACGTCAACCTCCTGCGTATCGGTGTGCGTCGGGATGATCCCATGCTGCATGCCGTGCTCGATGCCGGGGTGCGCAGCATCAGTCACAGCGAACGGGAGGCCATCATCAACCGGCATGTCAATGTGGTCAGGCATGAGGTGGAGGTGATTGAAAAATCCATCTTCTGGCCGCTGCTGGGTGTGCTGTGGGTGGTGCTGTTGACCAGCGGGTTCTGGATCCTGCGCCAGCGTGCCCTGAACCGGCGCCTGAGCCAACTCAATCTGCTGTTGGAAAAGGCGGCCACCACCGATCCGCTCACGGGTCTGAACAACCGCGCCCGCCTGATGCTCTGTTTCGAGGAAGACAGCCTGCGTGCCCAGCGCAGCGGGTGTCCCTATTCACTGGCCCTGTTCGACATCGACCACTTCAAGCGCATCAATGACACTTGCGGGCATGTGGTCGGTGATCAGGTGCTCCGGGAAGTGGCCGCCCTCATGGCGCGCAATGGGCGTGGCAGCGATCGCCTCGGCCGTTGGGGTGGGGAAGAGTTCATGCTGCTGTTCCATGACAGCGACATTCAGTCGGCCATGGAGGCGGCGGAGCGCATCCGCGCCGATGTGGCGGCGCATGCCTTCTCCCATGGCGGAGAGGTCACTCTCAGCGCTGGCGTGGCCCAGTGGCAACCGGGTGAGAGTCTGGTGCGGCTGATGGAGCGCGCGGACAAGGCGCTGTATCGGGCCAAGCAGGAAGGCCGCAATCGTGCCTGCCCGGAGCAGGGGCATGAATCTGGCCCATAATTCCGGTGACTGAATATATTCTTTAAAGATAAAAGATATTAGGGGTCATGCCGCATCTGATCAGATCGCCCGCGCCAGCGACGAACTGGCCCGCCTGGCGTCCGATCTGCAGGGCTGGGTCGGGCGGTTCAGGATTTAGGCGGCCGGTATCCACAGAAAACGTGGACAATCCTGTGGATAATGTCGGGATACCTGTCCGGATGCCTTGAAGGACGTGGGGGCCTGAACGGATTGGTCATTTTATGATCAATCCGTTCAGTGCCTCGGATCCACGATGTCTGCTCAGGGGGTCTCCAGCTGGAAGGAAATGGTGGTGACTACCCGTACCTTCTTGATTTCAGGGGTGTAGTTATCCAGATCCTCGATGCTGAACAAGCCTTGGGTAGCGGTGAGGATACCGCCCACCCGGCTGCCGGAATCCTGGGCGAACTGCTCGGCGGCACGGCGTGCGTCCCGGGTGGCTTCGGCCACCATGTCCGGTTTGACCCGCTCCAGTTCCGTGAACAGGAACTGGGGCCGGTGTTCATAGCTCTGGGTCAAGGCCACGCCCGCGCTCACCAGGGCGCCGGTCTCGCGCATGGCCTGGCTCACCCGCGGGGCATCATCGCTGCGTACCAGCACCACCACGTCCGCCCCGAATCGGTAGGACGGACGGTGTTCTCCGTAGATGTTCTGTTCCCGGTCGGTAATGGTGGGCGGCACGATCCGGATCTGTTCCCTGTCAAACCCCTGGCCGAGCAGAAAGTCGATGACCTGACCACGCTGGCCGTCGATACCCTGTTGCAGCTCATCCAGTCGCTGCGCCTGGACCTGGAATACCACCGGCCAGAGAACCAGGTTGGCAGGAATTTCCCGTTCCGACAGGCCCCGTACCGTCACCTGTCGATGCGCACTGGTGATCTTGTCGGCGGAAGTGGTCATGCCCAGGCGCACCTGGGAGCCCAGCAGGGTCGGACCCAGGATCAGCGCCACGCAGGCCAGGGAGAGGGCCAGGATGGAAACCAGTAGAAGCGGACGTTCTTTCATCATTTTGCGCGAGAAACCCCGGCCTTCAGGGCGGGGAGGGATAGCGCATCGTGCGCAGCACGATCACGCGGCCCTGGTCGCGTCCTCCTGTGTCGGCTTGGGTTGCAAGGCATAGCCATAGCCATCAGCCCTTTGCAGCAGGCGGCAATGGCGGTGTGAAATCCCCTGAACCACACCCTCTCGGGTCTGGATATTGAAACTGCCGGTGGCGCGAATGGCCACCCGGCCCTGATAGGTGCCGGCCTTTTTGCCGGTCGGTACGTTGGCCTGCACCAAGTCTCCGGTCTGAAAGCCTTTTACCTGTTTTTGTCGCATCAGGTAGCCACGGGGAAAGCCAAAGCGGTTGAGCCGGGTGCGCTGATAACTGCCCCGGCCCGTGGCCCGCACCGTCAATGTGGGCACATTCCAGTGGGTGATGGCGGTGACTGGCCCGACACAGGCCGCATCCAGGGCATGGGTCTTGGGAATGCCCAATCGCTGTCGATTGTATTTGGTGCGGCCACCGCTACTGGTGATCACCGGCAGGCCCGTGGCCTGAAGCTGTCGGAACAGTGCCCAGCGGGTGCTGTTGACGGCGGCGGCATCCTTGAGGGGGGCCTTGGCCTGGGCCTTGATCCGTTGCAGGCGCTTGGGATCATCGGCCAGAAACACTTCCACGGGCTGATTCCCCTTGGCCTGATTGCAGTCACGACAAGCCAGGGTCAGATTGCTGACCCGGTCCGAGCCGCCCCGGCTTTGGGGGTGAATATGGTCGATCTCCAAGGGCACGTTCCTGGCGCCGCAATAGGCACAGCACCGTTGCCACTTCTCCAGCAGATATTCCCTGACCTCATAACCGTGCAATGTCCCCTGTTGGTATTCAACGCCGCTGATTTCTGGATTTTCCATCGTCTGCATATCAAACCGGACCCGCTCCATGATGATCCCCGTCACTGGGGCCAGTCGGCACAATCGGTTCACCCAGGCCATCGTGGTATCGACCCGATGTTGCAGGCTGGGGGCCAGCCAGCCCGATGGCCGGGTCCGGTTGTGGAATCGGGGCGCCCGGTGGCGCAACTGTCCCCGGCGCCGCCGACGAAAGGCACGGCGCTGGGTCAATGCATCCTTGATGTGTTGGCCCCGATGCTCGATCTCCATCAGCATCAGTACCTGCTGATGCTCCGGATCAGCATCATCCTCGCGGATCACCGTGACTCCGGTGGTCTTGCTGCCGGGATCGATCTTGATCTGGATGGGTTGCAGCGCGGATTCCTCTACCGTGCGATCCTTGAGCCGGATGGTGAACGGACGCATCCGGTGGACCACGGCCCGGCCCCGCTCCAGCAGCAACCGTGCCCGCTTCTCCGAGCAGGGCATCAGGGGCTTTTTCCTCTTGTCCAGTACCAAAACCGCCATCTCAAATGCTCTCAAAACAGAACCCTTACGGGTCCGGTGACGTGGGGCTTTCGCCCCATCTCCCCTCGGGAATGTCTGCAACCGGCTCCCGCTGACGCGGCGGCTGGAACCTTCGGCGCTTTACCTTTCGCCAGCATGATCCCGGCCTTACAGAGCGGCGGACTGAGGCAGCATCCGCCGGTGGGTCTTAACGACCTGTTGCAAACGTAGCGGACTTTCACCGCTCTCCCTGGTCAACCCGGCTTGCTCTCACAAGCCCCCGACTTCAGTCGGGGGTAGTTGACAAAACCATATAAAAAAAGTCCCTTAGAATTTTATCGCACATCCTGTGGTCAGAGTATTCCGGTATCAGGCCGGTTTTTTTCGTCGTGTGGGTCATGTGACGGCCCATCCACGCCTTGCACTGGGAGGATCAGGATCATGCTTTGGTTCGCCATCTTCGTATCGGTCGTGACCATTATGGTGGGAGTGTGGTCCAGTTGTCTCTCGTCCCAGTGGTCACGCGTGTCCCCGGTCGCAAACCTCCGGGATATCTTCTGGGTGCGACTGCTGGGCGTCTCGCTGACGCTGTTCATTCTGGAGCGGATCTGGCGGGTGGAGCAGGCGGGACTGATTCTGGGGTTCGTGATCTGGTGGCTGGCACTGGGGCCGATCATCGCCCTGGTTTCGATCTTTGCGGCCATGGGCCTGAGAGAGTCGGTGCTGGCGATGCTGAAAATGGAACGACCCGGTGCCGGGTCGTTCTGAAAGCCTGGTTGGGTCTGTGCCGTTGCTACCCGGCCCGGCGTACTCCCGTGGCAGACTGCTGTTGCAGGGTGCGCAACAGATCCAGTCCCTGGGGCCAGGGGCCGAAGCCGGATGCCACGTTGATGTGGCCGGCGTTGCCGATGTTGATGACCGGAGCGCCCCATCGGGTGGTCCAGGGGAGCAGCTTGGCCATGGGCATCCAGGGGTCGTTGGTGCTGGCCACCACCAGACCGGGAAACTCCAGCGGGCGGGAGGGCAACCGGGAGGCCAGGCTTTCGGCCGGGTCTGACGGGTCCCGTGTACCGAAGGAGGAGAACCGGTCCGGGTCCGCCGGTGCCACCAGCATGACCCCGGCCACCCGTGAGGACAGATGACTGGCGGCGGTGACCGTCGCCAGGCAACCGAAGCTGTGGGCCACCAGCCAGACCGGTTCCACCGAACGTGTGATCTCGTTGCCCACGGCCTCCACCCAGCGGGACAGGACCGGCGATTCCCAGTCGATGCCGGTGACCCGGCGGGCATCCGGAAGCAGCGATTCCATCCAGGTTTGCCAGTGTTCGGCTTCACTGCCGTGAAAGCCGGGTACGATCAGCGTGGTATGGGCCATGATAGTGCTCCTCAACGATCCTGGCCTGACTTTACAGGGATTGCTTATTGTCAATAAAGAATTAATATTTTTATTTTCATTCCTTTTTTGAATTTTTATGTTGTCATGCCCTGATTGCCCAGGTCAGACAAGAAAATCCCCATCCACGTAATACCAGCGCCCGTCGATGCGCAGAAAATGGCTGCGCTCATGCAGACGGATACCCTTGCCGCCGACCCGGGACCGGGCCACGAATTCCACCTCGCCGTTCTCGTCCGCCGGTCCACCTCCTGACGTCGCGCGGATGCTCAAGCCCAGCCATTGCTGTTTTGCCTCCAGTTCCAGCACCTCGGGTCGGGTTTCCGGGTGCCAGGTATCCAACAGATAGTCCGCGCGCCCTTCCACGAAAGCCGTGTAGCGGGAGCGCATCAGGGCTTCGGCGGTTTGGGGGATGGACCGACCATCCAGAAACGGGCCGCAACAGTGCTCTCGGGTGAGTCCCGAGCCGCAGTGACAGTGATGATTTCCCTCCCGGGATGTGTGCTTGCGTCTTGCCATGCGGTGTCTCCTGAAGATGAACCCGCACTATACTCATTGGGAGGTCTCCCGCTGCGAGGGTGTCATGGCCTTTTCCAAATTGAATTATGTCAACGTGGGTCCCCACGGCACGTTCAAGCGTAGCGGGGGATTGCATACGACCCCGCAGGATATCGATGCACTGTTTGAGTATCTCGCCCGGACCGGCGTGGATAAGCTCGCCGTGCATTTTCATGGTGGGCTCGTGCCGGAGGGGCGGGGGGAGATGATTGCCCGCTCCATGCAGACGGTTTTCGAGAAGGGCAACGCCCATGGACTGACCTTCATCTGGGAGACAGGACTCGTCGAGACCCTGATGCGAAACGTGACACGGGTGAATCAGACAAGGTTCTTTCAGAAACTGGTCCGCTACGTCTTCCGTCAGTTGAGCAAACGACTCGGTGGAGACCTTTCGGGCCGAGGCCCCGGGGAACCCATGACGATGTCCGAGATTGAGGCCGAGCTGTCACGGATCGACAAATTCGAGGCGTTGGAGAGTGCCGCGCGGGGCGGTGCCGATCGGCTTGACGAAGCGGATCTTGAATTTGCGCTGGGTGAGATGGAGCTGGAGTTTCTGCTGGAGCTTCAAGGCGACACTGATCTTGCGGACGGGGATTTTGATGCGCTTGTCGGGGCGGCGGTACTGGATCCGTCCATTGCGCATGAATTGCGTGATGAAACCGGGCGCGGGGTTGCGTTGTTCCAGGTGGCCAAGTACCTCGCCAGGATCACTTACCGGGTTCTGAAGCGCTATGTGGACAAGCGGGATCATGGTCTGTACCCGACCGTGATCGAGGAAATCCTGCGTGAATTTTACCTGGCCGATTTCGGCGCATGGACATGGGGACGGATGAAGGATGTCGCTGCCGAGATGTGGCTACCCAATGGTGCGACCCTCGACGAGAACTCCCATCCCGGGACCTACTTTCTCCACAAGCTCAAGGCGCATCAGGAGCGTCACCCTGGTTTCAAGGTCGATTTGGTGGGACATAGTGCCGGGTCCATCGCGATTTGTCATATGTTGCATGCCGGCGACGCAGCGGGCGTCCTGCCGGACATCCGCGCCATCATCTTTCTCGCCCCCGCCTGTCTGACGCGGCTTTTGCATGATGAAATCATCGCCCACCCCGAGCGTTACGACACTTTCCGGATGTTCACCATGGCCGATGCCCTGGAACAGAAGGACCCGCTCGTTCCGGGTGTCTATACACGTTCATTACTCTATTTCATCTCGGGCGTGCTTGAGGACGAGGTCGATACCCCATTGGCGGGCATGGCTCGTTTCTGGAGCGGAACACCCCCCTTCAATGAGGGTTATCTGATGGAGACGGCGCGCTGGCTCCTGGCAGAGACCGAAAACCGCGCCGTGCTCTCGAAAACACCCGATGAGGCACTGGAGGGACTTCGTACCACATCGGGCTCCCACGGTGGGTTTGATGATGACGAACCCACCCGGGGGTCGATCACTCATCTGGTCGCGAAGCCGTAGATCCGTGCCATGTCGAGTCGCGAGCCGGGAGACTACGCCATTGTGGTCGGCATCGACGCCTATCCGCGCTATGGCGCTAACGGGCGTCATCTCCGCGGTGCGGTGCGGGATGCAAAACGCTTTTACCAGTGGCTTTTGAATCAGGACACGGGCGGCGGGCTCGATTCCGACAATTGTCGCCTGATCACATCCGAACAAAACCCGATGGCGCTCACGCAGACGACGGTGGATCTGGCGCTTGACGATCTGTGGGCGAGAGCCCGGAATGCCGGGGGCGGGCGGCGGTTCTATTTTTTCTTTTCTGGCCATGGACAGTCGGTCGTGGGTTCGGATGCCACGACCTACGATCAGTCGTTCTGTCTGCCGCAGTGGTCCCAGACCATGCCCCATGCCGCACTCAATGCCGACAGCTATCCCAGGGTTGTGCAGACCTGCATGCCGTTCCGCGAGATCGTGATGTTTCTTGACTGCTGCCGTGTTCCAGCGATCAAGGTACGGGCGATGAACAGCTCGGTGGGCTGTCATGCGCCGCTGGAGGGCTTTGAACAAGTGGAATGCATGGCCTATTTTGCCGCCGAGCCCATGCGGCGCGCCTTCGAGGGCAGTGTGCAGACGGAGGATGATCAAGCGACGGATGTGCACGGCTTTTTTTCCACCGCGCTCATGGAAGCGTTGCAGAAAGGATCGTCACGCCCCGGGGGCGGCATCGGGGCGGAGGCTCTGTGGCAGTATCTGGAATACCGGGTACCGCAACTGGCCGACGAAAACGGCCGTCGACAGATACCTCAACGGGTGCCGCTGCGCTTCTCCGATACGGTGGTATTCGGTGCCGCGGGACAGGCTACGGCGCCAGAAGCCGAAAATTTCGAGATCCGCTTCAGCGCCGCGCGCCAGGGGCCAGTGCGTCTTTTTGACGCATCAGCCACCGAGATGCGTGCCGGGAATCCATCGGAAGCGTCGTGGCGAGTTCGGCTTGAGCCAGGCGAGACGTATCTGTTGATCGACGAAGGCAGCGGCCAGAGACGTGTCTTCGTTTTCCTCGCCGACATGGAGGGGACCCATGACACCTTCTGATGACAGCGCCTTGGTGCGTCTTGGACTCAGGGCCCGGAACACCCATACCGGCGATACCGATCACGACACGCGGATCAGCGTTTACGATGGTCACGGCATGCTGGTCGCACGAGAAGCAGGCCTGCTTTCGGTCACCTTGGCACGGGGTCTTTACACGCTCCGCACCGAGCGATTGGGCGAGATGGGCGAAGATCGGGTCATCCTGCTTGACCGGGACCTGGAAATGACCCTGTCTTCGCCTCGCCGTCATTCGGCCATGCCCTCGGCGGATACCGCGCATACCCATGAATTTCTGCAGGCGGTCAGCATGCGCTACAGTCGGGAGTCGAGCTGCGAGGTGCCGGGTGCGCTGGATGATGATCCACGCCTGATGGTTCTGGTGCGGGCCACGGGAGACCAGGATCACTCCGACAGCTTCCCCGCCGGGACGCTGTCACTGATCCGCGAAGACGGCAGTGTCGTGACCCGCTTCGAGCCGGAAAATACCCAACGCAACCAGCGCGAGGGCTGGGTGGTGTTTTCGGCCCGGCTGCACCCGGGCAACTATATCCTGACCGACATTCACGAAGGCCGCGCCGTCAGTTTGCCGGTTTTGCTGAACGGTGGTTGGGACACGTTTGTCTTCGTTCCCTTCGAGGGTGTGCCGCAACTGGCAGCCTCCAGTATCGATATGCGAAGACGCGGCGAGGGCTATGATCCCGGAGACCGCTTCACGCAGGAGATCGATGCGGCGCTTCAGGGGCTGGGCTCGCGACTGAATCTGCTTTCCGATGTGTTACTGAAGGAGGCCATCTTCGGCAAGTTCCGGCATCCGTTTCATGGAATGGTCGGGGCTTATGCGCATCTTTTGGGAGGGCGTCGAAGTGAACGGCTGGAGAGGGACATACTGCGCAATCTCTGGCATCTGCTCGAAGGTTCCACGGACGTGATTGCCTTGTTGCTGCTGGCACTGGAACGAGAGCCGGACGGGATTCCGGACAGCCTCGGGGAACTCGACGCGGTAGCTGGGGAAATCTTCGGTATGAGTATCACGGACCAGTTACCACTCGGTTTCCCGCCGATGCTGCGCAGTGGACTTGATTCCCTGATCCATGCGAGCGTGAAGCTGCCTGAACTGATTGCACCGAACTCCTGGCTTGAGACGGCGGCAAACGCTTCCTATTCGGAAGGCGCTTGGGCGGTCTGGGAGCAGGTGGCGGCTATGCCCAGCCAGCAGAAACTCTATTCCGTCGTCAAACGCGCGCTTGCCGGCGCCGGACGACGCGCGGTGCATACGATTTATGCCGACGATCGGATCAACAGCATCGTGGGAACCGACAGGGGATTGATTTCGGGCATCGTGGCCGATATCGCCCGTGATCTGAAAGATTATGTGGTCCATGTGGATCCTTCCATCATCCAGGGTGACACGAATGTGCGTGAACTGGTGTTGTCCGTGGCCAGGGCGGCCCAGCCCCGCCAGGATTCGCCGCACAACCTGTGCCCGGACAATCGTATTCCGGATTGGCTCGTGACCCTCGTGCGGGAGCGGTGCCGGCGGGAGGGCAAGCATTTCGATCCACGCAAGCTTGCCCGCATGGCGGGTGTGCCGCTGAAATCCGTGGAGCGGGTGATGACCCGTCCTTCAGCCGATTGAGGTGGTTCGGATTGATGTCATGAGGGGTTGTCCCGACGGGCGCCCATACGCATGAAACGGGAGGTGGTTTGCAAAATGGTCTAATCTTCCAACTCAGGATCATGCAACGGAACAGGAAAGGAGGGACGAGATGAGGATCCATGCCGGCAGTCTATGGGGGGTGGTGTCTTTGTGCCTTACCCTGGTCGCGGCGCCTGCCCTGGCCGATGAAGTGGTGGCGCCCAATATCAGCTCCGAATATCAATCCATGCGCCTGGTCAAGGTGGTGGATGGGCTCACCCATCCCTGGGCGGTGGCCTTCCTGCCCGATGGGCGCAAGCTGATCTCCGAGCGCCCCAATGGACTGGTCCTGGTGGACCGAAACGGTCGCAAGACACCCGTGCAAGGGTTTCCTGCCTTCCATGCCGTCAACCAGGGCGGGGTACTGGATGTGGTGCTCCATCCCCGCCATGAGGACAACGGCTGGATCTACGTGACCTATTCCAGGGGCGATGCCCGCGGCACGGTGCCGGCCCTGATCCGTGCCCGGCTGGACGGCGACCGGCTCACGGCGGTGGAAAACATCTTCGAGTCCAACACCCGCACCCAGCCCGGCCGCCATTACGGCTCCCGGTTGCTGTTTCTGCCCGACGGCACCCTGCTGATGACCATCGGTGATCGTGGCGCCCATCCTCCCAGGGCCCAGGACACAATGGATCACTCCGGCAGCATCGTGCGCCTGAATGATGACGGCACGGTGCCCGAGGACAATCCCTTCGTCGGGCGGGAAGGGTATGCCCCGGAGATCTACACCTACGGCAACCGCAACATCCAGGGCCTGGCCCTGCATCCCGCCACGGGCGAGGTCTGGGTCACCGAACACGGCCCCCGGGGCGGGGATGAGCTGAATCTGATCGAAGCGGGCAACAACTACGGCTGGCCCGTGGTGACCCTGGGGCGGGATTACCGGACCGAAGCGCGCTTTCCCGATGCCCAGACCCGCCATCGGGAGGACATGGTGGACCCGGTATTCGAGTTCCTGCCCACCCTGGCACCCTCCGGGCTGGCGGTGGTGGACGGTGACCATTTCCCGCGCTGGCAGGGCAATCTGCTGGCGGGCGGCCTGCGGGCGCAGCGCATCCTGCGCCTGGTGCTGGAGGATCGGACGGTGGTCCACGCCGAAGAACTGCTGCGGGACCGGGTGGGGCGGATCCGGGATGTCCGCCAGGGGCCGGACGGGTATCTCTACGTCCTCACGGATGCCTCCAATGGTGCCCTGTATCGCATCGAACCGGCCCGCTGAGCCTGGGTGCCGGCGGGCGACGGTTAGCCCGTACCCGGGTTACCTGCCCGGCGGGTGGGAGGGGTCCAGTTCCGGATGGCTTCCTGAATCATCCCCACCGGCCCCGGTCGCCCGAAATAATACCCTTGGTGAGTATGGCAGCCGTTTCGGCTCAGCCACTCCCAGTGTTCCCGGGTTTCCACCCCCTCGGCGATCACCCTCAGGCCGAGCGTGCCGGCCAGGGCCACGATGGTTCGGGCAATGGCCGCGTCGTTGGGATCGTTGAGCACATCACGGACGAACGACTGGTCGATCTTCACGTCGTCCAGGGGCAGCCGCTTGAGGTAGCTCAGGGAAGAATATCCCGTGCCGAAGTCATCCAGGGAAAACGTGATGCCCCGCGCCCGTAACTGCCGCATCTTGTCGATCACATCCTCCACGTCCTCCAGTAACAGGCTCTCGGTGATCTCCAGTTTGAGACGGTGAGGGTCGGCGCCGGTGGTGTTCAGGATCTTCAGCACGCCGGGCACGAAGTCCGGGTGCCGAAACTGACGGGCGCTCACATTGACAGCCATCTTCAGGTGCCTCAGGGAGGCGTCCCCGGCCCATTGGGCCAGTTGGGTACAGGCAGTCTCCAGTACCCATTGCCCCAGGGGCAGGATCAAGCCCGTGTCTTCGGCCAGGGCAACGAACTCACCGGGAGGTACCAAGCCCCGCTCCGGATGCTGCCAGCGCAACAGGGCCTCGGCGCCCATCAATTGGCTGTCGTCGTTTACCACTGCCTGGTAATGCAGCAAAAACTGTTTTTCCACGAGCGCTCGGCGCAGATCTCCCTCCAGGGCGGCCCGGGCCATTACCGATGCCTGCATTGCCGGGTCGAACAGCCGATGGGTGTTGCGTCCCGCCGCCTTGGCCTGATACATGGCCAGGTCGGCACGCTTCATGAGTTCGTCCACGCTCAACGATTCACGATCAAACAGGGTGATGCCGACACTGGCGGTGCCGTGGTGCTCCTGGTCACCGAGGCGATAAGGATGGTTCAAGGCGGCCAGGATCTTGTCGGCGACAAATCCAGCCTGTTGAGTGGCCTCCTGAGCCTCGTGGCTGAGCTTGTGCAGCATGACCACGAATTCATCCCCACCCAAACGGGCCACGGTGTCGTTTTCGTGCACGCAGCCGATGATGCGTTTGGCCGCCTGCATGAGCAAACGGTCACCCTGATCATGACCCAGGGTGTCGTTGAGGATCTTGAAGTTGTCCAGATCGATGAACAGTAATGCCCCATGATGGTGCTCGCGGCGGCAGAGATCGACGGACGCCTCCAGGCGTTCGGTGAGCAGACGCCGGTTGGGCAACTGGGTCAACGGGTCGTAAAAGGCCAGGGTCCTGATCTCTTCCTCAGCCTGCTTGCGGGCGGTGATGTCCCGGGCGATGCCCTGGAAGCCGGCGATCTTCCCCCCCTCGTCCCGTGAGGGTAGGGCACTGGAGCTATGCCAGCGCCAATGGCCGTCCGAATGCAGCACCCGGTATTCGATGTCCTGTATATGGTGGCCGTGGTGCATGACGTCGGCAAATGCCCGGAGGCAGAGATGGAGATCCTCCGGGTGGACGAATTCGGAGAAATGGTGACCCAGGACACTGTCAGGATCGTGGCCCAGGAGGGTCTTCCAGCTGGGGGAAACGAACCGGATATGCCCGTCGGGCGAAAACAGATAAATGATGTCGTAACTGTTATCCACCAAAAAGCGGTATTTCTCCTCGGAACGCCGCAGATCTGCTTCCGCCTCCTGGCGCTCCTGGATCTCCCGGCTCAGGAACCGGTTGGCCGCTTCCAGGGAACGATGGCTGCGCTGTAGCGCCAGATCGGACCGCAGGGTATGCAGATAGCCGCGCAGTACCAGCAAACCCAGACCGACAATGACCCACCAGGCGAGGCTCAGGGTCCACACCTTTCGCCACCAGGCGGCCATCACGACATCTTGCGCTTCGCCGGCCACCACCAGGAAAGGCAGGTCCCTGACCATCTGAGCCGTGTAGGCGCGGCGCATCCCGTCCACCGGCGAGACAATGACGAAATGCAATGTGTCCTTCTCACCAAGAATCAGGGGCATCAGTCGGCCGACCTCCACCGGCTGGCCCATCTGGGCCTCCAGGCTCGCAAGGGCATCCCGGGGACGCCGCGCCAGTAACCGTTCCCCGTGATCCACGATGGTCAGGCTGCTGCCGGGGGTGGGTTCGGCGCGTTCCAGCCAGTGGTCGAAGAAACCCAGATCCAGGCCCACCTCCAGCAACCCGGCAAATCGGCCCTCGGCGTCACGAAGGGACTGGGCATGGACGACGAGAAACCGTTCGCTCTCACGGGACCAGAAGGCCCGGGAGACCAGGCGTTCCAGGTCGGGATCGGCGCGCAGGGCCAGAAAATGGCTCTGATCGCTGATGTCGTGATCGATCTTCAGATCGCTGCCGGAAGCATGGGTCATCACCCCTTCGCGATCGAACAGGGCGATGGCCTGGGCATGAGGCAGGAGGCGAAGGTGCCGTTCGAGCCACTGGTTGATGCGGGCATGGGCTTCCGGATCACCCTCGGGTGGTGGGAGGTTCTCGGGTCGGATCTCGCCGGCCATGCTGCTGAGCAGGGCACCACTGGTCTCAAAGGCGGCATACAGCCATTCGCTCACCAGCACGCTGGTGGAATGGGTACGCTGGCGGGCAGCTTCCGTGTCCTGTGCTCTGGAGGTGGTCAGGTCCCAGGCGATGATCAGGGCCAGTACCAGGCAAAAACCCAGATAGAGCATCCAGGCCTTGATAACGATGTGCCGGTGGCGGCCATCGCCAAGCGGCGGGTATTGGGTCACCGGGAGTGTCCTGGTGCGGGTATCACGGATTTTTAGGCTCCCGAGATGGGTACGGGTGACGGCCATCCTGGTGTGTTCGTGGCCGACCCCGAGGGGGGGGAGGTTTGGTCTTTACTTATATCATTTTCTCCGCCTGCAAATTCAGGATCAGGACGGAACCACGCCATTCTCCCGACCGATGGTGGTTGCCGCCTTTGCCTTGAGGCAAAAGGGACATCCTGGACTCCCGCCTTCGCGGGAGTGACGGCGGGTTGATGACGTGGGAGTGGTGGCGGGTTGATGACGGCAAGGCGCCTTCGGGGGATGGCGGTCAGGGTGTCTTTCTTGAGGCAGGAGCAAGGCGCTTTGTAGTAAATCCCACAATCCCCCCGTCAAGTCACATAACCACCATCATCCCGTCATTAAATAATCATTTAAAATCATTAGTTTGATTGCCTGGCACGATAATCGCTAACTCCTCGGCATGGCCCCATTCGCCCGACGAGGACATCCATGACCCAACCGCTCGGCATCGTCATCGACGACACCACCTTGAGAGACGGCGAACAATCCGCCGGCGTGGCCTTCAATGACGCCGAGCGGGTAGCCATCGCCAGGGGGTTGGATGACCTGGGTGTTCCCGAGTTGGAAATCGGCATTCCTTCCATGGGTCCCGAGGAACGGGAATCCATCGCTCTGCTGGCCCGGCTGGGACTCAAGGCCCGTTTGCTGGTGTGGAGCCGCATGCGCGCCGATGACCTGGCCGACTGCGCGGGTCTGGGGGTTCACATGGTGGACCTGTCCATCCCCGTTTCGGATCAGCAGATCCGGCGCAAACTGGGCCGGGATCGGGAGTGGGTGCTGGAAAGCATCCGCCGTCACGTGGCCCAGGCCCTGGAACTGGGACTGGAGGTGGGCGTGGGCGGGGAGGATGCCTCCCGGGCCGATCCCGATTTTCTCTGCCGGGTGATCGAGATCGCCCAGGCTGCCGGGGCACGCCGTTTCCGCTTCGCCGACACCGTGGGCATCATGGAACCCTTCGGTGTGCTGGCACGCATCCGGCAGCTGCGCGCTGTCTCCGACCTGGAGATCGAGATGCATGCCCATGACGACCTGGGCCTGGCCACCGCCAACACCCTGGCCGCCGCCCTTGGGGGAGCCACCCATGTGAACACCACCGTCAACGGCATCGGGGAACGGGCCGGCAACGCCGCCCTGGAAGAGGTGGTGATGGGGTTGCGTCGGCTTCACGGCATCGAAACCGGAGTGGAGCTGCGCCGTTTCCCGGCCCTGTCCCATCTGGTGGAGACCGCTTCCGGCCGTCCCATCCACTGGCAGAAGAGCCTGGTGGGAGAGGGGGTCTTCACCCACGAAGCGGGCATCCATGTGGACGGTCTGCTCAAGGATCCGGCCAATTACCAGGGCGTGGATCCGGCGGAACTGGGCCGGGAGCACCGTCTGGTGCTGGGCAAGCATTCCGGCGCCCGTGGCGTGATGGCGGCCTATGCGCGCATGGGGGTGACCCTGGACAAGGCCCAGGCGGCCCTGTTGCTGAGTCGTTTGCGTCGATCCGTTTCCCAGTCCAAGCGGCCACCAACGGAGCATGAACTGGCCGCCTGGTATGCGGAACTCACCTGCCCGAACGGGGCGGTGGCGTGAGGCCGCGTGTTTCATTGATATCCACCATCGAGGTCTGAACCATGACTGAAACCACCGAACTGGAAGAAGACCTGCGGGAAATGGGGTCTGCCGAAGAGTTTCTTGAGTATTTCAACATTCCTTACGATGAGGCCGTTGTCCGGGTGAATCGCCTGCATATCCTGCAGCGCTTTCATGACTACCTCTCCGGTACCCTGGACAACCTGCCCACGGACCTGTCGGCCCGACGGGATATCTACCGCAGCCTGCTGATGCAGTCCTACGTGGATTTTGTGGAATCCGATGCCCGCACCGAAAAGGTGTTCAAGGTTTTCAAGCGCCCGGCGCCGGGCGTCACCGTGGTGCCCCTGGAACAGGCCTTCATCCGGAGATAGCCCCATGGAGCACTATCGAGAGTACGGCGAGCAGGTCAGGGTGGTCCGCCCCTTGCGCAACGACGGCACCTACCCCGGCATGGACCGGGGCGAGCTGCTGGTGCCCCGGGGCAGTATCGGGGTGGTCATCGGCAGGGGCACCTTCCTGCAGGATCAGGTGATCTACACCGTCAACTTTCTGGATGCGGGCCGTGTGGTGGGGTGCCGACAGGAAGAATTGATCGACGCCGACGCCCCCTGGGTGCCCACCCGGTATGAATTCCGTGACAAGGTGACTCCGGCAATTCCGCTGGGGATCAACGGCGAGACGGTGGTGAGCCCCGGGACCGTGGGCGAGGTCTGCAAGGTCTTGAGGGATCTGCCGGACGGTGTGGCCTATCACGTGAACTTTGCCGGACGGGTCCTGCAGGTGCCGGAGCAGGCTCTGACCGATCCGACCGAGGAGCAACCTTCATGAGTCTTACACTGGAACAGCGCCCCGAACTCCTTTACATCGAGCTGCGGGCTGCCCTGGACTACTTCGACAAGCCCCTGGGCAGCCTCTCCGATGACGAGCGAGGCATTGTTCGCCATCGCGCCCTTATGGCCTATGACATCGGTGCGCGAGCCCTGGCCTCCAGCGAGGCCCGGGATGTCCATGTGCCCGAGGGGCAGGTGACCCGGGCCTTGCGGGAGATCGAATCCCGTTACCCGGAGCCGCGGCAGTTTCAGGAAGAGCTGAGTCGCCATGGTCTCGATCGGGAGGGTCTTTTGCAGGCCCTTTACCGGGAATTACGCCTGGAGGCCCTGCTGGAGCGGGTGGCTGCCCGGGCCGAGCCGGTGACGGACGAGGAAGTGGCCCGGTACCATGCGTGTCACAAGGATCGTCTGCAGCGTCCGGAAACCCGTACGGTGAGGCAGATCCTGATCACCCTGAATCCGGATTTTCCCGAAAACACCCCGGAGGCTGCCCGGGCGCGGTTGGAGGCGATCCGGGAGACCCTGCTTGCTGATCCGGGGATGTTCGCCGATCTGGCCATGCGCCACTCCGAGTGTCCCAGCGCACTCCAGGGCGGGCTGCTGGGGCGGGTGCCCGAGGGGCATCTGTACCCGGAGTTGGACGCTGTACTGTTCCGGATGACGGCGGGTATGGTGAGCGAGCCGGTGCAGACCGAAGTGGGGCTGCATCTGCTCTACTGCGAAACCATCCATCCCGCCGGACCCGTGACCCTGGACGAGGCCGGTGGTCGCATCCGTCAGATCCTGGAGCAACGGCGCCAGGCCAATTGCCGGCGGGCCTGGCTGGAGTCCCTGGGGTGATGTGCTCGTTTGCCGTCACCCCCGCTACCCATCCGTCACTCCCGCGAAAGCGGGAGTCCATGATTTTCAGCCTGCCACTGGATTCCCGCTTTCGCGGGAATGACGGATCATGGGCCATCACTGGCATATCCTTGGCCACTGGATTCCCGCCTTCGCGGGAATGACGGACCATGGGCCATCATCGGCGTATCCTTCGCATTACCGCAAGCTCACCGGCCCGTAGGGGGTGTCCCGCACCTGATCATGGTCATGCATCCGGTAGCGGGTGAATGCCGTCACATCATCAAACTGCATGAACGGATTTCCCTCCGCCTGTTCCTTGAGCGTGGATTGCGGCTTCACGCCGTAGTCATGCCCCGGATGGATCACGGTCCCGCCCGGCAGTGTCTGCTGCAGGCGCGCCAGGGTATGGAACATGGCAGCGGGGTCCCCTCCCTTCAAGTCACAGCGACCGCAGCCGAAAACAAACAGTGTGTCACCGGTGATGAGGTCATCGCCCAAGTGGTAGCAGACTGACCCCGGCGTATGTCCGGGGGTATGCATCACCCGGATCGTGGTCTCCCCCAGCCGGATCAGATCACCGTCCTGGTGCAAATGTGCATCCGCCGGGCAGTCCCCCCAGATGTCTGCTTCGGCCTTGAGCAGGTGCACCCGGGCGTCAGGGGACTGTGCCCGCAGACGCTCAAGGCCGTTGACATGGTCCTGATGGGTATGAGTGAGCAGGATATGGGTGATCCGCAGCCGCCGGGCACGAGCCAGATCGGTCACTTCTTCCACTTCCCAGGCGGGGTCCACCACGGCGGCGGTGCCGGAGGCGCTATCCTCAATGAGATAGATCCGGTTTCCCATGGGGCCCAGTTCCAGGGCATGGATCTGGTAAGGCTTGTCTTTGGTCATGATAAAGGCTCCCAAATTCCGAACATGGGTCGGCCGATTGGCCAGGCAGAGTCCATGTTACTAGAACAGGCAGGTATATTGACTGGGAAGAGCGCGGGGCTTACCGGGAGGAGGGCAGGCGGAATGAACAAGGAAACCGATCCGGGCGGGGAGGCATCATCACTGCTGTATCGCCTGGCCTGCCCGGTGGCGGCGATGGCGATGATGGCGGCGGCCCTGGCGGCACTACTGCATCTTCTGGGGGTTCTGCTGTCCGCGGTGTTCCTGGCGGCCTCGCAAAGGGACTTCAGCTTCAGTACGCCCGACATGGATGCCCAGTTGCTGGCCGGCATCCTCATTCCCGTGCTATGGCAGCATGGGGTGCCCGTGACCCTCTCGACCCTTTTGATGCTGGCGGCAGCGGGCACCGTGCTTCATGGGCAGGGGTGCCGCTGGGCGCAGATGGCAGGGGGCAGTGGGGTGTTGCTGGCGATCTATCTGACCCTGATGGGGGTATCGGCATGGGTGCCGGGACTGATCTTTCTCGGCGGCGTGGCTGCACTTGGCATCAGCCCATGGCTTCATGGGCCATCCCTGACGAATGTCTTGCCGGTGTCCATGAAAACGGCCAAGGCGCCTGAACCCACCCTGGAGATGTTGCTGAGACAGGAACCACGGGACCCACCGAGGGGGAGGGAAAGCCCGGGTGTTGTCGGTTCGTCTCGCGCGGGCGGGGTTGAAACAGGTGGGAAGAAGCGTCGCCCTGGCGGGTCAAGGGAAAGGGAATGGAGAGAACCCGCCATCCAGTTGCAGCGGATTTTGCCTCCGGGGCAGGGGTACGGGCGGGGAAGAACGAAATGAACCGGTGCGCCCTCGGGCGCACCGGTCAGGGCCGATTCAGATCAATTGAACGCCTGGCCCGGCTTGATGCCTGCCTTTTTCAGCACGATGGCCAGCGGGCAGAACCCGGTGAAGGCCGACTGCAGCAGGTTCAGGCCCACAAAGGCCGTGAGCCACAGCCACAGCGGGCTGGCCAGGGACAGCAGCAGGCTGAGCAGGATCATTCCGCCGGCAAAGGCAAAAACTGCGCGATCAATCGTCATGGGCATGGCCCTCCTGTGTTTTAGGTTTTCCTAATATACAGGTGGACCTAGCGCTTCTCAATGGGCACGTAGTCCCGGGCGGCGGCGCCGGTGTAGAGCTGACGCGGACGACCGATGCGGGATTCCGGGTCCTGCATCATCTCGCACCAGTGAGCGTTCCAGCCGACGATGCGCGCCAGGGCGAAGATGGCGGTGAACATGTTCAGCGGGATGCCCATGGCCCGCAGGATCAGACCGGAGTAGAAGTCCACGTTGGGGTACAGCTTGCGCTCCTTGAAGTAATCGTCTTCCGTGGCGATGCGCTCCAACTCCATGGCCACCTCGAACAGGGGCTGGTTGTCGGCACCCATCTGCGCCAGCAGTTCATGACACATCTTGCGGATGATTCTGGCCCGCGGGTCGTAGTTCTTGTACACCCGGTGACCAAAGCCCATCAGACGGAAGGGGTCATCCTTGTCCTTGGCGCGGTTGACGAAGTGATCCACGCCCTGACCGCTTTCCACGATCTGCTCGAGCATGCGCACCACGGCTTCGTTGGCACCACCGTGCAGGGGGCCCCAGAGCGACGTGATGCCGGCGGACACAGCGGCAAACGGGTTGGCCTCGGAACTGGCGGACAGCCGCACGGTGGAGGTGGAGGCGTTCTGCTCGTGGTCGGCGTGCAGGATCAGGATCAGATCCAGGGCCTTGGCGAAGATGGGGTTGGGCTCGTAACGCTCGGTGGGGACACCGAACATCATGCGCAGGAAGTTCTCGGAATAGCCCAGCTCGTTATCCGGATACAGGAAGGGCTGGCCGATGGCGTACTTGTAGGACCAGGCGGCGATGGTGGGCATTTTGGAGATCATGCGGTGGGCCGAGATCTCCCGGTGCCGGGGATTGTGCACATCCGTGCTGTCGTGGAAGAAGGCGGACAGGGCACCGAACACGCCCACCATGATGGCCATGGGGTGGGCATCGTGGCGGAAGCCGTCGTAGAAGCGACGGATGGCCTGATGGGGCATGGAGTGCTTCTGGATGATACGGGTGAAGTTCTCCAGCTCGGTGGCGGTGGGCAGTTCACCGTACAGCAGCAGATAGCAGGTCTCCAGATAGCTGCTGTGCTCGGCCAGCTGCTCGATGGGATAACCGCGGTACATCAGGATGCCCTTGTCGCCATCGATGTAAGTGATGTCGCTGCGGCAGCTGGCGGTGGACATGAACCCCGGGTCGTAGGTGAAGTAGCCCAGTTCCTTGGACAGGGGGCGGATGTCCACGGTGGCGGGACCGACGGTGCCCTCCAGGACGGGCAGCTCTACCTGCTTGCCGGTTGCGTTATCAATGACCGTGACGGTACGGGGTTTCATGGATTGTCCTCGTCATCCGTTGTTCAGTTTGGACGTTCAGGGACCTGTCAGGTCCCGAGCCTTATTCTTGTGACCAGCCCTTGCAGGTGGCCCAGACGGGGCACACTTTATTGCGATGCAACACCCGGAGTCCATGTTTTCCTGCAAGAAAATACCGGTGTAGCGAGCTGTCCCGGTTGGTCCGGATCGTGCTTTCTAACCGGTTAGGCGCCTTTGCGCAAGAAATTCAGTCTGGATGGTATTGACATTGATTACCATTCAGGCGCAAATTCCCAGCTGGTGTGTCGGATAAGTGAATGAGGATTTAACGGCATGTATGTCTGTCTTTGCAAGGGAATCACGGATCATCAGATCCGCCGGGCGGTGGCCGAGGGCGCTGATAGCATGCGGGATCTGCGCCGGGAACTCGGGGTATGTACCGATTGCGGAAAATGTGGGGTTTGCGCCAATCGTCTGTTGCGCGACACCCTGAATGCGGCGCCCGCGGTCAATGTGTCCATGGCGGATGCACCGCAATGGGCGCTGGGCTGAGAATCCGGGACGTCGTCGGTTGCGTCGCCCGACGGATGACGTCCTCGTGGTGATGGTCTAAACTTTTAGAGTCATTCCAAGTCTGTACTGGGTAGGTACGCTATAAAAAGAAAAGAGATCCTGCCGACCGGGTCCAACACTGACTTCGAGGAGAGCACACCATGAAAGGCGACAAGAAGGTCATCGAATACCTGAACAAGGCCCTCAAGGGCGAACTTACCGCCATCAACCAGTATTTCCTGCACGCCCGCATCTTCAAGAACTGGGGTCTGACCAAGCTGGACGAGTACGAGTACCACGAGTCCATCGATGAAATGAAGCATGCGGACAAGCTCATCGAGCGTATCCTGTTCCTTGAGGGCCTGCCCAATCTGCAGGACCTGGGCAAGCTCTACATCGGTGAAAACACCAAGGAAATCCTGGAGTGCGACCTCAAGCTGGAGCATGAGGGCCATGCCGTTTACAAGGAGGCCGTGGCCTACGCGGAAAAGGTGGGAGACTATCCCAGTCGGGATCTGTTCGCCGCCATCATGGCCGAGGAAGAAGAGCACATCGACTGGATCGAGACCCAGCTTGAGTTGATCGAGCGCCTGGGACTGACCAAGTACGAACAGTCCATGCTGTAGTCGGCCCCCGCCGTGGGGAAACCGACTCCCCACGGCACCCCTCATGAACCAGCGCCGCCGGGCGATGCCTGGCGCCCCGACCACGACTCGAACGTGGGACCTTCCCCTTAGGAGGGGGACGCTCTATCCACCTGAGCTACCGGGGCAGTAAAGAACACTCCGGGTACCGGAGCGTGAACGTAGGCGATTATGGCACAGATTTCCCGCGAGACGCATCCCGTACCGTTGCCGGTCGCGGGACATGTCGCGATTTTGCCGTCGGGACAGGATAGACTCACGCCATGCCGAATACCCGGGACGATACCCATGCCCATTCACCAAGCGCCGTTCACCGTCACCACTCGGGGCCGTGGCCCGGTGGAGATCACCCATCATGTCAATGAACACCTGCGGCAGTCCGGTCTGGAAACGGGTCTGTGTCATGTGTTCTGTTGCCATACCAGCGCCTCCCTGACTATCACCGAAAACGCCGATCCCACGGTACTGCGGGATCTGGAGGGACATCTGGTCCGGACCATTCCCGATGGTGATCCCCGCTATGCTCACGACATGGAGGGGCCGGATGACATGTCGGCCCATATCCGCAGCGTGCTGACCGGCACCGGCCTGACCGTGCCTTTCGCGCGGGGGCGCCTGTCCCTGGGAACCTGGCAAGGGATTTTCCTGTGGGAGCATCGCACCCATGGCCATGGCCGCCGGGTGATCGTGACCTGCCAGGGAGAGGCCCCGGCCTCGACATCAATGCCGTCGGAATCTCGAGGCGTGGAGGCCGACGTCGGCGAACTGCGGCAGGTCCTGACGACCCTGACGGCGGAGCGGGACCAGGCCCTTGCCGAACTGCACAGGGCCACGGCGGCCCTGGCAGAGATGCAGGGCCGGATTCAGGCCTCCGAGGATACCCGCACGGAACTGCAGGCCATCATGGCACGACTGCGGGATATCGGCGGGGGCTGAGCCGTTTCAGTCATTGGGCCACCGAAACATGGGTCCGGTGGTCAGTGTTCCTGTGTGTCCGGCGCAGTGCTCCGGGTGCGTGGCACGTCCTCGTCGTTCAGTGCCATGGCCGCCGAGGCCAGCTGTAGATCGCGTACGAACATCCCCAGGGAGGCGATCAGGCTTGCCATGGCAAACACGAACATGGTACCGATCAAGCGTGGATGTTCCATGCTCAGCAGAAAATCGATGAACACGGTCAGGATGGTCAAGCAGACCAGCATGGCCGTGGCGATGCTGAGCTTGATGCCCAGGTTGATCAATCCCGCCCGTTCATCCAGGATGTCCATTTCCCGGCGATGCAGCTCGAACCGCACCGGTTCGGGCTCCCGCAACCGGTCGGCCAGAGCGCGCTTGCGATCCACGATTCTGGCCAGGCGCACCACGAAGGCATTGATGAATCCGGCAATTCCCACCAACAGGAACACCGGGGCGACGGAAAACTGGATGACCTGAGAAATCAGGACCGGTGAAGTGCCCTCTGTCATCTGAAAGGCTCCTTGCGTTGAGGTGTGTTTCCAGTAAGCAGCGCGGGTTGCAACACGGGTCAGGAGCATGGAGATACGTCGATGCGACTCATAGAAGTCATCAGCCCCGAGTATCTGCGGCCACGCCTGCTGGCACTGGCACAGGCCCATCATGCCATCGACGCCTGGTGCGGGGCCACCAATGAGGATGGCCGAATCTCCGTGCGCATGGTCGTCAACGCGGAAAATACCCAGCGGCTGATGGAAGCCCTGCAAGGCATGATGATGAAGGAACCCACGGCGCGCATCGTGGTGCTGCCCGTTGAAACCACGGTGCCGATGCCGGGGCAACCGAACACCGCGCCCCGGCCCGACGCCCCGGGGGGCAGGGATCTCACCCTTGAGGAACTGTATACCCGGATGGCCAAGGAGGGAAATCTGGATCGTAATTTTGTGATGCTGATTTTTCTGTCCACCATTGCCGCCACCATCGGTCTGGCCGAAGACAACACGGCGGTGGTCATCGGTTCCATGGTCATCGCTCCGTTGCTGGGACCGGTCATCACCTTTGCCTTCGGCGTCTCCATGGGCGCGCGCGCCCTGGCCATGCGCGCCCTGTTCACCGCGTTTGTCGGTCTGGGGCTGGCCGTCCTGCTGAGTCTGGTCATCGGCTTTCTGTGGCCGGTGAGCGTCAGCAATGCCGAAGTGCTGGCACGCACCGAGGTCAATGTCGCCCATGTGGTGCTGGCCCTCACCGCCGGTGCCGCGGGTGTCCTTGCCCTGACCAGCGGCATCACCACCCGTCTGGTGGGTGTCATGGTGGCGGTCGCCTTGCTGCCGCCTGCTGCCGTGTTCGGCATGTTGCTGGGCAAGGGGGAGTTCGAGCCGGCCATGGGAGCGGCGCTCCTGCTCGGCGTCAACGTGATTTGCGTGATCATCGCGGCCCAGTTCGTGTTCCTGTTCCAGGGCGTCAAGCCCCGTCGCTGGGTGAGGGTGGGGCAGGTGGAGCGGTTCACCCCGAAGGACTGGTTCATCTGGCTGTTGATCGGCACGCTCCTTCTGGTCGGCCTGGTGGTTCTGATCCTGGTGCGCGGCGGGTTCTGAAAGGCAGGTGCCCGTCAAGTACATGCGCAGTGTTCGCATTGTGCGAAAATCCCTGAAATTTAAACGCCTGGAGACGTCAAATCCGGATTTTCGAGTATCTTCGGCGCCTTCACCATTTATCCATCACTGGACCCCATGACCTCGAAACAACAGAAGCAGTGGATCACCCTGAGTGGCATTCGTAAGGATTGCGGATACAGAAACTACGAGCGCGGAAGACGGTACTTCGAGGAGGGGCGCACTGGGCAGATCAAGATCATTCGGCGCGACCATAAGGAATTCAGCTGCCGGGCGGTGACCCGGGGCAGTGGTGGCCGCGTCTATGAACAGTTCTTGCGATTTGTCCGTGTGCGGCCGGATCGCGAGGATGCGTTCGTGGTATTGCACGGTGAATGCAGTTGCCCCGTGGGCGATAACTGCAAGCACGTGGTGTCGGCGGCTCTGGCCATGCGCGAGCAGGAACAGGCCCTGGCGGCTTCCGCTTCGGGTAAACCGCTGTTCCTGCAGTGGCTGGAAGGGGTGGCGGAATCGTCTTCCCTGGCATCCGATGGCTCCGACGAAGCGATACCGAACCAGAACTGCCTGCTGTACCAGCTGACACTCCACGCCGCCGACGGCAGTGCCAGCGTGGGCTTTCGTCTGGCCATCTACCGCAAGGACGGCACGCCGACCAAGGGGCGGGAGGTGAGGTTTGCCACTCTGTTCCAACCCTACGGGTCCACCTATCAGGCCATGACCGAACTGGACAGGGAGATCGTGCAACAGGTGTCGGCCGGGGGGGGTACCAGCACTTTTTCCAGCCATGCCGCCCATTATCGCCATGATCCTGACGATCGCAACAGCGCTCTCAGGGGCCGCCCCGGGGCGTTGGCACTGGAGATGATGCTCGATTCCGGACGTCTTTACTGGTCGGAGGCACCGGAACGGCCGCTGACCCGCGGCCCGTCACGGCAGCTGCACCTGACCTGGGAGGCCGTTGATGATCAGTATCACCTGGTGCCGCGAACCGACGGGGATCGCAGGATTCACCTGATCCAGGTACAGCCATGCCAGTATCTGGACCCGATGGATTTTCAGGTGGGCACCCTGGAAATCCCTTCGACCCTGGCCCCGGACTGGCTGGCACGGCTACTCGCCTCACCGCCGGTGGCCGCTTCCGAAGTGGAGCAGGTCAGTCTGGGTCTGGCCCGGCAGTTTCCCTATCTGCCCACGCCCACCCCGGTGTCCCGACGCGAGATCCGTGACCAGGCACCGACACCGGCGCTTGCGGTCATCCTGTACGACCCGGATCTGCTGCAGTCAGGATTGCTGTTCCATTTCATGTATGGCGATGACGTGGTGGTGATGCCCCAGGATCCCCATGACGTGGTCATGGGGGAAGCCGGGAGCGATCTGGTGGAAGTGCACCGGCACCGGGACGCCGAGCAGCGGGCCCAGGACCTGATTCGCGCCGAAGGGCTGGAACCCTGGCCCCAGCGGCCGGAGTTGTGGCGCCCCATCATGGGCGAGCGGGATCGCCAGGCCGCCCTGGGGCAGTGGTTCGAGGTGCTGGACACGGTGCTGCCGCGCCTGCAGGCCCAGGGCTGGCATATCAGACATGTCCAGGGTGACGCACCCCGGTTGCTGCATGCGGACAGGCTGCAGGCCGAGGTGGAGGAGGGGCAGGGCTGGTTCGATCTGAGATTTGATCTGGAGGTGGACGGGCGCAGGATTCCCCTGTTGCCCCTGGTGGTCCACCTGCTGGCCGACTATGTGCCCGGTACCTTGCCGGAGATCCTGTGGCTACCCATGGACGGGGGGCAGTATGTGAAAGTGGCCCGGGAACAGATCGAGCCGGTGTTGCAGACCCTGGTGGATCTGCACGAGGAACTGGGTCCCGATCAGGACGAGTTGCGCCTGTCGCGACTGGATGCCCCCCGACTGCTGGAACTGGGGCCGATCCCGGTGCAAGGTGGCGAGGGCATGGAGCGACTGGCCCGGCAACTCGCCCAGTTCGACGGCTTGCGCACGGTGCCGCTGCCGCCGGATTTTGTCGGCAAGTTGCGTCCCTACCAGCAGCACGGTGTGGACTGGATGCAGTTTTTGCGGGAACACCAGCTGGCCGGCGTGCTGGCGGATGACATGGGCCTGGGCAAGACCGTGCAGACCCTGGCCCATCTGATGGTGGAGAAGGCGGCCGGCCGGCTCGACCGGCCCAGCCTGATCGTGGCCCCCACCAGTTTGTTGGGCAACTGGCGCCGCGAGGCAGCCCAGTTCTGTCCGTCGCTCAAGACCCTGGTGCTGCAGGGCGCGGATCGTAAGTCCCACTTCGACAGCCTGGACGACTACGATCTGGTCTTCACCACTTATCCGCTGCTCCCCCGGGACAGCAAGAACCTGCTGGAGCAGCGTTTTACCTATCTGATTCTGGACGAGGCGCAGCAGATCAAGAACCCCCGCGCCCAGGCGGCCCAGGTGGTGCGTCATCTGCAGGCCGATCACCGACTGTGTCTGACCGGTACGCCCATGGAAAATCACCTCGGCGAGCTGTGGGCCCAGTTCGATTTTCTGTTGCCGGGCTTTCTGGGCAACCGGGAGCAGTTCACCCGCAACTACCGCACCCCCATCGAAAAACACCGGGATGGGGAGAAACTGCAACGGCTGACCCGTCGCGTGGCCCCCTTCATGTTGCGTCGGACCAAGGATGTGGTGGCCCGGGAGTTGCCGGAGAAATCCGAGTTGTTGCGCAGTACCCCCATCGACGGCAAGCAGGCGGCGCTGTACGAGAGCATCCGGCTCGCCATGGAAAAGAAGGTGCGCGATGCCATCGCGCAAAAGGGCCTGGCGCGGAGCCAGATCACCATTCTGGATGCCTTGCTCAAATTGCGTCAGGTCTGCTGTGATCCCCGCCTGTTGCCGGAGGCATTGCGCGGGGGAAGTACGAAAAAGATACCCTCGGCAAAGCTGGAGATGCTCATGGAGATGCTGCCGGAGTTGATCAGCGAGGGCCGTCGGGTGCTGCTGTTTTCCCAGTTCACCACCATGCTGGGGTTGATCGAACAGGAATTGGCCCCGGCGGGGATCAGCTATACGAAGCTGACCGGCCAGACCCGCAAGCGGGAAGAGGTGATCAGCCGCTTTTGTGACGGTCACGTCCCGTTGATGCTGATCAGCCTCAAGGCGGGCGGGGTTGGACTCAATCTCACCCAGGCGGATACCGTCATCCACTACGACCCGTGGTGGAATCCCGCCGTGGAAGCCCAGGCCACCGACCGGGCCCATCGCATCGGCCAGGACAAGCCGGTCTTCGTCTACAAGCTCGTTACCGAGAACACGGTGGAGGAAAAGATACTGGCCTTGCAGGCCCGCAAGCGGCAACTGGCGGATCAGGTCTACCGCGGCGGCGAGCGGGCGCCGGACTCACCCCCCATCGACGCCCGGATGATTGAGGATCTGCTGGGGGGGTGATCCATCGGGTTGGCGTGGAAAGGGATGCCCTGTTTCAGCCCGTTTTGATGGAATGGCGTCAGGCATTGGCTAGGGGCTTCAATCAGGGAGGTAAATGGCATTGTCCAGACGGAAATCCTTTCGGCAAAGACTCGGTGGCAACCCGTATCCCCGGGACCCGGGGCGTGCCAAGCGGAAGCGCCATGAACAGGTGGTGCAATACCAGAATCAGTTGCAGTCCCTGCTCATGGAGCTGGCAACCTCGTTCATCAATCTTCCCCTGGACGACATCAATACGCCGATCCATCAGGCCCTGCGGAGGATGGGCAGGTTTGTCAATGCGGACCGGGTCTACGTGTTCGAGTATGACTTTGACGGCCAGGTCTGCAACAACACCCACGAATGGTGCGAGGAAGGGATACTGCCGCAAATCGACATATTGCAGGGAGTGCCGCTCAACCTGTTCGTGGACTGGGTGCAAACCCATCTGCGCGGGGAGACCATGTATATCCCCGATGTCCTGGCCTTGCCGGTGGGTAGCGGGATCCGCGCGGTACTGGAGCCGCAGCAGATCAAGAGCCTGATCGCGGTACCCATGATGAATACGGACGAATGTGTGGGATTCGTCGGTTTTGACTCGGTCAGGGCACACCATACCTATTCCCTCAAGGAGCAGCAGCTGCTGACGGTGTTCGCGCAGATGCTGCTCAATATCAAGCTGCGTCAGCAGGCGGATCAAGCCCTTGAGCTGCAGCGCCGTTTTCAGGAACTGGTGGCCGATATCGCAACGGATTTCATTGCTGTCGGCAGCGTCACGATCGATGCCAGGATCAATCGGGCACTACAGCTCACCGGTGAGTTTTTCGGGGTTGACCAGAGCGATATCCTGACTTTTTACCGCACGGAAGAGGGGCTTGTCGCCAGGGTCACCCATGAGTGGTGCCGGGAGGGTCAGCCATCTTCCGCGGCACTCATTCATCAGTTTCCCATCGACGACATGCCGGTGTTCAGGCAGAAGGTGCTGGTGGAAAAATCCATTCTGCATATTCCCTGTGTGGATCATCTGCCTGTTGAGGCGGTGAACGAACGAATGTTGCTGGAGCGGCTTGGGATCAAGTCCTCCCTTTCGGTGCCCATCTACACGGATAAGGTGGTTTATGGCGCAATCGGCTTCGAGGCCCGCAGGCAGGAGGTCTTCTGGTCGGGCAGCCAGATCCATGGCCTGAAGGTCATCGCACAGGTGCTGGCCATGGCCTTTGCCAGTATCGAGGTGGAAAAGGCGTTGATGGACGCCAAGGACAATCTTGAGTTACGTGTCCGCCAGAGAACGGCGGAACTCACCGAACAGGTGGCGGCCAAGGAGCAGGCTCTGGCGGACCTGTCCGAGGTGCAGAACACGCTGATGCAAGTCTCCCGCGCCGCGGGCATGGCCGAGGTGGCCACGGGAGTGCTGCACAACGTGGGCAATGTACTCAATAGCGTGAACGTGTCCTGTGACTTGCTGATGGCGCAGTTGCAGGGGTCGCGGGTGGTGAATGTTTCCAGGGTGGCCGGACTGCTTGAGGCCAACCGGGAACGACTGGCCGAATTCATCAGTACCGATGAACGCGGCAGGAGACTGCCGGAATACCTCTCATCGCTGGCCGCGTTGCTGGAGGAGGAACGCCGGTTTTTGCGGCACGAAACCGGGACCCTGGGTGAGCGGATCAACCATATCAAGGAGATCGTGGCCATGCAGCAGAATTACGGCCGTGTCCCCGATGTGCTGGAATCCCTGTTGCCGGAAACCCTGATGGAGGATGCACTGAAGTTGAACGCCGGCGCATTCTCAAGACACGGGATCAATGTCGACCGCCAGTACGGGAATTTGCCGCCGATCGTCACCGACAGGCACCGTGTGCTGCAGATACTGCTGAACCTGATTCATAATGCCAAATATGCTTGTTCCGAAACGGAACATTCACCCAGAGTAGTGACACTGCGTACCCTGGTGAGTGCCGAGGGCAACCTGAGTCTTCAGGTGGAGGACAACGGTATCGGCATTCCCGTCGAGAACATCACCCGGATTTTCCAGCATGGATTTACGACCCGCCGTGACGGGCATGGCTTTGGTCTGCATATCGGTGCGCTGACGGCCCGTGATCTGGGCGGCAGCCTGAAGGCCCACAGCGATGGTCCTGGCCGCGGCGCAACGTTCACGCTTGAGATTCCTTATATTCAGGAAACGTGAGGCTTTCCTCTGCATGTCAATTCCCTCCCTGCCGCATCGTGTGCTTATCATCGATGACAATCCCGCGATTCATGAAGATTTCCGCAAGATCCTCGGGAGAGGACATGACAAGGCTGATGCCCTGCAGGACATGGAGCACATGCTGTTCGGCGGCAATGTGGCGGGTGCCGCTGCGCGCACGTTTGAATTGGATTCTGCCTTTTTGGGCAAGGAAGGACTGGACTGTGTCAGGGCAGCCGTTGCACAGGGTCGGCCCTATGCGCTGGCCTTTGTGGACGGGCGCATGCCGCCGGGATGGGACGGGGTCGAGACCATCAAGCGGCTTTGGGAAGAATGCCCCGACCTGCAGGTGGTGCTCTGCACCGCCTACGCGGACTATTCCTGGTCTGAAATCATGGGAGTGCTGGGGCAGACGGACAATCTGCTGATTCTGAAAAAGCCCTTCGATATTGTCGAAGTCCTGCAGATTGCCCATGCGCTGACGCGGAAGTACGAACTGAATCTGGAGGTGCAAGGGCGTCTGTATGAACTGGCCCACTACGACAACCTGTGCGGTTTGCCGAACCGGGTCTTGTTCAAGGACCGCCTTGAACATGCGATCAGCCTGTCCCGAAGACAGCACCGGCATTTTGCATTGCTGCTGATCGATCTGGATAACTTCAAGCGCATCAACGATACGCTGGGCCACAGTCGCGGTGACGAACTGCTCAGGACCACCGCCAGACGGTTGCACGACTGTCTGCGGAGCTGTGATTCGATCACGTTTCCGTCGCAGCAGGCTGCCGACTCTCTGGCCCGGTTCGGTGGCGATGAGTTTGCCGTCCTGATTCCCGACATGGTCAGGGACGAGGATGCCGGCAAGATTGCCCAGCGCATCATTGCCGAACTCAGCCTTCCCGTGGATCTGGGGGAACACCGGATCATCATGACGCCCAGTGTCGGTATTGCACTGTTTCCCTGTGACGGCGATACGGACGACATGCTGCTCAAAAACGCCGATCTCGCCATGCACTTTTCCAAGCGCCTGGGGCCTGGCCTGTTTTCCTATTATCAGGACTCCATGAATACCGCGGCCCAGAAGCGGCTGACCCTGGAAAATCAGCTGGCTCATGCCATCGAGCGGGATGAACTCTCTGTCCGGTACCAACCCCAGTTCAACCTGGAAACCGGGCAATTGAGTGGCCTGGAGGCGTTGCTGCGCTGGCATAACCTGCTTCTGGGGGCGGTATCGCCCCTGGAGTTCATCCCCCTGGCAGAAGAGGATGGTCTGATCGTCGGGATCGGCGAGTGGGTATTGCGTACCGTCTGTGGCCAGGCGGCGTTCTGGATTCAACAGGGGTTATGGTTGCCCAGGATCGGTATCAATGTGTCCGTCAAACAGGTCATGAAGCCGAATTTCGTTGCCTTGGTCCTGCAGGTGCTTGCCGACACCGGGCTGGCACCTGACAGGCTGGAACTGGAAGTCACGGAGAGCCTGCTTGCCCTGGATATCCTGCAGATCCATGAAGCTCTGCACGCGCTCAGGAAAGTGGGGATCAGCATCGCTATCGATGACTTCGGCACCGGCTATTCCAGTCTGAGCCGACTCAAATCCATGCCGATCGATTCCCTGAAGGTGGATCGTGAATTTATCTGCGGCATCGCCGGCAGTGCCGATGATCGATCCATCGTCACCGCCATTATCTCCATGGCCGAGGCCATGTCGTTGCGGGTGGTTGCCGAGGGCGTGGAGTCCGCCTCCCAGGCGGATTTCCTGAAAGAACTGGGTTGTCAGGAAGTGCAGGGTTTTTTCTATGGTCTTCCCATGGCACCGGACGAGGTGGAGAGCCTGTTGCCCCGAACCGTTGCCGGACGGAGTTGAAAGTGCCGGATCCATCTCTTGGGCCAGTCGCCAGCACCCGGGATTTCCGGTATCTTGCGGTCATTCAGGAACACTCCCTTTCCAAGGAACCCACGCAATGAGCGAAAAGATCGGTGTCATCGGTCTCGGGTATGTCGGGCTGCCCGTGGCCATGGGTTTTGCGGCCCACTATCCCGGGACGGTCGGGTTTGATATCAGTGAACGTCGGGTCGGCACGCTCCAGGAAGGCCACGACTTCACCGGCGAGGTCACGCCCGAAGAACTCAAGGCCAGCACCCTCAAATACACCACCGATCCTTGCGATCTGGTGGGAACCACCTTCTTCGTGGTCACCGTCCCCACCCCCATCGACGACAATCGCCAGCCCGATCTGCGGCCGGTGCTGTCCGCCTGCGAGACCGTGGGCAGGGTACTGTCGCCCGGGGCGGTGGTGGTGTTCGAGTCCACGGTCTATCCCGGCGTGACCGAGGAGATCTGCGGACCGCTCCTGGCCCGGATTTCCGGTCTGCGTCAGGGGGTGGACTTCAAGCTGGGGTATTCCCCCGAGCGCATCAATCCCGGTGACAAGGAACACACCCTGACCCGCATCGTGAAGGTGGTCTCCGGCGAGGACGAGGCGACGCTGGAACGGGTGGCCGAGGCCTACGGACGCATCGTCGAGGCGGGCGTCCATCGGGCGCCCACCATCAAGGTGGCCGAGGCCGCCAAGGTGATCGAGAATACCCAGCGGGATCTGAACATCGCCCTGATGAACGAGTTGGCGCTGATTTTCGATCGTCTGGGCATCCGCACCCGGGATGTCCTGGCCGCCGCCGGCACCAAGTGGAACTTCCTGCCCTTCAGCCCCGGTCTGGTGGGAGGGCACTGCATCGGCGTGGACCCCTATTATCTCACCACCAAGGCCAAGGCCGTGGGGTACTACCCCCAGGTGATCCTGGCCGGCCGGCGCATCAACGACGGCATGGGGGCCTATGTGGCCCAGCGCCTGGTGAAGCTGCTGATCGAGCAGGACCGTCCCGTGAAGCAGGGCAGGGTGGGCATTCTCGGGCTCACGTTCAAGGAAAACGTCCCGGACCTGCGCAACTCCCGCGTGCCCGACATCATCAAGGAACTGCGTCAGTTCGGCATCGAACCCCTGATCCATGACCCGCTGGCGGATGCTCAGGAGGCGCACCATGAATATGGTCTGACCCTGTCGCCTCTGGAGGCCTTCCAGGACCTGGACGGGCTGATCCTGGCCGTGCCTCACCGGGCCTACCTGGCGGCGGGGTCCGACAGCCTTGCCCGGCGCCTGGCCTCAAGCGGGGTGCTGATCGACGTGAAATCGGCCCTGTCCCCGTCCGTCGTGGGGGCCACCCAGGCCTATTGGAGTCTTTGATGAAAATCCTGGTCACCGGCACTGCCGGCTTTATCGGCTCGGCCCTGGCCCTGCGTCTGCTGGCGCGGGGGGATGAGGTCATCGGCGTCGATAATCTCAACGACTATTACGACGTCAATCTCAAGCTGGCCCGTCTGGAGCGGGTGAAGGCCCATCCCGGCTTTACGGACGTGCGGGCCGATATCGCCGATCGTGCCGCGATGGAAGACCTGTTCGCCCGTCACAAGCCCCAGCGGGTGGTGAACCTGGCGGCGCAGGCCGGGGTGCGCTATTCCCTGGAGAATCCACACGCCTATGTGGAAACCAATCTGGTGGGGTTCATCAACATCCTCGAAGGCTGCCGTCACCACGGGGTGGAGAACCTGGTCTACGCCTCCTCCAGTTCCGTCTATGGGGCCAACACCACCATGCCCTTCACCGTCCACGACAACGTGGATCATCCCATGAGCCTCTACGCCGCCAGCAAGAAGGCCAATGAGCTCATGGCCCATACCTATAGCTCCCTCTACGGCCTGCCCACGGTGGGGCTGCGCTTCTTCACCGTCTACGGCCCCTGGGGGCGCCCGGACATGGCCCTGTTCATGTTCACCCGCAACATCCTGGAGGGCAAACCCATCGATGTCTTCAACTACGGTCGCCATCGCCGGGACTTCACCTATATCGATGACATCGTGGAAGGGGTGATCCGCACCCTGGACCGGGTGGCCGAGCCTAACCCGGCCTGGTCCGGTGCCGAGCCCGACTCCGCCACCAGCTTTGCCCCCTACCGGCTCTACAACATCGGCAACAACCAGCCGGTGGAACTGCTCCATTACATTCAGGTACTGGAGGACTGCCTGGGCATGAAGGCGGAAAAGAACCTGCTGCCCCTGCAGCCGGGTGACGTGCCGGATACCTATGCGGACGTGCAGGACCTGGTGAACGACGTGGGGTATCGTCCGTGTACGCCGGTGGAGCAGGGCGTGGAGAACTTCGTGCGCTGGTATCGGGACTTCTATAAGGTTTGATGCAATGACCGATCGTCTTGCCTGTTTCAAGGCCTATGACATCCGCGGCCGTGTCCCCGATGAACTGAATCCGGAGCTGGCCCGGCGCATCGGCCGGGCCTACGCCCGCGTCATCCGTCCGGCGGGGCCGGTGGCAGTGGGGGAGGATATTCGTCTGAGCAGTCCGGCACTGGCGCGAGCGCTGGTGCAGGGATTGAACGAGTCGGGGGTGGACACCCGGTCCCTGGGGCTGTGCGGCACCGAGACCGTCTACCATGCCGCGTCACTGCCCGGCATGGGGGGCGGCATCATGGTCACCGCCAGTCACAATCCCATGGACTACAACGGCATGAAGCTGGTGAAGGCGGGCGCCGTGCCCATCAGCGGCGACAGCGGCCTGAACGAGATCGAGGCCCTGGCCCGTGATGCCGTCCCGGTCGAGGGCCATGTTCAGATGGGCCGGGACGAGCCGCTGGACGTGATGGCCGGCTATGTGGAGCGGGTGCTGGGTCTGGTGGATGAGTCGGTGCTCAGGCCACTGCATCTGGTGGTGAATGCGGGCAATGGGGCCGCCGGTCCCACCTTCGATGCCCTGGCTGCCCGGTTGCCCTTCCGGGTGACCCGGGTTCACCATGCCCCGGACGGCCGTTTCCCCAACGGTATTCCCAATCCCCTGTTGCCGGAGAACCGCAGCGCCACCGCCGACGCGGTGAAGGCCCACGGGGCGGATCTGGGAATCGCCTGGGATGGCGACTTCGACCGCTGCTTCCTGTTCGACGAGCAGGGCCGGTTCGTGGAGGGCTATTACGTGGTGGGGCTGCTGGCGGCCCAGTTGCTGGAACGCCATTCGGGGGAGAAGATCGTCCATGACCCGCGCCTGACCTGGAACACGGTGGAAATGGTTCAGTCGGCTGGTGGCGTGCCGGTGATGAGCAAGACCGGACATGCCTTCATCAAGGAGCGCATGCGTCTCGAAGACGCCCTCTATGGCGGGGAGATGTCGGCCCATCATTACTTCCGCGACTTTGCCTACTGCGACAGCGGCATGATTCCCTGGCTGCTGGTGGCCGAGCGCATGTGCCGGACCGGTCAGCCCCTGTCCGCGCTGGTGGACGAGCGGATGCGGGCCTTTCCCTGCAGCGGCGAGATCAATTTCCGGGTGGTGGACGTGGCGCGGACCCTTGCCAGGATCGGCCAGGTGTTCCGGGATCGTGCCCTGGAAGAAGATGACACCGATGGCCTGAGTATGGGCTTCGGCGACTGGCGCTTCAATCTGCGGGGTTCCAACACGGAACCGGTGATCCGGCTGAACGTGGAGTCGCGGGGGGACGAGGCCCTGATGCGTACCCGGACGGCGTTGCTGTCCGGGCTGATTCAGGAAGCCTGAGTCTTTTCGGCCCTCACCCCAACCCCTCTCCCAAGGGGAGAGGGGCCTGAGTGGGTCGGCCCGCCGTCAGGGAGAAAGGCGGTCCTCACGCACTTCCACCCGGGCTTCCTGTCGGAGCCGTTCCACATAGTCCTGCAGGGCTCTTCGGGCCAGGATCTGCTCCAGTTGTTCCTGCACTTCGGCAAAGGGGGGCGGCTCGATGTCCCGGCTGTCTTCGCGCAGGATCACATGCCAGCCGAATTCCGTTTCCACCGGCTCATGGGTGAAACGGCCATTTTCCAGCGCCAGTACCGCGTCCGAGAAGTCCGGCACCATCATGTCCGCGCTGAACCAGCCCAGATCGCCACCGGCGGAGGCGGAGCCATCCTCCGAATATTCCCGTGCCAGGGCCGGGAACTCTTCCCCTGCCTCAAGGCGTGTGATCAGCGCCGCTGCTTCTTCCTGCGTCGCCACCAGGATATGGCGGGCCCGCAGTTCCAGGGTGTCCATGTCCGCCACCTGACGGTCATATTCGGCGCGCAGGTCCGCCTCGGTGAAGTTCAGGTCGTCCAGAAAATTCTCCACCTGGGTGTTGATCAGCAGGTTGGTGCGCATGCGTTCCATCTGCCGCACCATCCGCGGATCCTTGTCCAGTCCCGCCCTCAGGGCCGCCTGGCGCAGCAGTTCCATGTTGATCAGCTCCTCCAGCGCCATGTCCGGGGTCTGCATGCCGCCATGGTGGCCGGACATGCGGCTCAGGGACAGGAAATCGGCCAGGTCGCTGTCATAGATGGGGCTGTCGTTGACCATGGCCACCGGCTCGCCGCGGGTGGCGTCGGTCGTCGTTTCGGGGTCGTTGCCGGAGCAGGCCGACAGGGTGAAGGCCAGGGCGGCAGCCAGGGGAATCAGCTTGAAGGAGTGCATCTGCAATGGGGTCCTTGTGGTGATGGGCGGGTTCAAGGCAGGGCCGGAATCAGGGAAACACCAATTTGAAGGGCTTGACCGTCACCTGGGCATAGACACCGGCCGCCACATAAGGGTCCGTGTCGGCCCAGGCCTTGGCGGCATCCAGGGAGTCGAACTCGGCCACCACCAGGCTGCCGGTGAATCCGGCTGGACCGGGATCTTCCATGTCCAGGGCCGGGTGTGGCCCGGCCAGCACCAGCCGCCCCGCGTCCTGCAGGGCCTGCAGGCGTTCCAGGTGGGCGGGACGGGCGCTGCGGCGCTTCTCCAGGCTGTCTTCCACGTCCTGGCTGATGATGGCGTAGAGCATCGATGGGACTCCCTGGTTGATGGGTAATGGCGCTTAGGGTAGCGCATGGTGGGGGGTTGGCGCAGGGGCGGCTGTTTCAGAACTTCCAAGATGATTCGGGCACAAGCCCGCAGGTCTGATAAAATCACCCTCCTGATACCGAATAACCGGGAATTGCCATGAGCCGCGTGATCGAGATCCATCCGGTGGACCCTCAACCCCGCCTGATCCAGCAGGTGGTGGAAGTGGTGCAGGACGGCGGGGTCATCGTCTACCCCACCGATTCCTGCTACGCCCTGGGCTGCGCCATCGGCAACAAGTCCGGCATGGAGCGCATTCGGCGTATCCGTCAGCTGGATGAGCAGTATCACCTCACCCTGGTCTGCCGCGACCTGTCCGAGATCGCTACCTATGCCAAGGTGGGAAACACTTCCTACCGTCTGCTCAAGAGCCTCACCCCCGGTCCCTATGCCTTCCTGCTCAAGGCCACCCACGAGGTGCCCCGACGCCTGCAGCATCCCAAGCGCAAGAGCGTCGGCCTGCGGGTGCCGGATCACCCCATCACCCAGGCCATGCTCAAGTCCCTGGGACAGCCGCTCATGAGCAGCAGTCTGGAGATGCCCGGCGATGACCTGCCGTTGACCGATATCTACGAGATTCAGGAACGCCTGTCCTCCCAGGTGGACCTGATCATCGACGGCGGCCCCTGCGGCCTGGAGCCCACCACCGTGATCGACATGGAAAGCGACGTGCCTCGACTGGTGCGTCGGGGCAAGGGCGAAGTGCCCCCCGGAGTGGAGGAGTGAGGCCGGTTCGGGCGCGGAGGACGGACTGATGGAAGGCATTCTGCAGATCATCGCCATCTGGGCCTTGCCGGTGTTGTTTGCCATCACCCTGCATGAGGCTTCCCACGGCTGGATGGCCAAGCAACTGGGAGATCCCACGGCCAAGATGCTGGGTCGTCTCACCGCCAACCCCATCAAGCATATCGATCCGGTGGGGACCATCGCCGTGCCCATCGGCCTTCTGATCTTCACCGCCCTGACGCCGGCACCCCCCTTCGTATTCGGCTGGGCCAAGCCGGTGCCGGTGAATACCCGGAATCTGCGCAATCCCCAGCGGGACATGGCCATCGTGGCTGCCGCCGGTCCCTTCGCCAACCTGCTCATGGCCCTGTTCTGGGCGCTGATGATCAAGATCGGCCTGATGCTGCAGGGGACCTTCGACTGGGCGGCGGTGCCCCTGATCTACATGGGCATGGCGGGAATCACCATCAACATCCTGCTGATGGTACTGAATCTGCTGCCCATCCCACCCCTGGATGGGGGGCGGGTGGTGGCCGGTTTCCTGCCGGCCCGGATCGCCGCCCGCTACGAGCGTCTGGAGCCCTACGGCCTGGTGATCGTTCTGGGTCTGTTGCTCACGGGCGTGCTGTGGGCGATCCTCCTTCCTGTCTTCGGGTTCATCGTGGGTCTGATCCAGACCCTGTTTGCACTGCCGTCCTGGCGCATGTAACCACCTTAAGTCATCACTTTTCTCATTCCATCGAGTACACACCCAAGGAGTCCACTTGAGTTCCCTGCCTGCACAAAACCAGCGCGTCCTGTCCGGCATGCGTCCGACGGGCCGACTGCATCTGGGTCATTATCACGGCGTCCTCAAGAACTGGGTCGAATTGCAGCATTCCTATGAATGCCTGTTCTTCGTGGCCGACTGGCACGCCCTCACCACCCATTATGAAGATCCCGGCATCCTCGGCGAGAGCGTCTGGGACATGGTGGTGGACTGGCTGGCGGCGGGCGTGAGCCCGGGTTCGGCGCGCATCTTCATCCAGTCACGGGTGCCGGAACATGCCGAGCTGCATCTTTTGCTGTCCATGATCACGCCCCTGGGCTGGCTGGAGCGGGTGCCCACCTACAAGGACCAGCAGGAGAGGCTCAAGGAAAGGGATCTGGCCACCTACGGCTTTTTGGGCTACCCGCTGCTGCAGAGCGCGGACATCCTCATCTACAAGGCGGGGCTGGTGCCGGTGGGCGAGGACCAGGTGGCCCACCTGGAAATCACCCGCGAGGTGGCACGCCGCTTCAATCATCTCTACGGGCGTGAACCCGGATTCGAGGAAAAGGCCGAGGCGGCCGCCGACAAGATGGGCAAGAAGAACGCCCGCATGTACCGGGATCTGCGCCGCCGCTACCAGGAACAGGGTGAGGACGAGGCCCTGGATGTGGCCCGTGCCCTGCTGGAAAGCCAGCAGAACATCTCCCTGGGGGACCGGGAGCGTCTGTTCGGTTATCTGGAAGGCAGCGGCCGCATCATCCTGCCCGAACCCCACCCCATGCTCACCAAGGCCTCCAAGATGCCGGGCCTGGACGGCCAGAAGATGTCCAAGTCCTACGGCAACACCGTCTCCCTGCGGGATGAGCCGGCGGAGGTGGAAAAGAAGATCCGCACCATGCCCACGGACCCGGCCCGCGTGCGCCGTACCGATCCGGGCAATCCGGACAAGTGCCCGGTCTGGTCCCTGCACCAGATCTACACCGGCGAGGATGTCCATCAGTGGGTGCAGGAGGGCTGTCGTAGCGCCGGTATCGGCTGTGTGGAATGCAAGCAGCCGGTGGTGGATGGGGTACTTGATGAGCTGCGGCCCATGCAGGCCCGTGCTCGGGAATACGAGTCCGATCCGAATCTGGTCCGATCCGTGGTGGCGGAAGGCTGCGAGGCCGCCCGCGACATCGCCCGGGACACCCTGGACGAGGTCCGGCGCAGTATGGGACTGGCCTACCGATGAGCACCGAACCCGCGGCCCTGTCACCGGCGCCGGACGGTGCCGGGCAGGCCGGGGGGGCACCGCTGGCCATCGTCCGCGGAGAACCGCTGACCCTGGTGCCCAGGGATCTCTACATCCCGCCGGATGCCCTGGAGGTCTTTCTGGAGACCTTCGAGGGGCCGCTGGATCTGCTCCTTTACCTGATCAAGCGCCAGAACCTGGATATTCTGGACATCCCTATCGCCGAGATCACCCGTCAGTACATGGGGTATATCGAGCTGATGCAGGAGATGCGTCTGGAACTGGCGGCGGAGTATCTGGTGATGGCGGCCATGCTGGCGGAGATCAAGTCCCGCATGCTGCTACCCCGGTCCGCGGCGGTGGAGGACGAGGACGATCCCCGGGCCGAACTGGTGCGGCGGCTGCAGGAATACGAACAGTTCAGGCAGGCGGCGCAGGACCTGGATGACCTGCCCAGGCTGGAGCGGGATATCTTCCCGGCCACCCTGGAGCCGCCGCCGCTCACGGGTGAGCGACCACTGCCGGAGGTGGGGCTGGATGAGTTGTTGCTGGCCCTGCGGGAGGTGCTGCAGCGAGCGGACATGTTCACCCACCATCAGATCCAGCGGGAGCCCCTGTCGGTGCGCGAGCGCATGTCCCGGGTACTGGAGGCCCTGGGGCAAGGGCCGGTGCCGTTTGCGGCCCTGTTCACCCTGGAGGAGGGCCGACGGGGGGTGGTGGTCACCTTCCTGGCGGTGCTGGAGCTGCTCAAGGCCCATCTGGTGGAGCTGGCGCAGGCGGAACTGTTTGCCCCCATCTACCTGAGCGCGGCAAGACGCGCCGATGTTGCCCATGACACCTGAACTGCTCTGTCGCATTCTGGAAGGCGCCCTTCTGGCCGCTGATCGCCCCCTTTCCCTGGAACAGATGGAACGGCTGTTCGAGGACGCCGAGCGGCCTTCCCGGGCCGAACTGCGCAAGGCCCTGGATGCCCTGGCCCAGGCCTGTGACGACCGGGGCTACGAGTTGCGCCAGGTGGGCAGCGGCTACCGTTTCCAGGTGCGCGAGGCCCTCTCGCCCTGGATTTCCCGCCTGTGGGAGGAACGGCCGCCGCGCTATTCCCGCGCCCTGCTGGAGACCCTGGCCCTGATTGCCTACCGACAACCCATCACCCGGGCGGAGATCGAGGCGGTGCGTGGGGTGACCGTGAGTACCCAGATCATCAAGACCCTGACGGAGCGGGAGTGGGTGCGGGTGGTGGGACACAAGGAGGTGCCGGGGCGTCCGGCCCTGTACGGGACCACGCCCCGGTTCCTGGACTATTTCAATCTGTCGTCCCTGGATGATCTGCCCAGCCTGATGGAGTTGAAGGATCTGGGGATGGATCCCGAGCCGGTGCGGTCCCGGGCGGAAACGAACCGGTAATCTGGGGACTATTGCTCCTTGAGTCGGGGCATCAGCATCACCAGATTGCAGGGCCGGGTCCGGTGGTCAAGCTGGGACTGGATCAGCCGGGTCCAGGCGGTGCGGCAGGCCCCGGAAGAGCCGGGCAGGCAGAACACATAGGTGCCGTTGGCCACCCCCGCCAGCGCCCGGGACTGCAGGGCGGAGGTGCCGATTTCCTCGTGGGAGAGCATCCGGAACAGCTCGCCGAACCCCTCGATTTCCTTGTCCAGCAGGGGTGCCACCGCCTCCGGTGTGCCGTCCCGACCGGTGATGCCGGTGCCACCGGTGGTGAGAACCACCTGAATCTCCGGGTCGGCAATCCAGGCCGAGACCACGGCCCTGATCTGGTAGATGTCGTCCGCCACCCGTTGCCGGTCGGCCGCCCGATGCCCTGCCTGGGTCAGCCCGTCCACCAGTGCCTGCCCGGAGGTATCCTCCGCCAGGGTGCGTGAATCGGAGACCGTCAGTACGGCGATGTCCAGTGGAATGAAGTGGCGGGTGTCGCTCATGGGGAATCGTCCTGTGGCGGAAAGGGGGGGCGGATCAGTACACTACCGGTTTGACAGCGATGGATAACACATCATGACCGAACGTCTCCACAAATTGCTGGCCCAGGCGGGTCTGGGTTCACGTCGAGAGGTGGAGCGCTGGATCGCCCAGGGCCTGGTGACCGTCAACGGCAAGGTGGCCCAGCTGGGGGATCAGGCCAGCCCGGAAGACCAGATCGCCGTGCGCGGACGCCCCGTCTCCGTGGAGGTCCCGGCACAGCGCGTGGTGGTCTATCACAAGCCGGAAGGGGAAGTGACCACCCGCTCCGACCCCGAAGGCCGACCCACCGTGTTCGAACATCTGCCCCGGCTGCGCCAGGGCCGCTGGGTGAGCATCGGCCGGCTGGATCTCAACACTTCCGGATTGTTGCTGTTCACCACCGACGGCGAGCTGGCCAACCGGCTCATGCATCCTTCCACCGAGGTGGAGCGGGAATACGCCGTGCGGGTGCTGGGCGCGGTGGAACCGGCGGTGATCCAGCGGCTGCTGGCCGGCGTGGAACTGGAGGACGGTCCGGCCCGTTTTGACGATATTCGGGAGGCGGGGGGCACCGGTGCCAATCACTGGTACCACGTGACCCTCAAGGAGGGCCGCAACCGGGAGGTGAGGCGCCTGTGGGAATCCCAGGGCATCACCGTCAGTCGCCTGATCCGGGTGCGCTACGGCTGCATCCAGCTGGGGACCGGACTGCGTCTGGGCCGCTGGCGGGAGCTGGAGTCCCAGGAGATGAAGGCGCTGTACCAGCAGGCGGGCCTGTCCTGGAAGCCGCCCCGCAAGGCACGCGTCATCCGCCCCCCCAAGACCCGGCGTGCCCCCCGGCGGTGAACCCGGCGCGTCTTCGTCTCACCCTGGAACGCCTGTCGGCCCATCACGGGCCGATGCACTGGTGGCCAGGGGAGACGCCCTTCGAGGTGATGGTGGGGGCCATCCTGACCCAGAATACCGCCTGGACCAACGTGGAGCGGGCCATCGTCAACCTGAAGGCAGCCGAAGTGCTGGATCCGGAAAGCCTGGCGGCCCTGCCGCGCAATGATCTTGCCGGTCTGATCCGGCCTTCCGGATATTTCAACGTCAAGGCGGGGCGGCTGCAGGCCTTTTGCCACTGGTATCTGGAGCAGGGCGGGGAGACCGCCTTGCGGGGCTGGTCCACCGAGGCCCTGCGCCGGGGATTGCTGTCGGTGAAGGGGGTGGGGCCGGAGACGGCGGACGACATCCTGCTGTATGCCTTCGAGCGGCCGGTGTTCGTGGTGGATGCCTATACCCGGCGTCTGTTTGCCCGCCTGGAACTGGCCGGGGGAGATGAGCCCTATGAGGTGCTCAGGACCGGGGTCGAGGCGGTGCTGGGGGAGGATGTCCCGGCCCTGAACGAGTTCCATGCCCTGATCGTCGCCCACGGCAAGACCCTCTGCCGCCCCCGGCCCCGCTGCGAAGGCTGTCCCTTGCAGTCGATGTGTCAGGCCAGCTTGAGGTTCTGCCCGGTGGTCTGACCGGCATCCGGCCCCAGCAGATAGAGATACGGCCCGATGACCTCTTCAGGGGTGGCCAGTGTGGTGGGGTCTTCCCCCGGATACTGCTCCGCCCGCAACTGGCTGCGGATTGGGCCGGTGTCCACGCCGTTGACCCGCATCTTGCGATCTCCCTGATATTCCTTGGACAGGATGTCCATCAGGCCCTTCAGGCCCGCCTTGGCCACCCCGAATCCCCCCCAGTAGGCCTTCTGGCAGTCGTGGGTGGAGAACACCACGGACGGATCGGGGGACTGCTCCAGCAGCGGCAGCACCGCATGAGTGAGCAGGAAGGGGGCATGCAGGTTCACCGTCATGACCCTGGCCCACAGTTCCAGGTCATAGTGCTTGAGCGGCGTCAGATATCCCACGAAGGCGGCATTATGGACCAGGCCGTCCAGGCGGCCGAATTCGTTGCCCACGTTCTCCGCCAGATCCTGGTAATCCTTGGCGGTGGCGCCTTCCAGGTTCATGGGGTAAATGGCCGGCTGGGGGCCGCCGGCGGTCTCGATCTCGTCGTAGACCTTTTCCAGTGATTTGATCACCTTGTCCAGCAGGATCACGGTGGCGCCATGGGCGGCACAGGCCAGGGACAGGACGCGGCCGATGCTGCCCGTGGATCCGGTCACCAGGATGACCCGGTCCTTGAGCAGGTCCGGGGCTGGAGCATAGGTGAGCAGTTGTTGCGGGATCATGAGCATTCCGTGGTTGGATCGTTCGAATGAAGCAGTGATTCGGCGCATTCTAGCCCACTGATGACCGCGCCTTCGAGGGTGGCCGGCAGACCGTTGGCCGTGTAGTCGCCCGCCAGCCAGAGGCCGGCTTCGGCGGTGCGGTTGCCCGGGCGCAGCCGGTCGCAGCCCACCTCGGCCTTGAAGGTGGCCTGCTTTTCCCGGATCACCCAGCTCTGCAGTGGGGCTGGCCAGGCAGGGAAGAGCATGTGCAGTTCCGCCTGAATCTGGGTTGCCAGGGCCTGGTTGTCCAGGTCCATGTGCGGGCCGGAGGCCGAGATGACCACCGCCATGACCCCGGGCTGACCGGTGAAGCGCCGATCAAAGACCCATTGCCCGGTGGTGCCCAGCATGCCGTGGAATGGTGTGCTCAGGCGGGTTTCCTCCGGATAGCGCAGGTAGACGGTGCAAATGGGTTCGCAGGCCAGGGCGTCAAGATTGGCGGCCGTTTCCGTCAGGGCGGGAAAACCGGCCAGCAGCCGGGCGGTGATGCCATGGGGTGTGGCCAGGATCACCTGTCGGGCCCGGTATTCATCCCCTTCCCGCAGTTGCAGGCGGAAACCGTCGCCGTCGCGGTCCACGGACTGGACCCGGGCACCGGTGATCACCGATCCCCCCAGGGATTCCACGTAATGGCGGGCCGGTTCCGGCAGGGCCTCGCCCAGGCTGACCCTGGGGATCAGCAGGTCCGCATGGCTGCGGTGACCGGAGAATGCTCCCCTGAGCACGGCGGTGAACAGTCGGGCCGAGGCCTCGGCGGGATGGGTGTTGAGGGTGGCCAGGCACAGGGGGATCCAGAGCTGCCGGATCAGGGTGTCGGGCTGCCGGTGTTCATGCAGCAGTCGGGATACCGGGATGTCTTCCGCGCCGTTCCAGCGCATCAGTCGCGCGAGGCCCGGCAGGGCCTGCAGGCGGTCCCTGCCGGGCATGCCGCGGGCAGTGAGCAGTCCGGCCAGCAGATGGAAGGGGGCCGGCAGGAACAGGCTGGAGATGGACAGATCCGGTACGCCCGATTCCCGCATGTTCAGATCCAGGGGCAGGCGCAGGAAGATACGGGATTCCGGCAGCCCCATGGTCTCGATCATCCGCAGGACATGGGTATAGGCACCCAGCAGCAGATGCTGGCCGTTATCCAGCGGGACATCGTCCAGGTCCACCTGACGGGCCCGGCCCCCCAGGGCCCGGGCGGCTTCCAGTACCGTGACCTGTCTGCCCGCCTGGGCCAGTCGTACCGCCGCGCTCAGCCCGGCCCAGCCGGCACCCACGATGCAGACGTCGGTATCAGGGGGGGTCATTGTTGTGCAACCTTCCGGTGACGGCGTTTTTCCTGGCGGGCGATCCGCCACGCGATCCAGAATTTTCTCAGGGGGGTGAGCCGGACCCGCTGTTCCAGCACCCGGTAGCCATCGGCGGCGATCTCGTCCAGCAGGGTGCGATAGATGGCCGCCATGATGATGCCCGGGCGCTGGGCGTAGCGGTCGGATTCCGCCAGATGCTCGAAGGCCCGTCGGTAATATTCCCTGGCGCGGTCCGCCTGAAAGGCGAACAGGGCCTGGAGGTGTTCCGAGGTCTGGGGTCTTTGCAGGTCCACCGGCTGCACATCGAACCGCTTGAGTTCATCCAGGGGGATATAGATGCGGCCTCGTCGGGCGTCTTCCAGTACATCCCGCAGTATGTTGGTGAGCTGAAAGGCCATGCCCAGGTCGTGGGCGTAGCGGGCGGTCCGGCGGTCCTCGTAGCCGAAAATCTCCGCCGACATCAGACCCACCACGGAAGCCACCCGATAACAGTAGAGGGAGAGTTCCGTGAAGCTGGGATAGGCATCATAGTCCAGGTCCATCTGCATGCCGTCGATGATTTCCCGGAAGTGTTCCTCCGGCAGGTTGAAGCGTTCCAGAAAGGGCTGCAGGGCCTGGCAGACCGGGTGGGTGGGGCTGCCCTGGAAGGTTCGACTGACTTCTTCCCGCCACCAGTCCAGCTTGGCACGGGCCACGGCCGGGTCATGGCATTCGTCCACCACATCATCCACCTCCCGGCAGAAGGCATAGAGGGCCGTGATGGCCCGGCGCCGTTCCGGGGGCAGGAACAGGAAGCTGTAATAAAAGCTGGAGCCGCTGCCTGCGGCCTTTTCCTGACAGTACTGGTCGGGGGTCATGGGGCCTTGATTCTGGTTGTCGCCAGGGCCTTAAACTATCACAGGTCGGTGGGTCAGCGGTGACGGGGAATGAGGGCGTCGCGCAGAATCACCAGGTAATCGCGGGCCTGCAGTCTTGGCCGGGAGAACAGATCACCCTGCTGCCGCTGCAGGTGCCACAGGACCCGGGCGCCGGCCACGATGATCAGGCGGATCTCCAGGCCGATGCGCCCCCGGAGCAGGCCGCCCAGGGGGGCGCCGCTGCGCATCAGCTGGTCGGCGCGCCGGTACTGGTGTTGCATCAGGTGGCGAAAGGGGGTATCGGTCACACGATCACGGAAATGGGCCTCGGTGACACCAAAGCGTGCCATGTCATCCATGGGGATGTAAATCCGTCCCATTTCGTGATAATCCTGGGCCAGATCCTGGTAGAAGTTGATCAGCTGCAGGCTGGTGCAGACGGCGTCGGACAGAGCCAGGCGCCGTTCATCGGCCTCGCCGCTCAGGTGCAGCAGCAGCCGCCCCACCGGGTTGGCGGAACAGCGACAATACTGGACCACCTCGCCGAAGTCCTGGTAGCGGCTCTTGGTGACATCCTGGCGAAATGCGTTCAACAGGTCATGGAACAGGGCGGTGGGCAGGCCATGGGCGGAGATGGCGTGGGCCAGGGCGATGAAGGTCGGATCGGTGTCCGGTGTTCCGGCTGCCGCCGCATCCAGACGGGCCGCCAGATCGTCCAGGGCGGTCAGGCGCTCGTCGGCGGGCCGGTCACCCTCGTCGGCAAGATCGTCGCCGCGGCGGGCAAAGCTGTAGATTGCGGCGATGGGGCCGCGCAGGCGGGGCGGCACCAGCCGGGAGGCCACCGGGAAGTTTTCATAATGATCATGGGCCTGCCGCAGGCATTCGCGATAGGCTTCCCGGGTGTTGACTGAAACGGCGTGCATTGCGTCGTGTCGCAGGCAATGAATGAATGAGGCAGTCTACCATGCTGTCCGAAGGATCCGTGCCGCCGGTGGCGGTTCCGGATCGGGATTCATGAGGCTGTCGGTGTGATCAAAAGAGGTTTCATGGAACGTGAAGTATGATCCAACGCGTCTTGTCATCCGCCCCGTCGGAGAGGCGGATCTGGCAATCGTCTGTCAACTGCCGCTGGATGCCCGTGAGGCCGACTGGGTCTTCCCTGGTGCGGCCCATCCGGTATCACCGGAATGGCTGCGACCGGCGGTTGCCGGCAGTGCCCATGCCGAAGTGGTGGAATATCGGGGGGAGGTGGTGGCCTTCGGTGTCCTGCACTCCCTGGAGCCGGGTGGGGCGGGGTTCGTAAGTCATCTGGTGGTGCGCTCTGATCTACGGGGACTGGGGATCGGTTCCCATCTGCTGGATCACCTCATGGGACGCGCCTTTCGGGAGGCGCGTTGCCGGGAGATGCACGTGCAGGTGGCCACGGAGGATGCCCCGGCCCTGCTCATGTGCTACGAAAAAGGCTTCATGCCCTATGGCATGGACCGTCATGAGGACGCCCGGGGACGCGCCGGCGTGCTCATGCATCTGAGACTGGGCAGGCGGGAATTCGATGAAGGGGATTGAAGCGGGGGCGGGTCTTGGGGCGAGGAATGGTTTATACTTGCCGCCCGAGGACGCCCAAGCCGTGGAAACACCATTGAAACAACGCCTTGTCGGGGCAGCCGTGCTGGTGGCCCTGGCCGTCATCTTCCTTCCCATGCTGCTGGATGGCGCTGGACGGGAGGCTCGCCTGAGTCTGTCCGAACCGGTGCCTCCGGAACCGGTCTTTGAACGTCCCGTTCCGGCACCGATCCAGGAACAACGCCTGGCGGCCGCGCCGCAGGCGCCCCCGGTCGTGCGCGAGTCCCCTATGCCTTCCACGCCGCCGCCTCAGCCCCGTCCGCAGGCCCGCTCCGTACCCGAGTCGGTGCCGACGCCGCCACCGCCCGCGGAACCCCGCAGTCCGGTTGCGGCGCGTTCACCCGAGCCGGGCACCCCGGTCGCCGGTGGCTGGGTGGTCCAGGTGGGCAGTTTCGGGCAGGAGGCCAATGCACGGGGAGAGGCCGACCGGCTGCGTCGCGCCGGGTTCCCGGCCTTCGTGGAGCGCACCAGCGCCGACGGTCGGGTCCTCTACCGGGTCAAGGTGGGTCCGGAATTGGAGCGTCATGCCGCCCAGTCCCTGCAGACCCGGCTGCAGGATGAGCAGTCGCTCAGAGGCATTGTGGTCAGCCACCCCTGATCTGGCCATCCGTTTGCCGATGAACGCCCCAATCTCTGTTACACTCCGCGTCACGAGACTTTCATCTGCATGGATATGATCTGGATCGATTTCGTCATCCTGGGCATTGTGGCGGTTTCCACCGTGATCAGCCTGTTCCGTGGCTTCGTCAAGGAAGCCATCTCCCTGGCTACCTGGATCCTGGCCTTCTGGATCTCCCTGGCCTATTCCGGTGTGGCGGCCGCGCATCTGCCCTTCGGTCTGGAAGACCCCACCCTGAGATTGGGTATTGCCTTTGCCATCCTGTTCATCCTCACCTTGCTGATGGGGGGCATCGTCAATGTTCTGGCCGGACAACTGGTCAAGAAGACGGGGCTGTCGGGAACGGATCGCAGCATCGGTGCGGTATTCGGTCTGGCCCGTGGTGGCCTGATCGTGGCCGTGGTGATCCTGCTCATGGGCCTGACGGTGATTCCGGAAGAGCCCTGGTGGCAGGACAGTCTCCTGGTTCCCCACTTTGAGCGCATCGCCCTTTGGCTGCGCGATTATCTGCCACCGGATCTGGCGTCTCACTTTTCTTTCGGGGCCTGATCGGGCCCTAAGTCTTCCCAGAATCACCAAAGAGGCACACCCCATGTGCGGGATAGTCGGAATAGTCGGTCGCAGCCCCGTCAACCAGGCGCTGTACGACGCTCTCCTGGTATTGCAGCATCGCGGTCAGGATGCCGCCGGTATCGTGACCTGTGACGAGGATGGTCATCTTCATCTGCGCAAGGACAACGGCCTGGTAAGGGACGTGTTCACCCAGCAGCACATGCGAAGTCTCACCGGCAACATGGGTATCGGCCATGTGCGCTATCCCACCGCCGGCAGTTCCTCCTCGGCGGAAGCCCAGCCTTTTTATGTGAACTCCCCCCATGGCATCACCCTGGGACATAACGGCAACCTCACCAATGCCGCGGAACTCAAGCGTGAGCTGTTTCTGCAGGACCGGCGCCATATCAACACGGAATCCGATTCCGAGATCCTGCTCAATATCCTGGCCCAGGAACTGATCCGTCAGGATGGGCTTTCCCTTACCCCCGAGGCCCTGTTCCGGGCGGTGAGCGGGGTGCATCGGCGCTGTCAGGGGGCCTACGGGGTGGTGGCCATGTTCTGCGGTCGCGGCATCCTGGGCTTTCGTGATCCCCACGGCATCCGCCCGGTGGTCTACGGACGGCGGGAGACGGAGGAAGGTACGGAATACATGGTGGCCTCCGAGAGCGTGGCCCTGGATACCCTGGGCTTTGAACTGGTGCGGGATCTGGCGCCGGGGGAGGCCATCTATATCGAGATGGACGGCACGGTGCATCTGCAGCAGTGCGCCGACAACCCCGGTCTTTCTCCCTGCATCTTCGAGTATGTCTATTTTGCCCGTCCAGACTCGGTGATGGACGATGTGGTGGTGCATCGCGCCCGCATGCGCATGGGCACGCGGCTGGGCAAGAAGATCCTGCGGGAATGGCCGGATCACGACATCGACGTGATCATCCCCATCCCGGATACCGGCCGCACCGTGGCCATCGAGATGGCCCATGAGCTGAACGTGAAATACCGGGAGGGCTTCATCAAGAATCGTTACATCGGCCGCACCTTCATCATGCCGGGCCAGACCCAGCGCAGAAAGTCGGTGCGCCAGAAGCTCAATGCCATCGGTCTGGAGTTCAAGGGCAAGAACGTGCTGCTGGTGGATGACTCCATCGTGCGCGGCACCACCTCGCGGGAGATCGTCATGATGGCCCGGGAGGCTGGTGCACGGAAGGTCTATTTCGCTTCCGCGGCCCCGCCGGTGCGTTATCCCAACGTCTACGGCATCGACATGCCCGCCGCCCAGGAACTGATTGCCCATGGGCGTACCGAGGAGGAGGTCTGCGCGGCCATTGCCGCCGATCGCCTGATCTATCAGGATCTGGAAGATCTGATGGGTGCCGTGCGCAAGGGTAACCCGCGTCTGGAGCGGTTTGACTGCTCCGTATTCACTGGTGAATATGTCACCCAGGTCAGCCCCGACTACCTGACACATCTGGAACAACGCCGCAATGATCTGGCCAAACATAAAAAGGACCGCGAATACGCCAATCTGGACCTGCACAACAACGCCTGACACGAGGCGTCTGTGTCTGGCCCTGGCGTGCTGGGTCTGCGTGTGCCTGTTGCCCCTGAGTTCGGTGGGAGCCTGGGTGCTGGAGGAGACTGATCCGGTGCATGACGAGGAGAAGATCGAGTTGCCTTGGTACCAGCCGGTCATGGAGCGGCTGGAGTCGGATTTTCCCCAGTATTTCGTGGCGGATCCCGTGGCCATCGTGCGAGTGGATGCCCAGCGGCTCTACGTGGTCAGGGAGGGACGGGTGAAGCGGGAATTCCCGGTGTCCACCTCCCGTTATGGCATCGGCAACCAGGCCGGGAGTTACCAGACCCCTCTGGGTGTGCACCGGATCAGCCAGAAGATCGGTGACGAGGCCCCTATGGGCACCGTGTTCCGTGCCCGGGTGGATACCGGCCGGATTGCCGATATCGTCACCGATCCCCGGCGCACCCCGGAGGACAACATCACCACCCGCATTCTGTGGCTGGAGGGGCTGGAGTACGGCATCAACCGGGGGGAGGGGATCGATTCCTTCTCGCGCTTCATCTATATCCACGGTACCGATGAGGAAGGCCTGATCGGGCGGCCGGCTTCCGAGGGTTGCGTGCGCATGACCAACCGGGATGTGATAGAACTGTATGATCTGATGCCCTACGGCTCGCTGGTGGTCATCCAGTAGACGGGTTGAATGGCATGTTGACGACTCACCCTCCTGATTTTCGAGCAGAGGAATTTCATCAATGAATGATTACGTCGCGGCGGGACGCCTGCGGGTCGCCCGGGAGCTGCACGACTTCATCAACAACGAGGCGCTGCCCGGAACAGGTGTGTCCGCCGATGCCTTCTGGAACGGTCTGGACGCCATCATTCACGATCTGGCGCCCGAAAACCGGAAGCTGCTGGCCAAGCGGGATGATCTCCAGGCCCGTATCGACGCATGGCATCGCGGGCATCCGGGCGCCATTGACATGGCCGCCTACAAGGCCTTCCTGAGCGAGATCGGCTACCTGCAGCCGGAAGGGGAGGATTTCCAGGTCGGCACCGAACAGGTGGACCCGGAGATCGCCCGCCAGGCCGGACCTCAGCTGGTGGTGCCGGTGATGAATGCCCGTTACGCCCTGAACGCCGCCAATGCCCGCTGGGGCAGCCTCTATGACGCCCTTTACGGCACCGACGCCCTGAGCGAAGAGGACGGCTGCGAGCGCGGCGGTAGTTACAACCCTCGGCGGGGCGAGAAGGTCATCGCCTTTGCCCGCGAATTCCTCGATCAGGCGGCCCCTCTGGCCCGCGGCAGTCATGCGGGATCCCGGGGATATGCGGTGGTGCAGGGTGCACTGCAGGTCACCCTGGCCGACGGCAGCCTGAGTGAACTCAAGGATCCGGAACAGTTCAAGGGGTATCAGGGCGATGTCGGTGCCCCCAAGGCCATCCTGCTGGCCCACAACGGTCTGCACTTCGAGATCCAGTTTGACCCCTCCAGCACCGTCGGCAAGACCGACAGCGCTGGCATCAAGGACCTGCTCATGGAGTCGGCCCTCACCACCATCATGGACTGCGAGGATTCCGTGGCCGCGGTGGATGCCGAGGACAAGGTGGTGGTCTATCGCAACTGGCTGGGCCTGATGAAGGGTGACCTGACCGCCGGCTTCCACAAGGCCGGCCGGGAAGTGATCCGTCGCATGAATCCGGATCGGGAATATGTCCGTCCCCAGGGCGGTACCCTGACCCTGCCGGGGCGGTCCCTGATGTTCGTGCGCAACGTGGGTCACCTGATGACCATCGATGCCGTGCTGGATCAGGACGGCAATCCGGTGCCCGAGGGCATCCTGGACGGCATGATCACCAGCCTGATCGCCCTGCACGATCTCAGGCGCGGCGACGGCCTGCACAACTCCCGCTGCGGCTCGGTCTACATCGTCAAGCCCAAGATGCACGGCCCGGAGGAAGTGGTGTTTGCCGATCAGCTCTTTGCCCGGGTGGAAGATGCCCTGGGCATGAAGCGCAACACCCTGAAGATGGGCGTGATGGACGAGGAGCGCCGTACCACGGTGAACCTCAAGGCCTGCATCCGCGCCGTGAAGGAGCGGATCGTCTTCATCAATACCGGGTTCCTGGACCGTACCGGTGACGAGATGCACACCTCCATGGAGGCCGGCCCCATGATGCGCAAGGGGGCCATGAAGGCGGCTCGCTGGCTGTCCGCCTACGAGGACTGGAATGTGGACGTGGGCCTGGCCTGCGGCCTCAAGGGCCGCGCCCAGATCGGCAAGGGCATGTGGGCCATGCCGGACCTGATGGCGCAGATGCTGCAGCAGAAGGCGGCCCATCCCAAGGCCGGTGCCAATACCGCCTGGGTTCCGTCACCCACGGCGGCCACCCTGCACGCCCTGCATTATCACCAGGTGAACGTGGCCGAGGTGCAGGCATCCCTGGTGGGCCAGCGCCGTGCTGCCCTGGACGACATCCTCGCCATTCCGGTGGAGGCCAGTCCGGCCTGGACGACCGAGGAGATCCAGCAGGAGCTGGACAACAATGCCCAGGGCATCCTGGGGTATGTGGTGCGCTGGATCGATCAGGGCATCGGCTGTTCCAAGGTGCCGGACATCAATAATGTGGGATTGATGGAAGACCGGGCGACGCTGCGTATTTCCAGTCAGCATATCGCCAACTGGCTGCATCACGGCATCTGCTCCGATGCCCAGGTGATGGAGACCATGAAACGCATGGCCGGTGTGGTGGACGAGCAGAATGCCGGCGATCCGTCCTACCATCCCATGGCTCCGGACTTCGAGGCTTCCGTGGCCTTCCAGGCCGCCTGTGATCTGGTGTTCCGTGGCCGGGAGCAGCCCAACGGCTATACCGAGCCGGTCCTGCACCGCCGTCGCATCGAGGCCAAGGCGAAGGGTCCGCGGTAGTCCTGATTCCCCTCGCCCCAACCCCTCTCCCCCTGCGGGAGAGGGGCTCATCGCGGCGACCTATCCCGCCGGCTGCTTGTCCAGCCACACCTCCAGCCCCTGCACGTTCAGTTCCACGTCCATCGCCAGCAGTTCCCGAATCCTGGATTCCGGCAACCGACAGCCATGGGCGGCCAGTCGTTTCACGAACAGGGCCATCATGCCATCGCACAGGGCTTGGTGCCGGCCTTCGCCGTCCCGCCGGTGGGCACGCCCCAGGGCCAGAAATTCCTCGATCATCTCATGCTGCTCGGTCTGCAAGCGGCCCAGCGACTCGCCGCCCACCCGGCCGAAATGGGTCAGGTACATGTAATCCAGCCCCTGGGCCACCAGCCGGTCCACCGAGGCATGCAGGGCCTCGGGATCGAACTGCACCGGCGTGGTGGTGGGGTACACAAAGGCCCCCCGTTCGGTATCCAACTCCCGGTAGGCAATGCCGAAGGTGTCACCGGTGTAGATGCCCCGGCCCTTCTCGTCCACCACGCAGAAGTGATGCAGGGCATGCCCCGGGGTGTCCAGAAACACCAGTTCCCGGCCGCCAAGGGACACGCTGTCACCGTCGCCGGCCTGAATCACCCGGTCTTCGGGGATCGGCAGGATGGTGCCGAAATCCCGTGCCATGACCGCTTCACCGTACACCGCCGTGGCACCGGCAATGAGCCTGGAGGGATCGATCATGTGTCGGGCGCCCCGGGGATGGATCACCAGTCTGGCATTGGGAAGCTGGGCCATCAGGGTCCCGGCGCCACCGGCATGGTCCAGATGCACATGGGTGGGGATGACGTAGTCCACCTGTTCCCGGGACAGACCCTTGTGTTCCAGCACCTCAAGCAGCACCGGCACGGAGTGGGATGTGCCCGTCTCCACGAAGGCGGCGCGACCGTTCTCCACGATCAGATAGCTGGCGGCCAGGCCGTGACGCACCACCTGGGCATCGATCAGAGTGATGCCGTGGTCCAGATCCTGGAAATGGGGTTGATTCATCAATGGATTCCTCAAGTGATTGAGAGGGTGTTCCCAGGTTACAGAAAACAGGGGGGATGACAAAAAAGCCCCTCTTTCCATCCGGGAAAGAGGGGCTTTGCCAGACATCAGACCGTCAGGTTCAGGCCCGCTGGTCCATCGGTACCCAGGACTGGTTTTCCGGACCCACATAGTTGGCGCTGGGGCGGATGATCTTGCCGTCCTGACGCTGCTCGATCACGTGAGCCGCCCAACCGGTGGTGCGGGCAATGACGAAGATCGGCGTGAACAGGGCGGTGGGGATGCCCATCATGTGGTAGGACACGGCGGAGAACCAGTCCAGGTTGGGGAACATCTTCTTCAGTTCCCACATCACCGTCTCCAGGCGATCGGCCACGTCATACATGCGCATGGAGCCTTCCTGCTCGGACAGGCGACGGGCCACGTCCTTGATGACCTTGTTGCGCGGGTCGCTGAGGGTATAGACCGGGTGGCCGAAGCCGATCACGATCTCCTTACGGGCGACGCGCTCGCGGATGTCCGCCTCGGCCTCGTCGGCGTTGTGGTAACGCTGTTGGATGTCGCAGGCCACTTCGTTGGCGCCGCCGTGCTTGGGACCTCGCAGGGCACCAATGGCGCCGGTGATGGCGGAGTAGATGTCGGAGTTGGTGCCTGCCACCACACGGGCGGTGAAGGTGGAGGCGTTGAACTCGTGCTCCGCATACAGGTTCAGGGAGGTGTGCATGGCTCGCACCCAGGCTTCCGGCGGGGTGCTGCCGTGCATCAGGTGCAGGAAGTGACCGCCCACGCTGTCGTCGTCGGTTTCCACGTCGATGCAGCGGCCGTTATGGGCAAAGTGGTACCAGTAGAGCAGGGCGGAACCCAGGCAAGCCACCAGGCGATCGGCAATCAGACGGGCGCCGGCCACGTTCATGTCTTCCTTTTCCGGCTCCAGGGTACCCAGCATGGACACGGCGGTGCGCATCACGTCCATCGGGTGGGCGGAGGGCGGAATCTGCTCCAGGGCGGTCTGCAGGGCGGCGGGCAGGCCGCGCATGGACTTCAGACGGGCCTTGTAGCGGGCCAGTTCGGCGGCGTTGGGCAGGGTGCCGTGGATCAGCAGGTGAGCGATTTCCTCAAACTCCGCTTCATCGGCAAAGTCCAGGATGTCATAGCCCCGGTAGTGCAGGTCGTTGCCGGTGCGGCCCACGGTGCAGATGGCGGTATTGCCGGCAGCCGTGCCCGACAGGGCTACCGATTTCTTCGGCTTGGGCTTGGCGATTTCGGTCTCGGTCATTTTCGTCATTCTCCGTCTTAGCCGCCTTTGCGGTATAGCTGGTCCAGTTTTTCTTCGTAAGCGTGGTAGCCCAGGTGCTCGTAGAGCTCCATGCGGGTCTGCATGGTGTCGATGACACCCTGCTGGGTACCGTCGCGGCGGATGGCTTCGAACACGTTCAGGGCCGCCTTGTTCATGGCGCGGAACGCGGACAGGGGGTAGAGCACCAGACTCACGCCCACGCCCTTGAGCTCTTCCGTGGTGAACAGGGGGGTACTGCCGAACTCGGTGATGTTGGCCAGCACCGGGACGCCGACGGCATCCACGAACTGTTGGTACTGTTCCAGGGTGTTCATGGCTTCGGGGAAGATCATGTCGGCACCGGCCTCGACACAGGCCACGGCCCGTTCGATGGCGGAGTCCATGCCTTCCACGGCCAGGGCGTCGGTACGGGCCATGATGACGAAATCCCGGTCACGGGCATCGGTGGCGGCCTTGATGCGGTCCACCATTTCGTCCTTGGTGACGATGGCCTTACCGGGGCGATGACCGCAGCGCTTGGCCTGGACCTGATCCTCGATGTGGCAGCCGGCGGCCCCGGCGCGGATCAGTTCCTTGACCGTGCGACCGATGTTGAAGGCGCTGGGTCCGAAGCCGGTATCCGCATCCACCAGCAGGGGAACATCGGTCACGTAGGTGATGCGGCGTACGTCTTCCAGCACGTCGTGCAGGGTGCTGATGCCCAGGTCCGGCAGGGCCAGGGAACCGGCGGCGACACCGCCGCCGGACAGGTACAGTGCCCGGTAGCCCACGTGTTCGGCCATCATCGCGTGATAGGCATTGATGGTGCCCACCACCTGCAGCGGGTGCTCTTCTTCAACGGCGCGACGCAGGCGCGCGCCTGGCGTGGATGGCTCGGTCATTGGATCTCCTTATATTGAGGGGATGATGCGTGGTGGTCAGAGCGGCGGGGCCGCGCCGGCGCCGTTGGCGGCACTGGCGGAGCGAATGGCCGGGGTGGCCCTGGCTCCCTTGGGGGCCTTCTCGTCAAACAGCAGTTCCACGTTGATCCGTGAACTGCGGATATGGCGGCGCATGATGAGTTCCGCCATTTCCGGGTCCCGGTCGGCAATGGCCTCGACGATGTGACCATGTTCCCGGAAGGCGATCAGGGCCCGGGAGCTGGCCATGCCGAACTGGAAGCGGTACATGCGCATCAGGTGGTACAGGTCGTCGCACAGCAGCTTGATCAGGCGGACATTGCCGCTGGCCTTGATGATGCGGTAATGAAAGTCCAGATCGCCCTCGGTCTGGAAATAGGCGATGCCTTCCTGCAGTTCCGCCCGTTCCTGGTGCTGCTTGAGCAGCTTGCGCAACTCGTCGATGTCGCGGCCGGACATGCGTTCCGCAGCCAGGCGGGCGGCCATGCCTTCCAGGGCCTCGCGCAGTAGATAGAGTTCCAGCAGATCTTCCTGGGTGAGGGAGACCACCCGGGCACCCACGTTGGGACGACGCTCCACCAGGTGACAGGCCTCCAGGCGCCCGATGGCATCCCTGAGGGGGCCGCGGCTGATGCCGTATTCACTGGCCAGTTCCGGTTCGCTGATCTTGGTGCCCGAAGGGATCTCACCCTCGACGATGGCCTGGCGCAGGCGCGCAAAGACCCGATCCGCCAAGGTGACACCCTGTTGCCCGAGTTGGTCGTTGAGATCTGGCATATGTCGTCCGATTGTTGACAATATTAGGGTATCAGGCCTTTTCCTGGAGATAAAGTGGTATTTCTGGTGACAATCCCCGGGTTTCCCTGTTTGTCGGGGCCAAACGCCCTTCTCCCCTGGCAAGGGAGAAGGGCGTCGTTCGGCCTCAGGCCGTTTCCCGAGCCTCCGCGTACCCTATCCGGTTCAGGCTGTCCCGGATCTCGTCCAGGATCGCCGGGTCATCGATGGTGGCCGGGGCCTGATAGGCCTCGTTGTCGGCGATCTTGCGCATGATGGCCCGCAGGATCTTGCCGGAACGGGTCTTGGGCAGGCGGCTGACCACGGCCACCAGCTTGAAGGCGGCCACCGGTCCGATCTTCTCCCGCACCAGACTCACCAGCTCCTTGCTCAGGGTGTCGGCATCCATGTTCACGCCCGACTTCATCACCACCAGACCCATGGGCAGGGAGCCCTTGAGCTCGTCGGCCACGGCGATGACCGCGCACTCCGCCACCGCCGGATGGGAGGCCAGCACCTCTTCCATGGCGCCGGTGGACAGGCGATGTCCAGCCACGTTGATGGTGTCGTCGATACGGCCCATCACGTACAGGAAGCCGTCCTCATCCATGTAGCCCGAGTCACCGGTGAGGTAGTAGCCGGGTTCGGCGCTCAGATAGGACTCCTTGAAGCGCTCGTCGTTGTTCCACAGGGTGGGCAGGCAGGCCGGGGGCAGGGGCAGCTTGACCATGATCCGGCCCATTTCTCCGGCGGGCACCGGTTTGCCGTTGTCATCCAGGATCTGCACGTTGTAGCCCGGGGTCGGCTTGCCGGCGGTGCCGGGCTTGATGGGCAGCTGTTCGATGCCCAGGAAGTTGCCGGCGATGGCCCAGCCGGTCTCGGTCTGCCACCAGTGGTCGATGGCCGGACGCTGCAGGATCTTCTGCGCCCATTCCAGGGTATCCGGATCGCAACGCTCACCGGCCAGGAACAGGGCGCGGAACTGATCCAGGTTGTACCGCTTGAGATGTTCGGCGCCCGGGTCTTCCTTCTTGATGGCGCGGAAGGCGGTGGGGGCGGTGAACATCACCGACACCTTGTATTCCTCGATCACCCGCCAGAAGGCACCGGGGTCCGGGGTGCCCACGGGCTTGCCTTCATAGACCACCGTGGTGCAGCCGTAAAGCAGGGGGCCGTAGACGATGTAGGAATGTCCCACCACCCAGCCCACGTCGGAGGCCGCCCAGAACACCTCGCCGGGCGCCATGCCGTAGATGTGTTTCATGCTCCAGTTCAGGGCCACCGCATGACCGCCGTTGTGACGGACCACGCCCTTGGGCTTGCCGGTGGTGCCGGAGGTATACAGGATGTAGATGGGATCGGTGGCGGACACGGGGACGCAGTCATGGGGTGCCGCGGCGGCCATGGCCGCGGTCCAGTCCACGTCCCGTCCCGGGATCAGGTCGCAGGGGGATTGGGGGCGTTGCAGGATCAGGGTGCGCTCGGGCTTGTGGGTGGCCATCTCGATGGCCTGATCCAGCAGGGGCTTGTACTTCACCACCCGGGAAGGCTCGATGCCGCAGGAGGCGGCCACCACCACCTTGGGGGTGGCGTCATCGATGCGGGTGGCCAGTTCGCGGGCGGAGAAGCCGCCGAACACCACGGAGTGAATCGCCCCCAGGCGAGCGCAGCCCAGCATGGCCACCAGGGCCTCGGGCACCATGGGCATGTAGATGATGACCCGGTCACCTTTGGTGACGCCCATGTCGGCCAGGGCGCCGGCGAAACGGGCCACCTGGTCCTGCAGTTCACGGAAGCTGAGGCGGCGCTTGGTGTCCGTGACCGGGCTGTCGTAGATGATGGCCGTCTGCTCGCCGCGGCCGTTTTCCACATGCCGGTCCACGGCGTTGTAACAGGTGTTGAGTTCCCCGCCCGCGAACCAGCGGTAGAAGGGGGCGGCACTGTCATCCAGCACCTTCTCGAAGGGCCGGGACCAGGTGAGTGCCTGGGCGGCCTCGGCCCAGAAGCCTTCGGGATCGTTCACTGCGCGTGCATAAACCTCTGCATAACCCATGACTCGCTCCTGCTTGTTAGTGCCCCAGGCGGGGGTAGTGCTGCCTGCGTCTGCGCGGCATCGTGGTGTCCGCACCCTCGGTCGAGGTGCTTGTGGTTATCCGATCAGGGCATGACCTTAGAGGATTTTTGAAAAGTGTCAACAATCCTGATGAGGATTCCGGACTAAGGTCATTCCTTTGGAATGTTTTGAGTCCGTCATTTCCGCACCAGCGGGAATCCGGTAACAGGCTGAAAAACAGCAACTCCCGCCGTCGCGGGAGTGACGGTGGTGGATTGGATCAGCGTTTCCCCGGGGTGATTCGGAAGCAAAAATTCCCGACCGCCAGCACAGGGCGTCGGGCGATTGATAACGGTTTTCCCGTGCGCGGCCGTCTGGCTCCCTGGACGGTGCCTTAGAACCGCGGTAGATCGGGAAAGGGGAGCTGTCCGCGATGCACGTGCATGGCACCGAATTCGGCGCAGCGATGCAGGGTGGGCACCGCCTTGCCCGGGTTGAGCAGGCCTTCCGGGTCGAAGGCTGCCTTGACCCCATGAAACTGGGTCAGCTCCGCCGGCTGGAACTGCACGCACATCTGATTGATCTTTTCGATGCCCACCCCGTGCTCTCCCGTGATGGTGCCGCCTACCTCCACGCACAGTTCCAGGATCTGACCGCCCAGTTCCTCGGCCTTTTCCAGCTCGCCGGGCACGTTGGCATCGAACAGGATCAGCGGATGCAGATTGCCGTCACCGGCATGAAAGACGTTGGCCACCCGCAGTCCGTAGCCGCGGGACAACTCGGCGATGCCGCCCAGCACCCGGCCCAGATGACGCCGGGGGATGGTGCCGTCCATGCAGTAGTAATCCGGCGAGATCCTGCCCACCGCCGGGAAGGCGGCCTTGCGACCGGCCCAGAAGCGCATGCGTTCCTGCTCGTCCCGGGCCGTGCGCACCTCGGTGGCGCCACTGTCCAGCAGCAGGTTGCGCACCTGCATCACCTGCTCGGAGACCTCCGCCTCGGTGCCGTCCAGTTCACAGAGCAGGATGGCGGCGGCGTCCACCGGATAGCCCGCATGCACGAAATCCTCCGCCGCGCGGATGGCGTCGTTGTCCATCATTTCCAGGCCGCCGGGGATAATGCCGGCCCCGATCAGCCCGGCCACCGCCTCGCCGGCGGTCTGGGCGTCGTCGAATGCCGCCATCAGCACCTGCGCCCGTTCCGGTTTGGGCAGCAGCCTGACCGTGACTTCGGTGATGATGCCGAGCATGCCCTCGGAGCCGTGGATCAGGGCCAGCAGGTCATAGCCCGGGCTGTCCAGGGCCTCGCCGCCCAGGGTGAGCAGTTCACCCTCAATGGTCAGCATCTGCACGGCCAGCACATTGTGGACCGTCAGGCCGTATTTCAGACAGTGCACCCCGCCGGAGTTCTCCGCCACGTTGCCGCCGATGGAGCAGGCGATCTGGGAAGAGGGGTCGGGGGCGTAGTAGAGACCATGGGGGGCCGCAGCCTCGGAAATGGCCAGATTACGGACCCCGGGCTGGACCCGGGCCATGCGTCGGACCGGGTCCAGTTCCAGGATACGGTTGAAGCGGGCCAGGCTCAGCAGCACGCCGTCGGGAAAGGGCAGGGCGCCGCCGGACAGGCCGGTGCCGGCGCCCCGAGCCGTCACCGGGATGCCCCGCTCCCGACAGATGCCGAGGGCGGCCCGGGCCTGCGCCAGGTCATGGGGCAGGATGACCGCCAGGGGCAGGCGCCGATAGGCGGACAGGCCGTCGCATTCGTAGGGCCGCAGGTCTTCCTCGTGATGGAGCAGGGCGTCCGTGGGCAGCACCTGGTCCAGGGCCGCGATCAGGGCGTCTCGCTCCTGGGGGGAGATCTGGCGCCGAGGGTCGGGATAGAGCGGGTCGCGAGCGGGATCATGGTCAGCCATGGCGGACTCCTTGCGCTTGCCGGGCATTGAGGTTCGAGTGTCTCCCTGGCGGGCGTCCGGGTCAATCACCGGTCGTGGCCCTGTGCTACCATCGCTCAGACCCCAATCGTCCATTCAATCCCGAACCCAGACCCTATGCTCGATCCCAAGACGCTTCGTACCGACCTGGACACCGTTGCCGCCCGCCTGGCCACCCGGGGCTTCACCCTGGATGTGGAGGCCTTCAACCACATGGAGTCCGAGCGCAAGGCCCTGCAGGTACGGACCCAGGAACTGCAGAACGAGCGAAATACCCGATCCAAGACCATCGGCCAAGCCAAGGCCCGGGGTGAGGATATCGAGCCCCTGAAGGCTGAAGTGGGGCGACTGGGGGATGAGCTCAAGGCCTGCGAGGCCCGTCTGGCCGAGCTGCAGCAGTCCCTGTCCGACTTCATGATGGGGATTCCCAACCTGCCCCATGAGTCCGTGCCGGTGGGACGGGATGAGGCCCAGAATCAGGAAGTGCGCCGCTGGGGCGAACCCCGTCGTCTGGACTTCACGCCCCTGGACCATGTGGATCTGGGCGCTCCCCAAGGCTGGATGGATTTCGAGGCCGCCGCCAAGCTCAGCGGCAGTCGTTTTGCGGTACTTCGCGGCCCCATGGCCCGCCTGCACCGGGCTCTGATTCAGTTCATGCTGGACGTGCATACCCGGGAGCATGGCTACCAGGAGGTCTATGTGCCCTATCTGGTGAACGCGGACAGCCTGCGGGGGACCGGTCAGTTGCCCAAGTTCGAGGCCGATCTGTTCCGCATGGGGGGAGATCCCGGCTACTACCTGATCCCGACGGCGGAAGTGCCGGTGACCAACCTGGCCCGGGACAGCATTCTGGACGCCGACGCCATGCCGGCCCGTTTTGTCTGTCACACCCCCTGTTTCCGTTCCGAGGCCGGCTCCTACGGCAAGGACACCCGGGGTCTGATCCGCCAGCACCAGTTCGAGAAGGTGGAGCTGGTGCAGCTGGTGCGTCCCGGCGAGTCCTGGGATGCCCTGGAAGCGTTGACTGGCCATGCGGAGTCGATCCTGCAGCGGCTGGAGCTGCCTTACCGGGTCATGGCCCTGTGCACCGGGGACATGGGGTTCTCGGCGGCCAAGACCTATGACATCGAGGTATGGCTGCCGGCCCAGAACTGCTATCGGGAGATCTCTTCCTGCTCCAACTTCGAGGATTTCCAGGCCCGGCGCATGATGGCCCGTTGCCGCAACCCCGAGACGGGCAAGCCGGAACTGCTGCATACCCTCAATGGTTCGGGGCTGGCCGTGGGCCGCACCCTGGTGGCCCTGGTGGAGAATGGTCAGGATGCCCAGGGCCGCATTCACATCCCGTCAGCCCTGCAGCCCTATATGGGCGGCATGACGGTGCTTGATCCCGGGGCCTGATCCCGCAGGAGGTTGAACCGTGCCGAGACTGTCATCCCGCCTTGTCCGACTGATTCTCGGATGGCTGGTCCTGATCCTGTCCGGTTCCGTCTGCGCCGATGACCAGCCGCCGATCGATGATCGCCCCAGGCTCATCGGTCTGCAGGCACCGGACTGGTTCCATCTGTCTTTCCTGGATCTGGGCGAGGACCTTCAGACCGCCCGCGATGAGGGCAAGCGCGGGCTGGTGGTCTATCTGGGCATGGACGACTGTCCTTACTGCGAGGCCCTGTTCCAGGTCAATTTCCAGCAGCCGGACATCGTCGAATACACCCGCAGGCATTTTCTGGTGGTGGCCCTGGATGTGTTGGGCAGTCGCACCATGACCACCCTGGAAGGCCGCTCACTCACGGAACGGGAGTTCGCCGTCGGGCAGCGCCTGAACTTCACCCCATCCTTCCTGTTCCATGACCTGGAAGGAGAGCCCGTCTTCATCCTGCGGGGCTATCACTCTCCCTACCGTTTCCGTGCCGCGCTGGAATACGTGGCCGACGCCCACTACCAGCGTGAGAGCTTCCGAGATTACCTGGCCCGAGCCGATCCACCGCCGCGCTTTGACGCCGATGACCTCAATCATCGGGACTTTTTCCGTCCACCTCCCCATCGGCTGGACCGCTCGCAGGTGGCGGCCGAGCGCCCCCTGGTGGTGTTTTTCGAGCAGGGCGAGTGCCACGCCTGCGACGTGCTGCATACCGAGCCGCTGGGGGATCCCGAGGTGCTGGACTTTTTGTCCCTGTTCGATGTGGTGCAACTGGACATGTGGTCCGATACCCCGGTGGTGACGCCGGACGGCCGACGTCTGATGGCCCGGCAGTGGGCCGAGGAGATGGATCTGTTCTACGCCCCCACCCTGGTGTTCTTCGATGAACTGGGAGAGGAGATCCTGCGGGTGGATTCTGTGATCCGCCTGCATCGGCTGCAGGCGGTGCTGGAATACGTGCTCACCCGGGGTTATGAGGAATATCCGTCATTCCAGACCTGGCGCACCCGGTAGGGCGCGGCCGGACCCGGAGGCTGGGTGTCTCAGTCTTCGTCCCGATCCACCGGCGGATCGATCTTCGGCGGTCCGGCCTTCTTCTGGGCCACCAGTTGGGCGACCAGGTGGGCGATGCCCACCATGAAGGTGACCGGGAACAGCAGGCCCAACACCGGCCAGCCCCCGATCACGAACACAAAGCCCAGCGGAGAAATCTGGATCATCCACAGGGCAAAGCCCAGCAGGAGCCAGCGTCCCGCCAGGGTGGCGCAGTGGTCACGGCACCAGATCGCCCGAGCCATCCGGTCTTCCGGCGTGGTCCCCGGCATCCGGCGCAGATGCCAGGGTGCCCAGAAGTAGGCGATCACCGCGTGGTGGACAGGCAGGTCGGAGGTCGGGTTTGGGGGCATGGGTGTTCCGGATCAGAAGGGAGGGAAACTTAGTCTAAGGGATATCATTTGCACCCTGGCGGGCCACCACCTTGTCCATCTCGATCCCATCGCCCTTGTCCATGCGACGGATCGCCGCATCCCCTTGGGCCGCCAGCGCCTCCAGACGGTCAATCTGGGCATCCAGCCTGGGCAGGGCCTCGCGACGATAACGGGAGACTTCGTCGATGGCGCCGATGACATTGGCAAAAGCGGATTCGAGCTGCTCCATGTCCAATACCGTGGAGGCGGCCCGATTCTGGATCTCCACCCCCTGGGTTCGCAGGGCTTCGGCGGTACCGGCAATGAGGTTGGAGGTGGTGGTATTGAGGGCCTCGACCCGATCCAGCACCAGCCGCTGATTGGCCAGGGCCAGGGCCACCGTCACCGCCACATTCAGGGCCGAGACGGTCACATTGATGGCCCGGTCAACACCCCGCATCAGTTCCCGGTTATTGCGGATCACCACCTCCAGGGCGAGGATGCCCTGCTGACTGACGGCCAGTTGCTGCTGCAGGTCGACGAGCCGCTGGCGCAGAGGGAACAGCAGTTCCTCCTCCAGGAACCGGCGCTTTGAAGCATCCTGGGGCAGGGCGGCGGCCTCGCCGGCCAGCTTGCGGTCAATGATCCGCCCCAGGGCAATCTGTCGCTGGAGCTGAACCAGACTCTCCCGCAGGGACTGCTGGTCATCGCTCAGGGTGAGATTGTCCCGGTGCAGCATGTCCTTGCCCGCTTCCAGATCCTTGATGATCGCGTCCAGGGCTTCCTGGGCGGTCTCGAATTTGTGGAAATAACGCTGCAGGGGCGTGCCGACCCCGGGGATCAGGGCCAGAATGCGACTGAGCCCTTCACGGCTTAGATTGTGATGGCGCGGATCCAGATCCTGCATCCGGGTGCGCAGCTCGATGAGGGAACGGGCCACCGGCCCGCCCTCATCCCCCTGGTGGGCCAGTTTGCGGATGGGGGTCTGCAGCAGCTTGCTGCGATGGGCCGCCTGACGCTGTATGTCCAGCCCCATCTCGTCCACGGCCTGGCGTTGGCGGGGGTCAACCTCCGCCTGTCCTTGATCTTTCAGCAGTTCCGCCAGGAAGGTATCCGCGATGCGAAGAAGTTCGGGGTCATCCATGGCCTGCTCGGGGGCCGTGTCCCGCTTGATCTCCGTTTCCACTTCCGCCACGGGTGGCAGGGAAAGGCTGATTGGAGGGGTTGCGGGGGGCTCTGAATGATTTGGGTGCATGCTGCCTCCAGTCTTTGATCCAACGTCGCATCGATTGCCCGAGAAGGCCGCCGTGAAGAGGCGACGATGCTCTCCTGGACCTAGTGTATACCGTATGTCGTCATTCGCTCGCGTCCTGACGGATGGATGGTGGTTGGGAGACCCATAGAAACGATATTGGTTATCATTGGTGTTTTGTTGTAAATTCCCGATCTGGTTTTTTTGATGAGACCGATCATGGGTTTTCCTGTCGTTTTTTCGTCCCTGAGGGCGTCCGCTGCAGTACTGTCCCTTGCCTTTGTCGTCGCCTGCACGGGTGGGGGAGGCTCCTCTTCGGGGGGAGACACTTCTCTGCGTCTGTCCGGCCTGGTGACGGACCCACCGATCGAGGAGGCCGCGGTAAGGCTGGTGAATGCCCAGGGCGATGCCCTGTCCACCGTGGAACTCACCGGCAGTGATGGTCGCTTCAGTGTGACCCTGACGGAAGATTTGGCCCGGGAGGTGCGTCGCATCCTGGCGCGGGGCGGGATCGACACGATGACGGGCCAGGTGCTTGGCAATTTGATGTTGAGCGCGCCGCTTGAAGGAGGGGCCGTTGATGACATGCTGGTATCGCCATTGACCACGCTGGTGGATCGGTCCATGCGAGAGCGAGGCATGAGTCGGGACCAGGCCGTGTCCGCCGTAGCCTCCCGTCTGGCTCTGAATCCCGCGGTGGTCATGGCCGATCCGGCTGGTGATGCTTCCGCCCAGCGGGCCAGCCTGCTGATGACCGAAATCCTGGTGGCACTGGAAGGGCAGGCCGATCCGTGGCAGCTGCTGGACGATGCCATGGATGGCATGGCCCAGGGCCGCCTGGACCAGGCGGCCCAACGCCTTGCCCTGGATCTGTCCGGTCCGGTGGGTGACAGGCTTGAGGCCGTGGCCGAACGTGCCGACCATCTACTGAGTCTGGACCCCGCGACATCCGCCCAGGAGATGATCCGTGCGCTGGTGCTGCAGAACCTGCGCCATGGCCTGACCCGTTTCTTCGAGATTGCGGGGCAGCCCATTTATGGCGATCACCTGAACAGGTTGTCCGATGCTCTCTGGGAAGGCATGGGGGGGCGAGGCGTCCCTGCCGAGGGGCCGGCCCTGCTCAACATCATCCGCTATGTGTTCCAGGTGCATGAGATGCCCGATGATCTGAGCGATCCTGCGGCTGAGCTGCCCCTGAATGACATCCGCCATGATGTCATCCTCCGGGATCTGGCCGCCCTGCGGGTGATCGACCACACCATTCCCCTGGCCAGTGGCGAGACCCTGGGCGTGGACAACGATGCCCGGGCCGCCTACTTCTTCCGCTCCGATCTGTCTCCCACCTATCTGTCCGAACGCCTGTTCGACGGGGTACTGGATGACGGCGTGCTGGATCCCATGTTCCGGGCCAACGCCTACAACCTCGCCGCGGCGGGACTGCTGGATGAGGCTGAACTGACCCTGCGGGCCGCCATCTTCCAGCCCACCGAGCGGGCCATGGCTCAACGGCAGGTGGCTCAGGCGTTGAGTGGGGCCAACGATCTTGAAACGGCCCGCGTGTACTGGAATGCCTCACGCCAGACCTACGAAACCGCCTTGAGGGAAGGCAAGGGTATCAGCAATCTGGATGGTGATGACGCCGCGTTTTTCCAGTCCCTCAACAGCGACCTGCTCACCGCCGGATTCAGGGAAGATGCCGATGTGGCGCTGTTGGCCGTGCGGGAGTTTATCGAATCCCAGCGGGGTCAGCCCTATACCACCGCTTATGGCCGGATTATGGTCAGCTTGAGAGATAGTGCCTCGGCGGCCGTGGATGCGACCGAAGCGACGGGGCTGTCGGGTAGGGCGTTCAACGATGCGTTGAACGCGGTGGATTTTTTCCGGGAGGCCACCCTGGGGGCCGGTCGTCAGCCGCAGGATGGTCGTTGCGAGGCCATGAAGACCCTGATGGTGACGGCCTACGCCGATTTCTATCGGCGTCTGGGTAGCACCACGGGTATGCGGCAGGCCATCGATGATTTTCGGAACCTGGCCACCACGGATTGCAATCTGACCTATGGTGCCACCATGAGCCCCCGGATGGCGTCGATTCATGGCGAGTTGGGAGACATCCAGACCTATCTGGCCTGGATTGAGGGACATGTCCGTCCGATCAACGAGTCCAACGCCGACTCGGCCCGGGACAATGCGGTGCTTTATCAGGCCCTTGATCGTGCGCTCGGCGGTGATGTTGAAGGGGCCATCAGCCAGGTGGTGGCGCAGGCCGACACCGTACAGGCCGCCATCACGCAATTGACCCAGGTGGGTACGGGAGCCAGTGATGTCGGCACGCCTCATCTGGCCGTGCTGCTCTGGCGTCAAGGTGCTCTGGATGAAGCCAGGCAGGTGATGGACGCAGCCTGGGAACTGGCCATGTCCGAGCGGTTTGTGGATGAGTTGACCGGCCAACTCACCTCCGCGCAGAATTTTCTGGACCAGGGGTGCCGGAAGACCGCGTTGATCCTCGGTCGCATGGATCAACAGGCGCTGGCCTCTGATCGCATGCGGTCTTGCCGTCGGCATGTGGACTCAGTCCTTCACGATGCAGGCATGACAACGGATGATTTGCTGTGGGTGGCCGGGTCCCTGGCTGCGGCTTATCAGCAACTGGAGATGGCGGGAGATGCAGAGCTGATTGATCGCCTCCATGCCCTGGGCAGCGTGTTGAGCAATCCGGTGTCCCGCATCCGTAACCTCATGGAAGTGGCCCTGCTGCGCAGCAGCGGTGGCGATCCCGAAGCAGCCCTGTCGGCGCTGGATGAGGCGGTGGAGATGCTCACCCAGGTGGCAACCGCCTCCAGCGATCAGGCCGCCATCAATCAGGCGCTGGACCTGGTGGCCTTTATCCGCACCGGACAAAGACGTGACTCGCTGATGGAGAGCTACGTCCGGGTCGCCGGGGATCTTCGCCAGACCATCACCCGGACCGGTTGGGCCGATGAGACCCAGCGCCATCAGGTGGCCATGGCCCGGGAACGGGCACGCATGCTGGCGTCGGGGGATGATGCCCTGCCGGGTACCTGGCAGGGATCGCTGGCAATGATCGACGCTCTGTTTGCCGCCAACGACCGCACCACCCAGATCAACTCGCTGGTCAATTGGCTGGCCTCCGCCCGCCAGTATGAGACGGCCAGGATGGTGGCCATGGGCATTGCAACGGCGCCGGAGCGTCACCGGCAGTTGCTGAATATTGCCAACGGCATCAGCACCGCCGATGACTTCCCGGGCACGGCCCTGGCTCGCTTCGACTTTGACGGCGACGGGCGTCCGGACTTCTTCAGTCCCGGCAGCAGCGCGGCGGATCGTGCCGCGTCTCCCCTGTCCCTGGATAACGACATCGACGGGGATGGCATCCCCGATACCCAGGATCGTACCCCCTATTGCGCCGGTTGTGACGCATGACGAACCGCTGTGATCCATGCCCGATGTGCCGTGCCGGCTTCAAGCCCAGCACGGTCTGGATGCTGACCCTGGTGGTTTCCGGATTGCCCACCCTGGTACAGGCGGAGGCGGCAACGGTGGTGACACTGCCTGCCGACGCCCGACTGGATACCATCGAGGTGCGCCCCACCGACCGGACCCCCCTGGGCGGTGAAACGACCGCCGCCGGCCGCTATCGCTTCGACGCCCGTTATATCGAGCGTTTCGTGGGCGCCGACGGCAGCGTGGACGGCGTGCTCCGGCTGGTGCCGGGTCTCCAGTTCGGTGAGGTGGCGCTGACGCCGGAATCCCTGTTTGACCTGAGGCCGGAATCCTTTTCCATCTCCGGCGGGAGGTTTTATGAAAACCAGTTTCTGCTGGATGGGGTGAGCATCAGCAATCGTCTGGATCCAGCGGCCAATACACCCAATGCCATCGACGATATTCCCGGCCATGAACAGTCCCAGTTCATCGACAGTGCGCTGATCGGTGAAATCCGGGTGTTCGACAGTAACGTCCCGGCGGAATACAGCCGCTTTACCGGGGGTGTGGTGGAGGTGGAGACCCGGCGTGCGGGTTCGACACCGGAAGGCAGCGTCTCCTACAGCGCCACCCGCAGCAACTGGGTGAGCTATCGCACCTTTACCCGGGACTGGGACCCGGACTCCGGCGCCTTGCCGCCGGAACCGCCGGGCACCCCTGAATTCAGCCGGGATCGTCTGGCACTGAATTATTCCACGCCAGTGGGAGAGGCATCCGGGCTGGTGCTGGGCATCAATCAGTCCCGATCCACCACCCCGGAGGTGACCCTGGGACGCAGCCGTTCCCAGGAGCAGGAAAACACCAATCTGCTGATGAAACTGACCACGCCCGAGGGGGATCGGGGATTGCTGGATTTCAGTCTTGGTTATGCCCCTTACCGGAACGAGCGCTTTATCACGGATGTGAAGGACAGCGATTTCACCATTGAAGGCGGTGGCTACAGCATGACCGGCAATCTGGAATACGCCGGAGATCGCCTGGACCAGCAGTTCCGGGTGGGTCTGAACTACAGCGAAAACAGCCGCTCTGCTCCCAAGGATTTCTTCAACTGGGCCAATACCCGCAGCGTGGACTGGGGGCGCCGGGCGGATGTGGGCAACAGCCGCCAGGGGGGCTTTGGTGATCTCGACAAGGAACAGGCCAGCCTGTCGGGGCGTTGGTTGGCCCAGACTCCGGGAGGACAGGTCGGCCAGGTCCGGATCCGTCATCGTTTCGGGGCCGAGGTCAATCACCAGCGCTACCGTTTTCAGCGGGACGAGGATCTCTACATTTTCCAGAATCCCGTGGTGAACAGCGAGGTCCAGTGCCGTGGCAACAGTGACGACTGTCTGCAGCGGGAACAGTATTTCTCCACCCGCAACGTGCATCCCGCCGATGACGTGGAGGTGTCCCTCAACGAAACCGGCCTGTTTGCGGAGACCACCCTGGGCTGGCAGCGTCTGTCGGGCACCTTCGGGCTGCGCTACGACCACGACGATTTTCTCGGCAATCACGATGTGGCCTACCGCACCCGGGGCAGTCTGGATGTCTTTGGTGATGGCCGAACCGTGGTGCGGGCCGGGGTGAACCGCTATTACGGCGCGGCGCTGCTCACCTACAAGCTGCGGGAGGCCCGGGCACCTTTCTATCGGGAGTATCGGGGGACCACCCAGAACATCGTCCGGGACTGGGAACTGGACTCGGGGGAGGGCAGCTTCCGTTATGTCTTCCATGATCTGAATACTCCCTACAGCGATGAAGTCATGGTTGGCGTGCAGCAGGTCCTGTTGGGCGGCCTGTTCAACCTGCAGCTGGTGCAACGGGAGAACCGGGATGAATTTGCCCGCACCACTACCGCTGTCCAGCCCGATGGCTACCGCTACTACATCATGAACAACGAAGGACGCAGCCGCTACCGGGGCCTGTCCACGGCCTGGTTCGGGGAGTTCGGACAAACTCTGGTGGGACTGCACCTGACTTACTCGGAAACCAGGACCTCCAATGCCGACTATGACGATCCGGTGGATGCCACCGGTTCCGGTGCGTACGTCTTCTATCAGGGCAGGCGTATCCGCTACGGCGAACTGGATATCCTGAGGGAGGATTTTTCCCGTCCCTGGGTGGCCAACTTCAGTCTGTCCCGTCCCATGGGGGAACGGGTCATGGTGGACCTGAACACCCGTTATCGGGGGCGCCACGCCATCATCACCCGTACCGGTCTGGTGGTGGAGGGGGATCGCATTGAGCTGCCCAGCGGCGAGGTGGTGTACGAGAGCCTGGATGTGTACGAGCGGGAAAGCAGGCCGGTCACCTTCATCACCGACCTGCGTCTGAGCTACGCCCAGCCAATGCCGCGCTCCACGTTGCTCACCGCCCAATTACAGATCAACAACCTGTTCAATGAACGCACCCATACCGTCGCCTCGGGGCAGAGCGGTGTGGAGATCGGTCGCTACTACTGGGTCAGCCTGAAATATGACTTCTGAAACGATACTGACCGGTGATCACCGGCCCGAACCGGCAAGGGGAACCTCCATGTCACGATCACGCAAGTACCTACCGGCGGGGTTTCTGGCCCTGATGACGCTTTTGCTGGTGTCCGGCTGCGGTGGTGGCGGCGGATCATCGGGCAGTGATGACTCCGGTGCGGTCACCAGCCTGAGTGGTCTGGTGACCGATCCACCCATCGCGGGAGCCGCTGTCTGGCTGCAGGACGCCGGTGGCGATGCCCTGTCGGCGGTGGAGCGCTCCGATGCCCAGGGGCGTTTCCAACTGGACGTGGCGCCGGCGGATATCCCGCCCGGGGCGCGTCTGCTGGCCAGCGGCGGCGTGGACACCATGACCGGTCACGACTTCCAGGGGCTGCGCATGAGCGCCCCCTGGCTGGGTCAGGACGCACCGGTGATTTCACCGCTCACCACCCTGGTGGATCAGATCCATCGGGGAAGCGGGGTCAGCGCCCAGGCGGCGGTGGATCAGACGGCGGATCTGCTGGGTCTGTCCGCGGCGAGCGTGATGAATGATCCCGCCGAAGATGGGGATGCCCAGCGGGCCAGCCTGCTGATGACCGATTTGTGGCTGGCCCTGCGGGGCAGCAGCGACCCCATGGGGCTGGTCGTCCAGGCCCTGAACGATGCCGATGGCGATTTTGCCGAGGCAGCCCGGGCATTGCGCGAAAATCCTGTGCTGGATTTGCCCCAGACACTTCGGGATCGCCTGGTCGGCGTGGAATCCCGTGCCCGTCGGCTGCAGGAACGAACGGGAGGAACGGCCCAGGACATGATCGATACCCAGGCCAGATCGAATGTGCGGGATGGTCTGGCCTCCTTTTTCGAGGGGCAGCTGGGCTTCATGCCGGTCACTGAGGCCGAGCAGGCCAATCTCCAGCGCCTGGCAGATGCCGTCTGGCAGGCCGCTGGCCGGCGAGGCATGCCGGCGGACAGCCCCGGCATCTTCAACGTGGCCCGCTATCTCCTGCAAGCCTATCCGGTCGGCATCGCTGAGCTGGAAGATCCCGGATTCCAGGTGCCCGCCGGACTGGTAAACGACATGACCATCGCCGAGCTGGTCGCTTCCCGGGTCCTGGACCATCAGGTGCCTCTGGCGGAGGCCGAGGTGCTGGGCATGGATAATCAGGCCCGGCTGGAATATTTCCTGCGCTCCGATCTGTCACCCTATTACCGGGCTGAGAGACTGTTCGACGGCGTCTACGACGACAGTGTTCTGGACCCGGTATTTGCCGGCATTGCCCGGGGCATGGCGGCCGCCGGGCTGTTTGATGAGGCGGACCTGACCCTGCGGGCCCGCATCTTCCAGCCTGCCGAACGGGCGAATGCTTTCCGTCAGGTGGGGCGGGAGGTGTTTCTCAACGGCCATGAGGACATGGCGCTCAACTACTGGTCACGGGCATTACAGATTCAGCGGGACCAGCTTGAGGCACGCGGTATTGCCAATCTGACGGGGAACGATGCCCGCTTTCACCAGAGCTTGAGTGATGATTTTCTCGCTGCGGGTCATCCGGACCGGGCTCGGGAGGTCATCGAACCCTTGCTGGATTTCGTCGGTGATTTCGGTGGCCCCGGTAAGCCCTGGACCGGCAATTATTTCAATATCACCACCGCCATTCTCAATCAGGCCGAAGAGCGGGTCAGGCTGGCGGCGGAGGCCGGCATGACCGGCATCCCTCGGGAGCAGGCCCTGGCCGCGACCGACCTGTTGCGACTGTGGGTGGATAGCATGGGTTCGCCCCAGCCTGGTCCTACCAGCTGCAAGCTGATCCAGAGCCAGTACACGTCCCGATACGCGGCCCTGTACGCCCATCTGGGCGTCCGTGATCAGGCCTTGGCCGGCATTGATCGCTTTGAAGCATTGCTCAACGCCACCTGCGGCAGTCAGACCAACGACTTTTCCCGTTTCTACGTGGACATCATCGCCCCTGCCTACGGCGCACTGGGTGAGACCGACCGTTTCCTGCAGTTGCTGGCAGATGAGGTGGAACCTCACCCCGTGTATGCCTCGGCCGCACGCACGGCGGCAAACGAAATTGCCGTATTCATGGCCCTGGCCGCGGCCGGGGATGGCGGAGCCTCCGCGGCGCTGGCGGTGATGAATGAACGCATTGCCTCACCTCGGGATCGTGCCGTTTACATGGTCCATGGCAGTGAAGGCATGACCACCGACGGACGCAGTCTGGCTCGTCGCCTGGCGGCGGCGAACCGACTTTCGGCCGCCAGGGAAGTGGCGGACGCGGGTTGGGCGCTCACCATTTCCAGCGCCTTCATAGAGAATGCGGTGGGTGGGGATGATGCCCCCTGGCTGGATGCCATCGGCTATGTCCCACCCCCCGGAGCAACGGTAAACACCGCCCAGACCGAAGTGAATCAGATGTTGCGCAGGGGATGTCATGCTGCGGCCCTGGTGACGGCGGAGCTGGGGGAGCCGGGTCGTGGGCAGGAACGCATAGCAGCGTGCTGGATGCTGGCTCAATCGCTTTATGGTACAGGGGCGTCCACCCTGTTGCGGGCGGAAGCCGCCTGGCTGCTGGCGGATGGCCATATCAGTCTGGGCATGGATCCTGCCGGTGTGATCAGCGTCTTGCAGCAGCAGGCACGGATGATTTCGGCCAATGATGTCCGCAGCCTGCACTTCAGGAGAGTGGCGGATCTGCAAAGTCGGGCTCGAATGCCTGCCCAGGCACTGGACACCCTGGACCTTGAGGCCATGGCAACCCTGGTGTCCATGGCCTCCCTGGCCGGAGACGACCAAACCGCGCTCCAGAATGCCCTGGTCGAGGCGGAAAACGTGGCCAAAGCCTATCTCTCCGTGGCAACGGACCAGCGTATGCGTCTGCATCGGGAAGGTCACCTCAACGGCTTCAATCAGGCATTCGTCGCCAGGGCGCGAGAAGGGGCGCATCGTCTGCTGGCGGGCGCCTCTTCCGATGCGGCATGGGGCTGGAAAGGTCATCAGGCGTTGGTTGATACACTCAGCAATCCCACCCAGCGGGATGACCGTAGGCGGGAAGGCGTCAAGCTGCTGGCGGCGGCGGGTAAATTCGATCCGGCGGTTGCCTGGGCGGAGATGGCCACGCAGGATCCGGAGCGCTGGCGTCGGCTTACGCTGGTCGCGGAGGCGCTCACGCAATGGGATGACTTCCCGGGAACCGATCTGGCGCGCTTCGATTTCGACGGCGATGGTCGCCCGGACTTTTTCAGTCCTCAGTACACGCCCGATGAATGGATGAGCTCCGCCCTGGAACTGGACGATGACATCGATGGTGATGGTATCCCCGACGCCATGGATCGCACCCCCTATTGTCCGGGGTGCACGCAGTAGGAACGCTTCGTCAATGATCTTTCAGGGATCGGCGCGTCCGTACCGATGGGCCTTTTCGGCGAATTGCTGAAGATCCTTCAGGGCCTGTTGCGTGGCCATCGCCGCCTGGGGGCGGTCGGTGGCCACGGCGGAGACCGCCACGGCGGTATCATCCAGAGCGGTCATGATGGCTTCGTTACGGGCCCCGAGTTCCCGCAGGCGTCGTTCCGTGTCATCCACCAGTTCCAGGCGCCGCTTCAGGGCGCGCCGCTCTTCATCGGTGATCCATGAGGATGCCTTGTCCAGGCGCTGTCTGGCATAGGTCACGTCCACGCCCGCAATTCCCCTGGCCACCGAAGCCATGGCCTGGAGGGTATCCACCGAGTTTCGGCAGACTTCCGCCACCATGTTCCGGGAGCGTTCGAAGGTGAGTTCCCGGGGGTCGAACTTGCCGCGCAGCAGGTCATCCACGTGGAGATAACGGCTGTAGAGCCGATCCGCCTGAATGGCCAGGTCCGGGCGGTTCAGTGCCAGCAGGTCCTTCTTGGCCTGCCAGAACCCCAGGATCACGTCATCGGTTTCCGCCGGTGGCTGATCCGGACGCAGTACCGTCAGCCCCTGTTCCCGGGCCTTGCGTTCCAGTTCGGCCCGCTCTCGCGCCGCCTCGGCGGCGAGCCGGGCCTGGCGGCGCCGCTCGGCCTGGGCTTGTTGCCAGCGCCGCCAGCCTCGTTCCAAGGGGATGGCCACGGGAATGGCCGCAAGACCGGCCAGCCAGCCCCATAGGGAGGGAGAAAAGCCGCCCCAGAGGGAAGTGACCCAGAGGATGAAGGCGACAAAGGGGAAGATCAGCCAATAGCGCAGCGCCACCTGCCAGCGGGTGGGCGGATCGGTGGGCAGTACCAGCCTGGGGTTGATCATGCCGACAATCAACCAGGGCAGGCAGGACAGAAACAGCCCGTAAGCAAAACCTTGCAGGAATCCGAACATGGACGGGATTGTAGGGCCTATCGCAGCAGATGGCGACGATAGACCAGCAGATGAATCCCCAGGCAGGCCACGAACATCCAGCCGGTGCTGGCATGCCAGTATTTCCAGCCCCGGGGACGCACTTGCGTCACCGCCAGAGATGCCGCCAGGCTGGTGAGCATGCCGATCTTGGAGACCCGATTCACCCGCATGCGCAGGGATCGTTGTCCCGGTCGGCGCCGGTTGCCGGAGTCTGGTGCAGGTTTTTTGCTTGAACGGGCAGGGGAGGGGACCGCCGAACCGATGAGGTGTCTGATCCGGGCTTCCATCTCGGGCACTGTGCAACCGGCCCGGTCATAGTGCACGACCAGGCTACCGGCCCGGGGGTTGGGTCGCAGGTCCGTCACGCCGTCCAGGGTGAGCAGATCCCGTTCCAGTCGTGTTCTGGGCGTCTCCTGCCTCAGCAGTTCGCCCTTCAGTCGCAGCCGGCCCGGAACGGAAGAAACAATGGATACGGGGGTGCCCATGGCACTGAACTCCTCGGCAGGTATCATTACGGTGACGTATGTCGCCAATACAGCATGCTGTTCGAATGCGTGCAACTTCAGTATGCTCGAACCTGCAGCTGTATGGAGAGTCAATACCGAGGTGCGGTTGATGCGAGTCAATGCCCGTCGGGGGTGACCGGCCCATACTGATTTTGCCCGTTGCCATGAAACCATTGGATCCCGCGGTCACGTTAGCCAGCCTTAACGCCAGCCAGGTGCCCCAAGCCAGGAGTCTGCCGTGCCTGCCTGTGACACAACTTTCCTGCATCCCGCCATTCCGCGTGCTTGTTGGTGAGGGTCAGTAATGACTCATGCCGATGTATTGATTCAACTCCTGACCCGAGTGCGTGTTGCCCATCATCTGTGTGGCCGTATCCGACTGAAACTGGATGCCGACCTCAAGGATTTGGTGGGTAAGGCGGACATCCCGGAGATCGAGAGGATGCTGGACCAGTTGCCCGGGGTTTCCAGCGTGCGTCTCAACCTTCTGGCCCGCTCCTGCGTGGTGGAATACGATGCCGATGTGATCCCCATGTCGGCCTGGGAAGACTTCCTTCAGGGACATGACACCAGGCCTGCGGAGATCCTGCGCGGTATCCTGCAACAGGCTCGCCATGAATTGACGGGTGCGCTGTCCGGCTGATCCCCGCGTGCGCATTCAACCCCATCCCGGGGTGTCATGCCGGGATGATACCGACCGGATCCCTTGGGATCTCAAGGAGCACACCTATGTATCACCTGATTCCTTTTGCCGCCGGCGCCGTGGTGGGTGCGCTCGCCGTCAGACTGCTGCGCACCGACAAGACCCGGCAGGGTCTCGAAAAGGCCCAGGACACCCTGCGCGAGGCGACCGTCTCCAGCCTGAGCAGCATCGAACATGCCTCGGCCCGGGCGCGCAAGCGGTTGGAGAGCAACGTCCACGAGGGCAAGGACGATACCGATGGCGGGAACACACCGTGAAGCGGTATCCCCTTCGCTCCGGATATGGTTTCGCACCGCCGGCCCGTTCCCGTCGTCGTCCCCTGGACTGCTATGACGGCTGTTTCACCCGGGGATTTGTGACGGCCGCCTGCATTTCCGCCTTTCAGGACGTCGCGCCCCCGGCCGGCCGACCCGCCCTGCGCCGGGTCGTGCGCCATGGCTTGCAGGGCGGGACCGCCCTGGTGGCGGGCACCCGTGCCGCCAACGCGGTGAGACGGGGGGATTATCTGTCGGCATTGACGGCCGCCGCCGCCGGCGCCGCCGGCGTCATGATCATCGAACGACTCCTGCGCCCCTCCCAGGGGCGGGAGGACAAGGAGAAGGTACATGGGTAAGAAGCGCAAGAAGAACAAGGCCAAAGCGTCATGGGAGGGTTTTCATGGCTACGGTTATGGGCCGGGTTATGGCCCGGGACCCTGGCCTGGCAGGGGGCGGGGCTATGGTCCCTGTCCCTGGTATCCGGATGAGGATATGCCCGCGGGGGATCCCAGGGCAGCCGGGTATTACGGGGGGCCGGAAGGCGATGCCGATGACCAGGAACGTCGTGGCAGACAGCGCTACCGGGGCGAGGATGAAGGCTGGCTGCATCGTCTGACCCACATGCTGGATGGCCCCCATCGGGACAAGTTCCTGCTGGGCCTGATGGTGGGAGCCGGCGCCGCCTGGGTCTTGAGCGACGAGGAGATGCGTCGCAAGATCATGAAGGCGGGCCTGGACCTGTACGCCGGGGTGGCCGGCGGCGTGGAAGAGATCAAGGAACAGATGGCTGACATCAAGGCCGAGATGGAAGCGGAACGGCACGGAGACCGCTGATGGATGCGCCCTGGTTTGCCCGGCTGGAGCCGGTTCACGCCGTTGCCGGCAGAATCCGCCTGCGCTACTGGTGCCGGCCGGGCATGCCTCTGGAACCCCATCGCATCGAGCGGGCGGTGGAGTCCCTTCAGGGGGTCTGCCGGGTCCGGGTCAACCGGCGCATTCAATGTCTGGTGATCCATTATGAAGACGGTCTTACCGATCCCGTCCATCTGGAAAGCGCCCTGCTGTCATTGACGGCGCCGGCCGTGTCTTTGACCGCGCCTTTGCCCGAACGCCACGGCAGCGGACTGGCTGCGGTGGGTCTGAGCGGCGCGGTCATGCTGCTGTCCCGCTGGCTGCCCCTGTGGCTGCGATTGCCGCTCACCCTCCTGACCGCCCTGCCGGTGGCGGGGGAGGCGGTGCAGGACCTGTTCCGCAAGGGCATCAGCTCCCACGTGCTGGAAGCCCTGGCGGTCGTCATTTCCATCGGCCGCCGGGACTATTTTGCCGCCAATACCACCATCTTCCTGTTGGCCCTGGGCGAGTACCTGGAACACACCATCGAACGTCGCTCCGACGAACTGCTCAAGCATCTGCTGCATCCGGCGGACGCGGAGGTCTGGGTGGAGCGGGGCGGGGTGGAAGTCCTGATCAGCGCCCGCGAGGTAAGGGTGGGCGATACGGTGATTGCCGCCACCGGTACGGTCATCCCGGTGGATGGGACCGTACTGGGGGGCGAGGCCCTGGTGAACGAGGCCACCATGACCGGCGAAAGCGTGCCGGTGATTCGTCGCCGGGGTGACCCGGCCCTCTCCGGCACCCTGGTGGAAGAGGGGCGCATCCGCATCTACGCGGAAAAGGTGGGCCATCATGCCGCCGCGGCCCGGATTGCGGACTTCGTGGAGCAGTCCCTGAATGTGAAGAGCCACACCCAGTTGGAGGCCTCCCAACTGGCCGACCGGCTGGTACCCATGGTGCTGGGTCTGTCCGCCGGCACCTGGGCCGTATCCCGGGACTGGAACCGGGTCGCCGCCGTGCTGCAGGCGGATTATTCCTGTGCCTTGAAACTGGCCACTCCCGTGGCCTTCAAGTCCTCCATGTACCGCGCCGGCAAGACCGGCATGCTGGTGAAGGGGGCAGGGGCACTGGAGCGCCTGGCCGAGGCCGATACGGTGGTCTTCGACAAGACCGGCACCCTCACTTGCGGAGAGCTGGAAGTCACCGACTCCATCGCCTTCGATGCCGCCTTCACCTCCGAGGATCTCATCAATCTGGCGGCCTCGGTGGAAGAGCACTACTTTCATCCCCTGGCCATTGCCGTGGTGGAAGCGGCGGAACGGCTGCCCCATCAGCAGCACTTCAACCACAAGGAAGTGGAGTTCATCGTCGCCCACGGGGTGGCCAGCGTCATCGATGACAAGCGCATCGTCGTGGGTTCCCGTCATTTCCTGGAGGAACACGAGGGGATTGCCATTGCCCCCCAGACCCAGGTGATTGAATCGCTCAAGCGCCAGGGCAAGACGCTGCTCTATATTGGATTCGGTGGCGAGCTGCTCGGGGTGCTGGGTCTCAAGGACCGCCTGCGCCACAACAGCGCCGACACCGTGGCCCGCCTGCGCGGCCTGGGCATCGAGCGCATCTACATGCTCACCGGGGATCATGAAGACCGCGCCGGGGAAATGGCCGCACTGCTGGGCCTGGACGGCTATCACGCCGAACTGCTGCCGGAGGACAAGGCGCGCATCCTGCAGGAACTTTCCGCCCAGGGGGCACGGATTGCGTTTGTGGGAGACGGCATCAACGACGCCCCGGCCCTGTCCGGCGCCCATGTGGGGATCGCCATGCACCAGGGCGCCGAGATTGCCCGGCTGGCGGCGGACATCACCCTGCTGGAAGACGACATCGCCCGCGTTGCCGACGCCCGCGCCCTGGCCCTGTCGACCCGCGGCCTCATCGACAGCAACTTCCGCCTGACGGTGGGGCTCAATACCGCCATCCTGTCCGCGGCGGCCTTCGGCTGGCTCAGCCCCGTGGCCGCCTCCCTGCTTCACAACGGCAGCACCATCGCCATTCTGCTGCGTGCCCTGTCGGGCGGGGCGCGCGTCGTATCCGCGGGACAATCCTCAAACCAGGCCCCTGGCGATCAGCACGGAAAACCTGACCTGAAACAGGAAGTGCGTCACAAAATCGGCTAATCTCGACTTCAGGACCATGCATTGGAAAGGTCATGGAGTACAGGGAACCCGTGCGGCCCGAATGGGGTAGGGCTGCTGCATCGCACCACACACAATCTCCGGCCGGATTCCTCATCCGACACGTGAGGCTGTGGACATTCCACCAGCCTCACGCCGCTCCCATAGAGCAGAGCGGCGATCATCCATGCAACGCCCCCAGGTTCGCCAAGCATGCGCCACACCTCCTCTTCGCGCTTGACCGAAACTCGCCAGTATTGCCCTTCGAAAGTCGTGTTCCATTCCGTGTAACACATAAGCTTTTATCTGCTGTGCGCAGCATGGCGGATAAACGCTTATATGTTATAACCTAAGGGCGCAACAATGACGTACGCGTTGATCGATAATGCTTCACTAACTGCTGTTCAGCGTGTACTGGGCGATATTGTTGTAAGCAACCCTGATACCGTTAATGGCGACTTGGTGGCGTTTGAGAATTTAGTTCAAGCAATTCTTTTCTACGATGATCTGGTATGCATAGACAGCTACAAGCCTGAATATCGCGAGTCACGAAAAAAGGAATTTGCCTTTGTTCGGTTTGTCGCGCCAGAGGAGGTAAGCCTTAATCCAGTAGAAAAGAAAGCAAAATCTGAAGCGGATTCGATTCGTCCAGAAGTTAGAGGTGGAGAGTTCGTTGATAACGATTTTTCTGCGCTTCTTCAGATGCTCAAGATGAATATGGTGTGTACATGGGACATGGCATCAAGTAACTATTACTTGACGATGAAGATGCTGGGGCAGCCGAATACGCCTGAATTCCAAAAGTATAGCGAAGTCAGCGCATCTATATTCAGCGAGTTATCTGACGTCGGAAACACATATGGTCGTTGGTCGAACGCCGCTAGATTTGTTGGCTCTGACGGTCAGGAACACACCAGCAATATCACCAGTGCTCTTACGACCTTCATAGCTTCTCTGAACTGGCTTGCATACAAGTCAATTTATTACAGCTTAGCCGCTTCTTATCTAAAGGCGGACACTTTCCTGCATCCAATCCGCCACGCGTATCAAATCCACTGGATGCGAAAGACAGGTGCATTTGGTCACGACTTTACTTCCAAGCTACTTGGTGCGCTCAAAATCGAACTGAGCACTACCGTTGAGAAAATTATTGACAATGGGCGCAGCCAAGCTATCTCTATGGAAATTCCCATCTTTTCAGCGTGGCTTGCTTTGCAAGGTGGCGATGTATCAAGTGTTATCAGGTCGGCGCTCGAGATTAGAAACAACAATGAGTTTCAAGAGATAAGGGGGATGCTCAGAGATATTAGAGTCGCGTACGATGAAGAAGGCTTTAGTGAGGCAAATAAGCGAATCAGTCGTCTTGAGTTGGAGTTAAAGAAGGCTTCTGACAAAACACTAAGTCTGTATGGAATTAGAACTGACCAAGGTTTTTCCACAAGTTTTATTATGAAAGCATACAATTCGGTTGCGGCCATAAAGGGGTTGCCGCAGTTCCCTGAGTTTGATTTTAAGATTCCGCTGCCTGCCTTCTTGGGCACAAAGAGCTCTTCATTTTCCTGTGTTTATAAAAACGTCACTGCCGAGTTGACATCAATAGAGAGGCTGGGTGGTGTGAGAGACATTCTTGGAGCAAGGTTCAATATCGATGACGAAAGATATTCACCGCCAAAGACAGAAGCTCCTGAATATAGATATGTAACATCACATTGGAAGAAACCAATGTAGGGGTCGGTTATAACGCGTCGCTCCAGCCGATGCTAGGCCGCATTGCAGCCTTCCATGGCTGGGCTTGGCGTTATGTTTATGAAGGTTAGAGGTAATACATGGCTTTGAGCGAAGGTGATTTTCTTCTCGACGTCTGGGCATTTGACGCGGAAGGAAAAAAGATACATCCCTACAAGGGAGAGCGGGGCTTAAAAAAGGGGCTATTCATCGTTAACTTCACAAATGACACTAATAACTTCGAGGGAATGACGGAAGAACAACTCGTTGCTGCGATCACAAGCGGAAAGTTCCGAGAGCGGGGAACTATTCGAATGCTGCCCGTGAACTTTAAGTCCGGAGCAGAGAGGAATGCGTTTGCTCCGCTTTTCTTTCGCGGCAAGCATGTCAAAGACTATTGACCGCGTAACACATAATCAGATAGCCGGGGGTTTTTCTCCCCGGCCTCCACAACACCCCACATGCGGGTCCGCACGGGGCGTTTCCTCCGGAGTTCAAAGGACCATGCAACCATGGTGACCTTCAAAGCTGGTTGCCCAACGAATCGCCAAGGCCGTTTCGCCCGGTCGGGCGCATTACGTCCGCTGAGACACGCGGGTCTCTCTCGTTGCCGGAGGTTCGGGCCTTCACAGTGTCTCACCCATTACGGTGAGCGTTTGGCTACTATGCCGTCTACTAACTTCTGCCTCATCACGCCAAGCGTTGCCGATTGGCGCGCTGTCCGGGTCACGGTAGGGTCCGGTGGTGATTCCATCTCTTTCGGGCTGGCCCTCAGTCCGGCTCCCATGGCGACCACAGCCCCGGTAGGGTTCGATGGTTATTCCGGCCCTTTCGAGCCGGCCCTCAGTTCGACTCCCATAGGGACACGGACCGCAAGTGAGACAGATCTCCCCGAATAAGAACATGAACTTTCAGTGCACAACCGCCGCATTTACCCTATCCCCTGCACCTGATGGGCTTTGTCACCTTGTGCTGACTCGCCCGGGGACTGAGCCTTATATGCGATTTCTGTCCGTCGGCTCACACTTTTGCGCTCGGGCTTCCTTCAGACATTCCCTCACGGGTTTGCCCTTGCCGTCGGCTAGTAGTTACAGTCGTCCACAGAGTGGACATCACAGGTACTCCTACAGGGGACTTTCACCCCATCAGTTCATGCCCATGTCGGGCGTACACAAGGCCAGTCACGGCGACGGCTTTTTCGTTGCGGCTTCGCCTTCACTACAAAGCCGCGCGTGCTGGCGGCGTTAGCCAGAAAGCCACTGTCAATTTTTAGAGGCATATCAATGAATGATTTAGTAAAAAAGCAGGATGTGGCCTTACCCGCATTACCGGACACGGTTCTTCCAGCCATATCTCAGCTAACGACTTCTCTGGGTATCCCTCGAGAGATGCTTGCTAGTGACGAAGAAATCCAATATGCGTGGCGGGACTTGCCAAGAGAACTTCGAGAGATTCCCGAGGATCTACGAGGTGAGCTGGTTGCCAGGATGTGTGTAGCCGTAAGTACCGGGCTATTTGACGGCGCAATGAACTACATTTGGAACGCCGCGATTCTACAGTTAAGAACCAAGGTTCGGAATTTCGGGCTAGCGGTTGTCGCGCAAATTAAACAGTCTGATTTTGAGGAAAAACATCTTCTTGAGCTTCAAGACAGCAGGCTTCTTGAGCTTTGCCTCAAGTTGAACATAGTTGACGAAGATGGATTTTTCTTTCTAGACCAGTGTCGGGAGGTTAGAAACAATTTTTCGGCGGCACATCCTACGTTAGGGAAGATTAACGATCGTGAGTTCACTACGTTCCTGAATCGTTGCATTAGATATGCTCTTGCAGATTCATCATCCCCAAAGGGCGTAGATATTGGCGCATTTATATCTGCCGTAAAGGGCCAGAGGTTCAATGCTAACCAATGTCAAATCTGGATGCAGCGGCTCACTGAAACGCATGACGCCCAAAGACAGATGCTCGTCGGGATGGTGCATGGAATATATTGCGATCCAAATACATCGGAGCCGGCTCGATTAAATTCGTTAGACCTTTGCGGAGGGCTAAAAGATACGTTCACGGCTGCCATCAAGTCTGACCTTATCAATAGACATTCTGAGTATGTGGCAAAAGGGGAGCAGGAAAAGCACACCGCATCCCTTCAGTTCTTTGAAAAACTCGGACTTCTGTCTCTTCTGAATGAATCTGAACAGCATTTTGTTTTCTCTCGCTCTGTTGAACGTCTTTGGAACGTACATAATGGGATGAACAATTTTTATAATGAGCCCCCATTCGCCGAGAGGCTTTTAGAGCTATCGCAGCAAGGCGCTATTCCTGAAACCGTACAGGAGCAGTTCGTTCAAACGGTTCTTTGCTGTCGAGTAGGGAATGGCTATGGAATTTCAAACGCGGCAATACCTGCCTATGATCAGATGATTCGTGGCTTCTCCCCAAGAGAGATTGCCACAATGATTAGGTCGGCTATGGTTAAAGATAATCCTCTGGGAAATCGTCTAGCCAACAATGCTTCCTGTAGGAATAACTTCAAAGAAGTACTTGGGTACATTGATCCAGCAAGTGTGCCTAGCGGTGTCAAAGCTGATTATGACAAGATCATGAGATGAAGGCAGCGACGGACTAACAATGCCAAGCACGGCGACGGCCTTTCCGTTGCGGCTTCGCCTACACTACAAAGCTGCGCGTGTTGGCGGCGTTAGCATTCCAGTGAAATAGCCACAATATATGAGGAGACAATATTGAAACTAAAAGCAAATATACGGATATTTGATATAATTGGGCATATTGTAATTTGGCTAATTTTGATCATTATAACAATTGGGGTAGCGTTGTTTTTTCTCCCCTATTCCTTTTCAAAGTTTATAATCAATAGAACTACGCTAGTTGACCAAAATGGTGTTGAAAGAAATCTGCGCTGCAACATCGATATGTTTAGTAATATCGGGCATATAGTTCTCTGGATTATCATAACGATTTTGACGCTTGGAATTGGGTATATCTTCTATTTTTACCGAGTATGGAATTACGCCCTGAACAATACCCGTGTGGAATAAAAGTGCTAACAATGTGCAGTACTACGCCGCCGCAAGCGGCGGCGGGACGCTCGTAAACTCGCGCCCGTGTGCACGGCGTTATGCCGGTAAGCGAAATGAGCCGTTACAAAGGAGTTCTTATGGGTAAGCTGTCTCAAACAAAAGTGAGCGTTCTGGACCAGTTCGAAGCTAGGAGTGATAACTGGTCATTTGGCGAGTTCGAAAGAGCGTTAGAGGCCGCGATGGGGTCTAGATACGGGAATTACCAAACTGCAAAGATGACGATCAAGGATGCTGACTCGGAAGGAAAATGGCCTATTACGGTCAAGCGGTATGTGCTGACTAACTATAAAGCTATGGGTAGCTCCCCGGGAGAGCTAATAGAAGTTTGCAGGAGACTCATCTCTTCTATGTCCGACGAGGAGAGAGCTGAGTGGGGAATAGAACCCAAAGCATAATCGGATAGCCGGGGGTTTTTCTCCCCCGGCCTCCACAACACCCCGCATGCGGGTCCGCACGGGGCGTTTCCTCCGGAGTTCAAAGGACCATGCAACCATGGTGACCTTCAAAGCTGGTTGCCCAACGAATCGCCAAGGCCGTTTCAGCCGGTCGGGCGCATTACGTCCGCTGAGACACGCGGGTCTCTCTCGTTGCCGGAGGTTCGGGCCTTCACCGTGTCTCACCCATTACGGTGAGCGTTTGGCTACTATGCCGTCTGCTGACTTCTGCCTCATCACGCCAAGCGTTGCCGATTGGCGCGCTGTCCGGGTCACGGTAGGGTCCGGTGGTGATTCCAGTCCTTTCGGGCTGGCCCTCAGTCCGGCTCCCATGGCGACCACAGCCCCGGTAGGGTTCGATGGTTATTCCGGCCCTTTCGAGCCGGCCCTCAGTTCGACTCCCATAGGGACACGGACCGCAAGTGAGACAGATCTCCCCGAATAAGAACATGAACTTTCAGTGCACAACCGCCGCATTTACCCTATCCCCTGCACCTGATGGGCTTTGTCACCTTGTGCTGACTCGCCCGGGGACTGAGCCTTATATGCGATTTCTGTCCGTCGGCTCACACTTTTGCGCTCGGGCTTCCTTCAGACATTCCCTCACGGGTTTGCCCTTGCCGTCGGCTAGTAGTTACAGTCGTCCACAGAGTGGACATCACAGGTACTCCTACAGGGGACTTTCACCCCATCAGTTCATGCCCATGTCGGGCGTACACAAGGCCAGTCACGGCGACGGCTTTTTCGTTGCGGCTTCGCCTTCACTACAAAGCCGCGCGTGCTGGCGGCGTTAGCCAGAAAGCCACTGTCAATTTTTAGAGGCATATCAATGAATGATTTAGTAAAAAAGCAGGATGTGGCCTTACCCGCATTACCGGACACGGTTCTTCCAGCCATATCTCAGCTAACGACTTCTCTGGGTATCCCTCGAGAGATGCTTGCTAGTGACGAAGAAATCCAATATGCGTGGCGGGACTTGCCAAGAGAACTTCGAGAGATTCCCGAGGATCTACGAGGTGAGCTGGTTGCCAGGATGTGTGTAGCCGTAAGTACCGGGCTATTTGACGGCGCAATGAACTACATTTGGAACGCCGCGATTCTACAGTTAAGAACCAAGGTTCGGAATTTCGGGCTAGCGGTTGTCGCGCAAATTAAACAGTCTGATTTTGAGGAAAAACATCTTCTTGAGCTTCAAGACAGCAGGCTTCTTGAGCTTTGCCTCAAGTTGAACATAGTTGACGAAGATGGATTTTTCTTTCTAGACCAGTGTCGGGAGGTTAGAAACAATTTTTCGGCGGCACATCCTACGTTAGGGAAGATTAACGATCGTGAGTTCACTACGTTCCTGAATCGTTGCATTAGATATGCTCTTGCAGATTCATCATCCCCAAAGGGCGTAGATATTGGCGCATTTATATCTGCCGTAAAGGGCCAGAGGTTCAATGCTAACCAATGTCAAATCTGGATGCAGCGGCTCACTGAAACGCATGACGCCCAAAGACAGATGCTCGTCGGGATGGTGCATGGAATATATTGCGATCCAAATACATCGGAGCCGGCTCGATTAAATTCGTTAGACCTTTGCGGAGGGCTAAAAGATACGTTCACGGCTGCCATCAAGTCTGACCTTATCAATAGACATTCTGAGTATGTGGCAAAAGGGGAGCAGGAAAAGCACACCGCATCCCTTCAGTTCTTTGAAAAACTCGGACTTCTGTCTCTTCTGAATGAATCTGAACAGCATTTTGTTTTCTCTCGCTCTGTTGAACGTCTTTGGAACGTACATAATGGGATGAACAATTTTTATAATGAGCCCCCATTCGCCGAGAGGCTTTTAGAGCTATCGCAGCAAGGCGCTATTCCTGAAACCGTACAGGAGCAGTTCGTTCAAACGGTTCTTTGCTGTCGAGTAGGGAATGGCTATGGAATTTCAAACGCGGCAATACCTGCCTATGATCAGATGATTCGTGGCTTCTCCCCAAGAGAGATTGCCACAATGATTAGGTCGGCTATGGTTAAAGATAATCCTCTGGGAAATCGTCTAGCCAACAATGCTTCCTGTAGGAATAACTTCAAAGAAGTACTTGGGTACATTGATCCAGCAAGTGTGCCTAGCGGTGTCAAAGCTGATTATGACAAGATCATGAGATGAAGGCAGCGACGGACTAACAATGCCAAGCACGGCGACGGCCTTTCCGTTGCGGCTTCGCCTACACTACAAAGCTGCGCGTGTTGGCGGCGTTAGCATTCCAGTGAAATAGCCACAATATATGAGGAGACAATATTGAAACTAAAAGCAAATATACGGATATTTGATATAATTGGGCATATTGTAATTTGGCTAATTTTGATCATTATAACAATTGGGGTAGCGTTGTTTTTTCTCCCCTATTCCTTTTCAAAGTTTATAATCAATAGAACTACGCTAGTTGACCAAAATGGTGTTGAAAGAAATCTGCGCTGCAACATCGATATGTTTAGTAATATCGGGCATATAGTTCTCTGGATTATCATAACGATTTTGACGCTTGGAATTGGGTATATCTTCTATTTTTACCGAGTATGGAATTACGCCCTGAACAATACCAGTGTGGAATAAAAGTGCTAACAATGTGCAGTACTACGCCGCCGCAAGCGGCGGCGGGACGCTCGTAAACTCGCGCCCGTGTGCACGGCGTTATGCCGGTAAGCGAAATGAGCCGTTACAAAGGAGTTCTTATGGGTAAGCTGTCTCAAACAAAAGTGAGCGTTCTGGACCAGTTCGAAGCTAGGAGTGATAACTGGTCATTTGGCGAGTTCGAAAGAGCGTTAGAGGCCGCGATGGGGTCTAGATACGGGAATTACCAAACTGCAAAGATGACGATCAAGGATGCTGACTCGGAAGGAAAATGGCCTATTACGGTCAAGCGGTATGTGCTGACTAACTATAAAGCTATGGGTAGCTCCCCGGGAGAGCTAATAGAAGTTTGCAGGAGACTCATCTCTTCTATGTCCGACGAGGAGAGAGCTGAGTGGGGAATAGAACCCAAAGCATAATCGGATAGCCGGGGGTTTTTCTCCCCCGGCCTCCACAACACCCCGCATGCGGGTCCGCACGGGGCGTTTCCTCCGGAGTTCAAAGGACCATGCAACCATGGTGACCTTCAAAGCTGGTTGCCCAACGAATCGCCAAGGCCGTTTCAGCCGGTCGGGCGCATTACGTCCGCTGAGACACGCGGGTCTCTCTCGTTGCCGGAGGTTCGGGCCTTCACCGTGTCTCACCCATTACGGTGAGCGTTTGGCTACTATGCCGTCTGCTGACTTCTGCCTCATCACGCCAAGCGTTGCCGATTGGCGCGCTGTCCGGGTCACGGTAGGGTCCGGTGGTGATTCCAGTCCTTTCGGGCTGGCCCTCAGTCCGGCTCCCATGGCGACCACAACCCCGGTAGGGTTCGATGGTTATTCCGGCCCTTTCGAGCCGGCCCTCAGTTCGACTTCCATAGGGACACGGACCGCAAGTGAGACAGATCTCCCCGAATAAGAACATGAACTTTCAGTGCACAACCGCCGCATTTACCCTATCCCCTGCACCTGATGGGCTTCGTCACCTTGTGCTGACTCTGAAGTGGTTCAATTGTAGCGGACACCCCGTTAAGCCTCGTAGGCTATGCATCGGAGGTGTTCATGAGCAAGAAGGCACGACGTCGATACACGGCGGAATTCAAGGCTGAGGCAGTGGCATTGGTTGAGCGCCAGGGATATGGGGTGGCCGAAGCTGCCCGGTCTCTGGGGATCAATCGCAGCCTGTTGGATCGGTGGCTGCGCAAGGAACGTGAGCGGCAATCTCCCCAGCATGACCAACAGGAGGGCCAGGCCGAGGAGTTGGAACGACTTAGGGAAGAGAACCGTAAGTTACGGATGGAAAAGGAAATATTAAAAAAGGCGGGGCCTTCTTCGCCAAAGAGTCGAACTGAGATATGAGTTCATCAAGGCGGAGAAGGCCAACTTTACGGTGATGGATTTGTGTCGGGTCATGCAGGTCAGCCGCAGCGGTTACTATGCCTGGTGTCAACGGGGGCCGGATCCGGACAGAATCCGGCGGCTGGACATGGTCAAGAGCATCCACAATCGTAAACGGGGCAGTTATGGGAGCCGACGGATGGCGAAGGAGCTGCAGCGGCGTGGAGAGCCTGTAGGACGCGCTCAGGCACGCAGCCTCATGCGCGAGGCCGGAGTGGAAGCTCGGCAGCGGCGACGCTGGCGGGCCACCACGGATAGCAACCATGGGTACCCAGTGGCGCCGAATCGGTTGGAGCGGTGTTTCCAGGTGTCGGAACCCAATTGCGCTTGGGTGGCGGATATCACTGCCGTGTGGACGTTTCAGGGCTGGTTGTATCTTGCCGCGATCCTGGATCTGTACGACCGGCAGGTGGTGGGCTGGGCAATGGCCGATCACATGCGGGCTGATCTGGCACTGTCGGCCCTGGAGATGGCTGTGGGGCGCCGTCAGCCATCCTCGGGACTGATCCACCACAGCGACAGGGGTAGCCAGTACGCATCGCGTGTGTACCGGCAGCGCCTGGAGAAGCACCAGATGGTGGCTTCCATGAGCAAGAAAGGTGACTGCTGGGACAACGCTGTCATGGAGCGCTTCTTTGGTTCACTGAAAAGCGAGTGGCTGGCCGGCCAGCGTTACCTCAACCGTGAGCAGGCCCGGCAGGACATCGTTCAGTACATCGAGATGGAGTACAACAGCGACCGGCTCCACTCGTCCCTGGGGTACATCACCCCACAGCAACATTTTTTAGCGGTTGCTGCTTAATCCGTGTCCGCTGCGACTTGACCAGAACAGTCCCTGTCGGGAAAGGGCTAGCCCCCACCCGTATCGAGTCTTGGACCTGTGGCGGAGTAAGGGAGGACGAACAAGGCAGGTTAAGCGTAGACAGAGAATCCTGTAGGCCGCAGGGGTGATCGCGCACCCTGAAGTGCTGGTACAGCTTCGATAAGCTCAGTTCCGGGCGCCGAGGGTTTTAACGTGCACCGAAGGCAACACAGAAGCACCCGTCAGGGCGAGGGTGTGGAGGTCCGGCGGAGTCCACAGGCCGTGGCATGCAGGAAGAGATACGTCGGAGAACTCGGGAAGCCCCGATGGGCTCTTGGACGGACTTGCCATCGCCAGGGCATGCGGTTATTGAGGCACGCAAGGGGAAAACTCGGAGACAGTAGTGGTGATTTACATAACCAGGCCAGGTACGGCGACAGCTTTTCCGTTGCGGCTCCGCCTCCACTTCAAAGCTGCGCGTGTTGGCGGCGTTAGAGCTGGTCGTAGTGCCCGCCGATGGCGAATATGTAAATGGACTTCTCGTCAAATCGATATATAAGCCGATCTCTCTGCGAAATCCGTTTTGACCAGAGGCCAGTAAGGTTGTGCTTAAGTTGCTCGGGCTTACCCAGCCCCGATGACGGATCATCAGACCGGAGCATGTCCTTGAGCAGTTTACATAAGGCCTTGTGTAGCCGCTTGTCCTTTTCGCGCATAGCCTCATACGCTTCCCAGGTATTACCCTCAAATACCAGCGATCTCATTCATTTGCTCGTCAGTCGGTTTGTATCCTTGTCCCTGGGCATGGGTTTCAAGGGAGTCGGCAATCTGCTGCATGAGACTCTTGCTTTGAAGGACGTGAAGGGTTTCCTGCTCGCGCTCCCAGTCTTCGGCGCTCATAACCACAAAGGCCTCACCTGCTCGTCGAGTCACCTTAAGGGGCTCATGCCGGCTAACTGCTTGCTCTACAAGGGCTTTCAGGTTATCCCTGAATTTGTTTACGCTGATTGTATCCATGACCTTTCTCTTGTGTACGGAAACTCCGTACCATTTTATAGCAAAGGCCCTAACAAGGCCAAGCACAGCGACAGCTTCTCCGCTGCGGCTTCGCCTACACTACGTGCGGCAGCTTGCGATCCTCGAATACTGGCAGGGCGTGAACCCGCGGGAGTTCATGCCCGGCACGGTACGCGCCACCGATCGTTTCGTGCGGGCGCATTTTTATGTGAACGCGGTGGTGCAAAGTGCCGACCCGCGCATTGCCGCGGCCTCGGTGTTCAGCGTGATCCGTCAGGTGTCCGTGCCCTGGGGTATCAGCATCGCCGACCAGCCCAACCTTTCGACCACCCGCTGGCGCGTGGTGGCCGACCACAAGCAGCTGCGTTATTACGTTGAACATTTCCCCGCGCATTCCCCCTGCTAGGCGTTAGCCAGGAGGGGGTCAAGCGGGGTTTCTTTTGAGGGGTTTGGTGCCTTGTGATTCCACGTAGGCCCGAACCGTCTCCAGGGATGCCCCACCGACAGAGCCAACGTAATAGGCGCGGTGCCAAAACATCGGTTTGCAATAAAACGCCGCCAAGTGCTCGGCAAAACGATTGCGGGCGCGGCGGGCGCTGGCTGTCTTGAGATTGTTGACCAGCGTGGAAAGGTTCAATGCCGGATGGATCGCTATCAGCAGGTGAACGTGATCAGCCTCGCCACCAAATTCGATCAGTTCACAACGCCATGCCGCCAGGATCTCCGAAAACGCCCCCTCCAGGTAGTCCCTCAGTTCTTCATGCAGGCAAGGGCGACGGTACTTGGTCACAAAAACAACATGCAGCTTAATGTCATAAACGGCGTGAGAACGAGATTTAGTGCTACTTTCCATGGTTGCGCCTTGGTGGTTTTCATGGAACGATAGCAGGCATGGGCATGATCGGACATCGCTTTCGTTGCTATCCCGGTCGCCAGCAGGAAAATATCCTGCTGCGTTGGATTGGCTGTCAGCGATTCATCTATAACAGCAAGGTCAGAGAAGACCGTTATTTTCGTGCCTTTGCCCGAAAAGCCTTGTCGCTGACCGGGCAAAAACCACCCATCGACCAACAATACAGCCAGTTCATCGGCCCCGATACGGCGTGGTTGCGTGAAGTGCCCTCCCAGGTGTTACGCAATGGCGCGGTTCGATGGAAACAAGCCTACAGTCGCTTCTTCCAGAAATTATCCGGTCGTCCAACGATTCATGGAAAAGGTGGCGAACAAGGCGTCTGGCTGACGCGGGAGTTATTTGCTTTCGAGGATGATGGCGAAGGGGGTTATCACCTTCGGGTCGGCACGAAAAAGCACCCGCTCGGTCGGTTGCGCTATGTCGCGGATCGGCCTCATACATTGCCCGCATCCATCGTCATCAGCATCAACGCCGGTCAGTGGCATGTGTCATTTGCCACCGAGGATGATGTGATCCATCCGCGCCCTGCAGAGATCCAGGCCGAGTTATCGCAGTGGGATGAGGCTTCATTGCACGCGGCCACCATCGGCGTGGATCGCGGCGTGGCGGTGCTTGCCTACGCCAGCACGGGATCGGTGTATGCCTTCGACCCGGTGCAAAAGCAGCGAATGGCCCGCAAGGAACGCCAGCGCCTTCGCTGGCAGCGGCGCATGGCGCGACGTGCCAAGGGCTCATCCGGCTGGCACAAGGCCAAAAAGCGCGTGGCCCGCACCCACACCTACGCCAACAACGTGCGCAAGGACTTTGCCCATAAGACAAGTCACGCATTGGTGATGGCGCCGGGGGTGAGGCTCGTGGTCATGGAAGACCTCAAGGTGGCCTCCATGAGTCGTCGCCCGAAGGCAAAGACCGACGAGCGGGGGCGCCACGCACCCAACGGTGCCCGCGCCAAGGCGGGGCTCAACAAGGGCATCCTCCATAGCGCCTGGGGCAAGATCAGAACCTATGCCCAGTACAAGGCACCGAGAAACAACGTGCTGTTTCTCGTGGTGCCGCCGCACCATAGCTCGCAGGAATGTGCCGTTTGCGGCCACATTCATCCCGACAATCGGCTCAGTCAGAGCCGATTTGTCTGTCAACGCTGCGGGCAGACCGATCATGCCGACCACAACGCCAGCCGGGTGATTGCCCGACGCGGCGTCACAACGGTGATCGGTCAGTGCAAATCTCTTCAACAGGTAGGGGCGGTGCGCCCCGAACCGCCGTTCCCGGACGGCTACGCCGGTGGAGATCAGGGTCAGTCGCAGAAGGGCAAGCGCCCAACTGCGCACAGATCATCGAAACCGGAAACCATGCCTACAACCGCTCAAGCGGTTTAGGGATGGTAGTTCATAAATCTCGATCTTTCCGCGGGCGCGCCGGTGCGTAAGCTGGACTTGGGTGTGGATATGGAGCGCATCCTTTCGGGCGAGGTGTCGGATGCCTTCGTGCCGGCCATGCCTTTCACTTTCCAGCCGGCCCCTTGAGCCAAGCTCACTTTCGGTATTTCAGCGCCTTTCTTTATGAGATGCTTGTTTTCCTTATTTTCCCCGTTCCCTTTTTCCCGCGTCACTCCCGCGCAGGCGGGAGTCCAGGATTTTCAGTCTGTCACTGGATTCCCGCTTACGCGGGAATGACGATACCCGGAAGCGGGCCTGCAAGTGAATGTCACTGGATTCCCGGTGCGGGGAATGACCCGAATTATGTCTGCAACCAAGCGGTCGTCCGGGGTTGAATGATTCGCAGCAGGCTGGCCCATTCACCCCAGGGGCACGAGGGCTGGCCATGATCGTCAATGGCCAGGAGCAGGTGTCCGTGAACATCGTGGCATTCGATGCCCAGGATCTCACCCTGATAGCCGGGTTTGCGGACGATCCAGATGGTTTCCACGCCCTCCAGTGCCAGACTCAGCCTCGTGTCCGGGCCTTGGCCCAGTTCCAGGGTGTTTTCCCGGATATTTGCTTCCCGCAGAGGGCCCGTCGTGCGCTGGCAGGCACCGGCATGGGATACCGAAAGACGCAGACTCATGGGCGGATCCTGTGCCTGCAGGCATTCGGCGAGCAGATGCAGGGCCTCCGGTCTGGCCCGGACGGCGTAGTCCGTGCCCAGGGTTTCCAGCAGCCGGGACCTTGGCAGGTCGGCAATGCCAGGGACTTCATTCAGCGGAAGATCGCCCGGCATCTGCCACCAGAGGCGAATGCCGTCCCTTTCCAGTCGTTCCATGTAGGGGGACTGCATCTGGGGCTGGCTGTAAGGGGGCATGGGGACGCGGGTATGTTCCCGGCCCTGACGTGAGTCCAGAAAGGGCCTGATCAGGTTGGGTGCAAATCCTCCGGGGGCGGTGGACTCCAGGGCAAAGATCCGCTCGCCGTAAGCATCAAAGAACCGCAGCGATCGTGTCACGGTACCGCTTGCCCTGTCGATATCGATGGCAAAGCCGCTGTACCAGGCATCGGTACGCAGGATCATGGACTGTTGCAGGCCGAACAGATGGAGGGTGTCGTCCACCACGCGTGACTGATGGACGCACGGGGCTTGATCCAGCGTCACCCCGCGGCGGGTAGTCACGCAGCGAACGCCGGGTTGTTCAAGCAGGGTGTGGATGATGCCGAACCAGTCACGGCAGAGCCGGTGAACGCGCCGGCCACAGGACAGAGCCAGTTGCTGGGATTCCGTCAGCCCAAGGTAACTGGTGTCATGGGCGGGCGTCGCCGGGGCAGGGAAGGTGACGTGGGCGGCGGTGGTGTCCAGGGTGTGGGATGTGAACATGGGCGGGTGCCTCCCGACTCAGGCCGGATGATGGCGATGCCGCCCGCAGCCCTGACAGGCCGAGGCGCACCGCTGGCGGTTTTCAGTGGGTTGCGGGGGCTGCGGGGACGTCGGCGTGCCGTGATTGGAGGTCTCGGTGTCGGGCTGATCCTGATGGGGGGTGGGGATGTGGTCGGGGGTATGCATGGCGGCTCCGGTGTATTTGTTGGCAATAATCTAAATAATAATCATTATTATTTAAAATTGATAGTCTTTGCCGGTGTGCCCTGCTGTCCTTCCTGATCAATGGGGTCTAACGACATTTCCCACCGCAGCCACCGCACTTCTGGTTGCCCCTTCGCGGCCACAGGCGGCGCCATAGAAAGATCAGTGCCGCCAGCACGATGCCTCCGGTCACCAGGATGTCGATCCAGGTGACGGAGGGCGCCTGAACCAGCATGTCATGGGCTTCCATCGGCAGGGCCTCCCGGTGTTGCGGTGGCCAGGCCCGGTTTCACCCTCTGGCGAGGCCATAGGCCCACCATTAGCAGAAGGGCCAGTATCAGGACCCAGAAACCGATCATCATGTGGATGGCATCCAGGGTGAACGCCTGTCCCAGGCTGTGGATGGCGCTGGCCATCAGCAGCCCCAGGGCGGCGGGGAAGACGATGGAAAAGAGCATCCAGCCGGTGGAGTCGGTCTGTACCCTGACCATGATGGCGGTGGCCAGACAGGGGGGGTAGATGGCGAAGAACACGATCAGGGCCAGGGCCACCAGGGCGCCTTCGCTGCCTCCCATGGCCGTTCCCATGCGCTCTTCCAGGGGCCGACTGGCGCCTTCCTCCTGCTGGAACAGTACGCCCAGGGTGGCCACGGCGCTTTCACGGGCGGCAAAGGAACTGAGCAGGGCCACATTGATCTTCCAGTCGAATCCCGCCGCCCGGGTCAGGGGTTCCAGGGCCTGCCCGGTGCGGCCCAGCAGGCTGTTGTGGATGCGGGTCTCCTGCATCTCCAGGCGCAACAGCCTGCGTTCCTGATCCAGGGTGCGCAGGGCGCGATTGATGGCGCGGACATCCCGGTCACCCCCGCCGGGGCGCACAAAGGGGAAATAGATCGGATCGGCCTGTTCGAAGCGCCGGTCCAGTGACTGGACAGCCTCCGGCGTGCTCAGGTTCATGCGCCTGGCCCGGTAGGCATTGGACAGACTCAGGGCCTGCATCAGCTGTTCAGGCGTCTGAAACAGGTGGGCATGGGGGTTGTCACGGATCTGGTCATGGAATTGATTCAGTGCGATCTGGGCGCGCTGTTCAAAGTTCTCTTGTTCTTCCGCTGACAGCCCCGGCAGATTCAAAAGGACGAAGATCACCACCGCCACCGCCAGCACGATGGTGCCCACCTTCTTGATGTAGAGCCAGGTCCGGTCCAGGGCGCGGCGCATGACGCCCTTGGCCGTGGGCAGGTGATAGCGGGGCATCTCCATCACGAACGGGACGGTTTCCATGGGCCGGAGCAGGGTGCGGGTCAGCAGCCAGGCCACCAGCAGGGCCACCATGATGGTGATGGTGGCGATGAAGAACATGATCAGGCCCTTGTGGTCGACGAAGAAGATGCCGATGAGCAGGGTGTACAGGGGGATCTTGGCCAGGCAGTTCATGTAGGGCACGGTGAGGATGGTGGCCAGCCGTGCCCTGGGATCGGGGATGGCGCGAGTGGCCATCACCCCGGGGACGGCGCAGCCGCCGGCAAAGACGCCGCCCAGGATCAGGGGCAGGGTGGACTGGCCGTGCAGACCGAACCGATGCAGCACCCGGTCCAGGATGAAGGCGATCCGTGCCATGTAGCCGGAGTCTTCCAGGATGGCGATGAGGGCGAACAGGATCAGGAAGATGGGGACGTAGTTAAGCAGGGTATTGACGCTGTCCAGGAGCCACAGCCCCAGTGACCGGGACAGGGGATCGTGCAGAAAGCCCGCCGCCGGCAGCCAGTCGGCGGCCAGATTGCGGACCCCCGCCAGCAGAGGCCAGGTGTACTGGGTCAGTTCATAGCCCTGCACGATGGCCGTGTGGTAGATCACGTAGATGGTGGCCAGCAGAAACACCGGTGCCAGCCAGCGATTGAGCAGGATGCGGTCCGCCCGCTCGGTCCAGCTGATCCGCTGCCCGCCGGTGCCCGTGTTCAGGCACTGGCTCGTGAGGTCGTGGGCGTGCCGGTCCCGCATCATGATGACGTAGTCGGCCAGATCCTGGTCATGGTCCTTCTGGAACCGGTCGCGGTGGTCGCGAGCCTCCGCCAACAGTGTCTCCATGGATTCCGGCGCCAGCCCGTGCCGCAGCAGGAGCGGCTTGCCTTCCGGGTCGTTCTCCAGCAGGCGCAGGGCCATCCAGCGGTTCTTCAGGCTGTCGGGCAGCCTCTCCATGATGGCCTGGATGTGGGGTTCCAGGGCGCCATAGCGGGGCAGTCGGGCGGCGATGCGGTGCCCGCCATCCAGCAGGCCGCTGATTTCCCGTTTCAGTTGATCCAGGCCCTGACCCCGCCGGCCCACGGTCTCCACCACCGGCACACCCAGCAACTCGGCAAGCCGCCGTGGATCGAGGGTGTGGCCCTGACGACGAACCACGTCACTCATGTTGAGGGCGCAGATCACCGGCAGGCCCATTTCCAGCACTTGAAACGTCAGTGACAGACCCCGTTGCAACTGGGCGGCGTCCAGCACATGGATGCCCAGTGTCGGCGGCGAGTCCAGCAGGAAACTTCTGACCACCCGCTCCTCGGGTGAGAAGGCGGTGAGGCTGTAGGTGCCGGGCAGGTCCACCAGATTCAGGCGCCGATCCCCGAGATGCATCGGGCCCTGCTTCTTTTCCACCGTCACGCCCGGATAGTTGGCCACGTGCTGGCGCAGGCCGGTGAGGGCGTTGAACAGGGTGGATTTACCGCAATTGGGTTGCCCGATGAGGGCGATGCCGCCCCGGATGTCGCCGGGGCGGGCAGTGGTCAGCGGGATGGTGTGCATGCTTCAAGGGTTACCGTGATGTGAAAGGCTTCCTGGCGCCGGATGGCCACGAAACTGTCGCCGGCATCCAGGCGGACTTCCAGGGGATCGCCCAGGGGGGCGAGTCGCACCAGCTGAATCCGGCGACCGGGAAGCAGCCCCATGTCCAGCAGTCGCTGGCGAATCGATCCCGAGGCGGTCAGCCGGAGGATGCGGCAGGACTGGCCGGGCCGAATCTGGTCCAGGGTCTGATCCGGTTCAGCGCAGCTCATGGACCTGTACCCAGATCACGGCCTCCTGGCTCAGGGGTTCGCCCTTGTATTCGGTCACGGGACCCGATTCCGGGGCGGCAAAGCCCCATACGCCGGCCTTGGGCAGGGCGAAGTGAAAGATCCCGTTTGCATCGGTGTGGGTGACGAAGGTTTCAAACGCGGGAGAGGGGAAGTTCAGGTGCCCTTCCTTGCGCAGGGTGTTCTTGTCCATGAGTACGTCGTGGTTCATGAACTCCACCTCGATCTCCGCGCCCGCCACCGGCTCGCCGTCGGAGAGCAGCTGGGCGCTGAAGAGCATGCCGGCGTAGAGGGCGTAGGGCTTCACCAGCGGCACGATTTCGGTCGGCAGGCCCAGGGGCTTGTCCCAGTCGGAGGGTGCGCCGCCGCGGTTGACGATGGTCTTGGTGAATTGCTGGATATAACCGTCTCCTTCCTCCAGATAGGGGGCCGGCACCAGGGCAAAGACGTAATCGCCATTGCGCCGGATGGGGACTTCGGCCGCAAAGGCGCGCCCCTGGTTATGGGCGCCCTGCCAGGTGATTGGCTTGAGGGTGTTCATCAGGTCCGTTTTTTGTCCCTGGTGCACCACGAAGAACTGTTCGGGGGTACCCATGTCCATCACCGCCCCGTTGCCGGCCGGATGGGTGAAGACCAGGCGGAAGGGCAGGGTAGTGGGGCTGTCATGGATGAATGAGGGGGTGTAGAGCAGCTGGAAATGGGCTTGCGTCGGCGCGGCGAGTCCAACCAGGAAAGCCAGGCCTGCTGTCATCAGGGATCGCTTCATGAGGGAACGGCTCCTTGGGAACGAAGGTGAGGTCAGGGCAGGATACGGCTGCCGGGAATCTCGATCCGGTGACCTTCACCGGCATCGAATACCGCGGTATAGGTGCCTTCGGGCTTGTCGAACTCGATTTCGCTCAGGGTGTTGAGCTGGTCTTCCAGCAGCACCCCGCCACTGCCGTCCAGCACGCGGATGGTCACGCCGGCGGCGGATGAGCCGTCGGAGAAGCCGCCTTCGCAGAGAATGGTGCCGTCGCCGTTGTCGTAGCAGGCGAACAGGGGAGTATGGGCCAGGGCCGGGCCGCCGAGCAGGCACAGGGCCAGCGTGGTGGTGGGAAGGGAGACGAGCTTCATGACGCACCTCTTGCCGTCAGGGGGTGGGACGGGACTGGCTGGCTAGCCGCTGCAAGGGCATCACTGGCTGATTTTTATAACGATAACGATTCTTTTAATTGATCACGAAGGTACTTGCATTCGGCTTTGATATCTTTGATGACTTATGTCAAGCCGGGTCAGCGCCGCGTTCGGGATCACGCGCTGGCACGCCGCAGTGATGCGTCCATGTCCGGGGCATCGTGGTCGTCGTCAATCGTTAGGGCATGTTTGCGAGGCGATCAAAATAATGAATGGCATGCCTTGTGCTGGTTTATTCCTGCTGTGCCATGGAGCTTGCCATGACAGGAATTAACTCTTTATTCGGATGTGTTTTGGGCGAGAAGCGCACCATTTTGGTGCTTGTGCAGTGTGATTGCGCCGATAGCTACCCCGTAAAAACCGTGAGAGCGCCATGCAAGTCAGTCAGATCGACATTCTCTGGATCATTCTTTGCGCCAGTCTGGTCTTTACCATGCAGGCGGGGTTTCTTTGCCTGGAATCCGGTCTGACCCGAAACAAGAACGCCATCAATGTGGCGCTTAAAAATGTGGCTGACTTTGCCTTGGCCGCTTTTCTGTTCTGGTTGTTTGGCTTCGCCCTCATGTTCGGCGACAGTATGGGTGGCTGGATCGGGCTGAGCGGGTTTCTGCCGGAGCTTGGATCAGGCAGCGTGCCTTGGCTGGCGGCGTTCTTTTTCTTCCAGGTGATGTTCTGCGCCACTGCCTCCACCATCGTGTCCGGTGCGGTGGCGGAGCGCATGCGCTTTGCCAGTTACATGGTGGTGACCGCGCTGGTGGCGGGGCTGATCTATCCCGTCTTCGGCCACTGGGCTTGGGGTGGGGTGACGGGCAGTGGATCAGGCTGGCTGGCGGATATGGGGTTCGTGGATTTTGCCGGTTCCACGGTGGTGCACAGCCTGGGTGGTTGGGTGGCGCTGGCCGGGGTCATCGTGGTGGGCAGTCGTACCGGGCGTTTCGTGGCGGGCGAGCGGCCCCGGGTGATTCCGGCGGGCAATTTGCCCATGGCCATGCTGGGTCTGCTGATCCTGTTCTTCGGCTGGTTCGGTTTCAATGGGGGCAGTACCTTGGCGATGGATGGTCGGGTGCCGGGCATTCTGGTCAACACCACTCTGGCCGCGGTCGGAGGCATTCTCACCGGGCTTCTCATCGGCTGGCGTTTCCGGGGTTATCCGGAGGTGCTGTATGCCCTCAATGGGGCCATTGCCGGCCTGGTGGCCATTACCGCCGGTGCTCATGCCCTTTCCGCCGCCAATGCGGTGATGGTGGGTGGGGTGGGGGCCATTCTCATGGTCCTTTGCCATGAAATGCTGCTGCGTTTGCGTGTGGATGATGCGGTGGGGGCGATCCCCGCCCATCTGGCCGCCGGCATCTGGGGGACCCTCGCGGTGGGGTTGTTCGGTGATCTGTCTGCCCTGGGTACGGAGCTGGAACGCCACCAGCAGGTGGGGGTCCAGTTGCTGGGTATCCTGGTCTGCGGCCTTTGGTCCTTCGTCACTGCCTATCTGTTGCTGAGATTCATCAATCGTTTGATGCCGTTGCGGGTCACCCCCCTGGATGAAAGCCTGGGTCTGAACGTCTCGGAACATGGTGCCCGCGATGAACTCGCGGAATTGATACAGACCATGAATGAGCAGGCAAGCAGTGGCACGCTGGACCGGCGCGTGGCGGTGGAGCCCTTTACCGAAGTGGGCCAGATCGCGGTCCATTACAACCGCCTGATGGATACCCTGGCCAGGGCCATGGATCAGACCCGGGCCATCATCCGGGACATGAAGGAAGGCGTGATGACATTCTCCCGGGACGGGGTGCTCACCGGGGTCAATCCCGGGGCCGAGCATCTTTTCGGCATCCCTGCCGCCCGGGCGGTGGGAAAACCGGTGCATCTGCTGTTCGAGGGACGTGATGCCAGGACCGAAACCGGCGAGTGTGCCGCCTTGCCGAATCCTGGGGAGCGGCAGGCCTATCGGCTCAAGAAGGATGACGGGAATCGGTGTACGGTGGAGGTATCCGTCACCGAGAGTCAGGTGGGTGATCAGGTCATGTTCACGGCCCTGGTCAGGGACGTGACGGAACGACGGCAGGTGGAGGAGCAGTTACAGCGGGAGCGGGACCTGGCCAGGGTCACGCTGGCGTCCATTGGTGATGGGGTGATCACCACCGATGAGTCCGGTGTGATCCAGTATATCAACCCCGTTGCCCAGCGTCTGACGGGCGTGGACCTGAGCGAGGCCCGTGGCCAGCATATCGGGTCGGTCTATCGTCTTGTGGACGAGAAGACCGGCAGGATGATGGAAAATCCCGTGCGTTCGGTGCTTTCCGGGGGGCAGCCCATTCGCCGTCATGAGCATGGTCTGCTGCGCCGTCGTGACGGCAGGCAGATTCCGGTTCAGGACTCCGCTGCCCCCATCCGTTCCCACGAGGGTTTCATCATGGGGGTGGTGCTGGTGATCCATGATGTCACCGTCACCCTGAACCTGTCCCGTGAACTGACCTATCAGGCTCGGCATGATGTCCTGACCGGGATTCTCAACCGGCGGGCCTTCGAGGAATGTCTCACTCACCTGCTTGACGGCGCCTTCGAATCCGATACCCATCATGTACTTGGTTATCTGGATCTGGATCAGTTCAAGGTGATCAATGATACCTGTGGTCATGAGGCCGGGGACGAGGCCTTGCGTCAGATCACGGCGCTTTTGGGGCGACATGTGCGGAGCGCCGATGTACTGGCCCGGTTGGGTGGCGATGAATTCGGTCTGCTGCTGCGGGATTGCCCGATGGACAAGGCCTGTCAGGTGGCCGAGGCCATGCGTCAGTCGGTACAGGACTTTCGCTTCGCCTGGCAGGACAAATCCTTCAGTTTGGGGATCAGCATCGGACTGGTGGGGATCGGCGAGGGGCACGGGTCCTTGGCCGCATTGCTTTCCGCCGCGGATTCGGCCTGTTATGCGGCCAAGGAGGCCGGCAGAAGTCAGGTGCATGTGTATCAGCCGGACGATCAGCATTTGCTGGAACAACATGGACAAGTGCAATGGGTTTCGCGGCTGCAGTCCGCCCTGGATGAAGACCGGTTCCGTCTCTATGTGCAGCCCATCGTACCTTTGGTGGCGGGATGTGGGTGCGTGTCGGTGCATTACGAAGTATTGCTGCGGTTGCGGGAAGGGGATCAGATCATCAGTCCCGGTAGTTTCATTCCCGCCGCGGAGCGTTATCAGATGATGCCCCGTATCGACCAGTGGGTGGTGCGCAATGTGCTGGCCTGGCTGAGTGACAATTGTCGCCGGTCGGGTGGCTTGGACGGTACCTGGTGCGTCAACCTGTCGGGCGCCTCCCTGTCCGATGACCGCTTCCGGCAGAGCCTCAAGGCGGACCTGGAACAGCTGGCCCTGCCACCGGGAACCCTCTGCCTGGAAATCACGGAAAGCGCGGCCATCGGCAATCTCTCCAAGGTGGTCCCTTTCATCCGGGAAGTCAGGCATCTGGGCTGTCTGTTTGCGCTGGATGACTTCGGCAGTGGTCTGTCCTCGTTCGGGTATCTGAAAAACCTGCCGGTGGACTATCTGAAAATCGATGGCGCCTTCGTCAAGGATATCGCCCATGACCCTGTTGACCTGGCCATGGTGCGGGCCATCAATACCATCGGCCATGAAATGGGCCTGAAGACTATTGCGGAGTTCGTGGAAAACGAGGAAATCATGGATGCCCTGGGCCGGATCGGGGTGGATTTCGTGCAGGGCTATCACATTGGCAGACCCCGGCCCCTGCATGAGATCGCACCGGTGCGGCTCATGCCACGGTGAGGGCAGGGCACAGGCTGAGGTGTTTTTGAATCCACTGGTGTACCGGGTCCATTTCAAAGTACCAAGGCAGCGAAATCATTATCCTCCTGTGTGGTGGCGATTGTCTGAGTGGTGCCATACCCGGTAAGCTTGCCCCGTTTGTTCAATCCTTCCACGGGTGCCCGCAGGCCAGTGCCTTCGGGTGAAACGGGAAGCCGGTGACGTCGCCGTGGCGACCATGCCGGCGCTGCCCCCGCAACGGTAGGTGGTGAGCAGGGATCATCCGGCCACTGTGAGGTTGCGCCTTCGTTCAGGCGCGCCTCATGGGAAGGCGATCCCCTGTGTGCCCCGGCACAGCCACGAGCCCGGAGACCGGCCCGCGGAATATCTGTCACTCCATCAACATGCACGCGGGCGGCGTGCGGGAGACATTCCATGTCTGCATCCTCGGGCGCCTTCCGGGCGCGCATCCCTGCCACCATCGTCACCGGCTTTCTGGGCAGTGGAAAGACCACGTTGTTGCGCCACATCCTGGATCATGCCCAGGGACGGCGCATTGCGGTTATCGTCAATGAGTTCGGTGAACTGGGCGTGGACGGGGAGATCCTTCGCGGCTGCACCGTGGGCTGCGAAACCGAAGAGGGCGAAGAGGCCGGCCGCATCTACGAACTGGCCAACGGCTGTCTGTGCTGTACCGTGCAGGAGGCCTTCTATCCGGTCATGCAGGCCCTGATGGAGCGCCGCGACGAGATCGATCACATCCTCATCGAAACCTCGGGCCTGGCCCTGCCAAAACCCTTGGTGCAGGCCTTCAACTGGCCGGCCATTCGCACCGGCTGCACGGTGGATGCGGTCATCACCGTGGTCGATGCCCCCGCCGTCGCCGCCGGCCGGTTTGCCGCCAATCCGGAGGCGGTGGAACGTCAGCGTCGCGCAGACCCCAATCTGGATCATGTCTCCGGTCTGCATGAACTGTTTGAGGATCAACTTTCCGCGGCGGATCTGGTGCTTTTGAACAAGGGGGATCTGATCACACCGGAGGCCCTGCAACAGGTGGAGGCGTTGGTGCGCGGGGAGATCCCGCCCCAGGTCAAGGTGGTGACCGCCGATCACGGACGTCTGGATCTGTCCCTGTTGCTGGGTCTGGGTTGTGCCGCGGAGGAGGGCATCCATCTACGCCACGCCCATCACCACCATCATCACCACCATGAGGGAGAGGGCGCCGCCCACGGGCATGAACACGAACACGAGCATGGACATGACGCCTTTGATTCCGTCGTCGTCGAGTTGCCGGCGGTGGATCGGGAAGCCCTGCTGGAAGGGCTGCAGGCCCTGGTAAGTACCCATGACATTCTCCGCATCAAGGGCTTTGCCTGCCTGCCCGGCAAGCCCATGCGGTTGGTGATCCAGGGGGTAGGCCGTCGCTTTGACAGCTATTTCGACCGTCCGTGGCGGCCTGACGAGTCGCCCCGGACCCGCCTGGTCTGTATCGGCCGCGGTCTGTCGGCCGCCGTGCTGCGGCAGGCCCTGGCACCGGCGGCGCTTGCGGAACCGGCCTGATGCACCTGCTGTCGGCCCAGCCCGGCGGCTTTGTGGATGACGATACGGTCACCATCCGGCTGGATCAGTCCCCGGCGGAGATCGTCATCCTCAGCGCGGCGGATACCACCCTGGCCCTGCTGGCCGCCCATTATCCCGGCAATCCCCAGGCACCGGGGGGCGGCCTGATTGGTTATCCGACCTTGCGTCTGGCCAATCTGCTGCACCTGCGCCAGCCGGCTTCCGTGGATCTCTACATGGAAAGTGTGCTGGAACGGGCGCGCCTGATCATCATTGATCACCTGGGTGGGGAGTCCTACTGGCCCTACGGCACCGAGCAGGTGCAGGCCCTGTGCCGCCGACGCGGCATCGCCCTGGCCATGTTCTCCGGCGATCATGTGGAGGATCCCCGCCTGCTGGCGGGCAGTACGGTGGCCCCGGAGATCTGTCGGACCCTGTGGCGCTATCTGCGGGAAGGGGGCGGGGCCAATATCCGGGCCTTTTACCGCTACCTGGGCGCCACCTTCTTCCAGTTGCCCCTGTCGGTGCCGCCGCCCCGGCCTCTGCCCGCCATCGGGATCTTTCACCCGGAGCTGGATGTGGGCACGGTGGCGGCCTGGGAGGCCCGCTGGGTTCCCGGCGCCCCCCGGGTGGCCCTGCTGTTTTATCGCGCCCATTTGCAGGCAGGAAATATCCAGGTGTTCGACGCCCTGTGCGGGAGTCTGCTGGAGTGTGGTCTCAATCCCCTGCCTCTGGCCCTGATTTCCCTTAAGGCCCCCCTGTGCCTGGACACCGTGCGCCGACTGTGCCGGGAGCAGGCCGTGAGCCTGGTGCTCAACAGCACCGCCTTTGCCCGGGGCGGGGTGGAATCGGTCGCGGATACGCCGTTGCTGGACGATGTCCCGGTGGTGCAGATACTGCTGTCCGGCGGCAATGAGGCGGCCTGGGAGTCTGATCCTCACGGGCTGCAGCCCCGGGATATCGCCATGCAGGTGGCATTGCCGGAGATGGATGGCCATATCATTTCCCGGGCGGTCAGTTTCAAGGGACTTCAGCATCGTTGCCCCCATACCCAGAGCGATGTGGTTCACTATCAGCCCCAGCCCGAGCGCATCCGCTTTGTGGCCGAGCTGGCCCGACGCTGGTGCCGCCTGCGGACCCTGGACAATGGCGACAAGCGGCTGGCGCTCATCCTGGCCAACTATCCCACCCGGGAAGGGCGTCTGGGCAACGGCGTGGGACTGGATACGCCCCAGTCCGTCATCGTCATTCTGGAACGGCTGCGGCAGGAGGGTTACCGCCTCGGACCCATCCCTGACAACGGCGATGCCCTGATGGCGCTGCTGCGCCGGGGCATCACCAACGACCCGGACCGCTGGCCCGTGCGCACCGCCTGGCAAAGCCTGTCCATGCCGGATTACGAGGCCTTCTTCCAGGATCTTCCCGAGGTCTGCCGGTCGGCGGTCCTGTCCCGCTGGGGGGCGCCGGATCAGGACCCCATGGTGCGCCGGGGGCGGTTCATGATCGCCGGGCTGCGCTGTGGCCACGTCTTCATCGGCATTCAGCCTCCCAGGGGATATCACCTGGACATGATGGCCAACTACCATGATCCGGATCTGGTGCCACCTCACTATTACCTGGCCTTTCATGCCTGGCTGCGCCGACGTTTCGACTGCGATGCCGTGGTGCATGTGGGCAAACACGGCAACCTGGAGTGGTTGCCGGGCAAGAGTGTGGCCCTGAGCCGGACCTGCTGGCCGGACCTGATCCTGGGGCCCATGCCCCATCTCTATCCCTTCATCGTCAACGACCCGGGGGAAGGCACCCAGGCCAAGCGCCGCGCCCAGGCGGTGATCATTGATCATCTGATGCCGCCCCTGACACGGGCGGAAAACTACGGCCCCACCCGGGATCTGGAGCGGCTGGTGGACGAGTATTACGAGGCGCTGATGCTGGACCGGCAGCGGGCCGGCGTGCTACGGCGGCGGATTCTGGAGATGATCCTGGCCCAGAACCTGCACCAGGATCTGGGGCTGGAGGCGCCCCGCTGCGAAACGGACGAACAGCGCCTGCTGAACCGTACCGATGCCTATCTGTGTGAACTCAAGGAAAGCCAGATCCGGGATGGCCTGCACGTGTTTGGTCGCTCCCCGATGGGACGCCAGGCGGTGGATACGCTGCTGGCCCTGGCCCGCTACCCCTCCGGTGATGGCAGGGGGGGCAACGACAGCCTGATCCGGGCCTTGTCCCGGGATCTTTTGGGGGAGGGTTTCGATCCTCTGGACGCCCCCTGGGAGGCGCCCTGGCAGGGCCTTCGTCCGCCGTTACTGGCCGGAATCAGTGATACCCCCTGGCGGCATCAGGGGGATACCCGGGAACGCCTGGAGTGCCTGGCCCTGCGGATCCTGAGCCAGGGGCTACCCGTGGACGAAGGTGGTTGGTCTGCCACCCGCCAGGTACTGGAACGCATCCATCAGCGTCTGCGGCCGGCCCTGGAGGCCTGCGGTCCCCAGGAGTTGTTGCAGCTCACCCGGGGATTGGCGGGGCGTTTCGTGCCTCCGGGGCCCAGTGGCGCCCCCAGTCGGGGGCGCCCCGACGTCCTGCCCACCGGACGCAACTTCTATTCCGTGGACGTTCGCGCCGTGCCCACCCCCACCAGCTGGATGCTGGGCCTGAAATCCGCCAATCTGCTGGTGGAGCGTTATCTGCAGGAGGAGGGAGACTATCCCCGGGCCGTCGGTCTGTCGGTCTGGGGCACGGCCACCATGCGCACCGGCGGCGATGACATCGCCCAGGCCATGGCCCTGATCGGCGTGCGCCCCCGCTGGGCGGCGGGCAGTCACCGGGTGACGGATTTCGAGATCCTGCCCATGTCCGCCCTGGACCGCCCCCGCATCGACGTGACCCTACGCATCTCCGGGTTCTTTCGCGATGCCTTCACCAATGTCATCCGCCTGTTCGATGCCGCGGTACAGGCGGTGGCCGGGCTGGACGAACCGGAGGCCGTCAATCCCATCCGCGCCCGTATCCTGCGGGAGACCCGGGCGGGTGTGGCGCGGGGGCTGGACCCGGATACGGCTCGCCGACGGGCGGGACTGCGCATCTTCGGCGCCCGGCCCGGTGCTTACGGTGCCGGGCTGCAAGGACTGATGGAGAGCCGGCAATGGCGGGACGATGGGGATCTGAGCGAGGCCTACGTGAACTGGGGGAGCTATGCTTACGGCACCCGGGACCAGGGGGCCGCCCTGCCCGATGTCTTCCGGCAACGACTGACAGGGATCGATCTGGTGGTGCAGAACCAGGACAATCGGGAACACGATCTGCTGGATTCCGATGACTATTACCAGTTCCAGGGTGGCATGAGTGCGGCCGTGCGCTATCTGAGCGGACGTCAGCCCGCGCTCTTTTTCGGGGATCACAGCAATCCCCAGGCGCCCAGGGTTCAGTCCCTGGCCCAGGAGATCAGCCGGGTGATCCGGGCCCGGGTCACCAATCCCAAATGGATCCAGGCGATGCAGCGCCATGGCTACAAGGGGGCGGCGGAGATGGCCGCCACCGTGGATTACCTGTTTGCCTATGACGCCACCGCCCGGGTGGTGCGGGATGATCAGTATGCCCGGGTGACGGATGCCTTGATCAACGACCCTCATAACCGGGCCTTTCTGGAACGGCACAACCCGGATGCCCTGCACGAGATGTGCGAGCGTCTGCTGGAGGCCATGCAGCGTGGCCTGTGGCAGGCGCCGGGGAATTATCGTGAGCAGCTGGAAACCCGGTTGCTGGAGAGCGAGGCCCGTTGGGAGGGGGCATGAGCGTGCAGATCCCGACACCCCAATACCCGTTCACAGCCCTGGTCGGGGTGCCCCGCCTGCGGATGGCCCTGTTGCTGGCGGCCATTGATCCTCTCATCGGCGGAGTGCTGATCCAGGGACCCCGGGGATCGGCCAAGACCACCAGCGCCCGTGCCCTGGCCCAGCTGCTGCCGGAGGGTTGCTTCGTCAATCTCCCCCTGGGGGCCAGTGAAGAACAGTTGCTGGGATCGCTGGACATCGAAAGCGCACTCCAGCACGGCCAGGTGAACTTCCGCCCCGGCCTGCTGGCCCGGGCCCATCAGGGGGTGCTGTATGTGGATGAGGTCAACCTGTTGCCGGACGTGCTGGTGGACCAGTTGCTGGATGTGAGTGCCGGCGGCGTCAATCGGGTGGAGCGGGACGGCATTTCCCACCAACACCCGGCCCGGTTCGTGCTGGTGGGCACCATGAACCCGGAGGAGGGCAGGCTACGCCCCCAATTGCTGGACCGCTTTGGTCTTTTCGTCACCCTGGACGGGGGGATCGATCCCCCCACTCGGGAGGCCATCGTGCGCGCGCGGCTGGCCTTCGAGATGGACCCGCATGGCTTTGTCCTGCGCCATGATCAGGCACAACGGGCATTGCTGGAGCGGCTCTGCCGGGCTCGCAACCGACTTGAAAGCCTGGTGTTCGAGGATGATTTGCACCGGCAGGTCAGCCGGTTGTGTTTCGAGGCAGGGGTGGAAGGGGTGAGAGCGGATCTGGTCATGCTGCGTGCCGCCCGTGCCCACGCCGCCCTGGCGGCACGATCCCGGATAGAGGAACAGGACGTGCAGGCGGTGCAGGCCCTGGTGCTGGATCATCGGCGTCCGCCGGCCGGCTCCGAGTCGGTGGAGGTTCCGCCTCAAGGCTCGCATGCCGCCGAGCAGAGGCGTCCGCCTCCTGCCGGGGCGACGATGGAATCGGAGTCCACGGAAACATCCCGTGGCCAGGATCCGGAACCGGATCATGATGATGAATGGGGCGTACTGCCGCCGGAGCCGGTGGCCTACCGGCCGTGGGATGTTGCGAGGCCCTTGCCGGTAAAAAAGCCCTGACGCACCGTCGGGCACCCGGACAGGTGCCCGACGGGCGCGGTGACAACCCCGGTCGGCAGCGTGAGTTCTCCCGCCTTGGGCCGGGGGTCATCCACTGGCACCGCAGCCTGATCCACAAGGGGCATGGCCCCCTGACCCGGGACGCTCTGGTTTATCGTCGCCGCCGGGGGCATGGTGACATGCTCTATTGTCTGGTGTTGGACTGTTCCGGTTCCATGCTGCGTCGGGACAAGCTGGCCCTGGCCAAGGGACTGCTGTCCACCTGGGTACAACAGATCTATGTTCTGCGGGGGGAACTGGCGGTGATCGGGTTTTCCGGCAGTGGGGCCCGGGTGTTGCAGCCCCCGGCCCGAGCCGCCGTCTTCAACGAGGACTGGATCGCGCCCATCGGTGGTGGCGGAGGGACGCCGATGGCCTCCGGCGTGGCGCTGGCGGACGCCCTGCTGTTGCAGGTACGCCGCCGGAACCCCGACAAGCGCATCGGTTTATGGTTGCTGACCGATGGCCGTACCCACCGGATTCCCCCCAGGCCAGCGCATGCCGATGTCTGCCAGGTGGTGGACTTCGAGACTGAAGCCGTCTCCCTGGGACGGGCGGCGAGGATCGCCCAGGCCTGGGGGTGTGCCCATGGGCACGTGAATGCCCTATGAGGACTGCCGCGCAGAGGCGATACGCAGATTATCCACGGCAAACAGACGACCCAGCCGCTTGCCTTCGTGGGCTTTCAGCAAGCGCACTGCGGCGTAGGTGACCAGGGGTTCGATGAGCACGATGAGCGCATAAGAACTGGCCCACAGCGCCCAGGCGCTGATTCCTGTCCCTGTTCCCGCCAGCCAGAAACCCACCATCAGGGCCACGCCGCTGTAGTACATCGCATCCAGACGCAAAATCCGTCCCCAGGTCAGGGTTTCGCCCTGTTCCCGGTAGCGTCGCCCGATGGTGTAGTGGACCAGCAGCAGCGGCAGGATCAGGGAGAGGCTGTTGACTGCCCAATGCGCCAGGTCGGCAGGTTCGAAGATGAGGGCCTGCAGGAGCAATCCTAGAGCAAAGCCGAACAGTGCGGGCAGAAAGCCCAGGGTGAAGTAGATGGCCATGGCCCCGACGAAGTGAAGCTCCGATGGCCCGACGTGAAAGTGGATAGCCTCCATGAAGACCGAGAAGAAAAGCGCGGCCAGGAGAATACGCGGCCAGTCCTGTGGGCGGCGTATGAGGTGGCGTAGGTAATAGGCAAGTACGACCGCGGCGGTGGCCCCGGCAAGGATGAGTTTGGGTTGGGCAATCAAGCCTGTTTCGATATGCATGGCAGACCTCGGTCTATCGGGTTCCAGAAACCATGCGGGGGGCAGGATCAAGGCGGCAGGCAACTCGGCAAGCGCAGCGGCATGCCAGGCGTGTACGCCGCCGTTCACGGTTCCCCGCCGTGTGGCGCGTTGCTTGAGGCCGGTCTCCGGGCTTGCGAGAGGAAGCTATGCTTCCGGTGAGGCGCCTTCCCATGCCGGACGCAGTATTACGCCTTCGGCACAGTGACGTGATGCCACACTTTGACTCGCCTACCGTTGCGGGGACAGCGCCGGCCTTGGCCGGTGTGTGAAATATATTCACGTCACCCGCCGCACCGGCTTCCCGATCACGACACTCGACGCCGACCATAGGCCGGACGCACAGGCACCGCGATCCCGACGGCACGTGCCGCCGGGTCACCTGAAGCAGCCGAAACCTTACGAACCTTGGGGAAGCAAGTCAATGTGCGACGTGTGTGTTCTCTACCGAGACAACCCGGTTGCGGCCGGACGCCTTGGCGCGATAGAGCGCCAGATCCGCCGCTTCGATCAGTTGTCCGGGTGAGCGTGTGTCCCCCATATTCAGCGTCGCCACGCCGATGCTGACCGTGATCACCCCCAACGGGGAGCTTTCGTGGGGCAACGCCCTTTGTTCCAGCATGCCGCGAATCTCTTCCGCCAATCCAAGGGCCCTTGCATGATCAAGACCGCTGCAGACAACGGCAAACTCCTCACCGCCGTAGCGGGCCGCCAGATCGGTGGCCCGCTGGGTATGTTGCCGTAGCACGTCGGCCAGCACCTGCATGCAGTGGTCTCCCGCCGGGTGTCCATGCTGATCGTTGTAGGCCTTGAACCAGTCGATATCCAGCATCAGCAGACTCAACGGCTGGGCAAAACGGCGGGTTCTCCCCCATTCCCTTGCCAGCACCTCATCAAGGCTGCGTCGGTTGGCCAGGCCGGTGAGCGCGTCGGTGCGGGACAATCGGGACAATTCCTGGTTGGCCTGCTCCAGCTCCCGCGTGCGCGTGGCAACCAGCCGCTCCAGATCCTGGGTCTGTCGTTCCATGTGATGTGCCATCTGTCCCAATGCCTGGGATAACCGGCTGACTTCCTGGACCGGAGTGCGGATGTCGGGCCGGTAGGTCCAATCCCCCCGTCCGAGTCGGCTTGCCCAGCGACTCAAGGCCACCAGAGGACGGGTGACCCAGATGCTGATGAGGGTGATCAGGATCATTCCCAGCAACAGTATCCCGGCCGCCACCAGCAGCAATTGCCGTAGTAGATCCAGCATCGGTGCCATGAACTGGCTCTGGGGGATCGCCTGCACGATCCTGAGTGTCGGGCCGTCCCGGAGTGAGTAAGACACCCAGTCCACCAGATAGCGTTCGTTGCCGATCTGGTGCAGTATCCGGCCCTGTTCAGGGTCGGCTTGTCGTTCCAACAGTTCGCCCAGTTCCCTGAGCAGAGGAGAATCACTTTCCCATAGACTGATCCTGCGGGTTTCGTCACGGCTCAGGAAATAGACCGGGTCCGGGGTCGAGTTTGCCAGTAGTTTTCCGTCCGGTTCGGTGATGAAGGCCACACCCCCGGAGCGCTCCATCACTTCGGCCAACCAACGGCTGAGCTGGACGATGGACACATCGGCGGTGATCACGCCCACGAACTGGTCATCGGCCCCATAGAGGGGGGCAGACATGCCCAGTCCCATGGCGCTGTAGTCATCCGCGGGGTCATTGATGGCATAACGGTAGACCGGGTACCAGCTCATGCGCCCCATCATCTGGGCAGTCACGAACCAGGGGCGGAGTCGGGCATCGTAGTTATCATTGCCGGCATCGATCAGTTGTCCCGGACGATTGCGTTCATCCACGCGGTAGAGAGACATGACCCGGTGGTTGGCGATGCTGGCCTGCAAGATCCGCAGACTGCGATCCTCGCCCAGCGGAGGGCGGCTGGCAGCAAAATATTCCCCTTCGGGCGTGCCCGTGGAGAGAAAAGTGAGCAGGGGTTGCTGCTCCAGTTGCAGCAGGAAATTGCGGACCAGGGCTTCAGGATCTCGTGGATCGATCACGCCCTGCCGGACCTGGGCGACATTGAGGCTCACCACCTGCCGGGGAACATCGAAGAACTGGCGTACCTTGTCGTTGACCTGACTGCTCACTTCTTCCGCCAAGCGGGTCTGCAGGCGCAGGGACATCGCTTCCGCGGCCTGATAGGTAAGCCACCACTGGATGGCCACCAGCAGCAACAGGCCCGAACCCAGCAGCAGGATGATGTAGCGTTTAAGCGTCATGATGCGGTGGGGTCCTGGTTTGGAGTATCCCACTCGCAAGGTTACCACGTTCGAGACCGATTCCAGTTCATGCCCAAACGATGGACGTGGTCCTGGCGGTCTGCAGCTGGTGCCTTCGGACCCCGGCCCGGGCCAGGCGGGATTGCAGGGCGGGCAGTTGTGCTTCCAGTTCAGGCACCACGGTGGTGCGCACCTCCAGGGCCACGTCGGTGGCCAGCACCCGGTACAGGCTGTCCCAGGCGGCCTCGCCGGAACCCGGCACACCCGTGATCGCTGGATAGTCTTCGGGCAGGGCCTTGATGTCCAGGCCCACCCAATCGGTGAAGGGCAGAACCCGGGCCAGACGCTCTGGATAGACGCCGGCGGTGTGCAACCCCACCTTGAAACCCATTTTTCGCACCTGGACCATGGCCCGTGCCAGCCCGCCCTGCAGGGTGGGCTCGCCGCCGCTGAACACCACGGCATCCAGCAGCCCGCGGCGCCGGGACAGAAACGCCGTCACCTGGTCCCAGCCTATCGGCGCATCCGTCCGTGGCGGCTGTAGCCGGGTGTTATGGCAATACCCACAGCGCCAGGGGCAGCCCTGGCAGAAGATCACGGCCGCCAGCTCACCGGGATAGTCGATGGTGGTGAGGGGGGTCATTCCCCCCACCCGCAGCGATTCAGCCGCCGTGGCCGGCACGGTACATTCAGCGGTTTGCATGGCCCGTGACGCCGGGTTCCTCGAAGTAGCGGCGCTGCGCGTGTTCCGACTGCTTGCCCTTGTTGAAGGCGGACACCGGGCGGTGATACCCCATGACCCGGGTCCAGACCTCGCAGGGAGTGCGTTCCTCGTCGCTCAGGGTGATGTCGGCGGAGATTGGGGGATTCGTTTTCATCATTTTGTGACTTCCTTGAAAAGGGTGGGGTACGACTCAGGCCACCGCGGCGGCCTGGGCCTGTTTGCGGGCGATGATCTCCTGGTCGCAGTGGGGGCAGAAGGCATGCTCGCCGGCGATGTAACCGTGCTTGGGGCAGATGGAGAAGATCGGCGTGACCGTGATGTAGGGCTGGCGGAAGTTTTCCAGGGCCCGGCGCACCAGGCGCTTGCAGGCCTCCGGGGAGGAGATCTGCTCGCCCATGTACAGATGCAGCACGGTGCCGCCGGTGTAGCGGGTCTGCAGTGCTTCCTGGCGGGACAGGGCCTCGAAGGGATCAGCGGTGAAGCCCACCGGCAGCTGGGAGCTGTTGGTGTAGTAGGGGGCATCCGGGGTGCCGGACTGGATGATGCCCGGATAGCGCTTTTGATCCTCCCGGGCAAAGCGGTAGGTGGTGCCCTCGGCGGGCGTCGCCTCCAGGTTGTACATGTTGCCGGTCTCCTCCTGGAATTCCAGCATCCGGGCGCGGACATGGTCCAGCAGACGCAGGGCCATGGCATGGCCGGCGTCGGTGGTGATGTCCTGGGCATCGTCGGTGAAGTTGCGGATCATCTCGTTGATGCCGTTCACGCCGATGGTGGAAAAGTGGTTGCGCAATGTCCCCAGGTAGCGCCGGGTGTAGGGGAACAGTCCGTCCTCCATGTGTCGGGCGATGACCTTGCGCTTGATCTCCAGGCTGTTGCGGGCCAGTTCCAGCAGCCGGTCCAGTTGGGCCAGCAGACCGGCTTCGTCGCCCCGATGGGTGAAGCCCAGGCGGGCGCAGTTGATGGTGACCACGCCCAGGGAGCCGGTCTGTTCCGCCGAGCCGAACAGGCCGTTGCCCCGCTTGAGCAGTTCCCGCAGGTCCAGCTGTAGCCGGCAGCACATGGAGCGCACCATGTTGGGCGACAGCTCCGAATTGAGGAAATTCTGGAAATAGGGCAGGCCGTACTTGGCGGTCATGGCGAACAGCCGTTCCGTGTTGTCGCTTTCCCAGGGAAAATCCGGGGTGATGTTGTAGGTGGGAATGGGGAAGGTGAAGATCCGGCCCCGGGCGTCTCCTTCGGTCATCACTTCGATGTAGGCCCGGTTGATCATGTCCATCTCCGCCTGCAGGTCGCCGTAGCAGAAATCCTGCTCCCGGCCGCCGATGACGGGCACCTGCTCCCGCAGGTCTTCCGGGCAGACCCAATCGAAGGTCAGATTGGTGAAGGGCGTCTGGCAGCCCCAGCGAGACGGGACGTTGAGGTTGTAGATCAGTTCCTGCATGTACTGCTTGACCTGGGCGTAGTCGAGCCGGTCCACCCGGACAAACGGGGCCATGTAGGTGTCGAAGCTGGAAAAGGCCTGGGCGCCGGCCCATTCGTTCTGCAGGGTGCCCAGGAAATTGACGATCTGGCCCACGGCGGAGGAGAAGTGGCGGGGCGGGGCGGCTTCCACCTTGCCCGGCACACCGTTGAAGCCTTCCACCAGCAGGGTGCGCAGGGACCAGCCGGCGCAGTAGCCGGCCAGCATGTCCAGGTCATGGATGTGGTAGTCGCCGTCCCGATGGGCCTGGCCGATCTCCGGGGGATAGACGTGGTTGAGCCAGTAATTGGCGATCATCTTGCCGGAGGTGTTGAGGATCAGACCGCCCAGGGAGTAGCCCTGGTTGGCGTTGGCGGCCACCCGCCAGTCGGAACGGTCCAGGTATTCGCTGATGGAGGCATCCACATCCACCAGGGTCCGGCGGTCGGCCCGCAGGGCCTTGTGCTGTTCCCGGTAGACGATATAGGCCCGGGCGGTGCGCAGGTGGTTGGCACTGATCAGGGTCTGCTCCACCACATCCTGGATGTTTTCGATGTCCGGGCACTGACCCTGGGCAAAACGATGGGCCAGCACCTTCACCACCTGGGCGGTGAGCAGGGTGGCCTCATGGTCTCCGAATTCTCCGGTGGCCTGACCGGCCCGGCGGATGGCGGACTCGATGCGGGCGGCATCAAAGGGCAGACGACGGCCGTCACGCTTGATGACTTGGGCGGGCAGGGCGGGCATTCGGGAAGGCAGGGGTTCCATGAAGACGGGATCCTTTGATGGGGCGATATATGGTGCCGCGGATTATAACAGGCACAATATTTTGTGGAAGCCCTGGGTCCCACCCCTCCGGCAAGGCCGGTCGGCGCCGCGATGGATCAGCAGATGCCGTGCCGCAGGATCAGCTCTTCGGAAAGGTCCGCCTGCAGGACATCATGGTCGTACTCGGTCAGACCCAGATGATCCAGTACACGGATGCTGACGGCCGGCCATTCACAGTCATCGCTGCCCTGCTTCACCTGGCTCAGGATATTGGCGGCCAGTTTGCTGATGGCATAGAGGTCCTTCTGGGAGCGGCCGACTTGCCGGTCGTCCAGAAATGACGGATCGTGATGCCTGAGGATCAGCTGGGTCATGGTCTGAGGAAGGTTCCATGAGCTGGCCACGTAGTAGCCGATCACCGCGTGGTTGGTCGGGTAGTGATCTTCTTCCACCTCCGTGAAAACCCGGTCAGGATTCTGATTGGCCGCCATGAGTACGGACCGATAATCAGGATACTTGATGGCCATGATGGGGATACCGCAGTCACGAAACAGACCAAAGCTGTAGGCATCATCGGCGGGACAGGTTCGATGCAGATTGAGATGGTTTCTCAGCAGCAGCATGGTTTGCGCGGTCTGGGTGGCTGTGTCCCAGAACTTTTCCAGGGATATGCAGGCTCTGCCGGTGATGGATTGACGCAGCTTCTGGGATGCGACCAGCTGGGTGATGGAATGGATACCCAGCAGGGCCACCGCGTTATGAATGTCGGTAATCTGTCTGCTTCGGCCGAACAGGGGGGAGTTCACCATTTTCAGTACGCCGGCCGACAGCCCTACGTCCCTGGCAATGAGATCCGCAAACTGGTTGAGGGCCACGTCGGGAAGACTTCGTAGCCGTTGGATTTCCGTCAGAATGTCGGGGCGTGCCGGTATTTCGAAGTCTTTGACGGCTTTTCCTTGGTCCATACAGCGGTCCCACGATCCATTTGCTGGTGATGAATCGGCAATGATGGATCTGGAGATCCACGGAAATCAATGACCATTCTCGGGGATGATGGACCCGGAAGTACCAGCCGGGGTGGTCGGCCCGCAGCGTTTTGCAGGCCCGAGCCGGTGCTCAAAGTTGTTCCATCACGCAGCCGGCCAGTTCCGCCGCCAGGTTGTTACCCCAGAAAATACCCTTCGGCGTCAGGGAGTAACGACCGTCCCCGAGGGGAGTGAGGAGCGCTTGATCCACCCGTTGCTCGCAGCGCGCCAGCAGGTCCGCATGTGCCGCTTCCGGCACCGTGCCCGGCGTCACATGGCCGAACTGGATGGCGCCGATGAATCGATACAGGGCATCATAGGGCGGACGGGTGGTCATGCCCTCGCGATCGGTGACCCTCTCCAAACTCTGGGCATAAGCCTCCAGGGACAAGGGGTTCATGAGCATCATGCCGGCCAGTCGCCCGCCGGCACCGGCCCCCAGCGGCAGGGTGTCGCCGCCCTGGTAGCGCAATGCCACATACCGGTAACGATCCCTGCCGGGCCTGACCATCTTGGTCAGTTCCAGACTCTCGAATCCCTGCCGTTGACCGGCTTCCAGAATCCGTGAAAACAGTTGCCATTCCCGGGCCAGGGTCTGCGGAGTCTGGGTGGCATGGGCCATGTGTTCATGGGCCAGGCGGCTCTTTTCCCGGATCATCAGGGAATACAGGGAAAAACCCGCCAGATCCAGCTCGGCGATGGCGGCAAGGTCGTGGGCCAGTTCCCCGTCGCTCTGCATGGGGTAGTGGTAGATCAGGTCCATGCCCAGGTTGTCCAGCCCCAGGGCGCGGAAACGCCGGATGTGCGCCTTGACCCATTCCCCGTCACCCAACCGACCCAGCAGGCGCCGGCCACGGTCATGGAAGGTCTGCACGCCCAGACTGAGACGGTTGATGCCTTCCGCCATGACCGCCCTCAGCTTGTCTTCATCCAGGTCGGAGAGGCTGCTTTCCAGGGTGATTTCCACGTCATCCGTCAGTTGAAAATGTGTCCTGAGTGCCTGCAGGATCCGCTGCAGGTCGGGCGTGGACAGGGTGCTGGGGGTGCCGCCACCGAAATACACGGCGCCATAGATGCCGTCCCGGACATAGGGGATCCTGGTGACGGCTTCCATTTCCCGGATCAGCAGATCGGCATAGCGGGACTCGGGGCTGCCCTTCATCCGGCGCATGTTGCAGAAATGGCAGATCCGGCGACAGAACGGGATGTGCAGGTAAATGGCCCTGGGGCGCGAGTCCGCCGTCCGGTTCAGCAGGTGTTCACCCAGGGTCGCGGTGCCCTCGCACAGGGGCTGCAGCGGCATGATGGCGTCATGATGGCTGCGCTTGCGCCGGGGGTAGGGCAGATCCTCGCTGAAGGCAGGCATGGACAGACCGGGCATGTCGGTGGCGATGGTGGTCATGCGGCATGCTCCCGGTGAGCGGTGGCGCAACCCAGGCCGTAGCGCATGCGGACCCAGGGGCATCCCGTGAGACTGTCCCTTTCCACCAGGCATTCCACGCCCCATGCGTGGGTGATGGTTTCGGCGCGCATGACCTGGGCCGGCGTGCCGCTGGCCACCACCTTGCCGTCTTTGAGCACGGTGATATGGTCCGCGTAGGCGGCGGCCAGATTCAGGTCGTGCAGCACCACCAGGATGGTTCGACCCCGGGCGGCGTCCACCCGCAGCAGTTCCATGAGCCGCAGCTGATGCCTGACGTCCAGGGCCGAAGTGGGTTCGTCCAGCAACAGCAGGCCCGGTTGGTCCGGTCCCGTGTCGTGGACCTGGGCCAGTACCCGGGCCATCTGCACCCGTTGGCGTTCCCCGCCGGAAAGACTGCGGTAGTCCCGGCCCGACAGGTGCCATACGCCGGCCCGGTCCAGGGCCTCGCGGACGATTCTGGCGTCCCGTTCCGGGGTGCGATGGGGCAGCCGCCCCATCTCCGCCACTTCCCAGGCGGTGAGCGGGAACGTGACCACGGTTTCCTGGGGCAGTACCGCCCGGCAGCGGGCCAGGGCATGGGGACACCATTGGTCCAGTGTCTGTCCACACCAGGTGACCTCGCCGCTGCTGGGCCGCAGATCACCGGCCATCACCGACAGCAAGGTGCTCTTGCCGGCACCGTTGGGACCCACCAGCACATGCACGCTGCCTGGGTGGGCCTCCAGGTTGGCCTGATCCAGCAGGTACCGTCCCCCCCGTTCCACCACCAGATTGGACACTTTTGCCAGGGCCTGTGTGTTCATCCGAGCCTCCCTTTTTGCCGCAGCAGCAGCCAGAGGAAAAATGGTCCCCCCAGCAGGGATGTGAGCAGCCCGATGGGCAGCTCCGCGGGGGCGACGATGATACGGGCGAGGGCATCGGCCAGCAGGAGCAGCAGGGCGCCCCCCAGGGCCGAGGCCGGCAGCAGATAACGGTGGTCCGGGCCGATGGTCAGGCGCAGCAGATGGGGCACCACCAGCCCGACGAATCCGATGATGCCGGCAATGGCCACGGAGGCACCCACCGCCAGGGCGGCCATGACCACCACCAGGGTCTTGATCCGGTGCACGGGAAAGCCCAGATGGGTGGCCACGGACTCCCCCAGCATGAGGCCGTTGAGGGCACGGGCCACCAGGGGCATGCAGGCCAGGGCCAGCAGGACCAGTCCCGCGCTGACGGCCCACAGGGTCCAGCCGGCGTGAGCCAGCGAACCCATGTTCCAGAAGGTGAGGGTACGCAGTTGCTGGTCGTCGGCCATGTACACCAGCATGCCGGTGGCGGCGCCGGCAATGGCATTGATGGCGATACCGCCCAGCAGCAGGGTGGCCACCGAGGTATGCCCGCCGTGACTGGCCAGCCGGTAGACCAGCCAGGTGGTCCCCAGACCACCGGCAAACGCCGCCAGCGGCAGGGTGAACACGCCCAGGGCCATGACCAGCGGGGCCAGCACGGTGGTGCCCAGCACGATCACGCTGACCGCCCCCAGGGCCGCGCCGGCGGATACGCCGATCAGGCCCGGGTCGGCCAGTGGGTTCCTGAACAGGCCCTGCAGGGCCACCCCGCTCACGGCCAAGGCGGCACCCACGGTGATGGCCACCAGCACCCGGGGCAGGCGCAGGTTGAGAATGACTTCCCGCAGGAACGGGTCATCCAGGTGTCCGGTCAATACCCACAGGACTTCCGCCGGACTCACCTCCACCGCCCCGGTGGTCAGTCCCAGCAGAGCGGCGGCGAGGACCGCCGGTATCAGGGCGATCACCACCCAGCGGGCACGGGCCGAGCGGGAGCCGGGCGCCGAGAGGGTCCCGGTGGCGGGGATTTGGGAAGCCACCGTGCTCATGCGGATGGGATATCGGTGAAGCGGGCGTCCCGGCGGGTGCGTGAATCACCCCCCAGGAAACGGGTGACCGTGAGCACGGCCTCGCCCAGCCTCGGGCCGAACCCCAGTAGGAACAGGGTGTCGCCCACATATTGCGGTACCCGCCCCAGCATGCCGCCGAAGTCCGCCGCCGCCGCCCCGGTGATCACCAGGGCATCGGGGCGTTTGGCCATGACGCCTTCCCGGGACACGGGCCGATAGCCGGCAAAGTCGGTGAAGACATTGCGTCCGCCGGCCAGGCGGATCAGGGCATCCGCCTTGGTGTCCTGGCCCGCGGCCACCGCATTGCCCTGGCCGTGGGCCATCAGGGCCACCACGGCGGGCGGGCGGGGAAATCCCGCCTGCAGATCCCTGGCCCGGGCCAGGTCCTGGTCCACATCGTCGATGACCCGCCGGGCGGTTTCCGTGGCGTCCAGCCATTGTCCCAGGGTCCGTACCCTGGCCCTGAACCCTTCCAGGCTCGGTTCCCCGGGGACGGTCAGTATCCGTACGCCGGCCTCCCGGGCCCGGGTCAGCGTGCCTTCGGGTCCGGCGCTGCCGTCATGGATCAGGGCGTGGGGCCGCAGGGCCAGCAGGCTCTCGATGGTGAGGGTGTGCTGGTAGCCCACCCTGGGCAGGGCCTCGGCGGCCACCGGGTAGGTGCTGGTGCTGTCGGTACCCACGATCCGGTCGCCGGCCCCCAGGGCGAAGACGGTCTCCGTCAGTCCGCCACCGATGGTGATGAGGCGGTGCCCCTCACTCAGTCCGTCATCGGCACGGTGCTGCATGGCCCACAGGCCGGTAGGCAGACCGGCGAGGGCCATGACGCCCATCAGGCGCAGCAGTTCACGACGGTGCATGTCGACCTCGGTCGCTGCGGGTGTTCAGCGGGTTCATGGCAGGGTCTCCTTGATGTCAGAAGCGATAGCTGGCCTGGATCTTCACGTTGCGCCCCGGGTCGTTCATGGATGACAGGTGAGGGCGGTAGGTCTTGTCGGTGAGGTTGTCGATGCCGAAATCCACCCGCATCCGGTCCCGGTCCGCGCCAGGTCGCAGGGTCAGAAAGACATCGGTGAGGGTGTAGCTGTCGGCGGTGTCCGCGTCGTCCGGTACCCGGTCCTGGGACCAGGCATGGGTCACGCGGCCACCCAGGGTGAGCCGACCCTGCATGACATGCACGCCCCCTTCCAGCGCCAGGTTATCGGCGGGAATGCCGGACAGGGGGCCGCCTTCGGTGCGGTTGTCTCCCCGCTGCCGGGCGGCGCTCACGGTGATGAAGTGATCCGGATGGGTGTAATGAATCTCCAGTTCCTGTCCCCGCAGGCGGGCATCATTCACGTTCTCGAAGTAGGTGCGGCCACCGGGGATGGGAGGACCGAAGGCCGGCATCTCCAGCTCCACGATCTGGTCGATGAAGTCCTCCACGTCGTTCTGGTACACCGACAGTCTTGCCCGCAACCGGTCCTCGGGATGGAACAGGCCCCGTGCATGGTGGGTCAGGCCCAGTTCCTTGTTGCGCGCCTTTTCCGGTCGCAGGTCCGGATTGGGCTCGAACCGGTTGTTGCCGAAGTGGATGCCGCCCACGTACAGGTTGGTGAGCGAGGGGGCGCGGAAGGCCTCGGAATAGCCGGCGAACAGTTCCCAGCCCGGAGTCAGGGTATAGGTGGCACTGATCTGCCCCGACCATTCGGATTCGGTCAGTCGGTCGTGGTCGTCGGCGTCCTTGCTGAAATGGTCATACCGCAGGCCGGGGGCGATCTCCAACCGGTCCGTGATGAGCAGGCGATCCACCAGGAAGATTCCGGTGACCGCCTGGCGGGCATCGGGATACATGGGACGGCTCTCGCCATCCCGCTCCCCTTTTTGGCGATCCCGGTAATGTTCCAGACCCACGACCACCAGATGATCCACCGGGCCGGTTTCAAACCGCAGGGTGTTGGTCAGGTCCAACCCCAGGGTATTGAGTTGGGTGACATCGTTGCGGCCGGTGTCGGTGCGGGTTTCGTCCAGTTCCACCTGATTACCGTAGAGGGTGGCATCCAGATCCAGCCAGCGGCTGTCATCGGGATGCAGTTGGTAGCGCAGGGTCTGGGTCCGGTTGTCCGTGCGCCGGTCGACGATGATGGCGGTGCTGCCGGCGCCGGTGCCGGTACTGTTGGCATTGGAGGGGATTTCGTGATCGTCCCGGAAGGCCTGCAGACTGAGGGTCAGACGATGCCCCGGTGCCGGGGTCAGGGTGCCCTTGAGCAGGCCGGACACGATCTCGTCGCCGGTGTACAGGATGGTGTCACCGTTCCCGTCTTTCAGGTCGGACTGCTCCCGCTTGAGCACGTTGGCCAGCAGGGACAGGCGTTCTCCCCGTCCCGCGGCGGTGGCCGAGAACAGGGACTGATCCCCCTGGCTCTGGTAGCCGGCGCTCACCCGGCCGCCGGCATCGGCATCCGGCCCCAGGAAGCTGTCGGCATCCTGGGTGCGGAAATTCACCACTCCGCCCAGGGCACCCGAACCATACAGGGTGGAGGCCGGTCCCCTGAGCACTTCCACCTGTTCCAGCAGCAGGGGGTCCAGAAAGATTCTGCCCTTGTGGCCGGCGCCGAAATTCTGGCGCGCATTGTCCACCCGGATCACGACCCGTTCTCCGCTCAGCCCCCGGATCACCGGTTCCATGGCGATGGCACGGGTACCGCCGCCGATGCCGACGCCGGGCAGCATGCGCATGATGTCCGCCAGGTTGGCGGCCTGGTCCCGATCCATGGACTCACGGTCACGCACCGCCACCGGGGCGTTGACCTGCTCCACCGGTGCCGGCATGCGGGTGGATTCAATGAGCAGGGTGGGCAGGGTCACCGAGGCATAAAGAGGATCCCCGGCCGGATCGGCCCCGTGGGCCGTGCCGGAAAGGGCGGCGGCGATGGCCGCGGTGAGCATGCACAGGCGCTGACGCGTCATGAAACCTCCAGAACCCGACGAAGTGGGCGCACTCCGTCCCAAGCTTGAAAAGGCGGCCTGGCTGGCTTGCCGACAGGGGTCGGTGGCGGGCTGAGCTGCAAGTGGACTCAGGTGTTTCCGTGATGGGAAACACGAATGGTGAAATGATATTGATTATTATTTGCAAGTCAAGGGCGTCATCCCGTCCCGGTTGCCGGGATCGGATCGATCCGGGCGCGATCCCTGTCCACGGCCGCATAGGCCTTGCCGAGGGCGCCGGGGTCGGACATCACCTGCCGGATCAGCAGCGCCACGTCCGCCCGCTGAATGAAGCCGTGAATGGCGGGGTTTTCCGACAGCATGCCCCGGCCGGTGGCCGGTTCATCGCCCAGACCGCCGGGACGAATGAGGGTAAAGGGCACGCCGGAAGCCTTGAGATGGGCTTCCGCACGGGTCTTGGCATCCACCACATCCCCGAAGGCGGCGATGGCCCGTGCCGAGCGGAACGGCATCATCTCGCCGCAGCCGATGGCGGTCACCAGAATGCAGTGCCGCACCCCTCGGGCAGCGGCGGCATCGACAATGATCCGGTTGCCGTCGTCGTCCACGAAACGGCCGTCTTCGGTCCGGCCCGATACCGTGGAAACCACGATGCCCTGATCATCCAGCGCATCGAAGGCCCGTTTCACATCACCGGGTTCGAGGACGTCACCGGGCATGATGTCGGCACCGATCTCCAGCAGTGGCAGGGCGTCCGTGCGCGGGCGAACCATGGCCAGTACCGGGATGTCATCCCGCCGGAGCAGCCGGGCCAGCGCCAGACCGACCCCGCGGCTGGCACCGAAGATGAGGACGGGGGTCATGCGCAGGCCTCCTGGTCGGCCTGATCCAGATGCAGCAGGGCCTTTTGCAGGCGCTCGAACAGATCCAACTGGTCCCGGCGCAACTGCCGCTGTTCATCACGTCCGAGGAAGACCTTGAACATGCACTCGCCCGTCTCGTTGAAAAACTGGATTGAGGCGGTCTCCATGCCCATGAAGGGACGCCTGACGAAGACGATATGAGCGCAACGCTCCGGGCGCAGATGACCGGACAGGCCGGTGCCGCCGTGCAGGTTGAAGAAACCATGGCCGGTCTTGCCGCGGGGAATCGGACCCTTGAATTCCAGGATGACGTCCTGGTTATGGATCACGGTGACCAGATCGCCCCAGTCGGAGAGGGCATGCATGACGTTGATGAAGTGTCTACCGCGTACCTCGGTCCACAGGGATCGGGGCAGGCAGTGGATGATGTCCCGCATGGAGCAGCGGGCCTGCCGGGCCATGTCTTCAAGAATCCCGTCCGCCGATTGGGCCAGTTGTTGGCGTACCTGCTCCAGGTCGGTGACGGTCTCGTGGATGGCTGATGCCATGGGAGTGGTCCTCCAGTGTCGGGATGAAAGAATGAAAGGCCCCGGGGGGCGGGTGAATCAATGACTGAGTACCCACTTCACCAGCATGCGGATATTGTCCTCGCCCACCCAGGCGTTTGGGGGCATGGGAATCTGGCCCCAGTTGCCCACCCCGCCGTCACGCACCTTGCCGGTGAGCTTGTCGACGGCGCCGGCATCACCCCGGTAGCGGGCGGCCACCTCCTTGTAGCTGGGGCCGATGGCCTGGCCGTCGATCTGATGACAGGCCATGCACCCGCTCTGGTTGGCGATGTCCATGTCCGCCAGTGCGGGGGAGGCGGTGGCCATCAGGAGCAGGCACATGGTTCCCAGGGATGATCCGTGCTTGCGCAGCATGTCTTGACCTCGACTATTGAATAAAAGGGCTAATGATTATCATTTATATCTTCGCGAAATGCACGACCCGCGATGCCACCGATGGCCGAATACTGCACCAGGGGCAGACCCTGGATGATCCAGCTGCCCGGTTCTTCGCCCTTGAGCCAATGTTCGTGCCATTGGGACACCCGGCTGGAGTAATCCAGCTGATTTTCCCGGCGTCGCAGGTTGTGTCCTTCTCCTTCGTAGGCCAGCATGACGATGGGTTTTCCCATCCGGCGCAGGGTGTTGTAGATCTCCACCCCCTGATTGAAGGCCACCGACTCGTCTTCGGTGCCGAACATGACCAGCAAGGGCGTGTCGATGCCTTGGGCATTGAAGACCGGGGAGTTGGCCACGTAGCTGCCGAGATCCTCCCAGAAGGGTCTTGGCAGCCGCGCCTGACCGGTTTCGAAGATGAGATGTTCCGGAATGCCGGTGCGCCAGTAGATGGAATTGTATTTGCTGATCAGGTTGGTGATGGGGGCGCCGGCAACGGCGGCGGCAAACAGATCGGTCTGGGTGATGATGTAGCTGACCTGGTAGCCGCCCCAGGAATGTCCCACCAGTCCGATGCGGGCGGGATCCACCCGGCCACTTTCCAGGACCGCCTTGACCGCGGGCACCACGCTCTCCAGGGCGGACTCTCCGGGCTGGCCCAGCTCGTAGTGAATGTCCGGTTCCAGGACGAAATAACCCTCCGAGGACAAGCGACGGGCATTGAAGGCATGATTGTGGCGGGGCAGGGTGTATTCATGCAGGGTATCCGAGCGTTGCTCATAAATGTGCACGATCATGGGATACTGTCGGCCCGGTTCGTAGTCGGCGGGGTAGAGCAGCCGGGCCTCCAGCGGCTCTCCCTTCTCGGTCCTGAACCGGACCAGTTCATCACCGGCCCAGTGAAACCGTGCCTGCTGAGGATTGGTGCGGGTGAGGCGATGATGCCGGACAAAGTCACTGTCGGTGAGGAAGTAGTCCGGCGAGTCGACCGCGGTCTGTAAGCGATAGACATACTGATCGGTGGCGGCCGCGTACTGAAGCTGATCCACCTGCATGGGGCCATGAATCAGGGTGTCCAGGGTGCCGCGATGCCAGCGCGCATACCCGGTATCCTTGGTGCGCAGGCCGAACATTTCCAGATGGACGGGACCTTCCGGGTCCAGGCTGGGCCGCAGGCGGTCCAGGATGGCCTGACGGTAGCGGATGCCGTGCTCCGCGCCCTGGGTGAGGCGCTGGATGTGTTCGCCGTCCGGCTGGGCCAGATAGACATCATGCAGATCATACAGCAGCACCCAGGCATCTCCGTCGGCCCATTGGCCATGACCGAAGGGGCGGTCGATGGTGCGTCCGTTCACCTGGGTGAAGTCATTGAAACGACTCTCCACCGTCGCCGTCAGATTGGCGTACCGGCCGGTGTGAATGTCGTAGGTCCACCAGTCCTCGCCGGAGAAGTACAGCAGGTAGCGGCCCTGTGGTGAACTGCTCACCGACTCATAGCGCTCAAGCACCAGGGTCCGCTCGCCGCCATGCACATCCACCAGATGGATGTCGTTCCACTGATCCCGCAATTGGGGCTGGTAGGGCCTGGGATCATGGAGTACCGCGTGATGCTGACCCCGGACCAGTTCCAGGCTCAGGCCCGGTTCATCGGCCAGGGCAAAAAAACGCCCATCCCGCAGATGCCAGACTGCCCAGAGATGGGGAATGGCGCGGTCATCTCCCTTCTTCTGCCGGTAGGGCTGGATAGGATCATCGCGCCAGTGCCAGATACGCACGGTGCTGGGGGGGAGGGCGGTTTCAGCCTCCGAATCTGTCCCGTCAGCGGACTGGAGCGGTGTCATGGGAAAGAACAGGCGCAGGCCATCGTCCGACCATCGAGGCCAGCGTCCCTGGGCGAAGGCCAGCGTGGCGGTATCTTTCTCGCCCCGGGGGGGTGTCAGGACGTGACGTACCGGCCGGGAATCCAGCTGTTCGAACACCAGGGCGGCCAGCGGCTCCCGAGGCTTGCCGTCAGCTGCGCGGAACACGGAAAGACGCTGACCATCGGGGCTCCAGCTCAGATGGAAATGGCCTCCGGGATGCTGGTCCAGGGTACGACGGTTGCCCGTGGCCGGATTCAGGATCACCACTTCATGGGAGTCGGGCGTCCTGATCGTCATTGCCAGATGGTCGGACCCGGTGCTGAACCGGTGTTCCTGAACCCCCGGGATATGGATCGACTGTGATCGTGACAGGTCGTGGAGCAGTAATTCCCCGTCGTGGGCCGTTTCATTCTCCGGCATGGTCCGTCGAACCGCCAGGAATCGCCCGTCGGGCGAGATTTCATGGCTGATCACGCCGGAAAAGAAGGTGACGGCCCCCGTATCCAGCCGCAGTGCGCCCAGACGGGTCTCATGGGGCGGCGTGTCCTGGATACTCTTGCCGGCCACCGTCTGGGCACGGAAGAAGAACCACTGTCCATCCGGCGAAAAGCCATGGCCGAAGGCGTGCTCGAACCGGAACTGCCGATCCGGATCGACCGTACTTGAGACCTGGGTCAGGGATTCGCCTCGAACCATGCCAACCTGGTTATGGAAGAACCACAGGCCGTCGGCCGACAGGCCGGCATTGGCGATGGTATGCCAAAGATGGTAGTCATCGGGGGTCAGGGGCTGTTTGGCCTCCGTGCCTGAAAGAAGCGGGAACGGCGTCAGGCAGAGCAGGACGAGCATGATGACTCGGGCAGCGGACACGATCTTTACGGCAGCAGGCGAGGGTGGCTGTCTGTCCATGGTCTGTGAATCCTGTCGGTATTTTGTCGACATGAAAACACAAACGATAATTATTCGCAATAATGGATCGAGTTCGACAAAAAGCCCCGGACGAGGCCGGGGCGTTTTGCATCATCGGGGAGCCGGTCCAGCCGCCGGGAGATCAGGTACTGTCCGCGGGAATCCTGACCCAGCCTTCCATCAGTACCCGGGCGCTACGGCTCATGATGGCCTTGGTCACCGTCCATTCGCCGTTCTCGCAACGGGCTTGTGCACCCACCCGCAGGGTGCCGGAGGGATGGCCGAAACGCACCGCCGTGCGCTCACCGCCGCCGGCCGCCAGATTCACCAGGGTACCGGGGATGGCCGCCGCGGTACCGATGGCCACGGCGGCCGTACCCATCATGGCATGATGCAGCTTGCCCATGGACAGGGCGCGCACCAGCAGGTCCACATCCTCCGCCTGGACGGGCTTGCCGCTGGAAGACACGTAATCCTTCGGCCCGGCGACGAAGGCCACCTTCGGGGTGTGCTGGCGCTGGGCGGCCTCTTTCAGGTCGCTGATCAGGCCCATGCGCAGGGCGCCGTGGGCACGCAGGGTCTCGAATCGCTCCAGCGCCTCGGCGTCCCCGTTGATGGCCTCCTGCAGTTCGGTGCCGGTATAGCCGATGTCCTCGGCGTTGACGAAGATGGTGGGGATGCCGGCATTGATCATGGTGGCCTTCAGGGTGCCCAGGCCGGGGACATCCAGATCGTCCACCAGATTGCCGGTGGGGAACATGGAGCCGCCGGTGTCATCCGCCGGTTCCATGAACTCGATCTGCACCTCGGCGGCGGGGAAGGTGACCCCGTCCAGTTCGAAGTCGCCGGTTTCCTGTACCGCGCCGTCGGTGATGGGTATGTGGGCGATGATGGTCTTGCCGATGTTGGCCTGCCAGATGCGCACCGTGGCGATGCCGTTGTCGGGGATGCGGCCGGGGTCCACCAGACCGGCGCTGATGCCGAAGGCCCCCACGGCGGCGGTGAGGTTGCCGCAGTTGCCGCTCCAGTCCACGAAGGCCTTGTCGATGGAGACCTGGCCGAACAGGTAGTCCACGTCGTGATCCGGGCGGGTGCTTTTAGACAGGATCACGGTCTTGCTGGTGCTGGAGGTGGCGCCGCCCATGCCGTCGATCTGTTTGCCGTAGGGGTCGGGGCTGCCGATCACCCGCAGCAGCAGGGCGTCCCGGGCTGGTCCCGGGACCTGAGCGGCCTCGGGCAGGTCGGTCAGGTTGAAGAACACGCCCTTGCTGGTGCCGCCGCGCATGTAGGTGGCGGGGATCCTGATCTGGGGTTTGTGGCTCACGAAGATGTCTCCTGGAAATCCTGGCAACAACTCAGGGCTTTGGATGGGTGAACACCCCTCTCCCGCAAGGGGAGAGGGGCCTGCAGTGGCTCAGGCGGCGTTTTCCGCCTCCAGGAAGTCCTGGGCAAAACGCTGCAGGACACCACCGGCATCGTAGATGGAGACCTCTTCCGCCGTATCCAGCCGGCAGGTCACCGGCACGTCCACCCGCTCACCGTTGCGGCGATGGATCACCAGGGTGAGGGTGGTGCGCGGCTTGCGCTCACCGATCACATCATAGGTTTCGGTGCCGTCGAGGGCCAGGGTGTTGCGGTTGGTGCCCGGCTGGAATTCCAGCGGCAGCACGCCCATGCCGATCAGGTTGGTGCGATGGATGCGCTCAAAGCCCTCGGCAACGATGGCCTCCACCCCCGCCAGACGCACGCCCTTGGCCGCCCAGTCGCGGGAGGAACCCTGACCGTAGTCGGCACCGGCGATGATGATCAGGGGCTGCCGGCGGGCCATGTAGGTCTCGATGGCCTCCCACATGCGGGTCACCCGGCCTTCCGGCTCGATCCGGGCCAGGGAGCCCTGCTTCACCTGGCCGTTTTCATCCCGCACCATCTCGTTGAGCAGTTTGGGGTTGGCAAAGGTGGCCCGCTGGGCGGTCAGGTGGTCCCCGCGATGGGTGGCGTAGGAATTGAAGTCTTCCTCCGGCAGACCCATTTTCGCCAGGTATTCCCCGGCGGCACTGCTGGCCAGAATGGCGTTGGACGGCGACAGGTGGTCGGTGGTGATGTTGTCACCCAGCACCGCCAGCGGGCGCATGCCCTTGAGGGTGCGCTCACCGGCCAGGGCGCCCTCCCAGTAGGGAGGGCGGCGGATGTAGGTGCTCATGGGGCGCCAGTCGTAGAGGGGGGTGACGGTTTCGGTCGACGCGTCCCGGGCCTCGAACATGGGGATGTAGACCTCCCGGAATTGCTCGGGCTTGACGCTGGCGCGCACGATGGCGTCGATTTCCTCGTCGCTGGGCCAGATGTCCTTGAGGGTGACGGGATTGCCGTCGGCATCGTGTCCCAGCACATCCTTCTCGATGTCGAAGCGGATGGTCCCGGCGATGGCATAGGCCACCACCAGGGGCGGGGAGGCCAGGAAGGCCTGCTTGGCATAGGGGTGAATGCGGCCGTCGAAATTGCGGTTGCCGGAGAGCACGGCAGTGGCGTAGAGGTCGCGGTCGATGATCTCCTGCTGGATCTTCGGGTCCAGCGCGCCGGACATGCCGTTGCAGGTGGTGCAGGCGAACGCCACCACGCCAAAGCCCAGCTGCTCCAGTTCCGGCAGCAGGCCGGCTGCTTCCAGGTACATCTTCACCGTCTTGGAGCCGGGGGCCAGGGAGGACTTGACCCAGGGCTTGCGGGTCAGGCCCAGCCGGTTGGCATTGCGGGCGATCAGGCCCGCCGCCACCATGTTGCGCGGGTTGGAGGTGTTGGTGCAGCTGGTGATGGCGGCGATGATCACGGCCCCGTCGGGCATCTTGCCCGGCTCCTCGGTCCAGGCCCCGGCAATGCCGCGGCTGGCCAGTTCCCGGGTGGGCAGCTGGGCATGGGGGTTGGAGGGACCGGCCAGGGTGCGTTCCACGGCGGACAGGTCAAAACGCAGCACCCGCTCGTATTCGGCGCCCTTGAGGCTGTCGGCCCACAGGCCGGCCGTCTTGGCGTAGGTCTCCACCAGGGCCACCTGGGCGTCGTCGCGGCCGGTGAGCTTGAGGTAATCGATGGTCTGGCCGTCGATGTAGAACATGGCGGCGGTGGCGCCGTATTCCGGCGTCATGTTGGCGATGGTGGCCCGATCGCCCACGGTGAGGGCATCGGCACCCTCGCCGAAGAATTCCAGATAGGCGCCCACCACCCGCTCCCGACGCAGGAAGGCGGTCAGGGCCAGCACCATGTCGGTGCCGGTGATGCCCGGCTTGAGTGTGCCGGTGAGTTCCACGCCGACGATGTCGGGCAGGCGCATCATGGAGGCCCGGCCCAGCATCACGCTTTCGGCCTCCAGGCCGCCCACGCCCACGGAGATCACGCCCAGGGCATCCACCATGGGGGTATGGCTGTCGGTACCCACGCAGGTGTCCGGGAAGGCCACGCCGTCGCGGACCTGGATCACCGGCGACATCTTTTCCAGATTGATCTGGTGCATGATGCCGTTGCCGGGGGGGATGACGTCCACATTGCGGAAGGCCTGCTTGGTCCAGTTGATGAAGTGGAAGCGGTCTTCGTTGCGGCGGTCCTCGATGGCCCGGTTCTTCTCGAAGGCGTCGGCTTCAAAGCCGCCGTGTTCCACCGCCAGGGAGTGATCCACGATCAGCTGGGTGGGCACCACCGGGTTGATCTTGGCCGGGTCGCCGCCTTTTTCGGCGATGGCGTCCCGCAGACCGGCCAGGTCCACCAGGGCGGTCTGGCCCAGGATGTCGTGGCAGACCACACGGGCGGGGAACCAGGGGAAGTCCAGTTCACGCTTGCGCTCGATGATCTGCCTGAGTGCGTCGGTGAGTCCTTCGGGCTCGCAGCGGCGCACCAGGTTTTCCGCCAGGACGCGGGCGGTATAGGGGAGCGTGTCGTAGGCACCGGGCTGGATGGCCTCGACGGCGGCGCGGGTGTCGAAATAATCCAGCGCTGTTCCTGGCAGGTTTTTGCGGTATTCAGTGTTCATCATTGGCAACTCGCTTGAAATCCTTGAGGCTGAACCGGAGAAGACAAGGCCCTCAACCGTGAGAAGGGCGATTATACAGTGATCGCGGCATGCTTGACGGTAGCGTTTGTCGGATGCCGGTACATGGTGAGAGGGGTGTGATCGGGTATCATGGCGGCTACGGGAATCCGTGTACTCACTTCCCCGTGGACCGAATAACCGGAGCGCCGAATGGCCCTGACCTTGTCCGACCAGATGCTCAAGGCGGCGATTGAACAATCGTTCAATGCCGTGGTGGTCACCGATGCCCTGCTGGAAATGCCCGGGCCACGGATTTTGTTCGTGAATCAGGCCTTCTGCGACATGACGGGTTACACGTGCCAGGAACTCATCGGCAAGACACCTCGCATCCTGCAGGGGCCGCGTACCGACCTTGATACCATCGAACGGCTGCGCCGATGCCTGAAGGCAGGCGAGTTCTTCATCGGCAATACGGTCAATTACCGCAAGGACGGCAGCTGCTATTACGTAGAGTGGAATATCTCGCCCATCCGGGACGACAAGGGACTGATCACCCATTTCGTCTCCGTGCAGCGGGACCTGACGGAGAAGGTCCGTGCTGAATACGAGCGCAACCTGATGGCCAATGCCCTGGAGGCCAATTCGGATCAGGTGGTGATGACGGACCGGAACGGCACCATCGTGTATGTGAATCGTGCCTTCGAGAAGCAGACCGGCTACCGTCGAGAGGACGTGATCGGCAAGACCCCCGCCATCCTGAAATCCGGCCATCACGACGGAGCATTTTACAAGCAATTATGGGACACCCTGGACTCCGGTCAGCCTTTTCGCGCCACCTTCGTCAACAAGGCCAGGGACGGCAGTCTGTTCCATCTGGAGCAGACCATCACGCCGGTCCGGGACGAGTACGGCGAGATCACTCATTACATGAGTACGGGCAAGGACATCAGCGAGCGGGTGCGCATGGAGCAGACCCTGCGCCGGATGGCCACCATCGACCTGCTGACCGGCCTGCCCAATCGCAGCTTCGGTGAACAGTTGCTGGAGCGGGAGTGGTATCGGGCAGGGCGTTACGCCGAGGGCTTCAGCATCATCATGGCCGATATCGACCACTTCAAGGCCATCAACGATCAGCATGGCCACGGGGTAGGGGACCAGGTGCTGTCACGGGTGGGGCAGCTGCTGCAGGATCTGGTCAGGCGTTCGGATTCAGCCATCCGCTGGGGCGGCGAGGAATTCCTGATTCTGGTGCCCAAGACACATCTGCGGGATGCGGTGGAACTGGCGGAGCGGGTCAGGGCGGGCATCGGCCGCCATGCCCATCCGACTGTGGGGCATGTCACCCTGAGCTTCGGCGTGGCCTGCTATCGCGAGGGGGATACCCGCAAGATCTTGCTCAGAAGGGCGGACGATGCCCTGTATGCCGCCAAGGAGGCGGGACGTGACTGTGTCAGATCGGCACCGGATGACTGATGGGGGCTTTTCGGGGAACGGTCAGCTGGAACCCGAAGTCAGTTGCTCCAGGACTTCCATCAGCTTCGGGATGTCCAGCGGCTTGGTCAGATAGTGGGCAAACCCGGCTTGCCGCCCCCGTTCCTGATCACCCTTCATGGCGTTGGCGGAAATCGCCACCACGGGGATATGGGCGGTTTCGGGCCATGACTTGAGGGCTTCCAGGGCCTCATAGCCGGTCATGCCCGGCAGATTGATGTCCATCAGCACAATGGCGGGAGGTTGCCGCCTGGCCAGGGCGATGCCGGTTTCCGCGTCCTCTGCCAACATCAGCGCAAAACGGTCGTGATGGCCGAGCACCCGTTCCATGAGGCGTCTGCTGGCCGGGTTGTCCTCCACGTAGAGGACGGTGACATGGTCCGTGGTCACGGGTCCCCTGTCCCCATCACTGTGCGGCGTGGTTTCCGTCGGCCCCGCGGGGATGCCGGATGGTTGGGTGTCGGGGAGCGGGAGCAGGGAAGGCTGCGAGCCGGCATCCGCCAATGGCAGGTCCAGCCAGAACGTGCTGCCCTCGCCCTCCCGGCTACTGAACCCGATCCGGCCTGCCATGGCTTCCACGAGCCGCCGCGTGATGATCAAGCCGATGCCCGTTCCCTCCACATGCTTGCACTCGATACCCAGGCGATCAAAGGGGACAAACAGGCGTTCCTGCTTATGCGCCGGAATGCCCGGGCCGCTGTCGGTGACGCAGACGCGGATCATCCATGCATCGGGATGTTCGAGGGTGACATGCACCCATCCTTGAGGGTGATTGTACTTGACGGCATTGCTGAGCAGGTTGATCAGGGCCTGGCGCAGGCGGGTGTAGTCGGCCTTGACCAGCATCTCTTCCCGCAAGTCCGCTGGAAGGTGAATGCGTACCCGGCGCTCGGTGGCCAGCCCGGAAATGAATTCCAGGCTTTCTTTCAGGACGGATCCGAGCGGGACCGCCTCGATGCTCAGGGTCAGCTGGCCGGTATCGATCCTGGCCAGGTCGATCAGGTCGTTGATGATCGTCAGCAGGTGCCGGCCGGCCTTGTGGATCTGGCGGATGTTGTCCCGGTCCTCGTCCGGGCGTGAATCATCGATATCCAGCAGTTGGGCAAATCCCAGGATGGCGTTCAGCGGCGTGCGCAGTTCGTGGCTCATGCTGGCCAGGAATTCACTCTTGGCACGGTTGGCGGCTTCGGCCTGATTCTTGGCTTCCAGCAGGGCCTCCCGATTGGCCACGCGCTGGGTGATATCCCGCAGCGTGGCGACATAGTGGGTGACCTGCGCGTGCCGGTCCTTGACGGCGGTGATGAGTAGCTCCTGGGGGTAGAGCGAGCCGTCCTTGCGGCGGTTCCAGATTTCTCCCTGCCAGCTACCGTGTTGCCCGATACTGTCCCAGATCTGCCGATAGAAGGCGTCATCGTGCAGTCCTGAGCGCAACAGGTTCGGATTGCGACCGACGGCATCCTCGGCGCTGTAGCCGGTGATGCGGGTAAACGCGGTGTTGACCTGCAGGATCACGCCATGCCGGTCCGTCACGAACATGCCTTCCATGGCCTCGAAGGCGGTGGCGGCAATGCGCAGCTGCTGTTCCATCCGCCGTTCCTCGGTGACATCCCGTACCACGCCCAGGAATCCCGAGGGATGACCCTGGTGCCTGACCAGGGGGACGATGTCGGCGCTGAAGTCCCGTGTTCCCGCGCCGGGCAGATCCAGTCGATAATCGCACCGGCTTGGTTGTCCGGTGGCGCGCACACGGTCAATGGCCTCCTGTATGACCTGGGCGACCTCGGCCGGCAACGATGAGGAAAAATGCTGACCCAGGAACCGTTCCGGCGGGACCAGGAGGTCATGCTTGTCCGGGGCGTGGTAATCCAGGTAGCGGCCTTCCTCATCCAGTACGAACAGCAGCTCGCGCATGGAGGAAACCAGGGTGGACAGGCGGTTTTCCCGTTCCCGGAGCGCCGTTTCCGAGCGGCGTCGGTCGGTGATGTCGGTAAAACTGACCACGGTCGCATGGGGGGTGTCTTCACCGCACTGGAACAACGGCTGTGTATTGACCAGCAGCCAGGTGACTTCGCCGGTTGTCCGGCGCAGTCCCATTTCCACTTCACGCAGGGGTTGGGCGGTGCGCAGGGTGACCAGGCCCGGCATCTCCTCGCCGCGGTAAGGGCGGCCGTCGTCGTGAACGGCGTTCCAGTCAGGGTCCGTGACGGAAATCCCGCTCAGCATCCCGGCGCTCAGACCGAGTATCCGCTCCGCGGCGGGATTACTGGTGGTGATCCGGCCGTCCCGATCCAGCAGCACGACCCCTTCCGACAGGGCATCAACCACGGAACGGTAGCGATACTCGCTTTGCCGAAGCAGGGCGCGCTGCTCATGCAGATGCCGGTTGACCATCACCAGGATCATCATCAGCAGGATGAAGGTGCCGGCGGCGGCCGCCAGGCCGGGCAACGGGCTGTCCTGGTACTGTGTGCGGAGGTTGCCCGAATCGGCGTCGGCGGCGTACTCGATCTGGTATGGGTCGATGGCGGCATCACCGGGGTGTGCCGGCGCGGTGACCGGAGACAGCTGGAGGACGGCAAGACAGATCAGGGCGGACAGTCTCCTAACCATCCGGGCGGCACCTTTGAGGCGGTAAAAACTCGCCATGGTGCCATAAAAAAGCCCACCCGGAAACGAGTGGGCCGGCAGGAATTGCCAGAGCGTGATGTCAGAAGTTCAGGAAACGGGTCCCGTGGATCATGAACTCACCCATCTGCGGGGGGGTGGCCACATCCACGCCGTCAATGAGATCATCCCGGGTGAAGTCGCTGTTGGGCAGGAACAGGGCGCAGACACTGACCTTGGCGCCGGCCTGCATCACGCCGCGCATGATCTGCTGCGCGGTGGCATCGGGGCCTTTCATCACCGGGCCGTCATAGGCCTTGGTCCCCATCACGCCGCCCTGGTCGCACAGCAGAACCTGTACCGTGGCGCCCCGTTCCACCAGCTGGCGGGTCAGGATCATGGCCATGGCCTGGGTCTGGGGTTCACCGCTGTTGACGGTCACCAGAACGCGGTTGTCTTCGGCGGCGGCGAGCTGGGCCAGGGGCGCCAGGGCCAGCAGCATCACCAGGGCGATCAATCCAGTCTTCAGGTGCTTCATGGTAAGCGGTACTCCTTGTTGGAAATGGCCCCTGAAGTATATCACTCACTACTAATATTGCGAGGGCCACGCGTCGCATGCTCAAGTTTCTGACCCTGCTGATCCTGATTCTGTTTGCCTGGTGGCGCCTGAAACGCTGGCTTCAGCACCGGCGCCTGCAGGCCCAGGGACTACCGGTGCCGGAGCAGAAGGGGGTGCGTCCCATCACCATCCTGAGCCTGGTGCTCCTGGGGGTGTATGGCGGGTTCTTGTTGTGGCATCTCTTTGGGCAGGTTTGAAAAACCCGAGTTTTCGGGCTGGTTTCCCCGATCCTGATTGGGTAAAGTTACCGGCCGGGCCGGGGCGGCTGCCCCTTCCAACCTAAATTATGATCGAGGACATTTCCGTGCCGGACACCCTGGTGTTCACGGCGACGGTTTGTCGTGCACGTCCCTCAATTCGGGTGACCCAATGAACCTTGCGTTGATCGTCATATTGCCTTTCCTCGGCGCGCTGCTGCCTGCGCTGATGATCCGCGCCGGACGCAATGCCTGCGCCATCGCCACCGGCTCGGTCACCCTGCTGGCCTTCGGCCTGCTCATGTCCCATGCCCCGGCCGTGTTTCGCGGCGAGATCGTGCAGGTGGGCTGGCAATGGCTTCCCCAGCTGGGACTGAACGTCAATTTCTTTCTCGACGGCCTGGGTTTCCTGTTCGCCAGCCTGATCCTGGGCATCGGCCTTCTGATCATCATCTACGCCCGGTTCTATCTGTCCGAGAAAGACCCCATGGGCAACTTCTATACCTACCTGCTGCTGTTCCAGGGCGCCATGGTGGGTATCGTGCTGTCGGACAACATCCTGCTGCTGCTGATTTTCTGGGAACTGACCAGCCTGTCGTCCTTCCTGCTCATCGGCTACTGGAAGCATCTGCCGGAAGGGCGCCAGGGGGCGCGCATGGCCCTGGCCGTGACCGGGGGCGGTGGTCTGGCCATGATTGCCGGCATGCTCATCCTGGGCAACATCGTCGGCTCCTATGACCTGACGGTGATCCTGCAGAACGCCGAACTGATCCAGGCCTCCCCCCTGTATCTGCCGGCCCTGATCCTGATCCTGATCGGCTGCTTCACCAAGAGCGCCCAGTTCCCGTTCCATTTCTGGCTGCCCCATGCCATGGCCGCGCCCACGCCGGTGTCCGCCTACCTGCACTCGGCCACCATGGTCAAGGCGGGGATCTTCCTGCTGGCCCGGATGTGGCCGGTGCTGGCGGGCACCGATGCCTGGTTCTATCTGGTGACCACCACCGGGCTCTTCACCATGGTGCTGGCCGCGGGCATCGCCCTGTTCAAGGATGACCTCAAGGGCCTGTTGGCCTACTCCACCGTGAGCCACCTGGGACTCGTCACCATGCTCTTCGGCCTGGCCACGCCCATGGCGGCCGTGGCCGGGGTGTTCCATATCCTCAATCACGCCACCTTCAAGGCCGCCCTGTTCATGAACGCCGGCATCGTCGATCATGAGGCCGGTACCCGTGACATCAAACGCCTGGGCGGATTGATGACCCTGATGCCCATTACCGCCACCCTGGGCATGGTGGCCGCGGCCTCCATGGCCGGGGTGCCGTTGCTCAACGGGTTCCTCTCCAAGGAAATGATGCTGGAAGAGGCGGTGCATGCCACCTGGGCCGGGCAGGGCTGGATCATCCCCCTGGCCGCCACCCTGGGCGCCCTGTTCTCCGTGGCCTATTCCTTCCGCTATATCGCCCATGTCTTCCTGGGGCCGAAGCGGGACGATTATCCCCACACTCCCCACGATCCGCCGGCGGGATTCTGGCTGCCGCCGGCCTTCCTGGTGTCCCTGGTGATCCTCATCGGGCTGTTCCCGGAGGCCCTGGCCGGTCCGCTGGTGCGCGTCACGGCGACGGCGGTCACCGGCGCACCCCTGCCGGATTTTTACCTGTCCATCTGGCACGGCCTGACCCCGGCCCTGTTCATGTCCATGGCGGCACTGGCGGGTGGTCTGTTCCTGATCTGGCGCTACACCTTGGTGCGCGCCCGCTGGCAGGCCGGACCTCACCCCGACGCCAAGGGCATGTTCGATACCGGCATGGCCGCCCTGGTCCGTGCCGCCCAGTGGGCCATCCTGAGCCTGCATAACGGCTCTCTGCAGCGCTATCTGGCCTTCATGGTCGGCGGTTTCGTGGTGCTGGGGTTTGCCGCCTTCATGAACGCTTCCCACGGCGTCGGTAGCCGCGAACTGCTGCCGGCCACGCCGGTGGCCGTGATCGCCTGGATCCTGTTGCTGGGGGTCTGCGCCGTCGCCCTGCTGCTGCACCGCCAGCGTTTGCTGGCCCTGGTGGCGGTGAGCGTGGCCGGTCTGATCGTCTCGGTGGGCTTTTTGTACTTCTCCGCGCCGGACCTGGCCCTGACCCAGATCTCGGTGGAAGTGGTGACCACCATCCTGATCCTGCTGGCCCTGTACTTCCTGCCCAAGCAGACGCCCGCCGAGAGCGACGGGGCGCGCAAGGTGCGCGACGGCATCATCGCCGCCCTGGCGGGTCTGGGCGTGGGTGCCCTGTGCTGGGCGGTGATCACCCGCGACTTCACCAGTATTTCCACCTTCTTCCTGGACGAATCCGTGCCCGGCGGCGGTGGCACCAACGTGGTAAACGTGATCCTGGTGGACTTCCGCGGCTTTGACACCTTCGGCGAGATCATCGTGCTGGGCATCGCGGCCCTGGCCATCTACGCCCTGTTGGAAGGGGCGGTTCGGGGCCGTGCCGGTGCCCGGCTGGCGGCCTGGATGCCGGATCAGCCCCAGTCGGCGGATCGGCATCCCATGATGATGGTGGTGGCCACCCGGTTGATGCTGCCGCTGGCGCTGATGGTGGGCCTGTACATCATGCTGCGGGGGCACAACATGCCGGGCGGCGGCTTCATCGGCGGCCTGGTGGTTTCCATCGCCCTGATCATGCAGTACATGGCCAGCGGCTTCCAATGGACCGCCCGTCAGGTGCGAGTGGACTATGACGCCATGATCGGCGTCGGGGTGCTGGTGGCCGGGGCCACCGGCATCGTTGCCATGCTGTGGGATTACCCCTTCCTCACCTCGGCCCATACCCATGTCCACCTGCCCCTGATCGGGGAAGTGGAGGTGGCCAGTGCGTTGCCCTTCGACATCGGTGTCTTCCTCACCGTGGTCGGGGGCGTGATGCTGGCGCTGGCGAACCTGTCCCGCCTGGGCAGCCTGTCCAGTCACCGGCCCGATAATGAAGGCCCCATGGATGTGGACCCGTCTGCCCCGGTGTCCTCGGTGCGGTCCCGCTGATCAAGAGAGAACGAGCGTATGGAATTCATCGTTGCCAGTTCCGTGGGCGTGCTGACCGCCGCCGGGGTCTACCTGTTATTGCGGGCCAGGACCTATCCGGTGATCCTGGGTCTGACCTTGCTCACCTATGCCGTGAACTTCTTCCTGTTTGCCATGGGGCGGCTGTCGGTCAATCTGCCCCCGGTCATCAGTGACGAGGCCCTGGGCTATGCGGATCCCTTGCCCCAGGCCCTGGTGCTGACCGCCATCGTCATTTCCTTCGGCATGACGGCGGTGGTGGTGGCCATGGCCCTGCGGGCCTATCTGGAGAGCGACAGCGATCACGTGGACCTGAGCCGGTCCGAGGGTAGCGAGAAGGCGGATCACTCATGAATCACTGGATCATTCTTCCCATCCTGGTGCCGGCGGTGGTGGCACCCATGATCGTGCTGGCGGTGCGTCACGACATCGTCCTGGCGCGGGTCTTCTCCGTGGCCTCGGCGGTGATCATGCTGCTGCTGGGCGGCATCCTCATGGGCATGGCCGCCGACGGTCAGACCCAGATGTATGCCCTGGGCAACTGGCCCATGCCGTTCGGTATCGTCCTGGTGCTGGACCAGCTCTCGGCGCTGATGCTGGTGCTCACGGCGGTGCTCGGGCTGGTGGTGGTGCTCTATGCCATCGACGGCTGGGACCGACACGGGCGACACTTTCATGCCCTGTTCCAGTTGCAGCTGATGGGCATCAACGGTGCCTTTCTCACCGGCGACCTGTTCAACCTGTTCGTGTTCTTCGAGATTCTGCTGATTGCCTCCTACGGCCTGATGGTCCATGGCGGCGGCCCGGCCAGGATGCGGGCGGGAGTTCAATACGTGGTGGTCAACCTGGTGGGTTCGTCGGTCTTCCTGGTGGCCATCGGCCTGATCTACGGCGTCACCGGCACCCTCAACATGGCGGATCTGGCCCTGCGGGTGCCGGAAGTGGGCGCCTCCGAACAGGCCTTGCTGCAGACCGGCGCCCTGTTGCTGCTGCTGGTGTTCGGCGTCAAGGCCGCCCTGGTGCCGGTACAGTTCTGGCTGCCGGGCACCTACGCCCTGGCGCCGGCGCCGGTGGCCGCGCTGTTCGCCATCATGACCAAGGTGGGTGCCTATTCCATCATCCGCATGTATACCCTGGTCTTCGGTGACGGGGCGGGGGAGGCGGCGGGCATCGCCGCCGACTGGCTGTTGCCGGCGGCCCTGGTCACCCTGGTGGTGGGCATGGTGGGTGTGCTGGCCTCCCGCAGTCTGGGCCAGATGGTCAGCTTCGGCGTCATCGGCTCCATGGGCACCCTGCTCACGGCGGTGTCCCTGTTTACCCCCGAGGCCCTGTCGGCGGGCCTGTACTACCTGCTCCATTCCACCCTGGCGGCGGCGACCCTGTTCCTTATCGTCGGGTTGGTGGTGGACCGGCGTCCGGGGCTGGGGGATGATCTGGTGGTGGCGCCCACCTTCGCCCAGGCCGGACTGATTGCCGGCGGGTTCTTCCTTGCGGCCATCGCCATGGTGGGCATGCCGCCCCTGGCGGGTTTTCTGGGCAAGCTGCTGATCCTGGACGCGGCCCGGGACAGCGACGCCGTGATCTGGATCTGGTCCCTGATCCTGGTGACCTCCCTGCTGGCCATCATCGGTTTCGGCCGGGGCGGGAGCACCCTGTTCTGGAAGAGTGCCGCGGTGGAGGGGCGCCTGGAGACCGACGGGGCACCGGAATCGGGCGCGTTGTCATTCGTGGCCGTCGGCCTGCTGCTGGCGTCACTGGTATTCCTGACGGTCTTTGCCGGACCGGTGACGGGCTACCTGGACGCGACGGCGGCGCAGCTGTTCGAGACGCGCGCCTACATCGGCGCCGTGCTGGACTAGCGCACCAGCGCCGCCGGACCCATCACATCCTTACCGTATCATCTAGACAGGTATCCGCCCGATGGCAGACAAACGGCACAAACGGACATTCTGGGAGCGGTGGCTGCCCCACCCCCTGATGACCCTGACCCTGGTGCTCCTGTGGATGCTGCTGCTCAACAGCTTCACCCTGGGCGGCCTGGTCATGGGCCTCATCCTGGGCGTGGTCATCCCCATCATCACCAGCAGCTTCTGGCCGGAACGCCCTCCCATCCGGGCCTACGGCAAGGCCCTGTCCTTCATGCTCCTGGTGGCCTGGGACGTGGTCGTGGCCAATGTCATCGTGGCCCGCCTGATCCTGTTCCATCCCCCGGAAAGCCTCAAGACCCGCTGGGTGACCGTGCCCCTGGACCTGAAGTCCCCGGAGGCCATTACCGTCCTGGCCGGCACCATCTCCATGACCCCCGGCACCGTCAGCAGCGACCTGTCCGCCGATGGCCGCAGCCTGCTGGTGCACTGCCTGGACGCACCGGACGCGGAGGAGGCGGTGATGCAGATGAAGACCCGCTACGAAGCCCGGCTCAAGGAGATCTTCCCATGATCGGTTATGCACTGACCTTCGGCTTCTTTGCCGTCTGCCTGGCGCTGATGCTCAACCTCTGGCGCCTGGTGCAGGGGCCGACCCTGATGGACCGGGTACTGGCGGTGGACACCATGATGATCAATGCCATCGCCCTGATCATCCTCTACGGCATCCAGCAGCAGACCACCCTGTATTTCGAGGCGGCCCTGTTGCTGGCCATGTTCGGTTTCATTTCCACCGTCGCCTATTGCCGCTTCGTCCTGCGCGGCGACGTGATCGAGTGATCGGGAGGCATGACCATGGCATTCTGGCTTGAATTGGTGATCTCCCTGCTGATCGTGGTGGGGGGGTGTTTCGTCATCGTGGGTTCCGTGGGACTGGTGAAGCTGCCGGATCTCATGAGCCGTCTGCACGCCCCCACCAAGGCCACCACCCTGGGCGTGGGCGGCGCGTTGGTGGCCTCCATGCTGTATTTCTGGGGGATCGAGGGCAAGGTATCCATCCATGAGGTGCTGATCACGGCCTTTCTGTTCCTCACCGCCCCGGTGACCGCTCACTTCGTGGCCAAGGCCTATCTGCACCAGCACCCGGAGAAAAAACCGGAACTGCCCCCCACCGGCCGTCCCTACGGCTGGAGCACCTACGACGCGCCACCGGATTCGACAGCTGGGCAGGCCGGGGATGTGGAGGCCGAAAAGAAGGATTGAGTCGACACCATTCATGCCGTCGACCTCATGAAGTCCCCATGCCGTCACTCCCGCGAAGGCGGGAGTCCAGGGCTTTGACAATACCGGGTAAAGCCCCCGGATTTATCCGTGGGGATATAAGCCGCGTCTTGCGCGATAGCGCAAGACGGTATACGTTTTGAATTGTGGCGATATTCACCAAGACAATCAAACTTCCCTTTCTTCGGTTAAATCAGTCGAAGGCGGACATGTTTGCTCGTCTTGAAAAGATCAACACAGAAGTTGCCAACACGATCCTTGCCCTGCCCAAATCCGAGCGCCGCCAACTCACCAGCAAGGCATTTGCAGATATTGAAATCGGCTCGGCATGGATCAATCAGACCATTCGCAACGCCAACGCCCGCACCCAGGTGAAATGCTTTAAGCGCCTTCCCCTTGAAACCAACAACCAGAACTGGAGATTGCATCGTGTCGGTGACACCTTCAGCCTTGGTTTTGGATTGGTGCGTGGCATCAAAAAGCGAATCCCGATAGAAGTCCATGCCGCTTCCCATCGGGATTGGCTGGAAGCGTTGCTGGAGGGAGAGGCCAAAGCGGGCAGTCTCAAACTGGTTCAGTCCAAAAAGGGTATCTGGTATGCCTGCCTTTCGGTGTCGATGGAGGTTCCCGACGCCAAAGAGACAGACCGCTGGATCGGAGTGGATCGAGGGCAGAATGTCCCGGCTGTGGCCGCAACACCCGATGGCCCCGTTATCTTCTGGAAAGCCAAGCAGGTTCGTCATGTACGAAGAATCTACGCTCATCGTCGCCGGAAGCTGCAAAAAGCAGGTAAACACCAGGCCGTCAAAAAGCTGGAGTCCAAGGAACGGCGCATTGTCACCCACATCAACCACTGCATCAGCAAGGATCTGGTGGCCATGGCATCGCGCCTGGGAGCGGGCATCCGGCTGGAAGATTTGAGCGGTATCCGCCGCTCAACGAAACAGCGCAAGAAAACCAAATCGGACGCCGGTCAGAATCGGGACTATTGGCCGTTCTTTCAGTTTGAAACCTTCGTGGCCTACAAGGCGGTTCAGGCCGGTGTGGCCATCGACAAGATTCGTCCCCACTACACCAGCAAGACCTGCCATCACTGTGGTGCGATCAATGATCGTAAAAAACATGCCTACGTCTGCACCCGTTGCGGACACAAGGCGCACGCCGATGCCAACGCGGCCATGAATGTCCGCGACTGGCATGGGCTGTGCTGCCCACTGAATCTTTAGGATTTGGCGGGTGGGCTGCATGAGCCAGCCCTGAACCCGGTACGCGAAGTCACTGCGAAAGCGGTGACGTAGCAAGAACGGGAATCCCCCGGCTTTAGACGTGGGGAGGCTCAACATGTGTTTCACCCTTGTCGCGAATCGCCGTGGCGTAAGTGGCGGTCGGGGCGTCATCCAGCGAGGGATTGGTTTCGATATCGGCCACGGCGAACTGATCGCCGTGGCGGGTTGCCATGGCGTTGCGAAACCAGGTCGCGGAAGATACATCACTGCCCAGGGCCTTGGGATAGGTTTCCGGGCGCCCTTGGGCGATCACCTTGCCGTTTTGGTCGACCACCCACAGGTCCAGGTAGACCGTGTAGGAACGCAAAATGGTGGCAAGACGGCTGCAGGCCAGTGATTGCAGGTCCTGATCCTCTGGGTTTTCCGCCAGCGCCACCAGCGCGCTTTCAGTGGCCCACCAGCGCACATCACAGGAACGCTCGAACAGGTTGCGGTCGATGAGTTCCACCACGTTCCGGGAAAGATCGGTGAAGCGCTGGCCGCGTAACTCGCTGCTCATGCGGGTACCGGCCTCCTGGATCTGGGCGGCGTACTGATCCACATCCACGCGGAAATCCGCGGCGATCTGGTTGATGCGGGTGGATACGTGACTGATTTCTTGGGCAACCACCCCGAATCCCGCGCCGGATACCCCGGCCCGGGCGGCCTCGATGCGTGCATTCAGTGCCAGGATCTGGGTCTGGCGCATGATCTTTTCGATCAGGTCGACCTTGTTGCGAGTGGTTTCAGAGAGTTCGTAGGCGAGTTTGAGAATGTTGTCATCCTGCATGGGGGCTCTGATTCCCTCGATGTTGTCGTTTCATGGTCAGGGCCTGCTGCCTGTGGGCGCCGGCTCGTTGAGGGTGCAGGATGATACTGGATCGGACCCCGTTTTTGCCGTATCACGAACACCGACTATCGGTTGCCTCTATGGTCGGAGCACCTGCGACGGGGTGTCGATCGCTTTGAGTAGCCCCCCGTAGCCGATGCGTTCCTGCTCCAGCCGGATGCAGTCTCCCAGCCGATTCTCCCGCAGATCCTCGAACAGGGATTGCTCTGGCGGTGTCAGTCGGGTGAGGGTGCCGGTGAAACGCTGCCGCGGATGCTCCTGTCCCCACAGGTCGCGGTGGGCCTCAAGGGTCGCCCGATCCATGAGCAGGGAACGGGTCTGGGGCAGGCGGGCGCGAAGCCGGTCCAGGATGGCAAAGCCATGGGTGTCGATGTCGCCCCAGTAGTGGATCTCCACCTCTGTCAGCCATGGGATGTCCGCCAGTCTTTCCAGACCATAGCCCAGGCCGAAGATCACCAGGCTACCGGGGGTGTCGGGAAAGGCCAGGCCGTTGATCTCGTTCTCGGTGATGAATACCCGCGCCACGGCAGGCGCCAGGGCGGCAAACTGCGTCGGCGGAACCGACAGGTCCGACAGCCCGTGCAGGGACAGGGCCGGGTCCAGCATCCGGAAACGGATCAGGGGCGGCTTGGGCGTCAAACCGTAACGCAGCTCAAAGCCCCGTCCGCCGCTGTGCCGCGTGTCCACTGCATCGGCAGGCAGCACGGCATCCAGCAGTTCCGACAGCAGCTTGCGGCGACTTTCCACAAATTTGGTGTCCACCCCCGGCAGATCCATCTGCCGTAGATAGATACCAGGCCTGGGGTGCGCCTGGAACCAGGCCAGCACCGCCAGGATCCGGGGCCAGTCACCGGCCTGTTCCAGTGGTGTGAGGGGGTGTCGGATCAGCCAGTCCCGCAGTGCCGGGAAGCGCGCCAGGGTTTCCTCGGCCAGTGCATGGAAGCTGTGTGCTTCCCGGGTTTTCCCCAGCCACTGCAGGGCGTCGGCCTCGCTGGGCACCGCCACCCCGGCGGGCAGGTCATTGGCGCCGTGGACACGGTGATTTACCCGCTCCCAGCGGATCTCGTATCCGTGCCCCCGCTGCTCCCGGCTACCGGCACGAAGGGTTCGCGCCCAGTGCCCCACCGCGGCAAAGTCTTCCGCCAACTCCCGGGACCCGGGGCGGCGCAGGCGCAAGGGGAGGGGAAAAAGGGCTTCTCCCGTCAGGGTGGCGGCCAGTATCTGGCCGCTGTCCCAGCGTTTTTGTAGCTGGGCACGCAGTTCGGCGGGGGTGGTCCAGCTCATGCCTGCCGGGCCGCCTTCTCGGCCTGGTATTGCTCGATGGTGAGATTGCGCACCATGGATTCCCGGCCCTCCACGCTATGGACAAAGCCCACGCTGGACACGAAGGGTTCGATGATGTGGATCTTCTGCAACGGGGTGACGATCAGCAGTTGCAGGTGCAGGCGCCGGAACAGGTCCAGACCGTAGCGGGCCGAGTCGTCGGAGCCCCGACCGAAGGCCTCGTCGATGACCACGAAGCGGAACGAGCGGGAGCGGGTTTCGCCCCATTCCAGGCCGAACTGGTAGGCCAGGCTGGCGGCCAGTACCGTGTAGGCCAGTTTTTCCTTCTGGCCGCCGGACTTGCCGCCGGAGTCGGTGTAATGCTCGTGTTCCCGGTCGTCTTCCCGCCAGCGCTCCGAGGCGGAAAACACAAACCAGTTGCGCACGTCGGTGACCTTGCGGGTCCAGCGCCGGTCCAGGTCGGTGGTGCCTTCCCGGCCACGGAAACGCTCAATGATGGCCTTGACCTGCAGGAACTTGGCCTCGGAATACTGTTCATCCTGGGAGCCGGTCACCGCCCCTTCGGTGCAGGCCCGCAGGTTTTGCTGGAATTCCCGGATTTCCGGGTCCGCGGCGGTCTCCGCCAGCAGGGTGATGTAACGGTTGGGGTTGTAGTCGATTTCCCGCAGGGAGCGGTTGATGCTTTCGATGCGCTCGGTGATGGTCTGCCGCTGCCCGTGCAGTCGGCTCTGGAACGCCGCCACCTCGTTGATGGCATTTTCCTGCAGCAATTGCCGGAAACGGGCCTCGAAACGGGGCAGGTCATCGGACTTGAGGGCTTCGAGCATGGCCCGGTATTCCCCCACCGCCTCGATGCTCACGTCCACCTCCCGGCTGTCCAGGGGCCAGGCGTTCTGATAGCCGCGCATGGCGTCGATGATGCGGTCCCGCAGACCGGCGGCACTCCTGTCGGCGTTGTCGATGTGCCGGGTCAGCCATTCCCGCATCTCCCGCTCCCGGTTGTCGCAGGATTCCACGCTCAGGGTATGCTCGCCCAGGGCCTCGTCCCGCATCGTCTCCAGACGGGGGAAGTAGGCGCCCCGGGCCTCCCGGGGGGTGGCATCGAGCAGGGTGGCACACTCGTCCCGCTGAGCCTGGGCCTGCTCCTGCCTGAGTTGTGCCTGGCTGCACTCCCGCTGGGCCTCGCCCAGGGCCTTGTCGGTGTCCTCCATGACCTGTTCCAGTTCACGCAACTGGGTCTCCAGGGCGCGCAGCATGTCCGACTCCCGGGCGAGCTGTGCATACTCCGCCTCCAGGGCCGCCATCTCCGTGGACAGGGGGCGCCAGTCAATGTCGTGGAAGTCCCGGAAATGGGACAGCTCGACGATCAGGTCCCGCCGGGCCTCGCAGGTCTTGCGGGCCTGTTTCCAGCCGCCGATCCGGTCACCCAGAGCCTGCATTTGCCGGGCCAGGGTCTGGGCCTGTGCCTCCAGGGCGGCGATCTTGGCCTCGTTGCTCCAGCCCAGGATGAAGCGGGTGCGGTCGTCCAGACGGTGACGATCATCCTTTTCATGACGCTCGCCCCCGGCCTTGATCTGCCCGGCCCGGGTGATGGCCCTTTGCTCGCGGCGAAACTGATCCATGCCGACGCAGCAGGCATAGTCGAAGCGCCGGGCCAGTTCCTGTTCCAGCCAGCCGTAGAAGACCGAGTCGGGGCGGATGGAGAGCTTGCGCACCAGGGAATCCGGATGCAGATCCTGGGGTTGGCTCCGGCGCGTCTCCCGCACCCGGAAGTACACCAGGCGCCCCCGCAGATGGGTGCGATCCACCCACTCGGCCACCCGGGCATAGTGGGTGTCGGGCACCAGCAGGGAGAGGCCGAAGTTGTGCAGGACCCGTTCGATGGCCCCTTCCCAGTCGGTTTCCTGTTCATGCACCTGCAACAGCTCGCCCACGAAGGGCAGATCATCCACCGGCAGATCCAGGGACTGACAGAGGGCGTCGCGGATGCCCAGCATGGCGGCGGGGATGTTGGAGCGACGTTGGCGCAGGGACGTCAGCTCGCTTTCCAGTTCCTGGTGGTGTGTCCGCTGCTGGTGCAACGCCACTCCCGCCTCGGTGATCCTGTTCTGCAGGTCATCCCGCTCTCGCTGAGCGTCTTCCAGGGCCTGGGTCAGGGCCTGGAGATTGTCCTGGAAGACCGCCAGGTCGGCGGCATCGGGCAGTGCCAGTTGCTGGGCCAGATCCCGGTACCGCTCCGCCCGGTGCCGCCGCTGGTCGCGGATCTCGCGCTTTTGTTCCAGCTCGACCTTGATGCGCGCCAGCCGATCGCCCCCATTCTCGGCCATGGCCTGCTTGAGTGCATCGCGCCGTGCCCGCTGTTCCCGCTGCTGGCGATGGAACTGCTCGATGCGATGCTCCAGACGGGCCAGATCCTTGTGCAGATGGTCCAGTCTCCGGTCCAGCAGTCCGGCCTTGAGCGAGGCAAACCAGGGCCTGAGTGCCTCCCGGCAGGCGCGCAGGGCTTCGGCCTCCCGGCAGCGTTCGGCATAGGTGTCGGCGCGGGCCACCAGCGGTTCCAGATGGGCGACCTGGGCCTTGGCCTTGAGTACCGCTTCATGGGCCCGGTTGAGGTCGTCGAAATGGGTGATCAGGGCCTGAATGCGATCCTCCACCGGGAAGGCTTCGAGCATGTGACTGCGCACGAATTCGGTAAGGTTGCCCACGGATTTCATCGATACGGTCTGGTTGAACAGTTCCAGGGCCTGGTCGTTCTCGATGCCGAAGCGTCGCCGGAAGGCACCGCTGTAGGGCGGGAAGCTGTCGAACAGTTCCACCCCGGGGGTATCCCTCAGGCGCTTGCGCAGCCGGGTAAGGTCGCTGCCGAAGTCGGCAAAGTGGTCCGCAATGCGCAAGGCGCCGTCGGCCACCACGAAGAACCGGGCCGGTTGCCCCTGTTGATCCTTGATCCAGAACACCTGGGCCAGGGTGACATGCTGATCGAAGCCTTCGTTGTAAAAGTGCCCCAGGATCACGGAATAACTATTGTGATCCCGCAGGCCCACGGCACGGCTGCTCAGCCCCGTGTCGCTGCGCTCGGACTTGTAATAGCCCAGCACATAGGAACGCAGGCTGCGTTCCTTGGCCTCGGCGCCGGCCGCCTTGTTGTAGGTGATGCGCTGGGCCGGCACCAGCAGGGTGGTGATGGCGTCCACCAGGGTGGACTTGCCCGAGCCGATATCCCCGGTGAGCAGGGCATTGTCACCCTCCGGGAGCAGGGACCAGACCCGGTTGTGGAAGGTGCCCCAGTTGTAGACTTCAAGATGCTGCAGGCGAAAACCGGTGCGTTCGTCGGATGCGGCAAACTCCAGTTCAAGCGCCATCGTCGGCCTCCCCGGCATGGTTGCGGTACTCGGTCAGGCGCTGGTCGAACTCCGCCAGCCACTGGGCGTCGATGAAGGTCTTGATGATGCGGCGCACCTCGTACTGGTCCTCCTGGCCACGCAGTCGGCGCAGGAATCCCAGTTCCACCACCTTGTTGATGTCGGTCTGGATGCGGTCCACCAGCCGGGCCTCGTTGGCGGTGGGGGGCAGGAAGACCCGCAGCATCTCCACCATCTGTTCCCGGGACAGGATCAGGCGCGGGTCACCACCGCCGGCATCGTGCTCCACCAGTTTTTTGCGCAGCAGGGCCAGCAGCAGGCTCACCGGATAACTGAGCTGGCGGCGCTGCACCAGCCTGGGCAGTTCTGTGTCGTCGTCCTGGGTCGGGCGCTGCCGGAGACAGGCATGGCCTTCGGCGTCGTCCAGCATCAGTTCCAGGCCCAGCACGGCCACATGGTCGCGCACCCGGGCCTGGTGGTCCTGCAGTGCCTGCCAGTGGCGCGGCTGCTGATCCTTGTAGAGTACGCCCCTGAAGAGCGTGATGAGCATGGCGGAAAAGGTCGAGTCGGTTTCGATATCGGTCATCAGTGTGCGCGGGTGAAGAGGATCTGCGGCAGGGTGGCGCGACGCAGGATACCCCGGGCATCCCGCCAGTGCACGGTCTGGGGATGGGCTTCATCGATCACGCTGCGGTGATCCTCGGCGGCCAGGCTCAGGTAGGCCACCAGTTCCGCCAGACCGTGTTCCAGGGGATGTTCGTCCAGCAGGGTCGCCAGGGTGATCTGATCCCGGGTCTGCAGGGCCTGGCGGATACGACCTTGCAGCAGGGTCCGGTCCACCCAGGTCTGCTCGAACAGGGCGTCGGGGGTGGCAAGGCTTTCTCCGGCTTCCAGCTGCTGCTGACGGATATGGGGCCGGATCGGCGGACTGAACAGGGGTCGCTCCATGGGCAGTTCGATGCAGGGAGAGGGTTCGTCCAGGGACAGTGTCAGCTCGGGCGGGTGCTCCCGCAGGGCCAGGGCGTGTTGTTCCAGTTCCCGGATCAGCGTCATGATGCGGCGGTTTTCCAGCCAGGCCTGATCATCCAGATAACGGCGCAGCTGCTCCGACAGACGGGCCACCATGCGCTGGGTGTATTCCCCGGCGGCGAGCCAGTCGTAATGGATGCGCCGCAGCCTGGGGTCCGGCTCCAGTTCGGCCACTTCCACCAGCGCCAGTACCCGCTCCAGTTGTTCCGACAGCGCCTCCTGGCGTGCCGGTGACATGAGCAGATCCCAGAAGGCGCGAAAGCTGCGCCCCTGGTCGGAATTGGTGATGCGATCCTGTTCGCCGAACACCTCGTCCAGCACTTCTCCCTTGCCACCTTCCCAGGTGGCCACCTTTTCCCGCACCTGTCGATCCAGGGCGCGGAAGTTTTCCTCCACTTGACGAAAGTCCGCCAGCAGGCCCCGGGCCGTGCCCGCCATCTGCAGGAATCGCTCCCGCAACTGGGTCGGGTCCATCAGATTGATGTGACCGGCACGGATCTGCTGGATCTCCCGGTCGATGACGTCCCTGCGCGCCTCCAGATCCCGGATACGGGCCTCGGGGTCGCTCTCCGCGCCCTGGAGGATCTGTTGCAGCAGGTCGAAAACCAGGGTCAGACGGGATTCCGCCCCGATGAAGTGAGGCTGCTCCAGACTTTTCAGCCATTGGATGGCCTGTTCCGTGGCCGGCGTCAGGTCGTAGTGGGGCTCGTCGCCGTGTTCCGGGTAATAGCGCCGCAACCAGCCCCGTTCATCGGCGGACCAGTCGGACAGGTAGGCGCGGGCGGCCCGGGGATAGGCATCCTCGCCCAGTTGGCCGCGCAGGTGAAACAGGAAATCTTCCAGCCGGTTTTCCAGGTCGGTGGCCGCCAGCACCCGGACATTGGGGGCGACGAAGCTGCCGTGGAGGAAGCTGATGATCATGGGGGCGTTGTCCGCCACCAGCAGCCGCCAGGCCGGATGCATTCGACGCAGGTTTTGCAGGTCGTCGTGGTTCATGTGCTACTGGATGGTGTCGCCGGGGAGGCGGAAAGTGAAGGGTTGAGCACCGACTTCCCGCAGGAAAAGTCGCCGACGCGGTGGACCGCGGTCAGCGGCTGGGGCGCGCTGAGCGGGGTAGTCATTCGTTGGTCCAAGGGGCCTTCAGCGCCATCAGCCGCTCAAGCCCCGGGTTGGGCGCGAGCGGCGCATCGAGCAGGTCAATGAAGTGCTGGAATTGATCGGCGTCGAGGTTGAAGTAGACCTGATCAAGCAGCACGGCCTGGGCCCTGTCACAGGCGGCCTCAAGCATGAAGTCCGAACGGTTTTTACCCAAGAGATGGGCAGCGCGGTCAATCAGATCGCGCTGCTCCGGCAATGCCCTCAGGTTAATGGCGGCGTTTCGCATGATTCGGCCCTGCATAGACGATAGATACGCAAAGACCCTGGATCTGTGTGTGGCTGTTGTCAATACGTGTCTGCCTTGTTACACATAGCCGCCACCCGGGCCATCCGCCAGCTGTTCGTATCCTGTTCCGGGGTACCCAGTCCTTTTCTGGCGGATTTCACCCCTTCCTGATGAACTGCCGTGTCACCTCGGCGCCTGCCCGCCGCGCCTGTCGCCAGACCCGTTTCCAGTCACCGCCCAGGGCGGCGCGGGCGATGCGCAGGGCCCTGGCCCGGTGGGAACGATCCAGTTGGCCGAGTAATACGGCCCAGATGCGGTCCACCTGCCAGGCGGTCTCCAGGCTGTCCAGCCGTGCCGGCACGATCAGCGCCGGAGGGATGTCCAGATCCCGGGCCACGGCTTCCATCGCTCCCCGCATGGCCGCGGCCTTGGGTCGGTCCGGGTGTTCCAGGTCATAGGGCGGTGCCCATTCCCGTGCCGGCGAGAGCCGGTCCACATGGCTCAGGACCACCATCACCGGGGGCAGGATGCGGCCCGGCATCCGCTCCAGGGTCCGACGCAGGGTGGTCAGCGCCTCCAGATCCAGGGCACGATCCGCCCGGTGTGCCGGCACCACCCAGAGAATGCAGTCGCTCTCCGCCAGGGTGTCAATCAGGGCACCGAGTTGCGTCCGGTTTTCCAGTCCGGGGGTGTCGATGAGCACCAGTTCTTCCGCCCCGTCCCGTTGCAGCACGTAGCTGCCCGGCGTCCGGGTCAGGGGCAGGGCGTCCACGCCGGAAGCCCGGGTGCCCAGCAGGGCATTGACCAGGCTGGACTTGCCGGCATTGGTCTGCCCGGCCACGGCCACCCGTACCGGTCCCGGGGAGGGCGCCGGCGGTACCCCCGGTCCCCGGGCCCGGGCTTCTGCACGGGCGTCCTCGGTCCGGTCATCCACCCGCAGGCGCCCCGAGTACAGCTCAATGGCGGCCCGTCCCACTTCTTCCACCCAGATCCGAGCCCCGCGCCGACGCAGATAGTCGCCGGCCTCGCCCAGCATGGCCGAGATCATCTTTTCCCGGGCCGCGGCCAGGGCCGCGGTGGCCGGGTTGACCCAGCGCACGGTGCGATAGACCCGGCTCAGGTGGCCGAGCCAGCGGGCGCCGGTAAGGGCCGCGGGTTGCAGCTCCCACAGGCGCATCACCTGGCTGGCCCGGATCATGTGCGCGCCGGGAACATGATCCAGCATCACCCGCCGCAGCCGGGCGCTGACCCGTTCCGTCAGCAGCAGGGCCTCGGGCACGGTGAAGCCCCAGACCGCATGTTTCTCGTCGGGGTGGTAGTGGCGGGCCACCTGTTCGATGGTTTGCCGCGCCGTGTCCAGCATCCGCTGCTGATCAGAGAGAATGCGCGGCTCCACTTCGGCGGCCAGGCGCTGGACCGCTTCCCAGGCAGCCAGGTCCCGTCCGGACCAGTCCTCATCCGGTGCCGACACCGGGGTATCGTCGTGGGTGGCGGTATCCCGACCTTGCAGGCCACGCCGCTGCAGCCACCAGCCGGCGCCGTAGATCATCCCCCCCAGCACGGCGGCAATCCCCAGCCAGTGCAGCAGCCAACCCTGTTGCCAGAGCCACAGGGCGCCGAAGGGGATCAGGGCCAGCAGGGGCACCACCGCCAGACCAAGGGCGGATACCAGGGCGCCCCAGCGCTCCCAGGGGCCGTCTTCCCGTTTCATGGCCTGGACTCCGCGTGCGTGCTCGCATTCCCTTTATGGGGTTGTCTGAAGATCACATAGGCCTCCTTGAGGGCGCCGCGAAAGGTCTCGGCCACCCCTTGCGGGGTGTCGATCCCCTGTCGACGCTGTTCCAGGTAATGGCAGGCGGCCCGACCCAGGGCATAGGTGACCGCGCCGCTGGCCACGCCGGCCGCCGCCGCGCCGGCCACCTGTCCGTACACCGGGATCAGTTTGCCCAGCTGTCGGGCGGCAAACCCGGCGCCGATGCCCAGGGCCGTGCCCATGCCCAGGGATGCCAGAAAGGCCTTGAGGGTCCGGCGGTCCCAGGGCAGGGCGTAGATGCGGGCGATGCTGTGCAGCATCTTGCCCTGCAGGGTGGGGACCGTGACCACGCCCATCACGGGCACCAGGTCGCAGACCCCGGCGGCGGTGGCATAGCCCAGGATATGGGGGTGGATCCGGGCCCGGCGGGCATCCCGGCCATGGCGGGCCAGATCCCCGAGCAGCCCGGTGCGGCCCTGGATGCAGGCCGCGTCCAGGGCCTCCAGCAGCATCGGCAGCCCGTAATCCTGGTCGGAAAACCCATCCTCCGGCAGGGTCAGGTCCACCGGCACGGCCTGAAACAGGCCGTCGCCGGGCAGTCCGGCAAAGGCCTCGGCCTGGGCCCTGAGGGCACGATCCAGGTCCGTCAGCGCCGGGTCGTGGCGCCAGTCTCCCCAGGACGGGTGATCCCGGCCGTCCGGATAGGCGTCATGGAGCCGGGTCTGAACCAGGATCACGGCCCAGTCCGGGTGTCTGCGGCGGATTTGTCCCAGGGCGGTCAGCAGAGCGTTCTGTTGCGGGTCCATGGCGCGGACCACGGCAATGACGCCGTGGGCATGGCCTTCCACCACCGCCAGGTCCGCCGCCGGATCGTAATCCGCTTCCTCCAGGCCCCGGGTATCCAGGAAACGCACCACCGGTACATCGGGTGGGAACTCGTAGATCCGGGCACTGGGAGTGCAGGGCTGGAAGGCATTGCCGATCTCGGCGGCCGGATCGCCGGTGATGGCGCGCACGATGGAGGTCTTGCCGGACTGCACCTTGCCCAGCAGCCACAGCACCGGGGCCTGTGCCCGGGCGCCGGCGGCGATCTCCTGTTCCAGGTCCGGTGCCGGATCGGGCCTGAGTACCGCGTCCATCAGTCGGCGCCAGGGCGTCATGGGGGGTCTCCCGGCCCGTGGTCTGCGTGCCGGTCCAGAAAACCCTGCAGGATCTGGCCGAAGGGGCCGGGGGCCTGGACATGGAGCCAGTGCCCCGTGTCCTTCAGGGTCATTAATCGGGCGCGGGTAAAGCGGGCCTCGATCAGGGGGCGATCTGCATTGCGGATGTAGTCGGAGCGTTCACCGCGAATGAACAGGGCAGGGCCTTCGTAGGGGGCGCCGGTCTCCGGGTAGCCCACCAGGGTGGGGAGGGCCTGCCGCAGGATGTCCAGGGGAATCCGCCAGCGAAATCCCTCCGGTCCCCGTTCCAGGTTCATGAGCAGGAACCGGCGCACCGGGGCTTCGGGGATGGCCCGTGCCAGGGCGATATCCGCATCCTCCCGGCGTGACAGGTCGGCCACGGGCAGGTGCTGCAGGCTGTCGAGGATGTGGGTGTGTTCGCGGTCATCCAGGGCGTAATCGACGGGGGCGATGTCCGCCACCACCAGGGCCCGGACCCGCTCGGGGTGGTGCTGGGCCAGGGTCATGGCCACCTTGCCGCCCATGCTGTGCCCCGTCACCAGGGCCTGGTCCAACCCTTCCCGGTCCAGCAATGCCAAAAGGTCCGCCGCCATGGCCGGGTAGTCCATCTGCAGGGCGTGGGGCGACTGTCCGTGATTGCGCAGGTCCGGCAGCAGCACCCGGTAACGGGCCGCCAGGGTCCGGGCGTGACCCTGCCAGTTGACACCGGCCCCGTAGAGGCCATGAAGCAATAGCAGAGGCGGCCCGCTGCCCAGGATTTTATGGTGGAGTCGCAGTGACATTTTCTGGTCGGTCCTGTCTGATATCCGAACACATGAAGATTTGAAGCCATCCCGGGAGCGGTTAGACTGAACCCTGTTCTCCCGGCACGAAGGAGCCCTCCATCATGGATCACAATCCCGGTCATCGCATTTTTCGGCGCCGGATGACCCGGCGCGACTTCCTCTGGCTGATGTCCGCCAGTACCGCGGGCGCCGTGGTGCTGCCCTCCCTCAAGGGGTGCGCCGTTGATCCCGTCACCGGTCAGCAGCGGCTCATGCTCATGTCCGAGCAGGAGGAGATCGCCGTGGACCGGCAGCATTCCCCCCACCAGTTTTCCAATGACTATGGACTGCTGCGGGACAACCGTGTCAGCAACTACGTGACCCAGGTCGGGAACTCCGTCGCCGAGGTCTCCCACCGACCCCACATGCCGTATTCCTTCAATGTGGTCAATGCCAACTATATCAATGCCTACACCTTTCCGGGCGGCACCATGGCCTGTACCCGGGGCATCATGGTGGAGATGGAGGACGAGGCCGCCCTGGCGGCCCTGCTGGGTCATGAGACCGGTCACGTCAATGCCCGGCATACCGCCCGGCGCCAGACCACGGGCATCATCGCCGCCGTGGTCCTGGGGGGGGTGGGCATTGCCGCGGCTCAGTCCGAGCGCCTGTCCGGTTACAGCAACCTCATCTATGCGGTCAGCGCCGTGGGCGCCACCGCCCTGCTGGCCCATTACAGCCGCGAGAACGAGCGGGAAGCCGATGCCCTGGGTCTGGAGTACATGTCCAGGGCGGGCCAGAACCCCCAGGGCATGGTGGATCTGATGGACATGCTGCGGGGCATGTCGGATCGTCAGCCCAATGCCCTGGAGACCATGTTCTCCACCCATCCCATGAGCCAGGAACGGTTCGACACCGCCCAGCGGGAGGCCAGTTCACGCTATTCCGCGGATCTCAACCGCAATGTGGGGCGGGAGCGTTACATGGACAACACCGCCTCGTTGCGGCGCATCAAGCCGGCCATCAAGGAGCAGCAGGCCGGAGAGGCCCGCATGGCCAGGAACCAGTACACCCAGGCGGAACGGCATTTTGCCACCTCCCTGCGTCAGGCGCCCGATGACTACCCGGGGCTGTTGCTGATGTCCAAGGCCAAGACCGCCCAGGGGCAGCACCGGGAGGCGGAGCGCTATCTGCAGCAGGCCCGCAGTGCCTATCCCGATGAAGGGCAGGCCATTCACCTGAGCGGCATCAACCAGCTGGCGCAGAACCGGCCGGATGTGGCCTTGAGCCATTTCCAGCGCTATGAGCGGATACTGCCGGGCAATCCCAACACGGTGTTCCTGCAGGGCGTGGCCCACGAGAACATGCAGAACCGTCAGGCGGCGGCGCAACAGTACCAGCGTTATATCCAGATGGCGGGGACGCAGACCGAGCAGGGCCGCTATGCCGCCCAGCGATTGCAGAGCTGGCGTTGAAAAGGAAATCCCGCCTCTGGCTGGCCCTGATACCGGTACTGTTCGGTCTGGTGCTGGCCTTCTGGCAACCCGTCTCCCTGGATGCCCTGCTGGATTTCGGCCACCAGGCCAGCGCCCATCCCCTGGTGGCGGTGGGGCTGGTGCTGGTTCAGGCCCTGTTGCTTGCCCTGGCGCTGCCCGGCACCCTCATGCTCTGGGTGGTGGCGCTCATCTACCCTCCGTTGGTGGCGGCCGGCCTGCTCACGGCCGGCAGCGTCCTGGGTGCCTTCGGCGCCTACGAGATTTCCCGGCACCTGCGCGGCCGTCGGCCGTCGGCCGTCGGACGTGGATGCGGGCCGTGTGGTCCATCTGCTCAGGGAGCGGGGGGATTTCCTCACTCAGCTGGTGTTGCGGGTGTTGCCGGGATTTCCCCATTCGGTGATCAACTATGGTGCCGGCATGCTGGGTCTGCCCCTGCTGCCGTTCCTGGCGGCCGCCGCCCTGGGGCTGGCGGTGAAGTGGGTGGTCTATGCGGCGGCGGTTCACGCCCTGGTGGAAGTGGGTACCGGGGCGGAGGCGTTTGGTCTGGATTCGGTGGCGCCGCTGCTGGTCCTGGCCCTGTTCCTGGGCGTGGGTGCCCTGGTGCGCCATGCCCTCCAGACCCGCCGCGCCCGGCTTGACGAGACCCCGCGGCAGGATGGTTCGTGAAGGTTGTCTGTTGACATGGGTCCAGGCCCTTGCCGCAACCGGATCGGGCAGCAGGCCGGGAGTCATGGCGGGTTCCATGCCTTTTTGTCCCCCCGGCTTGGTACACTACGTCCCCTCAAAAACCACCCGTCAGGCCAGAGAGGATCACCGGTGCCAAGCTATCTTGATGAATTTCATGTCGTCGACAACGGTCTGGTGCGCGTCACGCCCGAACAGGCCAGCCGCTTCGCCAAGGAAGTGGCCGGTGATTTCAACCCGATCCACGACCCCGATGCCAAGCGCTTCTGCGTCCCCGGTGATCTGCTGTTCTGCCTGGTCCTGGCCCGCTACGGGGTGAGCGCCCGCATGGCCTTCAGCTTCACCAACATGGTGGGTGCCGGCGTCGGCCTGCATTTCCCCGCCACCGACGACGCCACCCTGGAGATCACCGACGGCGGCGAGCGGGTCTATCTCAAGGTGGAGCGGGATGGCGAGGTGTCCCGGGACGGCGCCCTGCTGGAGGGGCTGACGAAACAGTACGCCGCCTTCTCCGGGCAGAACTTCCCCCATGTGATGGTGCCCCTGATGAAGGCGCAGGGCGTCATGGTCAATCCCCAGCGCCCGCTGGTGTTCTACGAAAGCATGGCCCTGGAATTCACCCGTCTGCCCGCCGAGGCACCGAGCTTGAGCTTCACCAACGCCACCATGGCGGTCAACGGCAAGCGCGGCGACGTGGTGCTGGAGTTTGCCCTCACCGCCTCCGGCGAACAGGTGGGCACCGGCCGCAAGAAACTGGTCATCTCCGGACTGCGCCCCTTCGAGCAGGACGTGGTGGACGACCTGGTCAGCCAATATGACGGCTGGAAGGCGGCCTATTCCGCCCGCTGAACACCGGGCGGTGAGTTCGGGGAGGGGCGCATGGACAAGCACTGGAAACAGGTCACGCCGTCGGATCATGCCTGGGAGCAAGAGGCGCTGAATTGGGTGCGCCAGGCCCTGCCGGATCATGAACCCTACCGGGCCTGGGCCAATTTCGAGTTCATTGCCCAGGACGGCTCCATCAACGAGGTGGATCTGCTGGTACTGACCCCCAAGGGATGCTACCTGGTGGAGATCAAGTCCCACCCCGGTGCCATGGGTGGAGATGCCGGCACCTGGATCTGGGAAAAGCCCAACGGCCAGCGCAAGGCCTTTGACAACCCCCGTCTGCTGGCGGATCGCAAGGCCCGCAAACTGGCTTCACTGCTCCAGGTACAGCCTTCCAGCAAGAAATCCAAGGAGCGTGTCCCTTTCATCACCGCGCTGGTGTTCCTCTCGGCGGAAAACCTGGTCAGCAAGCTGGAAGGCCCCGCGGGGATGGGGGTCTGCACGCGCAGGGATCTTCTGCCCGAAATCACGGACATTCCGGAACACTGGCCCCATCGCCCCGTCAACCGCCCGGCGGCCCGCTCCCTGGCCCGTGCCCTGGATGAGGCCGGCATCAAGGAATCCGTGCGCCTGCGTCGCGTGGGGCTTTACGAACTCACGCACTTGCTGGATGAGTCCGACCTCTTTCAAGACTGGCTGGCCCGGCATACCGAGCTGGGCGTCGAACGCAAGGTCCGCATCTACCTGGTCCGCCACCGGCCCGAGCCGGAAGCCCAGCGGCTGCAGAAGGCCGCGGAGCTGGAGTATCAGCTCCTGGAGGGCATCGAGCATCCCGGCATCCTCAAGGCCAAGGAATATCATCACCACGATCACGGCCCGGCGCTCATTTACGAGCATGATCCGCAAGCCCAGCGACTGGATCATCGTTTCTGCCACCCCCAGGCTCAGCGACTCAACATCACCCAGGCCATCGACCTGCTCAGGCAGATTGCCGAGGCCGTGAAACATGCCCATGGCCAGCGTCTGTATCACCGTGCCCTCAGCCCGCAGAACATCCTGATCAGGGACACCGCCGCCGGTGGTTTCGCCATCAAGATCACCCACTGGTCCACCGCCAGCCGGATCTTCGAGAGCGAGACCCGTCAGGTCAGTGCGCTGAGCCATCTGACCTGTCTGATGCGTGAGGAGGCTGGCCCCTACCTGCCGCCGGAGGCCCACCTGGGGGAAGGGGACGGGGTGCTGATGGATGTCTTCTCCCTGGGCACTCTGGCCTATCACCTGTTCACCGGCAAGCGGCCCGCCGAGAGCGACCTGGATCTGCTCGACAAGCTCAATCGCGGCAAGGGGCTGCAAATCACCGATGACATCAATGGCGCCAGCACCGAAATGCAGTACCTGGTGCACTACGCCACCCATCCGGATCCAGCCCAGCGCATGGACTCGGTGGATGACTTCCTGCAATGTCTGGATGCCCTGGAAGACGACCTCACGCGCCCCGACACTCAGCGCGTGCATGCCCCCACCGAGGCACGGGAAGGGGAATCCTTCGCCGGGGGCATCACCATTCGTCAACGACTGGGGCGCGGCGCCTCATCGGTGGTGTTTTTGGTGGATCATCAGGGCCACGCCTGTGTGCTCAAGATGGCCGCTTCCCCGGACCACAATGCCCGTTTGCGGGAAGAGGCCAATACCCTGTCCAGGCTTCGCCACCAGGCCATCGTCGCCCATCGCGGGACCATCGAGGTGGATGGCCATGTGGGGCTGCTGCTGGACCATGCCAACGAGGGCACCCTGGCCCAGCGTCTACGCCGTCACGGTGCCGTGCCCCTGGAACTGCTGGAACGATTCGGCGACGACCTGCTCAGTGCCCTGGTGCAACTGGAGGAAAAGGGCATCTTCCATCGGGACATCAAGCCGGAAAACCTGGGCCTCACCAAACAGGGCAGCCAGCTGCATCTGGTGGTCTTCGACTTCTCCCTGGCCGGCATCAGTCCCGATAACATCACCGCCGGCACCCTGGCCTACATGGACCCCTTTATCCGCGATGCCGGTCGGCGTCGCTGGGATGACTATGCGGAGCGCTTTGCCGCCGCCCTGACACTCTACGAGATGGCCGCCGGCAGTCTGCCCGGCTGGGTGGCCGGCGAGGGGGGCATCCCGCCGGGGGAGGGCAGCCCGGATCTGGATGGCGGTGTATTTGATCCCGCGGTGCGCGATCCCATGACCGCCTTCTTCGCCAGGGCACTGGTGCGCGACGTGCGTCACCGCTTTGCCACTGCCGAGGACATGCTGCGCGACTGGCGCCGCATCTTCGCACAGGCGCGCACCCTCACCCGTCACGACACCCGGCATGATGCGACCCCCTGTCCGGTGGACGAAGCCCGGCCCGATACCCAGATCGGTCTGCTGGAAATGTCCCCCCAGGCCCTGGACGTGCTCAGCCGACGCAACATCAACACCGTTGCCGAGCTGATCCGGCTCAACCGCAGTCAGGTTCGGGTCTGGGTGGGGGTGGGCAGCCAGACCCGCAGGGAACTCTCCGATCTGATCAGCCGCCTGCAGGCCCGCCTGCAAACCCCGGATCAGGTTCCGGTGCTCCCCGTTGGCGAAGCGGGGCACGACAGCATCGACCGCCTGTTCCAGCTCATCCTGCCCCGGCCCACCAAGGCCACCGATCCCCTGCGTCAGCGTTTTCTCAATGAATACCTGGGACGCCTGGATGAACCGCTCACCGGCACGGGTCCGCGTGCCGTGCACTGGCCCACCCCCTTGAGCATCAGTGCCCACACCGGCATTGCCACCCAGGAGGTCCGCGCCTTGCAGGATCGGGTGATCACCCAGTGGAGCAAGCAGAAGGCCATCACCGAACTGCGGGACGAGATCGCCGAAGTGCTGACCGATAACGGTGGCGTCCTCACCGCCCTGGAAACCGCCGAGGCCCTGCTGCTGCGCCGGGGCTGTCTGCAGGAAGGGGACCTGCGGGATCGCTGGGCCCAGGCGGTGGCCCGTGCCGCCGTGGACACGGAGCTGGCCCGCCAGTCCCCGCGCTGGATCATCCGTCGCATCGGCCGTCGCCTGGTCCTGGCGGACAATACCCAGGGCAGCGGCGAAGCCTTGGCGGATTATGCCGAGGCCCTGGGCCAGCTGGCCGACGAATGTGCCGCCCAGCCGGAACTGCTCTCTCCGGCCCGCGCCCTGGAAAAGGTACGCAACGTGCCGGCGCCGGAAGCCGCCCTGGGGCTGAGCAACGCCCGATTGCTGCGTCTGGCGGCGGCCGCCTCCCAGGGGGCGGCCCTCTCCAGTCGGGCCGAGTTCTATCCCATCGGCATGTCGGCGGCCCGTGCCCTGGAACTGGCCCAGGGGGCCTTGCTGGGCAGCCATGCCCTGAGCGTGCAGGCGGTGCAGGATCGGGTGCGAGGCCGCTATCCGGCTGCCGAGCCGCTACCCGGCCGACCGTCACTGGACACCCTCATGCAGGCGCTGGACATGGGGTTTGCCTGGAATGGGCAATACACCTTCCAGAACGGCAGTCGCGGTGCCTACTGCCTGCCCAGCGCCGGACTCACCAGTCTGGTCGGGAGCGGGTTCACCACCAGTCATTTCAGCACCCTGGGAGACGGGCAGGGCGTCACCCTGCAGGACATTCAGGCCCTGGATCAGTCGATCCGCACCGCTATCGAGAGCGCCCGGTTCCTGGCCCTGACCGTGCGCCCGCGCCATTATGAGCCGGCCGGCGACAGGCTCGTTCGGGAGTATGGTCTCAGGCGGATCAGCTTTGATGCACTGCTGTTAAGTCACCTGCATCGGGTCTGCGACGGCATGGCCCGCCCGCCCAACTGGTCCCTGGTGCTGCGCGCCGACGCCGCCGACCCAGGCGCCCGGGACTGGCAGAACCTGCAGCGACTCATCGCCCGCGCCCTGCCCGCCATGACCGAGGAGATCCAGGCCATCGACGAGCCCATCCTGCTCACCGAACCGGGCCTGCTGGCCCGCTATGGCCTGGTGAACACCTGGCTCAACGACCTGCGTCGACATCTGCTGGAAGGGGCACAGCCCCCCGCCCTGATCCTGCTCATCGCCACCGACGCCCAGCACGACGGTGCCCGCATCGATGGCGTCACCGTCCCCCACGGCGCCGGCACCCGGGAATGGGCGCGGATACCGGCCCTGTGGCTGGACAGCCCGGCTGCTTGACCAGAGTTCGAGTTGCATTGAGAGTAAAAAAGGAATAATTAATACTCATGTGTGAGTTTGAATTCGACGAGAACAAGAGCAACGCCAATTTGCAAAAGCACGGCATCGACTTCGAAGCGGCTCAGGCGCTTTGGCGAGATCCATATCTCCTGGAAATAAAAGCAAAATCCGAGGGAGAGGCACGATTTGTTCTTATCGGCATGATCGACGCTAAGCATTGGTCAGCTGTTGTGACATACCGGGAGGGGCGTATCCGTCTGATTTCAGTCAGGCGTTCCCGCAAAACAGAGGTGGACTTGTATGAAGCCTAAGGATTTTGAAAAAAAATTCGATGATGGCCAAGAGGATATCCTTGATGACCTGGAGCTTTCCACCGCGCGTCGCGTGAATCTGGAGCAAAAGAGAATCAACGTGGACTTTCCGGCATGGGTGGTTGATTCGTTGGACCGGGAGGCGGCACGAGTGGGCGTCACGCGGCAGTCAATCATAAAGGTGTGGCTTGTCGAGCGGCTGCAGGCAGAAGCGGCAAACAAGTCATGATCCACCCCCAGACCCTGCTCCAATCCCTGCAGCGGGCACTGCCCCCTATCGAGCAGGACATTGCCCAGTACCTGGAAAGCCAGCCCGAGCTGATCGCCCATCTGGAAGCGGAATACCAGAAGGTGGTGGAGGCCGGCCGGACCGCCGAGCATCCGGTGGCCTGGCGCGACGCCCAGATCACCCAGGCCGCCGTCGCCTGGGTGATTACCTGCGTGTTCGTGCGCTTTCTGGAAGACAACCAACTGCTGGACGAGCCGCTGCTGGCCGGCCCGGTGGAGCGCGACGACGGCAGCCGCCCGCTGCAACTGGCCCGGGAGCGGCTCACCGCCTATTTCAATGAACACCCCACCCATGGGGAGCGGGAGTACCTGCTCAGCCTCTTCGAGAACCTGGCCCGCCAGCCAGTGCTGGATGCCCTGCTGGACCGGCGCCACAACCCCCTGTGGCAGTTGCCCGTCTCCGCCGACGGGGCACGCTATCTGGTGGACTTCTTCCAGCGCATCGACCCGGAGACGGGGCAACTCATCCACGACTTCACCGACCCGGACTGGGACACCCGCTTCCTGGGCGACCTCTACCAGGACCTGTCCGAATCCGTGCGCAAGCGCTACGCCTTGCTGCAGACCCCGGAATTCGTGGAAGCCTTCATCCTGGATTACACCCTGGAGCGGGCCTTGGGGGAGTTCAGCCTCAAGGACCTGCGCCTGATCGATCCCACCTGCGGATCGGGGCATTTCCTGCTCACCGCCTTCGAGCGCCTGTTCGATGCCTGGCAGCGGAGGGAAGCCCATACCAACACCCGCCACTTGGCCCAGCGCGCCCTGGACGCGGTGCATGGGGTGGACATCAACCCCTATGCCATCGCCATCGCCCGTTTCCGCCTGCTCATCGCCGCCATGAAGGCCTCGGGCACGGCACGGCTGCATCAGGCCCCGGACTTTCATTTCAACCTGGCGGTAGGGGATTCCCTGCTCCATGGCCGGCGCCATGAAAAGATCGGTGGTGGCATCCAGCAGGACATGCTGGATCAGGACGATGCCCTGCGCCATGTGCTGGAGTCGGAGGACCTGGCCCTGCTGGAGCGCATCCTGGGGCAGACCTATCACGTGGTGGTGGGCAATCCCCCCTATATCACCGTGAAGGACAAGGCCCTCAACGAGGCCTACCGGGGGCGCTATGCCACTTGCCATCGCCAGTATTCCCTGGGGGTGCCCTTCACCGAACGCTTTTTCGACCTCACCCTGCCGGCCCAGGGGAACCAGAGTGCCGGTTATCTTGGCATGATCACCGCCAACAGCTTCATGAAGCGGGAATTCGGCAAGAAGCTGATCGAAAACTACCTGCCCCGCAAGGATCTGACCCATGTGATCGACACCTCCGGGGCCTACATCCCCGGCCACGGCACGCCCACCGTGATCCTGTTTGCAAGGCATCAGGCGCCCAGCGCACCGACTCTACGGGCCGTGCTGGGGATACGAGGCGAGCCGAAAACGCCCGAAGACGCGGCCCAGGGACTGGTATGGCGCTCCATCGTGGAGCTATTGGAGCGGCCGGGGAGCGAGAACGAGTTTATCAGCGTGGTGGATCAGGCGCGGGCGCTGTATGGGACGCATCCCTGGAGTGTGGGGGGAGGGGGCGCTTCGGAACTAAAAGAATTGATTGAAAGTGGTAGTTCTCGGATTTTGGATGAAGAGATCGTTGATCTTGGAAGATCAACGCACACTGGTGAGGATAACGTATTCTGTCTCAATGAGCAGTCAATCTTCCGGGCGAGTTTGAGAGGAATTTCACTGCCTTTGGTAGAGGGGGAGCAAGTCAGGGACTGGACGGTTGCTGAAGGATTGCATTCAATTTTTCCGTATGACATAAAAACGGGGCAGCCAATTATCACCCTGCCTTTATATCTAAAAAAATATTTTTGGAATTATAGAAGACTGCTAAAGTGTCGTAAGGATTTTGGTCAATTTATTGAGGAAAGAGGCTTGAAATGGTTCGAGCACTCAATGTTCTTTCCTGGTCGGTACTTAAATCCACTCTCCATCACCTTTGCTGAGGTTGCTACCCATAATCATTTCGTTTTGGATCGTGGCGGAAAAGTATTCAAGCAGACGGCTCCGGTCATAAAGCTTCCCGCTTTTGCTTCAGAAGAAAATTATTATGATTTGCTTGGTCTGTTAAATAGTTCCCTGGCCTGTTTCTGGATGAAACAGATTTCCCATAATAAAGGTGAGGGTGGGGGTACTCGTATAGAGGCTGGTCATTCTGCGCTGGGAGATGAAGCCTGGAAAAGTCATTTTGCTTTTTCTGGAACTGGATTGAAGGGTTTCCCCATTGCCGATCCTTCCAACGCCTTGGTCCAGAGTATCTCCGCCAAACAGGACCACCTCGCCCAACAACAATCCACCGTCGGCCCGGAGCAGGTCCTCTCCCGGCACGAAACCGATGTCGAGGCCGCCCTCACCGACGCCCAATCCCAGGACCAGCACCTCTGGCACCAGATGATCGCCCTTCAGGAAGAACTGGACTGGCACTGCTATCGGCTCTATGGCCTCGTGGACGAAGACCTGTGTTACGCGGGCACGCCGCCCCCGGTGCGCCTGGGCGAGCGCCCCTTCGAGATCCATCTGGCCCGCCGCATGGCCGCCGGGGAGGTCCAGTCCACCTGGTTTCAGCGCCACGGCAGCACCCCCATCACCGAGATCCCCGAGCACTGGCCGGCGGACTACCGGGATCAGGTGGCGCGCCGTCTGGAGGCCATTGAGCACCACCGCTGGATCACCTTGGTGGAACAGCCCGAATACAAGCGCCGCTGGAACCGGGAGCCCTGGGACAAGCGGCAGGAACGGGCCACGCGCCAATGGCTGCTGGACCGCCTGGAAACCCAATTGCGCACCCAGGACGCCGCGCTCATCACCTGCGCCCAACTGGCAGACCAGATGCGCACCGATGACGCCTTCACGGTGGTCGCCACCCTCCATACCGGCCATGACCTGTTTGACCTCCAGGCCCTCGTGAGTGATCTGGTGGCCGGGGATCAGGTGCCCCAGATGGCCGCCGCCCGTCTCAAGCCCGCCGCCATGAAGATCTTCCGTGCCTGGCAGGATACCTGGGACAAACAGCGCCAGGAGGATGCCATCGACGCCCGCCACGGCGTGGCCGAACCGCTGAGCCCGGAGGCGGAGCAGGATGCCCAACAGCGGGCCGCCCACGCCGCCGCCCGGCAGCGGGCCGAGGCCGACAAGGCCCGGGAGATCGGCCCCATTCCGGTGCCCCCCAAATACAAGTCGACGGATTTTCGCCAGAGCAGTTACTGGACCCTGCGGGGCAAGCTGGACGTACCCAAGGAGCGTTTTTTCAGCCTGCCCGGCTGTGAAAAGCCCGGTGATGCCACCCTGGTCATCGGCTGGGCCGGGCTGGATCACCTGCAACGTGCCCAGGCCATCGCCCACTGGTATGTGGATCGCAAGGAAACCGATGGCTGGGACGCCCCCCGGCTCCTGCCCATGCTGGTAGCCCTGGAGGAACTCATCCCCTGGCTCAAGCAATGGCACAACGACCTGCACCCGGAATACGGCGAACGCATGGGGGATTTCTACGAGCAGTTCCTGCTGGAAGAACTGCGCGCCCTTGAACTCACCCGGGAAGACCTGCACCACTGGCAGCCCGCCGCCACCCGCCGGGGCCGTCAGGGCAGGAGGGGATGATCGGCCGGGTTCCGGCGGTGGGTGTCTGGTATCTGGGGCAGTTCGACGTTGTCTGAATAGTCATTTTGGGTCATTATCAACAGAAATTTGTTGGAAATGGCCTGAAATGATACGCAGCCTGCGGTTTTACAACTTCTATTCCTTTCTGGATGAGGCCGAAGTTTCCTTTCGGGTGGGGCGGCAACCTGCGCCTTCGGGATACGATCTGTCACTGGCAGATGGTTCCCGTGGCAACAAGGTGATCGCTGTGTTGGGGCCTAATGGCTCCGGCAAGACGCAGTTCCTCAAACCCTTCGCCTTCCTGAGCTGGTTTGTAGCGGAATCCTACCTGCGTTCCGAGCCTGACGATTCGATTCCGTTTCAACCCCATGCATTTGCGAGAGACAAGCCTACCGGATTTGAGCTGGAATTTGACCTTGAGGGTGAACAGTACCGGTATCGTCTGGAGGTCAAACGGGATCATGTGCTTCATGAGTCCTTGCATCGTCGGACGAGCCGCACCTTCAGCTATGTGTTTGTCAGGGAACGTACCGGGGACGGGTACGAGCTCAAGCAGAAGCGGTTTGGTTTTCCAGTCCGGGGCAAGGATACCCTGCGGGAAAACAGTTCAATCATCGCCGTCGCCCATGTGCATGATGTGCCGCTCGCGGCGCGCATGGTGCGGTATTTCCGGGCCTTTTCGCACAATCTGCATGTCAGTGGGCGGAACCATTTCGAGCCGGGTCGGCTTTTGCAAAGCGCCCGCTTTTTTCATGACCACCCGGATCTGAGTCAGCGCGCGAATCAACTGCTCTGTGAAATGGATCTGGGGTTGGACGCTGTGGAGCTGGAGGCGGTCCAGATAAGAAGGGAGTCAGAAGTGCCTGGCAAGGAAGAAGAGGCCTTTATTCCCATGGGGATTCACCGTGCGGCTGAAGGTCGGTTCAAGCTGAGTTTTTTTGATGAATCCAGTGGCACGCAGGCAGCGTATGTGTTGCTGGAATCCATCCTTCCTGTCCTTGCCAAAGGTGGGGTAGCGATCGTGGATGAGTTGGACAATGATCTGCATCCACATATGCTGGAGCCAATCCTTGATATGTTTCGGCATGAGCATCACAACCCTCACGCCGCGCAGCTGATCTTTTCCTGTCACACGCCTGAAGTGCTCAATCTACTGGCCAAACACCAGGTCTATCTGACCGAGAAAAAAGACTTGAAAAGCGAGGCATGGCGTCTTGATGATGTCACCGGGCTTCGTGCGGACGACAACCTGTATGGTAAATATCATTCAGGTGCGCTAGGCGCAATTCCGGATTTTTGAGGATCACGATGCCGAGGAAACGGGCAAGCGCAACGCACTGCTTGGATCGTCGGCATTTTGATCCGATTCGCAAGCCGTTGAGGCCTTCCCGCACTGGATTTGGGTTGTATGCGGGTTATCATGGGCACTTTTCGCCAAGCCAAAAGGAATGCCTCCGATGCCCTTGATGAAAGCGCTGATCCACATCCCGGAGCGGGTGCAGCGGGGCGACTTCGTGCTCAACCTGTCCCACGGCCTGGAAGGGGAGGCCGTGCAGCAGACCCTGGATCAGTATGTGGTGACGCCGCAACTGGTTAAGGCCTTTGACGACGCCCTGAGCTTCATCAAGAGCACCGTGGTGGGTGGCCAGAACCGCCAGAAGGGGGCCTATCTCCACGGCAGCTTCGGTAGCGGCAAATCCCACTTCATGGCCGTCGCCCACCTGCTGATGCAGGGGCACCCCGATGCCCGGGCCATCCCCGAACTGGCGCCCGTGGTCAGTCGGCATGATGACTGGCTGCAGCGGCAAAACATCCTGCTGGTGCCCTACCACATGATCGGTGCCCCCAGCATCGAGGCGGGCATCCTGGGGGGGTATGTGCGCCACATCCAGCGCCACCATCCCGAGGCCCCCCAACCCGGCTTTTATCTCAGCGATCGCCTCTTCCGCGATGCCCAGAACATGCGCGAGCAAATGGGGGACGAACGGTTCTTCGCTGTGCTCAATCAGGGTGCCGGGGGTTCCGCGGGTGATGATGAGTGGGGGGACCTGGCCCAGGGTTGGGATGCGGTGAGCTTTGATGCCGTGCTCCAGGGGCGCACCGATGATGAAGAAAAGGCCCGCCTGGTGGGCGATCTGGTGGGCACCCTGTTCCGGTCCGTGGCGGATGTGGCCAATAGCCAGGCAGGCGGGTATGTGGGGTTCGACGAAGGGCTTCGCATCATGACCCAGCATGCCAAGGGGCTGGGCTACGATGCCGTGGTGCTGTTCCTGGATGAACTGATCCTTTGGCTGGCCAGCCATATCGCCGATCAGCAGTTCATTGCCCACAACATCCAGAAGGTGGTCAAGCTGGTGGAACCCAGTGAGTCCAGGGCCCTGCCCATGGCCGCGTTCATCGCCCGGCAGCGGGATCTGCGAGAGTTTGTGGGGGATCAGTACACCGGCACCGACCAGGTGGTGCTCAGCGACGCCCTCAAATATTGGGAAGGGCGCTTTCACACCATCACCCTGGAAGATCGTAACCTGCCGGTGATTGCCCAGCGCCGGCTCCTGCGGCCCCGGGACGAGTCGGCCCGCCAGCAGATCCAGGCGGCCTTTGACACGATCGACAAGGGCCTGCGGGACGAGGTGTACACACTGCTGCTCACCACCCAGGGGGATCGGGACATGTTCCGTGACCTGTATCCCTTCAGCCCGGCCCTGGTGCAGGCCCTGGTGGCCCTGTCATCGGCCCTGCAGCGGGAGCGGACGGCCCTCAAGGTGATGTTGATGCTGCTGGTGCACCAGCGCGAGACCCTGCAACTGGGGGGCGTGATCCCGGTGGGAGATCTGTACGATGTGATCGCCTCCGACGCGGAACCCTTTTCCGAGCAGATGCGCGCCCATTTCGACAATGCCCGGCAATTGCTGGAGCGCAAGCTGCTGCCCCTGCTGGAGGGGGAACACGGCATGTCCTGGCAGGACGTGGAGGCCCTGCCCGAGGACGCGCCCCGCCGCCGGGCCTTCAACACTGATCTGCGACTGCTCAAGACCCTGCTGCTGGCGGCCCTGGTGCCCGAGGTGGAGAGCTTCAAGCAGCTCACCGCCAACAAGCTGGCGGCACTCAACCACGGCACCATCAAATCGCCCATCCCCGGTCAGGAAGGCCGCACGGTGGCGGCCAAGTGCCGCAAGTGGGCAGGGCAGGTGGGCGAGATCAAGATCAGCGACGATGCCCAGCCCGTTATCGGCATCCAGCTCTCCGGCGTGGATACCCAGGGCATCCTGGAGCAGGCGCAGATCCACGATAATGACGGCGCCCGCCGCAAGCTGATCCAGGACATGATCTTTGAGGCCTTCGGCATTCAGGGGGATGGCCAGTTGTTCGTGGAACACAGTCTGCTGTGGCGGGGCACCCGCCGCACGGTGGAGGTGGCATTCCAGAACATCCGCGAGATCACGGACTTCAATACCTTTCAGGCCCGCGATCCGGACTGGAAGGTGATCATCGGCTTTCCCTTCGATGGGGATCATGCTCCCACCGATGCCCGTGCCCGCGTGCAGGTGTATGAAGCCCGGGGGCAGGGCACCCGGACCCTGTGCTGGATTCCGTGTTTTCTGAGCCAGGCGGCACAGCGGGATCTGGGGGTGCTGGTGCGCCTGGAGTATGTGCTCAAGAGTGATGACCGCTTTGCCTCCTTCAGCCGTTATCTGAGTCCGGTGGATCGCACCCAGGCCCGTACCCTGCTGGAGAATCAGCGTAGCCAGTTGCGCCAGCGGCTCAGGGATTGCCTGCTGGGCGCCTACGGCGGTAGCGAGGCGATACCGGGCACTCTGGACGAGGCCCGTTCCCTGGATGAGCCGGTGATGTCCCTGGAGCCGGGATTCACGCCCCGTCTGCCCCATGGCGTCAATCTGCGCCAGGCCTTCGAGCAACTGCTGGGACAGGCATTGCGCTTTCAGTATCCCGACCATCCGGCATTCGAGACGGAGGTGCGGATCAATGATCTGGGCAAGGTGATGGGGGAGCTACGGCGGGCCATTCACGCCAATGGGCATCGCATTGATGTGGAGAGTGGGTTGCGTGCCCTGATGCGCCAGATTGCTCAGCCCCTGAACCTGGGGGAGATGCACGAGCGACATTTCATCTTCAAGCCCGCCTGGCCCAACGAGTTGCGTCGGGAGCTGGCCCATGACGGCCAGGAGATGGATGCCCCCCTGACCGTGGCGCGCCTGCGGGCGGCCATGGACCGCCCCCGTCCCAGGGGACTGCCGGAGGCGGTGCAGAACCTGCTGATCATGGTGTTCGTGGAGTACGGGCAATATGCCTGTCTTTTTCATGGCCAGGAATATGACCCGCAACTCAAGGATCTGCCCGACACCCTGGTGCTGGTCCAGCAGGAGCTGGCCGAGCCCGCCGTGTGGAAACAGGCCCTGGACAAGGCGGGGGCGCTGTTCGGGCTGACGCCCCATCCGCTGCGTACCGCCAATCATCAGAATGCGCTGGTCAAGTCCATCCATGAGACTGCCCAGGCCGGCATCGGGGCCGCCGATGAACTGGTGAATGTGCTGGCCGCTCAGTTGCAGCAACTGGGGCAGCCCTTGACGGGGCATCGTTTCCGCACCGCCGAACATGCCCGGGATCTGCTGGAGGCGTTGAGTCGCCTGGATGGCGTCGCCCTGGTGAATCGACTGGCCGATGTGCAGGCGCCCAGTTCGGATCAGGCCCTGGGCCGAAGCATCCATTCCGCCGGTGCCGTAACCCAGTTGCTGCAGAACAACAATTGGTCCCTGCTCACCAAAATCTGGGAGAGCGGTCATCCGGGGGCCGTGGCGATCCGGGATCGGGTCTTCAAGGCCCTGGATGCCGATGAACTGGTGACGCCTCTGGCTCCGGTGCTGCGTCAGGCCCAGAGGGAGGCGACGGCCCTGATTGACTCGGCCATTCCGACGCCGTCGTTGGTGCCCGAGCCGCCTGTGTCACCCCCTGCGTGTCAGGATCAGCGAGTGGTGAGACAGGCGGCCCGCACGGGACTGACCCGCCGTCAGGCGCGGGAGGTCTTTGCCCAGATCGAGCAGTCTCTGGGTGAGCACCACACCCTGGATCTGACCTGGACCATCAGCACCACCGACCCCCAGCGGAGCGGCCGGGATGGTGACTGATCCGGTGGGCGAGGCAGCCCTGGTGCCACGGGTCGTGGTGACCCAGTTGCAGGCTATCTTCGAGCGTGCTCCCCTGGCGGATCGGGTGGCCCTGGTCTGGCCCGCTCCCCTGGTGCCCGACTGCGTGGTGCTGCAGGTGGGCAAGCAGACGGTGAAGCTGGTCCATTGCCCTTCGGAACTCGCCCTGCGGGAGCAATTGGTCAATCACCGCGGACCGGAGCGGCTGGTGTTGCTGTCGGCATTGCACCAGGGGCAACTGGGCAAGGATGTGCTGGCCCGCCTCTGGGGGCATGAGCCGCAGCAGATCAGTCCCTGGCGAACGCTGCAGCAGCTGATCCGGGTGCGGGAAATCGACCCCCGTCTGTCCCGCCGCCAGGGTCGCTGGATGGCCGAGGCCTTGTTGAATTGCCATGAGCAGTACCGGGAAGCCATGGATTTCGGCGAGGTCCTGGACCTGGAGACGGCCTGGCTGGCCCTGGCCCGGGGCTATCTGGACTACCGTCATCCGGCCTTGGCGTTGCCCTATCTGTTCCGCTGGTCGTTACAGGCGGATGTGGAACATCACCTGCGGGTGCTGGACCCGGACGTGCGGGAGCATCTGGGCGAGTGGTTCCATGCCGCGTTGCCGCTGACCGGGACCGTGGTCACCGCCCTGTTCACTGCCGGTCACGGCCAGGATCTGCTGGCGGTGGGGCTGGCCATGGCGGTGATCCATGATCCGGAACTGGAGGCGGGGGGCAGGGTGTCTGCCGCGGATCTGCATGCCAGTCGCGGGCGTTTCGTGGAGCGTTACCTGGGCGGGGAGAGGCTTGATGGCCGGGCCATTGCCCAGTTCGGCGTCCATGCCCTCGAAACCACCCGTGGGTTGCTGGATGAGGGGGGAATTCGGGCCGTCGGCGGCACTCTGGACAAGGCGGAGCAGATTCTGGCCAGTCTGGATCTGGCACCGATCCTGATCACCTCGGACCTGCTGCCGGGGGGCTGGCGCCAGCGGTTACAGGCCTTTGCCCAGGCCCTGCGGACGGATCTCCGACGGGGCAACTGCCAGGACACCCAGGCCGCCTGGGAGGCACTGGCGCGCCATGGGCTGGCCCGGTGGCCCCATCGGCAGGTACAGCTGGAACGGGCGAGGATGGCCCTGCGTCTGGTGCGCTGGCTGGCCCAGGGCGATCAGGAGGTCGCCGACACCCCGGCCCGGGCCGTGCGCCACTACATGGCCGAGGGCAGTTTCGTGGACTGGGCGCGCAGCCAGATGTGGACCGGAGAGGATGACGAGGCGCTGAATCAGGCCTATGGGGATCTGCTCCAGGCGGTGACGAGCCGCCGTGAACGCCGCAACCGGGAGTTTGCCGCCCATCTGCCCGCCATTGCCCGGGGGGATGCCCTGCCGGCGGGAATCTGGCCGGTGGAGGCGGCGCTGGAGACACTGGTGGCCCCCCTGGCCCAGTCCAGGCCGGTATTGCTGCTGGTGCTGGATGGCATGAGTGCCGCGGTGTATCGGGAAATTCAGGAAGACTTGCAGTCCCATGGCTGGATCGAGGTGAGTGACACCCCCGATCAGCCCGCACGGGCCTTGATCGCGGCCCTGCCTTCCATCACCCGGGTCAGTCGCTGTGCGCTGTTGTCCGGTGCGTTGCGCAGCGGAGAGTCGGTCGATGAAAGGCAAGCCTTTGAAAATCATCCGGCATTGAAAAAGGTGTCCTCCACCCGATATCCCCCCCGATTGTTGCACAAGCAGGCACTGCGGCAGCCGGGTAGCGGGGCCTTGGCATCCGAGGCACGGGCCCTGCTGGCCGGCACCGAACACCGGGTCACGGCGGTGGTGATCAATGCCATCGACGATCAGCTCTCCAGCAGCGCCCAGGTGAGCGTGGCCTGGAACCTGCAGTCCATTTCCCTGTTGCGTCAGGTGCTGGGGGCGGCCCGGGAGGGGGAGCGTGCCGTCATCATTACCAGTGACCACGGCCATGTGCTGGATCATGATTCCAGTTTCCGGCAGGCAGACACCCCCGGCGGTGAACGCTATCGCCCGGAGGTGGAGGTGCCGGCCGAATCCGAACGGATGCTGGAAGGCCCGCGGGTGCTCATGCCGGGGCAGCGTGTGGTGGTGCCCTGGAGCGAGAAGCCCCGTTACACTCGCGCCCGGAGCCGGGGTTATCACGGGGGGGGAAGTCTGCAGGAGGTGGTGATCCCGCTGGGTGTCTACATCAGTGCCAGCGACGCTCAGGGCCTGGCGGGCTGGACGGAATTGCCCGGTTCGGTGCCCGGGTGGTGGCTGGCCGGGCCGACGACGGCATCCACGGCAGCGCCGGTGCCGGACGTCGAGCCTGCCCGTCGGCGTGGTCGCGCCCAGCCGCCGGAGAAGGCGGCCGGGCAGGGTGATCTGTTCGCGGTCGCCGCCGCCAGCGCACCCGTGCCGGCTCCGGCGGACGACCCCGACTGGCTCGAAGCCCTGTTCCGCTCGCCGGTCTATGTCCAGACCCGCTCCCGCGCGGGCCGGGCCGGCGTCACCGAGGCACAGCTTCGTGCATTGCTGGCCTTGCTCCATGAGAGCGGCGGCGTGGCCATGGAGACCACCGTGGCCCAGCGCCTGGAGATACCCTCCATTCGCCTGCGCGGGTTTTTGTCATCGGCGCAGAAACTGCTGAACGTGGATGGTTATCCGGTGCTGACCGTGCAGCGCGAGGCGCAAACCGTGCGCCTGAACCTGACGGATCTGAAGGGGCAGTTCGAGCTATGACGGTCAGTGCGCAAAGACGCCGGGATATCATCGACGCCCTGCGCCGGGGCACGGTCCCGCAGTACGGGCTGGATGCGCTGGCGGTGGGGCTGGAGCCGTTCCAGGCGACCTTTGACGAGGAAATGGACAAGGTGGCCGGCGGCAGCGCGGCGTTCAAGGCGGTGCGGGGGGAGTACGGCAGCGGCAAGACCTTCATCACCCGCTGGCTGAGGGAACGTGCCCATGGACTGGGATTCGCCTGTGCCGAAGTGCAGGTGTCCGAGACCGAAACGCCATTGCATCGCCTGGAGACCGTGTATCGACGCCTCATGGAGCGGTTGACCACGTCGGATTGTCCCAACGGCGCCTTTCGCAACGTGGTGGAATCCTGGTTCTATACCCTGGAGGAGGATGTCCTGGCTCAGTCGGACGTCGATCCTGAAGACGGGGCGGCTCTGGTGGCGGCCACCGATGCCTTGATGGAGAAGCGTCTGGGCGAAGTGGTGCGGTCGGCACCGGCGTTTTCGCTGACCCTGCGAGCCTATCGCCAGGCCCTGCTGGAGGGGCGGGAGGAGATTGCCGACGGGCTGCTGGCCTGGATGGCCGGTCAACCCAATATTTCCGCCGCCATCAAGCGTTACGCCCGCATCAAGGGCGATATCGACCATTTCGGTGCCCTGAGCTTTCTGCAGGGCATTCTCACCATCCTGAAGGATTCCGGTCATCCCGGGATGCTGCTGGTGCTGGATGAGGTGGAAACCCTGCAACGCATGCGGGGCGATGCCCGGGACAAGAGCCTGAATGCCCTGCGGCAACTGATGGACGAGGTGGATGCGGGCCGTTTCCCGGGGCTGTATCTGCTGATGACCGGAACGCCCGCCTTCTTCGAGGGGCCGATGGGGGTCCAGCGTCTGCCGCCCCTGGCCCAGCGTCTGGCCGTGGATTTCTCCACCGATGCCCGATTTGATAACCCCCGGGCGGTGCAGATCCGTCTCAAGGGGTTCGATACGGCGCAACTGGAGGCGTTGGGCACCAAGGTGCGGGATCTCTATGCCCGGGGCAGCCGGTGCCCGGAGCGAATCATGGCCCGGGTGGACGATGCCTATCTGGCCCTGCTGGCCCAGGCGGTGACCGGTGATCTGGGCGGGCGCGTGGGCATTGCGCCGCGGCTCTTTCTCAAAAAGCTGGTGGGCGAGGTGCTTGACCGCGTCGATCAGTTTGAGGATTTCGATCCGCGTCGGGACTATGCCCTGACCCTATCGGACCATGAGATGACTCCGCTGGAACGGGCTGCCCGCGCAGCCACCCGCGTGGATGACATCGAGCTGGATCCATGACCGCCTTTGACCGGCTGCACCCGGCGCTGCAGCATCACATCGCCAACAGCCTGGGCTGGCCGCGCCTGCGCCCGGTCCAGGAGGCCACCATCGATCCGGTCCTGGATGGGTCGCATGCGATCCTGCTGGCGCCCACCGCGGGCGGCAAGACCGAAGCGGCCTGTTTCCCCGTTTTTTCGCGCATGCTCACCGAACGCTGGGAGGGGGTGAGCGTTTTGTATGTGTGCCCCATCAAGGCCTTGCTCAACAATCTGCTGCCCCGTCTTGAGCATTATGCGGGTCTGCTGGGTCGCCGGGTGGCCTTGTGGCATGGGGATGTGGGGGCCGCCCGGCGCGCCCGCATCGTCAGTGATCCGCCGGATATCCTGCTCACCACCCCGGAATCCCTGGAGGCCATCCTGGTCTCCGCCCGGGTGGATCATCGGCGGCTGCTGGGGCAGGCGAGGGTGGTCATCATCGATGAGGTGCATGCCTTTGCCGGGGACGACCGGGGTTGGCATCTGCTGGCGGTGCTGGAGCGCCTGTCGCGGATCGCCGGGCGGGAGATCCAGCGCCTGGGACTGTCGGCCACGGTGGGTAATCCCGAGGCGCTGGCGCAGTGGCTGGCCGGTGGGCAGCAGCACTCCTGCCATGTGATCGATCCACCGGCTCCGGTCACGGTGGAGACCCAGGTGGAACTGGACTGGGTGGGATCGCTGGAGAACGCGGCCCTGGTGATCTCGCGTCTGTACCGTGGTGAGAAACGGCTGGTGTTCGTGGACAGTCGGGCCAGGGTGGAACAGATCGCCATGGAACTGCGTGGGCTGGGTGTGAACACTTTCGTGTCCCACAGCAGCCTGAGTCTGGAAGAGCGCCGGGCCTCGGAGGCGGCCTTTGCCCAGGGGCGGGACTGCGTGATCGTGGCCACCAGCACCCTGGAGCTGGGAATCGATGTGGGGGATCTGGATCGGGTGATTCAGGTGGATGCGCCCTGGACGGTGTCCTCGTTCTTGCAGCGTATCGGTCGTACCGGGCGTCGCCGGGGCAGCATCCGCAACTGCCTGTTTCTGGCCACGACGGAGGATGCCTTTCTGCGTGCACTGGGTCTGCTGCATCTTTGGCGGCAGGGCTATGTGGAGCCGGTCCAGCCGCCTGCCATGCCGCTGCATATCCATGCCCAGCAGATCATGGCGCTGGTGCTGCAGGAGCGGGGGGTGATCGCCGACGACATCCCGGTCTGGATCGGCGGCATGCCCGGTTTTGCGGCGATCGATCCCCGGCTGCGCCAGCGCCTGCTGGACGGCATGATCGAAACGGGCATCCTGCATTCGGATCAGGGCATGCTGGGCATCGGTCGACGGGGTGAGCAAACCTTTGGTCATCGGCACTTCATGGATCTGGTCTCGGTGTTCATCACTCCGCCCACGGTAAGGGTCCTGCATGGCAAACGGGAACTGGGGGAGGTGCATGAGCTCACCTTTGGCCTGAGCGACGAAGGCCCGGTCCTGCTCACCCTGGCCGGGCGCAACTGGATGACCCGCCATGTGGACTGGCCGCGACGGTGTGCCTATGTGGAACCCTGTGAGCTACGGGGTCGAGCCCAGTGGCTGAGTGTGGGGCAGCCCATGAATCTGTCGCTGTGTCAGGCCATCAAGCGGGTGCTGGCCGATGGGGATTTTCCACCGGATCTGAGCCGCCGTGCCCGGGAGCGACTGGCATCCCTGCAAGAGGAGTACGACTGGGTCGACGCGGAATCCACCTGCCTGATCATGGACGGTGAGGGGCACGCCACCTGGTGGACCTTTGCCGGTGCCGTCTGCAACGCCGCCCTGGCCCAGGCCTTGCGCCCACTGGCGGACCGGGTGACCGCCGACAATCTGGCCATCAGTTTTTCCAAGGTCTTCGACAGGGATGCCTTCAAGGATCGGCTGGCGCGACAGCTGGCCCAGGCCGGCGCCGAAGGTGTGCTCGTCCCCCTGGATGCCCGCTTCATCCAGGAACTCAAATTTGCCCAATGTCTGCCGCAGTCGATGATCGATGAGGAGATCCGGGCGCGATATCGGGTGGATGAGGCGCTTGCCCTGTTGCAGGGTCAGACGCTGGGTCTGCTGCGGATCTGAAGGGGAGGGGGCGGGTGTATCCACACCGAATTTGCGGTAAGTTGTATTCCACAGTTGTTGTCTGGCTCCGGTAGCTCGCCAGACCGGCACCCAATCCCACCACACCGGTGAACCATGTCCCTGGAAAAGGTCGTCTTCAGCTTCTTCATCCTTCTGGCCCTGACCCTGAACTTCGGCTTCGTCCTGGGGGAGTTCGACAACCCGGACCATCACCACAGCTATGAGCTGCTGGCGGTGATCGTGGTGAACCTCATCGCCACCGTGCTCAAGTTCGGTGACCGTACCCAGACCGGGGCGTTGCTGCTGGCCAGTTCGCTGGTGGCCGTGCTGCAGTTGCTGGTGGCCGGGGTGGTGTGGGCCTATGCGGCCCATGTCAGCGCCACGGGTCTGGATGCCGTCATGATGGCCAGCATCGTCTCCCTGGCGGCGGGCGCCCTGCTGGCCAACATCGTGTCGGTGGTCCTGGTCATCATCGACACCGTGAATCTGCGCCGCTAGTCCGGCGCCAGGGCGGCCCCATGAACAAGGTCATCTTCCTGTTCCTGCGGCGCATGCGCACCCCGTTGCTGGTGCTGATCGGGGCGTATACGGTGTCCGGTGTCGGTCTGTTGCTGATCCCGGGAGTGGACGACCAGGGCGAACCCTGGCGCATGAGCATCTTTCACGCCTTCTACTTTCTCAGCTATACCGCCACCACCACCGGTTTTGGCGAGGTGCCCTACGCCTTCACCGATGCCCAGCGGATGTGGGTCACCTTCAGCATCTATCTCACCATCGTCGCCTGGCTCTATGCCATCGGCAAGATCCTCACCCTGATCCAGGATCCAGCCTTCAAGCAGGCCCTCGGTTCCCAGGCCCTCGACCGCGCCGTGCGGCGCATGAAGGATCCGTTCTACATCGTCTGCGGTCATGGAGACACCGGCTCCATGCTGGTGCGGGCCATGGTGCAGCGGGGGCGTCATGCGGTGGTGATCGACTACGACCCGGATCGCATCAATGACCTGGAACTGGCGGACCTGACCCTGCATGTGCCGGGGCTGTTGGGGGATGCCAGCGTCTCGCGGCATCTCAAGGCCGCGGGGCTCCTGCATCCCCTGTGCCGGGGTGTGGTGGCCCTGACCGACGACGAGGAAGCCAATCTCAAGATCGCCATCACCAGCAAGCTGCTCAACCCGGAGTTGCCGGTGATCTGCCGCGCCCATACCCGGTCCACCGAGGACAACATGGCCTCCTTTGGCACCGATCACATCATCAACCCCTTCGATGCCTTTGGGGAGCGTCTTGGACTGGCCCTGCGCTCGCCCGGGCTGTATCTGTTGCGGGAATGGCTGACCAGCGTGCCCGGGTCTCCCCTGCAGGAGCCGGTGCATCCGCCGAAGGGTACCTGGATCCTGGTGGGGTTCGGGCGCTTCGGCAAGGCGGTGCGGCGGGCCATGGTGGCGCAAGGGCTGAGCACGGTGGTGATCGAGATCGACCCGTCCCGGGCCGGATGCGATGGCCCCTGCGTGGAGGGGCGCGGCACCGAGGCGGACACCCTGCGCCTGGCGGGGATCGATCAGGCCGTGGGGCTGGTGGCCGGGACGGAGCAGGACACCAACAATCTTTCCGTGATCATGACGGCCCGGGATCTGAAGGCGGACCTGTTTATGGTCGCCCGCCAGAATCATTGCGACAATCAGGACCTGTTCGACGCGGCACGGCCGGCTCTGGTCATGCGCTCCAGCGAGATGATCGTGGAGTCCATCCTGGCCCACCTGGGCAATCCCCTGCTGGCCCGCTTTCTGGAACTGAGCCTGGGCCGGGGCGAGGCCTGGGCCAATGAACTCCTCAGCCGGATCAGCGGGGTGACGGACGAGCGGGTGCCCGAAGTCTGGCGGGTACACGTGACGGCCAGGGGGGCGCCTGCACTGCATGCCCTGATCCGGGAAGGCCATCCGGTCACCCTGGGGCGGCTGCTGGAGGCCGGTCAGGCCCGCTACGCGATTCTCAACTGCGTGCCCCTGATGCTTTGCCGGGAGGGAGAAGAGAGGCTGACGCCCTCGGAGGACACCCTCATCGAACAGGGCGACCGGCTCCTGCTCTGCGGCCGCCCCCGCGCCGCGGATTATCTACATCATCTGCTGCGGGATCAGCAGGCCCTGCGCTATCTTGTGACCGGTGACAATCGCCCGGACGGCTGGATCTGGCGTATGCTGGGCATGGGACGTCCCGAGCCGGCGGCAGGCCCGGATCGGGATCGCTGACGGCAGGGATTTTCAGGTTTTTTCGAGGTGTGAGATGGCGTCTAATTCATCCTCCAGACAACGTCTGGATCAGATCGTGGCCAACAGCCACAAGGAACAGGCGGCGCGGGAGCAGGGTTACCGGGCCAAGGCCCTGAAGATGTATCCCTGGGTCTGCGGACGTTGCGGGCGTACCTTCGATCACGGCAATGTCCGTGAACTGACGGTGCATCATCGGGATCACAATCACGACAACAATCCCCAGGATGGTTCCAACTGGGAACTGCTGTGCGTGTACTGCCACGACAACGAGCATCAGCGCCTGACCGAGGCCATGTCCGGTCATGGGGGCGGGGCGGGTGCCGGCGGCACGGGCAAGGAAGCCACCCATAACCCCTTCGCGGCCCTGGGGGATCTGCTCAAGGGCAAGGACTGAGGCACGCCCACCGGTTGACCGGGTGCGGTTCCCGGCGTAGTTTTTCAGACCATGGGGCGTGGCCCGCACCCGTGGCCCCCCAAGACCGGAGGACATACCGTGGAAGCCTCGACGTTCAAGATGTTTGAAGGCCTGCTGATCATCGGCGCGGTGGTGGCGTTTGCCATCTGGCAATTTGGCTCCCTGCGTCGGGATCGGGAGGAGCGGGACCGCCGCCGGGCCGAGGAACAGAAGACATCCGACAACCAAAAACAGGACTGACGGGGAAGCGTCCTGTCGGACCACTGACTGATCGAATGGAGAAGGCATGAAAATCCTCATCACCGGGGGCACTGGCTTTGTGGGGTCCCATCTGATCAGACGCCTGGTTTCCCAGGACTACGAATGTGTGGTGCTGACCCGCAATGTGTCCGGCGCCCGGCGCAGGCTCGGCACCGCCGGCTGTCGGTTCGTCCAGTGGGATACCCGTTCTCCCATACCCGAGGAGGCCTTCGAGGGGGTGGACGGGGCGGTGAATCTGGTGGGGGAGAGCCTGGCCAGCCGCCGGTGGAGTCCCGAGCAGAAGAAACGCATCTTCAATTCGCGCATCGAACCCACCCGGCACCTGGTGGAAGGTCTCAACGAACATGCCCCCCAGTGCAAGGTGCTGGTCTCCGCCTCCGCCATCGGCTATTACCCGGTCAACCTGCCGGATCGTCTGACCGAGGACAGCGAGCCCGGTGACGGATTCCTGCCGGATATCTGCCGTCAGTGGGAAGAGGAGGCCGGCCATCTCAACCCCCGCAGTCGTGTGGTGATCCTGCGCTTTGGCGTGGTGCTGGGGCGGGACGGCGGCGTGATCGCGAAACTGCTGCCGGTCTTCAAGATGGGACTGGGCGGCCCCGTTTCCGATGGCAGTCAGATCATGAGTTGGGTTCATCTGGAGGATGTGGTCGGTGTCATCACCCGTGCCCTGACCGATGACGCCATGTTCGGTGTCTACAATACGGTGGCGCCGGAGCCGGTGAGCAACCGGGAGTTCTCCAAGTCCCTGGGCCATGCCCTGGGTCGCCCCGCGGTGGTGGCGGCACCGGCCTTCATGCTGCGCACGGCCCTGGGCGAGATGTCCACGGTGGTGCTGGATTCCCAGACCATCGCCGGCGACAAGTTGCTGGAGGCGGGATACGAGTTCCTGTATCCGGACATCGACAAGGCCATGCACGAGATCGCATCCCGATGATTATCCGCCATTGGGACCCCATGGCAGTCCTGATCCTGGGACTGCCCATTGTCGCGTTGGTGGTCTACGGCAGCTTCTTCGTCCGGGAGTTTGTCGGCGGGCATGTGCCGCCCCTGGCCAGTCTGGCCGTGCTGCTGGTGCTGGTGGGCATGTTGATCACCTCCCTGTGGCGGTTGTCACCGGTGTCCGTCTATCGTTTCCAGCACTCGCCGGCCAGGGTCGATATCCAGCACTGGCGGCCCTTCGGGCGCAGCCAGTATCTGGAGCATGAGTTGGCCAGTGTGGAGCGCATCAGCATCGAGCGTTACCCCTTCAATCGGGGCCATCGCTATGTGGTCTGCCTGAACCTGCGGGATGGGCGCAAGGTCATCAACGGCATGCCCGACGCGGCATCGCCGCAACCCATCTACGATTTCGCGGTGCGGGTGGCGAGGTTCTACGGGCTGGCGGAAGGTCCGCCGCCGGATGCGCCGTAGCCAGGTCCCCCAACCCCTCTCCCAAAGGAGGGAGAGGGGCGTTTCGAGCGCTGCCGGGTGACTGTCAGCCTGCCACGACGGGGATCTTGCCGATGCGGCCGCGCCATTCCTTGGGTCCGGTCTCGTGCACCGAGGTGCCCCGGCTGTCCACCGCCACGGTCACGGGCATGTCCTTGACCTCGAACTCGTAGATGGCCTCCATACCCAGGTCCTCGAAGGCCACCACGCGGGAGGCCTGGATGGCCTTGGAAACCAGGTAGGCGGCACCCCCCACGGCCATGAGATAGACCGCCTGGTTATCCTTGATGGCCTCAATGGCCGCCGGACCCCGTTCCGCCTTGCCCACCATGCCCAGCAGGCCGGTCTGTTCCAGCATCTGGCGGGTGAACTTGTCCATGCGGGTGGCGGTGGTGGGGCCGGCCGGTCCCATGACCTCATCCCGGACCGGGTCCACCGGACCCACGTAGTAGATGAAGCGGTTGGCAAAATCCACCGGCAGGGGTTTGCCCTCGTCCAGCATCTGGGTGAGCCGCTTGTGGGCCGCATCCCGGCCGGTGAGCAGGCGGCCATTGAGCAGCAGCACGTCGCCCGGCTGCCAGCCGGCCACGTCTTCCCGGGTGATGGTGTCCAGGTTCACCTGCTTGCCCTTGGAGGCGTCGTACTCCAGTTGCGGCCAGTCTTCCAGGGAGGGCGGCGTCAGGACGGCGGGGCCGCTGCCGTCCAGGTGGAAATGCACATGGCGGGTGGCGGCGCAGTTGGGGATCATGGCCACGGGCAGGGAGGCCGCATGGGTGGGGTAATCCAGGATCTTCACGTCCAGCACCGTGGTCAGGCCGCCCAGCCCCTGAGCGCCGATGCCCAGGGCGTTGACCTTCTCGTACAGTTCCAGGCGAAGTTCTTCCACCCGGTTTTGCGGGCCGCGGGCGATCAGTTCATGGATGTCCACCGGGGCCATGAGGGATTCCTTGGCCAGCAGCATGGCCTTTTCCGGTGTGCCGCCGATGCCCAGTCCCAGAATGCCCGGCGGGCACCAGCCGGCGCCCATGGTGGGCACGGTCTTGAGCACCCAGTCGACGATGGAGTCGGAGGGGTTGAGCATGGCCAGCTTGGACTTGTTCTCGGAACCGCCGCCCTTGGCGGCGCAGATCACTTCCACGTGATCTCCCGGCACGATCTCCATGTGCACCACCGCCGGGGTGTTGTCGCGGGAGTTCCGGCGGTCACCGGCCGGGTCCAGCAGCACCGAGGCCCGCAGGGTGTTGTCCGGGTGCTGGTAGGCCCGTCTGACCCCTTCGTCCACCATGGCCTGCAGGCTCATGTCCGCCTCCCAGCGCACGTCCATGCCTACCTTGAGGAAGACCAGGGCGATGCCGGTGTCCTGACAGATCGGGCGATGACCTTCGGCGCACATGCGGGAGTTGATCAGGATCTGGGCCATGGCATCCCGGGCCGCGGGGGATGCCTCGCGCTCGTAGGCGGCGGTCAGGGCCTGGATGTAGTCCTGGGGATGGTAGTAGCTGATGAACTGGAAGGCATCGGCGATGCTCTGGATCAGGTCTTCCTGGCGGATGACGGACATGGAGAACTCCGGCAAGTGTCTGCGTTGAGCCGCGCATCTTATCCCGATGCGGTCCGCGCGTCATGTCTTGCCGCCGGATGAAACGCGCCGGCTGTCCTGATGCGGCGCGACATGGGACTTGAGCGTGTCCAATTCGCCCCCATCTCCTGTATTGTGTGAACATCAATGTACGACACCCCCATTTCTAAGGATCCCTGACGACCTCCATGTGCGGCATCTGCGGCGAACTGAATTTCAACGAATCCCTCCCCGATCTTGAGTCCATCCGGCGCATGCTGGATCGGTTGCGTCGCCGTGGTCCGGATCACGAAGGCAGTTATTCCGACGGCCCCCTGGCCATGGGGCATCGCCGCCTGTCCATCCTGGATCTGTCCGACCGGGCCAACCAGCCCATGCTGGACCCCGAACTGGGGCTGGCGGTGGTGTTCAACGGCACGATCTACAACTTCCGCGAACTGCGCCGTGAACTGGAGGATCGCTACCGGTTCTTTTCCAGCGGCGACACCGAGGTCATCCTCAAGGCCTACCATGCCTGGGGCGAGGACTGCGTCAAGCGCTTTCACGGCATGTTTGCCTTTGCGGTCTGGGATCTGCGTCGGCGGCGCCTGTTCATGGCCCGGGACCGCATGGGCATCAAGCCCCTTTACTACAGTCACACCGACCGGCGTCTGCGCTTTGCCTCCAACATCCAGGCCTTGCTGGCCGCGGGAGAGGTGGATACGGACATCGATCCGGTGGCCCTGCATCATCACTTCACCCTGCATGCGGTGGTGCCCGCCCCCCGCACCCTGTTCAAGGGCGTGAGAAAGCTGCAGCCCGGTCATACCCTCACCGTGGAGCAGGACGGCCGTACCCGGCTGCAACGCTACTGGCAGCTGGAGGCCACCCGCCCCGACCGGGAGCTGACTCCGGAGGCATGGACCGAGGCCGTGCATGATGCCCTGCGGCGCTCGGTCAAGCGGCGTCTGGAGATTTCCGACGTGCCGGTGGGGGTGCTGCTCTCCGGCGGCCTGGATTCCAGTCTGCTGGTGGCCCTATTGGCGGAGTCGGGGGCGACGGGACTGAAGACCTTCACCGTGGGATTCGAGGATCAGCCCGAGGAGAAGGGCAGTGAATTCGAGTTTTCCGACCCGGTGGCCGAGCGCTATGCCACCGATCATCACCGCTTCCATGTGCCCAATGACCAGGTTCTGGCCCGTCTGCCCGAGGCGGTGGACCAGATGGCCGAGCCCATGGTGGGGCAGGATGCGGTGGCCTTCTACCTGCTGTCGGAGCAGGTCTCCCGGCACGTGAAGGTGGTGCAGTCGGGGCAGGGGGCCGATGAGGTCTTTGCCGGGTATTTCTGGTATCCGCGCATGGCGGCGGAGACGGAAGGGACCCTGGTGGAACGCTTCCGTCGGCACTATTTCGATCGCGACCAGCCCGAGTTTGCCCGCATGGTGAATCCGGCCCTGGTGGGAGAGGATCATACGGCCCTGCTGATCGAGGCGGCCCTGAACGAGCCGGGCGCGGACACCTTCCTGGATGCGGTGCTGCGTCTGGACGTCACCACTCTGGTGGTGGATGATCCGGTCAAGCGGGTGGACAACATGACCATGGCCTGGGGGCTGGAGGCCCGGGTGCCGTTCCTGGATCATGAACTGGTGGAGCTGGCGGCCCGCATGCCGCCGGCGCTGAAGCTGGCCCAGGGTGGCAAGGGCGTGCTCAAGCAAATGGCCCGGGGCTTGTTGCCGGATGCGGTCATCGACCGTCCCAAGGGGTATTTCCCGTTACCGGCCCTCAAGTACGTGCGTGGGGAGTTTCTGGACTTCATGCGCGACATCCTGGATTCCCGGGCTTGCCGTGAGCGGGGACTGTATCAGCGGGAGTATGTGGAAACCCTGCTCAAGGCCCCGGAGCAGCATCTGACCCGCATCCAGGGCAGCAAGCTCTGGCATCTGGCCCTGCTGGAATTCTGGTTGCAGCGCCAGGGGATCCACGCCGGCTAGGCGCCGGCGCCCGGGAACAAACCAACGGAATTTGCCCCGGCTGGGGCTTTTCATCAACACGAGGTCAAACGAAGTGGACGCTCTGGATCGTATCAGGCAGCAGGTGGAGGAAAACCCCGTCATCATTTACATGAAGGGGACGCCCCAGTTCCCCATGTGCGGTTTCTCCAATCGGGCCGCCACCGCGCTCAAGGCCTGCGGGGCACCCTTTGCCTATGTGAATGTCCTGGCGGATCAGGAGATCATGCAGGCGCTGCCCGGCTTTGCCGACTGGCCCACGTTTCCGCAGATCTACATCAAGGGTGAGCTGATCGGCGGCTGCGACATCACCCTGGAGATGTTCGAGTCCGGTGAACTGCAACAGATGGTCAAGGAAGCCGCCGGGGAGGCGTGATAGGCGGCGCCGGTCAGGTCACCACCACCCGGGTGCCGCTCTGACCCCGGGCCTGATCCAGGTTGCTCCGGGTCTGCTTCATCAGTTCCCGGATGGTCATCAGCGGCTGATCCGACTGATGAAAGTGGGCACCGATGGACACCAGGACCGGTACCGCCCCTTCGGAGGTCTGGATACCGTCCCGGGTGATGCTGGTCAGCACCCGCTTGAACAGATCCCGATTGAAATCCCGGGGAGAATGCACATGCATCAGCAAGGCAAACTCCTCCTCGCCGACCCTGGCCACCAGGTCCGTGGGGCGAACCGCCAGACGCAGACGCTTGGCAAAGCCCAGCAGCACCTCCGAACTCAGATCCTCAAAAGGTGATACCTGCGCCTCGTCCTGCTGATCCAGGCTGACCAGGGCCAGGCAGAACCCTCCGCCCCGGGCCTGGGTTTCCAGCACCAGTGCCTCCAGGCGCTGATTCAGGGCTCGCTGGTTGGCCAGGCCGGTGATGAGATCCGTGGTGGATTGGTGCTCCAGCAGCCGGTTGGCCGTTTCCAGCGCTGCGGAAGTTTCCATCAGGCGATTCTGCAGCATGGCAATCCGCCCGGCGGCATAGATGCGTGCCGCCAGTTGGACATCCTGGATCGGTTTGGTGAGAAAGTCGTCGGCACCCTCATGGAAGGCCTGCAACATGGCCTTGTCCTCATCCTTGGATGTGAACAGGATGATGGAGGTGTAGCGTCCGGCCTCCTCATCCTGCCGGCGAATGGCCGCCGCCAGCTCCAGGCCGTTCATCTCCGGCATGACCCAGTCCGCGATCACCACGTCCGCCCGTCTCAGGGTGAGTGCGTCCAGCGCTTCCGCGGCGGATCCCGCCAGCCTGACATCGTCATAGCCGATGCGCTCCAGGGTATTCTTGAGCACGGTCCGGCTGTACTGCATGTCGTCAACGACCAGAATGGACAGCGGCGGCGGCATCTGAAGTTCTCGCTGTGGATCCATGATTCTCTTATAAGGAACTCACAAGGCCTTGTCCATGGCGGACGCCTCCAGCGGCAGTATCTGCCGGTTCCACCGGTTCATCACATCGCAGAAGATGTCGGCCGTCTTTTCCGCGTCGTAGGTGGCGGAATGGGCTTCCGAGTTGTCCCAGGGCAGGCCGGCCTCCTTCACCGCCTTGGCCAGCACGGTCTGGCCGTAGGCCAGTGCCGACAGGGTGACGGTGTCCAGGTTGCTGAAGGGGTGAAAGGGGTTTCGCTTCACCTGGGCCCGCTCCGCGGTGGCGTTGACGAAGGCCAGGTCGAAGCCGGCGTTGTGCCCCACCAGGATGGCCCGGGTACAGTGATTGCGCTTGATGTCCTGGCGGACCTCACGAAACACCCGTTGCAGGGCCTCGTCCTCGGGCAGGGCGATACGCAGGGGGTGCCAGGGATTGATCCCGTTCACTTCCAGGGACTTGGGATCCATGTTGGCCCCCTCGAAGGGCTGGACATGGCAGGACAGGGTCCGGTCCCGCTGGATGAAGCCGTCCTTGTCCATGCGCAGGAACACGGCCGCGATCTGCAGCAGGGCGTCGGTTTTGGGATTGAAGCCGCCGGTTTCAACATCCACCACCACGGGCAGAAAACCACGGAAACGATTGCCCATGGGGCGGAAGTTCAGTTCGTCTGTCATGGCGCTAGACTACCAGCTTCCAGTCCAGCGTGCCGCCGGCCCGCATGGGCACGACCGTGGCGTCCGCGAAGGGGTAGGCCTCCGGCACCGTCCAGGTTTCCCGCCGCAGGGTGATGACGTCATCGTTCACCGGCAGGCCATGGAAGGCGGGGCCGAACAGGCTGGCAAACCCTTCCAGCTTGTCCAGGGCGCCGGCCTGCTCGAAGGCCTCGGCATAGAGTTCGATGGCAGCCGGGGCGCTGAAGATGCCGGCGCAGCCGCAGGCGGATTCCTTGGCGCCCTTGGGATGGGGCGCACTGTCGGTACCCAGGAAGAAGCGGGGATGTCCCTCCGCCAGAACCGCCATGATGGCTGCCCGATGGGTTTCGCGCTTGAGCACCGGCAGGCAGTAATGATGGGGCCGCAGACCGCCCTGGAACAAGGCATTGCGGTTCATGAGGATGTGCTGGGGGGTGACCGTGGCGGCCACGCGGTCCGGTGCCTGGCGCACGAACGCCACCGCCTGGGCCGTGGTGATGTGTTCAAGGACCACCTTCAGGCCCTGGAAGCGTTCCACCAGTGGCGCCAGCACCTGATCGATGAACACCGCTTCCCGATCGAACACGTCCACGCCCGGGTCCGTGGCCTCGCCATGGATCATCAGCGGCAGCCCCAGATCCTGCATCGCCTGAAGGGTGGGGTAGGTGTGGCGGATATCGGTCACGCCGGCATCGGAATGGGTGGTGGCACCGGCCGGATACAGCTTCACACCGAAGATGATCCCGCTGTCCACCGCCTTTTTGATCTCTTCCGGCGAGGTCTTGTCGGTGAGGTAAATTGTCATCAATGGTTCGAATGACATCCCCGCCGGCACGGCATCGAGAATACGCCGGCGATAGGCGATGGCCTGCTCCACATTCACGATCGGCGGCTTGAGATTGGGCATGATGATGGCGCGGCCGAAACATCTGGCCGTATGCGGCACTGCACTATCAAGGGCGCTCCCGTCCCGCACATGCAAATGCCAGTCATCGGGGCGTCTGATACGCAGTTCCTGGATTGTCGTCATTGTGTCGCTGTTTCCTGTTTTTATTGCAGAAATGTGTTGCAGTGAAGCATGAAAAGCGGTGTTCCGATTCCTTGACCTGCCGGCATAAAAGCTAGAACATGATTGAACGAACGGCACGGTCCGACGATGAATTTACCGCTCGATGTGAACCGAATTGCCGCGTTTCAGGTCGAGATTTGATATGGACATAAAAATAATAAAAGTCCGGTCCGAATGATATCAGCAAGCACCCCGTTTTGTCTGAACCACACCCCCATGGGGTGCGCCCGCGCGCGCCCGTCACGCAGGGGGACTGGATGGAGAAAAAGTGATGACCGCGCAGCAGCAACTCCAGGATCTGGATACTCAGGAAACCCATGAATGGCTCGATGCCCTGGAAGCGGTGATCCAGGCCGATGGCCCGGAACGGGCCCATTACCTGCTGGAACGTCTGGTGGACCAGGCCAGGCGCTCCGGCGCCTTCCTGCCGTATTCCGCCAATACCGCCTACGTGAATACCATTCCGCCCCATCTGGAACCGGAATTTCCCGGTGACGCGGAGCTGGAGCATCGGATCCGTTCCTACATCCGCTGGAATGCCCTGATGATGGTGGTCAAGGCCAATCGTATCAGCACCGAGCTGGGTGGGCATATCGCCAGTTTCGCTTCCGCCGCCACCCTCTATGACGTGGGCTTCAATCACTTCTGGCGCGCCCCTTCCCATGAGCATGGCGGTGATCTGCTGTTCGTCCAGGGTCATTCCGCCCCCGGCATCTATGCCCGTTCCTACCTGGAAGGGCGCCTGACCGAAGCCCAGCTGGACCGCTTCCGTCAGGAAGTGGGCGGCGGCGGACTGTCGTCCTATCCCCACCCCTGGCTGATGCCCGATTACTGGCAGTTTCCCACCGTCAGCATGGGGCTTGGCCCCATCGCCGCCATCATGCAGGCCCGCTTCATGAAGTACATGAACGACCGCGAACTGGCCAGCAGTCGGGATCGCAAGGTCTGGTGCTTCATCGGCGACGGCGAGACCGACGAACCCGAAACCCTGGGCGCCATCTCCCTGGCGGCCCGGGAAAGGCTGGACAACCTGATCTTCGTGGTCAACTGCAACCTGCAGCGTCTGGACGGGCCGGTGCGGGGCAACGGCAAGATCGTGCAGGAACTGGAGGCCGTGTTCCGGGGCGCCGGATGGAATGTCATCAAGGTCCTCTGGGGCAGCTACTGGGATCCGTTGCTGGCCAAGGACACCAAGGGCCTGCTCAAGCAGCGCATGATGGAGGCCGTGGACGGGGATTATCAGAACTACAAGGCCAAGGACGGTGCCTATGTGCGGGAGCATTTCTTCGGCAAATATCCCGAACTCAAGGCCATGGTGGCCAACATGTCCGATGACGACGTCTGGCGTCTGAACCGGGGTGGGCATGATCCCTTCAAGGTCTTCGCCGCCTACCACGCGGCGGTCAACCACGTCGGCCAGCCCACCGTGATCCTGGCCCAGACCGTGAAAGGCTACGGCATGGGGTCCGCCGGCGAGGGGCAGATGCGCGCCCATCAGCAGAAGAAGCTGGGCATGGACGAACTCAAGACTTTCCGCAGCCGCTTCAGCATCCCCCTCACCGATGAACAGGTGGAACGGATGGAGTACATCAAGCCACCGGAGGATGCCCCGGAAATGCGCTACATGCATGAACGGCGCAAGGCCCTGGGCGGCTTTCTGCCGGTGCGCAAGTCCTCGGTGGCGCCCCTGGAGATCCCGGATCTCTCCCTGTTCGACGCCGCCATGGAGTCCTCCGGAGAGCGCGAGCTGTCCACCACCATGGCGCTGGTGCGCATGCTCACCCAGCTGATCCGGGACAAGAAGATCGGCCATCACATCGTCCCCATCGTGCCGGACGAGGCCCGCACCTTCGGCATGGAAGGGCTGTTCCGGCAGTTGGGGATCTACTCCTCCGTGGGGCAGCTCTATACGCCCCAGGACAAGGACCAGGTGATGTTCTACAGGGAAGACAAGAAGGGGCAGATCCTGGAAGAGGGCATCAACGAGGCCGGCGCCGTGTCCTCCTGGACGGCGGCGGCCACCGCCTACAGTGTCCATGGGGTGAGCATGATCCCCTTCTACATCTTCTATTCCATGTTCGGCTTCCAGCGGGTGGGAGACCTCATCTGGGCCGCGGGCGATATGCAGGCCCGGGGTTTCCTCATGGGGGGGACCGCCGGTCGCACCACCCTCTCGGGCGAGGGGCTGCAGCATCAGGACGGCCATAGCCATCTGATGGCGGCCAACGTGCCCAACTGCATCAGTTACGACCCCACCTTTGCCTATGAGCTGGCGGTGATCCTCCATGACGGCCTGCGCCGCATGTATGTCAACCAGGAAAGTGTTTTCTATTACATCACCGTGATGAACGAGAACTACCCTCAGCCGGCCATGCCGGAAGGGGCACAGGAGGGGATCCGCAAGGGGCTGTACCTGCTCCGGGAAGGAGGATCGGGTGAGCCGAGGGTCCAGCTCCTGGGTTCGGGCACCATCCTGCAGGAGGTGATTGCCGCCGCCGAACTGCTCCTCAACGACTTCGGCGTGGAAGCGGATATCTGGAGTGCCACCAGCTTCAACGAGCTGGCTCGGGACGGCCGTGACACGGAGCGCTGGAACCTGCTGCATCCCGAGGCCGAACCCCGCCGGAGCTGGGTCAGTCAATGCCTGACGGGTCGTCAGGGGCCGGTGGTGGCCTCCACCGATTATGTCAGGGCCTTTGCCGATCAGATCCGGGCCTGGGTCCCGGGACGTTACACGGTGCTGGGCACCGACGGCTTCGGCCGCAGTGACCTGCGTTCCCGGCTGCGCCACCATTTCGAAGTGGATCGCTACTACGTCGCCCTGGCCGCCCTCAAGGCCCTGGCGGATGAAGGCCGTATCCCGGTGGAGCGGGTCAGCGAGGCCATCGCCAAATATGAAATCGACGTGGACAAACCCAATCCCCTGCGCGCCTGAGGCGCCGGGTCGCATCCATTGACATGCATCACCGGCCGGCGCGGCCGTCCCGTTGCCTGCCGCCGCCGGTGAATCCAATTTCTCAAAGGAGTTGCGCCATGGGCAACGTGGTTGAAATCAAGGTCCCCGACATCGGTGACTTCAAGGACGTGGAAATCATCGAGGTGCTGGTGGGAGAGGGGGATACGGTCAAGCTGGAGGATCCGCTGATCACCCTGGAATCGGACAAGGCGTCCATCGACATCCCGGCCCCCCAGGCCGGGACCGTGAAGGGTCTGAAGGTCAAGGTGGGGGATCGGGTCTCCCAGGGGGCGGCCATTCTGGATCTGGAACCGGAAGCGGGGGGTAAGACGCCAACGCCTGACAAGACCCCGGAACCGTCGCCGCAACAGGCAGCCCCCCCCCGGCCGGAAACGGCTCAGGCCCCGGCGCCCGAGCCGGAGAGATCCCGGGAGGCCGTCCGGGACGAAGCCCCGGCATCCACGCCCGGTCCGAGACCTTCCCCCACGGCGGGGATGGTGGACGAGGCGGCCTTTCGCAAGGCCCTGGCCTCTCCGGGGGTGCGCCGGTTCGCCCGCGAACTGGGGGTGGATCTGGGCAAGGTGGAAGGCAAGGGCCGCAAGGGGCGTATTCTCAAGGAGGATGTGCAGGCCTTCGTCAAGCGCACCCTGGCCGCGCCGCCGGCCCTGCCCGGACTGGCACGCCCCCCGGAGATCGATTTCTCCCGGTTCGGCCCGGTCAAAACCCAGGCCCTGACCCGCATCAACCGTCTCACCGGCGAGAATCTGCACCGCAACTGGGTGAACATCCCCCATGTTACCCAGTTCGACGAGGCGGACATCACCGAACTGGATGCCTTCCGCAAGTCCCTGGTGGCGGAGTACAAGGACAAGGACGTGAAGATCACCTTTCTGGTGTTCCTGATGAAGGCCCTGGTCTCGGCCCTGAAGGAGCATCCCAGGGTCAATGCCTCGCTGGATGCCGCCGGGGAAAACCTGATCCTGAAACAGTACTTTCACCTGGGCATCGCCGTGGACACCCCGGATGGTCTGGTGGTCCCGGTGATCCGGGATGTGGATCGCAAGAGCCTGGTGGAACTGGCCAGGGAGGTGGCCGAGGTCTCCGAGAAAGCCCGCAAGCGGCGGCTCAAGCCCGACGACATGCAGGGCGGCTGCATCACCATCACCAGTCTGGGGGGGATCGGCGGTACCCAGTTCACGCCCATCGTCAATGCGCCGGAGGTGGCGATTCTCGCCGTCTCCCGGGCCAGGATGCAGCCGGTATGGGACGGCAAGGCCTTTGTGCCGCGGCTGATCCTGCCGCTGGCCCTGTCCTATGATCACCGGGTCATCGACGGTGCCCTGGGCGCCCGTTTCACCCACTGTCTGAGCGGTCTGCTGTCGGACATGCGGCGCATGCTGCTGTAGCAGCGGCCCGCTCCCACGGGTATTCATGGGCAGTTTGAAACGGCAAAGAAGGAGTGTTGAATTCATGGCTCAGACACGCACCATCCAGGTCCCCGATATCGGCGATTTCAAGGATGTGGAAATCATCGACATCCTCGTCGCCCCGGGCGATACCGTCAAACCCGAAGACCCACTCATCACCCTGGAGTCCGACAAGGCCTCCATCGACATTCCCGCCCCGACGGCGGGGACCATTGGCACACTGCTGGTGAAAAAGGGCGACAAGGTCTCCCAGGGCACGGCCATCCTGGAACTGGAAACCGATACCGCCGAATCCCCCCCACGGGAAGACACCACGGCGCCGGCCGCTGCCGCGCCGCGCCCCGAAACGCCGCCCAGCCGTCCCCGGCCGGTCTCCGAGCCGACCGATGACGCGGACATCCACTGCGGCCTGCTGGTGCTGGGCTCCGGCCCCGGGGGGTATACCGCCGCTTTTCGTGCCGCTGATCTGGGCCTGGACGTGGTCATGGTGGAGCGGTATCCACAGATCGGCGGCGTGTGTCTCAACGTGGGCTGCATCCCCTCCAAGGCCCTGCTCCACGCGGCCCAGGTGATCGACGAGGCGAAGGACTTTGCCCGCCACGGCATCCATTTCGGTACGCCTCGGATCGATCTGCCCGCGCTGGCGGCCTACAAGGACGGCGTGGTGGGCAAGCTCACCGGCGGTCTGCGGCATCTGGCCGGACAGCGCAAGGTCAGGGTGGTGCAGGGCGTGGGACGTTTCACCTCGCCCCATACCCTGACCGTGGCCGTGGATGGCGGCGAACAGCGGATTCGTTTTGAACAGGCCATCATCGCCGTGGGCTCCCGGCCCGTGCATCTGCCCGGATTTCCCTGGGAGGATCCGCGGGTGATGGATTCCACCGGCGCCCTGACGCTTCAGGACATCCCCGATCGTCTGCTGGTGGTGGGGGGCGGCATCATCGGGCTGGAGATGGCCTGCGTCTACGATGCCCTGGGGTCGAAGGTGACGGTCTGCGAGCTGTCCAAGGATCTGATGCCCGGCGCCGACCGGGACCTGGTCAAGCCGCTGGAAAAGCGGCTCAAGGACCGTTACGAGAATATCTTCACCGGTACCCGGGTGGCGCGCGCCCAGGCCGTGGACGAGGGTATCCGGGTCTGGTTCGAGGGCGGCAAGGCCCCGGAACAGGACACCTTCGACCGGGTGCTGGTGGCGGTGGGGCGTCTGCCCAACGGCGGTCGGATCGACGCCGAGGCGGCGGGCATTCAGGTGGACGAACACGGCTTCATCAAGGTGGACCGGCAGATGCGGACCAACGTCGAACACATCTTCGCCGTCGGCGATGTGGTGGGTGGCCCCATGCTGGCACACAAGGCTACCCATGAAGCCAAGGTGGCCGCCGAGGCGGCGGCCGGGAAAAAATCCCACTTCGATGCCCGAGCCATCCCCAGCGTGGCCTATACCCATCCGGAAGTGGCCTGGATGGGGCTGACCGAGACGAAGGCCAAGGCGGAGGGGATCGAGTACACCAAGGCGGTCTTCCCCTGGGCGGCCAGTGGTCGTGCCCTCAGCGTGGGGGGTGAGGCCGGCATGACCAAACTGCTGCTGGATGACCAGCAGCGGGTGATCGGTGCCGGGATCGTCGGCCCCAACGCGGGGGAACTGATTGCCGAGGCCCTGCTGGCACTGGAGATGGGGGCGGACGTGGAGGATCTGGGGCTGACGGTGCATCCCCATCCCACCCTGTCGGAAACCCTCTGCTTTGCGGCGGAGGTGGCCCACGGCTCGATCACCGACATCCTGCCGCCGCGTCGGCGTTGATGGGGCAGGGGGGGAGGTCCTCAACTTCCCCCACCACCTGCCGATAACTCCAGGCATGAACGCCCGTTACGCCATCCTGCTGTTCTGCCTGCTGCCCGCCGCCCTCCAGGCCGCCGACTACGGTCCCCGCATGGAGCAGGCCCAGTGGATCGTGACCCAGGAGCCGGACCTGTGTGAGTTGGCGCAGCCCGTTCCTCGCTACGGCATCGCCCGTTTCCACGCCAGCCCGGGCCGCGCCCTGCGGTTTTACCTGGACCCGCGCATCCCGCTGAATGCGCCCGACGTGGGCCGCCTGTCCCTGCAAGCACCCGACTGGCGCCACGACCTGATTCCCCAGGATCTGGGAGCGGTGCCCGCCATGGCCGGGGATACCTTGCTTCGGCTGGGCCGGGAGGAGGCCCTGGCCCTTTACTACGGCCTGGAAACCGGCCATGAAGTCCTGATCCGGCACCCGGACCCGGGTCGGGGCGCCCGGGACATCCGGGTGACTCTCTCACCCCTGCGTTTTCGGGAAGTCCTGGCGGATTTTCGTGCCTGTCAGGGTGAACTCAGGCGCCTGGATTTCGAGATCCTGGACGACTGGCGCATCCACTTCGATTTTGACGAGTCCCGCATCCGCCCCGATCAACATGGGGAACTGCGGCGGGCCCTGGCGGTGCTCAGGGATAACCCCGACGCCCGGGTGGTCCTTGGAGGGCATGCGGACGAGCGCGGCACCGAGGCCTACAACGACGCCCTGTCCCTGCGCCGGGCACGCGCGGTTCAGGCCTATCTGCGCGGCCAGGGAATTGCCGCCCACCGGATCGAGACGCGCGCCTTCGGCGAGTCATGGCCCCTGGACACGGCATCCACGGAAGCGGCCTGGGCCCTCAATCGCCGGGTGGATATCTGGCTGACCCGGTAAGGGAGCGAGGCTCGCCGGATTCAGTGCCGAGATGACGCCGGACTGAAATCCATCGTCTCCACAGGGAGCAGGGAATACACTACGATCATCACTGCGGAGCCCCGAACATGCCCACCCACAAGGCCGATGAAAGCACCGAACTGGATGCCCTCAACAGCATCGCCAGTCGCATGAACGGATTTCTCTATCGTTGCCGCAACGATGACCAGTACACCATGCTGGTGATTTCCGGCCGCTGCCGGGAACTCACCGGATATGGTCAGGATGAGTTGCGGCAGAACAGGGCGGTGTCCTACGCCTCGCTGATTCACCCGGAAGATTCGGCCGCCGTCGACGAGGCCATCAGCCAGGCCGTGGCCTCCGGCGGTAACTGGGATGTGGATTATCGTATTCGCCACCGTGACGGCAGTGTCCGCTGGCTCAATGAAAACGGCGGTCCGGTGCTCGATCAGGAGGGCAGGTTGCAGTACCTGGAAGGGGTGGTGACCGACATTCGCCGGCGCAAGGATGTGGAATCCGCGCGGCATGAACAGATTGCCGCCGTGAGCCGCTTGAGCAATTCCATCATCACCGAGTCCAACCAGATCCTGATCGTGCTCAAGGCCCTGCGCATGCTCAGCCTCAATGCCAGTATCGAGGCCGCGCGGGCGGGGGAGCACGGGCGCGGTTTTGCGGTGGTGGCCAAGGAGGTGAACCGTCTGGCGGATCAGACCGGGCTGTTTGCCGGTAACATCAGCAATCTCATGGCGGAGCTGGAACAGGAGCTCAAGCGTCGGATCTGACCCTCGGTGGCGGCGTCCATTCCTTACCCGGCTCCAGTTTCGCTATACTTGCGCCCCTGTACCACTTACGTCTTTCCCAGGGGTTGCCTTACATGGCCAATGATGTGAAAAAGGTCGTCCTCGCCTATTCGGGCGGGCTGGATACGTCGGTCATCCTCAAGTGGCTTGAGGATACCTATGGCTGCGAGGTGGTGACCTTTACCGCCGACATCGGTCAGGGCGAGGAACTGGAACCGGCCCGAGCCAAGGCCCAGGCCATGGGCGTGAAGGAGATCTACATCGACGACCTGCGCGAGGAATTCGTGCGCGATTTCGTCTTCCCCATGTTCCGTGCCAATGCCCTCTACGAGGGTGAATACCTGCTGGGCACCTCCATCGCCCGCCCCCTGATCGCCAAACGCCTGGTGGAAATCGCCAACGAGACCGGCGCCGACGCCGTCTCCCACGGTGCCACCGGCAAGGGCAATGACCAGGTGCGTTTCGAACTGGGCGCCTATGCCCTCAAGCCCGGCATCCGCGTCATCGCCCCCTGGCGGGAATGGGACCTGAACTCCCGGGAAAAGCTGCTGGCCTATGCGGAGCAGCACGGTATCCCGGTGGAGATGAAGCGGGGCAAGAAGTCCCCGTACTCCATGGATGCCAACCTGCTGCACATCTCCTACGAGGGCGGTCCCTTGGAAGACCCCTGGTTCGAGGCCGAGGAAGACATGTGGCGTTGGAGCGTCTCCCCCGAGGCCGCCCCGGACAAGCCGGAATACGTGGAGATCACCTACGAGAAGGGTGACCCGGTGGCCCTCAACGGGGAACCCATGAGTCCCGCCACCTTGCTGGCCACCCTCAACCGGATCGGCGGCGCCCACGGCATCGGTCGCCTGGACCTGGTGGAAAACCGCTACGTGGGCATGAAGTCCCGCGGGTGCTATGAAACCCCCGGTGGCACCATCCTGCTCAAGGCCCACCGCGCCATCGAGTCCATCACCATGGACCGGGAAGCCGCTCACCTGAAGGACGAGCTGATGCCCCGGTACGCCAGCCTGATCTACAACGGCTACTGGTGGAGTCCGGAGCGACGGATGATGCAGTCCCTGATCGACGCCTCCCAGGTGCATGTGAACGGCGTGGTGCGGATCAAGCTCTACAAGGGCAATGTCATCGTCGCCGGTCGCAAGTCCGAGTCCGACAGCCTGTTCGACGCCCACATCGCCACCTTCGAGGACGATGCCGGCGCCTATAATCAAAAGGATGCGGAAGGCTTCATCAAGCTCAACGCCTTGCGCATGCGCATCGCCGCCCAGCGCGGACGGTAGGGGTTTGAGCAGTACCCCTCTCTCCTCGGGGGAGAGGGGTTGGGGTGAGGGGAAGAATACCCCCCACGTGTTCACCGTTGCCACAGGTATTGCTCGTGAAGCTCTCCAAGCCCCGTCATCCGATCTGGTTGTTGCTGCTGATCGTCCTGCTTCTGCCGGCCTGTGCCACGGTCCCCCCGGAATCCCGTGATCCCCGGGACCCCTGGGAGGGCTATAACCGGGCCATGTTCCAGTTCAATGACGCGGTGGATTCCGCCGTGATCAAGCCCGTGGCCGAGGGCTATGAGCGCTATGCGCCGCAGCCGGTGCAGACCGGCGTCACCAACTTCTTCTCCAACCTGCGGGATGTGGTCAACATGACCAACAACGCCCTGCAGTTCAAGTTCCATGATGCCGCCTCGGATCTGACGCGCATCATCATGAACACCAGTTTCGGGGTGTTCGGGCTGTTCGACGTGGCCAGCCCCATGGGGCTGGAAAAGAGCAACGAGGACTTCGGACAGACCCTGGGGCGCTGGGGGGTGTCTTCAGGCCCTTACCTGGTGCTGCCCTTCCTGGGGCCGAGCACCCTGCGGGATGCCCCGGCACGGGTGGTGGACGGGGTGACGCATCCGCTGTACTACTACGATGAAACCGCTATCCGCAATACCCTGCTGGTGGTGGACATCATTGACATCCGGGCAGGTTTCCTGCCCACCGAGCGGGCCCTGGAAGAACTTGCCACCGACCGTTACATGGCCTTGCGCAATGCCTTCCTGCAACGGCGGGAGTATCTGGTGCGTGATGGTGCCCCCGGCGAAGACCAGTACGACCTGCTGCGGGAACTGGAAGACTGGGACGACGACTTCTGAGGCTGGTCATCTTGCCCTGGAGGCATGATCCGAGGTCGGCAGTGCATGGATGCCCCGGCGCAGTGCCTTGTCCGCCTCCCGTACGTCCCGCATGTAACTGAGTTGCACCAGCCATTCGTCCAGGGCACCGAAAAACCGCTCCATCAGCCGGTGCCAGCGACCTCGTGCCTGCCACTCCTGCAAGGTCCATTCCCGGGCCTGAGCCAGGTCGCCGGCAAACAGCCCGGCCAGTTCCGCCACGGTGTACGGAGCGGTCACCACCTGGTTGGCCTCCAGGTTCCAGCGCAGGGTCCAGTGATCCAGGTTGCTGGAGCCCACGCTGCTCCAGTCGTCACAGATCACGTACTTGGCATGCAGGCAGCGGGGCTGATATTCGAAGATCCTGACCCCCGCCCGCAGCAGCCGCCCGTAGAAGCGCCGCCCCGCATGCCGGACCGCCGGCTGATCCGTCTTCGGTCCCGGTACCAGCAACCGCACATCCACTCCATGGCGGGCGGCCCGGGCCAGCACGCGGCGCAGACGTAGGGTGGGCACGAAATAGGCCGTGGTGATCCATACCCGCCGCCGTGATTTCTTGACGGCGGCAATCACCGAGCGCATCACCGAGCGCCCCCCCAGGAGACTGTTGCCCACCATCCGGCCATCCGCCGGGCCGTGGTCACCGGTCGGTGCGGCAGGCAATGTCAGGGGATGGGCATGCCATCGGGACCAGGTTCTGGCAAAGAGTTGTTCCCAGTCCGTCACGCAGGGCCCCCGTATCTCCAGCATGACCTCGTGCCATGCCTGGTCGCCGGCAAAGCGCGGATCAAAGTCATCGGTCAGCCCGGCACCGCCCACGAAGGCCACCTTGCCGTCCACCGCCAGCAGCTTGCGGTGATCCCGGAACAGGGACAGATGGAGCCGCTTCAGACCCAGTGGGTTATACATGCCCAGCTGCACGCCATGGGCCAGCAGACGCCCCCGATCGCTACCGGAGAGGGCCAGGCTGCCGAAATCATCCAGCAGCACGCAAACCTCCACACCATGGGTCGCGGCCAGGCACAGGGCATCGATGAATCGGGTGGTCAGCGCACCGGAGCTGCACAGGTACATCTCCAGCAGCACCCGCTCCCGCGCCGATTCGATGGCCTCCACCATGGCGGGAAAGAAATCATCACCATCGACCCTGAGCCGATAACGGTGAGGCCCCCGGGCCGGGGGCGAGCGGCGAGTCTTGAACGGCCTGTCCATGTCGGGTTCTGCTGTGTGCCGGGAGGGACATGATATCCTTGCACGAATCTCACGCGACCGTCATCGAATCATCGGGACGTCATACAAGGGCCGTGCATGTACGCGTTGATCAAACCCTTTATCCAGTTGACCTTCATGCAGAAAGGACCGGAGGACCTGCCGGCCTCGGCCCTGCTGCTATGGCTGTGCATCATCGCCTATCTGCTGGTGGGCCTGATCGTGGCCCTGCCGTTCTATCCCTTCCAGCTGGCCATCCTGCAGACGGGGATGGAACTGGCCCTGCTGGCGGGCTACACCGCCCTGCTGCTGTCCTGGCGGGGGCTGCCGGACCGGTTCAACCAGACCTTGAGTGCCCTGCTGGGCGTCGGGGTGATCCTGGGCCTGCTGATGCTGCCCCTGGTCTACAACCTGCGTGGGGCCGAGACACCCACCGAGATCCCGGTCTACATCACCGTGGGTTATCTGGTCCTGCTGGGCTGGCTGCTGACCACCTACGGCAACATTCTGCGCAGTGCCCTGGGCCTGCAGACCGTGGCCGGTGGCGTGGGGCTGGCGGTGCTGTATCTGATGCTGGCGGCCATTGCCGGTGAAATGCTCTACACGGCGATCATGCCGTCATGAGTCATGTGCATATTCTGGGTATCTGCGGCACCTTCATGGCCGGCGTGGCCCTGCTGGCCAGGTCCGCCGGATATCGGGTGACCGGTTCGGACCAGCAGGTCTACCCGCCCATGAGCACGCTGCTGGCGGCCCAGGGCATCCCGGTCAGCGAGGGTTACGATCCCGCTCACCTGGACCCGGTGCCGGATGTGGTGGTGGTCGGCAACGTGATGACCCGGGGCAATCCGGCGGTGGAATATGTGCTCAATCGCGGCATTCCCTATGCCTCCGGCCCCCAGTGGCTGGCGGAGCACGTGCTCAAGGATCGCTGGGTGCTGGCGGTGGCCGGGACCCACGGCAAGACCACCACCGCCAGCCTGCTGGCCTGGATACTGGAGGACGCGGGACTGTCTCCGGGGTTTCTCATCGGCGGTGTGCCGGATAATTTCCAGGTTTCGGCCCGATTGGGGGAGACGCCCTTCTTCGTGGTGGAGGCCGACGAGTACGACACCGCCTTCTTCGACAAGCGTTCCAAGTTTGTCCATTACCATCCCAGAACCCTGATCCTGAACAATCTGGAATACGATCACGCCGACATCTTTCCGGATCTGGCCGCCATCGAGCGGCAATTCCATCATCTGGTGCGCACCGTGCCGGGGGAGGGGCGCATCCTGTGCCAGGGTCATGATGCCGCGCTCTCAAGGGTATTGGCCATGGGATGCTGGACGCCGGTGGAGTGCTTCGGAACCGATGGCGGGATGGACTGGCGGGGAGAGGCCCTGAGCCCCGACGGCAGCCATTTTCGTCTCCACCATCGGGACCTCCCGGTGGGCGAGGCCCACTGGTCCATGCCCGGACATCACAACATGAGCAATGCGGTGGCGGCCCTGGCGGCGGCCAGGCATGTGGGGGTGCCGGTCGAGGCCGGTGTGTCGGCGCTGTCCCGCTTTGCCGGGGTCAAGCGGCGGCTGCAGGTGCGGGGCACGGCGGGCGGGGTGACGGTCCATGACGATTTCGCCCACCATCCCACCGCCATCGCCGCCACCCTTGCGGCCCTGCGCGGCCGGGTGGGGGAGGCCCGTATCCTGGCGGTGCTGGAACCCCGTTCCAACACCATGCGCATGGGTGTCCATCGACAGACCCTGGCGAACTCGCTGGCCGGGGCGGATCAGGTGTTCCTGTTCGCGCCGCCGGATCTGGGCTGGGACGTGGCGACGGTGACCGGTGAACTGGCGGGGCGGGGGGAGTCCGCGCCGACCCTGGACGGCCTGCTGGCGCGTCTGGTGGCCAGTGCCCGGCCCGGCGATCATGTGCTGATCATGAGCAACGGGGGATTCGGCGGGTTGCATGACCGACTGCTGGAGGCGCTGGCCGGGCAGTAGCCCTGTTTCTGTTGTTACACTATCGCCGCCAACCCAACCGGAATCCGTGATTCATGATCTCCCAGGAAGAATTTGCCGCTCACCAAGAAGATTTTGCCGCTTTCGTGGCCACGATCCATCGCTTTGCCACCCTGCTGTTCATCGTCAGCTTCATCGGCTACGGGGCGGCCGCCTGGATCTGGTTCCAGGGCGCCACCTGGACGGCACTGATCGTGGCCACCCTGTCCTATCTGTTCTTCCGCCAGTTCCGGCGCCTGTCCCTGAACATGGCCCGCATCCAGTACACCATGCAGCCCCGTTATCATCCCATGCTGCTGCTGGTGGACCGGATGCTGGAAGACCACAAGCCCGCCGTGGTGGTGGGGCAGCTGGAGTCCCTGCTGAAAAAGCCGGAACAGACGCCGTCTAGTCCGGAATCCTGATCGCCTCGCCGAGCTTTTGGCTCAGTACCCGGTTGAGGGTGTCCAGCAGCCCTTCTCCGGTGCGGTCGTTCACCCAGCCTGTACCGCTGGTGTCCTGATTGAAATGGGCCGGGCCTTCCGGTGAGGCCAGCCACAGCTGGCGCACCGGCTCCTGCCGGTTGATGATCAGCTTGCTGCCGTCATCAAACTCCATTTTCAGTACCCCGTCCACCAGATCCATGTCCAGGTCCGCCAGCGCGTCCACTTCACTCATGCGCTCCATCAGCGATTCCAGGGCCTGTTCCGCCTGTACGGCAAAGGAGACTGGGTTCATCAGTGTGATTCCTCGGAAGGGATGGAAAGCCCGGACGGTATTGGATTGTCGGGCCAATAGCAAATCCTCCGGAACCGTCGGGCAGGGCAGGTTCCCTTCGCGCCCGTGGGCCTGATTGGATTCCCGCGTTCGCGGGAATGACGGCACTGGTGCTCCCTTCGTGTCTGCCGGCCTGATCCCGATGGAGGCGTCCTGCGCGCATTTTGATAGACTTGCGCGCTGATTCAGCAATACGGAGAAGATCATGCCTTCATTCGACGTGGTGTCCGAAGTGGACATGCAGGAACTGCGCAACGCCGTCGACCAGACCAAGCGCGAAGTGGAGAACCGCTACGACTTCAAGGGCAGCCCCGCCGACGTGGAACAGAGCGAGGCCGAGCTGACCCTGTTCGGTGCCTCCGAATTCCAGGTGGACCAGGTGATGGACATCCTCACCCATAAGCTGGCCAAGCGGGGCATCGACGTGGGCTGTCTGGAATCCGGCAAGCTGGAAGAGGGGGGCGGCAAGGCCCGCCGCGTGGTCACCATTCGGCAGGGTATCGACCAGGATCTGGCCAGGAAGATCATCCGTCTGATCAAGGACAGCAAGCTCAAGGTGCAGGCCTCAATCCAGGGTGACAAGGTCCGGATCACCGGCAAGAAGCGCGATGACCTGCAGGAGGCCATCGCCCTGTTGCGCAAGGCCGAACTGGACCTGCCCCTGCAGTACAACAACTTCAGGGACTAGAGCGACTGCGCCATGGTGCCGTCCACATCCATGCCGGGCACCCAGCCCTGGGCCTTGGCGCGGGCAATGGCCTCGTCATGGATGCGGGCATGGCGCTCCCGCAGGTCCGGTGGCAGGCGGCTGGCCAGCAGGCCGTGCTGATCCCAGGCGGCGGCCACCTGGTCATGGAGCATCTGGATCCGGGCCGGTGTCCAGCCCTCGCAGGTCTCTGTTTCCGGGATCAGGCCGAACACCCAGGCATCCTTGATGATGCCGCCGATGGTGGTCATGCCGCCGTGAAGATCGTTATGGATGCCGACATAGGCGTGTCTGGAAGGGGCGTTCATCGCATGTTCTCGGATCATTGTGACATTCTCCATTATTCCCGGATGGCTCCCTCATGACCACTGAAGAATCGGATATTCGCGTCTATTACCGGGTTGCGCTCAAGCTCATGGCCCTGCTGGGGATACTGGCCCTGGCCTATGCCATGATCTCCGGCTTCCTGAGCGAGCCGCGTACCAGTCATGTCCTGACCCAGTCCGTGGACATCACCTCGCTGGCGCCGGGGGAGATGCTGGAAGTGGAGTGGAGCGGCCGGCCCGTGCTGGTACTGCGCCGGGACGAGGGCATGGCGATGGCGGATGCGACCTTTGCCGAGCGCCTCTATGACCCGGGTTCCCGTTTCAGCCGCCAGCCCCGTGCCTATCGCAACGCCCATCGCTCCGCGGCACCGGATCTCTTCGTGGCCTTTGCCACCGGCACCGATCTGGGTTGCCGCCTGGACCTGGTGCCCCCCGAGATCGCGGCGGAGCAGGGCTGGGGTGGAGGTTTTGTCGACCGCTGCCGGGGCGGGCGTTACGACTTCGCCGGTCGGGTCCATGACGGTCAGGCCGCCCGGCGCAACCTGGAAGTGCCGGATTATCGACTGCATCCGGATGGCCGGGTGATCCTGGGCGAAACGCCCGCTTCCGACTGAGTCTGGTCCCGTGAACGGCCTTTCCATTGCCCACGACACCCCCGATACCCGGGATCGGGCCGAGCACCTGGCCCGGCAGCTGGGCCTGCCCCTGCGGAGACCGGATCACCCGGACGGTCCGGTCCTGATGGTCACTCCCGAACGCCTGGAGCTGCGCCAGACCGGCCCGAATGCGCCGGGGCCCGTCTATGTGGACTTTGCCGGGGGGCGCCTGGGGTATCGCGGACGCCAGTCCAGCCCTCGTAACGAGCCGCTGGCCCGGGCCGCCGGACTCAAGAAGGGGCATCGTCCCGAGGTGGTGGATGCCACCGCCGGCTTGGGCCGGGATGCCTTCATCCTGGCCGGTCTGGGCTGCCAGGTCATCCTGCTGGAGCGTCATCCGGTCATTGCCGCCCTCCTGGCCGACGGGCTGGCCCGGGCCGCCGAGGTGGCCGCGCTGGCACCGGTCATCGAACGCATGACCCTGATTCCGGGGGATGCCGTGCAATGGCTGAGTGGGCAACGGGCCGACGTGGTCTGTCTGGATCCCATGTATCCCCACCGGGACAAGCAGGCCCTGGTCAAGAAGGAGATGCGGGTGTTTCGCACGCTAGTGGGGGATGACGGGGACGCCGCCGCGCTGCTGGATGCCGCCCTGGGGGCAGCCCGGGAGCGGGTGGTGGTCAAGCGGCCGGCGCGGGGCGAGCCTCTGGGAGGCAGGGCGCCCAGTCACACCCTGCCGGGCAGCAGTACCCGGTTCGACATCTACCTGACTCCCTTCTCCCCTCCGGGGGAGAAGGGTCGGGGATGAGGGGGAAAGGTGTTATCAGTAATGGGGTGGGGGCGGTTCCGGCAGTTGCGCTCCCGGAGACTGGCGTTCCATCAGCTCCACCAGTCGCAGCCGCAGACCCTCCACCTGCAACTGCAGCCGGTCGATCTCCTGCTGCTGCCGGATCACCACGTCATTGAGATCCTGGCACAGGGCCTCCTGATGGGCCATGCGGATCTCCAGTTCCACCATTCTTTCACTCACGGCATCCGACATGTCCAGCCTCACCCGTTCACCTGATTGATGATGTCGCCGGTCACAAAACCGGCAATGTTTCGCGCCAGCGCATCCACCATCCGCTGCCGGGCCTCCACCGCCGCCCAGGCCACATGGGGCGTCACGATCAGATTCGGGATGTCTCCCGCCAGCAGCGGGTGATCCGCCGGGGGCGGCTCCTGTTCCAGTACGTCGATGCCCGCCCCGCCCAGTCGTTTCTCCCGCAGGGCTTGAGCCAGGGCCTGGTTATCCACCACCGCACCCCGGGCCGTGTTGATCAGCAGGGCGTCCGGCTTCATCCGGGCCAGGCGCTCGGCATTCATGAGCCGCTCGGTCCGGGGCGTGAGCGGGCAGTGCAGACTGATGATGTCCGCGTCGGCCAGTACATCATCCAGCGGCAGACGCCCCGGCTGCGATGGATCGTCCCGCAGACTCTCCGCCACCAGCACCTCCAGGCCGAAGGCCCTTGCGGCATCGGCGGTGGCCCGTCCCAGCACCCCGTGGCCGATGATCCCCAGTCGGCGTCCCGCCAGCTCACGGATGGGATGGTCGAGGATGCAGAACTGACGACTGGCATGCCAGCGTCCTTCCCGGACATCCCGCTGGTAGGCGTCCAGGCGGACGGTCAGCGCCAGGATCAGGGCAAAGACATGCTGTACCACGGAGGCGGTGGCATAGTCCCTCACATTGCAGACCACAATGCCCCGTTCGGCGGCGGCTGCCAGATCCACGTTGTTGGTGCCCGTGGCCGCCAGGCAGACCAGTTTCAGCCGTGGCGCGGCGAACAGGGCCTGCCGGTCCAGCACCACCTTGTTGGTGATGACCACCTGGGCATCCCGGATCCGCTCGGCCACCTGTGCCGGCGTGGTGTAGTCATGGAAAGTCCAGTGGGGCAGGGCATGCTTCAGGGGGGAGAGATCCAGGTCGCCCCGATCCAGGGTTTCCAGGTCCAGGAATACGCCGTGTTCGATCTGCATGTTCACCGTTCCATTCGTGGGGTTTCAGGCAAGGCTTGACGCAAGAAGGCCCCGGGGCGATGCCCGGGGCCTTCGGTCACGTGTCCGCAACGGCTCGAACGGCGATCAGTTATCGCCGGTGAGCATGGCAAACAGGTTCATCAGGTGCAGGAACAGCACATAGATGTTGGCGAACAGGGAGACCGTCATCACCACGTAGTTGGCCTCGCCGTCGTGCACCATGCGGCTGGTGTCCCACAGGATGGCGGCCGACACCAACAGCACCACGGCCGAGGAAATAGCCAGCGACAGGGCCGGAATGGCCAGGAACAGATTGGCCACGATGGCCGCCAGCACCACCAGGAAGCCCACGAACACGAAGCCGCCCAGGAAGCTGAAGTCCTTGCGGGTGATCAGTGCATAGGCGGACAGGCCCACGAACACCAGCGCCGTGCTGGCCAGCGCGCCACCCACCACGCCCGGACCATTGGGCAGACTCAGATACATGCCCACGATGGGGCCCAGGATGTACCCCATCACGCCGGTGAACACGAACACCAGCGGCAAGCTCCAGATGCTGTTGCGCAGATAATTGATCAGGAAGGGAAAGCCGATGAAGAAGGCCAGCATGAACAGCCAGTGAACCGGCCGGGCACCCACGGCCATGGCGACAAAGGCCATCACGGCACTGAAGGCCAGGGTCATGGACAGCAGCATGTAGGTGTTGCGGATGACCTTGTTGGTGGCCAGAACGCCCTCGGCCGGACGGCTGACGGCGGTGACGCGCTCGGTTGACATGGTGGATGCTCCTCTTTGACGGGATGGAATGACGAACATCAAGTGTGTCCGTGATGGCGCTAAGGTACTTGATTGGCGTCCCGGGATCAAAACCGGCGATGGTCGCCGAAATCTGAGACCGGCAGGTCTCTTGCCTTGTTCCCGTGCGTCCGCTACCCGAGTTGTCGCTTTTTCTCCGGACGGTTAAACTAGCCCGCTTGAAGACCCCTCGCCTGCAAGGCATCCCCGCGGAAGGGTGGCAGAGTGGTCGATTGCACTGGTCTTGAAAACCAGCGACGGGCGACCGTCCGTGGGTTCGAATCCCACCCCTTCCGCCATCCCCTTGATTTAAAAAATCATTTATCCGCGCAGGACGACCTGCGTGTGCCTGCCAAACCCGGGGACGACCCCGCCGATTCGTGGAGATTCCATCATGAACATGGCGTGGCTTGCCCTCATCATCGCCGGCTTGCTCGAAGTGGTCTGGGCCATCGGCCTCAAGGCCAGCGAAGGCTTTACCCGTCTGTGGCCCAGTGTGGTGACCCTGACGGCCATGTCCGCCAGCTTTTGGCTGTTGGCTCAGGCCATGAAGACCATCCCGGTGGGCACGGCCTACGCCATCTGGGTGGGCATCGGTGTGGTCGGCACTTTCATTCTCGGCATTCTTTACTACGGCGAGACCCTGTCCCTGCTGCGGGTGTTGAGTGTGCTGCTGATCGTCGCTGGCCTGGTGGGGCTTAAATTGGCCGGATGAACAAGCGGAAGGATGAAGTGGATTTTCATCTTCTGAAGCAGTCGTGCTTGCGAATGAATCAGTCATTCCCGCGCAGGCGGGAATCCAAAGCGAGAATCCAGTAACGGACTGAGAATACTGGACTCCCGCTTTCGCGGGAGTGACGTAGAGGGTGAGGGAGAGGATGGCGTAGCGAGTGAGGGAGAGGGTGAGGGAGACAGCAGCGAGGGGGGATGACAACGCCTTTCTTAAATGAATTTCCGGGCACCAAATGTTGACGGTTTATGGTTTTTTCTGTATTGGATAGACGCAGGCATGGTGGCTGGTGCGCATCATTGAGGCTCGCCGCTGTGTTTTTTTGACGCCGGCCGTCAGGCGTTTGCATGATTTTCGGTGTTGGTGATGCTTGTCGTGTTTTGGTTTTCAGCTCAAGGGACGGGCGTCTTGCCTTGAGCTCATCCGGAGAATCCTAAAGTGGACCCCATCGTCAAGACAGAAAGAGTACGAGTTTAAGCAATAGCTTGGGGTTCGCTCGCAGCGGAACAGCGCTGCCCTGGTACTGCGGTTTCACTGGGTGGCGTCACAGCCGACGGGCCGTACTTATCCACGATCAGTGCGCCTCCGCCCTGCCGGTTCCGATAGACCGTATCCGGTGTCTCGTTCGCCAGAGCCGCGTGGGGGCGTTCGCCGTTGTAGAACGCGAAGTAGTCCATCAGTCCCAGCGTGACTTCCTTGAGATTGGCGTAGCCCTTGAGGTAGACGTCTTCATATTTCACCGTCCGCCAGAGTCGCTCGACGAAGATGTTGTCAAAGGCCCTTCCGCGGCCATCCATGCTGATAGTGACTCCCTCTCGCTTGAGCACGCCAGTGAACGAGTCAGCCGTGAACTGCGAGCCCTGGTCACTGTTGAAGATCTCCGGTGGCCCGTACAGCTGCAGGGCCTCTTCGAGGCAGTCAACGCAGAAGGTCGTATCCATGGTGTTGCTGAGCCGCCAACTCAAGACCTTGCGGCTGTACCAGTCCAGGATCGCGACCAAGTAGGCGAAGCCCTGAGCCAGACGGATGTAGGTGATGTCGGTACTCCAAACCTGGTTGGGCCGGTTGACCACAACGCCACGCAGCCGATACGGATAAACCTTGTGCTGCGGGTGCGGACGACTGGTATGCGGACCCGGCGCGATCGCCGCCAACCCCATCCGACGCATCAGGCGCTGGACACACTTACGGTTGACCTTATGGCCCTGGGTCCGCAGCTCGACCACCATGCGCCGACTCCCGTAGAACGGCCGTCGTGTGTAGATCTCGTCGATGAGTCCACACAGCAGCAGGTCGCCGGCCTCATCCGGTGACAAACGCCAGCGCGCATACACGGTCGCCCGGGAAACCCCGGCCAGCGCACACTGGCGAACGATGGAGATCTCGCCACCCGCGTCAATCCAGTCTTGACGGTTCACGGCAGGTTGATCCCGGACTTTTTTTTGAGCCAATCGAGTTCCATCTTCAGGCGCCCAATCTCACCGTAGAGACGGTCCGGGGCATCCTTTTCCGACACTGGCTTGGGGCCCCGCTTGCCTTCGAAGAGCGTGCCAGCCTGCTCGAGGATCGCCTTCTTCCACTGGGTCACTTGGGCGGGATGGACCCCGTAGGCTTGACCGATCTCGTTGACGGTCTTGACCCCCTGAATCGCCTCAAGACCAACTTTCGCCTTGAATTCAGCGTTGTACGTGTTTCTCTTCCGTTTTTCAGTCATCTTGTTAGTATCCCGATTCAGCCCCCCACTCAGAGCTTAAACTGCTGTCTAGATATCGGGGTCCACTATATCCTATGACTATGGATGTGTCTGGTGTTCAAGGAAAATGGATGGCTTTGATGCCGGCACTCACCGGTGGTCTTGGCGGTTTTCTCCTTGCCTTGTTAGGGGATGGTCCCTTCGTTCTCTGGGCGCTTTTATTCCTTTTTCTGATTTCGCTCCTGACATCCTGGGCGCTCTTTAGTTGGCTATCCAGGCTTGTGAAGGCCGAGGCGGCCAATCTCAAGGAAATTCAGGCGAATGCCCCGGCGAATGCCCCGCGGATGCAGGATTCTCGGGATTTGTCGCGCGTGGAAAAGCTCTGTGCCTCGGTGGTTCCCATCTGGGGGCGCCAGGTTGATTCTGCTCGCACTCACACCGAGACTGCCGTTAACGATCTGGCACGTCGCTTTGATGATATCAATCAGCGTCTGACTCACGCCTTGGAATCCTCTCATGATCACCATGGTCATCAAGGGGAGAGTGTGCTCGGCACACTGGGTAGTTGTCGTCAGGAATTGGATCAGGTACTGCAGACGCTCTTCAAGGCCCTGGAGACCAAGAAGGTTCTGTTGGCAAGGATCAGCGATCTGGCTGATTTCACCAAGGAAATGGAAGGCATGGCCGATTCCGTATCCGCCGTGGCCTCTCAGACCAATCTGCTGGCCTTGAACGCGGCGATCGAAGCCGCGCGAGCCGGAGAGCAGGGGCGAGGGTTTGCGGTGGTTGCCGACGAGGTACGTGCCCTGTCTTCCCAGTCGGGAACCGCCGGTCGCAGCATTGCCGAGAAGGTCCACGCCGTGAACGCCGCTATTCACGAAACCCGCAAGGCTGCTGAAACCTTCTCCACTCAGGACAAGCAACTGGTTGAACAGGCTGAACGTTCAATCCGTTCGGTGATGGACCGTTATCAGAAAGTCACAGAAGGTCTTGAGGCTTCCACCCGGTTACTGCGCACGGAAAGTGACGAGGTGCGTGAAGAGGTCTGTGGCGTCATCGTGTCCTTGCAATTCCAGGACCGAGTCTCCCAGATCCTCAATCATGTCGTTGCGGACATGGAACAGCTTGCATCTCGCATCAAGGCCGATGACTGTGATCAGGTGGATATGCAGAAATGGCTTTCCGCGCTGGAGCAGGGATATACCACGCCTGAGCAATTGAGTAATCACCACGGACGAAAATCCCGCTCGCCGGCACCCACTGAAGTGACTTTTTTCTAGGAGATATCAAGGCCATGGGAAAGACTGTCATGATTGTTGATGACTCTGCCTCAATACGGCAAGTAGTCGGTATGACGCTGAGAGGGGCCGGTTATACCGTCATAGAAGCGTCTGATGGTCGGGATGCCCTTTCCAAACTCAGTGGCGGGAAAGTCAATCTGGTGATCAGTGACGTGAATATGCCGGGGATGGACGGCATCAGTTTCCTGAAGGAATTCAAGGCTCGTCCGGAGTGTCGGTTCACCCCTGTCATCATGTTGACCACGGAGGCCGGGGACGCGAAAAAGTCCGCCGGCAAGGAAGCCGGCGCGAAGGCCTGGATTGTCAAGCCCTTTCAGCCGAATCAGATGCTGGACGCAGTGGCAAAACTCATGGGTCCCTGACGCCGTCCGATTCGGAAGGCGTCGGAGAATACTGGCCGGGAGGGCTGCCGCACATGGAAATGATATTGGAACAGGACGCTGGGCATTGTCTCCTGAGGATGGAAGGGGAGATGACCATTTATCATGCCATGGAGATCAAGCAGAAATTCATGGAGATCCTGCATGATTTTGAAGAGGTGACGGTGAGCCTGGCCAAGGTCACCGACATGGATACCACCGGCGCCCAATTGCTCATTCTGATCAAGAAGGAAGCCCAGGCGACGGGACGTCACCTGACACTCTCCGATCACAGTCCATCCGTGCTGGCCGTACTGGATCTGTATAACCTGGCCGGTCAGTTGGGTGACCCCATGTTCATCCCCCATGGTCATGGCAGGCATGGAGATCGCTCATGAGTCTGTCCGATGCATTGCCGACCTTTCTGGCGGAGGCGCGGGGACTGCTGGAGGAGATGGAAGAATCCCTGCGCATTCTCAAGCAGTCGCCGGCGGACGCGGAAGCCATCAACGCCCTGTTTCGGGCGGCTCATACCATCAAGGGTTCCGCCGGACTGTTCGGTCTGGAGGTGATCGTTGCCTTCACCCACCATGCCGAAAGTGTTCTGGACCGGGTCAGGGATGGTCCCCTGCCCATGGATTCCGTGCTCATTGCCCTGTTCATGGACTGTCGGGATCATATTGAAAACCTCATTGATGCCGTGGAGAGGGATGAACCACCGGACGGTGCCACCCTCGATCAGGGGGCAGACCTGGTCGCCCGGTTGGCGCATTACCTGGGACACGGGGAGCCGGACGCCGACCCGTCCCCCGGCGCCGGAGTCGCCCCGCTGGTCCTGGAAGATCCGGTGGTCAACCTGGGGCGGAACGGAGGCAGTGAGGATGACGTCTGGCACCTGTCCTTGCGTTTTGGTCCGGATGTCCTGCGCAACGGCATGGACCCTCTTTCCTTCATTCATTACCTCACCACGATGGGTGAGATCGTCCACCTGTTTACCTTGACCGATGCCATTCCGCCAGCTGCGGAGATGGACCCGGAGCAGTGCTATCTGGGGTTCGAGATTCGTTTGCGCAGTGGAGTGGACAAGGCGAGGCTGGAAGGTGTCTTCGATTTTGTTCGCGAGGACAGTCAGATCCGCATCCTGCCTCCGGGTAGTCGTTTGGAGGACTTCCGGAAACTCATGGAATCCCTGCCTGAAGGTGTCCACCGTCTGGGGGAGATTCTGGTGGGTTGCGGTGCCATTACCCGGCGGGAACTGGATCATGTGCTGGATCTGCAGGCCAGTCAATCGACGAACCCGCCCTTGCTGGGTGAAGCCCTGGTCAGGGAACAATGCATCCAGCCGGAAGTCGTTGCCGTCGCGCTGGATCGCCAGCAGGAAGTACGCAAGCGGCAGACTCAGGATACCCGCCTGCTCAGGGTCCGGGCGGACAAGCTGGATCTTTTGATCGATCAAGTCGGTGAACTGGTCATTGCCACCGCCGGCTTGCGTGTCCAGTCAAAGGATACCCAGGACAGCGTGCTGATGGAGTCCATCTACGAGGTGGCACGTCTGGTGGATGAAATACGTGACAGTGCCATGAACCTGCGCATGGTGGAAATCGGCGAAACCTTCAACCGTTTCAGGCGCGTGGTCCGCGATGTGTGCAAGGAAAGCGGCAAGGATATCGAGTTGGTCATTCACGGCGCGGATACCCAATTGGACAAGACCGTGGTGGAACGTCTTTCCGATCCGCTGACCCACCTGATTCGCAATGCCGTGGATCACGGTATCGAATCTCCGGAACAGCGCAGGGCCAGAGGAAAGCCTGATCAGGGGCAGGTACGACTGAATGCCTTCCACGAGGCGGGCTGTGTCCTGGTGGAGGTTTCCGATGACGGCGGAGGGCTGGATCGGGAACGCATCCTGACCAAGGCCCGCAAGCGGGGGCTGATCCCGGAGGACAAGGAACTGGACGACGACGCGGTATGGCGTCTGATTTTTGAGCCGGGTTTTTCCACCGCCCAGGAGGTCAGCAATCTGTCCGGCCGCGGAGTGGGCATGGATGTGGTCCGCCGCGACATCGATGCCTTGAGAGGGAGCGTCGAGATTGAAACCCGTCCGGGAGAAGGCACGACATTTCGCATGCGGTTGCCCCTGTCGCTGGCCATCATCGATGGATTTCTGGTCAGGGTCGCGGGTAACGATTACGTGGTACCGCTGGATACGGTGCTGGAGTGTCTGGAACTGCCGCCCAATGCGGAGGCCAGGGGTGATAACCAGCTCAGTCTGCGGGGCGAGATCCTGCCGCTGTTGCGGCTGGCGGAACTCTTCCGTCTTCAGGGGCCGCGCGGCCGCCGCCGAAATGTGGTGGTGTTGCATTGGGCGGGACGCAAGGCAGGTCTGTTGGTGGATGAGCTCAAGGGACAGCTGCAAGCGGTCATCAAGCCTTTGGGGTCTCTTTTTTCGGGTCTGCCGGGGGTTTCCGGGTCCACCATCCTTGGGTCCGGAGAGGTGGCGCTGGTGCTGGATGTGTCAGGGCTCATGGACCTGGCGCTGAGGGATGAGAGACGGGGCCGCAACGGTTCTCGCACTGATGACAATGGGAGCAGGACACATGGCTTGGTTCAATAATCTACGGGTAGGTGTAAAGCTGATTTCAGCCTTCATCCTGATGGCGCTGATTACCGCCACGGTCGGGTGGATAGGAATCAGCAACATGAACCGCATCGACGCGCTTGCGGATCAGATGTATGAGGTTGAACTGCGCGGGATCTCCGAGATCAAGGAGGCCAACGTCCAGTTGCTGAACGGCAGCCGGGCCATACGCAACCTGCTGCTCGCGGATACACCGACGGAACGCCAGCGTCATGTCCAGAACATCCGGGCCTTTGGTGCCCAGGAGTCCGCCCATATCCAGTTGGCTCGCGGATTGTTCTACACCGATGAGTCACGGCAGTTGTTTGCCCGTTACGATAGCCTGACCGCCGAGCGGGCACGAATGATCGATACGTTGGTGGCGATGGTGATGGACGCTGATGAACAGCAACAACTGGCCGCAAGGCAGTTTGTCAGCCGGGAATTACGACCGCTCGGGGATGAGTTGGACCAACTGCTGACCCAGCTCAGCAACATCAAGGAGTCCAACGCCGAGCAGCTGAGTCTGGCCGCGAACGGCATCCATCAAAATACGCTCCTGTTCACTTCCGTCCTGATCGTTGCCAGTGTCCTGGTCGGATTGGCCCTGGGTTTTTTCATAGCCCACATCATTTCCGGTCCCCTGCGTCGCGCGGTCGGCATTGCCAATCAGCTCGCGGAAGGGGACATGCGGGTCCACATTGCGCCCCAGCCCCGGGATGAAACCGGTCAGGTGCTCACGGCCATGGGCCGGATGGTGGAGAAGCTTTCCCAGGTCATCTCCGAGGTGCGGGGCGCCGCGGACGGCCTGGCATCGGCTTCGGAGCAGGTCAGCAGCACGGCCCAGTCAGTCAGCCAGGGCGCCACGGAGCAGGCCAGCAGTCTTGAGGAGACCAGTGCCTCGGTGGAGCAGATGAGTGCCTCGATCAGTCAAAACACGGAAAATGCCCGGGTCACCGATGGCGTGGCCGGCAAGGCGGCCCAGGAGGCCGTCGAGGGAGGCGAGGCGGTCAAGAAAACGGTGATTGCAATGAAGAGCATCGCCGACAAGATCGGCATCATCGATGACATCGCTTATCAGACCAATCTTCTGGCGCTCAATGCCGCCATTGAGGCAGCCCGGGCGGGTGACCACGGCAAGGGGTTTGCCGTGGTGGCCACCGAGGTGAGAAAACTGGCCGAGCGCAGTCAGGTGGCGGCTCGTGAAATCGGCGAACTGGCCGGCAACTCGGTGGACATGGCCGAGCGGGCGGGACGTTTGCTGGAGGAAATGGTGCCGTCCATCACCCGCACCTCCGATCTGGTGCAGGAGATCTGTTCTGCTTCCGAGGAGCAGGCCAGCGGCGTGAGCCAGATCAACATGGCCATTACCCAGCTCAATACGGTGGCTCAGCAAAGTGCCGCCGCCTCGGAAGAGCTTTCAGCCACCGCCGAGGAAATGAGCAGTCAGGCGGAGGAACTGCAGAGCAGTATGGGCTTCTTCCGCCTGGATGATGACCGGCGGACTCGTATCCAGACCCCGCGCAAGAGCGACCGCCCCGTGACCGCTTCGTCAGGCAAGCCGCCTCGGCATAGTGATTTCCGTCACGGCCGGGATCTGGAAAAACCGGTCGACGAAAACGAGTTCGTGCGTTTTTAGGAGGGGACGATGAAGGCACTCAAACCCAGGGAGCCGTCCGCTGATCCGGCGGGAGACGTCCTCAGGCAATATCTATCGTTCATGCTCAAGGGGGATGTCTATGCGATCGGCATTTTGCATATCAAGGAGATCATCGAATATGACAAGGTGACCTCCGTACCCATGGTGCCGGACTTCATTCGCGGCGTGATCAATTTGCGAGGGGCCGTGGTGCCCGTCATTGATCTGGCACGTCGCTTCGGCAAGAGCGTCAGCCAGATCAATCGACGTACCTGCATCGTTCTGATTGAGCTGGCGGATGCTCAGGATGAAACCCATGTGCTGGGGCTGGTGGTGGACGCAGTCAACGAAGTGCTTGAGATTGCTGATGTCGACGTCTTGCCGCCTCCGGCCTTTGGGGCGCGGATTCGCACCGATTTCATCCAGGGCATGGGCAGGGTGGGGGAGGATTTCGTCATCATCTTGCAGCTGGATCAGATTCTTTCCGCTGAAGAAATGCAATTGCTGTCTCAAGTGGGCGAGTTGCCTTCATTGCCGTCCGGGGGCGTGCGTCACGAGCCGGGTAGCCAGGCATAGCCTGGTGATATGCACGGTGTCCTCATGGCTGATGTTGAACTTAAGGACCACGAGTTTGCCCAGTTCCAGCGTTTGATTTTCCAGTTGGCGGGCATCAGTCTGTCCTCCGCCAAGAAGACGCTGGTGCAGGGGCGACTGTCCAAACGGCTGGACCACCATGGTGTCGCCAGTTTCACCGCGTATTATCGTTATCTGCAACTGCATCCCGCGGAGTGCCAGTTGGCGGTGGATCTGCTCACCACTAACGAGACGTATTTTTTCCGTGAGCCGCGTCATTTCGACTGGCTTCAGCAGCAGGTGCTGATTCCTTATCGGGATCGATCCAGCCGTTCCTCGGCCCTGCCGCTGCGGCTTTGGAGTGCCGCCGCTTCCAGCGGCGAGGAGGCCTACAGCATGGCGATGTCCTGCGCGGACATTCTGGGCCGGCAAGGCTGGGAGGTGATGGGTTCCGACATCAGTCACCGCGTACTGGCCAAGGCCCGCCGGGGGCTTTATGAGATGACCCGTACCGATGGCATTCCCGAGCGTTACCTGAAGGCATTTTGCCTCAAGGGCACAGGGCAGTATGCGGGGCACTTGCTGGTGGAGCCGAAGCTGCGTGAAAAGGTACGGTTTGTGCCGGTGAACCTCAATGAAAACCTGCCCGATGTGGGAGAGTTTGATGTCATTTTTCTGCGTAACATACTGATCTACTTCACCATGGAGACCAAGCAGCAGGTGCTGGATCGAGTGATTCGTCGTCTACGCATGGGGGGATGGCTCTTTATCGGGCACTCCGAAACCCTGAATGGCATCGACCACAAGTTGATCCAGAGGGCGCCGGCGGTCTATCAGAAAGTCCCTGCGTGATGAAACACAATGCTCGCACATACGATATGTGCGTCCATCCCGGTGAAGTCAGCCCGGGATTCGAGAGAGGCTCATGAAGACAATCCGGGTGATGGTGGTGGATGATTCCGCCACCGTCAGGCAGGTTCTTTCCGAAGTGCTGTCCACCGCGCCCGATATCCGGGTGATCGGCACCGCGGCCGATCCCATCTTCGCCTTGCAGAAGATGGAGCGGGAATGGCCTGACGTGCTGGTGCTGGATATCGAGATGCCCCGGATGGACGGCATCACTTTTCTGAAGAAATTGATGGCCGAGCATCCCACGCCGGTCGTGATCTGCTCCACTCTGACGGAAAAGGGCGCCCGAGTGACCATGCAGGCGATGGCCGCCGGTGCCGTTGAAGTGGTGACCAAGCCCACCGTGGGACTCAAGCAGTTTCTGGTGGACGCCGGGGAGGCCTTGATTCGCTCGGTAAGAGCCGCGGCCAATGCCCGGATGCGCAAACCGATACCGGTGCCGGGAGGGACTCCAAAGCCGCCCTCGGACGCGTTCATGCCCGTGAACGAACCCGGCATGTACAAGACCACCGACAAGGTGGTGGCCATCGGTACCTCCACCGGGGGGACTCAGGCCCTTGAATCCTTGCTCACGCGCCTTCCTCGCACCACACCGGGTCTGGTGGTGGTTCAGCACATGCCGGAAAAATTCACCGCCGCCTTTGCCGCCAGGCTGAACGGCATTTGTGCTATCGAGGTTCGCGAGGCGCGGGACGGCGATCGGGTCATCCCCGGATTGGCCCTCATCGCCCCCGGCGGTTTTCATCTGCTGCTGCAGCGCAGTGGGGCTCAGTACCGGGTCGGCGTGATCCAGGGGCCGGTCGTGAACCGTCACCGACCCTCCGTGGATGTTCTGTTTCGTTCCGTGGCCCGCTGTGCCGGGGGCAACGCCCTGGGCATCATCATGACCGGGATGGGGGATGACGGTGCCCGGGGGCTGAAGGAGATGCATGAGGCGGGGGCGCTCACACTGGCTCAGGATGAGGCATCCTGCGTGGTCTACGGCATGCCCCGGGAGGCGGTCAAAATGCAGGCGGTGGATCGCAGTGTCTCGTTACAGGCCTTGCCCGATGAGATCATGGAGTTCGGGTACGGCCGGGGGCGCCGCGCCTGAGTGCGGGGGGGATCGTCCGGTAATCACCCCGGTACGTCTGGTGGGTCATGGACACATTGCCTTGGGAGTGTTAAGACTCGTTCCATAGACATGGCGACGGGACAGGATATGACTTCGGCCGGACTGGCGTTTCGCGTGGACGATGCAACGGGTCGTCTTTTTGTGGGCGTGATTGATCCGGAGCGCCGGCACGAGGTGGATGAATCCCGGCTGACCGCCGCCCTGGCGGAAGCCGGATTTGGTGACTGGGCCGTTGACCCAAGGGAGATGTCCCTGTTGCTGGAGGCCCTGGCCAATGAGGCGGCCGAGCTTGCCGGACGGGAGTTTCCCGTTGCCCGCCGCATGGACGGCAGTTTCAGGCTCACCCTGGATGCGCGCAAACAGGCCGCCACCTTGCGTGTCACACCTCCCAGAGGTGGGCTGGCGGTTTCCGAGGACGCCGTCCGCCAAGCCATCAACGCGCAGGGCATCATCCACGGCCTGGATGAGGCCGTCCTGTTCGATACCCTGCAGGCGGGCCGCCTGGCGCCCGCGGAAGCGATCATTGCCCGGGCCACGCCTCCGGTTCACGGTCGGGACACGGAGTTTGAATCCCTGATCCCCAAGGCCCGCCGCCGCATGCCTCATATCGATGAGCGAGGACGGGCCGATTACCGGGATCTGGGGGAGGTGCCCCAGGTCAGTCCCGGTACCCCCCTGATGCGTCGGCATGCCGCCACGTCGGGTACGTCCGGCACGAACCTGCTGGGTCAGATCGTCCCGGCCCGGCCCGGTCGGGAACTGGCCTTTGCCGGTTCACTGCGCAATGTCGCCCCCGATCCCGATGACCCCGATCTGCTGGTGGCGACCATCGCCGGTGCGCCGGTGGTCGTGCCCCGGGGTGTCATGGTCGAAGAATCCCTTCAGGTCGACAGAGTGGATCTCTCCTCGGGCAATCTCGCCTTCGAGGGCAGTGTCCTGATCCGGGGTGACGTGGTGTCCGGCATGAAGGTGACCGCCAGCGGTGACATCATCGTCAACGGCATGGTGGAGGGTGCCGTGCTAGAGGCCGGCGGGGATATCCGGATCCGGCACGGCGTGGTGGGCCAGCTGCATCCGGATGAACAGGAGGAAGGCAAGACCAAGCCCACGGCATCGCTCAAGGCCCTCGGCACGGTCAGCGCCCATTTTCTGGAGAATGCGCGGGTTCAGGCCGCCCAAGTGGTGGTTCAGGAGCAGGTTGTCCATTGCTGGATCAGTGCGGCCCATACCGTGGTGGTGGGTGGCACGGGGGCGCGCAAGGGCCAGATCGTGGGCGGGGTGGTGCGTGCCCGGGAACTGATCGAATGCCTCCTGCTGGGCTCGCCCACGGGCCCTCATACCCAGGTGGTGGTGGGCGCCGATCCCGAGTTGCGGGACCAACTCCAGGCCCTGGAACAGCGCATCGAGCAACAGACCCATCTGGCGGAAGAACTCTCCCGCAGTCTGCAGTTCGCCAGACACCATCCCGAGCGGGTGGCGGCGGATTTTCAGCGCCGGGCGGCCAATACCCTGGTCGAGGCCCAGGGCCATATCCGGGATCTGGGGCTGGAAAAGGACAGCCTGACGGCGCAGCTGGGGCGCTGCGAAGGGGCCTGCATTCTGGTCAGGCAACGGATCTATCCCGGCGTGGAGGTCTGGGTCGGGGACAAGCCGCGGCGCATGGAATCGGAATCGGTCGGCGGTGTCTTTCTGCTACGGGAAGGCGAGTTGATGCTGGATCATGCCCCAGCATAAGCATTTCAGCAAATTCGGTTAGAATTCCCCCGCTTTTACCGTCAAAATCCAACACAGGAAGGAATAACCGTGATCGTACTCATCCTTGGTCTGGCGATGTTTCTGGGGATTCATTCCCTGCGCATCTTTGCCGACGATTGGCGCAGTGCCCGCATTCGGCAGTGGGGAGAAAAGGGCTGGATGGCCTTTGCCGGGGCGGTGTCCCTGATCGGCTTCATTCTCATCATCTGGGGCTACGGCATGGCCCGGCTGAGCCCCATCGTCATCTGGTATCCGCCTATCTGGCTGCACCACGTGACGGCCCTTTTGTCCCTGCTGGCCTTCATCATCCTGGCGGCGGCCTTCGTGCCGGGCAATCACATCAAGGCAGCCGTAAAGCACCCCATGGTCATCGCCGTCAAGGCCTGGGCCTTCGGGCATCTGCTGGCCAACGGCATGCTGGCGGACATCCTGCTGTTCGGTGCCTTCCTGGTATGGTCCGTGCTGTGCTTCCGTTCCCTGCGCCAGCGTGATCAGGCTCAGGGTTCCACGGTTGCTGCCGCTAACCTGAAAGGAACCGCCATCACGGTCGTGGCCGGTCTGGCGGGCTACCTGATCTTTGCCTTCTTCCTGCACGAGTGGCTGATCGGGGTGCCCGTCAAGTAAGGCCCGGACCCGGCTCTCCCCTCCGGTCCATGCCCGCCGGGCCGAAGGGGAGCCCCGAGCTTCACGGGTTGCAAGCTTGTCTTCCGTTACGGGATCCGAATTCGCGATATGAAAAAAAACTTCCCTATCACCGGCAGGGAACAGTCCTTCGGGGACAAAGCCAACATTCTTTCCACCACGGATCTCAAGGGTGCCATCAGTTACGTCAACGATGACTTCATCACCATCTGCGGTTTTACCGAAGACGAACTGCTGGGCAAGAATCACAACATCGTACGTCATCCCGAGATGCCCCCCGAGGCATTTTCGGACCTGTGGTCCAGCCTCAAGGCCGGACGGGCCTGGATGGGGATGGTGAAGAACCGGTGCAAGAACGGCGATCACTACTGGGTCAGCGCCTTCGTCATGCCGATCCTGCAAAACGGCAAGGTACAGGAGTACCAGTCCGTCAGGACCCACCCCCAACGGGATCTGGTCAGCCGGGCGACCGACATCTATGCCCGCATCTTGGCCGGCAAGCCCCCCATTGCCCTGAAACTCCCCGCCATTTCCGTGCATCTGCGTCTGCTCACGGGCATTGCCCTGGCCGGCATGGCGACGCTGCTGGGTGCCTTGTGGCTGGGGACGCCGGTATCGATCGCCCTGTTCACGCTGGGGCCCGCCACGGCACTGGCACTGGCGTTGGCCGGTTGGCAGTTGCAGCCCCTGTCGGCACTGCGGGACAAGGCGCGAGCCGTTGCCGTCAATCCCCTGGGCCAATATGTCTACACCGGACGACGGGACGTGTTCGGCGAAATCGAGTTTGCCCTGCGCATGCTCGAATCGGAGCGGGGCGCGGCGGTCGGTCGGGTGGCCGACGATGCCACCCGCCTGGCCCGCCAGGCGGATCACATGGTCGATACCGTACAGGCTGCCACCGCACAGATCCTGCGTCAGCAGGCGGAAACGGACCAGGTGGCGACAGCCGTGAACGAGATGGCCGCCAGCGTCCAGGAGGTTGCCCACAATGCCCGCAGCACCGCGGAGGCGGCGGACGTGGCGGACGGCAATTCCAGTCACGGCCGGCAGGTGGTTGCCTCCACCGAGGACTCGATCCTGCATCTGGCCCGGGAGGTGCGGCACGCCACGACCGTGATCCAGGCCCTGGAACACAGCAGCAGTCAGATCAGTGCCGTGCTGGATGTCATCCGGGGCATTGCGGAGCAGACCAATCTGCTGGCCCTGAACGCGGCCATCGAGGCCGCGCGTGCCGGCGAGCATGGCCGGGGATTTGCCGTGGTGGCCGATGAGGTGCGCAGCCTGGCCACCCGGACCCAGAACTCCACCCAGGAGATTCAGGCCATGATACAGAAGCTGCAGGCAGGCGCTCGTTCTTCGGTGAGCGTGATGCAGGAGAGCCTGCAACAGGCGGAAAAGAGCGTGAATCAGGCCCGGGACGCCGCCGCCGCGTTGGAGGCCATCACCCGTGACGTGAAGTCCATCACGGACATGAGTACCCAGATTGCCACGGCGGTGAACGAGCAGAGTCTGGTCAGCGAGGAAATCAATCGCAGCATCACCCGCATTCGGGAGGCCGCTGACAGCAACGCCCGGGACAGCCGCAGTATCGAGGCGCTGGCGGTGGGAGTGGCCGGTCTGGCCTCGGAGCTGCGACTGCTTGCGGCGCACTTCTGGGACAAAAAGCAGTGAGCAGGCCGTCGTTCCGGATTTGTCGGGCCGACCTCCACTACATCACCGAGAATTGCCATGAAGAAGAATCTGCCGGTCACAGGAAGGGAGAAGACCTTTTCCAGCCAGGTCAATATTCTTTCGACCACCGATCTCAAGGGCATCATCACGGACGTCAATGGGGATTTCATCGAGATCAGCGGCTATACGGAAGCCGAACTGCTGAACAAGAACCACAATATCCTGCGCCATCCCGACATGCCGCCGGCCGCATTCCAGAATCTTTGGGATTCGCTCAAGGCCGGCAGAAGCTGGATGGGGGTGGTCAAGAACCGCTGCAAGAACGGTGATCACTACTGGGTCAACGCCTATGTCACCCCGATTCGCAAGGATGGCCGGGTGGTGGAATACCAGTCCGTGCGTACCCGCCCCGACAGGGCGCTGGTGGAACGGGCGGAAGCCGTCTATGCCCAGGTCATGGCCGGCAGGCTGCCCCGGGCACTCCGATGGCCGTTGCCCGGGGTGCGGGTTCGTCTGCCGATGCTGATCCTCGCCGCCGCGGCGGTGGGCGGGGTAATGGGGCTTTTCGCGGGTGGGTCGGCCGCGCAGGTGCTGGCACCAACGGCCGGGTTCGGCGTGCTGGCCGGGACATGGGCCTGGTTCGGGGTATCCCCCCTGGCCCGATTGCAGCAGCGTGCGCGGGTGGTGGTTCACAACCCGCTCTGCCAGTTTGTCTATACCGGCCGCACCGATGAATACGGGGAGATCGACTTTGCGCTGCGCATGCTGGCGGCCGAGACGGGGGCGGCGGTGGGGCGCGTGGCGGAAGCCGCCAAGCGTCTGTCCGAGCAGACCCGGGAGATGGTGACCAGCGTGGAGCACTCCCGCAAGTCGATCATGGCCCAGCAGGCGGAGACGGAACAGGTGGCCACCGCCGTCAACCAGATGTCCGCCAGTGTGCAGGAAGTGGCATCCAGTGCCCGACATACCGCGCAATCCGCCGAACATGCCGATGAGGGTGCCGTCTCAGGGCGCCGACTGGTGGTGGAAACCGGCGCCGCCATCGGTCACCTGTCCCGGGAGGTGGACCGGGCAACCCAGGTGATTCATGACCTGCAGACGCGCAGTAACGAGATCAGCAAGGTGGTGGAGGTGATCCAGGGGATCGCGGAACAGACCAACCTGCTGGCCCTCAACGCGGCCATCGAGGCGGCTCGGGCCGGCGAGGAAGGGCGGGGATTTGCGGTGGTGGCCGATGAGGTGCGCAGCCTGGCCTCGCGAACCCAGAAGTCCACCCAGGAGATCCAGGACATGATCGAGAAGCTCCAGGCCGGCGCCGAGTCATCGGTGCAGGTGATGGGGCAGAGCCGGGAGCAGGCCGAGCGCTGCGTGATCCAGGCGGAAGAGGCCGCCGAATCCCTGGAGGCCATTACCCGCAGCGTAGGCGCCATCACCGAAATGAGCATCCAGATCGCCACGGCGGTGGATCAGCAAAGTGCCGTGAGCGAAGACATCAACCGCAGTGTCACGAACATCCGTCACAGCGCGGAAGAAAACGCCGATGCCATTCTCAAGATCGAACAGGCCGCCGGTGAACTGGCGGACCTGTCACGGCATCTGGAATTGCTGGCAATGCAGTTCTGGGACCGGATTCACTGAAACTGCTTGAGTGCCGCCGCCAGCTCCGGGTGTTGCCGGGCCTGTTCCGGCACCGGCACCCCCCGGGCCAGGGCATCCCAGGCCTGCCGGATGCTGGCGGCACCACCGCGGGGACCCATGGCATGGCCGAATACACCGCGTCCCGGCACGAAACCAAAGTCCACGCTGCCCACCTTCTCGTACACCCGCTGCAGGGTGGCGGCGGAATCGCTGCCGCCGGGCACCGGCAGGCAGGGCTTGATGGGGCCCATGTCTTCCAGGCAGGCGCGGACATTGGCCATGACCTCCTCGTCGCTGGTCATCATGCGTGGCCCGAAACCCGGCATGATCACCGAGTCATAGCCGGCCAGACGCTGCAGCCGGGTGATGACCCGGGAGTGGATGCCGTAGTGGGGCAGGCGGCTGAAGGCGGCAATGAAGGGAAAGTGCCCGAACAGGGGGACCTGGGTGTGCTTGCGCAGCATCCGCACCGCGGACAGACCCACCGGCATGGCGTTCACCAGTAGGGCATTGGCACCCCGGGTCACGGCGATGTCGTGAAGCTCGGTCAGACGATCCACCTCGTCGGTGATGTTGGCCATGTACATCTTGGGCGTGCCGGTTTCCTGCTCGGCCCGGCGCCGGGCCTCGCCCAGATGGCGGCAGCGCGCCTCCAGCGGGGACCAGTCCGGATCGGCCAGCATCTCGTCGTCCTTGGCAATGTCCAGGCCGCCCAGCCAGGCCTCGCGGGCAATCGCCGAGAACGCCTCCGGCGGCAGTCCGATGTTGGGTTTGATCACGCCCAGAAAGATGGGGCGGTCATGGGCATGGAGCAGGTCACGCAGCCCCTGCACCCCGAACTTCGGACCCTGGAAGGCCCTGAGGAAGACCTCGGGGAAGTGGATGTCCATCAGCTTGATCAGCGGGATGCCCGGGGTGAAGAACGGGCCTTCGCCGCAGACCGCCGACAGCAGGTTGGGAATGCGGGGGCCGAAGTTTTCGTGGGGATGGGCGATGCGGACCCGGCAGGCGAAAATACGCCCTTCGGCGGCATGGGTGACCGGATAGCTCAGGGCTTCCCGCTCTTCCAGTATTTCCATCTTGATCGCCTTGGCCGCGAACCGGGGACGCAGGTCCTCGTCCACATCCACCCGCTTCCACTGGGCGGTGGACTGTTCGCTGCACAGGTGGGCCACCGCCAGGCGCGGGTCACCCACGCATTCCAGTTCGTAGTCCAGGATCAGATAGCGGTTCAGATCCAGATCGGCGGGATCGGCGAAGAAACCTTCAATGTCGGCGGGCTGCATCGGCTTTAGTCGGTTCCCATGAAATGTACGGTCAGACGGCGCTCGGGGCGAGGACCGTCCAGTTCGATGAAGAAGATGGACTGCCAGGTGCCCAAAATCAGCGCGCCGTCCACGATGGGGATGGTCTCGGAGGCGTTCATGAACAGTCCCATGAGATGGGAATGGGCGTTGTCCCGGCCGTCCACGGGGTTTTCGTTGTGAAGGTAGTCGCCGTCACGGGGCACCAGGCGCTTGAGGTGGGTGAGCATGTCCCGCTGCAGCATGGGTTCCTGCTCGTTGAGATTCACGCAGGCGGTGGTGTGACGGGAGATCACGGTGCAGATGCCGTTGCGGATGCCGCTATCCGCGAAGAGGTCCTTCACCTGCTGGGTGACATCGATGATCTGGATGGGGGCCTCGGTGCGAAGGCGGATATCGTGGTGTGAGATCTTCATCGTCGGCGGACGGCTCTCGGTCTCGGTCGGGATGCCGAAGCGTAACCCGACCGAGGCGAGATATCCAGCGGGTGGTCAGTCCGCGACCTTTTCCGCCATGGCGGGCTGGGGCTGAGGCGAGGCTTGGGGTTGGGAGGGCGTTTCGGTGCGCGTCGCCTGGCTGGTGGGCCTGGGTCTGGAACGAATCCCCAGCAGGTTCAGCATGAAGGGGAAGGCCAGGATCGCGAACAGGGCGCCGAAGCCGATGCTGGCGCCGATCAGGGCCAGATAGTCGATGCCGGACAGGGCCGCCCAGCTGGACTTGGTGATGGTCGGCAGGGTGATCATGGCCAGCACGAAGATGAAGACCCCGAAGCCGACGGTCACATAGGCCGGCAGGACCCAGCAGGTCTTGCAACCCGCGGAGCGCTTGAGGAAATAGAAGGTCAGTGCAAAGTCCAGCAGCAGGAACAGCCCGATAAACCACAGCCAGCCCCGGAAGAACTCCAGGACCACTGCCAATAACCCCAGGATTGAAAATGCCATTGCCGATTCCTCTCTAAAAATGTTCTGAAAAAGTCATGACGGCGCCTCAGATACGGCCCCGGAGCATGGCCCGGTAGGCGGCCAGCAACAGGCGGTCCTTCATGACCCAGGGCACCCAGTGCTCCTGATAGGGGCTGATGAAGGGAAAGGACGGCTTCATCTTCAGGTCGTAATCGAACTCCACCAGGATGGCCTGACCCAACTCGGTGATCAGGGGGCAGGAGGTATAGCCGTCGTAAGCCGCGTTGAGCTGACTGCCCTGAATGGTCCGGATCATGTTCTCCACCGCCACCGGCACCTGGGCCTTGACGCTGGCGGCGGTCTTGCCGATGGGGACACCGTTGATGTCGCCGGCACCGAACACATTGGGATAGCGCTTGTGCTGCAGGGTGAAGCGGTCCACCTCCAGCCAACCGGTGAAGGGAACCTCGCGGGCCGCCAGCTCACTGTTGCGCAGGGAATCGGGGGCGCTCATGGGCGGCACCACGTGGATGAAATCGTAATCCAGGGTCTCGTCACCCAGGGGGGTGGCAAAGGTGGCGGTCTTGCGCTCGGGGTCGATGGCCTTGAGGGGGTGATCCCAGTGGATATGGATACCCCGTTCGGGGAAGTTCTTGCGCAGGAAGTCGTCGGTGTGGGGCTGGGAAAACAGGCCGGTACCGGGGGGCAGGTAGTGCATCTCGGCGCGATCCCGGGTGCCCCGTTCCTTCATGCGGCTTTCCGTGAGCATGGCCACCTTGAGCGGGGCGCCGGCGCATTTCATGTCACCCCGCGGGCGGGTGAACAGGCCGATGCCGCCCTCGTTCACGAAATGGTCGACGGCCTGCCAGGTGCGCTCGGCCAGTTCCGGCTTGTCATAGACGCAGCCCACGCCCCGGTGACCGATGAGATTCTCCGACATGCCGTCAATGGCGGTGTAGTTGACCTGCAGTCCGGTGGCCACCATGAGGAAGTCATAGTCGATGGTGCGACCGGTTTCGGTCACCACCCGGTTGTTGTCCGGATCGTATTCGGCGACCATGTCGTGAACCCAGTTGACACTGGAGGGGACGTAGCGCCGGTTCCGGTCCAGGAGCTTTTCCGTCTGCCAGACGCCGGTACCCACCAGGGTCAGGCCGGGCTGGTAATAATGGTCCTGACGGCGATCGATCAGGGTGATGTCCGCCCCATCCAGTTCCCGGGCCAGTCGGGTGGCGCAGGAGAGACCGGCGGCACCGGCACCGACGATGACGATGCGGGCGTTGGTGGGAACGGCCCGGGCGGCGGCTGGATACATCATGCCGCCGGTGCCCACGGCGGCCCCCGCCAGCAGGGCGCCACCGCCGGAAAGCTTGAGGAAATCCCGGCGCGAGAGACCGGAGTGCTTCAGGGCACGCTCAACCGCGTCTTTTGCGTGCTTGTCATCTTGGCTGCTCATCTTTGCTTCATCTCCATTCCTGCTTGGTGGACGGCCGCAACGGACTTTCCGTGCCTGCCGACAGGGCGGTTGCTCGACTGGGTCGATGCTTTATTGGATAGATTATAAGTATATTAACATGTTGCCGGCGCGTTGAATCCTCCGAACCGTTACAATGATGCGCCAGATCCCCAATCCACGTCTTCATAACCGGCGGGCCCTTGCGGCCCGGCTTCGCGGAACGACCTTTATGAATGCCAATCCCAGTCCCATCCAGCCCATTGAACTCAAGGGGCGCATGATCCTGGTATCCATTCTTCGGCTGCATGATGCGGATACCCATCGACTGAACGAGGCGCTGAATGCCCGCATGCGGGAGGCCCTCGAGCTGATGCGGGACATGCCCCTGCTGGTGGACCTGGAGCACCTGGCGGACACCTCGGTGGAGACCCTGACGCAGGTGATCGAGACCGTGCGCGGGCGGGGATTCAAGCTTATCGGATTGCAGCAGGGGACCGCGGCCCAGTCCGTCGCCTCCAGGGTGGGGCTGCCACTGATCGTCCTGGGCGGCAAGGGGGGCGAGATACCGCTCCGTGTCGCCCCTTCCCCGCAGGCCGAGCCCGCGAACGAACCCGCCCCCGCCGCACATCAGGAATCGGCACCGGTGCAGGCGCTGCATACGGCTTCGCTGGTGGTGAATCAGCCGGTGCGTTCCGGCCAGCAGGTCTATGCCCGGGGGGGCGATCTGATCGTCCTGGGGACGGTGTCGGCGGGGGCCGAGCTGCTGGCCGACGGGCATATCCATGTTTACGGCACCCTGCGGGGCAAGGCCCTGGCCGGGGTCCGCGGCATGACGGGGGCAAGAATCTTCTGCCGGCGCCTGGATGCGGAACTGGTATCCATTGCCGGGCATTATCGGATCGCGGAGGATATCCTTGATGCCGAACGGGGAGATCACAGGCTGGTGACCCTGGCCGGCGAGACCATCAACATTTCGGAAATCTAGCGCAGAATTTCAAGGAGATGCAGGCTATATGGCACGCATTGTAGTAATTACCTCAGGCAAGGGTGGCGTCGGTAAGACCACGACCTCGGCGGCCGTGGCCACCGGCCTGGCCCTGGAAGGCCACAAAACCGCCGTCATCGACTTTGACGTGGGTCTGCGCAACCTGGATCTCATCATGGGGTGCGAGCGGCGGGTGGTCTATGATTTCGTCAACGTGATCAACGGTGATGCCAATCTGCGCCAGGCCCTGATCAAGGACAAGCGCACGGACAACCTGTTCATCCTGCCCGCCTCCCAGACCCGTGACAAGGACGCCCTGACGGAGGAAGGGGTGGAAAAGGTGCTGGATGAGCTGAGTCAGGAATTCGACTATATCGTCTGCGACAGCCCGGCCGGCATCGAGCGGGGGGCCATGATGGCCGCCTATTTTGCCGATGAGGCCATCGTGGTGACCAATCCCGAGGTCTCCAGCGTCCGTGACTCGGACCGGATGCTGGGCATCCTCTCCAGCAAGACCCGCAAGGCGGAGCGGGGCGAAGGTCCCTTGCCGGCCAAGCTGCTGCTGACCCGTTATTCCCCCGAGCGGGTGGAAAGGGGCGAGATGCTCAGTGTGGATGATGTCACCGAGATCCTGTCCATCGACATGCTGGGGGTGATTCCCGAATCCCAGTCGGTGCTCAATGCCTCCAATGCGGGCATGCCGGTGATTCTGGACGAAGAGTCCGACGCCGGACAGGCCTATCGTGACGCGGTGGCCCGTTTTCTGGGCGAAGACCGCCCGCACCGTTTCCTCACCACGCAGAAGAAGGGTCTCTTCGGACGCCTGTTCAGGGGTTAATGGCCATGAAAGGCATTTTCAATTACTTTCGTTCACCCCGACAGGGCAGCGCCAAGGTGGCCAAGGAACGCCTGCAGGTGATCGTGGCACGGGAGCGGAGCCACCGCTCAGGCCCCGACTATCTGCCGGCCTTGCACCGGGAATTGCTGGAAGTCATCCGCAAGTATGTTCAGGTGGGGGACGAGGCGGTGCAGATGAGTCTGGAAAATCAGGGCGATTGCGAGATTCTGGAGGTCAACATCACCTTGTCCGAGCCTGAACGACAGGGGTAGTCATGGCCTGGTGGCGGCCCCCGGCTCCAGCTCCACTGCCCAGGGGCCGGGGCGGCTGGGCACCGAGCACAGCTGCTGCAGCCGGGTGGTGAAGCGCTGCCGTGACATGGGTATCGCTCCCATGCGGGTCAGGTGCTCGGAAGGGGTCTGACAGTCCAGCAGCGGATATCCCCAGTGATCGAGATGACGGCACAGGGTGACCAGGGCCACTTTGGAGGCATCCGGCACCTGGCTGAACATGGACTCACCGAAGAAAACCCGCCCCATGCTCACTCCATAGAGTCCTCCCACCAGTACGTCATCTTCCCAGACCTCCACTGAATGGGCGTGTCCGGTATGGTGCAGCTGGATGAAGGCCTGCTGCATCCCGTAGGTGATCCAGGTGCCGTGAACCCCGCGCCGAGGGCCCGCGCACCCCTTGATGACATCGGTGAAGGCCTGGTCGAAGGTCACCTGGAAGCGATGTCCGCGCAGGACCTTGCCCAGGCTGCGGCTCACCTTCACCTGGGAAGGGTAGAGGATGGTGCGGGGGTCCGGCGACCACCAGAGGATGGGCTGACCCGCCTCGTACCAGGGAAAGATGCCGTGACGGTAGGCATTGAGCAGCCTGGGCAGGCTCAGGTCGCCGCCGGCGGCCAACAGGCCGTTGGGCTCACGCAGGGCGCGCTCCACCGGCGGAAACGGCTCATCGCTCTGTCCGGGGTGCAGCCAGGTGAGGGAATGCATATCGTTGTTGCCAGACATGGTCCGTGATCCCTTTGGGTGTCCGAGACACAGCCTAACCCGAGCCGGAGTCCGCTTCCACCCGGAACGGCGACAGGCGCATCAGCTGTTCGCACTGGATTGCCATCGCCGCCTGCTCCCGCTGACAGAATGCGGCCACCGCGCCCCTGAGTCCCGGATGGGCAATCCAGTGTCCCGACCAGGTCCGGGTGGGCAGAAAACCCCGACTGATCTTGTGTTCTCCCTGGGCGCCCGGCTCAAACCTCGCCAGACCCTGTTGGATGCAGTAGTCGATGCCCTGGTAGTAACAGGCTTCAAAATGCAGGGCATCGTAATCCCGGATGCAGCCCCAGTAGCGGCCGTAGAGGGTGTCCTTGCCCCGGTAGCACAGGGCCGCCGCCACCGGTTCGCCGTCCTCTTCCGCCAGGAACATGACCACCTGTCGTCCCAGGGTGCGGCCGGTTTCCTGAAAAAAGCCCAGGCTCAGGGTCGGAATCCCCATCTTGCGTTCGAAGGTGCTCACATAAAAGTGGTGGAACACCGCCCATAGGTCCTGGTTCACCTCGTCACCGTGCAGTACCCGGATATCCAGCCCCTGTTCTTGCACCCGGCGCCGTTCACGCCGGACGTTCTTGCGCTTCTTGGCGCTGAAACGTTGTATAAAATCGTCGAAATCCCGGTAATTCTCATTATGCCAGTGGTACTGGCAGCCCATGCGCAGGGTCAGGCCGGCCGCCTGCAGCGCCCGGCTGTCCTCGTGTTCCGGAAACAGCACATGCAGTCCGGACAACTCGCCCGCATGGGTCAGCTCGATGGCCTGCTGGATCAGTACCTGTTGCAGGGCCTTCCGGTCATGGTCGGGGTGGACCAGCAGGCGGGTGCCGGTGGCCGGGGTATAGGGGATCGAGCAGACCAGTTTGGGGTAGTAGTTCAGTCCTGACTGGCGCCAGGCCTGTTCCCAGGCCCAGTCGAAGACGAACTCGCCGTAGTTGTTGGTCTTGATGTAGAGGGGCAGGGCGGCGACCAGTTCACCGCCCGGCTGGTGCAGGGTGACATGCCGGGGATACCAGCCGAACCGGCTGCCCAGGCAGTCATGGCGTTCCAGGGCACAGAGGAAGGCATGGCTGAGGAAGGGCTCATCCCGCCCGCCCAGGGCATCCCACTCGGCGGCGGGCAGGGCGGACAGGTCATCGCTGATGCGGCATTCCAGCACGCCCGGGTGATCCATGATGAAGCCTCCGAGTGGAATGGGCTTACCGTGCGGGTGAAGCATTCCCCGTGGAGGGCCGCGCCCGCGGCACCCTCAACCGCCTTCCAGGAAACGCTCCGCATCCAGGGCCGCCATGCAGCCGGAACCGGCCGAGGTCACCGCCTGACGATAGACATGGTCCATCACATCCCCGGCGGCAAACACCCCCGGCACACTGGTGGCCGTGGCATTACCATCCAGACCACTTTTCACCCGAATGTATCCATTGTTCATCTCCAGCTGGCCCTGAAACAGGTCGGTATTGGGCTTGTGGCCGATGGCGATGAAGATCCCCTGCAGCGCCACATCCCGGGTCTGCCCGGACTGCACGTCCTTGATTCGCATGCCGGTCACGCCCAGATTGTCGCCCAGGACCTCGTCCAGCACATGATTCCACTCGATGCTCACCTTGCCCTGGCGTTCCTTCTCGAACAGATGATCCTGCATGATCTTCTCCGCCCGCAACTTGTCCCGACGGTGCACCAGGGTGACATGCTCGGCGATGTTGGACAGGTACAGGGCCTCTTCCACGGCGGTGTTGCCGCCGCCGATCACCGCCACCTTCTGGCCGCGATAGAAAAAACCGTCACAGGTGGCGCAGGCGGAGACGCCCCGGCCCTTGAAGGCCTCCTCGGAGGGCAGCCCCAGGTACATGGCCGAGGCCCCGGTGGCGATGATGAGGGCATCACAGGTATAGGTGCCGGTATCGCCGGTGAGGGTGAAGGGACGCTGCTTCAGGTCGGCGGTATGGATGTGATCGAAGATGATCTCGGTATTGAAGCGTTCCGCGTGGCGTTTCATCCGCTCCATGAGTTCCGGCCCCTGTACCCCCTGGTCGTCCCCGGGCCAGTTGTCCACTTCCGTGGTGGTGGTGAGCTGGCCACCCTGCTGCAGACCGGTGATCATGACCGGCTTGAGGTTGGCACGGGCAGCGTACACTGCAGCGGTATATCCGGCGGGGCCGGAGCCGAGAATGAGCAGGCGGCAGTGTCTGGGGGCAGTCATGGGAAACGGTTCTCCTGGGGAAATGAAGGATGCGGTCAAAATCCGAGCCGCCTAATCTACTTTGAAGCCCCGGCGGCGCCAAGTCCCCGGCAGGATGTACAATACCGACGCGAAGTCCCAAAAAAGGGACTGGAAACCCTTCAAGGGGTTAAACTCGACGGCTTACCCTGACTCTCACACTCAAGCCCCTGACACGACCTGACCATTGGCCAGAGCAAAATCCAAGAAAACGGCGGACAAGCCCGCCCGCAAGCCTGCTTCCGCACCGCGACCCATCAGCGCCCATCTGCGCCGTGCCCTGCGCGAGGGCACCCTGCTGGTGCTGACGGCGGCGGCCGCCTACCTGTTCATCGCCCTGGCCAGCTACAGCCCCACCGACCCCGGCTGGTCCCAGACCGGGACCGGCATGAAGGTCACCAACCTGGGGGGCAGGGCGGGGGCCTGGTTTGCCGATGTGTTCTTCCATCTCTTCGGCTATCTGGCCTATCTGGCGCCGGTGGTGGTGGCCTACAGCGGCTGGCTGGTCTTTCGCGGCCGCAAGGATACCGGTGAGCTGGACCTGCATGCCCTGGGCGTGCGCTGGCTGGGGTTTGTCATCACCCTGGCCGCCGGCTGTGGTCTGGCGACCCTGCACTTTTTGCCGGGCGCGTTGCCCATGAATGCCGGCGGCATCCTGGGCGAGGTGATCGGCGAGGGGCTGGTACCGATCTTTCACCTGCTGGGCGTCACCCTGTTCCTGCTGGCCCTGTTCCTGACCGGCGTGACCCTGCTCACCGGGCTGTCCTGGTTGTCCCTGATGGACCGGCTGGGGCGCTACACCCTCCAGGGGGTGGATTGGACCCTGGAATGGATCGCCACGGCCCGGGAGCGCCATGCCGGGCGCAAGGCCCGCAAGGAACGGGAAGCCAGGGAAAACGCCGTCAGGGCCGCCGCCGCGGACCCGGAAGCCCCGCGCCCGCGGTCCCAGCCCAAGGTGGAACCCCGGATCGACACCCTGCAGGAAGTGCAGGCGCCGCAGGAGGCGGAAAAACCGGCGCCGAAGATCAAGGCCCGGGTGGAACCGGTCCTGGAAGCGGTGCTGCCCACGCCCATCACCCCGCCCAAACCCCCCGCGCCGAAGCGACAACCTTCCCTGTTCGGCGTCGGCGAGATCCCCCCGGACGCCTTCCCGAGCCTGGATCTGCTCGATGCCCCCAAGCCGCAGGAAGGGGGCTATACCGAGGAAGACCTGCACTTCATGTCCCGGCAGGTGGAGGAAAAACTGCGGGACTTCGGGGTCCAGGTGGACGTGGTGGAGGTGCATCCGGGACCGGTGATCACCCGGTTTGAACTGCAGCCGGCACCGGGCCTGAAGGTGAGCCGGATCTCCGGGCTGTCCAAGGACCTGGCCCGGGCCCTGTCGGTGATCAGTGTCCGCATCGTGGAGGTCATTCCGGGCAAGTCCACCGTGGGCCTGGAAATACCCAACCAGAAACGGGAACTGGTGAGCCTGTCGGAGATCTTCCGGGCGCCGGTATTCGAAAAGGCCGGTTCCGCCCTCACCCTGGCCCTGGGCAAGGACATCAGCGGCCACGCGGTGGTGGCCGATCTGGCCAAGATGCCCCATCTGCTGGTGGCCGGCACCACCGGCTCGGGCAAGTCCGTGGGCATCAACGCCATGCTGCTCTCGCTGCTGTTCAAGGCCCATCCCGACGAGGTCCGTCTGATCCTCATCGATCCGAAGATGCTGGAGCTATCGGTGTACGAGGGCATCCCCCATTTGCTGGCCCCCGTGGTCACCGACATGAAGGACGCCTCCAACGCCCTGCGCTGGGGGGTGGCGGAAATGGAGCGTCGCTACAAGCTCATGTCCCAGATGGGCGTGCGCAACCTGGCCGGTTTCAACCGCAAGATCAAGGACGCCATCGCCGCCGGTGAACCCATCCCGGACCCGTTCTACAATCCACAGACCGCCTTCGATCCGGAGGCACCGCCGCCGGAACTCAAGCCGTTGCCGTTCATCGTCATCGTGGTGGACGAGTTTGCCGACATGATGATGGTGGTGGGCAAGAAGGTGGAGGAACTCATCGCCCGTCTGGCCCAGAAGGCGCGGGCGGCGGGGATTCACCTGATCCTGGCCACCCAGCGCCCCTCGGTGGACGTGATCACCGGTCTCATCAAGGCCAACATCCCCACCCGCATCGCCTTCCAGGTGTCCTCCCGGGTGGATTCGCGCACCATTCTGGATCAGATGGGCGCGGAGCAGCTGCTGGGGCACGGCGACATGCTCTACCTGCCCCCGGGCAGCGGGCATCCGGTGCGTCTGCACGGGGCCTTCGTGGCGGACCACGAGGTCCATCACGTGGTGGACTTCCTCAAGGCCCAGGGCGAGCCGGATTACCTGGACGATGTGCTGGAGGAACCGGAATCCGGCGCTGCGGTCGTACCAGGACTGGAGCCGGTGGATTCCGGCGAGGAGAGCGACCCCCTGTACGATCAGGCGGTGGCCATCGTGCTGGAATCCCGCAAGGCATCCATTTCCTATGTACAGCGCCGCCTCAAGATCGGTTACAACCGGGCCGCCCGGATGATCGAGGACATGGAGGCAGCCGGCGTGGTGAGCGCGCTGCAATCCAACGGCAACCGGGAAGTGCTGGCGCCGGCACCCCAGGACTGAAAACGAGATGCCAACACCCATGCGAGCCCTGTTTGCCCTGATGCTGACCGCCTGCCTGAGCCTGTCGCCGGTGCTGGCGGACGATGCCCGTGCCCGACTGGATCACTTCTTCCAGGAGATGACCAGTTTCGAGGCGGTGTTCGAACAGATGGTCATCAACGAGCGGGACGAGGTCCTGCAGCACGCCCAGGGCAAGGTCTATCTCAAGCGTCCCGGCCAGTTCCGCTGGGACTACCAGACCCCCTACAACCAGCAGATCGTGGCCGACGGCCAGTATCTGTGGACCTACGACGAAGACCTGGCCCAGGCCACGGTGCAGGAGATGGACGCCGTGCTGGGGCGTACCCCCATCATGTTGTTGTCCGAACCCCGGGCGCTGGAAAATGATTTCAAGGTGGCCTCCGAGGGTACCCATCAGGGGCTGAGCTGGCTGGCCCTGACCCCCCATTCGGGCGACACCGATTTCCAGCGCATTCTCATCGGCCTGGACGAGCGCACCGTGCGGATGATGGTGCTCTATGACCAGTTCGGTCAGCAGACCCGCATCCGCTTTGAAGATATGCGGCTCAACCCCCGCATCCCCGATGCCCGTTTCCGCTTCGAGCCGCCGGCCGGGGTGGATGTGATGAGGAACTGAGCACCGCGGCTGCCCGGCCTCCATGACCGATTTCTTTTCCACCCCGGCCCCCGACCGTCCCCTGGCGGATCGCATGCGTCCCCGGCGGCTGGAGGAGTACATGGGGCAGCAGCATCTGCTGGCACCGGGCAAGCCCCTGCGCCGGGCCATCGAGGAGGACCGGCTGCATTCCATGGTCTTCTGGGGGCCGCCCGGCACCGGCAAGACCACCCTGGCCCGGCTCATCGCCAACTATTGCGGCGCGAGATTCATCACCCTGTCCGCCGTGCTGTCCGGGGTCAAGGACATCCGCGCCGCGGTGGACCAGGCCCGGGAGACCCGCCGGGACGAGGGCCGGGCCACGCTGTTGTTCGTGGACGAGGTCCATCGCTTCAACAAGTCCCAGCAGGATGCCTTCCTGCCCCACGTGGAAGACGGCACCATCGCCTTCATCGGTGCCACCACGGAAAATCCCTCCTTCGAACTCAACAACGCCCTGTTGTCCCGGGTGCGGACCTACGTGCTCAAGGGGCTGGAGGCGGCGGACATCCGCGCCATCATCGACCGGGCCCTGGACGACGAGACCCACGGCCTGGGCCGGCGCCACCTGACCATGGCGCCGTCCCTGCGCGACCTGCTGGCGGAGTTGGCCGACGGTGATGCCCGGCGTGCCCTGAACCTGTTGGAGATCGCCGCCGACCTGGCCCCGGAAGGGGGGGAGGGTGCCGTGATCACCGAAGACACTCTCAAGGAGGTGACCAGTCAGGGCCTGCGTCGCTTCGACAAGGGCGGGGAGCTGTTCTACGACCAGATTTCCGCCCTGCACAAATCGGTGCGGGGCAGTGACCCGGACGCGGCGCTGTACTGGTTCTGCCGCATGCTCGATGGCGGCTGCGACCCCGTCTATCTGGCCCGGCGGATTGTGCGCATGGCCAGCGAGGACATCGGCAACGCCGATCCCCGGGCGCTGACCCTGGCCCTGGAGGCCTGGGATGTGTACGAGCGCCTGGGCAGTCCGGAAGGGGAGCTGACCCTGGCTCAGGCGGTGATCTATCTGGCCTGTGCCGCCAAGAGCAACGCGGTCTATGCGGCCTATGGGGCCGCCATGGCCGATGCCCGGCAGCGGGGGACCCTGGAGGTGCCCCTGCATCTGCGCAACGCGCCCACCCGGCTGATGAAGTCGCTGGATTACGGCAAGGGCTACCGGTACGCCCATGACGAGGTGGACGGTTTTGCCGCCGGGGAGTGCTATTTTCCGGACGGCATGGGGGAGCCCCGCTATTACCAGCCGGTGGAACGGGGTCTGGAGATCCGGATCCGGGAGAAGCTGCTGGATCTGCGCCGGCGCAACGAGGCAAGCCGGCGCGGCGGCAAGGATTAGGGCCGGCGCCGCTTCAGGTACCGTACCAGGCCCTCCCGGTGCACCGCTCGGGTGCTCCAGTTGAATTCGATGGAGGCCATGCGCAGGGCAAAGGTGATCAGGATCGTCACCCAGGCCGCCGCCACCACCGGCACCGACAGCCACTGGGTCATGGCCAGGTAGGCGGTGCCGCCCACCAGGACCGCCAGGGCATAGAACTGACCGGGCTTGAGGATCAGGGGCGGATCACCGGCGATCACGTCCCGGATCAGGCTGCCGCCCACCCCGTTGAGCACCCCCACCAGCAGGGCGGCGGGCAGTCCCAGCCCGGCCTCCAGGGAGCGTTCGATGCCCACCACGGCAAAGCCGCCGATCCCGGCGGCGTCGATGATGGCCACCCCGCGACGGGTGTACCAGGGCCGTTCGCCGAACACCAGTCCGATCAGAGTGGCGGCGCCGATGGCGGCCAGATAGCCCGGATCGGTGAGCAATACCGGCAGCCCCTGTTGCAGGAACAGCCCGTCCCGCAGGAGTCCCCCGCCTGCCCCGGTGACCAGGGCAAGGAAGAACATGCCGATCAGGTCATACCCCTTGCGCATGGCCACCACCACGCCGGACAGGGCAAAGACGAAGACGGCGCCCAGATCGAAGTAGGCGGGAAGGGCGAAGCTTTCGGGAGTCATGCCCGGAGTATAATCCTTATCGGGTCAGTCCGGCATAGAGCATCGGCAGGGTTTCCGGCAGTCGGGCCACATGATCCACCACCATGTAGCGCCGCGCCCCGAAGATCCGCTCCACATAGTCATCCGCGTGGGGGTCCAGGCTCATGCAGAAACTGTAGACCCCGTGCTTGGCCACTTCCTCCACCGCATGCTTGGCATCCTGGCGCAGATACTGGGGATCCCGCACGTCCGTATCCGCCGGCTCCCCGTCCGTCACGATCAGCAGCAGCTTGCGCCGCGAGGGTTGCCGCCGCAGATGCTCCCCGGCATGACGGATCGCCGCGCCCATGCGGGTGGACATCTGCCCCGTCATCCCCGCCAGACGGGCCTTCACGGTGTCGTCATAGGGGGCGTCGAAATCCTTGAACCGGTAATACTCCACATCATGACGGCCATCGGAATCAAAGCCGTGAATGGCAAAGGGATCGCCGATCTTCGCCAAGGCCCCCGCCAGCAGCGCCGTGGCCTCCCGGGCCAGATCCAGCACCGTGCTGTCGGTGCCGCGCACCTTGTCGTTGGTGGATTCGGACAGGTCGATCAGCACCAGGACCGACAGGTCCCGCACCTTGCGCTCGGTGCGGATATGCACCCGGGTGTCCGGCTGTCGTCCCATGCGCAGATCCACCAGGGACTCCACCACCGCGTTCAGATCCAGTTCGTCCCCGTCCGGCTGGCGCCGATAGCGCTGCACGCCCTGGGGCTGCATTGCCTCGATCAGGTATTTCAGGCGGCTGATCAACGGCTTGTGCCGTTGCGCCACCGCGTCGATCTCGGCCGGGTCCCCGGTCCGGGGACGGCGCTCCAGCAGGGTGCACCAGTGGGGGCGCTCCAGCTGCATCTGGTAATCCCATTCCGGGTAATGGAACGGGGCCGACACCGGCGGCTTGCCTTCCTTCTCGTTGAGGCTGATGTCTTCCTCGTCGCAGAAGAACTCCGTGCTCAGGGTCCAGATCTCCTGGGCGTCATCCCCGGCAAAGGGCACGTCCAGTCCGTTGACCATTTCCATGAGGGTGACGTTGCGCCGCACCTGGGGTCGTTCCCAAAGACGGATCAGGTCCACGTCGTCCTGCTCGCCCAGGGTCCACAGATACCGGTTGTCATCCCGGTACAGCACCGGGATGTGGTGATGACGAGTGCTGAAGGGTTCGTCGGTGGGGAAGGCCGGCGCCAATTGATGGGCCAGGTCCCAGGCCAGGCCGTGGCGGGTCAGGTCCGCGGCGGCGTCATCGAACCGGGCCCGCGCCCGCTGCACGAAGGGGTGCGGATCCTCGTAGTCCGGGTCCAGCAGGGCGCGGGCGGTGCGGCCCAGCAGGGCGGTGGTACCGTCGCCGTCCTCGGGTCCGGTCACATGCATGGGCAGCCAGAGCTGGCGCAGTCCGGGGAAGGCGGCCAGGGCCAGGGCCTCCACCCGGGCATCCTCGAACAGCCCCACCAGCAGGCCGGTGAGGCCACCGGGATCGTCCGCCGGCATGGGGCTGCGGCTGTGGACCAGATGGGCCGCCCCGTGGGCCGCCGTGGCCCGATAGATCTGCAGGCCGCCGATACCGAACCCGTCGTCATAGGCATCGGGTACATAGAGGGTGAAACCGTCGATGAAGGGGCGCATCCCCTCGCGGGATTCGAAGTCGCCGCTGGTGGGGCGCAGGAAAAAGTCCCTGGCCCAGAGGGCACGCAGATACATGTTGATCCGTCGCTGCACGTCCACGAACAGGGTGCCGCGCCGCTCGTTCTGGAACACCGAGCGGGATTCGGGCGTCTCCAGCCCGAAATAGGCGGTCTGGGCCTTGAAGTCCCGACCATGGACCTTGGCCCCCCACAGGGCCCAGCGCCGCAGTCCCCCCAGGGTGAGATGGGTGAGCAACGGGTCCAGGTGTTCCAGCATGGGCCGCACCCCTCGGGGCACCTGGGCCACCAGATTGTCCAGCAGACGCAGATACCCCTTGAACAGGGTGGGGTCCGCCAGTCGTCGGGAGGCCACCGGGCTGGTGGCGATCACCAGGCTGATGACCGCGCCGCTGGTCTTGGACGAGAGCTTGATGACGCTCTCGATCAGGTCCATCACCGCGTCTTCCCCCAGTTCCCGGGCCACCACGGGGCTCTCCTGGATGAAGGCCGCCACGGGTTCGGTGCCCTTACCCAGGGCGTGGAGGGCGCGGGCGCCTTCCATGTAGTAGTTTTTCAGGCCCGTGGAGCTGAAGCTGCGCACCGCTTCCTGCCAGGCCGATTCCAGCACCTCGACGGCATGACCGCCCAGGTCCTCCAGCAGTTCGGGGTAGTCTTCCAGATGGACGCTCATGGGCCTGATCCTCCTCCCGTGTCAGGGCATCAGAAAAAGGTGGTGACCGCCGCGTCCAGGGCGTCGCGCATGTCCGGATCGTCGGTGAGGGGACGCACCAGGGCCATGCGGCAGGCGGCCAGGGGTTCCACGTCGCGGGCGATCAAGGAACCGGCATGGACCAGCATGCGGGTGGAGATGCCTTCATCCAGGCCGTGGCCCTTCAGGTTCCTGGCCCGTTCCGCCACGCTCACCAGCTTCTTCGCCGTGTCGGTGGCGATGCCGGTTTCATGGGCGACGATCTCCGCCTCCAGGCCCGCTTCCGGGTAATCGAAGTCCAGGGCACCGAAACGCTGCTTGGTGGACTGCTTGAGATCCTTCATCAGGCTCTGGTAGCCGGGGTTGTAGGAGATGACCAGCTGGAAGTCGGGATGGGCGCGCACCAGTTCGCCCTTCTTTTCCAGCGGCAGCACCCGGCGGTTGTCGGTGAGGGGATGGATCACCACCACCGTGTCCTGACGGGCTTCCACCACTTCGTCCAGGTAGCAGATGGCGCCATGGCGGGCGGCCAGGGTGAGGGGACCGTCCTGCCAGCGGGTGCCGTCGGCATCCAGCAGATAGCGGCCCACCAGGTCCGAAGCGGTCATGTCCTCGTTGCAGGCCACGGTGATCAGGGGCTTGCCCAGCTTCCAGGCCATGTATTCCACAAACCGGGTCTTGCCGCAGCCGGTGGGGCCCTTGAGCATCATGGGCATGCGCACGGCATAGGCGGCCTCGTACAGGGCCACTTCATCACCGACGGCGCGGTAGTAGGGTTCTTCCTTGATCTGATAATCGCGGATGGTGTCGTGCATGAGTCACTCCCGGAGAACCAAGGCCCCTCTCCCCAAGGGGAGAGGGGTTGGGGTGAGGGGAAAGCTTACTCGCCGCGATGGACGACGAAGGACGTTCCCTGGCACTGGGCGAAGTTGTCATAGCCGATCACGCGCACCAGATGATCGGGATGCTCGTTCTTGCAAGCCTCCACTTCGGCCAGCACCGTTTCCACCGACTGCTCGCCGAACATGGGCAGCTTCCACATGTACCAGAAGGAGCCGAAGGCATTTTCCGGTTCGCTGTGCTCGATGGCCGGGTTCCAGCCCTTGCTGATCATGTATTCCACCTGCTTGCGCACCTGGTCGGCGGTCATCTGCGGCAGATAGGAGAAGGTTTCGTACTTTTCGGACTGCTTGAAGCTCTGGATCTCGGACATGGTCTTATCCTCTGTTCAGTGTCTGGGGGCGGGGCGGCCCGACGGCCGCCCCCGGCAAGGCCGCTTAGCGGTGCTGCACGTCCAGCTTGTCCACGGTATCGAACTCGAACTTGATCTCCTTCCAGGTTTCCATGGCGATCTTGAGTTCAGGGCTGTGCTGAGCGGCGGCGATGAGGATGTCCTTGCCTTCCTTCTCCAGTTCACGTCCTTCGTTGCGGGCCTGCACACAGGCTTCCAGGGCCACGCGGTTGGCGGAAGCGCCGGCGGCGTTGCCCCAGGGGTGACCCAGGGTGCCACCACCGAACTGCAGTACCGAGTCGTCACCGAAGATGGTGACCAGGGACGGCATGTGCCAGACGTGGATGCCGCCGGAGGCCACGGCGAAGACACCGGGCATGGCGCCCCAGTCCTGATCGAAGAAGATGCCGCGGGAGCGGTCTTCCTTGATGTAGGACTCGCGCAGCAGATCGATCCAGCCCATGGTGGCGGCGCGGTCGCCTTCCAGCTTGCCCACCACGGTGCCGGTGTGCAGGTGGTCACCGCCGGACAGGCGCAGGATCTTGGCCAGCACCCGGAAGTGGATGCCGTGGCGGGGATGACGGTCCATGACCGCGTGCATGGCGCGGTGGATGTGCAGCAGCATGCCGTTCTCGCGGCACCAGTTGGCCAGACCCGTGTTGGCGCAGAAGCCGCCGGTGATGTAGTCGTGCATGATGATGGGGGCGCCGATTTCCTTGGCGTACTCGGCCCGCTTGTACATCTCTTCCGGGGTGGGGGCGGTCACGTTCAGGTAGTGGCCCTTGCGCTCACCGGTTTCCATCTCGGCCTTGTTGATGGCCTCCATGACGAAGTCGAAGCGCTGGCGCCAGCGCATGAAGGGCTGGGAGTTGACGTTCTCGTCGTCCTTGGTGAAGTCTAGGCCGCCGCGCAGGCATTCGTACACGGCGCGGCCGTAGTTCTTGGCGGACAGACCCAGCTTGGGCTTGATGGTGCAGCCCAGCAGGGGACGGCCGTACTTGTTCATGATGTCCCGTTCCACCTGAATGCCGTGGGGCGGACCGCCGCAGGTCATGACGTAGGCGATGGGGAAGCGCACATCTTCCAGACGCAGGGCGCGCACGGCCTTGAAGCCGAACACGTTGCCCACCAGGGAGGTGAACACGTTCACCATCGAGCCTTCCTCGAACAGGTCGATGGGGTAGGCGATAAAGGCGTAGAAGCACTCGTCGTCGCCGGGCACGTCCTCGATGTGGTAGGCGCGACCCTTGTAGTGATCCAGGTCGGTGAGCAGGTCGGTCCACACGGTGGTCCAGGTACCGGTGGAGGATTCGGCGGCCACCGCGGCGGCGGCTTCCTCGCGATCCACGCCCGGTTGCGGGGTCACCTTGAAGCAGGCGAGGATGTCGGTATCCCGGGGGGTGTATTCCGGGGTCCAGTAGGTCTGGCGGTACTCTTTCACACCGGCACTGTAGGTCTTGACTGCCATCATCGACTCCTTTGGGCTTGATGTTTTGAACCACGTCCCGGGTCAAGCCGGGTCGTGGGTAAAGCGTACTCAAATCCGATAGACAAGAGACTACATGATCTATGGGTATAATAGATAATCAATTATGATGATTGTATGTATAAGTTATAACTTATGGTTTATTGAGTGAGGATCAGGGTGGGGTCCATGCCCGTCACTCCCGCGAAAGCGGGAATGACGCAGAACAACACCGGGCCGTTTATCAGCAAATCCCAGGTTATAAGTGTTAAACTTTTTGGCATGAACTGAGCACCCAACCTCCTCAGGACCATGCCTCCGAGCCCCACGCCCCGCCTCCAACGCCTGTTCCCCTTCCTGACCTGGTTCCCCATGACCCTCGGCAGTCTGCGGGCGGACCTGATGGCGGGCCTGGCCGTGGCCATGGTGCTCATTCCCCAGTCCATGGCCTATGCCCAGCTGGCGGGCCTGCCCGCGGTCTACGGACTCTACGCCGCCTTCCTGCCGGTGATGGTGGCCGCCCTGTGGGGATCTTCCCGCCAACTGGCCACCGGCCCGGCGGCCATCGTCTCCCTGCTCACCGCCTCGGCCCTCATCCCCCTGGCGGCCCCGGACTCCATGGAATACATCACCCTGGCCATCAGCCTGGCCCTGCTGGTGGGACTGTTGCAGCTGGGCATGGGACTACTGCGACTGGGGGTCCTGGTGAGCTTCATCTCCCATCCGGTCATCGTCGGTTTCACCAACGCCGCCGCCATCATCATCGTGCTCTCCCAGGTCAACCAGATCCTCGGTGTACCCATGATCTCCGGCGGGGTGTTCCTGCGGGACATCGGCGCCATGCTGATGCAGATCCCCCAGGCCCATCTGCCCACCCTGGCCATGGGCCTGGGGGCGATGCTCGCCATGTGGGGGCTGCGCCGGCGCTTTCCCCGGGTGCCCGGGGTGCTGGTGGTGGTGGTCATGGCCACGGTCATCAGCTGGGCCGTCGGTTTTGAGAAGACCCAGTCCATCACCCTGCAGGACATCCGCTCCGGCCAGGTGCAGGAACTGGTGATCCAGCTCGATACCCAGAAAACGGTACTCAGGACCGAGGATGCCCAGATCCGCACCCTGAAAAAGACCCTGGACGAACTGCCGCCCATGGAGGCCCTGAATCACCGCCATCAGGTGGATGTGCTCATCTACGACAGCCAGCGTCGGGCCGAGACCATCAGCCACCTGCAGCGGGAACTCCATGGACTGCCCCTGCGCCAGGCCGGGGGCGAGCATCCGGGGTTCTACCTGGCCGATCAGCTGCCGCCGGGGCTGGAACCGGAAGGTCCCGTCTGGCGCATCACCGCCGTGCGCGACAACGTCATCCATCTCAATGGCGGGGGGCATGTGGTGGGGCAGGTGGCCGCCGGCCTGCCGCCCCTGACCCTGCCCCAGCTCAGCTGGGACATGGTGACGGCATTGCTGAGCACCGCCTTCGTCATTGCCCTGGTGGGGTTTACCGAGGCCATCGCCATCGCCAAGGCCATGGCCACCCGCACCGGCCAGCGCATCGACCCCAACCAGGAACTCATCGGCCAGGGGCTGGCCAAGGTGGTGGGCAGCTTCAGCCAGGCCTATCCGGTGAGCGGTTCCTTCTCCCGCTCGGCCATCAACCTGGCCTCCGGGGCGCGCACCGGCATGTCCTCCATCTTCACCGGCCTGCTGGTGCTGCTGGTGATCCTGTTTTTCACCCCCTGGCTGTACCATCTGCCCCAGGCGGTGCTGGCGGGGATCATCATCATTGCCGTGGCCAGCCTGCTGAACCTGCGGGGGCTGCGCCAGTCCTGGGCGGCCCACTGGCATGACGGCATGGCGGCCCTGGTCACCTTTGTCGCCACCCTGGCCCTGGCGCCGAGCCTGGACAAGGGCATCCTCATCGGCGCCGGTCTGGCCCTGGTGCTGTATTTGTATCGGACCATGCATCCCCGGGTGTATGAACTGGCCCGCACCCCGGAGGGCACCCTGGCGGATGCCCGCATCCACGGCAAGGGCGAGGAAGAGCGCATCTGCATCATCCGGTTCGACGGTTCGCTGTACTTTGCCAACGTGCCCTATTTCGAGGACGCCATGCTGGGCCTGCTGGCGCGCCACCCCAAGGCCCGTTACGTGATCGTCATTGCCTCCGGGATCAATGAACTGGACGCCTCGGGGGAGGAAGTGGTGCGCAACCTGATCTGGCGGTTGCGCAACCGGGACATCAGTCTGGTGTTTGCCGGCCTCAAGCCTCAGGTGGTGGAGGTGATGAAGCGCACCGGCCTGTATGAGCAGGTGGGAGAGGGGTTCATGTTCCCCTCCACCGACGCCGCGATCCGCGCCCTGGAAGGGCGTCTGGCGGAGCAGGGCGCCGGTGAGCCGCCGGAAACCGGGCGGGAAGAAAAGGGCTACAGCTCACAGGGGGGGTGATTGACGTCAAAGCTCCCTTAAGGTCAGCACCAACTGCGGCTCCCAGTGGGGTAGCTCGATGCCCAGATCGGTCTCCAGCTTCTTCACGCACAACCGCGAATTGCCCGGCCGCCGTGCCGGGGTGGGGTAATCACTGCCGGGGATCGCCGCCACCTGGGCCGGGGTGAGTGTCAAGGCCATCCCCGACTCCGCCGCCCGTCGGAAGATCTCGCAGGCAAACCCATGCCAACTGGTCTCCCCATGGGGCGCCAGATGATACAGCCCCTCGATGCCCCGCCCCAGCCGCTGCCGATACACCGCCAGGGCAGTGACCTCGGCAATCAGGCGGGCCGGGGTCGGCGCGCCGATCTGATCATTCACCACCTTCAGGCTGTCCCGTTCCTGGCCCAGCCGCAGCATGGTCTTCATGAAATTGTTGCCCCGGGCGCTGTACACCCAGCTGGTGCGGAAGATCAGATGAGCGGCCCCGCCGTCCATCACCGCCTGATCCCCCGCCAGCTTGCTTTCCCCGTACACGGACAGGGGCCCGGTGGGACTGTCTTCCCGCCAGGGCGCATCCCCGTCGCCGGGATAGACATAGTCACTGGAATAGTGGATCAGCGGAATACCGGCGATGGCGGCAAAGCAGGCCAGCTGTTCCGGCAGTTCGGCATTCAGGCGAAAGGCCGCCTCGCGCTGCGTCTCGGCCGCGTCCACCGCCGTCCAGGCAGCGGCGTTGACGATCAGTTCCGGACGGATGGCCCGCAAGACCCCGGCCACCGCATCCGGACTGGACAGGTCCAGTTGGGCACGGGTGGGAGCGATCAACGATCCCAGCGGAGACAGGGCCCGCAGCAGTTCAAAACCCACCTGGCCGGTGGCACCCAGGATCAGGATGTTCATACGCCGGTCCCCAATCGTTCTCCCTGGTAGCTGCCGTCCAGCACATGCTGCCACCAGGAGGCGTTGTCCAGATACCAGCGCACCGTCTTGCGCAGGCCGGATTCGAAGGTCTCCCGGGGTGTCCAGCCCAGTTCCCGCTCGATCTTGCCGGCATCGATGGCATAGCGCCGGTCATGGCCGGGGCGGTCCTGCACGAAGGTGATCAGGTCTCGATAATGACCCCCGAAGGCGGGGGGTTGCACCGCCTGCAGCAGGTCACACAGGGTATGCACCACTTCCAGGTTGGTCTTTTCATTGTGGCCGCCGATGTTGTAGGTCTCGCCGGGCCGCCCCCGGGAGGCCACCAGGATCAGGGCACGGGCATGGTCCTCCACATACAGCCAGTCGCGGATCTGACCACCGTCGCCGTAGACCGGCAGGGGCTTGCCCGCCAGCGCATTGAGGATCATCAGCGGGATGAGTTTTTCCGGGAAGTGGTAGGGACCGTAATTGTTGCTGCAGTTGGTGACCAGGGTCGGCAGGCCGTAGGTGCGCTGCCAGGCCCGCACCAAGTGATCGGAACCGGCCTTGCTGGCGGAGTAGGGGGAACTGGGGGCATAGGGCGTGGTTTCGGTGAACAGGCCGTCCGGGCCTTCCAGGTCGCCGTAGACCTCGTCGGTGGAGATGTGATGGAAGCGGAACCCGTCGGCCTTGTCGGGCCGGTCGGTTTGCAGATCTTTCCAGTAGCCGCGGGCGGCCTCCAGCAGGGTATAGGTGCCGACGATGTTGGTCTCGATGAAGGCCGCCGGGCCGTCGATGGAGCGATCCACATGACTTTCCGCCGCCAGATGCATGACGATGTCCGGTCCATGATCGCGAAAGGCCGCCGCCATGGCCTGGGCATCGCAGATGTCGGCATGGATGAAGTGATAGCGGTCACTGTCGGCCACGGGGGCCAGGGATTCCAGGTTGCCCGCGTAGGTGAGCTTGTCCACCACCACCACCCGGTGATCGGTGGAAGTGATCAGCTCACGGACCACGGCGGAGCCGATGAAACCGGCGCCGCCGGTGACGAGAAAGGTTTTGCGCATGGGTCGGATCAAATCCTGATGTTTACCAGTGATACCGCAGCCCTAAGGTCACGAAATTGGAGCCTACCCGCCGAGGGGCAATCACACCATAGATCCCGGACCGATGATGTACCCGGGTGATGAAGCTCAACTGAGGATACCTCACCAGCCCCCACTCCACTTCGTAGCCATTGTAATTCTGGAAACGGTAACGTCGCTCCGGGTCATCCTTGGGGCCATCCTCATAGGCCGGATTGCCGAAGGCATAGGACAGCCCCAGGCTCATCGCCGCCCGCAGTCGCACAGGCCCCAGTTCTCCCTGGGGGCTGGCCAGCACATAGGCCGCGTTCAGTTCCCAGTTGTCCTGCAATCCATAATGCCTGACCACAATGGCCTCGGCGCCGGTGGTCACTCCGGACACCCCGATCCAGCCAAAGGCGGTATCGATGAAACCCGGGGTAGGGGTCTGCTGACGAAAACCCAGGGCGGTAAAATAGCTGGACTCATAGTCCAGAGAGCCGTCCACCAGTTTCTTGGGCATCTGCAGCAGATCCGAGTCCACCCCCTGACCCGCGTACAGCGTCAGATCCCGCGCCGGCGCGTCGGCGGCCACGGCGTGCCCATGCCACGGCCCGCTCACCACAAGCAGGCAGCAGAGCAGGGCGACGGCAAGGTGCCGGCTGGAGAAGGATAGAGTCCCGCGCACGCCGGTCCGGCAGGTGGATCCTTTCAACATGGATGTTTTTCTCACCCCGTGGACGAAGGCAGGTTTCTAACCCGATCCCCGCAAGGGGTCAAGTTGTGCTCACCAAATGCCTTCGCGCAGGCCGTCATTCCCGCGTAGGCGGGAATCCAGGCATCAGATCCGTCATTCCCGCGAAAGCGGGAATCCAACCGGGGATGCAAAAGAAAACCCGATTCTGTGGTGCACTGCAAAGCACCATTTCGGATCAGGATGCTATACTGTCGGCAAATTTTACCCTCCATGGATTGAGGGCCGGTCGGAACCCCGGCGGCTCCTGTTCTCAACGGCTGAGAGGTCATCGTGCTGTCGCAATTTTCGGGCAAGCGTGTACTTTTGCTGCAGGGGCCCATGGGGCCTTTCTTCTGGCGCCTGAGGAAAGACCTGGAGGCTGCCGGGGCCGAGGTGGACAAGATCAACTTCTGTGCCGGCGACCAGCTGTTCTACCCGTTCCGTGCCATCAATTATCGTGGCCCCCTCAAGGACTGGCCGGATTACCTGGCCGGCTTGCTGGCGGATCGCGATTACGATGCCGTGATGCTCTTCGGTGATTGCCGTCCCTATCATGCCGTAGTGCCCCACGTCATCCGTTTTCTCAAGGTCCGCCTGTACGTTTTCGAGGAAGGGTACCTGCGTCCGGATCACATCACCCTGGAACAGGACGGGGTGAACAGCTACTCCTCCTTGCCTCGGGACCCGGATCACTACCGTCGTTTCGCCCCTCACGAGGTGGAAACGGCCACCTGGGCCCGCGCCACCTGGCCGGTGCTGTGGGCGGGCATCTATGCCACGCTGTATGCCATCACCAGCCATTTCCTGAATCGTCGCTTCCCCGGCTATGAGCATCATCGCCCCCTGCACCCGCTGTCCGAAGCCTTTGTCTGGACCCGGAGCCTGTGGCGCAAGCACTGGTTCAAGCTACGGGAACGCAAGCTGGCCCGGTCGCTCCAGGACGCCTCGGCGGGGAGTTTCTTCCTGGTCCCGTTGCAGACCCACAACGACGCCCAGATCCGGGTCCACTCCGATTTTCGCGATATCCCGACCTTCATCGAAGACGTGATGCGCTCCTTCGCCGAACATGCGCCGGCGGATCAGCGCCTGGTCATCAAGCATCACCCCATGGACCGGGGCTATCGGGAATATGGCCCGCTCATCCGTCGTCTGACCGCCAAGTATCAACTCCAGGGGCGGGTTGACTATGTGCACGATGTCCACCTGCCCATGTTGCTGGACCGTGCCCGCGGCACGGTCGTCATCAACAGCACCGTGGGCCTGTCTTCCATCCTGCACGGCACGCCGGTATGCGTGCTGGGTGACCCGGTCTATCACATGCCGGGGCTGACCCATCAGGGCACCCTGCACAGTTTCTGGAACAACCCCGGGGAAGTGGACAAGGCGCTGTTCAAGCGGTTTCGCGCCTGGTTGCTGGCCCACAATCAGGCCAACGGGAATTTCTATCAACCCCTGCCGGGCCTGAAGGGACATACCGGCGTCACCTGGCCGCCACTGTTGGGTGCGGAAGCGCTTGCCACGGACTCGGACCTGGACAGGGCGCGGGAACGGCGTCAGCAGCGCAATCTGCGCCCCGGCACGGCGGTGCTGGGGAAATGTGCCCAACGGGTCTCCGGAAAGGCGGTCTAAGCTTCAGCTCCCGCCTCATCATCATCCCCGACCCTTCTCCCCTGGGTGAACGTGAAAGAACCCAGTCAGCTACAGGCGCTCCCTTCTCCCCCCTCAGGGGGAGAAGGGCTGGGGATGAGGGGGGAGAGGGGCTTGTCACGTATCTTTCGTTATCCGGGGTGACTCACGCAAAGACCTCCGCCTTCGCCAGCGGCACGCCTTCCTGGTCTTTCCCCGACAGCACCGGGTCCCCCTCAAAAGGCCAGGTAATCCCGATATCCGCATCATTCCAGGCAATGCAGCGCTCACACTCCGGCGCATAGAAATCCGAGGTCTTGTAAAGAAACTCGGCCACCTCGCTCAAGGTGAGGAAACCATGGGCAAACCCGGGCGGGATCCACAGCTGCCGCCGGTTCTGCGCGGACAGCACGGCACCCACCCATTGTCCGAAGGTGGGGGACGAGCGACGAACATCCACCGCCACATCAAACACTTCCCCCTGAACCACCCGCACCAGCTTGCCCTGGGCATGAGGCGGCAGCTGATAGTGAAGCCCCCGCAGGACCCCCTTCGCCGAGCGTGAGTGGTTATCCTGCACAAACTTAGCCTGTACCCCGACGGCGGCCTCGAAGGCCCGGGCATTGAAGCTTTCGTAAAAAAATCCCCGCTCATCTCCGAACACCCTGGGCGTCAACAGCACCACCTCGGGAATGGCCAGACGCTTTGCCTCCATCATCACACCTCCGTCTGGAGCAGGTTCATCAGATACCGTCCATATCCCGTCTTGGCCAGGGGCGCGGCCAGTGCTTCCAGCTGTACCCCGTCGATCCAGCCGGCCCGGAAACAGATCTCCTCCGGACAGCACACCTTCAGGCCCTGCCGCTGCTCAATGGTGGCAATGAACTGCCCCGCATCCAGCAGACTGTCATGGGTGCCGGTATCCAGCCAGGCATAGCCGCGTCCCATGATCTCCACATGCAGCTCACCCTGTTCCAGATATCGTCGGTTCAGGTCGGTGATCTCCAACTCCCCCCGGGCCGAGGGCCGCAGGCCCCGGGCCAGTTCCACCACCTGCTGGTCATAGAAGTAAAGCCCGGTCACGGCATAACTGGACTTGGGGCGCGAGGGCTTTTCCTCCAGGGAGAGCACCCGCTGGTCCCGGTCGAATTCCACCACCCCGTAGCGTTCCGGATCCTGCACATGATAGGCAAACACCGTCGCGCCCCGGGTCCGCTCCATGGCGCTTTTCAGCATGGGCGGCAGGTCATGGCCGTAGAAGATATTGTCCCCCAGCACCAGGGCGGAGAGGTCATCACCGATGAAATCGGCGCCGATGGTGAAGGCCTGTGCCAGACCGTCGGGGCTGGGTTGCACCGCGTAGGAAAGCTGAATACCCCACTGGTTGCCGTCCCCCAACAGCTGCGAGAAGCGTGGGGTATCCTGGGGGGTGGAGATGATCAGGATCTCCCGAATCCCCGCCAGCAGCAGGATACTGAGGGGGTAGTAAATCATCGGCTTATCGTAGACGGGCAGCAGCTGTTTGGACACAGCCAGGGTCGCGGGATGAAGCCGGGTGCCGGAGCCGCCGGCGAGGATGATGCCTTTGCGCTTCTGGATCATGGTGCCTCGCAATTGATGAATTGATGGAATCCGTCATTCCCCACACCCCAATCCGTCATTCCCGCGAAAGCGGGAATCCAGATCAGCCAGCCTCCCCACCGTCTCCCTGGCCTTCGCCGCCAGCGCCGCCCGCAGAGCCTCATCGCCGGCCAGCGCCAGGATCGACTCCGCCCAGGCCGCCTGATCCAGCGGCACCACCCAACCATCGACCCCATGGGCAATCACGTCCGCACAGGCCGATCCCGGCGAATACACCCCCGCTGCCCCACAGGCCGTGATGTCAAACACCTTGGTATGAGAACGTGCCCGATTGAACGGTAGATCCAGCTGCGGCACCAGCCCGATATCCCGCCGGGCCGAGGCCAGAAACCCCCCATAGGCCGGCCAGCGCATGGGATGCACCACGGTCACCCGGGGCAGACCCCGGTACAGTCGGTAGACATCCCGGCCACCGACGATCTCGAAATGCACCCGCTCATCCCGCGCCAGCACCGTCTCCATCACCGGTCGCAGCCAACGGATCTCGGCCTGATGGGACGCGGAACCATGGTAAAACACCCGGCACATGGATGCCGGCGGCGGCACGGGGCAGGGCAGCACCAGCGCCGGTTGCCAGTCGGCATATTTTTGTTGCAGATAAGGGGTGGAGACCCACAGCCTCGCCCCCCGTCGGCGCAGCCAGTCCCGATGCCGGGCCGCCAAGCGCCAGAGCTTGGCCCGATACCGCCAGGGCATGCCCGCCGAAGCCCGCACATCCAGCACGTCGTCATCCATGAACAGCACCAGATGCGCGACATGCCCATGGGCATGCTCCAGCAAGCGGCGCCAGGCAGGGGGGATGTAACGCACGAACACCACCGTCGCCCCCTGGAGCGCCTCGATGGCTGGGATATCCGAGAACCGGCAACGCCGGACGGCTTCCCCCCCGGCCCGCAATGCCGGGAGCACGAAGAAATCCGAGGAGGGATTGGGCTGTTCTTCCACCAGAAAGATCATCCGCCCCTACCACCCCCACACCATCGGCACCAGCAGCAGTGCCAGCGCCCCGGTCACCACCGTCATCGGAATCCCCGCCCGCAGATAGTCGCTGAACCGATACCCGCCGGGACCGTACACCATCAGATTGGTCTGATAGCCGAACGGCGTGGCAAAACTGGCCGAGGCCGCGAACATGATGATCACCGCAAACGGCAGCAGGCTCACCCCCAGGTCCGCCGCCACCGCAAACGCGATGGGAAACATCAGGACCGCCGCCGCATTGTTGGTGATCAGCGACGTGAACAGGGCCGTCACCAGATACACCATCAACAGATTCACCCAGGGGTCCGTGCCCGCCAGCCCCGTCAGGGTCAGGGCGATCGACTGGGCCAGACCGGTGTTCTCCATCGCCGCCGCCACCCCGAAGGCCGCCGCGATGGTCAACAGCACCGACCAGTCCAGGCTGCTGCGGGCGGAGAACATGCTCACGCAGCCGGTCAGGACCATCAGCCCCGCCGCCGCCAGCGCCGCCTCCAGCATGCTCAACAATCCCAGGGTGGCACTGCCCACCATGGCCGCCAGGATCCCCACCGCCACCAGCGCCCGGTCATGGCGTGGCGCCACCGAATCCTGCACCTGGCTCATCAGGAAAAAATCCCGCCGATTGCGGTTCTGAGCCATGAAACTCGGCCCCGCCTCCACCAGCAGGGTATCCCCTGGCCGCAACACCACATCCCCCAGCTTGCCCCTGAGCCGCTGGCCGTTGCGGGCCGCCGCGATCACCACCGCGTTGTAACGGTTGCGAAACTTCCCGTCCCGGATGGTCATCCCCACCACCGGGCAGGTATTGGACACCACCACCTCCAGCAAGGCCCGGTCCGAACGCCGGCCATCCAGCTTGAATACCTGATGAGTGGCAGGCGTCAGCCCGCGAATCCGCTGCAGATCCGCCATGGACTCCACCACCCCCACGAAAATCAGCCGGTCCCCGGCCCGCAACACCTCCTGGGGTGACACCGCCGGAATCAGGGTGCCGTCCCGGTCCAGCTCCATCAAAAAGCCGCCGGGCAGATGCCTGAGGCCGGCGGCCTCGATGGTCTGACCCACCAGAGGGCCGCCGGCCTCGACGATCATCTCCAGGGTGTATTCCCTGGGATCATCGATCTCGCTGATGGCCGGCTTGCGGTCCACGAACAGCCAGCGATTGCACAGGATCATGAACGCCAGTCCGGCCACGGCCACCGGCACACCGACCCAGGCGATGTCGAACAATCCCAGCCCATCGCCGGTCTGCTCCAGCAACAGGCCGTTCACCACCAGGTTGGTGCTGGTGCCGATCACCGTCACGGTGCCCCCCAGGATGGCGGCAAAGGACAGGGGCATCATCAGCCGGGACACCGGCAACTGGAACTTGCGCGCCCACTCGCTCACCGCCGGGATCAGCATGCCCACCACCGGGGTGTTGTTCAAAAAGGCGCTCATAATGGCGACCGGCCCGGTCAGGCGCACCTGGGCACGCATCAGGTTCTTCGGCCGCCCCAACAGGCGATTCACGATCCACTGGATCCCCCCGGTCTCCCGCAGGCCGGCGACCACGATATACAGGGCGGCCACCGTGATCACCCCCTGGTTGGACAGCCCGGCGAAGGCCTCGCCGGGGGAGATGATGCCGGTCAGCAGCAACAGCACCACCGCCCCGAAAAAGACGAGATCCGGCGCCGCCCGGGTGAGGGTGAGCACCGACAGCATGCCGACCACAATGGCGGCGGTGAACCAGGCTTCCAGTGGCATGGGATGAATCTTTTAATCAGTATGGCGGGAGAAGAGTCCTGGCACTGGAATATACAGGAAGTTCATCCGGGACACCCTTAACTCCTTGCCCTTAAATGAGTTAATCTAAGCACCAGAACCCTGTTCATGACTGCAGAAGGATATTGATGTCAAGTACTGGAAGTGGCCGGGCCTGCCCTCAAATCATGATCCCGCGGCACATCAGCCTGGCGGTATCCGACGCATGAATATCCCCGCAACCGACGACACGGCCCCCTCAGTCATGGCCCAGGGGCTGGGTATTCCGCACGCCTACCACCAACCCCTGCCTCTGCCGTTCACACTGCCGACTCGACTTTATGGCGGTATGCTGCTGGTGTGGTTGCTGCGCCCGGCACTGCAAAGACGATTCCCCCTTCATCTGGGGCAGCGGGATGTCTATCTGAAGTTTCTGGCCTGGTGTACCGCCATGGGGCGGCGCCAGTACGCCCTGCTGCGCTCCATCGACGCCTGGAACGAAGAACTCATGCGCCCCATGGCGCTCCCCCCGATCAAGGGATGTCCCTGGCAGGAAAGCTATACCGTGGGCATGTACCTGGCCGGCATCACCCGGAGCAGATACTGGCATGGCCAGTTGCTGGGTAACCGCACGATGCGCCACCGGGCCGCCCGTTGGTACTTCCGTGAAGGTCGTCTCCTGATGGGGCTGAACCACTGCCCTCCCTGGCAGCAAGCCGCCCTGGAACAGGGATTCTCCTGCCCGCAATCCTTCGTGCAACAACTGCTCCTGCCCAAGGACCACCGGCATCCCGAAGGCCCGGCGCGTATCCAGCAGGCCGTGGAGGATATCGTCCAGTGCTGGGGGCAGGCCGAGTGCGTCGGTCCCCCAAAGCCACCTGCTTGCCAACCCGACTCCTCCTCTCCAAAGGCCAGCCGGCTCCTGGCGACCGGTCTGCCGGTGATCTCCCATCGCCTGTACTGGCTGGCGCGTGAAATCCAGCAGCGCTTATCAAACCAACAACCCGACATGGCCCAGATCCATCGTATGGTGGCGCCATTGAACACGGCCGCGTCCCAGGCCATCAGGCCGGCGCAAAGAGGTTATCTTGGCACCCGTCCCTTCGGCGTCAACCTCATCGGCTACGCCCGCGGCGAGCTGGGCATCGGGGAAGATATCCGTACCGTGGCCCGATCCCTCCAGGAGGCCGGTGTCCCCTTCAGCATCGTCAACGTGGAACCCGGTGCCGACGTCAGCCAGGGCGATACCAGTGCCGAACACTGGATCACCGACCGCTTCGACTACGCCATCAATCTCTTCTGCATGACCGGCATCGAAATGGCCCGCATGACCGCCGAGAGAGGATTTGGATGGCTCGAAGGCCACTACAACATCGGCCTCTGGCCCTGGGAACTGCCCGAATGGCCACAACCCTGGCAACACACCTTCTCCCTGGTGGACGAACTCTGGGGCATCAGCCCCTACACCGCCAAGGCCTACGCCAAGGCGCCGGTGCCGGTGGTGCCCATGCCCTTGCCGGTGGACATCAGCGATCATCTCATTCGCAAGGATCGGGCCGCCTGGGGGCTGCCGGAAGATGCCTACCTGTTCGTCTTCTCCTTCGACATGAACTCCACCCTGGCACGCAAGAACCCGGTGGCCGTGGTCAAGGCCTTCCTGCAGGCCTTTGCCGAGCAGCCGCAGAAGCGTGTGGGGCTGGTCATCAAGGTGAGTCACCTCAAACAGCGCCACCCTGACTGGAAAACCCTCTCCCGACTGATCAAAAAAGATGATCGCATCCACCTCATTAAAGGTGAACTACGCAAAAGCGAAGTCCTGTCCTTGTACAAAAGCTGCGACTGTTTCGTATCCCTGCATCGCGCGGAAGGCTTCGGGCGAGGGCTTGCCGAGGCCCAGTTGCTGGGCCTGGAGATCATTGCCACCGGTTACTCCGGCAACATGGTGTTCTGCGCCGACAACGACACCCGCACGGTGGATTACCGGCTGATCGAGGTCGGCCCCGGCGAGTATTTCTACGGTGATGGCCAGCACTGGGCCGACCCTGATATCCTTCAGGCCGCCAGGTTTATGCGGCAGTGCGCTGAAAGTCCGCGAATTCCGAGGTGTGACTTGGTGCGTTTTTCTACCCAGTATTGCGGAAAGATATATCGCACGCGCCTAGAAGCCGTTGCTAATGAAGTGTTAACGGGATTATGAAAAATGCCACTAAGCGCAGAGGTTAAAGAGCAGTTTGCAAGGTTTCATGGCTACACAATTGAAGAAGCTAGCCAGTTGGTCAATCAGACTCGCCCCGCCATTACCAAGGCAGGTGGAGCATCTCAGGTAAGCGGACCGTCGAAGCACGGGCGCGGATACGTACACATGGGGGTGGGTGTTTCTGCTGCTGAGAAAGACAAAGAAAATATGGATCTACTTAAGTTCTGGTAATGATCAATGATTGAATCAGAGGATGATATCAAGGGGAGGGCTCGGTCACTCATGGAAGATGCCAGTGTCAGGGAATCACTGGCTGAGACATTTTCATACTACGCCAGGGAGTTGAATGACGTACTAACAGTGGCAACCATAGAAAGTGCTGGTGTACGTCCGGAAGGACTCGCTAATGAAGTTTTTTCCGCGTTTCATCATATTGCTCGCGGGCTGTGTTTGGCAGAGGCGGATGCACAGGAAGAAATTGAAAAAGCGCGATCTACCCACCTTAAACGTGCCACGCTTGACTCCTATAAAATTGCGATCAATTCATTTCTCAAGGAAGATACCAAGGAGCGAGAACTCCTTGACTACATGGTTTTGGTAGAAGATTTTACCCGGTATGTACCTGATGGGCTTAAGAAGGTGCAAGAAGTCAAGGATCTCTCGCGAGAAGTGAAGGGCTTGTATGCGCAGGCAAAGCGGCTCGAATCTCGTGGTGAATTCACGCAGGCAATAAAACAGTACAATCAGGCCTTGGCGCGTTGCTACACCCTAAGACAAAAAGTTGAAGTTTTCACTCGCGATCAATCCTATGTTCTCGCCACGGCCCGCGAAGCCAAGAAAGACTCGCAGCGAATTAGTGATAGGAAATTTACCTTCGCGATGGTGCTCATTACAGCAATACTTTCAGCCACGTTAACGTACTGGATCCCGCAATGGTTCTCTGGCTCCAAAAGCATAGACGAAAAAGTATCAGCGCAATACATCTCACATCCTGACTAAATTAATACCTGCAATCAGGTAACGTCAGAATTTCGCCAAATTGCATGAAGAAAGGAATTCACCCTTCCATGATTCATCCCGTCATCCTCTCCGGTGGCTCCGGCAGCCGCCTCTGGCCCATGTCCCGCGCGGGTTACCCCAAGCAGTTTTTACCCCTGCATGGCCAGGGTGAAACCACCATGCTGCAGGACACCGTAAAACGGGCCAGTGGTGAAGGGTTTGCCGATCCCCTGCTGGTTTGCAATGAAGCCCATCGCTTCATCATCGCGGAACAGATGCGTCAGATCGGAATCACTCCCAGCGACATCCTGCTTGAGCCCGTGGGGCGCAACACCGCACCCGCCGTGGCGGCCGCGGCCCTGCGTTTGAGCGAACATGGGCCGGAAGCACTCATGCTGGTGATGCCTTCCGATCATGTCATCCTGAACGAACCCGCCTTCCGTCAGGCCGTTTCCCGGGCTGCCGTGGCGGCCGCTGAGGGCGCGCTTGTCACTTTCGGGATCACCCCCACGGCGCCGGAAACCGGCTATGGCTACATCCAGCAGGGTAGGGCTTGGGGCAGGGAGGCCGAAGGTATTCACGAAGTGGAGCGCTTCGTGGAAAAGCCTGATCAGGAAACCGCCCGTCAATACCTGGAATCCGGCGACTATGTCTGGAACAGCGGCATCTTCCTGTTCCAGGCCGGTGCCTATCTCCAGGCGCTGGAGCAATTCCAGCCGGAAATACTGGCCGCGGTGCGCAAGGCCGTGACACACAGCACCCAGGATATGACCTTCTGCCGCTTGGACAGCGAAGCCTTTTCCGAGTCACCGTCCGATTCCATCGACTACGCGGTGATGGAGCATACCGACCAGGCCGCCGTGGTGCCGGTGGACATGGGCTGGAACGATCTGGGTGCCTGGTCTTCCTTGTGGGAGATCGAGGCCAGAGATGAGCAAGGCAATGCAACCAAGGGTGACGTGTTGCTGCACGATACCCGCAACAGCTACGTGCACAGCACCCATGCCATGGTGGCCCTGGCCGGCGTGGAAGACGTGATCGTGGTCGCCACCGATGATGCGGTGCTTGTCGCTGATCGCCGCAAGGCTCAGGACGTCAAGAAAATCGTTGACCGCCTCAAGGTGGAAGGGCGCGACGAACACAACCTTCACACCACCGTTCACCGCCCCTGGGGAAGTTACCGGGGCATTGATCTGGGGGATCGCTATCAGGTCAAGCGCATCACCGTCAAACCGGGTGAAAAGCTCTCACTGCAGATGCACTATCATCGTGCCGAACACTGGATTGTGGTACGGGGTACGGCCCTGGTCACCGTTGGCGATGAGCAGCGCCTGCTGCGTGAAAATGAGTCCACCTACATCCCCATGGGGGAAACGCATCGTCTGGAAAATCCCGGCAAAGTGCCCTTGCAACTGATTGAAGTGCAGTCCGGCAGTTATCTTGGCGAGGATGACATCGTCCGCTTTGAAGACGGCTATGGGCGTTAATCATGGTAAAAGGGTCGGCATGTACCTTATCCCTGTGAAGGTATTTTAAACAGAAAAGAATTTTGGCCCAAGGAGTGAGGATGGCCTTCAAACGCAGGCAAAGAACCTACAACCCAAAGCGGCGTTTGGTTATGGAAATTGACTTTTCAGCTCAAGCCGACTGGCAGAATCAAGTAAGTTATGGTGGAAACCCGGAGCATAAGAGAAATCCGGGGGATTTTGGCTTGACGCCCCCTTCTGATCCACGTCCTGGAAAAATGCTGTGTGATGATACGGGAATCATTACCCGTCAGGCTGCATTGAGCTTGCTGCAAAAAGGCTTGTCTGCAGGGCTGTACAGCAGCCGTATGGGACATGGAGACTACTGGCCGCAGAATATTTGGGCTGTCACGGAAACAGGCCTACCCATGGAAGCGCAGTTGGAGAATCCAGCAAAAGGTACCTATCATGGCTACCCGATGCCGGAACAGGATCCGTTTCGGGAGGAAGTCCTTAAACGGTGGGAGCAGCGTGATGCCCATGTTTGAACTCAGTGTCGAACCGCTCGAAAACATCGGAAAAGCTCGGCTGACGATTCGCGTAGGTGGTCAATATGTAACGGAAAATGAAGACTTCCTTGATGAACATCGCGTCAAGCGCTCTTTGATCATGGATCCCATTCCATGGGTGGAATGGGTCGCGGCGAATTGGTGGCGGTTGCGCTGGGAGGGCGAGCATCATGGCTCCCCTACAGTCGATTGGCGCATGAGTCACTGCCTGTCCGGGGCAGCAGGTGGGATAGTGTGGCCGCATGTCTGCATGCATTCGGATGGCGAAGCCATTTTTCTGCGTGCCAAACCCACTCGAGGTGAAAACGCCGCACTGCGTTTCCTGAATGCCGCGGAAGGATGGGTTGACGCCGAAGCATTTGAGCAAGCCCTGGACGCCAGCGTCACCCAAACCTTGCAGATGATACCTGAAGACCATCCGGCCAAGGCGCTATGGGCTGATGTCATGGCCGAACGCGCCGATCCTGAAACGGCCCTGTGGCGTCGGCTGGAAGCCCGTATGGGGTTTGATCCTGATGAGGGTCCAGAGTCACTGATTCAGCGTTTGATCAGCGCAGGCGCCCGCTTTGGCGAACAGGCCATGGAAGAACTTGCCGCCGACTCATCCACTGAGATGCCCGCGATGCTTGAAGAATTGGGCGATGCAATAAGCACAAGTCATCTTCCCGTGATGTCTTTGGAAGACCTTCATGGCATTGAGCCACCGACCAGGCTTCATGCAGCGAATCGGCCGCCGTGGCAGTCGGGTGTGGACATGGCTACCCAGGTAAGAACCTGTTTAGGGATGGGCAATGATCCTGTGACGGATCGCCGTCTGTCCGAGTTGCTTCATTTGCCCGAAGACATTCTGACAACCGAAGGTCCCCGACTCCCCAAGTACGACTGGAATGCCGGACTGCGCCGGGACAGCGGCATATTGGTGAACCTATCCTCGCATCGACACACCGGGCGTCGTTTCGGGCTTGCCCGTCTGCTTGGAGATGCGCTCGCATTTGACAAGTCTGAAAAACTGCTTCCATCGACGCGCGCACGCACTGCACGTCAGAAATATCAGCGGGCCTTCGCACAGTCATTGTTGTGCCCCTACGAGGCACTGATTGAATGGATGGACACGGATGCTCCAGACGACGATCAGATTGAAGCTGCCGCTGAGCATTTTCAGGTATCAACTCGTGTCGTCGAGCATACTCTAGAGAATTATTGTTCCACTTCTTATCACTAAGCGAACTCCTTACTCAATGAACACACTCTGCATCACCGGCGCCCCCAGTGCTGAATTCAACACCCTCAGTGGACTGCTTTTTCAAAGCGGCCTGTCTCAGGCCCAGCCCATCGAGCGCCAGGCCCGGCTCAGCATGGCCGACTGGCATGCCAAGGTGGCCCCGGTGCTGCAACGCAAACAGCCACTTGGGCGTCTGTGGGACGAGGTGGCCACAGACCTGCTGCTGACCAATCTCCACCAGCCCTGCTGGGGCTGGGCCGAACCGGAAAGTCTCTGGGCACTTGACTACTGGGCCGAACTGGAACCCGGCATCCATTTCCTGCTGCTGACCTGCGACCCCCAGGATTACCTGGCCCACTGCCTGCTGACGGAAGAAGACCTGGATGAAAAAACCTGCCTAGAGCAGTGGCGAAGCCACCACGAGCGCCTGCTGAACTTCTACCTGGCCAACCCCGAGCGCTGCCTGCTGGTGAATGCCCGTCAGGCCGTTATCAAACCGACGGCCTTGCTGGAGAAACTCAACGAGCGCTGGCAGCTTGGCCTGCAGATGCCGGAGCCCCAGTCACTGCCGGCGCTACCGGGAGCACGTCAAACGGCACCCCTGACACTGGCGCGTCATCTGGCAGACAAAACCCTGCGGGAAGCCGGAGGCAATCTGACCCCCCTGCACCAGGAACTGCAGGCTGCGCAGCAACCCCTGACCGATGTGGATACCGAAAAGGATGAAGACGGTACTCTGCAAGGTCAGGCAGAACTGTCCCTGGCCTCCATTCTCAAGGACTACCAGCGTCGCTGTGCCCAGGATCTGTCGGAAGACGAACGCCGGCAGCTCAATGTACTCAAGCAGGAAAACGCCAAGCTGCTTGAAAAACTGCATCAGGTACAGGAAAAGCTGGAAAGTGCCACCCAGCAACACCAGGCGTTACAGCAGTCACTGGTTGAAACCCGCAAGGCACTCACCCGTCACCAGGAAAACGAGAAATCACTGGAAGAGAGCAAGCAGGAGAATGAACTACTGCTCCTGCAGCTGCATCAGGTACAGGAAGAACTGGAAGCCACGTTCCTGAAGCATCAGGAGAATGAGAAGGCACTGCAACAATCCAGGCAGTCAGCGGCCGATGTCACCAAGGAGCGTGACCAAGCCCGCCAGCAGGCAGAGCAGCACAAACAGGCCTTGGCCGGGATGGCCCAAGCGCGCGACAAAGCACTTCGGTCACAGCAGCAAGCCGAGAAGGCACTGGAAGAGAGCAAGCAGGAGAATGAACTACTGCTCCTGCAGCTGCATCAGGTACAGGAAGAACTGGAAAGCTATTTCCTGCAACACCAGCAAGCCACCAAGGACAATGAACAACTGGCCGCGGAAACCCGCCGCCTGAAACAGCAGCTCAGCACATTCGAACAGGAACAGGCGGAACAGTCTCAAGGCTGGCTCAAACGTATCATCGGAAGGAAAAAGGACAGACAACCCCAGCTGGCGTATGAACACATTCAATTGCAGCATGAACAGGTCAACCCGGATTATGAGCATCTCTGGATCAGGCTGAAGAATCCCACCTTCGGGACTCGTCACGCCGAAGCCTGGAGCTTCCGCCTGTCCTGCGCGGGGGTACGGCCTGGTGATTTCGGCAGCCAGCCCAAACTGGAACTGCCGGAACAGAAAGAGCAACTCTTCGAGCACTGGTTTGAAGAAAGCCGGGACGATCACGGCCCCAAACTGGAGCTGCGCTTTGCCTTGCCCGATGCCATGGATGGTGGGGTATGGAAAAAGATTCAACCGCAAGACCAGCAGCTGTTGCGCTCCCTCATCCAGCAGTTACCGCAGATGCTGGAATCCCTGGCGCAGCAGGGCAGAAGGGTGTCCCGCGACTGGGCCGACTGGCAACGGCTGGCCGCGGACATGCAGCGCATCCACTCTGCCAAAGCGAAATAACAGGCCCGGTCTCTTGTCGAGGGAATAACGTCCATGTCCTCCAGCTATCACACACTGATTCACTTGGGCGCAGGTACCCAGCCCCCTGCAGCTTTCTATACCATGTTGGCGGAAAATAGCTGGCTGGTTGATGCCGATTCAGAAGTCATTGCGCAGCGGGCCAGTGAGTTCGAAGATCAGCCTGGACTGCAAGTGCGCCAGGCCCTGATCGACACCGAGCAGCGACCCGGCACGTTTCACCGCTATAACCTGAGCTGGGCTAACGGGCTGATTCCCCCGTCTCAGGAAGTGCAGATGTTATATCCTGGGCTTGTCTGCCTAGCCAAGGAAGACCAACTCACTACTGATATCAAGCAACTGATCAACGAGATTGCCCCGGACAGTCATCGGTCCAATCTTCTGATCATTGATTTAGGTGAACAGGCGCAACTCTTGCTGAACGAACTACAGAAAAGTGGTCATCTGTGTGCATTCAGTCATGTGGTGGTAATACCTGCGCCCCGCAGTACTCAATCGATCGTACCCCCACTAGGCCTGCATGGTCCGTTACACAATACGGAAGTGCGGTTTGAAGGTTTTTCGGACCACCAGCAAGTGTTTTCCCTTCACCCGCTCGCCAAGGAAAATCGGTGGTTGACCCAATCACTGGAAAGCGAGCAAGGCAAGACAGCTCAACTGACTCAGGAACGGGATGCTCTGAAAGCTCAGCATGATGAGCAGGCCCAGCGTGCCGAGCAGCTGGCGCAGGAGAACGCCACTTTCAAGGATGACATCGCCAGACTGAAACAACGGCGTGACGAATTCAAGGCGCAAGCGGAACAACACCAGCAGGAGCTCAAGCAGATCCAGCAGCACCTGAACGACCTGACTCATGAGCGTGATGAAAAGGCTCAACAATTGGAAGGCATCAAGAAGGAACGGGATGACCTAAAACATCAATTGGAAGAAGCGCTTCAAAAGAAAGAAGACGCGCTACACCAGAATCATCTCAATGTACAGGCAAAAAACGCTGCTGAATCACGAGTGGAAGCCCTGGAGAAAGAGCTCGAATCACTCAAGTCAGAAACCTCGAAAATCCGTCAGATAGTGGATGAAGAGAACAAGAATGACCAGCAACGGATAGAGCAGGAAATGCGCAAGGCGGAAGCCCAGCTGGATTTGATCAAGGAGATCCTTGTTCAAGGCAAGGAATCATAGCGATGGGCAGGAAACCTAGACCACCCAGGGTGAAAAAACAAAAGCAAAATTCGGCCAGCAAGATGGTCGTGGCCTCTGAAACGTCAAATCAGCTCACCCAAGCAAGGACATATTGGCTGTTTGGTGAGTGGCAGCGCCTTGCTTCCATTCCCGAAGAAACCATTCAGGATCGCCCCGAGCGGGCGACCATCGCGCTATTGATCAGTAATGCCCATCAGCAACTGGGAGATCTTGAATCCACTCGGCACTGGGCACAATTGGCCATGCAATGGGGCCTGAAACCCACGCAGGTCGCGCGGCTGCTTGCCGCTGGCGTTCATCACACACTGGGACGGATCGCTATCTTGCGTGAAAACGCAGAAGACATCGGTAAGCACTTCACCGCTAGCATGCAGTTGGCACAGATGCAGGATACTGAAAGCGGTACCCTGGCCAAGGCCAGGGCAGTACAGGAAGCAGGTGCACTTCATCAGACCTTACCGCCTCATTTTTTTAAAGATCATCAAACGGAATATCATCCGGCCGCGCAGGATAACTTCTATCGTGTCTTCGAAGATCGCTTTCGGGGTTCCCGTGAGCTGATCAAGCAGCGAGTCCTCGTGTATCTGCCCTTTGTGCAACCCATCGCGAAACGTTACCCCGGTGTTTCTGTGTTGGACTTGGGATGCGGGCGGGGCGAATGGCTCGAAGTGCTCAAAGAGACGGGAATTCCCGCTGAAGGCGTGGACCAGGATGCCGGTATGCTGGAAGCAGCACAACTGGAAGGTTTGTCAATACAGCAAGGTGATGCACTGGCTTATCTGCTCCAGCAACGCGAATCCAGCCGAATCTGCATCAGCCTCATGCATGTGGTGGAGCATATTCCATTTGAGATGCTTCGAGCCATCGTGAAAGAGGCTCGTCGCGTCCTGGTTCCTCAGGGGATTTTGATCATGGAAACCCCTAATCCTGAAAACTACACGGTGGGAAGTTGTAATTTTTACATGGATCCCACCCACCGTAATCCACTGCCGCCCCCATTGTTGGCATTTGTCCCAGAATACTATGGTTTCGAGCGAGTGAAAGTCTTGCGATTACAGGAGCCTGACGGCATGCGAACAAGGGACGAATTCAAGGTGGAAGACTTCCTCACCGGGATTAGCCCGGATTACGCTGTATTGGCGCAAGTGAATCGCTTTGATCCATCAGAAGAGGAAGGACGGGATCCTCTGGCAAACCCCTGGGATCAGGAATACGGGGTTTCATATACCTTGATGTCCAAACGTAATGCCCAAACGAGCCCGAGCTGATATGATAGGAAAAATGGAACAGAAATATACGGATTTTTCTACCCTTAGACGGCGAAATAAAGCAATCCTGGTCGAGCGCGCCTTTACCATCTTTGCCCCCCCCGAACACAACACATCGGAGCACAGGGAATCATGGATCGAACGCTTGGTGGAGGGGCATTGTGCCCATGCCTTTATCCACCAATTGAAGCATGGCCAAGTCATTCCGGAAGCTAAATCCACCCCGGAACAGGAGCAGCCTCCAGAGGCGATGGGCCGCCTGCGAGTCATCGACGACAACCTCACCCTGCATGCAGGACTCAAGCGCAAGCTCAGGATCCGGATCGAAAATTTCACCGATCGCGCCCTCCAGACCACCCCGGAGGAGCCGTTGTACGTTGCCTACCACTGGTATCGCGCCGATGGGGAGGTCTATGAATTCGAAGGTGAGCGCACACCATTACCTCAGCCTGCGGTTCCCGGCACAAGGATGGAGATGGCGATGAAGCTCATGCCACCAGACGAGGCAGGAGAATACCGCTTGATGGTCACCATGGTGCACGAAGGTTGCTGCTGGATGGAGGAGGCCGGCATGGATGTGCACGTTCTGAACTTCACGGTTCAGGACTATGATGGCCGTGGGCTCTCCCGGCATGCCCTCTCCGTGTTCAAGCAATTCCAGGCAGTGGAAGCGGAGGTAGGGCATTGATGCGCATCGTCATCGATATGCAAGGTGCGCAGACCGAGAGCCGTTACCGGGGCATTGGCCGCTATACCCTTTCCCTGACCCAGGCCATCGCCCGTCATCGGGGTGAACACGAGATCCTCCTGGCCCTGAATGGCCGTTTCCCGGAGACCATCGAACCCATCCGCGCTGCCTTTGATGGGCTATTGCCTCAGAGCAACATTCGGGTCTGGCATGCCCCCGGTCCTGTGCTGGAAGCAGAGGAAGGCACGGCCCCCTACCGCCTGGCGGCGGAACTGATGCGCGAGGCCTTCCTCCAGAGCCTGCAGCCCGATCTCGTTCACATCCCTAGTCTTTTCGAGGGCTTTGGGGACGACGCCGTTCTGAGCATTGGTCGTCTGGATACCACCACACCGGTCAGCGTCACCCTGCACGACCTCATTCCCCTGATGAACCCGGAGCATTATCTCGATCGCAATCCCCGGTTCGCAGCCTATTACCGCAACAAGATCGACCACCTGAGCCGGGCCGCATTGCTGCTGACCATCTCCAACTCCTCCAGTCAGGAGGCCCTCACATACCTGGATGTGGCAGAAGATCAGGTGGTCAACACCTCGGAGGCTGCGGATGCCCTATTCCGCGTGGTGGACATCGACCCAGGTGAACGCCAGACCTTGCTGGAACGCTGGGGCATTCGCCGCCCCTTTGTGCTCTACAGCGGCGGCGGAGATGAACGCAAGAACCTGCCGAGGCTCATCCAGGCCTACGCCCGCCTGCCCGAAGCACTGCGTCGTCGGCACCAACTGGTCTTTGCCGGACGCATCCCCCACGGCATCGTCGTCGCCCTCAAGGAAAAGGCCCGTGGAGCCGGGCTTGGTGAAGATGAATTCATCTTCACCGACTATGTCACCGATGACGAACTGGTGCGGCTCTACAACTTGTGCCATCTGTATGTCTTCCCCAGCTGGCACGAAGGATTCGGCTTGCCCGCCCTGGAGGCGATGGCCTGCGGCGCGCCGGTGATCGGTGCCAACACCTCCAGTTTACCGGAAGTGATCGGCCATCCCGACGCATTGTTCGACCCCCTGGACATCGCAGCCATCACCGCCAAGTTACAGCAAGTGCTGGAACAGGATGCGCTGCGCCAGCAACTCAAAGACCACGGTGCACAACAGGCCCGGCACTTCTCCTGGGACCGCTCGGCGCGTCTCGCCCTGGATGCCTGGACCCATCTGTTAACCAAGCGAGCGCAGAAGCCGGCTCCGCTCCCCCAGGCCGTGAGCCCCAACCAGTTGATCAGTCAACTGGTACACTCGGTGCGCGATTGGAGTAATGGTGCCAAGAGCGAGCTGGCTACGGCCATCGCCTGCAACCAGCAGGCAGGCACCACGCGGCAACTGCTGCTGGATGTTTCTGAGATTTGTCAGAACGATGCCGCCACCGGCGTACAGCGGGTGGTGCGCAGTTACCTCAAGGCCCTGCTGGAACATCCCCCCCAGGGTTTTGTCGTGGAGCCTGTGTACGCCACGCGGGAGGAAGGCTATCAGTATGCCCGCCAGTTCACCGCCCGTTTCCTGGGCACAACACCAGCCCCCTCCCTGGAAGACACCCCGATGTACTGGCAACGGGGCGACGTCTTCTTCGGCCTGGACATGCAGCACCATGTGCAACTGGCCCGACAGGACCAGCTTCAGGCCCTGCGCCTGGATGGTGTCGTGATCAAGTTTCTCGTGCACGACCTACTGCCCATCCAGTTGGACGGCTTCTTTGTCGACCCCGAGGCCAGGGCGCTGCACGAACAGTGGCTGACCATGATCGCCGGCTTCGACGGCGCCCTGTGCGTATCCCGGGCTACGGCCGATGCCTTGCAGTCCTGGATCCAGGAAGCCGGTATCCAGACTACACCAGGCTTTCAGATCGACTGGGTACACAATGGCGCCGACATCGAGCACTCCCGCCCCTCCACCGGCCTGCCAGTCGAGGCCGAGTCCGTCCTGGAGCGCCTGGCATCCCGTCCCAGCTTTCTCACGGTCTCCACCCTGGAACCCCGCAAGGGCCAGCAGCAACTGCTGGAGGCCGTGGAAATCCTTTGGGATCAGGGCCACGACGTGAATCTGGTCCTGGTGGGCAGGGAAGGGTGGCATATCCAGGCCCTGGCCCAGCGGTTGCGCAATCATCCCGAGCGGGATCGCCGCCTGTTCTGGCTGGAAGGCATCAGCGACGAATACCTGGAACGGGTCTATAAGGCTTGCACCGCCCTGGTGGCCGCCAGCCTCAACGAGGGCTTCGGCCTTGCCCTCATCGAGGCGGCGCGCCATGGTCTGCCCCTCATCGCCCGGGATATCCCGGTATTCCGGGAAGTGGCCGAGGACCATGCCAGCTACTTCACCGGCGAGACCGGCACGGCCCTGGCCGAGCACCTGAATCATTGGCTGGCCCATTACCAGGCCGGCACCCACCCCAAGGTCCAGGGATTGCGCTGGAATACCTGGGCCGAAAGCACCCACCAACTCCAGCAAGCCCTGCTGGGGCGGCACTGCCCGCGACAGCAACTGCTGGTGGATGTGTCCGAACTGGCCCAGCGGGATGCCCGCAGCGGCATCCAGCGGGTGGTGCGCAGCGTGCTCAAGGAATGGCTCACCCATCCGCCGGAAGGCTATCGGGTGGAACCGGTCTATGCCGCACCGGACGAGGCCTACCGCTATGCCCGCGCCTTTACCCACCAGTTTCTCGGCCTGCCCGGCACCCCCGGAGAAGACAGCCTGATGGACCATGCCCCAGGGGATGTCTTCTTTGGGCTGGATATGCAACCCCAGGTACAGATCGCCCATGGGGCGTTCTACCAGAAGCTGCGAAGGGAGGGTGTTACCGTCAAATTCCTCCTGCACGATCTGCTGTCCATCCAGATGCCGGAGCATTTCCCCCCAGGCAATGAAGAAGGTTTTACCCGCTGGCTCAAGACCATCACCGCGACCGATGGGGTGATCTGCGTCTCGCGCACGGTGTCCGAGGAATTGGCGGAATGGATGCAGCACCACGGCCCCGAGCGAACCCGCCCGCTGCAGATCGCCTGGTCCCACAATGGAGCGGACATTGAAGGTTCCGCCCCCACGAGCGGCCTGCCGGACGATGCGCCTCAGGTGCTGGATACCTTGCGAGCCAAGCCCAGTTTTCTCATGGTGGGCACCCTGGAACCGCGCAAGGGCCACGCCGACACCCTGGATCTGTTTGACCGCCTCTGGCAACAAGGACAGGACGTGAACCTGGTCCTCGTGGGAAAGATGGGCTGGAAGGTGGAACACCTGGCCGAGCGCATCAAGACGCATCCCGAGTACAATCAGCGGCTATTCTGGCTCGCCGCCATCAGCGATGAATACCTGCAACAAGTATATGATGCCTGCGCTTGCCTCATCGCCGCCTCCTACGGCGAAGGCTTCGGCCTGCCCTTGATCGAGGCAGCGCAGCAGGGGCTGCCCATCCTTGCAAGGGATATCCCGGTATTTCGGGAAGTGGCGGGGGAGTATGCCACTTATCTGCCCAGGGACATGAATTCGGGGCAATCCGATGCGGTGTTAAAACAGTGGTTGATGGATTATTCCCGAGGACAAGTGCGATCCTCGGCTGGGATGCCTTGGTTGAGATGGCGTGAGAGCTCTCAGTTAATGCTGAATAAGACCCTTTCTTAACTAATAAAAATTAAAAACCCTGCAAGCCCAAGCTCTTTAGGGATTTCAAATGGTAAAAGGTTGTCTATATGGTCGCTGCTGATGCTTATAAAGATTTTTTTGAAATTAATAGTGTTGATTTTTTTGAGGAGCCTTCGTTTTTCTATGAGTGGGACTTTGCAAGTAAAAATAAAAATATAATTACAGAGGGGTTGTCTGGATTTGAAGAGTGGGGCTGTTGGAGTAATGGTGAAATAGTGGAGTTGAAAGTTAATAAAAATATTATTTGCGGTAATTTTCTGTATGTGTATTTTCGACCATATATCAATGATAAAATAAATAACTCTGTTTCTTTTGTTTTTTCTGCGGGAAGGTTTAGAAGAACATTTAAGGCAGGCTGCTCATATAACAGCAATATCCATTTTGTCAAAGTCCCTTTGGTGCTTTTGGATTTTTGTTCCAATGGATTTGCTTCAATTAATTTCAAAATTTTGAATCCGCGTTCACCTTCAGAGTGCGGTTCGGCTGACACTAGAAGACTAGGTCTGGGTTTTCTGAGGTTGGGTATTGGTGATGCTGATATCGAGCAATTAACAATAAGTAAGTTTGGTGGTTTGGTTTGCAATGGTAACACTGCTCACGAGTTTGATAGCAGAATTGCACCTGAGGCTTATCGCTTAACCTATATAATGCAGAAAATAATGCAGTACTTTAATATTAGGTACTACTTTTCCTCTGGGACATTGTTAGGTGCAGCACGGCACAAAGGTATGATACCATGGGATGATGATATAGATTTGTGCTTACTAGAAGATGATGTTGATAATTTTGAATCAAAAGTTGTCCCACTACTGGTTGCGCTTGGTTGGAAGGTAAATAAAAATCCAGACCCCTCAAATTGGGTTGGTTTCAATGTTGTTTCAAAGAATAGGCAAATAAGAGACTATCCTTCGCCCTATTGTGATGTTTTTATAGTTAGGGATGTTGGCTCTAGATTAGTTGATTTGAAGGGTTTTTTACGTGCAAAGCCTTTCTATGATGATGTATTTCCAACAAAGCTTATGGATTTTGGTGGGTTTGGTATTTCAGTGCCTAATAATCATGAAGCTGTACTTTGTCAGGATTTTGGAAGTCAATGGTATTTGTCGGCAAATAAATATAATCATGCATTCAAGCAGTTTGAGATGATTTCTGATGAGGTTGAGGAGTTTTTACCAGCTGGACCATTTATTAAAATTCCTGCAGGTTTTGAGTGATTTTAACCAGACTTGGGAAATCCCCCGGCTCTGCCGGGGTGACAGTAGAAGTTTGACATTGTAGGGAGTCCATTGGGAAAACTCCCGGTTGTGAGCCGCCAAGCACACGACACAGGAGAATCCCAATGGACGAATTTGAGAGCCTAAGCCACTCAAAGTGGGAGTGTAAATATCACGTGGTATTCATCCCGAAATATCGTCGCAGGGTCCTTTTTGGCCAATTGAAACGACATTTGGGGGAAGTTTTCCATCGGTTGGCGAGGCAGAAGGAAAGCTGGATTGAAGAGGGGCATGTGATGCCGGACCATGTGCATATGCTGATTTCGATCCCACCAAAGTATGCGGTATCGCAGGTTGTGGGGTACATCAAGGGCAAGAGTGCGATTCACATTGCCCGGGTGTACGGAGAGAGGAAGCGGAATTTTGTGGGCCAGAGTTTCTGGGCCAGGGGATACTTTGTATCGACGGTGGGGCGTGATGAGGAGACGATACGACAGTACATCCGTCACCAGGAAGCCGAAGACAAGCGACTTGACCAGATGAAGCTCTGGAACTGAAAGCCACTTTCAGGTGGCCCCATGTTTATGCCGCTTTGAGCGGCTCACATATTAAAGCCCCCGGCTTTGCCGGGGGATACTTACTTTAAATTAATTTAAATTAATTTGGGATTTATATGAAAAAAGTTTATGTGGGTATGAGTGCTGATCTGGTTCATCCAGGCCATTTAAACATTCTAAAAGAAGCTGCCAAACATGGTGAAGTAATTGTTGGTCTGTTAACTGATAAGGCGATTGCAAGCTATAAGCGTATTCCTTACATGGAGTTCGAACAGCGTAAGCTTGTAATCGAGAACATTAAAGGTGTCTCTAGGGTGGTTCCTCAGGAAACGCTCGACTATGTTCCCAACCTGCGTAAGTATAAGCCAGACTATGTGGTTCACGGTGACGACTGGAAGGAGGGTGTCCAGCGTGAAACCCGCCAGCGAGTCATTGATACCCTGGCTGAGTGGGGCGGTGAACTGGTGGAAGTGCCCTATACCAAAGGTATTTCGTCTACACAGCTTAACAAGGCGCTCAAGGAGATAGGTACCACTCCGGAACTGCGTCTGAAGTCGCTGCGTCGCATGCTGCTGGCCAAGCCCTTGGTTCGCTTCCTCGATATCCACAATGCCTTGAGCGGCCTGATCATCGAGCACGCCTACCTCGATACTCCGGAAGGTCGTCGGGAGTTCGACGGCATGTGGGGCAGCTCGCTGACTGACTCTACTGCCAAGGGCAAGCCGGATATCGAAGCCGTTGATGTCTCGGCGCGCATGACCACCCTCAACGAGGTGCTGGAAGTCACCACCAAGCCGATCATCTACGATGCGGATACTGGCGGCCAGAGCGAGCACTTCCAGTTCACCGTGCGCACCCTGGAGCGCTTGGGGGTCTCGGCGGCGATCATTGAGGACAAGACCGGCCTCAAGAAGAACTCCCTATTCGGCAACGATGTGGTCCAGACCCAGGATACCATCGAAGGGTTCTGTCACAAGATCCGCGAAGGCAAGAGGGCCCAGGCCACCGATGAATTTATGATCATTGCCCGTATCGAAAGCCTGATTCTCGAAAAAGGCGTGGATGACGCCTTCGAGCGTGCCAAGGCCTACCTGGAGGCGGGGGCCGATGGGATCATGATTCATAGTCGTCAGAAGTCTCCCGACGAGATTTTTGAATTCTGCGAGCGCTACAACCAACTGCCCAACCGCAAGACCTTGGTCGCTGTGCCCTCTAGCTACAACCATGTGACTGAGGATGAGTTGCAGGCATATGGCATCAATGTGGTGATCTACGCCAATCAGCTGCTGCGTAGCGCCTACCCGGCGATGATGGAAACAGCGAAGTCTATCTTGACCCATCACCGCTCCGCCGAATGCGATGAGCGCATGCTCTCCATCAAGGAGATTCTTGAGTTGATTCCGGGTACCAAGTGAGTAAGTGAGCGAGACAACATCATGATTGAACCTAAGGAATTCGTGGATGCGCTGGCCGAGCAGAGCATCGAGTTTTATGCCGGCGTACCGGATTCGCTGTTGAAGGATTTCTGCGCCTATGTGGATGACCACGGCAAGCAAGGCCAGCATGTGATTACCGCCAACGAAGGTAACGCCGTGGCCATGGCCAGTGGTTACCACATGGCCACCGGCAAGAGTGCGGTGGTCTACCTGCAGAACTCGGGGCTGGGCAACGCCATCAACCCGCTGACCTCCATCGCCGACAAGGAGGTCTATCAGACCCCGATGCTACTGGTGGTGGGCTGGCGGGGCGAGCCCGGCGTCAAGGATGAACCTCAGCATATCAAGCAGGGGCGCATCACCCCCGAGCAGCTGGAGTTGCTGGAGATCCCCTATCAGGTGGTGGCGGCCGATAGCGATCTCCGTGAGCTGGTGCGCTGGTCCCGTAACATGCTGGACGAGACTGGTGCCCCCGTGGCCTTGCTGGTGAAGAAGGGTGCCTTCGCCGGCTACAAGAGCCAGCGTAAGCCAGCGACCAATGCGACTCTGCAGCGCGAATCCGCATTAGACGTGTTGTTGACACTGGCCGGTGATGCCTCCATCGTCTCCACCACGGGCAAGACCTCCCGGGAAGTATTCGAACTGCGTGTTGTCCGCGAAGAAAAGCAGCGCGATTTCCTGACCGTGGGCGGCATGGGCCATACGGCCTCCATCGCGCTGGGCGCTGCCATGGGGCGGCCGGACAAGCCGGTGGTGTGTATCGACGGTGATGGCTCGGCGCTGATGCACCTGGGTGCGCTGCCCATCATCGGCAGCCTCAAGCCCGCCAATTTCACCCATGTGTTGCTGAACAATGCCGCCCATGAGTCCGTGGGTGGTCAGCCGACCGTGGCCGACCGCACTGACTTCCGTGCCATTGCCCTGGCCAGTGGCTATAACGCCTATGCGATGGCCTCCACTCCTGATGAACTCAAGGCTGCCTGGGCGCAGCTTGCCGATGAGCCTGGCCCTGTCATGCTGGAAGTGCGGATCACCACAGGCTCGCGCAGCGACCTTGGACGCCCCACCAGCACCCCCCGGGAGAACAAGCAGGCGTTCATGGAATGGCTAAGCAAATGAGCCAACCCCAGCCCATTCACTTTCATGCCCAGCCAGGCTGGAAGTTCTATAATCCGGTCAAGCTCACTGTGGGGCGCGGATGCCGTCAGGCCTTGGTGGAAGCGCTGGCGAACCAGACGCTGCTGATCGTCACCACGCAGCGCGGTCGGCGTCAGCTGACCGAGGATGCCCTGCTGGGTGCGCTGGTTACCCAGAACCGCGTGCTGTGGGTGGATAGCGTGCGCGAGAATCCGGGATTGACCGACCTGCAGGCCGAGATCGATCGGCTGCAAGGGGAGGCCTTTGACGCGGTGATAGCCTTCGGCGGCGGCAGCGCCATGGATGCGGCCAAGGCCCTGAACGTAGCCCTGGCCCCGGAGTGCCGCGCGCACAGCCTGCAGACGCTGCTGGTCGATCCTGCGCGCCATGCCGGCGCTCGGCCCAGGCCGCTCTATACCGTGACCACCACGTCGGGCACCGGCAGCGAAGTCACCCCCTTTGCTACCGTGTGGCACCACGAGATCAAGAAGAAGCTCTCCTTGGCCGGGCCGGCGGTGTGGCCGACGGCGGCCTTTGTGGATGCGGCGCTGACCGATAGCGTGCCGCTGTCTGCGACGATTTCCACCGGGTTGGACGCCATCAATCAAGCGGCCGAGTCGCTCTGGAACCGCAACGCCAACCCCATCACCCTGGGCTATGCCATTCGCGCCCTGCAACTGGGCTTTGCCGCGCTGCCACCGCTGGCCAGGGGGGAGGGCGGCGAGGCCGCCCGTGACCAGATGGCCGAAGCCAGCCTGCTGGCAGGGCTAGCCATCAGCCATACGCGCACGGCATTGTGTCACTCCATGTCCTACCCCATTACCGCACACTTCGGGGTGCCCCACGGCTTGGCCTGCGCCTTTACCATGCCAGCGGTGCTGCGCCACAACCTGCAGGCTGAGGACGGCCGCTTTGCCCAAGTGGCGCTGGCCCTCACCGGTAGCTCAGACCCGGCAGGTCTCGTGGCGTGTTTCGATCAGTTGCATGAGACGATGCGGGTGCGTGAGCGTGTGATGGTACATATCCCCAGGCTCGACGCGCTTCTTGCCCTGGAGAGCGAGATGTTCACGCCGGGGAGGGCGGATAATAACTTGGTGGATGTGACGACCCTGACCAGTATTCTTGAGGCCGCGTGGGGAGAGTGAGAGGAGCCAGCATCGGGGGGAGCGATGACCACTATGTTGCTGGTAGCAATAAAGTAGACCCCAGATATCTGGAAAGCCTCCTCAAGCATAACCATTTGCCAAAGTATTCGAGACTTGCTGGAACAGAGATGAAATAGGGAGGTAGCTTGAAAGCCCATGAATTGATTGGCCGCAGCGGCATCGCCTTCGGCACCAGTGGTGCCCGCGGCTTGGTAGAGCAGTTCACAGATGAGGTATGCGCAGCCTTTGCCACGGCGTTTCTTACCGTGATGCGCGAGCAAGGTGAGGTGGAGTGCGTAGCCCTTGGCATGGATCGGCGTCCCAGTAGCCCTGCCATGGCGGCTGCCTGTACAGCGGCCGCCCGAGCTTTGGGGGTCCGGGTGCTGGATTACGGCATTCTGCCGACTCCGGCTTTGGCGCTGCAGGCCATGGCGGATGGCATGCCGGCCATCATGATCACCGGCAGTCATATTCCCTTCGATCGTAACGGCATCAAGTTCTATCGGCCGGAAGGTGAGATCACCAAGGCGGATGAGCAGGCGATTTTGACGATGACCGCTCGTTTGCCGGTATTTGGGGCCGTTGCCCGTGAGCCGGAAAGTGCTCTGGCCGTGCAGGGGTATATGGCTCGCTATTCGCAATGGTTTGCTGACCAGCCGCTGGCGGGCAAACGTGTGGGGCTGTATCAGCACTCCGCCGCCGGGCGCGATCTCAACCGTGATGTGCTTGAAGCCCTCGGCGCGGAGGTGGTTGTTCTGGGTCGCAGCGAGCTGTTCGTCCCGGTGGACACCGAGGCGGTGAGCCAGGAGGATCGTATCCGGGGGCGTGATTGGGTTGCCGAGCACCGGCTGGATGCCTTGTTGACGACGGACGGTGATGGCGACCGTCCGCTGCTGGCTGACGAGCAGGGCCGCTGGTTGCGCGGCGATATCGTGGGTCTGCTGTGTGCCCGGGAACTGGGCATTCAGGCCTTGGTGGTGCCGGTGAGCTGTAATACCGCGATTGAGGCCTGCGGTGCCTTTGAGCCGGTGCTGCGGACCCGAATCGGTTCGCCCTATGTGCTGGCAGGTATGGAGGAACTGGCGGGGCAGTATGATCGGGTGGCGGGTTTCGAAGCCAATGGCGGATTTTTGTTGGGCAGTGTCATTGAGCAGGGTGGTCGCCGGTTGGCGGCGCTACCCACACGGGATGCGCTGTTGCCGGCGCTGACGCTACTGGTGGCGGCGGCTCGCCGTGGCAAGCCGCTGTCCTCGCTGGTATCGGATTTGCCGTCTCGCCATACTGCCAGCGATCGTCTCAAGGATTTTCCCTCTGACCGGAGTGGGAGTTTGCTGGCAGCGTGGCGCAAGGACCTGGCCGCCATGCAGCAGGCTCTGGGGCTGGAGCAGGCCATTACGGCACTGGATGAGACGGATGGGCTGCGTGCCACCCTGGAGAATGGTGATATCGTGCATCTGCGCCCTTCCGGCAATGCGCCGGAATTGCGGTGTTATGCGGAATCGGACAGCGAGGCTGGTGCATTGGGGCTGGTGGAGCGGTGTCTTTCGGGACTGTGCGTTAAACGGATTGATGTTGATTGATCTCAAGGGGGGGCAGGTTCGGCATCCTGCCGCCAGGCGAAGTTCCTGCGCGGGATGGGGGTGGCCCGGCGGGTGTTTGAGCGGCGGGCGGTGGTGTAGGCTATTGGCTTGCAACAGGAGTGGCCATGACCGATCAAGACACCGCCCGGCCCACGGATCATGACAGCAAACGGGGACATACCATGCAAGTTGCCATCGACCTGCCCAGCGACCTCGTCGCGTTTCAAGGTGCCGCAGACACCCGTCAGGAGTTGCAGACCGCCTACGCCTTGTGGCTCTTCCAGCGCGAACGCGTGACCCTCGCAAAGGCTGCCGAAGTCGCTGGGGTTTCGCTCTATGAATTCATGAGCTTATGCAAAACCAATCAAATCCCTGTCATCGACATGAGCCGTGATGAACTGACGGCAGAACTCGAAGGCCTTGGGAAAACATGATTCTGATTGCGGATGCCTCCGCCCTGATCGCTCTGTCAGCGTGTAACAGCCTGCCCGTGCTGGACGCGCTTTTTGGCACGGTTCTGGTGCCGGAAGGCTGTCTATCTTGAAATCACCACCGAGGATAAACCGCATTCCGAATCGCTCCGGCGCTACTTGCAAGGCAAGGTTCGTCAGGTCGACATGCAGCAGGCTCTGGGGCTGGGGCAGGCCATCGCGGCACTGAATGAGACGGACGGGCTGCGTGCCACCCTGCTGGCGCCGCGTTTCGCGGACAGGGCCGCTCCCGCGGGGGGGGGGTGCGACGGCATGGATGTGGTCAAGCAGATGAGCCTGTGCAAGAGTATGATGGTGGAGCGAGTGACAGTGACAGTGAGGGTGATATGATTGCTGATAAAAAAATTGCTCGTGTACGCAAGTATGAACGTAAAGATCCTATGCAGGATACTCGCAAGTTGATGAAGTTTGCGCGGACTGCTTCAACTATGGCGATCCAAAAGCAACTGAAGAATGGCGTTCCGGTTGTTTTTGTGAAGGATGGGAATGTGGTTGAAGTGGGTGTTGATGGTAAGGAAAAGGTGATAAAGCATGTAAAACCTAAAAAGCCTTTCGATCTACAAGCCTATCTATGCCAAGACTCCGGTTAATTGCTGGCCCGAATGGGTCAGGCAAAACAACACTTGCTCGCTACTTGATCGCTCAGGGCGTGCCTTTGGGGCAATATGTAAATCCTGATGATGTCGCAAAATATATCTCCTTTTTCGACGTTCTTCATGGCGCATCGGATGCTCTAGATATCGAATTGCCTTGTGCAACTGATGGCTTGGAACGGTTTGCTGCCATGTTTGCAGATATGCTGGCCCAGCGTATTGCTGTTGGGTTGCGAAGTGAATGGGTTGACGCTCGCCTGTCTCTGACTTATGAGTCTGTGATGAGTCATGAGAGCCATCTTGAGTTTGTTGATGACGCAAAAAATGCTGGTTTCGAAAGCTATCTTTATTATATTTGCACTAATGATTCATTTATCAATCAGGAACGAGTGGGCCGTCGTGTGTTAGCCGGAGGGCATGGCGTTCCAGCAGATAAAATTATAAGTCGCTATAAAAAGAGTCTGGCACTTTTACATGTGATGGCAAATAAGTGTAAGCGTGCGTACTTTTTCGATAACTCGGGCGACAACCATATTCATTTTGCCGAGATCACCCCTGATGGCTATCTTGATATTTACCAGAAATATTTTGATCAAGCAAATCCAGACTGGTTCGTGAGCGCTGTGTTAGAAAAGTGGGACCATGACAAGGTAAGACTCGCATCTCTTTAATCTAGGGTGAGAAGGACAGGCATTCGAAGTGTTGTGAATTGATGGAAACCGTGGCCAGGGTGGTGGGATTTGACGGGGAGATTGTCTGGGATACCACCAAGCCCGATGGCACCCCGCGCAAGCTGATGGATGTATCGCGCCTGAAGGCGTTGGGATGGCGGCATCCATTGAGCTGGAGGTGGGGTTGCAGGATGCCTACCGGTGGTTTTTGGATCACCAGGATGATTTCCGGGGGTGACGGGGATGAGTTGGCTGGATGCCCCCGCCGCCGTTGCCGCCACGGATTGTCCGTGAGTTGCGTCGAAGGGCTGAGCTTGAGGGCTATGTCAAAGAGTTTGAAAAATGGCTGAATACCTACGGTTAGGAAGTCGAACTCAATTGGAGGTCGAGATCAAACTGGATCCGGCTTCTCATTCACATGATGCCGGGCTTGCCTGGGGGCAGATGCGTGTGTGGCTGGCAGGCAACTGTGTCTGGTGCCAGCAGTGCAGGGAGATGCAGTCAACGGACGCAGGAGCGGACGAACCAGCCGCAGTAAGATGGACATGGGTTGATCTGTTGCAAGGACTCGCCCGTATATGGCCCTGGCTGCGGCTTGAGGAGGGCTATCCCTTACCGCTGTCACCCGAGCATCCTGGGCAGTTGATGGGTGCTGCTGAAGAGCGCTGGCGGGATTTGGCCCAGGGGCAAGTTGAGGTGGAAGAGGATGCCCTTTACGATTTTCGCCAAAGGCATGATCTATCCCTACTGTTGCGGGGTATCTCCCTTCCTCCCTTGTGGTGGGTGAAGGAGGGACGCGAGGCGGTGTTTTGGTCGCCTGATTGCAGTGGACCTGTCAGGATGTCTCACCGGGAAGCATTATCTTTATGGAGTGAGGTGGCTGGTTTCCTGTGCGATGCGCTGGCTGAATCCGAAACACCTCGGGCCAAGGAAGCCGTTCGCCGTTGGCAGACTCGTAAAGAGGTTGGTGCGGCGCAATGTTTGCCGGTGATCAGTGGCATGGATTGGCCCGAATTGGCGGAGTTGGCAGGGACCAACGCTCATGCGGATATCGCGAATTTCCTTGAGTATGCCGTTCCTGCGCAGGGAGATCAGGAAGATGATCTCTTGCTGGGGAATGAACTCTTGATGGCGGCTCGAATGACAACCGGCTATGTCGGTGTCCAGCATCAACGCAAAATTTTGCTTGCCATCAAGGCTTTACCACGTTGTGCGACACCGACATTGGACGAGTTGTCCAAACTTGCCCCAACACCCCTTGAAGGTCAGCCTGCGTGGCAGCAAGGGTATGACCTGGCTCACTGGCTGCGTCCCGGTTTGGGTTTGGTTCCGGGGGACTTGGTGGAACCGGAGCATTACCTGAAAGACTGGGGGGTTGAGTTGCGAGATATTGACTTACCTGCTCCCCTGGATGCTCTGGCGGTATGGGGGCTCGCTCATGGACCGGCCATCTTGTGTAACACGCATGCCTTGTCACGCAGTTCCACTCGCAATGGTCGACGCACGGCGCTTGCACATGAGATCTGCCATCTGCTGCTGGATCGTGAGGGAGCTTTGCCTGTGGCGGAAGTGCTCCGCGGCGGATCACCACGCTGGGCTGAAAAACGGGCTAATGCATTTGCTGCGGAGTTTTTACTGCCCCGGGAGGAGGTGGCCCTGCGAGTTTCAGCGAGCAACGATCTACTCTCTACCCTGGAATTGATTGAGCAGCAGTTTCAGGTTAGCCGTGAACTGATCTGCCATCAATTATTTAATTCGACTATTGGCCTGGAATTGTCCCGTACTGAAAGACTGCAGCTTGAAAGCTGGAAGCGAGTCTGATGTGTCATCGGGTCTGCGTTTTTACACAACCAATCCCTCCCTCATTCGCTTCCATTTTTCATGAGCCGACACTATCGTATCGTTCTGCATATAGGCACCGAGAAGACCGGATCCACCGCCCTGCAGGGGGCTCTCTATCGTCATCGTATGCTGCTGCAATCCCATGGTCTGGCCTATTGGCATTCGCCTGGGCGACAGGAGGCTCGGGGCCTGGCTTCGGCGGCGCTGGATGATCAGGCAGGTGACGACTATCTCGAGCAGTTGGGTTGTATGGACACCGCCTCGCGCGAAGCGTTCCGGCAGCGCGAGCTGGCGGATTTGCAGTCCATGCTGGAAGGGCTTCCGCCATCCGTGCATACCGTGCTGATCTCCAGTGAGCATTTCCATTCTCGCCTCCGTCAACCGGGGCAACTGCAATGGTTGAAGCAGATTCTTGCGCCCTTTTCCCAGCAGATTGAGGTGGTGGTCTATCTGCGTCGGCAGGTGGATCTGGTGGCTTCTTTTTATTCCACGCATCTAAAAAACGGCGGCAGTCAGAAGCTGGAGAATGTGGCCCGATCCACCTGTCATCCCCGCAATCATTATTACAATTACCACATGGTGCTGGACCTTTGGTCGCGGGTTTTTGGCGAGGAGGCCTTGCGTGTGCGTCTGTTCGATGCATCTTTCCTGGAAGGTCGCACCATCCAGGAGGATTTTCTCTCGCTGGTGCAGTGCCCCGAGGTAGCTATCCATGCCATGTCTGCCCCCGAGCGGCATAACGAATCCCTGATCCCGGCAGGGCAGGTGATGCTGCGGGCGCTGAATATGCAGGTTGCGGGTCTGTCTCAGGATGAGGTGCAAGAGCATGACTGCCTGGAGGCCTTGCGTCATGACCTGATCCGGGAATACAGGGGTAGCGGACTGCAATTGAAGGCTGCGGACGCGAACTCTCTACAGACCCACTTCGAGGCCAGCAATGAATGGGTACGGCAGCGATGGTTTTCCGATCGGGCCCGGTTGTTCGATCCGGTGGAAGAGGCGTATGGTCAGGGGCGTGGGCCTCTGCAGGACATGACGAGTGCTCAATTGACCCTGGCGGAAGCAGTGGTGGCCGCCTTGGCAAAAAGGGTGGAAGAGGGGCAACCACTCACCGATCTCGACCCCTGCGCGAACTGGTTTCGGGATCTGGCCGTGCAACGGGAGACCTCGGCGCCGAACACGGCCTTGCGCTTGATGACTCTGGCTCATCGCATCCGGCCACGGGGCCCATTCATTGCGCGTAAGCTGGAGTTTTATCGCGAGCGTATGCCGGCGCAGCCATCCTCGGGGATGAATGCGCTGTGGCGCCACTTGCGGGATCTTTTGCGGTCATAAGGCCGCCGCCCCGACACCAACCTTGGCCCAGAACTCGATCTGATCGGCGCCGGATGATCTGCCCTGGGCCGGCTGGCATACCCGGGCTGGGGAGCAGTGGGTCCATCTGGTATCCTCGCTCGATTTGACCATCAGGATGTTGGGGATGCAGAGCGACTTTCTTGATGCCCATGACCGTCACTGGCAGGATGCAGAGATGCTGTACGCTGCGCAGCGGCTGGCCAATGCAGATCATCTCTATGGTATGGCGGTGGAGTGTGGCCTTAAGCGCTTGATGTTGGCTTTCGGGATGCCCTTCGATGACCAGAAGGGCAAGCCGGTCGAGAGCGAAGACCGGCAGCATGCCGAGCGTATCTGGGTCCGCTACGACACTTACCGGAGTGGATTCCACCAAGGCACGGAATATGGACTGTCAAACCCCAATCCGTTCGGGGACTGGCACGCATCTCAGCGTTATGCCAGGCAAAGTGAGTTTTCGATGCAGCGTGTGGATCCTCACCGCGTGGGCGCACAACAGGTGTACGAGTTGGTGCGTAAGGCCCGTTGGGAGGGTCTGATATGACCACTTTCGACATGATCGTGCCTGTGTTGCAAGAGGTGCTAGGGCCCTGTCCGCCGGTGGAACTTCAGGCTTTTGCGCCACTTATTGTTAATCGGGATCTCAATGGACGGGTGAGATTGGTGGTGCCGGCCGAAGTCTCCCAGCAGAGCGCGGCACGTGAAGTACTTGAAAAAGTTGCCGAAACGCTTTCTCAGCGTCTGGGCTGCCATGCCTTCCTGGCTGGGCAGATGGTGCTTTACGAAGAAGACATGGCCGCAGTGCGTCGAGGTACGCAACCGATGCCGCTTCCCGGTGTGAATGGTATTGAATTGATTGACCGGCTGGCCAGCGAGGGGCAGTGGGCACGAATTGCGCCGCTTTCTCCCGGCGCTCCGAGGGTGGTCTTCTTCTCCATCAAGGGGGGCGTGGGGCGCTCGACCGCCATGGCGGTTGCGGCCTGGTCCCTGGCACAGGAAGGCAAGCGCGTGATGGTGCTGGACCTGGACCTTGAGTCCCCCGGACTCTCGTCCGGTTTGCTGCCAGAGTCACGCCGCCCGGCCTATGGCATCACCGATTGGCTGGTGGAAGATCTGGTGGACAATGGCCAATCGGTATTTGCGGATCTCGTCGCGACCAGTACGCTGTCTCATGATGGTCAGATCCTGGTGGTGCCTGCTCATGGCGCGGATCCCGGCGAGTACATCGCCAAGCTGGGCCGGGTGTGGATGCCCAAGATGGGGCCAACCGGTCGGCGTGAAACCTGGTCCCAGCGACTCGGGCGCTTGTTGGATGAACTGGAACGGCGCTGGCAGCCGGATGTGGTTTTGATAGACTCTCGCTCCGGCATTGACGAGGTCGCTTCCAGTTGTGTCACGGACTTGGGCGCAACCTTGGTGTTGCTTTTCGCGCTGGATGGGGAGCAGACCTGGAATGGGTACCGGCTGATGCTTGACCATTGGCACCGCGCCGGCGTGGCTCATGAGATTCGGGAACGTCTGCAGCTGGTGGGGGCGATGATCCCTGAACTGGGGGCGCCGGACTATCTCGCCGCGTTGCGTGAACATGGCTGGGACCTGTTTTCTGAGCAACTCTATGATGAGGTGCCGCCGGGGAGGACCGGCGAAGGGCTGTGGAACTTTGATGATCGTGATGAGGCGGCCCCCCATCATCCCTGGCCGATTCGCTGGAACCGTGGTTTTGCTGCGCTGACGTCCCTTCATTCGCATCTGGAAACGCTGGACGAAGCATTGGTCAAGTCAACCTTTGGGCCCCTTCTGGAGGGTGTGCGGCTGGCCGTGATGTCGCCGGAGCATGCCAATGAGTGATGCTGTCCGGACTCGGGAGGCAATGCTGGCTGCCTTGCCGGTGGATACATCGCCAAGCGGCACTTGCTTGCCGTTGAGTCAGCTGTATGTGCCACCCACGCACCTCAAGGCACTGCGTATGGAGTGCCAGTTGGTGGTGGGAACCCGCGGTGTGGGGAAGTCCGTTTGGACGATGGCACTCGGTGATCTTGCCTTACGCAGGGCGCTTGGCTCTGCCGTGCCGGAGCTGGATCGTACGGCCATTCACGTCGGCTATTCAGAGCGTCCCGCACTGGATGACTATCCCGATGCGGATACCTTGGCTGCGTTGCTCTCGGCCGATCATGCCCCCTATCAGATATGGCGGGCGGTCATGGTGCGCTGGGTCGCCCGCTTGAGTGACCAGGGTGTGCCCATGGACAGTTGGGGCGCCACGGTGGATTGGGTGTTGAATCAGCCCGAGTCCGTCGCCAGGTTGATGCAGGTGGCGAGCCGGTACCAGATGAACCAGGGCACCCATGGCCTGATTCTGTTCGATGCCCTGGATCGGGTGAGTAGCGACTGGGTGCAGATGGATCGGGTGGTGCGCGACTTGCTCAGGGCCGTCTTATGGTTGAAGAGTTACCCCCATCTGTCGGCCAAGGTGTTCCTGCGCGAGGACCAGTTGGAGCGGACTGTGACCGATTTTCCCGATGCCTCAAAGCTGCTGGCAACCCAGGCCGAGCTTTCCTGGGCGCGTCATGACCTGCATGGGCTGCTATGGCAGTATTTGATCAATGGGCCCGGCGAACAGGGTGACATGTTGCGTGAGGTTTATTCGAGCGTGCAGCGCAGGCCGCCGATCCAGCAAGATGACCATTTTGCCTTGCATGAAGCCGCCAAACGCGACACTTCGGTTCAGCGCCAGTTATTCGAGGCTTTGGCGGGGGCCTGGATGGGCCGCGACCGGCGTCGGGGCATTCCCTATACGTGGGTTGTTGGCCATCTGGCGGATGGACAGGGGCGCACCTCTCCCCGCTCTTTCCTGGCCGCTGTGCGCCAGGCGGTGGAAGAGACGGGTAACCGTTACCCCGAGCATCGCCATGCGCTGCATTACGAGAGCATCAAGCGGGGTGTGCGCAAGGCGTCCGAGATTCGGGTCAACGAGTTGGCCGAAGATTACCCTTGGGTGCGCACCGTGCTGGCTCCACTTGAGGGGCTGACGGTGCCCATCGCCTTCGAGGTTATCCGGGAGCGTTGGTTGAGTACCTTTCCGGCCGATATCCTGGGATTGGATCTGGGAACTGGCTTGCCGCCGCAGCATCAGGCGCTGGGTTGGGAAGGCGTTAAGGATGACCTGTTGCGCATAGGGGTGTTCGAACAGCGCCGTGATGGCCGTATTGATCTGCCTGATCTTTATCGTGTGGGCTTTGGTCTTGGTCGGCGTGGCGGCATCAAGCCCAACTCATAAGTTGACTGCCCGCCTGCGCGAATCTCAAGCGACCTTACCGGAATGCCGCCATGCAGCTTGAGGGGATTGATCGTCTGCGCCGGTGCTTGGGGTTGCTGCGTGAGCCGGTGAAGTGTGTGGCTGTGTGCCATTCCCTGGAGCCACTGGGGCAGGGAAGCTGGAATGCGCTACGGGACAACCCGCATATGATCCTCCGGGATGACCTGCCCTGGGCTGGTTGGCATATGCTGGAGCTGGCGCTGTCTCACGAGCGTCACGTTTCGACGGCCTGCCTGTGGGTGGATTATGGGAGCGGGTTTTCCGAGGCCGATTCCTTTCTCCTGCAGGTGAAGTCCGGCCGCATGGCCAAGCGGCTGGTGTATTTTCCCAAGCGTCCCAAGCGGTTACGACTTTGCCCCGTCAGACATGCGGGGCAATTTTCCATCGAGGCGTTTCGTCTGGCGTGGCTCTCGCCCTGGTTTGCCCACAAGCGGCTTTTGCGCCGACTCTGCGGTGCCCATCCCCAGTGGCGCGGAAGAGACGTCGGCGAAGTTCTGGCCGGTTTGCGTGATGAGGCTGGCGAGGTGGGCGTGCCGTTCCGAGAGTGGCTTTGGTATCAATATGATCAGACTTTCCGCCGTCGTTGTACCCAGGCGGATTATGCCGTGTGGCTGGCCCATCATCCGATTTCGGATGAACGCGGCATCCGGCGACGCATTCGGGAAGTCGACGGCGCTCTGGGAGCGATGGGTGAGCCTGTGGATGGGTCCACGCGTCCGTTTTGCTCGGTGATTTTGCCGGTCATTGATCCGGATCCGCCGTTGCTGATCGAGTGTCTGGATTCGGTATTGTCTCAGCATTTTCAGGATTGGGAGCTGTGCATTGCCGTGGCTGCCTCGGCGCCCTTGGCGGTGTATCGGGTGTTGGATGAGTATGCCAATCGGGAAGCTCGCATCCGGCTGATGCCTCAGCCGGAGCGTGTGCCCGTCGATGACATTCCCGGTAGGGCTATGGCGATGGCACAGGGGCGATTTGTGGCCATGCTCGGTCAGGAGGACTGCCTGACGGCGGAGGCCTTACTGTGCGTGGCGGAGTTGGTCGCCGCTCATCCCGATGTGTTGCTCATCTATAGTGACGAGGACTGTCTCAATGTCTCGGGTGAGCGCGTTGCGCCTTGCTTCAAGCCGGCCTGGAATCCGGACCTGGCTTTGTCGCGGGATTATGTAGGTCATCTGACAGTGTTTGAGCGCCGACGGTTATTGGCGGTGGGGGGCTTGAGGGCGCATTGCGGGGGGGGCGTGATGCATGATCTCTTGCTGCGCTTTGTGAGGGATTTGCCGGGTTCCCGCATTCATCATGTGCCCCGTGTGCTGTATCACCGGCGCCTGGGGCAGGGTGGCTCTCGATGTGAGAACGAGGCGCATGACATGGGGCTTCGCGTGGTGTCTGAAGCGGTTGCCTTGATGTCGCCCTTGGCCCGGGTGGAGCCGGGGCGTGTTGTTCGCGGCTATCGTGTCCGTTGGCCGTTGCCGGATCCGGCCCCTCTGGTGAGTCTTGTCATTCCGACCCGGGATCGGGTCGATGTCCTCAGGCCGTGCGTGGATGCCTTGCTGGCGCGGACCCGTTATCCGAATTTCGAGGTGTTGGTGGTGGACAATGCCTCCCGTTGTCCGCGGACGCTGGCGTATTTATCCCATCTGCGCCGTGATCACCGTGTGCGGGTTTTAGGATGGCACCGGCCGTTCAATTTTTCGGCCATCAATAATTTTGCCGTGGGTCATGCCCGGGGAACGGTCATCGGCTTGATCAATAATGACATTGAGCCTATCAACGGCGATTGGCTGGAGGAGATGGTGTCTCAAGCCTGCCGGCCGGAAATCGGGTGTGTGGGTGCCAAGCTTTATTATCCCGGTGGCCGCATTCAGCATGGTGGGGTGATTTTGGGGATGGGGGTGATTGCCGGACATGCCCACCGGCATTTGCCGGGGGATGCGGCGGGGTATTGTGACCGTCTTCAGTTGGTCCAGAATCTGTCGGCGGTGACGGCTGCCTGTCTGGTGATGCGCCGCGAGGTGTTCGATGAGGTGGGCGGGTTTGATGAGTGCAATCTGCCGGTGGCGTTCAATGATGTGGATCTGTGTCTGAAGGTGCGCGAGGCGGGTTACCGGAATCTGTGGACGCCTTATGCGGAGGCTTATCATCATGAGTCGGCCTCCCGGGGGGAGGAAAAGACACCGGAGAAACGGCGGCGACTGGAGCGGGAAATTGCCTACATGCGGCGGCGTTGGGGCCGGGAGTTGGATCATGATCCGGCCTATAATCCGAATCTGACCCTGGCGCATGAGGATTTTTCGCTGCGGTAGTGGGTGTTTTTTGCTCAAAACGGAAACACCCACGGCGTCAACAACAACACCCCCGCGGAATAGGTCAGGCTCACCGGTAGACCGGTTTTGAGGAAGTCGCTGATCCGGTAACGGCCCGGTGTATAGACCATCAGGTGGGTCTGGTAGCCGTAGGGAATCAGGAAGCAGGCGCTGGCCCCGTAGGCCACGGCCATGATGAAGGGCATGGGATCGACGCCGAAGGCCTGGGCGGTACTCCATGCCACGGGAAAGGCCAATGCGGCGGCGGCGTTGTTGGTGACGGTTTCGGTCAGCAGCAGGGTCAGCAGGTAGCAGCCCACAAAGGCCGCATAGACACCGTGGCCGGTGAACAGGATTTGTATGCCTTGGGCGATCAGGGCGGCGGCCCCCGAGTGTTCCAGCCCCTGGGCAATGGCCAGGGCCGAGCCAATGATCATCCATAGATCGAAGGGAAAGCGCCGGCGGAGCTCGACGGGGCTGAGCACCCGTCCCAGCAGCAGCCCGCCCAGCAGCAACAGCAGGCCGTGGAACAGGGGGAGCAGTTCCAGGGCGAGGCCCGTCTGCAGCGTTTGCCGTTTCGCATGCCGGTGCAGTGGGTCAACCGTCCCAATGGAGCAGATCGTGTGTCTGTTCAGGATCATCGACTGGATGATCCAGCTGCCCAGAGAGCTGGAACCGGGGTTTGTGCAGGCGGTCTTTGCCATACAGGAGGAGAAGAAGATGCCTTACGTGAACACCATTGAACGCGTTGAGCGAGAGAAAGCGCTGGCGAGTTGCCTGCCTGGGCAGACGAACGCATAGCCGCTGCCACGGATGCCCAGCTGGATGATTGGGTGGTGCGGATTCTGGAGGCGGACAGCCTGGAGTCCCTGCTGGACAAGCATTGATCTGAGGACAGCGACCACACTATATAAGGCGCCCACTATTTTTGCTTCTCTCTTATCACCGTCACTCCCGCGAAAGCGGGAGTCCAGCGCGTGGTTTCAGTCTGCCACTGGATTCCCGCTTTGAGGAGACTGTGGATGCTGCTGATCAGTGATGCCAACATCATTATCGACTTGGCCGATGAACTGGTGGATGTGCAGGCTAAGGTTTATGCCCGCGACCTGTTTGGGAGTAATTAATCGCGCAGCTCCCGCTAGATTGCACTCTATACGGTATAGTGAGGGTTTGTTGTTCAATGCATTCAATAGAAATCGTTGAGATTTTGCGTCGATCAACCCAAGGAGTGACTGAGCCTTTCATTTGTCGTGGTGATGCCTGGGTTGATGCGATTCCTCAAGCCTGGTGGTATATTGACGAAGAACAAACATTGCCCGCCGAATTTGATTTAACGCAAATGTATGCTCATTTAAGTGAATTTAAAAATCCAAATTTCTGGAGAGTACCATGAGCCGTATGGCTTATCAGTACGCTATTTTGCGCTTTATGCCCTACGTTGAAACGGGTGAGTTTGCCAATGTGGGGTTGGTAATGGCCGCACCCGGCCAGGGTTTTTTTGCTTACCAGCTGCAAGAAAAACGTTACGCCCGGCTGACCCATTTTTTTAAAGATCTGGAAGGTACGACTTACATTGCTGCCATTAAGGCAATGCAAAAAGAGCTTAGCCGCATTCAGCAGTATGTAGAGACATGCCGCTATGGGAGTGCTGGTTTATTTGAAGAGCTTGTTCGTTCTCGTGAAACCATTTTTCGCTTTAGTGAACCAAGCCTGGTGCTTACCGATGCGCCTGAAAATAAACTGGCAGAACTTTACAGTCATTACGTTGAGCATGATTTTGTTACCCCTCAGTACCGTGAAACCCAGATGGAAAGCCGCTTACGCCAGCTCTTGATTCAGGCCGACTTGGCTGATCGTTTTAGCCAAAAAAAGTTGGGTGATGAGCAATATCGGGTTTCACTACCTTTTGTGGAGCAAAAAGAAGGTCGCTTGCTTAAAGCAATGAAGCCTCTTTTCTTGGGGCAAAAAGAAACCAGTAAAATTCTGGAAAAGGCTGGGCGCTGGCAATTCAGAGTCCACGAATTACAGCGCCGCCATCAGTGTCCTGAAGAGCTGCTTTTTGCTGTTGATGGACCAGAAGAGCAAGATACTCCGCAATATGCAGCCTACTTAAGTGCTCTGAAAATACTCAACGCACTTGAAGCAAAAGTGGTGCCCATGAATCAACATAACGCAGTGCTTGAGTTTGCTTTGGATTGACTGCTCTCCCGCCCTGGCTCTGAAGTGCAAGGAAAACAAAGGCTAGGCCAGCACTCAGAGCCTGACGTATCCCCACGAATTTCATGCAGGGAGCCCGGCGGCAAACACGGTTCGTATGGCTGATCTGATGCTGTTTAGGGTGTCGTCGCGGATGTTGGCGGATTCTCGCCGCAACACCCTCAAGCCCAGGAAAAAATGGGATAACACCCGTCGCTTGGCCGTGTTCGGCTGGTAATGACGGTGGCGTCCCTCATGCTCCGCCGCCAGGTTTGAATGCCGATGGGGAGTGGGAGCGGCCCTTGGCCACGAGCGATGCCCGAGATTGTCGCTTCAGGCCGTTTCCACATCGAATGCCACGATCTGCCGCTGCTCGCGGGAGAACTCCACGCCGATCAGGTGAATGGGTTTGCCGGAGGCGCGGTACTTGTCGGCATAGCCCTTGGCCTTGATCTGCTCCAGGGCCTTGCCTTCGGGCAGCTGCTCCACCACCTTGAACTCGAACAGGTAGAGGTGGCCGCCGAAGTCGACGGTCATGTCCACCTTGCCGTGGTGGCTGGCGTCTTCCACCGTGACCTGGACCCCCAGGGCGGCGAAGTGGCTGTAGAAGACGCTGGCGTAGTGGCCTTCGTACTGAGCAATGGGGTTGTTGCGGTACCAGTCGTGGGGCAGGCCGGCGTAAAGGGCCTTGAGGTGGGCCTCAAGGCCGGCCATGTCGGCGGCCTTGAGCAGGCGCGGCAAGCGGATGACCACATCATCGAAGACGGCATGGCTGACGCCCAGCGCCGGCAGCAGGGCCTCATTGAGGCTGATTTCCACCTCCTGGTTGGGCAGGCCCAGTTTGTAGAGGGGCCGGTTGGGGACTTCTTCGTGGATGTCCTTGAGGGTGAGGTAGCCGGTCTGGAACAGCAGGGCATCGGTGGAAATGTCATCCACATCGAAGCGGCTGAGCAGTGCCGGTCGGCTGTGCCAGGCGGTGAGCTCGGGGGTGAAGACGCCGCGTTCCTTGAGCAGGTTCACCAGGAAGGTGGGCGTCGCGCTTTCGAACCAGTAGGGGCCGAACTGGCGCTTCTGCAACAACAGCAGCACATCGAAGGGGTTATACACCGAGGGCGTATCCGTCCCACCCCAGCGGTAGCCGTTATACCAGTCCCGGATCTCAGCCCGATCCAGCCCCGGTAACTCCGCCGCGAACACCGTATCCACGTCTTCATCCGTATAACCGCAAATGTCCGCGTAGGGCTTGTCCAGGGTGATGTCGTTGAGATTATTCAGCCCCGAGAAGAGGCTCACCTTGCTGAATTTGGACACACCGGTGATCAGCACCAGATGCAGGTGCGGGTCGGCGTCCTTGAGTACGCTGTAGAGGTTCTTCAGCCCCTCGCGCAGTTCGCGGGCACGCTCGGGCTCCAGGATGTTATCCAGGATGGGCTTGTCGTACTCGTCGATCAGGACCACCGCCCGTTCGCCATACTGGGTGTGGGTATCGCGAATCAGCGCGGAGAACTCTCCTGCAATGTCTGTCTCGCGCTGCAGTGATACCCCTAGACGCTCCCGTTCGCTGAATAACTGGTCACGAATCCGTGTGTCGAGCTCCTCCCGGTTGCGCATCACGCCGCTGCCGAAGCTGAGGCGAATCACGGGGTGGGTCCGCTGCCAGTCCCAGCGGTCGTGGATGTAGAGCCCCTCGAAGAGTGCTTGGTGACCCTCGAACAGGCAGCGCAGGGTGTCCAGCAGCAGGCTTTTGCCGAAGCGTCGGGGGCGGGAGAGGAAGTAATACTTGTTCTGGTGGACCAGGCGCTCGATGATCGGCGTCTTGTCCACGTAGTAGTAGCCCCCTTCACGGATCTCGGAGAAGGTTTGAATGCCGATGGGGAGTCTGAGGCGCTGTTGGTCAGCCATGCCTGGCCCTCCAGGGATAAGTCTTGTGCCGGCGGCAGTCTATCATGGCCTTGGTGGTGGTCGTTGTCGTCATCTTTTATCTTCATCTTCATCGCCACGGCCACGGCCACCGTCACCGGCATTATCATCGTCACTCCCGCGAAAGCGGGAGTCCAGTGCACGGTTTCAGTCTGCCACTGGATTCCCGCTTTTGCGGGAATGACGGACAAGATGCCGACAGGCCCACGGACCACGACAGCCCCTGGAAGGAAGCCCTGGAGCACTACTTCCAGGAATTCACACAGCTGCTGTTCCCGGCGATCCACGGTGAGGTGGACTGGTCCCGGGGTTACAACCCGATGGACAAGGAACTGCAGCAGATCACGGCAGACGCCAACACGGGTCGACGCCACGCGGACAAGCTGATCCAGGTGTATGCCCAGGATGGTAGCGAGACCTGGGTGCTCATTCACGTGGAAGTGCAGGGCGAGCCGGCGGGAGCAGATCGTGTGTTTGTTCAGGATCATCGACTGGATGATCCCGCTCCCCAGAGAGCTGGAACCGGGGTTTGTGCAGGCGGTCTTTGCCCTACAGGAGGAGAAGAAGATGCCTTACGTGAACACGATTGAACGCGTTGAGCGAGAGAAAGCGCTTCAGCAGGGGGTTGAGCAGGGGATGGCGCAGGGGATGGCTCAGGGGCTTGAGCGAGGTCGCCATCAAGGGGTGGAAGGTACCCTGCGCAAGCAAGCATCCCTGAAATTTGGAGAGATACCTGACTGGGCAGACGAACGCATAGCCGCTGCCACGGATGCCCAGCTGGATGATTGGGTGGTGCGGATTCTGGAGGCGGACAGCCTGGAGTCCCTGCTGGGCAAGCATTGATCTGACACAAGTACGCGTGCTGTTGCGGCGCCTCACACATTGATTTTTTGTAAATATCCTCTTATCTCACGCCAATGTGTACTCAGTTGTTTTGGATGGTTTGATCGTCAAGGCCTATGTCGGGAGTATACTATGGCATGCCGGCACTTCATTGAGGAAGTCGAGATGCGCACGACATTAACTATCGAGTTACCCATGGCCGGGCTGCCATCTCCTGCGGAGATGTCAGAAAATTTTGCAGATGAAGCCCGCTTTTTGCTTGCCGTTAAACTTTTTGAACAAGGCCGCATTTCTTCGGGAAAAGCCAGTCGATTATGTGAAATGGGGCGTGTTGAGTTTTTGCTAGCGGCAAGTCGTTCTGGGGTGCCCGTAGTTGATATGCAGGGTGATGAGCTTGAAAACGAGTTTGCCTGATGCTGATTGAACATCGTGCCGTAATCAACTCTGGCCCTCTTGTTGGGCTATCGCTCGCCGGACGTTTGGATTTGTTGCCAGCGTTGTTTGCCGAATTCTGGATCCCGGAACTTGTCTATAACGAGGTTGCCGTGGCAGGTATTGGTCGACCAGGGGCGAACGCACTATCTGATAGTCGCTGGGCAGTCCATGTGCGGCCTTCACCTGAACCTGATCCTCTCTTGGTTGCCGAGCTGGATCCTGGCGAAGCAGCGGTCATCACACTTGCACGAAGTTTATCGCCATGTCTCGCGGTCATTGATGAAAAGCGAGGGAGAAAGATCGCCCGCCATGTCTACGACTTACCTGTCAAAGGAACGGCGGGCCTCTTCGTCGAAGCCCATCGACGTGGCCTGTTGGACGAGGTAAGGCCTGTTTTGCTCGATTTGCGACGTGCTGGTTATTATCTCTCCGACACTGTAATCAACGCTGCCTGTACGGCATGTGAAAAGGGAGTGTAGCTCGCGTGTGTTGGATGGTAGCTGTCAGGGTGAACAGGGTGAAGGTGTTTGCGCGCCCACATGCCCCTCAGTTACAGAAGTATCTGCAGGACATGGTGCGGGTGCTGGCCGCAGCCCATGAAATGACGGGTGATCTGGATCGTGCGGCGTTCTTGCTGCGTAACGAGCCGCTCCGGACCTTTGACTACAAGACAGCTGAAGCGCTGGTTCAGGAGGGTCGCACGGATGCCGTTGTGGCCTATTTGCAATCGCTGGCGGGCGGCGCGGCGGGATGATTGAGCTTGCCGTGGACCGCGAGCGGTTCCCTGCCTGGTATCGTTTGATTCTCCCCAGATATGCGGGCGCACCGCTGTCGGGCCAAGGCGCGGCGCGTCAAGGATGGCGCCACGCGCAAGGACGTCAAGATCGCCCTGGTTCGGCTGCTGTACGAACGGGGATACAGTCGGGAGCAGGTCGTGTGTTTGTTCAAGATCATCGACTGGATGATCCAGCTGCCCCGAGAGCTGGAACCGGGGTTTGTGCAGGCGGTCTTTGCCCTACAGGAGGAGAAGAAGATGCCTTACGTGAACACGATTGAACGCGTTGAGCGAGAGAAAGCGCTTCAGCAGGGGGTTGAGCGAGGTCGCCATCAAGGGGTGGAAGGTACCCTGCGCAAGCAAGCAACCCTGAAATTTGGCGAGTTGCCTGCCTGGGCAGACGAACGCATAGCCGCTGCCACGGATGCCCAGCTTGATGATTGGGTGGTGCGGATTCTGGAGGCGGACAGCTTGGAGTCCCTGCTGGGCAAGCATTGATCTGACCCCTTGGCCGCGAGCGATGCCCGAGATTGTCGCTTCAGGCCGTTTCCACGTCGAATGCCACGATCTGCCGCTTTTCCCGGGAGAACTCCACGCCGATCAGGTGAATGGGTTTGCCAGAGGCGCGGTACTTGTCGGCATAGCCCTTTTGCTTGATCTGATCCAGGGCCTTGCCTTCGGGCAACTGCTCCACCACTTTGAATTCGAACAGGTAGAGGTGGCCGCCGAAGTCGACGGTCATGTCCACCTTGCCGTGGTGGCTGGCGTCTTCCACCGTGACCTGGACCCCCAGGGCGGCGAAGTGGCTGTAGAAGACGCTGGCGTAGTGGCCTTCGTATTGGGCAATGGGGTTGTTGCGGTACCAGTCGTGGGGCAGGCCGGCGTAAAGGGCCTTGAGGTGGGTTTCCAGGCCGGCCAGATCGTGCTGCTGCAAGTGCTTGAACAGGGTGCGGCGTTCGCGTGGGCCGTTCTCGACGCCCAGTGACGGGAGCAGCGCGTGGTTCAGGCTGGTCTCCACCTCGTGGTTGGGAAAGCCCAGGGTGTACTGGCGGTAGCCCAGCATGGGCTCCTTGATCTGCTTGATGGTCAGGTAGCCGGTCTGGAAGAGCAGGGCGTCGGTGCTGATGTTGTCAACATCGAACTGGCTGAGTAATTCGTATTCTGTCTCCCACCGGTCCAGCGAAGGGGTGAAGACCCCGCGTTGCTTGAGGACATCGACCAGGAAGGTGGGCGTGGCGCTCTCGAACCAGTAGGGGCCGAACTGACGATTTTGCAAGAGCAGCAGTACATCGAAGGGGTTGTAGACGGAGTTGACCTCCTGCCCGCCCCAGCGGTAGCCGTTGTACCACTGGCGGATGGCCTCGCGGTTCAGACCGGGTAGCTCCGGGGCGAACACGGCGTCGACGTCTTCGTCGGTATACCCGCAGATCGTGGTGTATTCCGGTAGCAGTGTGATGTCCCTCAGGTTGTTCAGTCCCGAGAAGAGACTGACCTTGCTGAACTTGGAGACGCCGGTGATCAGCACTAGATGCAGGTGCGGGTCGGCGTCCTTGAGTACGCTGTAGAGGTTTTTGAGACCTTCGCGCAGTTCGCGTGCACGATCCGGTTCCAGAATGTTGTCGAGGATGGGTTTGTCGTATTCGTCGATGAGTACGACGGCGCGCTGTCCGTAGTGGGCGTGCGTCTGGCGAATCAGCGCGGAGAACTCTCCTGCAATGTCTGTCTCGCGCTGCAGTGATACTCCCAGGCGTTCACGCTCAAGGAACAACTGGTCACGAATCCGTGTGTCGAGCTCCTCCCGGGTGCGCATCACGCCGCTGCCGAAGCTCAGACGAATCACGGGGTGGATCCGCTGCCAGTCCCAGCGGTCGTGGATATGGAGCCCCTCGAAGAGTGCTTGGTGACCCTCGAACAGGCAGCGCAGGGTGTCCAGCAGCAGGCTTTTGCCGAAGCGGCGGGGGCGGGAGAGGAAGTAGTAGCCGCCGATCTTCGCCATGGAGTCGATCAGGGGGGTTTTGTCGACGTAGTAGTAGTGGCCCTTGCGCAGCTTTTCAAAGGACTGGATGCCGATGGGGAGTGTGAGGCGCTGATGGTTAGCCATGCCTGGCCCTCTAGGGACAAGTATCCTGCCGGCGGAAGTTTATCATGCCGTTTCCACGTCGAATGCCACGATCTGTCGCTGTTCGCGGGAGAACTCCACGCCGATCAGGTGAATGGGTTTGCCGGAGGCGCGGTACTTGTCGGCATAGCCCTTGGCCTTGATCTGATCCAGGGCCTTGCCTTCGGGCAGTTGCTCCACCACTTTGAATTCGAACAGGTAGAGGTGGCCGCCGAAGTCGACGGTCATGTCCACCTTGCCGTGGTGGCTGGCGTCTTCCACCGTGACCTGGACCCCCAGGGCGGCGAAGTGGCTGTAGAAGACGCTGGCGTAGTGGCCTTCGTATTGGGCAATGGGGTTGTTGCGATACCAGTCGTGGGGCAGGCCGGCGTAGAGGGCCTTGAGGTGGGTTTCCAGGCCGGCCAGATCCTGGCGCTGCAGGGTGTCCATCAGGCCCAACTGGTGGGTCTGGGCCTCGCTGTGGCCGATACCCAGTACGGGGAGCAGCAGGTCGTTGAGGCTGCTTTCCACCTCCAGGTTGGGGAACCCCAGCGTGTAGAGCCGGTAGCCCAGCATGGGTTCCTGCACGTCCTTGATGGTGATATAGCCGGTCTGGAAGAGCAGTCCTTCTGTGGTGATGTCGTCGACGTCGAAGCGCCCGAGCAGCTGGGCCTTGGCCTGCAGCCGGTCCAGCTGAGGGGTGAAGACCCCGCGCTGCTTGAGAATATTCACCAAGAAGGTGGGCGTGGCGCTCTCGAACCAGTAGGGGCCGAACTCGCGATTCTGGAGCAGTAGCAGCACATCGAACGGGTTGTAGACGGAGTTGACCTCCTGCCCGCCCCAGCGGTAGCCGTTGTACCACTGGCGGACGGCCTCCCGGTCCAGGCCGGATAGCTCGGGGGCGAATACCGTGTCGATGTCGTCATCGGTATAGCCGCAGATCGTTGAATACTCGGGTAGCAGTGTGATGTCCCTCAGGTTGTTCAGTCCCGAGAAGAGACTGACCTTGCTGAATTTGGACACACCGGTGATCAGCACCAGATGCAGGTGCGGGTCGGCGTCCTTGAGTACGCTGTAGAGGTTTTTGAGACCTTCGCGCAGTTCGCGGGCGCGCTCCGGTTCCAGAATGTTGTCGAGGATGGGTTTGTCGTACTCGTCGATCAGGACCACCGCCCGTTCGCCATACTGGGTGTGGGTATCGCGAATCAGCGCGGAGAACTCTCCTGCAATGTCTGTCTCGCGCTGCAGTGATACTCCCAGGCGTTCACGCTCGAGGAACAACTGGTCACGAATCCGTGTGTCGAGCTCCTCCCGGGTGCGCATCACGCCGCTGCCGAAGCTCAGACGAATCACGGGGTGGGTCCGCTGCCAGTCCCAGCGGTCGTGGATATGGAGCCCCTCGAAGAGTGCTTGGTGACCCTCGAACAGGCAGCGCAGGGTGTCCAGCAGCAGGCTTTTGCCGAAGCGGCGGGGGCGGGAGAGGAAGTAGTACTTGTTCTGGTGGACCAGGCGCTCGATGATCGGCGTCTTGTCCACGTAGTAGTAGCCCCCCTCACGGATCTCGGAGAAGGTCTGAATGCCAATGGGGAGTCTGAGGCGCTGTTGGTCAGCCATGCCTGGCCCTCCGGGAACATGTATCGTGCCGGCGGCAGTCTATCATGGCCCCTAGTGGTTCTTCGCTTGTGTGGGTTTGGCAGCTGCGAGCACAGGGACTATATCGTCCGTACTTTCCGCTGGCCTACCATGTGGCGCTGTGAAGGGCACCGAGGTGGACAAGCCCAGGAATCTCACCAAGAGTGGGGCGGCCATGGCGAGGTGATCAGCGTTTGAGGTTGCGATAAAAGTTCTCGTGGGTGCCGATCAGCAAGAGCAGTCGGGTTGCCGGGTCGTACTCGTAGGCGAGCAGGAATTGTTGACCGACGCATGGGAATTTGTAGACAAACACACCGGCAAGATCGCCCTTCTTGGCCTCGCCCCGCTCAGGCTGGTCGATGATGGTTGTGATTGCAGCGTCGATGGCGGCCTGCTGGTTGCGCTGAAGGCGCTTGTAGGCACGGCTGAAGGCGTTGGTTTGCAGGACCGTGATCATTCCCGGGAAAGGCCTTCCGGAATAAAGGGTATGGCCCGTTCGCGGCCTTCTGCGCGAGCGATGAGCAAATCGCGTACGAACTCGACCGGCAGGTCGGGATTGTCGAGAGCGGCCTTACCCACTTTGGCCCAGAACTCGATCTGACCGGCGATGGTGCGGCATTCCGCCCGGGCCTGGGCCTTGGCACTTTCGTACAGTTCGTCTTCGATGCGGACAGGCATGCCCATGATCTTCTCCTGATGGGATTTGCTACTTTTGTAGTCTGCCTTGTCCTCCTCCCTGTGTCAAAAGGGTTTCTACGTCGAATGCCACGATTTGCCGCTGCTCGCGGGAGAACTCCACGCCGATCAGGTGAATGGGTTTGCCGGTGGCCCGGTATTTGTCGGCATAGCCCTTTTGCTTGATCTGTTCCAGGGCCTTGCCTTCGGGCAGCTGCTCCACCACCTTGAACTCGAACAGGTAGAGGTGGCCGCCGAAGTCAACGGTCATGTCCACCTTGCCGTGGTGGCTGGCGTCTTCCACCGTGACCTGGACCCCCAGAGCGGCGAAGTGGCTGTAGAAGACGCTGGCGTAGTGGCCTTCGTACTGAGCAATGGGGTTGTTGCGGTACCAGTCGTGGGGCAGGCCGGCGTAGAGGGCCTTCAGGTGGGCTTCGAGGCCGGCCATGTCTGCGGCCTTGAGCAGGCGCGGCAAGCGGATGACCACATCATCGAAGACGGCATGGCTGACGCCCAGCGCCGGCAGCAGGGCCTCATTGAGGCTGATTTCCACCTCCTGGTTGGGCAGGCCCAGTTTGTAGAGGGGCCGGTTGGGGACTTCTTCGTGGATGTCCTTGAGGGTGAGGTAGCCGGTTTGGAACAGCAGGGCATCGGTGGAGATGTCGTCCACATCGAAGCGGCTGAGCAGTGCCGGTCGGCTGTGCCAGGCGGTAAGCTCGGGGGTGAAGACGCCGCGTTCCTTGAGCAGGTTCACCAGGAAGGTGGGCGTCGCGCTTTCGAACCAGTAGGGCGCGAGTTCACGTTTCTGGAACAGTAGTAGGACATCGAAGGGGTTGTAGACGGACGTGACCTTGCCGCTACCCCAGCGGTAGCCGTTGTACCACTGACGGATGGCGTCCCGGTCCAGGCCGTGCAATTCCGGGGCGAACACGGTGTCGATGTCTTCGTCGGTATAGCCGCAGAGGGTGCTGAAGGGGGCATCCAGGGTGATGTCGTTGAGGTTGTTCAACCCTGAGAACAGGCTGACCTTGCTGAACTTGGACACACCGGTGAGCAGTACCAGATGCAGATGGGGATCGGCGTCCTTGAGCACGCTGTAGAGGTTCTTGAGGCCCTCGCGCAGTTCGCGGGCACGCTCGGGCTCCAGGATGTTATCGAGGATGGGCTTGTCGTACTCGTCGATAAGTACGACGGCGCGCTGTCCGTAGTGGGCGTGAGTCTGGCGAATCAGTGATGAAAATTCACCGGAGATGATCTCGGCTGGTGGTTGGGGGAGCGCCAGTTTTTCTCGTTGTACTTTCAGTTGATGCCAGATGTGGGCATCCAGTTCCTCGCGACTTTTGACGATGCCGTCGGCAAAGCTGATGCGGATGACCGGGTGTGTTGTCTGCCAGTCCCATTTGTCATGGAGGTAGAGTCCTTCGAACAGGGCTTGGTGCCCTTCGAACAGGCAGCGCAGGGTGTCGAGCAGCAGGCTTTTGCCGAAGCGGCGGGGGCGGGAGAGGAAGTAGTAGCCGCCGATCTTCGCCATGGACTCGATCAGGGGGGTCTTGTCGACGTAGTAGTAGTGGCCCTTGCGCAGCTTTTCAAAGGACTGGATGCCGATGGGCAGTGTGAGGCGCTGTTGGTCAGCCATGCCTGGCCCTCCAGGGACAAGTTTTGTGCCGGTGGCAGTCTATCATGGCCCCTGGTGGTGGTCGTTGTTGCCATCGCCACTGCCACTGCCATCGCCATCCCGTCGGTGTTGTAGGCCAGCGGGGGGGGGGGCTTTTTTTTGGGGGAAACCGCCGCTTGTGCGATCATGGTACCAGACATCGAAAGAGGAACTTCCCGTGACCCAAGCTAACCCCACACTGGATGATGTCTGGCGGCTGTTTCAGGAAACGGATCGCCTAATCAAAGAATCCGCACAGGAAACTGACCGCAAGTTCAAGGAAACTGACCGCAAATTTCAGGAAACCGACCGCAAGTTCAAGGAAACTGACCGCAAATTTCAGGAAACCGACCGCAAGATTCAGGAAACCGACCGCCTGATCAAGCAACTGGCCAAGAACCTCGGCGATATTGGCAATCGCTTGGGTGAGTTTGTCGAACACATGGTTGCACCTGCAGTAGTGCGCTTGTTTCGTGATCAAGGCATTGAGGTTCATGCCGTTTATCCGAATATCCGTGCCAAACGCAACGGCGTGGCATTGGAGATTGACCTGTTAGTGGTCAACGATGGCGTGCTCATTGGCGTTGAATGCAAGAGCAAGCTGGTAGAGGCACATGTCGATGCTCATTTGGAACGCCTGGGCCACTTCAAGCGCGTCCTGCCCATTTACAAAGATCATCGGGTGATGGGTGCCGTGGCGGGGATGGTGGTGGAAGATAAGGTCGCCCAGTATGCCCTTGACCGCGGGTTATATGTGCTCTGCCAAAATGGCGAGCAGATCGACCTGCGCACCCCGCCCGGATTTCAACCGGTAGTGTGGTAGCACAAGTTGACGGGGTGATGGCACAGGGGGATTTTCGTTGTTTCAGGTTTTCGGTACCTGCTCAAGGACATTGAGCCGCAATACACGAGTTGCCCGCATGCTCGGCGCCCGCCTGGTGCATGTTTCCGCATGGAGAAAGCCTCCGGCCGAAGTGACCACCCTGGTGGGCTGGGGGCGCAAGGGTCCTGCCTTCAAGACCCTGGCCTTGGCCGAAAACCATGATCTGCCCTTCATCACCCTGGAAGATGGTTTCCTGCGCTCCTTCGGGCTGGGGGTCAACGGTACGCCCGCCCTGTCCGTGGTGGTGGACGATCTGGGGATCTATTTTGATGCCCGGCAACCTTCCCGCCTGGAGCAGATACTCCAGCATGAAACGTTCTCGGCGCCACGCCTGGTGCAGGCCGATCTGGCCCTGGAGCGACTGCGTCGGGGGCGTCTGACCAAGTACAACCAGGGCGCCGAGGTGCCTCCCGGCGCTTTCGATCCTGATCGCAAGCGGGTCCTGCTGGTGGATCAGACCGCCGGGGATGCCTCCATCACCTGCGGTCTGGCCACGGAAGAGACCTTTCTTCGCATGCTGGAGGCCGCCTTTGATGAGCATCCCGATGCCCAGGTCTGGATCAAGACCCATCCGGATGTCCTGGCCGGGCGCCGCCAAAGCTGTCTGTCCCGGGCCCAGGCCCGTCGGGATGTCCACTGGATCACTCAGGACTGGCATCCCCATGACCTGCTGGGCCATTTTCACCATGTCTATGTGGTTACCTCCCAAATGGGACTGGATGCCCTGATCGTGGGGCGTCCGGTCACCTGTTTCGGAGTGCCCTTCTACAGTGGCTGGGGGTTGACCGATGATCGTGCCGGTTGCGATCGGCGTACCACGCGGCGCACCCTCAGGGAACTCATCGCCGCCGCCTATCTGCGCTACCCCCGCTACCTGGATCCGGAAACCGGCAACCCGGGGGATTTCTTTCAGGTCGCCGACTTCATCGAGCGCCAGCAGCGTGTCCGCGATCAGTGGCCCCGGCGCTTCATCGGCGTGGGGGTTCAGCGCTGGAAGCAGGCCCATTTGAGGCCGCTGTTGGCCCAGGCACGGGAGGGGGTGGTGTTCGTGCCGACACCGAAGGCCGCGGCGGCGATGGATCCGCGGCCCGGTGATGCCTTCGTGCATTGGGGACGGGATGCGCCGGAAGACTTGATGACGCTTGCCGGGGAATGGGGGCTGCGCACCTTTTTTATCGAGGACGGTTTCTATCGCTCGGTGGGATTGGGTTCGGATCTGATTCCGCCGCGTTCCCTGGTGCTGGATGAACAGGGACTCTATTTCGATCCCCGGACGCCGTCCGATCTGGAACGGCTGCTCAACACGGCGGTGTTCCAGCCGGATGAACTGGCGCGGGCGCGTACCGTGCGTGATCTGATCGTCCAACAGGGGCTGACCAAATACAACCTGGAAAGCCATGCCCCGGTGCAGTGGCCCGCCGGGGACCGTCCGGTGATCCTGGTGCCGGGGCAGGTGGAGGATGATGCCTCCATCCGCCACGGCTGTGCCGGGGTCAACACCAATCTTGGGCTGATCCGGGCCGCCCGGGCCGCCTGTCCGGAGGCCTTCATCGTTTTCAAGCCGCATCCGGACGTGAGTTCCGGCAACCGGCGAGGGCACGTGCCTGATGACCAGGCGCTGGCTCACGCGGACTGGATCGAGCGGGAGGCCAGCGTGGTGGCCTGTATCGAGGCGGCGGATGCGGTACATACCATGACTTCCATGGCCGGGTTCGAGGCCCTGTTGCGGGAAAAACCGGTGGTGGTCCATGGTCGTCCCTTTTATGCCGGATGGGGGCTGACACAGGATGCCCTGCCCATGCCCGGGCGCACCCGCCGGTTGACGCTGGATGCGCTGGTGGCCGGGGCCTTATTGCGTTATCCGCTGTACTGGGACGGGTCGGTGCGGGGCTTCGTGTCCTGCGAGTCGGTGCTGCGGGGGCTGGTGGCGGAGCGCGATGCCCTGCAGGCGCAGGGCAGGCTGGTGCATTTGCGGCGGGGCTGGGTCCGACGGCAGGTTCGCAAGGTCAGGGGCCTGGTGGCGGGCCTGCTCCCGGATCATCAATCCCGGTGATCACGGATGATGGCGGCCAGCATGTGGATGATCAGGGCGCCGAGGATGGCCAGGATGCTGAAAACGGTGATGTTGTACACCCGCCGTGGCTCCATGGCGTATTGGGGGTAGGTGGCCTCCTGCAGCACCGAAACCTGCTTGAGGGTGCGGGCGGCTTCAACCCGGGTGTTTTCCAGGGAGGCCAGGGCGTTGGCATAGAGTTCCCGGGCAAACTCCACCTGCAGCAGCAGGGTTTCATATTCGGCGGCCAGACGATTGAGGGCGTCACCGCTCTGGGCCGCCATGCGGGTGCGTTCGATGTCGATCTGGTTGCGAATGGCCTGGATCTCGCTGCGCAGACGGACCATTTCCGGCGAGGTGGGACTTTGGGACTCACTCAGGGCCATCTGTCTTGCGCTGAGCTTGGCCAGTTCCGCCTCCAGTGAGGCCACCACGGTGCTCAGGCTTTCCACCGTGCCGGTGGGGGAGACGAGGCCGTGCCGGTTCTGGAAGGCCAGGAGGTTTTCCCGGGCCTGTTCCAGCCGCCTCTGCAGGTCTGCGACCTGGATTTCGATGAAGCGGACCTGTTCGGTGGCCAGGCGCTGGCCCATGGCGTTCATGTGGGCCTCGCCTTCGCGCATGAGCTTGATGACCATGGCCTGGGCCAGATCCGGATCATAGGCGCTGGCCCTGATGCGCATGATCTGGGCGTATTCGTCCATCTCCACCTTGACCCGGCGCAGGTAGTGGCGGTGGAATTTTTCCAGCGGCAGGTCGGCGTCACTCAGGCGCGAGAACCGATCAATGCGCCGGTCGCTGTAATGTCCCCTGAGATCGAAGGCCTCATCCAGCTTGCGGGCCATGTCCACCGACAGCAGATGATCCCGCAACAGCAGCATGTCGGCCATGTTGCCGCCACCGGTCATCAGCGATGCAAAGCTCAGGGTGGGGGGGGCGATCTGCGGGGTCTGCAGCACCACGTTGGCTTGGGAGACGTAGCGATCCGAGGAAAGCAGGGACCAGTAGGTGGCGGCGCCGATGATCAGGAGCAGGCAGACGGGCCAGTAGAAGTGTCGAAGGAATATGGTTTTCATGATGATTGTGCGGATGCGGGTTTCGATGCAGGGGGCCTGGGGGCAGCGCTCGGGGCCGGTTTTGCACTTTTGTCCTTGGTGCCGATGCTCTCGTGATAGGCCTTGATGGCTGCGTCGATGCTATCGAACCAGTGGGCATGGCCTTCGTGCAGGAAGATGCCTGCCTGGCACAGATCTTTAAGGATGCCCTCGCTGTGGGACACCATGATCAGGCTGGCCTGTCCTACCTTGTCCTTGAAGGCCTTGGTGGCCTTTTCGCGGAACAGTTTGTCCCCGACGGCGGTGGCCTCGTCGGAGAGGTAGACATCGAAGTTGAACGCCAGGGAGAGACCGAAGGCCAAGCGGCTGCGCATGCCGCTGGAATAGGTTCTGACGGGTTCATCAAAAGCCTTGCCGATCTCGGCAAAGTCTTCGACAAAGCGGATGACATCCGCGATGGACCGTTCACTGCCGTGGATGCGGGCAACAAACTTGCAGTTCTGGCGTCCGGTCATGGAGCCCTGGAATCCCCCCGCCAGTCCGATGGGCCAGGAAACCCGGCAGCGGCGGATGATCTCTCCCCGATCCGGGGTGTCCATGCCGCCGATGAGTCGGAGGAGGGTGGACTTGCCGGCACCGTTTCGGCCTACCAGGCCCACGCTCACGCCCTTGGGGATCTTCAGGTCGATGTCCCGCAATACCCAGTCGCTGCCATGGTGATTGTGATAGCGCTTGTAGACGTGGTTGATGTGGATCATTGGGCCTTGAGTCGCTGGGAAAAGCGCAGATGCATGGCCAGTCCGAGCGCGGTGCTGCCGATGATCCAGTACCACAGGTACAGCAGATCCACGCCGGGCATGGTCTTGTAATGCTGGAAGAAGGCCAGGCGCAGTGCTTCCAGTCCATGGACAATCGGGTTGTAAAGCAGCACCTCCTGAACATGGTGCGGTAGGGTCTGCAGGGGAATGATGACTCCGGACAGGATCAGTAGCGGCAGCATCATGACGCGAACGATGATGCCGATCTCGCTGACCAGGGTGGCGGCCACCGACATGACCAGACCGATGCCCATGCCCAGTAACCACAGCAGGCACCAGACGTAGAGTACACCCAGGGGATCGGCGGGAATGACGGGATGACCCAGCAGGCCGGCACCGATCAGCAGAATGAGAAAGACCAGTGTCTTGAGGATGCCTTCCACCACGTTGCGGACCAGGACCGGGTCCACCGGCAGTACCTGGCGATAGGCAAACAGCCCCCGGTTGGCCTCCACGGCTCCCAGCGAACGGGTGACTCCCTCCCTGAACAGGAAAAAGGCGGTCAGACCGACGATGAGCCAGGTGACGAAGTCGGCTCCGAAGATGTACTGAACCCGGCCTATCAGGCTGCGGATCCAGACCATGACCACCACGAAGGCCAGTGGCTCCGCCAGCATCCAGAACCACGCAAACCGGTCTCCCGATGTGCGCGCCACCGCTTCCCGCAGAAACAGCGCCCGCCAGACGCTCCATGTGACCTGCCAGGGGGTACGCATCAAAGATCCACGACAACCTTGGTGGCGATGGCGATCTGGTAAAGGATCTGGGTGAGGGTGGCGGCCAGTTGCAGGTTCTTGGTGGGTACTTCCGGCAGCACCAGGATCTCGTCGCCGGGGCGCAGGGCCACTTGGTCGGCGGCGCGAACTTCGCCGTTCTGACGCACCACCAGGATGTGTTTGCGATCCGCGTGCTGACTGAAGCCACCGGCCCGGTCGATGTAGTCACGCAGGCTCTGACCGGGGACATAGACCATGGCCTGGGGGATCAGCACCTCGCCGCTGATGAGCAGGGAATCGGAACGCTCCGGGATGGTGATGATGTCGCCGTCCTGCAGGCGGATGTCGGCGATGCGGTCCTCGCTGGCCACCACCATGCGGCCGGTGGGCTGCACCTGTCGCGCCCGGGCGACGAAGCCCTGGATCAGTTCCGCCTCGCGGGCGCGGATGGTGGCCTCTTCGGGCGTGGCGGACGAGGCCCCCAGGTAGGTGGTCTCCAGGCGCCGCAGGCTATCTTCCAGGGATTGACGCTGGCGTTCGGCCACCGACAGGCGACGGATGGAGACGGCGGTGACGTCGGTCAGGCGCGGATCGACGGCGATGCTGTCCAGCAGTTCCCGGAGACGGGCATCCTTGGGCACGGCGAAGCGGGAGGGCCCCATGTAGCTGCCTTCCACCTGAACCACGATGGTGTCCGGCCGCTCATCGGCGGAGAACAGGATCTCGTCACCGTTGTTGAGCGGGGTGCGGCGGAATTCCTCCAGGCTCAGATAGGCGGAGAAGGGGCCTTGGGCACGCACGCCGCGCACCAGGACATGGGAGGCATCCGGCGTGTGCTGGGCCAGATCGAGCACGCTCTGGCCGGTGAGGGTGTCCGGTTCCAGTTCGAAGCGGTGGGGGCGGGCCACGTCACCGGCCACGGTGACCACGGGGCCGCGACGTTCCACCACCAGGGTGTCGCCATCCTTGAATTGGGGCCGGGGAATGCTGCCGGTGAGCAGGAAATCGTACAGGTCGGCCAGGGCGATGGTCTCGCCGTCGCGGATCAGGCGCACCCGGCGGTAGCTACCGGTGTCCTGGTCGATGCCGGCGGCCTGGTCCAGGAAGTAGAGCAGGGAGTCGTGGGGGCTGCCGGCGTAGCGGCCGGGGTTGACCACGTGCCCGGTGACGAACAGGGCCACGGGCTGGATGCCCTGGAGGTTGGTGTAGACCTCCACGTTGTCGGTGAATACGGATCTGACGGCGCTTCTGACGCGACCGTCCAACTGGCCGTGGGGCAGCCCCTGGACCTGCACCGGCCCCACATAGGGGATGAAGATGTTGCCTTGGGCGTCCACGGGCAGTACGCGGTCGATTTCCACCGCGCCCCAGGCCCGCAGGGTGATCTGATCACCGGGAAGGATGCGATAGTCGGGGCTCAGGCCGGCGGCGCGGGTGCCGCGAAAGCCGCCCTTGAACAGGTGGGCGCCGAAAGGGGCGATGCCGGTGTCCCGGCCGAGGGTGCCGGGTACGGGGCCGTGGGTGCCGGTACGCCAGTCCACCGGAGAGGGGGGCTCCAGGGTGTCCGGTATGGGGGCGGCCTGCTGGGCGCGGGGGAGGTCTCCCATGCCGCTGAAGCTCTGTGCCGCGGCGGTCATGGGCAATGCCGGGAGCAGCATGATCAGCAGCAGGGTTGTCACAAGCCATGCGGCGGGGCGACCGGTTTTGGGCAGGCTTTGGGCGGTTGTGCAAAGGCTCATGGTGTGATGTCCCCGACCGGGCCGGTGAGTACGCGAACTTCTTCCCATTCAGCTTCGCTCTTGCGGCAGACCAGGGCCGGCCGTTGTCCATGTTCGCCTTGCACCACCAGGCCGCGGCAGGTGCGTCCGCTGGCGGCGAAGTAGGCGGCTTCGGCGTGGATGAGGACGTCATTGCCCCAAGGACTGTCCGACAGTGCAATGCTGCTGCCGGCGGGGGCCTCAGTGAGGAAGCTGTTGAGGGCGGGTGACAGGGCATCCATGGCGTCCGGAGCATGGATGCTGAGCCAGGCGCCTTCGGTGGGCGCGGTCGGCAGGGTGTTGCAGGCCGTCAGGGTGGCCATACAGATCAGGAGGGCCAGGGGGGTGGATCTGGCCTTGTGCAAGGTGTAACCCATGGTGTGCTTGCTTGAGTCCGGTTGCCACTGGAAGTGGGAGGGCGGCTGTGAAGACCCGCCGGGGTGTGCGGCAGTTTAACCTGTCGAGGCAGGGATTTGAACGTGCGCTTCGCGGGCAACACTCTCCCCCTTCGTGATAGATAACAGCTTTTTGGGCGATTGAAATCTTCAATTGCATCTATCCGACAGTCTGGGTATTATTGCACCACAACATTTGGAATGCGTCTAAATCACAACCTTTGGAGAAGCCTGTCATGTCCCTGATCAATACCGAAGTCAAGCCCTTCAAGGCCACCGCCTTCCACAACGGCGAGTTCGTCGAGGTGACCGACGAGAGCATCAAGGGCAAGTGGTCGGTGTTCTTCTTCTATCCGGCCGACTTCACCTTCGTGTGCCCCACCGAACTGGGCGATCTGGCCGATAACTATGCCGAGTTCCAGAAGCTGGGCGTGGAGATCTACAGCGTGTCCACCGACACCCACTTCACCCACAAGGCCTGGCACGACAGCTCTGAAACCATCAACAAGCTGCAGTTCCCGATGATTGCGGATCCGACCCTGACCATTTCCCGCAACTTCGAAGTGCTGATCGAGGAGGCCGGTCTGGCCGAGCGCGGTACTTTCGTGGTGGATCCCCAGGGCGTGATCCAGATCGTCGAGATCAATGCCGGCAACATCGGTCGTAACGCCGAGGAACTGCTGCGCAAGGTGAAGGCGGCCCAGTATGTGGCGGCTCACCCCAACGAAGTGTGCCCCGCCAAGTGGAAGGAAGGGGAGAAGACCCTGGCCCCGTCCCTGGACCTGGTCGGCAAGATCTGAGCAGGTTCGCTCACGCCCATTGAATTGCCCAAATCTCCTATTCCTTGCCCGGGCCGAGTCCCGGGCATTTTTTTATGAGGTCATTCGGCATGCTGGACGCCAATCTGCAGAATCAATTGAAGGCTTATCTGGAAAAGGTCACCCAGCCTTTCGAGATCGTGGCCACCCTGGATGAACGCCCAAAATCCAATGAACTGCTGGAGATGCTGCGGGAGATCACCGCCCTGAGCGACAAGATCTCCCTGCGCACCGACGGTCGGGATAACCGTCGTCCCTCCTTTGCCCTGGTGCGTCCCGGCGAGAGCGGACGGGTGGCGTTTGCCGGTCTGCCCATGGGCCATGAGTTCACCTCCCTGGTGCTGGCCCTGCTGCAGGTGGGGGGGCATCCGCCCAAGGCCTCGCCCGAGGTGATTGAGCAGATCCGGTCTCTGGAAGGGGAGTTCCTGTTCGAGACCTATTATTCCCTGTCGTGCCAGAACTGCCCCGACGTGGTGCAGGCCCTGAACCTGATGGCGGTGCTCAACCCGAACGTGCGTCACGTGGCCATCGACGGCGCCCTGTTCCAGGACGAGGTGGAGACACGGGAAGTGATGTCCGTGCCCAGCATCTTCCTCAACGGTCAGCCCTTTGATCAGGGCCGCATGAGCCTGGAGCAGATCCTGGCCAGGATCGACAAGGGGGCGGCGGAGCGGGAGGCGAAAAAGCTCAATGAAAAGGCCGCCTTCGACGTGCTGGTGGTAGGCGGTGGTCCCGCCGGCGCCGCGGCGGCCATCTATGCGGCCCGCAAGGGCATCCGCACCGGGGTGGCGGCGGAGCGTTTCGGTGGTCAGGTGCTCGATACCATGGCCATCGAGAACTTCATCTCGGTGCCCCATACGGAAGGCCCCAAGCTGGCGGCGGCGCTGGAAAACCACGTCAGGGAATATGAGGTGGACATCATGAACCTGCAGCGGGCCGCGAAGCTGGTGCCCGCCCAGGGTGAGGCCGGGCTGCATGAGGTGCATTTCGCCTCCGGCGCGGTGCTGCGCAGCAAGACGGTGATCCTGGCCACCGGTGCCCGCTGGCGGGAGATGAACGTACCCGGTGAGCAGAAGTATCGTGCCAGGGGCGTGGCCTACTGCCCTCATTGCGATGGTCCCCTGTACAAGGGCAAGCGGGTGGCGGTGATCGGCGGCGGCAACTCCGGCGTGGAGGCGGCCATCGACCTGGCGGGCGTGGTGGCCCACGTCACGTTGATCGAGTTCATGACCGAGCTGCGGGCCGATGCGGTGTTGCAGAAAAAGCTGCGCAGTCTGCCCAACGTGGACATCATCACCCATGCCCAGACCATGGAAGTGAACGGGGACGGCAGCAAGGTGACCGGCCTGACCTACAAGGATCGGGACACGGATGCGCTCAAGCGTCTGGATCTGGAGGGGATCTTTGTGCAGATCGGTCTGGTGCCCAATTCCGAATGGCTCAAGGCGTCGCCGGTGGCGTTGTCCGCCCGGGGTGAGATCGTGGTGGATGCCCATGGCATGACTTCGGTGCCCGGGGTGTTTGCGGCCGGTGATGTGACCACGGTGCCCTACAAGCAGATCGTGATTGCGGTGGGCGAGGGTGCGAAGGCGGCGCTGGGGGCGTTTGATCACCTGATCCGGAATTGAATTCCGGATCAGGTCATTCCTCCGCCGATGGGAATCCAGTGTCGCCATGATGGTATGTCGGGATTGAACTTCCGTCATTCCCGCGAAGGCGGGAATCCAGTGTCGCCGGTGCTCCTGGACTCCCGCTTTCGCGGGAGTGACGGGTTTTTTGGCGGGAGTGAAGAGGTTTTTTACGGGAGTAACGAGGTTTTTTGTGGGGGTGATGGGTTCCCATGAGGGAGTGAGGACGGCAAAATTTTTGGTGATGGATCGGGATTTCTCAACATTTCCCTTGTCCAATCCCATCAGACACCCCCATTCACCTGGAGGATCTCCCCATGGATTCACGACGCAAGCGCGCGGAAGAGGCCCGGCAGAAGATCCTGCAGTCGGGCAACAAGGAGCTGATCGACCGACTGCATTTCCTGGAGGCCACCCAGGGTAATCCCCGGATCGCCGCCCGAGGTCGCCGGAGCGGACCCGGGTTGCTGGGCACCGGCCTGGCCGCCGCCGGCGGGGCCTATCTGGGGACCCTGTTCGCCGGCATGGTCCTGAGCTCACAGATGCAGCAGGCTTTTGCCGACGTGGCCATGGACCTGGGCGTCTCCCCGCTGGACATCGGCCTGGACACCGCGCATCTGGATCTGGATCCCGGTGACATGGGCGCGGACGAAGGCGGTTTCCTTGACGGTTTCGGGGATGACTTTTTTGATATTTGAGTCTCGTCTCCAAGGTTTTGCCTCAGCGACCCAGTGGTCGGACTGATCCTTGCTGCCGCCCATCGGTCCTTTGTCACCGCCCCTGCACAGGCTGGCTGCCGCTGGTTTCTTGCCGTCATTTCCTCGCAGGCCGGCTGCCGCTGGTCTCTTGCCGTCATTTCCTCACAGGCCGGCTGCCCCCGGCCCATTGCCCGTCACTCCCGCGAAAGCGGGAGTCCAGGAAACTCCGTGACTGGATTCCCGCTTGCGTGGGAATGATGCTGCATCAATCAACCCTTAGCCGCATCAATCAACCCTTAAATGAGGGGGGTGAACAATCAAGGCGGATGTTGCCGCGGGTGACGTACAATCACGATGGATGTCGCCGTGGACGGGGCATTGACTGGGTGAACACGATCTGCCGCTGGATCACAGGGTAATTTGACTATGCGGCTTGCTCTGAAAAGGGGAGCAGAAGCATGGCGGGGGCGGGACGTCGGTCAGACATGAGACGGGGATTCGAGGGCATCAGGGCACCGGCTTTTTCCCTGCGTCTGCTCATCGGCCTGCCGCTGGTGCTGCTGACCATGATATCCGCCGCGCTGGTGGCCTGGCTGGCGATTCACGATGGTCGGCTGGCCGTGGACGATATTGCGCGTCAGCTGCGCACCGATGTGCTGATCCGGGTGGAAGATCGTCTGACCGGGTATCTGGGCATCCCCCCCGCCGTTAACGAAGCCAATGCCCGGGCCCTGCGCAGCGGTGTGCTGCGACCGGAGGATACCGCCAATGTGCAGCGTTATTTCCACGGTGTTCTCAGTACCCACCCCTCGCTGGCCTACAGCTTCTTCGGCACCGTGGAAGGTGAGTTTTATGGCGCCCGCCGGCTCAGGGACGGGGATATCCAGGTGGTGCGCGCCGGTGCGGTGACCGGTGGGGATTCCCATAACTTTTCCACCAATGATCTCGGGGATGCCCTGGAGCTCAGGCAAGTCTATCCCGGTTTTGACCCTCGCGCCCGGCCTTGGTACCAGGCCGGGGTGGCGGCGGACGGTCCGACCTGGACGCCTATCTACCGGCATTTCGTGATCCACGACCTGGCGCTGACCGCCGCCCAGCCCTTCAAGGACGACGACGGGAATCTGCTGGGTGTCTTCGCCGTGGACTATGTGTTGACTCAGGTGCATGACTTTTTACGCCGCATCGACCTGAGTCCCGGCGCCCTGATTTTCGTCATGCAGAGGGACGGGCATCTGGTTGCTTCGTCGTCGGCGCCCGAGGGCGGGTTTTTTCGGGAGGAGGCCGGCCGTTTCCTGCCATTGCGGGCAGTGGACTCGGGTATTCCAGCGCTGGCGGAGGTTGCCCGTCTGCTGAGTGCCAGGCCCGGCGGCCTGGCGGCCGTCGGGGAGGAGGAACTGCTCACTTTTGATCTGGACGGAGAGCGCCAGTTTCTCCAGGTGAAGCACTTCGCACCGGCACCGGGGCTTGACTGGGTGCTGGGGGCGGTGGTGCCGGAACAGGATTTTCTCGGCAGTATTCACGCCCAGACCCGGGATACCCTGATCATGATCGCAGGCGTATTACTGGCGGCCCTGCTGTTGGGGGTGTGGATCGCGGCCCGTATCGCCTCTCCGCTGGAGCGCCTGGGCATGGATGCGGATCGACTGGCAAGGGGGGACTGGGAACGCACGCCGGGCCATACTTCCATTCGTGAATTCAATCTGCTGGATCAGGCTTTCCAGTCCATGTCCGGGCAATTGCGTGGTCAGTTCGAGCGCCTGGAATCCCAGGCACGGGTGATCTCCGAGCAGAACGTCCTGCTGGAGCAAAGGGTGGCGCAGCGAACCGAGGAACTGGATCGGGCCTCCAGCCGGTTGCGGGCCTTTTTTGAGAACATCCCTGGTTACATCGTTATCGTCGATGCGGATTTTCGCATCGTGAGCGCCAGTCAGGGCCTGCTGGAGCTGTTCGGTCTCAATCTTTCCTCCGTGCTGGATCAACCTTGTTACCGCATTGCCTGGAACGAGATCGATCCTTGTCCACAGTGTGCATTATCGGAATGTTTTCGTTCCAAAAAACCGATGGTCCGCTACTCCACGCCCCGGGAAGAAGACCGTTTCGGGGGGAAGGCTTTGCAGATCTTCTCCGGCCCCATCCTGAATGAGGAGGGGGAAGTGATCGGGGGCATGGTCTATTACACCGATATCAGTGACCTGCGGGTCATGGAGCGACAGCTGATCAGTGCCCGTGAGGCGGCGGAGTCGGCCAATCAGGCCAAGAGCGAGTTTCTGGCCCGGATGAGCCATGAGATCCGGACCCCCATGAATGCGATCCTGGGTTTGAGTGAACTGGTGTTGCTCAATCAGCCCGCCGGGCAGTCGCGGGACTTCATGCACATCATCGAGCACTCGGCCCGGCATCTGCTCACGATCATCAACGACATCCTGGATCTGTCAAAGATCGAGGCCGGACGCATGGAACTGGTGGAGGCGGATTTTGATCTTCACCAGGTTCTGGCAGAGGTGATCGAGACCCTGCGTGTGCCGGCCGAGGACAAGGGGCTCGCACTGACACTGGCGTTGGCCCCGGATCTGCCACGCTACCTGAAAGGGGACGCGCACCGATTGACCCAGGTTCTGATCAATCTGATCGGCAATGCCGTCAAGTTCACCCAGCAGGGGTCGGTGCGATTGCAGACCCATTGTCTGGGTAAGCCGGACCAGCGACTGCGACTGGCATTCGAAGTGATCGATACCGGTGAGGGGATTCCCCCGGAACGTCAGCGTGAGATCTTTCAGGCCTTCACCCAGGTGGACGGCTCGGCCGGACGCCGCCATGGCGGCACCGGGCTGGGGCTGACCATTACCCGTCAACTGGTGGAGAAGATGGGGGGTGAGATCACGGTGAGCAGTCGTTCGGGAGAGGGCAGCACCTTCCGTTTCACCGTGGCCATGGCCCCGGGCAAGGCGGTGAAGGCATCCGTCCTGCCCGCGGTTGAAACACTGCAGATTCAACCCACCCGCTCCTGGCATGTGCTTTTGGTGGAAGATACCCCGGCCAACGTGGTGGTGGCCGTGCATCTGCTCAAGCGGCTGGGACACCGGGTGACGGTGGCCGACAATGCCCAGGCCGCCTTCGGGTATCTGACAACGGAGTGTCCCGATCTGGTCCTGATGGACGTGGAGATGCCGGGGATCAACGGCTTTGAGGCCACTCGCAGAATCAGGCAAGGGCAGGCCGGCGAGGCCTGTCGGGAGCTGCCGGTGATCGGCCTGACGGCCCATGCCCTGAGCGAATACCGGGAACGGGGACTGGCGGCGGGGATGAATGATTATATCTTCAAGCCCATCAGTCTGGCCGGGCTGGGACAGGCCATTGACCGGGTGATGGGCGCTCGAACGCCCCGTGAAATCGAGACCCTCTCAGCCGCGGAGGAAGAGACCCTTCCCATCGTGGATCTGTCCGTGGTGCTGCAGCGTTTGGGAGACGACAGTATCCTGTTGATGGATACCCTGTTGACCATCCTGCCCGAGCTGCCGGAGCGGCTGGCTGAACTCAGGCAGTCTCTCACGGAGAATGATCTGATCACGGCCCGTCGCATGGCACATACCTTGAAGGGGCATCTGATGACCATAGGGGCTTCCGCCGCGGCCACGGACCTGGCAAGTATCGAGGCCGGGCTCGGGACCGATCATCACGATCAGGCGCTGGACATGATCGAGACCCTGGATGATGCGTTGCTGCTGATCTACGAACAGCTTCCGGGTGCATTGACGGCCGTGCTGGGCACCTTGCCCCGCCATCGCCAGGTACTTCGGGAAGGTATGCCGAAAGTGGAAGCCTTGCTGGTGGGGATGCGGTCGGAGGCCCTGTCGTCGCTCGAGTGACGGCGGCCCGTCCCCGGGTGAAATTCAGCCCCGTGGCCATTGTTGAGCCACCGGGACCCATCTATGATCGGGGTATGCCCAGATACCCTTCAGCACATCTGCTTATGCTTCAGGCCCTTGTGGGCCTTTCTTCCCGAATTGTCCGGACGCCGGTCGGCGGACCGGCAAGGGGAGGGTGACCATGGCCCGGGGCGTGGCGGCACCGATGCCGCAGGCGGGACTCAACGACTGGAAGGCGGTCTGGAATCGGCTGCTGCCCCTGGATCGACACCGGGCGGTGATCTCCTTTCTGGAACGTCTGCGGGAGCCGGCCTCCCGGCTTGAGCTGGTATGCGACGCCACCCTCAAGACCCTGGCGCGCCGCAAGGGGTTTCGCGTTGAAACCCTCAAGCGCATGAACAACCATCAGCTGGCCGATGTTCTGCTGCCCCATGTGCCGGTGGTCCTGGGAGCGCGGGAATGGACCCTGCTGTTCCTGGGGTACTTCGCCGACTACAAGTCGGCCATCATGTGCCGATTCCTGGATCTGTGCGGTGTCCCCCATGATGAACGGGGCTTCGTGGTGGGCGGGGACGACAAGATCCATCCCCCCGCCGACATGGTCAAGGCCAAGGACGCCCTGGTGGAGGAGTTCGGGGCCATGGAGGTGGGTGTCTATTTCCATGTGCTCAAGCTGATGGACCCGGATCTGTGGCGGTTTCTGGACCCGGTGCTGCCGGCCCTGGACCAGGCCATGGCGGCGGCGGAAGCGGCCCGACAGAAAGAGCAGTCGATCGTGGTGGAGGAGGCCAACGAGCGGGCGGTACTGGATGTTTCCGAGGAGTTCACCCAGCTGGACCGGGTGGTGATGGAACAGATCATCGCCACTCTGGCCGAGGAAGACCGGGCCCTCAAGCCCGACGAATTGGTGGATCTGGTGGAATCGGTACATGCCCTGGATACCAGTCGCAAGCGCAGCTATTTTCACCTGGGTTTTCTCGACGCCCTGTTGCCCGGGCGACGTCCCGACATGGGACGCCCCGAGATGAATGACGAACGACGCCAGTGGTATCTGGCGGGACTGCTCAGCGGCTACGTGCGGCAGCAGAATCATGCCTCGGTCAGGGATGCCCTGCACCGGTATGCCGCCATCTTCCGGGCCGCTTCGTCCACCCCCGGCGGGGCCGGGGCCGGCATGCTCACCGAGGTACACCCCTATTTACTCACCCACGGATTCCAGAACGAGGCCACCCGACTGTTGCGTGGCCAGCGCCGGCATCTGACCCCGGCGACCGCCACGCTGATCCTCCAGTCCGCCACCGATGCCATCCACCGAGGCGATGCAGCCATTGCCAACGTGTTGCTGGTGGAACTGCGGGAGGGCCTGCCCCATGTGGCATTGGACATCACCGAGCGGGCCGCTCTTGAGGCCGGGGTGGGGCGCCGTCTGGGCCAGGCCCTGCAGTTGCAGGGCAATTTCTCCGCGGCGAAGGAGGCCTTTGCCGGGCTGATCGCCGAAGGGCGTCTGATGTCGCCCCGGTTGCATGCGGACATGGGGCTGGTGCTGGGGGGCTTTCGTTCCCTGGCCGAACTGGTGTTGCCGCCGGGCCTGGATCGGGTGCGCGCGATCCTGGCCCAGCTCCGACAGGGAGAGCGGTATTTCACCGAGGCGGTGGAACGATTCGGGTCGGCGGCCCTGGGGGCTCACTATGCCCTGGGGGTGCGGGATTTTCTGCGCTGGATGGAGACCGACAGCGGTGACGAGGCCCGGGAGCAGGCCCTGATGCATGTGAATGCCGCCCTGATCGGGATGATGACGGAAACCGATGCCCAGGACCCGGAGCGTCCGTTGTTGGTGGATCGCTGCCGTTTCATGCAGGCCGTGCTCATGATGGCCCGGCTGGATGCCGCCTCGGCCCAGGCGGCCATGGAGACCTGGCGGATGCTGCTGGCGCGGGACCCGTCCGCGGCCCCGTGGCCGGAGTGGGGGATGCAGCGTCTGCTGGAATGCGCGGATCTGGTGGATCCGGCCCTGGCGGGAGAGATTGCCGAATCCCTGTGGTGTCGGCACGGACAGGCCGTCCTGCCGCTGATCCACCGGCCGGAATGGTTTGCCCGCTCATCCCGGCTGTTGGACGATCTGCAGATCCTGTGCCGGGATGGCGCTGATCAGCCGCTGCAGGCCCGCTGGGAACGTCTGTCACTGCTGGTGTCGGCGGCCCTGTCGGCGGGGCGACTGGAGACGGCTCAGGAGGGGCTGGACGGGCTGGAGCACCTGGCCCATGAGGATTCCCGGTTCTGCGAACCCATGCTCGATCTGCTGGAGGCGCCGGCCCGGCTGGATCCGGCCTGGTCGGAGACGGATATCCTGCGCGCCCGGTTCCGCCTGTATCGCCGGTTGGGCCGTGATCCGGAAGCCTTTGCCCAACTCAGGGCCCTGTTCTTTGCCCTGCGCGATGCCCGGCCCTTGGAGGCCGCTCAGACCCTGGCGCTATTCCGCGAGTGCGGCGCGGCCCCGGCCCAGTATGAAGATCTGGTTTTACCCGGTGCCGAGGCGGAACACGACGAGGACAGCGAACTGCTGGAGCAACTGGAGGGCGGGGCCGAGCTGACCGTCTTGTTCGTGGGTGGTAACGAGATCCAGGCCCGGTACAGTGATGACCTGATCCGGGAAATCACCGACCAGTGGCCGGGGGTCCGGGTGGAGTTTCGTCATACCGGCTGGTCTTCCAACTGGGGGCGTGACGTCAATCACCTCAAGCGTCAGGCGGCGGAGGCCGACGCGGTGGTCCTGATGACCATGATGCGGACCACCCTGGGCCGGGTCCTGCGCGAGGCCCTCAATGACCCGCCCCGGCCCTGGATCCCCTGCACCGGCACCGGCCGTCAGGCCTTGCTCCAGAGTATCCGGCATGCCGCCCTGATCGGCCTGCGCACCCGCGGTCGGTCGGTGGTCACCGGGTGATATGCGAACGGAGCCGGGTTCCTACGGCTTGTGTTCCAGGTCCAGCTCCGGTTGCAGTTCGGTGCGCGGGTCCAGCTCGGCCGCCACCGCCGAGGTGCGGGTGACCGGCACGAAGCCGGCCTTCTCCTCGGGGGCGACCGGGGGTTCCCGCAGGATTCGCCATAGCGCGAACAGGGACAGCAGCAGGATGATGCTCCCGAACAGCAGGGGCAGCACGCTGATGGATGCAACACTCACCGCAATCCCGGCCAGCAACGGCCCCAGGGTGGCGCCGATGCCGTTGAGCAACAGCAGCCCCTGGGTGCCTTCCAGCACCTGGGTGACATCCAGTCGGTCATGGGTATGGGCCACCGCCAGGGCGTAGAGGCTGAAGGCAAACCCACCGTAGAACAGGGCCGCCACCAGTAGCACCAGCAGTGACTGATCCACGGTCATGAAGATGGCCAGGGCCGCCAGGGCCGCGCCGGCACAGGCAAAGACCAGCACCCAGCGCCGGTCCCGATGGTCGGAGAAAAAGCCGATGGGCCATTGCAGCAGGGCGCCGCCCAGGATCACGGCGCTGACGAAGGCGGCCACCCCCAGGGGTTCGATGCCGGACTGCTGGGCATAGATGGCGCCGAACCCCCAGAACCCGCCCGAGGCGATCCCCGCCACCAGCGCTCCGACCACGCCCACCGGCGTCCTGCCATAGAGGGTCTTCAGCGGCAGGGCCTGGGCCTTGATGGGCGTGGGCTGCAAGGCCGGCGTCAGGGCGATGGGGATCAGCCCCAGGGAGAACAGAATGGCCACCAGGGCATAGCTGGCCAGATGCCCCGGTCCGTAGATCAGTACCAGGAACTGTCCCACGCCCAGCATCACCAGGCAGACCGTCATGTAGAAGGCGAAGATCTGGCCCCGGTTCTGTCGTGCCCGTTCGTTGAGCCAGCTTTCGATGACCATGTAAAGCCCCACCACCGAGATGCCGTTGAAGATGCGCAACACCCACCACACCCAGGGATCGAAGATCAGACCGTGGAGCAGGGCGGCGATGGCCGACACGGCGGCCAGGGCGGCGAAGGCACGGATGTGTCCCACCCGTCGGATCAGGCGGGGGCAGAGGAACGAGCCGATGATGAAGCCCATGAAGAAGCCGGACATGACCAGGCCGATCAGCCAGCTCGGCAGGCCTTCCTGGGCGGCGCTCAGGCCCAGCAGGGTGCCCAGCATGCCGGAGCCGCAGAGCAGGATGCCCATGCCCAGGAGCAGGGTGGAGACGGATGTGAGGGTCGGAAACACGGGCGGCGTCGATGAAAAAGGTCAGTCCCGCATCTTAGCGTTTCGGACGGATTCTTCCAGTGCCGGTTTCGGGTATAATCCGGTGCCTCGCACTCTCGCCCTGTCCTGCCCGGATGGCGAAATTGGTAGACGCAAGGGATTTAAAATTACTGAGTCCCTACTGATTCCGCACTAGGTAGACATCTCGCAGCAGGCTTCGGGGTGTGTTGAGAACGAGTAACAAAAGGCTGTAACCTGTTGTTTTACAAGCCCGGATGATGAAACTGGTAGACATACCGGACTTAAAATCCGGAGCCGAAAGGCGTGCGGGTTCGATTCCCGCTCCGGGCACCAGCACCTCGCGCACCGTCCCGCGAACCGTCCAGGCTAGGAGCCAGTAACGATGAGCAGAGGCGAGAGCCCTTCCGACCTGCTGAGGCGTCTCTGGGCAGACCCAGAGACGCGTGCTGCCCTGCATCGCCCCTCTCTTCAGAAACGCCTGGAGGCTGCCCGCAGGCGGCGAGATGCCGGGGAGCGCCCCCCATCCGCTCGACAACCTCGTGCTACTCCACTTCGAGGAAGAGGAGCTGAATCCGCGACAGCCGGAGAAGCCTAGGGAGCCGACACGAGGTATGAGACTGGAGGTTCTGGAGGCGCTCCGGAGGCACCCTGGAGGTCTCACGGCTGACCAGTTGGAGGAGACCTTGGGACTGTCAGAAGCCCGAGTCCGTGCGGCGCTGAATGGGCTACGCGATCAGGGGCGGCAGCCCATTCTGAACGAGGGTGGCGTCTTCCGCCTCCTCCGCCCAGGCGAGTACTGACACGCCCAGCGGCAGCCACTGGGCACCCCGCATCCGCTTTTAGAACCTAGCTGTTGTCGGACTTCAGCGAGCTGGACAGGATTCTCCTTACCGACCGGACGCCCGGTCTTTCAGAAAAGGAGAATCGCCATGACCCTCGCTATCGCTGACACCACCATCACCTGCTTCGAAGACCTCAACCAGCTTTCCACCGCTGAGATCCTTGCCGCCTACAACGAGGCCACCGGAAAGAACACGAAGCAGTTCGCCAAGCGTGCCAAGGGGATGCAGCAGTTGTGGGCCGTTATCGCTGACAAGGTGGAAGCTGCCCAGGCCCAGGCCCAGGAGCCGGAAGCCGTGGAGGCTGCCCAGGAGGAGCCCGCCGAGGTTGCGCCGGAGCAGGCCGAGAGCGTGCAGGAGCACGCCGCCGCGCCTAGCACAGCCGAGGAGGCTCCGGCAGCCGCCAAGCCAGCTGGCCTGCGGGCTCGCGTCGATGAACTCCTCGCCGCTCTGGCGGGCGGCCCCAAGACCGTCGCCGAGATCACCCAGGCACTCGGTCTGGAGAACGAGAAGAAGGCCCGGAGCCTCATAGATACCGCTCGCCGGAGCGGCTACACCATCGCCTGTGTGGGCCGGGGCACCTTCGCTCTGCCGGGCGAGGAGCAGTAACGCCGCGTTACCACTCTGGCATGGTCTGGCGGGCCGCTGGCGCTCCCTGGGCAGGGCACGCACCGCGAGACCGACCGCGTGCCTTTCTCATGACATCTCAGGAATGGCTCTGGCCGGTGTCAGGAGGAACGGTTGTCCTGTTGCGGCTGGGAGCGTAGATGCCAGATAATTGGGGTCGTTAGCGAGAGCGTGCCTGAATCGACAGGACGAACCAGGACGGCCTACGGAGGGCCGACCAGTAGCGGTGGCAGTCCGCAGCTAACAGCCGAACCCGTTCCCGCCGAGTGGGTTCTCATGCTTCGCCCGGCATTGTCTCGGGGCGGCTCCGGATCTTGGCGACATCAGATTCGGAGACTCTCATGTCCAACATCCCTGCCCAAGACGGCAACCTCGCCGAAGAAATTTCCTTCAACGTCCCGAAGCGGTGGCTCCGCGCCCGTGAAGCTGCCGAGTACCTGGGCGTTTCCGTGCCGCACCTCGCCCGACTGCGCGAGCTGAAAAAAGGCCCGCCGTACCGCAAGTTCGGCAGCGTTGTCCTGTACGACATTCGCGAGCTGGACGACTTCGTCCTGGCGCAGCCCCGCTTTGAAAACAAAGGGGGTGGCCTGTGAGCGATTTTCTGGACACTCGAAAAGGTGAAAGCCCCGCTTCCGGGGCGACAGAAGACGGGGCTTTCGGAGCAAAGCGAGAAGGAAGCCATACTCAAGCTGAATTCTCGGTGGTCCAGGCTGCCCCGGCAATCATCGACACCGCCGCCGCTGTCAGTTTCTTGCAGTGGCTCCGCCCGGAAGGCCCGTGGCTGCTGGTCGCCAAGCACCCCGAACGGAACGGGTTCCGGCCCAAGCTGTTCGCGCCTGGGCAAGAGGCCGACCTCGCCCAGTGGCTGGCGGGCCTGTCTTCGCAGAACGTTTATTACCACCTGAACCCCACCCGCGACGGGCTGGAGAAGAAGGCCGCCAAGTCGGACGTTACCGCCGTGCGCTTCCTGCACGTGGATATCGACCCGCGTGCAGGAGAGGACGTGGGCGAGGAGCGCCAGCGCATCATCGGCCGCCTGACGCACAACCTGCCGAAGGAGCTGCCGCCGCCCACCGCAATCATCAGCTCCGGCGCTGGTGCTCAGGCGCTGTGGGCGCTGCGCGAGCCGATCCTCTTGGACGGCTCCGAGGCCCAAGCGGCAGAGGCCGAACGTTACACCCGCTGGATTCAGGGCGTGTTCGGCGAGGCTGACAACTGCCACAACGTGGATCGCATCCTGCGCCTGCCGGGCACCATCAACAACCCGGACGCCAAGAAGCGGGCCAAGGGCCGCACCGCTGCCCCGGCCACCCTCGTGGAGCTGCACCCCGAGCGCGTCTATGGCCTGGAGAGCTTCCAGCAGGCTCCGGCCCAGGGTACCGCCGCGCCCGCCACCGTGCGCTCCTCTGGCGCGGCTCTCGCCGCCGTCACGCTGGGCGATGTGGAACGCTTGGAGTCGGTGGATGCCCTCGACAAGTGGAACGTGCCGGGCTGGCTGAAGGTGCTGATCGTTCAGGGCCACGATCCCGACAACCCGACCAAGTACCCGAGCCGTTCCGAGGCGCTGTTCGCCGCCGCTTGTGGGCTGGTGCGCCAGGGGGTGCCCGACGAGGTGATTTTCTCGGTGCTCACCGACGAGTCGTTCGGCATTGCCGAATCGGTGGTCGAACACAAGAGCCCAGAGAAGTACGCACGTCGCCAGATCGACAAAGCCCATGAGGCCGTTGGCCAGGACGTGGGCTGGAACCCGACCAACAAGGCAGGCGAGCCGCTGAAGAGCCTGCACAACACCATCACTGCCCTGAGGCTGATCGGTCTGGAGTGCAGTTATGACCTGTTCCGTCGCCGGAACATGGTCGGCCACCACCAGATGCAGGAGCTCTCCGGTGAGTTCTCCGACATGGCCGAGGTGCTGATTCGGCGCGAAATTCGCTGCCGCTTCGGCTTCGATCCGGGCAAGGAGTACGTCCGCGACGCGGTGCTGGAGCTATGCGCCTTGGGCAGCTTCGACCCGCTCCGGGATCATCTGCACGGCCTGCCCGCTTGGGACGGAGTGCACAGGCTGGACTCCTGGCTCGTTCGCTATCTGGGCGCAGAGGATTCGCCCTACATCCGGGCCGCTGGCGCTACTTGGCTCGTGGCAGCGATGGCCCGCGCCTTCGAGCCGGGCACCAAGTTCGACCACATGCTGGTGCTCGTGGGTGCCCAGGGGCGTGGGAAGTCGTCCGCGCTCAACATCCTCGCCGGGGAGTTCTTCAGCGATGCGAACTTCCTCGATGCCCAGGACACCCGCGAAGTTCTGGAGGCAACGGAAGGTGCGTGGATGGTGGAGTGTGCCGAACTGGCCGGGATGCGCCGGAAGGACGTGGAGACGCTGAAGCACGAGATCACCCGGCGAGAAGACCGGGGCCGTCCTGCCTATGCGCGGACGGTCATGTCGGTAAAGCGTCGCTTCGTCCTGGCGGGTACCACCAACAGCGGGCGCTTCCTGCACGATGAGACGGGCAACCGCCGCTTCTGGCCGGTGGAGGTTGGCGAGATCGACCTGCCTGGGCTTCAGGCCGACCGCGACCAGCTTCTGGCCGAGGCGCTGGCCCGCTACCGCAGCGGCGACTTCCAGTTGTTCCTGACAGGCGAGGTGCTGGAAGGGGCCAAGCAGGCCCAGGAGGCCCGCCGCACCGTGGAGGATGGTTTCCTGGAGATCGCCGAAGGGCTGCACCCCGAAGGCTTCTACGAGGGCACGGCAGCCATCAGCACGGATGCGGTGTATCAGTCCATGGGCATTCCGGTGGAACGCCGTCGCGGCCAGCTTGCCTCTGACGTGCGCCGTGCGATGGAAGAAGCCGGATGGAAGCCGTCGCAGGGCTCCGTGCGTTGGCAGGGCAAGAAACGACGGCTGTATCTATGGGCTAAGGACGAACCACCACCACCTGTTTCGACACAACCGTTCTAACCATGCGGGGGCTTCGGCCCCCGTTTTTGTGCGCCACTGCTGGGCGTTCCGCGCCCCGTTCCGCGCCCGGTTCCGGACTGGAAGCCTGTAGAGACGCGGGTTCTAGGCCCGGAACGAACGGGTCGAAGAACGTGCGTATATAGGGGCTACCTCTACTGCCCAGGTGCCCACACCACACTGCTGTGGTGTAGTGCTCTGCTTCTCTCTACCTCTTACTTAATTCCTTCGTTCCGTTAGTTCCGAGGAGCTAGGAGCCTGTATCTGCACGGGTTTGGACTGGAACGCTGGCCCGGCTGATGGCGTTCCCGCCTGCGTTCCCGCGTTCCGCCTGGGCAGCAGGGCGCTACTCCTGACATATCCATCTCAGCTGACACATCGCGCCCGCGCACGGGCACCACCCCGCCCGCACGTTCCCACCTCCTGGGCCGCTCTCGCAGCGCCGAGAGCGCCCGCCAGCACCTCGCCCAGCCGCTGGCCTGCCTGGGCCGCGCCGCCGCCCCTAGGCCCGCCTAGGAGGTGCAGCGGAACGCCCCGGTAAGTTCGAGTTACCACGCCCCGCCAGCGAGACCAGCCCGCCACCCTGGGCCTGTGGCTGCCGACCGTGGAGCGCACCGTACAGCGCCTTCCTGGGCCGCTCATCGCCCGCCAAAACTGATATCGCCGCCGCTGCCGGGCCGAGATCATTTCCCTTGAGAACGCAAGCACCAGGGAATCCGCATGACATTGACCGCCCGCGCACCAGCCCAGAGAGGAATCGACCTGTACCGAATCGAGCAGGACGAGGACGAAGCCCGCGACAGCCCCGAGCGCCAGCTCGCCGCCGCCGTCCTTCTCCAGGCATGGAACGACGCAAACGCGACGCCCGAAACGGTGAAATACGCGAAGGGAAGCGGAGGCTTCACGCCCGAGCACCTCGTCCGAACGGCGCGACGGTTCCTGACAGACAAGCGGGGCTCCTGGGCACGACAGCGCCAGCTCTTCACGAGCGCGTTATCCGTTGATGATGAGGCCATCCGCCTGCGTGCGGTGGCCCAGTTTGGAGAGGGACACTGAGATGAGTATCAAGCCGAAGACTGGAGGCGGGGCACGCCCCGGCGCACCTGTGGGCCGAAAACGGGGCGAAGGCGTACCCCAAGCCGCACTGACGGAAGAACGGAAGGAGGTCTTCCTGTCGGAGCTACGCCGCCATGGGATCGTGAGTGCCGCCGCTCGGGCAGCCAGCCCACACGCCAAGGGGACGTGCGCCCCGTCGTTCTACATCCTGCGGAAAAACGATCCCGAGTTCGCCGCCGCGTGGGATGACGCCATCGAGCAGGCAACCGGCAGCGTCGAGCTGGAGATTCACCGCCGCGCCGTGGAAGGCTACGACGAGCCGGTCTATCAGAAGGGCGAGCTGGTCGGGACGGTGACGAAGTACAGCGACCGCCTGCTGGAGCTGCGGGCCAAGGCGCTCCTCCCGCAGAAGTACATCGAGCGCCGGGCCGTCGAACTGAGCGCGAACCTGAACGTCACCCAGGAGCTGTACGGCGGGCACGCGCTGACGCTCAAGCCCGAGGACGTGCTGCTGCTCGACGAAGGCAAGCGCCAGCAGCTTCTGGGCTTGCTCACCGAGATTGCGCTGGCACGGGGCGACCTGCTGGAGGTAGAGCCGGAGCCCGCTGGGCTGCTGGAGGCGGAAGCATGATTGGCGACTTCCTGGCCCAGGTGGAGGGGCTTGTCAGCTTCGAGGAAGAAGCCGGGGTGCCGCCCCGGCGAACCCCGTTCGGCTTCCTGATGCCGGACTACCGGCAGGACGAGGAAGGGCTCGACCGCTGGGAGGCAGCCTATGGGGAGAAGGCCCGAGGCACCACCCGACTGCCCATCCCTGTGCCCAGGGCAGTGCGCGATGCGCCGGGGCGAACCGTCCAGCAGCCTGGAGCGCCCATCCGGCGGGGCCGCCTGGGGTAACTGGACGTTAGCAGTGACCACCTGGGCCACCCGCTAAAAACTGAGAGCCGAGGCGGCAACAAAAAGGAATGATTCTCATCACGGAAGCCGAAATGGTTCGGCTCCGATTTCTCAAAGGTGAGAATCATGTCCAAGTTGAATCTGAAGAAAATCCCGTCTCGGGCCAATGTCCAAGAGCTCCGCTCTATTCTTCGCAGCCACGCCGCCAACCTCCAGAGCCTGCGCAAGTCGCTGACCGACGCCCGCGAAATTGCCCAAAAGCGTGCGATGGAGGAAGTCTCCAAAATCACTATGACCGCCCAGGAGCGCCAGACCTTCGCCAAGCGCAAGGCCGACACCCTGGTCGCAGCCCAGCGGGCCGCCGCGAAGGAGACAGCCGAGCGCCTGGCAAAGGATCTGGCGACCGCTCGCGGTGTGCTGGAGCTGGGCAAAGGCGTCTATGACAACCCGTTCTCCGCGCTCGACGCTGCGACCCTGGGCAGCCCGCGCCGCGCTACCTACATGCAGAACCTCGCCAGTGCTGGCCCGGTGGCCCTGAAGAACGCCGCCGAGCGTGCCGCCTCCCTTGGCGATGCCGAACTGGCCGCCGCTGTCATCGCTGTGGTCTCGGGCATGCCGACCGACAAGCGCCCGTTCCATCCGGCTGCCGTCCTTGACATCTTCCCCGAGGAGCACGAGGTCTTCGCGCCGATGGTCGAGTTCGAGGAAGCCGAGGCCGCCTTGGCTGATGGCCTGTCGCTGTATGGCGAAGTCGTGAATGGCACGGCCAACCCGACCGCCCGCATCGAACGCGCCCTGCGCGACCGCGAAACCGCTGCTGGCGCTGAAGGGGGTGACGAATGAGCGCCCATCTCCAATCGCTGACCGACGCCGAGCTGGCCCAGCGGATCATCGACACCCTCGACGACCGCGACGCCGCCGCACTGGCTTCCGCCTGCCTGATGGCGCACGCCCACGGCAAAGACCGACCGGACGTGAAGACGGCCCGCACCTGCTGCACCTTGGCCGGGGCGAACGCCCAGCGCGTGATGCCCTTCCTGGGTTATCTGCCGCTGAAGGGCTACGCCGACGCCTGGGCCGACGCCGAGCAGGGCGCACACGGCCCTGGCATCGTAGATCGCACCCAAGAACCCGGCCTGTTCGTGTTCCGCCAGCTCGGGGGCCGCCTCCGCGCCAACCTTCGTTTCATCCAAGCCTCTGAGGAGATCTAACCATGGCTACCTTCCTGCTGTACCCCGCTGAACCGCACCAGCGCCGCGCCGATGGCCTGAACGCCCTCGTCGTTCCCGCTGCCGATGCCGCTTCCGCCCCTGCCGCCGCCCGTGCCCTTTGCAAGCGTGTGGAGATCGACGCCTTCGACAACTTCGCTGTTGTTGAGATCGGCGCGACGACCGCCTTCGCTGTTGAGGGCCATCCGCCCGTGAGCCAGCCCGGCAACGCCGAAGGGCTGCCGCACCTGGGCCGTGGCGGCCACGAGGTCATGCTGCCGGTCTAATCGTTCCACTCCTGTTGCTCCGACTGCACCTTCGCCCCGGCCCTGCGCCGGGGCTTTTTGCGTCTGGAGCCTGGGCACGGTTCGCCCCCACGGTGCGCCAGCAGGGCGGAACCGGCTGGCGCTGTTCTACCGGGGCCGCCCCGGTAACTGTGACTCTCTGCTGCCTGCCTGCCCGGCAAACTGATTGCCCGGCAGGGCACGGGCCGAGAGAGTTCCGGCTGAGTATGGAAGCCCGGAACCCTTGTCATGAATACTGAACCCGCCGCCCGCGCCAGCCGCACCACCAGCCGCAAGCCTATCGCCACTCTGGGCACCGCGCCCGCTGTCAAGCCCAAGACGGCAAAGAACCCCGTTGTCATCTACGCCTTCCACTGCACCGAGGGCAGCCGGGGCGTGTACGTCGGGAAGCACGAAGTCCGGAAGGGCGACCCGCGCCAGTGGTCAAGCTCGGGTGTCGGGAAGCTGCCCAGCGGCTACGGTGGATCGGGCAACTGGGTGAAGAACGCCCGCGCCAAGTACGGGGACGATGCCTTCCGCTGGTTCGTGCTGGAGGTGGTGGAGCCTGGGCAGGACTACGCGAACGCCGAGGCCCGCGCCGTTGCAGCGGCACGGGAGGAGTTCGGGGAAGGGTGCAAGAACATCCAGAACGGCGGGGATGGGTACGACGGCGAGGCGAGCCGGAAGCTGTGGGAAAACCCAGCCCACCAGGCGCTCATCAGCGAGTCGATGAGTCGAGCCTGGGGAGATCCAGAGTACCGGGCACGCATCCGCGAGGCGAGCCAGCAGGCCTGGGAAGATCCGGCGTACCGGGCGCGAGCCACTGAGCAGAACAAGCTGAACGCCCGAGCTGCCTGGGGAGATCCGGATTTCCGCGAGCGCATGAACGCCCGCCGGAGTGGGCTCCAGAAGCGCCTCGCCGCCGCCACCAAGCGCCGCGACTGGGGCCAGCAGCCCCTGCCGCTTGACAACCTGTGCCTGGAAGCCTTCGACCAGCCCAGGAACCCGCTGCCCTGTGTTGTGCCCAAGGAGCCGCGCTCCGAGGCCTTGGGAACCGTTCTAGAAGCTCTACGCCAGCACCCCGAGGGGCTTACCGTGCCAGCGCTTTGCTCCCTCCTAGATCGTCCCGAGACCGGCTCTGGCGGAGTGCGTGACGCGCTAAGCGACCTTCGCAAACACCACCAACCCATCCTGAACGAGGGTGGTATCTTCGTCCTCCTGGGCGAAGGCTCCTACTAGCCCGCCCGCCGAGCCGCCTCCAGCGACACGACGTTCCGCCCCGCTCGGGCGAAGATGTAGTCCTCCACCCGCTGGGCCGCCCGCCGCAGGGCGTCGCCCATGGCGGAACTGTGCAGGTAGGTTCCCGTCGCCCCGTCCACGATGACGTGATTTAGGATGAGCTTGATCTCGTAGGGGTTGAGGCCCGCCGCCGTCGCGCAAGACGCCCACGAGTGCCTTATCGCATGGGGATTCACGAGACCCTGCCCACGCACCGCCGCCTGGGTAAGGTGGCCCTTGCTGGAGAAGTGGCTGGGGAAGAGCCAGGGGTAGTTCGGCCCGAACACGGCCCGGTTATCTTCCACCTGGGCGCGCAGAAGCGCCAGCAGCCTGTTGCCCAGAGGGAGGTCGAACGCCCTCTTGGGGCCGCCCTTGGGGTCGGGGATGTGGATGAAGCCCTTTTCCCAATTGACATGCTCCACGCGGGCCGCTTCTGCCGCACCCTTGCGGCAGCCTGTCAGCGCCAGGAAGTAGTAGAAGGAGCGGGTGACAGGGTTCCTGAGACCGTCCACCGTGTCGAAGAACTTCGCCCAGTCCGTGACCACCAGCGTCCGACGACGCTCCTCGTTGAAATCCACGGCATCCGTCGGGCAGGGCGGAAGGTTCCGCATCTTCCGGGCCGCGCTGCGATACACCGCCCTGACTAGCCTCATCGTCTGGTTCGCCGCCACTGGGCCGTGGTCGCGGGTGATGTCCCGGTGGAGTCTATCGACGCCGAGAGGGTCGTCTCCCACCTCGCGGAGGGGGCGGCCCACCCAGTCCCGCAGGTATCGCTGGGTGAGCTTCTGGTAGCCCGAGATGGTACTGGGCCGCCTGCCCTTGCGCTGGCAGACTTCCACGTATGCGTCGATGGCGTCGCCCAGGGTGAAGGTCGGGGCGGGCGCTGGCGCTGACTGGGCTTGTGCCACCCCCTGGGCGTTCGGGTCGATGCCTGCCCGGAGCTGGTTGATGACCTCCTGGGCCTTCGCCCGGACGGCTTCGATGGACAGGAAGTCTCTGACATCGCCCAGGCGAACGCGGCGGGTTCCCAGCTTGACCCGGCGGCCCTGGGTGTCACGTTCCTCGGAGTACAGGTCGCGCTGGACTGCGAACGACTTGGAGTTCGCATTCACGACAACCATCAGCCCAGGGACGAGGGTGTCCCGGACTGAGTACGACAGGACGCGCCCGGTGGTTGGGTGGCGCTCGGCGTGCGGCAGGTTCTCAACAAAACGGATTGTTAGTTTGGTAGGTGCGTACCTTGACATGATTGGGCTCCTCGCAGTTGGCTGGACAGGGGGCGAACCGCCTGCGCACCGTCTGCGCCTCGGACTAGGTATGCCCCTGGATGCCAAATTGTTGGACTACCCGACTATCTCGCCAATCATTTTATTGAGATGCGGAGCCTAAATGCCTCGAAATGCTGCCAAATGATGGCAAAATGTGAATTTAAAATCCCTCGGCTTTGGCCGTGCCGGTTCGAGTCCGGCTCCGGGCACCATAATGATCAATCGAAAGCCCGATCTCCCGGTGGGCAGGCCAGCAGGCCGCTGATTTCCTGACTGAGCCGGTCCAGCACCCAGTCGAAGGCTTCTCCGTAGCGTGATTCATAAAAACGCCGGCTGCCGAAGGCCACCGGCGTGGGGTAGAGTACGTCGCCCTTGGCTTCACGGGCCGCTCGGCGCTGCAGGAGCAGTTCTCCGGTGTCACCGGCAAACACGTAGATTTCCACTTCACTGCGACGAAGGTAGGTGTTGCGGATGAGGCCGACGTTTTCATAGCCGATGTCGATGATCACCCCGGCCAGCAGGTAGTTGACCTCCATCTCCTGGGCCAGGCGTCGTGCCCGTTCGCGGATCTCCGGTGCGTGGGGATTGGGTAGTCCGTTCAGGGGTTCCAGCAGCCGACGATGTTCCGCTCGCCGTGGCGGTGTTCCCGTACGGATGGAAAGGCGGTGAAGAATTTCATTGGGTACCCCGGGTTCGATGCCGTTGAGACTGCTGGTGAGCTGCTGATGGGGTTGCAGAAGTGGGAAGTGGACGGCGCCCATCCGGGCATCCGGGTCACCGCACAGGGCCTGTGCGGCGTCCACCCGGATGCGGACATGGTAGATGTCCCCTTCCTGCCATTCCCCGACAATGTCATACCGTGAAATGCGGGCCGCGGTGTCCAGGCGGGTATCGTCCTGGATCACCGCGGCCTCACCTACCTGGGATCGTCCCCTCACCGTGATGCCCAGCTGGGCAGAGGCGTTCCATAGGGCGTCTTCCAGGGCATCCCGCCGGGCTTCGGTGATCGATCTTCCGGCCGAGGACGCCACGCCCTCGGCAAAGATCACGTCAGCCAGCACTGCACCGGGCAGACAGAGCAGGGCCAGCAGCAAGAGCACCTTCACGGCGAACCTCCCGGTCAACGGGGATAGTAATGGTAAGGTGCATTGTAACCGCCGGGGCCGTAATCACAGTAGGATCCGGCGCAGTGTTGCCAGTAGGGGCGCGGGGCGGCCCGGCGGATGGGGGCGCAGCCCCAGGCACCGCACTGGTTGGGTACGACGGCAGGGTGATAAGGCGCCGCCGGAGCCACATAAGCCGGGCTTCTGACCGGCGCGCCCACCGGCACCATGCAGGTTTGCGGCTGGGTGACACAACTGTAGAACTGGCGGCCGACGGTGAGCTCCAGGACAGTCTCGTAGATGTCGTCATCGGCAAGGATGACATCCACCACCCGGGCACCGGTGACCTTGGCATTGACATAGGTTCGGATCTGGTCATGGCGTGCCGCCATGTCCCTGACGGTGGAGCTGCCTTCCAGGTTGATGCCGTAGACACTTTCGGCCAGATTGCGATAGGCATCCAGGCGGCTGGCGCGCATGGCATTGAGCTTGAGTTGTGCCTGGGTCTGATGGACGCTGGGTGTCACGGCGCCGTAGCCGCTGACCCGAATGACCCGGTCTTCATAGTGTCCATGGTAGACGACGGGAGGATGTGCGTAGTGCTGTGCGCAGGCGGAAGTGACGAACGAGAGTATGAGCACGAGCAACAGCAGACTCATTTTTTTCATTTTTATCTCCTTGAGATGGAACCAGCCTTAGTTATTCCTGCAGTGTCCCATCGATCTGCCGACATGACCTCGCCGCGGCCATGCCTCAGCCTATACCCGGGCACTTCGTGGGATATCCGATGAATGTCCCCTTCATTGAACGTATCGGCCGGGGGCATGGAACTCTTTAGGAATATTCCGACCCTGTCTCCGGCCGTTATTCCCCGGCGTCACTCCCGTATTTATCAGCCGTCACTCCCGCGAAAGCGGGAGTCCATGGGGGCACCGTGACTGGATTCCCGCGTTCGCGGGAATGACGGGGCCGGGGAGGTGTTGGGTCTGACGGATGATGTGGGGATCCCCGCGTTCGCGGGAATGACGGGTTCGGAACATCCATGGCCGGGTCAAGAAAATGAGGGGGAAGCCGACACAGGGGGATATCCGCTCATGGATTCACCATGGAAATTCGATCATCGAAGGGTCAGGTCATGATGCGCAGTGGCGTTGTGTCGGGGCGATGCACCCATCTGCCAGGGTTGCATGGTTTGCTCCTCGGTCTTTGCCTGTTGCTGGTGACGGCGTTCATGCCCGCGCTGGCCGGTGATGATGACCGGCTCCAGGCGGCCAGGATGGCACTGGAGCAGCAGGATCCCCTGCAGGCATTGCGTCATCTGCCGCTGGAATCCCATCGTCTGTCCACGACCCTGGCGCTGCAGTCCTTGGCCATCCGTGCCCAGGCCGAGGCGGCGTTGGGACGTCATCTGGATGCGATCACCACCTGGAATCGTGCCCATGCCCTGGCGGAGGATGCCGCTTCGCAGGCATGGGCACGGCAGCAACTGATGCACTGGCTGCAAGGGCTGGATACCGCTGAATTACGGGCCCTGAGAAGCCGGGCATCCAGCCCGGATACGGTGAATCGTCTGGATGAGGCATTGCGCTCACGGGGGATCGAGCCGCCCTCTGCAGTGCGGGTGGCCTTGGTGCCCACACGGCCGGTCGCGCCGTCTTCGACCGGCTCCCTGCCTGGCACGGTCACCGGTGCGGGAACATCGATTTCACAGCGGACGGGCATGGCGGGCAGCGGCTCGCCGCCGCGCCGGATCGCGGTCATCCTGCCCCTGACCGGGCGTTACGGCAGTGTCGCCCGCGGCATCCTGCAGGGGATTGAGGCGGCCCACGAGGACGCCGGCGTCGCCTCGTCCGTCGTGTTGCGTGTCCACGATATGGGTGAGGATGCCGGCGATGTACTGCGTCATTACGAGGAAGCCGTGCGCGAGGGGGCGGATCTGGTCATCGGCCCCTTGTCCCGGGAGGCCGTGGACCGGCTGGCTGCTCGTCCCGGCGCGTTGCCAGTGCCGGTGCTGGCCCTGAATCATGGGGAAGGACGCAGGCAGTATCCGGCGCATTTTTTCCGTTTCGGCCTCAATCCCGAGGATGAAGCGGTCGAAGCGGCCCAGCGGGCCTTTGCCCAGGGGCACCGACGGGCGGTGGTGATGGTGCCGCGCACGGATCTGGGCGAGCGGCTGCAGGTCGCCTTTCGTGCCCGGTTTGAAGCCCTGGGCGGGGAAGTGCGATCAGTGCAGACCTTTCCCCATCAGGCCACGGACTTTGGCGATGTGATCCGTGCCGGTGTGATGGAGGACGGACAGGGGCGCGGGCGTCGGGATGTGGACATGGTGTTCATCTCCGGCGAACCCCGTCATGCCCGGCTGATCGTGCCCCAGTTGCGTTTCCATCAGGCGGGTGATCTGCCGGTGTTTGCCACCTCCCACGTCTTCTCCGGGCGTATGGATCCGGGTGTGGACCGGGATATGGAGGGTGTGCTGGTGGCCGACATGCCCTGGTTGCTTGGCCAGACCGGTCCCCGGGCCGGCCTGGAGACATCGCTGGATGCCTCCCTGCAGCGATGGCCGCGCATGGGGGCCTTTGGCTATGATGCCTATCGGCTGGGGATGCGGCTGGGCACTTTGCAACAGGGAGGCGGGGAGCGTCTCCATGGTCTGACGGGCACCCTGACCGTGGATGATCAGGGGCGGGTACACCGGACGCCGGAGTGGGCCCGGTTTGTGGATGGTAGCCCCCGGGTGATTTCGGGCTGGCGGCAGTGAGGGATTGGCCCCGGGTTTTGTCTGGCGACTCTGGTTTTCAGTCCTGGCCGAGATCGGTTTCGGTTGTGTCGGGCGGGGGATATGTTACTGATGGTTCGGCTGAAACACCCCCTGTGTCAGACCCCGCAGGGCCTCCTGGAGGACGGCCGGGGCGATCTTGCAGCCGCAGCCGTCGCCGTGGGAGAGGGTGGTGAGAGGGATGTGGTCGGTGTCGGACAACTCGCGGACGATGGCTTCCAGTTCGGCCACTGCCTCCCGGTGGAAATAGTGTCATGGGCGATGCGGCAGACCTGCCCCATGGCGGTGAGCCGCTGCATCAGGGCCCGGATGTGGGTCTCATCCCGGGACAGGGCGCGGGCAATATCCCGCACCCGGGCGGGTCCCCAGGGATCCAGGATCAGGCCGCCCCCCAGATTGCGGCGGCAGGAAACGGTCTTCCGGTGTGTCGGTGATGCGACTGACCACTTCGGGGGTATAGCGATCGAAGTGGGTCTTCATCATCTGGTAGACGCAGCGGGGGTTGGGCCTCGGCCGCGTTGCCGCCCATGATGAGGATCAGGTCGGCATTTTTGATGTCGACCCAGTGATTGGTCATTGCACCTCTGCCGAACGTCGGGGCCAGACTGGCCACCGTCGGGGCGTGTCAGATGCGTGCCTGGGTATCCACCGCCGTCATGCCGTAGGCACGGGCGGTCTTGGCGGTCTTGAACTGGCGCACCGAAGCCTGCAGCTCGGTGGGGGAGAAGCCCATGACCGCCAGGCTGGATGATCCCAGCCCGACGCCGCAGAGCTTCATCATTTTGGGCGAGAAACCCCGTCCTTCAGGGCGGGGAGGGATAGCGCATCGTGCACAGCACGATCACGCGGCCCTGGTCGCGTCCTCCAGTGCCGGTTTGGGTTGGAAGGTATAGCCGTAGCCATCGGCTCTTTGAAGCAGGCGGCAATGGCGGTGTGAAATGCCCTGAACCACACCCTCTCGGGTCTGGATATTGAAACTGCCGGTGGCGCGGATGGCCACCCGGCCCTGGTAAGTGCCGGCCTTTTTACCAGTCGGTACGTTGGCCTGAACCAGATCCCCGGTCTGAAAGCCTTTCACCTGTTTTTGCCGCATCAGGTAGCCACGGGGGAAGCCAAAACGGTTGAGCCGTGTGCGCTGATAACTGCCCCGACCCGTGGCCCGCACCGTCAAGGTGGGCACGTTCCAGTGGGTAACGGCGGTGACTGGCCCGACACAGGCCGCATCCAGGGCGTGGGTCTTGGGGATGCCCAACCGCTGTCGGTTGTATTGGGTGCGGCCACCGCTACTGGTGATCACGGGCAGGTCCGTGGTCTGAAGCTGTTGAAACAGTGCCCAGCGGGTGCTGTTGACGGCGGCGGCATCCTTGAGGGGGGCCTTGGCCTGGGCCTGGGCCTTGATCCGTTGCAGGCGCTTGGGGTTGTCGGCCATAAACACTTCCACAGGCTGATTCCCCTTGGCCTGATTGCAATCATGACAGGCCAGGGTCAGATTGCTGACCCGATCCGAGCCGCCCCGACTTTTGGGGTGAATATGGTCGATCTCCAGGGGCACGTTCCTGGCGCCGCAATAGGCGCAGCACCGTTGCCACTTCTCCAACAGGTATTCCCTCACCTCATAGCCCTGCAAGGTGCCCTGTTGATACGCCACGCCACTGATCTCGGGGTTTTCCATGGCCTGCATATCAAATCGGACCTGTTCCATGGTGATCCCCGTCACCGGGGCCAGTCGGCACCATCGGTTCACCCAGGCCATCGTGGTGTCTACCCGATGTTGCAGACTGGGGGCCAGCCGGCCTTGGGGCCGGGTCCGGTTGTCGAACCGGGGCGCCCGGTGACGTAACTGATTCCGGCGCCGCCGACGAAAGGCCCGGCGCTGGGTCAAATTTTCACTGATCTGTTGGCCCCGATGCTCGATCTCCATCAATATCAACACCTGCTGCTCCTCTGGATCAGTATCGTCTTCGCGTATCACCGTGACTCCGGTGGTCTTGCTGCCGGGGTCAATCTTGATCTGGATCGGTTGCAGGACGGATTCTTCCACCGTGCGATCCTTGAGCCGGATGGTGAACGGACGCATCCGGTGGACCACGGCCCGGCCCCGCTCCAATAGCAACCGTGCCCGTTTCTCCGAGCAGGGCATCAGGGGCTTTTTCCTCTTGTCCAGTACCAAAACCGCCATCTAAAATGCTCTCAAAACAGAACCCTTACGGGTCCGGTGACGTGGGGCTTGCGCCCCATCTCCCCTCGGGAATGTCTGCAACCGGCTCCCGCTTTCGCGGCGACTGGAACCTTCGGCGTTTTACCTTTCGCCAGCATGATCCCACTCTTCCAGAGCGGCGGACTGAGGCAGCATCCGCCGGTGGGTCTTGACGACCTGTTGCAAACGTAGCGGGTTTTCACCGCTCTCCCTGGTCAACCCAGCCTGCTTTCACAAGCTCCGGCCTTCAGGCCGGGGTAGTTGACTTTTGTAATAGGTATATAAGCTAGAGCGTAGACCCGGAATTGAGTATGGTCAATATTCCTTGCCGCCGTCGGCGCGAACCCCGACGGCGGCGCGTGGTCGGATTGCTGTGGCGGTGTGCCCGCCGGCCCAATGAAGGAGGTTTGAACCCTGTGTCCCCGGTGCCTGATCCGATCCCGTTTTCCAACACCTATGCCCGCCTGCCGGAGACCTTCCATGTCCGGCTTGACCCGGATCCGGTGCCTGCCCCCTCCCTGATCGAACTCAATCACGACCTGTGTCGGGAGCTGGGCATCGATCCCCTGTCCCTGACGCCGGAAGTCTGGGCCCAGGTGTTTGCGGGTAACCGCGTACTGCCCGGCTCGGAGCCTCTGGCCATGGCCTATGCCGGCCATCAGTTCGGGCATTTCGTGCCCCGGTTGGGGGATGGGCGGGCCATCCTGCTGGGGGAAGTGGTGGATGTGCGGGGGCAGCGTCGGGATATCCAGCTCAAGGGATCGGGCCGTACCCCGTTTTCCCGGGGAGGCGATGGCCGTGCCGCCCTCGGTCCGGTGTTGCGTGAGTATCTGGTCAGCGAGGCCATGCATGCCCTGGGCATCCCTTCGACCCGGGCCCTGGCCGCCGTCTCCACCGGAGAACCGGTGCTGCGGGAAACGGTCCTGCCGGGGGCTGTGCTGACCCGGGTGGCGGCCAGTCATGTGCGGGTGGGGACATTTCAGTATTTCGCCATGCGTGGCGATCGGGCGGCGCTGGGGCAACTGGCGGACCATGTCGCGGATCGTCATTACCCCTGGACCCGTGAGGCGGACCAGCCCGGCCTGGCCTTGCTGGAGGCCATCGTGGAAGCCCAGGCAAGGCTGGTGGCCCTGTGGATGGGGGTGGGGTTTATCCACGGGGTGATGAACACGGACAACATGGCCGTGTCCGGACAGACCATCGATTTCGGTCCTTGCGCCTTCATGGACGTCTATCATCCGGATCAGGTCTTCAGTGCCATCGATAGCCGGGGGCGTTATGCCTATGCCAATCAGCCGGCCATGGCCCAGTGGAATCTGGCCCGATTGGCCGAGACATTGCTGCCGTTGATCGGCTCCGACGAAAATCAGGCGCTGGAATCGGCCACGGATCTGGTAAATTCCTTCTCCGAACGGTTTGCGCGTCACTGGATTGACGTGATGGGCCTCAAGCTGGGGCTGAGCACGGCCGATAAGGGGGACATTGCCCTGATTCAGGGGTTGCTGCAGGCCATGCAGCAGGGCCAGGCGGATTTCACCCTGTGTTTTCGTCATCTGTGTGATGCGGCCGAGGACGAGGGGCAGGATGAGCCGGTTCGTCGCCTGTTCACGCAGCCCGAGGCCTTCGATGCCTGGGCGCGGCAGTGGCGGTCACGCCTGCGCCGGGAGGGAGCGATGTCTCCCGGGGCGAGGGCCGCGCGCATGCGACGGATCAACCCGGCCTGTATTCCCCGCAATCATCGGGTGGAACAGGTGATTGCGGCGGCCGTGGAGGCGGGGGATTTCGGGCCTTTTCGGCGGTTGCTCAAGGTGGCGCGCAATCCCTGGGCACTGGCGGAGGACGACCAGGCCTATGCCCGGCCTCCGGACCCGGCGGAGCGGGTGTACCAGACTTTCTGCGGTACTTGATCGGGGCGGATCCGGGATATCCGGGTTTTGCCTGTCACTTTGCGGTTATGCTGAAATGAGATCATGACGACAGACGATCCCTTCAAGGATGTGCTGGTGATCAGGGATCGACTCCCCCTGGCGATGGAACCGGTGGACGGGATTCCTCCGGCTGAAGAGCTGGCCCGGATCAATGAAGCCAATGAAAGCCTGCTCCGGGTCTGCGCAGGCATGGATGATGTTCAGCCGCGACGGATCGATGACGCCGGTGAGGTGACCCAGGAACTGCTCAGAATCGAGTCGAAGGTCAACCTGCTGGTGGAAATGGTGAGTCTGTTGCTGCATGCCCATGCGCGGATTCCACCGCCGGTTCCTTTGCGGATTTCCGCCGAAGGCCTGGGCTGGGTCCAGCCGGAGTCCCTGCCGCCCGGGCAGGCCCTGTGCCTGAGCTTTTATCTGTGTCCCCAGTTTCCCCGGCCGCTGACGCTGTATGCCCGGGTGACCTCGTGCGAGGCCGCGGAATCGGGCTATGATCTGAGCGTGCTGTTCCAGGGAATGAGTCCGGCACTCGAAGACGGCATTCAGAAAATGGTGTTCCGGCGCCATCGACGCAGCATCGCCCAGAGCCGGTCCAGGCGTGATGAAACCCCGAACTGAACGGGTCGGGACGGCGGCGCAGGTCAACTGAGCCTTTTCAAAAAGCGGTTATTGTTTCGGACCCATGGAACGGTCCAGGGCGTATATTTATGACACTTCAAGACCCATTATCGACAACCGAAGACGCGGACGGACAGCCTCCACTGTTGCCCGATGTCGTCCTGGTGGTGGCTGGGGATGCCCGGCGCGCCGAACGCATGGAAACCATCCTGGACTTTCTGGGCTGTCGTCCACGGGTGATGTCGCCACGGGAGTGCGGCGCTCATCTGCGGGAGCAGACCCGGGGGGACTGGCTGGCGATCCTGGTCAGCGGTTGCGCCGTGGCGCATGGGGCCGAGCTGGTGGAACCCCTGTCGGCGCTTGATGGATTGCCCCCACTGATCCTGGCGGGTGCCGCCGAGGAATTTTCATCCCTGCCGGATGCGATGCATCCCCGGGTGCTGGGTCGCCTGGACTTCCCCCTGCGTTATCCCGCCTTGTCGGGCAGTCTGCAGACGGCGCGTCATCTGGTGGTCAACGGGGTCTCGCCGGACAAGGTCCGGCATCAGGCGCTCTACCATTCCCTGGTGGGGTATCACCGGACCATGCAGCGTATCCGTGAGCTGATCCAGCAGGTGGCGATGACCGATGCCAATGTGCTGATTCTGGGCGAGACCGGGACCGGCAAGGAGGTGGTGGCCCGCAATGTTCACCAGTGCTCGTCCCGTGGCGGCAAGCCCTTCGTGGCGGTGAACTGTGGCGCCATTCCCGGAGAATTGCTGGAAAGCGAGCTGTTCGGTCATGAAAAGGGGGCCTTCACCGGCGCCATCACCGCCCGTCCCGGTCGCTTCGAGCTGGCCCAGGGCGGCACCCTGTTCCTGGACGAGATCGGTGACATGCCGCTGCCCATGCAGGTGAAGATCCTGCGGGTACTGCAGGAACGTACTTTCGAGCGTGTGGGCAGCACCAAGACGCTGACCACCGATGCACGCATCATTGCCGCCACCCATCGGGATCTGGAGGTGGCGATCCAGGAAGGCACCTTCCGGGAAGATCTGTATTATCGACTCAATGTATTCCCCATCGAGGTACCGCCGCTGCGGGATCGGCTCAGGGACCTGCCCTTGCTGATCGATGAGCTGGTGACCCGGATGGAGGCCGAGGGACGCTCCGGGGTGCGGTTTTCTCCCGCTGCCCTGCGGGTACTGTCCCGTTATGACTGGCCCGGCAACGTTCGTGAGCTGGCCAACCTGGTGGAACGTCTCTCCATCATGTTTCCGGGAGAAACCGTGTCGCCTGATGACCTGCCCGGCAAATTCAGGGCCGGTCTGAGTGAACAGGATCTGCAGACCATCAGTGCGGCCGAGGTCGATGCTCCCGTCACCCTGGAGGCCGGGTTGCCCGAGTCCGGGCTGGATCTCAAGGAGTACATCAGCGATCTGGAGACCCACCTGATCCGGCAGGCCCTTGATCGCTCCGACGGGGTGGTGGCCCATGCCGCCAAGTTACTGGGCATGCGCCGGACCACGCTGGTGGAAAAGATGCGGAAATACGGCGTCCAGCGGGATGATATGACGACGGAATCCTGACGCAGTTCTGTTTTTTGTTTTTAAGTATCTGTTTTTAATTGTTTTTATTTTCTGGCACGTTACCTGCTTCTGGAAGGTTGCAGGCCACTCCATCGCCGGTGTTACGTCACCGCCGGGAGGGCCGACAACCGGACCACATTTCGGAGCAGGTGAGATGACCCAGGCAACACTTCTGACAATGGACCCTTCCGGCGGGGCCTTCGAGCTGGTCGCGGAGGACCCGCGGAGCCGGGAACTGGTGGAGCTTGCGCGTCGTGTTGCCGCCTCGGAAGCGACCGTGATGCTCAACGGCGAGTCGGGGGTGGGCAAGGAAGTCTATGCCAGATTCATTCATGCCCACTCTCCCCGCGCCGACGGTCCCTTCGTGGCGGTCAACTGCGCAGCCATTCCCGAAAACATGCTGGAAGCCATGCTCTTCGGTCATGAGCGGGGGGCATTCACGGGGGCCTATGAATCCCGTCCCGGCAAGTTCGAGCTGGCGGAAGGGGGGACCCTGCTGCTGGACGAGATCTCCGAGATGGATCTCTCCCTGCAGGCGAAACTGCTGCGTGTGCTGCAGGAGCGGGAGGTGGAGAGGCTCGGCGGACGGCGTCCCATGCAGATGGATGTCCGGGTGCTGGCCACGTCCAACCGCAATCTCATGCAGGCGGTGGCGGAGGGCAAGTTCCGCGAGGACCTGTTCTACCGGCTCAATGTCTTCCCCCTGGTCATTCCCCCGCTCCGGGAGCGTCCCGGCGACATCCTGCCCCTGGCCCGACGACTGATCTATATCCACGGTCGCGCCATCGACCAGGCCAATCTCACCACCGCCGCCGCGGCACGGCTGATGGATCACACCTGGCCGGGCAACGTGCGCGAGCTGGACAACGTCATCCAGCGGGCCATGATCCTGCGCGACGGAGAGGAACTGGATGCCGCCTCCATCCAGTTCGAGGCCATGGGGAAGGTCGATGCCGCGCCCCATGCTTCTCTCCATGCCCCTGTCTCGGAGCCGACGTCCGCCGCCACCCAGCGCCTGGGTGACAGGCTGAGGTCCCGGGAAGAACAACTGATTCTGGATGCTCTCAGGGTGGAAGAGGGCAGCCGCAAGGACGCCGCCGCCCGTCTGGGCATCAGCCCGCGCACCCTGCGCTACAAGCTGGCCAGACTGCGCGATGCCGGCGTGACCATTCCCTATTGACATGCATTGATGCTTGGTCCGCCGATGCGGGCCGGGAGGGTATCGAGATGAGTGACATGCAGATCAACCAAGTGCTTCAGCAGATGCGCGTGCTGGCGGCCAGTGCCGGTCTGGAAGGCCCCAAGGTCGCGGTGCCGCAACCGGCGCAGCCCAATTTTGCCGCGGCGCTGAAGCAATCCATGGACAAGGTGAACAGTGCCCAGCAGAAGGGCAATCAGCTGGCCACCCGGTTCGAGATGGGGGACCCTGACGTGGATCTGGCCCAGGTGATGATCGCCACGCAAAAGGCCAGCATCTCCTTCGAGGCCACCATGCAGGTGCGCAATCGTCTGGTGTCCGCCTATCAGGACATCATGAACATGCAGGTGTAGGTCCTTTTAAGGAAGCATCATGGCCACTTCACTGACCACGACGTTCAATCAGCAGATGCAGGGTTTCACCAGTCTGCCCCGGCAGAGCCAGGTCGGCTTGCTGGTCGGGGTGGCGGCGGTGGTCGCTCTGGTGGCGAGTCTGTTCCTGTGGGTCACCCGGCCATCTTATGCCGTGCTCTTCCCCGGGTTGGGAGAACGGGAGTCGGCTCAGGTGATGGAGGCACTGGGGCGTCAGGGCATCAACTACCGGATCGACCCCATGACCGGCGCCCTGACGGTGCCCGCGGGACGGGTGCATGAAGCCCGCCTGCAGATGGCGACGGAAGGATTGCCGCGCACGGGGGGATTCGGTTTCGAGCTGATGGAACAGGATCAGGGGATCGGAACCAGTCGCCTGGTGGAGACGGCCCGTTATCACCGTGCCCTGGAAGGAGAACTGGCCCGTTCGGTATCGACCCTGGCCAGCGTGGAGACGGCTCGGGTGCATCTGGCCATGCCCCGGGAAACCGTGTTCGTGCGTGACCGCACCAAGCCCAGTGCCTCGGTGCTGGTCAATCTCCACCCCGGCAGGACGCTGACGGAACGTCAGGTGGCCGGCATTGTCCATCTGGTTTCGTCCAGCATTCCCGATCTGGAGCCGGAGCGGGTGACCGTGGTGGATCAGCGAGGTCAGTTGCTGACCCCCAGGGACGAGGATGAGGGCATGAATCTCTCCACCCGTAACCTGGAATTCACCCGCCGCATGGAAGAGAGCTATGTCCGACGCATCATGGATATCGTCTCGCCCATTGTCGGACCCGACGGGGTGCGCGCCCAGGTGTCCGCCGACCTGGATTTTTCCCGCATCGAACGCACGATCGAGAACTATGACCCCGAACTCACGGCCCTGCGCAGCGAGCAACTTGCGGAGGAGGAATCCCGCGGCAGTCTGGGCATGATGGGTATCCCCGGTGCCCTGACCAATCAGCCGCCCGCGGGTGGCGTGCTCGATGCCGAAGGGGAGGGTGTGCTGGGGCCTGATGCCGCCGCCATGCCCGGCTCCAGCAGTCGCCGCATGACCCGTAATTACGAAGTGGATCGCACCATCAGCCACGTCCGCGAGGCGCCCGGTACCGTGCGTCGCCTGTCGGTGGCGGTGGTACTGGATTTCCGTGAACAGTTGAATGAGGATGGGGAGATGGTGCGCGAGCCCATCCCCCAGGAAGAACTGCAGCGCATCGAGAACCTGGTGCGCGAGGCGGTGGGCTTTGATGCCCGTCGCGGCGACAGTGTCAATGTCATGAACGCCCCGTTCCGCGCCGTGGCCGAGCCTGATCCCTTCCCCGCGCCGGTGATCTGGCAGGAGCCCTGGGCTCAGGATCTGGCAAGAATGGCGCTGGTGGCACTGGTGGCCCTGCTGCTGATCCTCCTGGTGGTCCGTCCCATGCTCAAGGGACTGGCCGCCAAGGGTGCGCCGGAAACGGAGGAAGAAGCGGAGGAGCGCAAGCGCCTGGAAGGTGAAGGGCTGGGAGAAGATCAACTCAGCCTGACCCACGAGGGCGCCGGTGAACCTCAGGCCCTGCCGGGTAAGAAGCCGGCAAGCTATGAAGAAAATCTGCAGCGGGTGCGCGAACTGATCAAGGAAGATCCCAAACTGGTGGCTCAAGTGGTGAAGAACTGGGTGGCTGAAGATGGATCCTAAGAGCAAACTGTCCGGGCCCGACCGGGCCGCGGTTTTCCTGATGAGCCTGGGCGAGGAATCGGCCGCCCAGGTCCTCAAGCACATGGGTCCCAAGGAAGTGCAGCGGATCGGGACCGCCATGGCCTCCCTGTCCAATGTCTCCAAGAAGGAGGTGGGAGAGGTGCTGGATGACTTCATCGCCGTAGTGGAGGAGCAGACCGCGCTGGGCATGGGGTCGGACGAGTACATCCGCAGCGTGCTCACCTCCGCCCTGGGCAAGGACAAGGCGGACGGGGTGATCGACCGGATCCTGCTGGGACGCAACTCCAAGGGGCTTGAATCCCTGAAGTGGATGGACCCCCGCGCCGTGGCCGAGGTCATCCGGCTGGAACATCCGCAGATCATCGCCATCGTCCTGTCCTACCTGGATCCGGACCATGCCGCCGCCGTGCTGTCCTTCCTGCCGGATCGTACCCAGCCGGACATTCTGATGCGCATTGCCACCCTGGATGGAGTACAGCCGGCGGCACTGATGGAACTGGACGAGATCCTGGAACGTCAGTTTGCCGGCAACCTGAACGTCAAGTCCTCGTCGGTGGGCGGCGTGAAGAGTGCCGCCAACATCCTCAATTTCATGGACTCCACCAAGGAAGGCATGATCATGGACAAGGTCCGGGATCTGGACGAGGGCCTGGGGCAGAAGATCCAGGATCTCATGTTCGTGTTCGCCAACCTGGTGGATGTGGACGATCGCGGTATCCAGTCCCTGTTGCGGGAGGTGTCCACCGACTCCCTGGTTCTGGCCCTCAAGGGTGCCGACGACGCGGTCAAGGACAAGATCCTCCGGAACATGTCCAAGCGCGCCGCCGAGATGCTGCAGGACGACCTGGAGGCGAAGGGGCCGGTGCGTCTGAGCGAGGTGGAGGTCGCGCAGAAGGAAATCCTGAGCATCGCCCGGCGCATGGCCGAGTCCGGCGAGATCGTGCTCGGCAACAAGGGCGCCGAGCAGATGGTCTAGTCCGGACGGAGACACTGAATGATCGAACGCATTATCACATCGGAAAAGGGGACTGGTGCCAGGCGCTGGGAACTGCCCGATATCCATGCGCCCCTGGCGGATCAGGCATCTGATCCCGAACCGTCGGCGCCGGAGACAGAGGCGGAAGACGAGGCGCTGGATTCGGCGCCCGGTTTGCCCACCGCCGACCGCATCATGGACATCGAGCGCCAGGCCCGTGAAGAAGGCCTGCGGGCGGGACAGGAGGAGGGGCGCCGACTGGGGCTGGAGCAGGGTCGCAAGGAAGGATTTGCCAAGGGACAGGCGGATGGCCTGAAGGCCGCGGAGGCTGCCGTGAAGGAGCGCCTGGCGCTGCTGGACCATCTGATCCAGGGGCTTGAGCAGCCCTATGCGGCGCTGGATGCCGCAGTGGAGGACGAACTGGTGCAACTGGCCATGGCGGTAGCCCGCCAGCTGGTCCGCCGCGAGTTGAAGACCGACCCCGGGGCGATCGTCGCGGTGCTCAGGGAGGCCCTGGAAGCCCTGCCCAGCGCCGAACGCAAGCTGCATCTGCACCTGCATCCGGATGACAGCAAGCTGGTCCGGGAAACCCTGCGGCTGGATGATCTGGAACGTCCCTGGTCCATTGTCGAAGATCCCACTCTCAGTCGCGGCGGGGTGCGGGTGATCACCGAAACATCACGGGTGGATGCCACCCTGGAATCCCGTCTGAATGCCGTCATTGCCTCGGTATGGGGCGGGGAGCGCAGCACCGATCAGGGGGGAGGCGGCGGCGATGACTGACACCCGCCGGTTGCCGCCCGCGCTCCGTCCCGACGTGCGTTCCAGCCTGCTGGCGGAGACACTGGCCCGGTATCGGGCACGGGCGGCCCGTGCCCAACCGGTTGTCGCGGAGGGGCGTCTGGTCCGGATGGTGGGCCTGACGTTGGAGGCGGAAGGTTGTCAGGCCTCCATCGGTGGGCGCTGCCGGGTCATCAGTGCCGGCGGCCACGAGGTGGAGGCGGAAGTGGTGGGTTTTTCCGCGGAACGTACCTTCCTGATGCCGGTGGGCGACGTCAGTGGCCTGACGCCGGGCGCCCGGGTGATTCCCACCCGTCATGCCCGCGACACCCAGGTGGGTGACGCCTTGCTGGGGCGGGTCCTGGACGGTTCCGGGCGGCCGCTGGATGGTCGCCCCGCGCCCCAGTGCGATGCGCATGTCTCCCTTAACGGTCGCAGCATCAACCCCCTGGCCAGGCGCCCCATCCACGAACCCCTGGACGTGGGAGTCAGGGCCATCAACGGCTTGTTGACGGTGGGCCGGGGTCAGCGCATGGGGCTGTTCGCCGGTAGCGGCGTGGGCAAGAGCGTGCTTCTTGGCATGATGACCCGTTACACCACGGCGGACATCACGGTGGTGGGCCTGATCGGGGAACGGGGCAGGGAAGTGAACGAATTCGTCCAGAACATCCTCGGTCCCGAGGGCATGGCGCGGGCCGTGGTGGTGGCGGTGCCGGCGGATCATCCTCCCCTGATGCGTCTGCATGGCGCCATGCTGGCCACCAGCATTGCGGAATACTTCCGCGACAAGGGGCATGACGTATTGTTGCTGATGGATTCCCTGACCCGGTTTGCCCAGGCCCAGCGGGAGATCTCCCTGGCCATCGGCGAGCCGCCGGCGACCAAGGGGTATACCCCGTCGGTCTTTGCCAAGTTGCCCCAACTGGTGGAACGGGCCGGAAACGGGGATCAGGGTAGTGGGTCCATCACGGCTTTCTATACGGTGCTGGCCGAAGGGGACGACACCAATGATCCCATTGCCGACGCCGCCCGGGCGATCCTTGACGGCCATGTGGTCCTGTCGCGACGGATTGCCGACACGGGACGGTATCCGGCCATCGATATCGAGGCCTCCGTGTCACGGGTGATGAACGAGATCGTGGACCCCGGGCATATCCAGGCCGCCCGCCGCTTCAAACAACTGTATTCCCACTATCAGCAGAATCGGGATCTCATCAGCGTGGGTGCCTATCAGCGCGGTGCCGATCCTCGGGTGGACGAGGCCGTTGCCATGCAGCCCAGGCTGGAACAGTACCTGCAGCAGGACATGCGCCAGTCGGTGACGTTCAAGGACAGCCTGAAGGCACTGGATGGACTGATGGAACCGCCGCCACCCCCGACCGGCGGTGACGAGCGGGGCAGGCAGCTGATCCGTTGATGGGCTGTAACCAGAGAGGTAGGTCATGAATCGATCCAAACGCATGGAACCCGTGGTACAGGTGGCGGATAACCGCCAGCAACTGGCCGCACAGCGCCTGGGTCAATCACAGCAGGCCCTGGAAGAGCGCGTCGCGCGTCTGGAGGAGCTGAGCAGCTACCGTGACGAGTATGCCCAGCGCTTCGAGTCCCAAAGCGGGGTGGGCATGACCGGCATGTCGGTGCGGGACTACCGCCTGTTTCTGCACCGTCTCAATGAAGCGATCGAACAGCAGGCGAGGCTGGTGGCCGCCGCTCGGCGCGAACTGGAAATGAGCCGTGGGCGTTGGGTGGAGGCCCGGGGCAAGACCGAGGCCCTCAATCGTGTGGTCGAACAGTTCCAGCACGAAGAGCGCAGGGCGCAGGACCGACGGGAACAGGCGGAGCAGGACGACCGTAACGGTCGCCGGCGACATGACATCGAGTGATTCCTGGCCCGTATATTGCAAACGTTTATCATCATTTCGGGACTCACCTGATACTGTCGAGGGTCTGGCCATGAACATGTCATTCATGCCCTTTTCTGCACTGAACGCCCTGCCTGCCCTGGGGGGGGATTCGCGCAGTCCTATCGCTGCCCTGACCGGGGAGGGCGCCGATTTTCACCTGAGCCTGCTGGGACAGTTGCAGCAGCTGACGGGCGGCCATCCGGACCCGATGCAGTCCGTGGCCCTGGATGCCTTGCTGGCGCAGGATCCGACGGCGATGATTTTCCCGCCCGACTGGCTGGCTCGGCTCATGGATGAGGCCGGCATCACCCTGGAGGATCTGCGGCAGGAGGGGGACGATACCGCAATGGCCTCCCTGCTGGCGGCATGGCAGCAACTGGCCGAGACGGGCCGGGGATTGCCGGGAATTGCCGGGGAATCCTTCAATCCCGGGGGGGATCGTCGCCCGGAAGGGGGCGGGCTCACCGCGCTGACGGCGGCGTTGACCCAGGTGTTGCACGGGCAGCAGGGTGCGGGAGCGGCACAACAGGACGGGAGCCCGATCATGCCTCAGGCGTTGCATGCCCTGGTGGCCCGGTTGGGCGGGGAGGGCGGGCGTGACGCGGCCGCTCCCCTGGCGCCGACCAGTGCCGAGACATTGCCTGCCGGTCAGGCCCAGCCCCATTCCCCGACGCAGCCCCTCCCCCTGCGTGCCCTGGATGTGGACGTGCCGATGTCACGCCCCAACTGGGGGCAGGCGGTGGGCAGCCGGGTCCTGTGGATGGTGAACCAGAACATGCAGGGGGCGGAACTGAGGTTGAGCCCACCCCACCTGGGGCCGCTGGAGGTGCGCATCACCATGGAGGGCGATCGTGCCAATATTCAGTTCCTGGCCCATCATCCCCAGGCCCGCGAGGCACTGGATGCCGCCATGCCCAGGCTGCGGGAGATGTTTGCCGACAGCGGCGTGCAGTTGGGTGATGTGGATGTTTCCGGTCGCGAGGCCGGCGGACAGGACGAGATGGCTCGGGACGAGGCCGGATTGCGTCCGGATGATCCCGACGGTGTCGATCCGCGTGTCGCCGGAGACGGGACCGCGGGCGCCGCCGATCCGAACGGTACCGGCCTTCTGGATGCCTATGCCTGATCACCTTTCCCGGCCTCTAGCGGCCGCGGAAGGTGCCGTCGTCGATGCCGCGCCTCTTCGGGGCGGCGTCTCCTGTCCGACCACCGTATAATTCCCTCCCTGTACACCTTGCCTTTCCGGCGGGCCGTGTCGGCCCGTCGTCCCGTGGCTGTCGTCGGTCGTCAATATTTCGTCACGTCCTGGTGTTCCTGGTTCTCAGGTAATTGATTTTATTGCACTTTGTGTTTCTTTTTTATCTGGCACGGGTGTTGCTTCTTTCCATGAAAAACGGAGGCCCAGGCAGTCATGGCCAAAAAACCTGAAAAAACCGCCGCCCCCAAGCCCACCAAGGGCAAGGGCGGCATGCTGAAGCTGATAGTGATCATTCTGCTGACCACCTTGGTGGCCGCCGGGGCCGGCGGCGGGATTGCCTGGTATCTGCTGGGCGGTAGCGAGCCGGGGCAGGATCGTCCGGAGCCGGTGCGGCCGGCCATTTATCTGCCTCTGGACCCTCCGCTGGTGGTGAATTTCCAGGGCTCGGGCCGGATACGCTTCGTGCAGGTGGGCATCGTGGTCATGGCGCGGGATCAGGCCGTGCTGGACGGGGTGAACCGCCACATGCCGGTCATCCGCAATAACCTGATGATCCTCATCGGCAACAAGACCTATGACGATCTGATCACCGAGGCAGGCAAGGAACAGGTTCGCGCTGAAGTGCTGGAGGAAGTGATCAACGTGCTGGGCACGCGGGGAGAACGCACCCAGGTGGAAGCGGTGTACTTCAACAGTCTTGTGATGCAGTGAGGCAGAGTGATGGCCACCAGTGATCTTCTTTCCCAGGACGAGATTGATGCCCTGCTGCACGGGGTGGACAGCGGTGCGGTGGAGACCGAGGATCAGTTGCTCGCTCACGATGGCGTGGCCAGGGAATACGACCTGACCACCCAGGATCGTATCGTCCGGGGGCGCATGCCCACCCTGGAGATGATCAACGAGCGCTTTGCCCGTTACATGCGCATCGGGCTGTTCGAACTCCTGCGTCGCTCGGCGGAGATTTCCGTGGGCGGGGTCAAGATGATGAAGTTCGGGGAATACGTGCACTCCCTGTATGTGCCCACCAGCCTCAACATGGTCCGGGTCCGGCCGCTGCGGGGTACCGCACTGTTCGTGCTCGACCCCAAGCTGGTGTTCATCCTGGTGGACAATTTCTTCGGCGGGGACGGTCGCTATCACGCCAAGATCGAAGGGCGGGAGTTCACCCCGACGGAACTGCGGGTGATCCGCATGTTGCTGGACCAGTCCTTCACGGATCTGAAAAAGGCCTGGGCACCGGTGATGGATCTGGACTTTGAATACAACCGCTCCGAGGTCAATCCCCAGTTCGCCAATATCGTCAGCCCCACCGAGGTGGTGGTGGTCTGCTCCTTTCACGTGGAACTGGACGGCGGTGGCGGTGAAATGCACGTGACCATGCCGTATTCCATGATCGAGCCCATCCGTGAACAGCTGGACACGGGGTTGCAGAGCGATCGGGCGGACGTGGATGACCGCTGGGTCAAGGCTCTGCGCGAGGAACTCAAGATGGTGCAGGTGGAACTCACCGCCAAGCTGACGGAGACCGAGCTCACCGTGGCCGACATGATCAACCTCAAGCCCGGTGACATCATTCCGGTGGAAATTCCCGAGGAAGTCACGATCCGGGCCGAGGGCATCCCCGTGTTTCGCGGTCGTTTCGGCACGTCGGACGGTTTCAATGCCATCAAGATTACCGGGCCGATCCGGCTCAGTGAATGAATACAGCGAGGATGACCTCCATGAGTGACAAAGATCAGGACAACAAACCCGAAGCCGAAGAAGAGGATATCTGGGCGGCGGCCCTGGCCGAACAGGCCGAGGCGGACCAGAAGGCCGGAGGGAGTGCCCCGGCCGCCGATGAGGCCGCCGGGGGCGCACAGGATGCAGGCGGTGCCGCGAGTGGCGAGGCCGCCAACAAGGGTAATGCCTGGAAGGATCCCACGCCCAGAATGTCCTTTGAGGATCTGGGTGCCGAAGCCACCCCCGGTCGGGGTGCCGAGGGCGGTGCCGAGGTCAACCTGGGTGTGATCCTGGACGTGCCCGTGACCATCTCCATGGAAATCGGGCGGACCAGGATCCCCATCCGTAACCTGCTGCAGCTCAACCAGGGTTCCGTGGTGGAACTGGATCGCCTGGCCGGAGAACCCCTGGACGTGATGGTCAACGGCACCCTGGTGGCCCATGGCGAGGTGGTGGTGGTGAACGAGAAGTTCGGTATCCGCCTGACCGACGTGATCAGCCCGGCGGAACGGGTTCGCAAGCTCAAGTGAGGCGTCCCATGTCCCTACTCAAGCCCTTCATCGGTGTGGTGCTGCTTCTGCTCATGCCCCTGGCCGTGTCGGCGGGTGAGTCGGGAGGGGGCGTGCCCGGACCTGGCATCACGGGGGATGGCGCGGCCTATCTGGGACAACTGGTGATGGGCCTGATCCTGGTGATCTTCGCCATCCTGGTGCTGGGCTTCATGATGCGCCGCATGGGCGGCATGCACAGCGGGGTGTCCGGAGAGCTGCGGGTGCTCGGTGCGGTCTCCCTGGGGGCCCGCGAGCGCATGGTCCTGGTCCAGGTGGGCGAGACCCAGTTGTTGCTGGGGGTGGCGCCGGGCCGGGTGCAGACCCTGCATGTCCTGGATGCGCCGGTCCGGACCGGGGAGGGTGTCGCGACCCAGGGCCGTCATGGCGGCGGTTTTGCCGAGCGCCTGCGTCAAGCCATGGGCCGGCAGGGAGGGACGTCATGAGGGCGCTGCTGCTGTCACCCCTGGCGCTGCTGCTGCTCCTGTGGCCGGCTGCTCCGGTGATGGCGCAGGCCGGTATCCCGCTGCTGTCGGTGGACACGGATCCGGGCGGTACTCAGACCTATTCGGTCACGCTGCAGATCCTGATCCTCATGACCCTGATGAGCGTGCTGCCGGCAGCCCTCATCATGATGACCTCCTTCACCCGGATCATTATCGTGCTGGGGATCCTGCGCCAGGGCATCGGCACCACTCAGACCCCTTCCAATCAGATCCTGATCGGACTGGCCCTTTTCCTGACCTTCTTCATCATGGCGCCGGTCTTTCAGGCGGTGAACGAGCAGGCCATCCAGCCCTTCATGGCCGAGGAGATCGGTCAGGAGGAGATGGTCAAGCGGGCCTGGGTGCCGCTGCGGGACTTCATGCTGGAGCAGACCCGGGAGACGGACATTGCCATGTTTGCCCGCATTGCCGGGCATGACGGTTTCGAGGGACCCGAGGATGTACCTTTTTCCGTCCTGGTACCCTCGTTCATCACCAGTGAACTCAAGACCGCCTTCCAGATCGGCTTCCTGATCCTGATTCCATTTCTGATCATCGACCTGGTGGTGGCCAGCGTGCTCATGTCCATGGGCATGATGATGCTCTCCCCGCTGATCATCTCCCTGCCGTTCAAGATCATGCTGTTCGTGCTGGTGGACGGCTGGGCGATGATCATGAGCACCCTGGCCACCAGTTTCTTTGTCTGAACCGCGAGGAGCATGCCGATGACGCCGGATACCGTGGTGGAAGTGGGGCAGCAGGCCGTGTGGGTCATCGTGCTGATCGCCGCGCCGGTGCTGCTGACCGCCCTGGCCATCGGTCTGTTCATTGGCATGATCCAGGCCGCCACCTCGATCCAGGAAATGACCCTGTCCTTCATTCCCAAGCTGCTGGGCATGTTTGCGGCCCTGGTGATCGCCGGCGGCTGGATGCTGGATCTGTTGGTGGATTACTGCCTGCGGCTCTATGAGAGCATCCCCGGGCTGATCGGGTAGGCGTCATCGGTCATGTTCAATTTCACCGACACCGAACTCATCGCCCTGGTCACCGCCTTCCTGTGGCCGTTCGTGCGCATCGGCGCGATGCTGATGGCGGCGCCGATCTTCGGCGCGGGGACGGTGCCGTTGCGGGTGCGTCTGGTCCTTGCCATGGTCCTGGCCCTGCTGATCGCTCCTCTGCTGCCGGCGGCGCCCGCCGTGCAGCCCCTGAGCATGGAAGGGTTGATCGTCACCCTCCAGCAGGTGCTGATCGGGGTGACCATGGGGTTCATCTTCCAGATGGTCATGAGCGCCCTGACCATGGCCGGTGAGTCCATCGCCCTGTCCATGGGGCTGGGCTATGCCTCCATGGTGGATCCCGCCATGGGGGTCCAGGTGCCGGTGGTGTCCCAGTTCTTCGTGATCATGGGTACCCTGATGTTCCTGGCCATGAACGGCCATGTCGCGCTGCTGGACATGTTGTTGCAGAGCTTCTACCTCATGCCCATCGGTGTCGATGGGCTGACCCGGGTGGATTTCTGGGGCGTGGCGAGCTTCGGGTCCGCCATGTACGTGGGGGCCTTGCTGGTGGGGCTGCCCATCGTGGCGGCCATGCTGATGGTGAACCTGTCCATGGGCGTGATCACCCGGGCCTCGCCCCAACTCAACATCTTCGCGGTGGGCTTTCCCATGATGATCATGCTGGGTTTCGTCCTCATCATGCTTAATCTGCCCACCCTGGAACCCCGTATCCGTGATCTGGCCATGGCCGGGTTCGGACTCATCCAGCGCATCCTGGGAGGCTAGGCCATGGCCGAGAATGAATCCTCACAGGAAAAAACAGAACAACCGACGCCCAAACGCCTGCGGGACGCCCAGGACAAAGGGCAGGTGGCCAGTTCCAAGGAACTCAACACCACCTTGGTACTGCTCACCGGGTCCACCACCTTGCTGCTGTTCGGCGGAGCGTTTCTCAATCATATCCAGGCCCTGATCCGAAATAGCCTGATCATCGATCGGGATCGCATCTTTGATCCCTCCTTCATGATGGTGGCGCTGCAGGCACGCATCGGCGAGGCACTGATGATCCTGGCCCCCATGTTCCTGGTCCTGGTGATTGCCGCCATCACCGGGCCGGTGGTCATGGGCGGGGGGCGCTTTCGTCTCAAGGGACTCCAGCCCAAGCCGGACAAGCTCAGCCCCATCAAGGGGCTCAAGCGCATCTTCGGTCCCCAGGGACTGATGGAACTGGCCAAGACCCTGGCCAAGTTCTCCCTGATCGCGGTGGTGGCAATGGGCATCCTCTGGCAGTTTTCCGATCGCCTGCTGGGGTTGGGGGGGCAGGAGATGGTGCCGGGCGTGGTGAGCGCCGGCTACATGATCGCCTGGACCTTCGTCGCCCTGAGCGTGGCCCTGATCCTGGTGGTCATGATTGATGTGCCGTTCCAGTTGTGGAATCACCAGCGCCAGCTGCGCATGACCAAGCAGGAGGTCAAGGATGAGTTCAAGGAGACCGAAGGCAAGCCGGAGGTCAAGAGCAAGGTGCGTCAGCTCCAGTACGAGGTGTCCCGGCGCCGCATGATGGCCGAGGTGCCCAAGGCCGATGTGGTGGTGACCAACCCGACCCATTTTGCGGTGGCCCTGAAATATGACCAGCAGAAGGGCGGGGCGCCCCGGGTGGTGGCCAAGGGGGCGGATCTGGTGGCGGGGGAGATCCGGGAGGTGGCCAGACAGTCCGGTGTCACCCTCCTGTCGGCGCCGCCCCTGGCCCGGGCGCTGTACTACAGCACCCGTCTGGAGCAGGAGATCCCCGCCGGACTCTATGTCGCCGTGGCCCAGGTGCTGGCCTATGTCTACCAGTTGCGTGCCGCGCTGCGTGAAGGCGGGATGGTGCCGACACCGCCTACCGATCTGCCGGTGCCGGAAGAGTTTCTCAAACGTGATGTGCCGCCTGCGGAGAATGCATAAATGGCGAGCTTTGCAGACAGTCTGAAGAATGTGAACCGCATGGGGCTGGGAGCGCCGTTGCTGCTGATGGCGTTGCTGGCCATGATGGTCATCCCGCTGCCGCCGCTGGCCCTGGATCTGCTGTTCACCTTCAACATCGCCCTTTCCCTGGTGGTGATCCTGGTGGCGGTATACACCCCGCGCCCGCTGGAATTCGCGGTGTTCCCCACCATACTGCTGGTGGCCACCCTGCTGCGCCTGGCCCTGAACGTGGCCTCGACCCGGGTCATCCTGCTGGAAGGACATACCGGCACCGATGCGGCGGGCAATGTGATCCAGGCCTTCGGCGATTTCGTGGTGGGCGGCAACTACGCCGTGGGCCTGGTGGTGTTTGCCATCCTCGTGATCATCAACTTCGTGGTGGTGACCAAGGGCGCCGGCCGTGTCTCCGAAGTGAGCGCCCGCTTCACCCTGGATGCCATGCCCGGCAAGCAGATGGCCATCGACGCCGATCTCAACTCGGGGCTGATCTCCCAGGACGAGGCCCGTAAGCGCCGGGAGGAGGTGGCCCAGGAGGCCGACTTCTACGGTTCCATGGACGGTGCCAGCAAGTTTGTCCGGGGGGATGCCATCGCCGGCATCCTGATCCTGTTCATCAACATCGTCGGTGGCCTGGTGATCGGCACCTTGCAGCACGGCATGAGTGTGGGGGATGCGGCCACCAACTACGTTCTGCTGACCATCGGCGACGGCCTGGTGGCACAGATTCCTTCGCTGGTGCTGTCATCGGCCACGGCCATTATCGTGACCCGGGTGTCGACCGCCCAGGACATGGGCCAGCAGGTCGTCAAGCAGTTGTTCGGTTCTCCCCGCGCCCTCTATGTGGCGGGCGGCATCGTTGGTGCCCTGGGACTGGTGCCCGGTATGCCCAATATGGTGTTTCTGAGTCTGGGGGCCCTGATGGGCGCCGGCGCCTACCTGATGAGCCAGCAGCGCGTCGCCGAGGAGGCCGCCGTGGCCCGGGCGCTGGATGAGGAGGCGCCGCCCCCCACCAGTCCGGAGATGAAGGAATTGACCTGGGATGACGTGCCGCCGGTGGATCTGGTGGGTCTGGAGGTGGGATATCGCCTGATCCCGCTGGTGGACCGTTCCCAGGGGGGGCAGCTGATGGCCCGGATCAAGGGCGTGCGGCGCAAGTTGTCCCAGGAACTGGGTTTCCTGATTCAGCCGGTGCACATCCGCGACAACCTGGACCTGGGGCCGAATCACTACCGGCTCACCCTGATGGGCGTGACCACGGGGGAGGGCGAGGTGTTCCCGGACCGGGAGCTGGCCATCAATCCCGGACAGGTCTTCGGTCAGGTGAAGGGGACGCCCACCAAGGACCCGACCTTCGGTCTGGATGCGCTCTGGATCGATCCGGCGCAGCGGGAGGAGGCTCAGGGGCTGGGCTATACGGTGGTGGACGCGGGGACGGTGATTGCCACCCATCTGTCTCAGATCCTGCGTGACCATGCCCATGAACTGCTGGGCCACGAGGAGGTCCAGCACCTGCTGGACACCTTGGCCAAGCATTCACCCAAGCTGGTGGAAAACCTGGTGCCCAAGACCCTGGCACTGGGGGTGGTGCTCAAGGTGATGCAGAACCTGTTGGCGGAGCAGATCCCGGTACGGGACATGCGCACCATCGCCGAAACATTGGCGGAGCATGGTGCCAAGAGTCAGGATCCTGACGCATTGACGGCCGCGGTCCGGGTCTCCCTGTCGCGGGCCATTGTCCAGAACATTGTGGGAACCGCATCGGAACTGCCTTTGCTGGCCATTGATCCAGCGTTGGAACAGATATTGCAGAAATCCTCACAGGGAGGCAGCGGCGCAGGACTCGGGATCGAACCCGGACTGGCCGAACGCCTGCAGCGTTCCATCGCAGAGGCCTCCCAGCGTCAGGAGATGTCGGGCGAACCTTCCGTGTTGGTGGTGTCGCCGGACATCCGGCCCTGGATGTCCCGCTGGCTGCGTTCGGCGGTACGCGGGCTCCATGTCCTGGCCTACACGGAAATACCGGACAGCAAGCAGATCCGGGTGGTGGCCACCGTCGGTAGGGAAACGGGTTAGTGCAACGGGGGTAACGGGTTACCGTCATGAAGATAAAACGCTATTTTGCACCGGATATGCGCCAGGCCATCCGCCTGGTGCGGGAGAGTCAGGGACCGGATGCGGTGATCCTTTCCAGCCGCAGCGTGGAGGGCGGCATCGAGTTGATCGCCGCCATGGACTATGACGAGGAGGCGGTAATGGAGATGGCCGCCCAATCGGGGGAGCCGGTATCCAGACCCTCGCCCCTGTCCAGACCCTCACCCCTTGCCGCCGAACGGACGGTCTCTCCCGCCGTGGGGGCCGGCTCCGGCGCGCCCGATGACGGGCCGGAGGCCCCGCGCAGTCCCGGGACGCCTCGGCCCGAGGCGGTACAAGCTCCCGCACTCCGGGAAGGCATCCGAGTCCAGACGGGGGAATTTCCGCCTCTGCGCGCCCGTCGTGATGATGGTTGGGCGGAGGAGGGGCTGCCCGCCCTGATGACGCCGGTGGTCGATCCGCCGCCTCCGGCCACGGAACCCGAGCCCGTGAAACCGGCCAAGGCCCGCAAGGTCGTCAACATCGAATGGTCCCAGGAGCCCACGCTGCTGGCCATGCAGAAAGAAATTCAAGGGTTGCGCGCCATGCTGCAGGACCAGCTTGCCAGTCTGGCGGGCCAGGAGTTCATGCGCCGTGATCCGGGTCGGGCCGGCGTGGTGGCCCGGTTACAGCGCATGGGGTTGGAGCCGGAGCTGGCCAAGGAGATTGCCCTGGCCGTCAGTCATCCCGAGGACCCCGCGGAGGCCTGGCAGGAGGCCCTGACCCAGCTGTCCGGTCGCCTGGCGGTCACTCCGGACGGTATCCTGGATCAGGCCGGCATCATCACCCTGGTGGGGCCGAGCGGCGTGGGCAAGACCACGACGGTGGCCAAGCTGGCGGCGTTGCAGAGCCTCAGGCACGGCCATGACTCGGTGGCCCTGATCACCACGGACGCCTACCGCATCGGCGCTCATCGACAGTTGCAGACCTTTGGTCAGATCCTTGAGGTTCCCGTCTATCTGGCGCAGACAGCACGCCAGCTGGGCGATATGCTAGAGGGGTTGAAATCCAAGCGGCTGGTCATCATTGATACGGCGGGTACCAATCAGCGGGACATGAAGCTGCTGGCCGAACTGGAATCCCTGACGGCACTGCCTTCCGCCAGGACCCTGTTGGTGATGGCCGCCAATGTGCAGAAGGCCGTGATGACGGAGACCGTGAAATCCTTTGCCCGATTGCAGCCGGAGGGGTGCGTACTGACCAAGGTGGATGAAGCCGCTTCGTTGGGCGAGGCCCTGTCGACCCTGATCCGGGCAGGCCTGCCGCTGACCTTCGTCAGCGAAGGCCAGCGCATCCCCGATGATTTGCGTCCGGCCCGTGCCGCCCGACTGGTGGCCACCGCCGCCAGGATGGCGGATGCCGGTGGCGAGCGGGCGGATGCCCGTCAGGCCCAGGTGGTTTCTCCCATGTTCCGCGAGCCCATCAACCAGCCCAATGCCAGGTATGTCCATGCCTCCAGCCAGTGAGCCCAATATGGCCCGGTTATCCCCGCCGGCGGGAGCGGTGTCCCCGGTGCGCGTGCTGGCGGTGTCCAGCGGCAAGGGCGGGGTGGGCAAGACCAATGTGTCGGTGAACCTGTCCGCGGCCCTGGCCCAGGGCGGCAAGCGGGTCATGCTGCTGGATGCGGATCTGGGGTTGGCCAACGTGGACGTGTTGTTGGGGTTGCAGCCCAAGGCCAACCTGTACCATGTCCTCAACGGCGAAAAGACGCTGGAAGAGGTGTTGCTGGAAGGCCCCGCCGGCATGCTGATCGTGCCGGCGGCCTCGGGCATTGCCCGCATGGCGGATCTGGAACCGGCACAGCATGTCGGTATCATTCGTGCCTTCAGCGCCCTGTCTCACCCCTTGGATGTACTGGTGGTGGATACCGCGGCAGGCCTGCATGACAGCGTGACCCGGTTCTGCCGGGCGGCTCAGGAGGTGCTGGTGGTGGTGTGCGACGAGCCGGCCTCCATCACCGATGCCTATGCCCTGATCAAGGTGCTGCACCGGGATCATGGCCTGATGCGGTTTCGCATCCTCGCCAACATGGTCCGTAACGACAATGAGGATGAGGGCAGGGCCCTGTTTCGCAAGCTGGTGTCCGTCTGTGACCGTTTTCTGGAGGACGTGATCCTTGATTACGTCGGCGCCATTCCTCATGACGACCTGTTGCGCAAGGCCGTGCAGCGTCGGCAGACTGTGCTGGAGGCCTATCCCTCCAGCCCTGCCGCCCGTGCCTTTCGCACCATTGCCGGTCGCGTCGATCAATGGCCCATGCCCCGCAACACCCGGGGCGGGATCGAATTTTTTGTGGAAAGGTTGATCAACAGTGGTCGAAACGACCTGGAGCCAGTCACATCAGTGCCATAGCCATGTATGCCAGCGCAGAGTCAGATCATACTCGACTGGTGGATGAGCATGTCGCCTTGGTCAAGCGAATCGCTTACCATCTGCTCGCCCGCCTGCCTGCCAATGTGCAGGTGGAAGACCTGATCCAGTCCGGGGTCATCGGTCTGCTGGAGGCTGCCCGTCATTATGACCCTTCCCAGGGGGCCAGTTTCGAGACCTATGCCGGCATCCGGATCCGAGGTGCCATGCTGGACGAGGTCCGTCGCAGTGACTGGACCCCCCGCTCCGTGCATCGCAATGCCCGGCGCATCAGCGAGGTGATCCGGGAAATTGAAAACCGGGAAGGGCGCGAGGCAAGCGGTGCGGAAATCGCGGCTGCCCTGGGCGTGGACCTGGACACCTACCACGACATGCTGCGGGATGCCGCCGGCAGCCGGGTGCTGGGTTTTGATGATCTTTGCGACGGGGATGGCGATGTGGACAATTTCCTCCCGGCCCAGGGGCAGACGCCCCTGGAGTCCATCACCCGAATGGATTTTCAGACAGCCCTGGCCGAGCATGTCAATGCCTTGCCCGAACGGGAGCGTTTGATCCTCTCGCTGTATTATGATGACGAACTGAACCTGCGGGAGATCGGTGAAGTGCTCGGTGTCAGTGAGTCCCGGGTGTGTCAGATCCATGGTCAGGCGCTGGTTCGTCTCCGGGCCCGCATGGCCGACTGGGTGGCCGACGGTGAGCGGGTCTGATTCCCCGCTTGCCGGCAGAATTTGATTTCAGAATGCCGGAGCGCCCCGTTCGGGGATCTCGCTTCGGTGCGTGTTTAATCGGGAGGTTATTGTGGACAAGAACATGAAGATCCTCATCGTGGATGATTTTTCCACGATGCGCCGCATTATCAAGAATTTGCTGCGGGATCTTGGATACAACAATACCGCCGAGGCTGATGACGGCAGCACTGCGCTGCCCATGCTGCAGAACGGTAACTATGACTTCCTGGTCACCGACTGGAACATGCCCGGCATGCCCGGCATTGATCTGCTGCGGGCTGTGCGTGCCGATCCCCGCCTCAAGGACATGCCCGTCCTGATGGTGACGGCGGAAGCCAAGCGAGAGCAGATTGTTGAAGCGGCCCAGGCCGGCGTCAATGGCTATATCGTCAAGCCTTTCACCGCGGAAACCCTGAAGGAGAAGATCAACAAGATCTTCGAGCGGCTTCAGGAAAAAGGGTGAACAACGTCATGGAGAACCAGGAAGACAGCAAAGAAGCCCTGTTCAGACAGCAGCAGCTGGAACGCGCCCGGGAGCTGGTCACGCTCATGGAGTCGGGGGACGAGGAAGGGGCGGGGCGTCTCATCGAGGAAATGGGTCGCATGCACGAGAGCCTGCTGTTCCAGGAGCTGGGCAAGCTGACCCGTGATCTGCACGAGGCTCTGAACAGTTTCCGTCTGGATTCCCGGCTCTCCGAGCTGACACACCAGGATATTCCCGATGCCAAGGAACGCCTCAACTACGTGGTTGCCATGACCGATCAGGCGGCCCATCGCACCCTCAATGCCGTGGAGGCGGCATTGCCGGTTTCCGAGGCACTGGCAAATCGGGCACGGATACTCGGGGCCGACTGGGCCCGTTTTCGCCAGCGGGAAATGACCGTGGACGAGTTCCGATCGGTGAGTCAGGCCCTGGCCGACTTTCTCCAGGATACGGAACGGGACGCGGAAACCCTGCGCAGTCAGCTGTCGGAAGTGCTGATGGCCCAGGATTTCCAGGATCTGACGGGGCAGGTCATTCGTCGCGTCATGACCCTGGTGCAGGATCTGGAGGATAACCTGGTGGGGCTGGTGCGGATTTCCGGCAAGCGCCTGTCCACGCCGGAGGGCAAGGACAGGGACGCGGGGGTTCAGCCGACGGGTCCCGCGGTCAAGGGGACCTCGGATCATGGTGACGTGGTGAAAAGCCAGGATGATGTGGATGACCTGTTGTCCAGTCTTGGATTTTAAGGCCGGGCCTGTCATCGGAGCACCCGCCGGTTTCAGATTTCGCCGCTCCGGCCGCCAAACCGGAATATCAGGGTGCGTTTGCACCGGGCGTGAGAGACGGACATGAGTCTGGATACCGACGACGAAATCCTGCAGGACTTTCTGGTTGAGGCCGGCGAATTGCTGGAGGGTCTCAGTGAGCAGCTGGTGCAGCTGGAACAGACCCCCGATGACAAGGACCTGCTCAATGCGGTCTTTCGCAGCTTTCACACCATCAAGGGCGGAGCCGGGTTCCTGAGTCTGGACAACCTGGTCAAGATCTGCCATCGCGCCGAGGATGTCTTCAACCTGCTGCGCCAGGGCCAGCGCCATGTGGACAGCAACCTGATGGATATCATCCTTCAGGTGGTTGATGTGCTGAATCGGATGTTCGACGAGGTGCGTTCCGGCACGCAGCCGGCGCCCGCGCCGGACCCGCTGATGGCTGCCTTGGAACCCCTGACGCTACCCGAGGGAGAAGAGGAGGCATCGGCACCGCCGCCCCCTCCAGCGATCCCCGCGGCACCCGAGCCTCCGCCCGCACCGGCATCGGCATCGGGGGAGTTGCAGGGGGACATTACGGATGATGAGTTTGAAGCCCTTTTGGACGCTCTGCAGGATCAGAAGCAGAATGGCGGCCCGCAACCGTCGCCCGCCGCCGCCGTACCATCGCCGATGTCCGCCGGCACGCATCGGGCCGAGGGTGACACCATCAGTGATGAAGAGTTTGACCAACTCCTGGATGCGCTGCAGGGCAGAAAGCCGGGGGCGGCCTCTGCCCAGCCGGCATCCTCCCAGGGGGCGGGGGACATCATCACCGATGATGAGTTTGAAAACCTGCTGGATAATCTCCATGGCAAGGGGGCGGCGCCCAAACCCGTGACACCCGCCGCTCCGGCGCCGTCCGCTGCCAGGCCTGCGCCGCCGACGGAGACGCCGGTCGGTGGTGTCGACAAGGGAGCCAAGCCCGCCGCTCTGGCTGATACCTCGGTCCGGGTGGATACCAAGCGTCTGGATGACATCATGAATCTGGTGGGGGAACTGGTGCTGGTGCGCAACCGCCTGGCGACCCTGCGCTCCCGGATGCGGGATGAACAGGTATCCAAGGCCGTGACCAACCTGGACGTGGTCACGGCGGATCTGCAGGCCGCGGTGATGAAGACCCGGATGCAGCCGATCAAGAAGGTGTTCGGGCGTTTTCCCCGGGTGGTCCGGGATCTGGCCCGCAGCCTGAAAAAGGAGGTCAATCTGGAACTGTGGGGGGAGGACACCGATCTTGACAAGAACCTGGTGGAGGCCCTGGCCGACCCCCTGGTGCATCTGGTGCGAAATGCGGTCGATCACGGCATCGAGTCGCCGGAGGAGCGCCTGGCCGCCGGTAAGCCCCGTGCCGGTCACGTGGTCCTGTCCGCAGCCCAGGAGGGTGATCATATCCTGCTGACCATCTCCGATGACGGCAAGGGCATGGACCCGGAGGTGTTGCGCGGGAAGGCGGTGGAAAAGGGACTGATGGATGAAGATGCGGCATCACGGCTTTCCGATCACGATGCCTTCAATCTCATCTTCAGGGCGGGCTTTTCCACCAAGACCGAAATTTCCGACGTCTCCGGTCGCGGTGTCGGCATGGATGTGGTCAAGACCCGGATTGCCCAGCTCAATGGGCGGGTGGAAGTCACTTCCGAACTGGGCAAGGGCAGTACCCTGAGCATCCGTCTGCCGCTGACCCTGGCCATTCTGCCCACCTTGATGGTGGTGCTGGGCCGGCAGCGTTTTGCGTTGCCGTTGGCCAATGTGAGTGAAATTTTCGACCTGGATCTGTCCCGGACCAACCGCGTGGATGACCAGGAGGTCATCATGGTGCGTAATCGCTCCCTGCCGCTTTACTATCTGCGGCGGTGGCTTGTGCCCGGCAGCAGCGATGAATACCGGGGCATGGGGCATGTGGTGGTGGTGTTCAGCGGTAATCAGCGCGTGGGCTTCGTGGTGGACAGCCTGATCGGCCAGGAAGAGGTGGTCATCAAGCCCCTGGGCAACATGCTGCACGGCGTTCCCGGTCTGGCGGGGGCGACCATCACCGGTGATGGTGGCATTGCGCTGATTCTTGACGTGCCTGGGCTTTTGAAGAATTACGCCAGAAGGCATTGATCTGACCTGCTCTCGCATCATCCCGATCGACTCGGACGCGAGGGCCCATGACCTGGAAAAGACGGAGAGACTTGATGGCGGTTCGCGTTCTGGTGGTGGACGATTCCGGATTCTTCCGGCGTCGCATCGTGGAAATCCTGAATGCCGATCCGTCCATTGAGGTGGTGGGGACTGCCGGCAACGGCCAGGAGGCGGTGGAACTGGCCGCCAGTCTGGGTCCGGACGTGATCACCATGGATATCGAGATGCCGGTGATGGACGGCATCACCGCCGTCAAGCGCATCATGGCCCGTCATCCGGTGCCGATCCTGATGTTTTCCTCCATCACCACCGAAGGGGCCAAGGCCACCCTGGATGCCCTGGAGGCCGGGGCGGTGGATTTCCTGCCGAAGAAATTCGAGGAGATTGCCCGTGACCAGGAGCACGCCAAGGAAGTGCTGCGACGGCGTGTCAAGGCAGTGGGTCGGCGGCGCTTCTCCCGGCCTACGACCTCAACCACGGCGGTTGCCTCGCCATCCGGCGCCGCTTCTCGCGTGACGCCGGCGCCGCCACTGTCGGGCAGGCCGGTGATGGTCGTGCCGCCTGCCGGTACGCCGGTACCCCGATCGGCCAGGAGCGTCCCGGATCGCACCCCGATCCAGCTCAGGGATTTTCGGGTGGTTCTTATCGGGACCTCCACGGGAGGGCCTTTGGCACTGCAGAAGGTGCTGTCCGAACTGCCCGCCCATTTTCCACTTCCGTTGTTGTTGGTGCAGCATATGCCGGGCACCTTCACGCCGGCCTTCGCTCAGCGCCTGGATCAGCTGTGCCGGATCCGGGTCAAGGAAGCGGCCGACGGCGATGTGCTGGCCCCGGGACTGGCCCTGCTGGCCCCCGGCGGCAGGCAGATGCTGGTGGAGGCCCGTTCAGGCCAGCAACGGATCAGGATCACCGACAGTTCACCCGAGCAACACTATCGCCCCAGCGTGGATGTCACTTTCAATTCCGCTGCCGCGGTGTTTCGCGGCGATGCCCTGGCCATCATCATGACCGGCATGGGTGCCGACGGTCGGGAGGGAGCGCGACTCCTGAAACGCTGCGGTTCGAAGATCTGGGCCCAGGATGAGGAGAGCTGCGTGGTGTACGGCATGCCGGCCGCGGTGGTGGATGCGGGGCTTGCGGATCGGATTCTGCCGCTCTCTCAGATCGGCAGGTTGCTGGCGGAGGGGAGCTGACTCATGGATATCCTGACGCTGATCGGTGTACTGCTGGCCCTGGTGGCCATTTTCGGTGGCACCATTGCCAAGGGCAGTGGCCTGGCAGCTCTGTGGAATCTGGCCGCGTTCGTGATTGTGGTGATCGGTACCATCGCCGCCGCCCTGATCCAGGCCCGGCCGGCGGTGTTCCTGCAGTCCATGAAGATCCTGCCTTGGGCCTTCATGCCGCCGCGTCTGGATCCGGAGGCGATCATCGAGCGGATCATCGGCTGGAGTCAGGTGGCCCGCAAGGAGGGCCTGCTGGGGCTTGAGTCGCTGGCGGAAACCGAGGAAGACCCGTTCGCCCGCAAGGGCCTGCAGCTGTTGGTGGACGGCACGGAGCCCGAGACCATCCGCACGATTCTGGAGGTGGACAGCCAGACCCGTGAAGATTTTCACACCCAGGCCGCCAAGGTCTATGAAAGCATGGGCATCTATGCACCGACCATGGGCATCATCGGCGCGGTGATGGGCCTGATGGCAGTGATGCAGAACCTGGCCGATCCCAGTCGCCTGGGTGCCGGCATCGCGGCGGCCTTTGTGGCCACCATCTACGGGATTGCCTCGGCCAACCTGTTTTTCCTGCCCGTGGCCAACAAGCTCAAGGCCATCATCCAGAATCAGGGGTCTTATCGGGAAATGATCATTGAAGGAATCATCTCCATTGCCGAGGGTGAGAACCCGCGCAATATCGAAACCAAACTGCAGGGGTATCTGCACTGATCCGTTGGGCCATGCACCATGGCCGCGGCTCTGAGGAGGTTGCTGGAAGCCTGTCATGTCGAGACGTCGCAAAAAACACGAGGATCATGTCAATCACGAGGCCTGGGCGATCCCCTATGCGGATCTGCTGACCCTCCTGTTGGCCTTCTTCGTGGTGATGTATGCGATCTCGTCGCTCAACGAAGGTAAGTACCGGATCCTTTCCGAGTCTCTGGTCGAGGCCTTCAGGGCTACCCCCAGAACCATCGAACCGGTTCAGGTGGGTGATCTGACCCGCTCACCACGTCCTTCCGTGGTGGAGCCGCCGCCCATCACCTCTCCCGCGGAACTGGGGCAGATGACCCGCAGCCTGGAAGAGATTCTGGTGGACATGGATCTGGACGGACTGTCGGTAGCCATCGAGGGCATAAATGCCATGGCGGACCAGATCGAGGTGGCCATGGCGCCATTGATCGAGGCAGGCCTGATCGAGGTAGGACGGGATCGACTCTGGATCGAGGTCCAGATCAATACCAGCATCCTGTTCGCCAGCGGCAGTGCCGAACTGGCATCGGAAGCGGTGCCGATACTGGAGAGACTGGCCGCCATCCTGGCCCAGTTTCCCGCGCGCATCCATGTGGAAGGTCATACCGACAATATACCCATCAGCACGCCGGTCTATCCTTCCAATTGGGAGCTGTCATCCGGGCGGGCCGCCACCGTGGTCAACCTGTTTGCCCGCAACGGGGTGGATCCGGAGCAGATGGCGGCCATCGGATTCGGTGAATACCGCCCCAAGGCCGACAATGCGACACCGGAAGGGCGTCTGCGGAATCGTCGTGTCAACATCGTGGTGCTGGCGGGGCGTCGTCCCGGCATGGGAGAGGGTGCCCCGCCGGAGATGCTGCGCGAGGATATCCAGATACTGTTGCACCAGGGACGACGTACTTTGGAGGATCAGCCATGACCGTAGTATGGGCTGTCGCCAATCAGAAGGGGGGGGTGGGCAAGACCACCTCCACGGTATCCCTGGGCGGGCTGCTGGCAGCCAGGGGGCATGAGACCCTGCTGGTGGACCTGGACCCGCACGGTTCCCTGACCGCTTATTTCGGCGGTGATCCGGAAGGCGCGACCGGCGGCGTCTACAGCCTGTTTCACCAGGCCGCGGAAGGCCGGCCGATCCAGGCGGCCGGGGCGGTACGCGCCACCCGCTTCGATCACCTGTACATCCTGCCCGCATCGACGGCCCAGGCCACGCTGGATCGTCAGCTGGGGACCCGGGAAGGCATGGGGCTGGTCATCAAACGGGCGATCCAGGGACTCCAGGGGCGCTTTGAATACGTCCTGCTGGATTGTCCGCCCATGCTGGGGGTGTTGATGGTGAATGCACTGGCGGCCTGCAGCAAGCTGCTTATCCCGGTACAGACGGAATATCTGGCCATTCGCGGGCTGGACCGCATGCTGCAGACATTGAAGATGATCCAGCGTTCCCGCAAGGACAGCCTGGAATACGTGGTGGTACCCACCCTGTTCGATCGCCGTACCCGCGCCTCCACCCAGGCGCTGTGGGAGCTGCGTGACAATTACAGCGACTGCCTCTGGCAAGGCGTGATCACGGTGGATACCAAGTTCAGGGAAGCGGCCATTGCCGGCATGCCCCTGCCCATCATGGCGCCGGACGCCCGGGGGACGGAAGCCTACGCACGCCTGCTGGCGAGCCTACTGGGACAGGACGACTTTCGTCAAAGGGCCGCATCATGAACCAGCGGGATGACAGGCCGGAGGCGCGCAAGCAACGGATCACGGTGGTGGATGAACCCCAGGCACTCACCGCCTATCTGGATGACCTGCTGCAGGAAATTGCGGAAGTCACGCCACGGCCGTCCGCGCCGGAGGTACCGCCGGCCGTCGTCAAGCCCGCGCCCGCCGCCCCGGCACGCGCCCTGGTGACCCCGATCAAGCCGGTACCTGTCGCACCGCCGCCGCCCCCGACGGCACCGGTGCAGGATCACCCCCCGGCCTGGGCACGGAAGCCCTTTCAGTGTCTGCTGTTCCGGCTGGGCGGTGTGACGCTGGCGATTCCACTGGTCAAACTGACCGGCATTCTGGCGATGCCCAGGGACATTACCCCCATGCCCGGCCACAGTGCCCTGTTTCTGGGACTGACGGAGCACCATGGCCGCAAGGTGAAGGTGGTGGATATCAGCCCCCATGTACTGCCACCGGATCGTCTGGCGCAAAGGCCGCCTCCCGGCAACCTGATCCTCATCGACGAGGGGCGCTGGGGACTGGTCTGTGACCGGGTGGAAGAGACCCTGACCCTGTCTCCCGAGCTGGTGCGCTGGCGTTCGCCCAGCGGCAAGCGGCCCTGGCTCTCCGGCACGGTGATCAAGCATCTGTGTGCGATACTGGATGCGGATTATCTGGCCCGGAGCCTGGAACAGGGGACCTGGGGCTGAAGGCATTTCCTGCAGCCTGAATTCCAATATCAAGATCCATTGCCGGTCACATGACATGATGCACCCGGCCCGAACAGAGGTTTCATTTCATGGCAAAAGAATCCCAGGCGGCAGCTGCCACTCAGTACGTCACCTTCCGGCTTGCGGAGGAGACCTATGCCATCAACGTCATGCAGGTGCAGGAAGTGCTGCGGGTGACGGAGATCGCGCCGGTACCCGGGGCACCCCATTATGTGCTCGGTATCATCAACCTGCGCGGCAATGTGGTCACGGTGATTGATGCCCGTCGTCGCATGGGGCTGATGGACAAGGAGTCCGATGATGCCTCCAGGATCGTCATCATCGAGGTGGGTGGACAGGTGGTGGGCATCATGGTGGACAGCGTGGCCGAAGTCATCGAGCTGGCGGCCCGGGATGTGGAGCCGGCTCCGAACGTGGGCAACGATGAAAGCTCCAAGTACATCCAGGGCGTGGCCAGTCGTGACGGCGAGCTGACCATCGTGGTTGACCTCAACAAGCTGCTCACCGATGATGAGTGGGCCGAGGTGGCAACCCTTTAAGAGGGATGACCTTCTTTTCCGGAGGCACGCCATGGCCGCAGATCTCCCGATTCCGCCTGCCCACCCACTGGTGCCGGGGCGCCCCGTGCCCGAGGAAGGGGACGAGCGGGGGCGGTTTCCCCGTTCTCCGCCCCGTCGCAAGCGACCGGAAGGCGATGCGGACGACGAGAGTCAGGATGACGGCAAGCCGCCCTCCGGGCCGCCGCGCAGGTCTGACCGGGATGATGACCCCAACCACATAGACGAATACGCATGATTCCTTACATCGTCATGACCCTGGCCTTGCTGATTGCCATGGCAAGTGCCGCGGCCTGTTTCTGGCTCAAGCACCAACTGGATGGCGTGCGCAAGCGCCTGAGCCTGCAGGAAACCTCCGTGCTGGCCCTGAGGGGCGCACTCAGTGCGCTGCACAGCGAGGAACAGCAGTTCGAGGCTTATCGCAAGAAGGTGGATCAGCAACTGCGGCGTCTGGCGGAGCAGCAGGAACAGGTGCTCATGCGCGATGTGGACGAAGGCCCTTACCGGCAGGCCATGCGCATGGTCAGACAGGGGGCGACCCGGGATGACCTAGTGGCCAGTTGCGGGCTCTCATCGGGGGAGGCGGAACTGCTGCTGGCCATGCATCGCGATCAGTCCGTGTCCTGATGTCTGCCGGCATCGGCGGGCGTCCTGCCGCTGAGCAGGTAGATGAAGGCCAGGACTTCCGCCACCGCCACATAGAGATTTTCCGGAATCTCCTCACCCAGGGGGACGCGGGAAAGGGTCATGCTCAGGGCGGCATCCCGATGAACGGGCACATCATGGGCCCTGGCGATGTCCAGTATCCGCTCCGCCAGCTCCCCTTCACCCTTGGCCGTCAGGCGTGGGGCGCCGCTGCCGCCGTAGTGCAACGCAATTGCCTGCCGCCGGCCCTGCTTGTGTTCGATGGGTGTCTTCATCAGGCGTGGCTGTCGATCCAGGGGCCGTCCGCGGCGGTGGGCGAGGGTTCCGGGGGTGTTCCGGTGCGGCAGTTCAGGCTGTGAACCTGAAGATTCCTGGCTTCCAGGTTGTCCTTGAGCCGGGGTAGCGCGTCTTCAAGGCGTCGACGTGTCTCTTCCGAGCCGACCCGGAAGTGGGTGCTGACATCCTGTCCCCGGACTACGATCCTGACATGCACCGGTCCCAGTTCCGGCAGATCCAGGGCCAGATCCGCCTTCCAGGCATGTTCACGGGCATCATCCCCGTGACCTTGGCGAGCCTCCCGTTCCAGACGCATATGGACGATGTCGACCCCCTGTTCTGCGCGCAGGGCCAGTTCCAGCAGCCACCGTGGCTGAGAAACCTCGTCCGGTTTTTCCGTGGACGAAAGCTGGTGGATCACCAGTCTGGCCAGGGATCGCTCCACCTGCTGGCGCAGTGCGTCCAGCAACAGAGGGGCGGGCAGGAGTGCGGTACCGGCGGCCGCCGGAGCGCGAGGCTGGGCGGTCGGTAAGGTGTTGGGCAAGGGCGGCGGCAGGTCCGCCGTCACTTGGCCGCCCCGGGGCAACGAGGTGCGCGGCTGCAGGGGCAGGGCGCGCAGTTGTTCGGCCAGGGACAGCAGGCGTGCCTTCAGGTCCTGGGGGAGATCCGTGCGCGCCGAAGGTGCGGGGTGAGCAAGCCGGGCTTCGTAGAACAGGCCCGACCCCAGCATCACCTGGCGCAGACCTTCCGGGGTGGCAATGTGTGAGGGGGTGGGCAGGGCCTGCCACAGACGTTGCAAGGCCTGGGTCAGCGGTTCGGGAATCCCGGCGGCACCGGCCTGTCCCGGCTGGTTCAATGCATGCAGGCTTGCCAGCAGGGGAGCCTGTCCCGACTGCTGGGGCACCCATTGTCGGAGCAAGGTCGGCAGGATTGCCTGCGGCGTATTCGGCGATGGAGAGTGTGGCGCGGACTGCAGCGGAGATTGCGGTGTGGAGGGTTGTGGCGACGATGCTTCCCGCAGCAGGGACAGTTCCAGTCTGGGGTTGACGGCGGTGACCTGCATCCGCAGGCTATCCCCGGCGCGCACGACCACCGGCAGGCGCAGTGCCAGGGTTTCACCCGCCAGCCGTAACTGGACGGCATCTCCTGCATTCAGACTGCCGGTCAGAACCCTGGCCTGGAGGATCTGTCCGGTCTGTAGGCGTTGCAGGAGATTGCTCAGCGTGCCGGCCTGCAGGTCGGCAGGTGGGAGACGAATCAGCTGGGGAGCGGAAGTTTCCATGGATGGTCTAACCATAGCCTGCGTCGATGCGCCCTGGCAACGTGCCTGGAGAGTGTCGGGATGGATGATGAATGATCAAGAAATGGTTTCAGCGGCGCAGGCAATCCGGGCCTGTTGACGGAGATTTCAAGATGAAAGTGAATGTCCTGTTCGTTTGCATGGGGAATATTTGCCGATCCCCCATGGCTCAGGGTGTCTTCGAACATCATGTGGCACAGGCCGGTCTTGCGGATCTGCTTCATGTGGATTCCGCGGGGACCCATGCCTATCACGTGGGCGAGCCACCGGACGAGCGGGCGCGGCGCACGGCCCAGGCTCGGGGGATTGACCTGTCCGGGCAACGGGCTCGGCGCATCGAGCGCGCGGATCTGGAACGGTTTGATTACGTGATGGTAATGGACCGGGACAATCTGGAGAACGTCCGCCTGATGGGCGAGGGGCGTCCCGGCATGCGTCTGTCCCTGTTCATGGAGTTCGGCAACCACTGGTCCGAGCGGGAGGTGCCGGACCCTTACTATGGTGGTTCCACCGGCTTTGAGCGGGTCATGGACATGGTGGAAGACGCTTCAAGAGGATTGTTGTTGCACCTCTGTCAGGCTCACGATCTTCCGTTGAAGGGCCGGGGGTAGTCCCCCCGGCCCGGGTGGCGGATCGGGCCTCGCCGTCAGCGATCCGTCGTTTCCTGGCCCTTGCCGCTGTCCGTCGTCGGTGTTTCCTTGCCGTTGTTCACCGGACCGGCGGGCGCCGGTTTGTCGGTGGGCGCGGATTTGTCAGTCGCGGCCGATGGTTCCGGAGCGGTGGCAGTAGCGACCGTGCCGGCATGTTCCTTCGCCGTCCTGGCGGCCTCTTCCTTGCTGGTGCCGGCCGTCGTGCGTCGGCCTTCCCCGCGGCGATTGCCGGCCGGTCTCTGGGCCTTGACGGAACCCGAGCGACGGGGTTCCCGGGCGTCTTCCGCCACGCCCTTGCCACCCTCGTCCGGCTTGGCCGAGGGGGCGGCCTGCAGATCCTTCTCCCCTGCGGTCTCCTTTACCGGTGACGCCTTCTCCTGGGTGGGCTGGGCAGCCTCACGGGCCAGCTCCACCTTGGGTGCCGGTTGCCCGGCAGACTGGGGTTCCGTCGAGACGACCAAGGGCTTGGCCGCCGGCGGCGGGGGCAGCCGGTGGTCAGGGTCGGCGGGGGGTGCGGCTACCGGGGATTCCTGTCCGGGTTGCTCTGTTTTGGGCGTGGTCGCTCCGGTTTCTGCCTGACGCGGGCGCCGATCCCTGGCGCGGCTGTCCTCACCCTCTCCGGAACGTTGCTCCGCACCGTCGGAAGGCGCCTTGCGGCCTTCCTGTGTCGGCTCCGTGGTGGTCTGAGCATCGCCCTGACGATTGTTTTCCGCGCCGCGCGTCTCATCACCCGAGCCTGTGCCGCGGCGACGACGGCGCCCACCACGGCGTCCCCGGCTGCGGGTGCCGCTACCGGTGGCACCGTCCCGGTCCCGACGCTCCTGAGCTGGGGGCTGGGTGGTTTCGCTCGGGCGGGATTCCTCGACGGTGGCCGCCGATGGTGTCTCGGCCGCTCTGGATTCCACGGTTTTGCCGGCGTCGGATTCTTCGACGCGCCTGGACGATTCCGGGCGCTGACCGCCATTGCCGCGCGAGCGCTCATCGTTGCCCGTATCCCGACCACGGCGGGAACGGGGGTTGCGACGAGAGCGTCCCCTGCCCGTCTCGGCATCACTCTCCTGGGGCTGGCGCTCACGCCGAGCGGGAGGCGTGCCGCTGTCAGCGTGTTCGCCGTGGGCCTGGCCGCCCTGTGACTCAGAGCCGCGGACAGATTGACTGCGTTGCGCCGGGCGAGGTGGCGTGGCCTGCGGCGCCACCGGGCGCTCTTCATTGGAGAACAGGCTGCTCCAGATGCGGCTGAACAGGCCGGGCAGGGACACCGGAGAGACACCACGGCGATCCTGAGGGGCGAGTGGCCTAGCCCGGGGCTGCATGTCCGGTTGCACCGGGGCCGAGGGGGCAATGGTCTGCACCAGCGCCTTCTCCAGCCGGCTCTTGCGGGTCTGATTCACCAGTTCCGGTTCATCTTCGGTCAGGATCTGATAGCTGCTCTTGCCTTCGAGTTCTTCCGTCACTTCCTCGCCGCGCATGCGCCGTACCGTGAAATGGGGCGTCAGCATGTTGGGAGTGGGCACCAGGGTGATGTCCACTTTGTAACGGCTCTCGATGGTGGAGATCACGTCCCTTTTTTCGTTCAGCAGGAAGGTGGCCACATCCACCGGCAGGTGAGCCAGCACGCGTCCGGTTTTCTCCTTCATGGCCTCTTCTTCCACCAGTCGCAGCACGGACAGGGACAGCGACTCCACGCTGCGGATATGGCCGTGACCATTGCAGCGGGGACAGACGATCTGGCTGGATTCTCCCAGGGAGGGACGTAGGCGCTGGCGGGACATCTCCAGCAGGCCGAAGCGGGAGATGCGTCCCACCTGGACCCTGGCCCGGTCCATTTCCAGAGCCGAGCGTAGACGGTTTTCCACCTCGCGCTGGTTCTTGTTGGGGGCCATGTCGATGAAATCGATGACGATCAGGCCGCCCAAGTCCCGCAGGCGCAGTTGCCTGGCAATCTCCTCGGCGGCTTCCAGGTTGGTGTTGAGGGCGGTTTCCTCGATGTCGCTGCCCTTGGTGGCGCGGGCGGAGTTGACGTCGATGGAGATCAGCGCCTCGGTGTGGTCGATGACGATGGCACCGCCGGAGGGCAGTGTCACCTCCCGCTGGAAAGCGGCTTCGATCTGGCTTTCGATCTGATAGCGGTTGAAGAGGGGGACATGATCTTCGTAGAGCTTGAGCTTGCGCAGACTGTTGGGCATCACCTGCTGGACGAAATCCCGCGCCTGACCGAAGACCTTGGCATCATCGATGATGACTTCGGCGATGTCGTTACGCATGTGATCCCGCAGGGTACGGATGATCACGTTGCTTTCCTGGTAGATCAGGAACGGGGCCTTGCGGCTTTCGGCAGCCTCGGCGATGGAGTTCCAGAGGGTCTTGAGGTATTCCAGATCCCACTGCAGTTCTTCCACGGTGCGGCCGACACCGGCGGTGCGGGCGATCAGGCCCATGCCCTGAGGGACGTCCAGTTGGGCCAGGGATTCGCGGATCTCGCTGCGTTCCTCGCCCTCGATGCGGCGTGACACGCCGCCGGCCCGGGGGTTGTTCGGCATGAGCACCAGATAACGCCCTGCCAGGCTGACGAAGGTGGTCAGGGCGGCGCCCTTGTTGCCCCGTTCCTCTTTTTCCACCTGGACGATGAGTTCCATGCCCTCCTTGAGGGAGGTTTTCGGCGAGGCTTCGGGGCTGTCGGGCTGGTTCAGATAGCCGCGGGCAATTTCCTTGAAGGGCAGGAAGCCGTGGCGCTCCGAACCATAGTTGACGAAGGCGGCTTCAAGGCTGGGTTCGACGCGGGTGACGACACCCTTGTAGACGTTGGCCTTTTTCTGTTCGCGGGAAGGCAGTTCGATGTCCAGATCGTAGAGTTTCTGGCCGTCCACCATGGCCACACGCAGCTCTTCCGGCTGCGTGGCATTGACTAGGATTCGTTTCATGAAGTGTGTCTCGGGTGCAATGCCCGGCCACGCCCCGGCGGTCACACGGCGTCGGCGGTGCTGCATGGAGGGGGCGCGCGCCGCCGATCATCAGGGCGCATGCGAACAGCCATGGGAGCACGACGCCCGCATGTGCAGGGCATGGGGGCGTGGGGGCAAGATTGTCCAAAAAACCGCTCAGAATATTCAAAAGGATCTTTTTTCTAGAGCGTGGATATCCATGACGGGGAACGACACATGCCCTCTGGGCAGGCATTCTCCGTTTGGTGTTCTGTCGGTCGCGGGAGGTGGGCGATTCGGGAGGGTTTGCGGCAACCACGAGGCTGCGGGGGCCGCTCCGATATCTGCCGAGTCAACCCAGCGCGACACGTCATGATAGCAATCCGGTAAAATTCCATCAAACCTTTGAGTGACCTGTTATTATTCGATGATGTCCAAAAGCCCCGAATCCAGCCCTTCGACGGTTGTCCACGTCCAGGTCAGCGCGGCCGATGCCGGACAGCGCCTGGACAATTTCCTCCTGCGCCATCTCAAGGGCGTGCCTCGTACCCGGGTCTACCGGCTGCTGCGCAAGGGTGAGGTGCGAGTCAACAAGGGCCGCGCCAAGCCCGATTACCGGGTTGTGACCGGGGATAGTGTAAGGATTCCGCCGGTCAGCCGCAGTGAGCCGCGTCAGGACGACCGGCCGCTACCCCCGGGGCTGGTGGATCTGCTGGAACGGTCGGTGCTGCTGGAAGACGACGACCTGCTGGTGATCAACAAGCCCGCCGGTCTGCCGGTGCATGGGGGCAGTGGCGTGGCCTTGGGGGTCATCGAGGCCTTGCGCAAGATGGGCCGTGGCGAGCCCTTCCTGGAACTGGCCCATCGCCTTGACCGGGAGACCAGCGGCTGCCTGGTTCTGGCCCGCAACCGCCAGGCGTTGCTGGCCTTTCATGAACTTCTGCGTGGCGGTGGGATCGACAAGATCTACCTGGCCCTGCTGGCGGGGCGGTGGCCGGGGGGGGAGCGTCGGGTGAACGCGGGTCTGGCCCGTAATGTCCGTCGCGGTGGCATCCGTCTGGTACAGGTGGATGAGGAGGAGGGCCGTGACGCGGACAGCCTGTTCATCCCGGTGCGGCGTTTTGACCAAGCCACCCTGATGGATATCCGTATCGGCACGGGGCGAACCCATCAGATCCGTGTGCACGCCGCCCATGAGGGATATCCGGTGGCGGGCGATCGGCACTACGGTGATTTCGAGTTCAATCGCCGGTTGAAGACACTGGGGCTCAGGCGCCAATTTCTGCATGCCCGTGCCCTGCATTTCACGCTGCCGGGCAGCGGCCGCACCTATGCCGTCGAAGCCCCGCTGGAACCGGAGCTGGCGCAGGTGCTGAAGCGGCTTGCATCGCTGGATTGAGGTCTTTTCCCCGTGACATCTGAAAACCCCTATCAACTGCTGGTCTTCGACTGGGACGGCACCCTGATGGATTCGGTGGCGCGCATTGTGACCTGTATGCAGTCCACCATCGAGGTCCTGGGTATTGCCCCGTTGCCGGAACAGCGTCTGCGTCACGTGATCGGCCTGGGCATGCGGGAAGCCATCCTGCAGCTCTATCCGGACGCGGACGAGGATCTGTTCCATGCCTTCACCCAGGCCTATCGGGAACGGTTCCTGTTCACCGACGACACCCCCATGCCCCTGTTTGCGGGTGTGCCGGAACTGCTGGATGACCTGCGTGGACAGGGATACTGGTGTGCCGTGGCCACCGGCAAGTCACGGATGGGACTGGATCGGGTGCTGGAGGAAACGGGCCTGGGGCCTCGCTTTCTGACGACCCGTTGCGCGGACGAGACACTCTCCAAGCCCCATCCCCAGATGTTGCTGGGCATCATGGACGAGCTGGGCGTCATGCCGGCGCGGACATTGATGATCGGCGACAGCACTCACGATCTGCTGATGGCCCGCAATGCCGGTACCGACGCCCTGGGTGTCACCTCCGGTGTCCATTCCGCCCGGGAACTGCAATCCCATGCCCCCAGGGGCCTGCTGGAAGGGGTGGCGCAATTGCCGGAGTGGCTGAAGCGCCGGTGCCAGGGGCGGTCCTCATAGGGCCTGTGGTCGAAAACATCATGTGCAATCAAGGATACTTCAACCGATGAATGCTTCAATGGATCCCGATGACGGCCAGCGCCGTTCCGCCCCGGAGAATTGGGAGCGGGAGGCGCTGCGCGAGATTGCCCTGGCGGGCGTCAAGGAGCGTCGCGCCGCCCGCCGCTGGGGCATCTTTTTCAAACTGCTGGGCTTTGCCTATCTCTTCTTCATCCTGTTTGCGGTGATGGACTCCATGCCGGGCCGGGACGCGGATCGCAAGGCGCCCCACACCGCCTTGGTGGATGTCCAGGGCATCATTGCCGAGGGGAGTGCCGCCAGTGCCGACCTGGTGGTGAGGGGCTTGCGGGCCGCCTTCGAGAACCGCAATACCGTGGCGGTGATCCTGCGCATCAACAGCCCGGGCGGCAGTCCGGTACAGGCCGGTTACATCAATGACGCCATCCGGCACCTGCGGGAGCAGCATCCCGATATCCCGCTCTATGCGGTGATCTCCGATGTGGGGGCTTCCGGTGGCTACTATGTGGCCGTTTCCGCGGACCGGATCTATGCCGACAGGGCCAGCATCATCGGTTCCATCGGGGTGCGCATGGACAGCTTCGGCTTTGTGGACGCCATCGACCGCCTCGGCATCGAACGCCGTCTGATGACGGCGGGCGGCAATAAGGGGCTGCTGGATCCCTTCATGCCCGTGCAGGCGGATGAAAAGGCCCATGTCCAGGCCATGCTGGATCGCATCCACATGCAATTCGTGGAGGCGGTGAAGACCGGTCGTGGCGATCGGCTGGCGGATGATCCCCGCCTCTTCACCGGCCTGATCTGGACCGGCGAGGAAGGCGTTGAGCTGGGTCTGATCGACGGCCTGGGCAGTGCCGGTTATGTCGCCCGGGAGGTGGTCGGCGAGGAGCGGATCGTGGACTTCACCCGGCGCCAGGATCTGTTCACCCGTCTGGCGGAAGGCCTTGGGGTGGCTGCCCTGAGGGTGTTCCAGGACGGGTTCCAGGGCACCTTGAGATAGCGCCGGCAGCGGGAGTGTGCAGGATCAGTCATCGTTCTTGTGGGCTGAGACACCGGCGGTGAGGGTATAGCGCATGGCATCTTCCAGGGACAGATCCAGCGGTTCCACCCGCTCCCGCGGCAACATCAGGGTGTAGCCGCCGATCTGATAGCTCATGGGCAGGTAGACGGCGATCATCCCTTTGCCGCCCAGGTTGTCGGGCAGTCCGGTAAAATCCTCCCGGGTGACGAATCCCACCAGCTTGCCTTCCAGCCCCGGCAGGGTGACCAGCACCGCCTCACCGAAGCGCTTCTGGATGTCGCTGGAAAAGAGCCGGGTCACGTCCCGCACCGTGCCGTGAATGGTCTTCACCACCGGGATGCGCTGCATCCAGCCTTCCACCCAGTTGAAGATCCCCTGCACCACATAGGCCCGCATCAGGAGTCCCAGCACGAAGATCAGGCCCAGTCCGGTGACGAGCCCCAGGCCCGGGAAATAGAGAATGTCGGGCAATACCCACTGCAGTACCGCGCCCAGCAGGTTTTCCAGGGTGTTGCCCAGCCATAACAGCAGGACGATGGTGACCAGGAGTGGCAGAATGGCCGCCAGGCCGGTGAGGAAGGTTCGGGTAATTCCTTTCAAGACAGGTCTCCACTTGAACTGACAACACGATAAAGCTCAACTATACCCCGGGTTGTTGTCTAGCTTGGTTGACACCCGGGGCAGGGCGATCTAATTTGACACGCATTCCAGGGTGAATTCGTCCGACCGCCTCACCCGGCCCAATCTATCAACAGGCACCAAGAGCATCATGGCAACAAAGCCCAAGTCCACAGTTGATCATACTCCCGTCCGGGTTGTCATCGTGACCATGGACACTCATCTGGCCAGTGCCACGGACCGGGCACGGATCAAGCTCCAGAAAGACCTGCCGGGCCTGACGCTGAGCCTGCATGCCGCCTCCGAGTGGCAGGGCGACCAGGAGGCCCTGGAGGCCTGCCGGTCGGACATCGAGAAGGCGGACATCATTATCGCCACCATGCTGTTCCTGGAAGACCAGTACAAGCCCATCGTGCCGGCCCTGGAAGCCCGCCGTGACAACTGCGATGCCTTGGTCTGCGCCATGTCCGCCGCCGATGTGACCAAGCTGACCCACATGGGCAGCTTCGACATGTCCAAGCCCAGCAGCGGCCCCATGACCCTGCTCAAGCGCCTGCGGGGCAACAAGGATAAGGAATCCGGCGGGACCGCCGGCGCCCAGCAGATGAAGATGCTGCGGCGCATTCCCCAGCTTCTGCGCTTCATCCCGGGCACCGCCCAGGACGTCCGCGCCTATTTCCTCACCCTGCAGTACTGGCTGGGCGGTTCGGAAGAGAACATGAGCAACATGATTCGCTTCCTCGTCGACCGCTATGCCTCCGGCCCTCGCGCCGCCCTCAAGGGCAAGGTGCCGTCCTCCATGCCGGTGGAATATCCCGAGACCGGCATCTATCACCCGGACATGAAACCGCGCATCTCCGACCGTCTGCAGGATCTGCCGGTCCGCTGGTCCGACAAGAATGCCAAGGGTCGGGTCGGGGTATTGGTGCTGCGCTCCTATGTCCTGGCGGGTAATGCCGGCCACTACGATCCGGTCATCCGCAGCCTGGAAGAGGAAGGCATGCAGGTGGTGCCGGCCTTCGCCTCCGGCCTGGACTCCCGTCCCGCCATCGAAAAGTTCTTCATGAAGGATGGCCGTCCCACGGTGGATGCCGTGGTGTCCCTGACCGGTTTTTCCCTGGTGGGCGGTCCTGCCTACAACGATGCCCGCGCCGCCGAGGAGATCCTGTCCAAGCTGGACGTGCCCTATGTGGCCGCCCATCCGGTGGAATTCCAGACCCTGGACCAGTGGGGCAACTCCGACCGCGGCCTGTTGCCGGTGGAAAGTACCATCATGGTGGCCATCCCGGAGCTGGACGGCAGCACCGTGCCCATGGTCTATGGGGGACGTCCCGGTGGTGAAGGGGCGGTCTGCCAGGGTTGCGACACCCCCTGCACCTTCAGCCAGATCGAGAACCCGCAGGACATGTCCACCTGCAAAGAGCGTACCGCCATGCTGGTGGCCCGGGTGCGCAAGCTGGTGGCGTTGCGCCGCTCCGAGCGCGCCCAGCGCAAGGTGGCCATCGTCCTGTTCAACTTCCCGCCCAATGCGGGCAATACCGGCACCGCCGCCTACCTGGCGGTGTTCGAATCCCTCTTCAATACCCTCAAGGCCATGAAGGCGGAAGGGTACCAGGTGGATTTGCCCGAGAACGCCGACGCCCTGCGCGAGGCGGTGATCAACGGCAACCGGGAGCAGTACGGCTCCGATGCCAACGTCCATACCCTGATCCCCGCCGAAGAGCACGTGCGCCGGGAACGCTGGCTCAAGCAGATCGAATCCCAGTGGGGCGCCGCGCCGGGCAAGCTGCTCAGCAACGGCAGCTCCATCCTGGTCCAGGGACGGCAGTTCGGTAACGTGCTGGTGGCCGTGCAGCCGTCCTTCGGCTACGAAGGCGACCCCATGCGCCTGCTGTTCGAGCACGGCTTTGCCCCCACCCATGCCTTCTCCGCCTTCTATCGCTACCTGCGGGAGGATTTCAAGGCTCACGCGGTGCTGCATTTCGGTACCCACGGCGCCCTGGAGTTCATGCCCGGCAAGCAGGTGGGCATGTCCGGCACCTGCTGGCCGGACCGGCTCATCGGTGATCTGCCCAACCTGTACCTGTACGCTTCCAACAACCCCTCGGAAGGGGCCATTGCCAAGCGCCGCGCCGGTGCCACCCTGATCAGCTACCTGACCCCGCCGGTGGCCCATGCGGGGCTGTATCGCGGCTTGCTGGACCTGAAGAGCTCCCTGGAGCGCTGGCGCGGTCTGGAGCCCGAGCAGGCCCATCAGAGGGAGGAACTGGCGGCCCTGATCCAGTCCCAGGCCGCCGAGCTGGAGCTGTGCAAGGCCGAGCCCCTGTGGGATGTCTCCGATGCTGGGGATGCGGACACGCAGATCCTCAAGCTCAACGAACAGATCCTGGAACTGGAGTACACCCTCATTCCCCACGGCCTGCACGTGGTGGGGCAGCCCCTGTCCGAAGAGGAGCGGGTGGACATGCTCCTGTCCATGGCCGAGGCCACCGACGAGAGTCGGCCCGACCGTGACCTGATCGAGGCACTGGTCCGCACCGGTTCCGCCGACAAGGCGGTGAAGCAGACCGGCGCCCAGGTGGACGACGCCACCCTGGAGCGTCTGCGTGAATTGGCCAATGCCGACCATCTGCTGGCCCAGGAAACTGAGCTGGAAGGCATCCTCAAGGCCCTGGACGGACGCTACCTGCGCCCGGCCCCGGGCGGTGACGTCATGCGTACCCCCGAGGTGCTGCCCACCGGCCGCAACCTGCACGGCTTCGATCCCTTCCGGATCCCCAGTGCCTATGCCCTCAAGGATGGCGCCCGCCAGGCGGAACGCCTGCTGGCCCGCCATGTGGAAGAAGGCAACCCGCTGCCGGAATCCATCGCCCTGGTGCTGTGGGGCAGTGACAACCTCAAGACCGAGGGCAGCCAGATCGGTCAGGCCCTGGCCCTGGTGGGTGCCAGACCCCGGTTCGACAACTATGGTCGCCTGGCCGGCGCCACCCTGATTCCCCTGGAGGAGCTGGGGCGTCCCCGGGTCGACGTGGTGATCACCCTGTCGGGTATCTTCCGCGACCTGCTGCCGTTGCAGATCAAGCTGTTGGCCGAGGCCACCTTCCTGGCCGCCAGCGCCGATGAACCGCTGGATCAGAACTTCGTCCGTGCCCATGCCCTGGCCTACCAGGAGAAGCACGGCTGCGATCTGGAAACCGCCGCCCTGCGGGTCTACGGCAACGCCGATGGTGCCTACGGCTCCAACGTCAACAACCTGGTGGAGAACGGCCGCTGGAACGACGAGGACGAACTGGCCGACACTTACACCCAGCGCAAGGGCTTTGCCTACGGCCTGTCCGGCCGTCCGGTGAAGCAGGACGCCCTGCTCAAGAGCATGCTGGCGGACGTACAGCTCACCTACCAGAACCTGGATTCGGTGGAGCTGGGCATCACCACGGTGGACAATTACTTCGATACCCTGGGCGGTATCAGCCGGGCAGTGCGTCAGGCCCGGGGCGGCCAGGATACCCCGGTATACATCGGTGACCAGACCAAGGGTGACGGGACCGTCCGCACCCTGTCGGAACAGGTCGCCCTGGAAACCCGAACCCGGATGCTCAATCCCAAATGGTATGAAGGGGCCCTCAAGCATGGCTATGAGGGCGTGCGCCAGATCGAGGTGCATATCACCAATACCATGGGATGGTCCGCCACCACCGGTCAGGTGCAGCCCTGGGTCTACCAGAAGCTGTCCGAGACCTTCATGCTGGATCCGGAGATGCGCGAGCGTCTGGCCGCCCTCAACCCCACTGCCTCGGCCAAGATGGCCAATCGTTTGCTGGAGGCTTCGGAGCGCAACTACTGGCAGCCCGACGAGGAGACCCTGGAGGCGCTGCGCCGTGCCGGCGAGGAGCTGGAGGACCGTCTGGAAGGTACCTACGAGCAGCCCCCGGCGGCATGATGGGGTGAAAAGGGAAGTAGTGTGAAAAAAGGGCGGGATATCCCGCCCTTTTTCGTGCCTGTCTTTCTGGTTTCGGCGTGTCCGGGTTCCTGTCGTCCCGGAGAATCCGTCAACTCAGTCGACGCATGTAGTCTTCGTAGCCGAAGGTCTTCACTGTCCTCACGGCCCGGGTATCCTCTTCCACCCGGCAGATGGCGGGCAGGCGGATGCCGTTGAAGGTGGTGGTCTTGACCATGGTGTAGTGGGCCATGTCGGTGAATACCAGACGTTGTCCGATCTCCAGGGGACGGTCGAAGGAATACTCCCCGACGATGTCGCCGGCCAGACAGGTGGAGCCACCCAGACGATAGGTGAAGGTCTTCTCCCCCGGCATGCCCGCGCCGATGATCTCCGGTCGATAGGGCATCTCCAGCACGTCCGGCATGTGGGCGGTGGCGGAGGTGTCCAGGATGGCGATGGGACCGGCGTTCTGCACGATGTCCAGCACCGTGCACACCAAGTAGCCGGTGCGCAGGGCGATGGCCTCGCCCGGCTCCAGGTAGACCGTCACCCCCGGATGACGGGCACGGAAATCCCGGATCAGGCGGATCAGCCGTTCCACGTCATAGTCGTCCCGGGTGATGTGGTGACCGCCGCCGAAGTTGATCCACCGTCGGCCCGGGATGTATTGCCCGAACCGGGCCTCGAAAGCCTCCAGGGTGTGCTCCAGGGCATCACTGTTCTGCTCGCACAGGGTGTGGAAATGCAGGCCTTCCAGGCCCGTCAGGTCCACCCCGGCCAGATCCACCGACCGGGTCCCCAGGCGGGAGCCGGGGGCGCAGGGGTCGTAGAGGGCCACCTTGCCTTCGGAATACTCCGGATTCACCCGGATGCCGCAGGAGATGTGCCGGGCCGCCCCGGCCACCTGCGTGCGAAAACGCTGCCACTGGGTGGGGGAGTTGAAGCTGATGTGGTCGGCATATTGCACCACCACCTTCATCTCCTCGTCGGTGAAGGCGGGGGAGTACACATGCACCTCCCCACCGAACTTCTCCGCCCCCAGGCGGGCCTCGTCCTGGCCGCTGGCGGTGGTGCCCACCAGGTATTCCCGGACCATGGGGAAGGTATCCCACATGGCGAAGCCCTTCAGGGCCAGCAGGATGCGACAGCCGCTGTCGGCCTGGACCTGCTTGAGCAGGGCCAGGTTCTTGCGCAGCAGGGCGTCGTCCACCACGAAGGCGGGTGATGGGCAGGCATGGACGTCAAAAAAGGGAGGGGTCGTCTTGTCCATGGGCGATCAGGCCAGGAGATCTCTGTCGGGATTCAGTTCCACCATCTTCCAGGGCAGGCCCATGTCGCCGATGCGTTCCATGAACGGATCCGGGTCCAGCTGCTCCACGTTGAACACGCCGGCACCCTGCCAGATGCCCTGTACCATGAGCATGGCGCCGGTGACGGCGGGCACGCCGGTGGTGTAGGAAATGGCCTGGGACTGCACTTCCCGGTAGCAGGCCTCGTGGTCGCAGATGTTGTAGATGTAGACCTTGCGCCGCTTGCCGTCCTTGATGCCGTCCAGGATCACGCCGATGTTGGTCTTGCCCTTGGTGCGAGGCCCCAGGGAAGCCGGGTCGGGCAGGATGGCCTTGAGGAACTGCAGGGGGATGATCTCCTTGCCTTCGAAGCGGATGGGCTCGATGGAGGTCATGCCCACGTTCTCCAGCACCTTCAGGTGGGTGATGTACTTTTCGGAGAAGGTCATCCAGAAACGGATGCGCTTGAGACCCTTGATGTTGCGGCACAGGGACTCCAGCTCCTCATGGTAGAGCAGGTAGATATCCTTGGGACCGATGCCGTCGAAGTCGAACACCCGCTTTTCCGCCAGGGGAGCGGTTTCCTTCCACTCGCCTTCCTCCCAGTAGCGGCCGTTGGCGGTGATCTCGCGGATGTTGATCTCGGGATTGAAGTTGGTGGCGAACGGGTAGCCGTGGTCGCCGCCGTTGGCATCCAGGATGTCGATGCGGTGGATTTCGTCGAACAGGTTCTTCTGACCCCAGGCGCAGTAGATGTTGGTCATCCCCGGATCGAAGCCGCAGCCCAGGGTAGCCATGAGGTTGGCCTTGGCGTAGCGGTCCTGGAACGCCCACTGCTCCTTGTACTCGAACTTGGCCTCGTCGGGGTGTTCGTAGTTGGCGGTATCCAGGTAGGGGGTGCCGGTGCGCAGGCAGGCTTCCATGATGGTCAGGTCCTGGTAGGGCAGGGCCACATGGATGAGGACATCAGGCTTGAAGGACTCGATCAGGGCCACCAGGGCCTCCACGTCGTCCGCGTCCACCTGGGCGGTCTGGATGGGACGGTCCAGCTGGGCCGCGATGGCGCGGCACTTGGCCTCGTTGCGGCTGGCCAGACAGATCTCCGTGAAGACCTCCGGATGCTGCGCGCATTTGTGGGTGACAACTCCGCCAACGCCGCCGGCGCCGATAATCAGGACTTTGCTCATAGGCCTCGAATCAAACTGGGAAAGATGTGAGAAAAAAGGCGGATCGGACCGGGGTCCGAGACAGGATCATGTTGCAGTGGATGAATTGTGCACCGGGTCCATGACACTCCGGTGTCACGAACCCGTTTGACCGGGGATGATGCCCCTTGATGGGCGCCGGTATCAAGCCCTCTCCACCGCAAAACTCACCGCATAGCGTCGGTTGCTGCCGAACACCAGGGCCATGCGGCCCTGTCCGTGGGTGTCGATTCCCAGGTCCTTGATCCGGTGGAGGGCCTGGGCCTGGTTGAGCCTGCGCAGGGAGGTTTCCACGCTGCCCTTGTGACGGCGGATGTAAAGATTCAGGTCGGGGCGGACGGTGGCCTCAATGTCCTGTTCCGCCTGGTGCATGTCCAGGTTGCCGGAGAGGGTGCGAAGGCCCTGGGGGGATACCTTGAACAGGCGCTCCAGGATGCGTTGCATGCCTTCGATGGGATCTTCCCCCAGATACAGGTTCCACAGGAAACGGCGGACGCCGTAGTCATCGTTCCACCAGCCCCGTTCCGGATTGAGCACATGCACGCCGACGGGGAGGAGGCGATAGGCACCCAGGCCCACGTCATCGGTAAGGATCTCGAAACTCACCTGACGACAGGCCAGATGTCGACGGTTTTCCTTCATCATCAGGGCGGCATTGCGCGGGGTCAGCAGTTTCAGGGCCATTCGGTCCCGGGACTGCAGGGGTCGGCCGCGCTGCACACGGATGGCGTCGATGACTTCCAGGGCACAGCGGGTGATCATGCCCTGGTCGCGGATCAGGCCATGGGGGTCTTCCTGCCTGGTGCTGTTCATGCGACTACGCAATCGGCTGTCAATGGATTACTCTCCGCGAAAGGAAGCTATCGCGCTTGTGCCCGACAGGATACTGGATCCATGCAGGTTGAAGAACACGACATCGTCGACAAGCTGGTCATCCCTCCCCAACCGGAGGTGCTGCGAGTGGTGGTGGCGGAGTCCAGAAGGGAGGATCCCGACCTGGGGCGGGTCGCCCGGCATATCGCCGGTGATGCCAGTATCGCCGGCGGCGTGTTGCAGATCGTCAATTCCCCCCTGTTTCGACGGGCCCGGGAGATCAGTTCCATTCAGCAGGCGGTGATGTTGCTGGGTTTTAACCGGGTTTACGCCATTGTCCGTACCGTCGCACTGCGCAATGCCATGGCTCAGTATCCCGGCATGGCGGCCTTCTGGAAACGCGGGGTCCATGTGGCGGAGTCGGCGGCCCGGGCGGCACGGGTGATCAAGCGCCCGGATCTGGTGGACGAGGCCCATCTTTTGGGGTTGTTCCACATGGTGGGGATTCCAGCCCTGTGCAGTCTGATGGGCGATGAGTATGTCGCCCTGGTCAAGGCGGCGCCGACGAAGGGATGGTCGGCACTGTTGCCGGAGGAGATGCGCTTGTTCGGTGTGCAGCATCCCCGGGTGGGGGCGCTGATCACCCAGCGCTGGCATATTCCCCCGGCGGTGGTCCACGCCATCGACCAGCAGTATGCGGTGGACCAGATCACGCATCTGGGAACCCTCCATGAAGACGTGCCGGATCTGGTCGTCATTCTCAAACTGGCCCTGCGTTTTGCCACGGCGGTGGATGCCTCCCTGATGACCTATGCGGAATGGAGCATCAGCAGCGAGCATCTGGTGGATTATCTGGCATTGCCCGATCCGGCGGCGCTGGATGCCCTGGTGGACGAGGTGGCGATGCAGGACTGAGCCGAAAGCGAAAGGCAGGCATGGGATCATGCACCTACTCCTGCTGCGTCAGCATTTCCCAGAAGTGCATCACGTCGGACTTGTGGCACAGTTCGGTACCCGAGGTGAGCACCGTGGCCGTTCCCGCCGCCACGCCCAGGGCGAAGGCCCGGGAGATGCTTTCACCGGTGGAAAGGCCGTGGGTCATGCCGGCCACGAAGCTGTCACCGGCACCGACGGCGCTCTTGGCGGTCACTTCCGGTGTCTTGAGCCAGGCGATGCCGTCCCGGGTGGCCAGCAGGGCGCCATCATGCCCCAGCGTTACCGTCAGGATCTCGACGCCTCCATCGGCCACGATCTCCCGGGCCGCTGCTTCCAGTTCCCTGGGGTCTTCCAGATCCCGTCCCATCAGCGCGGCAAACTCACCCCGGCTGGGCTTGGCCAGGTAAACGCCTTCTTCCAACGCGGCCGCCAGTGCCGGTCCGGAGGTATCCAGGACCATCCGGGCACCGCGTCGCTTGGTCATCACCGACAGACGGGCGTAGACATCTTCCGGTGTCCCCCGCGGGATACTTCCGCTGGCGATCACGTAGTCGAAGTCCAGCAGTTCGATGAAATCCAGGGCGGCCTTCCACTCGGCTGGCTGCACCGTGGGACCTTCCGGGGTGAAGCGGAATTCCTGTCCTGAACTCTGTTCGTAGACCACGTGGCTGACCCGGGTGGTTTCGCGGGTGTGGACCCGGTGAGCCATGACCCCGGCATCGGCCACCAGTTCGTCGAGCACGTCACCGGACCGTCCACCGGCCAGATAGACGGCGAAACTCTGCCCGCCAAGCTCGTTGACCACCCGGGCCACGTTGATGCCGCCGCCGCCCGGGTCCATGCGCTCGTTGGTGGTGCGGATCTTGTGGACCGGCCTGACCTTGTCGGTGGCGCATGAGGCATCCACGGCCGGATTCAGGGTCAGGGTGACGATTCTCTTTGTCATTGGTTGTCCTCTTGGTTGTCCCGCTTCATCTTATGCCCCCACCAGGGGGAAGGTCACGCTCATGCCCCAGGCCAGGGCCAGGGCCACCGCCGTCGCGCCCACCCAGGGGTGCCCCGTGGCGCGATATATCCACCCGCTGAGCAGGCCGTAGACGGTGAGACACACCAGGATCGCCGGCAGGATGATGATCAGGAAGAACAAGGTCTCCAGCCGCAGGGCCACGGCCAGGATCAGGGACAGGAATAGAAAGACCTTGGTCAGGGCATAGGCCCCGCGGGCCGCTTCAGACCCTCGGGTCATCCATTCGTCGGCGGAGAAGAACAGGAGCATGCCCAGAAACACCAGCGGCAGGATCAGCGCCCGCTCCGGTCCGGGCAGATAGCCGGTGACATAGAGATGAACGGGGATGCCGATGGCCAGGGTGAGATAGCCGGCCGCCAGCAGCACGGCCGGAGCCAGGGCCTGCCAGCGGATGGTGACCCCGGCGGATTCCCGGTGGCGACGGGCCGACCATCCCAGCAGGCCCCAGCAGAGCAGGCCATAGACGGCAAAATGCAGGGCCAGGTAGTCCACCAGCAACAGGGGCAACAGCCCCACGGGCACGGGCCAGAGCAGCAGGGGCGTGAGCAGGGCCGGTAACCAGAGGATTTTCAGCAATTGCCGACGGGGCAGGCCCAGACCCACCGACGGGACCGCCACCCGGGGCAGCAGGCGGGAGAGGGGCCAGGCCAGGGCGATGATGCCCAAAAACAGCAGGCCCAGCCAGGGGCCGCGCCGGTCCAGATCACCGTCGTGGCTTGCACCCGCCGGGCTGACGCTGGCGTTCAGCCACGCCAGGGACTCCCGCAGCATGTCCCGCGCGTAGAGCACGCCAATGTGTTCCACCCCGCCGGCCAGAGCCAGGCGCCGGGCCGAGCCGTCCGCCATGTTGCCGTAGGTGACGCCCGTCTCGGGGGTATCCGTCAAGGGGGCAAAAGCCGCCAGGGCGGCCTGATGGAGGCCGGCGGGTTCGAGCCCGCCGAACACGAACAACAGGTTGTTCAGTGTCTCCATGGGAAAGGCGCCCGAGATGTAGGGGGAGAGCAGCACGGCGGCCCGGACCCGGTCGGAGTGTTCATGCATGTGCATGAGTATGATGTCCCCGGCCATGGAGTGCCCCAGCAACGCCAGGCGTCCATCCGAACGGGGCAGGGCCAGGCCCGTGGTCACCGCGGTCTCCAGCGCTCCGCCCAGCAGGCCGCGACGCTTGTCCTCGTCCAGCAGATCGGCGACGAAGGGCTGGGTATTGGCGCCGTGGCCGGGGAAGTCGAAGGTCAGGGCGATGTACCCGTTGCGGGCCAGGGTGATGGCCAGGGGCTGCATCATCTGCCGTGAGCCGGCAAAGCCGTGGGCAATGACCGCGACCGGGGCGGGAGCCTCCCGGGCCGGCAGATATAGGGTCATGGGTACGCCATCCACCTGAATCTGACGTATCTCGAGCCCCCGGGTACCGGCATGAAGTTGCCAGAGGGCGGTCAGAATGGCCGCCAGGGACACCAGCGCCACCACCCAGAGGGCCAGGGTCCGTCCGTTGCCTGAAGAATGGAATGCCTTTGCCATGCCTTGCTCCATGATTCTGGATGCCCAGTTCCGGATGTTCACCGTTTACGGCTCGCCAGGGCAAGACCGTGACGCGTGAATCCCCTGATTTGTGTCAGAAGTGATACCATCATTCCGTTTGGCAATATCTGCCACGACTCCCGTCACCTTGCATCAGGCACAGGCCGTGGTCTGCCCCGGGCAGCTGTCTGCCATCCCCTTGCCGTCGTCGAACCGTCAGCACCTTTGAGGAGTGTCATTCATGCACAATTCCCCCTGGTCCGGCCGCATGCCCGGTCTGTTCATGGGGCTTCGGGCCGCCTGGAAGGAAGGCTACGGTCTGGCCAACCTGCGCAAGGATGTGATGGCCGGCCTGACCATTGGTATTGTCGCGGTGCCCCTGGCCATGGCGCTGGCCATCGCCGTGGGGGTGCCGCCCCAACATGGCCTGTACACGGCCATCGTGGCGGGGGCCATCATCGCCCTCACCGGAGGCTCCCGTTTCAACGTCTCCGGGCCCACGGCGGCCTTCGTGGTGATCCTCATCCCGGTGGTGCAGCAGTACGGTCTGGGCGGCTTGCTGGTGGCCACCGTGATGGCCGGACTGATCCTGATTGCCCTGGGGTTGACCCGCATGGGTGCCCTGATCCAGTTCGTGCCCTATCCGGTGGTACTGGGGTTCACCGCCGGCATCGCCGTGGTGATCGCCACCCTGCAGTTGCCGGATTTTCTGGGGCTGACCGTGGATCATCTGGGAGAGCACTATCTGGCCAACCTGGGGAGCATCGTGTCCGCCTTCCCCAGCATCAACCCGATGGAGTTGGGGGTGGGCATCTTCACCCTGCTGATCCTCATCTTCTGGGGACGTCTCAAGGTTCCCGTGCCCGCACCCCTGGTGGCACTGGTGGCGGCGGCCCTGGCCACATGGGCCCTCAATCACTGGCTGGGCGGTGGGGCCGTGGATACCATTGCCTCCCGTTTCACCTGGGAATACCGGGGGGAGTCGGGGCAGGGGATTCCGCCCATTCCCCCCGCCTTCGCCCTCCCGTGGCATCTCCCCGGTCCCGACGGGCAACCGTTGCAGCTGAATTTCGATCTGATCCGGGCATTGCTGGGGCCGGCCTTTGCCATTGCCATGCTGGGCGCGATCGAATCCCTGCTCTGCGCCGTGGTCGCGGATGGGCTGAGCCGAACCCGCCATGATCCCAACTCGGAATTGATCGGGCAGGGCCTGGGCAACGTGGTGGCACCCTTCTTCGGCGGCATCACCGCCACCGGTGCCATCGCCCGGACCGCCACCAACATCCGCAGCGGGGCCCGATCCCCCATTGCCGCCGTGGTCCATGCCCTGGTGGTGCTGATCGCGGTGGTGGGCCTGGCCGGCGTGCTGGGCCATGTCCCCATGGCGGCCCTGGCCGCGCTGCTGTTCGTGGTGGCCTGGAACATGAGCGAGGCCCACCTGTTTGCCCGCACGATCCGCTCCGCTCCCAGGCCCGATGTGGCCATCCTGCTGATCTGCTTCGGCCTGACGGTGCTGTTCGACATGGTGCTGGCGGTGGCCGTGGGCATGGGGCTGGCGGCGGCCCTGTTCATTCATCGCATGTCCCTGATCACCCACTCCGACCGGGTGCAGACGGACCGTCATCCGGATACCCGCTCACTGCCGGCGGCGGTGGCCCTTTATGACGTCAACGGTCCCCTGTTCTTCGGTGCCGCGGAGAAGGCCATGTCTTCCCTGCGGCTGGTGGACCCCGGCGTGAAGGTGGTCATGCTGGACATGCGGGATGTCCCCAGCATGGACGGCACCGCCCTGGTGGCCTTGCAGAGCCTGATCACCGATCTGCGTCAGAAGGGGATCGCCCTCATCTTCGTGGGCATGAAGGCCCGCCTGATCGTCAAGCTGCGCCGGGCCGGGGTACGCAAGGAGGCGGGGCGCCTGACCTATGTGACGGACATGGAGGAGGGCGCCAGGGTGGCCCGGCGCTGGCTGGGGTGATGGCGGCAGGATCTTGGAACGATCCCGATGCGAGCGGCTATTCTAAGAAGGACACCCCGTCGGGGCCAGCCGCGGACGCCCCGCCGACATGGCGTGCATTTGCCACAGGACAACAAGAACATGAGCCGATACGTGTACCCGGACCTCGACGCGCTGTCCATCCAGGATCGCGAGTCCATCATGCTGGCCTGCCGCATGGATGAAGCGGAGGCGGTCAAGGCCCTGCTGTCCCATGCCTCCCAGGAGGAAGAGGCGGCGACCCGCGTGCGTTTCCTGGCCCGGGGGCTGGTGCGGGGCATGATCAAGGCCCAGGAACACCAGTCCGGCATCGGGGCGCTGCTGCATGAATACGACCTTTCCTCGGAAGAGGGCATTGCCCTCATGTGTCTGGCCGAGGCCCTGCTGCGGGTGCCGGACAAGGCCACCGCGGACCAGCTGATCCAGGACAAGCTCTCTGCCGCCCACTGGGATGCCCACCTGGGCAAGGACCGGCCCTTTTTCGTCAATGCCGCCACCTGGGGACTGTGGATCAGCGAGCGCATCATCGACACCGAGGATCGCCGCCACTGGCTGGGGGGAACGGTCCATCGTCTGCTGGCCCGGGCCGGTGCTCCCCTGGTCCGTTCCGCCGTGCGCCGCGCCATGGCCATGCTGGGCGATGCCTTCGTGCTGGGGCGCACCATCGACGAGGCCCTGAAACGGGCACGTCCCCGGGAGCAGGAGGGCTATTGCCATTCCTACGACATGCTGGGGGAGTCGGCCCGCACCGAGGAGGATGCCCGGCGCTATTTCGAGGCCTACCGGCAGGCCATTCAACGCATCGGCGAGGCGGTGGACCTGCGCGCTCCATTGCGGGAACGACCGGGCATTTCGGTGAAACTCTCCGCCCTGGATGCCCGCTACGAACCCGGCCAGGAAAACCGTCTGCAATGCCGGCTTCTGCCCCGTATCCTGGAGCTGTGCCGGCTGGCCCGGGATCAGGGTATCTCCCTGTGCATCGATGCCGAGGAATCCTGGCGCCTGGATCTCTCCCTGGACGTGATGGAGGCCCTGATCGCCGATGCGGACCTCAACGGCTGGGATGGCCTGGGCATGGCCGTGCAGGCCTATCAGAAACGGGCCTGGGCCGTGCTGGGCTGGCTGGAGCGGCAGGCCGCCCGGCATCGTCGTACCGTCATGGTGCGACTGGTGAAAGGCGCCTACTGGGACACGGAGATCAAGGACAGCCAGCAGCAGGGATTGAACGATTATCCGGTCTTCACCCGCAAGGCGGCCACCGACGTGTCCTATCTGGCCTGTGCCCGCCGCCTGCTCCAGGACAGTCCCCACCTCTACCCCCAGTTCGCCACCCACAATGCCCAGACGGTGGCGGCGGTGATGGAGATGGCCGGCGACAGGGAATACGAATTCCAGCGTCTCCACGGTATGGGGGAGGGGCTCTACGGGCAACTGGTGGAACGGTCCGGCCAGGGTCGCCGCCATTGCCGGATCTATGCCCCGGTGGGCAGTCACGAGACCTTGCTGCCCTATCTGGTGCGGCGCATGCTGGAAAACGGCGCCAACTCGTCCTTTGTTCATCGCCTGCACGAGGAACATCTGGAACAGCTCATCACCGATCCGGTGAACACCCTCAAGGGTTACGGTACCTGGCGCCATCCACGCATCCCCCTGCCCGGCGCCCTCTATGCCCCCTCCAGACGCAACAGCCGGGGCCTGGACTTTGCCGACCGCCAGACCCTGCGGACGCTGGCGGCGGACATGAACCGCATCGGGGCGCGTGCCCCCTGGAACGGTGGCCCCCTCTGCGGCGGGCGGCTCAGGACCGGCCATGGACATGGGGTCTACGCGCCCTCCGATCGGGGGCGGGAAGTCGGCCGCGTCACCTGGGCCGGTGACGAGGATCTGGAGACGGCCCTGGCGGCCGCTCATCAGGCCTGGACGGACTGGGATGAACGCCCGCCGGCCCAGCGGGCGGCGATCCTGGACCGGGTGGCCGATCTGCTGGAGCAGCACACGGCGGAGCTTATGGTCCTGTGCGTGGAAGAGGCGGGCAAGACCCTGCGGGATGCCCAGGCCGAGGTGCGTGAGGCGGTGGATTTCTGCCGCTATTATGCCGCCCAGGTCCGGGAACGGTTCATCCGGCCCCTGTCCCTGCCCGGGGTCACCGGGGAGCGCAATGAACTTACCCTGCGGGGCCGGGGGGTGTTTCTATGCATCAGCCCCTGGAATTTCCCCCTGGCCATCTTCACCGGCCAGGTGACCGCCGCCCTGGCGGCGGGTAACGGGGTGATCGCCAAGCCGGCGGAACAGGCCAGCCTGGTGGCGGTGCGGGCCACGCAACTCATGCATCAGGCCGGCGTGCCGGTGAACGTGCTGCACTGTCTGCCCGGTCGGGGAGAGGAGATCGGCCCCCGATTGGTGGCCGATCCGCGCATCGCCGGGGTGGCCTTCACCGGCTCCACCGAGACCGCCCGTCTGATTCACCGGGGGCTGGCGGCCCGGGAGCATGGCCCCATCGTCCCCCTGATCGCGGAAACCGGCGGCATCAATGCCATGGTGGTGGATGCCACCGCCCTGCATGAGCAGGTGGTGACGGACATCCTGCGTTCGGCTTTCTTCAGTGCCGGTCAGCGCTGTTCGGCGCTGCGGGTGTTGTGCGTGCAGGAGACGGTGGCCGAACCCCTGCTGGAGATGCTCAAGGGCGCCATGGACACCCTGGTGGTGGGAGATCCCCACTGGCTCTCCACCGATGTGGGACCGGTGATCGACGACCGGGCCCTGGCGGCCCTGCAGGCCCATGACGAGGAGATGAGGCGCAAGGATCGGCTGCTTCACCGTGCCCGTCTGTCGGGCGGCTGTGAGCGGGGCAGTTTCATGATCCCGAGCCTGTATCGGCTGGAGCGGCTGGATGAGTTGCCGGGGGAGGTGTTTGGTCCCATGCTGCATGTGCTGCGCTGGCGTACCGGTGAACTGGACGGGTTGATCCGTCAGATCAATGCCACCGGCTATGGTCTGACGCTGGGAATTCATAGCCGGATCGATGCCGTTGTCCACCGGCTGGCCCGTCAGGCGCGGGTAGGGAATACCTACGTCAATCGGGATATGGTGGGGGCGGTGGTGGGCAGCCAGCCCTTCGGCGGCGAGGGGCTGTCGGGGACCGGTTTCAAGGCCGGCGGCCCCCACTATCTGCTGCGTTTCGCCACCGAGCGGGTACTGACGGTGAATACCACGGCCACCGGCGGCAATGCGGGTTTGCTGGTGATGGGGGAGGAGCGAAATGCCGGACGCGGCAAGGGGAAAACGTGACCGGCAACCCGGAAGCCGGGTAGGTGTTGTCTGCATCTCCCCTGTGGGAGCCGGCCTTGCCGGCGAGAGCGGTGTTTCCAGTGGCACCGCGGCTCGCGGGCAGGCCTGCCCCCACAAGGTGGCTTCCGTGAGGCGGAATCAGGAAGACGTGTTGCTGCCGGAGGCCGAGGGGGTCTTCTTGGCACGGGGACGGCGAGCGCGGGGCTTGGGCTTGGGTGCCGGGGCTTCCTCCTCGTAGTCATCATCATCCAGTTCCGCCTCGATCACCCGGGCGCGGGCCGACGTGCTGCCGCGCCGAGGGGCACTGCTGTCGGACGGCCAGAAACCACTGCGGGCACGACCGATCCAGCCATTGATGTGGCCTTCGATCATGTCCTGGGTATCCTGCGGCAGGTCGCGGAAGATCAGGGTGGCCGCCACCGCGATCACAAGTATCCCGCCGAGGAAGGTCAGCAGGGGCTGGAAGAAGACGATGGCCACGAAGGCCGCCGCGGCGATCAGGATCATACGTGTTCTGGCAGGCATGGTCTCTCCGGGAATGAGTGGACAAATCGGAACAGGCCTCGGGACATCTTCGTCGGCTGGAGATGCCTGGGCACAATAACATTACATAGTGTGCATGAATTGCCGGCCGGTTCCTAGTTTCAGCGGGTTGTCCGGTACATGTCTGAACTCGGGTGGCCTTCCGATTGCCTTGACATCCCGCGAAAGCGGGAGTCTGGAGATTCGACAGTCTTCCTCTGGATTCCCGCCTGCGCGGGAATGACACGGGGTCGGTGCTTGCTCTGCAGTGCCACTATACTTTCGTGGTATTCCGGCCGAATCCTTGTGACGGCATTATCGCCGGGACCACAACAGAAGCGCATGTGATCCGAGGGTCAGGCCAGTAACCGGGCCTCCCGCAGCACGTCTGCCATTTGTTCCAGCGCCTCCGGGTTGGCCAGGGCGCCGGTGTTTTCCCTCATCTCCGCGCCCTGAAACATCCTTGCCACCGCCAGTTCCACCTTCTTGCCGCTGCGTGTGTAGGGGATCTGGGGTACGTCCAGGATCCGTGCCGGGACGTGTCGAGGACTGGCGTTGGTGCGGATGCGGGTGCGGATGGTCCGTTCCAGCTCCGCTGTCAGGGGCTGATCCGGGGCCATGACCACGAACAGAATGACTTGCACGTCCCCCTCCGGGTCCGGCGCCCCCACTACCAGGCTGTCCAGGATTTCCGGAATGGTCTCCACCTGGCGGTAGATCTCCGCGGTGCCGATCCGGACGCCGCCGGGGTTGAGGGTGGCATCGGAGCGGCCGTGAATGATGGCGCCGCCGTGGGTGGTGAACTGGATGAAGTCCCCGTGGGCCCAGACGCCGGGGAACTGTTCGAAATAGGCACTCCGGTAACGACTGCCGTCGGGATCGTTCCAGAATCCCACCGGCATGCAGGGCAGGGGCTTGAGGCAGACCAGTTCCCCCCGTTCCGGGCCGGCATCACTGCCGTCCGGGAGAAAGGCATGGGCATCCACCCCCAGTTGTGCGCACTGGATCTCGCCCCGGCGCACCGGCAGCAGGGGGCTGCCGCCGACAAAGCAGCCGCAAATGTCCGTGCCGCCGGAGATGGAGGCCAGCATCAGATCCTTCTTGACACCGTGATAGACCCAGTCGAAGTCCTCCGCCAGCAAGGGGGAGCCGGTGGAGAAGATCACCCGCAGGGCGGACAGATCATGGCTTCTGCCGGGAATGAGTTCCAGCTTGCGGCAGTTGCCCAGGAACCGGGCGCTGGTGCCGAAGTGGGTGACGCCTTCCTCGGCCGTCAGATCCCACAGCCGGTTCATGTCGGGGTGGCCGGGCGAGCCGTCGAACAGCACCAGTCTGGCGCCGGTCAGCAGGCCGGACGCGAGCCAGTTCCACATCATCCAGCCAGTGGTGGTGAAATAGAAAAAGCAGTCATCGGGACCGATGTCCCCGTGCAGCAGCAGTTCCTTGCTGTGGTTGAGCAGCATGCCGGCAGCGCCGTGAACGATGCATTTGGGCACGCCGGTGGTGCCGGATGAATACAGGATATAGACCGGCTGATCCGGCGGCCCCTGCACGAACACCGGTTCGGCGTCGGCATGGACGGCCATGATCTCCTCCCAGCTCAGGAAACGGTCATCCTCCGGGTGGCCCAGCTCCGGCACGATGGGCAGGGAAATCACGCCGGCCAGGGTCGGCAGGCCCGCGGCCAGATCCAGGTTCTGCTGCCTGCGATCAAAGCACTTGCCGTTATACCGGTAGCCGTTGGCGGCCAGGAGCACCTTGGGTTCGATCTGGCCGAAGCGATCCAGAATCGCCGCGGTGCCGAAGTCGGGAGAAGCGGAACTCCAGATGGCCCCCATGCCGGTGGCCGCCAGCATCCCCACCAGGGCCTCATGGGTATTGGCCACCACGCCGGCCACCCGGTCCCCCGGTTCGACCCCCTGGGATTTGAGCGCGGCCTGCAGGGCGGCCACCCGTGCCAGCAGTCCGGCCCGGCTCAGCCGTAGGGCAGGGCGGGATTCGCTGACTTCCGTGATCACTTCCCGGTCATCGGGCTGGTCGATGACGTGGCGCAACAGGTTCTGGGCAAAATTCAGCCGTGCCCCCGGAAACCACCGGGTACCGGGCATGGCGGGGTGGTCAAGGACATGCTCGTAAGGCCGACTGGCGCGAACCTGGGTGAAGCGCCAGATGCTCTCCCAGAAGGCCTCCAGGTGTTCCACGGACCAGCGGTGCAGCGCCGGGTAGTCCGGGAAATGGCCGTAGCCTGTCTGCGCCAGCCAGGCCTGGTAGCGGGCCATCCCGCTCTCCTTCAGTTCACGTGTTCCCGGTTGCCAAAGGATTTCAGCCTGAGTCGCCATGATGTCTCTCCGCGGACCTTGTGGGTGGTGCAATGCTGATTGGGTCTCAAGGTTACCGTTTACGTCAAGGAAAATAAATATTGACGTTACCGTAAACGTAATCTAGTTTTAGTCGGTGCCCGGCGTCTTGCGACCGGAGCACCCAGACAAGAATCACCACCAGAGAAAGTGATGGGAGGAGTCAATGATGGGTATCAGACCCAGCCACCTTGCGTTGGCCGGCCTTCTGGCCGTGCCAGGCGCCCAGGCCGTGGAATACAAGTTCAATGGCGACATCGATGTGCGCGGTTTTGATCGCAGTATGGCCACCGGGGGCAACCAGAACGGTTTTGAGCAGCGTCTGCGTCTGCGCACGGACATCCGCATCCAGGACGGGGTGAGCGTGCATGCGGGCGTCAATCTGATCAACGACACCTGGCGGGGGGACACTTCGGGTGATCTGAAAGATCTTCAGCAGAACCAACCCTTCACCGACGGCCGGGATCACCGCACCGTGACCCTGGACTACGGCTATGTCAGTGTGCCTCTGGGGGAGGGCTGGCAGCTCCGGGCGGGCCGGCAGATTGCCAACTGGAACTTCGGCATCACCGTGGCGGACGACCGACGTGACCGCATCATCCTGCTGGGGCCGGTGGCCGACGGGGTGACCTTCCTGGTGGGCGCGGACCAGCGTCGCAAGAAGACCCTGGATGACAACAAGGACGACGGTTACCTGCTCTATACCGGCCTGACCGGCCGCAACAGCGGCTGGGCCTGGGGGGCGCTGCTGGGCTACTACCTGGGGGATGATGAGAAGGATGCCACAGGGGACTACGAATCGGATCGGTTCTACAACGTGCGCGGCGGCACCCTGATCTCCCCCTGGGTCCAGGGCAAGGTGGGCGAGGTGGAACTGACGGCCAGTGCCCACTATCTGGGCGGTGGGGATGCCCTGTTCACCAATGACACCTACGCAGGATTTGTGCGCGGCGGTTTTGACGTCACCCCCGCCTTCAAGCTGGAAGGTCAGTATTTCTTCAACCTCAATGGCTCTCTGATCGAGCCCGGGTTCGACAGCTTCTCCAGCCTGATTCACAGCAGCCCCCGCCACGATGCCACCGCCACCCGGATCGACGCCCTGAGCATGTCCGGGCTGGGGAAGGGAGCCAGGGAGTTCGAGGGAGTTCGACGGGACTTCGACCGTCATCTGATTGCGGTCCGGGGCACTTTCAGTCCCAGCGACAGCTGGCAGCTCAAGCTGGCCGCCGGTTGGGTGCAGTATGACGGTCTGGCACGGGATCTGAACCAGTCCGAGGATGTGGTATTCGGTGATATCCAGCTCCACTACCACGTCACCCAGTCCACTCGTCTTTGGGCCACCTACGGCTTTGCCGATACCGCCGATCTGCTGCCCGACCGGGACAGCGTCAACGCGGTGAGCCTCAATCTGCAGACGCGATTCTGATCGCGGGCCATCCTTCGGGGAGCCGAACGGCTCCCCTTTTTTCGTAATGGATTTGATAGAGATGGACTTGCAACCACCGGACCCTGCCGGCTCCCTTGCCTCACGCTACGCCCCGTCGGGGCTTGAACAGATCCTGCGTCAAGCCATGATCCAGGCTGGGCTGAACCCGGATCGACTCGCCTGCGATGATGTCGCCGCCATCGATCAACTTCATGTGGGCGGACGGGCGGCCAGCCGTCGGCTGGCGGACCGGGCGGGTTTTTCCCAAGCTGAGCGGGTGCTGGATCTGGGCTGCGGCACCGGGGGCACGACCCGTCTGCTGGCCCATGACCATGGGCTGCGGGTCACCGGCCTGGATATCACGCCGGATTTCGTGTCCACCGGCCGGTGGCTCAGTCGCGCCACCGGGCTGGCCGCCAGGACTGATTTTGTTCACGGCGATGCCCAATGCCTGCCCTTTGCCATGGCCACCTTTGATGCGGTCTGGGCACAGCATGTGTTCCTGAACGTGCCGGACCTGCCGCAAGCACTGGATGAGATCGTCCGGGTGCTGCGTCCCGGCGGGCGACTGCTGATCCATGAAGTGGTGGCAGGGTCGGGGGAGGGGGCGTTGCAGTTACCCGTGCCCTGGGCGGACCTGCCCCGGCACAGCCATCTGCCGGACCTGGCAACCCTGAAAGCGCGGCTGGAGACGATCGGACTGCGTCCCCTGTTCATGGAGGATATCAGCGAGCAGGCGCTGCAATGGCGCCGCAAGCACACGGGCCGTGAGGCCCGGGGCGAGTCCGGGGCGCTGAACCCGTCACTGATCTTCGGCGAACGCTTTTTCGTGATGGGTCGCAACGTGATGGAGAACCTGGCGGCCGGTCGGATCCGGGTCATTCAGGGCGGGTGGGAGCGCGCCGGCTGACCAGTCTTCAGGTATCACAAGGCGCCATGGCTCGGGCCACCCGCGAGTTCACGGGCCGTCCCAACTGTCCGCAGATCCAGTGGGCTGTTTCCACCAGGGCCGCCAGGTCCACGCCGGTGTCGATACCCATGCCGTGCAGCATGTAGACCACGTCCTCGGTGGCCACATTGCCCGAGGCGCCCCGGGCATAGGGGCAGCCCCCCAGGCCCGCCACCGAGGTGTCGATGGTGCGGATGCCCAGTTCCATGACGGCGTAGAGATTGGCCAGGGCCTGGCCGTAGGTGTCATGGAAATGGGCCGCCAGCTGCGCCATGGGCACGACCTCGGCCACCCGCTCCACCATGCGACGGGCCTTGAGGGGGGTGCCGGTGCCGATGGTGTCTCCCAGAGAGATCTCATGGCAGCCCATGGCATGGAGGCGCGCCGCCACCCGGGCCACGGCCTCCGGCGGGATCTCGCCCTCATAGGGACAGCCCAGGGTGCAGGAGACGTAGCCCCGTACCGGGATGTCCAGCGCCCTGGCCCGTTCCATCACCGGGGCAAAACGGTCCAGACTGTCGTCGATGCCGCAGTTGATGTTCTTGCGGGAAAAACTTTCCGAGGCCGCGGCAAAGACCGCCACGTCCCTGGCGCCCGCGGCCACGGCGGCCTCCAGACCCTTGAGGTTCGGCGCGAGGACCGGATAGCGCACCCCGGGTCGGAGTGCCAGGGCGGTCATGATCTCTCCATGGTCCGCCATCTGGGGCACCCATTTTGGGGAAACGAAGGCGGTGGCCTCGATCCAGGTCAGGCCCGCGTCGGCCAGGCGCTCGATGAGGCTCAGTTTGACGGCCGTGGGAATGGTACCCGGTTCGTTCTGCAGGCCGTCCCGGGGACCGACCTCCACCAGACGCACTGACGATCCGGACAGGTTCATCGGGCGATCTCCCCGTCGCGGGCGCGCACCAGTACGCTGGGCTGGAGTTCGACCACCACTTCGTCATGCTGGTTGATGCCGGTCCACTGCACCCGCACCACCCCCCAGCCGGGCCGGGATTCCCGCGGGCGGGCCTCCAGGATCTTCAGATGCAGTCGGATGCGATCACCGGGGCGAACCGGCTTGGCGAAGCGAATGCCTTCCACCCCCACGCCGATCTGACCTTCCGCCAGGGGCATGCCGGAGCGCACCGCCAGGGCGGTCATCACGCCGATGGTGTGCCAGCCACTGGCCACCAGACCGCCGAACAGGGTGTGACGGGCGGCCTCCGGGTCCACGTGGTGGGGCTGGGGGTCGAATTCCCGACCGAAGCGGATGATGTCCGCCTCGGTCATGGTGGTGGCCTCGGTCTCGAAGCACATGCCGGGACTCAGGTCTTCCAGATAATAGGGGGTCGTGATGGGTGCCATGGGTCATTCTCCCTGGCGAATGGTCAGGAGCTGGGCGCCTTCGGTCACCTGTTCGCCTTCGCTGTAGTTCACGCTGTCGACGATGCCGTCGGTGAGGGCGCTGATCTGATACTCCATCTTCATGGCCTCCAGCACCATGAGGGGATCGCCTTCCCGCACCACGTCACCCGGCTTCACATGGACGGCGACCACCAGGCCCGGCATGGGGGCCATCAGGCTGCCTTCCTGGATCTCGTCGTCCATGCCCGCCGCCAGGGGATCATGGATCACCAGGTCACGGGTGTGACCCGCCATGCAGACACTCAGACGGCGTCCTTCCTGCAACACCCAGGCATCCTGATGCACGCCGTCCACCTGCATGCGCAGGCGACCATCGGGCTGCAGATTGCCCTGGACCCAGTGTTCACCCTGTCCCAGGTCCAGGCGAAAGCCCGTATTCAGATAATGGGCCACCACCTTGAGATCCTGGTCTCGGGCCGAGTCGAAAAAGTGCAGGGTGCGGTGGCTGTCGGTGTTCAGGCGCCAGCCGGTGGTGGCATGCCATGGGGAGGTGATGTCGCCGGACTGACGCGCTCGCTCCCGGGCCGCCTGCTCCACTCGAAGCAGTTCATGCAGGGTGGCGGCACAGAGCTGTCCGTCATTGATCGGTGGTACCGGCGGCAGCAGGTCGGCCCGGTGGGTGTCGATGAAGCCGGTATCGATCCGTGCCTCGGCAAAGGCCGGATGGCGGGCCAGGCGGGACAAAAAACCCACATTGGTGGTGGTGCCCACGACGATGAAGGACTCCAGGGCCGTGGCCAGGCGGTGCAGGGCGGTCTCCCGGTCCTGATCCCAGACCACCAGCTTGGCGATCATGGGGTCGTAGTGAACGCTGATCTCGTCGCCTTCCTGTACGCCGGTATCGATGCGCACGTGCCGGCTCGACGGCGGGGTGCGCAGGTGGCCGATGGTGCCGGTGGCGGGCAGGAAATCCCGATCTGCGTCCTCGGCATAGATGCGGGCCTCGAAGGCATGTCCCCGGATGGCCAGGTCAGCCTGTTCGCAGGGCAGAGGGTGACCGGCGGCCACCCGCAGTTGCCAGGCCACCAGGTCCTGGCCGGTGATCATCTCGGTGACCGGGTGCTCCACCTGCAGGCGGGTGTTCATTTCCATGAAATAGAATTCGCCGCGACTGTCCATGATGAATTCCACGGTGCCGGCGCCCACGTAGCCGATGGCGCGGGCGGCGGCAATGGCCGCTTCGCCCAGCTGGTGCCGACGCGCCTGATCCAGGCCGGGGGCGGGCGCTTCCTCAATGACCTTCTGATGTCGCCGTTGCACCGAGCAGTCCCGTTCGAACAGGTGGACCACCCGGCCCTGGCTGTCCGCAAAGACCTGGACTTCCACGTGGCGGGGTTGGAGCAGGTATTTTTCCACCAGCACCCGGTCATCGCCGAAGGCGGAGCGGGCCTCGCGCCGGGCCGCTTCCAGGGCCTCGCGAAACCGGTCCGGATCATCCACCCGTCGCATCCCCTTGCCGCCGCCGCCGGCGGAGGCCTTGATCAGGACCGGATAGCCGATCCGTGCGGCCACGTCGGCCAGCAGGGCAGGGGACTGATCGTCGCCGTGATACCCCGGCACCAGGGGCACGCCGGCGGCTTCCATGATCGCCTTGGCGGCACTCTTGGAGCCCATGGCCTCGATGGCCCCCACCGGGGGACCGATGAAAACGATGCCGGCCTCGTCGCAGGCGCGGGCAAAATCGGCGTTCTCGGACAAAAACCCATAGCCGGGGTGGATCGCCTGGGCGCCGCTGCGTCGGGCCGCCTCCAGGATGCGGGGGATGTTCAGGTAGCTATCCCGGGCCGGTGCCGGGCCGATGGGCCAGGCCTCGTCGCAGGCCTTGACGTGCATGGCCTCCCGGTCCGCCTCGGAATAGACGGCCACGGTACGAATCCCCAGCTCGCGGCAGGTACGGGCAATGCGGCAGGCGATCTCGCCCCGGTTGGCAATCAGTATCTTGTGGAACATGCTCGATTCCCTGCGGTTGGGGGCCATCAGGCCGGGTCGGAGGGGCACCAGGCGGGCTGCCGTTTTTCCAGGAAGGCACCCAGGCCCTCCTGGGCTTCCCGACCGGCCCGGATGCGGGCGATGCGCCCGGCGGTCTCGGTCACCAGGGCGGCGTCGATGGGGCGATGGCTCACGTCCCGGACCAGGGCCTTGGCGGCGGCCATGGCCTCGGGGCCGTTGCGACGGATCTGGTTCAGGGTCTGGAGGATCTGTGCATCCAGGGCGGCCTCGTCCGCCAGCACCTGATGGATCAGGCCGATGCGCGCGGCCTCCCGGGCATCGATGCGCTCCGCGGTGGTGAAGTAGCGCCGGGCCTGGCGTGCCCCCATGGCCTCGATCACGTAGGGGGAAATGGTGGCCGGGATCAGGCCGAGGCGAACCTCCGAGAGGCAGAAATGGGCCTGCTCCGTGGCCAGGGCCAGATCGCAAGCGGCCACCAGGCCCACGCCGCCGCCCAGGGCGGCGCCATGGACCCGGGCGATGGTCGGCGGGTCCATGCGATAGAGGGTATCCATGAGATCCCCCAGGGCCTGGGCATCCGCCAGGTTTTCCGCCTCGGTGTAGTGGGCCATGCGCTTCATCCAGCCGATGTCGGCGCCGGCGGAAAAACTTTTGCCGGCGCCTGCCAGCACCACGGCGCGTACCGCCGGCGACGCCGATACCCGGCGCAGGGCCTCGGTGAGGTCCCGGATCAGGGCGTCGTCGAAGGCGTTGTGCCGCTCGGGACGGTTGAGGGTGATCCAGGCGATGTCGTCCCGGATCTCGCAGGTCAGGGCTGAGGTGTCGGGCATGAAAGGGCTCCTTGCGACTACATGCGGAACAGGCCGAAGCGGGTCTCGCGGATGGGGGCATTCAGGCTGGCGGAAATACCCAGCCCCAGCACCATGCGGGTATCCGCCGGATCAATGACGCCGTCATCCCAGAGCCGGGCGGTGGCGTAATAGGGGTGGCCCTGGCGTTCGTACTGCTCGCGGATGGGGGTCTTGAACCGTTCCTCTTCGTCGCGGGTCCAGGTTTCGCCGCGACGTTCCAGGGTATCCCGCTTCACCTGGGCCATCACGTTGGCCGCCTGTTCGCCGCCCATGACGGAGATGCGGGCATTGGGCCACATCCACAGGAAGCGGGGCGAATAGGCGCGGCCGCACATGCCGTAGTTGCCGGCGCCGAAACTGCCGCCGATCAGGACGGTGAACTTGGGTACCTGGGCGCAGGCGACGGCGGTGACCATCTTGGCGCCGTCCTTGGCGATGCCGCCGGACTCGTACTTGCGTCCCACCATGAAGCCGGTGATGTTCTGCAAAAATACCAGGGGAATGCCCCGCTGGCTGCACAGCTCGATGAAATGGGCGCCCTTGAGGGCCGATTCGGAAAACAGCACCCCGTTGTTGGCGATGATGCCCACGGGGTAACCGTGGATATGGGCAAAGCCGCAGACCAGGGTGGTGCCGTAGAGGGCCTTGAATTCGTCCAGCTCGGAGCCGTCGACGATGCGGGCGATCACCTCGCGCACGTCGTAAGGCTTGCGGCTGTCGGCGGGGATGATGCCGCCGATCTCGGCCGGATCGTACAGGGGGGGGCGGGTGGGACGAATGTCCAGGTCCACCCGCTTGCAGCGATTGAGGCGACCGACGCTGCGGCGCGCCAGCCCCAGGGCATGGGCGTCGTTGAGGGCGTAATGGTCCGTGACCCCGGAGACGCGGGAATGCACATCGGCCCCGCCCAGTTCCTCGGCGCTGACCACCTCCCCGGTGGCCGCCTTCACCAGCGGCGGCCCGGCCAGGAAGATGGTGCCCTGTTCCTTGACGATGATGCTTTCCTCGGCCATGGCGGGCACATAGGCGCCGCCGGCGGTACAGGAACCCATCACCACCGCGATCTGGGGGATGCCCTGGGAGGACATCACGGCCTGGTTGTAGAAGATGCGACCGAAGTGATCCCGGTCCGGAAAGACCTCGTCCTGGCTGGGCAGGTTGGCACCGCCGGAGTCCACCAGATAGATGCAGGGCAACCGGTTCTGCCGGGCGATCTCCTGGGCCCGCAGATGCTTCTTGAGGGTCATGGGGTAATAGGTGCCGCCCTTCACCGTGGCGTCATTGGCCACGATCATGCACTCCTGGCCGCAGACCCGGCCGATACCGGCGATGATGCCGGCGGACGGCACTTCATCGTCGTACATCCCCAGGGCCGCCAGTTGGGACAGTTCCAGGAACGGGGAGCCCGGGTCCAGCAGGACCTGGATGCGTTCCCGAGGCAGCAGCTTGCCCCGGGATAGATGCCGGTCCCGGGCCCGTTCGCTGCCCCCCTGGGTGATGCGGGCCACCCGGGATCGCAGATCTTCCACCAGAGCGCCCATGGCGGTCTGGTTGGCGGCAAACTCCCCGGATCGGGTGTCGATCTTGCTCTTGATGACGTTCATGATGGTCCCTGACTCCCCTGTGCTGGCGTCCCCGACGATGGGCTGAAGCAGGTTCAGCGGGTTTCCTTGAACAGTTCGCGGCCGATCAGCATGCGCCGGATCTCCGAGGTGCCGGCGCCGATCTCGTAGAGCTTGGCATCCCGCAGCAGGCGCCCGGTGGGGTATTCGTTGATATAGCCGTTGCCGCCCAGGCACTGGATCGCCTCAAGGGCCATCCAGGTGGCCTTTTCGGCGGCAAAGAGGATGGCGCCGGCGGCATCCTTGCGGGTGGTCTCGCCCCGGTCGCAGGCCCGGCCCACCGCATAGACATAGGCCCGGGAGGCATTGAGGCTGGTGTACATGTCCGCCAGCTTGGCCTGCATGAGCTGGAATTCGCCGATGGCCTGGCCGAACTGCTTGCGTTCGTGCACGTAGGGGATGACCACGTCCATGCAGGCGGCCATGATCCCCAGGGGGCCGGCGGCCAGCACCGCCCGTTCATAATCCAGGCCGGACATCAGTACCTTCACCCCTTCGCCTTCCTTGCCCAGGATGTGGTCCGCCGGGATCTCGCAGTCCTCGAAGATCAGTTCGCAGGTGTTGGAACCGCGCATGCCCAGCTTGTCCAGTTTCTGCGCGGTGGAAAAGCCCTTCATGCCCCGTTCCACGATGAAGGCGGTGATTCCCCGGGGGCCGGCATCGGGGTCGGTCTTGGCGTAGACCACCAGGGTGCTGGCCTCGGGGCCGTTGGTGATCCACATCTTGTTGCCGTTGAGGATATAGCGGTCGCCTTCCTTGCGTGCCCGCAGGCGCATGCCGACCACGTCGGAACCGGCGCCCGGCTCGGACATGGCCAGGGCGCCCACATGCTCGCCGGTCATCAGTTTGGGCAGGTACTTGCGCTTTTGCGCCTCGGTGCCGTTGAGCTTGATCTGGTTCACGCACAGGTTGGAATGGGCGCCGTAGGACAGGGCCACCGAGGCCGAGGCCCGGGAGATCTCCTCCATGGCCACCATGTGGGCCAGATACCCCATACCGGTGCCGCCGTATTCCTCGCCTACCGTGATGCCCAGCAGGCCCATTTCACCCAGCTTGGGCCACAGATCCTGGGGGAACTGGTTCTCCCGGTCGATATCCGCCGCCCGCGGGGCAATCTCGGCGGCGGCGAACTCGGCCACCGCATCCCGCAGCATGTTGATTTCCTCGCCCAGGGCAAAGTCCAGCGTGGGGAAATGGCTCATGGAAAGTCCCTCTGTGTTGGGTGGTTGTGATGGAGCTTAAATTCCGTTGACGTAAACGTCAATATTTGGGCGTAAGTATTTTACGGAAAGGTTAAATCTGGCCGGGATGAGGGCGGAAAAGGGGGGGGCGGCACCGGGCGCGGTGCCGTTGCCGGTGGGCCGGGAGGGCTTCCCGGCGTCAGTTCGCCACAGAGTCCTGCTGGGTGGCGGCCGTCGGATCGCGACGTGTCGGTCGGCGGGCGGCGGCATTCTGGTCTTTTGCCTTGCGCTGCTCCTGCTGTGCCAGCAACTGCTCGCAATGGGCATAGGACTGATCCAGTTCCCGCAGGGTCTCTTCCAGGTCTGCCCGCTGGCGGATCAGGTGCTGGCGCTTTTCTTCCAGCACCGAGAGGTAATAGCGCAGTTGCTGGGACTCGCCATGGGCTTCGTCATAGAGATTGAAGGTCTCGCGGATCTCGGCCAGGGTGAAGCCCAGGCGCTTGCCACGGAGGATGAGCTTGAGCCGGGCCCGGTCCCGGCGGCGGTAGAGGCGCTTGGAGCCGATGCGAACCGGGCTGAGCAGGCCTTCGTCCTCGTAGAAGCGGATGGCGCGGGTGGTGACGTCGAATTCCTTCGCCAGTTCACCGATGGTGTAGGTGGTGCCGTTGAGGTCGTGTTCCCGGATGGTCGGCTGGGGTTCGCTCATGATGTTTTCCCATGGGTTATGGAGGCTTCCTGGCTGTGGTGTCGCCGCGTGGGTCCTGATTTGGACCCGCTGGACTCGATCAGGTTTCCGTTTACGGAATATTCTACGCAATTGCCAACTTGCCTGCATGGGTTTTGTGCACTGCACATAGAAACCCCAGTGGAATCATGGAAAAAAATAGTTGACGTAGACGTAAACGGTAACTAGATTAGCCATAACTTCATAACCAGATCGACGTCAACCGAAACGTCGGCGCTCCGGAGGAAGGAGATCATGAGTCAGCCTGACCGCAGTTATGTGCAGGGCAAGGGGGGGGAGCCGCTCCAGGGTACCACCGTGGGGGAACGGTTGCGCCTGCTGGCGACCAGCCACCCCGAGGGCCCGGCCCTGGTGGACTGTGCCCACGGTGTCCGCCTGAGCTGGAAGGCGATGGATGTCGCGGTGGACCGGCTGGCCGCCGCCTTGCTGGGGCTGGGTCTGCAGCCGGGGGACCGGATCGCCATCTGGATGATGAACCGGAGTGAATGGACTCTGACCCAACTGGCCGCGGCGCGCCTGGGCATGATCTCGGTGAACATCAATCCCGGCGTGCGCAAGGCGGAGTTGCAGCGTTTCCTGAACCTGGTGCAGGCGAGGGCCCTGGTGACCCAGGATGCGTTCAAGACCAGTGACTACATCCGGATGCTCCAGGAACTGCTGCCGGAACTGGCCGAGGCCGAAAGCGGCATCCTGAACGCCGTCGCCGTTCCGTCACTGCGCCGCGTGATCCGGGTGGGGGAGGCGAGCACCCCCGGCATGCTCGATTTCACCAGGCTCATGGAGGGTGACGTCGATCCGGAGGCCCTGGCCGAAGTGGCGGCCCTGGCCGCCCGGGTGGAGATGGATGATCCCGTGAACATCCAGTTCAGCAACGCCATGGGCGGCGAGCCCGCCGGCACCACGCTGACCCACCACAACATCATCAATAACGGCTACATGGTTGGGCAGACCCTGCGCCTGGGGGCGGATGACCGGGTCTGCATCCCGGTCCCCCTGTTCCACTGCTTCGGCATGGTGATGGGCAACATGGCTTGCCTGGGACATGGAGCGACCATGGTTTATCCCGGCGAGGCCTTCGATCCGCTGGACACCCTCAAGGCCGTGGCCGGCGAGCGATGCACCGCCCTCTACGGGGTGCCCGCCATGTTCAAGGCCATACTCGACCATGAACGGTTCGCCGATTTTGATCTGGCTTCCCTGCGCACCGGGATCATGGCCGGGGCGCCCTGTCCACCGGACACCATGGATCAGGTGATGCGCCTGATGCACATGGATCAGGTCACCATCGGCTACGGCATGACCGAATCCTCTCCCATCTCCTTCATGAGCGACGTGAATGACCCGGTGGAACGGCGCCTCAACACCGTCGGCACCATTCGCCCCCACGTGGAGGCCAAGGTCATCGACAGCGAGGGCCGCATCGTCCCCAGAGGGGTCACCGGCGAGCTGTGCGTGCGGGGGTACAACGTCATGCGCGGGTACTGGGACGATCCGGAGCTGACCCGGCGGGTGGTGGATGCCGCCGGCTGGTTGCATACCGGCGACCTGGCCCGGATCGACGAGGAGGGTTATTGCCGCATCGTCGGCGGGGTCAAGGACATGATCATTCGCGGCGGCGAGAACATCTACCCCCGGGAGATCGAGGATTTCCTGCGCACCCATCCTGGGATCCGGGATGCGGTGGTGGTGGGCATTCCCGATGACCGACTGGGGGAGGTGGTCTGCGCCTGTGTGGAACTTGGGTCCGGGGTATCGCTCACGGAGGCGGAGGTCAAGGACTTCTGCAAGGGGCAGATCGCCCATTTCAAGATTCCCCTGCATGTGCGTCTCTATGAGGCATTTCCCCGCAGTACGGGGCGCGCGCTCAAGTTCATGCTGCGTGACGAGGCCCTGGCGGCGCTGGGCATCCCCGCGCCGCCGGCGACCTGAAGGCGGCCCGGCCCCGCCGCGAGCATGCAAGGGGCTGATCACGGAAACAGCGACCGGTACCGAGCCGCCCCGGCGGCCACGGGCCGGCTACGGCCCATCAACGCAACACACCGCCGGCAGCCTGGCCGCCGGCAGTCAAGATCACCAGGCATCGGGAGGGTAAGGCGTGACACAGACTCAGCATGACGCCGACCAGGACATCGTACTGGAATGCGACCAGGTGAATCGCTGGTTCGGCGGTCTTCAGGCACTCAAGGGCATCTCCCTGTCGGTACGCAAGGGAGAGATCTTCGGACTGGTCGGACCCAACGGCTCGGGCAAGACCACCCTGGTCAATGCCATCACCGGCTTCTATCCGCCCCAGCAGGGCCAGATCCGCTTTCTGGGTGAACCCATCAACGGACTCAAGCCCCATTGCATCGCCCAGAAGGGCATCGCCCGCACCTTTCAGAACGTGGCCCTGTTCCGGGGCCTGAGTGTGTTGGACAACATCCTGTTGGGCCGTCACATCTTCATGCGTCCCAGCATCATGGCCTCCCTGTTCTACTGGTGGTGGGCGCAGAAGGAGGAAGTGGCGCACCGGGTCAAGGTGGAGGAAATCATCGACCTGCTGCAACTGGAAAGCGTGCGGGACGAACCCGTGGATGTGATCCCCCTGGGGATGCAGAAGCGCGTGGAACTGGCCCGCGCCCTCTGTGCCGAGCCCCGTTTCCTGGTGCTGGACGAGCCCATGGCCGGCATGAACCAGGAAGAAAAGGAGTACATGGTGCGCTTCATCCTGGATGCCCGGGAGGCCATGGGTACCACCATGCTGCTGATCGAGCATCACATGGACGTGGTCACCGCCATCTGCAACCGGGCTGTGGTGCTCAACAACGGCGAGAAGATCGCCGAAGGCCCCACCCGCGAAGCCATCAATGATCCTGCCGTCGTCACGGCCTATATCGGGAAGGTCAAAGATGCTGCCTGAAAAGATACATCAGAATCTGGAGAGCTCCAGGGCCATGCACCCTGGCTGGCAGGATCAGGACCACCTGATCCGGCAGCTGGTGAACAATGCCCGCGACCATGGTGACCAGGTCGCCCTGCGGGAGCGGGACCGGGGTATCTGGCAGGAATATACCTGGCAGGATTACCTGGAACGGGTCATGGCCCTGGCCGCCGGTCTGGAGACACTGGGGATCGGTCCGGGGGACCGGGTCCTGGTGGTGGGGGACAACCGGCCGGCACTGTATTTCGGCATGCTGGCGGCGGTGACCCTGCGGGCTGTGCCGTCCCCGGCCTACCCGGACACCAATCCCCAGGAAATCCAGTCCCAGATGGAGGCGGAGTCCATCCGTTGTGCCCTGGTGGAGGACCAGGAGCAGGTGGACAAGCTGCTGGGCATCCGCGCCGCCGGCTACGGCCATCTGGATCACATCCTGTTCGATGACCCCCGGGGTCTCAAGGACAAGGAGCCCCGGGGTGCGCTGGCCCTGGAAGACCTGCTGGCTCGGGGGCGTGCCCGGCTGGAACGGGAGCCGAACCTGGCCCGGGACCTGCAGTCCCGGCCCTCGGTCCATGACACGGCGGTGCTGCTGCACTCCTCGGGTACCACCGGTGCCCCCAAGGGCATTCCCCTCAAGCATGGGCACATCCTCTCGGGGGTGCGCAATGCCTCCCAGGCCGGATATTTCCGCGAAGGCGAGGTGCACATGGCCTACCTGCCCATGGCCTGGGTGGGTGACTTCATCTTCACCATCGGCGCCGCCCTGGTACTGCGTTTCTGCGTCAATATCCCCGAGCGCCAGGAAACCGCCCTGCATGATCTGCGGGAAATCGCCCCTACCCTGTACTTCGGTTCGCCCCGGGCCTGGTCCAACATGCTCACCCGCATCCAGGTGGGGATCAGTGAATCCACCGGCCTCAAGCGTCGCCTCTATCACCATTTCATGCCCTTTGCGGTGGAACTGGAACGGCGTCGGCTGGAGGGCAGGGCGCCCACGGCGGTCGAGCGTGTCTGGCGCGCCGTGGGGGAGGTGCTGATCTTCGGCCCCCTCAAGGATCAGCTGGGACTGGCCCGGGTGGAGCGGCCCTATACCGCCGGCGAGGCCATGGGGGAGGACGTGTTCCTGTTCTTCCGCGCCCTGGGCCTCAACTTGCGCCAGTTCTACGGCCAGACCGAGAACTGTGCCCTGTGCGTGGCTCAGCCACCGGATTCCATCAGCCTGCACACCGCAGGTCGACCCTTCCCCGGGGTGGAACTGAAGATCAGCGACGATGGCGAGATCCTGGTGCGTTCCGACAACATCTTCGACGGTTACTTCAACAATCCCGAGGCCACCGCCGAGACCCTCCAGGACGGCTGGATGCATACCGGGGACGCGGGCTATCTGGAGGAGGACGGTCAGCTGGTGGTACTGGGCCGAGTGTCCGAGGTGGTATACACCCGGGGTGGCGAGCGGTTCATCCCCACCTACGTGGAGAACCGGCTCAAGTTCAGTCACTACATCAAGGATGCCTGCATCCTGGGCAAGGATCGGGACTATCTGGCCGCCCTGATCGTTATCGACATCGACGCGGTGGGGCACTGGGCGGAGGAAAACGGGGTGGCCTACACCTCCTTCGCCGACCTGTCCCAGAAGCCCCAGGTCTACGAACTGGTGCGCAAGGAGGTGGCCCATGTGAACGGAGTGCTGCCCGAGGCCCTGGCAATCCAGCGCTTTGTCAATCTGCACAAGGAGTTCGACCCGGACGACGGCGAGGTGACCCGGACCCGCAAGCTGCGGCGCAAGGTCATCGACGCCCACTACGCCCCCATCATCGAATCCCTCTACGACGGCCGCGGCGCCATCGAGTTCGAGGCAAGAATCAGTTACGAAACCGGCGAGTCCGGCACCCTCAAGCGCCACCTGGCGGTGGCGGACGTGACCGGTGCCCGGCTGGCGGAGGAGGTGTGACCCATGGATTTCCAGTTCCTGATCGAATTGACCATCAACGGGGCGCTGACCGGGCTCATGTACAGCCTGGTGGCCCTTGGCATCGTGCTCATCTACAAGTCCTCGGGGGTGCCCAATCTGGCCCAGGGGGCCATGGTGATGATCGCCGCCTATCTGGTGTGGATCTTTGCCGGCCTGCTGGGCACGCCCATCCTGGTGGCCCTCTTCATGGCCCTGGTGGGCATGTTCCTGTTCGGCATGCTCACCGAGCGCTTCCTGCTGCGCAAGATGGTGGGGCAGCCCATCATCATGGTGGTCATGCTCACTCTGGGCCTGGAGAGCCTGTTGCGCGGCATCGGCCCCGGCCTGCTGGGGGCGGCGCCCAAGAGTCTGGACCTGGGACTGGACATGATGCCCATCATCATCGGTGACGTGTTCATCAACCGGGAATATCTGGTGGGCGGCCTTATCGGCGCGGCCATGGTGGGCCTGTCCCTGCTGTTCTTCCGCACCCGCCTGGGCACCAAGTTGCGGGCGGTGTCCGACAACCACATCTCCAGCTGGTCCGTGGGCATCTCCGTGGAGCGGGCGGTGGCCATCTCCTGGGGGCTGGCGGGGATCTCCGCGGTGGCCGCCGGGGCCATGTGGGGCTCGGTACAGGGGGTGGACTGGACTCTGACGGCCCTGCTGTTCCCGGCCGTGGCCGTGGTCATCCTGGGCGGTCTGGACAGCATCTACGGCGTTCTCATCGCCGGTCTCATCGTCGGCATCCTGGGCAGCGTGATCCCCGGTTACGTGGACCCGCTGGTGGGTGGCGGCACCCGCGACGTGGTCACTTCCCTGATCATCCTGCTCACCATCATGTTCCGTCCCCACGGCATCTTCGGCCGTGAAGACATCGAGAGGGTCTAAGCGCCATGTTCTATCGACTGTCCGGCATTCACCATACCCGTTACGAGTCGGCGCGTGCCCTCTGGCCCGTGACCGCCGACCGGCGGATCGTCCAGGGATTGTTGCTGCTGGCAGTGGCGGCCCCTTTCCTGCTCTCCGACCTGTATCTGACCAGCTACATGCTGCCCTGGCTGATCTGGACCGCGGCGGCCCTGTCCCTGACCCTGCTGATGGGCGTCGCCGGCCAGCTTCACTTCGGCTTTGCCGCGGTGATGGCCATCGGGGCCTATACCAGCATCCATCTGACCCGGGCCGGGGTGCCCTTCGAACTGGCCCTGCTGGGTGCCGGCCTGATGGCGGCCCTCATCGGTTGCCTGTTCGGGGCGGCGGCCCTGCGGGTGAAGGGGCTCTACCTGGTGATGGCCACCCTGGCCATGCAGTACCTGGTGGAGTGGACCATCATCAACGTGCCGGCCATCTCCGGCGGTGCCCAGGCCACCCTGAGCACCCCGGACGTGACCTTCCTGTTCATCCCGCTCCAGAGTGACGGTGCCCTCTACTACACGGCCTTGCTGTGGACGGTGGTGGTGACGCTGTTGATCATGAACATCAAGCGCAGCAGCTTCGGGCGTGCCCTGGTGGCGGTGCGGGACAAGGATTTTGCCGCCTCGGTGATCGGCGTCAACCCGCTCAAGTACAAGTTGCTGGCCTTCTTTGCCAGTTCCTTCCTGGGCGGTGTGACCGGCGCGGTGCTGGCGTTCTGCTACTACCAGGCGGTGACCCCGGAACAGTTCGGGTTCAACGTCTCCATCCAGCTGGTGGCCATGGTGCTGGTAGGGGGCCTTGGCAGCGTCATCGGTGCCTATCTGGGGGCCGGATTTGTCCTGCTGCTGCCCATCGTGCTCACCAACCTGCTGGCCTTCGTGGCCAAGTTCGACCTGATTCCCATCTCCTTCAATCTGCTGTCGCACATTCCATTGATGGTCTACGGGGCACTGATCATCGGTGTGATTCTGTTCGAGCCCCTGGGACTGGCCAAGATCTACGACAACATCCGCAAGTACTTCCTGGTCTGGCCGTTCCGTCATACCCAGAGCTGATACCAACCAGGCCCCCGGGCCAGATGATGATAATGAGGAGTATGCCATGAAGACATTGCTCAAAGGGCTGGCCGGGGTGGCCGGCGCCATGGCACTGGCGGTGGGAGGGACCGCCAGTGCCGACAAGGAACCGATCAAGTTCGCCCTGTTGCAGGACTTCACCGCCGTCTACACCTTCGTCTCCAGCGAGTACAACCAAGGCCAGCAGGACTACCTGCGCCTGATCAACGAAACCGGCGGCGTCGAGGGTCATCCCATCGAGACCATCATCCGCGACACCGCCAACGAACCCCAGCGGGGTCTGGAGGCCTACAACCGGGCCCGGCGCGAGGGCGCCGTGCTGGTGGACTTCTTCAGCACGCCGGTATCCCGGGCGGCGGTGAACCGGGTACTGCGGGATGAAGTGGTGATGATCACCGCCCTGCACGGGCGCGGCGATGCCTCCCACGGCGAGACCTTCCCCTTCGTCTTTCCCATGATGGCCACCTACTGGTCCCAGGCCACGCTGCTGGCGGACTACATCGACCGTCATCAGGGCGGTCTGGCCAACAAGCGCATCGCCCTGGTGCATATCGACTCGCCCTTTGGTCGCGAACCGTTGCCGGTGCTGCAGGAGCTGGCCCAGCAAAAGGGTTTCCAGCTGCGCAGCTTCGGTTATCCCAGCCCGGGCACTGAACAGTCCGCCACCTGGTCCGATGTGCGTCGCTACCGGCCCGACCATGTGATCATCTGGGGTGCCGGCGGCGGTCAGCAGGTGTCCGTGCGCGAGGCCATTCGTAACGGCATCCGTCCTCAGAACATCCTTTCCGTGGTGTGGCTGTCGGAAACCGATGCCCGCAATGTGGGCGGCAACCACATGAACGGCGTCAAGCGCTTCGAGGCGGTGGCTTCCGGCCGGGAGCCGGCGGTGATCCAGGACATTCTCACTCACGTGGTTGAACCGGGTCTGGGTGCCGGTCCCGCCGCCAATGTGGGATCGAGCTACTACAACATCGGCGTGGCCACCATGGCGGTGGCGGTGGAGGCCGCCCGCCTCGCCATCCGTGAATTCGGCGCGCCCCTGACCGGAGACACCCTGCGTCGCGGCTTTGAAATGATTGAGGGCTTCGATGCCCGTGGCCTGATGCCGCCGGTGACCCTCACCGCCACCGACCACCAGGGCGGCGGTTATGGCCGTGTCTCCCAGTGGAACGGCCAGACCTGGGAACCCCTGACCGACTGGAGCAACGCCTTCCAGGAGATCGTCTGGCACGAGATCGAGAAGGATGCCCAGGGTTTCAGGGACGGCCGCTAGCCCGTGGTCGGCCACCCCGGTGCCGCCGGGGTGGCACTCTCCGGAACCCTCCACCACAGACAGGAAAACGGTGTTCCCATGCTGACATCATCGAATACCGCCGTGCCCCTGCGGGATACGGCCCAGCCCCTGCTTGAACTGAGCAACGTGGAAGTGGTGTATGACCGGGTGTTCCTTGCCATCAAGGGTGTGTCGCTGAGGATCGAGCAGGGGCAGATGATCGCCCTGCTGGGCAGCAACGGCGCCGGCAAGAGCACCACCCTCAAGTCCATCAGCGGTCTGCTGGCACCGGAACGGGGTCTGGTCACCCGCGGCAATCTCTGGTTCAAGGGACAGGACATGCTGCCGCTGACACCGCCCAAAAGGGTGGCCGCCGGTCTTGTCCACGTGCTGGAGGGACGGCGCATCTTCGAGCATCTGACCCCGGAGGACAACCTGCTGGCCGCCTTCCCCCTGCGGGGCAGCCGACAGCGCTATCAGGAACTGCGGGAACAGGTGTTCACCTATTTCCCCCGCCTCAAGGAGCGGGCCCGCACCAAGTCCGGTTACCTCTCCGGCGGTGAACAGCAGATGCTGGCCATCGGCCGGGCCCTGATGACCGAGCCGGACCTGATCATGCTGGATGAACCCAGCCTGGGCCTTTCCCCGCTGCTGGTGCAGGAGATCTTCGAGATCATCCGCAAGATCAACGAGGAACAGGGCATGAGCGTGCTGCTGGTGGAACAGAACGCCACCGCCGCCCTGGCCGTGGTGGACTATGCCTACCTGCTGGAAAACGGTCATGTGGTCATGAGCGGCGAGGCCGCCGTGCTGCGGGAGAATCCGGATGTCCAGGAGTTCTATCTGGGCGGCGCGGGCAAGGTGGATTACCTCAACGTGAAACATTATCGACGCCGCAAGCGCTGGCTTGCCTGAGTCGCGCAACGTCCTCAACAAGGAGTCATGTCATGTCTGCTGCCGTCACCATTCCGCTGGATTCAAGCGTCCGCTCCCAGGCGGCCCTGCGACCGGGGCTGTCACTGGCGGGTCAGCTGGGCCTGCGGGTCCGTCTGGCCTCCGTGGTGTCCCGGGATCAGGATGCCGGCGAACGCAAGGCGCTGTTGCAGAGCATCCTGGCGGCCCGGGGACTCAATGATGCCCTGGTGGAAGTGATCACCCATGCCTCGGTCACCGACGGGGTGATGGAACTCATCAATCAGGACCCGGACTCGCCGGTGGTCATGTCCACCCATGCCCGCGGCCTGGTGGGGGAGGCCGTGGCCGGCAGTGTGGCCAGTCACATGGTACGGAATACGCACCGGCCCCTGCTGTTCACCGGGCCGGAGTTTGCCGAGGAGTGGACCGGCCCGATCCGCACCGTGCTGGTCTGTCTGGATGGTTCGCCGCTGTCCGAGGCCATGTTGCCGGAGGCCGTGTCCTTTGCTCGGGCCATTGGTGCCGATATTCGCCTGATCCAGGTGCTCAAGCCCTCCTTCGGCGTGGGCGGTGGCGCCGACTCCGGGGAATGGGTCTATCTGCGCCGGGTGGCGGACCACATGCCCGAGTTGCACGGCATGTCCGTCAACTGGGATGTGCTTCATGGCAAGGACGTGGCCCAGGCCGTGGTGGAGTATTCCGCCCTCATCAAGGGGGCCGTGATTGCCATGACCACCCATGGTCGTGCCGGTCTGCAGCGGGCGCTCATGGGGAGCTTCGCCCGCGAGGTGGTCCGCGCCGCCCGCTCGCCGGTGCTGGTGATGCGTCCCGAAGACAAATCCTGAAGGAGAATGCCCATGAAGGTACTGGTACCGGTGAAACGGGTCGTGGATTACAACGTACGGGTGCGCGCCCGCTCGGATGGTTCCGGCGTGGACCTGGCCAATCTGAAGATGTCCATGAACCCCTTTGACGAGATCGCCATGGAAGCGGCCGTGCGCCTGAAGGAGGCGGGGCAGGTGAGCGAGGTGGTGGCGGTGAGTATCGGCACCGATGCCTGCCAGGATGTGCTGCGCACCGCCCTGGCCTTCGGCGCCGACCGGGCGGTTCTGGTACAGACTCCGGAAGCCGCTCTGGAGCCGGTGGTGATCAGTCGCATCCTCAAGGCCATCGTGGATGAAGAAGCGCCACGGCTGGTGCTCATGGGCAAGCAGGCCATCGATGACGACTGCAACCAGACCGCCCAGATGCTGGCGGCCCGTCTGGGCTGGGGGCAGGGCACCTTTGCCTGTCGGCTGGCGTTGGCGGACGGCGAGGCCCGGGTCAGCCGGGAGGTGGACGGCGGGACCCGCACCGTGGCCCTACCGTTGCCGGCGGTAGTCAGCACCGACCTGCGGCTTAACGAACCCCGCTACCTGAAACTGCCCAACATCATGAAGGCCAAGAAAAAACCACTGGACATCAAGCCGCTTGAAAGCCTGGGCGTGAATACGTCCACCGGCATCCGCTGCCTGGGCGTGTCGGAACCGCCGGCACGCAAGCCCGGGGTGCGGGTGGAGAGCGTGGAAGACCTGCTCCATCGGCTCAAGCATGATGCCCAGGTGATTTGAACAGGAGAACAACCATGACAGTCCTGGTAGTGGCGGAACACGATCATAAAATCCTTTCCGATGCCGGTCGCCGGGCGGTGGCGGCGGCGACGGCCCTGGGGGGCGACGTCCGGGTTCTGGTGGCCGGTCATCATTGCGGTGCCGTGGCCGAGGCCGCGGCGCGGTTGCGAGGTGTGACGCAGGTGCTGCTGTGTGATGACCCGCTGTACGCACATCAGCTGGCGGAGCCCCTGGCGGTACTGATCGCCGCCCTGGCCGCCGACCATCAGGCGGTGGTGGCCGCCGCCACCAGTCATGGCAAGGATGTCATGCCCCGGGTGGCGGGCCTGCTGGACGTGGGCCAGGTATCGGACATCACCGCGATTGAGAGCCCCACCGTCTTCCAGCGTCCCATCTATGCGGGCAATGTCATGGCCCGGGTCTGTTGCGAGGAGCCCATCCGGGTGCTGACCATCCGCACCACGGCCTTTGCCCCGGCCCCCGAGGATGGGCAGGCGGAGATCACGGCCATCGCCGCCGGCCCCGATCCGGGCCTGTCCCGGTTCGTGGAGGATGCCATGACCCGCAGCGAACGGCCCGAACTGGGCGCCGCCCGGGTGGTGATCTCCGGTGGGCGGGGCGTCGGCAGTGCGGAGGGCTTTGAGTTGCTGGAGGCCGTGGCCGATGAACTGGGTGCCGCCATCGGTGCCTCCCGGGCGGCGGTGGACGCGGGATTTGTGCCCAACGACTACCAGGTGGGCCAGACCGGCAAGATCGTCGCCCCGGAGCTGTACATCGCCGTGGGCATCTCCGGCGCCATCCAGCACTGGGCCGGAATGAAGGACAGCAAGGTGGTGGTGGCCATCAACAAGGATGAGGAGTGCCCCATGGTGCAGACCGCCGACTACGCCCTGGTGGGGGATCTGTTCGAGATCCTGCCGTCGTTGCGGGACGGACTCAGACAGATGAAGGCCTGACCCGACACCCTGATACGGAGACACCCGCCATGTCGGAACGTGAAAGCATGGAATTTGATGTGGTCATCGTCGGCGCCGGCCCGGCCGGCCTGGCGGCGGCGATTCGTCTGCGGCAGCTGGCCGAGGCCGCCGGCCGGGAACTGTCGGTCTGCGTCCTGGAGAAGGGCTCCGAGGTGGGTGCCCATATCCTTTCCGGGGCCGTGTTCGACCCCCGGGCCCTGAACGAACTCATTCCCGACTGGCAGGCCCGGGGGGCACCCCTGCATACGCCGGCCACCGAAGATGCCTTCCTGTGGCTGGGGCGGCAGCGGGCGTTCACACTGCCCCTGCCGCCCCAGATGCACAACCAGGGCAATTACATCATCAGTCTGGGCAATCTCTGCCGCTGGCTGGCCCGGCAGGCCGAGGATCTGGGGGTGGAGGTCCTGCCCGGATTCCCGGCGGCGGAGATCCTGTTCGATGACCAGGGTGCGGTGATGGGCGTGGCCACCGCCGACATGGGTCGTCTGGCCGATGGCAGCGAAGGCCCCCAGTTTGAGCCGGGGGTGGAACTCCACGCCCGCCAGACCCTGTTCACCGAGGGCTGTCACGGTTCACTGACCAAGCAGTTGATGGCCCGTTTTGCGCTACGGGACGGCGTCGACCCCCAGACCTACGGCCTGGGGGTCAAGGAACTCTGGGAAGTGGACCCGGCAAGGCACCGTCCCGGCACCGTCCGTCATACCATCGGCTGGCCACTGGATCGAGGCACCTATGGCGGCGGATTCCTCTATCACCTGGAAGACCATCAGGTGGCGGTGGGTTTCATCGTCGGACTGGATTATCGCAACCCCTATCTGAGCCCCTTCGAGGAAATGCAGCGGTTCAAGACCCATCCGGCCATCCGCGAGGTGCTGGAGGGCGGGCGCCGCATTGCCTACGGGGCCAGGGCCTTGGTGGAGGGCGGTTGGCAGAGCATTCCCCGTCTCGGTTTCCCGGGCGGCCTGCTGGCCGGAGACGCCGCCGGTTTTCTGGATGTGCCCCGCATCAAGGGCAGCCACAACGCCATGAAGAGCGGCATGACGGCGGCCGAGGCGGTATTCGATCTGCTGGCCGATGGGGCCGGGCAGCGGGGCGAGGCCACCGATTACCGGCAGCGTCTGGATCAGACCTGGGTGATGCGGGAACTGCATGCGGCCCGCAACATCCGTCCCGGTTTCCGCTGGGGCCTGTGGGGCGGTCTGGCCCATGCCGCCCTGGAAACCTATGTGTTCAAGGGCCGGGCGCCCTGGACCCTGCACCATCATCCGGACCATGCCGCCCTGCGGCCGGCGGCATCCTCGACCCCCATCGACTATCCCAAGCCCGACGGCACGCTCACCTTCGACCGGCTTTCTTCGGTGTTTCTGTCCAACACCCATCACGAGGAAGGCCAGCCGGTCCACCTGCGACTGCGGGACCCGGCGCTGCCCCTGTCACTGAATCATGCCCGCTTTGCCGGTCCCGAGACCCGCTACTGTCCGGCGGGCGTCTATGAATATGTGGAGGAGAACGGTGCCGGGCCGCGACTGCGGATCAATGCCCAGAACTGCGTGCACTGCAAGACCTGCGACATCAAGGACCCGGGTCAGAACATCGACTGGGTGGTGCCCCAGGGGGGGGATGGCCCCAACTACCCCGCCATGTAGGGCCATCCCGGGGCGGGTCAGCCCTCGATCCGGGCGGCGATTGCTTCGCCCAGGGTGCGGGTGTTGCCTTGTCCGCCGATGTCGGGGGTCAGCACCCGGGGATCACCCTCGGTCAGCACCGCTTCAAAGGCCGTCACGATGGCCTGGGCCGCCGCCTGGTGGCCCAGGTGTTCCAGCATCATCGCCGCCGACCAGATCTGGCCGATGGGGTTGGCGATCCCCCGGCCGGCAATGTCCGGGGCACTGCCGTGCACGGGCTCGAACAGGCTGGGGTAGGTGCCGTCGGGATTGATGTTGGCCGACGGGGCCACGCCGATGGTGCCGGCACAGGCCGGTCCCAGGTCGGAGAGGATGTCGCCGAACAGGTTGCTGGCCACCACCACGTCGAACCAGTCGGGGTGGAGCACGAAGTTGGCGGTGAGGATATCGATGTGGTACTGGTCCACCGTCACCTCCGGATAGTGCCCGGCCATGGCCTTCACCCGCTCGTCCCAGTAGGGCATGGTGATGGAAATCCCGTTGGACTTGGTGGCGGAAGTCAGTTTCCGGCGGGGGCGGCGGTTCGCCAGTTCAAAGGCATACCGCAATACCCGGTCGATGCCGATCCGGGTCATCACCGTTTCCTGGATCACCACCTCCCGCTCGGTGCCTTCGAACATGCGGCCGCCGATGCTGGAATATTCGCCTTCGGTATTTTCCCGCACCACGTAGAAATCCATGTCGCCGGGGTCGCGGCCCGCCAGGGGACTGCGGATGCCGGGCAGCAGCTTGCAGGGGCGCAGGTTGATGTACTGGTCGAAGGCGCGGCGGAACTGCAGCAGGGAACCCCACAGGGAGATGTGATCCGGTACTCGTGCCGGATCGCCCACCGCACCGAAGAAGATGGCGTCAAAGCCCTTGAGCCGGTCGAACCAGTCTTCGGGCAGCATGCGGCCGTGGGCCAGGTAGTAGTCGCAGCAGGCGAAGTCGAAATGGGTGTAATTCAGGTCGATGCCGAAGCGTCGAGCCGCGGCTTCCAGGGCGCGCAGGCCCTCGGGCATGACTTCATTGCCGATACCGTCACCGGGGATGACGGCGATTGAATGTGACATGAAAGACTCCAGTGGCCGTGCCTGCCCTGGCCGGATCAGTGAGTAATGGTGCAACGCACCCGGATCTGGCATATGGTATCGCCTAAATCCCCGATTGTGTCATCCCTGCAACGCTTCCCGGGAGTCCCTGCATCATGTACCCCTTCAGGATGTCGCTGTCCCTGCTGTTCGCCGCCGTCTCCGGTACCGCCTGGGCGGGCCAGGTGGTGGAAGTCACCGTGTTCCCCAACCAGGCCGGCGTGGTGATGGAGCACACGGCCACCCTGTCCGCCGGGCAGGGGGTGATCACCGTGGACCGGCTGCCCGCTGATCTGGATACGGCCGGCCTGCGGGTCAGCGCCCGGGGTCCCGACGGCCTGATGCTGGGCACCCTGGAGACCCGGGTGGTGCATGGCCGTGATCTGGCCCACCCCGCCGAGCAGGCCCTGACGGAAAGACTGCAGGCACTGGAAGACAGCAAGCGGAGCATCACCGACGAGATCCGCGCCGGCGAGATCCAGCTGCGTCTGGTGGAGCGGATGGGGCAGGCCTCGCCGCCGGGGGAGACGGGCCTTGATCCGGACCAGTGGCCGCGGGCCTGGCGGGTGGTGGGGGAGGGCGCCCTGGACATCCTGCGCGCCATCCAGAACCACGAACAGTCCCTGCGCGACGTCGAGGCGGACATCCGGCGTATCCGTGACGAACTGGAGACCCTGCAACGGGGCCGCCGGGATACCCTGGAGGCGCGGGTACATTATCAAAGCCCGGCGGCGGGAGAGGCCGTCCTGAGGCTGGAATACCGGGTGCGCCATGCCGGCTGGCGTCCCATTTACGAGGCCCGTCTGGATACCGCCACCGGTGAACTGCGGTTGGTGCAGCGGGCGGAATTGAGCCAGAATACCGGCCAGGACTGGAACGACGTGATCCTGCGACTGTCCACCGCCCGCCCCGAACTGGGCGGCCGGCTGCCGGAACTGCAGCCCTGGTATGTGGACGTGGCCCGGCCGACACCGGCGCCCATGGCACGACGCGCCCAGGAAGCGGCCATGGATGCCCTGATGTCCATGGCACCGGTGCCGGAAATGAAGGCGGGGGAGCAGGTGGCCGACCTGGAGGCGGCGCAGTTCAGCGCCCTGTACCGGATCGCGGGGCAGGTCACCATCCCCTCGGACAATCAGCCTCATCGTCATGCCCTGGCGGAGCATCGCCTGGAGGCCACCCTGTCGGCCCGCGCCGTGCCCCGGCTGATGCCCCATGCCTACCTGTTTGCGGAAACCACCTTCGAGGGCGAAGCGCCGCTGCCTGCCGGACAGGTGAACCTGTTCCAGGACGGCACTTTGGTGGGCCAGGTGCCGCTGTCGGCCCTGCAGCCCGGCAGTCCCCTGCGCCTGGCCTTCGGCGTGGATGAGCGCATCGGCATCCGCTATGAACTGGACCGGGACAGCCGCGGCCAGGAGGGACTGATCCGGCGTCAGCAGCGGCTGGAGCGGGCCTACCTGATCTCGGTGCATAATGCCCATCCTCGGCCGGTGGACATCACCGTGCTGGATCAGCTTCCGGTGGCCCGGGACGAACGCATCAAGGTGGAACTGGGCAGTCGCGCCACCCCGCCCAGCGAGCGGGACGTGGACGGCAAGCGGGGGGTGCTGGCCTGGCACCAGTCTCTGGAACCGGATGCCCGGACCCGGATCCGCTTTGCCTATACCCTGACCTGGCCGGAAGACGTGGAGGACATCATTGGATTGCGCTGAACCATGAAGCGGTTAAGAACCCATTACGAAAATCTGCAGGTCACCGAGAACGCAAGTCCCGAGGTGATCCGGGGGGCCTACAAGTTCCTGTCCCAGAAGTGGCACCCGGACAAGAATCAGCATCAGCGGGAGAAGGCGGAGCGGATCACCAAGATCATCAACGATGCCTATACGGTGCTGTCCGATCCGGAGCGGCGCCGGGAGCACGACACCTGGATCGCCAACCAGCGCTACGCCAGGGGATTCCAACCACCGGAACCGGCGGCCAGGCCCAGTCGTGCCCGCCGCTATGCCTATCAGTATTCCTACGCCCTGTCTCCAGCCCCGATGGGACGGGGCGAGCGTTTCATCGATCTGGGCGACGGCACCGTGATGGACCTGAAGACGGGCCTTCAGTGGTTCGTCCACTCGGTGGGGGAGTCCTGGAGCGGCGGCACGGTATACGGCAGTCCCGATGTCTTTTCCGCCGAGTCGGCCATGATCCGCTTGCAGTATTTCAACAGCAGCGGTCATGCCGGATTCCGGGACTGGCGCATCCCCAGCAAGAGGGAACTCAAGTCCCTCTATGCCCGCAGTCTGATCTCGTTTCGGCGAGGCTTGGACGAGTCGGTCTTTTCCCGGGATTACAAGGCGCCCTACTGGACCCTGCACGATAACCCCTGGCTCTACGAGAACCGGCCCCGGGTGGTCTCCCTGACCACGGACAATTCCTCCAGCGACACCGACGAGCCCTTCGGGCGGTTGCGCTGGGTGCGCGGCCCCGATCCGGCCATGCTCGTCGAACTGCTGCATCAGATGTCGCGGGAGTGCATGAACCAGCGTGCCTTCGACAAGGCCATGGTCCATCTGGAGTCCGCGTTGAAGCTCGCGGCGGAGCCGGGACGGGTGGACCCCGATAATCTCATGGTCATCCAGCGGGATCTGGCTGTGGCCTGTTTCGAGGCCCGGGATCATGAGGCGGCGGAAGGCTGGTTGCTCAAGGTGCTGGCAGGGAAACAGGAGGAATACGGCCATGCCCACATGGAGGTGTTCCATACCCTGGTGGACCTGGCCGCCCTGCAGAAATCCACTGATCGTCTGCCCCAGGCCCGGGATACCCTGCTGGAGGCCTATGAACTGCTGGGCCGCCTGGACGAGTATGACCAGGCGGCCCAGTTGGGGGTGCTCTACGATCTGCTGGTGCTGCTGATCTGGAGCCGGGATTTCGCCCGGGCCGAGGCCCTGATGACCGAGTACGTGGAGGGGCTGGGCGACGAGGGCTTCAGCCACCTGCCCGAGCGCACCATCCTCATGTTCCTGGTGCTGGGCCTGCTGCGGGAGACCATGGGGCAGGGGGACAGCGCGGCGGATCTGTACCGCCTGTTCCTGCGCATGGCCCCGCCGCCCCTGGCGTCGGCGGGGGACTTCAAGCGAGTGGGGGACTGACCGTCTCAGGCCACGGCCCTGATCAACGAGACATGGCGGCGATCCACGTTGCCGGCAATGGAGGATTCCATCCATTCCCACAGTTGGGTGGAAGCGGTCATTCCGTAGCGCAGGGTGAGGTCGGCGTAGTCCACCCGTCCGGCCATTCGCCGGCGGCCGGGGCCAGCGTTCGAGCGCCCCAGACGCGAATGCCTTCGCCGGGAAAGAAACGGATTTCCATCAGCTCGCAATGGCTCAGGACGGCATCATAGGCGGATGCCCCGGTCATGCCGGGGGCGGCCACGATGGCTACCTCGTCCACCGTCTCAAGGACATTCAAGCCCTGATGGCTGCCGCTGAGTTGGTCCTCGCTCTGGCAGTTGACCACGTAGCAGCGGCTGCCGCCATTGAGAAAAAAACCATAGACGGCCTGTGCCAGGGGGTTGCCGACGTGATCGCCCCCGTTGGAGGCGAATTCCCGCAAGAACTGGGTCCAGTTGCTGATGCCGACCGCTTCGTGGGGGTGTGCCGACCGGATCGGTGCGATGCCCACGAAGCCCGCCGTGCTGGTGCCCACCGCCTGGATGGGGCGTGCGCCGGAGGGCACCTCTTCCACATACACCCCGGGTGCCAGATATTTACCCATCGCGCAGCTCCTGTGCCGGGAGCGGGAACTGCCGCACGCTATCGGTCGTTGACGAAGCCGGGGCAACGTGGTGGTTTTCGCCTTGATGCGAGTCAAGGCCGGTCCGCCGGCCGGTTACCGATACTGCGCCCACCTTTTCAGATCCTTCCAGGAGCGCAGACATGAATTGCAACCAGTGCGAACAGACTTTCCGCCAGACCGCCTGCGTCAGCTCGCCGGGTACCTGCGGCAAGGACGAGAACATGCACTCCCTGCAGGAGTTGCTGCTCTACGGCCTCAAGGGCATGGCCGCCTATGCCCACCATGCCCGCCGTCTGGGCCAGTCCGATCCGGACGTGGCCGCCTTCATGGAGGAAGCCCTGTTTGCCACCATGACCAACGTCAACTTCAACATGGACAGCCTGCTGGCGCTGTGCATGCGCTGCGGCGAGATGAACCTGAAGGTGATGGAGATGCTGGATCGGGGCCATGTGGAGACCTTCGGCCAGCCCGCCCCAGCCACCGTCAGACACGGCACGGTGGCCGGCCCCGGCATCCTGGTGACCGGCCATGATCTGCTGGATCTGTGGAACCTGCTCAAGCAGGTGGAGGGCACCGACATCATGGTCTACACCCACGGCGAGATGCTGCCGGCTCACATGTATCCCAAGCTTCATCGACATCCGAACCTGGCCGGCAACTTCGGCGGCGCCTGGCAGGATCAGAAGCGGGAGTTTGCCCAGTTTCCCGGCGCCATCCTGGCCACCACCAACTGCGTGCTGATCCCGCCGGAAAGTTATCGGGATCGCCTGTTCACCACCCGGGCCACGGCGGTGCCCCAGGGACAGTGCATCGAGGGTGACGATTTCTCCGCCGTGATCGAGGCCGCCCGGCGCTGCGCGCCTTGCCCCGATGCCGTGACCGGTGAGTCTGTGGTGGGTTTCCATCACAGTGTGCTGCTGGCCCATGCCGAGACCCTGCTCGACGCGGTCAAGGCCGGTCAGATCCGTCGCTTCTTCGTCATCGGCGGCTGCGACGGCGCGGCCAAGGGCCGCAACTACTTCAGCGACTATGCCGAGGCCACGCCCCAGGATACCTTCATCCTCACCCTGGGCTGCGGCAAATACCGCATCCGCGACCACGACTACGGCGAGCACCTGGGTTTCCCCCGCCTGCTGGACATGGGGCAGTGCAATGACGCCTACGGCGCCATCCGGGTGGCCACCGCCCTGGCCCAGGCCATGAACTGCGGGGTCAACGAACTGCCGCTGACCCTGGTGATCAGCTGGTTCGAGCAGAAGGCGGTGGCGGTGTTGCTGACCCTGTTGAGCCTGGGGGTGAAGGGGATCACCCTGGGGCCGAATCCGCCGGCCTTCATCACCCCCGACGTGTTCCAGGTGCTGCAGGAACGGTTTGATCTGCGTCTGACCGGTGGTGATCCCCGCGGGGATGCGGCCCGCGCCGTGGCCTGAGCCTAGCGGCGCAGGTGTCTGAGAAGTGCCAGGGCTGCGGGGTAGTCGAAGTGTTCGATGTGCCGCCGCAGCGCCTGGACTTCCGTCCCCAGTGTCCCGTGCAGCCAGTGACGGTGTGCTTCATAGACATCGACGATGTCGGTGTCGTCACTGTCCAGCAGCGCTTCCATCCGATCCAGTACCCGCTCTCCCTCTTCAGCGGACAGGGCCTTGGCGTCGTGGTCTTCGGCATCCGCTCGGCAGAGGGCTGCATCGGTGGCCGGGAAGCCGGCCCGCAGGCTGTCCAGGGTCTGCCGCAATTGTTCGCACAGGGTGTTGAGCATCTTCGTGTCCTGTGTGTCCCGTCCCAGCCGTTCCAGTTCGCGGGCAATGACAGCGATGGTATCGGCACCCAGATTGGCGGCCGCCCCCTTGAGGGCATGGGCCCGTCGGCTCAATGCCTCCCAGTCTCTTCGCCCGGCCAGATCCCTGAACAGTACAGGATCTTCACCATGGTATTCCAGGAAGCGGGGGATGAGCGTCCGATACCGTGCATGGTAGCCGGCGGCGGTGGCCAGTCCCCGGGGAGCCACATGCATCGGATCACGATCCCGCACCTGCTCCGGTTCTGCATCGGCGTTATCCGGCGTGTCCGGATCCAGCCATCGCACGATGGTTCGGTAAAGCAGCTCCGGGTCCACGGGCTTGGGAATGAAGTCATTCATCCCCGCCGCCAGGGCGGTGCGTCGGTCTTCCTCGAACACATTGGCGGTCATGGCCAGAATGGGGGGGTGGTCATTGCGGCCGGGCAGGGCACGGATGCAACGGGTGGCGGTCAGGCCATCCATGTCGGGCATGTGGACATCCATCAGGATCAGGTCATAGTCCGTCGTCGACGCCATGGTCAGGGCCTCAGCCCCATCCCGTGCGCTGTCCACCGAAAGGCCGACCCGGTGCAGAAGCTCCGCGGCCACTTCCTGATTGATGGGATTATCCTCCACCAGCAGCACCCGCTTGCCGGCATGTTGCCTGATACGCTCCGTGGCGGGGATGCTCTCGTTTCCCTGATCGTCGGCGACGGTACCACGGGCACGACCTTGATGGAGCCTGACATCAAACCAGAACAGGCTGCCCTTGCCGGGTTCGCTGCGGGCGCCGGCGCCTCCCCCCATGAGCTCCGCCAGTCGACGGGTGACCACCAAGCCAAGGCCGGTTCCGCCGTATTTTCGGGTGATGGAAGTATCCGCCTGCTCGAAGGGCTGAAACAGCAGGTCCAGGCGGCTTGCCTCGATCCCGATGCCGGTATCTTCCACCTCGAAGCGGACCCGAACCGTGTCCCCCCGGCTCGATAGCCGTCGGGCGCGCAAGGTGATCGTTCCCTGTTCCGTGAATTTCACCGCGTTGCCCGCCAGATTGAGCAGCGCCTGACGCAGTCGGGCCGGATCGCCCCGCAGCCAGACGGGTACCGAGTCGGTTTCGGTCTTCAGGGTGAGACCCTTGGCGCGCGCCGTCTCGGAGATCACCGAGCGCACGTGATCCAGGATGGCGGAGAGGTGAAAATCCTGTTGATCCAGGCTGAACTTGCCGGCTTCGATCTTGGAAATGTCCAGGATGTCGCTGATGATGGAAAGCAGGTGATGGGCGGCACTGTCCACCTTGTTCAGTTTTTCCCGTTGCGCGGGGGTGGCGTCGCCTGTGCGCAACAGGTGTACCAGGCCCACGATGGCATTGAGCGGGGTGCGGATCTCGTGGGTCATGTTGGCCAGGAAGGCGCTCTTGGCCTGATTGGCGGAATCGGCTCGCCGACGGGCATCCTCCAGTTGCGCCGTACGCTCAGCCACCAGAGTTTCCAACTGGTGCCGGTGGCGATCGAGTTCCGCCGCGGTGCGTTTCTTTTCGGTGATGTCTTCCTTGACCGCGACATAGTGAGTGATGCCGCCGTCCGGCTGTCGAAGCGGGGCGACATGGCCGAATTCGATGTACTCCGTGCCGTTCTTGCGTTGGTTGTAAAACTCCCCCTTCCAGGGTTGTCCCTGGGTCAGATGTCGCCACATGTCCTGATAATGGTCCGGCGGGGTTTTGCCGGACTGCAGGATGCGCGGGTTCTGCCCCAGGACTTCATCGCGGGTGTATCCCGTGGTCTGCAGAAACGCCTCGTTGACATACAGTATGCGCGCCTGTAGATCCGTGATGACGATGCTATCGGGGCTTTGCTCGATGGCCAGGGAAAGCTGGCGCAGGTGATTTTCGGATCGCCGGCGTTGCACCCGGTGCCAGGCCTGTTCGGCAATCAGTCGCAGGGTTTCCGTGTCGGTATCGGTGTAATCGGTTGGCTTGTTACCCACACCGGCCAGCATGACCACGCGGTCCTGTTCGATCACCGGCACGACCAGTATCCGTCGCGGGGGGGAATGGCCTTGCGGCAGACCGTCCCTGTCTCCGTGGCCGGCATAGTCGTTGATGATCACCGGTGCCTTCCGACGCACGGCATCCGCCCAGGGACCGGCCTGGCTCAACGCGTGATGTCGTCTGATCTCGGTCCGATAGAACCGGGCCAGGGTCTGTTCCGACCAGGCCGCCAGATCAATCCGGTCGCCGTCCTCATGCACGAAATGGATGAAACCGATACCGCTTTCGGTCAGGTCCTCCGCGATGGTCAGGGTGTGTTGCAGAAAGGTATTCTCGTCAAGAATCTCGGCCGTCTTGGGCAATTCGAGCAGGGCCTCGGCCCGCCGCGCCAGCAGGCGCAGGGTCCGGGCCTGATGGTGACGTTCGGTGATGTCTTCCGACAGGATCATGATGCCGCCGACGCTGCCGCCGTCATGGCGCCAAGGGCGTACTTCCCAGCGCAGCCATTGAACGGTGCCGTCGGCGTGCTCGAACCGGTCTTCCTCGGCACGGACGATCTCGCCGGCCAGTCCGCGCCGATGGACGGCTTTCCAGGCCTCGCTGATCTCGGGGAAGACGTCGTAATGATACGCCCCCGGGATTTCCTGCTCGCCGCGGCCGTAGGTGTCCCGCCAGCGGCGGCTGGTGGCCAGATAGCGCATGTCCTGGTCGAACATGGCCAGACCCGCGGGGGCATGCTCGATGAACTGTCGCAGCAATTCTTCCCGCTCCCGCAGGCGGGACTCCGAGGCTTTGAGCTGTTGCTGGTGCTGTTCGGCCACGGCCAGACTGTCTGCCTTTTCCCGGCTGATGGCCCGTTCCAGCTGCAGACGGCGGCGCTGGTTCAGCAACATGGCCGTGGCCGTGGCCACCAGAAGGCCCATCAGGATGGCCATGAAGATCAGGATGACCCAGGACAGGTCTCCGCGTGCCTCAAGCAGCAGGGATTCATGGTTCATGGAGGTGGGGGTTCGGCATCGGAATGGCGATGGGCGATGCGCGCGAATTCATCATAGACGGCCATGAAGGCATCCGTGACGTCGGGATCAAAATGGCGGCCACGGGCATCGCCGATGAAGTCGCGGGCCTCGGTCATGGGGAGGGCCGGTTTGTAGACCCGGGGCGAGGTCATGGCATCGAAGACGTCCGCCACCGCCATGATCCGGGCCGATACCGGAATGTCATCTCCGGCCAGACCGTCCGGATAACCGCTGCCGTCCCATTTTTCATGGTGCCAGCGGGCGATCTCCTTGGCCAGGATGAGAAAGGGAACCGGGCGTTCCACGTCGGCCTCCGCCCGCTCGATGGCATCAAAGCCCAGTCGGGCGTGAGTCTTCATGATCTGCCATTCATCTTCCGTGAGCGGGCCGGGTTTGAGCAGGATGGCATCCGGGATGCCCACCTTGCCGATGTCATGCAGGGGCGCCGACTTGGTCAGGAGTTCGATGTTGGCGGGAGTGAGTTGGGACGCGAAACGGGGATGGTCCCCGAGCTTTTCCGCCAGCAGCCTCACATAGACCTGGGTGCGCAGGATGTGGTTGCCGGTTTCGGGATCACGGGTTTCCGCAAGATGTGCCAGGGCGCGGATACCGACCTGTTGGGCGATTTCGTGATCCAGCATCCGGCGTGCGATCTCCGCCTCCAGATAGTCGTTCTTGTTCTGCAGAAAATCGCGGGCCCGCTTTACGTCCAGCTGAGTGCGTACCCTGGCACGCAGCACGGCGGGCTTGATGGGCTTGGTGATGTAATCGTTGGCACCGCATTCCAGGCCCCGTTCCTCGTCGACGGCATCACTCAGGGCGGTGAGAAAGATGACCGGGATATCCCGGGTATCGGGCCGGGCCCGAAGGGTTTTCAAGACACTGTAGCCGTCGATCTCCGGCATCATCACATCCAGCAGGATGAGATCCGGAAAGGGACTGGAGGCGGCCGCCTTGAGCGCGTGGCGCCCCGAGCTGGCCGCTCTGACGCGATAATCGGCACGCAGCAACTCCGTCAGCAGGGACAGGTTGACGGGTTCGTCATCAACAATCAGGACAGTGGGCTTGTCCATGTGACCGGACTCTATGGCGGCATCCGACTGAAAGTATACCGGTCATGATCCGAACGAGCCCGTACCACCGGTATCTGGATTGTCTCAGGTCTGTTTTTCTTGCTCTGATTCCGGATTCTGGAACAGGGCCTCCACCGCGGCTTTGGGCCAGGAAAACGAGCGGTTGCCGCCGCGTCCCTTGACCTTGCCGCCGAGCTTGCGTCCGGCCGGGGTCAGTTCCAGCTGATCCTTCTGATTCTTTTTCAGCAGGCCCCGGGATTCCATCTCGGCGAGGAACTCGGGGGTCTTCAGCTTCAGTGCCGCGGCGATGCGGGATGAGGGCTGGCGATCCTCGTCGGCGGGCGCGGTGTTCTTCTTTCCTGCCGCCGTCTTGGGGTGGGGTTTCGGCTCCGGCTCCGGCTCCGGTTCGGGTTCGACGGCCGGCGTCTCGATGGCCGGGATGTCTGCCATCTCTTCTTCCTCCGGCGCCGGATGGTCGTCCGGAGATATCGGCGCCACCTGATCCAGACCCAGACGTTCGTAATAGTCCAGCGGCGCGGCATGGTGCCGATCCGCCAGATCGAAGCCGATCCGTTCTAGGCTGTTCAGATCCACCCGGTTGACCGCCCGTTGCATGAGGGCCTTCGCTCCCTGGGTGATGGGCGTCTTCATCCGCTGTTTGCTGTACCAGGGCAGGAAATCCCCCATCTTGATGACCCGGGAAGCGTAGGCATCCGGGTCATCCAGCACGATCCGGTCATGATCGTCCAGTACCAGGCAGGTTTCGATGGGGTGGGCCAGACGGATGCCCATCCGCTTGGGCCACCAGCCCGCATCCAGGATCTGCCCCAGGATCTGCGCCTTTTCCTCCAGTTCCTGGAGCGGTTGCCGGTACGCGGTCAGCCAGCGGTTGTTCTCTTCGGACCAGATCAGGCTGTCACCGGTTGCGGTGATCCGCAGGGAACCGCAGCCGACGAGGACGGAGTCCACCAGGGTGATCTGCAGGTTGCGGTTGATGAGCAGGTGATCAAACTCCACGAACCGGCCCTCGTGTTCCAGGCGCAGGTCATGCAGGATCACCACGTTCTCGTCCAGGGGGTCCATCTGCATTTCCAGCAGTTCGGCGAACATGTGGATGGATTCCCGGAGCTGCACCTGCAGCAGTTCCCGATGAATCTCGTCCGCCTGCCCGGGATAGGACTCCATCAGTCCGTGGAGCACTTCTGCATGGTGGGAATGATCGTCAGGATGCTTGATCAGCATGGTGAAACGCCTTGGCCGCTATGGGTGAGTACCGGCTGGACGGTCAATCGGTGAATCCCTGCGTTCAGTCCGGATAAGGGGGGACATTAAAATAATGTCCCGCCGGGATCAAATGATCCCCGTCAGGGCAGGTGCGGGCTGGCCAGGTACGCCCGCGACTGCATCTCCAGCAGGCGGCTGACACAGCGCTGGTATTCGAACCGCAGTCGCTGCCCCTGGTAGATCTGTTCGGGTCGGACCTCGGCCGAGACGATCAACTTGACCTTGCGATCATAGAACTCGTCCACCAGGGCCAGAAACCGTCGTGCGGCATTTTCCATGGCGGCATCCATGACCGGCAGCCGGGAGATCAGCACGGTGTGAAATTCCCGGGCGATTTCCACGTAGTCCAGCTGGCTGCGGGGGCCATCGCAGATATCCTTGAAATCGAACCAGACCACGCCGTCGGCCAGCCTTTGCACCGGGATGTCCCGTCCTTCCACGGTCAGTGTTCCCCCCAGGGTGCCGGGTTCCGGCGCCAGGGACAGGAAGGCCTCGTGGAGTCGCGCGTCGGCGGTGTCATCCAGTGGGGCGTGGTAGATCTCGGCCTGTTCCAGGGCCCGCAACCGGTAGTCCACGGCCCCGTCCAGATGGACCACCTCCAGATGGCGCTGCAGGATGTCGATGGCGGGCAGGAACAGGTCCCGCTGCAGGCCGTCCTTGTACAGCTCCCGGGGCGGGATGTTGGAGGTGGTGATCAGGGTCACGCCGTTCTCCATCAGCCCCGCCAGCAGGCGATGCAGGAGCACGGCGTCGGTGATGTCGGAGACGAAGAATTCGTCCAGGCACAGCACCCGCGCCGTGGCCAGTCGGCGGCTGACGACGCGGATGGGATCGGGCTGGTCCTTGAGGGTCTTGAGTTCGGCATGGACCCGCTGCATGAAACGGTGAAAGTGCAGCCGCAGCTTGTCTTCCAGGGGCAGTGCCTCGAAGAACCGGTCCACCAGGAAGGTCTTGCCGCGACCCACATCGCCCCAGAGATAGAGGCCGCGCACGGGTTCGGCGGGTGCGGGTGTCCGGCGCAGCCAGCGGGTGATGGCATGACTGTGGGCGGGAGGGCGGGGCGGGGCGGCCTGCAACGCATCCAGGATGCGCTGCAAATGCTGCCAGGCCCGCTCCTGGGCCGGGTCCAGGGTCTTGTCCTGGAAGTCATCTTCGAGCAGTGGGCGATGTTGCGGCATGGCGCAGGCTCAATCAGACGGTGATGTAGCGGCGCAGCATAACATGAATCGATTTGGTGATAAGCAAATGCCGTATTTTCATTATGGTTTCAGGCGGGAAGCCGCCGTGGCAGCCGGCACTGTTCAGGTCGGGGCAGGGCGGTTAGCATTACGGGTCGTTGACAGCCTCTTTGATCCAGTTTTGACTCCATCGCCGATTTTGAACGAGAGTAGACATCCATGAACAAAGCCCCGGCCACCGATCTGCAAGCCCTGCTCGAACAGCCCACCCCCGATGCCAATGGCTGTTTTGGTCCTTACGGCGGTCAGGCGGTGCCTCCCCATCTCAAGGCCATCATGGATGAGATCGCCGAGGCTTTTCTGGCCATCCGCCGGACCGAGGCCTATCAGAACGAACTGGCGGAGCTGTATACCTATTACGTCGGTCGTCCCAGTCCCATTTATCACGCCAAGCGCCTGAGCGCCCATTGCGGTGGCCGGGCCGAGATCTACCTCAAGCGGGAAGACCTGAACCACACCGGTGCCCACAAGATCAACCATGCCCTGGGGGAGGCCCTGCTGGCCAAGCACATGGGCAAGACCAAGGTGATCGCCGAAACCGGTGCCGGCCAGCATGGCGTGGCCATGGCCACCGCCTGCGCCCTGGTGGGCCTGCCCTGCGAGATCCACATGGGTGCCGTGGACATCGAGAAGGAACATCCCAACGTCACCAAGATGAAGATCCTGGGTGCCAAGCTGATCAGCGTGGAAACCGGCACCCGCACCCTCAAGGACGCCGTGGACAGCGCCTTCGAGGAATACATGAAGGATCCGCAGAACTTCTTCTATGCCATCGGTTCCGTGGTGGGGCCGCATCCCTTCCCCATGATGGTGCGGGACTTCCAGTCCATCATTGGCCGCGAGGCCCGGGAGCAGTTCCTGACCCTCAAGGGCGAGCTGCCGGACTATGTGGTGGCCTGCGTGGGCGGGGGTTCCAACGCCATGGGTCTGTTCTCCGGTTTCATGAAGGATCTGGGGGTGCGTCTGGTGGGAGTGGAGCCCAGCGGTCGCGGTCTGGGCCTGGGCGAGCATGCGGCTACCCTGACCTACGGCAAGCCGGGCACCATGCACGGTTTCCATTCCTACATGCTGCAGGATGAGGCCGGTGAACCGCAGCCGGTGTATTCCATCGCCTCCGGCCTGGATTACCCCTCCGTGGGTCCCGAGCACAGCTATCTCAAGGACATCGGCCGCGCTGAATACCATGCCCAGGATGACGAGGCCTGTCTGGACGCCTTCATGAGCCTGTCCCGTCTGGAAGGGATCATTCCCGCCCTGGAATCCGCCCATGCGGTGGCCTGGGTGATGAAGGCCGCCCGGGAAGCCGAACCCGGCACTCGCTTCCTCATCAACCTCTCCGGCCGTGGTGACAAGGACGCCGACTTCGTGGCGGAGCGTCTGGGCCTCTGACAAGTTCCCTGTGGGAGGGGCCTTTGGGAAGCCTTTGTGTCATTCGTGGCCAGGGGCCGCTCCCACAAGCCCCACCCATAAAACCAGGCACAGCCCTCTTTTTGCGAGAGAGCGGATCTTGACCCGGAAAAGGGCTGGCGGTAGCCTGCTCGACAACTGTCTTGTCCCTAGGACCATCCCGACATGACGGAATCCCCGAAGGCTGAACCATCCCACCAGGACCTGCCGGAATCCCTGCCGGGCAAGGCCTATCGCCTCTGCACCGAAGGTGACAGGCGCTGGTGCCTGCTGCGGCGCCTGATCAACCTGCTGTATTTCTGGAAGATTGATTACTGCGCCGGCCGTCACTACGAGGATTTGCGGCGTCGACAAATGTCGGAGCCGGGCAGGGAAGGCGGCCACTGATCCCCTTACCGATGCCACTTTCCCCGCTGCCCGCGGTCCAACCTCATCATTTGCTGATGAGGGCATGTCATGAAATCCATCATCGCCGAACACTCTCGCGGCGTCCTCCACGGGCGCCTGCTGCTGCCTTGGGGCGGGGCTCTGCTGGCCGTTTCGCTGGTGCTGGCACTGGGTGATCCGGCAGCGCCACGGGCCGTTGACGCCGACACGGCGGCCTTGCTGAAGGGGTTTGCCGGACTCAAGACGGTGCTGACCCTGGGGGCGCTGACGCTTGTGAGCTGGCGACTTTTGAGGCCCGTGGACCGCCGGTATCTGTTGGGGTATGCCCTGGGGGTGGCGGCCATGGCCGGAGCCACGGCCATGGTCTGGCAGTTGTCGCATCTGGGGGTGGCGTCGCTGTTCTTCCATGGTGGACTGTTCACCCTGCTGTTCATGGGTTGGCGGGACGTGGATCCACTGTCCGGCCTGGGGCGCAATCGGCGGCCGTGAACCTCCGGCGGCCTCTCTCGTCACTCCCGATTTCCCCGCCCGTCACTCCCTGCTCCCCCTCCCGTCATTCCCGCGAAAGCGGGAATGACGGATTCCGGATAGGCCTTTAATACTGATCAAACATCCCCATCCACTTCCTGCCGGGGCAAGGCACCCAACAGCCGATCCAGATTCTCCCGGAACCGCGCCTGCTGGGATTCACCGGCCTCAAGGAACCGCACATCCTGCTGCACCAGCGCGGACATGATCCGCCCCGCCTCTTCCTGGGGACGATCCAGGAATGCCAGCACGGAGCGGTTGAACTGCTCCTGCATCTCCCGCATGAGCTGACCAAGGCGCAGGCCGGGCCGGGCACGTTCGCCTTCCTCGATCTGCTGGGTCTGCTGATACCGCGCGGCGGCGGAATACTGCTCCACCCGGGTCATGCTCAGATCCATGGAGGCCAGCTGGCTGCCGTCAAAACGCAGATCAGGGACCATCTCGAAGGCCTTTTGCACATCCCCGTTGAAGAACTCATTGGCCAGGTTGCTGACATCCCGCACCAGGTTCTCGATGGCCTCCAGTTCCTGGGCATTGAGATCACCCTGCACCGAGAACCGATAGCCGCTCTGTTCGGCCCGGCTCACGTCCAGCCATTGCATGGACTGATTGCCGTCGCCGCGCATCCCGCCTCGGGCCTGGATGTCGGTGGCGCTCTGGAACTGGATGGTCACCTTGTCGCCTTCGCGGGTGGTCAGGGTCAGCTCCAGGCTCTCGGCGCGACTGTAACGCTGCATCACCGACAAATTGGTCAGGGACGACAGGGACTGCCCCTGCCCATTGGGTGCCAGGGCCGCCAGGCCCTCGAAAGTGAGCCGCTGCGTTTCGTCCACCTGTTCGGCGATGCGGCCGTTGAGCAGGTTCAGGCCGTCCAGGATCTCCCTGGCCTCCCTGAAGCCTCGTTCGACGCCCTTCATGGCGCTGTCGTACATGGACTGAAGCTGTTCTTCGGAAGCCCCGCGGGCGCGGGCGTTGGCCAGGCCCATTTCCACGAACTGGGTGATCCGGTCGGCCACCTTGTCCGGGGTGTAATCCTCTGCCTTGAGCTGCTTGAAACCGGCCGCGTTCATCCCGGGCGTATGCTTGGCCAGGGCCTCCAGGATACGGGTCTGCAGATTCGAGAGTGCGCGGGTGCTGTCGCTGTCGGTACGGCCACCGGCCTGGGACATCCCCTGATTTCTGGCCTTGAAGTCGGGGGTGTTGGGAAGGACCGTGACGGGTGTGTTGATCTTGACCACGGTGAACTCCGGGAATGATGGGTATGCTGACTGTAGCGGCAGTCTCTTGAGCGACTTTAGGGATATGCTGGAAAAAATGATTCCTGAATCCGGGCTGTCATTCCGGCCTTTGGACCAGCCGTCATTGGAAGTCGGGAGTGACGGTAGGGTCAGCACATTCATGGGGAAACATATCGTACTATGACAGTCAGAAAAGCCATGCCCCTCGGCGCCACGCTGCGCTGGATGGTGGGCGCCGATCCAACACCGGAGCAAAATCCGGAACAGGGCGAAGGAGGGAAGGTGATCCCACTGACCCATCATGAAATTCTCAAATTGGTGGCACCCTTTTCACGGGATGGCCGCCGGGTGGATCTGGCGGCCACGGACCGGCAGGCACGAACCCTCGTCTTCCAGCCCGTCGAGCATGCGTCGGTGGGTCTGGCCGGCCTGACCCTGACGGAAACCCTCACCCTGGAAAACCCGAAGGCCGACCAGTTCCGCCTGGTCCGGACCCTGACCCATGCCTCGGGAATCAAGGCCACGCTGGAGGTGGAAGGACCCACGGTGGAAGGGGTCTACCGGCAGCTCACCAAGGTGGCCCCGGCGCAGCAGTTCATGCGGGTGGATGGCGTGCTGGCGGCCCTGGATTACCGCGTCCGGCGGGTGGCGCGGCGCCGTCTGCAGGGCGGGGAAATCTGGCCCATGCGCTTTGCGGGCGGAGAGGCTGTGGTGGCCGGTCGACGCCTGACCCTGGACGCCCGCCAGGTGGAAGGCCTGCCGGCCAAGCTGGTGCTGGAAAAACCGCCCGCCGGGGAAGTGGCCCTGCCCGCCGATCTGCTGGCCGTGCGAGGCCGGGCCTGGCGTCCCCTGCAGGCCACCGACAGCGGCTGGAAGTCCACGATCAAGTTGGCCCATCGGGAACCCGAGCGTTCCGAGGACGCGGAAAACAAGTTTGCCCAGACCATTTCCCATCTGGTGGCGATCTTCTCCCGCCCTCCCGAGGATTTTCATGCCCGCTTCCTGCGTCGGCGCTGGCAGGTGGTCTTTCGTCGCAGCCTCCCGGTCCAGGGGGTACTGGGCATCCTGGCGCTGGTGCCGGTGCTTTACCTGCTGGGTCTGGGCCGCGAGGAGCCCTTGCCCCTGTGGACCACCGGCATTCCCCCGGTCCTGCTGCTTGCGGTCTTCTGGAGCTGGTCGCGGGAGGTGCCGGTACTGGAGATCCCGCCCCCGCCCAGACCCCTGGACCTGCCCGCCTGGACCCGGGATACCGATGCCTGAGCCGATATGGCACAGTCCCAAACGATCAACCCCGAGGACGGATATAACGCATGCAAGGCAACCCCATGAACATCCCCGCAGTTTCCATCGCCGCGGCCAAGCAGGCCCTGATCGAGCAATATGCCGATCCGGTGCTGCGGCGCCGGGCCTCCATGCTGTGGGGGACCCGGGGGGTGGGGAAATCCTCCATCGTTGCCCAGTTGGCCCGGCATTATGACGTCCCCCTGGTGGATCTGCGCCTGACCACCATCGAACCGGTGGACATTCGCGGCGCCATCTACGCGGACGAACAGCAGTCCCGCACCGTCTGGTTCCCACCGGAATTCCTGCCCGAGGCCGATACGCCCGAAGGCGTCCTGTTTCTGGACGAACTGACCGCCGCGGACCAGCGCCTGCAGATCTCCGCCTATTCCCTGATCCTGGACCGCCGTGTCGGCCATTACCTCCTGCCCGAAGGCTGGATGGTGGTGGCGGCCGGTAACGCCCGCTTCCACGGCGCCGTGAGCCACGACATGGGCACGGCCCTGGCGGACCGCATGTTCCATTTCAACGTGCAGACGGTGATCGACGCCTTTCTGGAACATGCCCTGGCGCGGGGATTCGCCCCCGAGGTCATGGCCTACCTCAAGGTGCGCGCCGACAAGCTGGACGACACCCAGACCCAGCTGGCCAACGACTACCTGATCGGCGCCAGCCCCCGGGGCTGGGAAGACATTTCCAACGTGCTCAAGTCGGGAATGTCGGACAGTGCCAAGCGCCTGTTTGTCCAGGGACGCATCGGTGCCGCCAACGCGGCGGAATTCTTCGGCGTGTTGCGGGAAATCCAGGCCGGGGTGGACGTCACCCGTCTGCTGGACGCCGCCCCCGGCAAGGAGACGGCGGCCCTGCTGCCCCGCACCCTGGACGGTCTGTACGGCATGATTTACGGCCTGCTGGCGGCAGTGACGGGGGAGCACGGCATGGCCCGGGCCCTGGAGATCGTGGAGCAGTATCCGGACATCCGCGGCGATGTTCCCCTGCCCATCCGCGAAGCCCAGACCCTCACCATGGAACTGCTCATGCACCGGGCCCTGTCCCTGGGGCTGGAGAATGCCGTGCTGGGCAGCCCGGTCTACGGGCGCTACATGGAACAGCGTGGGGAATGAACACACCCGCCTTCACCACCGGCCCCACCCACCGGGGCACCCGCGCCATCCAGACCCTGGTGGAGTTCGCGCCGTCCACGGGCGGCCTGGCCCTGTGGGTGCAGCACCGTGACCTGCCGGATGGCCGGGAGGCCATCACCGTCGCCAACGACGGCCATACCATTGTCTACGGCCCCGCCTTCGAACGACTGCCTCATCCCCAGCAGGTGGGCCTGGTGGCCCACCAGGTGCTGCACGTGGCCCTGCGCCACCCCCAGCGCATGCAGGCCATCGCCCGACTGAGGGGCAGCGTGGACCCGGACCTCTTCAATATCTGCGCCGACGCCATCGTCAACAGCAGCCTCGGGCACCTCACCTGGATGGCCCTGCCCAAGGGTTCCGTCACCCTGTCCAGCCTATTGGGCGACGTGTTGCAGATCCAGCAGAGCGAGGAAAAATCCTTGCTGGAATGGGACGTGGAACGCCTCTATCGCCAGATCGACGACCGTCGGCCCAGCGACTCGTCTTCCCGGCAATCCAGTCAGACATCCCGGGAGGGTGACGGCGGCTCGGGACCCGCCCGGGAAGGGCAGGGCGGTCAGGCCCAGGCCATGGAAGACGGCCCCCGGGCGGCCCGGACCCGTCAACTGGGGGCGGATATTCTGAGGGATCTGCTGCCCTCCGACGAGGATGCCCTCAAACCGGAAACCGTGGCGGAGCAGAGCCGGGAATGGGCGCAGCGCATCACCCGTGCCCACGCCGGGGACGGGGACTTTTCCATGCTGCGGGGCCTCATCGCCGATCTGCCCCGGGTGAAGGTGCCCTGGGAACAGGTGCTGCGTACCCGGGTCAGCCGGGGACTGGCCCGCCGACCGGAAGTGTCCTGGTCCCGGCCCTCCCGGTCCTACCTGGCCAATCGGGGGCGGGCACCGGGAGGGCGACGCATGCCCTGGGAACCGGGTATGGTCACCGCCGCCTCGGTGCCCCGTCTGGTGCTGGTGGTGGACGTGTCCGGCTCCATCGACGAGGCCCTGCTGGGCCGTTTCGCCACAGAGATCGAGGCCATCACCCGGCGCACGGAATCCCGCCTGGTGGTGATCATCGGCGATACCCGGGTGCGGGCGGTGGAAGAGCTGGAGCCGGGGGTATCCAACCTGCGAGACATCGTCTTCGAAGGCGGCGGGGGCACGGACTTCACGCCTCTGCTGCAGGCCGCGGATCGCTACCGGCCCGACATGGGCGTGGTGCTCACGGATTTGCAGGGGCCGGCCGGGTTTCGGCCCGGCTGGCCCGTGCTGTGGGTGGTCTCGGCGGCCTTTCAGGACGCCGAACCCCCCTTCGGCACCCGGCTGGTGCTGACCGACTGAGGGTTACGGCATCAGCCGGGTCAGCCCCCAGCCCGCCTCATCCCGGTGGTAGCGGAACCGGTCATGGAGCCGGTTATCCCGGCCCTGCCAGAACTCGAAGGCCTCCGGCACCAGTCTGAACCCGATCCAGCTCTCCGGCCTGGGCACGTCCCCGTCCGGATGACGTTCCTGTACCGCCTTGAGACGGGCCTCCAGGGCATCCCGACCGGCGATGGGGGCGCTCTGGTGCGAGGCCGCCGCCGCCAGTCGGCTGCCCGGCGGACGGCTGCGGAAATACGCCTCCGTCTCCGCCTCGGTCAGACGCTCCACGATCCCCTCCACCCGAATTTGCCGCTCCAGCGGCGCCCAGAAAAACAGCAGACAGGCCCGGGGATTGTGGGCCAGCTCCCGTCCCTTCTGACTGCGGGTATCGGAATACCAGCATAGCCCTCGGGTATCCAGATGCTTGAGCAGGACCATGCGCTGGGAGGGCTGACCGTGGTCATTCACCGTGGCCAGGGCCATGGCGGTGGCATCGGGCTGGTCCTCTGCCTCCGCCAGCCAGCGGCCCAGTTGCACGAAGGGATCGGCGGCCAGGTCCGCCCGGCGCAGGCTGCCCCGGCTATAGTCACGGCGGGTCTGTCGGTGGTCGATCTGGGTCATGACTGGCTCCGGCAACGGCCCAGGATCTCGCCGGCGGCGATGGTCCCGGACAGGATGGTGGGGGGCACCCCGGGTCCCGGCACGGTGAGCTGGCCGGCGAAGTACAGGTTATCCAGCTTGCGGCTTTGCATGCGGGGCTTGAGGAAGGCAGTCTGCATCAGGGTGTTGGCCAGGCCGTAGGCATTGCCCTTGAAGGCATGATAATCCTCGGTGAAGTCATTCTGGGCATAACTGCGGCAATACACCACATGCTCGCGGATGGACTGGCCGGTGATGGCCTCGATGCGGTCCATGATGAGGGTGTAGTAACGATCGCGCACGGCCTGGGTATCCTCCAGCCCCGGGGCCACCGGGATCAGGACCATGAGGTTTTCCTGGCCTTCCGGTGCCACGGAAGGGTCGGTCTGGGAAGTGACATTGATGTACAGGGAGGGTTCCGTGGGCCACTGGGGATCTTCATAGATCTGTGCCGCATGGGCCTCGAAATCCGCGTCGAACAGCAGGGTGTGGTGCAACAGCCCCTCCAGCTTCCTGTTCACCCCCATGTAGAAGATCAGGGAGGAGGGAGACATCACCCGCTTGTCCCAGTAGGCCTGGTCGTAGGTGCGGGCCTCCCGGGGCAGCAGGACCTGTTCCATGTGGTGATAGTCGCCGGAGGCGATGATGAAATCCGCCTCGAACCGCCCCTGGTTCGTCTCCACCGCCACCGCCTTGCCGTCCCGGGTGTCGATGCGGGTGGCCTCGGTACTGAAGTGGAACGTCACCCCCTGTTCCTCCGCCAGCCGGTGCATGGCCCGGGCCAGCTGGTGCATGCCCCCCATGGGATACCAGGTGCCCAGCTTGATATCACCATAGTTCATCATGCTGTACAGGGCCGGGGTGGTGCGGCCCGTCCCCCCCAGGAACAGGATGGGGAACTCCAGCATGCGCTGGATGCGGGGACTCTTGAAGTAGCGGCTGATGTGGCTGCGGAAGGAGCGCAGCAGGTGCATGGAAAACAGATACTTGAGCAGCCGCAGCTGGGCGAACTCCATGATGGACAGACAGGGCTTGTTGGCGAACTCGCCGATGCCCACGGTGTACTTCACCTCGGCCTCCTGCATGAAGGCCCGCAGCTGCGCCCCGGCGCCGGGTTCGATGCCCTCGAACAGGGCTTCTGCTTCTTCCATGCTGGCGGGGATCTCCACATAATCATCCTTGCCGAAATAGATCCGATAGGACGGGTCCAGCCGTTTGAGCTCGAAATAGTCCGACACCCGACGGTCGAAGCGGGCGAAGAAGTCATCGATCACATCGGGCATCCAGTACCAGCTGGGTCCCATGTCGAAGGTGAACCCTTGCGCCGAGAACTGTCGTCCCCGTCCGCCGGGGATGTCGTGGCGTTCGATCACGGTCACGTCCATCCCTTCCCGGGCCAGGGTGGCCGCCGCCGCCATGCCGGAAAAGCCGGCACCGATAATGGTGATCTTCTTCTTGTTCGTCATGGGGTTATCCGAATCTCTGGTCGATGCGAAGAAAGGCCACACGATACAAGAAAACGGGGGAGTGGGGCGCCCAAAAAACGCAAAATCGGGAAACGGCCGGTATCCCTGCCGAACCGGACGGCAAGTTGGAGCTGAAACAGGACGTGCGTCACATAATCGGCTAATCTAGACCTCAGGACCATGCATTGGAAAGGTCATGGAGTACAGGGAACCCGTGCGGCCCGAATGGGGTAGGGCCGCTGCATCGCACCACACACAATCTCTGGTCAGATTCCACATCCGACACGAGGGGGTGTGGGTATTCCACCAGCCTCACGCCGCTCCCACAGAGCAGAGCGGCGATCACCTATGTAACGCCCCCAAGTTCGTCAAGCATGCGCCGCACCTCCTCTTCGCGCTTGATCGAAACTCGCCAGTATTGCTCTTCGATGTACGCCCGACATGGGCATGAACTGATGGGGTGAAAGTCCCCTGTAGGAGTATCTGTGATGTCCACTTTGTGGACGACTGTAACTACTAGCCGACGGCAAGGGCAAACCCGTGAGGGAATGTCTGAAGGAAGCCCGAGCGCAAAGGTGCGAGCCGACGGACAGAAATCGCATATAAGGCTCAGTCCCCGGGCAAGTCAGCACAAGGTGACGAAGCCCATCAGGTGCAGGGGATAGGGTAAATGCGGCGGTTGTGCACTGAAAGTTCATGTTCTTATTCGGGGAGATCTGTCTCACTTGCGGTCCGTGTCCCTATGGGAGTCGAACTGGGAGAGGGCCGGCTCGAAAGTGCCGGAATAACCATCGAACCCTACCGGGGTTGTGGTCACCATGGGAGCCGGACTGAGGTATAGCCATAGCCGTCCGCCCGTTGTAGCAGACGGCAATGACGGTGTGAAATGCCCTGGACCACACCCTATGGGATCTGGATATTGAAACTGCCGGTGGCGCGGATGACCACCAACCACTGTTGCACATCTGCCGAGCGCTGCTCATAGGCTTGTTTCTTTGGCGTTTGCACTGTGAATCCCCACCGCTTGAGGTATTCACCCACCGAACGAGTCGGCATTCGCAACCCGATCTCCTGCCTGATCAACTCCTGTACCGCTTCTCGCGACCACAAGGCATAGGGCATTTCCAGTTGATCAGGCGTGTGCTGCCTTAGTAGTTCTTGCAGATCGGCTTCTTCATCCGGTGCCAGCTGTCTACCAGAACCCAGACGGCGACCTCGTTGTTGGCGAAGCAACGACTCCACACCTCCTTCGCGATACTTTGCCAACCAGCGGCCTACCGTCTGATAATCAACGCCTAGCTGTTCTGCAATCTCGCGCTGACTCAAACCGCTCTCGGAAAGCCGAACCGCCGTCTTGCGCTTCTCTTCCTGCGCCGCAGGGCGCAGGGTTCTGGCATCATCTTTTTTTATGCATCAAATCATAGCGCAATGTAAATCTATTTGATTGCCGGGTTAATAAGTGGTGGCGAATACTCATCCATAAACTTTATGGCTGATTTTAAGTTTTCACTCTTAACGACACTCAAAATACCAAGCGTCAGAAGGGAACCACAGACGAAAATGAGCTGTAAATTTTTGAACATGCCGCCCCCCAAGACCAAGAAAGCCAGAATCCCGGGTAAAGCAGTTGCAAAATAGCAAAACTCGAGAATTCTCGGTCCAAACCGCCTTACCCACGCTTTTTGATAAATGCCGCTCCAACAATAGATTTGGAAATCATCACGCCAGAAAACAAATGACGAAGCACTGTTCCGCCTTATTATTGAAATGGACGGATTATTACGAGATGGCAGATACTCGAATTCATTCAATCCTATATTCCTCCCTGTTAGGGATCGAATCCCTTTCTCTACAAGAAATAGCCGTCATGCTTCTCGTCGCTTGGAAGGTTTCCTAGCTCGCTCTTATAAGACTTAAAATCTTCAAGTATACGCTTCGTAAAGTCATAATCTTACTGTTTATGATTTATTTTGAGCGACTGGATTTCTATTGTTGTCTTCATGAGAAGATAAACAGACACAATCCCGCCTATGATTTTTATCATCTCTTCTATCATTTATTCGGTCCCTCTCGTCGCAGTAGGAACACCGGTTACCCGACGCCCTCTACACAAATCCCGGCGTGCGGTTTTCCAGCACCGGGCTCCTCAGCCATACTCACACGCGCAGAGGGTACAATGTACCCCGTGGATATTTTCGCCAGGAAGGTTTGCCTCTTATAATCGAGACCTACATTGTCCCGAAGAGGTTGCCTTTGACGAATACGCATGACTGTCACCCCCTTCCCCATGTGATCGGCTCTACCGTCTCGGAGTGTCGGGTCGGATGGCCGGGTGGCCGCGGGTGATTACTCACCCGCGGCCACCCGGCCATCTACCTATCATGATCAAACCAGTGCGCCAGCTCATCTACAATATGAGACAACTCGATTTTTTCATCATCATCATCAGTGAGAGTTTTTGCTTTCACTCAAGAATGAGCATTATGGGCTTGGCGTGAATCGCTCCCGCTTCCGCTCCGCGCAACGATTTGACGTGCTGTTGCTGATTGCCGCCCTGGCCAGTTTTGCGGCCTAGTTGGTGGGTCTGGCGGCAGAGCATGAGGGACGCCACCGTCATTACCAGCCCAACACCGCGAAGCGACGGGTGCTATCCCATTTTTTCCTGGGCTTGAGGGTATTGCGGCGAGAATCCGCCAACATCCTCGACGACACCTTACACAGCATCAGATCGGCCATACGATCCGTGTTTGCCGCCGGGATCCCTGCATGATTTCGTGGGGATACTCCAGTTGCGCCAGGCAAAGCCTGGGAAAGGAGGAGGACACGTCTAAGGAAGAGGCGTGCTGAAACCTTTCACTGTGACCCGTCGGGTGAAAGTCCCGAACCGGTAAGGCCGACCCGCCACCGGAACCGAGTTTTGCGTGGGCCATGGGCGACCTGGTCTGCGAAGCGTAAACAGGGGGCGTGCAGGCCGTGTGATTGAACCTCGAAATTCCCGAATCGTGGGGCCGACGTACTCTGGTGTGCGGAAGGCAACAGAGTGCAGACCGAGAGGGTCGGGTCTGCACTCCCCGCCGGGGTCTGAGAGCAGGGCATGTACGCAAGGGTCACCCAGGAACCTGGGAGGGCTGATTCGCTCTTTGCGAGACAGGCGGCGCGGGCGCCGCGTTACAAGTGGCCCAGTATCGCCCACCCGATAGGTGCCGGTTGGGTAGGCGCGAAGACGGCACACCGCAAAGTACCACCAAGCGAAGGCAACGAAGCGCGGTGGGATGGCGGGTCAGCAATCGGAGTCGGCTGATAGTACTGATGACGGTGGGGAACTCACCCGAGAGGACCCATCCGAGGAAAGCGGCCGATCGGTCTAAATACACGTCTGGAGGGACAGATGACGCGAGCATTGGATCGCGAGACCATCTCAACGCGACAACAGGCGATCGCGGAATTGGCGAGAAAGGCACCGGAGAGGGCACTGCTGACACTGGCACACCACATGGATCTGGGGTGGCTGGAAGAAGCGTATCGTCGCACGCGCAAGGACGGCGCGGTGGGTGTGGACGGCGTGACCGCCGAGGCGTACGAGCAGAGACTCCATGAGAACCTGAACGATCTGCTCGAACGGTTCAAGAGCGGTCGCTACCGTACGCCACCGGTGCGGCGCGTGCATATTCCCAAGGCGGGAACGAAGGACCAGACCCGGCCATCGGCATCCCCACCCTGGAGGACAAGATATTCCAACGGGCGGTGCTTATGGTGCTGGAACCGGTGTACGAGCAGGACTTTCTGGACTGCTCGTACGGCTTCCGACCGGGCCGCAGTGCCCACCAGGCGCTCGAAGCGCTCTGGCAGGGGCTGATGGACATCGGTGGAGGCTGGGTGATCGGGGTTCTCAGTCGACCCGAGCGGGGCAGCCCGCAAGGTGGGGTCATCAGTCCGTTGCTGTCGAATATCTACCTGCACGAATTGCTCGACCGTTGGTTCGAGCGGGAGGTCAAACCACGTCTGCGGGGGCGGACCTTCATGGTCCGCTTTGCCGATGACGCAGTGCTGGCCTTCGAGCGGGAAGACGACGCGCGACGGGTGATGGAGGTGCTTCTCATGCGGTTCCAACGCTACGGGCTCACGCTTCACCCGGAGAAAACCCGACTACTGGACTTCCGTCGCCCCTCAAGTACCGGTCAGGGCTGCGGCACCCAACGGGATCGCAGCTTCGACCTGCTCGGCTTCACTCACTACTGGGGACGCTCCAGGAAGGGGCGCTGGGTCGTGCAACGCAAGACGGCCAGAGATCGGTTCCGCCGTGCCATGCGGCAGACCGGGCAGTGGTGTCGCTTCAATCGCCACCTGCCACTGGCGGAGCAAAAGCGGGCACTGAGTCGCAAGCTCAGGGGCCATGACGCCTATTATGGAATCACCGGCAATGCGCGAGCACTGTCGCGATTCCGCTTCGCGATCTACCGAAGCTGGTATAAGTGGCTCAATCGTCGCTCCCACGCGACGCGCCTTGACTGGTCGACCTTCAACCGTCTGCTCAAGCGCTACCCTCTCCCGCCCGTGCGGGTGGTACACAGTATCTATGTCACGTAGCGAATGTTGGACTGAGGAGCCGGATGCCTTAATTGGGCAAGTCCGGATCTGTGGGAGCCGGGAGCGGGTGACCGCTCCCGGCGACCCGGTCCGCGGGTGAGTAATCACCTGCGGCCACCCGGCCCTCTGCGTACCGAGTGATGAGAAGCAGATGGCTGGCAAGGCGGTACACAGCGTTGGTCTCGGCGTGCTGCTGGTTTGCCTGGCCGAAAAATCGACCGGAATGAAGCGGAGCCGCTGGCCTTGGGAATCACGGAGTGGCACAAGGATCTGGCGCCGGAAGGCGAAAGCACGGTGGTTTTACGGGATAGCGCGTTCGCCGACGATGTGGCAAATACGAATGCGGCCTAAAGTGGACCCCATCGTCAAGACAGAAAGAGTACGAGTTTAAGCAATAGCTTGGGGTTCGCTCGCAGCGGAACAGCGCTGCCCTGGTACTGCGGTTTCACTGGGTGGCGTCACAGCCGACGGGCCGTACTTATCCACGATCAGTGCGCCTCCGCCCTGCCGGTTCCGATAGACCGTATCCGGTGTCTCGTTCGCCAGAGCCGCGTGGGGGCGTTCGCCGTTGTAGAACGCGAAGTAGTCCATCAGTCCCAGCGTGACTTCCTTGAGATTGGCGTAGCCCTTGAGGTAGACGTCTTCATATTTCACCGTCCGCCAGAGTCGCTCGACGAAGATGTTGTCAAAGGCCCTTCCGCGGCCATCCATGCTGATAGTGACTCCCTCTCGCTTGAGCACGCCAGTGAACGAGTCAGCCGTGAACTGCGAGCCCTGGTCACTGTTGAAGATCTCCGGTGGCCCGTACAGCTGCAGGGCCTCTTCGAGGCAGTCAACGCAGAAGGTCGTATCCATGGTGTTGCTGAGCCGCCAACTCAAGACCTTGCGGCTGTACCAGTCCAGGATCGCGACCAAGTAGGCGAAGCCCTGAGCCAGACGGATGTAGGTGATGTCGGTACTCCAAACCTGGTTGGGCCGGTTGACCACAACGCCACGCAGCCGATACGGATAAACCTTGTGCTGCGGGTGCGGACGACTGGTATGCGGACCCGGCGCGATCGCCGCCAACCCCATCCGACGCATCAGGCGCTGGACACACTTACGGTTGACCTTATGGCCCTGGGTCCGCAGCTCGACCACCATGCGCCGACTCCCGTAGAACGGCCGTCGTGTGTAGATCTCGTCGATGAGTCCACACAGCAGCAGGTCGCCGGCCTCATCCGGTGACAAACGCCAGCGCGCATACACGGTCGCCCGGGAAACCCCGGCCAGCGCACACTGGCGAACGATGGAGATCTCGCCACCCGCGTCAATCCAGTCTTGACGGTTCACGGCAGGTTGATCCCGGACTTTTTTTTGAGCCAATCGAGTTCCATCTTCAGGCGCCCAATCTCACCGTAGAGACGGTCCGGGGCATCCTTTTCCGACACTGGCTTGGGGCCCCGCTTGCCTTCGAAGAGCGTGCCAGCCTGCTCGAGGATCGCCTTCTTCCACTGGGTCACTTGGGCGGGATGGACCCCGTAGGCTTGACCGATCTCGTTGACGGTCTTGACCCCCTGAATCGCCTCAAGACCAACTTTCGCCTTGAATTCAGCGTTGTACGTGTTTCTCTTCCGTTTTTCAGTCATCTTGTTAGTATCCCGATTCAGCCCCCCACTCAGAGCTTAAACTGCTGTCTAGATATCGGGGTCCACTATATTCCGGTCCGTCACATCCCCCATGGCCAGGGTGACCTGGGCATTGAGTGCACGGAAGGGACGGAGATTGATGCCGGCGATCCACTCGTCACCCGCCCAGGAGGCGCTGGCGGCCAGGTAATGGGTGAGCCCGATGCCCAGCCCGAAAAAACCGTCCTCATCCCGTCCCAGATTGCTCACGGCCGTGCCGTAACCGGCGGTCAGCATCACCGGAATCGGTCGAGCCGGATCCTGCGTATTCACATTCAGCACCGTGGTGCCCGCGACGTAACGGTTGACATCCACCTCCCTCGCATCTCCCCAGCGCACCACATTGTTGGCACCCACCGCCACGGAACTGATGCCCTGGTCGGTCAGGCCCGGCAAGATCCGGTGCAGCTTGACGTTGAGATTCCCGTCTTCGGCAAACTGCGAAGGCGTGGTGCTGATGATGCCCAGAGTCACCTCCAGACCGACCGCATTGCGCGCATCACCCAAACCCAGCCCCAGGGCCGCCGAGGCATCGGTATCCGAGCGACTGCGTTCACGCTTGTCCGTCACCACCCCGGCGACAAAACCGGCACCATGGGGCAGGCCAAACCCCGTGGTCACCCCGAAATTGGTGGCCTGAGGCTGCGGGAGCGGATCGCGCACCAGGGTGCGCAGGAATGCCAGAAAATCCGCCTCCGACAGCGCCTGATCCTCAGGCGAGGATGCCGTGGACGCCACGGCGGGGGAGAGGCTCAGACTCAGCAGCAGCAAGGTTCCGATCAGCCGTCCAAAGCCATTGGAACAGAGATAGCGTTGCATATTTAATTTCCTTGGCCTGTGAATCAACAAGCCCATGATCCGGCCCCAACTCAGGGGTTTGAAGCGGGAATTGATCGAAAACGGATGGATCAGGGCGAGGTCGAACGTCGGCCGTAGCCTGATCGGTAATAGCGTCGGTAACCATAGCCGTAGGCGCCGTAGTAACCCTGACTGATACCGGCCGGCACATACTGGTTCAGGACAAAACCCAGCACGTTGGCACCGGCCCGCCGCATCCGCTTCACCGTTTCCGTCACCTCCGCCATCTTGTGATCGCTGCTCTTGAGCACCACCAGCGTATTCATGCCGCCACGAGAGAGCGTGGCCGCATCCGAAAACATCAGCGCCGGCGGCGTATCCAGAATGATCCGGTCGTATCGCTGCACGGCTTCATCCAGCAGACGCTGGAACTGTGCATGCATCAGCAGGGGATAACTTCCACGGACACAGTGGCCGGCACTCATCATTTCCAGCCCCGGGACATCCAGCGGCTGCACCACCTGATCCAGCGCGTAGCCCCCCGCCAGATAATCCGTCAGGCCCAGACCGTGATCGTCGGCCGGCAGATAAGGCTTGAGCGACTGCTTGCGGATGTCGGCATCAATCACCAGTACCCGTGCGCCGCTCTGGGCCATGATCGCCCCCAGGTTGATGCTCAGGAACGACTTGCCCACTCCCGGACTGGGGCCCGTCAGCAACAGCACCTGGGCGGTGCCGGGACCCGCGGCCATCAGCAGGCCGGTATTCAGGCTGCGGATAGCCTCCACCGCGGGATCCTCGTTGTCCTGCAGGCACAGGGGCGGGATCGGATCCCCCTGCCGGGCACGCTGGGACAATCGCCGCTGCAAACGACTGTCCGGTACCACACCAAACACCGGCAGACCGCTGTCCTGCTCCAGGCGATCCGGATCATGTACCCGTCGCCCGGCCGCATGCAGCAAGAAGGCCGCGGCCGCGCCCAGCATCAGGCCGAGCAGGGCGGCAATCGTGATGATGGACCCCGACCCCCTCCCCACCGGGATTGCCATCGGCACCGCGGAATCGATGACCCGCACCGAACCCACGATCCCCGCCTGGGCGATCTGCAGTTCCTGGGCCGTATTGAGGAGATTGACGTAGATCTCGGTGGCCGCCTTGGCCTCCCGCTGCAGACTCAGCAGGGTCTGCTGGGCTACCGGCAGACGACTCACCTCCCGTTCCGCGGCCCTCAGTTCCTGGCGCAGACGGGCAATCTGCCGGTCAAGCCCCTGAATCCTGGGATGTTCCACCGTCAGACGCAGCAACAGCTCCTCACGGGTGGCGCGCAGTTCCCCAAGCTGGGTGTCCAGTTCCACCAGACGGTTCAGCACCCAGGACGCATCCCGATCCAGGTCCGTCGTCCCTTCGGATTGCATGAAATCAATCAGGGCCTGTTCCGCACGTTCCACCTCACGTCGCAGCCCCGGAATCTGTTCATCCAGAAACGCCAGCGTGGCGCGGGCCTGTTCCGAACGGCGCTCCACATGCTGACGTTGATAACTCTGGGCAATGGCATTGGCCCGGCGCGCCGCCTCCTCGGGGGAAGCCGCCTGCACCGACAGGGTCATCAGTCCGGTCTGGCGTCCCATCTCGCGCACGGCAAGCTGACCGCGCAGACTCGTCACGGCATTCAGCTCACTACGGCGGGACAGCAGGAAACGAGCGCCCACCGGCGCCTCCAGATCCATGACCCGCAACGTGACGGTCAGGTTATCCATGCTCACCTCCAGCAGATCGCCCGTCCGGCCTTCCGCCAGAAGGCTGTCGCCTTCCGCCGTCCAGAGGCCGAAGTGCTGATCCTCCCGGACCTCCAGGATCACGGACCTGGCCGCCCATGGACCCTCGAAATCCAGCCGGCTCACCGCAATGCGTGCTTCCAGGCCCGCATAATGCCGCAGCCGATCACCCAGCAGCGGCAGCGCCAGCAGGGGAGAGTCCCCGGACAGGGGGCGGCCCAGCAACGGCAGCGATACCGGCGACGCCACGATATCCAGTTGCAGTTCCCGGACCACCGGCGCCAGCACCATGCGCGACTTGATGATCTCAAGCTCCGTGGCAATTCCCGGCAAATCCGGCATGAAGTCCGGCCCCAGGGGCAGGGCCAGTCCCGGGTGCTTCAGCTCCACCTGCAACAGCGCGCTGCTCTCGTAGCTGGGCAGGGACTGCCAGGAGACAAAACCGCCCAGCAGGGCACCGGCCAGCAGCCCGCCCAGGATCTGCCATTTGCCGCGCAGGGCGATATCCAGCAATTGGCTCAGATCGATGACATCACCGTCATCCATTCCCTGAACATGGGGAGATTGCCCGGCCGTGCCCTGATGCGGCTCATCCGCCGGGTAAGACTGTCTTGTGGGTACTGACATGGGTATGCCTGTTCAAGCCTTAATGGGTACTGATCAGCGGACCCTGATTGGCCTCGCGAAGAATGATCAGCGACGGCAGCAGCTGATTGATAAAGCGGTTCCAGCGGGTAATCGGGGCGGTGTCCACGTAGACCACATCCCGTGCGGCCAGGTGGAAGCGGTCACCCAGCAGCAGACCGTCGGCACGGCGCAGGTCCAGATAGAACACCCGGGGTTGCTCCGCCGTGCCCCGCAGCACGTAGACGCTCCGTGCCCGCGACGTCACCGGATCCAGGCCCGAGGACTCGGCCAGCGCCTGGGTCAGGGTCAGGCCGGCCCGGGGCAGGGGCAGGCTGCTGCCGCGGCGCACTTCCCCCAGCACATACACCCGGGACCCACTGTTGTCCGGCACATACACCAGATCCGTCTCCCGCAGCAGCAGGCCTCCGGCCAGATCGGCGCGTTCGAACATTTCCAGCACATCCACCCGGAACACAAGGCCGTTGCGGGTCACGCTCACCTCGCGCAGATCCGCCCTGTCCGAAGGCCCACCGGCCCGATAAATCGCATCGATCAGCGTCAGCGGCCGATCCTGGATCGCGACCGGGCCGGGCAACTCGACAGCACCGACCACCCGCACCTGGCGTCCCCGGTATTCCAGCACCCGAACGTCCACCTGAGGATCTTCAAACACCCGCGAGAGCAGCGTGGTGATCAGTTGCTGGGCACCCTGGGCCGACAGGTCGGCCACCTGCACCCGGCCCAGATAGGGGAAAAAGATGGTGCCGTCCTGAGCCACCACATGCCGGGGCAGGGCATCCCGATCGATGAGTGAAAATTCTTCATTGCCCCACACGGTGATCTCAAGCACATCCCGGGGGGCGATCCGGTAATCCGCCCGGATCTCTTCCGGCGCCGCCAGGGGAATGGCGTGAGACCGGCTGAGGGAGGACGGATCTCTCCGGGACGCGCTGGTCGGCGTGATCGCCTGCACCTCCACTTTCAGGCCGGTCGGCGTTTCGTAGATCCCCTCCGGGTCCGCGGCCCTTTCCAACTGGGCCGGGGTCGGCATGCTCATGCCCGGTGTCGTGCATCCCGTCATCAGGGACAGGGCCAACAGCGCGACGCCGGGTATGAAGCGAATGGGGTACTTCAGGCGTGGGTACGAAGCCACCTTGCCACCTTCCTTGAATGTCTCTGACGGGTGCAAGGGTGTGATTCTAAGTATCTGAAAAAAATAAAGAACAACCCGAGCCCGGCTAAAAGATCCATTACGGAGGCAATGTCCCCGGTGGTGTGCGGGGGTGAGCGGGGAGGGGCGGGCGAATCCATCCGTTGTGGATTGGATTGATTTCAAAACGGCGGATAGCGGGACTTAACATGACCGGGAGTGGAGCGGATCGCAAAGGAGAGATCCGAAATGGAAACAGCCTGGTATCTGGTCTACTGCAAACCCAGGCAGGAAGCCCTGGCCGCATCGAGACTGCGGGCGCAGGATTACCGGATCTACCTGCCGCGACTCAAGCGTCGCGTTCGTCGCGCGGGGCGGATTCGTGAGCTGGAAGAGGCCCTGTTTCCCCGTTACCTGTTCGCCGCCCCAAGCCACGAGGACCAGAGCATTGCACCCATCCGTTCCACCGTGGGTGTCACCAGCCTGGTCCGTTTCGGCGAGCAATACCCGTACATCGATGCCGGGATCATCAGTCTTTTGCGGGGCAGGGAAGACCCGGCCACCGGCTGTCATCACCTGCCGGCGGATCTCCCCCAACCCGGCCAGCGGGTGGTCATCACCCAAGGCCCGCTGGAAGGTCTGGAAGGCATCTTCGAAACCCTTTCCGGAGAAACCCGCGTCTTCATCCTCCTGGACTGGCTAGGCAAACAGACCCGCGCCCGTATCAACCTGGAAGACATCCGAAGGATTGCCTGACCCGCCCAGCCCGGCCTTACACCCTGGAAAGCCACTCCCCGACGCCCTGCCGGATTTCCTCGTGGACCCGCTGATACACCGACTCCGACCGCCGATAAGGATCCTCGATCACCCGCTCCGACCAATGCCCCAGCAAAAAGACCTTGCCGCGGGCGGAAGGGGACAGCTCCAGCAGATACTGACGATGCACCGGCTCCATCACCAGAATCAGATCCGCCCGGCGGACATGATCCTCGGTCACTTGCACCGCCCTGTGCTCCTCCAGAGATAACCCCTGATCCGCCGCCAACCGCCGGGTGATCTCATCCGCCGGATGACCCACCAGCGCCCCGATCCCCGCCGACTCGACACGGACATCCCGCCCCGCCGTCTCCAGCTGTTGCCTAAGACAGGCTTCGGCAAACGGGCTTCGACAGATATTACCGGTACAGAGGGTCAGCAAGTGTTTGAACATGGGGCCAGCAAGGTCTGATTCAGGGTGTGAGACAGTGTTTTAACACGTCGAACGAAAACGTGTGCGGCAGAGGCCGGCACACAAGGATGGCACTGGCGGCTCAATGGTCATGGGTGATACCGGGGGCAGGGACGATGCCGTCGTAGCCGCTCATTTCCACAAAACCCATGCCTTCCAGGGCACCGCTGACTCGCACCCCGCCTTCCCAGTAGAGCATGAAGATGCTCTCCCGACCGTCGAACTCACTGTTCTGACGCAAGGGTTCGATCTGCAATCGACCCTCCGGCAGTTCGATCTCCCAGGCCGCGGGATAACGCAGACCCGACTGCGGGCTGGTCCATTCCCCAAGGCTGCGAACCCGGATGTCTCCGGATGAAATCGTTTCCGAAAGTCCCTGGCGGGAACGGGTACCCAGGGTCGTCAGCGGGCTGCCGTGCTGATCGTAGAGTTCGTAAATCATCAGCTCCGTGCCGTCCTCCAGATGCAGGGCAAACCAGTTCCAGCCCAGCCTGGTGGCTTCGAAATCCCCCCACTGGTGGTCGAACCAGACCTCTCCGGTCACCGGGACCGGGGCGTCCCGGCCTACCCGGACCTGCCCCCGGGCCTGCATGCGCGGTCGTGAGTAGTAATAGCTGATGCCCGCGTCCCCGAAGTCCAGCAGGCCCGGGGTGGCCGAGCCGTGAGCTTTGTGCAGGACTGGCGGCCAGGGGTCCGTCAGGGCCAGGGTCAGTTGGAATGCGTCCTCGTTCATGATGACCACATGGTCGTCACCAAACCCCGATACCCGCCAGTCCGCATAACGGAAATCGAAACCTTCGGCGTTGACCGGGGATGGGATACCGGCGGTACGGTGCTGAGCGGTATGGCGGCGATCGTTGTCATGATCGGTGAATGAGCCATGGAAGACGGTATGTCGCACGATGCCGTCGCGCAGGAAGACGGTGACATGGAAGCTGTAATGCTCGCCCTGTTCGCCGAACAGGTGGCCGCTGTAGTACCACCATTCGGTGGCGCTGACATGGGGGGCCTCATCTTGGGGGAGCACGAGCGGCGGCAGGGCTGAAGTGCGTTCCCGTGCCGGCGGCATGGGGGCTTCGTGGTGATGCCGTGCCTGACCATCCGGGCCTGGAACCAGAAGTACCCAGTACAGCAGGATGACCGTGGCGATCAGGGTCAGGGCAATGAAGGGACCGAGGAATCGGCGCCAGAGGGCGACATGCGTGACGAGGAGGGCGGGCAACCCCGGCTCTACCATCTCAACGCCAAATCCCCCGATGCCCTGCTGCTGGCGGAACGCTTCCACCTGCAGCCCCGTGACATCGTCTATGTGGACGTGGCCGACATCGTTCGCTTCAACCGGGTGATCGCCAACATCCAGCCCACCTGGAGCCTGCTGAACACCGTCAGCGGCGTGCGCTATCCCCTGTTCGGGGGGCGTCAGTGATGAACCGTCCCCCGCCGCATACCCCCGTCAACGAACCACCCCGCGTGGGCCATCCGCCCGCCGCGCCGGTGGAAGACGACGGCGACACCATCCACATCGGCGAACTGATCGGCACGGTCCTGCAGTACAAGTGGCTCATCGCGGCCGTCACCGCCCTGGCCCTGTGCGGCGGCATCTTCGCCGCCTTCACCGCCACCCCCATCTACCGGTCCGATGCCCTGCTGCAGGTGGAGGAAAAGGGCAAGAGCCTCTCCGCCCTGCAGGATGTGCAGGCCATCATGTCCGACAACGTCACCGTCAGCGCCGAACTGGAAATCCTGCGCTCGCGCATGATCCTGGGCCGGGTGGTGGACCGCCTGGGGCTGGAAATCTTCGCTCGGCCGGCCTACCCCCCCGTGTTCGGCGATGCCTTCGCCCGACGCCACGGCGGCAGCGAACTGGCCGGAGCCCGGTTCGGAATGGAACGCTACGCCTGGGGCGGCGAGCGCATCCGCATCGAAAGCCTGGAAGTGCCCCCGAGCCGCATCGGCCAGGGCATGACCCTGCTCACCGGCCAGAACGGCATGTACACCCTGCGGGACCGGGACAGCCGCATCCTGGTCACCGGCCGGGTGGGGGAACCCGCCACGGGCAGCGACATCCAGATCTTCATCTCCGAACTCCATGCCCGCCCCGGCACGGAATTCATTGTCGGCCGTCGCAGCCGGGGCGCCGCCATCGACGCCCTGCGCGGCCAGTTCGAGGTCCGGGAACGGGGCAGGGGGTCCGGCGTGCTGGAACTGGCCCTGCGTGGCCCCGACCGCGCCAGCCTGACCACGGTGCTGGACGAGATCATGAACGCCTACGTGCGCCAGAACGTGGAACACCGTTCCGCCGAAGCGGAAAACACCCTGGTCTTCCTGGAATCCCAGCTGCCCCTGCTCAAGAGCCAGCTCGACGCCGCCGAGGCCGCCTACAACAACTACCGCCAGACCCGCGGCTCCGTGGATCTCACCATGGAAACCCGCAGTGTGCTGGGATCGATCGTCGAGGTGGACAACGACATCATCCGCCTCCAGCAACAGCGGGAAGAACTGCGCCAGCGCTATACCGCGGAACACCCCCGCATGGTGGCCCTGGATGCCCAGATCCGCCGTCTGAGCACCCGGCGCAATCAGCTCGAAGGCCAGGTCTCCGAACTGCCGGACACCCAGCAGACCGCCCTGCGCCTGCGCCGGGACGTGGAAGTCTCCACCGCCCTCTACACCAGCCTGCTCCACAGCGCCCAGCAACTGCGCGTGGCCCGGGCCGGTACCGTGGGCGATGCCCGCATCATCGATTCCGCCGTGGTCTCCCGTGGCCCGGTGGCCCCCAGCCAGCAGCGGATCCTGCTCATCAGCGTGCTCCTGGGCCTGATGGCCGGTCTGGGCCTGGTCTTCCTGATCCGCGCCCTACGGGTGGTGGTGGAAGACCCGGAAACCATCGAAAAACACCTGGGCCTGCCCGTGTACGCCACCATTCCCCACAGCAAGGCGGAAGAGGCCATCTCCCGGCAATCCCGTCGCGGCCGCATCTCCGGTGAACTGCTGGCCATCACCCGCCCCACCGACGACGCCGTGGAAAGCCTGCGCAGCCTGCGCACCACCATCCACTTCGCCCTGCTGGACTCCTCCCGTGGCTCGCTGCTCATCACCGGCCCCTCCCAGGGCGTGGGCAAGAGCTTCATTTCCAAGAACCTGGGCGTGGTCCTGGCCCAGTCCGGCAAGACCGTGGTGCTGGTGGATGCCGACCTGCGCAAGGGCCACATGCATCGGGAGTTTTCCATCTCCCGGGAAGGGGGCGTCACCGAATACATCGCCGGCACCATCGAACTGCCGCGCATCATCCGCGCCACGCCCCAGGACGGACTCAAGGTGGTCACCACCGGCCAGATCCCGCCCAACCCCTCGGAACTGCTCATGCACGAGCGGTTCACCAGCCTGCTGGACACCCTTTCGGGCATGTTCGACATCGTCATCGTCGATGCCCCGCCCATCCTGGCCGTGTCCGACGCCGCCATCATCGCCCGCAACCTGGGTGGTGCCACCTTGCTGGTGGCCAGGGCAGGGCGGCATCCGATCCAGGAAATCGAACAGTCGGTCAAGCGCCTGTCCCAGGCCGGGGTGAACGTCAAGGGGGTGATCTTCAACGACCTGGACGTCAACCGCCAGCGCTACCGCTACGGGTATCGCGGCTACGTGTATCGCTACGGCTATCGGTCATGACCTGATTAAGCGCCCCTGTCAGGGATTTATGCAGTCACCTTCGACCCCGCCGTCGGAGTGCCGGAGAACGGACATGCTCCAAGGAGACAGAACGTGCTGGATTTGCTGATCATTGGGGCCGCCGCGCTCTTCTCCGTGGCCGCCATCCGACTGGCCATGGCCTTTTCAGAGGCCTATGGTCTGGTGGACCATCCCGGGGAACACAAGGCCCATAAACGCAGCACCCCCTTCGTTGGGGGCTTCGGCATCCTCAGTGCCTTTGCCCTGGGGGTGGTCATCCTGGACCAGACCCACCCGGAACTGCGTTTCCAGTGGCTCCTCATGGCCACGGCGGCGTTTGCCATCTTCATCACCGGCCTCACCGACGACCTCATCCGGCTGGGGTTTCGTCTTCGCCTGCTGGTCCAGACCGGCGCCGCCCTGGTCATGACCCTGGGCGCCGGCGTGATCCTGGTCGACCTAGGGCCGCTCCTGCTCGGCCACCCCCTGCACCTGGCCATGCTGGCCATCCCGTTCACCCTCTTCGCCACCGTGGGCGGCATCAACGCCCTCAACATGATGGACGGCATCGACGGACTGGCGGGCACCCTGTCCTTCGTCACCATGGCCCTGATTGCTGTGCTCATCGCCCTGGCCGGCGGCTCTCCTTACTACATGCTGGTGCTGTGCCTGCTGGGCGGACTGGCGGGATTTTTGTACTTCAACCTGCGCCATCACGGTCAGCCCTGCGCCCGGGTATTCATGGGCGACAACGGCAGCATGCTGCTGGGCCTGCTGTTTGCCTGGATCCTGGTGGGTCTGTCCCAGGGGGAGGGAAGTGTGATCCAGCCGGTGGCGGCCCTGTCTCTGTTCGTCATCCCCCTGCTGGATACCCTGAGCGTGATCCTGCGCCGCCTGTGGCTGGGCCGTTCCCCCTTCACCCCCGACCGCAGCCACCTGCATCACCTGCTGCAGCGGGCCGGATTCCGGGTGGATCACGCAGTGGCGTTCATCACCCTGCTGCATCTGGTGCTTGCCACCGCCGGCCTGGTGCTGCTCCATGCGGGTGTCCCGGAATGGCTCATGCTGGCAGGCTTCCTGGCCTTGTTCGCGGGGTATTTCTACCTCACCGTCCGCCCCTGGCGGGTCGTCCCCACGCTGCGCCGCCTGCATACCCGGATGACACTGGTGCCGGCGACCACCACCGGGATCTACATCGGCGACAAGGCCGCCCGCGACCCCAAGGCCCTCATGCGCGCCCTGGCCGAGGAACTGGACCCCAGCGAAACCTTCTGCCTGCGGATCTATGAACACAATCCCGGCACCCCCCAGGCGGGCATCCGCTACGCCCTGGTGGAGATCCCCCTGGAGGACGAAGAAGCCAACTCCGACGCCGTCACCCGCTACACCCGGCGCCTGAAAAACAACCTGAGCATCCACCAGGACCTGACCGTCCGCGCCCTGGTGGCCCGCAAGCGCGACAACGACCCCCGCCAGGAAAACCTGGCCCGCAACGCCAACCAGCGCTGCCGCGACCGGCGGATCCACCATGCCTGCACCCTGGTTTTCGAAGCCCACGCCTTCGTCCAGCGCGGCCTGATCGTGGACGGCCAGGTACGGGACATGGACTGGCTCTCCCACCCTGATCCCCAGGCACTTCCCAAAACCCGCCCCCAAGGGCTGGCCGCACAGGAACGCATCAAGACGGAGGGAGACACCTGATGCCGACCGCCACGCAAACCCGCCCGACCCAACGGAGCTTCGACACCCGCGCCTCCGTGCGTGACCCCGGCATCGGCACCTTTGTTCGGGACTTCAACACCGGCACCCCCTGGTATGTGGTCCAGACCAAGCCGCGCCAGGAACACATCGCCGTCAGCCACCTGGCGGAGCAGGGCTACCACACCTACCTGCCATTGCACGCCTGCTGGAAACGTCGCCAACGCCGCTGGACCCGCGTCCGCGAGGTCTACTTCCCGCGCTACGCCTTCTTCAGCCCCGCCCACCCCCAGCAGGGCATCGCCCCCGTCCGCAGCACCTGCGGCGTCAGCCGAGTGATCTGCTTCGGCCACACCCCGGCCACCATCGCCCCCCGTCTGCTCCAGGAACTCCACACCCTGGAACAGACCCTGCAGCACCTGGACCCGGACACCGCCGCCAGCCTTTTCAGGCCCGGCGACACCGTCCGCCTCACCGACGGCCCCCTGGCCGGCCACACCGGCATCATCTCCACCTGCGCCAAGGACCGCGTCACCGTGATGATGACCCTCCTGGGCCAGCACAGCCCCGTCACTGTCCCCATCGACGCCATCACGCGCGCTCCATAGCCACCCCTGGGAGCCAGCCGTGTGACACCAAGGCTGGGTGCGGGCCTCGCCCGCGAAGGCTGCGGGCATAAAGCATCGCCAGGGCGCTACTATTGCAGCGCGTCGCCGGCAGGAGGCGAGTTCTCCGGTTCCCGATGGCAGGTCAGTTGGCAGTCCCTGCCTTCACGTCTACCATGGGCAGCAAAAAGCGACGGTAGACATTCGCACATGCGAGATTATCGAAGGCAATCTTCCGAAGTGGCAGACGAAAATGGCCTTGGCATGGGCGGGGCTTCGCCTGGACGGCTTGATGGCAGGCCCGCTCCCACGGGGAGCAGTTATTTTGCCGAAAAGCCCGGACTCCATCGAAGACCGCTCTCTGAGGAGCCAGGCAAATGAAGCTCGACACGCTGACACTGACTAATTTCCGGCGCTTTAAAAGCCTGGAGGTTACTTTTCATCCAGAACTGACTGTTTTGGCTGCCAGGAATGGCCAGGGAAAAACCAGCGTGCTGGATGCAGCCACGGTGGCACTGGGCACGTTTGTTGGTGCTTTTGATTTGGGTAAATCCAAGTCCATCGAATACCGTGATGCCAGATACCAGCGTCTTCAAGGCCGCTCGGATAATGAGCAAGTTTTCCCGGTTCGTATTGAAGCAACCCTGGACTGCTTGAATGCCCCCGTAGTCCGTGAGCTGGGAGCTAAAGGGCGAACGACGGTTAAAGGTGCCGCCGAGCTGACAAACATGGGTAAAGCGCTCATGGACCGTGTGCGCGGACTGGAGCCGGTCGACTTACCACTATTGGCGTACTACAGCTCCGGTCGTCTGTGGAATGCTCACAAAAACATCAGCCGTAAAGCAGTGCTCAGTACCAGCCGCACCATGGGTTACGAAGACTGTTTTAGCTCCGCATCCAGTTTTACCCAGGTTCAACAGTGGATGACAAAAGCCACACTGGCCGTATTGCAACAGAAAAGCATGGATGCCTACGAAAACTACACACTGCCGGACCAGATTGAAGGCATCCGGAACACGGTGGATAAAGTGCTGAAAAACGAGGGTTGGAGTGGCTTTCACTATAGTGTTCAACATGAAGAGTTGGCCATGACCCACCCGGATATGGGCGTGTTACCCGTTACGCAACTCAGCGACGGTGTACGTGCCATGGTCTCTCTGGTCGCCGACATGGCGTGGCGTTGCGCAAAACTCAACCCCCAAATGGGCGCAAGGGCACAGCAGGAGACACAAGGTATCGCCTTGATTGACGAAGTGGACATGCACCTGCATCCGGAGTGGCAACAAACAGTCATTCAAACCCTGCGCGAGGCGTTTCCCCATATCCAGTTTGTTGTAACCACACATAGCCCCCAGGTATTGAGTACCATTCGGCGGGAAAATGTCCGTGTTATCCAAAGTGATGCCGAGGGTGGCGCGACAGCAGAGCGACCGCTGGCCAGAACCTATGGTGAACCAAGCAATTCCGTGCTACAGGGTGTGATGTTGGTGGATCCACAGCCACCGGTTGCCGAGAAAAAAGACCTTCAGCGCCTGACCGAATTAGTGGATCAAGGGCTTTATGAAAGTGGTGAAGCAAAAGCCTTGAGATCTCACCTGGAAGAGGTTCTGGGTGAAAAACACGCCCAACTGCAGCGCCTGCAGCGCAGTATTGAAAGGCAGAAGGCACTTCAGAGATGAGGGAAATAAAAAAACAGGGAAATGGTGGTTATCATCTGAATCAGGCAAACCAAACGCCCCCAAAAACCGCTACACACGCCACAAGACGGTGGAGTCGCTTCAATCACAAACCGGAAGTGATGAAATATCTGCTGGATGAGCAATACCATCTGTGCTGTTATAGCGAATTAGACGCGAACGCCTATGGTATCGGCTTTCACATCGAGCATGTTGAGAACAAAAGCCAGAACCCGGAACGGACTTTTGATTACAGTAATCTCGCGGCCAGTGCCATAGATGCACAGCGTATCGGGGTTCTAAAAGGCCGCCAGCAGGTAGTCGGTGTGACAACTGATCTTTTCGGGGGGCACGCACCGGGTAAACAAGGTACTGTGGATATACAAAGATTTGTCTCACCCCATCAGCCCGATTGTTCCAGATTCTTCTCTTACCTTTCAGATGGACGCATTGTGCCCAAAGAAAATCTGAATGAGTGGGACAGCGAGCGGGCCCAGTACACCATCGATGTTCTGAATCTCAACAGCCAATTTTTGCAGAGCGAACGCAAACAGTGGTGGGATGAGCTGAGCGAATTGTTTAACGAACACCTGGATAACGAAATGGATCTGCACAGCCTGGCGAAAGTGGATCTTTCCCCTGTTTCTGGAAAACTCAAATCCTTTTTCAGCATGACCCGACAATTTTTCGGCCCTATTGCCGAAGATGTTCTCCGACATGACCAACCAGAATTGTTATGACAGTCCCCACTTAGAGCACCCAATAGCCCCATAAACGAATGCTCGGGGACAAGCGCCACGACATCCTGTTCATCGGCTACGGGGCCACCGGCACCCCGGCCACGCCATTCAGAAATACCGGCCATGATGAAGCCCTCAAGGCCCACCCCCAAATTCCCCCTTGAAACCCCCCAAAAAAACCAGTACCGTTCAAACCCTGAACAACCAAAACCGCCCCCGCGGTCGAGCGACCCCCCTGAATCCCCAGGGACCGGACCCGCTTCCTTCATGCATCCCCCAACATGCACGAAGATGGCGGCAGCATGCCTGCAGCTTCCCAAGCCTTCAAATACCAGCCCGCCAAGCTCCACACCTTGGACACCCACAGCGACACCATTCGCCTGCGGCTCCTGCGCCTGCTGGCCGACAACCCCCAGCTCACCCAGCGGGAACTGGCACAAGCGCTGGGCGTGAGCCTGGGCGCCACCCACTACAGCCTGCGCGCCCTCATCGACAAGGGCCTGGTGAAGGCCGAAAACTTCCGCAACAGCCAGAACAAACGCGCCTACGCCTACCTGCTCACCCCCAAGGGCCTCAAGGAAAAGCGTATCCGTCCGGTAGCCCCCGTATTCCATAGTCCCCACTGATCCTCCATCGTCACCGGTACGATCTCAAGCAATAAGGGGATGTGGCGGATGAGCAGAGGTATCCAACAGCGCAAGCGCGCTTTCTGGAAGGATCTGGTCCAGCAGTGGGCGGCCTCAGGCCAGAGCAAGGCGGCCTTCGCCCGTCAGCATGGGGTCACGCCCCGCCAGTTATCGCAATGGGCGGCGCGGTACCCGGAGTGGGTGCTGGGCGAGGCTGAGCCAGGGCGCGCGCCTTCGAAGCCGACAGCCGTGCCGCAGCGGTTTTTGGCGGTCCGCACGGTGGAGGACAAGCCCGATCCCGTGGCCCTGTCGCTGCAGCCCGGGGTTGGACCGGTGGTCGTGGCATTGGGCAATGGCCGACGGTTGGAACTGTATCCGGGGTTCTGCGCGCAGACCTTGAAACGGGCCATGCAGGTGCTGGAGGCATGATCGGCTGGCCCACGGGGATGGCCATCCATCTGGCAGTGGCGCCGGTGGATTTCCGCAAGGCCTTCGATGGCTTGTGTATCGAGATTGTTGAGGTGCTGGAGCGGGATCCACTCAGCGGCGAGCTGTTCGTCTTCCGCAACCGGGCCGGAGACAAGCTCAAGGCCCTGTACTGGGATGGTCAGGGCTTCGTGATGATCTACAAGCGCCTGGAGAAGGGGCGCTTCAAGTGGCCCCATCACGCCGAGGGTGATGCAGAGGAGGTTCGGCTCTCCCGCAGCCAGTTGCAGGCTTTGTTCGAGGGCATCGACTGGCGGCGCCTGGAAATGCCCCCACGATGCCTTGCCACCGCCACCGGTTAATAGATAATTATTATCTATAAGTCAGCCACTTAGCGCGCCATGAATGGTAAAATGCGGGCATGTCGAACACCGCTGCACAAGGCCTGCCGACGCCCCCTCCCAACCTGCGCGAGTCTCAACTTCGCGCCGCCGTGGCAGAGCGCGATGAGGTCATCGCGCAGCAGTCCCAGCAGCTCGTTCAGCTGCAGTCCACGGTCAATGAACTGAGCGAACAACTGCAGCGCCTCAAGGACCAGGTCCTTGAAGCACAGCGCAAACGCTTCGGGCAAAGCTCTGAACGCGGCCGTTACCTCCAGGAGGATCTATTCCATCCGCTGGAGGCACCCATCCCCGAGCAGGACGAAGAAGAGGCCGCCGCCCAGGCGCCCACGAAACGGCGCAAGACCCAACCGCCCCGGGGCCGCCGTGCCCTGCCACCGGAACTGCCCCGGGAGACGATGCGCTACGACTACGACGATGAAACCCGGGCCCAGCTGGAGGCACAGAACGGTGGCCCGCTGGAAGAGATCGGCGTCGATGTGACCGAGACCCTCGAGTACGCCCCCGGGCATCTGTACGTCAAGCGCCATGAAGTGCCCAAGTATGCAATCCGGGGTGATCAGGGGGAGCGCACCATCGTCTCCCCACCACGCCCCTCGCCGCCGATCCCCGGCGCTCAGGTGGGTGCCAGCCTGCTGGCCCATACCGTGATCAGCAAGTTCGCGGATCACCTGCCGCTCAACCGCATCAGTCAGCAGCTGGCCCGGGATGGTTATGACGTTCCCCGCCAGCGGCTGTGCGATTACGTGCTGCTGTCCGCCTCGGTCCTGGCCCCGCTGGCCGACCTCATCCGCCAGGATGCCCTGGCCAGTCCGGTGTTGCACAGTGACGACACCACGGTGCCGCAACTGGAGAAGGGTCGACGACAAACCCGAACCTGCCGCCTGTGGCTCTACCTGGGCCGCGGGCGGGAAGACGGCATCATCCCGGTGTTCTACGACTACACCACCAACCGATCCCAGGAAGGTCCACTGGCACACCTGCGTGACTACCAGGGATATCTGCAAGCCGATGCCTATGCGGGCTACCTCAATGCCGAACGGATCCAGGCGGCGCTGGTCTGGTGTGCCTGCTGGTCCCATGCCCGGCGCCCGTTCGAAAAGATCGCCCGCAAACACAAGCAGCGCGGCCGCGTGCATCTCATCATGAAGCTGATCACCGCGATCTACCAGGTGGAATCGCGCCTGCGAAGGCAAGGGATCAATGATCCCGAGCTGATCCGGCAGGAACGCCAGCGGCGCACGGTGCCGATCCTTAAGCGCCTGCGTCGGCTGCTGGACCGCATCCTGCCCAGCCTGCCTCCCCGGGGGGAGTTCGCCGGGGCGATCCGCTACACCCTCAACCACTGGCAGGCCCTGCTGCGCTTCACCGAGGATGGCCGCCTGGAGCCCGACAACAACCGCGGCGAACGTGCCCTGCGCGGCGTATGCGTGAGTCGCAAGAACTGGAACTTCACCGGCTCGGAGAATGGCGGTCACGCCCTGGCCATCCTGCTCACCCTCCTGGAGACCTGCAAGCAGAACGGGGTGAACCCCCGTCACTATCTGATCGATGTGCTTGAGCGCATCCAGGATCATCCCGCCAATCGCCTCCACGAACTGCTGCCCTATCACTGGGCACCGCTGGCCCAGAGTTGCGGGGAGCATGCCAGCCCCGACTGACGGCTGGCTATACGGGGGCTACCGGACGGATACGGAAAAGCTGCACATCACCCGCGCCTTCCTGGCGCGCAAGCAAAAGGAATGCGAGGCGATTCAGCGGGAGATTGAGGTGTTGAAGAAAGAGCTGGGGGAAGACGTGAAAACCGCGCCACGCGAACCCGTTCAACCGCGCAAGTCAGGGCGCTGAAAAGTCTCACCCTCGTGGAGCTGGCCTTGCCAGCGAATCGCTGCGACAGCAGCGCCGTGGCAGCCAGGCTTCATACAGAGTCAGGAGCAAATGGAGGCATGTGCCCTACGGAGTGGGCGATCGTCGCGTGCCTCATGGCCATCCAGAGTGCCAACGAGCCCGTGGGCAAAGAGCTTCCTGAGCTGACCGCAGGACAATCGGAACAAATCGAAGCATTCGCCCTGCGAGGCGAGATCAAGGGTCTGAAGGACGGAAGGGCAGATTTGGTAGCGGAATGAGTCCCTTTCTGCTTTCCCGGACATCGGCACGGGCGCTCGAGGTGTCCTGTCCGGGGGCTGGTCCTTGTGGGAGCGTGCCTTTTGCCCGGGAAGGCGGCGGGCACTATCTCCCAAGCACGGGCTTGTTACCCCTTCTAGCCTCTGACCGGACTCCTGCACGCAAGCCTGGACATTTGTTTACTTATTGGTAAACTCCATGGAAGAGTACCAAGGTGCCAAGCTGACCATTCGCTACTGCGAACAACCGCCGCCGGGGAGCGGTGCTGAGGCCTGGATGCCGCCGAGTCTGCAGGAGGCCCTCTCGTCAATCCAGGCCGGCAAGCATGCCAGCTGGCTCGCGCGCTTTTATAACCGCCGCAGGCAATTGGCCGACACAGGCAGGCTAAGGTCGCCGGATTACTGGAATACCGAAGGCGACTTACCCAATGGGAAGAACTTCTATGCCATCAAGGTGGACAAGATCCGGGCCTATGGATGGTACTCAAATCGCCATGGTGGGGTGTTTTACGTCAGTCACTTCGCTTTCAAGAAGGGACAAAAGCTCGCTCAAAAGGACACGCATCGCGTGATCGAGAACTGGCGAAAGATTGAGGAGTCACAGACATGACCGATTTTCTGGACCGTTGGGCTGCCGAAAGCCCGGAAAACGCCCGGCTAGTAGCCCAGGAACGGCTCATTACCCAAGTCACGGAGGCACTCTGGCAGGAAATGGAAGAGGCTGGAGTCAACAAGGCCGACCTGGCAGCCCGCATGGGCACCACCAGAGGCTACATCTCCCAGATCCTGAGTGGATCCCGCAACATGACCCTGCGCACCCTGGCGGATATCTGCTTCGCCCTGGGCAAAAGCCCTGATTTCTCCCTGAATGGCGCCGAGGCGGACGGCTGGGAATTCAGGCCCGTTGAAAAATTCACCTGTGGGCACCCCAGGATCCGCTACACGGAAACCGGCAACGTGCTCCATCCCATGGATTGCTGGAAGACCGCAGCCTGAAGCATGGATCGCTCACTCATCGAGATCGCCACCAAGGCCTTGAGTATCCGCGCGGTTCACCTGCGCGGCGGCCACATCCGCTGCAAGGAGGGCGTTCTTCCGCCGTATCTTGATGATGAACTGGATCTCACACCCCAGTTCCGTGGCAAGCCGGGCGCCAGGATCGATATCCTGGGCTTTGAGGAGCAGACGAAAGCGATCCCGCGCCGCATAGCCATGTGCCACTTCCAGGCCGGTGTCCGTCTCGTGGACAATGCCAGTGTGACGGAAACTGCCCCAGTGGATGAAGAGGACGTGTACCTGGAGATCACGGCGGATTTCTGCGCCGAATACGACATCCGCGACGGCATCGAAGACGAAACGCTGCGGCCCGCGCTTGAAGAATTTTCTCGCTACAACGTGGGCTATCACATCTGGCCTTACTGGCGGGAATACGTACAGGGCACGTGTGCCCGTATGGGTATCCCCCCCATCCCCATTCCCATGTATATGCTCAAGGCTCGCGACTCCAACGAAGCATCAGAATCCTGTCAGCCCACCAAGTGAAACTCCGCCAGGTCATCCTCGAAAATTACCGCGTGTGGGGGCACTGCGCAGTGCCTCTCGGTCCACGGCTGCCACTTTGTATTGGGGAGAATGGTTCCGGCAAGACAGCGCCTGGACGAGTGCGTGATCAACCCCGTGATGGAGCTATGCGCCTGGAAATTACCTTCCCCCTCATCCCCCCCGGCCCTCCCCCAAGGGGAGAACGGTGAACCTGGATTCTTTCAGGTTAATGCTGGCCCGCCCCCGACAACGGGGCCGGGCCATACAAAACGGGCTGCATGACAGCCGCCGACCCGCACCACAGGGCCTGCAAACGCCCATGGAACTGGTGACTCCTTGCACTTTAGGGTGCACGGGGATGGCGGTAGCGTGCCTGGAAGTCACCCACAAAAAAGCTCCGAAATGCCAGCTTGTGAATGGTGAACTCGAGCTGAAAGAATGGCCTCACTCAATACCCTAGCTCAAACCTTTCTACCGCGAAGCCTTTATCAGCGCCTGGCTGCATCGGATATCAGTCGCCGACTTGCCCGAGGGTCGTTCTGGTCATTGGTGAACGCCCTGGTAATGAAGTCCGCAACGCTTGTCCAGGCCATTGTGCTTGCGCGTCTGCTTGGGATCAGCGGATTCGGAGAATGGGGCATTCTTCTTAGCACCATCGCCATGGTCGGCGTCTTCGCCTCCTTTGGTCTCGGAATTACTACCACTAAGCATGTTGCCCAGTGGCACAAAGACGAACCCGAACGCCTGAGTCGACTACTGGGCTTGCTCCAACTCGCCGCGTTTACGATGGGGCTCATCATATGCCTTGTCTTGTGGCTTGCATCACGCCCTGTGGCCGAGCACCTTTTAACCGCACCCCATCTATCCGGAGCCATGGTATTCGTCGGGATTATCGTCCTGCTCAATGCGATATCTTCCGTCTACGTAGCTATCATTAACGGCTTGGAGCGATTTCGGGATTCGGCAGTCATACATGCCTTTACAACCTTGTCGGGTGTTATCCTAACCATTGTCCTGGCCCATTTTTTCGGAGTGATGGGCGCTATTGTAGGGCTTGCCATTACAAGTTTATTAAACGCAGGTGCATTCGCCATTTGGGCCATTGTTCTACTGCGGCGGCGGAATATCCCACTATATGCTCAGAATCCTCTTGCAGAGTGGCGGGGCATACGTGATTTTGCTCTGCCCACGGCGATAGCAGGTGCCATAGTCATGGTAGCTATGTGGGCTGCACAGCTCATGCTTGTTCGGCAGCCGGGTGGTTTTGACGAAATGGGTGCGTATCAAGCCGCCAACCAGTGGCGCACAGTGATCGTTTTCTTACCAACGCAATTACTCGCGGCTTATCTCCCAGTACTTTCTTCACTCTTGGGGGGAGATCAAGCGCATAGTCAGCGATTGCAGCAACGAACACTATTGCTGGTAACCGGAATAACATTGGGAATATCCGCACCCATAATACTGGCTGCACCATGGTTGATGGCGCTCTATGGTTCCGAATTTGTGATCTTTTGGCCGATACTGGTGTTGGTTGCCTTGATCCCGATGTTTGATATCGCGCATGTGGTTTTTCAAAAAACTGCCATCGCTCATGGCTACGCTTGGACCTTGTTACTTTCCAACCTAGCCCTGGTGGCTGCGGTGGCGGTTGGTATATTTTGGTTGATACCTGCCTATCTGGGCGTGGGACTTGCGTTGACATTGTTGTTGGGCTACGCCAGCCGTGTGATGGCTGAGTATTTCATCTACCGGTTTAAGGCGCTTCAGGTAGTGTCAACGTCACCGCAAAACGCAGCTTGAGCGGAAGGATCAATTCGAGTCGATGTATTTGCTCTTAATTAATTATGGAAAACGACAAGGCTTGCCTGCCATGTCCGCCAGCGACCTTGCGGTCACTGCTGGCTATCAGGCGCTGGTCGAACGTCAATGGGCGTCAGGAGATTACCGTTTTGAGGGCGTATTTCACTCCTATCATGCCCGGGTAGAGCACCAATGCGGGCATGACTCGAAGAGTGTTTTACTCTGTCTAGGCGCGCACTCATCGCCCTCTGAAAAACACTTATCAGGCCCATGGGTTGAAATCGCGCTCGATCAAAAAACCCAGCAGATCCATATATCACGCGATCCTGCCGGCCTGATGGCCGCATTCTTTGCAAGAACGCCGAATGGCTACATCATCAGCGATAGCGTGCCAGCGATGCTCGCTCACGAAGCCGTCTCCCGAGTCGTCGATATCGAAGCACTCAATGAGTACTGGTATCTCGATTTCTGTATCGCCCCAAAAACAATCTGGAAAGACATTCGATCGGTACCAAATGGGCATCGCGTCGCATTGCCCATGACAACTGAAGGTGAGCCGGTCTATGAGCAATTCTGGATGCCTGGGCTTGCAGCAAGAGAGGCGCTACCGCTATCCGGGAAAGAAGCACCCGCTGCGATTCGGGAAGTGGTCTTGCAAGACACTCAGCAGATCACAGAGCGCGCGACCCATGGGTTTGTCAACTTATTGAGTGGAGGCGTTGATTCCTCCGTCGTTTTGGCAGCCTGTCACGTTCTGGGTCGGCAACCCGATCATGCGATAACCTTCAAGGGCATAGGGGACGCAGACGAGTCGGGACTGGCGGCATTGACGGCGCGGCATTTAGGAATCCCGCTCGTTGTCGCTCAGGCGGACTCGGTTGACCTGGTCGAAGACGCCTATGAGCTCGTCCGAACTTGGGCGCAGCCTTATGCTCATGGCTCGGTTCATGCGATGCAACAGATTCTACAGCATGTGCCGGAGGGGCGAGCGGTGCTCACAGGTGATGGCGGCGGCGAGGCTTTTCTTGGAAACCCCGCCCCGATCTCGCCTTGGCGGTGGATTGCCGATCCGGCATTCCGTTCAGTGAATGCGCTTCCTCCAGGGCTGCGCCGCGATATGTATCGTCGGTTGGCTACGCGGTCGTTTACAGCGCGCGCATTGTCCTACGCCCTGGAGTTGAAGGCGGCACGAAATGAAAAGGAAAGGCAGCTTCGCGGTGGGCCAATCACGCAGTGGGAGATGGAGGCAGCAATCTCGAAGGACATGCAGCGGTATTTCTCGAAAACCCGCATCGGAGAGCGGCTGAATGAACTCGCTCTTAAATCTGATCTGCCCGGTGAATCTTTGTATGCGCGTAGCCTTCTATTCTGGTGGTCGTCGGAAGGAGTCTATGCCAAGACCTGGCGCCTACTGGATGCGAAGGGCGTGGCGGGGTTCGGTCCGCTGACTAGTCCCCGTTTCTTCGACACGGTGAAACGTATCCCGATGGAGGAACGCGGACAGCGCAAACAGGCGCTTCGGGACGCCTTCGCAGATGTCCTGCCCACCGAAGTGCTGAACGCACCAAAGCGTGGACTACGCCCGTTGAACCGTGAACTTCTTATGGAACAGGCTGATTCCGGCATCTCATGGATCGCCGATGGAGGTAGCGATGCCTGGGATCACTTGTTTGACCGAGACACCGTTGCAGCCTTCTGGCGCGCACACCGCGATGGCAGGGTGTATCGGAGCAATCTGTTGTATAAGGCCATCATTTTTCGGGCGTGGTGTGATGTTTGGAAGCCGGTTATTGAGGAGCCCAAGGTTTGACTAAAGTTGCCGTCGCCATGCTCGGTGCCCGTAGGCACTACGCAGTTCCGCGCCTGCTGCACGAGGCAGGTTTGCTCGATCGGTTTTTTACCGATAGTTACATTGGCAACAAGCCGTGGTTGGAGGCGGGCCTACGGTCGATTCCTGCCAGGATAAGACCTGGCGCCGTCACTCGTTGGTTGGGGAGAAAGAGCGACTCGCTACCCCTAAATAAGGTCACAAGCTTTGAAAAGCTGGGCATGTGGTATGCATGGTCTTTGAGTCGGTCACGTTCGACGGCGGAGAAGCAGAAGCTATTCCTAGAGGTGGGCCAGAATTTTAACAGGAAAATACTCGATTATGGTCTTGGTGAGTCTGAGCTAGTCTGGGGGTTCAATAGCGCGTCACTTGGGTTGGTCGAGGTAGCTAGAAGTATGGGGTTGCGCTCAGTTCTGGATCAAACGAGTAATCCAAGGTCAATTGAGCGGGAATTAGCATCCGAGGAGCACGCGAGTTGGCCCGGTTGGGGAGTGTCGGAACAGGAAGTGCCAATGGATATGCAGCGTGAGCAATTAGAGGCGAGAGAATGGGAGTTGGTCGATCGCATTGTGGTTGGGTCGCAGTTCGTCGCTGATGGTCTGGTCGGTAAGGGGGTGGATCGCTCAAAAATCATTGTTGTACCTTACGGTGTTGATTTGAATAGATTTTCCTGGGTTAAGCGACGAGAGCGGGAAAATCAGAATGATCCCCTCCGAGTGCTGTTTGTTGGTCGTGTTTCGGTCATGAAAGGTATCCCCAGCCTGTTGCACGCACTTTCCGTCCTGGGGCCCCAAAAGGTCCAGGCGCGTCTTGTCGGGGGGAGCGCCATTAAAGCGCATCGCATTGAAGAATTCAGGGGCGTTGCCAACTTCGTTGGTCATGTGCCTCGTTCATCAATATTAGATCATTATCGGTGGGCAGATGTACTGTGTTTCCCTTCGATCACTGAAGGCTCTGCTGCGGTGACCTACGAGGCATTGGCAACTGGGTTACCCGTGATCACTACCCCCAACGCGGGTTCGATCGTGCGTGACGGTTTGGACGGATTCATTGTGCCGATTCGTTCGCCCGAGAAGTTGGCTGAGGCTTTGCAGCGCTACGCGGATGATCCCGCACTATTGGCCGCCCATCAGGAGCAGTTACGGAGTGGTCGCGAGAGGGCCGGCCTTGAATGTTATAAGAGAGATATTGTGAAGGTAGTTGAGGATCTTGGGTGTTGATGAGTAGCCGTTTCAGAAAAACGGTGGATGGGATAGGAAACTCGGTCCTGTTTCACTACCAGAACCGCCAAGCCGGTGATGTGGGCAGTTCTACGACTGTTTATATGCAGGCCAGCAAAAACCTACGCGAGGCAGTGGGACCCAACGATACGGCGGTTTACCATCGCGGATGGCATTGCCTGCCGATCAATTGTGTGGGGCAGTCATGACGAGCATCCTGCTTTGGGTTCTGGCCTTGCAGGCCATGGCCATCGTGGGCTGGGGGATGCGGAAGCGGGAGCGCATGATCCAGTTCCCGTTCCTGGCCGCCGCTGTTTTTCTCGGCTGGATGTTACCGCAGTTGATGGGGTTAACGGCGCACCCAGGCCTCCCTCATGGGGGGCTTGATAAAACTATTTTCATGGCCATCCTTTGCCTGGGTGCGGCTTGGCTGGGTTATGAGATGAATCGACGGCCGGCGCGGCTCTTTGCCTGGGACTTTGATCACAAACGCCTACTGGCTGGCGCGGCGGCAATGACTTTGCTGGGCGCTTTTTTCTACTATCAGGTGAGCCAGCTCGCGGTGGAGGTGATTGAGCAGCATGGAGGGGCATGGACTGGGATCATCACCATCTATGTGTTTTTTTCGAATTTATTGACGTTCGGTATGGCCTTGGCGCTCATTCTGTATGTTCGAAAGCCCAATTGGCATGCACTGGCATTAGTGTTATTCGGTCTCGTTTTCTATCTGGAGCGGATTGTCGTCAGAGGGCGCCGCGCCGCGATGGTTGAGTTGGGCGTGATGGTGCTTTTGGCGCTGTGGTTCAACCGACGCATCTTGCCACCAAGGTGGGTGATGGTTAGTGGAGTTGTTATTGGGGCATTGGTCATCAACAGTATTGGTGATTACCGCAGTACGATGATGGGGGATAACCGATTTAGCTGGAGTGGTGCCGGTATCAGCGAGATCATGGAGATTGACTTCTGGGGTAATCTCCAGCAGATCAGCAGTGGTGAAGCTCTCAATTCGGAATTAACCAATGCCGTAATGAATATTGCGGCCGCTGACCGCACGCTGAGTTTTGATTATGGACTTTCACACTGGAATGGCTTCGTTAATCGCTATGTGCCAGGTCAGTGGATAGGGCATGACTTGAAGCGGGCCATGATGTTCGATTTTACAGATCAGGCAGGTGAGTTTTTTGGCCATCGTCCACACAGTGGTAGCACGCATACCGGCCTATCAGACGCCTTTCTCTCTTTCTGGTATTTTGGCGCGGTTAAATTCCTGCTCATCGGGCTGATCCTTAGTCGATGGTACCGAGCGGCCATGCAGAGCCAGTTGGTGGGGCAGTTGGTGGTGATACTTTCGATGACAGGCGCGCTCCACGCCATTACGCATTCCACTCATGCCTTCTTTATGGTGTTTATACAAATGGCTGCGTTTCTGCTTCCGGTGTTGTGGTATGCACGCAGGCGACCTTTGCAGCAGTATCGTTGGCAACGACATTGTGTGTAGGGCTGGAATAGCGCCAATCACGGAATCAAGTAATGGATATTCTTAATATCATACAATGTACAAATCTTGGAGGTATGGAGCAGTCGAACTTATTGCTTTTGAGAGGGCTAAAAATAAGGGGTCACTCCATTCGGCTGGTCTCCTTGAATCCCTTGGGTGGGCTCTCTCCTCGACTCGAAGAGGAAGGTATCCCAAGCCTGGGTTTGGAATATAGAGGTCGGTTTGGATGGCAGTCGATGCCTGCAATGAGGCGAGCGTTTTCCACTCCCCCTCCTGACGCGGTACTGATGACGGGGCACAATATCACAGCGATGCTCGTTTTGGCACGTTTGATGCCGATACGGCGGGTTCTGGCGATTCATTATCACCATTTTGAAAGGCCAGGAGACTACCGGCGCTGGAAATTATTCTATGGCTTTGCGACCAAGATCTTTAGCCATATCACCTTCGCGTCAGCTCTCATTCGTGATGAAGCGCTTAGCATCTCCCCAAATCTCGAGAAAGTCTCATACGTGGTGCCGAATCCGTTTGAGGTTGGGAGGGTGCCCCGTGCTGATGAAAAGGCTCGGGCGCGCGCTAGTCTTGGAATTTTTCCAGGCACAAAAGTAGTGGGAAACGCCGGTTGGCTGATTCCAAGAAAACGTTTCGATGTTTTTCTCTATGTGGCTTCGGAGATATTGATTCATCAGCCTGACACTGTTTTCCTGATTGCGGGGGACGGGCCAGAAAAAGATGGCTTATTGGGTTTAGCCCGGGATCTGGGTATCGATCAGCGGGTCATTTTTACGGGTTGGCAGGCGGATCTGAATAATTTTTATAGTTCCTTGGATGTTATGCTTTTCAATACGGATTTTGATGCGCTTGGAAGGACGCCCGCCGAAGCGGCGGCTTGTGGTGTACCGGTCGTGGCATCGGTTATTCATGGTGGGTTACCCGAGTTGTTTCGCTCTCATGACGAGGCGATTATTTTTCGGGAACACGATATTCATGGTTTGGCGCAGTCGGTAGTCAACTTACTTTCTAATCCCGATTATCACGACGCATTAGCAAAGCGTGGGAGAGCTAGAGTGGCGGAGTACGGTGATTTGGAGAGACATGCTGCCACGATGGAAATGCTCTTGGAGTCATAAAGGCTGTAAGGGCACGAGTTGGGTTTTTCTGGATATCTTGTAGCTGTTCAGGCTGTCGCAGCCAGCCGGAGGACTTCAAAGGGGTTCTGTCCGCGTAGCTTGCTGGTTTCCCATACCGAGCGAATGATGCAGAAAGCCCGAGTGCCCCCCATGGCCCGGAAGCCGCCGATGACTTTCAGCTTCACCTTGATGGGGCGCACCATCCGCTCGGCGAGGTTGTTGGTGAAGGGGATTCGCCAATCAGTCAGGAAGCGCCAGATGGACTCGCGAAAGTCACGCAGCCTCACGAGCAGGTTGGTGGCGGGATGCTGCTTGATACGGCGCTGGCTGCCATCATCAGGCACTTTGACCGGCTTGGCCGCCAATCCCTCGGCCACCTGCTCGTCGTAGGCCTTGAGAAAGGCCTCGACCTGGTCGCTTGGCAAGCGGGTCAGGCCTTTTGCCTTGGCCTGTGTCACGGCGTCGTTGGCCTGGATCAGCGACTCTCGGAGCCGTCGCGGCCAAAGATGGCCGGTGAGTTCATCGCTGTAGTTCAATTCTCGAAGATGATGGGCATTGCACAGAACATGCGCGCAGTCCTTGTAGCGCCAGTAGGGAGCCCAGTGATCATGCACCGCCACCCCTTTGAAATGGGGAAGGATACCGGCCTCATTCATGGCCTCATGCCCCCGCTTGGTGTGGGCCGTGTAGTACACCGCATCGGTCGTAGCCGCGACGTGGAGCCAGTGCAGCCGACCCTGCACCCGCAACCCACTCTCATCGAAATGGGCCACGGCGGCCCGACGAATCTGCTCACCGGCCGCCTGATAGGTCGCCTCCAGTCCATCGGCCATCCCCAGAATCCAGTTCTGCAACGTCCCTGCAGACGGCGCCACGCCATACTGGTCTCCCAGAATCTGACGGGTACGCTGCAAGGCGACAAAATGCCCCTGGTTCAGGCCAATCGCATAGGCCTTCAGGCGCGGACCATAGCTCACGTTGGGCGTTACCCCCGCCGGAAACTCACCCAGATGACGGCGGCCACAGCCGCACACCACCTGCATCCGGCGGAATTCGGTACAAATGGACCGGGGTTCGGGAATTTCAATCTGCTGGCGACGTTCCTTCATCGTGGCCGGCAAGACTCCCAGTTCGCAACCACACGCGCAGCGACCCCGGGGCAGCAGCTCCTCCACCGCATCGGGGTTATCCACCATCTGCCGGGTAGCGCCTTTGTGGCCTTTTTGGCCGCCACTGGCTCTTTGGCCCTTTTGCCGCGGCTGCGCCGGACCTTTGCGCAGGCCATCCGAGGATGGCGGCTTGCTGGAGTTGCGGCTGTTCCTCTCGACCTTCGCCTCCAGGGCCGCCAACCGGGCACTCAGCATCTCCAAGGCATCGAACAACTGCATGATCAGCGCATCCTTCTGCGCATGGGTCATGCCGTCGAGTTCCGCTTGTGTAGGACGCTGGAGCTTCATACAGGACAAGATAGCCTATCGTGGGAAAAATGGGCAGACTGCGGGCAGGGAGCCTGAACAGTTACGATATCTTTTAGGAAGGGGCAGTTCATGAAGGTCGCCTGGATACTGATCAATGCGTCACACTATCATCTGGCGCGATGGCGGGTATTTGTACAGCATTCTTCCATGCAACCGATCATGGTTGAGATCGCGAATCAGGACGCCAGTTTTGATGCCCTATCGGCTACCGAGTCGTGTGGAGTTGAGAGAGTAACACTTTTCCCGGGAAAAACATGGCAGCAGGCGTCGGGATTGAAACGTTGTCACGCCATCAAAAAAAAACTGGATCGTCTTTCCCCTGACGTGATTTGCATCAATGGTTGGTCCATGGGAGGTAGCATTGCGAGCCTTCAATGGGCACTTGAAAACAACTGTCGTGTGGTACTTTTCAGCGATAGTAATCGATTCGATCTGAGACGTAGAAAAATCTTGGAATGGTTCAAGGGCAGGCTCGTGAGTCTGGCAGATTCAGCTTTCACCGCAGGTACGACGGGCCGCGAATACCTTGTAGAACTGGGTATGTCACCAGAGGTGGTGTTTGTTGGTTACGATGTGGTCGATAACGCGCATTTCAGCCCCGCATCAAATCAACTATCGGGATCGAGTCATCCTGTGTTGGCACCGGAGAGCCCCTATTTTGTAGCAGCTGCACGCTTCGAGCCAAAGAAGAACCACGTTCGTTTGCTTCAGGCGTTCGCCAAATACCGCTCAATGGCAGGAGATCAAGCCTGGCCGTTGGTGCTCTTGGGTGATGGCAAGCTGCGCGCGGAGATTGAGGCGGAGCGAGACAAATTAGGGCTGGGTGAATCGCTGGTATTGCCGGGGTTCGCCGGTTATGGCGAGCTACCCGCATGGTATCAAAACGCCGCCTGTTTCATTCATCCCAGCACCACTGAGCAATGGGGATTGGTGGTCAATGAGGCCATGGCTTCAGGATTGCCGGTACTGGTCTCAGAGAGGTGTGGTTGTGCGCCGGATCTCGTGGAGAACGGAGTGAACGGGTTTACTTTCGACCCCTATGACGTAGAGTCTTTGGCCAGCCTGATGGCAAGAATGGCCGGGCCTGATTGGGACCGGGCGGGCATGGGGCGGGCCAGTCTCGAAATCATCGATCGCTGGTCACCGGAAACCTTTGCATCGGGTCTTGAGGCGGCGGTTCAGGCAGCGCTCAAGGGTGGTGGAAGAAAGGCGAACTGGTTGGATCGTGCCATGTTACGGGCACTGGCGCATCGATGAGAATCGGTCTATTGACGGCTTCTGCCTCGCGGCAGGCCGGGGGTCTGTTCTGGGCCATGAGTTCGCTTGCCCATCGGCTGTGCCAGGCAGGTTGCCACATGGAGGTGTTCGCGGGGCGTGACCTTCACTCCGAGGAGGACCGAACGCACTGGGGGCAGATACCGCTCCATCTGCTGGAAAGGTCTGGTCCCGCCGCCTTTGGGTATATGCCGGGTCTCTCGAAACACCTGTTAAACGGGCAACTGGATCTCGTTCACACCCATGGCCTCTGGATGTACCCGTCCGTGGCCGCGCGGGGCTGGGGTAGGTCTGCCCGTAAACCCTGGGTTGTTTCGCCCCATGGCATGCTGGACCCATGGGCGGTCCGGAATTCCAGGTGGAAGAAGCAGTTGGCCGGTGCGCTGTATGAAAACCGGCATCTCCGGGATGCCGCCTGCCTGCACGCACTCTGCGATGCAGAAGCGGTGGCATTTCGCAATTACGGACTCAAGAATCCGATTGCAGTGATCCCCAACGGGGTGGATCTTCCCGAACTGCCCAGTGAGCCAGCTTGCCCTGAGTGGGCAGCGGATTTGCCGGATGGCGCAAGGGTGCTGCTTTTCCTGGGGCGTCTGCATCCCAAAAAGGGTTTGCCCAACCTCCTGAAAGCTTGGGCGCTGCAGAACCGGCTTGGCGCTGCACCATGGATATTGGTGATTGCCGGATGGGACCAGAACGATCACCGCGCCGAGCTGGAGGGGTTGGTGGCATCGCTGGGTATTATCAATACGGTGCGGTTCGTCGGGCCACAGTTCGGCGAGCAGAAGGATGCCAGCCTGAGGCGGGCCGATGCGTTTGTGCTTTCTTCATTCAGCGAGGGGTTGCCCATGGCCGTGCTGGAAGCCTGGGCCTACCGTCTTCCTGTGATCATGACACCGCAGTGCAACCTCCCCGAGGGCTTCGTTGCCGGTGCGGCTGTGCCGGTGGATCCGGATAGTGAGTCCATCCGTGGCGGGTTAACGATGTTGTTCGGGCTGAGCGATGAGGCGCGGAAGCAGATGGGCGAGCGGGGTCGGCAATTGGTCGAGGAGCGGTTTACATGGTCGGTCGTGGCTTCGGAAATGTGCGATATGTATCGGTGGGTTCTGGGTCGAGGGGATCAGCCGTCATGTGTAGTTCTGGATTGAGCTCTACCAGAAACCTGAAGGGAAGATCATGAAAGGCGATCAATTGCTACACCGCCATTACCCCGAGGCACGCTTCGGTGGTTTCAGTGATGTCGATGGCACAGTGGCCTTCTACAGTCGTGTTCAGGCGTTGATGACACCAGAAAGTGTGGTGCTGGATGTCGGTTGTGGTCGCGGATCTGGGCTACAAGATGACGCGGTACCTTGGCGCCGAGAGCTTAGGAGCCTTCGCGGGCGGTGTGCGCGTGTCATCGGGTTCGATGTCGATCCCGATGCGGCATCCAATCCAGGGCTTGATGAGTTCCACCTTCTAGATTCTGGCGAGTGGCCACTTGCCGATTCCAGCGTCGACCTCATTGTGTCGGACTTCGTCTTGGAACATATCGACCAGCCAACCGAATATTTTTCGGAGGTGTTTCGGGTGTTGAAGCCTGGCGGCGTTTTCTGCGCGCGTACCAGCAACCGGATTGGCTATGTTGGCCTGTTCGCGAGCCTCATTCCGAACCGGCGTCATGTACAGGTGCTGAGGCGCGTTCAGGAAGATCGGGAAGCCTTCGATGTCTTTCCGACGCGCTACCGGGTGAACACCGTGTGGGCGCTGCGGCGAGCGCTGCGCAAGGCGGGGCTCGAAGGCATCGCCTACGGTTACGAAGCCGAGCCGTCCTATCTGGGCTTCTCATCCCTGGCATATGCGTTTGGCAGGGTGGTGCATTCGCTTACGCCGTCCCCATTGCGAACGTGCTTGTTCGTGTTTGCCCGAAAGCCGATGGCGTCCGCAGAATGAGCGATCTGACCCTGCTCCATTGGTTTGCTCCGCGTGGGATTATTCCCAGTGCGTGAGGTGCTTGATATTGATGCCTGCCGATCGGCGCGGCCCTATTCGCGGCGCGAGTATGTGGGGCGGATCCTTTGGGCCTTGGCCATGCCGCTGTTCCATTTCAGTCCGCGCCCGCTCTTCGGCTGGCGGCGCATGCTGCTGAGGCTGTTCGGAGCGCAGATTGGGGCGGGTGCTCATGTCTACCCCAGTGCACGTATCTACCTCCCCTGGAACCTGACTTTGGGCGAAGAGGCCAGCATTGGCGAATGGGCGCTCGTGTACAACCTTGGCCCGGTGACAATCGGTGATCGCGCTACCATCTCGCATCGTGCTCATCTCTGCGCCGGAACCCACGATCACCGCGATCCGACGCTACCACTGTTGCGCCTGCCAATCGAAATTGGACCGCAGGCGTGGGTATGCGCGGATGCCTTCGTCGGGCCTGGTCGGAAAGTGGGCGAGGGCGCCATCGTAGGTGCTGCGGCGGTGGTTGTGAAGGATGTGGGGCCTTGGCAAGTCGTGGGCGGAAATCCAGCCAGGGTCATCAAGGCGAGAGTCATGCAGGGCGCCAATGCGGGGGGCAAAGCAATGGGCAGAGAGAGCGCGGTCGATGAATGATACAGAGATTAGCGGTTACCGCTATACGGACTCGGGCCTAAACACGTCCCACGATATCCTGCTTCCGGCCGTGCGGCGGTTGCTGGGTTCGCTTGACATGCCGCCCACCGAACGCCGCCTCTTTGAACTGGGTTGCGGTAACGGCAGTGTGGCGAATGCGCTGACTCAATTGGGCTGGGATGTCACCGGGGTCGATCCGTCCACTGAGGGCATTGCGCAGGCGCAGGCGGCCTATCCGGAGCTGAAGCTTGCGACGGGTTCGGCGTATGACGACCTCGTGGGCCAGTACGGCCAGTTCCCGGTGGTGCTGAGCCTGGAGGTGGTTGAGCATGTCTACGCGCCACGTGATTATGCGCGCACCGTGTTCGATCTGCTGGCGGGGGGGGCACGGCCATTCTATCCACTCCCTATCATGGGTACTGGAAGAACCTCGCGCTGGCACTCAGCGGAAAGATGGACGCGCATTTCACTGCGCTCTGGGATCATGGGCACATTAAATTCTGGTCGATTCCAACGCTTCGACATCTTCTCATGGAAGCCGGTTTTGAGGATATTCAATTTGAGCGGGTAGGGCGTGTTCCGGCACTGGCCAAATCAATGATTGCAATAGCGAAGAAGCCCTGAACCATCTATGAAACTCGTCGCCATCATACTTACCCTCAATGAATCCCGTCATCTCCCACGCTGTCTGGATAGTCTGCGTGGTGTAGTAGATGAGGTGATGGTAGCCGACTGCTTTTCCACGGATGAAACATTGGCCATGGCGGAGGCACAGGGTGCGCGGGTGATACAAAAGTCCTGGGTGAACTATGCCAATCAGTTCAATTGGGCATTGACGCAATTGGAGCCCGATACGGACTGGGTGTTGCGTATCGACGCGGATGAATACCTCACCCCTGAGCTTGCGGCAGAAATTCGTGAGCATCTGCCTTCACTGGGTGACGATATCGATGGTGTGGTATGCGGTCGGCGCATGACCTTTCAGGGTCGTATGATTCAATATGGCGGGGTGTTTCCCATCCGGGTGTTGCGGTTGTTTCGCTACGGACGGGGGGAGTGCGAAAACCGTTGGATGGATGAGCATATCAAGGTGGCAGGGCCGACGGTCGATTTCAAGGGTGAGTTGATTGACGACAATCTCAATTCGCTGACTTGGTGGACGGACAAGCATAATCGTTATGCCTGCCGGGAGGCGGTGGATCTGCTGAACCTGGAGTATGGTTTTATGCCCCATGATTCAGTGGCATCGTTGGGCAGTCGGTCCCAGGCGGGCATGAAGCGGTGGTTGAAGGAGTCGGTGTATGCCCGATTGCCGGGTGGGGCGAGGGCGTTGGCTTATTTTGTGTATCGCTATGTGTTGAGGCTGGGTTTTCTGGATGGCCGGGCCGGGGCGAGTTTTCATGTGCTGCAGGGGTTCTGGTATCGGTATCTGGTGGATGCGAAGGTGGCTGAGGTGAAGCGGTATATGGGTGATCATGGTGTGGATGTTCGTACCGCGATTGTCGAAGTGCTGGGTGTGAAGGTGTGATGCATCGAACCGGGGCGCCATTCATGTTCTTTGGAGCATGAATGGCGCCCCTTTTTATTCAGGAGCGTGTTGTGGCAAAAAGGGCATTGATCACCGGCGTGACCGGTCAGGATGGTTCCTATCTGGCGGAGTTTCTGCTGGAGAAGGGCTATGAGGTTCACGGTATCAAGCGGCGTGCGTCCTTGTTCAATACCCAGCGGGTGGACCATATCTATCAGGATCCCCATGTGGAGCGGCAGAACTTCGTGCTGCACTATGGGGATATGACCGATTCATCGAATCTCACCCGCATTCTCCAGGAGGTGCAGCCGGATGAGGTGTATAACCTGGCGGCCCAGAGCCATGTGGCGGTGAGCTTTGAGTCTCCGGAGTACACGGCGGATGTGGATGCCCTGGGCACGTTGCGGCTGCTGGAGGCCATCCGGTTTCTGGGGCTGGAGAAGAAAACCCGGTTTTATCAGGCTTCCACCTCGGAGCTGTACGGCCTGGTGCAGGAGGTGCCACAGAAGGAGACCACGCCGTTCTATCCGCGCAGCCCCTATGCGGTGGCCAAGTTGTATGCCTACTGGATTGTGGTGAACTATCGCGAGGCCTACGGCATGTATGCCTGCAACGGCATCCTGTTCAACCATGAGTCCCCCCGTCGCGGCGAGACCTTTGTCACGCGCAAGATCACCCGCGGGCTGGCCAATATTGCCCAGGGGCTGGAGCCGTGCCTGTATATGGGCAATCTGGATGCCCTGCGGGACTGGGGCCATGCCCGGGACTACGTGCGCATGCAGTGGATGATGCTGCAGCAGGAGGCCCCGGAGGATTTCGTGATTGCCACCGGGGTGCAGTATTCGGTGCGGGATTTCATTCGCTGGTCGGCGCAGGAGCTGGGCATTGGTCTGCGCTTTGAGGGCCGTGGGGTGGATGAGCACGCGGTGGTGGATTCGGTGCAGGGGGAGGATGCGCCGGCGGTCCGGGTGGGGGATGTACTGGTGCGGGTGGATCCCCGGTATTTTCGTCCCACCGAGGTGGAGACCTTGCTGGGTGATCCTTCCCGGGCGCGGGAGAAGCTGGGCTGGGTGCCGGAGATCACGGTGCAGGAGATGTGCGCCGAGATGGTGGCCGAGGATCTGAAGGCGGCCCGGCGTCATGCCTTCCTGAAAGCCAATGGGCACGATGTGCCGGTGGCGGTGGAGAACTGATGCGATGGCGCGTGATGCAACCATTTTCGTGGCCGGTCATCGGGGGATGGTGGGGTCGGCCCTTGTGCGCCGGCTCCAGGCCCTGGGGCATGGGAATATTCTCACTGCTTCCCGGGACGAGCTGGATCTGCTGGATCAGGCGGCGGTGCAGGCCTTTTTTGCCCGTCATGCGGTGGATGAGGTGTATGTGGCGGCGGCCAGGGTGGGGGGCATTCATGCCAACAACACCTATCCGGCGGAGTTCATCTATCAGAATCTGATGATCGAGGCGAACCTGATCCAGGCCGCCCACCGGCATGGGGTGCAGAAGCTGCTGTTTCTGGGATCGTCGTGCATTTATCCCCGCCTGGCGGAGCAGCCGATGCGGGAAGAGGCGCTGCTCACCGGGGCGCTGGAGCCCACCAATGAGCCTTATGCGGTGGCGAAGATCGCCGGGATCAAGCTGTGCGAGAGTTACAACCGCCAGTATGGCCGCGATTACCGAAGTGTGATGCCCACCAATCTGTATGGCCCCGGCGATAACTTTCATCCGGAGAACAGTCATGTGATCCCGGCGCTGCTGCGGCGTTTTCACCAGGCGGTGCAGAGTGGGGATGATGAGGTGGTGATCTGGGGCAGCGGTACGCCCCGGCGGGAGTTCCTGCATGTGGATGACATGGCGGCGGCCTGTGTGCATGTGATGGGTCTGCCGGGGGAAACCTATGCGGCCCACACTCAGCCGATGTTGTCGCATATCAATGTGGGCACCGGGGTGGATTGCAGCATTCGCGAGCTGGCCGAGACGGTGGCCCGGGTGACGGGGTTTGCGGGGCGGCTGGTGTTCGACAGCAGCAAGCCGGATGGCGCGCCGCGCAAGTTGCTGGATGTGTCGCGGCTGGCGGCGCTGGGGTGGACGGCGCGGATCGGGCTGGAGGAGGGGTTGCGGCATGCCTATGGCTGGTATGTGGAGCACCTGGCCCAGGTGCGTGACTGAGCGAGGGTGTGGGTGGTGATGGCAGGGGAGGGGGCATGACGGGACGTCGGGTGATTTTTGTGAATCGGTTTTTTTGGCCGGACCATTCCGCGACCAGTCAGATGCTTTCTGATCTGGCGCAGGATCTGGCGGCCAGGGGGATGGCGGTGGAGGTGATCACCAGTCGTCTGCGCTATGACGATCCCGACGCGGCGCTGGCGCCTTTTGAGCAGGTGGCCGGGGTGTCGGTGTTTCGGGTGTGGTCGAGCCGGTTTGGTCGGCGCAGTTTGCCGGGTCGGGCGGTGGATTATGTGAGTTTTTATGTGACGGCGGCGTGGCGGCTATGGCGCCGGGCGGGGCGGGATGCGGTGGTGGTGGCGAAGACGGATCCGCCGATGGTGTCGGTGATGGCGGCGCCGGTGGCCCGTTTGCGTGGGGCGCGGTTGGTGAACTGGCTGCAGGATCTGTTCCCGGAGGTGGCGTCGGCCTTGGGGGTGCGGGTGGCGCGGGGGCCGGTGTTGCGGCTGCTCACGGCCTGGCGCAATGCCGGTTTGCGGGCGGCGGACACCAATGTGGTGCTGGGTGAGCACATGGCGGCCCGGGTGCGGGCGGCGGGGGTGGAGGCGTCCCGGGTGGCGGTGATTCCCAACTGGGCGGATGGTGAGGCCATTGTGCCGCTGGCCCGGGGGGAGAATCCGTTGCGTGAGGCGTGGGGGTTGGCGGACCGGTTTGTGGTGGGCTATTCGGGCAATCTGGGCCGTGCCCATGAGTTTGATACGTTTCTGGATGCGGCCGAGCGGCTGGGTGGGCGTGAGTCGGTGGTGTTTCTGTTCATCGGCGGTGGCGCGCAGCGCGAGGCGGTGGAGGAGGCGGCCCGAGCGCGGGGGTTGGAAAATGTGCGATTTGAGCCGTATCAGCCGCGGGAGCGTTTGAGTGAGAGCCTGGGGGTGGCGGATGTGCATCTGGTGTCGCTGAACCCGGCATTGGAGGGGTTGATCGTGCCGAGCAAGTTTTATGGCATTGCAGCGGCGGGTCGGCCCACGTTGTTTGTGGGGGATGTGGAGGGGGAGATCCCGCGTGTGCTGCGTGAGGCCGGGTGCGGTGAGGCGGTGGCCACCGGGGATGGTGCTGGGTTGGCGGCGTGGATCGCGCGGTTGGCGGATGATGCTGATTTGTGCGCCGCCTGGGGGCGCAATGCGCGGGCTGTGTTGGAGTCGCGGTTTGACCGGCGGTTGGCGGTGGAGGCGTGGGTGGGGGTGTTGTGAGTGGAGGTAAGACAATGTTGTACTTGGACAAACTCCTGGCCCAGCTGGCTTATCCGCTGGGCCTTTTGTTTTTGTTGGCCCTGCTGGCGCTGCTGCTGTGGCTGATCCGCTGGCGACGCACCGGGGCAGGGGTGTTGTGTCTGGGGTTGGCCTGGGTGTGGTTGTGGTCCATGCCGGTGGCATCAGACGCGCTGCGGGCGTCGCTGGAGTCGCGGTTCGAGTATGTGCCGGCACACGCGTTGCCGGAGGCGGACGCGGTGGTGGTGCTGGGCGGGGGCATCAACGTGGGTCCGCCCCAGTGGCCTTATCCCAACCTGGGCCCGGCGGCGGACCGGGTGTGGCATGGTGCCCGGTTGTATCATGCGGATCGGGCGCCGTGGGTGATCGTGTCCGGTGGTTCGGTGCCATGGCGGGAGCGTGAGCGGGTGGAGGCCCACGCCATGCGGGAGTTTCTGGTGGACCTGGGCGTGCCGGCGTCGGCGGTGTTGCTGGAAACCGACAGTGCCACCACGCGCGGGAATGCGGTGTACACGGCGCAGTTGCTGGAGGACAGGGGCCTGGAGCGGGTGTTGCTGGTCACATCGGCCTTGCACATGGAGCGCGCCCTGGCCACGTTCCGCGCCGCCGGCGTGGAGGCTTGGCCGGCACCCACGGATTTCGAGGTGGAGCCCGTGCCCGCAGATCCCCTGCGCTGGCTCCCGGACGCCCAGGCCCTGGCGGACAGCACCCGGGCATTGAAGGAGTATTTGGGCTTGTGGGTGTATCGGTGGCGCGGCTGGGCGGAGTGGAAAGGGTAGAGACCCCTTTTTTGGTCCCCTTGTCTGAAGGTTGGTGGTGGATAATCAGGTGATGCTTTTGGTGTGGGTGATCTGTACGAGTGTGCTGCTGGCTACCTGGTATCTGGCCCGGCCGATGCCGTGGTTCTGGCGTTTGGGTTTTCTGACGGCGATGGCGTTGCTGTTGGCGGGAATGACCCTGCCGCCGGAGGTGATCCGTGAGTGGGCAGGGGTGGTGTCCAGTTGGTGGCCCTGGTCCCAGGAGCCGGATCTGGTCACCCAGCAGACCAGTGCATGGGCCCACCTGATCCTGTTCGCGCTGGTGTCGGCCTGGCTGTGCTGGTGGCGGGCGGATCTGGGGGTGGGGGTGTTGTTGGGTCTGTTGGTGACGCTGTCGTTCGGGACTGAGGGTTTGCAGTTGCTGGTGGACGGGCGTTATGCGTCGTTGACGGATGTGGGCATCAATCTGCTGGGGGTGGGGATCGGGTTCGTGCTGTTGTGGTTCACGCCGCGCAGGTCGTAAAAATGGGGACAGACCCCTTTTCTGGTTCCAGCAGCCAGGGATAACCAACCCCCGGATCGTGACGAGGTGGGATATGGCACACTACCGGCCAAACCCAACATCCCAACCCCCATGAATGATCTCCTCGACCCCACCAACGATTATGTGTTCAAGCGGCTGTTCGCCGAGGCCCCGGACCTGCTAGTGGATCTGATCAATGATCTGCGCCCGGATCTTCCGAACATTGCCAGCGTGCAGGTGCTCAATCCCAGCATCGAGCCCAGTGAACTCACCGGCAAGTACATCATCCTGGATGTGCTGGCTCGCGATGGTCAGGGGCACTGCTACAATGTGGAGATACAGGTTCGCCGCTATGGTGCGTGGCACAAGCGGGGGCTGTTCTACCTGGCCCGCACCCTGGGCACCCAGTTGAACGCGGGGGAGGACTATCAGGAGTTGCGTGCCTCGGTGGGGATTCATCTGCTGGACTTTGACCTGTTCACGGCCGGCGAGGCTGAGCGCCAGCAGGCGGTATGGCGGTTCGAGATGCGGGATGAGCGCCAGCCAGAGGTGTCGCTGGGGAACATCCTGCAGATGAACCTGATCGAACTGAACAAGGCGGATCGTCTTGGCGTACCGGAAGGTCCGTTGCATGACTGGATCACCTTTTTCAAGCATTGGCGGGAGGAATTGATCATGGCCAAGGTTGCCCACGAGCCGGTCAAGCGGGCCATGAGCCGCATCCGGGAACTGAGTGCCGACGAGGAAGCGCAGCGGCTGGCATTTGTGCGGGAGCGTGCGCTGCGTGATGAGGTGTCGCTGCTGAATGAAGCCCGGCGGGAGGGTGAGCAGAAGGGTCGGCAGGACGGCCGACATGAAAATGCCCGTGAAACGGCCATCAACCTGCTCAAGCTGGGCGTGCTCACCGACGAGCAGATCGCCCAATCGACGGGCCTGTCCCTGGCAGAAGTAAAGGCGCTGCACTGAGCAAAAGGGGACAGACCCCTTTTTGTGCAGCAGCCAGGGATAACCAACCCCCGGATCGTGACGAGGTGGGATATGGCACACTACCGGCCAAACCCAACATCCCAACCCCCATGAATGATCTCCTCGACCCCACCAACGATTATGTGTTCAAGCGGCTGTTCGCCGAGGCCCCGGACCTGCTAGTGGATCTGATCAATGATCTGCGCCCGGATCTTCCGAACATTGCCAGCGTGCAGGTGCTCAATCCCAGCATCGAGCCCAGTGAACTCACCGGCAAGTACATCATCCTGGATGTGCTGGCTCGCGATGGTCAGGGGCACTGCTACAATGTGGAGATACAGGTTCGCCGCTATGGTGCGTGGCACAAGCGGGGGCTGTTCTACCTGGCCCGCACCCTGGGCACCCAGTTGAACGCGGGGGAGGACTATCAGGAGTTGCGTGCCTCGGTGGGGATTCATCTGCTGGACTTTGACCTGTTCACGGCCGGCGAGGCTGAGCGCCAGCAGGCGGTATGGCGGTTCGAGATGCGGGATGAGCGCCAGCCAGAGGTGTCGCTGGGGAACATCCTGCAGATGAACCTGATCGAACTGAACAAGGCGGATCGTCTTGGCGTACCGGAAGGTCCGTTGCATGACTGGATCACCTTTTTCAAGCATTGGCGGGAGGAATTGATCATGGCCAAGGTTGCCCACGAGCCGGTCAAGCGGGCCATGAGCCGCATCCGGGAACTGAGTGCCGACGAGGAAGCGCAGCGGCTGGCATTTGTGCGGGAGCGTGCGCTGCGTGATGAGGTGTCGCTGCTGAATGAAGCCCGGCGGGAGGGTGAGCAGAAGGGTCGGCAGGACGGCCGACATGAAAATGCCCGTGAAACGGCCATCAACCTGCTCAAGCTGGGCGTGCTCACCGACGAGCAGATCGCCCAATCGACGGGCCTGTCCCTGGCAGAAGTAAAGGCGCTGCACTGAGCAAAAGGGGACAGACCCCTTTTTGTGCAGCAGCCAGGGATAACCAACCCCCGGATCGTGACGAGGTGGGATATGGCACACTACCGGCCAAACCCAACATCCCAACCCCCATGAATGATCTCCTCGACCCCACCAACGATTATGTGTTCAAGCGGCTGTTCGCCGAGGCCCCGGACCTGCTAGTGGATCTGATCAATGATCTGCGCCCGGATCTTCCGAACATTGCCAGCGTTCAGGTGCTCAATCCCAGCATCGACCCCAGTGAGCTCACCGGCAAGTACATCATCCTGGATGTGCTGGCTCGCGATGGTCAGGGCCACTGCTACAATGTGGAGATACAGGTTCGCCGCTATGGTGCGTGGCACAAGCGGGGGCTGTTCTACCTGGCCCGCACCCTGGGCACCCAGTTGAACGCGGGGGAGGACTATCAGGAGTTGCGTGCCTCGGTGGGGATTCATCTGCTGGACTTCGACCTGTTCACGGCCGGCGAGGCTGAGCGCCAGCAGGCGGTATGGCGGTTCGAGATGCGGGATGAGCGCCAGCCGGAGGTGTCGCTGGGGAACATCCTGCAGATGAACCTGATCGAACTGAACAAGGCGGATCGTCTTGGCGTACCGGAAGGTCCGTTGCATGACTGGATCACCTTTTTCAAGCATTGGCGGGAGGAATTGATCATGGCCAAGGTTGCCCACGAGCCGGTCAAGCGGGCCATGAGCCGCATCCGGGAACTGAGTGCCGACGAGGAAGCGCAGCGGCTGGCATTTGTGCGGGAGCGTGCGCTGCGTGATGAGGTGTCGCTGCTGAATGAAGCTCGGCGGGAGGGTCGGCAGGAGGGTGAAGAGATTGGCCTGCAGAAGGGGCAGCGCTTGACGGCCATCAACCTGCTCAAGCTGGGCGTGCTCACCGACGAGCAGATCGCCCAATCGACGGGCCTGTCCCTGGCAGAAGTGAAGGCGCTGCACTGAGCAAAAGGGGTCTGTCCCCTTTTTGTGGGCCAGGTCCGTGGAGCAGGTTACTGCAGGGAGGAATCGTCCTGGAAGATGTCTTCGAGGTGTTCAGCGGTGAGGATGTTGTCGATCCACTGGAGTAATTGAGCCTCATCAGCCTGCTGGACGCGCTGTTGGCAGTGCATCCTGGCCTGGGGGCCAAATTTGCGCTCGATCTGACGCAGCAGGATCTGAGCCTCGCCCTGTTGAAGGCCTTGCTGAATGCCTTTCTGGAGCCCCTTGGCTTCGCCGCGATCCATCCATTCCTGAGCCAGCGACATGGTGAGTGCCTCCACGAGATGGGGTTTGGCCATGGCCACCCCTTGCTTGAATTCATTGTGTGGACCCGGACGATGTAAATCAATATCTGCCGGGGATCACCGGCCATCTTGTCGGTGAGGATCTTGGGAAGGCTCTCGCGCAGCAGGGCACCGGCCCGTTCGGGATCTTCGAGCAGGGCCTTGAACAGGGTGTCGTGGGGGTTGGGGAGGGTGTTGCCCATGGCCTGGGTGTCGGGGTGGGTAGGTCTATAGGGTAGCCGATCATAGAAAGATGGAGGCAGCGCATCGCCGGTAGGCCGGTTTCCAAGGGGACTGGCCACTGCGCTGCAATATGGCACACTACTGGCTCCCTTCTCCTCATCCAGGATCGGTAATGGCCAACCACCACGATAGCGGTTACAAGGAGCTGTTCAGCTATCCTGAGCTTGTTCAGCAGCTCATTGAGGGTTTTGCACCGCCGGAGGTGTCGGCGATGATGGATTTTTCCACCCTCAAGGACCACAGCGGGAACTACATCACGCCGCTGTTCAACGAAAAATTCGAGGACAAGGTCTGGTCGGTGGAGGTGACCTGGGATGGCATCAGGCAGCAGGTGTTCGTGTATTTGTTGTTGGAGTTTCAGTCCACGGTGGACCACCGCCTGCCGATCCGGATGCTGCATTATGTGGCCTGTTTCTACGATCATCTGATCAAGACCAAGGTGACCACGGCAAGAAAGGGTATGCCGCCGATCTTTCCGGTGGTGCTCTACAACGGCTCAAAACGGTGGACTGCCCGGGAAGACATCTACCAGATGGTCAGGCCGGAACCGCCGGGATTCCTGCGGGTCTATCAGCCGCACCTGCGCTATTATCTGGTGGATGAATCCCGGTTTAGCGACGAGGAGTTGGCTCAGCGCGATACGCCCTTAAGCGGTGTCTTTGGCGTGGAGAATGCGTCGAAGGATCTGCAGGCTCTGCAGATGGCGGTGGACCGTCTGGTGGCGAGCATCCAGGCCCATCCCGAGAAGGCGCGTCTGGACAAGGTGATCACCCGTTGGCTGAAGCGTCACCTCAAGCGCCTGGAGGCAGATATAGAGCTGGACCGGATCAACAGTTTGGTGGAGGACAAGGCGATGCTTGCTGAGAATCTTGAGACTTGGGCTGAGAAGGAAAGGCAGAAGGGGAGGCTGGAGGGCCGGCAGGAGGGTCGGCAGGAGAATGCTCGTGAAACGGCCATCAACCTGCTCAAGCTGGGCGTGCTCACCGACGAGCAGGTTGCCCAATCGACGGGCCTGTCCCTGGCCGAAGTGAAGGCGCTGCAGTCGGATCAATCCCACTGATCATCGGGCGTGGGCTGGACCCCGCCCGCGACCAAAAAGGGGACGGACCCCTTTTCTCCAAGCCTGCTCCCCTCTCCCCGCCGGGGAGAAGGGCTTAAGCAGCAGCACAGGTTACTGCAGGGAGGAATCGTTCTGGAAGATGTCTTCGAGGCTTTCAGCGGTGAGGATGTTGTCGATCCACTGGAGTAATTGAGTCTCATCAGCCTGCTGGACACGCTGTTGGCAGTGCATCCTGGCCTGGGGGCCAAATTTGCGCTCAATGAGCCTCAGTAAGGTCTGAGCCTCGCCTTGCTGAACGCCCTTGAGGGCCACCCCTTGCTTGAATTCATTGTGTGGACCCGGACGATGTAAATCAATATCTGCCGGGGATCACCGGCCATCTTGTCGGTGAGGGCCTTGGGAAGGCTCTCGCGCAGCAGGGCACCGGCCCGTTCGGGATCTTCGAGCAGGGCCATGAACAGGGTGTCGTGGGGTCCGGGGAGGGTGTTGCCCATGCTCTGGGTATCGGGGTGGGTGGGCCCATAGGGTAGCCGATCAGAGAGGGATGGAGGCAGTGCGTGAAGTCGGCGGTCAGGCCGGGACAGCCCACGTTGACTCCCTTCTTCCCCCCCCCAGCGGGAGAGGGGCTCTGGCTCTCTTGGGCGATGATAAACTGCCACCGGCATAAAACTTATTCCCGGAGGGCCAGGCATGGCCAACCATCAGCGCCTCACACTCCCCATCGGCATCCAGTCCTTTGAAAAACTGCGCAAGGGCCACTACTACTACGTCGACAAGACCCCCCTGATCGAGTCCATGGCGAAGATCGGCGGCTACTACTTCCTCTCCCGCCCCCGCCGCTTCGGTAAAAGCCTGCTGCTGGACACCCTGCGCTGCCTGTTTGAAGGTCACCAGGCGCTGTTCGACGGACTCTACATCCACGACCGCTGGGACTGGCAGCAGACCCACCCGGCGATTCGCCTGAGTTTTGGCGATGGCGTGCTGACCAGCCGCGAGGCTCTGGACATCCACATCCATGAACTGCTCAATGCCCAGGCCGAGGCGTTGGGCGTTTCCCTGCGCAACACCTCCATTGCCGGCCGCTTTCGCGAGCTTATCCACCAGACCCACCAGCACCATGGTCGACGGGCAGTGGTGCTGATCGATGAATACGACAAGCCCATCCTGGACAACATCCTGGAACCGGAGCGTGCCCGGGAGCTGCGCGAGGGCCTCAAGAACCTCTACAGCGTGCTCAAGGACGCCGATCCCCATCTGCATCTGGTGCTGATCACCGGGGTCTCCAAGTTCAGCAAGGTCAGCCTGTTCTCGGGGCTGAACAACCTCAACGACATCACTCTGGACGCGCCCTACAGCACGATTTGCGGCTATACCGATGAGGACATCGACACGGTATTCTCCCCGGAACTGCCCGGCCTGGACCGCGAGGCCATCCGCCAGTGGTACAACGGCTACCGCTGGGGCGGCCCCGAGGTCGCATCGGTCTACAACCCCTTCGATGTGCTGCTACTGCTCCAGAAACGCGAGTTCGGCCCCTACTGGTTCGAGAGCGCCACGCCGACCTTCCTGGTCAATCTGCTCAAGCAGCGCGGGGTCTTCACGCCATCGCTGGACCAGTGGGAAACGGAGTACGAGCTGCTCAGCCAGTTTGACGTTGACGACATCAGTACCGACGCGCTGCTCTTTCAGGCCGGCTACCTGACGATCAAGCAGATCAAGGAGCCCATGCTGGGTTACCGCCAGTACACCCTGGGCTTTCCCAACCACGAGGTGGAAACCAGCCTGAACCATGCGCTACTCCCATCATTGGGCGTCGAGAACGGCCCACGTGAACGCCGCACCCTGTTCAAGCACTTGCAGCAGCACGACCTGGCGGGCCTGGAGACTCACCTCAAGGCCCTTTATGCCGGCCTGCCTCACGATTGGTACCGCAACAACCCGATTGCCCGGTACGAAGGCCACTACGCCAGCGTCTTCTACAGCCACTTCGCCGCGCTTGGGGTCCAGGTCACGGTGGAAGACGCCAGCCACCACGGCAAGGTGGACATGACCGTCGACTTCGGCGGCCACATCTACCTGTTCGAATTCAAGGTAGTGGAGCAACTCCCCGAGGGCAAGGCCCTGGAGCAGATCAAGGCCAAGGGCTATGCCGACAAGTACCGCGCCTCCGGCAAACCCATTCACCTGATCGGCGTGGAGTTTTCCCGGGAAAAGCGACAGATCGTGGCGTTTGAGGTGGGCCGGGGATGAGGGAACGGCACGATGCAGCAACCCCATCACCCGGAAGCACTGTGGGAGTGGGCACTCGTGGCGCAGTTTCAATATCTGCGCTGGTAGCTGATTGCTCCCAGGGTGTCGGAGGGGGCGTCGGTGCGGTGGCCGGGTTCGCGGATGTGGACGAGGTGGGCCTGGAGGGTGCTGTGGGCGCTAAGAGGATGGCGTAGGCCCAGTTCCAGGTTGCGCTGACGGCCGTCGGGGGTGAGATCCGCAGTGAGGTCGTCAAACAGGATCCGACCGTCCATGGTGCGCCCACCGGGGATGCGCAGGTGGGCTCGGGCCTGATGTACCCGTAGCGGTTCGTGGTACATCAGCACCCATTGGGTATCTTCCCGACGCAGTGTCAGACCCACCGCCGCCTGGCGCAGGGTCATGCCTTCCAGACGGTGTATCAGGCCATGTGGGTGGCTGCGGTCCCCCCGGCCCTGCTCGAATTCGGCGAACAGACTCAGTTGTGGGGTGAAATCGGCTTCGATGCGGCTGTAGAGGAAGTGGGTGACGTGGGTGCCACGGGTGTGCAGGGCGCCGCTGCCGGTGCTGCCCATGAGACGATCCTGTTCGGTGACCCGGGCGCTGCCCAGATGCCAGGTGAGGCGGTTGTGCAGTTGCAGGGCCAGACGGGTGTCCAGACGCTGCAGGGCGCCGTGAGGGTTGAGCTGGGTTGCGTCGCCGGACCAGCCGTAGTCGGCACTCAGGGTGATGCGCTCGCTCAGGCGGTAATGGCCGCTCAGGCCGGTGAGGGTCTCGTCTTCAACAAGCCAGTAGGTACCGCCGCTGTAGGCCAGCAGGGGCATGTGTTCGGCCGGGTGGCCGGGGGTCGGGTTGCCGGCGGTGAACTGGTAGCCGGTGATTCCGCCGTGAGGTCCGTTCCAGGTCAGTTGCATGTTGACCGGCAGACCGTCGGCATCGTAGTCGGCTCGGGCATGCAGGCTACCGTCGTGGGTGTGGTGTCGGACCAGGGTACGCTCTGCAGAGCCAATGCTCTGCTGGAGGCGTCGGTGCAGTGTGCGATAGGGGTCGACGGGTGTGCGCAGACCGGGAGAGAGATCCATCAGGTAGTCGCGACCCAGGGCGTCGAACCCGGCCACTTGCGACAGTGCCCGGGGCGGCAGGCGGGCGTCGCCGAAGGCGGCCGGCAGTTGCAGGTGGGTCTGGCCAGGAGTTGAGCGGCCTTCGGCGGCGTCCACCCGGGTGCCCATGGCAAGCTGTAGCTCTCCCTTGGGGGCCAGGGCGGTGTCCAGGTCCAGGCGACCCTGTCCATAGTGATAGAAACCGCAGTCCACGGTGCCGCTGGTGCCGCAGCGGGGGTCACCGTAGAGGGGGCTGAAGTGCCGGTCGGCCGTGTCCAGCAGGTGCTGGGTGAGGGTGGCGGCATCCAGATGCGGCCAGTGGGCGCGCAGGGTGGCGGCGGCCGCGGACACGGCCGGGGCGGCGGCCGAGGTGCCGGTGAACTGGGTATAGGCCTGGTCGGTGCTGCTGTGGGCGGTACGGATGCGTTCGCCGGGGGCCAGCAGGTAGCGTGCCTGGGTTGCGGCATGGTCTCCGGGGTGATTGCTGAAGTCGGCGCGATCGTTGCGGGCGGCATTGAGGGCGCCGACGATGAGGTACTGGTGGTAGATCGCGGAGCCGGCCTGCAGGGGTTGGACCGAAGTACTGCTGTTGCCGGCGCTTTCCACCAGGATCACGTCGTTGTCCGCGGCCTGGCGGATGGCATTTTCCCGGTTGGGCACATGGGTGAGGTTGGCGTTGTAACTGAGGTTGAAGACGCCTGCCTGCCGGGTGGCGGCATGTTCCAGGCCGTGGAGGATGATGTTGCGGGTGGTGTTGCCGTCCTCGGTGTTCGAGATCCGGATGTCCATGAGTCGGGCCATCGGGGCGTTGCCGGTGCGATGCCCGGCGATGATGCCGGCGACAGCGGTGCCGTGGGGGTTGATGGGAAGTACCCGGGACTGATCCTGGTCGGCGGTGGTGGTGTCCGAGCCGTTGTGTCCTGTGTGGTTCTGTACGGCATCGTAGCGATGGAGGATCCGATCGGTGAGTTCCTGGTGAGTGTGACGCAGGCCGGTGTCGGCGACGGCGACGAGGACTTCTCCTTCGTTGAGTCGGGTGGCGGGTGGGGCGCTGTCGTTCTGCTGTACCGGTGTGGGGCTGCCGCTGCCCTGGTTCGGGTCGGGGCGGACGTTTTTGCCGCCGCCACCACCGCAGGCCGTTAGCAGTGGCGGTATCAGCAAGGCGATGAGTGTGATGCGGACGGCATCCCGATGGATGGGGCGAGGGCGGACGAGGGTCATGACCGTGCCTTGAGCGGTGTCGCGGGTTGCGAGTGGCTTGGGACGGACGTGCCTGTCCGGCCTGACGGCGTGACCGGGTATCGGTTTTTTGCGCGTCAGGCAGGAGTCAAGTTAAATCAAATCCGAAATGGTGTGTTTTCCATTCGGGAGGGGAATTGTTCCGCTGATCGGAATGGTCGGGTTTTAGGCTGAAAGAACCAAGTCAGCGACAGACGCGCCCTTCTCCCCCGAGGGGGAGAAGGGCTGGGGATGAGGGGTGGGGTATTGCGGGTCAGGCGCCTTGCCAGATCCTTTTCACCATGTCGATGGTGTCTCGGTCTTCGATGTCGTCGCTGATGCTGGCGCGGCCGACGATGAGGGGGTCGACCAGGCCCAGGCGCTTGACGTCCTTGTTTTGATAGGGGAGATGGTGCAGGACATGACGCATGGCGTTGAGCCGCGCCCGCTTCTTGCAGTCGGACTTGACCACGATCCAGGGGGATTCCGCCGTGTCGGTGTAGAAGAACATGGCTTCCTTGGCCCGGGTGTAGTCATCCCACTTGTCCAGGGAGGCGCGGTCCACGGGGCTGAGCTTCCATTGCTTCAGGGGATGGACTTCCCGTTCCTTGAACCGCCGGCGCTGTTCTTCCCGGCTGACCGAGAACCAGAACTTGATCAGGTGGATGCCCGAGCGCACCAGATTGCGCTCGAATTCCGGTACCTGGCGGATGAATTCGTTGTATTCCTCGTCGCTGCAAAAGCCCATCACTCGCTCCACTCCGGCCCGGTTGTACCAGGAACGGTCGAACAGGACGATCTCGCCCCGGGTGGGCAGGTGCTGGATGTAGCGCTGGAAGTACCACTGACCGGCCTCGATGTCAGTGGGCTTTTCCAGGGCCACCACGCGGGCACCGCGGGGATTGAGGTGCTCCATGAAGCGTTTGATGGTGCCGCCCTTGCCGGCGGCATCGCGGCCTTCAAACAGGATGATCACGCGACTGCCGGTTTCCTTGACCCAGTGCTGGAGCTTGAGCAGTTCCACCTGCAGGTCGTATTTCTGCTTTTCATAGCTCTTGCGGCGTAGTCGGTTTCGATAGGGGTAACCGCCTTCGCGCCAGTTGCTGGCCAGGGCGTCGTCACCGCCGCTGCCCGGCGGCGCCCCCTGGCTTCGTTCGTGATGCCAGAGGGCACGTCGCAGCAAGGCCAGATCGTCGGGCGCGGCACCGTCCACGATGGCCGTCAGACCGGTGGCCAGGCGTTCCAGTTCCTTGGGTTCCGAGGTGTGCTGCTTACGTTTTTTGCCCTTGCGGCCCAGATCCAGCAGCACCGACTCCAATTTGAACTGGGCGCCCTGGGTGGATTCCCGGGCTTCGAACTGCTGGATGCCGCGCTGGCTGAGATCCGGGGAGATGTCGCCGCTGTCGATGCTGGATGAGCGGGGGGGAGTGGATTTCCCACGGGCGACGGTTTTCTTGCCTTGAGTTCTGCGTGCTTTGGGCTTCGGGTCGGGAGTGCTGGCCATGGTTCTCCTCTTTGCGCCTGGAAAGCGCCCCTGCCGAGACGGCACAGGCTGGATGTCTGTGCCCAGTGTAGGCAGCGAAGGGCGGGTTTCAGACGGGAAATCCTCCACTCCGGAGGGGATGGCCAGATCCTGAGCGGTCATGATCCGCTCTGGAAGGTTTTTCCGTCGGGCGTATCGGGAATGATTTAGGGTAAGTCTAAATTTTGTCTTCCGGCTGCTATGATGGCGGGTTGGCAAAGCCTGAATAAGGAAGGTGGGATGAGAACAGCGTGTGAAGAGCGGCAGGATCGTGCCGGCATTGAGGTGTGTCCCGATGTCCACTGGGTCGGTGTGCTGGATCATGACATCGTCACCTTCGATGTGGTCATGACCACGGAACATGGCACGACCTACAACGCGTATCTGATCAATGCGGACAAGAAGGTGCTGGTGGACGCGGTCAAGGCGGACTTTTTCGATGTTTATGTGGAGAAGATCCGTCAGGTCATCGACCCGGCGCTGATCGATTACATTGTCTTCAACCATACCGAACCGGATCACAGCGGCTGTCTGGACCGTCTGCTGGAGCTGGCCCCCAATGCCACGGTGGTGGCCAGCCGGCTGGGGATCGGGTATCTGCGTGAGTTCCTGGGGCGTGATTTCCCCCACCAGGTGGTGAAGGGCGGCGACACGCTGGATCTGGGCAACAAGACCCTGCAGTTCGTGGCCGCGCCCCATCTGCACTGGCCGGACACCATGTACACCTACCTGCGGGAGGATGGGTTGCTGTTTTCCTGTGATTCCTTCGGTTGCCATTATGCCCATGCGGCCATGCTCGATGACCGGGTGGGGGATTTCAGCGAAGCCTTCCAGTATTACTTTGACGTCATCCTCAAGCCGTTTTCCCGTTTCATGCTCAAGGCCATCGAGCAGGTGCGGGGACTGGATGTGCGGGGGATACTTCCGGGGCATGGGCCGTTGCTGATGTCCGACTGGCGCAAGTGGGTGGATCTGACCGAGGTTCACGCGCGCCGGGCATTGCAGTATCCGTATCAGGATTATGTGTTCGTGCCCTATGTGTCGGCCCACCACAATACGGAAGCCATGGCCCGGGCCATCGCCGAGGGGCTCGGTAGTGCCGGTGAGTTCCAGGTGCAGGTGGCGGATATCGAGACGATGGCCCTGGGCGAGATGGAAGAGCACATGGCCCGCTGCCAGGCGGTGGTGGTGGGCTGTCCCACCATCAACCAGAACATCCTGTTGCCGGTATACAAGCTGTTTGCGGTGATCAATCCGGTGCGGGACAAGGGCAAGCTCTGCGGTGCCTTTGGTTCCTATGGCTGGAGCGGAGAGGCGGCCAGGATCATTCCGTCCAGTCTGGAGCAGTTGAAGCTGAAGATGCAGGGGGGGGGGGTGTTTGTGCGATTTGCCCCGGATGAGGCCGCCCTGGCGGCCTGCCGTGAGTATGGTCGATCCATGGGGCTGAAGTTGAAGGAGGCACGTCGACAGGCGGCCTGACCGGCGTGTCGTCCGATTCGGGTGTGTAAGGGGCAGTACCTTGCCCGGCAGTGCATGCTGCCGGGTTTTTTTTGGTTTCAGAATGGACCATTCATTCGCTGCGATACGGTTTGAACCTGTTTACAGTCAATGGATACTTTTTGACGATTCATCGAATCGGCACAGCGGGTGAATGTAAGGAGAATATTTTCATGATCGAGGCGGTATCGGGGCGGCTGGAGGATAGCCTTGCCTATACCCGGTTCATCGGTACATGGGAGCAGTTGCATGATTGCGGCCTGATCACCGATGACTTTTCAGGACCCTCGAATGGCGTCCCTCAGTCATGGCCCAATACGCATCATGACTGTCCCATGAGCACCCTGCACAAGCTGCCTGACGGGCGGTGGGAGGTGCTGTGGTTTCATGAGGGATTCGAGTCCAGGGAGGATGATGAAGCCATCCTTGCATTGCAGGGTATTTCACCATGGGAAGGACGTGTCTATGAGGAAGTATTTGGTCTGATCCGGCTCTACAGGCGTTTGGGAGAGCTGACCTTGCCGCAGCGTCAGAGGCTGATTTACCTGTCGGACTGGTTAATGAGGCATTCCAGGAAAAATCCTTCCGATACAGAGGGTAAGGATTGATTTTATGTTCAAAATGGAGGTTTCTGGTTTTCCGGTTTTACTTTTATTGCTTGTTTTTTAAGTTATCACTTTCATTTTGAATCAGTCTTTTGTTGTGCCCTGGTTTCATGCTGCTAACTTGAGAAAAGAGTGACGTTCAGCGCATCGGGTGATGTTGGTTTTTCACTCGCTGATGGTTTCGGTCTTTTCAAGGGAGAGTATGCATGGGCGGTGCGGAACGGGACATGCTGCTTGTACAGTTTTTCCCTTCATCGGAATGGATGCCGATGGTCATGATGCTGACGGCGATGATTGTCGTCGTTGTCTCCCTGGCTCTCAGTCTGAAAGTGGGTACCGATTATTTCGGTTTGCTGGATCATCCCGGTGCTCACAAAACCCATGTCACACCCACTCCGCTCATCGGCGGCATTGCCGTCATCCTCACCTTGCTGCTTTGCACATTGCCGGTCTGGGCCTGGCACCTGTCGGGCGCGGGCGAAGTGCTTCTCCTGCCTCCCGGGGTGCTGTCGGCCCTGCTGCTGTTGCTGGTGGTGGGCGCGGTGGATGATGCCAGACCCGTTTCCGTCCGACTGCGGTTGGTGGCGCAGATCCTTGCCGTGGGCATGATGGCGTGGTCCGGCGTTCTGATTCTGGATATCGGCCTGTTTGCACTGAATGACGTGTTCGGTGTCTGGGGATGGGCCGTGGCCGCTCTGGTGACGCTCTTTGCCGTGGTGGGATGCATCAATGCCTTCAACATGATCGACGGCATGGATGGCCTGGCCGCCGGACTGGGGGTGGTGTCTCTGGCAGGGCTGGCGGCGGTGCTGTTCATGGCCGACCTCGGCGCACAGGGGATGTTGCTACTGATTCTGCTCGGCGCACTGGCTGGTTTCTTGTTGCTGAACATGCGCCTGGGGCGTCCCCGTGGGCTGGTTTTTCTCGGCGATGCCGGCAGCACCACCCTGGGGTTCCTGATGGCCTACTGGGTGATCGTCATGAGCCAGTCGACCGATGCCCTCATTCCGGCCACGGCCGCCCTGTGGTTCCTCGGGCTTCCCGTCATCGATACCCTGCGCGTGATGCTCAAGCGCATGGCTGCCGGTGTTTCGCCTTTTCAGCCTGGGCACGATCACCTTCATCACCTGCTGCAGGCTCGCGGCCTGGGCGTCAATCAGACCCTGGCGGTCATGCTGGGTGTGCAGGCCGTCATGGTCGGCACGGGCATCTGGCAGGCGCTGTTTGCGACATCGGCCCTGGTCATGACCTTGCTGTGGGTGGCGCTGATAGCGGCCCTTACGGTGACGGCGGAATGGTTGCGCGTGGGCCGGCCCGCCATTCCCAGCGCAGCGGCCGATTCGGTGCGAACCAGACAGGTGGTTGATTTGTCTATTGAAAACGTGAAGAGGAGGTGATTTGGATCGATCCATCCGAAATGGATGCTTCGTTTTTGTGATTGCCGCCATTTCGGGCTTATAGTCCACCAGGCTTGGCACGGCCGGTGCCGGGTACTGAACCGAAACGTGGGGTATGTGATGGAAATCAATTGCTGGCTTGCGGTCTATGCGGCTCTGATGCTGGGCGGTGCCGCCGGCATGGTGCTGGCAGCCTTGCTGGCCATGGCCGCCCGGCGCCGTGATGAAGATGATTCCAGTGCCGTGACTTCCGTACTGAACTCAAGTCCCGATAAACTGAAGGGATGATGCTTCTTATTTCCCGCTTTTGTCACTGATGTTCATGCCAGGTATCCGGTCCCCCCAGTGGCAGCGCTGGCTGTGGACGCTGCTGCTGGGCGGCCTGGGTGCCGCACTCAATCTGTTCCCGATGGTGTCGCTGCACCATCCGGATCTGCCACTTCAGCTGTACCCGCTGCCGGGCCTGGCGGCGGCCTTCCTGGTCCTCATTCTGTTCGGAACCCGATGGGCATTGCTGGCGACCGCCATCGTCGCCTTGCCGACCCTGTTGCTGTGGCACACCGTGCTTGCAATCCTGGTCCTGCTGCTGGAGATGCTGGTGGTGGCCTGGCTGGTCCATCGCCGGCATCTCATGCTGCCGGTGGCGGACATCGCCTTCTGGGGCTTGCTGGGCTTGCCCCTGTGGTGGATTGTGTATCAGTTCGATCCGCGTCTGGACCAACTCGCCGCTGCGGTGGTGTTGTTCAAGCAGGCCTTGAACGGGGTGGCGGCCACCACGACGGCAGGGCTGATCGTGCTGGTATTCAAGCGCGATCTGATGGATATTCCTGCGCCGATGCGGCAGCGGGTGTATTCCATCCGCGCGGTCGTATTCAACCTTTTCGTGCTGATGACCCTGCTGCCTGCGGTATTTTTCATCTTTTTCCATGCCTATCTGCTGGGAGATGACATGGCGTGGCTGCGGTCCACCCATGACTTCCTGGACTATCTGCTCCTGTCGATACTGTTGCTGTTGTCCGGCCTGATGCTGGCATACTGGCTCAGTGTCGTGATCAGCCGCTCGCTGACGCAGACCGCCGTTGCGGTGCAGGGTTTGACCGAGGATCAGACGGTGCCGAGGATGGCGACCCGGCTCCTGGAGCCGGATGTGCTCAATCAGGCCCTGGTGAACCTGTCCCTGGCCCTGCGCGAGGAGCGGCATCAGGTGGAGATGCAGTCAAAGCGGCTGCAGCGGTTGGTGTTCAACGCGCCCATCGCCATCTGGTGCGGACGGGCGCAAACGGATGGCGCGGTGAAAACCACTTTTGCCAACGGCCGGTTTGAAGAATTCATCGGTCTGAATGCCATTCCCGATTCCACTGCCTTCTTTGAGCGCGTGCATCCGGTGGATGCGGACAAACTGGCAGGGATGTTCCGTGCGGTACACCGGCGGGGCTATGTGAAGGAAGAGTTGCGTTTCAAGGACTGCAACAATCGCCAGGTTTGGCTCTACATGAATATCAGTCTAAAGTGGACCCCATCGTCAAGACAGAAAGAGTATGAGTTTAAGCAATAGCTTGGGGGTCGCTCGCAGCGGAACAGCGCTGCCCTGGTACTGCGGTTTCACTGGGTGGCGTCACAGCCGACGGGCCGTACTTATCCACGATCAGTGCGCCTCCGCCCTGCCGGTTCCGATAGACCGTATCCGGTGTCTCGTTCGCCAGAGCCGCGTGGGGGCGTTCGCCGTTGTAGAACGCGAAGTAGTCCATCAGTCCCAGCGTGACTTCCTTGAGATTGGCGTAGCCCTTGAGGTAGACGTCTTCATATTTCACCGTCCGCCAGAGTCGCTCGACGAAGATGTTGTCAAAGGCCCTTCCGCGGCCATCCATGCTGATAGTGACTCCCTCTCGCTTGAGCACGCCAGTGAACGAGTCAGCCGTGAACTGCGAGCCCTGGTCACTGTTGAAGATCTCCGGTGGCCCGTACAGCTGCAGGGCCTCTTCGAGGCAGTCAACGCAGAAGGTCGTATCCATGGTGTTGCTGAGCCGCCAACTCAAGACCTTGCGGCTGTACCAGTCCAGGATCGCGACCAAGTAGGCGAAGCCCTGAGCCAGACGGATGTAGGTGATGTCGGTACTCCAAACCTGGTTGGGCCGGTTGACCACAACGCCACGCAGCCGATACGGATAAACCTTGTGCTGCGGGTGCGGACGACTGGTATGCGGACCCGGCGCGATCGCCGCCAACCCCATCCGACGCATCAGGCGCTGGACACACTTACGGTTGACCTTATGGCCCTGGGTCCGCAGCTCGACCACCATGCGCCGACTCCCGTAGAACGGCCGTCGTGTGTAGATCTCGTCGATGAGTCCACACAGCAGCAGGTCGCCGGCCTCATCCGGTGACAAACGCCAGCGCGCATACACGGTCGCCCGGGAAACCCCGGCCAGCGCACACTGGCGAACGATGGAGATCTCGCCACCCGCGTCAATCCAGTCTTGACGGTTCACGGCAGGTTGATCCCGGACTTTTTTTTGAGCCAATCGAGTTCCATCTTCAGGCGCCCAATCTCACCGTAGAGACGGTCCGGGGCATCCTTTTCCGACACTGGCTTGGGGCCCCGCTTGCCTTCGAAGAGCGTGCCAGCCTGCTCGAGGATCGCCTTCTTCCACTGGGTCACTTGGGCGGGATGGACCCCGTAGGCTTGACCGATCTCGTTGACGGTCTTGACCCCCTGAATCGCCTCAAGACCAACTTTCGCCTTGAATTCAGCGTTGTACGTGTTTCTCTTCCGTTTTTCAGTCATCTTGTTAGTATCCCGATTCAGCCCCCCACTCAGAGCTTAAACTGCTGTCTAGATATCGGGGTCCACTATAGTCTGCTGGAAGATCCGGTCGGCGAGAACCCGGAGATGGTCTGCCTGATGATGGATATCAGCGAACTTAAGTACAGCCAGTCGCAGCTGGTGCAGGCGGCCAAGATGGCGACCCTGGGGGAGATGACCACGGGGGTGGCCCACGAGCTGAACCAGCCGCTGCAGGTGATCCAGTTGGCGGCGGATAACGCCTATGAAGTCCTGGAGGATGCCGAACTGACGCCGGCAAGCGTGGCGTATGTGCGGGCACGACTCAACCGGGTGACGGATCAGGCCCGTCGCGCGGCGGACATCATCGATCACATGCGGGTGTTTGGCCGGCGCTCCGAACAGGAGTGTCGGGTGCTTTCTCTGTCCGAGGTCACGGAGGGTGTCCTGTCCCTGGTGGGACAGCAGTTGCTCATGAGCGGGATTCGGCATGAAGTGTCCCACCAGGAGCCGCCGGCCCTGGTGAATGGAAAGCTTCAGCAACTGGAGCAGGTACTGCTCAACTGCGTCAGCAATGCCCGGGATGTCCTCAGGGAGCGGACCGCCCTGGCCTCCCAGGAGGGGCGTGATGATTACCATCCCCGGGTTTGGCTGCGCACCTTTGTTCGCGACTCCGGCTGTGGGAAGAAGGAGGCGGTACTGGAAATCCGTGACAATGGCGGTGGCATCTCCGAGGAAGCCATGGAACATCTGTTTGAACCGTTTTTTACCACCAAACCGGTGGGGCAGGGTACCGGGCTTGGACTTTCCATCAGTTACGGGATCATCCGGGATCTTGGCGGCCACCTTGATTGTTGCAATACGGAGGATGGTGCCGTGTTCCAGATCGTTCTGCCCGCCGTGGAGCCGGAGCAAGCGACCCCATGATCGGAGCCCTGTTTGACAAAACCGGCACCCTGACCGGGATGGCGCACCTGATGAAGGCGGCATCGAATATGCCGGGGTGTGCCGGCTTGATGGTGCTGACCTGCGTGGACAATGTCTGGACACCGCCGCGGTTGGAAGCCCTGATGCGCGCCCAACGACTGCCTGTGTTCGGCGGGATCTTTCCTGGGCTGCTGTATGAGGGCCAGCGTTTTGAGCGTGGCACCATCGTGGTGGCCCTGTCGCAGGCGCCGACCATGGTCGTGGTACCGGATCTGGCGGCGGCTTCGGAGCAGTCCATCGCCTTGTCTCTGGAGGGGGCTTTTACCTGTCATCAGGAGCAGGATGCCGTCATGGTTGTGCTGGTGAACGGCTTTTCAAGCCATATTTCCAAGCTGATCTCCGGCGTGTTTGACGGCATGGGCCTGAGTTGCAACTATCTGGGAGGCGGGGCCGGGAACCTGTCCTGCCCCGAAACCCCGTGCCTGTTCACCGGTGACGGCCTGCTCAAGGATGGCGCAATCATGGCCCTGATGAACCTCAAGTCCGGCATCGGTGTTTCCCACGGGTGGCGATCGATCTCTTCGCCGGTCAAGGTTTCCAAGTCCCTCAGGAACCGGGTTCTGTCCCTGAATTCCCGGCCGGCCCTGGACGTGTATGCGGAACTGATCGCGGCCCATTCCGGAGTTCGTATCCGTGCCGACAATTTCTTTGATGTGGCCAAGGGCTATCCACTGGGCATCTGCCGTTTGCGGGGGGAGTTCGTGGTGCGTGACCCACTGAGCCTGGATGAGGAGGGTGCCTTGGTCTGTGTGGGGGATGTGCCCGAGGGAGGCTATGTGGAAATCCTGCATGGAGATGTGCGGGATCTGACACAGGCGGCGGATTCGGTGGTGAAGGCGGCCGAGCGGTTGTACCCGGGGCAGGGGCTGCCGGCGCTGGGGTTTGTCTGTGATTGTATTTCCCGATCCTTGTACCTTCAGGACAAATTTCCTTCCGAGCTGCGCAAGATGCAGCGTGATTATCCCATGGTGGGGATTCTGTCCATCGGCGAGATTGCCAATAATGGTCAGGAGTGTCTGGAGTTTTACAACAAGACCATCGTCCTTGGACTGCTGGGATCACAGCATTGAGTCGCCGGTGTGAATCTGGTCGTTGAAACGCAGGTTTTGTTGCAGATTTCCCTGTCGGTGGGCAGGAGCCTTGAGCTTGATTCCATGCTCGGGATCTGCCTGGCGACCCTGGTCCGGTCGACCAACAGTCTGGGGGCGGCCGTGCTGCGGCAGGACCGCGAGGGGCCCAGGCAGTCCCGCTGGCCGGTCATGCGCTGCATGCCCATGCGGCTGTCCGCCGATGCCGCATTTGCCGACTTTCTGCGCGAGCAACGATGTGACCAACTGTGGGCCATGCTTGAGGCTCGGCGAGGTTCCGGCTTTCTGATCCTTGAGCATGAACGCGGCAGCGTTCATGTATTTCAATTACCGGGTTACGGTCTGCTGATCACCTTCTCCAGCGAACCTTTGCCGGTCTCCTTCTGCGAGTCATTCTGCGCGGTTGCCGACAAGCTGGCTCAGGCCTGCCTGGCCTGCAAGCAAAGCGAGGAACTGGAAAAATGGGGGGAGTTCGAGCGTCTGCTGACCCATTTTTCCATGCGCTTCATGACGGCGCAGGAGCATGAGCTGGATCCGCTGATCAATGCGGGACTGGAACAGATCGGCAGCCTGGTCCGGGCCGATCGTGCCTTCCTGTTTTCCTATGACCTGAATGCCTATACCGCCACCAATACCCATGAGTGGTGCGCGCCGGGTATTTCCAGCGAGCTGGCCAATCTGCAGCAGTTTCCACTGCAAGGACTGGAGGCCTGGGTGGAGGCACATCGGGCCGGGGAGGTGCATTACGTACCCGATGTGCCGGCGTTGCCTCCGGAGTCATCCCTGCGTCATGCCCTCGAACCCCAGGGCATCCGGAGCAATATCACCATTCCCATCATGGGCAAGGACGGCCATTGCGAGGGGTTTGTCGGTTTTGATGCCGTGCATCAGCATCGCCAGTGGGGAAGCATCGATGTGGCCATCCTGCGCACCATGGCGGACATGTTCGCCAATGCGGAGATCCGGCGCCGGCAGCAGCGGGAGATTCGCCGGGTACAAGAGGCCCTCATCCAGTCCCGTGACGAGGCCAATCAGCTGGCCATGAAGGCCAAGGCGGCCAACGAGGCGAAATCCCGTTTTCTGGCCACGGTGAGCCATGAGATTCGTACCCCCATCACGGCGATGCTCGGGATGGCGGAGCTGTTGCTGGATTCTCCGCTGGACGCGAAGCAGCGTCGGCATGCCTTGTCGCTGGTACGCTCCGGGGAGGCCCTGCGCAGCATCATCAATGACATCCTGGATTTCAGCGAGATCGAGTCCGAGCAGGTTCGCATCAACCATGAGGTGGTCGACCTGTATCGCGTACTGCGCGACAGTCTGCATATCCTGGAAACGGCGGCCAGGAAGCGGGATAACGTGGTGGTGGTGGATCTGGCCCCGGATCTGCCCGAAGCGGTATTGGTGGATGTGCTCAGGATGCGACAGATCCTGTGGAATCTGGTGGGCAATGCCATCAAGTTCACGCAGAACGGCTTCATTACCCTGCGCGTGCGGCGTGATCCGGACAAGGCCGTGCCCTCTGGTTTCCATCCCCTGGTCTTCGAGGTGAGGGACACCGGCATCGGTATCGCCCCTGATGTCATCCAGCATCTGTTTGAGCCGTTCTTTCAGGTGCGTGACCCCGGTTCCGGCACCATTGGAGAGGGAGGTACGGGCCTGGGGCTTCCGATCGTGCGCAATCTGCTCCATGCGATGGGAGGGCATGTCGAGGTGAGCAGTGTGGTCGGTGAGGGTACCGAGGTCCGGTTTTACCTGACCCTGGAAGAGGCCTGCCTTGAAGATCGCGACCCCAGCGGCTTCTTCGAGATGTTTCCGATCGTGGAAGCGGGGAGTGCCGGACCGGCTCAGCCCGACAAGCCCCGCAAACCCCGGATCCTGCTGGTGGAGGACAACGCGGATGTCAGGGAACTGGTGGTGGAAACCCTGGAGCTGCTGGGGTGCGAGGTGGAGTCTGCCTGCAATGGCCGGGAAGGTGTGGATGCGTTTTTGTCTTCTGACTTTGATCTGGTGCTCATGGATTGCCAGATGCCGGTGATGAGCGGCATCGAGGCGACGCGGATCATTCGTGAACAGGAAAGGGCGGGACGCCGGGTGCCCATCATTGCCCTGACCGCGGCCCTGACCACGGAACAGCGGGACGGATATTTGCAGATCGGTATGGATGACTGGCTGCCCAAGCCTTATACCCGCAAGGAGCTGGCGCTGATTCTGGAGAAGTGGCTGGGCGAGGGGCATGCCTGAATGTCTGGAATGCTTCCAGAATGGATGGGTATGGTCGGTCGGTCGGTTCCGGACATGCTCTAATAGCGTGAAAAATCGGAAGCTTGGCCATGCAGCAGAATCAATCGCCTCTGACCGCCGAAGAGATCGCCTTCATCAACCACTTGAACTCTCATCCCCGAAACTCCAGCCATTCCCTGGATCGCTGGGCGCTGATCGTCGAGGACGATGGTCTGATCCGCAGCGAACTGGCTTCGGCCATTTCCAGGATGGGCATCCTGTGTTGGCATGCAGCCAATCTGGGCGAGGCCAGGCGTCTGATGATGGATGACCCGCCGCCTTCCATCGTGTTCCTCGATCTGCGCCTGCCGGACGGCAGCGGTATGGAGTTGCTGAAGGATCCCGCCTTCCGAAGCTGGCGTGCCCACCATGGCATTCAGGTGGTGGTCATCACCGGGCATGGTACGCCCGTGCTGGCCGAGGAAGCTCGGACCCAGGGTGCCTTTGCCTTTCTGAACAAGCCGGTAACCATCCGCCAGCTACGGGAAATCACCCGGGCCAGTCTGGATGTCCACGATGCTCTGGTCAGTCAATAACCGGCGTGAGCAGGGCTGATGACGATTGCAAACGAGTTTCATGGCGGCGGCTTGCGTTATCGTGACGAGATCTTCGGCGGCGATAGCGCCGGGACAGGGAATGGTTGCTCGGCATTGCGGGTGCTGATCGTTGAAGATGAGCAGGGCATTTCCCAGGAGCTGATCTCCGATCTGGAAAGGCGGGGCGTGGAGAGTGTCCCGGTGGAGTCATCCGAGCAGGCGTTGCTGCTCCTGCACGACGGTTTTCGGCCTGATTGCATCCTCATCGATCTGATGATGCCCGAGGGAGACGGGTTCTGGCTGGTGGATCATGTCCGACGGTTTTACACCCACCATGGATGGCTCATCCCTGCGCTGGTGGTCATGACCGGGAGCGTGGAGCAGGCGTTCATCCGAGGTATCTTTCGCAAGAAGGTGGATGACTTTCTGCTCAAGCCCGCGGATATGGCGGGCTTTCGTGACGTGGTCCTGAGAGGATGCGCCCTGACCCGGTTGAGGATGCAGCTGCTGCGTCAAGGCATTCCCGGCTGCCAACCCTCCATTTCAGCCCAGGAGGCCCGCTCGATTCTGCAATCTCTGGTGCCCGAGGAGAACCTGGAAGAAGTGATTCAGGCCCTGTACAGGGAAGGGGTGTTGCCGCCGGTGACCCTGTAGGAGGGCACCGGGGCCATGGACGTGTCCGAAACCGTCTGCGGAAGCGACCGGGCGCCGGCACGATTGAGAGCCGCACACCAGCCGCCGATGGATTCGGAGATTCGGGTGATGACGTCGAGGAGGTTTTCCCGGTCATCAGGGTCCGGCTCGAAGAGTTCCCGTGAACTCCATTGTGCAACCCTGAAGATTTTGTGCCGGCAGTCGGGGAACTGCTGCATGAGGTGTTGTTTTTGACGGTTGTCCTGTACCAGGACATGGGTGGCCGAGATCAGGGCGGACCGGCTGAATGCCATGCCCGTTGTCTGATCGGGTTCAATGCCGACCGGGTGCAGAATGTCCCGTAGCTGTGGCCGGGTCGGCGCGGGCGGGCGTGAGGTCAGGCTCATGGACCGAATGCGGGTATCCGGGGGCAATCGGGCGGTATGCTGGAATAGGGCGGCGATCACGTTGCCAAGGCTGTGGCCTTCTCCCGTGATGATGAGGATGTCCAGGGGGCGCTTGATCATGTCAGATGACCCACAGAAGGTAGCTCAGGGTGAAGATCACCATGCTGATCAGTAACGTGACCGCGGATATGGCGATCATGAGACTGACCTGTGGATCTTCATGCCGTCGCTGGATGCCGTGATCCTGCTTCAGGTCCTTGTCGTCATTCACAAGAATGAGATTGATCTGCATCGGGGTCTGAGGGCTTTCGGGGAGCAGGGTTTCCACGCTGCGATAGACTGCGGCCGGCCGATGCACGATGTGTGTCATTTCAAGATCCCTGAAGTGTCAGGTTTTAACGATGCCTTTGCCGTGCCCGGAATGGAAATGAAAAAGAATCCATTCCGGAGGTGGCTCGCTTCGGGTGTATGCCGCTTCCCGTGTTTTCCGACAAAAGGCTCGGATTTGGAACTATTGGGTGGTCATCGTCCTGTCACTACTGCATTGCAAAGGATAAAATATCCAAATTAATTAAGGCTTTGGATATTTTCAGAAGTGCAACGCGCGAGGGATGTGGCTTGAAGGCACTGCCGAATCATGAAATGAGCAGGGTGCTGGTTCTGGATGACGAGCCGGATATCCTTGAGGAACTGGAGGCGATGCTCAAGCGCGCCGGCTTCGATCCCATCGTCAGAACGGACCCTCGCCAGGCGCTGGAATGCCTTGAACAGGACATCGGCATTCGCATTCTGGTATCCGACATCCGGATGCCCGGCTGGGACGGTATGGATCTGGTCAGGGCCCTGACCAAGAGCCAGGGGGAGGATCGTGCTGAAATCGTCTTCATGAGCGGCTACGCCTCCCGTGATCATGTGCAAAGTGCATTGCGCATGGAGGCGGCCGATTTCCTGTTCAAGCCATTCCGGGAGCAGGAGTTCATCCTGGCGGTGCGGCGTGCCCTGCGCCGGGATCTGGAAAAGCGTCAGCTCAGGGAAGTCCTGAGCATCACCCAGGGACAACTCAGCAAGATCGAGTCCCGTCTACGCTACCTGCATTCGGAAAAGGAAGATATCGAGCCGGAATCGGTCAGGGGGGGTAGCCGGACGGCGGCTGACGGCAAGGACGGCGGGCTGGCCAGTGCCGGTGCCCGGCGCATCCTGAAAAATGCCGCGGAAGCCCGCGCCCTGCGCGGCCGTTTTTTTGACCCGGAACTGTGCTCCGGGGCAACCTGGAACATTATGGTGGATCTGATGATTGCCCGGCTGGCCAACCGGCCCGATTATGTGTCCAGTCTGGCGGTGGGGTCCGGCATCCCGCTGACCACCGCGCTGCGCCACGTGGAGGACCTGGTCAACCGGGGGTTGGTGCGCAAGGAGCGTGATCCTTCCGACCGGCGTCGTGTGTTCCTGTGGCTGACCGACGAGGCGGCGAGAAAAATGGAAGGCTTCCTGGAGGCGTGCGCCAGCGACAGCCTGCTGGAGATTTGACCCTGGATCGGTACCGATTCGGCGATTGAAATTTTTCGTGCATTTTTCAAAAAAGCCGTTATAATGCGCCTCCATCACACAGGCAGTGTGGTGAAGCAATCTGGAGTGGTAGTTCAGTTGGTTAGAATACCGGCCTGTCACGCCGGGGGTCGCGGGTTCGAGTCCCGTCCACTCCGCCATTTTTGAATCCCTGGAGCAGAAGGCTGCAGGGTGTGTTGTTTTTCAAGTGTCTTGCCCATGTGGCTCAGTGGTAGAGCACTCCCTTGGTAAGGGAGAGGTCGGCAGTTCGATCCTGCCCATGGGCACCACCCCCCCCCTCCTACCTGTCTCCCATGCCCCCTGAGTTGTCCGGCGGCATGTTCCTGCGTTTCTCGTCTTCAGCATCTTGCCTGAATGAGGCATGATGGTTCCGTGGTACCGATGCACCCCCTGTGTGCGGCATCGGCATCCAATCCTGGTTAACCGGAACGGGACTGATTCATGCGTCAAAGGGTGTGTGTGGAAGATCTGGCCATCTTGCTCATCGAGCCGTCACGGACACAGCGCCAGATCATCATCCGGCTGCTGTCCGAGGGGCATATCCTCAAGATCGAAAGCGTGGACAGCGCGGCGGCCGCCCTTGAACTCATGGCCACCTACATACCGGACCTGCTGATTTCCAGTTTCTACCTGCCGGACATGGAAGCACCCGAGCTGTTTGCCAGGATGCTGGAGGACCCTCGCCTGGTGGAGGTGCCCAAGATGGTCATTTCCAGCGAGCAGCACCATGACAAGCTGGATGCGGTGCGTCAGAGCGGCGTGCTGGCCCTGCTGCCCAAGCCCTTTGATCGGGATGATCTGGAACGGGCCCTGACGGTGACCCTGGATTATCTGGAGGAAGAGGAACTGGAACTGGAGGATCGGGACATCGCCGACGTGAGGGTGTTGCTGGTGGATGATTCCCGCATGGCGCGCAATCATTTGTCCCGGGTGCTGGAGCATGTGGGGATACAGCACATCGACCAGGTGGAAAACGGTGCCCTGGCCCTGGAGCAGTTGCGCCGGCATGAGTATGACCTGGTGGTGACCGATTACAACATGCCGGTCATGGATGGCCAGGCCCTGGTCAACGAGATCCGCGGCAATCCCGCCTATGTGCACATTCCGGTGATGATGGTGACGTCCGAGTCGGACGCCTCCCGGCTGTCCTCGGTAAAGAAGGCGGGAGTGTCCGCCATCTGCGACAAGCCCTTCGAGGTGGATCAGGTACGCAGATTGTTGCGGCGGATGATCTAGCCGCGTCGCCGGTGATCGAATCAATCCCAGTCAAGGCATCCGAATAATAAAGTCGACACGCGGTCGACTTTACGGGGTGCTTGCGCCGTACAACCATGAGCTTCTTGGTTGACGGGAGCGCACACGTGTCCAGCAGATTGTCTTCCAGCAGTCTTCGGCGGTCGGTTGTCTTGGCGTCCGGCCTTGTGGTCGTGGGTACACTGGTGCCCTTGGCCCTGGAATCCTCACGGTTGCACGCCGGGCCATTGTTGCCGGAGGCGTTGCGCACGGAAGAGGCGCTGACGGTCCGGGCGCTGGTGGGGTTCGATCTGCTGCCGGCACAGACCGTCTCGGAGTTGGTCCGCCTGCGTCAGGCCGGCATCGATGTATTGCCCATGACGATCGGAGACCTGGAGCGGCTACTGACCGGGGCACCGGCCGATCTGCCCGAAGCTTCGCGCCGGACCCTGACCGTGATCCTGCAACAGATGCAGGATACGCTCGGTCTCGCGGAAGGGGCGGGAGAGGCCGCTCCCGTACCTGCCTTTGTCTCCCTGCCGGCCTTGCCGATGCCGCCCTCGTTCCCGTTGGAACAGATGGGGGAGACCCATTACACCGCCCTGATCTCCATTGCCATGGAAGGTACCCGGGCGATGATGGGGCCGATGTCTTCGGCGGATGAGGCGCGGTTCGAGGCCTACTGGAAACCCTATTTTGATTTTCCCGATGCATCGATCATCGCGTACTTCAAGGCGGCGATCCCCTTGTTGTCGGAATTCGTGGTGTTGCGCCAGGCGCAGGCGAAGGCCGCCGAAGCGTTCGATGATGCCTGGGAGGAGGCCATGCTGGCGGCCGCCTATGACAGCGAGGCGGACACCCGGGCGGCATTGAATCTGGCGCTGATGCAGCAGGACTACATGCGTGCCCTGCAGGCGCGCATGGATGACGTGACCCGTGCCATGGATGCGCTGGGTGACCCGCCCGATCCGGTGGAACAGAAGGCCGAGGCCGCCCGCCGTCATCAGTCCGCCATCGATGCCATTCTGGAAGCCTTGCCGCCCGATGCCCCCCATGAGGGGCTTTGGGTGGGGCAAGGGGGTGTGGCCGGCAGTATGGTGATGGACGAGCTGCCCGGTTTTCCCGTGCTGTTTCTCGTCTATGCGGTGGGGGATCGGGATGATCCCGAATACCGAGCCTTTTTCCTCGGTGAGCCGGACGAGGAGGAAGGCATCCATGAATATGTGCAGATACTGCCCATGCGCGATGGGGAGCACGCGTTCATTCCGGGGCTGTTCCATGGGTTTTCCCGAGGGCATTTCCACGCGGAATTCGAAGATGAGGATGGGGAGGATACCCTGATCATCCAGGCCAGGCAGCTGACCGATCCGAACCAGGCGGTGGTCTATCCTTCCGACATCGATAGCGCCGCCTTTGAAAGGGCGTATCGACAGAAGATGGCAGCGTTGGCGCGGGAGCGGGAGGCGTTGGTGGCGGCGGAAGGTGGAGACCCGGTGGAAAATGCCGCCCGCCTGGTCGGTGCCCATGCCGGGCTGGCGGTGGCCGAAGCCATCACGACGGCCTATGTGAACATGGCGCGCACCACGTTCGCCCTGACGCCGGCGTTTCAGCGGGCGTCCCGGGAATGGCTGAGTCAGCGCCCCTGGAGCGAGGATTCCAGCCTGGAAGAGGACTTGCGTCAGTTCAACGCCCTGTTCGACCGGCACGCCGCCGGCGTGACTGTGGCCACCGGCGATGCCCCAGGGCCTCGGCCGTCCGCGCCTCCCGTGGCGCAGAGCTCGGAGGAGGCGGCACGGCAGCAGGCTGAGCTGGCCGAAGCGCAGGCCGAAGCCGAGCGAAAGCAGGCGCGGATCAAGACTCACGAGCACAACATCACCATGATCGGGCACTATCTGCGTCGGGAGCAGGAAGAGCTGGCCGTAGAGACCGACCCGGAGCGCCGTGCCGCCTTGGAGTTCCGCATCATCACCCGCATGGCCGACCTGCAGTCGGAGCAGGATCTGATCGATTCCATTCGTACCGGTACGCTGGTGCGCACCCGCAGCGTGTTCGATGACTATGCCCATCAGGGCTTTATCGAGAACATCCGCCAGTCTCAGCGGCAGATGGAGGATTTCACCCGGGGCGTGGATGCCCTGTATCGGTTGAGCGGGATGTTGCCCGACCATGAGCGAGAACAGGCGCGGCGCTTCATCGAAAACCAGCTCACCCCAGAGGTGCGTCAAAAAATGGATCAGGATGTCGTGCAGCGGATGGCCTCTGCCATCGGCCAGCAGGTACGGGGATTCCACGAGCTGGAGCAGGCCCGGGCCGAGGAGGAACTGGCCTGGCATCAGTACAAGGTGGAAACCGCCGAAACCCTTCAGGCCGCGGCCAACCGGAGCATGATGGTGGCTTCGTTGTTCGGAGGGCGCCCCGCCAATCTGGCCTACCAGGGCATCACCGGGTACATACAGGGGGGGCCGAGGGAGGCGATGTTGCAGACCGCGGCCTACATGGGACCCAAGGTGAACGCGGCCGCCGAGGCGGTCCGCGGCTATCAGGAGGATGGCCTGATGGAGGGTGTCCGGCGCGGGGCGGTTTCTTTTGCCACTTCCAAGGCCATGGAATATGGCTTCAGCAAGCTGCTCGGGGGTGGGGCAGGGACTCGGCAGCAAACCCAGGGGGCCTCCGGCGCCGGGCAGCGGCCGATGGCGCTGCCTTCGGCCGCGGATCGCCAGGCCCAGGCGGAATTCCATCGGGCACGTGCCGAGGGCGAGCGTCTGGTGCGAGAGTTTCAGGCCAGCCAGCAACAGCTCCTGGCGGCGGGTAGGGCGGGCAGGTCTGCCAGTGAGATCACCCTGCTGCAGAACATGGTTCGCAACAAGGCGGCGGCCATCAACGGCAATCCCAGTGCAAAGAATTTTCTCAAATATCAGGGCGCCTATGGCACCCAGGCTGCCTACAACGCCCATTTGAAATCGATTCATGCCGAAGTGGAGGCCGGTTTCCATGCGGGCATGGGCAGTCGTGGCTGGAATCGACAGCCGTTGCGGGAGTTCCGCAATGCCGCCAGTGCCGGCTCGGTGGGCATGGATTATGACATCGGTCTGGATGAGGCCCTGGTGCGTTCATTGCAGAAAGGCGGCAGGCCCGCGGGCGTGCATGAATGGCAGCGGGATGCCCAGCGGGCCTGGGACGAGGCTTATCGCAAGGTGACCGGACGCAGTGCTCAGCAGGCCTGGGAGAACGTGACCACCAGCGTTCATCCCGAGAGCTACAGGGACGTGGCCTGGCTATCCTCCAACCGACGCAATATCTCCAGGGCCTGGGGGCAGCAGGCGGCGGATGTGACCCGTTACAAGTCCTGGCACATGCTCAACGATCCTTCCTTGAGTCATTTTGAAAGGCTGCAGGAGGTTTCGAGGGGGGCGGCGAAGGATTTTGCCAAGATCGGCCGGGTGACCGCCGCCTCGCCGGCTTCTGCCGAGGCGCTTCGGCAGTCCCGGAATCACTGGGGGGAGGTGGTTCGTGTGCTGGAGGATTTCGGCAACAACACGCTGGACCCGCTGGAGGCCAATCGCCGTATCCATCAGCTCACCGGCGGCAAGTCGATCCCGGATGTGGTGGAGGACATGGCCATGCTCATGGAGAGCATTACCCGATTCGGACCGAGATAGCCGAAGGCACAAAAAAAGCGGCCCGGGTATCCCGCAAGCCGCTCTTTTTACAGCATTTTTTGGTAGGCGCGATTGGACTCGAACCAACGACCCCCACCATGTCAAGGTGGTGCTCTAACCAGCTGAGCTACGCGCCTGTCGTTGTTGAAGGGCGCATTATACAGCCTGTCTTTGGTGTGTCAAACACTTTGTAAACATGGCGGTCCGGCAGATCCGTCACCGTTCCGTTTATAATCTCCCCATGCGCCGACTCTTCCTGTCCCTGTTGCTTTCATTGTCCCTTCTGGCCATCCTGCTGACCGCTTCGGTCTGGGTAGTGGCGCAGGTTCCGCTACCGCCCTTGCAGGCATTTGCCGATCGACATCTTCCCGTCCCGGAGCCCTTGGCCAGGTTGGACATTGAGGGTTCCCTGGGCTCCGGCCAAGTGAGACAGGTGGTTCTTCCCGGGACGGCGGGCGCGGATCTGGGGGCTGTGGACCTGTCCTGGAAGTTGAGACCCATGCAGGCCGTCACCGGACGTATCGCTGCCGACGTGGAAGCACATTTCGACGGCGGCCGGTTTGAGGGTGTGGCCAGTCGAAGTCTGACAGGCTGGCGTATCACCGAGGGTCAGGCTCAGTTACCTGCCGCACGCCTGGGACGGATATTGGAGGGAGCGGGGCTGCAGGGCGTTGGCCTGGACGGCACTGTTCGGCTGGACCTGCGACGGCTGGACATGACCGATGACGGCCGGCTCCAATCGGCCAGCGGGCAACTGGAATGGCACCATGCCGCCATTCTCGCTGATCGTCCCGTCCCGTTGGGACAGTTATCGGGCCGGTTCCATACCGAAGGCGATCAATTTCAGGGCACGTTGAGGGATCAGGGGGGGCCTTTGGCGCTGCAGGGGAGAGCGACCGGAGATCTTCGCCGGGGCGGGGTGCAATTCGAGGCCGTCGCCACGCCCCGCGACAGGAATGATTCGGCCCTGATCGGCCTGCTGGCCGAGGTGGGTGAAGCGCAGGGTGATGGGTTCATGATCCGGTTTCAGAGTCCGTGATTTCCGGTCCGCCAACGGGGTGGCGGACGGTGGGCTATATCAATAGGAAGAACCCAGCCACTTTTTCAGGATCCCCGGCCCATGTCGCTCTTCTTCGTCTCCCATGAAACCTGTCGGCTGCATCGGGCACCTTCATCCCATCCTGAATGTCCCGAGCGTCTGCAGGCCATCGAGCAGGCCCTGGACGCTTCCCCCTTGGGGCGGCGGGTGATCCGCCTTGAGGCTCGCCCCGTCACCCGTGACCAGCTGGAACGGGTTCATGCACCGGAGTACCTGGATCTGGTGGAGGCCTCCGTGCCGCCACCGGGACAATGGGACATGCTCGATACCGGCGATACCTATCTGTGTGAACACAGCCTCGAGGCGGCCCGGCTGGCGGCGGGTGCGGTGGTGACGGCGGTGGACCGGGTGATGGAAACCCCCGGCAGCACGGCCTTTTGCAGCGTGCGGCCGCCGGGACACCACGCCGGGCGGCGGTTCGGGATGGGATTCTGCCTGTTCAACAATGTTGCCGTGGGGGCGGCCCATGCCATGACGATCCATGGCCTGACGCGGGTGGCCATCGTCGATTTCGATGTCCATCACGGCAACGGTACCGAAGACATCTTCCGTCATGAGCCGCGGGTGCTGTTGTGTTCCAGTTTTCAGCACCCCTTGTATCCCGGCACCGGCGCCGATACCCGCAGCGATCATATCCTCAATCTGCCCCTGCATGCCGGTACCGATGGTCCGGCCCTGCGCAGCGCCATGAAGGCGCGCTGGCTGCCGGTGCTGGAGGATTTTGCGCCACAACTGGTGATGGTCTCCGCCGGGTTCGACGCGCATGTGGATGATCCGCTGGCGAGTTTCCGGCTGGTGGAGGCGGATTATGCCGAGTTGACGGAGATGATCATGGATCTGGCCTGTCGATACAGCCGGGGCCGCGTGGTATCCGTGCTGGAGGGCGGTTATGACCTCCCGGCACTGGGGCGCAGCGTTCTGGCGCATCTTCAGGTGCTGGCCGATGCCGATGGTGAACTTGTTTGAGGCCGTCGGTCTGATTCGACGGGTGCAATACTCGGCAGGCTGAGCTAGTCTCGGCAGACAGGCATTTTCAATTCAAACCTGAGAGGAATCATGAGCGAACAAGCAAGAACCCAGTCAGTCCCCGGTGCCGACTATTCCAGCGAGGTCAGGAATGAAGCCCTGGTCCGTTGGGTTCAGGAGATGGCGGATCTGTGCAAACCGGACGCGGTCTACTGGTGCAACGGCTCTCAGGAGGAATACGACTTCTTTACCGGCCAGTTGGTGGATCAGGGGACCTTCATCCGGCTCAACCCGGAAAAACGCCCCAACAGCTTTGCCTGTTTTTCCGATCCCAGCGACGTGGCCCGGGTGGAGGATCGTACCTTCATCTGCAGCCTGCGCAAGGAAGACGCGGGCCCCACCAACAATTGGGAAGACCCCAAGACCATGAAGCAGACCCTCAACGGTCTGTTCGACGGCTGCATGCAGGGGCGTACCATGTATGTCATCCCCTTCAGCATGGGGCCGCTGGGTTCGCCCATCTCCCAGATCGGCGTGGAGCTGAGCGATTCTCCCTATGTGGTGGTCAACATGCGCATCATGACCCGCATGGGCCGCAAGGTCATCGATATCCTCGGCGAGGGGGATTTCGTCAAGTGTCTGCACTCGGTGGGCGCCCCCCTGGCTCCGGGTCAGCAGGATGCCAAATGGCCCTGCAATCCCGACACCAAGTACATCGTGCACTTCCCCGAAGAGCGCTCCATCATGTCCTACGGCAGCGGCTACGGCGGCAACGCCCTGCTGGGCAAGAAGTGCTTCGCCCTGCGCATTGCCTCGTCCATGGCCCGGCAGGAGGGGTGGCTGGCCGAGCACATGCTGATCCTGGGGGCGGAATCTCCCGAAGGGGAAAAGACCTATCTGGCGGCCGCCTTCCCCAGCGCCTGCGGCAAGACCAATTTCGCCATGATGATCCCGCCGGACTCTCTGGACGGCTGGAAGATCACCACGGTGGGTGACGACATCGCCTGGATCAAGCCCGACTCATCCGGACAGCTCCATGCCATCAACCCCGAGGCGGGCTATTTCGGGGTGGCGCCGGGCACCAACTACAAGACCAATCCCAATGCCATGGAAACGGTCAAGGCCAATGCCATCTTCACCAACGTGGGCGTGACGCCGGACGGGGATGTCTGGTGGGAGGGCATGAGCGATGAGCCGCCCAAGGGCACCATCACCTGGACCGGAGCGGTGTATGATCCGGCCTCCGGCAAGCCGGTGGCCCATCCCAATGCCCGGTTCACGGTGCCGGCCGGTCAGTGTCCGAGCATCGATCCCGAGTGGGAAAACCCCAGGGGGGTGCCGATCAGTGCCTTCATCTTCGGTGGCCGCAGAAGCACCACCATTCCCTTGGTGTACCAGTCCTTCAACTGGAGCTTCGGGGTCTACCTGGCGGCCACCATGGGGTCGGAGATGACCGCCGCGGCCTTCGGCAAGCTGGGTCAGGTGCGTCGGGATCCCTTCGCCATGCTGCCCTTTGCCGGCTATCACATGGGCGACTACTTCAATCACTGGCTGCAGTTCGGTCGTGATCTGCCGTCGCCGCCGCGTATCTTCGGGGTCAACTGGTTCCGCAAGGACGATCACGGCAACTTCGTCTGGCCCGGCTTCGGCGAGAACATGCGCGTGCTCAAGTGGATCATCGACCGTGTCAAGGGCAAGACTTCGGCGGTGGAGAGCCCTATCGGCTGGATGCCTCACTACAACGACATCGACTTCAAGGGCCTGGATTTCTCCATGAGGGATTTCGACAAGGTCATGGAAGTGGATCGCGAGGCCTGGAAAGAGGAACTGATGGCCCACGAGGAGCTGTTCTCCAAGCTCTATGACAAGTTGCCCAAGGAGTTCTTCTTCATGCGGGAGCTGTTGCTGTCGGGGCTGTGGCGGTCGCCGGAGCACTGGCATCTGGCCCCCGAACGGGAGAGCTGATCTTTATCCCCCCCCACGGAGTGTTCCGTGGGGGGGCTGTCCCCAACCCCAGTGACCTTGGCCGTCCCCGTTGGGGTCAGGCCACCTTGGCTTTCTTGTCGGGATCCGTCACTTGTTTCGGGACGGCATGCAGTCCCGCCCGCGGGTTACGGATCAACTCCAGTAGCTGATGCCGCCGGTAGACCCCGGTTTTCTGGAAAATGCGATGCATGTACGTCTTGACCGACGATTCCGAGATGGACAGGGCATCGGCGACCTCCCGATAGGTCTTTTCGGTCAACACCTGGCGCAATACCTGCTGTTCCTGGTCCGACAGGATCTGGACGAGGGTGTCGGGTAACCGCGTCTCCGGCGTCTGTTCGGCAGGTTCATCGACTGCCTGGACTTCGGATTTTCTCCTGGGAAGATACAGGCTGAGCACGGCCATGTTCAGCAGAATCAGGCCGATAAAGGCAATGGTATCGGCCGCCCCTCCCAGAGCCATGCTCAGCAGATGTCCCACCAGGATCCCCCCGCAGAGTACCCCGACGCCGTAACCATAGGCACGGACCAGATCCGTCTGCTTCAGCACCAGGAACAGCAGCAGCAGATCAATGATGCCGGCCGCCACCATCATGAAGAACATGGCCCCGTGGATGCCCGCCCCACTGGGCAGCAGTGACCAGAGGGCGAACGCCGTCAGGGCCGAGACCACGCCGATCAGCATGGCGGTGGGTTGGGTGTATTTGACCAGCCAGAGACAGCCGATGGCCCCGGCGCCGTAGAAGATCACCTCCAGCCCGGGAGCGACGGCATGGGCCTCATAGGCCGGGATCAGACCGCCGTACATCAATCCCGAGACGATCTGGAACACGAAGATGAAGGGCAGGTAGCTCAGCAATCGCCCCAGTTTTGCGGTTTCCGGTTCCCGGCGGTGTTGTCCGGGTCCCAGCGGCGTGAGCAGGAACAGCAGCAGGACGCTGACGAAGGTGAGCTTGAGCTGGGGCGAGAGGGGGATCAGGACCACGATCAGGGACAGCAGATTGCCGGCGGCCAGGGCCAGCGCCGCAAAGACGATGGGACGTTCAGAGGCTTTGAGATATTGCCCCATGCGCAGGGAGACCGGCGCGGAGGCGATGCCCAGCAAGACCATGAGGGGAATGGACCATCCGCCGTTGAGTTCCAGGGCCAGCAAGCTCAAACCCACCGTCCCGATCAGGCTGATGCGTATCAGCTGCTGGAGTCGCTGCAACGGCATGCGGCCGGCAAGGCGGCCCAATCCGAGCAGGACGAGAATGTGGGGGGCCAGGAACCACGGCATCAACTGCTCGTGAGTCAGCAGGATTCCTGACATGGGGAACGTGGTCAGCCAGGCGATGAAGAAAGCGGCGATGCCGATCCTCACCATATGTTGGGGAGCAAGCGTCATTGACATCCCAAGTTGCTGATCTTGTGCGGGAGTCTACACCATGGTTTACATCGCTCCAATGGATGGTTGACAGGTTGACGACTTATTAAAAGGAGCGCTCCGGCGCAGAATGGGGCTGTCACCACAACAGCCTCCGGAGAGTCGCTGATGAATCCTGCGTCCATTGCCGACCGGCAAATCAGTCGCGCCACCCTCTGGCTTGGGCTGTTGCTGAGCGGCCCCGCCGTGGCCGATCTTTCGGCCCTGGAGGGGACTGCGGGCCATCCTTCGCCCACTTCCGCGCTCTGGGCGCTTGAAGGCACCGAGGGGCATGAGTCCGCCTCCGCCGGCAGCGTCCGGGAAGACGAGATACGCTGTTCCGGCGACGTCCCCTGTCTGGAGATCGCCACCGATCTGCCGCTCAGGGGATTGCCAAGGCCGTTCTCCCACATCTATCGGGAACCCCGGGCGGAAGAAGGCATGATCGCCATGGCCAATGTGCCGGCTTTTCGCCCCCTCTATGTGTTCGAACGCCGTGACCTGGACTTCACCCAGGGGGCGGATCCTCGGGGATGGTACCGGGTCGGCGCCGGTCGGACCCAGTCCGACGGCTGGATGCAGGCCAGGGACCTGCTGGAGTGGCGGCAGGCACTGCTGGTGTCCTATACCCACCCGGGGGATGCCATCGAAGGACGCAGCCCGGTGCTGATGTTCCGGGATCTCCAGGCCCTGGAAGCCGTGGTGGATGACATGGACATGGCGGGACGGGCCAGGGCCATTTATCAGGGCATCGGCAAGGGCGAGGTGCCCGACTCCGTGATCAGCATGGAGCCGGCCCGTTTCGTTGACATCACCCGTCAGTTCTACATGTTGCCCATCATTGACTGGCGGGAGACCCGAATCCACGGCGACGATGCCCGCTTGCTGCAACTGGCGGCCGCGGTGCCGCGTCAGCGCGGTGCCGACACCCTGGAGGACGCATCCTATCGGACCCAGTCCCAGGTGGGCAGAACCCAGGCCGGCAGCAGTACCGGTGATCTGAACGTGGACGTGGTATTCGTGATCGACACCACCCGCAGCATGCAGCCCTTCATCGACATGACCCGCGAGGCGGTGATCCGCATGACCCGCCGCTTCACCGGCGAGACCGCCGACCGCTTCCGCTTCGGTCTGGTGACGTTCCGGGACTCCACCCAGGTGATTCCCGCCCTGGAATACGTGACCCGCAATCATACGCCGACCCTGGTGGACGGCAACACGCTGGTGGAACTGCTGGGCAATTCCGCCCGGGCCACGCAGGTGGGCAGTCTGGATTATGCCGAGGAGGTCTTTGCCGGCGTGGATGCGGCCTTGCGCAGCCAGTGGCGCGAGGGGGCCCTGCGTTTCATGATCATGATCGGGGATGCCAGTTCCCATCCCAAGGGGCATCCCCAGAACGTCACCGGGAAGGATGAAACGGACCTGCGCCGGGAACTGGATGATGCCCAGGTTCACCTGCTTGCCATTCATCTGCAGGACCCCCGGGCAGTGGAGGATCATCCCATTGCCCATGCCCAGTTCAGCCGGCTTTCCCGCGTTCGCGGCGATGAGTCCCGTTCCGCCCTGGAAGCGGTCAATGCCTTTGAGGAAGCCGAATATCAATCCCTGGCGGACCGGGTGACCGGTGGTATCAGCCAGCTGCTCACCACCACCATCGGTGCCGAATTGCCTGGTAGCGCCAACGCGCCGGTGTCGGTGCCGGAGTCGGTGGAAAGTCTCTGGAAGGCGGCCATGGTGGAATACATCGGGCGGGATGCCCATCCGCCCAAGGATGTGGTGGCCTGGTCGCTGGATCGTGACCTGGTGAATCCCGCCGACCGGGCCCTGGAGGTGCGCGTACTGGTGAACCGGGAGCAGCTCAGCTCTCTGGCCCAGTCCCTGGACATGGTGGTGCAGGCCCTGATGCGGGCCGAGGTGACCCAGGCCCAGTTCTTCGAGGCCCTGCAGGGCGTGGCCGGACAGACCATGAAGCGACCGGAGGAGATCGGTCGGGGCGCCCGTCTGGCGGAGACGGGTCTGCTGCCCGCCTTCATCCAGAGCCTGCCCTATCGCAGCGACATCCTGTCCCTGACCGATGAGATGTTTGCCAGCATGACCACGGAGCAGCGCTCCCAGCTGGAGTGGAGCATCCTGGCCAAGCTGGAGCAGTACCGGGCCATCAACGAACAGGTGGATGCCTGGTTCCGTCTCAACGATGCCGATGAAGACAGGGACATGGTCTATCCGCTGCATCTTGATTATTTGCCCTGAGCGAATGGTGAGGATGCAAGGCATGTCCACGGCCATGGTCAGCCTGGAAGGGGTCGTCAAGCACCGGGAGCAGGGGGGGAGTCGTTTTGAGCTGGAGGTTCCGGCCTTCTCGGTGACTGCCGGAGAAATGGTGGCGGTGGTGGGTGCCAGCGGTTGCGGCAAGAGCACGCTGCTGGATCTGTTGGCGATGGTGATGGCGCCGACGGAGGCGGACCGGTTCCACTTCAAGCCTCGCCGGGATACCCCGTCCATCGACGTGCGGGTACTCTGGAACCGTTCCCGGGAGGCCGAACTGGCGGGGTTGCGGCGTGATTATCTGGGCTATGTGCTGCAGACCGGCGGGCTGCTGCCCTTTGTCAGCGTGCGTGACAACATCCGTTTGCCGGGGCGCATCCGGGGCGGTTCCGGGGCAGGGCAGGCGCAGCGCATTAGCGACCTCGCCCGGCGTCTGGGAGTGACGGTCTGCCTGGATCGCATGCCCCACGCCCTGTCGGTGGGGCAGCGTCAGCGGGTGGCCATTGCCAGGGCCCTGGCCCATTCCCCCCGTCTGGTGCTGGCCGATGAACCCACGGCGGCGGTGGACAAGACCCGCGCCCGGGACATCATGCAGGATTTTCATGCCCTGGCACGGGATGAAGACATGGCGGTGGTGATGGTCACCCATGACGTGGATCTGGTCAGTGACCATGCCGACCGTTTCTATACCTTCGACGTACAACAGATTACCGCGCAAAGGACTCGCTCCGTCTGTCGTCCGCTCCCTGCCGGACGGTAGCTGTCCATGCCACGGCCGAGCCCGTTTCGACTCATTCCCGCCCTGGCGGCCTCCCATCTGCGCCATGACTGGATTCTCACCCTGTGCCTGGTGGTGGCCCTGGCGGCGGTGATTGCCCCCCTGCTGGTGCTGATGGGACTCAAGCACGGCACCATCGAGACCCTGCGCGAGCGCCTGGTGGAGGACCCGGTATTCCGGGAGATCCGGCCCGCCCAGACCCGACAGTATGCCCCCGCCTGGTTCGACGAGGTGGCCCGGTGGCCCGGGGTGGCCTTTGTCACGCCGACCATCCTGCCCCTCTCCTCGGTGCTGCAGGTGGTGCATCCGGGGACCGGCAGGACGGAGCTTTTTGATCTGGTGCCCACGGCGGCGGGAGACCCGCTGCTGCTGGAAAACGGCGCCCGCATCCCCGGCGAGGACCAGCTGGTGCTCAGTCATGAGGCAGCGCGGCGCCTGGGAGTGGCCGCCGGTGATCGGCTCACGGTGCGGGTGACGCGGTCGCGGGCAGGGCGCACCGAGCAGGCCGAGGAAGTGCTGGAGATCGTCTCCGTATTGGCATCCCGGGCCGGACATCTGCCCCGGATCTACGCCCCCCTGTCGCTGGTACTGGATGTGGAAGCCTACAAGGAAGGCTACGGTGCGTCCCGCCGGGGGTGGCCTGGAGAGACGCCGGAGCCTCATTTGAGCTTTGATGGCGCCATCCTCCTGCTGGAGAGTCCGCTGGATCCCATTGCGCGCACCGGCCTGGTGATCAATACCGGCTTCGCCCGGATGCAGGAGGCATCTTCGGAACGCATCCGCGCCCTGCTGGGCTTCACCCCGCCGTCGCGCCTGCATGCCTATGAACTGCTGACACCGGGGACGGCCATCACCCTCTCCAATCTGCGCGCCATCGAACAGAAGCTCAGGGGTCAGGAACGCTGGCTGCTGCCCTATGTGACGCAGGTCAGGCTCCATGCCGGAACGGGACTGCCCGGGTCGCCGGCGGGGTTGTCTCTGACCCCGGAACAGGCGGCGTCTCTGGGGCTGGACCCCTTGCCCTGGGGCGGCTTCACCGGGACGGCCGCGGATGGAGATCGTCTGGCCTCGGTGCTGTTGCCGGGGAATGTCGAGGTCCCGGCATCCCGTCTGGTTCTCGGCAGCGATGGCGTGGCCCCCCTGGCCCTGGAACTATGGGTCCGGGGGCAGACCGACCTGGATCGACCCGTGGTGCCGGTGGAACTGTTGGGGGTGTTGCGCACAGCCACCCAGCGGGCCGTGATCCACGATCCGGAGGGGCGTCGTTTCGAGATGGCGCGGGGAGGGTATCGGGGATTTCGTCTCTATGCCCAGGGCATCGACGATGTCCCCGATCTGGCGCGCAGGCTGGAAGCCCAGGGCATCGAGTTCATCGCCGAGGTGGAAGCCATCGAACGCATCCGGATCCTGGATGCCGGACTGAGCCGTTTGTTCCAGCTGATCGCCCTGCTGGGGATCAGCGGTGGGACGGCGGTCCTGATCGCCAGTCTCTACGCTTCCGTGGAACGTCTGCGGCGGGATCTGGGCGTGTTGCGTCTGCTGGGGTTGGCGCGCCGGCATGTGTTTTTCTTCCCGGTGGCGGAAGGGGCCATGATCGCCGCCCTGGGGCTGCTGGCCGCCTTTGCCGGCTACGCCGCCCTGGCCATGACCATCAACCGTACCTTTGCCGGTGAGCTGGCGCCCGGTGAGCGCTTTTGCGCCCTGCCGCCGAGCCATGTCCTGACGGCCATCGTCGCCACCTTGTCGCTGGCGGTGCTGGCTTCCCTGGTGGCCGCCTGGCGCGCCACTCATATCGATCCCGCGGAGGCCATCCGTGAACAATGAACGGCGTACATCCATGCATCGTCGGTTCCGGCTTCTCTGGATGCTGCTGATCATGGTCCTGCCGGCCCCCTGGGCCGGTGCCGACGAGGGACTCACGCCCACCTTCTTCAACCCTCGTCCGGCGCCGGGCGACATCGTTCTGCCCATGCCCGACAACGCCGAGATGGTGTTCCGGGCGGTGCGGGTCCCGGGCAGCGGGTTCTGGGGCGATCAGGACCGCATTATCCAGATCGGGGATGCGGCCGGCGGGATCTTCGAGGGTTTGCAGCGCACTCAGATCAGCGGTTCGTTTCCCAGCGCGGACGGGCAGGGCTGGGACATCATCCTGGCCAAGTACGAACTGACCCGGGCCCAGTATGTGGCGGTGATGGGCATGGAATCCCTGCTGGCAGTCAGCGGCGACCCGGAGGATCAGAAATTACCGACCCTGCAGGGGCGGGCATTGCGGGATGCCCTGACCCTGCCGCTGACCTTCGTCAGCCATCAGGACATCCAGGCCTTCGTGCGTCGCTACAACCAGTGGCTGTTCGATCCGGCACACCCGGAACGCGTCAAGGCACTGCCCCGGGTGGATGGCGTGCCCGGCTTCCTGCGCTTGCCCACCGAGGATGAGTGGGAATATGTGGCCCGAGGGGGGCTGCCGGCCCTGCAGGCGGGCACCTTCAACGATCGTCTGCCCTTTGCCGAGCGGGAAATCAATGAATATGCCTGGCATCTGGGCAATGCCCGTCATCAGTTGCGGTCGGTCGGCCTGCGCCGGGCCGACGCCCTGGGGTTCCATGACTTGCTGGGCAATGCCCAGGAAATGACCGCCGGCCTGTTCCGGCCCGAGGTCTGGCAGGGCAAGCCGGGCGGGATCGCCGTCCGGGGCGGCAGTGTCTCCACGCCGCCGGCCGAGCTCAGAAGTGCCCTGCGGGCCGAGCTGGATGCCTATGCCTGGAATCCGGACCAGGGGCGCATGGAGGAACGCCGGTCCTTCAATACCGGCGTGCGTCTGGCCATCGGCGCCAACGTGGTGGTCAGTACCGCCCAGCGCCAGCGCATCGAGCAGGAATACGACCAGTACCGGGCGGAGTGGCGACGCACCATGCCTGTGGGGCGCACCCTGGACAACCTGGTGGCCCAGGCCTCGGTGCAACTGGGGACGGTGGAGCCCATCCTGGCCCGGCTGATGCAGGAGAATGCCGCGCTCAGGGAACCGCTGACGGCGGTGCAGGCCCACATGGACCGGGCCAGGGAGCGACTGGATATGGCCCAGCGGGAGAGTGCCCGCAGTCTGGCCCAGGATGCCGCCCGCAACGGGGTGAACCTGAGTGTCTACCTGTCCCGTCTCCAGCGTCTTGAAGGCAGTCTGGAAACCGCCCGCCGGCTGGCGGAACTGTCCACCCGCTACCAGGAGCAGGTGACGGCGGTGGAGGCCTCGATCAGGGATCTGGACGAGGCCGCCCGGGCGCAATTGCAGGGCTACCGGGACAAGGTTTCCACCCTGGGCGATTACGAGCCGGCCTACATTGAACAGGCCTTTGCCGCCCTGGCCGCCCGTGAGACACCCAGGCGCGAGCAGGTGGTGCTGGAACTGCTCAAGACCCATGCGGAGGACTTCAACGAGCAGCGGCGGGCCGACCTGGATCTCTGGCTGGAAGACTACCGGGCACGTTTCCGGGACTTCACCGACGGCTGATGCATCATTCGATTGTGACCATGAGGGGATGAAGATGAACAAGACGTGCAAGGGGCTGACACTGCTGTGCGCGGCGGCATTGCTGGGCGGGTGCGCCACCATGGATGACCAGCAGCGTACCCGGGGAGAGGGGGCCGCCGCCGGTGCCCTGATCGGCGGCCTGCTGGGCTATGCCATCGACCGCGAACGTGGTGCCGCGGTGGGTGCCCTGCTGGGCGGCGGGGTCGGCCTGGCCGTCGGCAACGAGATAGCCAAGCGCAAGCAGGCCTACGCCAGCACCGAGGATTTCCTGGACGGCGAGATCGCCCGGGTGGCGGAATTCAACACCACCACGGTGGCCTACAACCAGCGTCTGAGCGGCGAAATTGCCCAGCTGGAAACCGAGTCCAGCAACCTGCGGGCCCGTTTTGACGCCGGCAACGCGGACCGCCGTACCCTGCAGGCCCGTCGGGATGACCTCAGGGGACGTATCGAGACGGCACAGAAGCTGGAAAAGACCCTGGAGGACGAACTCAAGGTTCAGAACGCCATCCTCGCCCAGGAGAGCAAGGGGCGTCCCAAGGATGACCCCTACATCGCCCGCCTGGAGCAGGAGGTTGCGGCCTTGCAGGCCAATCTGGAGCAGCTCCGGGAAGGCAGCACCCAGCTGGCCCGCATTGATCAGAGGTTGTCGGTATGAAGGCTTGCAGACGGATGGTGATCACCCTGCCCATGGTGTTGTGGCTGGGTGGGTGCGCCACTTCCACCGACCCCCGGGAAGGCGGGCTTCTGGGCGGCATTCAGGGATTGGGCAGCGGTGCCTATGACGCCCGGGTGCAGGAGCGCGAGGCGCGTCTGGAGGCGTTGCGCAGGACCCAGCAGGAACTGGAAGGCGAGCGGAGTGACCTGGAAACCCGCAGGGCCGAGCAGACCCGACAGGTGGCGGCGGAGCGTGCCCGTTTGCAACGGCTCGACGGGGACGTGGCGTCCCTGGATCGCGAGGTCGCGGCCCTGAGCGCGCAGCATGGACGGGGTGACCAGCGGGTACGGGAACTGCAGAGCCGTCTGGCGGCGCTGAAACAGCAGATGGGACGTCAGCAATCGGCCTTGGATGCCCTGGAAGGCGACGGGCTTGGCGACAGCGACGCGGATCTGCGCCGCCGCCAGCTGGAGCAGCAGCGCCAGGCCCTGCAGCAGGAATATGAGCTGTTGATGCAGCTGTCCCTGGAACTTGCCCGTTGAAACGGGGGCTGACGGTTCTGGCCTGCGCCATCGCCATTGCCATCGCAGGCACGGCCTGGGGCCATGGGGACGGTGAGGGCTCGGTTCCCCTGGATGAGATTCGTCAGGTCATGCGGGAACACGCATTGCATCCACCTGCCGAGTCGGTACTGGAGGGGCTGTCCGCCGCGAATTTCGAGCGGGAGTTACGGGCGCTGGATCCCCATGCCCGTTACTTTCCCGCGGGCACCTGGCGTTCCCCCATGCTCAGTCGGGATGCCTGGGTCGGCATCGGTGCCGATCTGGTATTCCAGCAGGACGAGGTCATGCTGTTGCCTTACCAGGGCGGCGGTGCCGCCCTGGCCGGTGTCGTGGAAGGCATGTGGTTGCTGGAGGTCGATGGGCTGTCCGTGACGGGCGTGGCTCCCGCTGAATTGCTGCGCCTGTTGCGGGGCACGGAAGGCAGCACGGTCACCCTGACCCTGTTGCCCCCGGGGTTGAATGCGGCGCCGGTGAGGCTGACGATGGTCCGAGAGCGATTCCGGCCCCTGGATGTGGAACTGGTGGATGCCTCCGGTCAGCGGATCGTCAGGGTGCGGGATTTCGTCGGCGGCCTGACCCGTCCGGCACTGCTGGCAACGCTGGATTTCGTGCTGGCGGCATCGCCTCCCTCCGCCGAGGGGGCCGCACCCCTGATCCTGGATCTGCGGGACTCCGGCGGCGGAGATCTGTACGAGGCGCTGGACATGGCGGCCCTGTTCCTGCCCGCGGGTGCGGTGCTGGGCAGCATGCAGGGGCCCGACGGCAGGTCCACGGTGTTTCATGCCCCGCCGGGCGGGAAGGTGGATTTTCCCATGGTGCTCTGGGTGGGACCGGAGACCGCCAGTGCGGCGGAGGTGTTTGCCGGTGCCCTGCAGTATCACGGACGGGCGAAGATCGTGGGTCGCCCGACCTTCGGCAAGTGCAGCAGCCAGAGGGATGTCGGCCTGTCGGACGGTTCCGTGCTGCGCTTGACCAACCGGATGGTATGGCTCCCCGGGGGCGAGAGCTGCGCGGACGTGGGCATCCAGCCTGACCGGGTGGTGGGCACGGCCATGCTCCGTGATCCCTCCCGCCTGCTGGCCGTCTCGATGGCGTTGCGGCATGGTCGCGGCGCCAAGGTGCCGCCGCCGCGGGCAGAACCCGATGCACCGGCGGCATTACACCAGGAAATGTTTTGACGGGATGTCAATCACCCTTGCCGCCCGGAGACGGGCGGCCTTTTCTTCATGATGAGAATCCATGCCATGAGTGCAATACGCGGGTTGATGTTGTTGTTGCTGCTTTGGCTGTCGGTCATGTCCGTCGCGTCCGGAGCGGCATCGGTGTCCTGGCCGGATGAGCTGCTGTCACTGGAGCAGCAGGATCGTCTCACCGTGCGTGCGCTGGCCGCCTACGGGCTGTTGCCGGATCGCCACCGTAGTCTGGCGATGGAACTGCGAGGGCAGGGTCTGGATCTGCTGGCCGCGGACAGGCGTCGTATCCAGGGTTGGATTGATGAAGCCGCGCTGTCTTCGGCACAGCTTGACGGGCTGAAGACGCTGCTGGTGCTCATGAGCCCGCCGGCGGAGGACACCCGTGCCGCCAATACGGTGGCGGCCAAGGCCGATCCCGCGGTCGTCACGGGGGCGGGACCCTGGTATGAGGTCATCCGCACGGTTGACCTCAAGCTGCCGGATCAGGAGACGAGGATGGAGGCATCCCGGTTACTGCGGGATCCGCAGGGCCGCTGGCATGTGCTGTTCAAGTCGGACCGCCATTCGGAGGCTGCGATCGCAAGGCTGGACGCCGAGACCCTGCAGCCGGAGGGGTCTCCCTGGCCGCTGACCCATGAGGGGCGGCCGCTGGGCTACGTCCACAACGGCATCTTCGACGAGGAGGGGGCGTTGATCGTCTCGCGGATGGCCATGGGGGATGCCTCGCCCCTCGTGAAGGTCTTTCCGGGAACGGAGCGTCCTTCCGAGGTGATTGCCTTCAGCGGCGAGATCACTCAGGTGGGCGGCGCCTTTGATCTGGACTTGGACCATGAAGGCAACATCTACGTAGTGGAGGCCGCTTCGGACTTTTCCGGGGTCAAGGGCGTGAAGAAATTTGCGCCGGATGGCCGGTTCCTGGCCTTTTTCAGTGGTCCCAACGGCCGGGAAGCACATCAGTACGGCCGTATCCGCGACATGCGCATTGCCGCCGACGGCATCATTCATGTGGGGGATACCCATCGCGTGAAGCGCCTGTCCGCCGAGGGCGAACTGCTGAATATCCTGGCCTCCCCGGCTGATGAGATGGCCTGGCGGGGTGGCTCCATGGCCGTGGATGGCCGGGGGCATGTGTTTCTTGCCGATACCGCCCATGGGCGGATACTGCAGTTTTCCCCCGAGGGACAGTTGCTCAATGTCATCGGTCGGCAGGGAACCGACACCGGCGAGTTCATGTTCCTGCGGGACCTGCAGGTCGATGATGCCGGTCGGTTGCATGTCCTGGACGAGATGATCGACGCTGATCGCAAGCACCGGATTCGTCTGCAGATCCTGGCTTCTTCCGACAGGGCGCCCAAGCCCATGCTGTCGGAACAGTTGCACCTGGCCACCTGGGAGCTGCGCGGGGCCAGGGATATCGCGGTGGGTCCCGACGGGACCCTGTGGGCGCTGGCGCGTTGGGAGGAGAAGACGGACGACGGCGCCGTCGGCGTGGTCAGGATCCTGCGTCTGAACCGGGATGGCGAGTGGGTGCCGCACTTCGGGCAGTGGGGCACGACACCGGAAGCCCTGAGCGCGCCCGAGTCGCTGGCTGTTGGGCCGGGAGGCGAGTTTTATGTGCTGGATGCCGGTGAATCCGGTCCGCCGGTGAAGGTTTTTGATGCCGAAGGCAGGTTCCTGCGCGGCTGGGGGACCATCGGCACCTATGAGCAGCGTGCAGAGCCGGGAGTGTTGCGCAGTCCGCGCAAGATCCGCGTGGCGCCGGATGGTACCCTGCTGATCACCGACCCCATGAAATTCGGTGTCCTGCGCTTTGATACTCAGGGAAACTTTCTGCATCAGGCGGGTCGAGAGCGGGAAAGGTACTCCAATGAGATGGAGGGGTTCCCCCAGTATCCCGAGGACGCCTTTGCCGTGGCCGATGGGCGCATCTTCATGCCGGACAAGAACAATGGTCTGATCCAGGTGTTTGATGCCGATGGCGATTTTCTGAGGCTCATCCGGCGAGAGGGGGGGTATCTGGGCGGACTGTCGATTCCCAAGGCGCTGGTGGTGGATTCAAGGGGGTACATCCTCGTCACCGAGGGCCATCATGTTCAGGCCTTCCACGGGGATGGTTCACTGCATGTGAGGCTGGGTGCGCCGGGGGGGCGGGACGGCCATTTCGACGATCCGGTACGGATTGAAATGGCGCCGGACGACAGCTTTTATGTCCTCGACACCTTCCTGATCGGGGATCGCGCCCCTCGCATCCAGCATTTCCGGGCCTTGCCGTAGGGGAGGGACAGGCAGCCGGATGGCCGGGTCAACGGATCATGCCGTCATGCGTACATGATAAAAAGGCGTATTGAACCTTATCAAGGACAACACCCATGACCCCAGGCCTAAAACGGACACTGAGCTGGCTGCACCGCTGGCTCAGCCTGCTTCTGCTGCCTCTGTTCGCCCTCATCATCGTGACCGGGGCGATCCTCTCCTTTGATCCCATCCTGGATGACCTGCGTTCCGGGCCCGCGGCCGAGACGCCGGCGGATGCCGCCGCGCTGGTGCGGTTGCTCAACCAGGTCGATCCCGGGCAGCGGGCGCGGTCCGTGGCGGTGGAGGCGGGCGATGTGGTGCTGCTGGAGTTCCGCCAGCAGAGCCGCTCCCAATTCATGAGCTTTGACCTGAGCACCGGTGAAGCGCTGGAGCCTCGCGGCGAGCAGGGTGATTTCTTCAATACCATCAAACATCTGCACAAGGACCTGTTGCTGAATGCCGCCATCGTGGTGGAGATCGCCACCTACCTGATGGTGCTGGTGATCATTGTCGGCCCCTTCCTGGCCTGGCCCCGGTTGCGCCGGACCCTCATGGGTTGGCATGTGGTGGGCGGCTGGGTGGCCCTGCCGCTGGTACTGATGGTCTCGGTGACCGGGATCCTCATGTCCTTGCACATCGGCACGCCCCAGCTGCCGCCGCTATATCCCGAGGACCCGCGCATGGGCATGGCGCCCGCCATTGAGACGGCCATGGCCACCGGTGATCTGTCCGGTGTGAGGGAAGTGACTCGGGTGAAGAACTCGGCCGCGGCGGTGCGGGGGGTGGACCCTGCCGGCGAGGCGGTGTACGTGGTGAGCCGTCATGGAGTGATCCGGCAGGACAGCTTCCCGGGCCTGGTGAAGTCCCTGCATGAAGGCACCTGGGCCGGTGCCTGGTCCGGCCTGCTCAATCTGCTGGCGTCCGTGCTCCTGATGGGATTGATGGGGACAGGGCTTTGGTCTTGGGCCCGACGTATCCGCCAGGGTCGCCGGCGCAGCGGTGACGCGGATGCGGATATCCTGGTGGCCCACGCCAGTCAGACCGGGACGGCAGCCAGGCTCGCCGATCTGACCCGTCAGGCCCTGCAGGCCGGGGGTGCCCGGGTGATGCATGCCTCGCTGGCGGGGCTGACCCCGGTGGAACTCAAGGGGTTTCGTCAGGTGTTCCTGATCGCGTCCACGGCGGGTGAAGGGCAAGTACCGGAACAGGCGCGTTCGTTTCTCAAGACCCTGGAGGGGGCGGATCTGGCCGGTTGCCGGTTTTCCGTCCTGGCCCTGGGGGATCGCGGTTATACCCACTTCTGTCGGGGGGGCGAGCAGTTGCGCGCGGCCCTGCTGGCCGCCGGAGGCCAGGAAACCCTGCCCATGGTGAAAGTGGACGGGGATCCGGCGGCGGACTGGCGCCGATGGCTGGACCGGGTGGCCGCCCTGCTGGGTATCGGTCTTGGCGACGTGGCCGCGCCCCGGGGGGACCTGCCGGTCCGGCTGACCCTGCGGGAGCGTCGCCAACTCAATGACCCAACCGACCCGGATACCCATGAGGTCTGGAGCCTGCGGTTTGAAAGCGCCGCGCCGCTGGCGTTCCGGCCGGGGGATCTACTGCTGGTGCGGCCTGGTGCCGGTGAGCCGGCGCGACCCTATTCCATCGGCAGCACGCCGGAGGATGATCCACGTTCGATCCTGCTGACCGTGGCCTTGGTGACCCATCGGGAGGCGGATGGGTCGCAGCGGCTGGGCAAGGCTTCGGGTCTGCTGTGCCGGCAACTCAAGGAGGGCGACGTGCTGGAGGGGCAATGGCGTGCCCATCCGGATTTCAATCCTCCCGAGGACCCGGAACGGCCGATGATCATGCTGGCCGCTGGTTGCGGGATTGCCCCGTTCATCGGCTTCATCGCCGAGCAGGCCTGCCGGAAATCCCGCCGTCCGGCCTGGCTGATTTTCGGCAATCGCAAGCGTGCCGGGGATTTCTTCCATGGCGAGCAGCTGGAAGCCTGGCATCGGGACGGGTATCTGCACCGGCTGGATGCGGTGTTTTCCCGGGATCCGGATGGGGGCGGCTATGTGCAGGACCGGTTGCATGGCACCGCCGACACGCTGATGGACTGGGTGCTGGACCGTGACGCGGTGATCTATGTCTGCGGCAATGCCCGGACCCTGGGAGAGGGGGTGCGCACGGCCCTGGCGCAGATCCTGGCGGCGCGTGAGGGGCTGACGTTGGATCAGGCGGCCCGGCGCCTCGGGGAATGGGAGGCCGCCGGCAAGCTGCGGATGGATCTGATCGACTGAGTGGTGCTTTCTCGGCCCAATGCTATCCTGTGCCTTTCTGCCGACCGCGGGGGCGGGCCGGTAGTGTCGTCTCAACCTCATGGGAGAACCGGACATGTCGGAGATTTCTGGAAACACGGCGGCTGGACAGCCGGGCAAGGATCAGACCCTGATGCCGAAGATCATCTATGTGCTGTATCTGATCTCGCCCATCGTCGGTCTGACGGGGCTGATCGGTGTGATCGTGGCCTATGTCTATCGGGGGGACAGCAGTGGCTGGTTGAGAAGCCATTATGATTTCCAGATCCGCACTTTCTGGATGGGGCTGGTGTACATGGTCGTGGGCGTGTTGCTGGCGTTTGTCCTGATCGGGTATCTGGTGCTGTTGTTCTGGTTTGTCTGGCTGATCATTCGGTGCGTGAAGGGATTGAAGGCCCTGGGCGAGGGTCAGGCGGTGACTCATCCCGAACGCTGGTCCTGGTGATGGACGCGTTCCGGGAACGGCTTGGGTAGCAGCCCCCGTGGGAGAGGCCCTTGGCCGCGACTGACGCCCGGTTCTCGCGGATGACTTGTGATTTTTCATCAATTTCGCTAGCCTGAGTGCCGTTGTCGGGTTCAGACGCCGACAACGGCCGGGCCGCCGGTCATCCTTACCCCGGGATGAGCAGGCCGACGCCCATTCCCACGGGGTTTTCCCTTCATCACGAACAGCGCACGACCCCTCGTACAGGCCGGCGCAGGAGATATTCCGCATGCCCGTCATCACCCTCCCCGACAACAGCCGGCGCAGCTTTGATGCGCCCGTCACCGTGGCCCAGGTGGCCGCCGACATCGGTCCCGGTCTGGCCAAGGCCACCCTGGCCGGCAGGATCGACGATCGCCTGGTGGATGCGTCCCATCTGATCGAGGACGATGTCCGTCTGGCCATCATCACCGACCGGGATCCGGAAGGGCTGGACATGATCCGCCATTCCACCGCCCATCTCATGGCCCAGGCGGTGAAGACCCTCTATCCCGGCGCCCAGGTGACCATCGGTCCCGTGATCGAGGACGGGTTCTACTATGATTTCGCCTACGAGCGCCCCTTCCATCCGGAAGATCTGGAAAAGATCGAGGCGAAGATGAAGGAACTGGCCAAGGCCGACCTGAAGGTGGAGCGTCGGGTCATGCCCCGTGACGAGGCGGTGGCATTCTTCCGCGAACAGGGGGAGGAATACAAGGCCCGGATCATCGCCGACATCCCCACCAATGAGGACATCTCCCTGTACAGCCAGGGTGATTTCACCGACCTGTGCCGAGGGCCGCACGTGCCCAGCACCGGCAAGCTCAAGGCCTTCAAGCTCACCAAGGTGGCTGGCGCCTACTGGCGCGGGGACTCCAGAAACGAGATGCTCCAGCGCATCTACGGCACCGCCTGGCCCAACAAGCAGCAGTTGGAGGATTATCTCCACCGCCTGGCGGAAGCGGAGCGCCGCGATCATCGTCGCATCGGTCAGGAGCTGAACCTGTTTTCCATCCAGGAGGATGCCGGCGGCGGTCTGGTGTTCTGGCACCCCAACGGCGCCCGCATTCGTCGCGCCATCGAGCAGTTCTGGTTCGAGATGCACGAGCGGGCAGGGTACGAGTTCCTCTACACTCCCCACATCGCCAATCTGGAACTGTGGAAGACCTCCGGGCACGCGGACTTCTATGCCGAGTCCATGTACGAGCCCATGGATGATGAGCACCAGGCCTTCCAGCTCAAGCCCATGAACTGTCCCTTCCATGTGTTGGTGTACAAGGACCGGCTGCGTTCCTATCGGGACCTGCCCCTGCGCTGGGCGGAGATGGGTACCGTGTATCGCCGCGAGATGTCCGGTGCCCTGCACGGCCTGATGCGGGTGCGTGGCTTTACCCAGGACGATGCCCACATCTTCTGTCGAGAGGACCAGATCGAGGCGGAGATCCTGCGCATTCTGGACCTCACCCTGGCGGTGCTGCAGGCCTTCGGGTTCGAGGACTTTGACATCAACCTGTCCACCCGCCCGGACAAGGCCGTGGGTTCCGATCACATCTGGGCGCACGCCACCGCCGCACTGCGGGCGGCCCTGGAGAAGAAGGGACTGGCCTATGACGTGGACGAGGGGGGCGGCGCCTTCTACGGCCCCAAGATCGACATCAAGATCCGCGATGCCATCGGCCGTCAATGGCAGTGCTCCACCGTGCAGTTGGACTTCAACCTGCCGGAGCGCTTCGACATGGAATACGTGGCGGACGACAACACCCGCAAACGGCCCATCATGATCCATCGCGCCCTGCTGGGGTCCGTGGAACGCTTCTTCGGCGTGCTCATCGAACACTATGCCGGTCACTTCCCCCTGTGGCTGGCGCCGGTGCAGGTGCAGGTGCTCACCATCACCGATCGACAGGGCGATTATGCCCGTCAGGTGGCCGATCTGCTGCGCGAGCAGGGGTTCCGCGCCGAGGCGGACTTGAGAAACGAGAAGATCGGCTTTAAAATCCGCGAGCATACGCTTCAACGAGTGCCGTATCTGCTGGTCCTGGGGGACCGGGAAAAGGATACGGGTACAGTCGCCGTGCGCACGCGCGATGGGCGAGACCTGGGGTCGATGGAGATCGATTCCCTGATTCAGCGTCTCTCCCTCGAAACCGCGAGCCGCGGCCATTCCATTTTGGAGGATTGACATATCAGCGCTGGTAAAGAGAACCGATTAAACGAGCAGATCAATGTTCCCCAGGTGCGCCTGATTGGTGAAGACGGCGAGAACATGGGGGTCATGCCGACTCGCGAAGCTCTGAGAATTGCCGAAGAGGCGGATCTGGATCTGGTGGAAATCGTGCCGACGGCCGAACCACCGGTCTGCCGAGTCATGGACTACGGTAAATTCAAGTTCGAGCACAGCAAGAAGGCGCAGGCTGCCAAGAAAAATCAGAAACAGGTTCAGATCAAGGAAGTCAAGTTCCGTCCGGGAACGGACGAAGGCGACTACCAGGTCAAGCTTCGCAATCTCAACCGCTTTCTGGAGCATGGTGACAAATGCAAGGTCACCATCCGGTTCCGCGGTCGCGAGATGGCGCACCAGGAGCTGGGTGCAAGGTTGCTCGACCGGATCGAAGCCGATCTGGGCGAACTGGCCACGGTGGAGCAGCGCCCCAAGATGGAAGGTCGCCAGATGATCATGGTGATCAGTCCCAAGAAGAAGTGAGCAGTCGGCAGTAGCCGGTAGCCACAATAAAACGGATGCACGGGTCACGGTACACCTGTGCGTCTCGACCAACATGTCGTCAACCAGGCGACATCATCCGGAGTTCAAAGATGCCGAAGATGAAGACCAATCGGGGCGCCGCCAAGCGCTTCACCAAGACCGGCTCGGGCGCCTTCAAGCGTGCCCAGTCCCATCGTCGTCACATCCTGACGAAGAAGAGCACCAAGCGTAAGCGCCACCTGCGTTCCGCCGCCCACATCCATGCTTCGGATGTGGCCGCCGTGCGTCAGATGCTGCCCAACGGCTGAGCCGAGTCACCCAGGAGTTTAGAGCATGGCCCGAGTCAAAAGAGGTGTAACCGCCCACGCCAAGCACAAAAAGGTGCTGAACAAGGCGAAAGGTTACTATGGTGCCCGCAAGAACGTCTATCGCGTTGCCGTGCAGGCCGTCACCAAGGCCGGTCAGTACGCCTATCGTGACCGCCGTCAGCGCAAGCGTCAGTTCCGCGCCCTGTGGATCGTGCGCATCAATGCCGCGGCCCGTGAGTTCGACCTGTCCTACAGCCGTCTGATCGACGGTCTGAACAAGGCCGGCGTCGAGATTGATCGCAAGGTGCTGGCTGATCTGGCAGTGCATGACCTGCCCGCCTTTGGCCGTATCGCCGAGAAGGCCAAGGCTGCCCTGGCGTAAGCACTGCGGACGCAGGCCTGCCCCGCACGGCGGGGCGGGAACGTCAAAAGGGGAAAGGCCTGGCCTTTCCCCTTTTTGTTTTCAACGCAACGACGGAAGCTCCACGTGGAATCCCTTTCCAATCTCACCGACGCGGCGCTCACAGCGATCCGGGCGTCTGCCGATCTGCGCCATCTGGATGAGCTGCGGGTGCACTACCTGGGCAAGAAGGGCGTCATCACCGAACAGTTGAAGTCTCTGGGGGCATTGCCACCGGAGCAGCGCCGGGAGGCCGGGCAGGCCATCAATCAGGCCAAGCAGGTGGTGGCCGAAGCCCTGGAGGCGCGCCGCGAGGCCCTGGAACTGGCGGCTCGGGAGGCCCGTCTGGCGGCGGAGACCCTGGATGTCACCCTGCCGGGGCGGCGTCAGGAGCCCGGCGGCCTGCATCCCGTCACCCTGACCATCGAGCGCATCCAGGCCCTGCTGGAGCAGCTGGGCTTTGCGGTGGCGGAAGGTCCCGAGGTGGAGGATGATTACCACAATTTCGAGGCCCTCAACATCCCGTCCCATCACCCGGCCCGGGCGATGCACGACACCTTCTATTTCGATGCCACCACCCTGTTGCGCACCCATACCTCGCCGGTGCAGGTGCGGGTGATGGAAAACCAGGCGCCGCCGTTGCGCATCATCGCCCCCGGTCGCGTCTATCGCTGCGACTCGGATCTCACCCATAGTCCCATGTTCCATCAGGTGGAGGGGCTGGTGGTGGATGAGCAGGTGACCTTTGCCCATCTGCGCGGCGTGCTGGACGCCTTTCTGCGGGCCTTCTTCGAGCAGAACGATCTGAAGACCCGGTTTCGGCCGTCCTATTTCCCCTTTACCGAACCCTCCGCCGAGGTGGACATCCAGTGCGTGCAATGCGGCGGCCACGGCTGCCGGGTCTGCAAGCAGACCGGCTGGTTGGAGGTAATGGGCTGCGGCATGGTGCATCCCAATGTGCTGGGGCATGTGGGCATCGACAGCGAACGTTATTCCGGCTTTGCCTTCGGGCTGGGAGTGGAGCGCATGGCCATGCTGCGCTATGGGGTCAACGACCTGCGGCTGTTCTTCGACAATGACATCCGTTTCCTGCGCCAGTTCGTCTAACCCATTCCGAATCCAAGGTTGAGTATCTATGAAAATCAGTAATCAGTGGCTGGGTCAGTGGGTGGATCACGGCCTGGCGGTGGACGCCCTGGGCCATCGCCTGACCATGGCGGGCTTGGAGCTGGACGCCGTCACGGCGGTGGCGCAGGACTTTACCGGCGTGGTGGTGGCCCATGTGATTGCCGTGGACCCTCATCCGGACGCAGACAAGCTGCGGGTCTGTCAGGTGGATGACGGCAGCGGCGAGCCGGTGCAGGTGGTCTGCGGCGCCCCCAACGTGCACGTGGGCATGCGCGCCCCCTTTGCCCGGGTCGGCGCGGTCCTGCCCGGTGATTTCAAGATCAAGAAGGCCAAGTTACGGGGGGTGCCGTCCTTCGGCATGCTCTGTTCCGCTCGCGAGCTGGGTCTGTCCGAGGCCCATGAAGGTCTCATGTCCCTGCCGGACGAACCGGCGGCGGGCATGGACATCCGTGCACTGCTGGGGCTGGATGACCTGGTTCTGGAAGTGGACCTGACGCCGAACCGGGCCGATTGCCTGAGCATGGCCGGGGTGGCCCGGGAAGTGGCGACCCTGACCGGTCGGCCCCTGAAGGTGCTTGAGGTGCCGGCGGTGCCGGCGGCCTGCGAGGACGTCTTTCCGGTGCGCCTGGAGGCGGCCGCGGACTGTCCGCGCTATGCCGGCCGGGTGATCCGGGGCGTGAATCCCGCCGCGCCCACGCCGCTGTGGATGCAGGAACGTCTGCGCCGGGCCGGGGTCCGCAGCCTGGGTCCCTTGGTGGATGTGACCAACTACGTCATGCTGGAACTGGGTCAGCCCATGCATGCCTTCGATCTGGCCGTGCTCAATGGTGCCATCGTGGTGCGTCGGGCCAGGGCCGGGGAAAGCCTGGTACTGCTGGATGGCCAGCCGCTCACCCTCGGCGGCGATGATCTGGTGATCGCCGACGAAGGCAAGCTGCTGGCCCTGGCGGGCATCATGGGCGGCGAGGCCAGCGGCGTGACCGATGACACTCGGGATGTATTCCTGGAGTCGGCCCACTTCGTGCCCACGGCCGTGGCGGGGCGTGCCCGTCATCACGGGCTGCATACCGAATCCTCCCATCGTTTCGAGCGGGGCGTGGACCCGGCGCTGCCCCTGCGTGCCCTGGAGCGGGCCACGCAGTTGCTATGCGAGATCGCCGGCGGTACCCCGGGACCGGCCACTGTCGCCGAGGAGGCATCCCAGGTGCCGGTGCGCGCGCCCATTACCCTGCGGCCTGCCCGGGTGAGTCGTCTGCTGGGCCTGGCGCTGCCGCCCGAGCGGATGCGGGAGATCCTCGTGGCCCTGGGCTGCGAGGTGAGCGGGGCAGGGGAGGCCTGGCAGGTGACGGTGCCCTCGTTCCGCTTCGATCTGGCCATCGAGGAAGACCTGGTGGAGGAGATCGCCCGGGTTCATGGCTATGACGATCTGCCTTCCGAGCTGCCCCTGGTCCGCCCCGGCATCACCTGGCTGGACGAGGCGCGGGTGGATCCTCGGCGCCTGCGGTCCCGTCTGTGCGACCTGGGATATCTGGAGGCCATCACCTTCAGTTTCGTGGACGAGGCCCTGGAAGCCCGGTTCTCCCCGGATACCCGACCGCTCAAGCTGGCCAATCCCCTCTCTTCGGAGTTGGCGGTGATGCGCACCACCCTCTGGCCGGGGCTGGTGAAGGCGGCCCGGCACAACCTCAATCGTCAGCAGACTCGGGTGCGACTGTTCGAGACGGGATTGAGGTTCGTGCCCGAAGGCGATGCATTGAAACAGGAAAAGGTCGTCTCCGGCCTGATCTGTGGTGCCCTGCTGCCGGCCCAGTGGGGGCAGGCCGAGCGCCCGGTGGACTTCTTCGATCTCAAGGGGGATGTGGAATCCCTGCTGGCCCTGGCAGGGCTGGACCGGCGGGTGAGCTGGCGGGCCGCCCGCCATCCTGCACTGCATCCGGGCCAGAGCGCGGAACTGGTGCTGGACGGAGAGTCCCTGGGCTGGGTGGGCGCCCTGAACCCGGCGCTGGAAGCCGAGCTGGACCTGGAAATGCCGGTGTTCCTGTTCGAGCTGTCCCTGGACAAGGTCTGCCGGGGCCGTCTGCCCCGATTCCGGGAGCAGAGCCGGTTCCCGGCCATCCGTCGTGACCTGGCCTTGCTGGTGGATGCCGCCCTGCCGGCCGCCCGGGTGGTGGAAATCATCGAGGGCGCCGGTCACGAGGCCCTCAAGGGTGTGAACCTGTTTGACGTGTATACTGGGCAGGGTGTGCCGGAAGGTAGAAAAAGTCTCGCTTTAGGCTTGATTTTACAGGATTTATCCAGCACTCTTACCGACGAAAAAGTGGACGAGATGATCCACGGCATCGTGACCAAATTACAAGAAGAGGTTGGGGCGACCCTCAGAGCTTGATCGATGGCATTGACAAAGGCGGAGATGGCGGAGCGGCTGCATGAAGAACTCGGGCTCAACAAGCGTGAGGCCAAGGAGCTCGTGGAGCTCTTCTTCGAGGAAGTCCGTAGCGCCCTGGAATCGGGGGAGCAGGTGAAGTTGTCCGGATTCGGCAACTTCACCCTCAGGGACAAAAACCAGCGACCCGGTCGCAATCCCAAGACCGGTGAGGAAATCCCCATTTCCGCCCGTCGCGTGGTGACGTTTCGTCCCGGTCAGAAACTGAAGGCGAGGGTCGAGTCCTATGCTGGAAGCGGGCAACAATAGCGAACTCCCGGCCATTCCGGGGAAGCGTTATTTCACCATCGGGGAGGTCAGCGAGCTGTGCGGGGTCAAACCCCATGTGCTGCGCTATTGGGAACAGGAATTCCCCTCCCTCAAGCCCGTCAAGCGGCGAGGCAACCGCCGCTATTACCAGCGACAGGATGTCATCCTGATCCGGCAGATCCGCAGCCTGCTCTATGAGCAGGGCTATACCATCGGCGGCGCAAGACAGAAACTGTCGGGGCAGGAGGCCCGTGAGGATACCTCCCAGAGCCAGCAGATCATCCGACAGATGCGGCTGGAATTGGAGGAGATCCTGCATATCCTGCGGCAGAAGTCCTCGTGAAAAAATATTCGGAATTTTGACTGAAAAAACCTTCACAAATGAAAATATACCCCCTATAATGCTGCACTTTCTCGGGGCGTAGCGCAGCCTGGTAGCGCACCTGCATGGGGTGCAGGTGGTCGGAGGTTCAAATCCTCTCGCCCCGACCAAATCCCGAAAAACCCGGCCTAGGGCCGGGTTTTTTGTGCCCGTCATTCGTCCTGTTCCCGCGAACCTTGCCGGGGGTGCCGCGCATCATGAGTACCGAGGTCGTTCCAGAACACCGCCGGGACTGGCGCGGCGCCCTGTCCGTCTATCGGCATCCCCGGGTCATCGGCATGCTGTTCCTGGGTTTTGCCGCCGGCTTGCCGCTGCTGCTGGTGGGAGGCACGTTCACCGCCTGGTTGCGGGATCTGGGGGTGGAACTGGCCGCCATCGGTTTCCTGAGCTGGGTGGGCATGGCCCACAGCATCAAAATCTTCTGGGCACCGGTGGTGGACCGCATGCCCCTGCCGTTCCTGACCCGTCTGTTGGGCCGGCGGCGGGCCTGGATGATCCTGGCCCAGGGGGTGATCGCCCTGGGGCTTTTGGGCATTGCCCTGACCGATCCCCGCGAGCAGTTGTGGTTGGTGGCCGTCTGGGCGGTGCTCACCGCCTTCGGGTCGGCGACTCAGGACATCGCCATCGACGCCTATCGCATCGAGGCGGTGAGCCGGGACCGGCAGGGGGCCATGGCGGCCTCCTATATCTTTGGTTACCGGGTGGCCCTTCTGGCCGCCGGGGCAGGCGCCCTGCATCTGGCCGCGGTGGGGGACTGGAGCCTCTCCTACGGGGTGATGGCCGCGCTGATGGCCGTGGGCGTGATCACCACCCTGATCATCCGCGAGCCGGAAGTGATCATCGATGGCGGCACCCGGCAACTGGAGCAGCGGGTGGTGGACTATCTGGATCGTACCCCCCATCGCGGTTGGCGCCGCCGCTTCACCGCCTGGTTCATTAGCGCGGTGGTCTGTCCCTTTGCCGATTTCTGGCACCGGTACGGCAGGACGGCCCTGCTGGTGCTGCTGTTCGTGGCCCTGTTTCGCATCAGCGACATCTTCATGGGGGTGATGGCCAATCCCTTCTATCTGGACCTGGGCTTTACCAAGACGGAGATCGCCAACGTGGCCGCGGCCTTCGGCCTGGCCATGACCCTGACCGGGGCCGCCCTGGGAGGGCTTTTGGTGATGCGTTTCGGCATCACCCGGATGCTCATCGCCACCGCTTGTCTGGCTCCCCTGACCAATCTGACCTTTTCCTGGTTGGCCGGGTTGGGTCCGGAGTTGTATGGTCTGGTCTTTGCCATCATGGCGGACAATATCAGCGGGGGGTTGGCCATTTCCGTGTTCATTGCCTATCTGTCGAGCCTCACCAATAGCGCCTATACGGCGACCCAGTACGCCCTGTTCAGCTCCATCATGACGCTGCCGGGTCAGTTTCTGGCGGGCTTTACCGGGCTTCTGGCCGAGCAGGTGGGCTGGGTCTGGTTCTTCGTGTCATCGGCCCTCGTCGGCCTGCCGGCCATCGTGCTGGCGGTACTGATTGCCCGCCTGGCCAATCCCGATCGGATGGTCAGACCCGGCCGCCCCGATGATGGCGACGGATAACATGGAGCGGCAGGTGAAGGAGCGTATTCAGGAACTGGAAAGAAGCCGTGCGTTGATGCGCTCCATCACCGAGTCGGCACGGGACGCGATCATCCTGATGGCGCCCGGTGGCCGGGTGGCCTTCTGGAATCCGGCGGCGGAAGCCCTGTTCGGCTACTCCCGGGAGGAAGCCGTCGGACAGAATCTGCATGACATGATTGTACCCGGGGGCCTGCCGGGCATCAAAAGGCGCAAGTTGGTAAATATCGAGCGCAGCGGCTGCGGCACTGCCATGGGCCGGACCCTGGAGTTGCAGGCCCGCTGCAAGGACGGCCGCGAGATCACGGTGGAGTTGTCCCTGTCCTTGCTGCATCTGGATACGGGCTGGCATGCACTGGGGATCCTCCGTGACGTCACCGACCGCAAGCAGGCCGAGCGGCGACTGATGAATCTGACCGAAAGCCTGTCCAGCATGGGACCGAATTTTGACGACAACGTCCAGAAGATCACCCGTCTGTGCGGTGAACTGTTCGGCAGCGATGCGGCCTTGTACAACCGAATGATCGACGGCAGACTCTGCAGCCTGGGCCATTGGAACAGTCCGCCGGATATGCCCCTGGAGGATGACCCCGAAGGCCATGTCTGCTATGGCCTGATCCAGGACGCCGGTCTGGAATGCCTCATCATCGAGGATCTGGAGCGCTCCCCCTATTTTGAGACGGATCCGGCGATACGGCGCTATGGCCTCAAGGCCTATTTCGGCCACAAGGTATATTGCCAGGGTGAGGCGGTGGGTTCCCTGTGTGTCGTATTTGTGCGTCACTGGCGCCCGACCGAGGAGGAACAGCGCCTGCTGACCCTGCTGGCGGCCGCACTCGGTGCCGAGGAGGAACGTCACCTTGCCATGCAGCAGTGGCATGAGGCCAAGGAGCGGGCGGAGCAGGCCAACCGGGCCAAGTCCGAATTCCTGTCCCGCATGAGTCACGAACTCAGAACGCCCATGAACGCGGTACTGGGGTTTTCCCAGTTGCTGGAAGCGGACCCGGCGTTGGGTGAGGAGCAGCAGGACAATGTGCGCGAGATCCTGCGTGGCGGTCGGCACCTGCTGGAACTGATCAACGAGATTCTGGATCTGTCACGGCTGGAGGCCGGCAAGATCGAGCTGTCCCTGGAACCGGTGGCCATGGCCTCGGTGCTGACCGAGTGTGTCATGTTGCTGCGTCCCTTGGCGGAAGAGCGGCGGATACGCCTGCATCCGAGCTGCCCCGAGACGCACGTGGTGCTGGCTGATCGCACCCGGCTCAAGCAGGTGCTGATCAATCTCATGTCCAATGCCATCAAGTACAATCGCCCGGAAGGCGAAGTGTGGCTGGAGACCCGGCTGGACACCGCGGGGGAGACGATCCGGGTGAGCGTGGCCGATACCGGCCCGGGCATCGATCCCTCGCGTCTGGACGAGTTGTTCGAACCCTTTAACCGCCTGGGGCAGGATGATGGGGCGATCACCGAGGGGACGGGCATCGGCCTGAGTATCGCCTTGCGTCTGACGGAACTGATGGGGGGCCGCATTGAAGTGGAACCCCGGCCGGGCGGTGGGAGCCTGTTCTGGTTCGAGTTGCCGGTGGCGGTGGAGGCACCTTCGATGGCGGCACCGACAGGCACCAACGGCGCCCCGCATTCCTCCTGGGACGACGGCTTGCATCACTGTGTCCTGCATGTGGACGACAATCCGGCCAACCTGCGCCTGGTGGCACAGATCCTGGCCAGGTATCCGGGCATTCGTCTGTTGCAGGCGCCCAGCGCCGATCTGGGGCTGGCCCTGGCCCGCAGCCATCGGCCGGATCTGATCATTCTGGACATCAACATGCCGGGCATGGACGGATATCGGGTATTGCAGTGCCTGCGGGAAGATGTGCAGACAGCGGCGACGCCGGTCTTTGCCCTGACCGCCAATGCCACCCAGCGGGATGTGGCCCGCGGGAAAGCCGCTGGTTTTGATGAATATCTGACCAAGCCTCTGGACATTCCGGTCTTCATGGCCCTGCTGGATCGGCAACTGGCGTCGGGGCAGCCGCCGGCGGTGGGCAGGGCTATGCCGACCAGGGAACTCACATGATGCCGCACCCCGTTTCACCGGTGGCGGATCAGGCCCTTTACCTGATCCTGCCGGGCCTGCTGATGCGCGTTGCCCGGTGGCAGGCCGACTATGGCGGCCTGGGACGCTATCCCGCGCTGGAATGGTTGTGGTCGCGGGGCCGGCCGGTCGAGTCCTGCGCGGATGCCCTGGAAACCCTGCTGTGCCGGCATTTTGGCGCCGGTGCCGATGCCCCCATGGGCGCCCTGACCCGGCTGGCCGTCACCGACGGCGTGCCCGAAGGGTACTGGCTCTGTGCCGACCCGGTGCATTTGACGGTGGGCATGGATGATCTGATCCTTTCCCGGGCCGTCGGCCCGTCGCTGACCGACGCGGAGAGCGATTCCCTGGTCGCCCGGATCAATGATCATTTTCAGGCGCGCCCCTGGACGTTGCACGCCACCGCCCCCGGGCAATGGCATCTGTACCTGGAGGCGGACCCAGGGTTGACCACGGTGCCCCTTTCCCGTGCCATGGGACAGCGGGTGGGGGGGCTGTTGCCCCGGGAGGGTGCCGCCGCCCGGGACTGGCAACGGGATCTGACGGAATTGCAGATGCTGCTGTTCGGCGCGCCGGCGAACGAGGCCCGGGAGGCCCGGGGCGAGGCCCCGGTGAACAGCCTGTGGCTCTGGGGCGGCGGCCGCTGGCCCAACCCACCACCGCCGGGGAGATGGGCGGCGGCCCACGGACGCGGCCCACTGCTGGAAGGGCTGTGCCGCTGGACCGGGACGCCCCTGCATCCCCCACCGGACACCGCCGCGGCATGGCGGACCTCCGGGCCGGTGCTGGTGGTGCTGGAAGACCTTTTTGCGGCCGCCGTCGCGGATGACCTGGAGGCCTGGATGCACGCCCTGGCCGCTCTGGAGCAGGCCTGGTTCGAACCCTTGTGTCAGGGCCTGGGGCGGGGCCGGTTCCGGCACCTGGTGATCCAGGGTGAGGATGGCCGGGGAGTATGGCTGGATGGCCGGGCGCGCTGGCGCTGGTGGCGGCGACCCCGTCCGTTCGGCGAATACCATGGGGTCGCCGACTCGGAGCACGCCCCATGAAGGCCGCCCGCAGGCTGGAACGGGCGCGGGCCGCGGTCGACGGCGCCGACCTTCTGACCCGGCTTTATGCCAACCGGGGTGTCATGGACCCGGCGGAGCTGGATCACTCCCTGTCCCGTCTGGCCCCGTTCCGTGCCCTGGGCGGGATCGATCGGGCCACGGCCCTGTTGGCCCAGGCCCTGGCCGAGGGGCAGCGGATCCTGGTGGTGGGGGATTTCGATGCCGACGGCGCCACCAGCACCGCCCTGGCCCTGCGCGCCCTGCGGGCCATGGGGGCGGCGGCAGTGGATTATCTGGTGCCGAACCGGTTCGAGTACGGCTACGGACTGACGCCGGAGATCGTGGCGGTGGCCGCGGGCCGGGGGCCGGACCTGATCATGACCGTGGACAACGGCATCTCCAGTCTGGACGGGGTGATGGCGGCCCGGGACCGGGGCATGCGGGTGCTGGTGACGGATCATCACCTGCCCGGGGCGCGGCTGCCCGAGGCCGAGGCCATCGTCAATCCCAACCTGGCCGATGACCTCTTTCCCAGCAAGGCCCTGGCCGGGGTCGGGGTGATCTTCTATGTGATGGCGGCCCTGCGCGCCCACCTGCGCGAGCAGGGCTGGTTCCAGCACCGGGGCATCCCCGAGCCCAACCTGGGCAATCTGCTGGATCTGGTGGCCCTGGGCACCGTGGCGGACGTGGTGCCCCTGGATCGCAACAATCGCATCCTGGTGGAGCAGGGGTTACGGCGCATGCGGGCCGGGCAGGCGGCGCCGGGGATCCTGGCCTTGCTGCAGGTGGCGGGCCGCAATCCGGCCCGGGCGGTGGCCACGGACCTGGGGTTTGCCGCCGGGCCGCGCCTGAATGCGGCCGGGCGCATGGACGATATGGGTATCGGTATCGAATGTCTGCTCACCGATGATCCGGTGCGCGCCCTGACCCTGGCGCAGGCCCTGGACGACCTGAACCGGGATCGCCGTGAGGTGGAGGCGCAGATGCAGGATCAGGCCCTGGACGGCCTGAGTCGGCTGCTGGAAGGCGGGCTGACGGAGACGGCGGGTCACGGCCTGTGCCTGTATGAACCGACCTGGCATCAGGGGGTGATCGGCATCGTGGCCTCCCGCATCAAGGACCGGGTGCACCGGCCGGTGATTGCCTTCGCCGATGCCGGTGACGGTCTGCTCAAGGGGTCGGCCCGCTCCATCCCCGGGCTGCATGTCCGGGATGCCCTGGATGCCATTGCCACGGCCCATCCGGGCCTGGTGAGCAAGTTCGGCGGCCATGCCATGGCGGCGGGTCTGAGCCTGCCGGTGGCGCATTTCGAGACCTTCCGGCGGGTGTTTGACGAGACCGTGCGCCGGCGTGTCGATCCGGCGGCGCTGGAAGGGGTGGTCCTCAGCGACGGCCCGCTGGCCCCCCATGAGCTGACCCTGGAGGCCGCCGAGGCCCTGCGCGCCGGGGGACCCTGGGGGCAGGGTTTCCCGGAACCCTTGTTCGACGGGGAGTTCCTGGTGCTGGAGCGACGCTGGCTCAAGGGCAGGCATCTGCGCCTGCGCCTGCGCCATCCCGAAGGGGGGGAAGCGATCACCGGCATTGCCTTCAACGCCGATCCGGATGACTGGCCGGAGGACCGGGACCGGATGCACCTGGCCTATCGTCTGGACAGCAACGAGTACCGGGGCCTGTGCTCGGTCCAGATGATGGTGGAGCACGTCTTCTGAGCGCTACATCCCCGCCATCCGCAGCACCAGGGTGGCCACGGCGAAGTACATCACGATGCCGGCCACGTCCACCACCGAGGTCACCAGGGGGGCGCTGGCGGTGGCCGGGTCCAGCCTGAACCGGGCCAGGATGAAGGGCAGTACCATGCCGAACATGCTGCCGGTGATGACCACCAGCACCATGGAGATGGCGATGGCGATGGCCACTTCCGTGCCCCCCAGCCACAGACCGATGAGCCAGACCGCCAGTCCCAGGGTGGTGCCCAGGCCCAGGGCCACCACCAACTCCTTGCCCCAGAGCCGGAACCAGTCCCGGGCCTGGACATCGCCGGTGGCCAGGGCGCGCACCATCAGGGTGGAGGCCTGGGCCCCCGCGTTGCCGCCGGAGGCGATGACCATGGGCAGGAAGAACACCAGGGCCACCACCTTCTCGATGGCCGCCTCGAAGAAGGCGATGGCGGCCCCGCTCATGATGTTCACCACCACCAGGATCACCAGCCAGCCGATGCGCTTACGGTAAAGCATGCCGGCGGTGGCATCCTTCACGCTCAGGTTGAGCACGCCCACCGAGCCCATCTTGTGAAAGTCCTCGGTGTCTTCCTTCTCCACCACGTCCATGACGTCGTCCACGGTGATGATGCCCGCCAGGATGTTGTCCTCGTCGACCACCGGCAAGGCCTGCAGGTCATAGTGGCCGATCAGGCGGGCTGCCTCTTCCCGGTCTTCCTGGGTGTGGATGCGGATCACATCCCGGTGGTAGTGCTGTTCCACTCGGGTCCGGGGACGGGAGAGCAGCAGGTCCTGGAGGCTGATCCAGCCCAGCAGGCGACCCGCGTCATCGGTGATGAACAGGGTGTTGAGGGTCTCCCCCACATGGGCCTGTTCACGCACATGATCCAGGGCCTCGCGCACGGTCCAGGCAGGGGAGAGGGCCACGAACTCCGGGGTCATGAGACGGCCGGCGCTGTGCTCCGGGAAGGCCAGCAGGGCCTTGAGCACCTGCTGGTCCGCCTCCGGCAGCATCTCCATCAGGGAATCGGTGTGTTCATCCGGCAGTTCGTCCAGGATGGCGGCGGCATCGTCGTAGGACAGTTCACCGATGAGGCGCGTCTTTTCCTCGTCGGTGAGATCCTCCAGCAGCTCGGTCTGCAGGCCGGTATCCAGGTAGGCATAGACCGAGGAGGCCCGCTCCGGCGGCAGCAGCTGCATCAGCCGCACCCGTTCGGCCCGCGCCAATCCGGGCAGCAGGGCGTGGGCGATGTCCGGCTCCGCCAGATCCGCCAGCAGGGCCTGGATGCACTCCCAGTCCTGTTCCACCAGCAGGGCGGGTAGATCGGCCAGGCCGGGGCGTTCCAGGGTGGCAGTCTCGGTCATGTCACAGGCCTCCACCGGCGGCGGGCAGGTTCAGAATCGCCACGGCCAGGCTGAAATAGATCAGGATGCCGGCCACGTCCGCCACCGAGGTCACCAGGGGGGCGCTGGCGGTGGCCGGGTCCAGGCGCGCCAGGCTGAGGATGAAGGGCAGTATCATTCCCACCATGCTGCCCACCACCACCACCATGGCCATGGCCATGGCCACCAGCAGGGCGATCTCGGGGCCGCCCCGCCACAGGCCCACTGCCGAGACGGCAATGCCCATGGTCAGGCCCAGGGAGGTGGCCACCAACAGCTCCTTGCCCCAGAGCCGGAACCAGTCGGAGGATTTCACGTCTCCCGTGGCCATGGCCCGGACCATCAGGGTGGAGGCCTGGGCCCCCGCGTTGCCGCCGGAGGCGATGATCAGGGGCAGGAAGAACACCAGCACCACCACCGCCGAGATGGTGTCCTCGAAACTGGCGATGGCGATGCCGCCGAACATGTTCAGGAACACCAGCACCAGCAGCCAGCCGATGCGCTTGCGGTAGAGCAGCGAAGGCCGGGCATCCCGCAGGCTCAGGTTGAGGGCGCCCACCGAGCCCAGCTTGTGGAAGTCCTCGGTGGTTTCTTCCTTCACCACGTCCATCACGTCATCCACGGTGACGATGCCCAGCAGCACCCCGTCATCGTCGGTGACCGGCAGCACTTCCAGGTCATAGTGCTGGATCAACCGGACCGCCTCGGCCCGATCCGCGTTGACGGAAAGGGTGATCATGGGCTCGGTGCCCAGGCTGGAGACCGGCTCGTCGGCCCGGCCCATGACGAAACGCCCCAGGGGGATGCTGGTCAGCAGGCGACGCTCGTCATCGATGACGAAGATCACGTTGGCCATCTCGCCCCGTGCCTTCTGCACCCGGATGAAGTCCAGACTGTCCTGGATGGACCAGTCCGCCGCCACGGCGACGAACTCGGGGGTCATCAGGCGCCCGACGCTGTTATCCGGGTAGTCCAGCAGGGTGAGGGCACGGCGGATGGCGCGAAAGGGCAACAGCCGCAGCAGCCGGCGCACCTCGTCCCGGGGCAGATCCTCCAGCAGGGCGGTGAGGTCGTCGGGCAGCATCTCCGACAGGATATGGCGGGCATCGGCCTGGGCGATGCGGTCCAGCAGGGCGTGCTGGTGATGGGGATCCAGGTAGGAAAAGACGTCCACCTTGCGGCCGCGGGCAAGGGCGTTGAAAACCCGTTCCACGGCATCATCTTCCAGGGCCATCAGCACATGGGCGATGTCCTGGATGCGCATGGAGTCCAGGGTACGGCGCAGGGCCTCGTGCTCGTCCCGCGCCAGGAGTTCGCGGATCTCGGGCAGGTATTGTTCGAATTCCAACTCCATCGGCAGCCTCCGCCAAGGACACACTCCATCCGCGGCAACGGATGGCACGGGGGAGGGTCGCTCAAGCGATGCGTGTTACGGGAACCGGGGACGGCGCCATGGGCATCGGCCGCCTCTGGGTGCAGGGCGGTCGATTATAGCAATCCGTCCGGCGCTACGGAATGTCTCGTGACAGCCCGTCAACCCGGGCGCCGTGACTGACTTCGCCGTAAAGCGCCAGCATGCGCGCGGCCATCTCCGGCGCACTCCAGGCCAGGGCGCATTGCCGGGCCTGGTGCGACAGGGTCTGTTGCAGCTCCGGATCGGACAGCAGTCGGATGGCCTGTCGCGCCAGGTCCCGGTCATCCGCCGCCACCAGGGCGCCCTCGCCGGTGGAGAGGATGTCCCGGGTACCCATGACGGCGGTGGAGACCACCGGCACGCCCAGGGCCATGGCCTCCAGCAGAACCAGTCCCTGGGTTTCGGTGCGGGAGGCGAAGACGAAGCCGTTGCCGGCCCGGTAGCAATCCAGCAGGGTGGTGCGCCGATCCAGGTAACCGGCAAACCGTATCGCCGGTTCCAGCCCCAGTTGCCCGGTAAGGCGGCGGATATGGCCCATGGCGGGTCCGTCGCCGGCGATCACCAGCATGGCGTCGGGGATGGTCCGGCGGACGTCGACCATCATGTGCAGCAGGGCATCGATGTTCTTCTCGAAGGCAATCCGTCCCACATGAACCAGCAGGGGGGTGTCGTGGTCGATGCCCATGCGGTGGCGGAACGCGGCGCCGTCCCCGCCGGCGAAGGCCTCCTGATGAATCCCCGTGGGGATGATGGACATGGGGGTTTTCACCCCGTAGCCCGTCAGGATCTCGGCCATGGCCCGGGAGGGGACGACGACCGCATCCACCTGATTGCACTGACGCCGTGACAGGTGACGCGCCACGGATCGCATCCAGGTCCGGGGCAGAAAGGAGAGGTAATGGAACAGGTATTCCTCGAAATAGGTATGGTAGGACTCTACCACCGGGATGCCCAGTCGCCGTCCCAGGGCCAGACCTGCGTGATGGGCCACGAAGGGGGTGTGCACATGGATGAGGTCGAACCCTTCCCGGGCCAGTTCATCGGCATGGGCCATGATCCGCCGGGCCTTCATCATCCGGTCCTCCGGGTCCAGGACCACGTAGCGGGAGGGGATGCGCAGGATATGGGATTCTCCCTCATGTCCCGCGGGGTAGGCCGGCGCGATCAGGGTGACGTCATGCCCTTCCCGGCGCAGCTGACGCCGGAAGGTGGCGATGGAAGTGGAGACACCGTTGATGCGAGGGAAGAACACATCACTGATCATCAGGATCTTCACGGGCCGGTGCACTCCCCTTGGGTATCAGGATCGGCCCGCCGGGGCCGTTTCGGCCGCTGATGTTAAGGTTTTCACATGACGATTCTGTGAACGGAGGATTCGTAGTCATGGACTATCGGCAGACGCAGACCACAGAGCCGACGACCGTCGCCGCCCGGGAAGCCCTGGTGGTGCTGGAGGCGGTGAGCAAGTCCTTTCGGGAGGGCGGGAAGGCACGGGTAGTGCTGGACCGGGTGACGGCTCGGATCCATGCTGGCGAGATCGTGGCCCTGGTGGGACGCTCCGGCTCGGGCAAGTCCACGCTGCTGAACCTGATCTGCGGCATCGAGGCCCCGGATCATGGCAGGATCCTGGTGGAAGGTCGGCGCCTGGACAGCCTGGCCGAGCGTGACCGGACCCTCCACCGTCGCGCCCGGGTGGGCTTCATCTACCAAATAGCGCCGCAGTGCTCCGCCTATAGCCGCTCAGCGGCTTAGGGAGTGGTGAAGCGGCGCATGGCGCGTAGCGCCATCACTCCGGTGCTTCCTGCTGTTCGATGTATTGCTTCAGGACCGATAGCGGCGCACCGCCGACGCTGATGATGCAGTAGCTGCGAGACCAGAACACCGGCTTGTGCCAGTAGTAGCGCCGTATGTGTTCCCCGTACTCCTTGCGGATCAGTCGCGAGGTGACGGTCTTGAGATTATTCACGAACGCAGATGGCGCGGTGCGCGGCGTCAGCTCCAGGAGCAGATGCACATGATCCGGTTCGCCGTTGAACTCCAGAACCTCGCCTTCCCACCTTTTGGTGGTAGCACGGACGATTTCTTCCAGGCGAAAAAGCATTGGTCTCGTGATGCACTTGCGCCGGTACTTGGTGACGATAACCAAATGATACTGGAGCCGATATGTGCAATGGTAGAGCCGTTTTAGCGGTTGCGAGTCCATAATAACCAAGTATACTTTCAGCATGGTCCAGCGCAAAGTCACATATCGGCTTTACCCCACGGCGGCCCAGATCTCTGCCTTGGAGCACCAACGCTGGGTCCACTGCCTGTTGTGGAACGAGGCGCTGGCCGAACGACGCCAGGCTTGGAGCGAGCGGCAGGAGTCGTTGGGCTTCTCGGCCCAGTGCAAGCGGCTGACCGAGTGGCGCACCCAATCGAAGCTCCTGCGCGATATCAACGCCCAGTCCGAACAGGTCACCCTCAAGCGTCTGGATCTGGCGTTCCAGCACTTCTTTCGCCGTATCAAAAACGGCGAAACGCCCGGTTTTCCCCGCTTCAAGCCGCTGCACCGTTTCAAGGGTTGGGGCTATAAGACCCACGGTGACGGCTGGCGTCTGATGACCAACGAGCGGATGAAGCACGGGACGCTGAGGCTCAGTGGAATCGGCAAGGTTGCCATCCGGGGCAAACCCCGCACCCCAGGCACGCCGAAGACCTGCGAGCTGTTTTGTCGCAACGGGCGCTGGTACGCATCGGTGACGCTGAACTGCGAGCCTGCGCGTCAACGCGGCGACACACTGGGCGGTCTGGATTGGGGGCTGGAAACCTTCGCCACCGTGGCCACGCCAGCAGGGACCGAGACCATCGATAACCCGCGCTACCTGGCTAGGACACTGGACGAAATCCGCCGGGTCCAGCGCGATATTTCCCGCAAGGAGGGGGCGGCCAGGAAAGCGTCCGGGAAGACGCGCCGGTTTCCCGTTTCCAACCGTCTCCAGAGGGCATACGAGCATTTGCGTCGCCTCCACCGCAAGGTGGCGAACCAGCGCCACGATTTTCAGCATCAGACGACAGCGCGGCTTGTTGGGCAATTCGCTGTCCTGGGCCTGGAGGCACTGAACATCCGCACCATGACCGCTTCGGGCGGTCAGTACAAAAAGGGCTTGAACCGCAGCATCCTCGATGCCGCTGGCGGTGCCTTCCATCAATTGCTCGGGTACAAAGCGGAAGAGGCTGGGACCTGGGCGATGGAGGCTCCGACGCGGCATCTCAAGCCCTCGCAGACCTGTCACGCCTGCGGGCGGCAGGAGAAGAAGCCGCTCGGCCAGCGGCGTCATGAGTGCCCCTGTGGCGCGTCCTGCTCGCGGGACGAAAACGCCGCTCGGGTCTTGATGAACTGGGCCAAGCAGCAGTTATCCGGTCGGGAACCTGGCCGATGCGTGGAGGGCGGTAAGACCGAATCATCCCCGGATGATCCGGCACGCCCCGTGAAGCGCGAAACTCACGCCATAGCCTGAAAGGCTTGGCGGGAGTAGTTCATCAGTTTTTCAATCTGATCCCCACTCTGACGGTGGCGGAAAACGTGGCTCTGCCCCTGGAACTCAACGGTGTGCCCACCGGGGAGCGGATGCGACGGGTCATGGCCTTGCTGCAAACGGTGGACCTGGCGGACCGGCGCGATACCTTCCCCGATCGCCTCTCCGGTGGTGAACAGCAGCGGGTGGCCATTGCCCGGGCCCTGGTCCACGAACCGCCCCTGCTGCTGGCGAATGAACCCACCGGCAATCTGGATGCGGAAACCGGGGCCCGGGTGATGGCACTGCTGCATGGGCTGGCAAGGGAGCAGGGACGCACGCTGGTGCTGGTGACCCACAGTCCGGAGGTAGCGGCCCTGGCCGACCATGTCTGGGAACTGGTGGATGGTCATCTGCAGTCTCGGGGGACGTCATGAAGCGGCTGACGGCCCGGGCCCTGATCCGGGATCACCGCCGCCATCCCTGGAACCTGATCTTTGCCGTCCTGGGCGTGGCCCTGGGGGTGGCCATCGTGGTGGCGGTGGACATTGCCAACAGTAGTGCCTCCCGCGCCTTTGGGCTGTCCATGGAGACGGTCACGGGGCGGACCACCCACCAGCTCGTTGGCGGCCCCGGCGGACTGGAGGAAGGGCTCTACACGCAGCTGCGCCTGCAGGGATTCCGGGACAGTGCCCCGGTGGTGGAGGGTCATGCGCGGATCCACGGCGAGACCTTCATCCTGCTGGGGCTGGAACCCTTTGCCGAACGGCCTTTCCGGGACCATGCCGCCGGCGGCCGGGACGGGCGTATCAACCGCCTGATCACCGCCGCCGGCGAGATTCACGCCCAGTCCATGGCCATTTTCGACCGCACCTTCGCCGTCACCCATGTTCTGCGGCTGCTTACCGTGGGGGTGGCCTTCATCGGCATCCTCAGTGCCCTCATGGCCCTGCAACTGGAGCGGTCCCGTGAGCACGCGGTATTGCGGGCCACCGGCATGACCCCCTTGCAGTTGGCGGGCATGGTGACCTTGCAGAGCCTGCTGCTGGGCCTGGCCGCCGGTCTGGCGGCGATCCCCCTGGGAATGCTCATGTCCGATGTCCTGATCGAGGTGATCAATCAGCGTTCCTTCGGCTGGAGCATGACCCGGACCCTGCCGCCGGCGGTACTGGTCGAGGGGCTGCTGCTGGCCCTGACGGCATCCCTGCTGGCCGGTGCATATCCCGGCTATCGCATGGCCCGGGTGCGTCCAGCCGAACATCTGCGGGAGGCGTAGCCCATGTGGATCCGGAAACCATTCCCTGGCGTACTGACCCTGGTCTTGTCGGTCGTGTGGCTGACGGCCTGCAGTCCCGGACCCGGTGTGCCCGAGGCGCAGCCCCTGGATGCCATGACCCTGCTGGGCGGCGACCTGGATGAGGGCTTTGAACGCGCCATCAAGCCCCGGACCTTCCTCTTTCCCGAGGATCACGGCCCCCATCCCGGGTTTCGCAACGAGTGGTGGTATATCACCGGCAACCTGGACGACGAGGCGGGGCGTCGGTTCGGCTATCAGATCACCTTCTTCCGGGTAAGCCTGACACCGACGGTCCCGGAATCCGCCTCGGCCTGGGCCACCAACCAGGTCTGGATGGCCCATCTGGCGGTCACGGACGTGGCGGGTATCGGGCATCGCGCCTTCGAGCGGTTTTCCCGGGGCGCCATGGGGCTGGCCGGGGCACGGTTGGACCCATTCCGGGTCTGGCTGGATGATTGGGTGCTGGCATCCGATGGGGGCAATGACTTTCCCTGGCGGCTGACGGCCTCATCCGGCGACATCGAGCTTGAGCTTAGGCTGATGCCGCAAAAGCCCCATGTCCTGCAGGGGGACCGGGGCCTGAGCCGCAAGTCCGCGGCACCGGGCAATGCCTCTTACTACTATTCCTTCACCCGTCTGCGGACCGAGGGGGTGATTCGTATCCAGGGACGCGAACATGGGGTGTCCGGCCTGTCCTGGATGGACCGGGAGTGGAGCACCAGCGCGCTGGAGGAGGGGCAGGTGGGGTGGGACTGGTTTTCCCTGCAGCTGGCGGACGGGCATGACGTGATGTACTACCGGTTCCGGCGGGAAGACGGTAGCGAGGATCCCTTCAGCAAGGGATTGTGGGTGACGCCGGAGGGAGAATCCGCGGTGATCGGAGTCGATCAGGCCCGTCTGGAAGTGCTGGAACGCTGGACCGGACCGACGGGGCATCGCTACCCGGTGGCCTGGCGCTTGCATCTGCCGGTGCAGGGGCGGGTCATGGAGATCCGGGCGGTGCGTCCGGATCAGGAGATGGATCTTTCGGTGCGTTACTGGGAAGGGGCGGTGGATGTGCTGGAGGCAGGCGAGGTGACCGGACGGGGCTATGTGGAGCTGACGGGGTATTGAAGCATTTCAGCCGCTGTTTTTGGTATGGTCGGCTGTGTCGACTGCCATCGGGAGGTTTCATGGATAAGGGGTATACAAGACATTACGGCAAGATCATCCGGATCTGGGATCTGCCCACTCGGCTCTTTCACTGGTCCCTGGTGATCCTGCTGTTCGGGCTGTGGTACACCAGCCGGGACGTGATGACCCTGCATTGGCACATGTGGCTGGGATACGCACTGATCGCCCTGCTGCTGTTCCGGATCCTCTGGGGGGTGATGGGGACCCGGTCGGTACGCTTCTCGGATTTTCTCGCCGGTCCGGTGACGGTGTTCCAGTATTTCAAGGGCCTGTTCACCGGCGATGGCCATCGGCATCCCGGTCACAATCCCATGGGGGGCTGGGCGGTGATGATCATGCTGGGCCTTTTGATGTTCCAGTCCTTCACCGGTCTGTTTGCCAATGATCAGATCTTCAACCGGGGACCCTTCGCCCGCATGGTGTCTTCGTCCACCAGTGACTGGCTGACCGGCCTGCACAAGCTCAACTTCGACCTGATCCTGATCATGGTGGGCATCCATGTCACGGCCGTGCTGCTGTACTGGCTGCTGAAGCGGGATAACCTGATCCTGCCCATGATCACCGGGCGCAAGCGGGTGACCTGGTACGGGGCCGAGGATGTGAAGTTTGCCAACGTGTGGTGGGCGGTGCTGCTGCTGGCGGTCTGTTCCGCTCTGGTGTGGGCGGGGATCACCTACATTCCCTGATGCCGGAGGGTTTCCCCTCAGGCATGGGCAGGGGGGCGGCCCCCCTGCCTCCCGATCAGCGGCGGGAAATCCGGAAATCGTCGTGACAGGTCCGGCAGGCCTGACCCAGACGACCGATCTCCATGCGGATCTCGCGCTCGCCGGCATCACTGTTCACCACCTCCAGCAGACGGGCGGCCTGAGCCTCGAAATTGCGGGCCAGCTCATCGAAGCGGGCGCGGTTGGTCCAGACTTCCGGCTTGGAGGCGGTGTCACCCAGATCGGAACCGTCCACATAACCCTGCCAGGGCAGATCGGCGGTGCGGGCCATCTGTTCGGCATGCTTGGCCAGGACCTCGCGGTCAAAGGGTCTGTCGCCCTGGGCCATGGCGCCCATGGGACCCATGTTCCACTTGAAGACCTGGAACACGGCCTTGCGATACTCGATGGCATCATCCGCTTCCACGGCCCATGCGGTGCCCGCGGCCAAAGTCAGGACCAGTCCGGCAATCAGTGCCCTTGCTGTGGTCTTCATGGTGTCGTACCTCCGGTGTGACTGAGTATGGAGGCGCAAGTGTATCAATTCCTTCTAAGCATGTAATGGCCGCTTCGATAGAACCACAAGGGCATGTTCAAGGATCCACCTTGCCTGCCGAAAACATCGGCAAGGGTTATAAAGGTTAGACGTGGGAGGTGTCTTCATATTCCTCCGATCCGATACTGCTCCGTGTCGGTGGCCAATTCAGGAGAAATTTCATGGGAATCAGTCTTACCATCCGTCAGCGCTTGATTCTGATGATATCGGCAGCCTTGCTGTTGATGTCCGGCATCGCCTTCATGGGATGGACCGGCCTTTCCCAGGCGGAGCGCCAGCTCAAAACCGTCTATGACGACAGGCTGGTGCCCATGGGTCAACTGGGTCGGATCAGCGAATTGCTCATGGATTCCCGGATGAGGTTGCGCATGGCAGTGAGTGATCCCAGTCAGAGCGTGATCGAGGGTGCCTTGCAACGGGTGCGGGAGAACAGGCAGACCATGGAGCGTATCTGGGCGGATTACATGCAGACCTTTCTCACGCCCAGGGAAGCCCAGCTGGCCTCAAGTTTCGAACGTCAATGGGCCGACCTGGATCGACGGGGGTTGAACCGGGTCGTTGAGGCGTTGGAGGTGTGGGATTGGGACGGGGCGGAGCGTCTGCTGCAAGGCGAGGTGGCCCAGACCTATCAGCAAGCCAGCGACGGCCTCAGGGCATTGATGGATCTTCAGCTGGAGGTGGCCCAGCAGGTCTATGAGGATGCCCTGGTCCTACATGTTCGTATCCGCAACGGCATGATCCTGTTACTTCTGCTGGCCTTTTCCGTCACGGTTGCAGGGGGAGTATTGCTGCTCGGTCGCATGACTTCCACCGTGAATCAGCTGGTGACGGCCAGCGTCCAGATGGCAGACGGCGATCTCAGGGTGGTTGTCACCGAAAGCGGGAATGATGAGCTGACCCGGGTGGCCCAGGCTTTCAATCGCATGGGCGACAGCTTCCGCACCATTCTCGGTCAGGTTAATGGGGCAACGGCGCAGCTGGCGGCCGCCTCTGAACAGCTCTCCGCAGTGACGGATCAGACCTTGCGTCGCGTCGGTGAGCAGCAGTCCCAGACGGAACTGGTGGCCACAGCCATGAACGAGATGACGGCCACCGTGGTCGAGGTCGCCCGTAGTGCCTCGGAGGCATCGGCGGCCGCGGCGAAGGCCAACGACGAATCCCGCGAATCCCAGGCCATCTCGACCCAGGCCATCCAGGCCATCCAGGACCTGGCCGGCGAGATCAGCCGCGCCGCCGACGTGATCCAGAAGCTGGAGGCGGACAGCGAGAAGATCGGGGCGGTGCTGGACGTCATCCAGGGCATTGCCGAGCAGACCAACCTGCTGGCCCTGAACGCGGCCATCGAGGCCGCCCGGGCCGGGGAGCAGGGACGCGGGTTTGCGGTGGTGGCGGACGAGGTGCGCACCCTGGCCAGCCGGACCCAGACCTCCACCCGGGAGATCGAATCCATGATCAAGACGCTGCAGGATGGCGCCAGGGCCGCCGTGCAGGTGATGCAGTCGGGCCGCAAGCGGGCGGAGGACACCTCGGCCGGAGCCGGCGAGGCGGACAAGTCCCTGCGCACCATCGTCGCCGCGGTGGGCACCATCACCGACATGAGCAGCCAGATCGCCAGCGCGGCGGAGGAGCAGAGCGCCGTGGCCGAGGACATCAACCAGAATGTGGTGCGCATCAGCGAGAGCGGTCATGACGTCTCCTCCGGGGCCCAGGAAACCGCCCAGGCTGCCCATGATCTGGCCCGTCTGGCGGCCGAACTCAGGAGTTCGGTGGAGCGATTCAGGATTTAGCCGTGGCTGTATTCCGACCGCGCAACTGGGTATGCTTGCGGGATGAACATACGCTGCATCACCTTCGACCTGGATGACACCCTGTGGGACTGTGCCCCGGTGATCCAGAACGCGGAACGGGTCTTTCATGACTGGCTCGGGGTCCACTATCCACGCATTGCCGAGCGTCATGGCCTGGAGGACATGATCCGTCACCGTCAGGCCTGGTTTGCCGAGCGCCGGCACCTGCACTACGACATGACCCGGCTGCGCAAGCACTGGTTGCGCAGCCTGGCGGCCCAGTCGGGCTATGGGGACGAACTGGTGGAACCGGCGTTCCGGGTGTTCTGGGAGGCCCGCAACCAGGTTTCCCTCTACGATGACGTGCTGGAGACCCTGGATCGTCTGCGGGGGCATTTCCGCATCGGCGCCATCACCAACGGCAATGCCTGCGTGCATCACATCGGCATCGGTGATCGGTTCGATTTCGTGATCACCTCCGCCGCCGCCGGGGCCGCCAAGCCATCGGCGCGGATTTTCACCGCCGCCCTGGACGAGGCCGGCGTGGCCGCGTCCGAGACCCTGCACGTGGGAGATGACGCGGAGCGGGATGTGCGTGGCGCGGCCCGGGTGGGGATGCGCACCGCCTGGGTCAATCCCCGTTCCCTGGCCTGGGAGAGCGGCGGCTCGCCACCGGATCTGACCCTGCGGTCGGTGTCGGAACTGCCGGCCCGGCTGTTGCCTCGCTGAGGCGTCCGGCTATTCCAGCACCGCCTCCAGCACCGTCCATACCGTGTCCAGCATGATCGGCTGGGCTTCGGCGGTGGGGTGGATGCCGTCCGCCTGCATCAGGTCCGGCTCCAGGGCCACCCCCTCCAGCAGGAACGGCACCAGCGGAACCTGATATTCCTCGGCCAGTTCATGGTAGATCCGGTGGAACCTCTCGGTAAAATGTCTGCCCAAGTTGGGCGGCACCTGAATCCCCACCAGCAGTACCTCCGCGCCGCTGTCCCGGCTCAGTCGGATCATGCGGGACAGGTTCTCCCGGATTTCGCCCAGGGCGATGCCCCGCAATCCGTCATTGCCGCCAAGGCTGATGATCACCAGCTCGGGCTGGTGCCGTTCCAGGGCGCGGGGCAGGCGGGTCAGGCCGCCGCGGCTGGTCTCCCCGCTGATGCTGGCGTTGACCACGGTCCAGGCCTGACCGCTTTCCTCCAGGCGCCGTTCCAGCAGGGCCACCCAGCCCTGTTCCACGGGGATGCCCCAGGCAGCACTCAGGCTGTCACCCATGATCAGCAGGGCAGGACGTTCGGCCGCCGCCGCGGCGGGCAGGCACAACAAGCACAGAAAAAGAAGGAGTCGTGATCCCATGGTGTCTCAATCCTCTGCCGCCGTGGTGTCGGCAAGCGGTCTGGTCAAATCCGTTCATGGCCCGGGTGGTGAACTTGCCATTCTAAAGGGTGTGGACCTGACGGTGGCAAATGCCGAGGTGGTGGCCATCGTCGGTGCTTCCGGTTCGGGCAAGTCCACCCTGCTGGGCCTGCTGGCGGGGTTGGACCTGCCCACGGACGGCGAGGTTCAGTTGTTGGGGCGTTCCCTGGGCGGTCTTACCGAGGATCAGCGGGCCATGCTGCGGGCCGGTCAGGTGGGATTCGTGTTTCAGTCCTTCCAGCTGCTGCCGGCCCTGACCGCGCTGGAGAACGTGATGCTGACCCTGGAACTGTCCGGGCGGGCCGGGGATGCCCGGGCCGGTGCCATGGAGGCCCTGGAGCAGGTGGGCCTGGCCCGGCGAATGGCCCATTATCCCGGCCAGCTTTCCGGCGGCGAGCAGCAGCGGGTGGCCATCGCCCGGGCCTTTGCCGCCCATCCCCGGGTACTGTTTGCCGATGAACCCACCGGCAATCTGGACCAGCAGACCGGAGAACAGATCATCCGCCTGCTGTTCAATCTCAAGGCGGTCTACGGCACGGCCCTGGTGCTGGTGACCCATGACATGGCGCTGGCGGCCCGCTGCGAGCGTCGCTACCGGCTCAATGACGGCGTGCTGGAGGCGGCATGAACCAGGTGTTGCGGTATTCCTGGCTGTCCCTGGGACGGGAATGGCGCGCCGGTGAGCTGCGCATCCTGGCCATGGCCCTGGTCATCGCGGTGGCGGCCGTCACCTCGGTCAGCTTCTTCACCGACCGGGTGCAGCGGGGCATGTCCCAGCAGGCCACCCAGTTGTTGGGAGGGGATCTGAGCATCACCTCGTCCGCCCCCCTGGCACCGGCCGTGACCCGGGAGGCCTCGCGCCTGGGACTGGAGACGGCCCGTCATGTGAGCTTCCCCAGCGTGGTCATGGCCAGCGATGACTCCCAGCTTACCGAGGTCAAGGCCGTCAGCGACGGCTGGCCGCTGCGGGGTTCGGTGCGGGTCAGTGATGTCCTCTTCGGGGACGAGCGGGAAAGCCGCGAGGTGCCCGGGCGGGGCGAGGCCTGGGCCGAACCCCGCCTTTTCCAGTTGCTGGGCCTGGCGGTGGGTGATCGACTGCAGGTGGGGGACCTGGAGATGACCCTGACCCGGGTTCTGACCTATGAGCCGGACCGGGGCGGTGACCTGTTTCAGCTGGGACCCCGGGTGCTGATCCCCCTGGAAGACCTGGAAGCCACCGGGCTGGTGGTGCCGGGCAGCCGGGTGAGTCACCGCCTGCTGGTGGCCGGCACCGAATCCCAGGTGGCGGCGTTTCGTGACTGGGCCGGTGCGAACCTGACGGAGCGGGAGCGTCTGGAAGGGGTCGGTGATGCCCGACCCGAACTGCAGGGTGCCATCGCCCGGGGTGAGCAGTTTCTGGGGCTGGCGGCTCTGGTGGCGGTGCTGCTGGCGGGAGGCGCGGTGGCGGTGGCGGCCCGGCACTACAGCGATCGTCAGTCCGATGTGAGCGCCGTCATGCGCTGCCTGGGGGCGTCCCGGGCCTTCGTGCTACAGGTCTTCATCCTGCGCATCCTCTGGCTGGCCCTGCTGGCCAGTGCCGTGGGGCTGACGCTCGGCTTCCTGGCCCAGGGGTTCCTGGCGGCCCTGCTGGCCCAGTGGTTCCCGGGCACGTTGCCGTTGCCATCCCTGTGGCCGGCATTCACGGGTCTTGGGGTGGGGGTGGTCACCGCCCTGGGTTTTGGCCTGCCGGCTCTGTTGCGGATCGGCCAGGTGCCGCCGCTGCGGGTGCTGCGGCGTGATCTGGGGGCGCCGCCCCCCGCCATGTGGCTGGCCCTGGTGCTGGCCCTGACCGCCCTGGGCGGACTGTTGCTGTGGCAGGCGGGGGATGTACGGCTGGCGGCCTGGGTCCTGGGCGGTGCCGGTCTGACGGTGGTGATGCTGTGGGGCGCGGCCTGGGCGCTGGTGCTGGGACTCAAGCCCCTGCGCACCCGGGGCGGGGTGGCGCTGCGATTCGGTCTGGCCAACCTGTCCCGGCGCGGGGCCTTGAGCGCGGTCCAGCTGGCGGCCTTTGGTCTGGGGATCATGGCCCTGCTGTTGCTGGCGCTGGTGCGGGTGGATCTGCTTTCCAGCTGGGAGGGCAGCCTGCCGCCGGAGGCCCCCAATCACTTCATGATCAATGTCCAGCCGGACCAGGTGGAGCCCTTGCGGGCGCTGTTCGAGCGCGAGGGTCTGCCGGCGCCGACCTATTACCCCATGATCCGCGGGCGTCTGACGGCGGTGAACGACGAGCCGGTGCGTCCGGAGACGTTCGCCAACCCTCGGGCGGAGCGGCTGGCCTCCCGGGAGTTCAACCTCTCCTTTGCCCGTGATCCGCAGCCGGACAACCGGGTGGTGGCGGGGCAGTGGTGGTCCGACGACACCGACGGCCGGGAGTTTTCCATCGAGGAGGGTCTGGCACAAACCCTGGGCCTTACGCTGGGCGACGTGCTGGAATTCAATGTGTCCGGCGAGATCGTGACCGGCCGGGTCACCAGTCTGCGCAGCGTGGACTGGGATTCCTTCAACGTGAACTTTTTCGTGCTGTCGCCGCCGGTCCTGCTGGACGATCAGCCCATGACCTATGTGACCAGCTTCCACCTGGCGGAGGGGCGTGCCGACCTGCTGACGGCGATGGTGAGGCAGTTCCCCAGCATCACCATCCTGGACGTGCGGGCCTTGATGCAGCAGGTGCGCGACATCATCGACCGGGCCAGCCTGGCGGTGGAATACGTGTTCCTGTTCACCCTGGCGGCGGGAGTGACCGTGCTCTACGCGGCCATTCACGCCACCCGCGATCTGCGCCGGCGCGAAAGTGCCATCCTGCGCACCCTGGGCGCCGGTCGGCGTCAGGTGCTGGTGGGCCTGCTGGCGGAATTCACCGTGATGGGCGCCCTGGCAGGCCTTTTGGCCAGCGCGGGCGCCAGCGGCATCGGCTGGGTGCTGGCCCGCCAGGTGTTCGACCTCTCCTATGCCTTCAACCCCTGGCTTTGGGTGCTGGGCATCGGTGGCGGTGCCCTGGGAGTGGGACTGGCCGGCTGGCTGGGCGCCCGTTCCGTGCTGCGTCAGCCGCCGCTGCTCACCCTGCGTCAGCTCACCTGATACCGATACCCATGGAACCTGCTGCCGGTGGGCGGAGATCGCCCCGGCAGCCACAGATGGATATACTTTGCGCCCATGCGTCATACCCGATACGACAAGTCATCCCTGGTTCACGAGTCCCGCGAAGCCCTGGTGGCGCGTTTCACGCCTCCCGGCGGGGGGACCGACGTGCGTCTTTCCATGGCCCTGACCCATGCCCTGGCCGAGCATGAGCGTCAGCCCCGGCAGCCCCATTGCCTGGATGTGGCCGAGAACCTGCGGGTACTGGGGGTGGACAAGGACACCCTGATCGCGGCCCTGTTGCTGGATGCCCATTTCGATGGCAGCCTTTCCGACGAGGATCTGTCCCGCCACTTCGGCGAGCCGGTGGCCCGGCTGGTGAAGAACGTGCATCTGCTCACCACCTTCCGCAGTGCTCCGGGTCAACTGGACGGCGCCCCTGAGCAGGCCGAGCGATTGCGCCGCATGTTGCTGGCGATGGTGGATGATGTGCGGGCGGTGCTCATCAAGCTGGCCTATCGCCTGCAGCATCTGCGACTGATGTCCCAGGAGCCGGATGCCCTGGCCCGGGCCTACGCCCGGGAGACCCAGGAAATCTTCACTCCCCTGGCCAACCGCCTGGGCGTGGCTCAGGTCAAGTGGGAGATGGAGGACCTGGCCTTCCGCATCCAGGACCCGGATCACTACCGCATGGTGGCCAAGCTGCTGGAAGAAAGCCGGCTGGAGCGGGAACAGTACATTCAGGACTTCACCGAGCGTCTGCGTCGGGCGCTGGCGGAGGAGCAGGTGGAAGGGGAGGTGCGGGGGCGGCCCAAGCACATCTACAGCATCTGGAAGAAGATGGACCGCAAGCAGCTGGAGTTCCAGGATCTGTACGACCTGCGGGCGGTGCGGGTGATCGTCGACAAGGTCGCCACCTGCTACGCGGTGCTGGGGGTGGTGCATAGCCGCTGGCCCCATATACCCAAGGAGTTTGACGACTACATCGCCAATCCCAAGGACAACGGCTATCAATCCCTGCACACGGCGGTGATCGGTCCCAATGGCAAGGTGGTGGAGGTACAGATCCGCACTCGCGACATGGATGCCTTCGCCGAGTTGGGGGTGGCCGCCCATTGGCGCTACAAGGAAGGCGGACGGGAGGACCAGGCCCTGATGCGCGCCATCGCCTCCCTCCGACGCCTGCTGGAGCACCAGGAGGATGATCGGGAATTGCTGGAGGACTTCCGCTCCGAGCTGTTCCAGGACCGGGTCTTCGTGCTGACCCCCAGGGGGGATGTGGTGGATCTGCCCAAGGGCTCCACCCCGCTGGATTTTGCCTATGCCATCCACACCGAGGTGGGCCATCGCTGCCGGGGCGCCAAGGTCAACGGACGCATCGTGCCCCTGACCCACGAGCTGCGCTCCGGCGAACGGGTCGAGGTTCTCACCACCCGTCAGGGCGGCCCCAGCCGGGACTGGATGAATCCCAACATGGGGTATCTGCGCACCTCCCGGGCGCGGTCGAAGGCACGCAGCTGGTTCAAGCTCCAGGATCATGACAAGAACCTCCAGGAAGGACGCCAGATCCTGGAACGGGAGGCCCATCGCCAGGGCGTTGCCGAACCCGACATGGAGGAACTGATCCGGCGCTTCCACCAGCCCAGCCGGGAAGAGCTGCTGGTGGCCATCGGCGCCGGCGAGATCACGCCGGCCCAGCTTTCCAGTGCCCTTCAGGTACCCATCACCCTGACCGCCGAGGAAACCCTCATGGGGCGGCGCAGCCGCCGTCCCGCGGACAAGGGCGGCAGCGGCGAAAAAGGGATCCAGATCCGGGGTGTGGGCAATCTGCTCACCCAGGTGGCCCGCTGCTGCCGCCCGGTGCCGGGAGATCCCATTGTCGGTTTCATCACCCGGGGCAAGGGTGTCACCATTCATCGGCGGGACTGTGTCAATATCCTGCGCATGCCCACCGAAAAGCGCTATCGCCTGGTGGAGGTGAGCTGGGGCGAGGAACGCCAGGCCTACCCGGTGGTGGTGCATGTGGAGGCCTTTGATCGTCAGGGGCTGTTGCGGGACATCACCCAGGTGCTGGCCAATGATCGGGTCAATGTCCTGGCCGCCTCCACCCGTACCGACCCGGCGGAGCGCACCGTGACCATGGATTTGACCCTGGAGATCACCGATACGGGGCAACTCAGCACGGTGATGGACAAGATCGGCGCCCTGCCGAACATCTTTGCGGTGAGACGGGTGGCCACCGGCTAGCCGATGCATCTGGAGGAGCCGTTTGTGAGATCCCTTGACCGATCCTGCCGATATCCGGCCGCCCTGGCGTTGCTGGTGTTGCTGTCGGGCTGTGCCGCCGTCCCCGACATGCGGCCGCCGCCCCGCACGCCCGTCCCGGCGCCCGCGCCGGTACCGCAGGCCCCGGCTCCGATCCCGGCCCCGGCCCCCCAGCCGGAGGTGCGTGCTCCCCAGGCCCCGGTGATTGCCGGCGACACCCGGACCCAGCGTCCGTCCGCCGCCGAACCCGCGCGCCCGGTGCCGCCGGTCACCGCCCGGCCCCAGCAGCCTCCCGCCGTGGTGGCCTTGGCCGGGGATGCGGACCGTCACATGGCCGCCGGCCAGCCCGAACGTGCCGCCGCCGCCCTGGAGCGGGCTCTGCGCATTGCCCCGGACGATGCCCGGCTTTGGCACCAGCTGGCCATGGTGCGGCTGCACCAGGGGCAGGCGGATGAGGCGGAGAGCCTGGCCGCCAAGTCCAACGGTCTGGCCAGAAGTGATCGTGCCCTGCAGTCGGACAACTGGCGCATCATTGCCCAGGCCCGGCGTCTGCGGGGGGATGAACGGGGGGCCATGGAGGCCCTTGAGCGTGCCCGGGCGCTGCAACCGGGACGCACCGGATGACCGGTCCGGGCGAGGCGGCCGAATGGCTCGGGGATGACGGCCCCCTGGCGAATGCCATCGAGGGCTTTCGTGCCCGTCTGCCCCAGCAGCAGATGGCCGCCGCCGTGGCCCAGGCCCTGGAGGACCAGGATACCCTCGTGGTGGAAGCGGGGACCGGCGTGGGCAAGACCTTTGCCTATCTGGTGCCGGCCCTGCTCAGTGGTCGCAAGGTCATCGTCTCCACCGGCACCCGCAATCTGCAGGATCAGCTGTTTCACAAGGACCTGCCGCTGATCTGCCGGACGCTGGGGCTGTCGGTGCGCTGTGCCCTGCTCAAGGGGCGTTCGAACTATTTGTGCCCCCATCGCCTCCGCCTGACCGCGGCAGAAGGTCCGCAGCTGGAGGCCCGCCTGCACGCCCCCCTGCGCCTGGTGGAACGCTGGGCGGCGGGAACCCGCACCGGAGATACCGCCGAACTGTCCCAACTGGCGGAGGATGCGGAGATCTGGCCCCGGGTGACCTCCACGGCGGACAACTGCCTGGGGACGGAGTGTCCCGAGTATGCGGGGTGTTACGTGTTGCGAGCCCGGCGTCGCGCCCAGGAGGCGGATCTGGTGGTGATCAATCACCACCTGCTGTTCGCGGACCTGGCACTCAAGGACGAGGGGTTTGGCGAGCTGCTGCCGGCGGCCGAGGCCTTCATCCTGGACGAGGCCCATCAGTTGCCGGAAGTGGCCGGCAGTTTCTTCGGTGTCAGTCTCAGCGCCAGGCAGTTGCTGGAACTGGCCCGGGATACGGTTTCCGAGCAGGTGAACGAGGCCCCGGACATGCCCCAGTTACGGGAGCGTGCGAATGGGCTGGGCAAGGCGGTGAAGGATTTCCGGCTGGCCATGGGGGAGGGCATGCGCCGTGCTCCCTGGCCGGTGCTGGCGGCCACCCCCGGCATGGACGAGGCCCTGCAGGGCCTGCGCGCGGCCCTGGAGTCCCTGGCCGAGGCCCTGGCGGTGGCGGCGGAGCGGGGCAAGGGCCTGGAGGGGTGCGCCCGGCGAGCGCTGGATCAGATGCAGCGTCTGGCCCTGTTCGACGGCCCCCAGGAAGACGCGGTGCAGTGGTACGAAACCTGGACCCGGACCTTCAGCCTGCATCTGACCCCGCTGGATGTGGCGGGATTGTTCCGCCAGCATCGCGGGGCCTGTGACAGCGCCTGGGTGTTCACATCGGCCACCCTGTCGGTGGATGGCCGTTTTGATCACTTCAACCGGCGCCTGGGCCTCGGGGTGCCCCGTGGCCTGCAGTTGGACAGCCCGTTTGATTATGCCACCAATGCCCGGCTCTACATTCCCTCGGGGCTGCCCGAACCCAATGACCCCGGTTATACGACAGCAATGGCGCAGGCGGTTCTGCCGGTGATCGAGGCCAACCCGGGTGGCACCTTCATGCTGTTCACCAGCCACAAGGCTCTGCAGGCCGCCGCCGCCTGGCTGTCCCGACGCCTGGATCGACCGGTTCTGGTACAGGGTACCGCGCCCCGGCAGGAGCTGGTGGCGCGCTTTCGCGAGGCGGGCAACGGTGTCCTGCTGGGGGCGCAGAGTTTCTGGGAAGGGGTGGATGTGCGGGGGCGGGCGCTCAGTTGCGTGATCATCGACCGTCTGCCCTTTGCCTCGCCCGGTGATCCGGTGCTGGAAGCCCGCATGGAGGCCATCCGTCGCGAGGGCGGCAGCCCCTTCACGTCGTTGCAGATTCCCCAAGCGGTGATCGCCCTCAAGCAGGGGGTGGGCCGCCTGATCCGTGACCCGGATGACAAGGGGTTGCTGGTGCTGTGTGATCCCCGTCTGCAGACCAAATCCTATGGCCGCATCTTCATGAAAAGTCTGCCACCGGTGGGCCGGGTCCGGGATCTTGACCAGGCCCGGACCTTCTTGCAGGGTCTGGGCGAGCCGTCCTGCCCGCAAGCCTGAACCTTAAACCCGATCGAGTGCCTGATGACCCCCTTTCACGCCCCCCTTGCCCGTCCCCTGACGGCCATCCTGCGTCACCGGCCCGAAGACTTCCTGGTGGAGGAGATCCCCGCGACCCTGCCCGAGGGGGAGGGTGAGCATGTCTGGCTGAGCATCCGCAAGCGGGGCATGAATACCGATACCGTCGCCGCCCTGTTGGGACGCATCGCCGGTGTGCCGCGCCGTGCCGTCGGGTATGCGGGCCGCAAGGACCGCCATGCGGTGACCACCCAGTGGTTCAGCGTCCACCTGCCGGGTCGGGAGGCGCCGGTCTGGTCCGAACACCTGCCGCCGGAAGTGGAAGTCCTGGAGGCACGGCGACACCGCCGAAAGCTCCAGACCGGTCATCTGCAGGGCAACCGGTTCGTGCTGGTGCTACGTCGGTGCGAGGGGGATCGGGACGCGGCACAGGCCAGACTGGCGATGATGCGACAGCGTGGAGTGCCCAACTTTTTCGGTGCCCAACGCTTTGGTCGTGACGGCGGCAATATCGCCAGGGCCGAGGCCCTGTTCCAGGGTACCCTGCAGGTACGCGACCAGAAGCTGCGGGGGATCTACCTGTCCGCGGCCCGTTCGGAGATCTTCAACCGCGTCCTGGCGGCCCGGCTTGAGGATGGGACCTGGGATCAGGCCCTGCCCGGTGATGCCCTGCAGCTGGATGGACGGGGCAGCTTCTTTATTTATCAGGAGGACGATCCCACGGTACCCGAGCGGCTGGCGGCCCAGGCTCTGCATGTGACCGGTCCCTTGTGGGGCCGGGGCGATCCGGCGACGATGGGGGCGGTGGCGGCGCTGGAGGCCGGTGTCGCGGCGACCGTGCCGGTTCTGGCCCGAGGGCTGGAGGCGGCGGGTCTGACCCAGGAACGGCGTGCCCTGCGCATCCGCCCACAGGCGCTGACCTGGGAGTGGGAGGAGGAACAGACCCTGCGGCTGGGTTTCACGCTGCCCGCCGGCGCCTTTGCCACCACCCTGGTCGAGGTCTTCGCCGACACCGGGGCCGACGGCGGGGAGGGTTGACGTAAAAGAACCCTCCCGTCAGAGGGCCTGATGCCGGGGTTTTTCCGCCACCCGGTTGCGCAGGTACACCGGCAGGGCCGATTCCGCCGGGACCGCCCGGCCCCGGGTGAAATCCCGGGCGGCAAGCCGGGCCACCTCGGCGGCACTGGGCAGGGCGTCCGGCATCGGCCTTCCGCTCAGGCAGTCCCCGAAGCGGCTGGTCAGCACCGTCCCGTGGGCTGACCAGCCATGGCCCACCCCCAGCCAGCCCCGCCATTCCGGCAGGGGGGCATCCTCGGGGGGGCAGACCCGTTCCTCGCCTGCTGCGACGGCCAGGCCGTCCTCGTCTCCCCGGAAGGCGCCCCAGTAGACTTCTCCCATGCGCGCATCCAGGGCGGCCAGTACCTGGTCCGCCCCTTCATCCAGACCCTGCTGGGCCAGTGCCGCCAGGGTGGAGACGGGCACTACCGGCAGATCGGCGGCAAAGGCGGCACCCTGGATCACCCCGACGGCGATCCGGACCCCGGTAAAGGCCCCCGGCCCCCGGCCGAAGGCCAGGGCATCCAGCTGCCCCAGGGACAGGCCCGCCTCCGCCAGCAGCCCCTCCATCATGGGCAGGATCAGGCGGGCATGAGCGCGGGGTTCCACCTCGAAACGGACCCAGACATCCCGGTCCAGGAGCAGGGCGGCGGAACAGGCCTCGGTGGCGGTTTCAATGGCCAGCAGTTTCATTCGGGGTCTTCACCGGGGTGGTTGTGGGTCCGGGGCAGGGCACCGAGTCGGCTCAGTTCCCGGCGGGCGGCTTCCAGGGCCTGCTCGGCCTCCACCTGGTCGGTGATGTCCTTCTGGATGCCGATGTAGTAGGTCAGCCGGTCCTCGTCATTGAATACCGGCGTGATGCTCAGTTCGTTCCAGAACAGGCTGCCGTCCTTGCGGTAGTTGCGCAACCGCACCCGGCAGGGGATGCCGCGTTCCATGGCGTCGCGGATTTGCGCCAGGGCGGCCTGATCCCGATCATCGTTCTGCAGGAAACGACAGTCCTGGTACAGAATCTCATCGGCGCGATAACCGGTCAGCCGTTCAAAGCCTTCGTTCACGTAGATCAGGATGGTGTCCTCGCCCTCCCGCTCGGCAATGGTCACGCCGTCATTGCAGGCGTCCACCGCCAGGGCGAGCAGGGCGGGATCAATCAGACGTTCGCGTGCCATGTCAGATCCGGGAGAGGGATTCCGAGCCGCTCAGGGTCTCCAGGGCTTCCAGGTTGTGGAGATGGATGATGCCCGCCTTTTCGGACAGATAACCCCGTCGTTTCCAGTCGGCGAAGAACCGGCTGACGGTCTCCACCGTGAGGCCCAGCAGTTCACCGGTCTCGGTGCGGGACAGCGGCAGGGGCATGCTGGGGTAGTGGCCGTTCTTGGCCCGCCAGTAAAGCAGGAAGGTGGCGAGTCGTTCGCTGGCCTTTTTGGTGCCCAGTTCCAGGGCCAGGTTTTCCACCTGCTGCAGGGCCACTGCCCAGCGGGCCAGCAGGGCATGATTCAGGGTGGGATGTTCCGCCTGCAACTGCTTGAGCACCGGCAGCGGCAGGCGGCAGATCTGGACCGGGGTCAGGGTGGTGGCCGTGTGGTTGTAGGCAAGGCCCATCAAGCCTTCCGCCCCCATCACGTCTCCCCGGGTCAGCAGGCGCAGGATCTGGTCACGACCATTCACGGCGGTGCGGGTCAGCTTGATCACGCCGTCCTTGAGGGTGAACGCGGCGTTGGCCGCGGCACCTTCCCGGTAAAGAACATGACCCGCGGGCAGGTCCAGATGTTCCGCCGGGTTGTTGAGGCTGAACACCACCTCGTCCGGCAGGTCGCCGAACAGGCTGACACCCCTGACCGGACAGCGACGGCAGTCGTTGTCCATTTGGGGCGCCACGGGACGACCCGGCAGGGCATGCTTGCGCCGCCGATGGGGAATCGCCGGGTCTTCAGCGCCCAGCATCGGATCACATGGGTTGGACAACGGTGAACGCTCCCCTTATCTGACCTTCTTCATAGCCGCGGGCCTGGTCGTCGGGATACATGCGCAGCAGGGCATGTTCCACGTCATAGCGGATTTCCTGACCGTGGCAGGTCAGGCAGGCTTCGCCGACGGGGATGGCACGCATGTACCGGAACTCACGCACTTCCCCGCGCTGATAGATTTCGTAGAATTCCATGGTCTGAGGGGATTCCCCGGCCGCCAGCCTGGCCTCGAAGGATTCCAGGACCAGCCGCTCCCAGGCGTCCGGGGCATTCTCGGGATTGCGGATCCTGAGACTGGTACGGCCGATCTCCAGCCGCCGGTCGGTGGATACATCCCGCGAAATCTCTCCGGCCCGCTGACTGCAGACCTCGATTGCGTGCAGGGGGCCGCCGCTCTCGAGTGCCTGTTTGAGTTCCCCTTGCAGACTGCCGCCGAAATGCTGCACGGCGGCGCGGCTGGCATCGACCCGGGATTGGGTCTCCGGGGGCAGTTCCTGGGCAGACAGGCCCAGGCTGCCGGTAGCGAGCAGCAGGATCGCCAGCGTGGTCAATGGATATCGTTTCATGTCATGCCCTCCGGGCAACACGGCGGATACGGCCTAACCATGGGTCTTTCTCATGCTTTTCATACTAGCATGGTATGGAACTTACCTGGCTATCGAAAGATGCCTTTTCCGGGGGGCTTTTGCGTTCCTCAGTCACTGAGTCGGAGCAGCACCAGCACGGCACCGGTGCCACCGTCCGCGGGTCGGGCGGAGCAGAAGGCCAGAACCTCCGCGCGCTGTTGCAGCCAGTGGGCCACCCGGCTCTTGAGTACCGGACCCCGGTTGCTGGAGCGCAGGCCCTTGCCGTGGATGATGCGGACACAGCGCAGGCGTCGCTCCCTGGCGGCGGCCAGGAACAGCACCATCTCTTCATGGGCTTCGCGGGCCGTCATGCCGTGCAGGTCCAGTTCCGCTCCGATCCGGTAATGGCCCCGCCGCAGCTTCTTGAATACCTGGCGCTGCAGACCTTCGCGCATGTAGATGAGTTCGTCGCCGGGCTGGATGTCGGTGACCTGAAAGGGATCATCGATCATGTCCTCCAGGGCACGGCGATGTTCGGCCTCGGTCTGACGGGGGCGAGGCGGCGGCCGCCGTGGCTGCAGCATGGCCCGGTCGGTGTGCACGGGCGCCACCGGGCCGACGGCCTGGCGGAAGAGGTCAAAGTCATCATCCTGCGAATCGGAAGGCGGCATGTCAGGAATCCGTTGCCGGTGGCTTGAGTCTGGACGGGTGTCGGCTGCCTGGGTTTGTCGGTCGGAAAGATGCGCCGGACATGCGCCGGGGACAGGCTTTCCAGTATATTAACCGCTTGACTTCAAAGTGACTCGATATGCGCATACTGCTCAGTAACGATGATGGTGTCCACGCGCCGGGCCTGCAACTGCTGGCCAAGGCCCTCAGAACCTGTGCCGACGTCCATGTGGTGGCACCGGACCGTGATCGCAGTGGTGCCAGTAATTCCCTCACCCTGTCCCGTCCGTTGCGGCCTGAAATCCTCGACAACGGCGACGTGCGGGTGGACGGCACGCCGACGGACTGTGTCCATCTGGCCATCACCGGCCTGTTGGCGGAAGAGCCGGACATGGTGATCTCGGGCATCAACGCGGGCGCCAACCTGGGGGATGACGTGCTCTATTCAGGCACCGTGGCCGCCGCCATGGAAGGTCGTTTTCTCGGTTTGCCGGCCATCGCCGTCTCCCTGGCCGGGTATCCCTGTCAACACTTCGATTCCGCCGCCCGGGCCGTGCTGGAACTGCTGGAACGGTTGCGCAACATGCCCCTGCCGTCCGACACCATCCTCAATGTGAATGTTCCGAACCTGCCCTGGGATGAGATCCGCGGTTTTCAGGCCACTCGTCTGGGCCACCGTCACAAGGCGGAGCCGGTGACCCGTTCCACCGATCCCCGGGGCCGTCCCATTTACTGGGTGGGTCCCGCAGGGCCGGAACAGGATGCCGGACCCGGCACGGATTTTCATGCCATCCGTTCCGGGTATGTCTCCGTCACGCCGATCCAGGTGGACCTGACCCGTTACGATGCCATGGATGTGGTGAGTCGCTGGCTGACGGGAGAGCGGGCTTGAACCACGATCTTGCGGGAATCGGCATGACCTCCCAGCGTGCCCGGGATCGGCTGGCCCGCCGGCTGCAGGAGCTGGGCATCCGCGACCCACGGGTGCTGGAAGTGATGCGCTCCACCCCGCGACACCTGTTCGTGGATGAAGCACTGGCCCATCGTGCCTACGAGAACACGGCCTTGCCCATTGGTTTCGGCCAGACCATTTCCCAGCCCTATATCGTGGCCCGGATGACCGAGGCCCTGCTGGAAGACGGGGTGCCGGAGCTGGTGCTGGAGGTGGGCACCGGGTCCGGGTATCAGGCGGCCGTCCTGGCCCAGCTGGTGGGGCGCGTGGTCAGCCTGGAACGGGTCCGGCCCCTGCAGCGTCGTGCCCGGGAGGTGCTCAGCAGCATGCGTCTGCACAATGTCAGCCTGCGCCACACCGACGGCACCCAAGGCTGGCCGGAGCATGCGCCCTATGACGGCATCCTGCTCACCGCGGCGCCCCGGCAATTGCCCGAGGCTCTGTTGTTGCAGCTCAAGGTGGGCGGGAGACTGCTGGCCCCGGTGGGGGGAGAGAACGAGACCCAGTCTCTGGTGCGCATCACCCGTACCAGCAAGGCGTTCGTGAAGGATGAACTGGGGCCGGTGAGTTTCGTGCCCCTGCTGCCGGGAGAGGTGCCATGAGGCTGTTCGGTCCACTCTATGATCGGGTCATGGGCTGGTCTCGCCACCGCCATGCCCCCCGCTATCTGGCGGCCCTGTCCTTTGCCGAGTCATCCTTTTTCCCGGTGCCGCCGGATGTGATGCTGGCCCCGATGGCGGCGGCCAGACCCCATCAGGGCCTGTATCTGGCCTTCATCACCACCCTGTTCTCGGTATTGGGCGGGGTGCTGGGCTATGTGCTCGGCTATCTGGCCTTCGGCATGCTCGAGCCGGTGATCGTCAATGCCGGGTATGGGGAAGAGCTGTCGCTGGCCCAGGAATGGTTTACCGTCTGGGGGGTGTGGGTGGTGCTGGTGGCCGGGTTCTCGCCCATTCCCTACAAGCTGTTCACCATCACCGCCGGTGCCCTGTCCATGGCCCTGCTGCCCTTCATCATTGCTTCGTTCCTGGGGCGGGGGGCGCGGTTCTTTGCCGTGGCCTTGCTGATCAGCTGGCTGGGACCTCGGGTGGAACCAAAATTGCGGCCCTATATCGAATGGCTGGGATGGCTGACGGTGGTCTGCCTGCTGCTGGCGGTTGCCCTCTATCAATGGCTGGGATGAACAAGACACGGTGAAGGGACTGGCACTTATTCTGCTGCTGTTACTGCTGGTATCGGGCTGTGCCGCCATCAAGCCCGAAGAGCCGGCGTTCCGTTCCGGCACCTATACCGTGCGCCAGCATGAAACCCTCTATTCCATCGCCTGGCGCTATGGCCTGGAATGGCAGGAACTGGCCCGCTGGAACGGGATCAGGGAGCCCTACACCATCTATCCCGGTCAGCGCCTGCGGATGAATCCGCCGCCTGGGCAGTCCAGGACGGCATCGGCACCGACACCGGCCACCACGCCGGCGCCGCGGACCACGGCGGCGACGCCCCGGGAAACCCGGACCGAGCCGCCGCCGCGGGCGGCCACGCCGACGCCGACGCCGACGCCGACGCCGACGGCTTCCGCTTCCGCGCCTCCCGCCACGCGTCCCGCTCCCACCGCATCGGCCCCGCCCCCGACTTCATCCTCTCCGGCCCCGACGCCGCGGCCGTCTTCACCGGCCAGTTCCACGCCGCCCCGGCCGGCCCCCGTGGCCCAGCCGGTGCGTGAGCCGACCACCCCCACCGCCACCCCCGCCCAGGCGGCCACCGGTCCCCTGGTGTGGCAGTGGCCCACCGAAGGGCAGGTCATTCGTCGATTCGATGCCCAGGGAACCGGGAAGAAAGGTATTGCCATCGCCGGTCAGCGGGGCCAGCCGGTGCGTGCCGCGGCCCCGGGTCGGGTGGTCTACAGCGGCAGTGGACTTGTCGGATATGGAAAGCTTATCATCATCAAGCATAACGACAGTTACTTAAGTGCTTACGGCCATAATGAAAAAATCCTTGTAAATGAAGGTGCCATGGTATCCGCAGGGCAGCAGATCGCCTTGCTGGGGGATACCGGTACGGATCGTCCCATGCTGCATTTCGAAATCCGCGAGGACGGCAAGCCGGTGGATCCCCTGCGCTACATGCCGGGCCGATAATCAAGGGGCGTGGCAGCCCCGCACAGGAGGTCACATGCCCAAAAGGCGAGACGAGAACCCCGTGTACGAGGATGTGGAGGAGAGACTGGAGGACGATGTCAGGGATGGGCCGCTGGACCCGGAGGCACAGGAATCGGCGGCATCCCTGCCGGATGAGGCAGAGGCGGTCGATGAGTCGGAAGACGACGGGGAGCCCATGGTCTTCGCCGCGGGCGAAGTTCCCAAGAGCGACATGGATGCCACTCGGATCTATCTGAGCGAGATCGAGTTCTCGCCCCTCCTGACACCGGAGGAGGAGGTCCATTACTCGCGCCTGGCCCAGCAGGGGGACGAGTACGGCCGTCGCAAGATGATCGAGTGCAATCTGCGCCTGGTGGTCAAGATTGCCCGCCGTTACATGAATCGCGGCCTGGCCCTGCTGGATCTCATCGAAGAGGGCAACCTGGGTCTGATCCGCGCCGTGGAAAAGTTTGACCCGGAACGGGGGTTCCGCTTTTCCACCTATGCCACCTGGTGGATCCGCCAGACCATCGAGCGTGCGATCATGAATCAGACACGCACCATTCGCCTGCCCATCCACGTCATCAAGGAACTGAACGTCTACCTGCGGGCCTCCCGCCAACTGGCTCAGGAACTGGATCACGAGCCGACGGCGGAAGAGGTGGCCAGACACCTGGACAAACCGGTGCAGGATGTGAAGAAGATGCTGGCACTGTCGGAGCGGGTGACGTCAGTGGACCTGCCCATCGGCAAGGAGAGCGACCGTCCCCTGCTGGATGTGATTCCCGACGAGCAGACCCCGGAGCCCTCGGAACTGATCCAGGACGAGGACGTGATCCACTATGTGGACGAGTGGCTGATGGAGCTGGATGAAAAACAGCGGGAAGTGATCGTGCGCCGCTTCGGGCTGCATGGCTTCGAGCGCAGCACCCTGGAGCAGGTGGGGCTTGAACTGGGCGTCACCCGGGAACGGGTCCGGCAGATCCAGATGGATGCCTTGAAGCGTCTGCGCAAGATCCTGGAAAGCCGGGGGTTTTCCGAAGAGACGCTGCTGCAGAACTGAAGCGCCCCGCGGCGGGCGTCATCCATGCCCCGGCAGCATCAGGGCGGCGGCCACCCGCCGCCCTTCGTTCATGATGACGTTGTAGGTACGGCAGGCGGCCGGGGTGTCCATGACTTCCAGGCCGATGCCGCGATCCCGGAACAGACGCAGGATATCCCGGGGCGGGAACTTCAGCACCGGACCGGTTCCCAGCAGGATGATCTCCGGTGTGTGTGTCAGAATGGGTTCCAGGGCGGCCGCCGTCAGTGTATCCGGTTGTTCGATCCCCCAGTCCGGGATGAGGGCATGGGGCAGGACCACCAGGCTGCCCTCATAGCGGGTCTGGTTGACCTGCACCCAGGTGGCGTCATGGGCCGTGATCACGTGCCGGCCGTCACCGTATTCGCGTGTCATCTTCATGGGGTCGAAGCTAACGCCGCGATGCCGTCAAGGCAAGTGCGGCCCGCCCCTGATTGACAGCCTTTCGGGTGCCCAGTATCGTTTCCGGTTCATCTGCAGTCTTCTCTTTCATTCCCTTCTGCAACGCGGATTACCCCTGTGATCGAAGAGTTTCCGAGAATCAAGCGCCTTCCCCCCTACGTCTTCAGCATCGTCAACGACCTGAAGGCCAAGGCCCGTGCCAGAGGCGAGGATGTGATTGATTTCGGCATGGGGAATCCGGATCAGCCCACCCCGGATCACATCGTCGACAAGCTGGTCGAGGCATCCCGGCGCGGTGATACCCATCGCTACTCCATGTCCAAGGGCATCCCACGCCTGCGTCGGGCCATCTGCCGCTGGTACAAGGAGACTTATGATGTGGATCTGGACCCGGAAACCGAGTCCATCGTCACCATCGGTTCCAAGGAAGGTCTGGCCCACCTGGCGCTGGCGACCCTGGGACCGGGTGACGCGGTGCTGGTGCCCAATCCGGCCTATCCCATTCACCCCTACGGCTGCGTCATTGCTGGCGCCGATATCCGCCATGTCCCGCTGACTCCGGATGTGGACTTCTTTGCGGAACTGGAGCGGGCCATCCAGGATTCCTGGCCGCGTCCGAAGATGCTGATCCTGAATTTTCCCGCCAACCCGACCACCCAGTGTGTGGAACTGGAGTTCTTCGAGAAGGTGGTGGCCATTGCCCGGGAACACAAGATCTGGGTGGTTCACGACCTGGCCTACGCCGAGATCGTGTTCGACGGCTACAAGGCGCCCTCCATCCTGCAGGTGCCCGGCGCCAAGGACCTGGCGGTGGAGTTCTACACCCTGTCCAAGACCTACAACATGCCCGGCTGGCGGGTGGGTTTCATGTGCGGCAATCCCACCCTGGTGTCCGCCCTGGGACGGATCAAGTCCTACCTGGACTACGGTACCTTCACCCCGATCCAGGTGGCGGCCATCACCGCCCTGGAAGGTCCCCAGGAGTGCGTCGAGGAAATCCGGCAGCTCTATCGGGTGCGCCGGGATGTGCTTTGCGACGGCCTCAATGCCCTGGGTTGGCCGGTGGAAAAGCCCAAGGCCACCATGTTCGTGTGGGCGCCCATCCCCGAACAGTATCGGCACATGGGATCTCTGGAGTTCTGCAAGAAGCTGTTGCGGGATGCCAAGGTGGCGGTCTCCCCGGGGATCGGTTTCGGCACCTACGGCGATACCCATGTTCGCTTCGGCCTGATCGAAAACGAGCACCGGACTCGCCAGGCCTTGCGTGGGATCAAGGCCATGTTCCGGGCCGATGCCAGGGCCGAGGCCCGGCGCGACGACTGAAAGACGGCCCGTCAGCCTGTACTTCGACACGGGGTGACCTTCGGGTCGCCCTTTTTTTTTGCGCAGTTCGTCACGTTCCGACTACCGATCCTTTTGGATTGAATTTAGGATGTGTCCGGAATGGGGCCTTCAAGGCTCAAGAATGTTCAATCCGGGCCGATGATGACGGGTAAGAGATAAGGAGAAGTATGCCAATGCCCAAAACGATCCTCACGGTGGATGATTCCGCCTCGATTCGTCAGATGGTGACCTTCACGCTCAAGGGGGCGGGTTATGCCGTCACCGAGGCCGTGGATGGTCAGGACGGACTCGACAAGGCCCGTGCGGGTCGGTTCGATCTGGTCTTCACCGATCAGAACATGCCGCGCATGGACGGCATCAGCCTGATCAAGGCCCTGCGAGGACTGCCTCAGTACAAGACGACTCCCATCCTCATGCTGACCACCGAGTCAGGGGACGCCATGAAGGCCCAGGGACGTGCCGCCGGCGCGACGGGGTGGCTGGTCAAGCCTTTTGATCCCCAGAAGTTGCTGGAGGTCGTTCGCAAGGTCATCGGCTGAATCAGGAGGCTCCACAACCCGTGCGGGGACAAGCGGCATGACCATCGACATGAGCCAGTTTTATCAGGTGTTTTTCGACGAGGCCGCCGAGCACCTGAGCGAAATGGAAAGCCTGCTCCTGGAGCTGGACGTGACGTCGGCCGACAAGGAGATGCTCAACGCCATCTTTCGTGCCGCCCACTCCATCAAGGGCGGGGCCGGTACTTTTGGTTTTACCGACATGGCTCAGGTGACCCATGTGCTGGAGACGCTGCTGGACCGCCTGCGCAAGCAGGAGCTGCAGCCGACCACCGCCATGGTGGATGCCTTTCTGGATGCCGGTGACGTGCTCAAGGCTCAGCTGGTAGCCCATCAGGAAGGGGGGATTTATGAAGATCCCCGCATCGCCGAGGTCTGTGGCAGACTGGAAAGACTCTCCGTGGTCGGGGCGGATCAGGCAATCCCCGCGACAGCCGCCCCCCCGTCCCGGCAGGTCACCCGTGACGGGACGCCTCGGGACGGGGCCGACCTCGCTCCGGCCGACGCTGAACCGTCCTGTCCGGTCTGGTTGATCCGGATTCATCGAGCGCAGGCGGGACTCACGCCGGACACGTCACTGGATGGACTGGTGTCGGCCCTGGGCGAGTTGGGACGCCTTGAATCCCAGGCGGCGGATGCGAATACCCTGTGCTGGCAACTGACCGCCCCGGTCTCCCATGACCAGATCGTGGAATTGCTGGACTTTGTGTGTGATGCCGCCGGCGTACAGGTGGAAGTCCTGGATCATTCCCCGGCGGCGGATGAAGATCCCGGTTACGGTTTTTTTGAACCATTGCCCGACATTTCCGCCGACGCGGCGTCGGTCGCGGATGAGGAGCCGGGATTCGGCCTGTTCGAAGATGCGCCGGGAGCGGTGCAGGCGCTGGATCAGGAGCATCCCGGGTATGGTCTGTTCGGCGGTAGTCCGGGGATGGTCCAGATTGCGGAACTGGCGGCCTCCACCCCGCCTCCCAGCGGCACCGGTTCTCCACCGGAAGAGGGACGTCAGCCTCCAGCGCGGCGGATGCCCGCCGGTGATGCCTCCATCCGGGTCAGCGTGGAAAAGGTGGACCAGCTCATTAATCTGGTGGGAGAGCTGGTGATCTCCCATGCCATGCTGGCGGAGTCGGTGTCGGGCCTGGACCCGGTCAGCCATCAGTCCATCTTCAACGGCCTGTCCAACCTTGAGCGCAATTCGCGGGATCTGCAGCAGGCTGTCATGTCCATCCGCATGATGCCCATCAGCTTCGTGTTCAATCGGTTTCCCCGGGTGGTGCGCGATACGGCCGCTTCCCTGCAAAAGAAGGTCAACCTCAAGCTGGTGGGAGAGGATACCGAGCTGGACAAGGGCCTGATCGAGCGTCTGGCCGATCCATTGAATCATCTGGTGCGAAACAGCATCGACCACGGTATCGAACCCCCGGCCCAGCGTCTGGCCGCCGGCAAGTCCGACACCGGACAGATTGTACTGCGTGCCAGCCACCAAGGCGGCAACATCGTGGTGGAGGTGAGCGACGACGGTGCCGGACTCAACCGGGACAAGTTGCTGGCCAAGGCCGCGGAGAAGGGCATTCCCCTGCCCGATCACCCGTCCCCCAAGGAGGTCTGGCAGCTCATCTTTGCCCCGGGCTTCTCCACCGCGGAGAAGGTGACCGACATCTCCGGCCGTGGCGTGGGCATGGATGTGGTGCGTCGGAACATCGAACAGATGAATGGTCGGGTGGAGATCGACTCCGAACCCGGCAAGGGCACTCGCATCGTGATCCGGCTGCCCCTGACCCTGGCGATTCTGGACGGCATGTCGGTGCGAATGGGAGACGAGATCTTCATCCTGCCGCTGACCGCCATCCGCGAGTCGGTCCAGCCCCGGCGCGAGCAGGCGAAGACCATATCGGGCAAGGGCCGCGTCTTCCAGGTGGGCGGGGATTACCTGCCCCTGGTGGAGCTGGACCGACTCTTTTCCCGTGGCAGGCGCAGGACCGCCCTGGAAGAGGGCATCGTGGTGATCGTGGACACCAACGAGGGTCGGGCAGCGCTGCTGGTGGATGAGCTGATGGCCCAGCATCAGGTTGTGATCAAGAGTCTGGAAACCAATTATCGCAAGGTGGAAGGGGTGTCCGGGGCCACCATCATGGGCGATGGAAGGGTCGCCCTGATCCTGGATGTGGACGAACTGATGCGGCTCAATCGCAAGTTCGGGTTTTCAACGGCAATCCCCGAGGCACGGGAGCAGGCACATGACTGAGACACCGAAGGACAGGGCGGGCATCAGCGGCGATGACCGTCGAGAATATTTGACCTTCACTCTGGGGGATGAGGAGTACGGCATCGATATCCTCAATGTCCAGGAGATTCGCGGCTACGATGCCGTCACGAAGATCGCCAATTCCCCCGACTTCATCAAGGGCGTGATCAACATGCGCGGGGTGATCGTGCCGATCATCGACATGCGCCTGAAGTTCCATCTGGGGGTGGCCGAGTACAACCAGTTCACGGTGGTGATCATCCTCAACATCAGCGGCCGGGTGGTGGGCATGGTGGTGGACGGTGTTTCCGATGTCATCGCCCTCAAGTCCGAGCAGATCCGTCCCGCGCCTGAATTCGGCGCCATTCTGGACACCGCCTATATCGACGGGCTGGCCACGCTGGATGACCGCATGGTCATCGTGGTGGATATCGAAAAACTCATGAGCAGTGGCGAGATGGGGTTGGTGGATCAGGTTCAGTCCGGCTCGATCTAGTCATTTTGCTCAGAAACCGGTAGAGGATACGCACATGCGCTGGTTCGACAATCTTTCAGCAGGGATCAAGATCGGTTTTCTCGGTGGGGTGCTGATCCTGGCCCTCGGCTACGCCGCCTACGAGGCCTACCTGGGCTTCAGTAGCTGGGCCAATTATTCACAGCAGATCCGCGACAATCGATTGCCCTCCATCCGGGCCCTGGGCAATCTCAATACCGAGCGCATGGTGATCCGGGCCCAGACGGTGGAGGTCCTGGTCCAGGATGAAGCCTATACGGACAAGACGGCCCTGCGCAGCATCGCCAGCCAGCGGGCGCGCTCCTGGGAGATCATCGATCGCAACTGGAACGAGATCAGCAGTATTCCCCGAATGACGGAGGAAGGGCAGCGGGTCTTCACCCGGCTCAGTGGGGAATACCTGGCCTGGAGAACCATTTATGTCGAACTCGATCGTTTGATTGAGGCCATGATCAACACCACGGACCCGGTGCGCTACGACCAGTTGATGGAAGAATACCGGGCCACCATGAACCGGATGGTGCCCATGTCCAACACCATGGGAGCCACCTTCGATGAACTGGTGGCCGGCAACATGGCCCGCGCAAGCGCCCAGGCCACCGAGGCGGTCGAGGCTTCCGAGTCCGAGATTCGTCAGTTGGTCTGGCTGGCCGCCATCGCCCTGCTGCTGGCCGTTGCCCTGGCCACACTCACCGTCATCAGCATGGTACGGCCCCTCAAGGCGCTGGTGACCCATTTCCATGCCATCGGCGAGGGTGACTACGATCAGAAGATCCAGTCCGACCGCAAGGACGAGATCGGCCTGGCCCTCAAGGGCCTCTCGGAAATGCAGGCCAAGCTCAAGGCGGACATTGCCGAGACCCGGCGAGTGGCGGCGGAAAACCTGCGCATCCGTTATGCCCTGGACAGTGTCTCTTCCAGTGTGATGGTGTCCGAACCCGGCGGTCAGATCATCTACGTCAACGAAGCAGTGGTGGGCATGTTCCGCCGGGCCGCCAACGAAATCCGCAAGGATCTGCCCAGCTTCAATCCGGATCAGGTGCTGGGTGCCAGCGTGGATATCTTCCACAAGAATCCGGCCCATCAGCGTCAGATGATGGACACCATGCGTTCCACCCATGACACCCAGATCAAGATTGGCGGGCGCACCTTCCGCCTGGTGGCCAATCCCATTATGAACACCGGCGGTGAACGGGTGGGCGTGGTGATCGAGTGGACGGACCGTACCGAGGAGCTGCGCGTGGAGGAGCAGGTCAGCGCCCTGGTGGAAGGTGCCGTGAAAGGGGACTTCACCAAGCGCATCCCCACGGAAGACCTGAGCGGTTTCTTCAAGCGTCTGGGCGAGGGCGTCAATACCCTGATGGAAAAGACCGCCACGGGACTGGCGGAAGTGGCCCGGGTGCTGGACGCGGTCTCCCACGGGGATCTGACCCAACAGGTGAACGGCGACTACGAAGGCACTTTCGGCCAGCTCAAGAACGATACCAACAGCACGGTGAATCGCCTCAAGGAACTCATCGGCCAGATCAAGGAATCCGTGGATGCCATCAATACCGCGGCCCGGGAGATTTCGGTGGGCAACGCCGATCTGTCCCAGCGGACCGAGGAACAGGCCTCCAGCCTGGAGGAAACCGCCTCCAGCATGGAACAGCTCACCTCCACGGTGAAACAGACCGCCGACAATGCCCGTCAGGCCAATCAGTTGTCCAATACCGCCCGTGAAACCGCGACCCAGGGGGGCGACAAGGTCAGGGAAGCCGTGACCTCGATGAAGGCCATCACCGAAAGCTCCGAAAAGATCAGCGAGATCATCACGGTCATCGATGGTATTGCCTTCCAGACCAATATCCTGGCCCTGAACGCCGCGGTGGAGGCGGCCCGTGCCGGTGAGCAGGGGCGGGGCTTTGCCGTGGTGGCGGGGGAGGTGCGCAATCTGGCCCAACGTTCGGCCTCCGCCGCCAAGGAGATCAAGGCCCTGATCGCCGAGGATGCCGCCACCATCAGCCAAGGCAGTAAACTGGTGCTCGAAGCCGGCGAGGCCATGGAAGAGATGGTGAATCAGGTCAAGCGCGTGGCTGACCTGATTTCCGAGATCTCCGCCGCCGCCGACGAGCAGAGCTCGGGGATCGAGCAGGTGAACACCGCCGTGACCCAGATGGATGACGTGACTCAGCAGAATGCCTCGTTGGTGGAAGAGGCGGCGGCCGCTGCCGAATCCCTGGAAGAACAGGCCCAGGGTCTGGCCCGTGCGGTCAGTGTCTTTCGGGTGGATGACCTGAGCATCGGGACCGGGGCCGTACTGGCCCCGCCCCAGCGCAAGGCCCTGCCGGCGGCGGGTGCCACCAGACCCAAGACGCAGTCGACCACCAAGGCGATGCCCAGACCTGCCGCCGGCAGCGTGAAAAAGACACCGCCGCCGAGCAAGCCCTCGGATGACGAGTGGGAGGAGTTCTGAGTCGGGAATTTCACTTTACCGATCAGGATTTCGAGCGCGTCCGCGGCCTGATCCATGCCCACGCCGGTATCTCCCTCAACCCGGGCAAGCGCGACATGGTCTATAGTCGCCTTGCCCGGCGGTTGCGGGCCTGCCGGCTGCAGTCCTTTGAGCAGTATCTGAATGGACTGGAAGTGGACACCCCGGAATGGGAGCAGTTTGTCAATGCCCTGACCACCAATCTGACCGCCTTCTTCAGGGAGTCCCATCACTTTCCGGTTCTGGCCGCGCACCTGGTCAATGCCCATGCGGTGCACCGGCGCCCGTTGCGGATCTGGTCCGCCGGCTGCTCGACCGGTGAGGAACCCTATACGATCGCGATGACGGCCATCAATGCCTTCGGCTCCTGGACGCCCCCGGTGAAGATTCTGGCCACCGATCTGGACACCCAGGTGGTGGAGCATGCTTCGGAGGGCATCTATGCCATGGAACGGGTGAGCAAGGTGCCGGCGGAGGAGATGCGGCGTTTTTTCCTGCGTGGCCGCGGTCGTCAGGAGGGGATGGCCCGATTGCGTCCCCAGGTCAGGTCACTGGTCACCTTTCGTACCCTGAACCTGCTGGGCGGCGCCTGGCCGTTGAAAGGCCCTTTTGATGCCATATTCTGCCGTAACGTGTTGATCTATTTTGACAAGCCGACACAATACCGGCTGATGAGCCGCTTTCATCCTCTCATGCCCCCAGGTTCATTGCTGTTCGTGGGGCACTCGGAGAGCCTGGCCCATGCCGCGGATCTGTTCCGGCTCAAGGGAAAGACCATTTACGAGCCTGTCATTCGGGCTTGAGACCTGACTGCATGACCAAGAGCTTTGAAGAAGTCCTGGCCACCACCCATTACTTTGACAGACATTTCGAGACGAATGCAGTCAAGGTGCTGCCCGGGGAATACTATGTGTCAGAGCCCGGCCTGCTCATGGTGACGGTGCTGGGATCCTGTGTGGGCGCCTGCATTCGGGATCGTGTCAGCGGGATCGGCGGGATGAATCATTTCATGCTGCCCGATGACCGTCGCGAAGAAGATTCCAGGGTGGGGAGTGCCATGCGCTATGGTGATTACGCCATGGAAATCCTCATCAACGAGTTGCTCAAGAAAGGCGCTCGGCGCGCCAATCTGGAGGCCAAGCTGTTTGGGGGCGGGAATGTGATTGCCGGCTTCACGCAGAACGTGGTCGGAGAGCGCAATGCACGTTTTGCCGTGAATTATCTCAAGACCGAGGGGATTCCCGTGGTGGCCAGGGATCTGATGGGGAATCTTCCACGCAAGGTGTATTTTTTTCCGGCGGATGGACGGGTGCTGGTACGCAAGTTGAAGACGTTGCGAAACGACACGCTCCTGGAGCGGGAAATCAAATACAGTCAGCGACTGCGACAGGCCCCCGTGGCCGGGGACGTGGAGTTGTTTTCCTGAGCGGTGGCCTTGCCGCTCATGGGACATGCCTCGGCCCGGTGACTGTGTGGATGATGAGGAAACAAGACATGCAGGGCTTGAGTGTGAAGGACGTGATGGATGATCTGAGGCGACACTGGCCCGCGGCACTGGTCAGTGTGGTGATATTGCTGGTGCTGGTGTTGTTGCCGGCCTGGTTGCCGGCCTGGCTTGCCGTGCTGCTGGTGGCGCTGACCTGGCCTGTCTCCATGATCATGACCGGGCGACCGGGGGCTTCCCCAGCGGTGGATGAATCCCACGCAGGGGACAGGGGCGAGGCCTCTGCCGACCATGATCAGGCGCTGTGGAGCCTGGTGCTGGAAATCGACCAGTTGATGGTCAGTGAAATCGATGAGCTCCGGGAGTTGGTGCGGCAGGCGGGCAACCTGGTGTCGCACGCGGCCGGTGATCTGCGGCAGAGTTTTGAGAATCTTTCCGTGACCTCCCAGGAGCAGCAGGCATTGATCCTGCGTCTGGTGGGCGGTTTTTCGGGCAAGGTCGATGCCGACGGGGACATGATCGATCTCAACAACTTCATGCACGAGAACTCGAGGGTCATGAACGACCATGTGCAGATGTTGATCGACGTGAGCAAGCACAGCGTGGAAGTGGCCCATCAGGTGGATGATCTTTCCTCGCAGATGGAACAGATCTTTTCCCTGCTGGACAGTGCCAAGCATATCGCCGGGCAGACCAATCTGTTGGCGCTCAATGCGGCCATTGAAGCGGCCCGGGCGGGGGAGGCCGGCCGAGGCTTTGCCGTGGTGGCCCAGGAGGTGCGCAAGCTGTCGCGGGATTCGGACAAGTTCAACGAAGAGATCCGCGGTCTGGTGGAGCAGGCCAGCCGTGTATTCGCCTACACCCGCGAGATCGTCGGTCGCATGGCCTCCCAGGACATGAACGCCTCGATCGATGCCAAGGGGTCGGTGGACGAGATGATGGCACAGGTACGGAAGATGAACCGGGTGATGGAGGAGGGGCTGCAGCGGGTTTCGTCAGGGGTGACGTCGGTACATCAGAATGTGGGCGACGCGGTGCGTCTGCTCCAGTTCGAGGACATCACCGCGCAGGTGCTGGAGCGGGCCGTTCGCCGCATCGACTTCATGGAGCGGTTCGTTGCCGAATTGCGTCAGTTGCCCTTGGCCGAACCGGGGCACTCAAGGAGCCAGTTGCAGGATTCACGGACTCGACTGGAGGCGCTGCGCTCCCAGTTGAGGGATGCCGCCCATCGGCCCGTGCATCAGAAGTCCATGGAAGAAGGCGAGATCGAGCTTTTCTGATGTCCCCTCGCGGCGGTATCGCCGCCCGTCCCAAGATTTGGAGGAACCGCAGGGTGTGCATGACTTGAACCGGAAGATTCGCGTATTGATCGTCGATGATTCGGCGCTGATCAGAAAGGTCCTGACCGAGATCCTCAACACCGCGCCGGATATCGAGGTGGTCGGTACTGCCCAGGATCCCTATGTGGCACGGGAGCGGATCAAGGGTCTGAATCCGGATGTGCTGACGCTGGACGTGGAAATGCCCCGCATGGACGGCCTGACCTTCCTGCGTAATTTGATGCGGTTGCGACCCATGCCGGTGGTCATGGTCTCCTCCCTGACGGCCCGGGGGGCCGATGTCACCCTGCAGGCCCTTGAACTGGGGGCGGTGGACTTCGTCACCAAGCCGACCCTGGATGTATCCCGTGCCCTGACTGAATACGCGGATCAACTGATCGACAAGGTGCGCATGGCGGCGGGTGCCCGGGTGCGTAGTCAGGTACAATTGGCCGCGCCGCCGCCCAAGCATTCGGTGGATCAGGTGATCCCGGCCCGTCCGGCGCCGGTACGGCTCCATACCACGGATCGGCTACTGGCCATCGGTGCATCGACGGGCGGGACCGAGGCGGTCAAGGATGTGCTCATGGGGCTGCCCACCGACTGTCCGGCGGTGGTGGTCGCCCAGCATATTCCGCCCGGTTTCAGCCGGGCCTGGGCGGAGCGCATGAATCGGCAGACCTCGCTGGTGGTGAGGGAGGCGGAGGAAGGGGATCGCCTGGTGAGCGGTCACGTCTATATCGCGCCCGGCGATCATCATCTGCTGGTGGCCAGGGATGGGGCGCGTTACGTCTGCCGACTCAGCCGGGGGGAGCCGGTGAACCGTCACCGCCCCAGCGTGGATGTGCTGTTCCGTTCCGTGGTTCAGGCCGCCGGCACCAATGCCTGTGCCGCGCTGTTGACCGGGATGGGCGCGGATGGGGCGCAGGGACTCAAGGAACTCCATGACGCGGGCGTGTTCACCATTGCACAGGATGAGGCCACCAGCGTGGTCTGGGGCATGCCGGGAGAGGCCGTGAAGCGGGGCGCCGCCGCGAAGGTACTGCCATTGCAGGAGATCGCCGCCGCCTTGCTCAGGGCCTCTTCGTGATGTCGGGCTTGGGGTGTGTGGGCTGCCTTATCAGATTTAGAGCGGAGTATGTGCCATGAGTATCAGTCGCAAGGTCGACGGCGATAAAGGTGTTGTCATCATCAGTATCGAGGGGCGTTTCGACTTTTCCGAACACCGCCCGTTCCGTGATACCTACCGGGACATAGCCCCGGGTTCCATGCGTTTCATGGTGGATCTGTCCCGAGCCGACTATCTGGACAGCTCGGCCCTGGGGATGTTGCTGCTGCTGCGCGAGCATGCGGGCACGGATGCCGGCCGCGTCACCATCCGGGGATGTACCGAGGATGTCAGGAGAATCCTTCGAATCGCCAACTTCGATCGTCTGTTCACGCTCGAATAGGAGGGCGCCGATGAATGACGGCCTGACCGCTGCCCCCGGCAACCGTGGCCTGGCGCTGGTGGTGGATGACGAGTCCGCCAACCGCCTGGTGCTGGCCACCATGCTCAGGCGCGAAGGCTTCCAGGTGATGGAAGCCGCGAACGGCGAGCAGGCCCTGGAGCGTTTCGGAGAAACACGGCCGGACATCATCTTCATGGATGTGATGATGCCCGGCATGGGCGGTCTGGAAGCGACACGACAGCTCAAGATCCTGTCCGATACGGACTTTGTTCCGATCATCTTTCTGACCGCCCTGCACGACGACCAGTCCCTGGTCCGTTGCATCGAGTCCGGTGGCGACGATTTTCTCTCCAAGCCCTTCAGTTTCAATGTCGTCAAGTCCCGCATCGTGGCCATGGAGCGGGTCCGTGACCTGCATCGCCACATTGCGGCCAAGAGCCGCATGCTGGCGGGGTTGCTGGAGATCGATCGTCAGGAGCAGATGCTGGCCGAGCGGATCTTCAGTCATGCGGTCAACGATCGCAATGTGGCTGCCGACCATCTGGGGATCCTGATGCGCCCCGCATCCACCTTCAATGGGGATGTGTTGCTCAGTCAGCACCTGCCCGACGGCAGCCTGCGTGTCCTGCTGGGCGATTTCACCGGCCACGGCCTGTCGGCGGCCATCGGCGCCCTGCCGGTGGCCGATGTCTTTCATGCCATGACCCGCAAGGGCGTGATCGATGAAGTGGTGCTGGAGGAGATCAATCGCAAGCTGTATCGGTTGTTGCCCGCGGATCGCTTCATGTGCGCCTTCATGGCGACGTTTTCGGTGACCGGCGATGAATTGCGCTGGTGGAACGGCGGGATGCCGGATGGCTGGCTGTGTCAGGCCGACGGTGTCCACCCCATGACGTCCCATGCCCTGCCGCTGGGCATCCTGCCCGAGCTGTCCCATGGCGATGCGCCGCGCCGGCGCGTCCTGCGGAAGGGTGATCGGGTCTTGCTCGTCACCGACGGGCTGATGGATGCACAGGATGTCGCCGGTCGTATTTTCGGACAGGCCGGATGGCCGGCGCTGATCGCAGGCTGGCGCCGTGAGCACAGCCTGCTGGGTCCCTTGCTTGCGTCCCTGGACGCCCATTGCGCGGATACGGATCAGCAGGATGATATCGGCGCGGTGGAGATTCCCCTGACCGGGGAGATCTTCGGGGGGGCCGATCTTGGCTTCAATCGATCCACCCCTACCGGCGGTGCCTGTTCGGTATTGTTGCGGGATGGGCGTCTGGCACAACCCCCTTCGATGGCGCAGCTACTGGACATGCTGGGATTGGCGCAGGCCCTGGCCGACCACCTGAATATCCTGGAGACCATTTTCCACGAGCTCTACACCAATGCGCTGGACCACGGTATCCTTCGCCTGCCGTCCTGGATGAAGGCGACAACAGACGGTTTTTCGGCTTATTATATGGAGCGCGAGTGCAGGCTGGCGGCAGGCCCCGTCGGTAGCATACGGGTGGACATCTGTCATGAGCCCGGACCGCCCGGCACGATCAGGATCAGCATTACCGACAGTGGCCTGGGGTTTGATCATGACAAACCGTGTGAGCCGCTGGGCGCCTCGGTCAAGCCCTGGGGACGCGGTATCGCCCTGGTGCGGGAACTGTGCGAATCCGTGAACTACTACAATCAAGGCACCCAAGTGGAGGCAGTCTATCGGTGTGTCTGAATGATCGGTATGTCTGAATTTAAAGGGTCAGTCTCCCATGTCCAGTAGTCCTCATCATCAGGAGCAGGAATACCCTCTGAGCCGTAATGGTGCCCGCATCATGGTGGTGGATGACGAGCGCGCCAATCTGGTGCTCATGGAGCGGCTGCTGCGCACCGACGGCTATGCCAATCTGGTGCTGGTCCAGGATCCTCGACAGGTCATGAGCGCCTATCGGGAAGCACGAACGGATCTGATCCTGCTGGATATCCAGATGCCCCATATGGATGGTTTTCAGGTCATCGAACAGTTTGCCGCGCTCGAAGACCCGCTGGTACCGCCGATCCTGGTGCTGACCGCGCAGGCAAGCCGTGAATACATGCTGCGTGCCCTGAACGTGGGGGCGAGGGATTTCATCGGCAAGCCGTTTGATCGGGCCGAGGTGCTGGCACGGGTCCGCAATATGCTGGATGTGCAGCTGGCGCACCGCATGACTCATGACCAGAAGGACGTGCTGGAACAGATGGTCCGCGAGCGGACCCAGGAGATCCGCAACACCCGCCTGCAGGTGGTTCAGCGGCTGGGCCGGGCCGCCGAGTACCGGGACAACGAGACCGGCTTTCATATCCTGCGCATGAGCCATACCTGTGAATTGCTGGCCCGGCATGTGGGTTGGAGTCAGGCGGACTGCGATCGCATGCTTCATGCCAGTCCCATGCATGATGTGGGCAAGATCGGTATCCCCGACCATATCCTGCTCAAACCCGGCAAGCTCACGCCGGAAGAGTGGCGCATCATGCAGACCCATACCACCATCGGCGGGGATATCCTCAGTGGAGATGATCCCGATCTGCTGGACCTGGCCCGGGAAATCGCCCTGTCTCATCACGAAAAATGGGATGGCAGCGGTTATCCGCTGGGGCTGAGCGGGGAAGAGATTCCCATCAGCGGACGCATCGCCGCCCTGGCGGATGTGTTCGATGCCCTGACCTCGGAGCGGACCTACAAGAAGGCCTGGTCGGTTCAGGACGCCCTGGAACTCATTCGGGAGTTGAGGGGCTCCCATTTCGACCCTCGGTTGACCGAGCTGTTTTTCAGTCTGGTTCCCGAGATCCTGGCTATTCGGGACCGTTTTGCCGAGCCCCCGGGCATGGATGCCGACCGGCACCTTTCCCAGGGGGGCGCCGACGGCGACGGTTGACCGTGGCCGTGTCCCCGGCATCATGCCCATTGGCTTACCTGATTCCGCTATAATCTCGCGATTTCCCGCGCCGAAGGAGTGTTCCTGTTGAAACCCGTCAAGCTTGGCCTGCTGGGCCTGGGTACCGTGGGCAGCGGTACCGCCAACGTGCTCAAACGCAACAGTGATGAGATCACCCGCCGGGCCGGTCGGGGCATCGAGATCGTGGCCGCCGCCGGCAAGAACCTGGAGAGTCACAATTGCCGTGACGTCACCGGCATGCGTCTGACCGAAGACGCCTTCTCGGTGGTCAACGATCCCGAGGTGGAGGTGGTGGTGGAACTGATCGGCGGCACCACCCTGGCCCGCGAGCTGGTGCTTTGCGCCGTCGACCAGGGTAAGCACGTGGTCACCGCCAACAAGGCCCTGATCGCCCTGCACGGTAACGAAATCTTCGCCCGCGCCCAGGAAAAGGGCGTCATTGTCGCCTTCGAGGCGGCGGTGGCCGGCGGCATTCCCATCATCAAGGCGATCCGCGAGGGGCTGGCGGGAAACCGCATCAACTGGGTGGCCGGCATCATCAACGGCACCGGCAACTTCATCCTCACCGAGATGCGCGACAAGGGCCGCGATTTTCAGGATGTGCTGGCCGAGGCGCAGCGACTGGGTTATGCGGAGGCCGACCCCACCTTCGACGTGGAAGGTATCGACGCCGCCCACAAGCTGACCATCCTGGCCTCCATTGCCTTCGGCATCCCGCTGCAGTTCGATCGGGTCTATACCGAAGGGATCACCGGCATCACCCGGGAGGATGTGGCCTATGCCAATGAGCTGGGTTATCGCATCAAGCACCTGGGGATTGCCCGCCGCACCGAGCAGGGCATCGAACTGCGGGTGCATCCCACTCTCATTCCGGAGCGACGCCTGATCGCCAACGTGGACGGGGTCATGAATGCGGTCCTGGTATCCGCCGACGCCGTGGGTCCGACCCTCTATTACGGTGCCGGTGCCGGTTCCGAGCCCACCGGTTCCGCCGTGGTGGCGGATATCGTGGACGTGGTGCGGGCCATGACCACGGACCCGGAGAATCGCGTGCCCCATCTGGCCTTCCAGGCGGATACCTTGTCGGATACCACCATCCTCCCCATGGAAGACGTGAAGACCTCCTTCTACCTGCGGTTGCGGGTGCTGGATCGTCCCGGCGTAATGGCCGACATCACCCGCATCCTGGCCAGCCTGGACATCAGCATTGAAGCCATCCTGCAGAAGGAACAGGATGACGACACCACGGAAGCGGACGTGATCCTGCTCACCCACGAGGTGCGCGAAGGCAACATGATCCAGGCCATTCGGGAGATCGAGGCCCTGGAAACCGTGAAGACGCCGGTGATCCGCATTCGCCTTGAGAATCTGAAGTAAGCCATCCGTACCCGAGAGACCATCATGCCTTTTCGACCCCGCTACACCGGTATCATCGAGCGTTATCGCGACCGTCTGCCGATCCACGATGACACCCGCATCATCGGTCTGGGGGAGGGCAACACGCCCCTCATCCGCCTGAACAACATTCCCCGCCTGATCGGCAAGGAAGTGGACATCTACGTCAAGTACGAAGGTCTGAATCCCACCGGCTCCTTCAAGGACCGGGGCATGACCATGGCTGTGACCAAGGCGGTGGAGGATGGCTCCAGGGCCATCATCTGCGCCTCCACCGGCAACACCTCCGCGGCTGCGGCGGCTTATGCGGCCCGGGCCGGCATCACCGCTTTCGTGCTGATCCCCGACGGCAAGATCGCCCAGGGCAAGCTGGCCCAGGCCATGATGCACGGCTCGGTGGTGATCCAGATCAAGGGCAATTTCGATGACGGCATGCGCCTGGTGAAGGAGGTGGCCGACAGTGCGCCCGTGACCATCGTCAATTCCGTCAATCCCTATCGTCTGCAGGGTCAGAAGACGGCGGCCTTCGAGATCGTGGAGGAACTGGGTCGGGCGCCGGATTACCACTGCCTGCCGGTGGGCAATGCGGGCAACATCACCGCCCACTGGATCGGTTACTGCGAGTATTCCTCCGCTTCCGGCGATCATGTCACCGAATCCTGCGGCTTCTGCAAGGGGCGCTGCATGTATGCCGGTGGCGCGGTGGTGGGCAACCGGCCCAGGATGGTGGGTTATCAGGCCGCGGGCAGCGCACCCTTCATGCGCGGTCACATGGTGGATAACCCGGAAACCGTGGCCACCGCCATCCGCATCGGCCATCCTCAGTCCTGGGACTATGCCTGGAAGGTCAAGGAAGAGTCCGGCGGCTGGTTTGACGAGTGCAGCGACGAGGAGATCCTGGCGGCGCAGAAGCTTTTGGCGGAGAAGGAAGGCGTGTTCTGTGAGCCGGCTTCGGCCACCTCCCTGGCGGGGGCGTTGCGGGACGTGCAGCAGGGCAAGATCCCCGAGGGCTCCAGCATCGTCTGTACCCTGACCGGGCATGGCCTGAAGGACCCCGATACCGCCATCCGCCAGTCCAGCCGGGCGCCTCTGACGGTGGATGCCACCCTTGACTCGGTGAAGCGGGCGATCCTGGAGAACATGTAAGGTCTCCTGTCCCCTTACCCCGGCCCTCTCTCCCCGCATCCGTCACTCCCGCGAAGGCGGGAGTCCGGTATTTTCAGTCCACCACTGGATTCCCGCTTACGCGGGAATGACGATGACAAGCTGCAAAGGCGTAGGTTTTATCGTCACTCTGATGGGGCTTTCCATCACTCCGACGGGGCTTTTCGTCACTCCCGCGAAAGCGGGAGTCCAGGCCAGGAACAGGGGGTAGGCAGCATTTCCTTTCCCCGGCGTCCCCCTTACTTCACATGCAACCCCCCCACCCAGTCACGGGCAAACTGCCACGCCACCCGGCCGCTGCGCGATCCCCGCAGCAGGGCGAACCGCAGTGCCTGGGTCCGGCAGTGATCATCCATGGTCACGCCGCCCAGCCTTCCCAGCCAATGTTCCACCACCGCCAGATATTGTCCCTGGTTGAAGGGATGAAACGATACCCAGAGTCCGAACCGCTCGGACAGGGACACCTTCTCCTCCACCGCTTCTCCCGGGTGGATCTCGTCCCCCTCCCGTCGGACTTCCAGGTTGTCCGTCAGTCGCTCGGGCATCAGGTGGCGCCGGTTGGATGTGGCATAGATCAGCACATTCTCCGGCGTGCCTTCCAGGGCGCCGTCCAGGGCCGCCTTGAGTGCCTTGTAGGCAGGTTCGTCCGCCTCGAAGGAAAGGTCATCGGCAAACAGGATGAACCGCTCGGGGCGCTCCCGCAGGGGGGCGACGATCTCCGGTAGATTGACCAGGGCCTGGGCGTCCACCTGCACCATGCGCAGCCCCCGATCCGCGTAACGGGTCAACAGGGCGCGCATCAGGGATGACTTGCCCGTGCCCCGGGCGCCCCAGAGCAGGGCGTTGTTGGCGGGCAGTCCCTGCACGAACTGGCGGGTATTGCGATCCAGGAGCGACTTGGGACGGTCGATGTGCAGCAGGTCATCCAGATCCAGGGGCGGTACACTGGGAATCCCCTGCAGATGGTGATCTCGCCAGCGAAAGGCGGGGGCCTTCCAGTCGGGCGCCGGGGCGGCCCCGGGCAGCAGGGCGTCCAGGCGGTTCAGCAGGGATTCGGCCTGGTCCAGCAGGTGATTCAGCGGATGGGTGTCTTGCATGGGACGTCAACGGGTTTGAGGGGAAGGCTTGCCTGATTGTGTATCTTACCGCAGACCGCGCAGCCTGGATCAGTGAGTCCGGGCCGAAAGTCCCCGGCCCTTGCCGGGAAGTGAAGTGACCGTTTTTCGCTCATGATTTGCCGATCTGGCTGAGGTTGAGGCTGCGGATGGCCAGGAAGACCTCCCTCAGGAAGGCCAGCAGGGCACCGATGAGGGAGAACATGGCCAGTACGAACAGGGCGCCGATGAGCAGGGGATTATCGATGCCGAGAAAGTATTCGATGAAGGCGGAGACGATGGTCAGGCAGATCAGCAGGGCGGTGGTGATGCCCAGGGTGATGCCCAGGTGCACCATTCGCACCCTGGCCTCCAGTAGCTCCAGTTCCCGGATGGCGGTCTTGTGGAACTCGTGGTCTTCGTGACGGAGGCGTGCCTGCAGGTAACGCCGCCGATCCACCACCCGGGACAGTCTGGAGACGAAGGCGTTGATGAAGCCCGCGATGCCCACCAGCAGGAACACGGGGGCAACCGAAAGCTGGATCACGGTGGAGATATCGTAAAGGGTCTGTGTCGACGACATGGTTTTTCCCGATGGGGTTTCCCGTGGTGTTGTAATGGCCCGCGCGGACCCGCTTCATTCCCTCATAAACGAGTGTCCAGTGGAAGTAGGGATCGTCCGTCACAGGTGACTACCGTCATTCCCGCGGAAGCGGGAATCCAGTGGCGGACCGAGGTGACTGGACTCCCGCCTTCGCGGGAGTGACGAAAAAACAGAGTGACGAAAAGAGCCGAGGCAGTGAAGAAAAGCCCCGAGGAGTGGCGGCATGGGGCATTTTTCAGGGCTGCCTTCGCAATTTATCCGGCTCCGCTGTGCTATGGTCATAGGCGAGATGAACAGACTGATCCAGAGGTGCCGCATGATGACCGAGCACACCGAGTCTGCAGATATACCCCAGGTGGCGGCAAATTTTATGGACAAGGACCATGACGAGGCCTTGGCTTTGCTGGCGCGGGTGGTCCGGTGTCTTGAGGAGATGCCGACATCAAAGGCGGAGAGCGGTCGGCTGCGTGATGATCTGCGGGATTTCATCGAGCACAGTCGCGCTCACTTCCGGCGTGAGGAGGCGCTGATGAAGGCAGTGGAATTCCCGCCGTTCCAGCTCCACAAGCAGGAGCATGATGCCCGCCTGGAGGCGCTGGTGGCCTATGTGGATGATCTGGATGCCGGTGTCATGGAGCCGGCGGACCTGAAGCCGTTGCTGGTGGAGGATTTCGTGCCTTGGTATCGGCGGCATTGCGCCACCATGGACAAGGCCACCGCCCGGTTCGTGGCTCGAAAGGAGGGCGGTGAACCGTAGAGGCACGGCATGCCGTACCTCTACGGTCCATCCTCGGGTCAGCCCTCCAGGCGCCGGTACTTCACCCGGTGGGGCTGGTCCGCCTGGGCACCCAGGCGCTTCTTGCGGTCTTCCTCGTACTCCTGGTAGTTCCCCTCGAAGAACACCACGTTGCCGTCCTCCTCGAATGCCAGGATGTGGGTGGCGATGCGGTCCAGGAACCAGCGGTCGTGGGAGATCACCACTGCGCTGCCGGGGAAGGCCAGCAGGCCTTCTTCCAGCGCCCGCAGGGTTTCCACGTCCAGGTCGTTGGTGGGTTCGTCCAGCAGCAGCAGGTTGCCGCCGCTCTTGAGCAGCTTGGCCAGATGCACTCGGTTGCGTTCCCCCCCGGAGAGCTGCTTCATCTGCTTTTGCTGATCGCCGCCCTTGAAGTTGAAGCGGCCCACGTAGGCCCGCGAGGGCATCTGGTACTGCCCCACCTGGATGATGTCCTGGCCGTTGGAGATCTCTTCCCAGACGGTCTTTTCATCCGCCAGGGCGTCACGGCTCTGATCCACATAGGCCACCTGGACCGTCTCGCCGATGCGGATGGTGCCGCTGTCGGGCTGTTCCTGGCCCACGATCATGCGGAACAGGGTGGACTTGCCCACGCCGTTGGGTCCGATGACGCCGACAATACCCCCGCGCGGCAGGCTGAAGCTCAGGTTCTCGTACAGGATCCGGTCGCCATAGGCCTTGCCGACCCCGTCCAGTTCCACCACCACGTCACCCAGGCGGGGACCCGGCGGGATGTAGATTTCCTGGGTCTCGCTGCGTTTCTGGAATTCCTGGGAGGAGAGTTCCTCGAAGCGCTTGAGGCGGGCCTTGCTCTTGGAAGTACGGCCCTTGGGGTTGCTGCGTACCCATTCCAGTTCCGCTTCCATGTTCTTGCGCCGGGCGCTTTCCTGCTTTTCCTCGATGGCCAGGCGCTTTTCCTTCTGTTCCAGCCAGGAGGAGTAGTTGCCTTCCCAGGGGATACCGTGGCCCCGGTCCAGTTCCAGGATCCAGCCCGCCACGTTGTCCAGGAAGTAGCGGTCATGGGTGACGGCCACCACGGTGCCGGGAAATTCCTGCAGGAAGCGCTCCAGCCAGGCCACGGATTCGGCATCCAGGTGGTTGGTGGGTTCGTCCAGGATGAGCATGTCCGGGGAGGAGAGCAGCAGACGGCACAGGGCCACGCGGCGGCGCTCGCCGCCGGAGAGCTTGGTGACATCGGCGTCCCAGGGGGGCAGGCGCAGGGCGTCGGCGGCCACTTCCAGCTTGCGATCCAGATCCCAGGCGCCGGCGGCGTCGATCTTGTCCTGCAGTTCCGCCTGTTCCGCCAGCAATGTGTCGAAGTCGGCGTCCGGATCGGCAAATGCTTCTGCAATGGCGTTGAACCTGTCCACCAGGCCCTTGATCTCGCCGACACCGTCCTCCACGTTGCCGCGCACGTCCTTGGCTGGGTCCAACTGGGGTTCCTGGGGCAGGTAGCCGATCTTGATGCCCGGCTGGGGACGGGCCTCGCCGACAATATCCTTGTCCACGCCGGCCATGATGCGAAGCAGGGTGGATTTGCCGGCCCCGTTGTACCCCAGCACGCCGATCTTGGCGCCGGGGAAGAAGTTCAGATAGATGTCCTTGAGGATTTCCTTCTTGGGCGGGACAACCTTGCCCACACCATTCATGGTGTAGATGTACTGGGCCATGGATTCAACCTGTGAGTGAAACGTAACTCCTTATTATGTGGAATCGGTCGTGGACTTTCCAGTGACATAAGGCCTTGCCGCTGATGCCCCGGCATGGTTCGCTGATCGGAAAACGGCTTGCGCGGCGACGGAGGGTCTGCAATGCTGAATCCCCCTCAGCCTGGCATGCAACGTCCCGGACCTGACTGTCATGATCTCATCCATCCTGCCGGATCAAGGAACGCTTTGATGGGGCGGCCCGATGAGAGATGGCCCTTGCTGCATGGGATGATGGCGGGAGGATTGGCCCTGTTGCTGTTCCTGGCGGCCGACACGGCCTGGGAGCGTCAGCTGACGGATCGGGCTCGGGCCGAGGTCACCAGCCAGCTGTCGACCCTTAGGGCGCGGCTGGAAGGAGAACTCAATACCACCATCTTTCTCACCCGGACACTGGCGACCTACACTGCCCTGAATCCATCCCTGAGCGAGGGTGATTTCAGCCGCGTGGCTGGCCAATTGATGGATGAAGCCCGGCAGGTCATTCGCAACATCACGCTGGCACCGGATAATGTCGTCCGTTTTGTTCATCCCCTGGAGAGTAATCAAGCGGTACTGGGGCTCGATCTGCTCCATCACCCCCTGCAGGGAGAGTCGGTCCGACGCATGATCGCGTCGGGTGAACCGGTACTGGCCGGTCCCTGGCCGTTGGTGCAGGGCGGCGAGGCCCTGATCATCCGTGTGCCGATTCATGTGCAGGAGGCGGGTGCGCCCGAACGTTACTGGGGACTGACCAGCGTGCCCGTCGACATGGAGGCGATCTACGCGCTGACGGGGCTGCGTGAGTTTCAGCAAGCACTGGACATTGCCATCCGCGGTCGTGACGGCATGGGGGCGCGGGGGGAAGTCTTTTTCGGCAATCCCGCGCTGTTCGATGACAGTGCCGTGCAGCAGGAAGTGACGATGCGGGGCGGTAGCTGGGAATTGGCGGCCGTGCCCCGGGAAGGCTGGCGGGCGGCGGCGGGAAGGCCTCCGGCCTGGTACCTTGCGGGTGTTTTGCTGGTGCTTGTCTGTGCCTTGACGGTCAGGAAGCTCTCCGATCAGGCCCTTCGGGTCAGGACTTCCGAGTTGCGATATCGCGCCCTGAGCGAGCGCCTGGAGGCCATCATTACCGCCATGCCCGATATCTGCTTCGTGCTGGATCACGAGGGGCGTTATCTGGATATCTTCGGCGGTCAGGATGCGCGTTATTACCACCGCGGCCATCAGGCCTTGCTGGGCAGGCGCCTGCACGAGGTATTGCCCGCGGACAAGGCGGATGCCTTCCTACGGATGATCCGGGCGGCGCTGGACAGCGGGCATTTGCAGTTCATGGAATACGACTTGAAGGCGTCCGAGGTCGACGGTCTGGATCCAGGGTCGGGGCCGGGGGAACATCTGTGGTTCGAGGCCAGGATCATGCCCCTGGGGGCCCATGTCATGGAGTGCCCGGCGGTGATCTGCATAGCGGTGAACATCACCCAGCGCAAGCAGGCCCAGGATCGTATCCGATACATGGCCTTGCATGACCCGCTGACCGGCCTGGCCAACCGCGCTCTGCTGCAGGATCGCGTCCTGCACGCCCTGGAGCAGTCACGGCGCCATGGCACCTATAGCGCGGTACTGCTTCTGGATCTGGATGAGTTCAAGCCGGTCAATGACCGTTTTGGTCACGAGGCGGGCGACAGGCTGTTGTGCGAGGTGGCCAGACGCCTGGAAGGTTCGGTGCGGGCCATGGACATGGTGGCCCGGCTCGGGGGGGATGAGTTCGTGATTCTGTTGGAGGATTTTCCCGGGGTCGAGTTGCCCTGCGTGGTGGCCGAGAAACTGCTTGCGGTGCTGAACGCGCCCATCCCGGTGCAGGACAGCGAGTGCACCATCAGCGGCAGCATCGGCATCAGCATCTTCCCCCTCCATGGGGAGGATCATGACGCCTTGATGCGCCATGCGGACCAGGCTCTGTATCAGGCCAAGGCGCGGGGCAAGAACCGCTATCAGGTTTTCACTGCCTGATCCCGATGCCCTTGTTGAGCAGGTAGAGGGCGATACCGTAGAGCGCCAGGATGAAGCCGATGATGATGCCGTAGGACAGCCACAGGCTGAAATCCGTTACCCCCAGAAAGCCGTAGCGGAAGGCATTCACCATGTACAGGATCGGGTTGAACATGGAGACGCCCTGCCAGAACTCCGGCAGCAGGCTGATGGAATAGAACACCCCGCCCAGGTAGGTGAGGGGGGTGAGAATGAAGGTGGGGATGATGGAGATGTCATCGAAGCTGCGGGCAAACACCCCGTTGATCAGCCCGGCCAGGGAGAACAGGGCCGCGGTGAGGACCACCACGGACAGGGCCACTGCCGGGTTGTGGATGCTCAGGGGGCTGAAGAACAGGGACACCAGGGTGACCGCCACTCCCACCGCCAGGCCCCGGCAGATGCCGCCGCCCATGAAGCCCAGGATGATCAGATAATTGGGGACGGGGGAGACCAGCATCTCCTCCAGATGGCGCTGGAACTTGGAGCTGTAGAACGAGGACACCACGTTGGCATAGGCGTTGGTGATCACCGCCATCATGATCAGACCCGGGATGATGAAGTCCATGTAACGGATGCCGTCCATCTCCCCGATCCGGGCGCCGATCAGGCCACCGAAGATGACGAAGTACAGCCCCATGGTGATCACCGGGGGCAGGATGGTCTGGATCCAGATGCGCGAGAAGCGCAGGACTTCCTTGATGATGATGGTCTTGAAGGCGATCCAGTTGCTGTGGGCATTCGTCATTTTGCGCGCCCCCTGTCCACCATGTGCATGAAGAGTTGTTCCAGTCGATTGGTCTTGTTGCGCATGCTGCGCACCTGGATACCTTCCCGGTTCAGGTCCACGAACAGGCGGTTGAGGCTCACGTCCCGATCCACGTCCGCCTCCAGGGTGAGTTCATCCACCCAGCGCAGGCGATGGCCGGTCAGATCGGGCAGATGCACCAGGGGGCGGGTCAGATCCAGGACGAAGGTCTCCGTGTTGAGCTGACTCAGCAGGCCCTTCATGGTGGTGTTTTCGATGATCCGGCCGTGATCGATGATGGCGATGTTGCGGCAGAGGGTCTCGGCCTCTTCCAGATAGTGGGTGGTGAGGATGATGGTGCACCCCTGTTGGTTGATGTCCTTGAGGAACTGCCACATGGAGCGCCGTATCTCGATGTCCACTCCGGCGGTGGGTTCGTCCAGGATCAGCAGTCGGGGCTCGTGGACCAGGGCACGGGCAATCATCAGACGCCGTTTCATGCCGCCGGAAAGCATGCGGGCCATGTCCTTGCGCTTCTCCCAGAGACCCAGTTCCACCAGGTATTTTTCCGCCCGTTTCCAGGCCTCCTTGCGGGGGATGCCGTAGTAGCCTGCCTGGTTGACCAGGATTTCCTGTACCGGTTCGAAGGTGTTGAAGTTGAATTCCTGGGGCACCAGCCCCAGGCAGCGCTTGGCGGCATACAGATCCCGGTCAAGGTCATGACCGAAGATGGACACGCTGCCGCCGCTCTTGTTCACCAGGGAGGCGATGATGCTGATGGTGGTGGACTTGCCGGCCCCGTTGGGGCCGAGCAGGGCAAAGAAGTCCCCGGGCTCCACGTCCAGGTCGATGCCTTTGAGGGCCTCAAGGCCGTTCTTGTAGGTCTTGGTGAGCTGACGGATGCAGAGGGCTTTGGGCATGGTCTGTCTGTGGCATTCCCGCAGGAGAGGGCGAGTAAAACAGCAAATTCTAACATAACTTCGAAGCCGGGCTTCTGCGCACCGTAAAACCGCGTAAAATGGTCACTCACGCCTTCTCAGGACACACCCATGCTCGACTGCTTCGATACCCGTTCCGACGCCGATCTCATCGCCCTCGTCCCGGTGGAAGGGGATACCCTTGAGCCGTGGCTGGCGGATCAGCCGGCACGTATCGGCAACTGGGTGCGGGCCTCCCGTTTCGAGGGGCGTACCGGCAGTGTCCTGCCCCTGCCGGACGAGGACGGCAAGGTGCGGCGGGTGCTGGTGGGCGTGGACAGCCAATCCTCCACCTGGGCCATCGGCAATGTCTCCAGTCGCCTGGGAGAGGGGACCTATCACCTGGCGTGCGACTGGCCGCTGGAACGGCTGACCCGGGCGGCCATCGGCTGGGGTCTGGGGTCGTATCGCTTCGAGCGTTACAAGACCTCCGAGCGGCCACGGCCGAGGCTGAGCCTGGCGCAATTGCCGGCCGCCGATGCCGATGCGGTGATGCGGATGGTGACCGCCATCGGACGGGTCCGGGATCTGATCAATACCCCCGCCCAGGACATGATGCCCCAGCACCTGGCCGAGGCGGCCCGGGAACTGGCCCATCGGCATGGGGCCGTCTTCAGCGAGATCGTCGGCGAGGACCTGCTGACGCAGAACTACCCCTGCATTCATGCCGTGGGCCGTGCCAGCACCCACCCGCCGCGCCTGATCGAACTGCGCTGGGGAGATCCGGCCCATCCCCGGGTCACCCTGGTGGGCAAGGGGGTCTGCTTCGACAGCGGCGGCCTGGACATCAAGCCCGCCAGCGGCATGCGCCTGATGAAGAAGGACATGGGCGGTGCCGCCCATGTGCTGGGGCTGGCCGACCTCATCATGGGGGCCGGGTTGCCCGTGTGCCTGCGGGTGATGGTGGGCGCGGTGGAGAATGCCATCTCCGGCGACGCCTTTCGCCCCGGCGACGTGCTGCGTTCCCGCAAGGGACTGACCATCGAGATCGACAATACGGACGCGGAAGGCCGGCTGGTGCTCTGCGACATGCTGGCCGACGCCGCCGAGGAATCCCCCGAGGTGCTGCTGGATTTCGCCACCCTGACGGGGGCGGCCCGGGTGGCGGTGGGCACCGAGATCGGTGCCTTCTTCACCAATGACGAGACCCTGGCCGAGGGCATCGGCCGGTATGGGGAGGCGGAGGAGGATCCCTGTTGGCGCCTGCCGCTGCATGCCCCCTATCGTTCCCAACTGGACAGCCGGATCGCGGACCTGACCAATACCGGCAGCGGACCCTACGCCGGTGCCATCACCGCCGCCCTGTTCCTGCAGGCCTTCGTGCCCGACGGGCAGGTCTGGGGACATTTCGACATCATGGCCTGGAACAACCGTAACCGTCCCGGCCGCCCCAAGGGCGGCGAGGCACTGGGGGTACGTGCCGCCTTTGCCTGGCTGGAGGATCGCTACGGCAAACGCTGACCTTGGCCTTGGGTGTATTGCCTCTCAGTAGGCCCCCAGGTCCAGGCTGGCCCCGCTGATGCGGCTGATGGCCACCGCATAGGCCGCCGTCCGGTAGTCCATGACCCGGTCATGGGCCCGGCGCATGCGGTCGATCTCCTGGAAAGCCACCCGCATGGCGTCATCCAGTCCGGAGCGCACCAGGTCCAGTTCGTCGGCACCGCGCAGCAGGGATTCTCGCAGCCAGTCCGGGGACTGCTCGCCGCTCATGAGTTCCAGGGCGGAGACGATGTGCTGTCCCCGCACTTCGTCCAGGCGGCGTTCCAGGCGGCCGAAGCGCATGTGGGAAAGGTTGCGGATCCATTCGAAGTAGGACACCACCACGCCGCCGGCGTTGGCGTAGATATCCGGCAGGATCACCGTACCCCTTGCGCGAAGGATCTCGTCCGCCTCGAAGGTGATCGGGCCGTTGGCCGCCTCAATGACCAGGGGGGCACGGATGCGCTCGGCGTTGCCGGCGTGGATGACCCCTTCCAGGGCGGCGGGAATCAGGATGTCGCAGTCCCGTTCCAGCGCCGCAGCACCCGGTTCCACCCATTCCACCCCGGGAAACCCCTGTACGCCGCCGGTCCGGTTCATGTACTGGCGGACTTCCTCCACGTTCAGGCCCGCTTCGTGGACCAGGGCGCCGTCCCGTTCGATGATGGCGATGATGTGGGCGCCGTCCTCTTCCTGGAGCAGCTTGGCGGCATGGTAGCCCACGTTGCCCAGGCCCTGGATGATGATGCGCTTGTCCTTGAGACCGCCTTCCAGTCCGGCTTCGGCCATGGCTTCCGGGTGGCGGAAGAACTCCCGCAGGGCATAGTGGATGCCCCGGCCGGTGGCATCCAGCCGGCCCGGCATGCCGCCCAATTCCACCGGCTTGCCGGTAACGCAGCCCACGTAGTTGATGTCTTCCGGGTACAGGTTCTTGTAGGTGTCCAGGATCCAGGCCATCTCCCGCTGGCCCGTGCCCACGTCCGGGGCGGGGACGTTGGTGGCCGGGCTGAGAAATCCCCGGCGGGCCAGTTCCCGGGCAAAGCGTCGGGTGATGAGTTCCATCTCGTCGCGGGAATACTGTTCCGGATCGATGCACAGGCCGCCCTTGGAGCCGCCGAAGGGAATGTCGACGATGGCGCATTTGTAGGTCATCAGGGCCGCCAGGGCCTCGGTGGTGTCCTGGTCGATGCTGGGGGAGAAGCGCAGGCCGCCCTTGGCGGGCAGGCGGTGGGTGCTGTGTACCGCCCGCCAGCCGGTGAAGGTACGCACCTCACCGCGAATCTTGAGGGGAAAGGTGACCTGCAGGATGGCGCTGCAGGTCTTGATGGCCCGGTCGGCGCCCGGTTCCAGTTTGACGAAGGCCAGGGCGCGATCCACCATCCGGGCCACGCTCTGCTGGAAACTCACGGGCGGCGGGGACTGTGTATCGTCCGGCATGGCTGACTCCTGGCGTATGGGCTGTCTGAGTTCAGCCTACACCCGATCCCGCGGGAGATGCCAATCCCGGGCCGGGGATCGCTGATCCGGGTCAGGTGGCGGGTTTTTGCTGTCGTCGGCCGAGTTTGTCCCTCAGTACCCGCCGGGTGTTCTTGTCGGCGTCGCTGAAGACGAAGCGGCCGGCCAGCACGCAGCCCTTCATGCCCGGCTCACAGGGGCGGTTTTCCACCTTTTGGCAGAGCCCCTTGCTTTCATGGGGACAACCCCAACCTCCCATCATGGTCTCCTGTCTTTTGTCGTTTTCGGCATCTTCCCCGTCATCACTCCCGCTGTCTTCCGTCACTCCCGCGAAAGCGGGAGTCCAGAGGCTCCGGTCAGTGACTGGATTCCCGCCTGCGCGGGAATGACGCGATTCCTGCAAAATCTACGATGACGCCATTTCCTGCAAGCGACCCTCCTGCAGCCTGTAGTGGGCGGTGCAGGGCGGAGCCATGGCCGGCTCATGGGCGATCACCAGGGTTGCCCGTCGGGACAGCCAGGGCGTCAGACGCTGCCTGAGCCGCTCGATGGTGGCCGGATCCAGCCCCCGGAAAGGCTCATCCAGGATCACCACGGGGGCATCTTTGAGGATCAGTCTGGCCAGGGCCAGACGTCGGGCCTGACCACCGGAGACCAGGGCACCGCCTTCGCCCACCGCGGTGTCCAGACCCTGGGGCAGGGCGGCGATGAAGTCGTCCAGACCGGCCAGGAACAGGGCCTCGCGCAGGGCCTCTTCGTCGGCCTCCGGTCGTGCCAGGCGCAGGTTGGCGGCGACGGTGTCGGCAAACAGCACTGTCTCCTGCCCGAGTACCCCCACGGTGTCGTACAGGTCGGTGTAGCCCATGGACTGGACCGGGATGCCGCACACCCGGGCCTCGCCCGCCTGGGGCGCTACCAGACGCAGGGCCACGGCGGTGAGACTGGTCTTGCCCGCGCCGCTGGCGCCGGTAACGAGCACGCTCCGACCCGGTTGGAGATTCAGATCCACCCCGTCCAGAATCCAGGGGGCATCGTTGCCGTAGCGCAACCGGATGCCCTCCAGGGTGAGGCTGCCTTCACCGTCGGGCCGTTGGGGGTGGGCCGGTTCCGGCAGGCTGGGACGGGTATGGGCCACCTCCAGCAGTCGGGCGGCGGCGGTACGGATCTGCCCCAGACGCTGATAGGCCCCCGGCAGCATGGCCACGGCCTCGGACAGGCCCAGGGTGGCCAGAACCAGCAGTACCACGATGGGGGCCGTCACCAAGTCTTGCGACAGCCAGCCCACGCCCAGCCACAGGGCCAGCCAGACCGCCCCCAGACCCGCCAGCATGGCGGCCGTGTCCCCCAGGGCGCCCCAGCGCACCAGCCGGATCTCGGCCTCGGCCCGGTCCCGTTCGGCGGCGGCCAGGGCGGCCCGTTGCCGGGGCAGGGCGCCGAATACCCGAAGCTCCGCCAGTCCCTGCACGCCTTCCACCGTCCGTTCCCGCACTTGGGCGGCGGCCTGGATGCGCGCCTCGCCGCTGCGTCCGCCCAGGGCCACGGCGATGGCGGGCAGGATCAGGCCGGCCAGGGCCAGCACCGCCACCACCCACAGCACCGTGAGGGGCGCCAGCAGACCGAAGAACAGGGCGCCCCCGAGCAGGGTGAGGACGGCGGTAAGGGTGGGCGTGATGACCCGCAGGAACAGGCCGTCCAGGGTATCGATGTCACCCACCAGCCGCTGCAGCAGGTCGGCGGCGCGAAAGCGGGCCAGGGTGCCCGGATCCAGGGGCGACAGGGCACGGAACAGCCAGCTACGCAGATCCGCCAGATGGCGCAGCACCGCTTCATGGTTGACGATGCGCTCGGCATAGCGGGCCACGGTACGTCCCACGGCCAGGGCGCGGATGCCGCCGGCGGGTCGGTAGACATCCAGGGCGATGATCAATCCAGCACCCGCCAGGGCCGAGGCGGTGATGAACCAGCCGGACAGGGCCAGCAGGCCGGTGGCGGCCACTACGGTGAGGACCGCCAGCAGCAGTCCGCCCAGGAACCAGGGCAGGCGCGGCAGGGAGAGGCGAAGGAAGGGGATCAGATCTTTCATGCAGATTCGCCGATATCGCCGGCATCATGGACCACGCGACCGTCCTGGATGGTGATGACTCGATCCGCCCAGGCCAGTACCCGAGGGTGGTGGCTGGCGATGAGCACGGTGGCGCCGGCGGTGGCGGAGCGTTCCAGGGCTTCGAGCACCAGGGCTTCGGCCTCCGGGTCCAGCCCGGCGGTGGGTTCGTCCAGCAACCACAGGGGTGCCTGTTTGAGGGCGGCCCGGGCCAGGGCAACCCGCTGGGCCTGCCCACCGGAGAGACCGCGTCCCCGTTCTCCCAGCACGGTCTCCAGTCCCCGGGGCAGCCGGTCGGCAAAGGCCATCACCCCGGCGTCGGTGGCGGCCCGGATCACCGTGGCCTGATCCGCGTCGGGGCGGCTCAGACGGATGTTGTCGGCCAGGGTGCCGGTGAAGAGATGGGGGCGCTGTCCCACCCAGGCAGCTTGGCGCAGGGGATCGGGGGCGGCGCCGTCCACGCTCACCTGCCCCTGGTCGGGCTCGATGAAACCGGCCAGCAGGTGCAGAAGCGTGGACTTGCCCGCGCCGCTGGGTCCGGCCAGGGCCACCCGTTCACCGGGGCGGATATCCAGGTTGATCCCGCTAAGGGCGGTGCGCCGACCTTCATCGAAGCCGACATGCACGTCCCTGAACCGGATCGACACCCCGCCGGGACGAGACGGCGTGGGCGTCGGCGGGGTGGATGTCGGTGGGGCCTGTTGCCGCAACAGGGGCAGGAGGGTCTGGGCCGCGCCCAGGGCCGCCGCCCGGTCATGGTAGTGCAGGGCCAGCTGCCGCAGGGGCTGGAAGAAATCCGGTGCCATCAGCAGGATGAACAGCCCCGAGAACAGGGTGAGCTGGGTGGCCGGCCCCCATTGCAGATAGCCGATCAGGGCGAAACCCACGTACATGGCTACCAGGGCGATGGCGACGGCACTGAAGAATTCGAGCACGGCGGAGGAGAGAAAGGCCACCCGCAGGACCTTCATGGTGGTGACCCGATAGCCGTCGGCGGCCTCGGCCACTTCCCGTGCCGCCCGTTCCTGAGCGTTGAACAGGCGTAGCGTGGTCAGGCCCTGGAGCCGGTCGAGAAAGTGCCCGCCCAGGCGGGACACGGTTTCCTGCTGACGCCGACTGACCTGTTCGGCGCCCATGCCCAACAGGGCCATGAAGAAGGGAATCAGCGGGGCGGTGAACAGCAGGATCAGGGCGGCGAGCCAGTCCTGGGTGAGGGCGGCGATGAAGATCCCCAGAGGCACCAGCAGGCTCACCGCCATCTGCGGCAGGTAGCGGGCGTAATAGCCGTTCATGCCCTCCACCTGCTCGACGATGGCCGAGGAAAGGCTGCCGCTGTGGCGATTTGCCAGGCGGACCGGGCCCAGGGCGGCCATGTGGGCAAAGAGTTCGTCCCGCAGCCGGCTCTGGATGCTCAGGGCCGCCGCCTGGCCCAGGGTTTCCCGGGACCAGTTCAGGGCCGCCCGCAGCCCCATGACCAGGGCCAGCCAGGCAAAGGCCCCCGTCAGTGCCGACAGGCCGTCGCCATGGGTGATGGCGCGATCCAGGATGAAGGCCAGCAGGCCCGCCTGGGCGATCACCAGCAGTCCGGACAGGACGCCGGCACCGCTGGCCAGGCTGAGCAGACCCCGGGCCGGGGCGACACGGGCGTTGAGCCAGCGTTTCGCCTCGGCATTGGGGATGGCGGGGGTGTCGTGGGTGGGGGTGCTTGCGTCGTTCAGTGGTAACCCTCTCCGATCCGGACCTTGCCGCGGAACACCCAGTAGGTCCAGGCGGTGTAGGCAAGGATGATGGGGATGACGAACAGAAGCCCGATCAGGGTGAACAGCTGCGAGTCGGGCGATGAGGCCGCATCCCAGAAGGTGTGGTGGGGCGGGACCGCATAGGGCCACATGCTGATCAGAAGGCCCAGGTAGGCCAGCAGGAACAGGGCCAGGGTGGCGATGAAGGGCGTGCCCTCGGCTCGCCGACCCAGGCCGCGCCAGAGCCACACACCGGCCAGCAGGGACAGGGTGGGGAAGATCCACAGCACGGCGGCGTGCTCCAGCCAGCGTTCGAGGATATGCGGGTGGGCCACGGCGGTCCACAGGCTGACCAGCAGGAAGACGAACAGCACCGCCACCACCATGCGCCCGGCGATGCGGTAGGCCAGGGTCTGCAGGTCGCCTTCTGTCTTCATGATCAGCCAGGTGGCACCCAGCAGGGTGTAGCCGGCCACCAGGCCCAGCCCGGTCATGACCGTGAACGGGGTGAGCCAGTCGAAGGCGCCGCCCACATAGGAGAAGCCCTCCACCTCGAAGCCCTGGATGTAGGCGCCCACCACGGCCCCCTGGGCAAACGCGGCCACCAGGGACCCGCCGAAGAAGGCAATGTCCCAGCGCCGTCGCTTGTGGGGTTCGGCCTTGAAGCGGAACTCGAAGGCCACGCCGCGAAAGATGAGTCCCGCCAGCATCAGGAACACACCGATGTAAAGGGCGGGCAGGAACACGGCATAGATGAGCGGAAACGCCGCCAGCAGGCCGGCGCCGCCCAGGATCAGCCAGGTTTCGTTGCCATCCCATACCGGGGCTACGGAGTTCATCATGACATCGCGGTGTTCGTCACTGCCGGCAAAGGGGAAGAGTATACCCACTCCCAGGTCGAAACCGTCCATGAACACGTACATGAACACACCAAAGCCGATGATGACGATCCAGATCAGGGTCAGGTCGATCAGTTCCATGTCTGCGCGCTCCCGGCCGTCAGGCCATGGTCTTGTCGTCGGCGGCGGAAAACGGCCGCTTGGCGTGGGCACCCGGATGGTCTTCCGACAGGTCCGTCTGATCCGGTCCCTGGCGGATGATGCGGACCAGGAAACGGATGCCGGCGATGAATACCACCGCGTAGACGGTGACGTAGCCCACCAGGGTGAACAGGGCCATGGCGCCGGTCAGGGAGGGGGTGAGCCCTTCCGCGGTACGGATCAAGCCGTAGGCCAGCCAGGGCTGACGCCCCACCTCAGTGACGAACCATCCGGCCAGAACGGCCACAAAGGGTAGCGGAATCATCAGGCTGGTCAACCTCAGGAAGCGTTTTGATTCCACCAGACGATCCCGCCAGGTGAGCCAGGCGCCCCACAGGGCGATGATGATCATGAGCAGGCCGATGCCCACCATGACCCGGAAGGACCAGAACACGATGGGCATGTGGGGGCGGTCTTCGGGCGCCCATTCCTTCAGGCCGGGGACCGTGCCGTTCCACTCATGGGTCAGGATCAGGCTGGCCATGTTGGGGATGCCGATCTCCAGGAAATTGCGTTCCTGGGATTGACTGGGAATGGCGAACAGGAGCAGGGGGGCGCCGTCGGTGGTCTCCCAGACCCCTTCCATGGCCGCCACCTTGGCGGGCTGGTGTTTGAACGTGTTGAGACCGTGCACGTCCCCCACCAGCAGCTGGGCCGGGGCAGCGAAGGCGAGCATGATCAGGCACATCTGCAGGGCCTTCTTGGACGCCTCCGGTGCCTTGCCCTTGAGCAGATACCAGGCCGACACGCCGGCAACCACGAAGCCGCCGGTGAGAAATGAGGCCAGAGCCACATGGAAGAAACGGGGGACGAAGGAAGGATTGAAGATGGCCTCGCTCCAGGAAGTCAGGTGGACGATGCCGTCCCGCAGTTCGGCGCCCGCGGGGGTCTGCATCCAGCTGTTGGCGGAGAGGATCCAGAACGAGGATATGAAGGTGCCCAGGGCCACCATGCAGGCGGCGAACAGGTGGGTACCCCTGGGGACCTTGTCACGACCGAACAGCAGCACCCCCAGGAACACCGCCTCCAGGAAGAAGGCGGTGACCACTTCATAGGCCAGGATCGGGCCGAGGAAGTTGGCGCTGGCATAGGAGAATACGCTCCAGTTGGTGCCGAACTGGAACGACATGACGATCCCTGACACCACCCCCATGCCGAACACCACGGCAAAGACCTTGGTCCAGAATCGGGACAGTTGCTCGTAGGCGGGGTTGCCGGTCCGGTAGAGCAGGCCCTCCAGCAGGGCGATGTAGGAGGCCAGGCCGATGGTGAAGACAGGAAAGATGGCGTGGAACGAGACCACGAAGGCAAACTGGATTCGGGATAGAAGTAGGGGGTCAAGCTCCATCATGGGTCGGTCCTCGGGCCCGGGTTCGAAGGTTTGCATTCTGTCCAGTGTGTTCGCTATTTCCCATGATTTTGGTCAATCTTTGTCGGCTCGATACCCGGTGTGCCGGGTATTGAAAGGATACCGACCGGATGGTATGTTCCTGCCATGAATCCCCAAGACGGCTTGCGCAAGAAACAACCGGCCCGGGTTCGGCGGGCACTGCTGGATCAGGGGGCGCGCCTGTGCTCCGAGCAGGGTGTGCCTGGACTGACCCTGCAGGCGGTCGCGGATGCCGCCGGCGTGACCAAGGGGGGGCTGTTGCACCATTTCCCCTCGAAGCAGGCGCTGGTGGAGGCCATCTTCGACGACCTGTTGCAGCGTTTCGAACACAGTATCGATCGTCTGATGGCCCGGGATGTCGAGCCCCACGGGCGTTTCACCCGGGCCTATGTGACTGCGACGATGGAACTGATCGGCATGGACGAGTTCATCAAGTGGCAGAGCCTCATGATGACCATGCTGACCGATCCGGGCATCAGGCAGGGCTGGAAGTGCTGGATGGAAGCGCAGCAGGCACGATACAGGGAAACCGATGAGGATGGCCGGCTGGTGCTGGCCCGGTATGCCGCCGATGGAATCTGGCTGGCCGCGGTGCAGGGGCATTCCAATCTGGAGTCAGACAGGCAAAGAGGTGAGTTGCTGGCACACTTGATCGACATGACGAGGACCCCTTAATCCATGAATCCATCTCTGGCCGTTTATGGCGTGCTGGGAATGGCTATCCTGCTGGAAGTGATCGGCACCCTGTTCCTGCAAAAATCGGATCAGTTCACACGCCCCGTGCCAACCCTGGTCATGGGGCTTTGCTATCTTGGGGCGTTTTATTTTCTCTCCCATGTCCTGAAGAGCATCCCGGTGGGCGTGGCGTACGCCCTCTGGAGTGGCCTGGGTATCCTGCTCATTTCTCTGGTGGGTTATCTGGTCTTTCGGCAGTCTCTGGATCTGGCGGCCTGGATCGGTATCAGCTTCATCATTCTGGGGGTCATTATCCTGAATGTTTTTTCCAGTTCAGTGCCCCATTGACGCGCGGGGTATCCGATTCCGTGGTGGGAGAGTGTAATCTGCCTTTTTTCAGTTCCCGCGCCGTGGCTTGGGCGACGGTCGTTCCCATCAACTTTTCTGCTGGTCTGCCAAAGGCTGTGTCCCGGACATGAACAGAAGACTCATCAATCGGCGCATGATCCTCATGCTGCTGGTCGTATCCCTGCTGCTGGGCGGTGTATTCGGTTACAAGGCCTTCATCAATGCCCTGATCACCGACATCTTCGACAACATGCCCGAACCGGTGGCCACCATCACCGCCACCGAGGCCAGGGAACAGATCTGGCGACCGCAACTGGAGGCGGTGGGCAGCTTTGCCGCCGTGCAGGGGGCCGACCTGACCACCGAGGTGAGCGGCATCGTGCAGGAGATCCTGTTCGATAACGGCGCCCGGGTCCGGGCGGGGGATGTGCTGCTGCGCCTTGACAGCCGCACCGATGTGGCTCAGCTCCGCCGCCTGGAGGCGGCGGCCCGGCTGGCGGATCTGGAACTGGAGCGGGCCCGTCGGTTGGTGCGTCAGAACAATATCTCTGAAGCGGAGTTGCAGCGCCGGGAGAGCGAGGCCGAACAGGCCGCGGCGGCGGTGCAGGAACAGGCGGCCCGCATCCAGCAGAAGACCCTGACGGCACCCTTTTCCGGGCAGCTTGGCATCCGCCGGGTGAATGTGGGCCAGTTTCTCTCCGCCGGCGATCCCGTGGTGTCCCTGCAGGCCCTGAATCCGATTTATCTCAATTTCTCCCTGGCGGAGCGACGCCTGGGCGAGGTGACGCCGGGACAGCCGTTGCGGGTGAGGGTGGATGCCTTTGAGGATACCTTCGAAGGTCGCGTCCGCGCCATCGAGCCGGCCGTGCGGGCCTCCACCCGTACCTTCGAGGTACAGGCCATCATCCCCAATCCGGAACAGCGGTTGCGCCCCGGCATGTTCGGTCGCGTGACCCTGGATGTGGGGGAGGAGGCGACGGTGGTGGTGGTGGTGCCCCAGTCGGCGGTGAGTTTCAATCCCTACGGCGACTCGGTCTATGTGATCCAGTCGGGCGACGAGGATGAGTTGCGGGTGCGCCAGCGTTTCGTGCGTACCGGCACCCGGCGTGGGGATCTGGTGGTGATTCTGGAAGGGCTGGCGCCAGGTGAGCAGGTGGCCACCAGTGGTCTGCTCAAGCTGCGCAACAACGCCGTGGTGAAGATCAATGATGATCCCGATCTGCAACCCGGCGAAGAGTCGGCACCCACACCGCCCAACGCCTGATGCGGCCGGAGAGCCTCGATGCGATTCACTGATGTCTTCATCCGCAAGCCGGTGCTGGCCACGGTGGTCAGCCTGTTCATCCTGCTGCTGGGTATCCGGGCCGGTTTCGACCTGAACGTGCGCCAGTTTCCGGAGATCCAGAATGCGGTGGTTACCGTCACCACGACTTACATCGGTGCCGATGCCAACCTGATCCAGGGCTTCATCACCACCCCCCTGGAACGGGAGATTGCCGCCGCCGAGGGGATCGATTACCTGGTCTCCACCAGTCTCTCCGGCGTCAGCACGGTGCAGGCCTATCTGCGCATGGACTATGATCCCAACGAGGCCCTGACCCAGATCGCCGCCCAGGTCAACAAGGTCCGTTCGGATCTGCCCCAGGAGGCGGAAGAGCCGGTGATCCAATTGTCGGTGGGCGAGACCATCGCCGCCATGTACATGAGCTTCTATTCCGAGGTGCTCAGCGACAACCAGATCACCGACTATCTGGTCCGGGTGGTGGAACCTCAACTGGCCACCCTGCCGGGGGTGCAGCGGGCCGAGATCCTGGGGGCACGGACCTTCGCCATGCGCATCTGGCTCGATCCGGAGCGGATGGCGGCCCTTGACGTGACCGGTGCCGATGTGCGCCGTGCCCTGCAGGCCAATAACGTGCTCTCGGCGGTGGGGAGCACCAAGGGCCGCCTCATCTCGGTGGAGCTGACGGCGGAAACTGACCTGTCCAGCGCCGAGGGTTTCGAGCAACTGGTGGTTCGATCGGAGCAGGGCGCCATCGTCCGGTTGCAGGACATTGCCGAGGTGGAGTTGGGTTCCGAGAGCTATGACAGTTCCGTGAGCTTCAATGGCCAGTCCGCCACTTTCATCGGCATCGAGATCTCCCCGGATGCCAATGCTCTGGATGTGATCGCCGATGTTCGACGGGTCTGGGAGCGGGAGATCGAGCCCCAGTTCCCCGAAGGCCTCAAGGGGGATATCGTCTATGACTCCACCCTCTATATCGAGAGCGCCATCCAGGAGGTGCTGATCACCATCGTGCTGGCGCTGGTAATCGTGGTGGGGGTGATCTATGCCTTCCTCGGTTCCATGCGCAGCGTGATCATCCCGGCCCTGGCGGTGCCCCTGTCCTTGATCGGCACCCTGTTCCTGATGTTGCTGATGGGGTTTTCCATCAACTTGCTCACCCTGCTGGCCATGGTGCTGGCCATCGGCATTGTGGTGGATGACGCCATCATCATGGTGGAGAACGTCCATCGTCATATCGAGGAGGGCATGAAGCCGGTGGAGGCGGCCTTGCAGGGTGCCAGGGAACTGGCCTGGCCCATCGTTGCCATGTCCACCAGTCTGGTGGCGGTCTTCATTCCCATCGGCTTCGTCGGCGGCATCACCGGCACCCTGTTCGTGGAATTCGCCTTCACCCTGGCGGCCTCGGTGATCCTCTCCGGCGTGATCGCCCTGACCCTCTCTCCCATGCTCTGCTCCCGCCTGCTCAAGCCCCATGGCGAGGGCGGCAAGGGGCGTTTCGAGGCCTGGCTCGATGCCCGCTTCGAGGGGCTTCATCGGCGTTACGAACGTCGTCTCCATGGTGCCCTGGAAGATCGCCATGTGGTGCTGGTGTTCGGCTTCATCGTGCTGGTGTCCTGCTATTTCCTGTTCATCACCAGCAGCAGCGAGCTTGAGCCCCCGGAGGACCAGGGCTTCGTCTTCTCCATTGCCCAGGGGGATGCCCCCATGACCCTGGATCAGCTGGAGCGCAACACGGCGGTGATGAACCGGTATCTGGACGAGATTCCGGAACTCTCCAACATCTTCATCATCAACGGTTTCGGCGGCGGTACCCATTCCGCGGTGGCGGGGTTCGTGCTGGCGCCCTGGGACGAGCGTGACCGCAGCACCCAGGCGGTACTGGATAACGACCTGCAACCCCGGCTGGAAGAGATCCCGGGTCTGAGCATCTTCGCGTTGGCGCCGCCATCCCTGCCCAGTGCCGGAGGCGGGGCTCCGGTGGAGTTCGTCATCCGCTCCACCGATCCTTCGGAGAACCTGCTGGAAGTTTCCCGGGAAGTGATCGGCCGGGCCATGGCCAGTGGCCGCTTCATCTACATCGACGGTGATCTCAGGATCGACCGTCCCCGAACCGAGATCCATATCGACCGGGAAAAGGCCGCCCTGATGGGGGTGGATATGCAGACCCTGTCGGCGGATCTTTCCTCCCTGTTCTCCGGCGCGTTCGTGGGACGCTTTGCCCTGGATGACCGGTCTTACCGGGTCATTCCCCAGCTGCAGCGGGTGGATCGGCTGACGCCGGATCAGATCGAGGATCTCTATACCCGCAACCGGGACGGCGAGCTGGTGCCCCTGGATACCTTGATCACCCTGAAGGACTCGGTGCATCCCCAGCAGCTCAAGCGCTTCCAGCAGCTCAACGCGGTCACCCTGTCCGGGGTTCCCCGGCCGGGCGTGACCCTGGGCGAGGCCCTGGAGGTGCTGCAGGAAATCGCCGCCGATGTCCTGCCGCCGGGTTACAGCGTGGATTATGCGGGGCAGTCACGTCAGTTCATGACCGAGGGCCGCCAGCTGGTGGTGACCTTCTTCTTTGCCCTGCTAGTGATCTATCTGGTGCTGGCGGCCCAGTTCGAGTCATTCAGGGATTCGCTGATCATGCTGGTGACCGTGCCCATGTCCATTGCCGGCGCGCTGCTGTTCGTCAGCCTGGGCCTGACCACCCTGAATATCTATACCCAGGTGGGGCTGCTGACCCTGATCGGACTGATCGCCAAGCACGGTATCCTGATCGTGGAGTTCGCCAACAAGCTGCAGGAACAGGGGCTGTCCCGCTGGGAGGCAGTGGAAAAGGCGGCCGGAATCCGGCTCAGGCCCATCCTCATGACCACGGCGGCCACGGTGCTGGCCATGATCCCGCTCCTGATTGCCAGCGGCCCGGGCGCCGGTTCCCGGTTTGCCATGGGCTTGGTGATCGCCGCCGGCATGACCATCGGCACCCTGTTCACCCTGTTCGTGGTGCCGGCGGTGTATACCTATCTGGCACGGGATCGTGTCGGGGTCACCGGGGCGGCGTGACCGGATCGTTCCCAGGGCCGGCATCCAGTCTTTGCCGCAATGCCGGCAGCAACCTGTCCATCTGCTCCAGCAGGCTATGAAGCGCCTGCCGGATCCGCGGGAATTCGGCCTGTTGGCGGCAGAGATCCTCCAATTGTTGGGCGGCATCCCTGGCGGGCAGGGCGCACAGGGTTCCGCATTGTCCCTTCAGGGTATGCGCCTGGATGCCCAGATCGCCGAGATGGGACGACGCCAGATTGTGCCGCATGTCATGAAGTTGGTTATCGATGCTTTCCAGGAAAAGCGCCAGCACTTGCAGCAGCAGAGGTTCGTCATCACCGATCTGCCTGAGTGCGTTCTGCCAGTTGAAAATGGGAGATTGATCGGTGGGCGCCGGGTCGGGGATGGGGGCGCCGAGGGTCATGGCCTCCATGAACCAGGTCGGTTCGTTTTCAGCATGGATATTGCTGATTTCCAGGGTGCTCGGCGACACTGAATCGGTGTCGGGATGATGATCATGGCCGATGACATTAAGGACCTCTTGAATCAGCAGGGCGTACTGGATGGGTTTTGCCACATACCCCTGAATCCCGCCGGCGAGAAAGCGTTCACGATCACCGGCCATGGCATGGGCCGTCAGGGCAATGATGGGGCAGGGTGACCAGTGATTTTCGGCCTCCTGCTGGCGAATGTGTTGGGTGGCCTCCATGCCGTCCATGAGCGGCATCATCATGTCCATAAGGATGAGGTCAAAGCGTCGATGGGCAGCCAGCTCCACCGTTTCGATGCCGTTTTCCGCCACGGTACAGACTGCATCAATGCGCCCGAGCAGCTTTCTGATCACCAGTTGATTGATGGAGTTGTCCTCGGCAATCAATACTTTCAGACGCATTTGCTTGAGCTGATCGGCAAGCAGGACATGAGGCGTCCGGGTATCGCTGGGCTCTGGTCGCGTGCCGTGGGGCAATCGAAGCCTGACCGTGAATTCAGAACCCTTGCCTACCTCGCTGATGACGGTGATCTCGCCGCCCAGCAATTCCACCAGTTTGCGGGTGATGGTCAGGCCCAGGCCCGTGCCTTCGTAGCGCCTGCTGTAGGTGTTGTCTCCCTGCTCGAAGGCTTCGAAGATCCTGCTGATCACATGGGTGGGAATGCCGATGCCGGTGTCCCTGACCGACAGTTGCACCTCGGAAGCCGCCTCGTCCCGGGCAAGCAGCCGCCCCTGGAGAGTGACCTCTCCCTGTTCGGTGAACTTGATGGCGTTGCCGAGCAGGTTGATCAGGATCTGGCGCAGGCGGGTGGCATCCACGCGGACGTAGTCGGGCAGATCCGGGTCCAGGTGATGGGTGACCCTGAGTTGCTTCGCCGCCGCCGTGGGCATTTGGCTTCCCAGGGTTTGCAACAGCAGTTCCTTCAGGTCCAGATCCCGGGTTTCCAGGATCATCTTGCCGGCATCGATCCTGGACAGGTCCAGGACGATATTGATGATGCTCAGCAGGTGTTCCGCCGACAGTCTGGCCAGATTCAACTGTTCCCTCACTTCCTCCGGCAACGGGGTATCCAGTACCACGTCCAGCAATCCGAGCACACCATTCATCGGTGTTCTGATTTCATGGCTGATGTTGGCCATGAACAGACTCTTGGCCCGCTCGGCGCTGCGGGCGGCTTCCATCTGTTGCTTGAGCTCCTGCTCGTAGATGCAGGCGCGAATGGCCTGTGCCAGTTTTTCCATCAGTTTGGGCAGGGAGTTGAAGAGATCCTCACTGATCGGTGTGCCGGTCTTACGCATGACCAGGATGCCGAAACCGGTCAGATGGAACACGTACCAGTGATGCGCGTCGCCGTCTTCCCGGTGCAAGGGGAGACGCATCAGCCAAGCGCGGAGTGTGTCCGGATGGTCCGGTATCCCGGACCGTTCCATGAATGCCTGATAATAAGGTCTTTGGACCACATTCCGGGGGATGGCCGCCACGACTGTTCTTGAAACCTCCGGCGAGGCTTCGTCAATGAGACGTATGACGACGGCAAGGTTGAAATTGCACAGTCGCATCATTGTCCCCAGGCTGTGCCTGAGCATTGGATTCAGATCCAGGCTCTGGCCGACCGAGAATGCGATTTCGTAGAGGATCTGTGTCGCTTCAAGTCGTCTCAAGGGACCCCTCCCTGTGCCATGTCAAGCAGGCAAAGCACGGAAGACTTGTTCATGAACTCCATGTAATCGTTTCCGGTATTGGCGATTTCGCCCAGTGTGAAGGCACCGAACAAGGGCATGCCGGCGCCGGCGCCCTCCAGTTCCCGGTGGATCCCTTCACCGAGAAACAACACCCGTGAAATACAGTCGATGAACAGGGCCGGGGCGGCGGTGCCGTCGGTGCACTGTGATTCGGCGATGGCCCGGGCCTGGGTGGCGGCCTGGATCAGGGAGTCCGGGGTGCCGTTGAGCAGTCTGACGAAACAACCTTCCCGGACTTCTCCCACACACATCAGGGATTGATCGCCCACTACCATCAGCGGGTCGCGTACCACCATTTCGCTGTCCAGTTTGGAGATGCCGAAGGGATAGGCCTTGGCGATGTCGAAAAAATTCTCTCTGGTGATGTCCTGGCCGCCATGCTCCCGGATCATCCGGCGATACACCTCGAAGGCCGGCTGCCAGTCAAGGGTATGGATGATGTTCCTTTCCGACGAGGTGACTTTGAGGGTGTCGCTGATGGGCTCCCAGCCATGGGTGACGCCGATGCGGCTGACCAGAGGGATGCGGGCCAGGACTGCGGTATCCCGGCAAATCCCGTTCGGTGTGATGATGCAGGGTTTCTTTTCAAAGCTCAGTGACCCGGCACCGCCGCCGACGAAATTGACATCCAGTCCGAAATGCAGGAACAGCGACTCGATGAGGGCGCTGATGCGGCTGGAGAAACCATCCAAAAACACGATGACGGTATTGTTCTCCAGTGCTTCTGGCCATGCGGCGTGGGCCTGTGCAAGGTCCCGGTCAAGATCGGCATGGGCATCGCTGAGTCCATGCACCACGGCGATTTGTGCCGTGACGGGCAGCCCGACCAGCAGGGTGCCGTTGGAGTAGGGTTTGCGCTCATGGATGATCTGCGGGAAAACGCCACCGAATACCGGTAACGGACACTCCCGGAACAACCGGGTGGCCCCCTCATGCGGCCAGTTGTCCTGATCGCAGCCCAGTACCATGATGCTCTCGACCCCGGGTTCCCGCGCCATGCGTTGCAGGCAAGGGACAAGCGCATCGAGATGCCCGGTCGGTTCCATGTGAAAGTGGATGGTGTTCGTGATCATGGGATTGGTTTTCATGGGGTGGTATTCACGGAATGTCGGCGTCGGCGACGCTTTTCATGGTCAGACAGTGCTGCAGTTCATCGGCCCTGACGGGCTTGGAAATCAGGTAACCCTGTATCTCATTGATACCCAGTGCATCCAGATAGTCCCGCTGACGCTGGTTTTCCACGCCTTCGGCAATGGTCCTGAGGCCAAGGCCCTGGCTCAGGGCCAATGTCGTCAATTTAGGCCATCACCCCCGGCAATGGATTGATATATCTTGATTTTCTAGGGTTGGACCGCCCTGGCCGGATCATCTCTTGGTCCTGGATGATCCATTGGAACAGATCCAGGATGGATTTTTCTGAATTGTCTGCTGACCACAGCGAGAAGAACCGGTCACGGAACTTGAGCAGAGTGGCCCGGAAGTTGATGCGGTATTCCCTGGAGCGTCCGGTCGTACGCAATGTTGCCACCGGCTGAGACAGGGCGGCGCTGATGGCTGCCAGCGTGAGAGTCAGGAAGCGGGCGTAGATTTCCTGGTACACGCCTAACCGGCTATGGGTGCGGAAGCGCTCGACCTGAAGCCAGGTTTTGAAGGCTTTGTAGGATTCCTCAACGCCCCAGCGCTCGGCGTAGAGGGATTTGAACAGATGGGCTGGATAGGTCTTTGTGTCAAGCAGGCTGGTCGCCAGGATCTCGATGTGTCCCTTGCCCAGGTCGATGCGGATCAGGCGCAGCGTCAGGGGTTGGTCACAGACCTCCAGGGCGGCGCAGTCACTGCGCATCGCGGCGCTGGGTGTCCACTGAATCACGGTCTCGGTGTCGCCGGAGGCAACGAATTGCGTGACCTGGGTAGTGAAATTCAGGGTCAGTCGGGCACAAAAAGCCACTTGGGCATGGCGATGGGCAGCGAACAGGGCAAATGAGGGGAAACCACGGTCATAGATGGCCAGATCGTCAGTTCGCAAACCACTGAGCAGGCGTTCGGCCAGGAAACGTTCTCCCATGTACACCGGTGAAAGCTCACAACTCAGCGGCACGCGGGTCAGGACATCCTGGTGGCTGACCAACAGGGCCATCGGTCGCCGGGTTTTGGTCTGGTTGCCCTGGGTGCCAAACTCATCGGCCAGGTCGTCGTTGAGTGGCAGTCGTATCTTGGTGCCATCCACGGCGACGAGCCGGTAGCCCATCCAGCGGCGGGGTGCCTGCACTGCATGGAAGGTGTTCACGGCCTGCTGCTGCAGGCTGACCAGGGCTTCATAGGGAAACTTTTGGCAGGCTTTGGACACCGCTTGCTTGGTGACACGGGTCTCCTCTCCCAAGCCGCGAAACAGCTTGTCAATGCCGAACTGGAGAGAAGGGACCGCGCCGGAGAGGAAGAACAGCGCCATGCGCTTGAAGGTCAGCGAGCGTTGCCGGGAGAAATCCCGGGGGTGGTAGCAGTGCTCCCGGATGAACGTGGGATCACTCACCGATGAGTCGATACGGTTAAGAATTATTCTCATAAAGGCAAGCGGGTTTCTGAAGTGCCGTCAACAAGTTTTTCATGATTTGAATGTCTCAAGCTTTGCCGTGAATTGCTTTTATTTTAACAAAATCATACGGTTATTGTTGTTGGTTAAGTTGACGGTATTGGGCTCAGGGCCGTCAGGGAACGGATGATGGCCCGGCTGTTTCTGTATTCGGTGATGTTCTCGATGAAGCTCTTGTCGATCTTGAGGGTGTTAAGCGGGAATTTCAGCAGGTATCCGAATGATGAGTAACCGGTACCGAAGTCGTCGATGGCAATATTGAATCCCATTTCCCTGAGACGCTTGAGGGTTACGATGGTGTCTTCAGGGCTGTGCATGGCGATGTTTTCGGTGATTTCCAGTTCCAGGCAACGGGCCGGGATGCCGTGCCGCTCCGTGCAGGCCAGGATTCGGTCGGCCAGATCCTCCTGTTCGAACTGGCGGGCGGACAGGTTGATCCCCATGCGCAGATTGACGCCCTGGCGTCGCCAGGCAGCCGCCTGACGGCAGGCCTGCTCAATGATCCAGTCCCCCACATGCCGTATTCTGCCGGTCTCTTCCAGCAGGGGGATGAACTCGACGGGGGAGATGACGCCTCTCTGGCTGTGCTGCCAGCGGATGAGAGCCTCGACGCCGACGATCCTGCCGCTGGACAATTCCTGTTGGGGCTGGAAGACCATGAAGAACTCGTCCTTGTCCTGGGCAAGGCGCAGGTCGGTTTCCAACAGGATGCCCATGGCCTTGTTTTCCACCTGGCCTTGCTGATGAAACACCAGCTTGGTGCCGCTTCCCAGACGGGCCTTGCGCTGGGCTTGCCGGGCCAGGAGCAGCAGGTCCTCGGCATTGGATCCATCCCGTGGGTAGATGCCGGCACCGGCGGAGAACTCCACGAAGACGGCCTTGCCATTGATGAAATGCGCCTTATCCAGGTGGGAGAGGTAAGCCTCGTGGGAATCCTCCATGGCCATGGCCACGCCGAAGGTGTCGGCTTCCAGTCGGCAGAGCAGGGTGCCTGGGGCGGCATGTTGCCGCAGACGCTGGGCGAACACCCGCAGGACATTGTCGCCGGCGGCATGGCCGAAGGCATCGTTGATGCGGTGCAGCCGATCGATGTCCAGAACCATGACCATCCATGGATCTTCTCCCGACCCCATGTCCAGCTGTTCCTGCAACAGGCGCAGGAACAGCCGTTCCTTGGGTAGGTTCGTCAGCTCATCATGCTCCACCAGATAGAGCACCTGATTTTCCAGTGCACGCAGCCCGGTCACATCCTGAAACGCGCCGACCATGGTGTCCTGGTCCGCGGATGGCTTGCCCTGCATCCGCAGGATGCGATGTCTGGCCCCATCTACCAGCCGGACTTCCAGGTCAAGCCCTTCGTGATGATTCATGCTCAGTTCAAGCTGATTTTTCACCTCGGTCTGCTGCCCGGCATCCACCAGTGCGATGAAGTGATCGACACGGTCAGGGAGTGGCTCGCGCCACCCCAGCACGGCAGGAGCGTCTTCCGACCAGCGCATTGCCCCGGATTGCCGATGCAGTTGCCAGAATCCAAGCCTGGCCAATCGGCAGGCACTTTCCTGTTCGGCTCGGGCCTGCCTTAGCACCGCTTCCCGCTCCGCACCGCCGAGTACATAGCGGACACGTCGGGATAGCAGGGTCGGGTTGATGGGTTTGGTCATGAAGTCCGTGGCCCCGGCATCGAAGGCCTCATCGATCGACTGGACATCCTCGGCGCTGGTCAACATGAGGATGGGAACCCAAGTCCCTTCATTATGGGCGCGGATGGCACGCACCACGTCGAAGCCGTTCATCTCCGGCATGGTCACGTCCAGCAGGATCAGATCTGGGCGGTGCCGTACAAAGGCCTCGACACCGCGCTTGCCGTTGTCTGCCTCAATGACCCCATAACCCTGACGAGAGAGACCGACCCGGATTACGAGCCGAATGGTGGGGTCATCATCGACGATGAGGATGTTAGAGATGGCAGCGGTCATTGATGACTCGATTCTGGTATCAGGCATGCCCGTGGCGAGTGGGTGCGGTGGTGGCAAAGATTGACCGAATATGCTTCGCTCAGGTTGTTCCTGCGACGATTCACATGATGATCCGGAGACAGACCCATGTCCTTTGTCATGCAGATTCAGAAAACCGGTGGTCCCGAGGTGCTGGAATGGGTCAGGTCACCCCCGGGGGAGCCGGGGCCGGGGGAGGTTCGTCTGCGTCAGACGGCGATTGGTCTCAATTTCATTGACATCTATTTTCGTCGTGGGCTGTATCCGTTGCCGAAGCTGCCGTGCGGTCTTGGCATGGAGGCGGCCGGCGTGGTGGAAGCCCTGGGTGAGAACGTGACCGGGTTGCAGGTCGGCGATCGCGTGGCCTATGCCGCGCCTCCTCCGGGTGCCTACGCTCAGAGGCGGGTCATGCCTGCCGACAGGCTGGTGCGTCTGCCCGAGGATATCCCGGACGACACCGCCGCCGCCATGATGCTCAGGGGCATGACTGTCCATTATCTGTTGCGGCGCACCTGGCCGGTGGCGGCGGGTCAGCATGTCCTGGTCCATGCCGCCGCCGGCGGTGTCGGTATCATGCTCTGTCAATGGGCAAGGCATCTGGGGGCCGAGGTGATCGGCATCGTGGGCAGTCCCGAAAAGGCCAATCTTGCTATGGAACATGGCGCGAATCACGTCATAGTGGGCGCCGGGGAGGGATTTGCCGACAGGGTGAGGGAAATCACCGACGGGCGCGGCGTGGACGTGGTCTACGATTCGGTCGGGCGGGATACGTTCATGGGTTCGCTGGATTGCCTGCGACCGTTGGGCATGATGGTCAGCTTCGGCAATGCCTCCGGCCCCGTGCCCCCTGTGGATCCGGCCGTGCTGGCAGGGAAAGGTTCGCTCTTTTTCACTCGACCCAGCCTGTTTCATTACATTGCCGCCCGGGAAGACCTGGAATGGGCCGCCTCGGAACTGTTCGAGATGGTCAGGACCGGTGTGGTGGCAGTGCCCATTCATCAACGATACCCTTTGCGAGAAACTGCCCGGGCTCATGAGGACATGGAGGCCAGGCGCACCACCGGCAGCAGCATCCTGCTGCCCTGAGGGTTACCAGTTGCCGCCCAGCCCCATCCGACTGTTGCGAAGACAGCCCTGAAAGGCCAGCACCGAGCCGCCGGCATGGTGATCCCAGCAGGATACGATGGCGTCAAAGCAGGTTTCCAGCCGGCTTCTTTCTCCCCGGGCCCGCTGATGGCATTCGAAGGCCGCCCTGTCGGAGAGAGTATCCACGGTATGGTGGGTCACGGTCAGCGGTCCCTGGGCCAGTATCCACTGCATGGCTTGGCGGGCTCCGTCCAGGGAAAACTTCAGGGTGCGGACATCTCCCTGATCATCTTCCACCTTGAGGCGGATTTCACGTCCCTCCATCAAGGATTCCAGAAGGGGTGGCAGCGAGTGTCCGCGGGAAGGTTCCCAGACCGGCCATTCCAGGCTTTGAGTCCATGACCCCGAGGATGGATCGGGATCGATGGGGGCATCGGGATCCTGCTGGAGGGCATGCTTCCGACAGGTCGTGTCCACATCGATTTCCGCTTCCAGCAAGCCATCCCTGATGTGAATGGGAGGCCCGCCATTGACCAGCAGGGCAATCTTGACCGGCCCATTCTGCGTCTGGCCCACCGCAAGTGCGTGGCCCTCGTCAGTGCGTGTATAGGCCAGCAGGGTCAGCGCCTGTTCTCCGGACGGCTGGCTGTAACTGATCCACCAGTCCTGGAATCGCTCTGCGGCGAAGGCCGGTAGGCCCGTCGCCATCAACAGACAGGCAATCAGCATCTTCGTCGGCAACGGCATGGGATCGGCTCCTGATTGAATCCGGGGCAATGGTGAAGGGTTTTATATGAGCCGGCGAACTATCCATATGTCAACCATGAGTGCGGCGTGGATTTAGGTCGGGAAAGGCATCTTGAAAATAAGTAAAAAAGACCGAAGAACCTTGCAAAAATCGCAAATTGACATGCAGGCATCATGCGCTTCTGCTAATCTTCGCTGCAATGCAACATAAATCAGGTTCATCTGTCTGAACCAGTGAACCCAGCGACGATTGGAGGTTGCCCATGACGACTCAACCCTTCTCCATGCAAGGGAAAACCGGCATCGTCACCGGTCTCGCCAATGCCGACAGCATTGCCTACGGCTGTGCCCGTGCACTGCACCAGGCTGGTGCCGAAATGATCGTGACTTATGGCCATCCCAAGGCCGAATCCCACGTCCGCCCTCTGGTCGGTGAAATGGGAGATCCGGAACTGATGCTGTGCGATGTGCTTGATCAGTCCCAGGTGGACGCCCTGTTCCAGCGCGCCGACGAACGTTGGGGAAAGCTGGATTTTCTGATCCATTCCATGGCCTTTGCCCCCCGGGATGATCTCCATGGTCGGGTGGTGGACTGCTCCTGGGACGGCTTTGCCCAGGCCATGAACATATCCTGCCACTCCTTCATTCGTCTGGCCCGTCAGGCCGAGCCGCTGATGAAGGAGGGGGGCACCTTGATCACCCTGTCCTATTACGGGGCCGAAAAGGTGGTGGACAACTACAACCTCATGGGGCCGGTCAAGGCCGCGCTGGAATCCAGCGTGCGCTACATGGCGGCGGAATTGGGTCCGCGGGGCATCCGGGTGCATGCCATCTCGCCGGGCCCCATCCGTACCCGGGCGGCCTCGGGTATCCAGGATTTCGAAACCCTGGCCCGGGATGCCGAAACCCGATCTCCTTTGCGTCGTCTGACTACCGTCGATGACGTAGGACAGTGCGCCGTTTTCCTGGCCTCCGGGGCTGGACAGTCACTGACCGGCAGCACCCTTTACGTGGATGCCGGCCACAACATAAGGGCCTGAGTCATGGACAAGAAAACCGATCTGGGTTACATCGAGAACCGTACCTTCGATGAGATTCGGGTGGGCGACGAGGCTGCCATCGAGCGCCGGCTCACCATGGATGACATCAAGCTCTTCGCCATCATGTCCGGGGACGTGAATCCGGCGCATGTGGACGAGGATTTTGCCAAGAGTTCCCGTTTTCAGGAGATCATCGCCCACGGCATGTGGGGCGGGGCGCTCATTTCCACCGTGCTGGGCACCGAACTGCCCGGACCCGGGACCATCTATCTGGGACAGACCCTGCGGTTCCGGGCTCCGGTGGGCCTGGGAGACATCCTGCAGGTGAAGGTCAAGGTCCTGGAAAAGGATCCGGACAAGAACCGCATCAAGTTCGATTGCCGGTGTACCAACCAGGAAGGTCGGGATGTCATCGAAGGGGTGGCCGACGTGCTGGCACCCACGGAAAAGATCCGTCGCCCCCGTACCGTGATGCCTCGGGTGCGCATGTCCGAGCGGGCCCGTCTGCATGAACTTCTGCATGCCGCCACCCATCCGGAGGCGGTGGACATGGCCATCGTGCATCCAGTGGATGCACCTTCCATCCTGGGAGCCTATGAGTCTGCCAGGGCGGGCCTGATCCATCCCATCCTCATCGGTCCCGAGGATCGCATCCGCGCGGCAGCGGATGAGGCGGAGATCGACATCAGCGATTTTCGCATTGTCCATGTCCCCCACAGCCATGCCGCGGCTGAGCAGGCGGTGGCCATGACCCGTGCGGGCAGTGTGGGAGCGATCATGAAGGGATCGCTGCATACCGATGAGTTGCTGCGGGAAGTGGTGCGTAAGGATGCAGGCCTGCGCACCGAGCGGCGTATCAGTCATGTGATGGCCTTCGATGTCCCGACCTATCCTCGTCCGCTGTTCATCACCGATGCGGCCATCAACATCTACCCCTCCCTGGCCGATAAGGTGGATATCGTCCAGAACGCCATTGATCTGGCACACGCGGTAGGTAATGAGATGCCCAAGGTGGCCATTCTGTCGGCGGTGGAGACGGTGAATCCCAAGATCCAGTCCACCCTGGAGGCGGCAGCCCTGTGCAAGATGGCTGACCGGGGGCAGATCACCGGCGCCCTGATCGACGGTCCCCTGGCCTTCGACAACGCCGTGTCCGAGGCCGCGGCAGCGACCAAGAACATCACGTCACCCGTGGCGGGTCGGGCGGATATCCTGGTGGCTCCGGATCTGGAAGCGGCCAACATGCTCATGAAGCAGTTGACCTACCTGGCGGATGCAACCGGAGCCGGTCTGGTGGTGGGTGCCCGTGTGCCCATCGTGCTCACCAGCCGGGCCGATGATGCCATCACCCGTATGGCCTCCTGTGCCCTGGCGCTGCTGCTGGCGGATTATCTGAAGAAAAAGGTTCGGTAAGGCATGCGAGATATCCTGGTCATCAACAGCGGCTCTTCCAGTCTCAAGTTTGCGCTGCTGGGGTGGGGAGGGGATCTGTCACTGGACGGTTTTTCCGTCCATTACCAGGGGCACTTCTCCGGATTGGGCGGGCGGCAGGCACGGCTGTCGATTCGGGATGGCCAGGGAGCGGTCATCCGTGATGATCACCTGATCGCGGATGTCGATCAGTATGACCATGCCGCTGCGCTTTCAGAACTGCTGAACTGGATGGATGCGTTGCCCGATGCCGGCCGGATCAGTGCCATTGGCCACCGCATCGTCCATGGAGGACGGCATTATCGCGAGCCGGTCCGCCTGGACGAAGGGGTGCTGAAGGATCTGGAAACGTTGATTCCGCTGGCGCCATTGCATCAGCCTCATGGTCTGGCACCGGTGCGTAGCCTGTTCACGCTACGACCGGACGTGCCCCAGGTAGCCTGCTTCGACACCAGTTTTCACACCACTCAGGCACCGGTTGCCCAGGCTTTTGCCTTGCCCCGGCATCTGACCGAAGCGGGATTGATCCGGTATGGTTTTCACGGTCTTTCCTATGATTACATCAGCCGGCGTCTGCCCGATCATCTGGGCACGTTGGAGACGGGCCGGGTCGTAGCCGCTCATCTGGGCAATGGCGCGAGCCTGTGTGCCATCCGGGACGGTGCCAGCGTGGCTTCCACCATGGGATTTACCGCGCTGGACGGGCTGCCGATGGGAACCCGCTGCGGAACCATCGATCCCGGTGTGGTACTCCATCTGCTGACCCACGAGAACATGTCACCCGCGCAAGTGAGTGATCTGTTGTACAGACAATCAGGATTGCTGGGGGTATCGGGTGTCAGTGCCGACATGCGTGACCTGATTCAAAGTCCGGTACCCGCGGCCAGGGAAGCGGTGGAACTGTTCTCCTATCGCATCATCCGGGAAATCGGCAGTCTCGCGGCCGCGTTGGAGGGGCTGGACCATCTGGTCTTCACGGCGGGTATCGGTGAACATGCCGCGCCGGTTCGGGCTATGGTGTGTCAGGGATGTGAGTGGCTGGGGGTTCGCATTGATGAGGCACGCAACGAGTGTGGCGAGATACGCATCAGCATGGATGACAGCCCTGTCGGGGTATGGGTCATTCCCACCGATGAGGAGCGCATGATTGCCTGGCATGCCGCCCGCTGTTGTCTCTGATGTTCAAGGAAAAACAGCGCAGTCTTGACTAGACTTGGGTGACCGGCTTGAACGGTGTGGACCGTGGCGGCCGGTCACATTGGATATCAGAACCAATAAATCAGCCGCCGACCTCGTGGTCGGGGGGCGAGGAGTCTAGTCATGAGCGTTTACAAGGTCATTGAACTGATTGGAACCAGTGAAAAGTCCTGGGAAGATGCCGCCGCCCAGGCCGTGGCCAAGGCCCGATCCAGCTTGCGTGAACTGCGCATCGTGGAAGTCAACAAACTGGACATGAGACTGGATGAAGCCGGCAATATCGTGTGCTATCGAGCCCGCTTGAACGTCTCCTTCAAGTACGAAGAATAAGTACCGCCCCGCGGATTGCCTGTTTTTCCCATCACATGGCAGCGCGGACCGCTCTTGGTCCGTCTGCGCCTCGGACCCGGCGAGCACCGCTTGCCGGGTATTATCCTCTCATCCGGTCACCTGACAGAAATCAGACTTCTGTTCAGGCTGCCTTTGCCTGAAACACCTGCCTTGCCATGGCAATTCCCCGCATCCGCCGCCGTCTCCGGCGCTGAGCCAGTGCCGACAAGGTATCCGCGGTACCGATGACAGGGCCGAAGGTTTTCAACAGATGGTCGGCATGGCGGAGGAACTGCTGTGGTTCCATGCCGAGTTTGACCAGCAATCCGGGCGTCTTGTCCGCGATGAAGCCCCGTTTCATCGGATGTACGCATCGTCCCAGAGTTTCAGTCAGCTCGAAATAATCCTCCAGTGAAAAAGGAATGCCGTGTTGCAATCCAGCCTCCGATGCCTCAAAGGGCATCAGTGATGCCTGGGTGATGTTCTGCAATGATTTTTCTGGCTGTAAGGGACCGCTTTCACTCGCGTGGTCCCGGCGTGAACCGATCCTGAATGGGGTAGGGGAGGGGGGCATCTCAGGCTTTGATGAGGCTGGACCAAGCTTGGAGGTGTTGTCAGCGCCTCCGGTGCCGACATTGCGGTCCTTATCCGGGGTGATGGTGGCATTTCTGATTCTTCTGGCAATGGATGTGTATTCACTACGCTCCAGAGTGTCCGCAATCCCCGCCCGGATCGGGTTGAGATCCACATAGGCCATGGCTGCCAGCAAGGCTTGTTCATCCAGCAATGCCTGGCTCTTGAAACGTCCTTCCCAGAATCGCCCTTTGACACCGTCCTCCTGATTGGCCTGTCGGGCAATGGACTCGTTCAGTACCCGCATGAACCAGGAAATGTCATGGAGACGTGCCCGATAAATTTCGGCAAGTTCCTCCACCTGGGCCATTTCAGCGGCACTCATCCGAACTCTGTCATCGGACAGATAGCGCTGGACCGGGGCAGGGCCGGTAAATAGCTGCGTCCAGCGGGTCAGAATCTGCTCCATGGTCCATCCATGGGTACGGGAGGCATCGACTCTCAGAACCACGTGATAGTGGTTGGACATTACGGCATAAGCAGCAATATCGATGGCGAAGACCGAAGATAAGGCAAGAATTCGGCCTTCAATCCAGGCTCTGCGATGCTCGTAGCTGGTGCCGGTCAGCGGATCCTTGCCGCACAGGAACGCACGGCGTACGCAGCGACTGACCAAGTGGTACCAAGGGGTCTCGTCGAGGCTGATGAGGGATGCGCGAGGTTGAGTCATGACTTAAGAATAGACCCTTTTTTAGTAACATGCAAATAAAGTGGGTGTCCTTTTAAAAAGACTAATGACATCTACACATCAAACTATCCGTAAAAAATGCGTTTCTTCAGCAGGAAAATAAGGGTAAGTTTTTTAAACCAGACATGATTGGTCAGTTTCTTAAACAACAGGAGGATCGCCGCATGAAACCTTTGTTCGCCCTTTCGGCTACCGTGGTATTGATGTCAGGCATGGCGACATCTGCCCTGGCTGAGCCGGTGACCTACGAAATCGACCCCACCCATACCTTCCCTCGTTTCTCCTACAGCCATTTCGGGCTGTCCACCCAAACCAGTCAGTTCAATCAGACTCATGGCACGGTGACCCTGGATAAGGAGGGCGGTACAGGGCAGGTGGATATCGTGATCGACATGACCTCGGTGGAAACCGGGTACGCCACTTTCAACGAGCATATCCAGGGAGAAGATTTCTTCGATACCGCCAGCCATCCCGAAGCCAGATTTCAGTCCAGCCAAATCAATTTCCAGGACGGTCGCCCGGTATCCATAGACGGTCATCTGACCATGAAGGGGATCACACAGCCGGTGACCCTGGAGGTGAGTCATTTCGCCGCCATGGTCCATCCCATGCTGGAAAGACCGGCCATCGGTGCCCATGCCCATACCGTGGTAAAACGCAGCGATTTCAATGCAGACAAGTTCGTGCCCTATGTGGGAGATGAAATCACCATCAGCATCTCCATGGAGGCTGTGGTGCCCGAATAAGCAGGGCAGGTGGGATGTATCAAATCTTTCCACGGCCGGGCTTTGCCTGGCCGTTTTCACATGGGATGCCCCCCGACATGCATGCACAATGGCAAAGTACCTGATGTGCCAGGGTGCCGACTGTCATCAATAACCTGAAGGCCACAATCTGATACCCTTTGCAGGCTCAGGTTTTTAACCTCATTTCAGGCTTGACAAGACAACGTGGAGGCGCAGGGCGTGCAGCAGAATGAACGCAGTGACATCATCGTCCGAGCAGGGGGCGGGGCTGCCATGGTGATGGCGGCATTGCTCATGGCCGGTTGCGGCCAGAAGGTCTCGGAGGAAGGGTTTTTCGGGGTCTGGACAGTGACCGGATTCACCGCCACGGATGAGGCCACGCTGACCGACGAGCAGGCACAGGCTCTGGTAGGTCGCAAGGGCGTCTACTCGAAGCACATTGCCCACTTCGAGGAGAGTCAGTGTCTCAAGCCCGGGTATGTGGTTCACGCCCTGGGTCCGGACGCCTTTATCGAACGCTTCGGCATCACGCCGGAGGCGTTGGACTTTCCCGATGGGGACGTGACCACGGTGGAAATCACCTGTTTTGATACGCCGCTGGAAGAGCCCCTGAGCCTCCTGCCCAGAAGCGAGGAGGCGCTGGTCATCGCATGGAACGGTGTCTTCTTCGAGACTCACCGCAAGACAGGAGCCCCCCTGTCGGCCCGCTGATGCGGGCTGGGGTGCAGGATAAAAAAACGCCCATCCGATGAAAATCGGATGGGCGCAGGGATCAAGCGGATAGGAGAAGACAACTTCAACGGGCGGCCCTGCCCATGACACAATCCTGGTCTGAAGCGAATCAGGCGCTCTTGCGGGCCTTGGCGGGCTCGATGCTGGTGACGGTGGCCAGACCTTCTTCGCTGAGCTTCTGCACTTCTTCGGCATAACCGCGCTGCAGTTCCACCAGTTCATTGGTGTCCTTGGCCACCTTCTCGCTCAGAGACTTGGTGGCTTCGGCCTGGGCACTCACGTAGGCCTGCAGGCTCTTGGGGTCGGTCACGGTCTGCAGGGCACGCATCTGCTCGATGGTGATCTCGGAATAGCTGCGGAACATGCTGATCTGGTATTCAACCAGCTTGGCCACGTGATCCAGGGTCGCATTGTTGAACTTGCGCACAGGACCGGCCATCTTTTCGAACTGTTCCTGATTCATATTGAAGAATTCGTTGTACATGGCAAATCTCCTTGAGATGGGTTTGCCAAGGATGGGCGGATTCCCACCCTTGTTGCGTTGCAGCATAGCGCACTTTTTTGTGCGGTGCAACATTTCCAATCAAACACCAGCGCCACGCGGAAACATAAATACCGTAAGAATTGGATGCATAATAGGCAGAGTCGAAGTATTTTTGTGATCAGTCAATGTCCGGCGGATCGGCCACCCGCAAACCGGCGGCCGACCGGTTATCAGGAAAACCGATGATGAATAACAGCATCACAGTCCGACGCACCCTGGTGGGTATTCTGATCTTCGATCAGGTGGAAGTCCTCGACTTTGCAGGTCCGTTCGAGGTGTTTGCCACCACCCGGCTGGATGAGTCCAGACGCGCCGAAACGGAATCCCCCTTCGACATACGGCTGATTGCCGAACACAAGCGTCCCATCACCACCACGGGCGGCATGATGGTACTGCCGCACCATGACTTCACCGATTGCCCGGAACTGGACATTCTGGTGGTACCGGGAGGGAAGGGGGCCCGTCGCGAGATCAACAATCCCGTCCTGATGAGCTGGATCAGGGAGCGCTCTGATGGCTTATCCCTGCTGGCGGGTGTCTGTACCGGTGCCATGCTGCTGGGCAAGGCCGGCCTGCTGGACGGTCTGCGGGCCACCACCCACTGGCGCTCCCTCGACTGGATGCGGGATTCATTTCCGGAGGTGATGGTGGTGGAAGACGAATTTGTTGTGGATGCCGGCTCCGTCATTACCTCGGCAGGGATTTCCGCCGGCATCGACATGGCCCTGCAACTGGTCCTGCGTTATCACGGCCAGGACGTGGCTCGCGCCGCCGCCCGCTACATGGAGTATCCATTTCCGGAAAACAGCCGTAGGAGAGTGCTCGAAGGCCTGAAACCGCCCACCCAGCACGCTTCCAACGACGAACGACGCGTCAACTAGATTCCGGTAACGGCGGCATTTCCCGTTCCAGCGCCCGTAAAATCAGGGTGCTGGAACGGAAAGAGCAGGGTAGGGCGGGGTCAGCGCTGCATGGGATCCCGCTGCTGTGCCTGGCGGCTATCCGCCTGATTGGCATCCACCACCGCCAGCGCCGTCATGTTGACCAGGCGCCGCACGGACGCGGTTTCATTGAGGATGTGCACGGGCCTGGCGGAGCCCAGCAGGATCGGCCCCACGCTGATGCCTTCACCGCTGGCCGCCTTGAGCAGGTTGAACGAGATGTTGGCGGCATCGATGTTGGGCATCACCAGCAGATTGGCCTCGCCCTTGAGGCGGCACCCCTGGATGAGCTGATCACGGATCTCTTCCTTGAGGGCGGCATCGGCGTGCATTTCCCCGTCCACTTCCAGATTCGGGTCCATTTGTTCCAGCAGGGCCCGGGCGCGACTCATCTTGCGCGCCCCTTCGGAGGGCACACTGCCGAAATTGGAATGGGAAACCAGGGCTACCTTGGGAGCCAGACCGAAGTTGCGCACTTCCTCCGCCGCCATCAAAGTGATCTCGGCAATGGTTTCCGCGTCCGGATTTTCATTGACATAGGTGTCGCACAGGAAGAGGGTGCGATGGGGCAGCATCAGCAGGTTCATGGTGGCGAAGGTCCGCACCCCGGGGGCCAGGCCGATCACGTCTTCGATGAATTTCAGGTGATAGGCGTGCTGGCCCACCATGCCGCAGACCATGGCATCCGCATCTCCCGTGCGCAGCAGCATGGCGCTGATCAGGGTGTTGTTGCTGCGGATGCGGTACTTGGCGATGTCCGGCGTGATGCCCTTGCGGCCCATGATCTGGTGATATTCACTCCACAGGGTACGGAAGCGGGCGTCGGAAGCCGGATTCACTAGCTCGAAATCCTCGCCTGGGCGCAGGTTCAGGCCGATGCGCTCGATGCGGGACTCTATCACTTCGGGCCGACCCACCACGATGGGCTGGGCCAGGCCTTCTTCCAGCACCGTCTGCACGGCACGCAGCACCCGTTCGTCTTCGCCTTCGGCATAGATGACCCGCCGTGGGGCCGCCTTGGCGGCGGCAAATACCGGTTTCATCACAAACCCGGACTGGTAGACGAAGTTGTTCAGATGATCCCGATAGGTCCACAGCTCCTCGATGGGGGCGGTGGCCACCCCGGAATCCATCGCGGCCTTGGCCACCATGGGGGCGATCTTGACGATCAGTCGTGGATCAAAGGGTTTGGGGATCAGATAGGAAGGCCCAAACCGCAGCCCTTCATCCCCATAGGCCTTGGCCACCACGTCGGAAGGCTCCGCCCGGGCCAGTTCCGCCAGGGCCCTGACCGCGGCAATCTGCATTTCCTTGGTGATGGTGGTCGCGCCCACATCCAGGGCACCCCGGAAGATGAAGGGGAAGCACAAGACGTTATTGACCTGGTTCGGATAGTCGGATCGTCCGGTGGCCATCATGGCGTCATCCCGTACCTCCATGACTTCCTCGGGCAGGATCTCCGGGTCCGGATTCGCCAGCGCCAGGATCAGCGGATTGGGGGCCATGCGGGCCACCATGTCCTGTTTGAGCACGCCACCGGCGGAAAGCCCCAGAAAGACGTCGGCACCGTCGATGATCTCGCCCAGAGTCCTGGCCTCGGTGTCCTTGGCATAGCGTTCCTTGAAACTGTCCATCTCTTCGGGGCGTCCCTTGTAGACGACGCCGTGAATGTCCGTCACCCAGATGTTGTCCTCCGGCATACCCATAGTGACCAGCAGATCCAGGCAGGCGAGGGCGGCGGCACCTGCACCAGAGGTGACCAGCTTGATGCTGCTCAGTTCCTTGCGGGTGAGCTGCATGGCATTAAGCACAGTGGCAGCCACCACGATGGCAGTACCATGCTGGTCATCGTGAAAGACGGGGATCTTCATCCGCTCCCGTAGTTTGCGCTCGATGTAGAAGCATTCCGGAGCCTTGATGTCTTCCAGATTGATGCCGCCGAAGGTGGGCTCCATGGCGGCGATGATGTCCACCAGCTTGTCCGGGTCAAGTTCGTCCAATTCGATGTCGAAGACGTCGATATTGGCGAACTTTTTGAACAACACACCTTTACCTTCCATTACCGGCTTGGCTGCCAGGGGACCGACGGCGCCCAGCCCCAGCACGGCCGTGCCGTTGGTCACCACGCCCACCAGATTGGCCCGTGCGGTCAGGCGTCCCACCTGACCCGGATCTTTGGCGATCAGCCGTGAGGCGGCCGCCACACCGGGAGAATAGGCCAGAGCGAGATCGCGCTGGTTGGTCAGACCCTTGGTGGGCACGACCGAGATCTTTCCGGGGGTGGGGAAATAGTGGTAGTCCAGTGCGGCCTGGTCCAGCGAGCTTTTATCCATGGGGGCGATGGATCTCCGGTACGGGTCTTGAAATCGGGAAGCGGACTATTATCCGACTTTTAAAGTGTCTGTGGGAGCCGATACAGCAGCTTTGCAACTGATCGATGTGGTCAGCCAGCCATCCAGGCTAGAACCCGTTCTTGTTTGGGAGCCGATGTACTCCTTGGTTGAGAACATTATTTAACATAATATACATTATGCGAATCAATCCCGGCACGCCAGGTCGATGCCTTCCATCATCACCTGCGCCAGGAACCGGATCTGCTCCTCGGTGATCACGTACGGCGGCATCAGGTAACTCACGTTGCCCAGCGGTCTGAGCAGCGCGCCGCGCTTGAGGCCGTGCCGGTAGATCGCCAGACCACGGCGCTCCTGCCAGGGATACGGTTCGCGGGTGGTCTTGTTTCTCACCATCTCCACCGCCGCGATCATCCCGTGCTGACGCACATCCGCCACGTGGGGATGATCCTTCAACGGCGCCAGGGATTCGGCCATCACCGCGGCCAGCCGTCGATTTCGCCCGATGACGTCATCCCGTTCGAACAGGTCCAGGGTGGCCAAAGCCGCCGTGCAGGCCAGCGGATTGGCGGTATAGGAATGGGAATGCAGAAATGCGGTCAGGCGCGTGTACTCATCATAAAAGGCGTCATAGACCTGATCATGGGTCAGCACCACGGACAGCGGCAGATAGCCCCCGGTCAGCCCCTTGGACAGACACATGAAATCCGGCGAGATACCCGCCTGTTCACAGGCAAACAGGGTCCCGGTCCGGCCGAACCCCACCGCGATCTCGTCGGCGATGAGATGCACACCGTAACGGTCACAGGCCTCGCGCAACCATTGCAGATACCGGGGGTGATACATGCGCATGCCGCCGGCGCATTGCACCAGGGGCTCGACGATCACCGCGCAGGTTTCGTGGGCGTGCCTTGCCAGCGTCGCCTCCATGGCCTCGAACATGCGCTCGGCCACCTGTTCACAATCTTCGCCCGGTTCACGCTCGAAACAGTCCGGACCGGGCACGGTCATGACCTCCATCAGCAACGGCCCATAGGTGGACTTGTACAGAGGCACGTCACCCACCGCCAGCGCCCCCAGGGTTTCTCCGTGATAGCTGTTGGAAAGACAGATGAACCGGGTCTTGTCCTTTTGGCCCCGGTTGAGCCAGTAATGAAAGCTCATCTTCAGGGCGACTTCGACGGCGGCGGACCCGTTGTCGGCGTAGAAGCACCGGCTCAGGCCCGGCGGCGTGATCGCCACCAGACGCTCGGACAAGCGGACCACCGGTTCATGGGTGAAACCGGCCAGGATCACGTGTTCCAGGTCATCCAGCTGCCGGCGGATGGCGGCATTAATATAGGGGTTGGCGTGACCGAACAGGTTCACCCACCAGGAGCTGATGGCATCCAGATAGCGGTTGCCGTCGAAATCCTCCAGCCACACCCCCTCCCCTCGCCGGATTGGCGTCATGGGCAGATGTTCGTGATCCTTCATCTGGGTACAGGGATGCCAGACAACGGCCAGGTCCCTGCGGGTCAGGTCGTGATTGTTCATCATTTTGCTCTCCCTTCAAGATACAAGGAACCTTGCAAAAAAAAGGCTGATCCGGGAAATACCCGAACCAGCCTGAAAGACATGGGAACCGGCCCGCCGATTCTCGTGACTCGACAACCTGAAATTCCGAACTACCGGGTCACCGCCCTCGCCTTCATGGCATTGTACTCATCCTCGAAGAAGAACTTCTCCTCCCCGAAGGCCGGCTTCAGGTGGTTCAGCCAGGTGGCCTTTTCATCATACCGGGCAAAGAACGGACGCTGCACCCAGTCCGGATTACGACCCTGGATGAAGCGCAGCACGAACACCTTCTTCCCCTGGATCTCGGTCACGCCCTGGATCTCCACCTTGCCGGGACCGGCACTCATGGAAGGACCGCGGGCGGTGCGGGCCAGGCCGGATACCTGGGACATGGCATCGCGGTAGATCTCCCAGGCCCGGGCCAGCGGGACCTCGAAATAACAGCGGGCGCCGGTATCCCGTTCACCGAACATGTAGTAAGGCACGATTCCCAGGCGTACCTGGTTGCGCCACATGCGAGCCCAGACTTCGGCATCATCATTGATATGGGCCAGCAGCGGCCCTTGACTGCGGATCTCGGCACCGGTGGCACGCAGTCGGCGGATGGCCTCCCGGGCCACGGGGGTTTCCATCTCCCGCCAGTGGTTGTAATGGGCCATCAGGGCCACGTGCTTGCCCGACTTCACCAATCGTTCCAGCAACATCAGCAATTCATCGGCATCGGCATCGCTCACGAAACGATGGGGCCAGAAGGTCAGTGCCTTGGTACCGATGCGGATGGTCTGGACATGATCGAATTCCGGCGCCATCAGGGGCTCAAGATACTGGGCCAGATACTTGGTCTTCATGACCATGGGATCACCGCCGGTGACCAGCAGGTCCGTCACTTCCGGATGGGCACGCAGGTAGCCCAGCAGGTCATCACTCTGACTGGAGGCGATACGCAGTTCCTTATCACCCACGAACTGCGCCCAGCGGAAGCAGAAGGTACAGTACGCATGGCAGGTCTGACCCTGGGTGGGGAAGAACAGCACCGTTTCCTTGTACTTGTGCTGCAACCCTTCCAGGGGACGGCCATCCAGCATGGGGCGGTTCATCTCCATCTGCCCTGCCGGGTGGGGATTGAGGTCCTGACGCAGCGTCTGCGCCAAGGCAGCAATCTCCGCCCGCTCTGCGCCGCGACGGTGCAATTCGGCCATGCGTTCATAGGCCGCCGGCTCCAACATCTCGCGCTGAGGGAAGGTCAGCTGATAGATCGGGTCATCGGGGACCTGATCCCAGTCGATCAATTCATCTATGATGTATTCATTGACCCGGAACGGCAGCACGCTGGCCACCACCTTCATCTCGAAACGCTGGGCTTCGGATAGCCGGGCTACTGCGGGGATCTGCTCCAGGGTCCGCTCGGTATAGACCTTGAACGGACGGGCCTTGATCTCTTGCAGTGCTTCGTGTCGGTAAAAATTAAGGACAGAACTCATGACGCCTCCGATACTCTGTGATCAGATCAGACGGAAAATTAATCTGGATCCAGTGGGAAGAACGGGCGCCGCAGGCGTGCCAGCCCTGATCTCCGAAAACGACCGCGCACTATTATTCGGCGGTCACAAGATGGTTGTGGCCAAGATGGCCAAGGGACAAAGAAGAACAACCCTAACAAATCAGGCACGCTCATTGCAAACCCATCCCTGACCCGGCAAGGAGAATCATGCATCCTGAATTCCCCCTCTCTCCCGACCTGATTCACCTCAATCACGCCGCCGTCGGCCCGTGGCCGGTCCGCACGGCCCAGGCGGTGGCCGCCTTCGCCCAGGAAAACACCCTGCATGGGTCCCTGCACTACCCGCGCTGGCTGGCGGTGGAAAAACGGCTGCGCGAACGGCTACAGCGGCTGATCAACGCCTCGGAGACAGAAGACATCGCCCTGCTCAAGAACACCTCGGAAGGGCTCTCCGTGGTGGCTTTCGGGCTGCCCTGGCGTCGCGGGGATAACGTGGTCTGTCCCTTGCAGGAGTTTCCGTCCAACCGGATCGTCTGGCAGGCTTTGGAGTCCCGCTTCGGCGTGGAGGTTCGTCTGGTGGATGTGTCGGTGGCGGATCCGGAGGCGGCGCTGCTGGGCGCCACGAACCGGCGCACCCGTCTGCTGAGCGTGAGCGCCGTGCAATATGCCCGGGGCCTGAGACTGGATCTGGAGCGCCTGGGCGCGGCCTGTCGGCATCGGGGGATCTGGTTCTGCGTGGACGCCATCCAGCAACTGGGCGCCCTGCCCCTGGACGTGCAGGCCGCCCAGGTGGACTTTCTTGCCGCCGATGCCCACAAATGGCTGCTCGGACCCGAGGGGATTGCAGTGTTCTACGCCGGCCCCGAGGCCCGCGATGCCTTGAGCCTGAACCAGTACGGCTGGCACATGGTGGAGCACTGCGGTGATTATGACCGGATGGACTGGCATCCCGCCGATTCGGCCCGCCGTTTCGAATGCGGCAGCCCCAACATGCTGGGGATCCATGCCCTGGACGCCAGTCTCTCCCTGTTCGAGGAACTGGGCATGGCCTTCATTGCCGATGCCTTGTCCAGAAACGTCGAATACCTGGTGGATCTGCTCAGATCCGCCAAGTTCGAAATCCATTCACCCCAGGCGCCGGAGCGGCGTTCGGGCATCGTCACCTTCGGGCGCCGGGACATGGACGTGGCGCTCAGTCATCGTCGGTTGATGGATGCCGGGGTTCTGTGTGCCCCGCGGGGCGGCGGTATCCGGTTCTCGCCCCATTTCCATACCCGGACCGGTGACCTGGAACGGGCGGTGGAGATGGCCGCGGCCTTCGCCGAGGCGGGATGACGGCCCGCGGTGACGGCTACGTGCAGGGATTGAACAGGCGCCGATAGTTCTGCGCGGTCACGGCGGCCAGGGTTTCCAGACTCTCGCCCCGGACCCCGGCCACGCATTCGGCCACATGCCGAACCAGTGCCGGATGGTTCATCTTGCCCCGGAACGGGGCCGGAGCCAGATAGGGGGCATCCGTCTCTATCAACAGCCGGTCCGCCGGCACCCGCCGTGCCACATCTCTGAGGGCATCCGCATTGCGGAAGGTGACGATCCCGGAAAAGGAGACGTGAAACCCCAGATCCAGACCGGCTCTGGCCGTGTCCCAGTCCTCGGTGAAACAGTGTAGGACCCCGCCCACATCCCGGGCGCCCTCCTCTCTCAGGATTGCCAGGGTATCCGCACGGGCGTCCCGGGTATGAATGATCAGCGGCTTGCCCACCGCCCTGGCGGCCCGCACATGGACCCGGAACCGCTCCCGCTGCCAGGTCAGGTCGCCTTCGTTGTAGTGGTAATCCAGCCCGGTTTCACCGATGGCCACCACCTCCGGATCGGCGGCCATGGCCGCCAGTGCCTCCTCGTCGGGTTCGAGGCCTTCCCGTGCACTGGGATGCACCCCCACGGAACAGGAGACCTGGGCATAGCGTCCGGCCAGATCCCTGACGGCCTGAAAATTGTTCATGTCGATGCACACGCACAGCATGTGTTCGACACCGGCTTCCGTGGCCGCGGCCATGAGTCGGTCCATGTCGCCGTCGAACCGGCTCAGGTCGATGCGATCCAGGTGGCAATGGGAGTCAATCAGCATAAAGAGTCGATGGTTGCAAATCGGAAAGAAAAAGGACTTGCCTAAAAAGGCTTACATGGTGTTGGTCAGTCGGTCGGACTGCAGCGCCCCACCCAGCAGACCTTCGATCTTGTTGCGGGCGGCGCCCTTGTCCTGGGCGTTGAACTGCACGCCGATTCCCGGTGTGCGGTTGCCCTGGGCCCTGGGGGGAGTCACCCAGATGACCCGCCCCGCCACCGGAATACGCTCCCGCTCTTCCATCAGGGTCAGGAGCATGAAGACTTCGTCGCCCAGCTTGTAGAGTTTCTGGGTGGGAATGAACAGGCCGCCATTCTTCACATACGGCATATAGGCGGCGTAAAGGGAATGCTTGTCCTTGATCGCCAGGGAAAGTATGCCCTGTCCCGGTGCCATGGTCCCCTCCTTCAGGTCTGTGCCAGATCACGCAGGGTCACCAGTATATCCTCCAGCAACACCTGCGGGTTGATGGGGGTGTCGGCGAGACGGCGCCATTCGCACAATCGCCCCTGGAAATGGAAACAGGCCGCCGGATCCAGTCGTTCCGTCAGGATCTCCAGGGCTTTCGGGGTCGCCACGCCGGATGAACGGCCACCGTCAGCGCCGGTCATGTGCCGACAAATCCCGTCGGCCATGAGGATCTGCAATCGATCCACCAGCACGTCCAGGGGCGCCTTGTGCCATTGCTCGGACAGCTCCACGACCCCCTTGCGCCCCTGCAGCAGGCCCAGCAGGGCATCCAGCTGGGCACGCCACTGGGGCAGTGCCTCCTGCTCCGCCAATGCTCGGGCGCGCAGCGGCGATCCGTGCCCCAGTGCCAGCAGGGCATCCAGATCCCCCTCGGGTATGTCGGGCACGGCCCCGGCCAGCCAGCGTCGGGCCTCGGGGCGTGAAGGCAGGGCCAGCTTGATCTGCTGACAGCGGCTGCGCACCGTGGCCGGAAGATGGAACGGATGGGCACTGACCAGGATCAGGATGGCGTCACCCGGCGGCTCTTCCAGGGTCTTGAGCAGGCTGTTGGCGGCGTTCTCGGTCATGGCGTCGGCGGGCCACAGGATGGCCATGCGACAGGGGCCATGACTGCGGCTCAGGGACATGAAATCTCCCAGTGCCCGGATCTGGTCCACCAGGATGCGGGTCTTGTCCTCCGGGATGGTCACTTCCGTCAGATCGGGATGCGCACCGGCCTGCCACATGCGGCAGCCATGACAATGGCCGCAGGCCGCCCCACGGGCCAGGGGCGACTCACACTGGATGGCCTGGCAGAAGGCCCGGGCCAGGGCCAGCTTGCCGGTCCCCGCGGGCCCCGTGAACAGCCAACCGTGGGGCAGGCGTCCCGAACGCCGCCGTTCCAGCAGCGCACACCACGCCTCCTCCAACCAGGGAAACGGGGCGCCGCTCATGGGGTCCCGGATACCGGGTGGGCCAGCAGGTCATCGATCCGGGCCAGCAGATCGGCCCGTACCCGGTCCAGATCTCCCCCGGCATCCACCACGGCATAGCGCGTCGGTGACCGATTGACGCGCTCGTGATAGACCGCTCTCACCCGCTCGAAAAAATCGACGGCTTCCTGTTCGAACCGGTCCGCTTCCCCCCGCTTGCCGGCCCGCGCCAGGCCGGTGGCGACATCCGCATCCAGCAGGATGGTCAGATCCGGCCGGACGGCCCCCTGTACCCAATCCTCCAGGGCGGCAATGCGCTCCACCGGGATCCCCCGCCCACCACCCTGATAAGCATAGGTGGCGTCGGTGAAACGGTCACTGACCACCCAGGTGCCCGCATCCAGCGCCGGCAGAATAAAGTGACGCAGATGCTCGGCTCGGGCGGCAAACATGAGCAGCAGTTCCGTATCCCCGTGCATGGGCGGAAAGTCGCGGGAAAGCAGCAGGCCGCGGATGGCCTCTCCCAGTGGGGTGCCGCCGGGTTCTCGAGTGCTCACGGCGGTAATCCCCCGCGCCTGCAGATGGGCCACCACGGCACTCAGGTGGGTGGATTTGCCCACCCCCTCGATCCCTTCAAGGCAGATGAAGCGCCCTCGCCTTTCGGCAGCGGCAGATGGACTGGTCAAAACGTGGGTATTCCTGTTCGTCAGCGCCCGTAACGGCTGGCATCGCCGCCGAGCTGGTACTGGATCACGGCCCGCCGGTGCTCCTGGTAGGTCGTGGAGAAATGATGACTGCCATCCCCCCGGGACACGAAGAACAGGGCCCGGGATTCCGCCGGATTCACCGCCGCATGCAGGGCGGCAGCGCCAGGCAGTGCGATGGGCGTGGGTGGCAGGCCGTCGCGGGTGTACGTATTGTAAGGGTTGTCGGCCCGCAGATCCCGTCGCCGGATGCGGCCATCGAAGTTTTCGATGCCGTAGATCACGGTGGGGTCGGTCTGCAGACGCATGCCGCGGCGCAGGCGCTCGTTGAACACGGCGGAGACCAGGGTACGCTCATCGGCCCGCCCGGTCTCCTTCTCCACGATCGAGGCCATGATCAGTGCCTCGTACTCGTCCTTCAGGGGCAGATCTTCGGCGCGGTTTTCCCAGGCCCGGGCCAGTTCCTGGCGCATGCGCTGATGGGCAATGCGCAGGATGTCCATGTCCGTGGTGTACCGAGGAAAGAGATAGGTATCCGGAAAGAACCAGCCCTCCGGATGCTCACCCGGACGGCCCAGATGAGCCATCACATTCATGTACTCATCCTCTGCCAGGGTGTTCCTGATTTTCTCGTGGGCGGAGATGGCCCGCATCATCTGCAGGAAGGTCCAGCCTTCCGGGATGGTGAGGCTGTACTGGATGGTGCGGCCACGGATAAACAGGGCCAGCAGGTCCTCCGGTGTCAGTCCGGGGTGAATCAGGTATTCCCCGGCCCGGATGCCCTGATCCTGTTCCGACAATCGCCCATGGATCTCCCAGTAATGGGGCTTGCTGATGATCCCGGCCGCCGCCAGTTCCTGCCCCACCCGGCGCAGGGATGCCCCGGCGGGCACCTGAAACTCGGTGGCCTCGGCAAGATTGACCGGCGTGTGCAGGAAACGATGATAGTCCCATGCCAGCCAGCCGGCGATGATCAGCGGGAGCAGAAGGACAACAAGCAAAAGACGTCGCATCACGGGAATCGGCAGTGGCTCATGTGTGTTCCAGGGTCAGAACAGGATTGTCGTTCCCCGGCATCGCATGGGCAAGCCCTGATTGTCTGCCCGCGTCATGGATCCTGTGTATCCAACTGCTGCTGGAGTCGTCTCACCAGATCCGGCACCGGCAGCGTTTGCCCTTCCAGGCAGCGCACCGGCCAGATTCCGATCAGGGTGTTGCAGAGGAAGAGGCCCTCCGCCCGGAACAGGTCATCCAGGCGGAGCCCGGTCTGGCCGCAGACAATGCCCATCCCGGCGGCGATGTCCATGATCCGTGCCCGGGTGATGCCGGCCACACCGCACTGATCCAGCGACGGCGTCAGCAACATGCCGTCGCGGACCAGGAACAGATTGCTCATGGTGCCCTCGACCACCCGCCCTTCCCCGTCCAGCATCAGGCCTTCCTGATACTCATCTTCCCATTCCGAGCGGGCCAGCACCTGTTCCAGACGATTGAGATGCTTGATCCCGGCCAGGGCAGGATTGGAGGACAGGCGCATCCGGCAGATCCTGGCCCGCACGCCGTCCCGCCGCCAGACGGAAAGGCTGTCCGGGAGCGGACTTCCCACCAGGATGCGGGTCGGGGAAGGAGACGCGGGGGGACGGTATCCCCGAGGACCGGGACCGCGGGTGACCATCAGCTTGAGCACCCCATCGGGGTGGGCGGCCGCGATACGCCCCGCCTCCGTTTCCAGCACGGCGGCATCCGGAGCGGCAAACCCCAGCCGACGGCACCCCTCCCGCAGGCGCTCAAGATGGCGCTGCCAGTGGGACGGATGGCCCTGCCGGATGCGCAGGGTCTCGAACAGACCGTCACCGTACTGCAGGCCCCGGTCATTGAGCGGCAACACGGAGGCCGGTCGGCCATTGACAAGCATCATCTCGGATCCCCGATTCCGACGGCGCCACTGGCGCCGGAAACGCAGAAGGCCGCCGGGCAATCACGCACCCGGCGGCCTTCCGGCAGTCCTGGGACTGAAGGGCTCAGATCTTGCTGAACACCAGGGTCCCGTTGGTCCCACCAAACCCGAAGGAGTTGGAGAGGGCCACGCTGCCCTTGAACTCGCGGGCCGTATTCGGCACGTAGTCCAGGTCGCACTCGGGTTCCGGGTTGTCCAGGTTGATGGTGGGCGGCAGCACCCCTTCGGCCAGGGCCAGGGCGGAAAACACCGCTTCAATGCCACCGGCGGCACCCAGCAGATGACCGGTCATGGACTTGGTGGAACTCACCGCCACCTTGTAGGCATGATCCCCCAGGGCGCGCTTGACGGCCATGGTCTCGGCCTTGTCGCCGGCCGGAGTGGAGGTGCCGTGGGCATTGATATAGTCCACCTGATCCGGATTGAGGCCCGCGTCCTTGAGCGCCTGCAGCATGCAGGCGGCCGCACCTTCACCGCCGGTGGAAGGCTGTGTCATGTGGAAGGCATCGGAGTTCCAGCCGAAGCCGGACAGCTCGCAATAGATACGGGCGCCGCGCGCCTTGGCGTGCTCGTACTCTTCCAGTACCAGGACGCCGGCACCGTCGCCCAGGACGAAGCCGTCGCGATCCTTGTCCCAGGGGCGGCTGGCCCGTTCCGGATCATCATTGCGGGTGGACAGGGCGCGGGCTGCCGCAAAGCCGCCGATGCCCAAGGGGGTGGTGGCCATTTCGGCGCCACCGGCGACCATGACGTCCACTTCGCCGTACTTGATCATGCGTGCCGCGTCACCGATGTTGTGGGTGCCGGTGGCACAGGCGGACACGATGGAGATGTTGGGGCCCTTGAGGCCGTACATGATGGAGAGATTGCCGGCCACCATGTTGATGATGGCGCTGGGCACGAAAAAGGGAGAGATCTTGCGGGCACCGCCCTTGAGGAAGGCATCGTAGCTCTTCTCGATGTAGGGCAGACCGCCGATGCCGGAACCGATGGCCACGCCGATGCGCTCGGCATTGTCCTCGGTGACTTCCAGGCCGGCGTCACGGATGGCCTGAATGCCGGCGGCCATGCCGTAGTGGACGAAGGTGTCCATCTTGCGCTGTTCCTTGGGCGAGATGTAATCGTCCGCGTTGAAGTCCCGGACGGCACCGGAGATGCGCACGGGCATCTGGGAAGCGTCAAAGACATCAATGGGAGTGATGCCGCTACGACCCGCAGTGACATTGTCCCATGCGGTTTTGATGGTGGACCCGACCGGCGAGACGATGCCAAGACCGGTGATGACTACGCGCCGTTTAGACAATGCTACTGCCCCTTTTCCACGCTCGGGCGTGAAACCTTAAAGTTCGACTCTAACCTGTGTGAGGCACCCGCGACCGTGATCAGGGGACTGGTCGCGGTCGCGGGTGTTGAGCATGATCCTCTTGAACGAGGGATCAGGCGTTCGGCAGGTGCTCGTTGATGTAGTCGATGGCCTGCTGAACGGTGGTGATCTTCTCGGCTTCCTCGTCGGGAATTTCGGTTTCGAATTCCTCTTCGAGGGCCATCACCAGCTCGACGGTGTCCAGAGAATCCGCGCCGAGGTCGTCGACGAAGGAAGCGGCATTGGTCACCTCTTCTTCCTTCACTCCGAGTTGTTCGACGACGATTTTCTTGACGCGTTCTTCAATGTTGCTCATGGTTAGCCTATCCCCTTGATTTGAAAAGCAGCCGAAGCTGGGCCGCTATTGTAGTGAAATCCCTTCGGTCGATCCACTGTGCTGATGCACACGGGACGGAAAAACCCGCCCGGCATCGACCCTTCTCTTCCATCCACCTTACAGAACAAGGCTCCCCTCCCCGCCATTCGGGAGAAGGAAGCCGTGTCTTCAGCCCATGAACATCCCGCCGTTCACGTGCAACGTCTCCCCGGTGACGTAGGCTGCACCAGGAGAGGCCAGGAAGGCAACCGCCTGGGCGATTTCTTCCGGCGCCCCCAGGCGACCCAGCGGGATCTGGGTCAACAGGGCCTCGCGCTGGGCCTCGGGCAGGTCCTTGGTCATGTCGGTGTCGATGAACCCCGGAGCCACGGTATTGACCGTGATGCCGCGGGAACCGACCTCGCGGGCCAGGGAGCGGGTGAAACCCAGCAGCCCGGCCTTGGCCGCGGCGTAATTGGTCTGGCCGGCGTTACCGGAAGAACCCACCACCGAGCCGACGTTGATGATGCGCCCCTTGCGGGCCTTCATCATGCCGCGCAGCACGGCCTTGCTCACCCGGTACACCGCCGTGAGATTGGTCTGGATGATGGCATCCCACTCCTCGTCCTTCATGCGCATGAGGAGATTGTCACGGGTAATGCCGGCATTGTTCACCAGAATGGTGACCCCGCCGAACTCGTCACCGACGGCCTTGATCACCGCATCCACGTCGTCGGGCCGGGTCACGTCCAGCATCATGCCCCGTCCCCGGGCGCCGGCCTCGGCCAGGTAGGTGGAGATGGCCTGGGCACCGCCCTCGCTGGTGGCGGTACCCACCACGGTGGCGCCCTGGCGGGCCAGGGTCAGGGCGATGGCCTTGCCGATGCCGCGGCTGGCACCGGTGACGAGCGCGATTTCACCTTCAAGAGTCATGCGGGGTCCTCGTTATGATGGGGGGACTGGCGGCGGATCAGGATGTACCCAGGGCCAGTGCCTGAGCCAGGCTGTCCGGGTCCTGCACGCAGGCCACGGTCAGTGACTTGTCAATACGCTTGTTCAGGCCGGTGAGCACCTTGCCGGGGCCCAACTCCAGCACGGTGGTGACACCGTCCGCGGCCATGGCCTGCACGGTCTCCACCCAGCGCACCGGTCGATGGATCTGGGCCGCCAGGGCCGCCCGGATCACGTCCGGCTCGGCATGGGAGGTCACATCCACATTATGGATCACACGGATGGCGGGGGTGCCCACGCGCACGGATTCCAGACGCACATGCATGTTGCTGGCCGCGCTCTTGAGCAGGGAGCAGTGGGAAGGCACGCTCACCGGCAGTTTCACGCTGCGCTTGGCGCCGGCTTCTCCGGCCAGGGCGATGGCCCGCTCCACGGCCGCCGTCTCACCGGCGATGACCACCTGCCCCGGGGCGTTGTAGTTGACGGCCTCCACCACCCCGGCGGCGGCCGCCTCGCGACAGACGGTCCTGACCTGTTCGTCGTCCAGCCCGAGGATCGCCGCCATGGCGCCCTCGCCCGCCGGTACCGCGTTTTGCATCAGACGCCCGCGCTCGGCCACCAGACGCACGGCGGCGTCGAAGTCCAGGGCATCGGCACAGACCAGGGCGGTGTATTCACCCAGACTGTGCCCCGCCATGACCACCGGCTCGCTGCCGCCCTGGGCCGTCCATGCCCGCCACACGGCCACACCGGCCGCCAGCATGGCCGGCTGGGTATTCTCGGTCCGGTTCAGATCGTCGGCCGGGCCTTCCTGGGTCAGGGCCCACAGGTCCAGTCCGAGGACGTCCGAAGCCTCCTGAAAGGTCTCGCGGACCTGGGGGAAGGCCTCCGCCAGGGCGGCGAGCATGCCCAGCGACTGGGAGCCTTGGCCTGGAAACACACATGCGAGTTTCATTGGCGCAAATTCCTTGAAAGCGTCAGGGTTAGGGCGGCTAGTTTAGGCAAAGCCGATACCTTGGGGCAATCATCTGCAAATTTCGGCAAAGAATCCCCCTTCCGGTGCTTGTTTTATGCGCCCGGTTGTTGATAATTACGCCTTCGCTGCTCAAACCCCGATACAGGCGTATGCCGAAAGAAGATCACATTGAGATGGAAGGCACGGTGCTGGACAACCTGCCCAACACCATGTTTCGCGTCGAACTGGACAATGGCCACGTGGTCACCGCTCACATATCCGGTCGGATGCGCAAGCACTACATCCGCATCCTGCGCGGCGACCGGGTCACGGTACAGATGACCCCCTACGATCTGACCAAGGGCCGGATCGTCTACCGCAACAAGTAAGACCGGACCGGTTCCCGACCTCAAAAGCAGGAAAGGCCGCACTCCCTTGGGGAATGCGGCCTTTTTCCCGTTGCCGCCCTCGCGCGGGACACAACGGGATCATCGGTGCGCGTCAGTGCACGGCTTCCTCGACAAAATCCAGGTGCAGTTCTGCGTCCCTGACGCACACATGGACCTCGCCGCCACCGGCCAGACGGCCGAACAGGATCTCCTCCGCCAGGGGTTTCTTGATCCGGTCCTGGATCACCCGACCCATGGGCCGGGCACCCATCTTCGGATCGTAACCGTGTTCGGCCAGCCAGGCACGGGCCTCGTCGTCCACCGCCAGGGCCACCTTCTTCTCGTCCAGCTGGGCCTGAAGCTGGGTCAGGAACTTGTCCACCACGCTGGCAATGGTCACCGGGTCAAGCGGCTTGAACTGGATGATGGCATCCAGACGGTTGCGGAACTCCGGCGTGAAGGTACGCTTGAGCACCTCCATGGCATCGCTGGAATGGTCCTGCTGGGTGAAGCCCATGGACGGCCGACTGGACACCTCGGCACCCACGTTGCTGGTCATCACCAGGATCACGTTGCGGAAATCCACCTTGCGGCCGTTGGTATCCGTCAGGGTGCCATGGTCCATCACCTGCAGCAGCAGGTTGAACACGTCCGGATGGGCCTTCTCCACCTCATCCAGCAGCAGCACCGCATGGGGTTGCTTGAGGATAGCCCCGGTCAGTAGGCCGCCTTCGTCGTAGCCCACATAGCCGGGCGGCGCTCCGATCAGACGGGACACCGTATGCCGCTCCATATACTCGGACATGTCAAAGCGGACCAGCTCGATCCCCAGGATCTGGGACAACTGGCGGGTGACTTCCGTCTTGCCCACCCCGGTGGGGCCGGCGAACAGGAAGGAACCGATGGGCTTGTCCCGATCCCCCAGGCCCGAGCGGGCCATCTTGATGGCGGCCGCCAGGGTCTCGATGGGCTCGTCCTGGCCGAACACCACCATCTTGAGGTTACGTTCCAGGTTCTTGAGGGTCTCCATGTCGGAAGCGGACACGCTCTTGGGCGGGATGCGGGCGATCTTGGCGACGATGTTCTCCACATCCTGCACCGAGATGGTCTTCTTGCGCTGACTGGCCGGCAGCAGGCGCCGGTTGGCGCCCGCCTCGTCAATCACGTCGATGGCCTTGTCCGGCAGATGACGGTCGGTGATGTAGCGGCTGGAGAGTTCCGCCGCCGCCCGCAGGGCCTTGGTGGTATAGCGCACGTCGTGGTGAGACTCGAAGCGGGACTTGAGCCCCTTGAGAATTTCGTAGGTCTCGTCCACCGTGGGTTCGTTGACGTCGATCTTCTGGAATCGACGGGCCAGGGCCCGGTCCTTCTCGAAAATGCCCCGGTATTCCTGATAGGTGGTGGAGCCGATGCACTTGAGCTCCCCGGAGGCCAGCATGGGCTTGATCAGGTTGGAAGCATCCATGACCCCGCCGGAAGCGGCCCCGGCGCCGATGATGGTATGGATCTCGTCGATGAAGAGCACCGCCCCCTTCTGCCGTCGCAACTGGGACAACACCCCCTTGAGACGCTTTTCGAAGTCCCCCCGATACTTGGTGCCGGCCACCAGGGCCCCAAGATCCAGGGAATAGATCACCGCATCCTGCAGCACCTCGGGGACCTCGCCATCCACGATCTTCTTGGCCAGGCCCTCGGCGATGGCGGTCTTGCCCACCCCCGCCTCCCCCACGTACAGGGGATTGTTCTTGCGGCGACGGCACAGGATCTGCACCGTGCGCTCCAGTTCATGGGCGCGCCCGATCAAGGGATCGATCTTGCCCTTGCGCGCCTGTTCGTTGAGATTGGTGGCGAAACTCTCCAGGGGATTCTTGCGGGCGGCCTCGTCCGCGTCCTGGGCCTCGCCGGCGACACCGGAGGCACTTTCGTCCTCCTGCTGCTCGTCCGAGACCTTGGAAATCCCGTGGGAGATATAGTTCACCACGTCCAGCCGGGCCAGATCATGCTGGCCGAGCAGGTAGACCGCGTGGGACTCCTGCTCGCCGAAAATGGCCACCAGCACATTGGCGCCGGTGACCTCCTTGCGGCCGGATGATTGCACATGGAACACCGCCCGCTGCAGCACCCGCTGAAAGCCCAATGTGGGCTGGGTATCCCGCGGATCCTTCATGGGCAGCCTGGGGGTATTGGCATCCACGAATTCCTCGAGCTCCTTGCGCAGGGATTCGATGTTGACCCCACAGGCCCTCAGCACCGTGGCGGCCGTCGGGTTGTCCGTGAGGGCGAGCAACAGATGCTCCACCGTCATGAACTCGTGACGTTTCTCGCGCGCGGCCTTGAAGGCCATGTTCAGTGAAAACTCGAGTTCTTTGTTCAGCATGGTCGCGTACCCGCTAGGCCTCTTCCATCGCGCAGAGCAATGGATGCTGGTGTTCCCGTGAATAGTCGTTGACCTGAGCCACCTTGGTTTCGGCGATATCCCGAGTATAGATGCCGCACACCCCTTTGCCGCGAGTGTGCACGTGGAGCATGACCCGGGTGGCCTTCTCGCGATCCATCGCGAAGAAGACCTCCAGGACCTGCACCACGAACTCCATTGGAGTGTAGTCGTCGTTGAGCAGTACCACCTTGTACTGAGGCGGCTGCTTGAGCCGGGGTTTCGCCGGCTCGACGACCAGCCCGTGGTCGGATTGATGCTTGTGTTCGTCTCCCATAATGTCGGATCAATCAATGGTCGATTCAGTTCCCGGCGAATTACATGTGCGCCACGATGTTCTCGCCAAACTCCGAGCAGGAAAGCTCGGTGGCGCTGTCGATGGCACGGGCGAAGTCGTAGGTCACACGGCCGGAGCTGATGGCGCCGGAGAGGCCCTTGACGATGAGGTCCGCGGCTTCCACCCAGCCCAGATGACGCAGCATCATCTCGGCGGACAGGACCAGGGAGCCGGGGTTCACCTTATCCAGACCCGCATACTTGGGCGCGGTTCCGTGGGTGGCCTCGAACATGGCCACGGTGTCGGACAGATTGGCCCCCGGGGCAATGCCGATGCCGCCCACCTGGGCCGCCAGGGCGTCGGAGATGTAGTCGCCGTTGAGGTTCATGGTGGCGATCACGCTGTAGTCTTCCGGTCGCAGCAGGATCTGCTGCAGGAAGTTGTCGGCGATGACGTCCTTGATGATGATTTCCTTGCCGTTCCTGGGATTGGTCAGACGGCACCAGGGGCCGCCGTCGATCTCGGTGGCACCGAATTCCTGCATCGCCAGCTCATAGCCCCAGTTCTTGAAGGCCCCTTCGGTGAACTTCATGATGTTGCCCTTGTGCACCAGGGTCACGGAGCTACGGTCGTTCTCGATGGCATACTGGATGGCCTTGCGGACCAGACGCTTGGTGCCGTCCTCGGACACGGGCTTGACGCCGATACCGCTGGTTTCCGGGAAGCGGATCTTGGTGACACCCATGGTGTTGACCAGAAAATCCACCATCTTTTTCGCCTCGGGGCTGCCCGCGGCCCATTCGATACCGGCATAGATGTCTTCGGAGTTTTCCCGGAAGATCACCATGTCGGTCTTCTCCGGGTTCTTCAGGGGGCTGGGGGTGCCGTTGTAGTAGCGTACCGGACGCTGACAGACGTACAGGTCCATCTCCTGACGCAGGGCCACGTTCAGGGAACGGATGCCACCGCCGACGGGAGTGGTGAGGGGACCCTTGATGGACACCACGAAGTCGCGCACGGCCTCCATGGTCTCCCGGGGCAGCCAGTTGTCGCCGCCGTAGACCCGGGTGGCCTTCTCGCCCGCAAAGACCTCCATCCAGGCAATCTTGCGTTCACCGCCGTAGGCCTTTTCCACCGCCGCGTCCACCACCCGTTGCATGACCGGGGTGATGTCCACGCCGATGCCGTCACCCTCGATGAAGGGGATGATCGGATGGTTGGGGACATTCAGGGAGAAGTCTTCATTGGCGGTGATCTTGACGCCTTCTGCGGGGACTTTGATATGTTGGTATGCCATGGGCACTCCCTTGTGGTATTGAAGTTGTTGTAAAGGATTTTGGTGGGATTATACACGGCCTCGGGATGTGCCACAGAGCGGGAGTCGGACCGGCGGATGGCTGCCCCGTCCACCCTGCTCCATCATGTACACTGTTGCGGTCAGAGTCCCCCTGCCTGGATTCCCGCATTCGCGGGAATGACGGAGTTTGGCATTATCATCACCGAGGAACCCTTTGAACATGGTATGGACCCCACGCGTCACCGTCGCCGCCGTCGTCGAACGGGACGGCCGATTCCTGCTGGTGGAAGAACGGGAACAGGGCCGCAGCGTCTACAACCAGCCCGCCGGACACCTGGAGGAAGACGAGGACCTGATCGCCGCCGCTGTCCGGGAGACCCTGGAGGAAACCGGCTGCCGCCTTACCCCCCAGGCCTTGGTGGGCGTCTACCGCTGGAAACATGCACCCACGGGGCTGACGTTCATCCGCGTGGCCGTCACCGGTGACGTCTCGGAACCGGTGCCCGGCCAGGTTCGGGATCCGGACATCCTGGACACCCACTGGATCGACCGCGAACACCTGGCGGCCCATCCAGACAGCCTGCGCACCCCGCTGGTGCTGCGCTGCATCGATGATTATCTGGCCGGTCGACGTTATCCCCTCGACCTGCTGGTGGACATGCCGTCATGAATCTCCCCCGTGCCAAACGCGTCATCGTCGGCATGTCCGGCGGTGTGGACTCCTCCGTTTCCGCCCTCCTGCTGATGGAACAGGGCTACCGGGTGGAAGGCCTGTTCATGAAGAACTGGGAAGACGACGACGAACCCGGCTACTGTTCCGCCGCCACCGACCTGGCGGATGCCAAATCCGTGTGCGCCGAACTGGAAATCCCCCTGCATAAGGTCAACTTCGCCAAGGAATACTGGGACCGGGTGTTCGCCCACTTCCTGCAGGAATACCGCCTGGGCCGCACCCCCAACCCGGACATCCTGTGCAATCGGGAAATCAAGTTCCGCGCCTTCCTGGACTATGCCATGGACAAGGGAGCCGACCTCATCGCCACGGGTCATTACGCCCGGGTGGATGCACTGGACGGGCGCTTCCGACTGCTTCAGGGGCTGGATGCCGGCAAGGACCAGTCCTACTTCCTCCATGCCCTGGGTCAGCCGGCCCTGTCCCGCACCCTCTTCCCCCTGGGCGAACTGGAAAAGACCCGGGTCCGGGAGATTGCCGCCCGGGCAGGATTCGAGAACCACGCCAAGAAGGACAGCACCGGCATCTGTTTCATCGGAGAACGGCGTTTCCGGGACTTTCTCATGCGCTACCTCCCGGCCCAACCCGGCCCCATCGTCAGCACCGACGGACAGGCACTGGGCGAACATCAGGGACTGATGTACTACACCCCCGGCCAACGCCAGGGCCTGGGCATCGGCGGAGTCCATGGCGCGGCGGAAAACCCCTGGTATGTGGTGGACAAGGACATGGCCCGCAACCGCCTGATCGTGGCCCAGGGCCATGACCACCCTGCCCTGCATGCCGGCGGCCTGGTGGCCACCGAGGTGAACTGGATCGCGGGCAAGGCCCCGGAAATGCCCCTGCACTGCCAGGCCAAGATCCGCTACCGGCAGGCCCATCAGGATTGCCGGGTGGAACCGATGCCGGATGAACCCGGCGCCCTTCACGTGCGCTTCCAACACCGGCAGCGGGCGGTGGCACCGGGGCAGTCGGTGGTGTTCTACCACGGGGCGGAGTGCCTGGGAGGCGGCATCATCGCCCGCAAGGACACGGACGCCCGGATACCGCCAATCGGGTTATAGTTAGCCCCCGACTCCACCACCCAAGCCCTATAGACGGAAAACGACCCGTGGAAGCTTCACACCGCAACCGAGCCCTGGCCCTGGCCGCCATGTTCCAATCCGCCGGACTGGTCAAGGACGTGGCCTGGCGTGGCCAGTGCGATGCCGCGCAACTGGAAACCATGATCCGCAGCCTGTTTGCCTTCGAGGCAGGGACCCTTGATGAGGTCTACGGTGGCGCGGTCAATCTGCGCCGGGGGCTGCGCACGTTGGTGGAACAGGTTCAGGCCAATTCCCCCCAGGTGGACGGCGAGATCTCCCGCTATGTGATCAACATGCTCTATCTGGAGCGCAAGCTGATGAAGCAGCCGGACATGATCCGGACCCTGCGGGACGGGATCGAGGTGGCGGCTCACCAGAGCGAGTCCTTCGGCATCCTGCACGAGAACATCATGTCCCGTCTGGGCCAGACCTATCAGAACACCATCAGCGAACTGGGCCCACGCATCATCGTGCAGGGAGAACAGAACCACCTGGGCAATCCGCACAATGCGGCGCGCATCCGCGCCCTGCTCCTGGCGGGCATCCGCGGGGCGGTCCTGTGGCGTCAGGCGGGGGGATCGAGATGGAAGTTGATTTTCGGGCGCAACGCCATGCTGGCGGAAGCGCGTTTCATGCTTGAGGAGACCGCGGAGGCCTCCTGATCTGATCGTTCCTAAAAAGCCCCTCTCCCCTTGCGGGAGAGGGGTTGGGGTCAGGGGTGTACCCCCTACGCCGCCACCACCGGAATCACTTTCCGGGCCGCTTCCTCATACTCCGGCAACTGATCGAAGTTGAGGTAACGGTAGACCTCGGCGGCCATGGTGTTCAGGCCGGCGGCCTGCTCCATGTACTCCTCCACCGTGGGCAGGCGTCCCAGCACGGCGGCCACCGCCGCCAGCTCCGCGGAGGCCAGGTAGACATCGGCCCCATCCCCCAGACGGTTGGGGAAGTTGCGGGTGGAGGTGGACACCACCTTGGCACCGGGGGCCACCCGGGCTTGATTGCCCATGCACAGGGAGCAACCGGGCATCTCGGTACGGGCGCCGGCCCGACCATAGATGCCGTAGTAGCCCTCTTCCGTCAGCTGACGCTGATCCATGCGGGTGGGCGGAGACAGCCACAGACGGGTGGGCATCTGGCCCTGGAATTTCTCCAGCAGCTTGCCGGCGGCGCGGAAGTGACCGATGTTGGTCATGCAGGAACCGATGAACACCTCGTCGATCTTGCCACCGGCCACTTCCGACAGCAGACGGGCGTCGTCAGGATCATTCGGGGCACAGAGGATGGGCTCCTTGATCTGGTTCAGATCGATCTCGATCACCGCCGCATACTCGGCGTCCGCGTCGGCCCGCATCAGGCTGGGGTTGGCCAGCCACTCTTCCATGGCCTTGGCGCGACGCTCCAGGGTCCGGGCATCGCCGTAACCGTTGGCGATCATCCAGCGCAGCATGGTGATGTTGGAGCGCAGGTATTCGGCCACCCGCGCTTCGGACAGGGCGATGGTGCAGCCGCCGGCGGAACGCTCGGCGGAGGCGTCGGACAGTTCGAACGCCTGCTCCACCGTCAGGTCGTCCAGCCCCTCGATCTCCAGGATGCGGCCGGAGAAGATGTTCTTCTTGCCCTTCTTCTCCACCGTCAGCAGACCCTGCTGGATGGCCGCATGGGGAATGGCGTGGACCAGGTCGCGCAGGGTGATACCGGGCTGACGCTCACCCTTGAAACGCACCAGGACCGACTCGGGCATATCCAGGGGCATCACGCCGGTGGCGGCGGCAAAGGCCACCAGACCGGAGCCGGCCGGGAAGGAGATGCCGATGGGGAAACGGGTGTGGGAGTCACCGCCGGTACCCACGGTATCGGGCAGCAGCATGCGGTTCAGCCAGGAGTGGATGATGCCGTCGCCCGGACGCAGGGAGACACCGCCCCGGTTCATGATGAAGTCCGGCAGGGTGTGATGGGTCTGCACGTCCACCGGCTTGGGATAGGCGGCGGTGTGGCAGAAGGACTGCATCACCAGATCGGCCTGGAAGCCCAGGCAGGCCAAATCCTTGAGCTCGTCCCGGGTCATGGGGCCGGTGGTGTCCTGGGAACCCACGGTGGTCATGCGGGGCTCGCAGTAGGTGCCGGGGCGAATGCCGGCCACGCCGCAGGCCTTGCCCACCATCTTCTGGGCCAGGGTGAACCCCTTGCCGCTGTCCACCGGGGCTTGGGGCCGCTTGAACACATCGGAGGCCGGCAGGTTCAAGGCCTGGCGAGCACGGTCGGTCAGGCCGCGACCGATGATCAGGGGGATGCGGCCACCGGCGCGGACCTCGTCCAGCATCACCGGGGAGCGCAGTTCGAAGGTGGTGATCACCTCGTCGCTGTCGTGGCGGCAGACCTTGCCGTCGTGGGGATAGATGTCCACCACGTCCCCCATGTTCAGATGGGTCACATCCAGTTCGATAGGCAGGGCGCCGGCATCTTCCATGGTGTTGAAGAAGATGGGGGCGATCTTGCCGCCCAGACAGACGCCACCGAAGCGCTTGTTGGGTACGTAGGGGATGTCATCGCCGATGTACCACAGCACCGAATTGGTGGCGGACTTGCGAGAAGAGCCGGTGCCCATCACGTCACCCACCAGGGCGACCGGGTGACCCTTCTGCTTGAGTGCCTCGATCTGGGCCTGGGCGTTGGTGATGCCTTCACGGGGCATCTTGTACATGGCCTTGGCGTGAAGGGGGATGTCCGGACGGCTCCAGGCATCCGGGGCCGGGGACAGGTCGTCGGTGTTGGTCTCGCCCGGGACCTTAAAGAGGGTCACGGTCATCTTCTGGGGCACGGCGGGGCGGCTCAGGAACCACTCGGCATCGGCCCAGGACTGCATCACGGCCTGAGCGTGGCCGTTACCGGCCTTGGCACGCTCTTCCACGTCGTGGAAGGCATCGAACATGAGCAGGGTGTGCTTGAGTTCCTTGGCGGCGACCGGAGCCAGTTCGGCGTCATCCAGCAGTTCCACCAGGGTGGAGATGTTGTAGCCGCCCTGCATGGTGCCCAGCAGTTCCACGGCGCGGGTGCGATCGATCAGGGGGGAGCTGGCCTCGCCCTTGGCCACGGCGGACAGGAAGCCGGCCTTCACATAGGCGGCCTCGTCCACGCCCGGAGGCACGCGATGGGTGATGAGGTCCAGCAGGAAGGCTTCCTCGCCGGCGGGCGGGTTCTTCAGCAGTTCCACCAGCTGGGCGGTCATCTCCGCATCCAGGGGTTTGGGCACCACCCCTTCTGCGGCACGTTCCTGGACATGTTGGCGATAGGCTTCAAGCACGTGTGTGATCCTCTTTAACGCCCCGGTTGCCCGGGGAGGGATGAAATATCCCTTATGATCAATCTGTTATTTTGACAGACAGGGTTATTGCGCGGCAGCATTCTAAACCACCTGAAGGGTGACAGACCAGAAATGCCTGATGCGAGGGTGTGCCATACTCACCTGATGACTTTCGCAGAACTGACGACTCTCAACAATGCCAAGCCCCGTCATTCCCGCAGACATGCCAAACTCCGTCATTCCCGCGCAAGCGGGAATCCATTCGGGAGAACTCGGAAACCCTGGACTCCCGATTTTTCGGGAGTGACGGCTTTACCGCCATCTTTCCCCGGTGCTGAATCCGGGGTCTTTCGCGGAGACACTGATGAGCAACAGTTTCAACACCGAGGACACCCTGGACGTTCAGGGCCGGACCTATCACATCCACAGCCTCGCCCCGCTCCGGAAAACCCACGATCTGGACCGCCTGCCCTTCTCCCTCAAGATCCTGCTGGAAAACCTCCTGCGCTGCGAGGACGGGCACAACATCACCCGGGCACACATCCAGGCCCTGCTGGACTGGGACCCCAAGGCCGAACCCAGCGCGGAAATCGGTTTCACCCCGGCCCGGGTGGTACTGCAGGACTTCACCGGCGTCCCCGCCGTGGTCGACCTGGCCGCCATGCGCGATGCCATGCACGCCCTGGGCAAGGATCCGAAACGGATCAATCCCCTGGCCCCGGTGGACCTGGTGATCGACCACTCGGTGATGGTGGATCACTTCGGCCAAAAAAACGCCCTGGACCTGAACATCAAGCTGGAATACCACCGCAACAAGGAACGCTACCAGTTCCTGCGCTGGGGCCAGCAGGCCTTTGAAAACTTCCGCGTGGTGCCCCCGGGTACCGGCATCGTCCATCAGGTGAACCTGGAATATCTGGCCCAGACCGTCTTCGTGCGTGACGACAACGGCAGCCTCCACGCCTATCCCGATACCCTGGTGGGCACTGACTCCCACACCACCATGGTCAATGGCCTGGGCGTGCTGGGCTGGGGCGTGGGCGGCATCGAGGCCGAGGCCGCCATGCTCGGCCAACCCATCTCCATGCTCATTCCCCAGGTGGTCGGCTTCAGACTCAGCGGCCGGCTACCGGAAGGCGCTACCGCCACCGACCTGGTACTCACCGTCACCCAGATGCTCAGACAGCACGGCGTGGTGGGCAAGTTCGTGGAATTTTTCGGCGACGGCCTGGACCACCTGCCCCTGGCGGATCGGGCCACCATCGCCAACATGGCCCCGGAATACGGCGCCACCTGCGGCATCTTCCCCATCGACCGGGAAACCCTGGAATACCTGCGCCTCTCGGGCCGGGATGAATCCCGCATCGCCCTGGTGGAGGCCTATGCCCGTCATCAGGGTCTGTGGCGCGACACCGGCGCCCGGCAGGCCGACTATTCCGACATCCTGACACTGGATCTGGCCGGTGTGGTGCCCAGCCTGGCGGGACCGCGTCGGCCCCAGGACCGGATTCCCCTGGATCAGGCCCGCCGCAACTTCAGCGACACCCTCGACCGATTCCTCAAGGAACATCACGCCACCCCGACGGACCGGGAAGAGGCCCGCTTTGCCGATGAAGGCGGCCATGCCGCCCCCGGGGTGGACGACAGCCATGAAAAGGGCGCGGTGGAATACGAGATGGACGGCGAGCGACACCTGCTCAAGCACGGCGCCGTGGTGATCGCCGCCATCACCTCCTGTACCAACACCTCCAACCCGGCAGTGCTGCTGGCCGCCGGCCTGCTGGCGAAGAAGGCCCTGGAAAAGGGCCTCAAGCCCAAACCCTGGGTCAAGACCTCCCTGGCACCCGGTTCCCAGGTGGTTCCGGCCTATCTGCAACAGGCCGGACTCCTGCAACCTCTGGAAGCCCTGGGCTTCTCGGTGGTGGGCTTTGGCTGCACCACCTGTATCGGCAACGCCGGCCCGCTGCCCGAACCCATCGGCAATGCCATCCGCGAGGGTGACCTGATGGTGGCGGCGGTGCTCTCAGGCAACCGCAACTTTGAAGGCCGCATCCATGCCGATGTGCGCACCAACTACCTGGCCTCTCCGCCCCTGGTGGTGGCCTACGCCCTGGCGGGGACCATGGCCGTGGATCTGTACCAGGACCCGCTGGGGACGGACAACCAGGGCCGACCGATCCATCTCAAGGACATCTGGCCCAGTCAGGCCGAGATCCACCGACTCATGGGGACCAGCATCCACTCGACCATGTTCCGGGAGAAGTACGCCGACGTCTTCGAAGGCGATGCCAACTGGCGGCAGATCCTTGTCACCGAGTCGGAACGCTACGACTGGGCCGAGTCCACCTACGTAAAGAACCCGCCCTACTTCGAGGGCATGACACTGGACCCCGAGCCGCCCGAAGCCATCCGGGATGCCCGCTGCCTGGTCATGGTGGGCGATTCCATCACCACCGATCACATCTCTCCCGCCGGCGGCATTCACCCGGAGAGCCCGGCTGGGCAATACCTGCAGGCCCTGGGTATCGAACCCAGGGAATTCAACTCCTATGGCTCCCGGCGCGGCAATCATGAAGTGATGATGCGAGGCACCTTCGCCAACGTGCGCCTGCGCAACCGTCTGGCCCCGGGCACCGAGGGGGGCTGGACCCGTCACCTGCCCGATGGCGAGTCAATCAGCATCTACGACGCCGCCATGGCCTACCGTGAGAAAGGCACACCGCTGGTGGTCCTGGCCGGCAAGGAATATGGTACCGGCTCCTCCCGGGACTGGGCGGCCAAGGGGACACGGCTACTGGGCATTCGCGCGGTGATCGCCGAAAGTTTCGAGCGCATCCACCGTTCCAACCTGGTCGGATTCGGGGTGCTGCCCCTGCAGTTCCTGCCCAGCGAGAACGCCGAGACCCTGTCGCTGTCGGGGCATGAGCGCTACAGCATCGGCTCGCTGGACGACGACCCGAACGAGGTCACCGTGACCGTAGAGGCGGATGACGGTGTCCGGAGAGAGTTCAAGGCTCGGGTACGCATCGATACCCCGAAGGAATGGGAGTACTATCGACATGGTGGGATCCTGCATTACGTCATCCGGCAACTGGCATCCTGAGGGAAACGTCCGACGAAGATTCCAAAGCGGAAATCCCGTTGCGGCAAGTGATCCGCCGATCATCCATCAATGCCATTCCCGCGCAAGCGGGAATCCAATCGGCTATATCACATGCGTTGATGAGCTCGCCATTCCGTCATTCCCGCGAACGCGGGAATCCAGTAGCATGCTGACAATAACGGACTCCCGCCTGTGCGGGAGTGACGGCAAGACGCTGGAAAAACCAGGGGGCTGACGGATGGACGGCAAGATCAACATCCCGGCGGACAGGGCCACGCCAGGCGCGGTACTGGCGGAAGATGTGCGGGATCGCAGCGGTAGGCTCCTGCTGTCCGCCGGTCTGCCCCTGAGAGACAAGCATATTCGCGTCCTCAAGACCTGGGGTGTCAATGAGATTACCGTCTGGACAGACAAGGAGGTTCCGGTCATGCACCCGGATTCATCGGCCAACGGCGACGCCCAGGGAGCCCCCCGCGAAGTCAGCGAAGCATCACTGACCCAGGCCAGAAGCATCATGGCCACAGCCTTCATGCACGTGGATCTTGCCAATCCCGTCATGGATGTCTTGTTCAAGGTATCGACGGCGCGCCTTGCAAGGAAACTTGACGCCAAAGGCAATCCATGACGACATCGATCATTCAGGACATCCTCGCCGACAACCCGGAACTGGGCACCCTGCCGAGCGTCTTTCATCGCGTCGAGGCCGCGGTCAACGACCCCACCAGCTCCTTCGAGGCCATGAGCCGGGCCATCGAGACCGACAGCGCCCTGACAGCCAAATTGCTCCGCATCGCCAACAGCAGCCTCTACAACTTTCCCGGCCAGATCAGCAGTATCGACCGCGCCATCAGCATCATCGGCACCCAGCAACTGCGCGACCTGGTTCTTGCCGCCACCATCATCCGCTATTTCAACCGGCTTCCCGTGGCGGGGGTCGACATGGAAAGCTTCTGGCGACACAGCATCGTCACCGCGCTCCTGGCCCGCAGTCTGGCCGGTGCCCGGCGCGAAGCCAACGTGGAACGCTTCTATGTGGCCGGCCTGCTTCACGATATCGGCCGCCTGCTCATGTTCATGCACATGACCGAGACATCGGCCCGGGTCCTGGCGCACCGGGATGCACACCAATGCCTGTTGTTCCAGGCGGAACAGGCGATTCTGGGAATGGACCATGCCGAGTTGGGCGGGGATCTGCTGCAGGCCTGGAACCTGCCACAAGCCTTCGAGGAGCCGGTCCGTTATCATCACACGCCGGGCCTGGCCGCCCAGTACCCCATCGAAACGGCCGTCGTCCATGTGGCGGACAGCATTGCCAATGCCCTGAGACTGGGTACCAGCGGAGAGCGCTATGTCCCCCCGATTGATGATGAGGCCTGGATTCGCATTGCCCTGTCCGAAACCATGCTGGAACAGGTGATCACCCATACCGACATGCACTACCAGCAGGTCGTCGATGTATTCACGGCATGAAAATGACTAAAAAAGACTCACCTCACCGGGCAGAAATCGACTATCTGCGTGAGCGTGTGGCTTATCTCGAGGCAGCCAATCACTGGCATCACTATGCCATGGATGTACTGGCTTCCATGACCTCGATCTTCGGTGACCACCGTCACAACCGAGATACCCAAACCATCCTCAAATGCGCGCACGACTGCGTGATCCGCGTTCTGACCCTTGAGGATGCGGGTTATTACATTGTTGATGACGACTCCAACTTCAATCTCGCATACCGTCAGCCCGGCTGCACGGATGAGGAGCTGGAGGCCGCCGTCGAATGCCTGATCGACGAAGGCAAGTTCGCCTGGGCCATCAACCAGAATCACCCGGTATGCATCCACGCGGGAGGCCGGTATCCGGCCGACACCCATCTGGTGATGCACGTCGTCTCCACCCGTACACGCATCCGCGGTATGTTCGTCGGCCGTATCCGCGGCACCGCCCTGCGCGCCGCCGAGTCAGGCCTCAAGGTGCTGTCCATCATCCTTTTCAATACGGCCTATGCACTCGAGAGTGCCGCCCTCTACGCCCTCAGGGAGCAACAGCATCAGACCCTGCGCAAGATCACCCAGCGCCAGTCGAAGGAGCTGCTTCACCAGCACAGTCACGACACCCTCACCGGCCTGCCCAACCGGGTTCTGTTCAGTGATCGCCTCAGCCAGCTGATGCAGCGCCGGGGCGTACCCGACGGGCATATCGCCGTGATCCTGATGGATCTGGACCACTTCAAGCGAGTGAATGATTCCCTGGGGCATCGCGCGGGAGATATCCTGATCCGCCGTCTCGCCGGCGAAATGCGCAACACCTTTCTCTCGGCCGAGGTGACCCGACGCTACCATCTGGACGTCGCCAACGTGACCCTCTCCCGACTGGGCGGCGATGAATTCGGCATCATCCTGGACAACGTGGCCTCGCTGGATCTGGTGGCTCGTTTCGTCCAGCAACTGATCGAAAGCATCAGCCGTGAACATGAGGTCATGGATCATCAGGTGTTCATCACCTGCAGTGCCGGCATCAGCATCCACCCCTTCGACGGCAATGACGCGGACACCCTGATCAAGAACGCCGACGCGGCCATGTACGAAGCCAAGCAGCGCGGCCGCAACCTCTACCAGTTCTATACCAAAGACCTCAATTCCCAGACCTACCGCCACCTGGTGCTGGAAAACCAGCTGGTCAAGGCCCTGGCCCGGGACGAGTTCGACATCCACTACCAGCCCCAGGTCTCCCTGCGAACCGGCAAGGTGGAAGCCCTGGAGGCGCTGGTGCGCTGGCATCACCCGGAGAAGGGGCTACTGAGCCCGGCCCATTTCATTCCCATTGCCGAAGACACCGGCATCATCGAAGGCCTGGGGCTATGGGTGCTCAAGCGGGTATGCGAGGACATGCACCGGCTGCGGGAAGCGGACATCGAGCCTCCCCGCATGGCCATCAACCTGTCGGCACGCCAGTTCCGGCAGGCCAAGCTGGTGGAAAGATATGCCGCCATCCTCAAGGAGCACGATATCTCGCCCCACCGTATCGAACTGGAGCTGACGGAAAGCACCATCATGCAGGACATCCACGTGGCCGTGGACATGTTCCGGCAATTGCATCAGCTGGGTTTCCGGCTGGCAGTGGATGATTTCGGCACCGGTTACTCGTCCCTCAACAACTTGAAGCATTTTCCCATCCATACTCTCAAGATCGATCGCTCCTTTGTGAGTGACACCCCCCATGACCGCGACGATACGGCCATCGTCACGGCCATCGTCGCCATGGCCAAGGGGCTGGGCCTGGAAGTGGTGGCGGAAGGCGTGGAAAACGAGGAACAACTGGCCTTCCTCAAACAGCTCGATTGTGAGTTCATTCAGGGTTATTACTTCAGCAAACCGCTTCCATTCAGTGAGTTATGCGAATATCTTAAAGCTTTTTCCTATTCCTGATTCATGCCTCACCCTCGCGCCCCCCACTGCCGGCTGAAGGCCCGGTCAGTGCCATCGGATCCAGCAAGCGACGCAGCTCGGCCTCATCCAGGTCCGTCATCTCCAGCGCCACCTCCAGCACGGGCCTGCCCTCCGCATAGGCCCGCTTGGCAATTGCCGCCCCTTGCTCATACCCGATTACCGGATTGAGCGCCGTCACCAGGATGGGATTGCGTTCCAGCGTGGCCTTGAGCCGTGACTCATCCACCGTCAGGCCTGCCACGGCCTTTTCCCGCAGCAGCACAATACCTCGGGCCAACAGTTCGATACTTTCAAGCAGATCATGAGCCATCAGCGGTAACATTACGTTAAGCTGAAAGTTTCCGGACTGACCGGCGATGCCGATCGTGACATCGTTTCCCATCACCCGGGCACAGATCATCGCCACCGCCTCCGGAACCACCGGATTCACCTTGCCGGGCATGATGCTGCTTCCGGGCTGCAGGGCCGGCAGCCGGATCTCGCCCAGCCCGGCCAGCGGACCCGAGTTCATCCAGCGCAGATCGTTGCAGATCTTCATCAGGCTCACGGCCAGGGTCTTGAGCTGCCCGCTCATCTCCACCGCCGCATCCTGAGCCGCCATCCCTTCGAACCGACTCGGCTTGATGACGAACATCACCCCGGTGCGACGGGAGAGTATCCGGGCGACGCGATCTCCCAGCTCGGGATGGGCGTTCACCCCCGTCCCCACGGCGGTTCCGCCGACGGCCAGCTCCACCAGACGGGGAAATCCGTCTTCCAGGCGCTCCGCCCCGTAACGCAGCTGCTGGGCCCAGGCCCCCAGTTCCTGGTCCAGCCGCACGGGCATGGCGTCCATCAGATGGGTACGCCCGGTCTTCACCAGACCGGCAAGGGACAGGGCGCGCTCGTCGATGCAGTCCGCCAGCTCCAGCACCGCCGGGATCAGCTGCCGGCGCAACGCCACGGCGGCAGCCACATGCAACGTGGTCGGAATCACATCGTTGGAACTCTGCCCGAGATTGACGTGATCATTGGGATGCACCGGCGCCCCCAGGTGCCGAGATGCCAGCGTGGCGATCACCTCGTTGGCATTCATGTTCGAGCTGGTGCCGCTGCCGGTCTGGAACACATCCACCGGAAAGTGCTCCACGTGCTCTCCCCGTGAGACGGCATCCGCCGCCGCGATGATGGCCTCGGCCATTTTTTCGGGCAGCAGGCCCAGATCCCGGTTGGCCTGGGCACAGGCCGCCTTCACATGGCCCAGGGCGCGGATGAAGGCCACCGGCATGGGCTTGCCGCTGATCCGGAAATGATTCACGGCACGCTGGGTCTGGGCACCGTACAAAGCGGTGTCAGGGACCTCCACCGGGCCCATGCTGTCATGCTCGATGCGTGTCCTGGCAGGGTCCATGTCTCTGTCTCCTCTGCGTGAGCGGCGCGACGGCGCCCCAACGGGGCGAATCCTCTATCCTGTAGTATAATCCCGCTTTTTTCAGTCAGCCCGGAGACCCCGCCCCATGGAGCTATCCTCCCTCACCGCCATCTCCCCCGTGGACGGCCGCTACGGCAGCAAGACCGAGATGCTGCGCCCGATCTTCAGCGAATTCGGCCTGATTCGTCACCGGGTACAGGTCGAAGTGGAATGGCTCAAGGCGCTGGCCGCCCATCCGGGCATCCCGGAAGTGCCGCCCCTGGGTGAGCACGCCCGTCACATCCTGGACGGCATCGTGGAAAACTTCTCCGAGGAAGACGCCCGCCGGGTCAAGAACATCGAACGGACCACCAACCACGACGTCAAGGCGGTGGAGTACTTCCTCAAGGAAAAGGTCATCGGCAACGCGGAACTGGCCGCCATCAGTGAGTTTTTCCACTTCGCCTGCACCTCCGAGGACATCAACAACCTGGCCTATGCCCTCATGCTCAAGGAGGCCCGGGGCCAGGCCATGCTGCCGCTGATGGACGAGGTCATTCACGCCATTCGCGATCTGGCCCACAAGCACGCCGATCAGCCCATGCTCTCCCGCACCCACGGCCAGCCCGCTTCCCCCACCACCCTGGGCAAGGAAATGGCCAACGTGGTGCATCGCCTCAAGACCACCCGCAACCAGGTGGCCAACGTGATCATGCTGGGCAAGATCAATGGTGCCGTGGGCAACTACAACGCCCACCTGAGCGCCTACCCGGACGTGGACTGGGAAACCCTGGCGCGGGAATTCATCGACGGCCTGGGCCTGGAGATGAACCCCTACACCATCCAGATCGAACCCCATGACTACATGGCCGAACTGTTCCACGGCCTGTGCCGCTTCAACACCATCCTCACCGACTTCTCCCGCGACGTCTGGGGCTACATCTCCCTGGGCTACTTCCGGCAGAAGGTGATCGCCGGCGAAGTGGGCTCCTCCACCATGCCCCACAAGGTCAATCCCATTGATTTTGAAAACGCCGAGGGCAATCTGGGCCTGGCCAATGCGGTCTTTGAACACCTGGCCGGCAAGCTGCCCGTCTCCCGCTGGCAGCGGGACCTGACCGATTCCACCGTGCTGCGCAACATCGGCATGGGCTTCGCCTGGTCCGTGATTGCCTATCAGGCCGTCAGCAAGGGCATCGGCAAGCTGGAAGTGGACACCGCCCGCCTGGATGCCGACCTGGAGGCCAACTGGGAAGTCCTGGCCGAGCCCATCCAGACCGTCATGCGCCGCTACGGGGTGGAAAAGCCCTACGAGAAGCTCAAGGAACTCACCCGCGGTCAACGGGTGGACGGCCCCCGCCTGCGCGCCTTCATCGACACCCTGGAGATTCCCCAGGTGGCCAGGGACCAGCTCAAGGCCCTCACCCCCGGCGGCTACACCGGCAACGCCGCCCAGCAGGCGCGAAGGATCTAAAGGATTTTCGTGAGGCCAACATGCAGCAGGAAAGGATCATGAACTACTCCCGCCAAGCCTTTCAGGCTATGGCGTGAGTTTCGCGCTTCACGGGGCGTGCCGGATCATCCGGGGATGATTCGGTCTTACCGCCCTCCACGCATCGGCCAGGTTCCCGACCGGATAACTGCTGCTTGGCCCAGTTCATCAAGACCCGAGCGGCGTTTTCGTCCCGCGAGCAGGACGCGCCACAGGGGCACTCATGACGCCGCTGGCCGAGCGACTTCTTCTCCTGCCGCCCGCAGGCGTGGCAGGTCTGCGAGGGCTTGAGATGCCGCGTCGGAGCCTCCATCGCCCAGGTCCCAGCCTCTTCCGCTTTGTACCCGAGCAATTGATGAAAGGCCCCGCCAGCGGCATCGAGGATGCTGCGGTTCAAGCCCTTTTTGTACTGACCGCCCGAAGCGGTCATGGTGCGGATGTTCAGTGCCTCCAGGCCCAGGACAGCGAATTGCCCAACAAGCCGCGCTGTCGTCTGATGCTGAAAATCGTGGCGCTGGTTCGCCACCTTGCGGTGGAGGCGACGCAAATGCTCGTATGCCCTCTGGAGACGGTTGGAAACGGGAAAACGGCGCGTCTTCCCGGACGCTTTCCTGGCCGCCTCCTCCTTGCGGGAAATATCGCGCTGGACCCGGCGGATTTCGTCCAGTGTCCTGGCCAGGTAGCGCGGGTTATCGATGGTCTCGGTCCCTGCTGGCGTGGCCACGGTGGCGAAGGTTTCCAGCCCCCAATCCAGACCGCCCAGTGTGTCGCCGCGTTGACGCGCAGGCTCGCAGTTCAGCGTCACCGATGCGTACCAGCGCCCGTTGCGACAAAACAGCTCGCAGGTCTTCGGCGTGCCTGGGGTGCGGGGTTTACCCCGGATGGCAACCTTGCCGATTCCACTGAGCCTCAGTGTCCCGTGTTTCATCCGCTCGTTGGTCACCAGACGCCAGCCGTCACCGTGGGTCTTATAGCCCCAACCCTTGAAACGGTGCAGCGGCTTGAAGCGGGGAAAACCGGGCGTTTCGCCGTTTTTGATACGGCGAAAGAAGTGCTGGAACGCCAGATCCAGACGCTTGAGGGTGACCTGTTCGGACTGGGCGTTGATATCGCGCAGGAGCTTCGATTGGGTGCGCCACTCGGTCAGCCGCTTGCACTGGGCCGAGAAGCCCAACGACTCCTGCCGCTCGCTCCAAGCCTGGCGTCGTTCGGCCAGACCCTCGTTCCACAACAGGCAGTGGACCCAGCGTTGGTGCTCCAAGGCGGCAAGCTGGGCCGCCGTGGGGTAAAGCCGATATGTGACCTTGCGCTGGACCATGCTGAAAGTATACTTGGTTATTATGGACTCACAACCGCTAAAACGGCTCTACCATTGCACATATCGGCTCCAGTATCATTTGGTTATCGTCACCAAGTACCGGCGCAAGTGCATCACGAGAGCAATGCTTTCTCGCCTGGAAGAAATCGTCCGTGCCACCACCAAAAGGTGGGAAGGCGAGGTTCTGGAGTTCAACGGCGAATCGGATCATGTGCATCTGCTCCTGGAGCTGACGCCGCGCACCGCGCCATCTGCGTTCGTGAATAATCTCAAGACCGTCACCTCGCGACTGATCCGCAAGGAGTACGGGGAACACATACGGCGCTACTACTGGCACAAGCCGGTGTTCTGGTCTCGCAGCTACTGCATCATCAGCGTCGGCGGTGCGCCGCTCTCGGTCCTGAAGCAATACATCGAACAGCAGGAAGCACCGGAGTGATGGCGCTACGCGCCATGCGCCGCTTCACCACCCCCTAAGCCGCTGCGCGGCCATAGGCGGAGCACTGCGGCGCAATTTGGCAGACCGCCATCCGCTCCCCCGACTAGCCCAGGCGCTCAGGGGAGTGATCCCGCAGCCAGTCCTTCAACGCGGCATCCATGCGTGTCTGCCAACCGGGGCCGGTGGCGCGAAAGCGTGCCACCACATCGGGGGACAAGCGAATGGTGATGCGTTCCTTGGTCGGCGCCACCCTTCGCATGGCGGCAAACTCGGCATCGGTCGGCTCAAAGGTATCCGGGTCCTGAGCCACGCCGGCGGCAATGGCCGCGTCTTCGGCCTCGGTCGGCACGTACACCTTTCGACCGGATTTAGCTGCTCGCAACATAGCGCTTCACCTCTCTGGTGTTGGCTTTTCTCAGGCTGATGATCCGGCGCGCCTCACCGCGATCGACAAACACCACGCAGAACAGCCGAGCACCCATCAGGGCATAGCCGATCATGCGGCGCTCGCCGTAGTCCCGGCGACGATCCTCCATCGCCAGCAACGTATCCCACTCCAGCGCCTTGGCCTCGGCCAGTGACACGCCGTGCTTGGCGCGGTTGGCGGCATCCTTGTCGGCATCGTACTCAATCATCATGCCGCGATTGTATGTACAGACCAGCTTGGCGGCAATTTGTTGCGGCCTGCCGCCAGTGCAGAGGCGTCACGCCCCCTCGGCGTGCCCGCAGGGTGGAGCCGCCCCATGGTAGTCACAATCCCGGTGGGGGTCGCACTCAGGGCAGCGTTTGGTTGCGTAAACGTAGCTGTTCAGGCTGTCGCAGCCACTCGCAGGACTTCGAAGGGGTTCTGCCCGTGTAATTTGCTGGTTTCCCACACCGAGCGGATGATAGCGTGCGAGACTCCGTGTGCGACACGCCGCCCCGCTTGATGCGGATCTGCGCCATGTAGCGCGTTCCGCCTTTCCCCCTGCGTGCTACGATAGTGGCCACTCCCCACCCCGAGTCCAGTTGCTACAAGGCGGATTTTGTAGCACCGGTTGTAGCACTGAACCAACGCCCCCCCGAAAACAGGCAAAAATGACGCAGGAACAGGCAGCGAAAAACAGCGCAGAATCAGACCTAAGCATTTGCGGAGCAAGGAAAAACGGGCTTCACCGCTTCTGCGTGGCGCCGATGATGGACTGGACTGACCGGCATTGCCGCTACTTCCTGCGTCTTATCTCCCGCCGCGCCTTCCTCTACACGGAGATGGTCACCACCGGCGCTCTGCTCCACGGCGATCGGGACTACCTGCTGGGCTTTGATCCGGCGGAGCACCCGATCGCCCTGCAACTGGGGGGCTCGGACCCCCAGGCCCTGGCCTCCTGCGCCCGCATGGGGGCCGAGGCGGGTTACGACGAGATCAACCTCAACGTGGGCTGCCCCTCGGACCGGGTGAGTTCCGGGCGCTTCGGTGCCTGCCTCATGGCCGAGCCGGCGCTCGTGGCCGACTGCGTGGCCGCCATGCAGGCCGCGGTGGACATCCCCGTCACCGTCAAGCACCGCATCGGTATCGACCACCTGGACAGCGAAGCCCATCTTCACCGGTTTGTGGAGACGGTTGCGGGTGCCGGCTGTACCCGCTTCATCGTCCACGCCCGCAAGGCCTGGCTGCAGGGTCTGAGCCCCAAACAGAACCGGGAAATCCCGCCCCTGTGTTACGACCGGGTTCACCGCCTCAAACAGGCCTTTCCCCATCTGGAGATCATCATCAACGGCGGCCTCGCCCGTCTGGAAGACTGCCGGACGCAGCTGGCGCATGTGGACGGGGTCATGCTGGGCCGAGAGGCCTACCACAACCCCTGGCTCCTGGCCGGCGTGGACCCGGAACTGTACGGTGAATCGGCCCCGGCGCAATCCCCCCATGAAGTCATCGAACAGTTTTTGCCCTATGTGGAGGCGCGTCTGTCGGAAGGTGTCCCCCTGCAGGCCATGACCCGTCACATTCTCGGCCTGTTCCAGGCCCGCCCCGGTGCCCGCGCCTGGCGCCGTCACCTGAGCGAAAACGCCCACCGCCCCGGTGCCGGCCCGGACATCATCCGACAGGCGGCGGCCAAGGTTCCCGCCCAGGGCTGATCCTCTGCCGGGCCTTTCCCCTCACCCCTCGGCGACGCCCAAATGTAGTAATCTTGGCGCATGCGTCTGACCCCGGACCAACAAACCGCCATCCGCCGGATCGTCACCGAACTGACAGGCCCGAAGGCCACGGTGCGCCTGTTCGGGTCACGCCTGGATGACCACAAAAAAGGGGGGGACGTGGACCTGCTGGTGGAACTGACCGAGCCGGCCGACAATCCCGCCTGGCTCTCCGCCACCCTCTCAGCCAGAATCAGCCGCCAAATGGACGGGCGCAGGGTGGATGTTCTTATCAGCGCGCCCAATCTGATCCGGCTTCCCATTCACGACATTGCCCGCCGCGAAGGGATCATGCTTTGAATATCGCCCTTGAAGAGAAAGACAAGGCACGCCTGCAATTCCTCGCCCGCATCGTGGAAAAGGAGGCACGACACTTGCGGATCACCGACCAGCGATTCTTTGCACACCCCTTCAGCCTGCAAAGGGCGCGGCAACTTGAAAACGACACCGACCAAGCCGAACGTGCCGACGCCTTTGTCGCTCGCTTCGGCCGACTCCAGGATAGCCTCGGCGATAAACTGATCCCTCTGTATCTGCGTGGTCTGGGAGAAAAGACCGGCGCCGCCATCGACAATCTGGACAAGGCGGAACGCCTGGGCGTGATTCCGTCCTCGGATACCTGGCTTACCGTGCGCAAACTTCGCAACCAGATGATCCATGAGTACATCGAAGATCCCGAAATATTGGTCAATGCCCTGGAAACCGGCCATCATTTCGTCCCCGTGCTGCTGGAGGTGACACAAACACTCCTTGACGACATGCTGACTCGGGGTTGGCTGACTCCAAAAAAAGCGTAAAGCATCATGTTGCCGGACACGGAACACGCCCCCCGCATCACCATCGCCGGTGCCAGCGGCTTCATCGGCACCGCCCTGTGCCGTGAACTGGCCCGGGACTATCCGGTCACCGCCCTCACCCGATCCCAGGCCCGCGCCCAAACCCCCGATCCCGACAGCCGGATCACCTGGCGGCACTGCGATCTCTACGACCTGGCCGAACTCACCCACGCCCTCAAGGGCTGCGACTACGCCGTCTACCTGGTCCACTCCCTCGCCCCCTCATCACGCCTCACCCAGGCCGCCCCCCGGGACATGGACCTGATCCTGGCCGACAACTTCGCCCGCGCCGCCGCCGCCAACGGCGTCAGACAGATCCTCTTCGTCAGCGGCCTCATGCCCGACACATTCCGCATCTCCACCCTGCTCTGGAGCCGCCGGGAAGTGGAACTGGCCCTCACCGCCCACGGCGTCCCCGTCACCATCCTGCGCGCCGGCCTCGTGGTCGGCCCCGGCGGCTCCGCCTGCCGACTCATGGTGGAACTGGTGCGCCGGATCGGCATCATCACCCTGCCCCCCAACGCCCGCACCCGCACCCGGCCCATCGCCCTTGCGGACCTTATTCGGGCCATCCGTCACACCCTGGGCAAACCGGAACAGTTCCGAGGCCACTACGACCTCGGCGGCCCCGACTGCATCAGCTACGAAGACATGCTCCGGACCACGGCAAGGCTGCTGGGCCTCAAACGCCGCTTCCTCACCCTGCCCTGGCTGCCCAGCCGGATCGTCGCCCTAGGCGCCCGCTGGATCACCGGCACCCCCACCGCCCTGGTGGCCCCCGTCATGGAAAGTCTGCCACGGGCCACCCGGCTCAAGGACAATCCCCTGCAACGGTTCATCGACCAAAATGCCATCCCCTTCGAACAGGCCCTGAACGACGCCCTGGACCACCGACGCAAACGCCTGCTGCCCAACCCCCGGCAACCCATCCACCAAAAGACCCGGGCCGAACTCAGACGGGCCAGCCGGGTACGCTCCATCCAGCGCATCATCCAGCCCCCCGGCCAGGACGCCGCCTGGGTGGCCGGCAACTACTTCCGCTGGCTGGGCGACTGCTGCCGACCCTTCGTGAAGACCGCGGTCCTCACAGACCCGCACACCGACGAAGATACCGGCTACCAGGTCCACCTACGCCCCGGCGGACACCTGCTGCTACAACTGGAACGGGACAGCCAGGCCGGTACCAAGGATCGACAGATCCACCGCATCACCGGCGGCCTGCTGGCAAGAAAGGAAGCACAACGGGGGAGATTCGAGTTTCAGAGCGTCCTGGGCGGACGCTACACCATGGCGGCCATTCACGACTTTGCGCCGTCACTGCCCTGGTATCTATACCTGTGGAGCCAAGCCGTGGCCCACCTGCTGGTCATGCGCCGCTATCAGCGGCATCTGGCGAGGCTGGCGCGGTGAAAAGCAAGGTAAAAATGCGGTTAATACGTCACTCCCGTCATTTTTAACTGTCACTCCCGCGAAAGCGGGAGCCCAGGCCACAGCATCCTATAAACCCACCACTGGATTACCGCTCTCGCGGGAATGACCCTAAAAATCCCCCACTTTCTCATATGCCCGCGCCCCCGCCACACCCTTCTGCACCTGGCGAAGTTCCTTCCCAAGTGCGTCCCGAGCCTGCTTCAGCAACGGCAGCAGGGCCTGATCAAGATCCCGGATGCGGGTCAGCCGCTCAGCCAGGTCCGACTTTTCCACCACTTCGGCGGGCAGATTATCCACCTGGATTCCAGCGGCCAGTCGGGTACGCTCGTCTTCCGTCTCGATCAATGCCTTCCATTGGCCGTCCCGGGCCAACGCAAGACGGCGGCTGGAAAGCGTTTCCAGCGCCGCCGCCGCTTCAAGCACCGACTCCGTAGAGTGTACCGACATCACGTCTCCGAATTCACCGATCTGGCCGCTGCCTCGGGATTCAATCTGACCTCCTTAGGGATCTCCTTCCAGGCTTCCCGAATCTCCCCCAACAAGGTGCTCACCTCATCCAGCACTGTCACGTCATCCCGGGCATTCGCACTGACCAAGCGGCGTTGCATGTAGTCATAGAGCTCGTCCAGGTTACGGGCGATGTCCCCGCCCTTGTCCAGATCCAGACCACCACGCAAGCCGCCGATGATATCAAAGGCCTTGCCGATGAACTTGATCTTGGCCGGCCGGTCTCCCCGGATCACCGCGCCACGGGCCTGGGCCAGACGATCCATACCGCCATCCATCAGCATCTCGATCAGGCGATGGCGATCGGCAAAGGGCGCATCGGCGGCACCAACCTGCTGATACTGGTTAATTCCCTTATGCATGGCTGCATAGCTCATAAGATGCCCCTGACGCTGAAAAATGAAACCCTGCTCTGAATACTCTAGCGGTCATGCGGGGAAAAACTTGAGAGTGCCGTCATTCACACTCACTCTCACTTCTTGTTCATATTGGAAATCATCCCCAGCTGGTTATCCAAAAACTGGCTGGTCTGATTCATTTGGGCCACCATGATATCCATGGCAGAGAATTGGGCAATCAGGCGTGCCTCCACCCGTTCCATCCGGTAATCCAGACGATCCCGCTGCTCCTCCAGCCCGCGAAGATTCCGTTCCAGGCCTTTGGTACGGGTATCGAGAACATTATCCCTGCCCGTGTACTGCTCCACCATACCTTCCATTCGGGCAACGATGCCGTCATCCTTGTCCGTGAACAGGCGAATCACCTCGTCCGGGTCTTCCGCAAGCCGTGCATCAAGCCGCGCTTGATCCACGCTCAGGGTCCCGTCACGCTGGGTGGAAATCCCCAGATCCGCCAGAATTCTCACGGAGCCATCCATGCCGGCAACCGGATTGCCCAGCAGCCGTCCCATCTGGGACTGTACGCCTCGCAGCGTGGAGTCACCATTGAGGGCAGCACTCGTACCGGCAGTCACATCAAAGGCACCCAACTGGTTGGTCTGCCGACGCAGGGCATTGTAGGCATCCACGAAGGCCTGTACGGCTTCCCGGGCGGTTTCCTCCTTCTCGGTGACACCCACGCGGGTGGTGCCTTCCTCAGTCAGGGTCAGGTCAACACCTTCAATGACATCGTTCACCTGGTTGCTGGTTCGCGTGATAGTCAGACCGTCAACGCTCAGGATTGCATCCTGAGCGGCGCGCAACTGGGTAAACCCGCCACTGACGCCGGCCCCATCCATGGTCGATGAGTCGAACGCAAGTCCATTCAACAATGCGCCACCCGCGGCCCCGGACACCGAGATGGCATCAATGCCATTCGCCTCACCGGTATCGACCGACGTAAAGGTCAGACGTGGCCCCTGGCCGTCATTGATGACAGAGGCGCGCACGTTGCTGGAATTGGCATTGATCTGGGCTTGCAGATCCTGCAGGGATGAAGCCCCGTCCGCCAGGGTGAAGGTCTCGGTGGAACCATCCTTGAGGGTGATGGTGACATCACCGGCACCGAGCTGATTAGTGGCCGTAAAGCCGGCGCCGAACAGGCCGGCATTGGTTGCAAGCCGCTGGGACTGGGCAAGTTGCTGGACTTCCACCTCATAGGAGCCGGGCGGTGCATTACCGCGCACGGAAGCCGACACAATGCTTTCATTCAGCACCCGCACATCAAAGGCACGGAACGAGGCCGGGTCCTTGATCTTCTCCATGGCTTTGCCAAGATCGGCCAGGGCGCTTTTCAGACGACCCAACGCGGAGACCTGGTCCTTGGCCTGTTTCTCCTGGCGCGCAATGCGCTGTTCCTGAGGCTGTCGCTCCGCGGCAACCAACTGATCCACCAGACCCCGGACATCGATGCCCGAACCCACTCCCATTGCACTGATCGTACTCATGACGACCTCCCGAGAACTGAAAAAAACGGTGACGGACGCCGGGCGTGCCTACAGCCTGCCTTGCCGTCCGTCAAATGCCACATCATTTGCTCTGCGAACAACAGAAAACACACGCAAATAACGGGCCATTTCCTAAGCCTTTTCCTTGACGAGCAAACCTCTCACCTCGTCCAGATAGGCGGCGACCGCCAAGATCTCGTCGGGAGGCAACTGCCGGATTAGTTCTTCACTTTCCGAATCAAAGACCTTGACCACTGTCTTTCCGGTGGAATCATCAATCGTGAACTGCAGATTGCGCTGCACCACCTGCACAAAGTCATTGATGCGGTTGACTGCGTCGTCAACCTGATCCGCCAGTCGAGCATCATCCAAAGATCCGGCAGGGGAAACCTTGAGGGGACCCAGTGCTTCCGACTTTTCGGTAACTGCCGGCACATCCTTGCCGCCGGACACGGACTCGGAAGGCAGGCGATTGCCCGTCGCCTCGGCGGAAACCGAGGGCCTGGGAGTGCCTGTATTCAAGGGTATGACGTTGAATCGTGTTTCCATCTGCCATCTCCTCCCCCGATGGCGGGGAGAACGAAAGCCCGGGTGACCATCGTCACCCGGGCCGTCGTGTTCACATCAACCCCCGGGCGTTACTGCAGCAGTGCCAGGACACTCTGGGGCGCCGTATTGGCCTGAGCCAGTACCGAGACACCAGCCTGCTGCAGGATCTGGGTCCGTGTCAACTCGGCGGTTTCCTTGGCAAAGTCGGCATCCATGATGCGGGATCGGGCGGCGGAAAGGTTTTCGGAAGTATTGTTCAACGTCGCGACTGAAGATTCCAGACGGTTCTGGATGGCACCGAGGTCAGCGCGGGCACTAGCAACGTCATTAATAAATCCATCCAACGCGGCAATGGCGGTTTGGGCATTGGCATCAGTTGAAATATCGCCAACAGCCATGCTGGTAAAACTAGTGCTCATTACTATGTCAATAGTCTGACTCGCCATTGCACCAACCTGAATCTCAACATCAAGACTTCCAGTAAACAAGTTGATATCGTTGAATGTCACATCATTCGCGATCCTGCTGATTTCTGAAGCCAGAGCCTGGTATTCCGCATCCATCGCAGCCCTGTCTTCGGCATCCGTATAAGTGCCAGATGCAGCCTGAACAGCGAGTTCTCTCATTCGCTGCAGGTTATTGCTCATCTCGGACAAACCACCCTCAGCGGTTTGAACCAGAGAAATCCCATCATTGGCATTGCGCGCAGCTTGATTCAGGCCGCGAATCTGTGCGGTGAAACGCTCGGAAATAGCCAAGCCTGCCGCATCATCCTTGGCGCTGTTAATGCGCATACCGGAAGACAGCCTCTGCAGAGTCGTCTGCAGTTGGCCTTGAGTTGCGTTCAGATTCCGCTGGGCGTTCAGCGAGGAAACGTTGGTATTGATTACCTGTGCCATGGCCGTTCTCCTTAGGCAGTATCAGGTCCGATATCGAACCAAGAGTTAGAAAGCTCCGAGGGAGGTCATTCATTGCCGCTGCACTCTCCCTTCAAACCCGTTATCGGCCCCCAAGCGGCAAGCTTTAGCCGCAAACGGATAAAAATTTCCGATTGCTTGCCGGCTGAATGCGCTGCACTAATGGTAAAACCACCTTAATATCAAAAAAATATCAATTTTTTCAAAGTTTTATTGATTTACCAGGAAATCCATGACCACGCCTACAACCTGGTATGACCGGCAAAAAAATGCCGCCGAGCGGTATCCCTCCACCCGCATCACCGCAGGTTTCGTTCCGCAACGAAAAGGATGCACGAATCACGTCCAGCACTCAGAGGCCACGCCATCAGGTGGCCAAACTGGTTATTCATACAGAATCAAGAGAGAGAAAAATGGGAAAATTACTGAAAATGAGAGTACCTGTCCGGTAGCCCCCGTATTCCATAGTCCCCACTGATCCTCCATCGTCACCGGTACGATCTCAAGCAATAAGGGGATGTGGCGGATGAGCAGAGGTATCCGACAGCGCAAGCGCACTTTCTGGAAGGATCTGGTCCAGCAGTGGGCGGCCTCAGGCCAGAGCAAGGCGGCCTTCGCCCGTCAGCATGGGGTCACGCCCCGCCAGTTATCGCAATGGGCGGCGCGGTACCCGGAGTGGGTGCTGGGCGAGGCTGAGCCAGGGCGCGCGCCTTCGAAGCCGACAGCCGTGCCGCAGCGGTTTTTGGCGGTCCGCACGGTGGAGGACAAGCCCGATCCCGTGGCCCTGTCGCTGCAGCCCGGGGTTGGACCGGTGGTCGTGGCATTGGGCAATGGCCGCCGGTTGGAACTGTATCCGGGGTTCTGCGCGCAGACCTTGAAACGGGCCATACAGGTGCTGGAGGCATGATCGGCTGGCCCACGGGGATGGCCATCCACCTGGCAGTGGCGCCGGTGGATTTCCGCAAGGCCTTCGATGGCCTGTGTATCGAGATTGTTGAGGTGCTGGAGCGGGATCCGCTCAGCGGCGAGCTGTTCGTCTTCCGCAACCGGGCCGGAGACAAGCTCAAGGCCCTGTACTGGGATGGTCAGGGCTTCGTGATGATCTACAAGCGCCTGGAGAAGGGGCGCTTCAAGTGGCCCCATCACGCCGATGGTGCTGCAGAGGGGGAGGTTCGGCTCTCCCGCAGCCAGTTGCAGGCTTTGTTCGAGGGCATCGACTGGCGGCGCCTGGAAATGCCCCCACGATGCCTTGCCACCGCCACCGGTTAATAGATAATTATTATCTATAAGTCAGCCGCTTAGCGCGCCATGAATGGTAAAATGCGGGCATGTCGAACACTGCTGCACAAGGCCTGCCGACGCCCCCTCCCAACCTGCGCGAGTCTCAACTTCGCGCCGCCGTGGCAGAGCGCGATGAGGTCATCACGCAGCAGTCCCAGCAGCTCGTTCAGCTGCAGTCCACGGTCAATGAACTGAGCGAACAACTGCAGCGCCTCAAGGACCAGGTCCTTGAAGCACAGCGCAAACGCTTCGGGCAAAGCTCCGAACGCGGCCGTTACCTCCAGGAGGATCTATTCCATCCGCTGGAGGCACCCATCCCCGAGCAGGACGAAGAAGAGGCCGCCGCCCAGGCGCCCACGAAACGGCGCAAGACCCAACCGCCCCGGGGCCGCCGTGCCCTGCCACCGGAACTGCCCCGGGAGACGATGCGCTACGACTACGACGATGAAACCCGGGCCCGGCTGGAGGCACAGAACGGTGGCCCGCTGGAAGAGATCGGCGTCGAGGTGACCGAGACCCTCGAGTACGCCCCCGGGCATCTGTACGTCAAGCGCCATGAAGTACCCAAGTATGCAATCCGGGGTGATCAGGGGGAGCGCACCATCGTCTCCCCACCTCGGCCATCGCCGCCGATCCCCGGCGCTCAGGTGGGGGCCAGCCTGCTGGCCCATACCGTGATCAGCAAGTTCGCGGATCACCTGCCGCTCAACCGCATCAGTCAGCAGCTGGCCCGGGATGGTTATGACGTTCCCCGCCAGCGGCTGTGCGATTACGTGCTGCTGTCCGCCTCGGTCCTGGCCCCGCTGGCCGACCTCATCCGCCAGGATGCCCTGGCCAGTCCGGTGTTGCACAGCGACGACACCACGGTGCCGCAACTGGAGAAGGGTCGACGACAAACCCGAACCTGTCGCCTGTGGCTCTACCTGGGTCGCGGGCGGGAGGACGGCATCATCCCGGTGTTCTACGACTACACCACCAACCGATCCCAGGAAGGTCCACTGGAACACCTGCGTGACTACCAGGGATATCTGCAAGCCGATGCCTATGCGGGCTACCTCAATGCCGAACGGACCCAGGCGGCGCTGATCTGGTGTGCCTGCTGGTCCCATGCCCGGCGCCCGTTCGAACCTGGAGTATCCCCACGTTTTCGCAGGCAAATTTCCTGTTAAAACAGTGGGATAATGGAAGGTGGGGTGGACATGCACCGGCAAGATCGTGATTCTTAAGGTGACTAAGCCGAAAAAGAGCCACGAAAAAACCGATGCACGCCACGGACCTGATTCACGCAAACTTGGGGGTTGCTTGTCAATCCATTCACCGCACCCGCTTCAACGCGCTGCTGGTCGCAATGGCGGCGGCCTTGGACGGGCAGACCACCTCGGTCACCGGTCTTGGCCGGGCATCGCGGCGGCAGATCACCGAAAAGGCGAACATCAAGCAGATGGATCGGCTTGTCGGTAACCCCAGGATGCACCGGGAGGCAACGACGGTTTATCAGGCCATGACCCACTGGCTGGTGGGGCAGGAAGAGCGCCCGGTGATTCTGGTGGATTGGTCGTCGGTGGCGGTGAATGAGAGCATTCACGTGCTGCGCGCATCGCTGCCCGTGGGCGGCCAGGGAAGAACCCTGTACCAGGAGTGTCACCCTCAGGCCAAGTACGCTAACCGCGAGATCCAGGAGGACTTTTTGAAGCGCCTCTCGGAGGTTTTGCCCACCGGAGTCTGCCCGGTGATCGTCACGGACGCCGGTTTCAAGAAACCCTGGTTTCGCGCCGTGGAAGCCTTGGGCTGGGACTGGGTGGGCCGAGCGCGAGGCTTGGTCCAGATGACGCGGCCGGGCGAGGATACTTGGCTCAATACCCGCCAGCTGGGGAGCTTGCTGGATGAGAATCAGCCGACCTTCATGGGTGCCTTTGCCATGACCCGCAACGATTCGCTGGTGTGCCAGGTGTATGGCCTGCGCAAGACTCTCCAGGGGCGTATTCATGCGACCCGGTCTGGCCAGCGGTCCCAGAGCAGTAAAAGTCGTGCGCATGCCGCTGGCAAACGGGAACCCTGGGTGATTGCCACCTCCCTGCCGGGAGGGTCGAAGATCACCGAACGGGTGACAGAGCTCTATTCGTTGAGGATGCAGATTGAGGAGGATTTCAGATCCAACAAGAACGAGCATTATGGACTTGGCGTGAATCGTTCCCGTTCCCGCTCTGTGCAACGATTTGACGTGCTGCTGCTGATTGCTGCCCTGGCCAGCTTCGCGGCCTGGTTGGTGGGTCTGGCAGCAGAGCATGAGGGGCGCCATCGCCATTACCAACCGAACACTGCCAAGCGACGGGTGCTATCCCATTTTTTCCTGGGCTTGAGGGTATTGCGGCGAGAATCCGCCAACATCCTCGACGACACCTTACACCGCATCAGATCGGCCATACAATCCGTGTTTGCCGCCGGGATCCCTGCATGATTTCGTGGGGATACTCCAGCGTTCGAACAGATCGCCCGCAAACACAAGCAGCGCGGCCGCGTGCATCTCATCATGAAGCTGATCACCGCGATCTACCAGGTGGAATCGCGCCTGCGAAGGCAAGGGATCAATGATCCCGAGCTGATCCGGCAGGAACGCCAGCGGCGCACGGTGCCGATCCTTAAGCGCCTGCGTCGGCTGCTGGACCGCATCCTGCCCAGCCTGCCTCCCCGGGGGGAGTTCGCCGGGGCGATCCGCTACACCCTCAACCACTGGCAGGCCCTGCTGCGCTTCACCGAGGATGGCCGCCTGGAGCCCGACAACAACCGCGGCGAACGTGCACTGCGCGGCGTATGCGTGAGTCGCAAGAACTGGAACTTCACCGGCTCGGAGAATGGCGGTCACGCCCTGGCCATCCTGCTCACCCTCCTGGAGACCTGCAAGCAGAACGGGGTGAACCCCCGTCACTATCTGATCGATGTGCTTGAGCGCATCCAGGATCATCCCGCCAATCGCCTCCAAGAACTGCTGCCCTATCACTGGGCACCGCTGGCCCAGAGTTGCGGGGAGCATGCCAGCCCCGACTGACGGCTGGCTATACGGGGGCTACCGGACGGATACGGAGATTCAAAGGAAAGCCACACAAACCATGTGTCTATCTATATCCACAGACCAATGCGAGGCCTGCCTCGGGGAGGGGGTTACTGATCCGTATCCGGTACAGCTTGTCGATCGGAAATACTTTTCAAGGTCTGGTCAAGCAGATCAATGGCACGCTCACAACCTCGGCCCACATCAGAATAAAAGGCATGAGTAATATCCAGAGCACGAGGTTGGTCCAATTCCACGCCCTTTTCTTCTATCACGCGGTATGCCCCTATCCGGGAAGGTGCAGTGAAAGCATCAAGCAATACACGGGTTGGCGTCTTCAAACGCCGGAACTTCCGGAAACGGGTCTTCAGACGGCTATTGATTTTGGAGGTACCCGGCACTCCATTAATAACTTCGCTGATATCACCCAGCTTGCGCAGCTCGCCGGAAAGTCTCGAAACGTCTTCCGATAGTCGTTTGAAATCAATGAGTTCTCGTCGCACGGAGTGCAATCCCTTGAGTAAATCAGCAGCGTCACAGGGAGTAAAGCCGTCAGGTGTCAAGGATTGCGGGTCAATAGGCTCTTTAGATGCCCACTCCGACAGCGCCTGCGCTAAGGGCATTTGCTCTGCACCCTCGATACGTGCACCACCTTCGGTGGCATTGATGACTCGCATGCTCGTTCCCTGACTGACTATCACGCGCTCGAACCAGTGCCGGTACACATCCATCTGCGCGTTGGTCGTGACCGTGTCGCCATAGTAGCCGGGCACTTCTCGCCAGTGGCGCCTACAGGATTCTTCGATATCCTCCAGCTTTGTCCGATAGGCATTGCCAGCGGCATGGGTCACTCCACCGGTGAATGCGAGATCCTGCCCAACCAGAATCACAGGCGAGGCTCCAAGATTCCAAGCAAAGGAAAAGGCGGTATTGGCTACGGACCCGCCCGACTGTAGCACCCCTCGAAAACCGCAAATACGGGAAATCAGGATATCCACGGAATAACGGGCGTAGCAGAATACCCTGGGACCATTAAATCCGGCGACAACCCCCGGGTGCGTGCCAGCATCCGCCAGCAGACGGGCACCGCGAGAAACCATTCCCTCAAAATGCGCCAAATTCGCATCGAATGGATCAACCGTAGCCACAAAATGCGGCTCTATACCGGCACCTCGAAGGGTGCGCCAAGCCTGCCCAACAGCAATCATCAGGATCCTGTCCTGATGGGACTTGAGCAAATCTAGGTGCTGATTGAGGGAGGGACCCGCCGCAATTACCAGAACCGGCCGTTCTTTCCAGGCATCTCGCAAGTGCAAAACACCGGGTGACCCTGCCAAGTAGGGAAGATTACGAAAGGCATTTCCCATGAAAAGATCAGCGGCTTTGATTTGAGTGTTTAGATTCAGCCTCAAGGTATTTAAACTCGATCCGAGTACCAGCACAAAAGGCTTGGCAAATGCCATGTAGCGGCGAGATAACGGCGGGGATAAAAGTGCCGCCCATGCACGGATTGTCACCGCATCCAGCGCCTGCACAACCCGTTCCACCGCAACCTGAGGTCTGGCGTCAACCACCCAGATTACGGAATCGCTTTCCAGAATGCGGGTCAAATCCCTGTGGTGCATGGCAAGACGCAAGGCCGCTGGATCTGGCTCCACTACTACCACACTGACATCCTTTTCGACCTTATCAAGAACCGCCTCCAGGTGATAGCCCAGACCAGCACCGAGAACCACCACCACCTCCAGTCCCTCCTTGGATAGCTCTTTGTCTACGAGTCCCTTGGCTTCACGCACCGGGTCATACAAACTGTGCAGATAGTATGCTCCCTGGGTATCCTGGGCCTTGAGGGTGGGAAGTCCGGTTCGGCCCGACTCCACCCAGATATCATTCGGAACGGTCGAATCACAGCGCAGCAACTCCGCTAAAGCCGGATTGCGGCGTTCCAGAGCTTCAAGGTTTCTGGAAAAAAACGAAGCATTTTCAGATACGTCAGCGATCATCACCATCGCTCTCAGTGGGAATTTGATTGCGACAACAGTCCATCGACGACCGACTCAAGCTCCTGAAGGACTGGAATCAGCTCATATTCGAGTACATCTGCGACCAATAGTGAGTCCTGGGACTCCATGCCGGACACCATGGGTCCGATGGCTTTCGCAAAGCGCTGCTCAAGCCCCGCCATGTTCTCCGCAAGCTGGGGCGTCCCAACCGAAACCAACATCTGCACGGATGCCACATACTGCGCCAAACCATCCAAGCCATCCGCGGCAGAGGCCAGGATCAATAAGGGTTGGCCACTGCTGCCGCCTCGCAATGGCTCGACCAGACCCTCCAGTGCAGGGATGGCACGCTGCAGATAATCTTGAACCTCCTTGCTGCTTTCCAGCAGGACACGAGCATCTTCAGGTTTCATGGTGGTCCTTTGGGTGCATGATCTAGCGACGGTCCTTAAGGATTAAGGACTCGTAACGGCTTGGCAGAGCGTTTTTACAGTGTACTGTCAAAACCATGCGCGGTCGATCCTGGGTTTCTGGCTTCATACCCGAGATTGGTCGGACTCAAGCTCCAGCCGGGCGTCTCACCCGGCGGCAGGCAAATGAGCCGATCACGTTACTGCAACAGCTGCAACACACTCTGTGGCGCCTGATTCGCCTGTGCAAGCACCGTGGTACCCGCCTGCTGCAGAATCTGCCCCCGGGTCAGTGCGGCGGTTTCCGCTGCAAAATCAGCATCCTGGATGCGTGAGCGGGAGGCGGACAAGTTCTCGGCCGTATTCATGACGCTCTTGATTGCGGATTCCAGGCGATTCTGGATGGCGCCGAGATTTGCTCTTGCCTCTGCCACGGTCATGATGGCGGCATCAATGGCTGCAAGCCCAGAACTTGCCAATGGCAAACTAGAAACACCTAACTTACTGGCAGTAAAAATATAGGCGGAACCAAAATCCAGTGAAATTATATTATTTTGATTAGGTCCAACCTGGAGCCTGAAATCAGTCTCACCACTTCCATTCAGATAAGCAATATCATTAAAGGTGGTTTGCTGCGCGACACGAGTAATTTCAGCCAGCAACTGATTTATTTCAAGCTGGATGATACCCCTGTCCTCTGGCCCATAGGTATCGTTAGCCGCTTGAATAGCGAGCTCGCGCATTCTCTGAAGATTATTTGTAATTTCATCCAGAGCACCTTCCAGCGTCTGCACCAAGGAAATGCCATCATTGGCATTCCGGGCTGCCTGATTAAGCCCTTTGATCTGGGATGTCATACGCTCTGAGATTGCCAGGCCCGCCGCATCATCCTTCGCCCCGTTGATACGGAGTCCCGACGAAAGCCGCTCCAATGCGACCTGCAGCTGCTTTTGAGTGTTGCTCAGATTCCTCTGGGCATTCAGAGAGGCGATGTTGGTATTGATAACCTGGGACATGTCGATCACTCCTTTAGGGACTTTAAATGATCTTTTTTGATGCTCGCCCACTAATGCCGATTCGGCTAGCAGCGGGTAAGAGACCAGATCAGATCCGAGACCCTCCGATCTAGCTCATGCCCTTTCAAATGCAAAACCCGAGCCAAAATTAAAACGGAGACTTTATCACCCAACCAAAAAAAATAAATCATTGAAAAATAATAATTTTTTATGATTTTGGGCTTTATAAATACCGCACACTCACTTGAAAGTTTTGGTCAATGCAAAAGGGATACGATGGCATTCAATTGCCCACCCGGCAAATTACTGCCGCCTTTTCCTCCCTTGCTGCCGGAATAGGAGCCAGCGGATTGTAAGCGCCCAGAATCCGGGCAACTCGCCTCACACCCGACTCACACTCTGCCACCACTCGGGCCCTATCAACGAGGAAATAATCCGCTTCAGATCAGGCGGTGATCAGCGATTGGGGGTGGGAAACAACATAGGTGCTGATTCTCGGGCGCTTACGCTTCAGTTGTTCCTTGTTGTGCGCAGGCTTGCGACTATCGAACCGTTCTGACCGTGACAAACGCCTCTGCCGCCACCACGCCCACGGTGTGGCCGCGGTGATGTACAAGGTATGTCACGTGCTCCAGGCTGCGCGAGTGGGGTGCTTCACGCATCTCCAACTGATAGGCTCCGAGAGCGTCCATTTTCGTATTGAGTTGGTCGCTGATATCCACGTAATGGTTTGGTATGAACGGCTCCGCAATCGGCGTCGCCCACTCGGTGCTCGACATGACTTCGAAAGCGTAGATCGCTTGAACATGGCTGCCCGGCATTGGCCGGCAAGCGGTCAGAACCGCTTGGTGGGTGATCCGATGGTCGACGTTCAGGTCGCCATGGTGATGCGTGTAGATGATGTGCGGCTGCAGTTTAAGGATGATCGATTCAAGACGCTGGACGACCTCAATGAGCGGAAAGCTGTCGAGGCGGTTGTCGGGCAAACCCAAGTAGATGTTTTCGCGGATACCGAGGATTTCCCGTGCGCGCTCAGCGGCAGCATTACGGTTTTCCAAGTCATCCTGATCCGCTTGGGCGCGCGAGCTGACACCGTCCGCCATGAAAACGGCATACACAACGTCGCCTTCGGCAACGTGTCGGGCAATTGTGCCGCCGCATCCAAGGACTTCGTCGTCGGTGTGGGCGGCGACGATCAGGACGGTTTTAGTCATTGATAAGCTCCCACTGGACCGCTGTTCCGCGGGTCACGTCTTCACGGACTTTCCGGCCAAGCAACTCGTCAAAGTGCTTGGGGGGTAGCCCATAGCCGGGCCGGATCCTGCGGATGTCAGTCGCAGAAATTCGCTGCCCAGCCTTCATATCCTGCACAAAATAGACAGAACGTCGGTAGCGCTTGCTCGCCTCTTCGGCTTGTTGGCGCTCGAAGCCAGCACGGCCAAGTGCGGACCATGCAGCCAGCGTGTCCTGACACAAACGCTTCAACTCTTCAGGTTCGATCGAGAATTCGCTGTCGGGCCCCTTATCCTGGCGGCTAAGCGTGAAGTGCTTCTCGATGACACATGCACCAAGCGCCACCGCAGCGACGGACGCTGTTGTCCCTATGGTGTGATCAGAAAGACCGGGGAGACTGTTAAATCTGGTAGCTAGGTTTGGCATTTGCCTCAAGTTTGCTTGATCAATTGGGGCGGGATAACTGCTGATGCAGTGAAGCAGAACGAGTTCCTTGCAGCCGGCCTCGCGTGCGATGTCAACTGCTTCCGCGATTTCTTCCTCCGAGCACATGCCGGTGGACATGATGATCGGTTTGCCTTTGCTTGCGACATAGCGAATCAGTGGCAAATCAGTTGCTTCAAATGAAGCGATTTTGTACGCCGGTGTGTTGAGGGATTCAAGTAGGTCAACCGCCGTTTCATCAAACGGTGTCGAGAATATCGTGATGCCGATACTTGCAGCGTAATCAAAAAGCGCCTTATGCCACTCAAACGGGGTTTCAGCCCACTTGTACAAGTCGTACAGCTTATATCCATCCCACAAGCCACCACGAATCATGAACTCTTCGCTATCGCAGTCGATCGTCATCGTGTCTGCTGTGTAGGTCTGAATCTTTATGGCGTGCGCACCTTGATCATGCGCAGCTTTGATTGTTTCAAATGCACGCTCGATGTTTCCATTATGGTTTGCGGAAAGTTCGGCGATTATGTAAGGCGGGCTGTTCGCGCCGATTTCTCGCCCATTTATTTTGATATTCATTCTTGATCTCGATCGGTTTTATTTTGAAGTTTAATTTCTACTTCTGCGATGATGCGATCACTGTCAAGCCTTGCATTTCTGAAATTTATTCTATAGTCGCCATGCTCGACGAAAGCATTTGGATACCCGTCTGCATCGAGCATTCGAATGAAATCATACGCGTTTCTCAAACTGCCATTGCTCGGTAGACTGCTTTGTTCGGGTTTACGACGTTTGAATGTGACCACTTCGCCTTCTTGTGGCGCTGGTTGTGGGTTGTGCTCAATCATCCAGTGAATAATTTCAACGCTTAGCTTTCCAGTGCGGAGATATATTTCCTGAGCAAAGCCATCGAGACTTAGAGGTCTTTTGGCATACACAGGGCCTGCATCCATCTCTTTTTCCATTCTTAGCGCAGTTAGCATGGTCTGAGTATGGCCTGCGAGAATCAGGTTCTGGAGAGGGCTACCTCCTCGTCCGTATGGAACGTCGGTCATGTGGAAGCATACGCATTCGTATTCCTTCCAGATGGCCTCAGGTACGATCCAGTTCCAGTGGAGAAAGAAGATGTATCTCGGCTTGGTTTTTGAAAGAGCTTCCTCGAGTTCACTAGTGTTGGAAACGTAGCACCAGTTTGCGTTATTTTCATTGCTTATGTGATCGAATAAAGCTCGATGCCATGGCTTACAGCTAGCGAAAATGTAGGCTGGCTTGAGGCTTGAATTTTCATTGTCTTGCATATGTTTATTGGTCATTCATGTTTTTATTAAGGGATAACCACTCGCCAGATAAAATACCAAAGCACAGCAGGTTGTGATGCGTGCCGTTGATCAGACTATGTTCCCGAAGATTTCCTTCTTGCGTAAATCCAAGGCGCTGATGAACGCGAATCGACGGATGATTAAAGTCAAGAACTTTACCCGCGACTTTATGAACATCTAGCTCATTAAAAGCAAAATTAAGTGCCTCGGCGCAAATCCGTGTACCCGTACCAGCAGGATTTCCAGGAGCGGAATAAAAGCTCCACTCTGCAGTTGCATTTTTGTGGACGCCCGAAAATATGACGCAGCCACGCGGTTGTCCGTGTTCCTCGATGACCAACAGCGCGCGCGCCTCATCTCTGGAGGCACGACCGAACCAAGCCTGATGTTCGGCAAGCGTAATTTCGTGCTGTGACAGCATGAACCGCCGTATGTCAGGATGGTTACGCCACCTTAAAACGTATTCGAGGTCGTTCTCGCTCATCCTTCGAGCCGTCATGGAAGTGTATCTGCTCACCTTATGGCTTCCAACAGGGCGGTTACCGAATGGGTGCCAGTGCCATCAACAATGCCCGCAGATGATTTGCTCATGTCGTGCAGTTTCTGGGGGCTGGAAGCCAATCCGCCGAGCATCTCAGCAAGTTGATACACAACGTTTGGCACGGAGGTAACAAGTGCCGCCGCGCCAGCCTGTTGCAACTCCTGTGCAATCTTGCGCTGGTTCTCTGCCAGCACGAGCATGATCGTGGGCAAACCCAGGCAGCATCGCTCCCATGATGTGGCTCCCGCCGCTCCGATCGCCAGATCACTGTCGGCCATCAGTTGCGCCATGTCACTGACGCCGACCAGCACTCGGGTCGACCAGGGCATGTCCTGCGCCTGTTTGCGCACCTCGTCCAGCCATGGCGCCGTCGCGCCCAAGACCACTGTGATCCGGCAGTCAGGAGACAACGCGCAAGTGCGTAGCGCTTGTAGCACCTGCCCGGTGGCGTTGTCCTTGTCGACACCGCCCATGGTGATCAGCAACTCGCGCAAAACAGGCTGGGCGCGGCGCTGCAGGCTGTAGGGACGCAGTGCGGCGAACTCGGGGCGCAGCAGGGCGTATTGTGAGCCGCAGAGCAGCTGGCAGTGAGCCGGCACCAGGGGGCGATAGTCTGCCTCATTCCGGCCAAAGGTTTGGTCGAGGAGTAGATCGCAGGCGTGGGGCCGGTCTGCAAGGTCGTCGATCACCATCAGGCGATCAAACCCAGAGTAAATCCGCCGCTCCCAGTGCTGATCTAAGGCATAATGATCAACAACCAGCCAATCCACTTTTTGCTGTTTAAGTAGAGCAAGAGTTAGATCTGCATCCTGCTGCCAGGTTGTGCCTAGCCAAGGTGCATGGGCATTCCAATTCAGCTCTTGTACTGCTGTTGCACTCAGATCTGTTAGAGACAACAGATGGAGGGTATAGCCTTTTGACTGAATCAACTCACCTAAATGCCAAAAATGGGCACGACAGATAAACTCACAATGATAACCCAGCTGAGCTAACGCATCAGCCAAGGTTAAGCAACGCATCACATGACCAGTGCCGATCTGGATAGAAGCATCCGTACGGAACACGATTTGCATTGATTCTTTACTCATTGCGCTTACAAAACTCGTAGACACAATGCTTCAGCCAGCCTCAAGTCATCGTAATCATCAATATCAATCGCACTTTCCCATGAAATTGGTTCAAATACATGGTTCGGTCCATAGAATGTTTTTGACTTCATAAGATCGTCAGCATTAGCAACCCAGATGGCTCCAGTCGGACAAAAAAGCTCTGGTAAGTCTTGTGAACGCTGGCTAGCGGCTTCCGGAAATAATCGTTCAGGATGCCCCGCTACATCGAGCTTTACTGACCACCAAGGGTTCATCCATCCGTATTTAAAGCAGCTAATTTGGAAAGCTCTATTCAATGTCTCGAAGCGGCTAATCGCATGATTAATATCATCTGCAGTTCGCAGTGGACAATTAGCCATCAACTGAGTGACTGAGCTATAACTTTCATCCCAGTAGCTTCTTGCTTGTTGCAAAGCAGAGGAAGTTGCTTCACTCACAGCAGTAAAGTCATCAGCATACTTGCTTCTTAAAAAAGGTACTTCTGCGCCCCACGCTATAGAGACTTCTGCGATTTTTGGATCATCGGTCGAAACAATTATCCGGTCAAACAATTCTGTTTGTTTTGCAGCTTGAATGGTCCAGGCGATCATCGGCTTTCCACAAAAGTCGATGATATTTTTATGAGGAATGCGTTTGGAGCCACCTCGCGCAGGTATGATAGCTATGCGACGCTTTACCATATCGACCAGCCACCATCGGCTATCAAGGTTTGCCCCGAAACCGCGCTACTGGATGCCCCCAGCAGGAAGTCTAAAGGACCAACTACCTCTTCTTCTTTAAGCATACGCGCTGAAGGGGTTAGCTTTGCATACCTTGCCTTGAAAGCATCATCTGCGCGCCCTTCTACGCCGCCGTAAGCAATGCAATTAACTCTAATCTCACTGCTTGCCATACGAACAGCTAGTTCTTTTGTCAGATGGCTCAGTGCTGCTTTGGCTACGCCATACTGAATTGGTGACTGTTTGGGGTAGTCGTCATACAGGTGAGGGTTGGCCGCCACAACACCATACTGAGAGCCTATATTGGTGATTGTTTTTAACGCTTCTGGCTGGGTGTTGAAAAGTGCCATAGACAGTTCATAAGGAACCACTACATCCAGCAAATATTCAGCCATGAAATCTTCACGACTTGTTTGACCCAAGGCATTGGTTCTAAGTAAATCCAGACTACGGGCATTATTGACTAGATGATTAACGCAAAAGCCATGCATTCTAAGATGTTCCAAAAGCTCACTTACGGCGGCAGGGCTAGTGAGATCAGAAACTATTGGGTGCAAATTATCGGGTTCGCTGAAATCTTTAATAAGATTTTCACCGCGCTCTTTAGAAGTTGTAGTAAACAGGATTTGCCAATTTTTTTCTAAGAAGTGCTCCACAAACTTACGACCAAATTTTCCTGTTCCACCTGTGATCAGAATAGTCTGGCTCATTGCATTCCCCTTTCCAGCAACTGAACTACCCGTTGATTAAAGCTCTTAGGCGAGATGACTGTTCGATTCCTGGCTCCTTCAATAAAAGCTTCCAAAGCTCGTTTGAAAGCTGAAAACGAATCAGTAAAGCATAGGTCTTTGAAACCCTGTGTACCTATTATGCGAACAGTAATTGGTGAAACACCGTCTCCAGTCGCAAAGAAACAGGTTAGAACTCCACTACGCCAGCCCACAAGAAGGGAGCCCGCCGTATCGCCTGTGAATCGATTGAGTCTGCCGCTACTGAAACTCAGAGGTTCATCTGTTGATTTGAGCATGTTAAGTACTGGCTCAATAATGTGTACGGCGTACTTGCTCCAAGACTTAGGTGTGAAGGCAACAATCTGACGAATTGTACCGAGTTTAGTCCGATCCTCTTCGGACAAAGCCAGCTCATGGCTGTACCTGAGGGCTGAGCAGGTAAAAATTTGCCCAGGATACTGTTCTAAGTCATACATCTTGTTCAGTTCTGAAACTGACAGAGAGATTGGTTTATCAATATAAATAGGCAAACCAGCTTTAAGGAAGGGTGTTGCCAACTCAAGGTGGTTTTCAGCATCATCTCTTGCCAACATGACAGCATCAATTTCACCAATCATATCCTCAGGATGATCAGCCACTTTTGAGATTTTTGCAGCCTTAGCTACTTTCTGAGAAAGTGCCTTGTCCTGAGTCCAGACAGCCACTACTTCAGCACTACTGATACGAGCTTCCGGCCAGCGTTGCTGTTCAAGATATCGCGGAATCACTGGGAAGCCACACTTTTCCATGGCTTCAGGCTCATAGCCATTAAAAATTGCACTCCACGAATAGGGGTGACCATTGCCATCTGAAAGGCCAAGAATTCCTAGTTTAAGTTTCATAATACCCACAAAGCCGGGTTAATTAGTTTCAAATCAGTTGCCTTAATACTTTCAGGAATAGGGGGAACTTGCGTAGTGGATGCTGAGATGATGTCCTGAAGTTGCTGAGAGGTATTAACACCAACCACGATTTTATCGATTTCCGTATGGCCGTTTAAAAAACCAAGGCAAGCCTGTAAGGGTGTTAACCGCTGCTCTTGAACCCATGCATCATAAGTTGACAACAAGGGTAGCCAAGGTTTGAAGTATTCAGGTCGCTGCTCGTCAGCCATCAGTAGCAAGCCTTGAAGAAACGCCGACCTGATATGAATCTCAACTCCATTTTCTTTCAACCTAGTTAACCAGCCTGCATCCTTAATTCGCTGATCAAGGACATTCATAGGTGCTTGGACTACATCAAATTCAAAATTGGATAGCTGTGCAAGATCTTCTGGACCATATACCGAAATGCCTATTTTCTGAACAGCCCCCTGCTTTTTGAGATCGACTAAAGCGTGATAAAGCGCTCGCCCGTTAGAATTTTTTAACTCTAGCGGACGGTGCAGTAACAATCCATAGAGAGAGTCGGACTTAAGGTTAGCAAGTGATTGGTTAACACAACGACTCACCCAAGAAGCAAGGTCGTGGTTACTATTAGCGATTGGTGGCAGTTTCGTGATTACCTTGAATGCATCCACACCATTATTACCGAGAACATGTTCACTACAACCGTAGGCAGCTGCGGTATCCAGCACATCAACACCTAAGGAACGAGCGATCTCAAGAATTTTTTTGACACTAAGGTTAGATACACGACCCGTGTTATTTGCAATACCGTAGTCCAAGCCAAACTGTGCTGTACCTAAAGCAATTTTCATTTCTCAAAAACCCTATACAGACAATTTACGACCATATCCTGCTGCTCATCAGTCAGCCCTTGATACATTGGCAAACTAATGGCTTCACTGTAGTAGCGCTCTGCCTCAGGAAAATCGCCTTGCTTCAAGCCCATATTTTGGAAGTAGGGCTGAGTGTGCACCGGGATATAGTGCAGATTCACACCGATGCCCTGCTCGCGCAGGCGCTCGAAGACTTGGCGGTGGGTGAGGGCAATCTGGTCGCGCTTGATGCGGATGACGTAGAGGTGACGGCCCGAATAACTGTCCGGGTGCTGCCAGGGCGTGGTCAAGGGCAGCTCGGCCAAGGCCGCATCGTAGCGCTCGGCCAAGGCGTTGCGCCGTGCCACGTAGTCGTCCAGACGTTCCAGTTGGGATAGCCCCAAGGCCGCCTGTAGCTCAGTCATGCGGTAGTTGTAGCCGAGATCGATCTGTTGGTAGTACCAGGGTCCATCGGGCTCATGGGTCATCAACGCCGGATCGCGGGTTACGCCATGACTGCGTAGCAAGTCCATGCGGCGAGCCAGAGCATCGTCATTAGTCAGCGCCATGCCACCTTCAGCGGTGGTGATGATCTTGACCGGGTGGAAGCTGAATACGGTGATATCACTGTAGCGACAATTGCCAATGTATTCACCTTGGTAGCGGCCACCGATGGCATGGGAAGCATCTTCGATAATCCGGAAACCGTAGCGCTGGCCAAGGGCATGGATGGCCTGCATATCGCAGGGATGACCGCACAGATGCACCGCCACCACTACCTTAGGCAAGCGCCCTTCCACCTCGGCCTGCTTAAGTTTAGCGGCAAGGGCTTCCGGGCAGAGGTTATAGGTGCGTGGGTCGATATCCACGAAATCGACCTGTGCACCGCAATAGCGACCACAGTTGGCAGAAGCCACGAAGGTAATTGGCGAAGTCCAGAGCCAGTCGCCGGGACCGAGATCAAGAGCCAGGCAGGCAATGTGCAGTGCCGAGGTAGCGCTGTTAACTGCCAGCGTATGCCGGGCACCCACCTTCCCGGCCACGGCCTGTTCGAAACGAGGCACCACTGGACCCTGAGTCAGGAAGTCCGACTGCAGCACCTCCAGCACGGCGTCGATGTCAGTCTGCTGTATATCCTGGCGTCCATAGGGGATCATTAAATGGCTCCAATCTTTTCCCGGTTGGCGTTGATCCATGCCCGCAGTTCATCATCTTTCATCCATACGGCATTATTATCGCTGGAATAAACAAAACCCTCAGACACCTTTACACCATCTTTAATTCTATTTGTACACTTATCCCAGTTATTGATTTTGGGCAAAATTTTAAAATACTCTGGATATTCATAGGTAAAATAGGAATCTTCAGCACCAATCATTTGCTCATGAATTTTTTCACCCGGCCGAATACCGACGATTTCATGACGCGCATCAGGAGCAATGACCCGAGCCAGATCAATCACTTTCATGGAGGGAATTTTCCTAACATATATTTCCCCGCCTTCCATATCTTCAAAAGCATGCAAGACCAGCTCCACCCCCTGCTCCAGAGAAATCATGAAGCGCGTCATTCTCTCATCAGTGATGGGCAGGACACCTTTATCCTTAATTGACATAAAGAAAGGGATCACTGAGCCACGAGAACCCATCACATTACCATAGCGCACGACGGAGAAACGAGTATTATTATTCCCCGCATAATGATTGCCTGCCACAAACAACTTGTCAGATGTTAATTTTGTGGCACCATACAAATTGATGGGACTACTGGCTTTATCTGTGGAAAGCGCCACGCATTTCTTGATCCCTTTATCAATGCAGGCATCCACCATATTCATGGCGCCAATCACATTGGTTTTCACGCATTCAAATGGATTATATTCCGCCGTAGGTACAATTTTTGTGGCCGCCGCATGAACGACATAATCTACACCATCCAAAGCGCGATAAAGACGCTCCCGGTCTCGCACATCTCCAATAAAAAATCGTACTCGGCTATCTCCCTCAAATAGCTTGGCCATCTCCCATTGCTTCATCTCATCCCGAGAGAAGATGATCACTTTTTTGGGATTGAAGCGAGTTAGGAGCATGGGCACAAAGGCGTGACCGAATGAGCCGGTACCGCCGGTAACCAAAATGGATTCATTGTTAAACATTTTATTCACTTGATAGCAAAGCCTCGTTTAGTTAAGTATCTCCCGGCGCAGCCGAGGGCTTTAATATGTGATCTGCTCAAACCAGAGCTTCATCTGGTCAAGGCGCTTCGCTTCGTAAAATAACAATAGATGCTATGTACCACCCGCACAGGCGGGAGTCGATGGCCGAATGGGCGTAAAATACTTAAGTATCAGGTTCACATCGTATTTTCGACATCAAATGCCACAATCTGCCGCTGCTCCCTGGAGAATTCCACGCCGATGAGGTGAATGGGCTTGCCCTGCCCCCGATACTTGTCGGCATAGCCTTTGTCCTGGAGCTGCCGCAGCGCCCTGCCCTCCGGCACCTGCTCCACCACCTTGAACTCGAACAGATAGATGTGGCCATTGAAATCCACCGTCATGTCCACCCGGCCGGTGTTGCCGGCGTCTTCCACGGTGATGGCCAGCCCCAGGGCGGCCAGGTGGCTGTAGAATACGCTGGCGTAATGGCCTTCATACTGGGCGATGGGGTTGTTGCGGTACCAGTCGTGGGGCAGGCCGGCAAACAGGGCCTTGAAGTGGGTTTCCAGGGCCGGCAGGTCGTGGGCCTGCAGGGCGCGAAACAGACTGATGCGTTGCTGGGTCGCCCTGGGCATGCCCAAGGCCGGGAGCAAGGCCTGGTTGAGACTGGCCTCCACTTCCCGGCTGGGATAGCCCAGGGTGTAAAGCCAGTAACCGGTCATGGGCTGCTCCACCTTGTGCACGGTGAGATAGCCGGTCTGGAACAACAGGGCCTCGGTGGCAATCTCGTCCACGTCGAAGCGGCCCAGAAGTGCGGCCTCCGTTTCCAGAGTGTCCAGCCGCGGGGTGTAAAGACCGCGTTCGGCGAGGAGCTTGACCAGGAAGGTGGGCGTGGCACTTTCGAACCAGTAGGGCCGGAACTCCCGTTTCTGGAACAGCAGCAACACATCGAACGGGTTATAGACCGCCGGCGTTGTCTCATCTCCCCAACGATAGCCGTTGTACCACTGTCGGATCTGCTCCCGGTCCAGACCCGGTAGTTCCGGCGCAAAGACGGTATCGATGTCCTCGTCGGTGTAGCCGCAGATGGGCGCAAAGGGCTTGTCCAGGGTGATGTCGTTGAGGTTGTTCAGCCCCGAGAACAGACTGACCTTGCTGAACTTGGAGACCCCGGTGAGCAGGCAGAATTTCAGATGGGGATCGGCGTCCTTGAGGACGGAATACAGATTTTTCAGTCCTTCCCTCAGTTCGCGGGCCACGTCGGCATCGGTGATGTTGTCCAGGATGGGCTTGTCGTATTCGTCGATCAGGACCACTACCCGCTGCCCGTGCTGCTGATGGGCGCGACGGATCAGTTCACCGAATCGTCCGGCAATGCTGCGATTTTCCAGACGGACCTGTAATGCTTCAGCCTGCTGGGAGAGCATTTCCTCGATGCGCGCATCCAGGGTGTCTCGGCTCTGCATGACCCCATCGGCAAAACTGATCCGGACGACCGGATGGCGGATCTGCCAATCCCAGCGGTCATGGATATACAGGCCGCGGAACAGGGGCTCGTTGGCCTCAAACAGTTCCTTGAGGGTGTCCAGCAGCAGGCTCTTGCCGAAGCGGCGGGGCCGGGAGAGGAAGTAATACTTCCCTTCCTTGATCAGCCGATGCAGCCAGGGGGTCTTGTCCACGTAGTAGTAACCCTCGTTGATGATCTCGGCGAGGGATTGCACTCCGATGGGGAGATTGAGCTGGGTAGCCATGGAAGGAACTCGGCTCCTGGAGGGTTTACTGTCAGGGCAGAATATCACGAAGCCGGGGCCGGCCTTGTGGTAGCAACCCTTGGCCGCGAACGCATGCCAAGGCCGTTACCATTCAATAAGCTCTGAATGGGGGCAGTCCCGCCCCAGGAGAATCCGGTCAGCAAAAATCAGAATCGCGCCATGAATCTGCGTCATTCCAGCGCAAGCGGGAATCCATCGGCCGGTAATGGGCTGATGGATCCTGGACTCCCGCTTTCGCGGGAGTGACGGCAGTCTGCATGCGCCGGGAGAAGAGGGAAAACGACGAGGGAAAACCCCGCACCGTCTCAGTGAGACTGCCCCGAGCGCAAGGCAATCACCTCGGTCAGGGACAGACCCGTGGTCTGAGCAATCTGCTCGTCGGTCAACAAACCCAGCTTGAGCAGGTTCATGGCCGCCAGGCGCCGACCCTCTCGAAGCCCCTTTTGCAGGCCGATTTCCTCGCCCTCCTGCCGTCCCTCCTGTCGGCCCTCCTGTCGCCCCTTTTGTCGCTCCTTTTCCGCCCATGTCTGAAGATTTTCCGCCAGCATTGCATGGTCCTCCACCAAACTGTTGATCTCTTCCAGCGCCTGCTCCGCCTCGGCACCCAGACGTTTGAGGTGACGCTTGAGCCAACGGGTGATCACCTCGTCCAGTCGCGCCTTCTCCGGATGGGCCCGGATGCGGGCCGCCAGACGTTTCACCGCACCTTGCAGGGCCTCCACGTCCTTCGACGCCTTCTCCACCTCAAAAATCCCGCTCAGCGGGGTGTCCCGCGCCGCCAGCTCGTCCTCGGTGAAGGCCGATTCGTTCACCAGATAGTAGCGCAGGTGCGGCTGATAGACCCGCAGGAACATCGGCGGTTCCGGCCGGACCATTCGGTAGATGTCCTCCCTCGCCGTCCAGCGCTTCGAGCCGTTGTACAGTACCACCGGGAAGATCGGCGGCATCCCCTTGCGGGCCGTCGTGACCTTCGTCTTGATCAGGTGGTCGTAGAAGCAGGCCACGTAATGCAACATCCGGATCGGCAGGCGATGATCCACCGTGGACTGGAATTCCAGCAGCAGGTAGACAAATACCCGCTGCCTGACACCCTCCCAGTCCACCTCCACCGACCAAACCTTGTCTTCAAACTTTTCATTGAACAGGGGCGTGATGTAGTTGCCGCTGTGGTCCGTCAGGGTGGAGAAATCCATCATCGCCGACACCTCCGGCGGGGCAAATCCCTCCATCAGCTGCCGGACCAGTTCCGGATAGCTGAACAGTTCCTTGTAGCCCGTGTCGTGGTGGTTGACCATGCGCTGTCCTGGGTGAAGACCTGGTCGCCAGTGTGCCACAACAGCTGGCCAGAAGAATTCCTCACCTGCAACGACCTGGGCACGCCTCATTGTGGAAGCCATTGCCCAGGGCGGTTGATCGCTTTTACAGGCTCAGCACATCAAAAGCGATGATCCGGCGCTGTTCCCTGGAGAACTCCACGCCGATGAGGTGGATGGGCTTGCCCTGCCCCCGGTACTTGTCAGCGTAGCCCTTGTCCTGGAGCTGCCGCAGCGCCTTGCCCTCCGGCACCTGCTCCACCACCTTGAACTCGAACAGATAGATGTGGCCATTGAAATCCACGGTCATGTCCACCCGGCCGGTGTTGCCGGCATCTTCCACGGTGATGGCCAGGCCCAGGGCGGCCAGGTGGCTGTAGAATACGCTGGCGTAATGGCCTTCATACTGGGCAATGGGGTTGTTGCGGTACCAGTCGTGGGGCAGTCCGGCAAACAGGGCCTTGAAGTGGGTTTCCAGTGCCGACAGGTCATGGGCCTGCAGGGCGCGAAACAGACTGATGCGCTGCTGGGCCGCCCTGGGCATGCCCAGGGCCGGGAGCAAGGCCTGGTTGAGACTGGCCTCCACTTCCCGGTTGGGATAGCCCAGGGTGTAAAGCCAGTAACCGGTCATGGGCTGCTCGACCTTGTGCACGGTGAGATAGCCGGTCTGGAACAAGAGAGCCTCGGTGGCAATCTCGTCCACGTCGAAGCGGCCCAGAAGTGCGGCCTCCGTTTCCAGGGTGTCCAGGCGCGGGGTGTAAAGACCGCGTTCGGCGAGGAGCTTGACCAGGAACGTAGGCGTGGCACTCTCAAACCAGTAGGGCCGGAACTCCCGCTCCTGGAACAGCAACAGTACGTCAAAGGGGTTGTAGACTGAGGGCAACCGCTCATCCCCCCAGCGATAACCGTTGTACCAATGGCGGATCTGATCCCGATCCAGGCCCGGTAACTCGGGGGCAAAGACGGTATCGATGTCCTCGTCGGTGTAGCCGCAGATGGCGCCGTAATCCCGGGAGAGGGTGATGTCACGCAGGTTGTTCAGTCCGGAGAACAAACTGACCTTGCTGAACTTGGAGACACCGGTGAGCAGGCAGAATTTCAGATGGGGGTCGGCGTCCTTGAGGACGGAATACAGGTTTTTCAGCCCTTCCCGCAGTTCACGAGCCACGTCGGCATCGGTGATGTTGTCCAGGATGGGCTTGTCGTATTCGTCGATCAGGACCACCACCCGCTGGCCGTGCTGCTGATGGGTCATGCGGATCAGATCGGAAAACTCGCCCGCGATGTCCTGGGCGCCGCTGTGTTCGATGCCCAGGCGTTCCCGGTTGGATTGCAGCAGGTGCCGGATGCGGGTATCCAGTGCCGACCGATTGACCATCACCCCATCGGCAAAACTCAGCCGAATGACTGGATGAGGAGTCTGCCAGTCCCAGCGGTCATGGATGTACAGGCCCCGGAACAGGGGCTCGTTGGCCTCAAACAGTTCCTTGAGGGTGTCCAGCAGCAGGCTCTTGCCGAAGCGGCGGGGGCGGGAGAGGAAGTAGTATTTCCCCTCCTTGATCAGCCGATGCAGCCAGGGGGTCTTGTCCACGTAGTAGTAACCCTCGTTGATGATCTCGGCGAGGGATTGCACTCCGATGGGGAGATTGAGCTGGGTAGCCATGGAAGGAACTCGGCTCCTGGATGGTTTACTGTCAGGGCAGAATATCATGAAGCCGGGGCCGGCTTTGTGGTAGCAACCCTTGGCCGCGAACGCATGCCAAGGCCGTTACCATTCAATAGGCTCTGAATGGGGGCAGTCCCGCCCAAGGAGAATCCGGTCAGCAAAAATCAGAATCGCCCATGAATCTGCGTCATTCCCGCGCAAGCGGGAATCCATCGGCCGGTAACAGAGGGAAGGACCCTTGACTCCCGCTTTCGCGGGAGTGACGAAAAGGGCATGTTCGGTATCCGGATCAAAGGCTCAGCACGTCAAAGGCGATGATCCGCCGCTGTTCCCTGGAAAACTCCACCCCGATGAGGTGGATGGGCTTGCCCTGCCCCCGGTACTTGTCGGCATAGCCCTTGTCCTGGAGCTGCCGCAGCGCCCTGCCCTCCGGCACCTGCTCCACCACCTTGAACTCGAACAGATAGATGTGGCCATTGAAATCCACCGTCATGTCCACCCGACCGGTGTTGCCGGCATCTTCCACGGTGATGGTCAGCCCCAGGGCGGCCAGGTGGCTGTAGAACACGCTGGCGTAATGGCCTTCATACTGGGCAATGGGGTTGTTGCGATACCAGTCGTGGGGCAGGCCGGCAAACAGGGCCTTGAAGTGGGTTTCCAGGGCCGGCAGGTCGTGGGCCTGCAGGGCACGAAACAGACTGATGCGCTGCTGGGCCGCCCTGGGCATGCCCAGGGCCGGGAGCAAGGCCTGGTTGAGACTGGCCTCCACTTCCCGGTTGGGATAGCCCAGGGTGTAGAGCCAGTAACCGGTCATGGGCTGCTCCACCTTGTGCACGGTGAGATAGCCGGTCTGGAACAACAGGGCCTCGGTGGCAATCTCGTCCACGTCGAAGCGGCCCAGAAGTGCGGCCTCCGTTTCCAGGGTATCCAGCCGCGGGGTGTAAAGACCGCGTTCGGCGAGGAGCTTCACCAGGAAGGTGGGCGTGGCACTTTCGAACCAGTAGGGCCGGAATTCCCGTTTCTGGAACAGCAGCAACACATCGAACGGGTTATAGACCGCCGGCGTTGTCTCATCTCCCCAACGATAGCCGTTGTACCACTGTCGGATCTGCTCCCGGTCCAGGCCCGGTAGTTCCGGCGCAAAGACGGTATCGATGTCCTCGTCGGTATAGCCGCAGATGGGCGCAAAGGGCTTGTCCAGGGTGATGTCGTTGAGGTTGTTCAGTCCGGAGAACAAACTGACCTTGCTGAACTTGGACACACCGGTGAGCAGGCAGAATTTCAGATGGGGATCGGCGTCCTTGAGGACGGAATAGAGGTTTTTCAGCCCCTCCCGCAGTTCGCGGGCCACGTCGGCATCGGTGATGTTGTCCAGGATGGGCTTGTCGTATTCGTCGATCAGGACCACCACCCGCTGCCCGTGCTGCTGATGGGCCATGCGGATCAGATCGGAAAACTCACCCGCAATGTCCGGCGCACCGCTGTGGTCGATATTCAGGCGCTTTCGGTTGAGTGCCAGCAGGTGCCGGATACGGGCATCCAGGGTGTCTCGGCTCTGCATGACCCCATCGGCAAAACTGATCCGGACGACCGGATGACGGGTCTGCCAATCCCAGCGGTCATGGATATACAGGCCGCGGAACAGGGGCTCGTTGGCCTCAAACAGTTCCTTGAGGGTGTCCAGCAGCAGGCTCTTGCCGAAGCGGCGGGGCCGGGAGAGGAAGTAATACTTCCCTTCCTTGATCAGCCGATGCAGCCAGGGGGTCTTGTCCACGTAGTAGTAACCCTCGTTGATGATCTCGGCGAGGGATTGCACTCCGATGGGGAGATTGAGCTGGGTAGCCATGGAAGGAACTCGGCTCCTGGAGGGTTTACTGTCAGGGCAGAATATCACGAAGCCGGGGCCGGCCTTGTGGTAGCAACCCTTGGCCGCGAACGCATGCCAAGGCCGTTACCATTCAATAAGCTCTGAATGGGGGCAGTCCCGCCCCAGGAGAATCCGGTCAGCAAAAATCAGAATCGCGCCATGAATCTGCGTCATTCCAGCGCAAGCGGGAATCCATCGGCCGGTAATGGGCTGATGGATCCTGGACTCCCGCTTTCGCGGGAGTGACGGCAGTCTGCATGCGCCGGGAGAAGAGGGAAAACGACGAGGGAAAACCCCGCACCGTCTCAGTGAGACTGCCCCGAGCGCAAGGCAATCACCTCGGTCAGGGACAGACCCGTGGTCTGAGCAATCTGCTCGTCGGTCAACAAACCCAGCTTGAGCAGGTTCATGGCCGCCAGGCGCCGACCCTCTCGAAGCCCCTTCTGCAGGCCGATTTCCTCGCCCTCCTGCCGTCCCTCCTGCCGTCCCTCCTGTCGGCCCTCCTGTCGCCCCTTTTGTCGCTCCTTTTCCGCCCATGTCTGAAGATTTTCCGCCAGCATTGCATGGTCCTCCACCAAACTGTTGATCTCTTCCAGCGCCTGCTCCGCCTCGGCACCCAGACGTTTGAGGTGACGCTTGAGCCAACGGGTGATCACCTCGTCCAGTCGCGCCTTCTCCGGATGGGCCCGGATGCGGGCCGCCAGACGTTTCACCGCACCTTGCAGGGCCTCCACGTCCTTCGACGCCTTCTCCACCTCAAAAATCCCGCTCAGCGGGGTGTCCCGCGCCGCCAGCTCGTCCTCGGTGAAGGCCGATTCGTTCACCAGATAGTAGCGCAGGTGCGGCTGATAGACCCGCAGGAACATCGGCGGTTCCGGCCGGACCATTCGGTAGATGTCCTCCCTCGCCGTCCAGCGCTTCGAGCCGTTGTACAGTACCACCGGGAAGATCGGCGGCATCCCCTTGCGGGCCGTCGTGACCTTCGTCTTGATCAGGTGGTCGTAGAAGCAGGCCACGTAATGCAACATCCGGATCGGCAGGCGATGATCCACCGTGGACTGGAATTCCAGCAGCAGGTAGACAAATACCCGCTGCCTGACACCCTCCCAGTCCACCTCCACCGACCAAACCTTGTCTTCAAACTTTTCATTGAACAGGGGCGTGATGTAGTTGCCGCTGTGGTCCGTCAGGGTGGAGAAATCCATCATCGCCGACACCTCCGGCGGGGCAAATCCCTCCATCAGCTGCCGGACCAGTTCCGGATAGCTGAACAGTTCCTTGTAGCCCGTGTCGTGGTGGTTGACCATGCGCTGTCCTGGGTGAAGACCTGGTCGCCAGTGTGCCACAACAGCTGGCCAGAAGAATTCCTCACCTGCAACGACCTGGGCACGCCTCATTGTGGAAGCCATTGCCCAGGGCGGTTGATCGCTTTTACAGGCTCAGCACATCAAAAGCGATGATCTGCCGCTGTTCCCTGGAGAACTCCACGCCGATGAGGTGAATGGGCTTGCCCTGCCCCCGATACTTGTCGGCATAGCCCTTGTCCTGGAGCTGCCGCAGCGCCCTGCCCTCCGGCACCTGCTCCACTACCTTGAACTCGAACAGGTAGATGTGGCCATTGAAATCCACCGTCATGTCCACCCGGCCGGTGTTGCCGGCGTCTTCCACGGTGATGGCCAGCCCCAGGGCGGCCAGGTGGCTGTAGAATACGCTGGCGTAATGGCCTTCATACTGGGCAATGGGGTTGTTGCGATACCAGTCGTGGGGCAGGCCGGCAAACAGGGCCTTGAAGTGGGTTTCCAGGGCCGGCAGGTCGTGGGCCTGCAGGGCGCGAAACAGACTGATGCGCTGCTGGGCCGCCCTGGGCATGCCCAAGGCCGGGAGCAAGGCCTGGTTGAGACTGGCCTCCACTTCCCGGTTGGGATAGCCCAGGGTGTAAAGCCAGTAACCGGTCATGGGCTGCTCGACCTTGTGCACGGTGAGATAGCCGGTCTGGAACAAGAGAGCCTCGGTGGCAATCTCGTCCACATCGAAGCGGCCCAGAAGTGCGGCCTCCGTTTCCAGGGTGTCCAGCCGCGGGGTGTAAAGACCGCGTTCGGCGAGGAGCTTGACCAGGAACGTAGGCGTGGCACTCTCAAACCAGTAGGGCCGGAACTCCCGCTCCTGGAACAGCAACAGTACGTCAAAGGGGTTGTAGACTGAGGGCAACCGCTCATCCCCCCAGCGATAACCGTTGTACCAATGGCGGATCTGATCCCGATCCAGGCCCGGTAACTCGGGGGCAAAGACGGTATCGATGTCCTCGTCGGTGTAGCCGCAGATGGCGCCGTAATCCCGGGAGAGGGTGATGTCACGCAGGTTGTTCAGTCCGGAGAACAAACTGACCTTGCTGAACTTGGAGACACCGGTGAGCAGGCAGAATTTCAGATGGGGGTCGGCGTCCTTGAGGACGGAATACAGGTTTTTCAGGCCCTCCCGCAGTTCACGAGCCACATCGGCATCGGTGATGTTGTCCAGGATGGGCTTGTCGTATTCGTCGATCAGGACCACCACCCGCTGGCCGTGCTGCTGATGGGTCATGCGGATCAGATCGGAAAATTCGCCAGCGATGTCCTGGGCGCCGCTGTGTTCGATGCCCAGGCGTTCCCGGTTGGATTGCAGCAGGTGCCGGATGCGGGTATCCAGTGCCGACCGATTGACCATCACCCCATCGGCAAAACTGATCCGGATGACCGGATGGTGGATCTGCCAATCCCAGCGGTCGTGGATGTACAGACCACGGAACAGGGGCTCGTTGGCCTCAAACAGCTCCTTGAGGGTGTCCAGCAGCAGGCTCTTGCCGAAGCGGCGGGGGCGGGAGAGGAAGTAATAGCTGCCTTCATCGATCAGCTGATGAAGGTAGGGGGTTTTATCCACATAGTAGAATCCACCGGTGCGGATTTTAGCGAAAGCCTGTACGCCGATGGGGAGATTGAGCTGGGTCGCCATGGAATGAAACTCGGCTCCTGGAGATTTACTGTCGGGGCAGAATACCACGAAGCCGGGGCTGCCCTTTGGTCGTGAGTGCGGGTGCGCACCCAAAGGCGTTCCCCTCCCCTGGATAACGACAAAAGAAAATATGAACCATTTCTCATTTTTGACGCCAAGCGGTTGTATCCATCTTGGAGGTATGGGATTTTGACCCCGTCGCCATGTATCGGCGCTCACGGATGAACTCTCAGGCTCACGGAAGATTCCAGGGATTGGCCCGGCCGCGCGACACAAAGCCCCGTCACATGGACAGTGACGGGGCTTTACTTTGTGCGTTGTGTGTAATTGACCCGTGGCCGAGGTCCGTTGCCATGCAGGATAAATCTGCGTCATTCCCGCGCAAGCGGGAATCCATCAGCCGGTAACAGAGGGAAGGACCCTGGACTCCCGCTTTCGCGGGAGTGACGAAAGAGCGCGGAAGTGAAGAAAAGGGCGTGTTCGGTATTCCGCACCGTTTTCACGGGCAGGCCCGCTCCCACGGCCACGATTCACAGGCCCGGTCGGATCAAAGGCTCAGCACATCAAAAGCGATGATCTGGCGCTGTTCCCTGGAGAACTCCACCCCGATGAGGTGGATGGGCTTGCCCTGCCCCCGGTACTTGTCGGCGTAGCCCTTGTCCTGGAGCTGCCGCAACGCCCTGCCCTCCGGCACCTGCTCCACCACCTTGAACTCGAACAGATAGATGTGGCCATTGAAATCCACCGTCATGTCCACCCGGCCGGTGTTGCCGGCATCTTCCACGGTGATGGCCAGCCCCAGGGCGGCCAGGTGGCTGTAGAACACGCTGGCGTAATGGCCTTCATACTGGGCAATGGGGTTGTTGCGGTACCAGTCGTGGGGCAGGCCGGCAAACAGGGCCTTGAAGTGGGTTTCCAGAGCCGGCAGGTCATGATTGCGCAGGGCCATGAGCGCCTGCATCTGGGACTCCTGCGCCCGTGAGGCCTCCAGACCCAGGGCCGGCAGTAGGGATTCGTTCAGGCTGGCCTCCACTTCCCGGTTGGGGTAACCCAGGGTATAGAGCCAGTAACCGGTGATGGGTTCTTCCACTTTGTGCACGGTGAGATAGCCGGTCTGGAACAACAGGGCCTCGGTGGCAATCTCGTCTACGTCGAAGCGGCCCAACAGACTGGCCTTGGTCTGCAGACGGTCCAGACGGGGGGTGAAAACGCCTCGCTCAGACAAGAGCTTGACCAGAAATGAGGGCGTGGCACTTTCAAACCAGTAGGGCCGGAACTCCCGTTTCTGGAACAGCAGCAACACATCAAACGGGTTATAGACCGCCGGCGTTGTCTCATCGCCCCAGCGATAGCCGTTGTACCACTGCCGGATCTGGTCCCGGTCCAGGCCCGGTAACTCGGGGGCAAAGACGGTATCGATGTCCTCGTCGGTGTAGCCGCAGATGGCGCCGTAATCCCGGGAGAGGGTGATGTCACGGAGGTTGTTCAGTCCGGAGAACAGACTGACCTTGCTGAACTTGGACACACCGGTGAGCAGGCAGAATTTCAGATGGGGGTCGGCGTCCTTGAGGACGGAATACAGGTTTTTCAGCCCCTCTCTCAGTTCACGAGCCACATCGGCATCGGTGATGTTGTCCAGGATGGGCTTGTCGTATTCGTCGATCAGGACCACCACTCGCTGCCCGTGCTGCTGATGGGTCCCAGTGATTAATTCCCGGAACCGCCCCTGAATACTTTCATTGCTCAGGGTAATACCCAGCCTTTCCGAGTGTTCACGCAACAGCTCTTCAATGTGCTGGTCCAATGCCTGACGACTGCCCATGACCCCATCGGCAAAACTCAGTCGAATGACCGGATGACGGGTCTGCCAATCCCAGCGGTCGTGGATGTACAGGCCACGGAACAGGGGCTCGTTGGCCTCGAACAGTTCCTTGAGGGTGTCCAGCAGCAGGCTCTTGCCGAAGCGGCGGGGGCGGGAGAGGAAGTAATAGCTGCCTTCATCGATCAGCTGATGAAGGTAAGGGGTTTTATCCACATAGTAGAACCCGCCGGTGCGGATTTTGCCGAACGCCTGTACGCCGATGGGGAGATTGAGCTGGGTAGCCATGGAAGGAACTCGGCTCCTGGAGGTTCACTGTCGGGGCAGAATACCACGAAGCCTGAGCTACCCTTTGGTCGTGAGCGCGGGTGCGCACCCAAAGGCGTTCCCCTCCCCTGGATAACGACAAAAGAAAATATGAACCATTTCGCACTTTTGACGCCAATCAGTTGTATCCATCCTGGAGGTATGGGATTTTGACCCCGTCGCCATGTATCGGCGCTCACGGATGAACTCTCAGGCTCACGGAAGATTCCAGGGATTGGCCCGGTCGCGCGACACAAAGCCCCGTCACATGGACAGTGACGGGGCTTTACTTTATGCGTTGTGTGTAGCGGATTGACCCGTGGCTGAGGGCCATTGCCACGCTGAATAAATCCGCGCCGGATAAATCTGCGTCATTCCCGCGCAAGCGGGAATCCATCGGCCGGGAATGGACTGAAGGATCCTGGACTCCCGCTTTCGCGGGAGTGACGAAAGAGCGCGGAAGTGAAGAAAAGGGCGTGTTCGGTATTCCGCACCGTTTTCACGGGCAGGCCCGCTCCCACGGCCACGATTCACGGGCCCGGTCGGATCAAAGGCTCAGCACATCAAAAGCGATGATCTGCCGCTGTTCCCTGGAAAACTCCACCCCGATAAGATGAATGGGCTTGCCCTGCCCCCGGTACTTGTCAGCGTAGCCCTTGTCCTGGAGCTGCCGCAGCGCCTTGCCCTCCGGCACCTGCTCCACCACCTTGAACTCGAACAGATAGATGTGGCCATTGAAATCCACGGTCATGTCCACCCGGCCGGTGTTGCCGGCGTCTTCCACGGTGATGGCCAGTCCCAGGGCGGCCAGGTGGCTGTAGAACACGCTGGCATAATGGCCTTCATACTGGGCGATGGGGTTGTTGCGGTACCAGTCGTGGGGCAGTCCGGCAAACAGGGCCTTGAAGTGGGTTTCCAGGGCCGGCAGGTCATGATTGCGCAGGGCCATGAGCGCCTGCATCTGGGACTCCTGCGCCCGTGAGGCCTCCAGACCCAGGGCCGGCAGCAGGGATTCGTTCAGGCTGGCCTCCACTTCCCGGTTGGGGTAACCCAGGGTATAGAGCCAGTAACCGGTGATGGGTTCTTCCACCTTGTGCACGGTGAGGTAGCCGGTCTGGAACAAGAGCGCCTCGGTGGCAATCTCGTCCACGTCGAAGCGGCCCAACAGGCTGGCCTTGGTCTGCAGACGGTCCAGACGGGGGGTGAAAACGCCTCGCTCCGACAAGAGCTTGACCAAAAATGAGGGCGTGGCACTTTCAAACCAGTAGGGCCGGAACTCCCGCTCCTGGAACAGCAACAGTACGTCAAAGGGGTTGTAGACCGAGGGCAACCGCTCATCCCCCCAGCGATAACCGTTGTACCAATGGCGGATCTGATCCCGATCCAGGCCCGGTAGTTCCGGCGCAAAGACGGCATCGATGTCCTCGTCGGTGTAGCCGCAGATGGCGCCGTAATCCCGGGAGAGGGTGATGTCACGGAGGTTGTTCAGTCCGGAGAACAAACTGACCTTGCTGAACTTGGAGACCCCGGTGAGCAGGCAGAATTTCAGATGGGGATCGGCGTCCTTGAGGACGGAATACAGGTTTTTCAGCCCTTCCCGCAGTTCGCGGGCCACGACGGCATCGGTGATGTTGTCCAGGATGGGCTTGTCGTATTCGTCGATCAGGACCACCACCCGCTGCCCGTGCTGCTGATGGGCCCCAGTGATTAATTCCCGGAACCGCCCCTGAATACTTTCATTGCTCAGGGTAATACCCAGCCTTTCCGAGTGTTCACGCAACAGCTCTTCAATGTGCTGGTCCAATGCCTGACGACTGCCCATGACCCCATCGGCAAAACTCAGTCGAATGACCGGATGACGGGTCTGCCAATCCCAGCGGTCGTGGATATACAGGCCGCGGAACAGAGGCTCGTTGGCCTCGAACAGTTCCTTGAGGGTGTCCAGCAGCAGGCTCTTGCCGAAGCGGCGGGGGCGGGAGAGGAAGTAATAGCTGCCTTCATCGATCAGCTGATGAAGGTAAGGGGTTTTATCCACATAGTAGAACCCGCCGGTGCGGATTTTGCCGAACGCCTGTACGCCGATGGGGAGATTGAGCTGGGTAGTCATGGAAGGAACTCGGCTCCTGGAGGTTCACTGTCGGGGCAGAATACCACGAAGCCGGGGCTGGCCTTGCGGGAGCGGCCTTTGGTTGCGAGCGCAAGGGCGTTCCCTCCCCTGGATAACGACAAAAGAAAATATGAACCATTTCGCACTTTTGACGCCAAGCAGTTGTATCCATCCTGGAGGTATGGGATTTTGACCCCGTCGCCATGTATCGGCGCTCACGGATGAACTCTCAGGCTCACGGAAGATTCCAGGGATTGGCCCGGCCGCGCGACACAAAGCCCCGTCACATGGATAGTGACGGGGCTTTACTTTGTGCGTTGTGTGTAGCGGATTGACCCGTGGACAAGGGCCATTGCCACGCTGGATAAATCCGCGCCGGATAAATCTGCGTCATTCCCGCGCAAGCGGGAATCCATCGGCCGGTAACGGACTCAAGATCTTGGGCTCCCGCTTTCGCGGGAGTGACGAAAAAGCGCGGAAGTGAAGAAAAGGGCGTGTCCGGTATTCCGCACCGTTTTCACGGGCAGGCCCGCTCCCACGCCCACGACTCACAAGCCCGGTCGAATCATAGGCCCAGCACGTCAAAGGCGATGATCTGTCGCTGTTCCCTGGAGAACTCCACGCCGATGAGGTGGATGGGCTTGCCCTGCCCCCGGTACTTGTCGGCGTAACCCTTGTCCTGAAGCTGCCGCAACGCCCTGCCCTCCGGCACCTGCTCCACCACCTTGAACTCGAACAGGTAGATGTGCCCATTGAAATCCACCGTCATGTCCACCCGGCCGGTGTTGCCGGCGTCTTCCACGGTGATGGCCAGCCCCAGGGCGGCCAGGTGGCTGTAGAATACGCTGGCGTAATGGCCTTCATACTGGGCAATGGGGTTGTTGCGGTACCAGTCGTGGGGCAGACCGGCAAACAAGGCCTTGAAGTGGGTTTCCAGGGCCGGCAGGTCATGGGCCTGCAGGGCGCGAAACAGACTGATGCGCTGCTGGGCCGCCCTGGGCATGCCCAAGGCCGGGAGCAAGGCCTGGTTGAGACTGGCCTCCACTTCCCGGTTGGGATAGCCCAGGGTGTAAAGCCAGTAACCGGTCATGGGCTGCTCGACCTTGTTCACGGTGAGATACCCGGTCTGGAACAACAGGGCCTCGGTGGCAATCTCGTCCACGTCGAAGCGGCCCAGAAGTGCGGCCTCCGTTTCCAGGGTGTCCAGCCGCGGGGTGTAAAGACCGCGTTCGGCGAGGAGCTTGACCAGGAACGTAGGCGTGGCACTCTCAAACCAGTAGGGCCGGAATTCCCGCTCCTGGAACAGCAACAGTACGTCAAAGGGGTTGTAGACTGAGGGCAACCGCTCATCCCCCCAGCGATAACCATTGTACCAATGGCGGATCTGATCCCGATCCAGGCCCGGTAGTTCCGGCGCAAAGACGGTATCGATGTCCTCATCGGTGTAGCCGCAGATGGCGCCGTAATCCCGGGAGAGGGTGATGTCACGGAGGTTGTTCAGTCCGGAGAACAGACTGACCTTGCTGAACTTGGAGACACCGGTGAGCAGGCAGAATTTCAGATGGGGGTCGGCGTCCTTGAGGACGGAATACAGGTTTTTCAGCCCTTCCCGCAGTTCGCGGGCCGCGTCGGCATCGGTGATGTTGTCCAGGATGGGCTTGTCGTATTCGTCGATCAGGACCACCACCCGCTGGCCGTGCTGATGGTGGGCCCCAGTGATTAATTCCCGGAACCGCCCCTGAATACTTTCATTGCTCAGGGTAATACCCAGCCTTTCCGAGTGTTCACGCAACAGCTCTTCAATGTGCTGGTCCAATGCCTGACGACTGCCCATGACCCCATCGGCAAAACTCAGTCGAATGACCGGATGACGGGTCTGCCAATCCCAGCGGTCGTGGATATACAGGCCGCGGAACAGGGGCTCGTTGGCCTCAAACAGCTCCTTGAGGGTGTCCAGCAGCAGGCTCTTGCCGAAGCGACGGGGCCGGGAGAGGAAGTAATAGCTGCCTTCATCGATCAGCTGATGAAGGTAGGGGGTTTTATCCACATAGTAGAATCCACCGGTGCGGATTTTGCCGAACGCCTGTACGCCGATGGGGAGATTGAGCTGGGTCGCCATGGAATGAAACTCGGCTCCTGGAGATTTACTGTCAGGGCAGAATACCACGAAGCCGGAGCTGCCCTTTGGTCGTGAGTGCGGGTGCGCACCCAAAGGCGTTCCCCTCCCCTGGATAACGACAAAAGAAAATATGAACCATTTCTCATTTTTGACGCCAAGCGGTTGTATCCATCTTGGAGGTATGGGATTTTGATCCCGTCGCCATGTATCGGCGCTCACGGATGAACTCTCAGGCTCACGGAAGATTCCAGGGATTGGCCCGGCCGCGCGACACAAAGCCCCGTCACATGGACAGTGACGGGGCTTTACTTTGTGCGTTGTGTGTAATTGACCCGTGGCCGAGGTCCGTTGCCATGCAGGATAAATCTGCGTCATTCCCGCGCAAGCGGGAATCCATCGGCCGGGAATGGACTGAAGGATCCTGGACTCCCGCATTCGCGGGAGTGACGAAAGAGCGAGAGAGTAACGAAAAGGGCATGTTTGGTATCCAGATCAAAGGCTCAACACATCAAAAGCGATGATCTGCCGCTGTTCCCTGGAGAACTCCACGCCGATGAGGTGGATGGGCTTGCCCTGCCCCCGGTACTTGTCGGCATAACCCTTGTCCTGAAGCTGCCGCAGCGCCCTGCCCTCCGGCACCTGCTCCACCACCTTGAACTCGAACAGGTAGATGTGGCCATTGAAATCCACGGTCATGTCCACCCGGCCGGTGTTGCCGGCATCTTCCACGGTGATGGCCAGCCCCAGGGCGGCCAGGTGGCTGTAGAACACGCTGGCGTAATGGCCTTCATACTGGGCAATGGGGTTGTTGCGATACCAGTCGTGGGGCAGGCCGGCAAACAGGGCCTTGAAGTGGGTTTCCAGGGCCGGCAGGTCGTGGGCCTGCAGGGCACGAAACAGACTGATGCGCTGCTGGGCCGCCCTGGGCATGCCCAGGGCCGGGAGCAAGGCCTGGTTGAGACTGGCCTCCACTTCCCGGTTGGGATAGCCCAGGGTGTAGAGCCAGTAACCGGTCATGGGCTGCTCCACCTTGTGCACGGTGAGATAGCCGGTCTGGAACAACAGGGCCTCGGTGGCAATCTCGTCCACGTCGAAGCGGCCCAGAAGTGCGGCCTCCGTTTCCAGGGTATCCAGCCGCGGGGTGTAAAGACCGCGTTCGGCGAGGAGCTTCACCAGGAAGGTGGGCGTGGCACTTTCGAACCAGTAGGGCCGGAATTCCCGTTTCTGGAACAGCAGCAACACATCGAACGGGTTATAGACCGCCGGCGTTGTCTCATCTCCCCAACGATAGCCGTTGTACCACTGTCGGATCTGCTCCCGGTCCAGGCCCGGTAGTTCCGGCGCAAAGACGGTATCGATGTCCTCGTCGGTATAGCCGCAGATGGGCGCAAAGGGCTTGTCCAGGGTGATGTCGTTGAGGTTGTTCAGTCCGGAGAACAAACTGACCTTGCTGAACTTGGACACACCGGTGAGCAGGCAGAATTTCAGATGGGGATCGGCGTCCTTGAGGACGGAATACAGGTTTTTCAGCCCCTCCCGCAGTTCGCGGGCCGCGTCGGCATCGGTGATGTTGTCCAGGATGGGCTTGTCGTATTCGTCGATCAGGACCACCACCCGCTGGCCGTGCTGATGGTGGGCCATGCGGATCAGATCGGAAAATTCGCCCGCGATGTCCTGGGCGCCGCTGTGTTCGATGCCCAGGCGTTCCCGGTTGGATTGCAGCAGGTGCCGGATGCGGGTGTCCAGTGCCGACCGATTGACCATCACCCCATCGGCAAAACTGATCCGGACGACCGGATGGCGGATCTGCCAATCCCAGCGGTCGTGGATATACAGGCCGCGGAACAGGGGCTCGTTGGCCTCAAACAGTTCCTTGAGGGTGTCCAGCAGCAGGCTTTTGCCGAAGCGGCGGGGTCGGGAGAGGAAATAATAGCTGCCTTCATCGATCAGTTGATGAAGGTAGGCGGTTTTATCCACATAGTAGAACCCGCCGGTGCGGATTTTGCCGAACGCCTGTACGCCAATAGGTAGATTGAGCTGGGTAGCCATGGAAGGAACTCGGCTCCTGGAGGTTCACTGTCGGGGCAGAATACCACGAAGCCTGGGCTGGCCTTGCGGGAGCGGCCTTTGGTTGCGAGCGCAAAGATATTCCCTCCCCCTGGGCGACAAAAGAAAATATGAACCATTTCTCATTTTTGACGCCAAGCGGTTGTATCCATCTTGGAGGTATGGGATTTTGATCCCGTCGCCATGTATCGGCGCTCACGGATGAACTCTCAGGCTCACGGAAGATTCCAGGGATGGCCCGGCCGCGCGACACAAAGCCCCGTCACATGGACAGTGACGGGGCTTTACTTTGTGCGTTGTGTGTAGCGGATTGACCCGTGGCCGAGGGCCATTGCCACGCTGAATAAATCCGCGCCGGATAAATCTGCGTCATTCCCGCGCAAGCGGGAATCCATCGGCCGGGAATGGACTGAAGGATCCTGGACTCCCGCTTTCGCGGGAGTGACGAAAGAGCGCGGAAGTGAAGAAAAGGGCGTGTTCGGTATTCCGCACCGTTTTCACAACCGTTTTCACGGGCAGGCCCGCTCCCACGGCCACGATTCACAGGCCCGGTCGGATCAAAGGCTCAGCACGTCAAAGGCGATGATCTGCCGCTGTTCCCTGGAGAACTCCACCCCGATAAGGTGGATGGGCTTGCCCTGCCCCCGGTACTTGTCGGCGTAGCCCTTGTCCTGGAGCTGCCGCAACGCCCTGCCCTCCGGCACCTGCTCCACCACCTTGAACTCGAACAGGTAGATGTGGCCATTGAAATCCACCGTCATGTCCACCCGGCCGGTGTTGCCGGCATCTTCCACGGTGATGGCCAGCCCCAGGGCGGCCAGGTGACTGTAGAATACGCTGGCGTAATGGCCTTCATACTGGGCAATGGGGTTGTTGCGGTACCAGTCGTGGGGCAGACCGGCAAACAAGGCCTTGAAGTGGGTTTCCAGGGCCGGCAGGTCATGATTGCGCAGGGCCATGAACGCCTGCATCTGGGACTCCTGCGCCCGTGAGGCCTCCAAACCCAGGGCCGGCAGCAGGGATTCGTTCAGGCTGGCCTCCACTTCCCGGTTGGGGTAACCCAGGGTATAGAGCCAGTAACCGGTGATGGGTTCCTCCACTTTGTGCACGGTGAGATAGCCGGTCTGGAACAACAGGGCCTCGGTGGCAATCTCGTCCACGTCGAAGCGGCCCAACAGACTGGCCTTGGTCTGCAGACGGTCCAGACGGGGGGTGAAGACACCTCTCTCGGAAAGCAGCTTGACCAGGAATGTAGGCGTGGCACTCTCAAACCAGTAGGGCCGGAACTCCCGCTCCTGGAACAGCAACAGTACGTCAAAGGGGTTGTAGACCGAGGGCAACCGCTCATCCCCCCAGCGATAACCGTTGTACCAATGGCGGATCTGATCCCGATCCAGGCCCGGTAGTTCCGGCGCAAAGACGGCATCGATGTCCTCGTCGGTGTAGCCGCAGATGGCGCCGTAATCCCGGGAGAGGGTGATGTCACGCAGGTTGTTCAGTCCGGAGAACAAACTGACCTTGCTGAACTTGGAGACACCGGTAAGCAGGCAGAATTTCAGGTGGGGATCGGCGTCTTTGAGGACGGAATACAGGTTTTTCAGCCCCTCCCGCAGTTCACGAGCCACATCGGCATCGGTGATGTTGTCCAGGATGGGCTTGTCGTATTCGTCGATCAGGACCACCACTCGCTGCCCGTGCTGCTGATGGGTCATGCGGATCAGATCGGAAAATTCGCCAGCGATGTCCTGGGCGCCGCTGTGTTCGATGCCCAGGCGTTCCCGGTTGGATTGCAGCAGGTGCCGGATGCGGGTATCCAGTGCCGACCGATTGACCATCACCCCATCGGCAAAACTGATCCGGATGACCGGATGGCGGGTCTGCCAGTCCCAGCGGTCATGGATGTACAGGCCCCGGAACAGGGGCTCGTTGGCCTCAAACAGTTCCTTGAGGGTGTCCAGCAGCAGGCTCTTGCCGAAGCGGCGGGGGCGGGAGAGGAAGTAATAGCTGCCTTCATCGATCAGCTGATGAAGGTAAGGGGTTTTATCCACATAGTAGAACCCGCCGGTGCGGATTTTGCCGAACGCCTGTACGCCGATGGGGAGATTGAGCTGGGTAGCCATGGAAGGAACTCGGCTCCTGGAGGTTCACTGTCGGGGCAGAATACCACGAAGCCGGGGCTGGCCTTTGGTCGTGAGCGCGGGTGCGCACCCAAAGGCGTTCCCCCCCCTGGATAACGACAAAAGAAAATATGAACCATTTCTCATTTTTGACGCCAAGCGGTTGTATCCATCTTGGAGGTATGGGATTTTGATCCCGTCGCCATGTATCGGCGCTCACGGATGAACTCTCAGGCTCACGGAAGATTCCAGGGATGGCCCGGCCGCGCGACACAAAGCCCCGTCACATGGACAGTGACGGGGCTTTACTTTGTGCGTTGTGTGTAGCGGATTGACCCGTGGCCGAGGGCCATTGCCACGCTGAATAAATCCGCGCCGGATAAATCTGCGTCATTCCCGCGCAAGCGGGAATCCATCGGCCGGGAATGGACTGAAGGATCCTGGACTCCCGCTTTCGCGGGAGTGACGAAAGAGCGCGGAAGTGAAGAAAAGGGCGTGTTCGGTATTCCGCACCGTTTTCACAACCGTTTTCACGGGCAGGCCCGCTCCCACGGCCACGATTCACAGGCCCGGTCGGATCAAAGGCTCAGCACGTCAAAGGCGATGATCTGCCGCTGTTCCCTGGAGAACTCCACCCCGATAAGGTGGATGGGCTTGCCCTGCCCCCGGTACTTGTCGGCGTAGCCCTTGTCCTGGAGCTGCCGCAACGCCCTGCCCTCCGGCACCTGCTCCACCACCTTGAACTCGAACAGATAGATGTGGCCATTGAAATCCACCGTCATGTCCACCCGGCCGGTGTTGCCGGCATCTTCCACGGTGATGGCCAGCCCCAGGGCGGCCAGGTGGCTGTAGAACACGCTGGCGTAATGGCCTTCATACTGGGCAATGGGGTTGTTGCGATACCAGTCGTGGGGCAGACCGGCAAACAAGGCCTTGAAGTGGGTTTCCAGGGCCGGCAGGTCATGATTGCGCAGGGCCATGAGCGCCTGCATCTGGGACTCCTGCGCCCGTGAGGCCTCCAGACCCAGGGCCGGCAGCAGGGATTCGTTCAGGCTGGCCTCCACTTCCCGGTTGGGGTAACCCAGGGTATAGAGCCAGTAACCGGTGATGGGTTCCTCCACCTTGTGCACGGTGAGGTAGCCGGTCTGGAACAAGAGCGCCTCGGTGGCAATCTCGTCTACGTCGAAGCGGCCCAACAGACTGGCCTTGGTCTGCAGACGGTCCAGACGGGGGGTGAAAACGCCTCGCTCAGACAAGAGCTTGACCAGAAATGAGGGCGTGGCACTTTCAAACCAGTAGGGCCGGAACTCCCGTTTCTGGAACAGCAGCAACACATCAAACGGGTTATAGACCGCCGGCGTTGTCTCATCTCCCCAGCGATAGCCGTTGTACCACTGCCGGATCTGGTCCCGGTCCAGGCCCGGTAACTCGGGGGCAAAGACGGTATCGATGTCCTCGTCGGTGTAGCCGCAGATGGGGGCAAAGGGCTTGTCCAGGGTGATGTCGTTGAGGTTGTTCAGCCCCGAGAACAGGCTGACCTTGCTGAACTTGGACACACCGGTGAGCAGGCAGAATTTCAGATGGGGATCGGCATCCTTGAGGACGGAATACAGGTTTTTCAGCCCTTCCCGCAGTTCGCGGGCCACATCGGCATCGGTGATGTTGTCCAGGATGGGCTTGTCGTATTCGTCGATCAGGACCACCACCCGCTGCCCGTGCTGCTGATGGGCCATGCGGATCAGATCGGAAAACTCACCCGCAATGTCCGGCGCACCGCTGTGGTCGATATTCAGGCGCTTTCGGTTGAGTGTCAGCAGGTGCCGGATACGGGCATCCAGGGTGTCCCGGCTCTGCATGACCCCATCGGCAAAACTGATCCGGACGACCGGATGACGGGTCTGCCAATCCCAGCGGTCATGGATATACAGGCCGCGGAACAGGGGCTCGTTGGCCTCAAACAGTTCCTTGAGGGTGTCCAGCAGCAGGCTCTTGCCGAAGCGGCGGGGCCGGGAGAGGAAGTAATACTTCCCTTCCTTGATCAGCCGATGCAGCCAGGGGGTCTTGTCCACGTAGTAGTAACCCTCTTTGATGATCTCGGCGAGGGATTGCACTCCGATGGGGAGATTGAGCTGGGTAGCCATGGAAGGAACTCGGCTCCTGGAGGTTCATTGTCGGGGCAGAATACCATGAAGCTGCTGCCTGTCTTTTTGGAGTTGTTTTGTTTCGATTTTTGTTTAGCTTCAATTTTTATTTGGACACCCACTTTATTGAAACCCTTTAAGGAATGCGCTATGATGCTTTCATGGCTCAACCTCGTCACGAACAAGTCTCGCTTTCTGAAACGCCCTCGTACCACGTGGTCAGCCGATGCGTAAGGCGTGCTTTTTTGTGTGGCCGCGATCAGTTCACCGGCATGAACTACGAGCATCGGCGGGGTTGGATCGAGGAACGCATGTTGGCTCTGTCCAACATCTTCGCCATCGACATTGCCGCCTACGCGGTCATGTCCAATCACTATCACATTGTGCTGCGTGTCGATGCCGGACGTGGCATGGACTGGGGAACGGATGAGGTATTGAAACGCTGGACACAGTTGTTCAATGGCCCCTCCTCCGTGCAGCGCTACCTTTCAGAAGGTCCGGAACGGCTTTCAGCGGCAGAGGCCACCCAAGTGGAGTATCCGTCCGGTAGCCCCCGTATAGCCAGCCGTCAGTCGGGGCTGGCATGCTCCCCGCAACTCTGGGCCAGCGGTGCCCAGTGATAGGGCAGCAGTTCGTGGAGGCGATTGGCGGGATGATCCTGGATGCGCTCAAGCACATCGATCAGATAGTGACGGGGGTTCACCCCGTTCTGCTTGCAGGTCTCCAGGAGGGTGAGCAGGATGGCCAGGGCGTGACCGCCATTCTCCGAGCCGGTGAAGTTCCAGTTCTTGCGACTCACGCATACGCCGCGCAGGGCACGTTCGCCGCGGTTGTTGTCGGGCTCCAGGCGGCCATCCTCGGTGAAGCGCAGCAGGGCCTGCCAGTGGTTGAGGGTGTAGCGGATCGCCCCGGCGAACTCCCCCCGGGGAGGCAGGCTGGGCAGGATGCGGTCCAGCAGCCGACGCAGGCGCTTAAGGATCGGCACCGTGCGCCGCTGGCGTTCCTGCCGGATCAGCTCGGGATCATTGATCCCTTGCCTTCGCAGGCGCGATTCCACCTGGTAGATCGCGGTGATCAGCTTCATGATGAGATGCACGCGGCCGCGCTGCTTGTGTTTGCGGGCGATCTTTTCGAACGGGCGCCGGGCATGGGACCAGCAGGCACACCAGACCAGCGCCGCCTGGATCCGTTCGGCATTGAGGTAGCCCGCATAGGCATCGGCTTGCAGATATCCCTGGTAGTCACGCAGGTGTGCCAGTGGACCTTCCTGGGATCGGTTGGTGGTGTAGTCGTAGAACACCGGGATGATGCCGTCTTCCCGCCCGCGGCCCAGGTAGAGCCACAGGCGGCAGGTTCGGGTTTGTCGTCGACCCTTCTCCAGTTGCGGCACCGTGGTGTCGTCACTGTGCAACACCGGACTGGCCAGGGCATCCTGGCGGATGAGGTCGGCCAGCGGGGCCAGGACCGAGGCGGACAGCAGCACGTAATCGCACAGCCGCTGGCGGGGAACGTCATAACCATCCCGGGCCAGCTGCTGACTGATGCGGTTGAGCGGCAGGTGATCCGCGAACTTGCTGATCACGGTATGGGCCAGCAGGCTGGCACCCACCTGAGCGCCGGGGATCGGCGGCGAGGGGCGTGGTGGGGAGACGATGGTGCGCTCCCCCTGATCACCCCGGATTGCATACTTGGGCACTTCATGGCGCTTGACGTACAGATGCCCGGGGGCGTACTCGAGGGTCTCGGTCACATCGACGCCGATCTCTTCCAGCGGGCCACCGTTCTGTGCCTCCAGCTGGGCCCGGGTTTCATCGTCGTAGTCGTAGCGCATCGTCTCCCGGGGCAGTTCCGGTGGCAGGGCACGGCGGCCCCGGGGCGGTTGGGTCTTGCGCCGTTTCGTGGGCGCCTGGGCGGCGGCCTCTTCTTCGTCCTGCTCGGGGATGGGTGCCTCCAGCGGATGGAATAGATCCTCCTGGAGGTAACGGCCGCGTTCAGAGCTTTGCCCGAAGCGTTTGCGCTGTGCTTCAAGGACCTGGTCCTTGAGGCGCTGCAGTTGTTCGCTCAGTTCATTGACCGTGGACTGCAGCTGAACGAGCTGCTGGGACTGCTGCGCGATGACCTCATCGCGCTCTGCCACGGCGGCGCGAAGTTGAGACTCGCGCAGGTTGGGAGGGGGCGTCGGCAGGCCTTGTGCAGCGGTGTTCGACATGCCCGCATTTTACCATTCATGGCGCGCTAAGTGGCTGACTTATAGATAATAATTATCTATTAACCGGTGGCGGTGGCAAGGCATCGTGGGGGCATTTCCAGGCGCCGCCAGTCGATGCCCTCGAACAAAGCCTGCAACTGGCTGCGGGAGAGCCGAACCTCCTCTGCATCACCCTCGGCGTGATGGGGCCACTTGAAGCGCCCCTTCTCCAGGCGCTTGTAGATCATCACGAAGCCCTGACCATCCCAGTACAGGGCCTTGAGCTTGTCTCCGGCCCGGTTGCGGAAGACGAACAGCTCGCCGCTGAGTGGATCCCGCTCCAGCACCTCAACAATCTCGATACACAAGCCATCGAAGGCCTTGCGGAAATCCACCGGCGCCACTGCCAGATGGATGGCCATCCCCGTGGGCCAGCCGATCATGCCTCCAGCACCTGCATGGCCCGTTTCAAGGTCTGCGCGCAGAACCCCGGATACAGTTCCAACCGTCGGCCATTGCCCAATGCCACGACCACCGGTCCAACCCCGGGCTGCAGCGACAGGGCCACGGGATCGGGCTTGTCCTCCACCGTGCGGACCGCCAAAAACCGCTGCGGCACGGCTGTCGGCTTCGAAGGCGCGCGCCCTGGCTCAGCCTCGCCCAGCACCCACTCCGGGTACCGCGCCGCCCATTGCGATAACTGGCGGGGCGTGACCCCATGCTGACGGGCGAAGGCCGCCTTGCTCTGGCCTGAGGCCGCCCACTGCTGGACCAGATCCTTCCAGAAAGCGCGCTTGCGCTGTTGGATACCTCTGCTCATCCGCCACATCCCCTTATTGCTTGAGATCGTACCGGTGACGATGGAGGATCAGTGGGGACTATGGAATACGGGGGCTACCGGACGGATACCAAGTGGAAGAGCACGCGGAACTGTATCGCGCCAGGCTGCACGACCTCTCCTGGTTCATGCGGGTTCTTAATGAGTCCATCGCCCGTCAAGCCAATCAGGAAGATGGCGTGAAAGGGCGTTTCTGGGAAGGGCGTTTTAAAAGTCAGGCCCTACTGGATGAACAGGCGTTACTGGCCGCCATGGCTTATGTGGATCTAAACCCTGTCCGTGCCGGAATCGCACAGGATCTACAGGGATGCGAGTTCACCGGCATAGCTCGCCGCATCCGAAATGTCGCCAGAACTCAAGCGCAACGAAGAAAGCCGGCCGACAGCAGCAGGGTCACCTGCCATGTCTCACGCTCACGGTCCAGTACCAGCGCAGACCATGCCTCCGAAACGGGGAAACTGCGCTCGGAGCAGCATCTCAAATCACTGCAACCAGCCCCCTTGATACCGTTCGATCCGGCGACACGCTTTGAAATCGCCATTCCTTTTGCCTTCGAGGATTACCTGGAGTTGGTTGACACCCTGGGGCGCTGTATACACCCCATGAAACGCGGCCTCATCCCGGAAAGGACACCTCGCCTTCTGTTACGCCTGGGCATGGAAACTGAGGCTTTCGTCGCTCAGTCGGCCAGCATGCTCAAGTCCTTCGGCCCCGTCATCGGCGCCCCTGATTCACTTTGCGAGTTGGCCGCCAGAAAAAGAAAACAGAGAGTGCGAGGTATCCGAGTTTCCAGGGCCATCTTCAACCGAAAAGCCGCCTGATCATCATCAAACCAGCCACTGGCCGGCTCCTTCCCCCCCAAAAAATCAGCGCATGTTCCACGTGACACTTCACACACGGAAAATCAGTTGGAACTCCATCCATCTGTTTTCAATGAAATTTTCCATCTACCTTAGAAAATAATTTAAAAAACCAATGTAAGAGTTTATTTTTCAAAAATAAAACTTCAAAATAGATTAGAAATAATAAGTAATTATCTGTTTATAAATAACTTTTTAGGGAACAGTGGTCACACCTTAAACCGTCCCACGCGATCTTGCAGATCGGCGGCAAGGCGCGCCAACTCCTCGCTGGCGGCAGTGATCTGGTCGGCACCCGCCGCCGTCTGTTCAACACCTTCATTGATGTTGATCACGTTGCGGTTGACCTCTTCGGCCACCGCGGACTGCTCCTCGGCAGCACTGGCAATTTGGGCATTCATGTCATTGATGGTCCCGATGGAACGATTGATCACCAGCAGGGATTCTCCCGTACGCGCCGCCTGCTCCACACCCGCATGAGCCTTGGTGCGTCCTTCGCCCATGGACTTGACCGCCTTCGCGGCACCAGACTGCAGGCGCTCGATCATCTCCTGCACTTCATTGGTAGAAGATTGGGTGCGGGACGCCAGCGTACGCACCTCGTCGGCCACCACCGCAAATCCCCTACCCTGTTCTCCAGCCCGGGCTGCCTCGATGGCTGCGTTCAGGGCCAGCAGGTTGGTTTGCTCGGCGATGCCGCGGATCACATCCAGCACCTTGCCGATCTCGTCGCTGTCCGCCGACACGGTACCGATGACCTCGGCGGATTCCTCCACCTGCCGAGCCAGGGCCCGGATGGTGTCGATAGTCCGCTCAACCTCCCGGGTCCCTTCCCTGGACTGATCATCGGTGCTGCGCGTGGTGCTCGCCGCCTCGGTGGCATTGCGCGCCACTTCCTGGACCGTGGCCGCCATCTCATTCATGGCGGTGGCCACCTGCTCCACCTCCGATTGCTGGCGCCGTACCTGCTGACGCATTTCTCCACTGGTGGCGGAGAGTTCCTCCGCGGCAGCCGCCAATTGCGCAGAAGCCCCCACCACCTGCTTCACCAGACCGTGGACACGATCCGCAAAGCCGTTGAAGGCCCGGGACAGATCTGCCACCTCATCCCGCCCCTGCACCGGCAGGCGCCGCGTAAGATCTCCGTCACCCTCGGCGATGGATTGCAGATGTGCCGTGGTGGTTCTCAAGGGGGTGACGATGACCCGGGTGAGCAGCCAACCCAACAGCACGGCCAGACCCACCGCCGTCAAGACGGTGATGCTCATGGTGGTGGCGGAAGCCATGGCGGTGCGCTCTGCTTGCGCCTTCACGACCTCCCGTTGCTCACTGAGCCCGGCACCCAGTTCATCCAGCAACCCCCGGAGAGTGTTAAGGTGACCCAAGGTCTGCCCTTGGTAGATCTCCAGTCCCTGACCCCGATTGCCATTTTCCATGGCACGCAGGATACGAATGGCTGTCTGATGCAATTCCCGGTGCGGCTGCTCAATGGCATCAAAAGTACGCCGGAAATCCGCGGGCGCCAGTTGATAGGCATCGCTGCCACGAAAACCGTAGTACCACTGTCCGAAGTCACACCGGGTATAGTCCAATTGACCCCGGAACTCGGTTCCGAGCACAAAGACATTGGCCAGATTGTTCACCCAGACCAAGTGATCCACCTCTTTTTGCACCTGAAAGATGGCCTGCTCGTAGATCTCCGCCACACGCTCCTGCGCATCACCCATCCGACTCAGGCCATTCCAGCCAATCAGGGCAATCACCAGCAGTATCACGAGGACAATGCTGAAAGAGGCGGCCAGCTTGCGGCCAATGGTCAGGGAGGACAACATGGCTCTGGGATTCTGTGGCGTACGCCAAGCGTACTTCATTGTTTTCTTATCGGCATTACCAAGTGGTTCTTGACCACTCGGCCACGAGCCTAACTCAGGCACGAGGCGTCAGCCAGCGGTCAAGAGGAAGAAGTGCTTTGCGCGTTGCCCTATCGGGCTGTGGAATAGGGTATGGCTATCGGATGCCTAGAAAGCAAAAAGCCCCTGATTTCAGGGGCTTTTGCATGGCATATGGCGGAGAGAGAGGGATTCGAACCCTCGATGGGCTTTTGACCCATACTCCCTTAGCAGGGGAGCGCCTTCGACCACTCGGCCATCTCTCCGGTATTCTGGCTGGCTGATCTTATTTAGCTTGCCGCCACGCCGTCCTTAACTCCGACGGCAAGCCGATATACTACCCAAATGATGAGCTTACGTAAAGTCCTTAAAGGCAAAAATCAGGCGTTGCCTTCCGTTTCCTGCTCGCGCTGGATGCGCTCGTAAATCTCTTCACGATGCACGGCAACATCCTTGGGCGCATTGATACCTACACGTACCTGGTTGCCCTTCACGCCCAAAACCGTGACCGTGACTTCGTCACCGATCATGAGGGTTTCACCAACCCTGCGAGTTAAAATAAGCATATTCCTTTCTCCAGACTGGATTCAATCACCTTGTGTTTTATAGTCCGGACTCTGCGGTCCGGTATTCGACCGGCTTGATGCCGGTTCTTTGCTTCCAAGGGCGGACCGGATCCAGGTCCGCCCATCAGGGCACCTGCACTCACTTGCGGGCGCCTGATCACTTGCCGGACTGGGCATGCTCCAACTCGAAGGCATCATGCAGGGCACGCACGCCCAGTTCCAGATACTTTTCATCCACCACCACTGAGATCTTGATCTCGGAAGTGGAAATCATGCGAATGTTGATGCCCTCGGCCGCCAGGGCCTCGAACATCTTGCTGGCGATGCCGGCATGAGACCGCATGCCAACGCCGACAATGGAGATCTTGACGATCTTGTCGTCACCGGTCACTTGACGGGCACCCAAGGCCTCGGCACGGGAACGGACGATCCCAAGAGCCTTTTCAAAATCATTGCGATGGACGGTGAAAGTAAAGTCCGTGGTGCCGTCGGCTCCCACGTTCTGGACGATCATGTCCACTTCGATGTTGGCATCTGCCACAGCACCCAGCAGTCGATAGGCCACACCGGGCTGATCGGGCACACCGGCAACGGTCAACTGGGCTTCGTTCTGGTTAAAGGCGATCCCGGAAATGAGCGCCTGCTCCATGCTCTCTTCCTCAAAAGTAATGAGCGTGCCTTCCCCTTCCTGAAAAGAGGATAGAACACGCAACGGTACATTGTATTTGCCGGCGAATTCGACGGCGCGTATCTGCAGAACCTTGGACCCCAGGCTGGCCATTTCCAGCATCTCCTCGAAGGTGATGCGGCTCAGCCGCCGGGCCTTGGGAACGACGCGGGGATCAGTGGTGTACACCCCGTCCACATCGGTGAAGATCTGGCATTCATCGGCCTTGAGCGCTGCCGCCAGCGCCACGGCCGTGGTGTCGGAACCGCCACGCCCCAAGGTAGTGATATTGCCCAGCTCGTCCACCCCCTGGAATCCGGCCACCACCACCACCTTGCCGTCAGCCAGATCACGTCGCACGCGAGCGCCGTCGATGTCACGGATACGGGCCTTGTTATGGGCGCTGTCGGTGAGGATCTGGACCTGGGCGCCGGTATAGGAACGGGCCGGACATCCCTTGGCTTCCAGGGCCATGGCCAACAGGGCGATGGTGACCTGCTCTCCGGTGGAGAGCAGGACATCCAGCTCGCGACCATCAATGTTGGAGCGAATGCTTCTGGCCAGTCCCAGCAGCCGGTCGGTCTCGCCGCTCATGGCGGAGACCACCACCACCACTTCATGCCCCTGCCGACGCGCCGCCATGACCTTATCGGCCACGTTCTGAATGCGCTCAATGCTGCCGACCGAGGTACCGCCGTATTTTTGGACGATTAAAGACATATTCTTTTACTTGGATATAGGCTTGTCATTAGACAATACTGCCTTGCCATGTGGAAGAACCGTTCATCGAACACCGGGTACCACCCATGCATTCAAAGACGGGCCTGGACCCATTCCGTGACCGAGGCGAGGGCTTGATCCAGCCCTTCGGGTCGGGTACCCCCGGCCATGGCCATGTCCGGACGACCGCCGCCGCGACCGCCCACCTGCTGAGCCACCTGATTCACCAGCTCACCGGCCTTGATACTGCCGACATGCCCCTTGGTGACTCCCGCCACCAGGCTGACCTTGTCGTCCTGCACAGTGGCAAGCACGATCACCGCCTCGCCCAGCTTGTTCTTGAGCTGATCCACGGTATCCCGCAGGGACTTGGGATCCGCGCCATCGAGGCGCGCGGCCAGGACCTTGACGCCGTTGATCTCCACGGCCTGATCCGACAGGCTGGAGCCGGCCTGGGAGGCCAGCCTGGCCTTGATGGCCTCCAGTTCCTTTTCCAGGGCGCGGGCCCGGTCCAGCACCTGCTGCACCTTGTCCGCCAGGTCGCCGCGACTGGCCCGCAGCAATTCCGCCGCACGGGAGAGCTGCTGCTCGGTTTCGCCGATGTGCTGGAGCGCGTTTTCCCCGGTCACCGCCTCGATCCGACGGATGCCCGAGGCCACGCCGCCTTCGGAGATGATCTTGAATACCCCGATGTCACCGGTGCGCTGCACATGGATGCCGCCACACAGTTCGGTGGAGAATCCGCCCAGGGAAAGCACCCGCACCTCGTCGCCGTATTTTTCGCCGAACAGGGCCATGGCACCGGCGGCCAGGGCCTCCTTGATGGGCATGATGCGCGCTTCCGCCGCCACATTGGCCCGAATGGCGCGGTTGACCATGACCTCCAGACGCTCGATCTGATCCTGGGTGACGGGTTCGAAGTGAGAGAAGTCGAACCGCAGCCGGTCCGGTGCCACCAGGGACCCTTTCTGCTGCACATGCTCCCCGAGGACTTCCCGCAGGGCGGCATGCAGCAGGTGGGTGGCGGAATGGTTCAGGACCACGGCCTGGCGGCGGTCCTCGTTGACCCGGGTATGGACCGGATCACCCGTCTTCAGACACCCCCGCAACATCAGGCCGTGGTGAATGAAGACCCCGCCCTGCTTGACGGTGTCGGTGACCTGGAACTCGCCCTCGGGACCCTCGATCACGCCGGTATCGCCCACCTGGCCACCGGACTCGGCATAGAAGGGGGTGGTGTCCAGCACCACACTGCCCTCTTCAGATTCATTGAGGGTTTCACAGCCCAGCCGATCAGGGCCGGCGGCCAGGCGCACCACCCGGGCGTCGCCGGCCACGGCCTCGTAACCGACGAAGTCCGAATCCGCCACCCCCACGGCCATGGCGCCGGCATCGGCCATCTTGAAGGTGCTGGCGGCACGGGCGCGGTCGCGCTGCTGTTCCATTTCGTGCTCGAACCCGGCCATGTCCAGTTCCAGACCCTTTTCCCGGGCGATGTCGCCGGTCAGGTCCACCGGGAAGCCGTAGGTGTCGTAAAGCTTGAATACCAGGCCGCCGGGGATGGTCTTGTCGGCAATGCGGCCGAGGCCTTCCTCCAGATGCTTGAGGCCGTGCTCCAGGGTTTCCTGGAAACGCTGCTCCTCCAGCAACAGGACCTGTTCCACCTGGCCCTGAGCCTTCACCAGTTCCGGGTAGGCATCCCCCATCACCTGCACCAGCGGGGCAACCAGCTTGTGGAAGAAGGGTTCGCTCAGACCCAGTTTGTGGCCGTGACGGGCGGCGCGGCGAATGATCCGGCGCAGTACATAGCCTCTGCCGTCATTGGCGGGCATCACGCCGTCGGTGATCAGGAAGCTGCAGGAGCGGATGTGGTCGGCGATAACCTTGAAGGACGGGGCATGGGTATCGTGGGTCCCTACCAGGCGCCCGACCGCCGCCAGCAGGTGCTGGAACAGGTCGATCTCGTAGTTGGAATGCACCCCCTGCATCACCGCCGCCAGGCGCTCCAGACCCATGCCGGTGTCCACCGAGGGCTTGGGCAGAGGGTTGAGGTTGCCGTCCTTGTCCCGGTCATACTGCATGAAGACCAGGTTCCAGATCTCGATGTAGCGGTCGCCGTCCTCCTCGGGGGAACCGGGCGGACCGCCCCAGACATGGGGACCGTGATCATAGAAGATTTCGGTGCAGGGACCGCAGGGACCGGTGTCCCCCATCTGCCAGAAATTATCGGAACCACCACCGGGCTTGTCGCCGATGCGGGTGATGCGATTGAGGGGAATGCCGATCTCCCGGGTCCAGATGTCATAGGCCTCGTCATCGGTCTGGTAGACCGTGACCCACAGGCGCTCGGCCGGCATCTTCAGGACGACGGTGAGGTATTCCCAGGCATAGTGGATGGCGTCACGCTTGAAGTAGTCGCCGAAGCTGAAGTTGCCCAGCATCTCGAAGAAGGTGTGATGACGGGCGGTGTAACCGACGTTTTCCAGGTCGTTGTGCTTGCCACCGGCCCGCACGCAGCGCTGGGAGGTGGTGGCGCGACCATAGGGACGATGCTCGCGCCCCAGGAACACATCCTTGAACTGGACCATCCCCGCGTTGGTAAACAGCAGGGTGGGATCGTTCCCGGGTACCAGCGGACTCGAGGAGACGATTTCATGTCCCTTGGAGCGGAAGTACTCGAGGAAACTGCTTCGTATGTCGGCGCTTTTCATGTCTTGTCTTCGTCGGTCATGACACGGCGTATGATGTCCGTGGGGAATCCTCGATATTGCAAAAACCGCATCTGCTTGCTGTGTTCCCGGTAATCAGCGGGAAGCGCCGGACCAAAACGGCGGATCCGGACATCGCGGGCCAGGGCTTCCCAGTCGGCCTCCGCCTCGTCCAGGACGGCCTGCACCAGGGAGTCGGCAACACCCCGTTGCCGCAGGTCCGCACGGATACGCGTCGGGCCGTGACCCTGCCCGACGCGATGTCTGACGAAACTTTCCGTGAAACGGGCATCGCTGAGCAGGCCCCGGGATTCCAGTCGGTCCAGGGCGACCTCGACGGCGGCCTGCTCCAGACCCCGTTCCGTCAGCTTGGACCTCAGTTCACCACGCGAATGCTCCCGACGGGCCAGCAGGCGAATGGCGGCATCGTCCGCCGACTCGGCGTCAGTCTTCCGCCGGGACTTCAGGCTCACTCTCTACCGCCCCACGCTTGGGCAGATACTTTTCCCGAATCTGGGCCTCGATATCGGCGGCAATCTCCGGGCGTTCCTTGAGGAAGTTGCGGGCATTGTCCTTGCCCTGCCCGATGCGCTCGCCCTTGTAACTGTACCAGGCACCCGCCTTGTCCACGATGCCGTCCTTGACGCCCATGTCGATCACCTCGCCCAGACGGGAGATGCCCTCGCCGTAGAGGATCTCGAAATTGGCTTCCCTGAACGGCGGGGCCATTTTGTTCTTGACCACCTTGACCCGGGTCTCGTTGCCGATCACCTCGTCGCCCTTCTTGATGGCGCCGGTGCGGCGGATATCCAGTCGCACGGAAGAATAGAACTTGAGAGCGTTGCCGCCGGTGGTGGTTTCCGGATTGCCGAACATGACGCCGATCTTCATGCGGATCTGGTTGATGAAGATCACCAAAGTGTTGGAACGCTTGATGTTGGCCGTGAGCTTGCGCAAGGCCTGGGACATGAGCCGGGCCTGCAGACCCACATGGGCGTCTCCCATCTCACCCTCGATCTCGGCCTTGGGGGTCAGGGCGGCCACGGAGTCCACTACCACCACGTCCACGGCGCCGGAACGCACCAGCATGTCGGCGATCTCCAGGGCCTGCTCACCGGTATCCGGCTGGGACACCAGCAGGTTGTCCACGTCCACACCCAGCTTCTCGGCATAGGTGGGGTCCAGGGCATGCTCGGCATCCACGAAGGCCGCGGTGCCGCCCTGCTTCTGACACTCGGCGATCACCTGCAGGGTCAGGGTCGTCTTTCCCGAGGACTCCGGGCCGAAGATTTCCACCACCCGCCCCTTGGGCAGGCCGCCGATGCCCAGCGCGATATCCAGCGCCAGGGAACCGGTGGAGACCACCGCCACATCGCGCACGGCGGTGGAATCCCCCATGCGCATGACGGCGCCCTTACCGAACTGACGCTCGATCTGACCCAGTGCCGCGGATAGTGCCTTCTTGCGATTCTCGTCCACTTCAAAACCCCTTTTGATCGTCCATGAAACCGCCTGCGAGGGCTCCGCCCCGTGGTAAACGTGGGATTATCCCATACATGGCCGCTTTCTTGCCAATTCCAGATCGTATTCGAACCCGGCAAAACGCCGGAGTCAAAAACAATGGATCGCACCCGTCAGGGCCAGGGCGACCCCCTGACGACGGATGGCCTCGCGATCACCCGCCAGGCAATGATGCCGCACCTGAACATCCCGCCCTGGCCGTGCCCAGGCCAGCCAGAGAGTTCCCACCGGCTTGTCCGGCGTCCCCCCTCCGGGACCGGCGATACCGCTGACGGCAACGGCCAACCGGGCATCACTGTGGTTCAGCGCACCGATGGCCATGGCCGTTACCGTCTGCTCGCTGACCGCGCCGAACGCATCGATCAGACCGGGATCCACCCCCAGCTGACGAATTTTCGCCCGATTGCTGTAGGTGACAAAACCCCGATCGAACCAGGTCGACGAGCCGGGCAGGTCCGTGACGACCTTGGCAATCCATCCACCGGTACAGGATTCCGCCAGCACCAGTGTCTCGCCATGACTCCGCAACTGCTCCCCCAGTCGGCGAGCCAGGGCTTCCAGTTCGGCGTCGGACGGAACCATCATCACAGCATGCGCAGGATCCTGGCGGCCACCAGGTAACCCCCGCCCTCTGCTTCCACGCGATGCACTTCCGCTTCCGCCCTGAAGGGCAGGACGGCGGACTGTCCAGCGGGATCAATGGCGACAGTGAGCAACGTGCCCACGGGCAGGGCGGTGTTCAGGTGAAAGGACAGACCAATGGCACTCAGATCCCGCCCCAACCCCCGGTGCTCCCGGCCGGTGGCCTGCTCCGTTATCTTCATGGGATGGTCCAGTTGCAGACGCTGGAAATCCCGTCTTTCATCAAAATCCAGGCTCATCTACTCCCCCCGCAATGGGTCGGTCGTCAGCACATGACTTGCATGACTGTCGGATATGACCTTTTCGGAAGGATTCGTCAACCCCCCGCTATCACGTACAGGCAGGTTGAGCTAGCCTCAATCCATCCACCACCCGCGGGAAAAACGCCATGGCATCCTCCCATTCAGGACAGACCGAGACGCAAAAGTTGCTCGCGGAGATCCGCGCCGACTATGCGGCCACCGCCGACACCACCGGCCTTTCCATCCCCAATCCCGCGGTCCTTGCGGCCATCGAACGGGTTCCCAGGGACCGGTTCGTGCCGGCTGCCGGCCGTTCCCGTGCCTGGGATAACACAGCGTTGCCCATCGGCTACCGGCAGACCATTTCCCAGCCCTTCGTCGTGGCCCTGATGACGGACCTGCTGGCACTTCGGCCTGGTGCGAAGGTGCTTGAGGTGGGAACCGGCTGCGGCTATCAGACAGCCATTCTGGCAGAGCTTCCTGTTGATGTATACAGCATTGAGGTCATCCCCGAACTGGCCCGCACCGCGCACGAACGACTCCACGCCCTGGGTTACAGCAAGGTTCACACACGCACCGGGGATGGCCATGCCGGCTGGCCGGAGGCGGCACCGTTTGACGGCATCATCGTCACCGCCGCCGCCGACCGCATGCCGGCGCCCCTGGTGGAACAGCTTGCCGTCGGAGGACACATGGTGATTCCGCTGGATACCGGCTGGGATGCACAGATGCTGGTGGTGGGGGAGAAGCAGGAAAACGGCGAACTGGACACGCGGCGTGTGCTGGCGGTACGGTTCGTGCCGTTAGTGAATGCGAAGGAGGAAGGGACGGGTTAGCTCCGATCCCTTCCTCGGGCGGCCTCAGAGGAACTGGGGCAACTGTCGGCGGATATCCATGGGATCATGGGTGGTGAGGTTCTTGTCGATCTCGCCGGCGACGGACTTCTGGGTGACCGCATCCATGCAGTTTCTCAGCGCGCCCAGGAATGCCGGCGCGGCAATGATATAGAGCTTGCTGAACTGGCCGGTGGCCCGGGCATTGTTCAGCCGGTCGCACAAGGTGCGGGCAAAGCGCTGTGCTTCATGCTTTTTCGGCGGTGTTTCCTTGCCCATGGCGTGGCGCCCATCTCCGGTACTGTCGAACACCCTCCCCATGCGGTCCGACTGCAGGTCCTGCTCATGCAAGCGGGCCTCCGGATGCGTGAGATCTTCCACCTCCACCAGGGGACTGAAAGACTTTTCGGCGCTGAACACTCTGGCCCGACTCGCATCCGCAACAATGACCCATGTTGTCATAGACGAACCTCCTATCTGCATTGCAAGGAAAGCCGGAACCAAGTCCGGCGGTGAACAACTCACCGTCTGTAAAATTCCCTGACGCTTTCTTTAAGCTTAGACGATTTCCGCCCGGGAGGTTCCCATGATCCGGTCATGGTAATCTTCGCCGCTTGAACAATGGATGCAACAGACGATTGATGACCACCAGCGACCTGTCCTCCCACACCCCGATGATGCAGCAGTACCTGAAAATCAAGGCCGATCATCCGGATATCCTGCTGTTCTACCGCATGGGCGACTTCTACGAGCTGTTCTTCCAGGACGCCACCCGGGCCGCCCGCCTGCTGGACATCACCCTCACCCGCCGCGGTCAGTCCGCCGGGGAGCCCATCCCCATGGCCGGCGTCCCGGTGCACGCGGCGGAGTCCTATCTGGCCCGTCTGCTGAGACTGGGCGAGTCGGTGGCCATCTGCGAGCAGGTGGGAGACCCCGCGGCCGCCAAGGGGCCGGTGGAGCGCAAGGTGGTGCGGATCGTCACGCCGGGCACCGTCACCGACGAGGCCCTGCTGGAGGAGCGCCGGGAAAATCTGCTGGTCTGCCTCAAGGCCCGGGGTGAACAGACCGGGCTGGCCATCCTGGATCTGGCATCGGGTCGCTTCCAGGTCCAGGAACTCAAGGGCGAGGAACCCCTACTGGGGGAACTGGAACGGCTACAACCCGCCGAGATCCTGATCCCCGAAGACATGCGCCTGCCGGGTCCGGAACGGGGCGGTGTCAAACGCCGTGCCCCCTGGCACTTCGAGACCGAGGCCGCCCGCACCCTGCTCACCCGCCAGTTCGGCACCCGGGACCTGGCCGGGTTCGGCTGTGATCACATGCCCCTGGCCATCGGCGCCGCCGGCGCTCTGCTGCAATATGCCCAGGAGACCCAGAAGACCGCCCTGCCCCATATCGACGGCCTGAGCGTACAGCGTCGGGACGACGGCATCATCCTGGACGCGGCCACCCGCCGGAACCTGGAACTGACCACCAACCTGTCCGGCGGACGCGACAATACCCTGGCCCACGTCCTGGATCAGGCCGCCACCGCCATGGGCAGCCGCCTGCTGGCCCGCTGGCTGCACCAGCCCCTGCGGGATCGCCGGATCCTCAAGGGACGCCACGGTGCCATCAGCGCCCTGCTGGATACCCGGGCCTTCGAGCAGATCCAGCCCCAGTTGCGGGGCATCGGCGATCTGGAACGGATCCTCACCCGAATCGCCCTGGGCTCCGCCCGCCCCCGGGACCTGACCACCCTGAGGGACTCCCTGGCCGAACTGCCCGCCCTGCAGCAGACCCTGCACCCGCTGCGAGCGGTGAGACTGCGGGAACTGGCCGAGGGCATCGGCGAGCACCCGCGGGTGGTGGATCTGCTGCGCCGGGCGGTGATCGATCAGCCACCGGTCCTCATCCGCGACGGCGGGGTGATCGCCCAGGGTTACGATGCCGAACTGGACGAGCTGCGCGCCCTGTCGGAAAACGCCGATCAGTTCCTGCTGGACCTGGAGCAACGGGAACGGGAACGCACCGGCATCCATAATCTCAAGGTGGCCTACAACCGGGTGCATGGCTATTACATCGAGATCAGCCGCGGTCAGTCGGATCGGGCCCCGGACGATTACACCCGGCGCCAGACCCTCAAGGGGGCGGAGCGATTCATCACCCCCGAGCTCAAGCGCTTTGAAGACAAAGTCCTCTCCGCCAGGGAACGCGCCCTGGCGAGGGAAAAGCAACTTTATGAAGCCCTGCTGACCCAACTCCACGCTCCTCTGCCCGACCTGCGCCGCAGCGCCGAGGCCCTGGCGGAACTGGATGTCCTGGCCAATCTGGCGGAACGGGCGGACAGCCTCGATCTCACCGCACCGGAGCTGACCGACCAGCCGGGTGTGCGCATCGAGGACGGGCGCCATCCGGTGGTGGAGCGGGTGCTGGACGAACCCTTCGTTCCCAATGACCTGACGCTGGACCCCAAGCGCCGCATGCTGGTGATCACCGGCCCCAACATGGGGGGCAAGTCCACCTACATGCGCCAGGCGGCCCTGATCGTGCTCATGGCCCACGTGGGCAGCTTCGTGCCGGCGCGGCGGGCCCTGATCGGACCGGTGGACCGGATCTTCACCCGTATCGGTGCCAGTGACGACCTGGCCTCCGGCCGTTCCACCTTCATGGTGGAGATGACCGAGGCGGCCAACATCCTCAACCACGCCACCGAGCACAGCCTGGTGCTGATGGACGAGATCGGTCGGGGCACCAGCACGTTCGATGGCCTGTCCCTGGCTTTTGCCTGCGCCGAACACCTGGCCACCCGCAACCGGGCCTTCTGCCTGTTTGCCACCCATTATTTCGAATTGACCGCCCTGCCGGACCAGTACCCCACCATTGCCAACGTCCATATCGACGCGGTGGAACACGGGGACCGGATCGTGTTCCTGCACGCGGTCAAGGAAGGACCGGCGAATCAGAGTTACGGCCTGCACGTGGCCGCCCTGGCGGGCGTCCCCAAGGCGGTGATCCGGCGTGCCCGTCAGCGCCTCAATGCCCTGGAGCAGCAGAGCCTGGCGGGACCGGGACAGGGCCCGCAGATGAGTCTGTTCGCCGCGCCGCTACCGGAGGAGGAAGCGCCCGCGCCACCCGAGGACGGCCCCGACACCACCAGCCAGGCCCTGCGTACGGCGGTGGATGAACTGGACCCGGACGGGATGACACCCCGCGAGGCCCTGGTGGCCCTGTACCGGCTCAAGGAACTGGCGGCGCTGCTGCGGGAGTAGCGCCGGCAGAAACCCTGTTTTTCAAGGCGTTTGGCGGAATGTGAATGCCGGGTATGATGTCATCAGGGAGGCGTCACTGATCCAACCATAGGGAGACACCCATGGCATTCGTCGTTCTTGAGAACTGCATTCGCTGCAAATACACCGACTGCGTGGAGGTCTGCCCCGTGGACTGTTTCCACGAGGGTCCCAACTTTCTGGTGATCGACCCGGATGAGTGCATCGACTGTTCCCTGTGTGAACCCGAGTGTCCGGCACAGGCCATCGTGCCGGAGGACGAGGTGCCCGAAGGTCAGGAGCACTTCATCGAGCTCAACGCGGCACTGTCCCGGCAATGGCCGGTGATCACCCGGCGCAAGGATCCCCTGCCGGATGCCGAGTCCTGGAACGGGCAGCCGGACAAGCTCAAGCACCTGGAAAAGTAGCAGGCTACGCCGGATTATGCGGACACCAGCATGACCACCGCGTGGGCGGCGATACCCTCTTCCCGCCCGGCAAACCCCAGTCGCTCGGTGGTGGTCGCCTTCACGTTCACCTGGGCAAGATCGATCTGCAGATCCGCCGCCAGGTTGGCCCGCATCTGTTCCACGTGGGGGGACATCTTGGGGGCCTGGGCAACGAGGGTGGCATCCAGATTGCCGACCTGCCAGCCCAGGGCCTGTACCTTGGCCAGGACCTCCCGCAGCAGCACGCGGCTGTCGGCCCCCTTGTAGGCGGGATCCGTGTCCGGGAAATGACGGCCGATGTCCCCCAGGGCCGCGGCCCCCAGGATGGCGTCGGAGACGGCATGCATCAGCACATCTCCGTCGGAATGGGCCTTGAAGGCCTTGTGATGAGGCACCTGCACGCCGCCGATGATGAGGTGATCGCCCTCCATGAAGGCATGGACGTCATACCCGTGACCGATACGAAACTTCATTGCCGCTCCTTCTGGTCCGAAGAGAGCCCCCGAGGTGAGACACCCGTGGGGCAGGAAAGAAAGTTCAGGGGAAAGATCCCCCGCTCCCGCATCCGGCAAGTCATCGCCGGGACAGATAGAACTCCGCCAGGGACAGGTCTTCCGGCTGGGTGATCTTGATGTTGCGGGCACTGCCCTCCACCAGCAGGGGCGCCTGTCCGGCGTGCTCCATGGCCGAGGCTTCGTCGGTCACCAGAAAACCCTCGGCCAGGGCCCGCTCCAGGGCCGCCTCAAGGGCCGCCAGACGAAACATCTGCGGCGTGAAGGCCCGCCACATGGCCCCTCGGTCCACGGTGGCGGAAATGCGGCCATCGGGGCCGGCCCGCTTCTTGGTATCCCGTACCGGCGTGGCCAGGATGCCGCCCACCGGATCGTCCCGCAGGGTATCGAGCAACTGATCCAGGTCCCCGTCGCTCAGACAGGGCCGCGCCGCGTCATGGACCAGCACCCAGTCCCGGGGATCGGCGTGGGTCATGAGGGCCTTGAGACCATTGAGCACGGAATGACAGCGCTCGGCGCCACCGTCCACCACCCACAGGGGCTTGTCGGTCCTGATATCCAGATCCCCGAACCAGCCATCATCGGCACTGATCACCAACACCACGCCGCTGATGCGCGGGTGCCGGAAAAAGATGTCCAGGGTATGTTCCAGTACCGTGCGCCCGGCCAGGGGCAGGTACTGCTTGGGACGGTCGGCGCGCATGCGGCTGCCGACACCGGCGGCGGGAATCACCGCCCAGAATCCGGGAGTTTTCGTCATCGTTGTCCGCCAAAGCGGTGGCGATCCACCACCTGGAAAAAGATCTCGTCCTCGGCAATCATTCCCAGTTCCCGTCTGGCCCGTTCCTCAATGGCTTCCAGGCCGGTCTTGAGATCGATCACCTCCGCTTCCAGCGCCTCGTTACGGCCTCGCAGTTCCTGATTCTGCGCGCGCTGGGTCTCCAGTTCCTGACGCAACTGCCAGACCTCCATCAGGCTGCCTTCACCGAACCAGAGTTTGTACTGGAGCCCCAGGAACAGTGCCAGCAACAGGGTGATGAGCCATTTCATCCGGGGGAGTCCAGCGCGTAGGGTCGAGGGAAGTCACCATGCCCGGGCCTGGACCACCTTCCCCTACCCGGAGGAAGGCGGGCCAGGCCGGACGCTGTGGATCAGCCCAGACGCTTGAATGCCGCCTTGCCGGCATAGCGGGCGGAAGCCCCCAGCATTTCCTCGATGCGAATCAGCTGGTTGTACTTGGCCACCCGGTCGGAACGGGACAGGGAACCGGTCTTGATCTGACCGGCCCCCGTGGCCACGGACAGATCGGCGATGGTGACATCCTCGGTCTCGCCGGAGCGGTGGGAAATCACCGCGGTATAGCCGGCGTCGTGGGCCATGCGGATGGCTTCCAGGGTCTCGGTGAGGGTACCGATCTGGTTGAGCTTGATGAGGATGGAGTTGCCGATCCCCTTGTCGATGCCCTCGCGCAGGATCTCGGTGTTGGTGACGAACAGATCGTCACCCACCAGCTGCACCTGGTCACCCAGACGCTCGGTGAGCAGCTTCCAGCCGTCCCAGTCGCCCTCGTCCATGCCGTCCTCGATGGTGATGATGGGGTACTGCTTCACCCAGTTCGCCAAAAATTCCACCATGCCGGCGGCATCCAGGCGCTTGCCTTCGGAGGCCAGCACGTAGGCGCCGTCCTTGTAGAACTCGGACGCGGCACAGTCCAGACCCAGGAAGATGTCCTTGCCCGGGGTGAAGCCAGCCTGATGAATGGCCTCCAGGATGGCCTCGATGGCCGCCTCGTTGGAGGGCAGGTCCGGGGCGAAACCACCCTCGTCACCCACGGCGGTGGACAGTCCGCGGCCATGCAGCACCTTCTTCAAGGCATGGAAGACCTCGGCACCGTAGCGGATGGCATCGGCGACGCTGCCGGCGCCCACCGGCAGGATCATGAATTCCTGCATGTCGACGCTGTTGTCGGCGTGGGCGCCGCCGTTGATGATGTTCATCATCGGCACCGGCAGCAGGGTGGCCCCCTCACCGCCCAGGTGACGGTACAGGGGCAGGCCGGTATCACGGGCATTGGCGTGGGCCAGGGCCATGGACACCGCCAGCAGGGCATTGGCGCCCAGGCGACCCTTGTTGGGGGTGCCGTCCAGCTCGATCATGCGCCGGTCGATGGCCTCCTGATCGGAGGCCTTGAGGCCCAGCAGGGCCTCGCGGATCTCGCCGTTCACGTTGGCCACGGCCTTGCGCACGCCCTTGCCCAGGTAGCGCGCGTCACCGTCCCGCAGTTCCAGTGCCTCGCGGGAGCCGGTGGAGGCGCCGGAGGGTACCGCGGCACGTCCCACCGCGCCGGAGCCCAGTTTCACATCGGCTTCGACGGTGGGATTGCCGCGGGAGTCCACCACCTCGCGGGCCAGAATATCAACGATCTCGGTCATGGGTCATGATCCCCTGTTGCTCAATTCAAGAACTGTTGTTCGATAAACCCCTGGGCCTTGACCACATCGTCAAGGGCCTTGAGGGTGTTCAGCAATGCCTCCAGATGGGGCAAGGGCCAGGCATTGGGTCCGTCGGACAGGGCCTTGTCCGGGTCCGGGTGGGTCTCCATGAAAAGACCCGCCACCCCGGAGGCCACGGCGGCCCGTGCCAGGACCGGCACGAATTCCCGCTGGCCACCGGAGCTGGCGCCCCGGCCGCCGGGTTGTTGCACGGAATGGGTGGCATCGAATACCACCGGACACCCGGTCTCCCGCATCACGGCCAGGCCGCGCATGTCGGAAACCAAGGTGTTGTAACCAAAGGACACGCCCCGTTCGCAGACCATGATCTGCGTGTTGCCGGTCTCGCGGGCCTTGTCCACCACGTGTTTCATGTCCCAGGGGGCCAGGAACTGGCCCTTCTTGATGTTCACCGGCAGACCCTGGGCCGCCACGTTGCGGATGAAGTTGGTCTGGCGGCAGAGAAAGGCCGGGGTCTGCAGCACGTCCACCACGGCGGCCACCTCGGCCAGCGGGGTGTCTTCATGCACGTCGGTCAGCACCGGCACGCCGATCACGCGCTTCACCGTCTCCAGAATCTGCAACCCCTTCTCCAGGCCGGGACCACGAAAGCTTCGACTGGAAGACCGGTTGGCCTTGTCGAAAGAGGACTTGTAGATGAAGGGGATGCCCAGGCGATCGGTCATTTCCTTGAGCAGACCCGCCGTGTCCAGGGCCAGCTGTTCACTCTCGATGACGCAGGGGCCGGAGATCAGGAATACCGGCTGGTCCAGACCCGCCTGGAAATGACAGAGTTTCATCGGGGTTCTTCACTCTGGTTGAGCATCTTTTCATGCTGCAGCCGGGCTGCCTTGACGAAACCGGCGAACAGCGGATGGCCATCCCGGGGGGTGGAGGTGAATTCCGGGTGGAACTGACAGGCCAGGAACCAGGGATGGTCGTTCAGCTCCACCATTTCCACCAGCGCCCCATCCATGGACTTGCCCGAGATCACCAGTCCGGCCGCCTGCAGCGTCTCCAGATACTGGTTGTTGAATTCATAGCGGTGACGATGACGCTCACTGATCACCTCGGCACCATAGACGCGCCGGGCCAGGGAATCCGGGGCCAGACGGGCCTGCTGGCCGCCCAGGCGCATGGTACCGCCCAGGTCGTCATCGCTGCTGCGCTGTTCCACCCGGCCTTCCCGATCCTGCCACTCGGTGATCAGGGCGATCACCGGGTGGGGCGTCTCGGGACGGAACTCGGTGCTGTGGGCCTGTTCCAGGCCGGCCACGTTGCGGGCATATTCGATCACCGCCACCTGCATCCCCAGGCAGATGCCCAGGTAAGGCATCTTGTGCTCGCGGGCATGACGCACCGCGGCGATCTTGCCCTCCACACCCCGCTCGCCGAAGCCGCCGGGCACCAGGATGGCATCCACCTCGGCCAGGCAGTCGGTGCCCGCGGTCTCCAGGCGTTCGGAGTCGATATAGCGGATGTTCACCTTGGTGGCGGTGTGGATGCCGGCGTGGGTCAGGGCCTCGTTGAGGGACTTGTAGGACTCGGTGAGTTCCACGTACTTGCCCACCATGCCGATGGTGACCTCGGCCTCGGGAAACTCCATGGCGTTGACCACGTGCTTCCAGTCGGACAGATCCGCCGGCGGGGCCTCCACATGCAGCTTGCGCAGGACGATCTCGTCCAGCTTCTGGGAATGCAGCCACAGGGGAATCTTGTAGATGTTGTCCACGTCCACGGAGGAGATGACCGCCTTTTCCTCCACGTTGGTGAACAGGGCGATCTTGCGACGCTCCCCCTCCGGCAGCGGATGGGTGGAACGGCACAGCAGGATATGGGGCTGGATGCCGATGGAACGCAGTTCCTTCACCGAGTGCTGGGTCGGCTTGGTCTTGATCTCGCCGGCGGCGGCGATGTAGGGCACCAGGGTCAGGTGGATGTACAGGACATTCTCGCTGCCCAGTTCCACCCCCATCTGGCGGATGGCTTCCAGAAACGGCAGGGATTCGATGTCGCCCACGGTGCCGCCGATTTCCACCAGGGCGATGTCGGCCCCTTCGGCCCCGGCCCGCACCGAGCGCTTGATCTCGTCGGTGATGTGGGGAATGACCTGCACGGTGCCACCCAGGTAGTCACCCCGACGCTCCTTGCGGATGACGTTCTCGTAGATCTGACCGGTGGTGAAGTTGTTGCGCCGGCTGGTCCTGATGCGCACGAACCGCTCGTAGTGGCCCAGGTCCAGGTCGGTTTCCGCGCCGTCCTCGGTGACGAAGACCTCGCCGTGCTGGAACGGGCTCATGGTGCCGGGGTCCACGTTGATGTAGGGATCCAGCTTGAGCATGGTGACCTTGAGACCACGGGCCTCAAGGATCGTCCCCAGGGAAGCAGCAGCAATGCCTTTACCCAGGGAAGACACCACGCCCCCTGTAATGAACACGTATCGCGTCATGAGATTTTCGTCGGGATTGGAGAATGAGTGCGCCAACGGCGCCGGACGGGAGGAGAGGATACCAGAGGGGGGTATCCCCCCTCAATCACAGCCATGCTGAGCGTGTGAACGGAGACTCAACGCAGATTGAAGGCCACCGGCAGGACCACTTCCAGTCTGTGCTGAGGCAGTTCCGGCGGCATTACGGGCAAGGGTTGTGCCCGCTGCAGCATGCTGGTCACTTCCCGATCCAGCAGCGTGTGCCCGGAACTGCGTTCAATGCTGTGTGACAGCACTTCACCATTTCGGTTCATCACAAAACGCACATAGACCACGCCCTCCTGGCGACGCAGCTGTGCCTGACGGGGATATTCCTTGTGCCGCTCCAGCCAGGCACGCACTACCTGCAGATAATCCTGAGTGGCCGCCGGGTCACCGCCGGCGGCCTGCCCCGCCTGTCGACCCGACTGGTTGGACGCGCTTTCGCGGGAGTCCTCCCTCGACTGTCCCTGGGGCTCGGCTCGAGGCTGGGCCACGGGAGCAGGCGTGGGCTCGGCCACCGGCTCCGGTTTGGGCTTGGGCTCAGGCTTGGGCTCAGGCTTGGGTTCCGGCTTTGGCTCGGGCTTGGGTTTGGGTTCAGGTTCAGGCCGCGGGCTTGGTTCGGGCTCGGGTTCGGGTTCCGACACCGGCTCTGCCACCGGTTCGGGCTGTCCCGCAGGCTGCCCGGCAGGCCCAAGACCGATCACCACCCCGGCTTCGCCAGGGGCCTGAGCCCCCTCCGTGACCACGTCGTCGCTGCGGGCCAGCCACCAGAACACCGACAGATGCAGTCCCACGGCCAGCGTCAGGGCCAACACCCAGCCCATGCTTCTCAGAGGCATCAACGATCCCCCGCCAGGACCGTCAGCAGGCGCACCTCTTCCACCCCCGCGGCGCGAAGCAGTTCCATCAGGTCCATGAGTTCATCGGTGGAGGCCGCCTGATCCGCCTTGATGCGCACCAGCGGCTCCGCTTTTGCCGGAGCGTCCCGGCGTGCCTCCATCTCCGCCTGCAGGCGTCCTTTCAGGGTATCGGCATCCATCTCCTCATCGTCCAAAGCCAGCCGGCCATCCCGGCCCAGTAGCACCAGCCAGCCTTCATCATCGACGCCGGCCTCGTGGCGGGAATCAGGCGCTTCCACTTCAAAGACATCCTGGGCGGTCAGGGCACCGGCCACCATGAAGAAGATCAGCAGCAGAAAGACGATGTTGATCAGCGGGATCAGATTCTCTTCCGGGGGCTTGCCGGAATACTCGGGTAACTGCATGGGACCTTACTCCCGTGACAGACGCAAGGACACGGGCTCTGCCTCCCGCACCCGGTCCAGGACATTGACCACGGTCTGCAGGGGAACCTCCCCCGCCGGCTGGACCACCACCGTACGGGCGGGCTCCATGGCCAGTTGCTCACGCAGGGCAATGACCAGCCGCTCCACCGACACCGGTTCACCCGCTAGCCGCAGTTCCCCCCCCGGAAGGATCTGCACCGCCAGGGGCGGCTGGTCCTCGGTGGCGCTGGACTGGGAGGAAGGGGTACTCAGGGTCACCGCGCTCCAGTCCAGAAAGCTGCTGGCCAGCATGAAAAAGATCAGCAGGATGAACACCACGTCGATCAGGGGCGTGAGACTGATGAGCGCCCGTCGACGGGGGGCCGGTGCCTCAATGTGCATCGCCTGCCGCCCGGTCCTTCCAGACCTTGATATGGGCTTTCTGCGCCGACTTGATGGGCGTGGGTTCCTGCTGCCGCTCAGCCGCCGGCGGCGGCAGAGTAAAAACCTGGGTCAGGGCATCCTGCATCCGATGACGAAAACGCTCCACCCAGCGCTCCAGGCCGTTGAGCACCGCCACCACCGGGATGGCCACCGCCAGACCCACCGCCGTGGTCAGAAGCGCCACCCAGATGCCGCCGGAAAGAATGGATGGGTCCACTCGGTTGCCGGCCGCCTCCAGCTGCTGGAAGGCGGCGATCATGCCCAGTACCGTACCCAGCAGACCCAGCAGCGGCGCCAGGGTGCCGATCACTTCCAGCATGCGGAACTGACCCCGCAGACGCTCCAGCCAGTTCACTGCCACCCGGGTGGCCTCTTCGCGCACCAACGGTTCGGGACGGGCATTGTCACGCCGCCCCTGGATCGCCACCTCCATCACCCGTGCAGCGGGGCTGCGGCTGCGGGAGAGGGTTTCCAGAGCCGGCTCCACCCGGCCGTCGCACCAGTGTTCCAGGGCCGTCTTCAGACTGCGCTCATCACCCAGCCGCCACCACAGGAACTGACCGATCTTGACCAGGATGATGGTGAGGGCCACCACGGACATGATCAGCAGGATGGCCACCACCGGACCGCCCAGATCGATCATTCCCTGCAGGGCGTGCACGATCCCCGTCGTGTCCGCGACATCGGCCTGCGTCACCCCCGTTTCCCCCAGACCGGTATCCACAAGGCCGGATTCCACGGGCGCCTGCCCGGCGGGACCGGATTCGGCAATGCCGGCTTCTGCGGCGTCTGGTGAACTCATGAAACAGCTCCTTGGAGGCTATCCACAATAAGGTTGCGTCAATGGTCGCTCATGTTAGTAGTATTGCAAATCATTATCAACGCTCAGAAATAAAAAGCGCCGGAGCTTCCACTCCGGCGCCGGATTCACGCGGGTAATCCAAACTCCGGAGCGATCTGGGCCAGCCAGGCCTCAAGGCGTTCATCGGTCAACTGGCTCTGATTGTCCTGGTCCAGCACCAGCCCGACGAATTTGCCGTCCACCACGGCCTGGGAAGACTCGAATTCGTAGCCCTCGGTCGGCCAGGCCCCCACCACGCGACCACCACGGCCGGTGACCAGATCATAAAGCTCGATCATGGCATCGACGAATTCGTTGGGATAGCCCACCTGGTCCCCCAGTCCATACAGGGCCACGGTCTTGCCGGTGAAGTCCACCGCTTCCAGGTTGGGCAGGAACTCCTCCCAGCTCTCTTCCTCGCAATCGGCAGACAGACCGGGCAACTGGCCGGAGCCCATGGTGGGCGTGCCGAAGATCAGATAATCATACCCTGCAATTTCATCGGCGCTGGCCTTGTTCACGTTCTGCGGCTTGGCCATGGTCTCATCGTCGTATTTTTTCTTGATCATCTTGGCCACCTTGCGGGTATTGCCGGTGGTGGTGCCGAAAAAGATCCCAATGCGCGCCATGGAAATGCCCTCTTTAAGTGAAGATGACTGATTCGGAACAGCCTTTGCATCATGCAAAGCAAATCCGGTGCCAGCCAGATTGGCTTCCCCGAAAATCGTTTTAACCTGCTGTTTAAAGGGGTTATCAAGCCATCCCGTATCCGTCGTTCTCACCTGCTTTCGTTGTCGACTTTGCGACAAGAAAAGCGCATATACGACAAACCTGAGACCCGGCCTGAACCCTTAATCCCGATGGGCATTGATTGAAATACGGGATAAACCCTTGAAATTCTGATCCAACCTGCTCAAGGTAAAAAGATGCACCGAAGCGACAGGTAGCGCCTGGATGCGGCGGCCCGTGAAGGGTTGAACCTACCTCGCGGTCACGCCCGCGAAGGCGGGAGTCCAGGGATTTGAGTCCGTCGTTGGATTCCCGCTTGCGCGGGAATGACGGACCGCGTCCCTTGCCTGTCGGAGCTTGATCACACCAGCCCGGCAAACCATGGTCGTCACGACGACCACCTCATGGTCCCGAGGCGCTGCAAAGGCCTCGCGGACACCATCAACGGCCCAGCACTGGCCGGACGGCGCACCACCCGCTTCGGGTTTTCGGCTGCGTCTGTCATCCACATCGTGCGGGTGCACCTGCGCCCCGCGTTTCTAGCGTCCATCCAGACGGATGGCGGGGAGACCTCGATGTCAATCACCATGACCAAACAGGATTTCGGAACCAGACCGGTGGAACGCCGGGAGACGGACAACTACGTCCGTGAATACGTGGAACCCTTCGTGGACAAATGGGACGAGCTCATCGACTGGGACAGCCGGGCTGCCAGCGAAGGGGATTTCTTCATTCGAGTACTCAAGGAGCGGGGTGCAAAACGGGTCCTGGACGTGGCCACCGGCACCGGCTTTCACTCCATCCTGCTGCGGGAAGCGGGATTTGACGTGGTCAGCGTGGACGGCAGCGCCCAAATGCTGGCCAAGGCCTTCGATAACGGTCGCAAGCGGGGCCACATCCTGCGCACCACTCAGGCGGACTGGCGGGAACTGAACCGGGACATCTACGGCCGCTACGATGCCGTGGTCTGCCTGGGCAACTCCTTCACCCATCTGTTCAATGAAAACGACCGCCGCAAGGCCCTGGCCGAGTTCTATTCGGCCCTCAACCACGACGGGGTGCTGATCCTGGATCAGCGCAACTACGACGCCATCCTGGATCACGGCTATTCCAGTACCCATACCTTCTACTACTGCGGCGACAACGTCTCGGTCTACCCCGAGCACGTGGACCCGGGCCTGACTCGCTTCCGCTACGCCTTTCCCGACCAGTCGGTCTATCACCTGAACATGTACCCTCTGCGCAGGGCCTATGTGCGGCGCCTGATGCGGGAGGTGGGTTTCCAGCAGATCGAGACCCTCGGCGACTTCAAGGAGACCTATCACGAACAGGAACCGGATTTCTTCATCCATGTCGCCGACAAACGCTACACGGGAGATCCGGCATGAGCCATCACTATGAAGGCGCCGTCGCCACCGCCCGCGACTACTACAACAGCGATGATGCCGATACCTTCTACCACCGGGTCTGGGGTGGCGAGGATATCCACATCGGCCTTTACGAAACCGAGGACGAACCCATCAGCGACGCCAGCCGCCGCACGGTGGCCCACATGGGCGATATGCTGGGAGAACTCACCCCCGAGCACCGGATCCTGGACCTGGGCGCCGGCTACGGCGGAGCCGCCCGCTATCTGGCCGGTAACTTCGGCTGCCGTGTCACCGCCCTGAACCTGAGCGAGGTGGAAAACACCCGCAACCGCCAGATCAACCAGGCGCAGAAGCTGGACGATCGCATTGACGTGGTGGACGGCAGCTTTGAGGACATCCCCTGCCCCGACGGCCGGTTCGACGTGGTCTGGTCCCAGGATGCCATCCTGCACAGCGGCCGAAGGGCCAGGGTGCTGGCGGAAGCCGCCAGGGTTCTCAAGCCCGGCGGGGTATTCATCTTCACCGACCCCATGGCCACCGACGACTGCCACGACGGGGTCCTGCAACCCATCCTGGATCGCATCCACCTGGAAACCCTGGGCTGCCCCGGCTTCTACCGGGAAACTGCCGGGCAACATGGACTTCAAGAGATCGGCCTTGAGGATCACAGCCATCAATTGCCGCGACATTATGCTCGGGTGCTACAGGAGACCGAGGCCCGGGAAGCGGATCTGGCCGACAGCATCTCGCCGGACTATCTGGCGCGCATGAAGAAGGGTCTGAAGCACTGGATCGACGGTGGTCACGCCGGGCACCTGTGCTGGGGCATCTTCCGTTTCCGCAAGGCCTGAACCCTTCCATCCATCCGTTCCAAGAACAACTCACAGGCATTCCCATGAACAAGACCTACCTGTTCACTTCCGAATCCGTCTCCGAAGGCCATCCGGACAAGCTCTGCGATCAGGTCTCCGACGCCATCCTGGACGCCTATCTGGCGCAGGATCCCAAGGCCCGTGTCGCCGCCGAGACCTTTGCCCAGACCGGCATGGTGCTGGTGGGGGGCGAGGTCAAGTCCACCGCCACCATCGATCTGGAAAGGCTGGTACGCCAGGTGGTGCTGGACATCGGCTATGATCACTCCGACAAGGGATTTGACGGCCACACCTGCGCCGTCCTCAACACCCTGGGCGCCCAGTCCATGGATATCAACCAAGGCGTGGACCGCAGCCGACCGGAAGACCAGGGAGCCGGCGACCAGGGCCTGATGTTCGGCTACGCCTGCAGCGAGACCGATGTCCTCATGCCGGCTCCCATCCACTTCGCCCACCAGTTGGTCCGTCGTCAGGCCGAAGTGCGCAAAAACGGCACCCTGCCCTGGCTGCGTCCCGACGCCAAGAGTCAGGTCACCTTCCGCTACGAGGGCGGCAAGGCGGTCTCTGCCGAAGCGGTGGTGCTCTCCACCCAGCACGCCCCGGATATCTCCCAGCAGGACCTGCACGAAGCGGTGATGGAAGAGATCATCAAACCGGTACTGGGCGCCCGGTGGCTGCACAAGGCCACCCGTTTCCACATCAACCCCACCGGCCGCTTCGTCACCGGCGGCCCCCTGGGGGACTGCGGCCTCACCGGCCGCAAAATCATCGTCGACACCTACGGCGGCATGGCTCGTCACGGCGGCGGCGCCTTCTCCGGCAAGGATCCGTCCAAGGTGGACCGTTCCGCCGCCTATGCCTGCCGCTATGTGGCCAAGAATATCGTCGCCGCCGGCCTGGCGGAACGTTGCGAGGTCCAGGTTTCCTACGCCATCGGGGTGGCCGAACCCACCTCCATCGCCGTGGAAACCTTCGGCACCGGCAGGATCGATGAGCAGCGGCTGACGGAACTGGTGCGGGAGCACTTCGACCTGCGGCCCTACGGCATTCTCACCATGCTCAATCTGGAACAGCCGGTCTACCGGCCCACCGCGGCCTACGGTCACTTCGGCCGGGAGGACCTGGACGTGACCTGGGAGAGGACCGATCGGGCCGAGGCGCTCCGGGCGGCGGCAGGCTGATGCCGTGTCATCCTGCTCCCCATGAGGGGAGCAGGACCCCGCCACCCTACTTGCGGCCCACCGCCGCCTTGAGCGCCGCCGCCAGTGCGCCTTCCGGTTGGGGTTCGGCACGTGCCGTATCCCCTCGCCCCTGATTGCCCTTGCGTCCCTGACCACTCCGAGACTCCCGGGTCGGACGGCCGTTCGCCTCCCTTCCCGGCTCATCGTCCAGACGCATGCTCAGGGCAATCCGCTTGCGCTCGAGATCCACTTCCATCACCTTCACCTTGACCACGTCACCGGCCCGCACCACATCCCGCGGATCCTTGATGAAACGGTCCGACAGGGCGGAGATGTGCACCAGCCCGTCCTGATGCACCCCGATATCCACAAAGGCGCCGAAGTTGGCCACGTTGGTCACCGTGCCCTCCAGCACCATGCCCGGCTGCAGGTCCTGCAGTCGCTCCACCCCCTCCTTGAAGGCCGCGGTACGGAACTCCGGCCGCGGATCCCGACCCGGCTTGGCCAACTCGGCCAGGATGTCCCGCACCGTGGGCTCGCCAAAGGTCTCGTCCGTGAACCGGGACGGGTCCAGCCGCTTGAGGAAGGCCTCGTCGCCAATCAGCTCACGCACGTCCCGACCCGTCTCGGCCACGATCCGCCGCACTACCGGATAGGCCTCCGGATGCACCGCCGAGGCATCCAGCGGATCCTTGCCCCGGGGGATGCGCAAAAAGCCCGCCGCCTGTTCAAAGGCCTTGGCCCCCAGACGGGGCACTTTCTTGAGGGCGGCACGGCTGGCAAAGGGCCCCTGTTCGGTACGAAAGGCCACGATATTCTCCGCCAGCGTGGTGCCCAAGCCCGACACCCGGGCCAGCAGGGGCGCGGAGGCGGTGTTCACATCCACCCCCACCGCATTCACGCAGTCCTCCACCACCGCATCCAGCTTGCGGGCCAGCTGAGCCTGATTGACGTCATGCTGATACTGGCCCACGCCGATGGCCTTGGGTTCGATCTTCACCAACTCCGCCAACGGATCCTGCAGACGACGGGCGATGGACACCGCCCCACGCAGGGACACATCCAGATCCGGCAGCTCCGCCGAAGCCAGGGCCGAGGCGGAATAGACCGAGGCGCCCGCCTCGGAAATCACCACCTTGGTCAGCCCCAGCTTGGGGTTCAGGCGCATCAACTCCCCCACCAGGGCGTCCGTCTCCCGGGAATGGGTCCCGTTGCCAATGGCCACCAGGTCCACCTGGTGCTTGCGGGCCAGGGCGGAGAGGGTTTCCAGGGTTTCCCGCACCTGATTCCGGGGTGGAAAGGGATAGACCGTGGTCGTCTCCACCACTGCCCCCTGGCCGTTGATCACCGCCACCTTGACCCCGGTGCGCACCCCCGGGTCCAGCCCCATGGTGGTACGGGAACCGGCCGGAGCGGCCAGCAACACGTCCTGCAGGTTGGCGCCGAACACCCGGATGGCCTCCTCGTCCGCCAGATCCCTCAGCCGTCGCTTGAGGGCCACGTCCAGATGGATGGACAGCTTGGCCCGCCAGGCCAGGCGGGCATGTCGGGCCAGCCAGGCATCCGCCGGCCGCCCCCGATCCGACAGTTGGAAGCGCCGGGCAATGGCCGCCTCTCCGGGCGAGGCAACAGTGTCTTCCTCACCCCGGGCCTGGGCCTCGGTCCAGGCCACCTCAAGCCGAAGGCACTCCTCCGCCTGCCCCCGGAACATGGCCAGGGCCCGATGGGAAGGCACCTTGCTCAAGGGCTCCACGTGATCGAAATAGTCACGGAATCGGGCCCCCTCCTGCTCCTTGCCCGGCACCACCTTGCTGACCAGAAAGCCCCGCTCCCAGCCGTGGTTACGCAGTTCTTCGATCAGGTCCGCTTCCTCGGCGATGCGCTCCATGAAGATGTGCCCCGCCCCTTCCAGGGCGGCCTCCACGTTGATCTCCTCGGTGGTATAACCGGCGGCCACCGCCTCCGGTACCTGGCCGGGGTCCGCCAGCAGGGTATCCAGCAACGGCTCCAGGCCGTTTTCCCTGGCAATCTGGGCCTTGGTACGGCGCTTTTTCACATACGGGCGGTACAGATCCTCCAGGCGGGTCTTGGTATCCGCCTCGCGGATGGCCGCCGCCAGGGAGTCGGTGAGTTTGCCTTGCTCCTCGATGGCCTTGAGCACCACCTCCCGGCGGGCATCCAGCTCCCGCAGATACCCCAGACGCTCCTCCAGGCTGCGCAGTTGGGCATCATCCAGGCCGCCGGTGGCCTCCTTGCGGTAACGGGCCACGAACGGCACCGTGGCGCCGCTGTCCAGCAGTTCCACGGTGGCCTTGACCTGATCGGAACGGACGCCCAGTTCCTGGGCGATGCGGTGGGAGATGTCAGTCATGGAATCAACACATCCAGGGAAAGAAGTCGGAATGGGCAGAGGATATCAGCATTGACGGCCTGTGGACGTCCCGGGCGGGAACAGGCAGCCGGGTGGATCACAGCGGAATCAGGAAGTCGTGTACTTTTGACCCCGCTCAAGGATTTTGAATGTTTGCAGTTTTTATCACATACCCGTCTGTCTCCCCCACTTGACATCCCATGCTGTCAACGTAGACTGACAACCATGCTCGAATCGGCCGAATATCATCGGTATTCGGTCGAGATGGAGCAAATTGAGGTTTTCAGGATCGGACTCACCTCTCCACCTCCGTGGATCGCCGAGTGCCGCATCTGAAAACAGGGTGATGTTTTTAAGCTGACTGTTTCCGCGTCAGTGGTCATGTCGGCATTGAGCGGCCCGGTCTTCACGCAAGACCCGGTTTAATCATCTTCAGAGGGCGTTATAACAATGAGTGAGTACAGACCCAGCAGTCCCAGCAATCCCCGCGACGACTGGAAACTGTGGCTGGTTGTCAATCCCGGCACTTGGCTGATGCCGATCCTGATGGCTGTCCTGGTGGTTGCGCTGGCTGTCCACGCTGTCGTGTACAGCAACGACAACTACAATCCGCTCACCTACACCGTTTCCGAGTAATCGAGGATCTTGATCATGGAAAACAGCATCTCCGGCCTGACCGAAGAACAGGCAAAAGAATTCCACGAGCAGTTCAAGACCACCTTCACCGTGTTCATGGTCCTGGCTGCCGTTGCTCACTTCCTGGTGTACATGTGGAGACCCTTCTACTAAGAAGGCCCGCAGGTTCGCCGTGCTGAAGTAGCACGACAGGGGCAGAGATGATTTCATCTCTGCCCTTTTTCGTTTTCTTCCAACACATCGTGATTGATGCCGCACATCACGACATATGGCGGCTTCAGTCGCTCAGCAGCTCTTCCCTGATCCTGGCCATGCCGCCCCTGCCCTTCATGCCCTTACTGGCGGCGATCACGGGAATCTTCCTCGCCTTGAGTTCCTCGATGGCCTGCCGATGCATGGCAATTTCCTTGGCACGCATTTTCTCCACCTCTGCCCTCGCCTCCTCCAGGGAGTGAAACCATTCACCACTGTGGGCATATTCCGGCAATGTGAATATCTTGCCCAGATCGTCGAAAAACAGACGAAAGCAAACGGTTTTGCGATCTTCGGAGGTATAGTGGGCGCCGACCTTGACGATGCCCTTGGTCAGCGCCCATTTGGTGACGTAAACCTCCATCACGGTTTCTGCTGCCGGCTGGTTTTCCATTGCTGTCCCGGATTTCCCGTCGTTCAAACATGAAGTGATTATAGGCGCTTTACAGCAGCCAAGGGGCGATGCCCGGCAGCAGAAAGGCGGTCATGATGCCCGCCAAGCTCAGACCAAGCCCGGCAAAGGCACCCGCGGTGGCGCTGATGCCGAAGGCCTGGGCGGTGCCGAAACCATGGGCGGACAAGCCCAGGGCAAAGCCCTTCACCCGATCGTCCTGGATACGCAGCAGACGAATGAGCAGGGGTGACAACAGGCAACCGATGGCTCCCGTCAGCAGCACCAGCGCCGCCGTCAGGGATGGCAGGCCGCCCAGCTTTTCGGTGATCCCCATGGCAATCGGCGACGTCACCGACTTGGGTGCCAGGGACAACAGGGTAATACGATCCGCTCCGAGGGCGGCGGCCACCATGACCGCGCTCACCGCGGCCACACAGGCGCCGGTGAGCCCGGCCACCAGCAGGGGCAGCATCAACTGCCGGATCTGGTGACGGTTCTCATAAAGCGGGATGGCCAAGGCCACCGTGGCGGGCCCCAGCATGAAGTGAATGAACTGGGCACCGTCAAAGTAGGTGTCATAATCCGTACCCGTCAACAGCAGGATGCCGATCAACAGCCCCATGGACAGCAATACCGGATGCAGGACCATGCCGCCGCCCAAGCGCCGGTTGAGCCAGAGGCTGAACTGGAACACCACCAGGGTCGTGGTAAGCCAGAGCAGCGGACTGGCGGCGAGAAAGGCCCAGATGTCGGTGAAGTCTTCATTCATGATTCATGACGCCGAGCCCGCAACCGGATCAGCCCGCTGAGCACCAGCATGGTAACCACCAGCGCCAAAACGGTACTCACCAGCAGCGCCGCCAGGATGGGCAGCCAGTCCCGGGCCACCAGACCGAAGTGCACCATCAGGCCGACGCCCGCGGGCACGAACAGCAGGGCCAGATAGCGCAACAAGGTATCGCTGAAGGCCTTGAGTGCCGGGGGTGTTTCGCCGCGGATCACGAGTCCGGCAAACAAAAGCAACATTCCCAGTACGGGCCCCGGGAAAGGCAGGTCCAGCACCAGCACGGTGACCTCACCCACCAGTTGGCACAGCAGGATGATGATAATGGCTTGCAGCATGATCACACGGCAGCCGTGATGCCGCCACCCAAACCCCGCGCCAGTTCCGGTAATCCCGGAACATCATGCAGCGGAGCCGGCGGCACCATGTCGTTCAGCCGTTCAGGGACACTCCCCCATCCGGCGGGCCGTGATATCCGTCTGCATGGGCATTGTGCCCATGGGGCCTTCCAGTTCGGCATTGACCTGGCCACTGAGGCGGTCGCCCTGGAACCGCATGTCGGCCGTCATCTGAACTTCCATGCCGTTTTCCCGGCAGGTCATGTCATAGCGCATGGTGTCGGCAGTGACCTGAAGATTGGACAGGTCGCAATGTTCACTCAGATCCATGAATTCCGGCCCCCGGGCAACATCGTCCGCGGTGATGCACTGGCGGTTGGTCGTGGTGTGCTCGGGAAAGGCGGTGTTCCCCAGAATGCGGGTGACATTGGTGAATTCCCAATCGCCCGGCTGAATGTTCAGATCCACCGCCAGGGCACTGTGGGAGAGCAACAAGAGGGAGCCGGCAATGAAGGCCGGACGCAGGACACGCATCATGCATGACTCCAGAAGGAACGGACAGGATGGATCATGGTAGCAGCCCGACCCCTGCAGTGGCCACAACCGCATAAATGCAGGTGATGTTATGCACAGACTCAAGATGCCATAAACCATCTGATCAACGACTGTCAACCACTGCCATGAAAAAACACCAAAAACCAATAACTCTATGATTTATTTTGATTTAATAAAATTGATCACTTCATGACCAATTTAAGACAAGCGCCGGAAGGACGGGGCCTGGCGTCGTTTCCGGACATGGTATCCACACACTTACCCACAGCTTCTGTGGATAGCAGCGGTTTCTCGTTGCAGGCGGATGACTTAGCCCCCTTCAGCGGGAAAGCACTTGAGGTAAGTCCGCTATCTGCCTACCAAGGCCTCGCGACGTTCCAGCTGGGCAAAGCATGCCAGCATGGCATCCCGGGCCATCAGGAGTTCGGACTGCAATACGTGCAGTTGCCGCGGCGACGCGCCTGCCTTTTTCCGCTCACCCAGGGACAAAAGCAGCTCATGCACCCTGAGATGGGCGCCCCAAAGATCCGCAAAGGCCTCATGCATGCCGTAACGGGCTGATCCACTGCCGTTGTACCAGCGGACAAAGCGGGTATTGAACAGATCATCCGGAGGCTGATGGGGCTCTTCATGGAGGCTGAGCATCATTCCCTCGAACCAGCGCTGATAGCCGCGCACCGCCACCGATATGTTCAGGTCACCCGTCAGCCCCTCGCCAAGATGGATCGCCAATGCCGGACGCCGTTGCGACCATTGCCGAATCCAGGCAGGCAGCGCCTCCGGGAGCATGGGACGGGCAATGCCGTACCCCTGGCCATGGCGACACCCCAGGCGGATGAGATAGGCCGCCTGCTCCATGCTCTCCACCCCTTCGGCGATGATCTCCTTGTTGAAGGTGGCGGCCAACCCCACGATGCTTTCGACGATATCCAGATCATTGGGGTCTTCCAGCATGTCCATGACGAAGCTGCGATCAATCTTGAGCACATCCACCGGCAGGCTGCGAAAATAGGCCAGGGAAGAATAGCCCGTGCCGAAATCATCCAGCGCAAACCGGACCCCCAGCGTCTTGCAGCGGGCAATGACACTGCCCGCCTGGTAGAGATCGCTGAAGGTGGCGGTTTCCAGGATTTCACATTCCAGGGACTCCCGCGATAACTGGGGATGACGCGCCAGCGCCGCCTCCAGGTAATCGGCAAAGCCCGGTTCCAGAAGATGATCGGCACTGACGTTGACGCTGATATGCAGACGCAGCCCCTGAGCCTGCCAACGGGCCAACTGCTGCAGGGCCTGCTCGATGACCCAGCGGCCCATCTCGGGTTCCAGCTCGCTGCCGCTCAGGTCATCAAGAAAGCTAGCGGGCATGAGTAATCCCCGTTTCGGATGCCGCCAGCGCAACAGGGCCTCGGCTCCGGTCACCCGACCGCTGACCAGATCCACCCGGGGCTGGTAATGCAAAAGGAACTGCCCTTCCCGTAGACCGGTGGCCATGGACCTGATGAACTCCATCCGAGTCTGCTGGCGGCGACTCTGGTCCAAGTCAAAGACGGCATAGCGGTTCTTGCCGGCCTCCTTGGCCTGGTACATGGCCTGATCCGCGTGTCGGATCAGGGTATCGGCGTCATGGTCGTCGCGGGGGAAGAAGGTCACCCCCATGCTGGCGGACAGCCGCACGCAGACACCGTCCAGGATCGCCGGCTCGGCCACGGCGGTGAGCATGCGCTCGAAAAGACGGTGCGCCTCGTCCGCATCATCCAGATGATTGAACAGGAGCACGAACTCGTCCCCTCCCAGCCTGGCCAGGGTGTCATCGGCACGCAGCAGGGTCTTGAGACGCTCTGCGATAACCAGCAGCAAACGATCCCCCATGGCATGGCCAAAGCGGTCGTTGATGGGCTTGAAGCCATCCAGATCCAGATAACAGATCGCCATCGGCGAGAGGTTCCTGCGCGCGCGGGCGATGGCCTGGGAGATACGGTCGGCCAGCAATCGACGGTTGGGCACACCCGTCAGGATGTCGTAGTGGGCCATCCGGTCCAGTTCATGCTGGTGAATCGAGATGCGACGAATAAGGTCATTGAAGGCATTCACCAACTGACCCAACTCATCGTCGGCATGGAAACGGGGCATGCTCAGGGGCCGCAACGGCCCCACCGGCAACAGTCGCGCCTGCTCGGCCAGGCGCCGCAGGGGCAAGGCGACAAAGCGGGTCAAAAACAGCAGCAGAACCGACATGACGATGACGATGACCGTCACCAGCAGGGTCATCACGGTAATCAGGATTCTGGCTTCATCGCGCGGATCCGCCACGCTCATGACCATGACCGGCGTCTGATCGAGGGTCGCCAGGCTCAAGGAACGCCGGGCGATATGAACGGAGGCCTCGCGAATGAACTCGTCACCGGCCTGACCGGCCGGCGGCAGCCGGGGCCAGGCTCCCGACAGCAGGGCATCGGCCGGCAGGGGGCCGACAAAGAGCTGGCCATCAACCATCCAGCCCAATCCCTCCAGGCCGGCCGCCTGCCTGACCCGATTGAACAGGCTCAGGCGGTCGGAAAGGATCACGGCGCCCTTGAGACTGCCCAACCGGCGACCGGTATCCGGATCACGAAAATGTCGGGACACCACCAGCACCAGATGGGGGCGTCCATCCTCATCCACCATCGCATGCAACCGGGCATCCGACAGCCCGCCCTGATGCTCATGCTGACGGGACAACCACTCCAACAGGGCTTCCCGACGGTAGACGGCAAATCCCCCCGCCACCCAGCGGGCTTGGTCTTCGCGACTGATGATCAGACCATCAAAGACACCCTGCAGATCAAACTGCGCCTGACGTAACAACAGATGCTCCGCCAGATCCTGGCGTCCTTCCAGAACCGCCTGCTGCAAGGGACGTAGACGCATGATTTCATGGCTCATGCGCTGGATGCCTTCGATTTCCTGATCCAGGATCAGGGTTGCCAGGGCCGCACTACGGTCAAAGCCGCGCTGCAGTTCCGCCAGCGTGGCCTGACGTGTCCCCTGGATGGTCAACACCACGGCCAGCACACTGAACAGCACCATGCCGCCGCCCAGGGCGGCAACGATCGTGGTGATCAGTGTGCGTCTGGCCATGGGCAGGGTGTTCCCGGTTACCGTTCGGAGACATGTAGCGAAAGGCTGGATGGTTCAGTCGACTCCGATGGCGGACCGGAATAGCGAAAGGCTCGCTGCTTGAGATTGTCGATGACGGCGGCATCCATGTCACGGGTCACCAGCACCATTTCCCCGGAAAATACTTGAGGTACCCGATGGCCCTGCCCCCGCAGATCCATCGCAATGGCCTCGGCCATGGCCACCCCGGCATCATCATTCATACGCATGACAGTGGCCGCCAGCGCCCCGCTAGCGATCAGGGAAAGTTCTTCGATACCACCGCCCCAGCCATTGATCAGCAGCCCTCCTTGAAGATCTGCGCTTGCCGCGGCCGCGGCGGCGCCGAGAGCGATATCGGTGGCGCAGGCATAGATCAGGACCAGATCCGGATAACGCTCCAAGGCATCCTCGGTCGCCCGGCGGGCCACATCCATCCGAAGATGGGTCAGGTAGGTGTTCCGGAGCCGGAGGTCAGGGAAGGCGGCGATTTCCCGGATGAAGGTGCCTCCCCGGGCCTGGCTGATGTAGCCTTCACCCGCGAAGAGCACCACCACGTCCCCCTTTCCTCCGGTGACCTTGATCAGGTGGCGGGCCAGCATGCGCGAGCCTTCGACATGATCAAAACCCACATACAGGAACGGCTGCATGCCGTCCCAGGCCCGCACGGGGGTGGTGATGTTCTGGAGGATGATCTTCGGTCCGGTTCCACCCGCGGAGGACATGGCCAACAACCGCTCGGTCAGGCGATGATGAATGGGCGTATCCAGTGTATAGACAAGATAATCGGGCTGCCCGGCCAGCACCTGACGCAGCTGCTCCGCCTGCAGCACGGGGTCGGTGTCGCCGGGCTGACTGGAATGGACCGCAATGGAGAGATCAAGCCCCAGGGCGTGTGCACGGCGACTGAAGGCCATCAGGTTACGCCGCCAGTAGTCGGAGGCCTGCAGACCGGGATACAGCACGGCCACCCTGGCGACAGGCCGTTCACCAACATCGGCCGGTGGCGGCGAAGGAGCGCTTCCGACCCGCTGGGCGAAGTCGTGGAACAGCACCTTCTGCAGCGGGTAGCGTGCCAGGTAGCTATCCATGTCCCAGTAATGGGGCAAATCATTCGCCTGCGGGCCAGGACCCAAAAGCAGGAGCAGCAGGCTCAGGCTGAAAAGACAAGAGCGACGGTTCATGGAGCGGGCGGGTTCCTCACCGGTCGATCGGCCAAGCATAGCAGAGCCGGGCACCCGCATACCCCCGGAATCGCGCCTTGGCGGCCCACGGCATACTGTTCCCGAACTAGCCCAGCAACAGCATGCCGCCACGCAGCCAGTGAATCAGCTCCCCCGGATAGGGCAGCAACCACACCAGGGTCACGAGGGCCGCCGTGGCCAGCAGGGAACCGGAGGGAAAGGCCGGTTCCCAGATTTTAAGGGCGGATCCGAAGGATCGCTTGATCCGGGCGTTGTTGATGTCCACGCTGTAGAGTTCATCCAGTACGAGATGAATCAAAAACCCGATGAAGAGTGCGATCCCCTGCAGCCAGATGAGCAGGGGTTCGGCCGCCAGGCAATGGAGTCCCAGCCAGATCCAGCCCAGTCCCCACAGACCGCCCACCACCAGGCTATGACACAACCCCCGGTGACGGGTGAGTTTCTGGAACAGGAAGGCGGCGGGATAGCGGATCAGCAACCAGACCAGAAACCCCACGGCGATGGCTTCACAGGAAACGGTCTGCCCGGGCAGGGTGAACAGGGGCGTGGTCTGCATCTGGATCGTCAGGCTGGAGGCAACGATGGCCGCCGCCAGCGCCAGCAGGGAAAACAGCCAACGCTGGGGCCGGCCGCCATCCACGTCAATGTCGGGCAACAGGGTACCCGCCACCAGGAACACACCCAGGACCAGGCTGTCCGGCCAGGAGAGCATGCCGGTGACGGCAATCCCCGAGGCCATGCCCGTGGCAGCCATGCCGGCAACTGCCACATGGGTTGAAAAGTTGGCCATAATTGATTGTTATTACCTAAAACATTAACAATCACGATATCTTAGCATTATGGCTGAATGAATGGACAGTACACCTGCCCGAGTGGATCATTTGCCCGGACGAGGTTGCATGAGTTCGGCGGCATTCTCCCGAATCCACTGCTCGACCCGGGCATTGAGCGCCTTGACATCGCCATCCTCGCAGGCCATGGGCGGCCCGATCCGCAGATGGATGGTGCCTGGATGGCGCAGCAAAGATCTGTGTGGCCAGCAATCACCGGCATTGTGGGCCACGGGCAGCACTCGCCTGCCGGCGCGACAGGCGAGCATCGCGCCACCGGCATTGAAGCGACCCAGTTGGCCGGGGAGCTGACGGGCGCCTTCCGGATAGATCACCACACTGATGCCCTCGTCCAGCCGTTCCTTGCCCGTCTTGAGGATGGTCTTCAGGGCGGCGGTCGGACTGCCGCGATCAATGGCAATCGGTTTAAGCAACGCCAGCCCCCAACCGAAGAAGGGAATGCCGAGCAGCTCGCGCTTGACCACCGTGGCCTGGGGCGACACCAGTAACTGCAGGTAAAAGGTCTCCCACTCGCTCTGATGATTGGACATGATCACGACCGGCTCATCCCGGGGGATGTGTTCGAGCCCCTCCACGCGGACATCAATCCCGTTGAGGGTGCGTAGCAACCATAGGGTGGCGCGGGTCCACAGATTGACGAACCGATAGCGTTGCTCAAAGCTCTGGAACGGCGCCACCAGCAGACACAGCACGCTGTGAACGATGCCCATGAGGTTGTAAAGCAGGAAAAACAGCCAGCTGCGCAGCCGGATATCCAGATCGGGCCGGGGTTGTGGCATGGTTGAGACTCCAGACAGACTCGAATTCATGGTTCGGGTGGTGATCAGATCGGGGCCTGCATGGCGATCCAGGCCTGCCCCAGACTCAGACCGCCGTCGTTGGGCGGCGACCATTGCGGCTTATAGACCCGGAAACCGGCACCGGTCAGCCGCTCCACCAGATCCTGCATCAACACCTGGTTGAGACAGCAGCCGCCACCCAGCACCAGGTCACGAATGCCTTGAGCCTTGGCCGCCTCGATCAGCCAGCAAGCCAGGCCCTGGGCCACGGTGGCATGAAAGACGCCGGCGCCCGCCCCCGGATCCATGCCGTCGGCAAGTCGGGCCAGCAAGGGCATGAAATCCAGCACCCCCTGCTCCATCACCCACCCCCCGGACAGGGGAACTTCCGGGCCGTGGCGGGCGGCCAGCCCTTCCAGCAGCATGGGGGCCTGCCCCTCGAAACGGGCCACCCATTTCACCCGCAGCAAGGCGGACGCCGCATCGAACAGGCGCCCCAGACTGGTGGTGAGGTGGGGATTGCGTTCGGTGTCCATCTGCTTGGGCAAGCCCTGGGCGGCGGCAAAGACCTGATACCGATCAGGGATCTCGTCTGCCCGTCCGAGGGCATGCAGGACCGCGGCAGCCATGCGCCAGGGTTCACGGGTGGCCTGGTCGCCACCGGGCAACAACAAGGGACGCAAATGCCCCAGACGCTGGTAACGGGCGCCGTCGATTCGCAGCAGCTCCCCACCCCAGGCGGTACCGTCATCCCCCAGGCCGTAACCGTCCAGGGCCAGCCCCAGCACGGGACGGTCCAGCTGGTGCTCCGCCTGGACCGCCGCCAGATGGGCATGATGATGCTGGATCCGCAGCAATGGCACATCCAGCACCTTGGCCAGACGCATGGCAAGGCGGGTGCTGTAGTAATCCGGATGCAGGTCACAGGCGATGCGCTCGGGGCGAATGCGCAGCAGCAGCATCAAGTGCTCCACGGTCTCGTCCAGGGCTCGGCAACTGGCGGGACTGTCCAGATCCCCCACATGCTGGGACAAAAAGGCCTGCTGCCCGCGGGTGATGCAGGCGGTGTTGTTATACCAGGCCCCGGTGCCCAGAACACAGGGGCCGGTCCGAGGCATGCGCACCGGCTCCGGCGTGAAGCCCCTCCCCCGCCGCAGAAAGCCCGGACCGGTCGCCGTCATGCGGACCACGCTGTCGTCACAGCGCACCCGGATGTCCCGGTTATGTACCAGCAGAGCATCGGCGATATGCCCCAGCCGGTCCACCGCGCCCTGGTTGGTGATGATGACCGGCTCGCCGAAGGGATTGGCCGAGGTGCAGACCAGCAGCAGGGACTGGGGTTCTTCCTGCACCCAGCGAGTGCCGTCGGGCCGTCCGGCGGCCTCGTGGAACAGCAGATACTGCAGGGGGGTATAGGGAAGCATCACGCCCAGGCGCTGCATCCCCGGGGCCACCCCTTCCAGGGTGGGACGGCTGTCGGGCCTTCGGCGCAGCAGGACAATGGGCCGCGCATAGCCCTTGAGCAGGTGTGTCTCTTCCGGCAACAAGTGCACCAGATCCCGGATCGAGGCCAGGTTGGCGGCCATGATGGCAAAGGGCTTTTCCTCCCGCTGCTTGCGCGCCCGCAGCCGGGCGACGGTGTCCTCGTTGCGGGCATCGCACATGAGGTGAAAGCCCCCCAGGCCCTTGACCGCCAGAATCTTGCCTTCCCGGATCTGTTGCAGTGCCGCCCGGATGACGTCATCCACCGGCAACGGCATGCCGCCGGGGTCCAGCAGGCTCAGCCGGGGACCGCACTCGGGACAGGCATTGAGCTGGGAGTGAAAACGGCGCTGACCAGGGTCCTGGTATTCCCGGTGACAGGCGGCGCACATGGTAAAGGAGGCCATGCTGGTATGGGCGCGGTCATAGGGGATGGCCGTCATGGCCGTGTAGCGAGGACCGCAATGGGCACACCCGATGAAGGCATCGCGGTAGCGGCGATTGCCCGGGTCGAAAAGCTCTTCAAGGCACTGAGGACAGACGGCGGCATCAGGAGTCATGCCGGTGGCAATGGCGCCGCCCACGCTGGGCACGATGGCAAAGCCGCACATTTGCGGAATGGGTTCGAGCGGATTGGTTTCGACCACATCCACGCGGGCCAGGGGCGGCGGATGATGAGCCAGCCGATGCAGGAACTGGTCCACCGCCGGCCGTGGTCCCTGAATCATGAGCTCGACGCCGGCGGGATCATTGCGCACCCAGCCGGACAGCCCCAGCTCCGTGGCAAGCCCATGAATGAAGGGCCGGAACCCGACCCCCTGAACCTGGCCGCGAACCCAGACACGCAGACAAATGATGATGGGATGTTTCTTTGACATAAGGAAAATCTTATCGGATCAGTGGCGCCAGAAAGCCGGGGTGAACAGCACCAGCAGGGTGAAGACCTCCAATCGCCCCAACAGCATGGCAAACATCAGCACCCACTTGGCCAGATCACTGATGCTGCTGTAATTTTCAGCCACGCTACCCAGGCCCGGCCCCAGATTGGTGATATTGGCCGCCACCGCGGAAAATGCCGTCACCTGATCCAGCCCCGTGGCCATCAGGATCATCATCATCAGACCGAACAACGCCACATAAGTGGCAAAAAACCCCCACACCGCATCCACCACCCGGTCGGGCACCGGCTTGCCGCCGACCTTGATGATCACTTGGGCCTGGGGGTGCACCAGTCGGATCACCTCCCGATACCCCTGCTTGATCAGCAGCATGAACCGGATCACCTTGATCCCCCCGCCGGTGGACATGGCACAGCCGCCGATGAAGGCCACCAGCACCAGCAGAACCGGCAGGAACAGGGGCCACTGGTCAACGCTGTCGGTGACGAAACCCGCCGTGACGCCGATGGAGACGGTATGAAAGATGGCCTGGTGCAGGGTGTCGCCCCAACCGCCGTAGTGCCGGGTCAGCATCAGGGTGGTCGTGACCACGATCCCCGTGGTCACCATGATGCCGATGAACCAGCGCACCTCCGGTTCTCGCAGATAGTGCCGGAAGGAACGGGTTCGCCAGGCCAGAAAATGCATGGCGAAATTGATGCCGGCGATGAGCATGAAGACCACACAGATCATGGAAATCAGTGGACTGTCGAAATGACCGATGCTGGCGTCGTAGGTGGAGAAACCGCCGATGGCCACGGTGGAGAAACTGTGGCCGATGGCATCGAACCAGCTCATCCCCGCCGCCCAGTAGGCGGTGGCACAGGCGATGGTCAGGGTGAGATAGATGTACCACAGGGCCTTGGCGGTTTCGGCAATGCGGGGGGTAAGCTTGGAGTCCTTCACCGGCCCCGGAGTCTCGGCCCGATAAAGCTGCATGCCCCCGACCCCCAGCATGGGCAGGATGGCCACCGCCAGCACGATGATGCCCATGCCGCCCAGCCACTGCAGCTGCTGGCGATAGAAGCGGATGGACTCCGGCAGATCGTCGATCCCGGTAAGCACCGTGGCCCCGGTGGTGGTGAGCCCGGACATGCTTTCAAAGGCGGCATCGGTGATGGAGATGCTGGGGGCATGAGAGAGGGTCAACGGCAGGGCGCCGGACAGGCCCAGCACGGTCCAGAACAGCACCACCACCAGGAAGCCGTCACGGGTGCGCAGTTCCTGACGGTGACGGCACACCGGTAACCAGATCAGGGTACCGACGATCAGGATCACCCCGAAGGACACCAGAAACGGCACCAACCCCTCGTCGTCGTAAATGATCGCCACCAGTGCCGGCGGCAGCATGGTGACGCTGAACAGCATCAGCAGCAGCCCGACGACACGGAGCACCGAAGACCAGTACATGAGTGATTCCAGGGGAGTCCAGGGGCGCATAAATTAGGCCACAGGAGGTGGATGGTGCAAACAATTTGGGGGTTTTAAGGCACAGAAGCGGCCTTGACCCGGGTTTCCCGGGGGTCTAGGGTAAAAAAACGAGGAAGAAAGCCCGTTGCGAGCGGAGACCGCCATGCCACATCGTCATGCACCCCATGCCCTGTGGGCATTCGCACTGAGCATCATCCTGCTGATGCCGACGTCCGTCCTCGCCCAGGGCGTGCCCACGCTGGATGCCACCACCCAGACCGCCCGTGCCGGTTATTACCAGCTCCGCTGGGGCCTGGAAGGGGCCGACGGCGCCATTTACCGCCTGGAAGAATCCCGCGCCACCGACTTCCGGGAGGCACGGGTTCTCTACGAAGGCGCCGACCGGGCCACCGTGATCAGCGGCCGCGGTGACGGCACCTTTCACTATCGGGTCCAGGCCACCCTGGCCGACGATTCCCGTTCCGACTGGAGTCCGCCCCTGACCATCGAGGTCAGGCATCACGCACTCCATCAGGCCCTGACCCTCTTTGGCGTGGGCGCCGTTGTCTTCCTGGCCACCATCGCCCTGATCGTCACCGGCAGGAGAATCCGATGAGCATTCAGGAAACCGCCATTCTGGAACCGGGGCTGGCCTGGCTGCTGATCGCCCTGTTCACCGCCCTGTACGTGGGTCTTGGCTGGTACTTCGGTCGCCGGGACAAGGAACTGGATCAGTTCGTGTTGGCCGGACGCAAGGTGGGACTGGCGGTGGGGACCGCTACCGCCATGGCCACGTGGGTCACCAGCAACACCACCATGATGGCCCCGCAGCTGGCCTATCAGATCGGTCTATGGGGCATGATCGGCTATGCCCTGGGTTCCGTGGGTCTGCTGCTGTTCGCCCCGCTGGCCAAGCGCATTCGGCTGCTCATGCCCCACGGCTATACCAGCGGCGACTTCGTCCGTCTGCGCTACGGCCATCTCGCTTGGCGGATCTTCCTGGCCATTTCCATCTTCTACAGCTTCGGCTGGCTGGTGAGCCTGGGCATGGCCGGCGGCGTGCTCACCCATGCCCTCTCCGGCATCCCCTACTGGCAGGGCATGACGGTGATCCTGGCGGCCTGCGTGGCCTACACCCTGATCGGCGGCTTTCGCGCCGTCATCGGCACCGACTTCATCCAGTCGATCCTGATCCTGGTCGGCCTGGTGGCCATCGCCTGGCTGGTGATCGGTCGCATCGGCTTTGACGAGATTCACCTCAGTCTGCGGCTGGAACGACCGGAACTGCTCACCCTGCTGATGCCGGCGGCGATCATGTTCCTGTTCAACAACCTGCTGTTCGGCATGGGGGAGATCTTCCATTCCAACGTGTGGTGGACCCGGGCCTATTCCTTCCGCGAGGGGGTGGGCATGTGGGCCTACCTGCTGGCAGGCATCTTCTGGGCGCCAATCCCCATCGTCGCCGGTTTCATCGCCCTGGCCGCACCGGCACTGGGGGTGAACATTCCCGCCGCCGACATGGTGGGTCCCATCGTCGCCTCGGAACTGCTGGGGCTGGCGGGGGCCATCATCGTGCTGGTGATGGTGTTCGCCGCCCTGGCCTCCAGCCTGGACTCCCTGCTGGCGGCCACGGCCATGCTGGTGGTGCGGGACATCTACTACCGGCACCTGCGCCCCCAGGCCACGGCGGCCCATCTGCGTACCGCCACCAAGGTCACCATTCTGCTGCTGGGGGTCATTGCCTGGCTGCTCTGCCTGCCGCGCATCACCACCCTGGCGGAACTGCTGCATTTCACCGGGGCCTTCGTGGCCAGCACAATCTGGCCCATCGCCGCCGGGCTGTACTGGCGTCGGACCAACCGCATCGGTGCTTCCCTGGCCATGGTACTGGGTAGCCTGGCGGGGATCAGCGCCTATTTCCTGATCGGTTTCTACGTGGGTGCCCTGGTGGGTGCGGCCGTGTCCATGGTGATCGTGCTGCTGACCACCTGGCTGTGGCCCCAGTCCTTTGACTGGGAAACCCTCAAGGAACCGCCGCCCAGACATTGAACCCGGGAGCATGCCATGGCATCCGTTGAATTCCTGACCGTGCTGATCGTCACCTCCACCGTCATCACGACCCTGTGCATCCTGGTACTGCTGGGGTTGGTGATCCGGGACTGGCGCAACGGGACCCTGTGGTAGACGCGGGCGCATCGGTCCGCTCTGATAGAATGCCCTGCCCGCCCCCATCCGGGGGCGGCGGTATTCCGTCATCCCCTTTGCAGAGGCGACATGGCCAGTTCCAAGCATATCTATCGAGTCTGTTTCATCAATCAGGGCAAGGTGTACGAGGTCTTCGCCCGCCAGGTGTACCAGAGTGAGATGTATGGTTTCGTGGTGGTGGAAGAGTTGATCTTCGGCGAGCGCAGCGCCATCGTGGTGGACCCGGGCGAGGAGAAGCTCAAGACCGAGTTTGCATCCGTCACCCGCAGCCTGATCCCGATGCATGCCATCATCCGCATCGATGAGGTGGAAAAGGAAGGTGTGGCCAAGATCAGCGAGCTGGGCGCCAACGTCACCGCCTTCCCCGCCAGCTACCTGCCCCAGGGTGGGACCCCTCCGCGCAAGGATGGCTAGAAAAAATCGGCAAAGGGATTTGCCAAACCAGAAAGATTCAGGTATCTTTCGGCACCTTGATCGGGACGGGCCAGGCCCACCGGATCAATCGCTGCCACTGCGCGGCGAAACAATCAGCGGAGAGGTGGCCGAGCGGTCGAAGGCGCACGCCTGGAAAGTGTGTATACGGTAACCCCGTATCGAGGGTTCGAATCCCTCCCTCTCCGCCATACAAAAGTACAAAAAAGCCACCGGAAACGGTGGCTTTTTTGCTATCGGCCCGGTGTTTAATCAAACACCACCGTCTTGTTGCCGTGCACCAGCACCCGGTCTTCCAGATGGTAACGCAGCCCCCGGGCCAGCACGGCCCGCTCCACGTCGCGCCCCAGTCGCACCAGATCGTCCACCGTGTCGTCGTGACGGACCCGGATCACATCCTGTTCGATGATCGGCCCCTCGTCCAGTTGATCGGTCACATAATGACAGGTGGCACCGATGAGCTTCACGCCCCGGTCGAAAGCCCGATGATAGGGCCTGGCGCCGACAAAGGACGGCAGGAAGCTGTGGTGGATATTGATCACGCGCCCGGCATAACGGGCACACATGTCCGGGGGCAGGATCTGCATGTAGCGGGCCAGCACCACCACGTCCGCGCGGGCCTCGTCCACCAGTTGAGAAACCCGGCCAAAGGCCGATGCCTTGTCCTGCCGGTCCACCGGGACATGGTGATAAGGAATCCCGTGCCACTCCACATAGTCCCGCATGTCCTCGTGGTTGGAAATCACGCAGGGGATGTCCATGGGCAGATCCCCTGAGCGCCAGCGATAGAGCAGATCCGTCAGACAGTGATCCAGTTTGCTCACCAGGGGCACCACGCGCCGGGGCAGACGGGCGTCGGTGACGTGCCACTGCATGGCGAACTCCCCGGCGATGGGTTCGAAGGCCCGACAGAAACCGTCGAGGTCGAAGGGCAACGTGCCGGCATCGATCTCGTAACGCATGAAGAACCAGCCGGTGGAGGCATCCGAGTGCTGGCTGGCCTCGGTGATGGAACCGCCGTGACTGGCCAGAAAGCCGCTCACGGCGGCAACGATGCCCACCCGGTCAGGACAGGAAATGATCAAACGATAACGATGCGGTGACATGAACCGGGATCCCTTCCGCGCTCAGCAACGCTGACCGGACTGCAGGCTGGGGCAGTCGCTGCTGACAGTGCGCCCCTCCCCCAACCAGCCCAGGATGCCGTCGGTCACATTCATCACCCGGGTGTAAGCCGCCTCTTCCACCATGAACCGGGCCAACACCCCGGTGCGGTTACCCACCCGGCAGATGAGCACGAAGGGCTCATCCCGCTCCACCACCCGGGTCAGATGTCGGGGGAAACTGCGCACGAAGCGGCCATTGGCGTCAAAGGCGGTGATCAGGTAGCTGCCTTCCACCACCCCGGTTTCGCGCCATTCCTCCGGACGCCGGATGTCGATGACCTTGACCCCGGCGGCAATCAGTTCGGCCAGTTCGTCATTGCTCACGTTGGTGAAGGGCGGCGGCTCCACCGCCACCAGTTCCAGTTCGAAACGCAGGGTGGCATTGGGTGGGATCACCCGACCGGCGCCGCGCTCACCGTAGGCCAGTTGAGGCGGGATGATCAGTTCCCGCTTGCCGCCGGCCTGCATGCCCACAAGCCCCATCTCCCAGCCGGGGATGACCTGCCCCTGCCCCAGGATCAGGCTCAGAGGCTCGCCCCGTTCATGGCTGGAATCAAAGCGGGTACCGTCTTCCAGCCAGCCGGTGTAATGCACCTGCAAGGCATGGTGACGATCGGCCCGTGGACCGTCGCCGACTTCAAGATCGCGGATCTGGAGTTCGGCGGCACCCGCCTGGGCAAACCACCCCAGGCAGATCAAGGCAAGGGCGGCAAGAAGAATGAAACGTGGCTGAGTCATGGCGCACTCCGTGGACGACACTTCGAATCGCGCCATGGTAGCGGCCCCGGGGGCGACAAGACCAGCCCTGCCGGAAAACCTGCACGCATACGTTACTTGAAGGGGGGTGGCAACCCACACCAGCCACACCCCGGCGCCCAAGTCCACTGTTACCGTTGCTCCCTTCCGGGCCTGGCGGGGTTCACAGCTTATTGTCGCGAGGGGACCGGTGCAGGTCACCATTGCTCGGATAAGGCTGGGGATTATGGGGTGAGCGGCAAGAACCGTCAACCTGGCGGGCGCGGGACCACCCTCCACCCAAATCCTGATAAGATGGCGCACTCTCACGATCCAGACGCTTGAAGGCGCAAACTGATGACTTCCAATATCCCAGGTTATCGTCGCCATGTCACCGTCCCCGTCCGCGTCGGCCATGTGGTGGTCGGCGGTGATGCCCCGGTGGTGGTGCAGTCCATGACCAACACCGATACCGCCGACGTGGAAAGCACCACACGCCAGGTGGCCGACCTGGCCCGGGGCGGGTCGGAAGTGGTGCGCATCACGGTCAATACCGAAGAAGCCGCCGCTGCCGTCCCCCGCATCCGCGAAGGCCTCGATGCCATGGGCCTGAATGTACCTCTGGTGGGGGATTTTCATTTCAACGGGCATCGCCTGCTCAGCAAGTATCCGGCCTGCGCCGAAGCCCTGGCCAAGCTGCGCATCAACCCGGGCAATGTGGGCCGGGGCGCCCGGCGCGACACTCAGTTCGCCCAGATGATCGAGATGGCCTGCCGCTACGACAAGCCAGTGCGCATCGGCGTCAACTGGGGCAGCCTGGATCAGGAACTGCTGGCCCGCATGATGGACGAGAACGCCCGCCGGGATCAGCCCCTGGACATCCAGGACATCAACCGCGAGGCGCTGATCGAATCCGCCCTGAGTAGCGCCCGGCGCGCCGAGGAGATCGGCCTGCCCCACGACCGCATCCTGCTGTCCTGCAAGGTCAGCGGGGTGCAGCCGCTGATCCGCGTCTACACGGAACTGGCCGCCCGCTGCGACTACCCCCTGCACCTGGGGCTGACCGAGGCGGGCATGGGCGTGAAGGGCATCGTGGCCTCCACCGCCGCCCTGGCGGTGCTGCTGCAGCAGGGCATCGGGGATACCATCCGCGTCTCCCTCACGCCGGAGCCGGGTGCAGACCGGGTCAAGGAAGTGATTGTGGCCCAGGAGATCCTGCAGAGTCTGGAACTACGCCGGTTCAGTCCGGCGGTGGTGGCCTGCCCTGGCTGCGGTCGCACCTCCAGCGATTATTTCCAGCATCTGGCCCAGGATATCCAGAACCACATCCGCCACAACATGCCCGAGTGGCGCAAACGCTATCCGGGTGTCGAGGAGATGACCGTGGCGGTGATGGGTTGTGTGGTCAACGGCCCCGGCGAAAGCAAGCATGCCAACATCGGCATCAGCCTGCCGGGCACCGGCGAGATGCCGGTGGCCCCGGTCTACGAGGATGGGGAAAAGACCGTCACACTCAAGGGCGACCACATCGCCGAGGAATTCCAGCAACTGGTGGAACAGTACATCGAACGCCGCTACGGCAAGGGCTGATCAACGCAGTGTCCTGATCGGCTCGATCCGGGGACGTGGCCTGGCGCCGGCTGCCTGTTCCAGCCGCAGCAACTCGGCCTGCGCCAGCCCCACCAGGCGATTGAATCCGGTCTGTGCCTGCTTGTCCAGGGCACAGGCCTGGGAACGTCGGTCGGCATAAACCATCCCCATCGGACGTTCCCCGACAAACAGGGAATGCACGAAAAATTCCCTGACACCAATGGCTTCCCTGAGCGGCTCCGGCACCTGCGACCACATCCCGTCCACGTTGCCCGGGTTGAGCCAGAACGAGGTGGGCCGTTTCATCAGCACCGCCAGTAGATGCCGTCCACCGACGTCAATGGTCATGCGGTTGAAGTCGGGTTCATAGTCGGTGCCCTCCATACAGACCGGCACCAGCCGCCCACTCTCCTCATCCAGACGCGCGAAGAGCACTCTGTTCAGTCCAAGACCATGGTGCAACCCGGTCAGCAACACCGAGAGCACCTCATTCTCATCAATAAGATCGGCAGCTTGCAGGCGCGCTTCCGCCTGGACAAGCTGATTGAAACGAGGCGCCAGGCAGAAGGCCGGCGCGGGTGATATCCCGCCTTCCTGAACCCGTGCGTCGATATCCTCGATCTTCAGTTCCGCAACGGGCGCCACGCCGTAAAGATCCACCTGCAGATTGAATTCTTCGGACACGCGATTCAGCTGGGCCACCACTGCCGCCGGCTCCAGTTCCAGATAATCCGCTGCCAGCCGCAGATCCCTGGCCAGACCCGCCGTGCACCAACCCCGCATGGCCTCGCGGGTCAACTTGGCCGCAAGCATGACGCCCAGAGTGCGAAGATGGCGGGCATTGGAAGGGCACATGCAATGTCGCACCATGTCCGGTAGCTGCCAGTGCTCGGCCAGTCGGTGGCCGACGGCACGCAGGTTCAGATCCAGTGCCACATATTCGGCCTCATGGGGAAGGACGGAACCATCGCTCATCAGGGTGAGGTAGCGATGGATCCGGCGTTCCTCATGGGCGGCCAGAAGCAGCTCGCCCAGGTTGTAAAACAGGCCGGCCAGGGAAACCTCGCCGGGAACCATGTCGTGACGGATGTCACCCCAGACCTCCGTCAACAAGGCGGAATAGGCGGAACGCGCGGCCACCTGGGCATAGCGGGTCCGTGCCTCGGGATCTTCCAGCAGCTGATCCAGGGGCACGACCTGCTCCAGGCAGCGCAAAATGCCCTGAATGCCGATCATCATGACGGCTTCGTCCAGGGACACCACTTCGGTACGGAAATGCCGATGGGGCACCGCATTGGCCATGCGAACGACATTGAGCGCCAATCCAGGATCCCGTTGGATCAGACGGGCCACCAGACGCATGCTGGAACACTCATCCGAGTCCAGATTCGCCAGCAACTCACGAGTTCCCGGCAACAGTGGCAGGCCCCGTGCGCCGAAAGCACTGACCCACTCATCCAGTACGTTCTTGCCCATCATTTCGCCTCTTCAGATTGAGCAGTGCTTCACACGGATAGATTCGGTTATTATGGCTCGCATTCTCACATCCTAGCCAGCCCAATGCCCCAGCCAGGCACCCGGAGGAATACGGCCCGTGAATCTGATCTTAGGCTCAATCATCGTTACCGTGGCCGTATTGGGCGGATGGGCCCTCCATGGCGGACAGCTCATCCTGATCTGGCAGCCCTATGAGTTCATCATCATCCTCGGGGCGGCGCTGGGAGCTTTCGTGATCGCCAACCCGATGAAGACCATCCTCAAGGTCATCACCCTCATTCCCAAGATGATGGCCGGCCCAGTCTACAAAAAAGACGATTACATGGAACTGCTGGGCCTGATGTATGACCTCTTCACCAAGGCGCGCAAGGAAGGGCTGATGGGTATCGAGGGAGATATTGAAGAACCTGAAAACAGCCCACTGTTCGAAAAATATCCGCGGGTACTGAAAAATCACCACGCTGTGGAATTCATCTCGGATTACATGCGCCTGGTGGTCAGCGGCAGCATGAACTCCTTCGAGCTGGACAACCTCATGGACATCGATATCGAAACCCACCACCACGAGGCGGCAGAACCCGCCCATGCAGTGAGCCGGGTGGCCGATGGCCTGCCCGCCTTCGGTATCGTCGCGGCGGTGCTGGGCATCGTAAATACCATGAGTGCCCTGGATGGTCCCATCGATAAGATCGGCGGCCTGGTGGCCGCGGCGCTGGTGGGTACTTTTACCGGTATCCTCCTGGCCTACGGTTTCGTGGGTCCATTGAGCAATGCCCTTGAACGCCGTGCCGACGAAGAAAGCAAGTATCTGGCGGTCCTCAAGGCCTGCATCCTCGCCAATGTCCAGGGTTACAGTCCACAGGTGGCTGTTGAGTTCGGGCGCAAAGCGATGACTTCCAACATGCGCCCCAGCTTCATTGAGCTGGAACAGCATCTGCGCGGCAACAAGGAGTAGCAGCCTTGGCGATGGAGGAGAAAAAACAGCCGATCGTCATCAAGCGGATCATCAAGAAAGGCGGCCACCATGGTGGTGCCTGGAAGATTGCATTCGCGGATTTCGCCATCGCCATGATGGCCTTCTTTCTGCTTTTGTGGATTCTATCGGTCACGGATGATGTGCAGAAGGCAGCGATCTCCCAATATTTTCAGGATCCCTCCGCCGCCATGGGGATCAGTCCCACCCCGCCCCATCCGACCGAAGGTGATGGTGCCTCCCCCTCCATCATCGATTTCGAGGGCGCCATCGACATGGAACGGGCCGAAGAAATGGCCCAGGAACTGGATCGCCAGCGACTGGAAAACCTCAAGGAAGTGCTGGAAGAAGCCATGGAGCAGAGCCAGGCACTGGAGCCCTTCAAGGATCAGTTACTGCTGGACATCACACCGGAGGGTTTGCGTATCCAGATCGTCGACAGGGAAAATCGCCCCATGTTCGACCTGGGCAGTTCCCAGCTCATGAACTATTCCACGGCCATCCTGCGTGAACTGGGTGCCATCATCAATCAGGTTCCCAACAAGATCAGCATTACCGGACACACCGATGCTCGCCCCTTCATCCGGGCCAATTACAGCAACTGGGAACTGTCCGCCGACCGGGCCAACGCGGCTCGACGCGCCATGCTGGCGGGAGGCATGGAGGAAGGTAAGGTGGGCCGGGTGATCGGGCTGGGTTCCACGGTGCTGTTTGACAAAGAGAACCCGGAAAACCCCATCAACCGGCGCATCAGCATCATCGTGATGAACCAGGCGACGGAAGCCTCCATCCTCAAGGAGGCCTCGGTGGAATACCAGGGCGATCAGCCCCTGCCATTCACGCCCTGAGTGGTTCCAGGCTCCGCGGGCCCAAAAACTCCAACGCCCCACCGGCGTCACGGGCCCGCAATACCCCCTGGCAGACCATGCCGCCCTTGAGTACCAGGGCGGCATGGCGATCCTCGATGGCCTGACACAGGGCAAGACAGCGCTCGGCTTCACGCTCCCTGCTTCCCGGCACATGGGCATCGTAGAGTCGGTGGACCAGCACCGGCACCGGCAAGCCAAGTCGTGCGGCCTCCCCCTTGAGCACGCCCTGCACGCCGATGTCCAGGGCCTCCCCCATCACCTCCATGGGCGCGGCCCCCACGCACCAGGCCAGATTGCGCCACTGCACCTCATCCAGGGCGTCGCCGACGATGATCAGTCGTTCCGTCCGCTCCCCCTGGGCATGCCGGCCATCACGATACAGACGCAGGTAGTCCAGCTGGGACAGATTACCCTGCAACAAACGGGCGATCAGGCGCACCAGCCCCTCCCGGGGCGGCTCCCCTCCCCCGCCCTCGCCTCCCAGATCACGCACCGCCTGATGAATGCTCTGATACAGCCGCAGGGAAGCCACGCGAGGCTCCAGGGACAGGGTCTGACGATATAAAACGGCACTGTCGACGAAGACATCCGTGCGCATCCGGCCATGGGCGTCGGGCACATGGATCCGGATCCCGTCGGTGTCCGTGTCCACGCCGATCAACAGGGTATCCACCGGCGGGGGGCGGGACAGGCCGTTGCCCAGGGACTCCCTGAAACAGTGGAGGCGCTCCAGTAACGAAGCCGCAAGGGTTTCGACATTGCCCTCGGCCTCACAGCAAGGCTGCGCAGCCTGGGTGGACCGGAAGTGATAGACGCAAACCTTCAGGTAGCGGGACGGGACGTTGGCCGGAACGGGCACCCCTTCCAGATGCCGCAGCAGTTCACAGTAACGCCAGTGCTCCACCTGGCTGTCCACGTCGAAGAACCCACCCACGCGGGCACAGGGCCGAACCTGCAGGCCCGGCAGGCGCAGGATCAAGCGCTTGAGCCCCATCAGACGACCATCCGGACAGGCACTCGCCACCATGGCGTGGACATCACAGTCCAGCAGCTCCCCAAGCACCGTTTCCACATCCATCATCGGGGCGGGGCAGTCGCTCCAGGCCCCTTCCACCATCTGCGACAGGATGCGAAAGATGCCGTGGGCATACAGCCGGCGCACATCCAGTCCACCGACCCAGGAGCGCTCGACCACTTCATCCGGCCATGAAAAACCCAACCGATCCTGGGCCATGGCCTGGATCCTACGAGCGTGGTCGGGGCCCATGGCCTGGTACTGCATCTCCCGAAGCGCTGGGATCAGGGCTTCCAGCTTGGCTTCGAACACCTTCTCGAAGGCATGCAGTCTGCCGTGGTTGGCCGACGCGGCCAGGGGATGATGCATCCTGTCGGATGAAATCCGGGTCTTCGGATCCGGGGCCATGGTCATGTCCTGCTCGCTCACGCCTGATCAACCTCTCGTTGTACGGTCAGGCCCGTGAAAATTCGACTGGAATACTCGATTTTTATTCCTGTTCCCATTAGGCAATACTCATATGATGTGGCTGTGACCAGACACGGAGCCAGCGCCTCCGTCTGGCCGAGGATAATCCTGCCCCATGGAGGCAAGGCACATGAACTTCACCTTCCGACAACTCAAGGCCTTCGAGGCGGTCGCCCGAAATCTGAGCTATACCAGAGCCTCGGAAGAACTGCATCTTACGCAACCGGCCGTTTCCATGCAGATCAAGCAGCTGGAAGAACATGTGGGCCTGCCCCTGTTCGAGCAGATCGGCAAACGGATCTATCTTACCGATGCGGGCAAGGAGCTTTATCACTACAGCTGCGCGATTGCCAATCAGCTGGCGGAAGTGGAAATGGTGCTCAACGAGATGAAGGGCCTGCGGCGCGGGCACCTGAACATCGCCGTTGCCAGTACGGCCAACTACTTTGTCCCCCGGCTGATTGCGGCGTTCCATCGACGTCATCAGGATATCTCCGTGACCCTGGAGGTCACCAACCGGGAATCCCTGCTCAAGCTGCTGGACATGAATGCAATGGATCTGGCCATCATGGGCCAACCCCCCTCGGGCGAGCCGGCCGCCCACCCCTTCCTGGAGAATCCTCTGGTGATCATCGCTCCGCCGGATCACCCGCTGGCGCGGGAAAGCAACATCCCGGTCTCCCGTCTGGCCACGGAACATTTCGTGGTGCGCGAAGAAGGCTCCGGCACCCGGGGCGCCGCGGAACGTTTTTTCGAGACCCACGGCATCACCCTGCAAGCCACCCAGCAGATGCACAGCAGCGAGGCCATCAAGCAGGCGGTGGAAGCCGGGCTGGGCCTGGGCCTGCTGTCCCTGCACACCCTGGAGATGGAACTGATTCTGAAACGCTTGGTGGTGCTGGACGTGGAAGGTTTCCCCATCCAGCGCCAATGGTATGTGGTCCACCCCCGGGGCAAGCGTTTTTCCGGCGTGGCCCAGGCCTTCATGAAGTTCACCCTGGAGGGAGCCGGACACCTGCTCAAAACACCCGAATGGCGGAATTAAAAAACCCCGGCAGGCGTGTTGACAGCCCCGGGGTGCCTCCCTATAATCACGCCTTCTTCGCACTTGGGCGGTTAGCTCAGCGGTAGAGCACTGCCTTCACACGGCAGGGGTCAGTGGTTCGATCCCACTACCGCCCACCAAATTGAAGTACAAGCAGTACCAAGAAGATCTCTAAGCCCCCGGAAACGGGGGCTTTTTTGTTTCCGCTCGTCCCGTGAAAACCCATGAGATCCTTTGACAGCCTGTATCCCTTGGGGCTTACCCCGAGACTTCCCTGAAGGAAGCCCGGAAACGCCGTGACGAATCCCGAAAAAAGTCTCGCGCCGTTTCAGTGAGCCTGACCCGAGCGCAGGGCAATCACCTCGGTCAGGGACAGACCCGTGGTCTGGGCAATCTGCTCGTCGGTCAGCAAACCCAGCTTGAGCAGGTTCATGGCTGCCAAGCGCTGACCTTCCAGCCGCCCTTCCAGCCGCCCTTCCTGTCGTCCTTCCTGTCGTCCCTTCTGCCGCTCCTTTTCCGCCCACGTCTGAAGATTTTCCGCCAGCATCGCATGGTCCTCCACCAAACTGTTGATCTGTTCCAGCGCCTGCTCCGCCTCGGTACCCAGCCGCCTGAGGTGACGCTTGAGCCAACGGGTGATCACCTCGTCCAGCCGGGCTTTTTCCGGGTGTGCCCGGATGCGCGCCGCCAGCCGTTTCACCGCGCCCTGCAGGGCCTCCACGTCCTTCGATGCCTTCTCCACCTCAAAAATCCCGCTCAGCGGCGTATCCCGCTTCGCCAGTTCGTCCTCGGTGAAGGCCGATTCGTTCACCAGATAGTAGCGCAGGTGAGGCTGATAGACCCGCAGGAACATCGGCGGTTCCGGCCGGACCATTCGGTAGATGTCCTCCCGCGCCGTCCAGCGCTTCGAGCCGTTGTACAGTACCACCGGAAAGATCGGCGGCATCCCCTTGCGGGCCGTCGTGACCTTCGTCTTGATCAAGTGGTCGTAGAAGCAGGCCACGTAATGCAACATCCGGATCGGCAGGCGATGATCCACCGTGGACTGGAATTCCAGCAGCAGGTAGACAAATACCCGCTGCCTGACACCCTCCCAGTCCACCTCCACCGACCAGACCTTGTCTTCAAACTTTTCATTGAACAGGGGCGTGATGTAGTTCCCGCTGTGGTCCGTCAGGGTGGAGAAATCCATCATCGCCGACACCTCCGGCGGGGCAAATCCCTCCATCAGCTGTCGGACCAGTTCCGGATAGCTGAACAGTTCCTTGTAGCCCGTGTCGTGGTGGTTGACCATGCGCTGTCCTGGGTGAAGATCCGTCCGTAGTGTGCCATACCCGCCCCTGGCTTGGCCGGTCCTCCACCCTGGGGTAAACCACCGACTGACCTGGCCGGGATGCGCTGGGGGACCACGACACGCTCCCGTGGACAGAGGGCTCTGAAAAACCACCCCCCGCCCAAAAAACCGTTTTCCATTGTCGCCACCCCAACCTTCCGGGCCCGCGCTGTCCCCACGGCCGTCATCGCTAGAGGGCGCGATCCCGGCTGAAGTCGGCGAGCCGTGAGCACCGCCCGGCAGCAGACCACCCCGCCCCGGCATCCGGCCCAGCAGGGCCTGATCAGCCGTCTGATCGCGGCGGTGGCCTCGGTGCTGTTCTGGCTGTTGATCGCCCGGGGCGAGCCCTAGGGATGGGGGGAGTAAATCGCATAGAAGGCGCAGTCCCCGGGCAAGTCAGCACAAGGTGACGAAGCCCATCAGGTGCAGGGGATAGGGTATCGGGCGCATCTGGCCCGACTGGCCGCGGAATTGGCGGCCCTGGCGCCCCTGATTGATGCGGCCGAGCGCCACGCCAACCCCGATGCCCGCATCCGCTTCCAGTACGACTGGCTGCGCCAGGATCTGGAACGGGTGCAGCATCCTTACCGTTGTTTCCGCGGCTGCTACGCTCCGAAATTCCACACCCGGTACCGCTTGATCAAGATCAAGGGGCCACTGGTCGCACACTCGCGACAATCCCCCCATGTACCTGACCATCAAACACCTTCACGTTACGCTGGCACTGATCTCCATCTCCGGGTTCATCGTCCGCGGCCTGCTGCACCTGTGCCACTCACCCAGGGTCAGGCACCGTTTCGTGCGCGTTGCCCCTCATGTGGTGGACACCTGTCTTCTGCTCACCGGGCTGTGGCTGGCCTGGGTGTGGCAGATGCACGTGGTGCTTCAGCCCTGGCTGGTGGCCAAGCTCACCGCCCTGCTGGCATATATCGTGCTGGGAATGATCGCCTTCCGCTTCGCCCGACATGATGCCGGCCGGGCCGCCGCCTGGTTGCTGGCCATCCTCGCGTTCGGCTACATGCTACTGGTGGCTCATACCAAACAGGCCGTCCCCTTCTGATTTCCCCGCCCACGGTGCCCCTATGCTCAACTTGGCAACAAAGACCTGGAATCAGTACAGCGCCGCGCCCCATCGACTCATGTTCCTTCCCGGCATGATCCAGCTGCTGCTGGTCGTGATCTACTGGGGCATCGAACTGACGGGGCGGTACACCACCCTATGGTCTCCTCTCTCGCTGAACGTACCGGGCTTTGCCCTTCATCCATTCCTGATGCTCTATGGGGTCTTTCCGTTCTTCATGTTCGGATTTCTCATGACCACCTATCCCCGCTGGATGAACACGACCGAGATCCCCCGGTCCCGCTATGTGCCGGCCTGGGTCGGCCTCACCGTCGGCATGGGGCTGTTCTACATAGGCCTGTTCAGTCAGCCCATCTGGGTCATCCTGGGGCTTGTGCTGTTTCTGGCCGGCTGGGCCTGGGCGCTGGCGGCGCTGTGGGCGGTGTATCGTGGCGCCCCCGCCGCCGACCGTTACTACGAAACCTGGCTCAACACAGTCCTGGTGATGGGATGGCTGGGGGCGGCTGCCTGGCTGGGGTGGCGCCTGGGCGCCCCCACCTTCTGGTATGCCTTCTCCCTGAAGGCCGGATTCTGGTTGTTCCTGATCCCGGTGCTGGTGATCGTCGCTCACCGGATGATCCCGTTCTTCTCCAGTTGCGTGCTTCGCCCCTACACCCTGGTGCAACCACGCTGGTCGATACCACTGATGGCGGTCGCCGTGACCGGTCATGTGGTGCTGTCCTTGACGGGGCATTGGCAATGGCTATTCATCGCCGACTTTGCCCTCGCTTTCCTGGCGCTGCATCACGCCTGGCACTGGGGTTTTCGCCGCGCCCTCGCCCACCGTCTGCTGGCCGTGCTGCACATCGCCTGGGCCTGGTTTGCCGCAGGCATGCTCCTGCACGGGGTGCAGAGCCTGATCCTGATGACGACCGGACACTGGTGGTTCGCACACGCACCTCAGCACGTCCTTGCCCTGGGCTTCATCACCACCATGACCCTGGGCATGGCCACCCGGGTCACGCTGGGGCACTCGGGACGTGCCCTTCAGGTCAACGGATTCACCTGGGCCTGCTTCCTGTCCCTCTCGGGAGCCACCCTCACCCGTGTGGCGGCCGATGTGCCCTGGCTGCCGGGGGGATACACGGGACCATTGAACCTGACCACCGCACTGATCTGGCTGGCCTTCATCACCCCCTGGGTGCTCTACTACGGCCCCATGCTCTGGCGCCCCCGCGTTGATGGCAGGACAGGGCCTTGAGCGGTGTCGGACGGGTGGGACACATGACCGCAAGTCGGGTGCGTGTCACGCGCCCTGCTGATCGTCCTTCCCAGGTAGCGCGCAGAAGCCGTGCTCCTCGGCGCCCAGCGCAGCATTGAACTTCGCGCTCATGTTCTGAAAACCGATCCAGGCGGTCAGCGCCGTGATCTCGTTCTCGCTGAATTCGTCGCGGAGCCGGTCAACCGCGTCGCTTTCGATGTCGGCGCAGGTCAGGGTCACCGCTTCTGCCCAGCCAAGCGCGGCCCGTTCGCGAGCGGAAAACAATTCGCTGTCGCGCCACTGCGCCACTGCGCCACTGCGTTTGCCTTCGATTCCTCCCCGCGCGCCTTCAGGAAGTTGTGCGCGTTGAGATCCACGCAGAACCGACAGCCGTTGAGCTGGGCAATGCGAATCGAGACCAGGGAACGCAACGCGGTGTCTATCGGATAGGACCGGCGCTGAAACGCCGCCAGCAACACCAGCATGCCGATAAAGGCGCCGGGCAGACGGCCCCATAGCCAGGATGGGGCCAGCACAGCGCCGTGCACCCGCCGCTGACGGCCCAGAAACCAGCGAGTAAATAACCCTCGACTGAAGTCGAAGGCTTTATTGTGAAACGAGAGCATGGTTGATCCCATTTCCAACATCAGGCGTATTTACAGCCGCCCTCGACAGCGGGGCACCGCTGCCGATCCGGGCAAGATTTCGACTCGCATTCAAGTCGCTGTGCGCCCGGAGACCACAGTGTTCGCACACGAAACGATGTTTGCTGCGCTTGCCGATGCTTCCGCAGTCGGAGCAGGTCTGGCTGGTATAGGCCGGGTTCACGTATTCGACCGCAATACCCGCCGCTTTCGCCTTGTATTCGACGAAGCTCTGAAGCTGCCGCCATGCCCAGCGGTGCAGGCGGCCACGCATGCGCTTGCCCGCCTTGATGCGGGAGCGAATGTGCGTCAGGTCTTCCATCGTGATCTTGGCGACACCAGCCTGGATGGCTGTCTGGACGATGGCCTTGCTCGTTTCGTGATTGATGTGCTTCACACGCCGCGCCTCCTTGCCGGAGACCTGCCGGAGCTTTTGTTTGGCGCTCTGACTGCCGTTGGACTGGAGGCGACGGCGCAGGGCAAGGTAACGGTCGCGCTTATCGCGCAGTGGCTCGCCGCCGAAGACCTTGCCCAAGCTATGGGCGGCGAGGTTGTTTTCTCCGACATCCACACCCATCACAGGGCCGGATGCCACAGGTTCCGCGTCGCAGGACTCGACGACAAGGTTGAAAAACCACTGCCCTTTGCGCAATACCAGCTCCGCCTCCTTCGGCTGGCCGGATTTAAGGATGCGGCGCTGATGTTCGCCGGGACGCATTGCGACCTTGATACGGCCATCAAGCGTGTAGAGCGTGACAGCATCGTTCTTGAGGGTGTAGGTGCGTTTGTCGAAGTGCACGCTGGGGCGGTCGAAGCGGATTTCCGGGATCGGCTCATCTTTCCTGATGCGCCCGAGTTCCTTTTGCGCCTTGTAGGCCTTGCACACCGAGAAGATGACGTTGCAGCACATCTGGCTGCCCAGCAGCGTGGCCTCCCGCAGGTTGCTGTACGTTCGCTGGTGCAGCCCAACCCGGTTCCACAGACGATACTCACGCACGATGGGAACCAGACGGTTGCACGCATCCGCGTAGGCTGTTCGCAACGCAGCAAGCGCTCTGGCCTGCTCCGCGCTCACCTCCAGCCGGATCGACGCCGTGCGCATCATCGCTTATCGCCTCTTGGTGACATGCTCGGAACGCTCGATGTAGCGACGGATGGTTTCGGCACTGACGTTTCCCGCCGTGCCGACGTAGTACGACGGCGACCACAGGTGTCCGCCCCACAGCCGTTTCTTCAGCGCCGGGAACTGCTGGAACAGACGGCGAGCCGTGACGCCCTTGAGTACCTTGACGGCATCGGCCACGGCAATGGCAGGCGGGATGCTGACGAACAGGTGGATGTGATCCGGCTGAATCTCCTTGGAAATCACCGGCCAACTCCGTTCCGCGCAAATCGCATCCAGCATCGCCCCTGTTTCCTCCGCCACCGCTCCAATCAGTACGTCGCGCCGATACTTCGGGCACCAGATCACATGGTACGCCGTTTGATAGACACAATTACGTTTCGTGACAACATCGACCATGGGTCAAAGTTTACGCCACATGGTGCGCTTTGCGCACCCGCAATTCCTCCCGCGATTGAAATCGCGGGTTTCCTTGCGGAGATTCTATGAAACATTCACACGATCTGATCATCATCGGCGGCGGGGTTGGCTGGCTCGTCATTGCCAGCGTGGCAGGGCAACTGGCCCGGCTTGGGGAGATGTTCTCGCTGCCCTGGGGGAGAGGCCCCGCGATAGAACCGTTCCGGGCCCAGTTTCTGGAGCAGGATCCGTGAGACCTGGTCATCATCCAGGTTGCCCTGGGCGGAAAACAGGGGCTGGATGCGGCCCTGACCGCCGGCCTCCTCCATGAGACGACCGCTCATGGCATCGCCCATGCTGGACACCATGCAGCCCTCCGGGGCCACATTGAAGACAATGTCGTAACCGGCCTCCAGCTTGCCCAGAGTCTCACCCACATAGGGGGATAACTCCCCGCCGGGCCGGCCGGTTGGAATCAGTCGCCGTGACCGGGCCAGTGCCTGCGCCATGCTCTCCGGCAGCGGTAATCCTGCCGCCCGGTACAGGGGGCGGGCCAGCCAGTGGCGGAACCCCCATTCCACCCCCAGGGCCCCGAGGAAACGGCCAGCGCGGGCGTTGCGCAGGCGCCGCAGCGATGACCGGGTGCCCGGATCAGTGGCGCGGGACAAGCGTACATGGCTCTCGCGGACCGTCTCCAGACTGCGCCAACGCCGACTCGCATTCTTGTAGTCCAGGTAGGACCACACGGGCGTGTAGGTCAGGTGGAAACGGCCTGGCCCAAGCAGCCTGAGCAGACAGTCGAACAGGGCCTCCACCTGGGCCACCCGCATGTACGTCTCGCCTTCCACGTGGATCTTCAACAGTGATGCCGCAGGCGGTGTATGCGTCACCCAGCGCCGGGCAAAATCCCGCAGTGGCCGCTGCAGCGAACGGCGGTGACGGTGCCATGCCGGCCACCAGGTCAACGCCCCCTCCGGCATCTTGCACTCACGCTGGATCTGGAAGAGGGTCGCCGTCAAGGCCCGGTATTCCCCTCGCAAACGCGCCAGAGCGTCGGTGTCGGGGCAGCGGGCCGCCGCCTCGAAGAGCAGCTGGTGACAGACCCCCTGCAGTACCGCGCCCTGCATGCAACGCAGCAACACCGTCCTGCCCAGGCCCACGTCAAACCCCTGATCTTCCAGCCCCACCAGAAACCTCAGCAGATCTTCCACCTCGTCCTCGCCGGCCTGGTCGCGTAGCGGACCCGTATCCCGATGGAACAGGAGCTTGTGGGTTTCCACATACTGCCCCTGGCGACAGGGCCCCATCCCCTTGTTGTTGAACACCAGCAGGCGGCGTTTACCGTAAAGCGGGGATTCTGGATCCCGGCGCAAACGGCGGAACCGTTCCACCAGGGCGAGTGTGTCTCCATAGACGGCGGCCAGCGGGGCACAAACCGACTCGCCCGCCGCGGCGCGGCCATGGCGGATGGTGGCCTCCAGGTCGTAGGTGTCGTCGTAGTTGTCCAGGCAGGTCAGCGGGGTGCTCTGCAGCACTGAAGTCACGAAACGATTGTCGGCCAGGGTCGGCAGTGCCAGCACGTCGCGGGTCGGATCGATACCGTCGGACAGGTCCGTGAGCCGTTGCAGGGTACGCACCTCGAAGCCTTCTTCCGGAGCCTGCCATACCCCCTGGGACAGGTACTGCCGCACCTGCTGGGCATGGGTGTTGACCCGGTTTTCCAGGTGGGCGAGTTCCTGGATGGCCGCATCCGACTGAATCAGCAGAAAGGGCCTTTGCCGTGCAAATTCCGACATCAGCGGCAGGCTGACGCTATCGGGCCCGCAGAGGAAGGTGGAGACGAAGACCAGGGCCAGCGGCTGGCGGTCCGGGGCCTCCAGTTGCCGGAACACGCGCTGCAATCGCCGATGTCGCAGCCGGGCATGCAGCTGCCCCCGACTGACCGCCCTCACCAGGGTGGCCATGACCTGGGGATTGCGCCAGTAGAGGTGGGTCAGATCGTCATCCACCGTCACATCCAGGGCATGCGCGGGCACGGGGACCAGTCCGCGGTCACGCAGCAGGCGGCCGGCATGACTGTCGTAAAGCCCCGGGGTGAGGATGTATTCCCGGCCCAGGACCAGCGCAACCTCCTGCCCGTGCCCCAGGAGGGCCTCTTCCAGCTGGTCGGCCAGGGTATCCTGAAGCGTCTGGCGCCAGGCCCGCTGACCGGCCAGCGCCTGCCCGATGGCCGTTTCCAGACGCGCCAGATCCATCTTGAGGTGATAGTGCGCGAAAACGGTTCGCAGCTGCGGCAGCAACTGCGCCGCCAGCGCGGCAGGATCGGGATGGCGCAGGTTCAGGTGGAACAGCTGGATCCGTGCCCCGGGCTGCGCCTCCTGAGCCATGGCCCGTGCAGTGGCCAGTCCCCCCTGGTTGATGGTGCAACTGCGTCCGAGGCCGGCCCCATTGAGGGGCAGGAACTCGATCTGCGGCGCCAGGATGTATCCGTGGGGCTCGGCGGCCAGCCGGATCAGCTGGCCCACCACCCCCAGATGCGGGGCGCAGGTATCGACGCGGAATCGCGACTGCCCGGCCAGCACATCCTCGGTCCGCGGCGTGTCCACGTGTACCGGCACGCCCAGTTGAGTGAACAGTTCGGCGAAAAACCCCGCCCATTCGGACACGGCGAACGCGCGGGGAATGATCAGGCGATCCGGCGCCTGGCTTTGCGGCAACCGCTCATGGCTGTGCCGCCAGAGCGTCTGGTAGGGGTCGGCCACCCGGGGTGCGTCCCGGACCTTCTTGCGTCCCGTGGCCTCGTTGATGGCACTGCAGCCGCCGAGGGTGAGGCGCAGTGTGCCCTGTTGCGGATCCAGGGTCTTGAGAAGGGTGCGATGGCAGCGGGCATCGGGATCCCCGCACACGGCCCCCTTGCAGGTGATGATGTGCTTGTCGTACTGACGCTGGATGAAGGTGTCCAGGTCTAGGGTGACGGCATCAGCGGTCTCATCCGCTGCCGGCAACAAGCCCAGACAGGCCCGGTGGCCAGGCAAGGGCGGGATCAGGCCGTAAACCTTCTCCCCGGTCAGACGCTGCAGGCGACTGATCACCGCCGTGGGCAGGGGGTGGCCCAGCATCGGCTGGCCGTGCAGCAGCACCACGGAACGCGGCGGCAGGTGGATCTGGTTCCATAGCGTGCGGGCCATGTTCTCCACCACCGCCCAGCAGGCGGAGGCCAGGATCACGTCATTACCCACGCCACGCGCCTGCAGGGTACGGGCGTGCTCCAGGAGGAACACCGAACAGGTGGCATCCAGGTGGTGGGCGCCCGGGGCCGATAGGGCCTGTGCATAGGCCTCGGAGGCGGAAGACAGACCAAACAGGCTGGCCAGCGTGTCCATCAGGCTACCGGTGCCGGCGGAGCACTTGATGTTCATGGCGTTGTCGAACAGGTCACCGCCTTCCAGCAGCAGGGTGGAGATCTTCGTGTCCTCCCCGCCGATGTCCACCAGAATGCACCAACGGGTGTCCACGTCATGCCCGGCCTCGGCCAGATGGCGCACGTGCTCGCGAGCGGCCTCCAGGGAGCCCCGTGCGTGGGCATAATTTTCCACCATCACCGTGACCCGTCCATCCAGCGTCGGGTAGAGCCGGGTGAGGGCTTCGCGTACCTGGTAGCGGGCACTGCCGGTGATGCCGATGCGCCCCACGTTGAGTTCACGGTGACCGGCGTCGCACAGGGCGGTGAACAGGGCCTTCAATGTGGCGATGGTCTCGCCAGCATTGCTCTGCGACGCGGCGTGCAGCAGGCGGCCATCGTCGGCGGCCCTGACCACCATCTTGGCCATGGTGGAGCCCACGTCCAGGCCGATGTTCACCGGATGACCCGGGGGCCAGCCTTGTGGATCCAGGGCCGGTACCGGCTGGCGATGCAACTGTTGTCGTTCCTGGAGTTGCGCTTCCAGGGTGTGAAAGGCCGGGTAGTCGAAGGCCAGCCTCACGGGATCGGGCGGTGCTGACGGGATCATCGGGTCCGGTTCCGATTCATCCAGGGCCCGCAGACCTTCCAGGGCCAGGTTGGCGTCAGGGAGGTGGGTGATATGGCGCACACCGGCGTCGCCGAGGGCATCCCGGGCGCAATCCCGGGCAAAGGCCCATCGGAACAGACCGCCACTCAGCAGCACCCGGTCCACGGGCAGGGGCAGGCGTCGACAGGCCTTGTTGACCTCGGATTTCAGTGTGACCGCCAGGGCATGGGCCACCGGGATACCCTGGTTCTTGTCGGAGATGGTGGCCGACGCCCCGAACACACCACAACGGTCGGCTCGCACCGGCAGGGCCATGCGCCGCTCCCGGCCCGTCTCGCCCAGATACTCGGCAAGCACCGTATCCACGTCTTGTGCGGGGACATCCAGTTTTTGCAGAACACGGCTGAGGTTGGTGCCCGAGCCGGCACCACAGCGTGGGTGCGTCACCAGCCCGGCGTCCCCGGCGCCACCATCAAGGTCCAAACTGAGAGCCAGGTAGCCGGAAGCGGAGATCTCCAGAAGCCCCATCCGCTGCCCGGCGTGGTCACGCTGCTGGCGCGCTCGCAGGGCTGCCCACAAGGCGGCGGCGGGCAGGACGGCGGAGCCGCATCCCAGCAATTGGCGCACCGGCTCGGCGAGTTTTCCCGTGAGGCGCACCGCAGCTCGTTGACTCGCTTCCTGCAGTCCACTCTCGCGTAACTGTCTGGGCAGATGGCTACCGGTCTCCAGCTGCCATTCACGCGCTGGTGACCCCTGGACGTACAACACCGCCCTGACCTGGCTGACGCCGGCGTCGATGTAGAGCTTGGTCGAATCTTTTCGCGACATACTCCAATTGTGGTTCATCTTGAAAGGGAAGTCTTCAACACACATCCGTATCTGCTACGACTTGACCAGAACATCCATGTCTACTAGCTTCGGGAGTGTAAAGATCATACTGGAGGGTGCAAGCAACCCATTGTTTACTCTGCCAAAAATTGAGATTCTATGCGCTCGTTCACTGCAACTCTGGCGGCTTCGGCCGCGTGCATCGCACTGATCTCTCCCGCCATGGCCGAGGAAATACCTCACCGCGACGACTGGGTCATGAACTCCATCGGCGGCGGAGACTTCAGGCAGTACATTTTCTCGATCACCTGGCGAGTCATCACTTGGAGGAGCGAGCCCGGCCTGACGACAAAACCACTACTTGCATATTCAACTGCGGTGCGTTGGAGCCAGGGATCCCGGCCACCAGTGCCCACCGCCAGGTGACGTGTGGCAATGGGATCCTGCGACTGCCAGTGGGGAAGCCATGAATGACGAAACTGGCGCTCCCCCCAGGGCGACAAGGAGTCCGAGCAATGATTGATTCACCACGTGCTGGCGGTCGCGTCAGAGAAGTCTTCAGCGCCTTTCTGCTGCTGGGATTGACTTCCTTTGGTGGGCCCATCGCCCACCTGAGCTACTTTCGCACTGAGTTTGGGGCCGGCCAGCAGCCAGGTGGGCTTCGCGCTGGGACTGATGCGCGGTGCCAATGCGGCTGTCGTCGGCATCCTGGGGGCTGCCCTTTATCACCCGGTCTTCACCAGCGCCATCCTGGGTCCCCAGGAGTTTGCCCTGGCGCTCACAGGCTTTCTCTTGCTCAGCGTCTGGAAACTGCCCGCCTGGGCAGTGGTGATCATCCTGGCCGCTGGCGGCATTCTCATCACCCTGTAGCGGGCATCTCCATGGCCGGAAATCCGGCTCACCAGATGCCAGGTCAGGATGCATACCATTGATGAAGTCTCCTGGGACAAGCTCAAGTCCGATGACGAGATACAGGCCCTGCGCGTTCAGTCCCGCGCAGATGGACACCTTCCGCGACATCGGTCCCCTACACGCCTGCCAGCCACCCTATAACCTCTTCGAACGGGGCATCGAAGCGGATGTCCTGCCCTACTGCCGGGAAAACGGCATCACGATCCTGGCTTATGGCGCACTCTGCCGGGGCCTGCTCAGCGGTCGCATGGGACCCGACACACGCTTCGACGGCGACAACCTGCGCCAGTCCGATCCCAAGTTCCAATCGTCCCGATTTGACCAGTATCTGGCGGCGGTCCGGGCCCTGGACCACTTTGCCCGGGAGCGTTTCGAAGCGGCTTTCAAGCCGGTTCGATCAGGTCGCCCCCTTCGTGGAAGGCCAGCTTCACCCACCAGCAGGTGCCCGAAGTCATCCTGGGGGCAGGACTCCCCCCGGAGTGTTCAGGGTTTTTGCCGCCCTATCTGATCCAACGCGGCCTTGAAGGCCTCTTGATCACTTGCCAGCTGATTATCTTGGCTCAGGGCCAGAAAGGCCTTGATCCGATGCCTCAGGATGCGGTAAGCCTGCTCGAACGCGGCGTTGATGTCCTCCTCCGTGCCGGTGGCCTTGGCCGGATCGTCCACACCCCAGTGGGTACGCAGGGCCGATCCCAGGTATACCGGGCAGGTCTCTCCGGCCGCGCCGGCACAGACGGTGATCACCACATCCGGCGTTTCCGGCAGATCTTCCCAGGACTTGCTGCGAAGCCCCTCGGTCGGGATACCCTCCCGCTCCAGCAAAGCCAGGGAACGGGGATGCACGGTCCCGGTGGGCTGGCTGCCGGCGCTCATGGCTCGCCAACCCTGTGGAGCCAGGGCATTGAAGGTGGCCTCGGCGAGGATGGAGCGGCAGGAATTACCGGTGCACAGGAAAAGGATGTTCATCGTTGACAGGCCCTTCAGTGATCGGGAGCCGGGTTGGCGCCTCGACGAATGATGCTCAAATCTCTGTATGATCAGTCGTGGATCTCGCTCCAGGGTTCCACGACGAGTCTTCGGTGATGCTGCTCAAGGATTTCCCGGAGCCATCGACCCTCGGCGGCCTGACGTGCTCGCAGGATGGGATCGCTCACCTTCAACGGGCTCAGTGCCTGATTGACGATCCAGCCGGCGGGTTCGATACCGGCTCGACGCAGATCGGCCTGTAAGGCCGCCGCTTCATGCACGGGAGTGGCTTCGGGCAGGGCGCAGATCACCACATGGGTAAAGGCTGGATCCCGCAACCGGGGCAACAACTGTTCCACCGCTTCGGGCACACCCTGACTCTGGCGCCCCAACTCCCGGTGGTAGGCCTGCGCGGCATCCAGCAGCAGGATGGTGTGACCGGTGGGAGCCGTGTCCAGGACCACAAACTGATCCCGGGCCTGATCGACGGTCCAGGCAAAAGCCTGGAAGACGGCGATTTCCTCGGTGCAGGGAGAACGCAGGTCCTCTTCCAGCAACCGGCGCCCCTCCTCATCCAGACCCTTGCCGGCGGAGGCCATGACCTCTTCCCGATAACGCCGGGTCTCCAGGGCCGGGTCCACCCGCCCGATGGTCATGCCTTCGGGGATCTCGCCCACGGCAGCCTCCACATGGGCTGCCGGGTCCGTGGTGGTCAGGTGGACCTTGTGGCCGTGACGGGCCAGGGTCACCGCGATACGGGCCGCCAGGGTGGTCTTGCCCACGCCGCCCTTGCCCATGGTCATGATGGCGCCATGGCCGCGGCGACCCAGGGACTCCACCAGGGTCTCGAAGGTCTCACCTTCGGGCGCCTGAACCGATTCAGTGGCTTCGAGCGGGGGTTCCGCCTCCGCCAGAAGAATACGCAGGCCTTCCAGGCCCATGGGGGGGCGTCCACGTAGCGGGCGTTCGCTTCGAGGCAGATCCCGGAGCGACGCAGGCATGTGCGTCAGAGCCCGGCGCCCCCGTGCCTCCAGGGCCCGGGCCACCGGATCTTCCGCATCCACTGCCTGAAACAGACCATTCACCACCAGATGCTGGTTGGTCACGCCCAACTCCCGCAGTTCTCCACTGGAACGGGCCGCTTCCTTAAGGGCCGCCGCTTCGGGGCGGCTCACGAGAATGAGTGTGGTGCGCTTGCCGTCTCCCAGGCTATCCACGGCCTGGGCATAGATCGCCTTCTGGTTGGTCAGTCCCTCCAGGGGACCCAGACAGGAGGTGCCGGAGGTGTTGGTTTCGATATATCCCGTCCAGGCACTGGGCAAGGACAGGAGGCGCAGGGTATGCCCCGTGGGCGCGGTATCGAAGATCAGATGATCGAAGTCCCGGGTGGATTGGGCATCGCCCAATAGCGCGGCGAAGGCATCGAATGCGGCAATCTCCATGGTACAGGCACCGGAGAGCTGTTCCTCCATACTGTTCACCACCGCCTCCGGGAGCTTGCCCCGGTAAGGGCCTACCACCCGTTCGCGATAGGCGGCAGCGGCTTTTTCCGGATCGATGTTCAGGGCCTGGAGGCCGGGAACCGCCGGGATGGGGGTCGGTGAATCGGAGAGTGGCGTCTCCAGCACTTCATCCACGTTGGAAGCCGGGTCGGTGGAGATGAGCAGGACCTTTTTGCCCTGTTCCGCCAGGGCCAGGGCACTGGCACAGGCCAGTGAGGTCTTGCCCACGCCGCCCTTGCCGGTGAAGAAGAGATGTCGGGTGGGGGGGCGGAGGAAATTCATGCGCTCTTGCCGCATTCCGTCTCCAGCCCGGTCCATTGGGCCAGTTGCTCCCGATCCGGGTATACGCCCTGACTCTTCACTTCTCCGTCCACCAGAAATACCGGCAGGGCGTCCTCGCCGTCCTTCTCCAGAATGGCCTGGATGGCGGCGTTCTCCACGAAGGCCCCCGGTTGCTGGGCCAGGTTGTAGCGAGTCACGGTCACCCCGGACTGACGCAGCCAGGCCAGGTCGCCCGCCAGTCTGGAGAGCTTTGGGTCCACGCTGGGTCCGCAAACGCCGCTGGCACAGCACTGGGGGGGATCGAATACGGTGATCTCGGTCATGGGTGAGTCCCTCGTCATGGATGACAACACGGCCAGAGAATACGCCATTTCATATATGCGGGCAAGCGAATGTATAGATCGCATGAAACGCCCGAGGCTTTAAAAACCGACCTCCATGAACAGATAGGTACGATTGATGTTCATCCGGTGCCAATCGTCGTAATGGCGCAAGTGCCGAAATTCCGGCAGGTCCGCCAGGCGTGTCACCACTTCGTCCAGGGTCTCCCAGTGCGCCAGACCTTCCTTGACCTCGCGCACCAGCATGGCCAGGTAATCGCCGGTATCCCGCTGCGCCGTGGCCAGATCGGTGGCCTTACCGTGGCCGGGAACGATCACTGCCGGCTCCCAGGAAGCCATCGTCTCGAAGGCCTTGAGCTGTTCCACCGGATTGCTCCAGGGATGAATGCCCAGCATGCGCTCGGTATAGACCACATCACCGGCGAAAACCACGCCATGATCAGGCAGATGCAGGAGGATATCCCCAGGGAAGTGGGCGTCGCCGGCATAAACCATCTTGAAGCGCACCCCGCCCAGCTCGAATTCATGATCATCAGCGGGGATGGGCGCCGGAGCGGGACGCGGCTCGGTCCCTGCCATGGCGGCTGCGCCCAGGGTGGTCATCAGACGCTCCAGGTGCTGCCGGGCGAACTCTGCCTGGGTGGAGGCGGTGCGTTCCAGTGCCAGGATCTCGGCCCCTCTGGAGAGGAAGTGATCGTTGCCCAGCCAGCGGTGATCCTGACTGCCCAGATTGATCACATGGGTAATGGGGTGGTCGGTCAGTCCAGCCACGGCCTGCTCGATGCGCTGGGCCACGTGGCGACTGGGACCGCTATCGATCAGTACCACCCCCTCGTCGGTGATCACGAAACCCACATTATTGTTCATGCCTTGGTTGGCCTGGGTTCGGTTTTCCAGGGAGCCGTAAAAGTAATGAATCTGCTCCGTGATAGCCCGTGGCTCAAGAATGTGTTCGATGGGGCGGTCCTCATCCGCCATGGCCACGGTGAGGGAGTAGATCATCAGCCCAACCAGGATGAGTGAGAGCACGGGGGTACGGGCCACCACTATCTTGCTGGCATTCATCGCTATGTTTCTCCTGCATTCACCACCCGCAGAACACCATGCCGGTCGAGCCACGGATCAGATGTCGTCCTTGATACGCGCCTCGAAACTCTCAAGCTGCCGGGTGTCGATGCCGGCGATGTGATCCAACGGCACGGTGAAGACCACCCCCTTGGAGTGTCTGGCCAGTTCGAGTTCCGCCGTCAGTGCCTTCATCACCCGCAGCGACAGCTTCTTTTCCAGCACGCAGATCAACACACTCTGAGAGCCCTCGTAGGTGAGTCCGAAAAAGGTCTTCTTTTCCTTGGCACCGATCCCGCGGGCATCCAGCATCGTCACTCCGCCGGCACCCGCCTTCTTGGCGATGTCGATGGCCTTTTCCTCAAGGTCATCCGCGATGATCGCGACAAGTACCGCAAATTTCATGATTCAGCCTCTCTCCACCGCTTGGCGAGTTCAACCGCGATGGCGTAGAGCATCACGGACATGATGGGAAAGATGGAGGCGAACGCGATCAGACCAAAACCGTCGATCATCACGTTGCGCCCCTCGATGTGCGTGGCCAGACCGATACCCAGCGCCGTCACCAGCGGCACGGTCACTTCGGAAGTGGTCACGCCACCCAGATCGTAAGCCAGTGCCACGATGTATTTCGGGGACAGGAAGGTCAGCAGGATCACCACGGCATAACCGGCCATGATGTAATAGTGGATCGAATCGCCGGCAATGATGCGGTGCACCCCGATGGTAATCCCGATCGCGACACCCACCGCGACCAGGATGCGGATCACGTTGCCGTTGAGCTGGCCCTTCGCCGCCTCCTCTGCCTTCTGACCGATGGCGATCAGGGCGGGTTCGGCCATGGTCGTGGCGAAACCGATGGCAAAGGCGAACAGGTATACGAAGAGCCAGCGGTCCAGTCCGATCAACTGCTCGGCCATGGTCTGGCCGATGGGAAACAGCCCCATCTTCAGGCCCACCACGAAAGCGTAGAGGCCGACGATCACCAGCAGGAAACCTCCCATCACCTTGTGCAGATGGGCAATATGCTTGCGGATCACCAGATACTGGAAGATCAGGACGACCGCGATGATCGGCAGCACGTCGCGGAACATGATCATCAGGTCGCGCAGCATGCCCAATACCACGCTGCCGGCGATCTCCTGAACCACCTCGGTGACCACCGGGTCCGCCACCGCTTCCACAATACCCTGGGTCACCTCCCGAGCCTCACCGAAGCTGTACACGATGATCCCGTAGATCTGCACTGAGATCATCGGCACCATGACCGCCAGCCCGACCAGTCCGAAACCGTGAATCAGGGGATTGCGACCGCGCACCGATACCGCCAGGCCGATCCCCAGGGCCGCGATCAGTGGCACGGTCACGATGTTCGTGGTCACGCCACCGGAGTCATACGCCAGCCCGACGATCTCCTCCGGTGCGAAAAAAGTCACGATCACCACCACGACATAGCCAATGATCATGTACCAGTGCAGACTGTGCCCAAGCAGAATCCGCACCACGCCCAGTGCCACCACCAGGCCGACGGATACCGCGACAAGCAACCTCAATATCATCGCACTGATCCTGCCTTCGCTGATGATCTCCGCCTGACTTGCGACCGCGATCAACGCAGGTTCCGCCACCACGGCGGCAAACCCCAGACAAAAGCCGAATATCATCAAGAGCGGCAATGAGCCTTTGCGCGCGAACTCGTTGGACAGGTTCTTGCCAATGGGAAAAATCCCCAGCTCAAGCCCTTGCAGGAACAACGCAACACCCAGCACGACCACCAGCAGACCGATGGCCATGGGCAACCACTGGTCCGGGACCTGACGGATGATCAGGAACTGAAAGATGCCGACCACCAGGATGATCGGCAGCAGATTTCGGAACGCATGGTTCAGTAAGTGCAGGAATTCCCTGAGTTGGTTCACGGGCGTGGCTTTGTCTGGTGAAGGGAGAGGATGGGGCAGGCTTCAGCGAGGGCTGTCTTCCAGGCGGTCAACCGGGCCGAGTTCGATGATGTGGCGATGCAGCGCCTCGATGTCGATCCCGCCGACACCTTCCACCGGGAGGCAGAAGGCAAGACCCTTGAACGGTTCCAGCAGCTTCAATTCAATGTTCATCCGCTCCGCGATCCGGATCGCCGTGGCTTCGTCCAGCAACGCCACCAGGACCGTCTCGATACCGTAGTAGGTCAGACCGAAGAAGGTGATGTGTTCCGGGAAATTCAGGCCACGCGCGGAGATCAGCGTCATCCCGCGAGCACCCTCCTCCCGGGCAATTTCCCGTGCCGCCTCCTCAAGCTCGTCCGCCACCACGGCCACCAGCAGTTTCGCCTCCAAGGCCCAGTCTCCACCGCTTTTTGAACCTGGAACGAAGATAGCATAACCACCCGGTCGTTTTTCCTTTACCTAGAACGCGCGAGGGACCAACCGTGCATGATAGGGGCGTATGGGATCCAGTGACGCGCTCAGGATGTCCCCGCGACCTGGTCGCGCCCGAGCCGCTCCAGTTCATCGGCAACATCCTTGGGCAACGCAAGAGCCTGGGCCAGCTGATCGAGCCAGGCCCGCTCCATCGGATTTTGCTCATCCACGATTGCCACGCTGACCAGATACATCTCACGTGCCGCTTGGGGTGAGTCAACCCGGGCCGCCAACGCCCGGGCATCCAAGGGCGCGGAGAGCTGGCGCTCAACCCAGGCGTGCAGTTCCTGATCCGCCCCTAGCGCATCAATCTGTTCAGTGATCAACGCACGTTCCTGATCATCGATATGACCGTCGGCACGGGCCGCCATGATCATCGCCTGCAAGAGCTCAAGGCTTCGATGCTCCCGCGCCGGCCCGGACAGGCGTTCCACTGGCTCTCCGCCTATGGAAGACACCTGATTTGACCCTTGCGTGTTCTGCCACGCCTTCCAGGCCAACGCGCCCACGCCGGCAAGCGCACCGTACTTCAGCGCCTTGCCACCGAGCTTGCGACCGCGTTTGGAACCCAACAGCAGTCCCAGCGCACCACCACCCAGCACGCTTTTCATATCCAGGCCCAGACCACCGCTGCCCTGCTGGGCAGATCCCTCTCCGCCACCCAATTGACGGGAAAGGCTATCCAGCACACCCTTGAGATCCATGCCTCCCGCACCTTGCCGAGCGCCACCTGACTGACCACCGGCCTGCCGAATCAACTGGTCCAATATCTTGCTGGCGTTCATGTCTTACCCTCGTTGAAGGACTGCGCGGCAGCGGGCCTTCAATCTGACACCAAATCGCGACTTCGGCAATTGTTGAAAACGGGTCAAGGGCATCGATGACCGGGATCGTCAGCTCGAATTCAGCTTGATTTAAGCTTACGGTGGCACACTGCCCTCCACATCCACAGCCAGAGGCGCACGCCCATGCATATCCGATCATTGACCACACCGTTTCTTTGCCTTGCCCTGCTTGCCCCCGGGCTGAGCCTGGCCGGGGACCGCATGGAGCACAACGAGATCCTGCGCCTGCGGGCCGCCGGGGAGATCATGCCCATGGAGGAGGTACTCAGACAGGCCGCCGGGATCGTGCCGGGGCAGTTCATTGAGGCCGAACTGGAACGGGAAGACGGCCGTTACGTGTACGAACTCAAGATCCTCGATGCCGACGGGGTACGTCACAAGCTCTATCTCAATGCCGGCGACGCCAGTCTGATCAAGCGTGAACGAGACCGCTGAGCAGGATCCGGACACGGCACTTGAAGTCCCGGCGGCTGTCCCGGTCCCGGTGCGCCCGTCCATGGACGGGCGCACCGTCTTTTTGAGCACAAGGCAATGAACTCCCTCAAATTCCGCTTGAGCCTGCTGGCCGCCCTCTGCCTGCTGGCCCTGCTGGCGGCCCAGGGGCTGGGTCTGAAGACCCTGTCCCGAGTCCTGGTGGACGGCTATCTGGTGGACCGGCTGGAACATGACGCCGATACCCTGTACGTACACCTGCTGGACAGCGAGGAAGGGCCTGCCGCCTTCAACCGCACCCTGGGCATCATCTACAGCACCCCGCTCTCCGGGCACTATTTCCGGATTCAGTCCCCCCACACGGTGGTGCGCTCCCGCTCCCTCTGGGACGAAGACCTGGCATCTCCCCCGGTACCGGAAGGCGAGCAGTGGCTCACCCGCATGGAGGGGCCCGCGGGTCAGGCCTTGCTGGTGCTCAGCCGCGGCTATCGCATCGACGGCGAGGCCGTGGTGATCTCGGTTGCCCAGGAGCTGGGGCCCATGCAGACCGCCGTGGACGAACTGGAAGGGCGTTTCATGGCCATGACCCTGGCGGCCCTGGGGCTGGCCCTGCTGCTGCAATTTCTGGTGATCCAGCGCGCATTGCGCCCCCTGGACGCGGCGGTGGACGCCTGCCGCCGACTGGAGACCGGCGAGGCGGTACCGGTGAACCTGCCCGCGCCCCGGGAGATCACCCCCATGCTGGAGGCCGTCAACCGGCTCATCCGTCACCACGGCCTGCGCCTGACCCGCAGCCGCCGGGCGCTGGGCAACGTCAGCCATGCCCTGAAGACCCCCCTGGCCGTGCTCTCCCAACTGGCGGACGAACTCTCGGCCCGTGGCGATGAAGACACCGCCTGGACCCTCCGGCGGCAGCTGCGCGCCATGCACGAAACCGTGGAACGGGAGATGCGTCGCGCCAGTCTGGCCGGCCGGGGACATCCCGGGGCCGGCTTTGACGCCCGCAAGGAACTGACCGACCTGGTGGAGGCCCTGGACCGTCTCCACCGTCACCGGGTGACGATGCAACTGCAAGTGACCACCGGCACCTGGCCGCTGGATGGAGAAGACATGCTGGAGATGTTCGGCAATCTGCTGGACAACGCCTGTCGCTGGGCAACCTCCCGGGTCCGGGTGAGAGTGAGCCCGACCCGTGAACACACCCTGCAGGCGATCATTGAGGATGACGGCCCCGGCATTTCCCCGGAGGACATACCGCTGCTGGGGCGCCCGGGCCGCCCTCTGGACGAACGGGGGGACGGACATGGACTGGGTCTGGGCATCGTGCAGGACGTAGTGGACCAGTACGAGGGCCGAATCACTTACGACGCCTCCCCCGACCTGGGCGGGCTGCGGGTCAACGTGACCCTGCCCCTCCCGGTCCCGTCATCCTCAAACCCCGCCCCGAACACACTACGGGAACAGTTTGATGAGAATCCTGATCGTTGAAGATGATGTGGAACTGGGGTCGCGCCTGCAGCGGCGCCTGCAACGGGAAGGGCTGGCGGTGGACCTGGCCCTGAACGGCGTGGACGGCCGGCATCTGGGAGAAACGGAACCCTATGACCTGATCGTGCTGGATCTGGGGCTGCCCGACCTACCGGGCATGGCGGTGTTGGCCGCTTGGCGCGAGACCGGCATCACCACCCCGGTGCTGATCCTGACTGCCCGCAACAGCTGGCGAGAGCGGGTGGAAGGACTGCGACAAGGGGCCGATGACTACCTGGGCAAGCCCTTTCATGTGGAAGAGCTGCTGGCCCGTATCCAGGCCCTGCTGCGCCGCTCGGCGCCGGTACGGGACACCACCCTGCGACTGGGTCCCTGGCGCTTGGACGAGCAGCGTCAGGTGCTGGTGGACGGCCCCGACGAGTTGCCCCTCACCGCCACCGAATTCAAGTTGCTGCGCTACTTCCTGCGTCATCCCGACCAGGTGCTGTCCAAGACCCGGCTGGCGGAGCATCTGTACGAATACGAGAGCGAACGGGACAGCAACGTACTGGAGGTGTACATCTCCCGGCTGCGGGAGAAACTGGGCCCGGATCTCATCCAGACCCGTCGCGGCCAGGGCTATTATCTGCGGTCGCCCCCTCCCCGTCCGGAACGGGAGAAGAATTAAGCGTGGATTAAGCTTGCCGCGTCACACTGCCCCCATCTCCACACAACATGAGGGCAGCAACACCATGAACACCCCCCATCAGATCCCGGTCTGGGACCCCGTACTGCGCATCTTCCATTGGGGTCTGGCCGGTGCCTTCATCACCGCCTACGTGGTCGGCGACGACCTCATGGACGTACACACCCTGGCCGGCTACGCGGTCCTGTTACTGGTCCTGGCCCGCATTCCCTGGGGGTTCATCGGCGGCACTCACGCCCGTTTCCGGGACTTCGTGCGGCCTCCCGGCGAGGTCATGGCCCACGTGCGCGGACTGCTGCGGGGACAACCCGAATACCACCGGGGTCACAACCCCCTGGCGGGCTGGGTGTATGTGCTGATGTTCATCAGCCTCATCGGCCTCGCCGTCAGCGGCATGGCCACCCTGGGAGCCGAGGAATCGGCGGGCCCCCTGGCCGGACTTATGGCCGGCGCCGGCCACGGCGCGGCGGAAGCGGTGGAGGAGATCCACGAGTTCCTTGCCAACTTCACCCTGGGCCTGGTGCTGATCCATCTCATCGGTGTGCTGCTGGGCAGCCTGGCCCAGAAGGAGAATCTGGTGCGCGCCATGATCACCGGCCGCAAGAGACGCTCTGAATAGGCCCTTCGGACGTTGCGCTCGCCATCCCTGTCGTCCCTGCGAAAGCGGGAATCCAGTCACAGACTGAAAACCCCGGACTCCCGCCTTCCGTACCTGCCACCGAGCCTGCGAAGCACAATCCTGATCGACACATTTACCGGTTGACGTTGATCCCTGGGAGTACCCGCCATGAAAACCTTGAAAACCATCCCCCTTGCCCTGCTTGCGGCCCTGCTAATCCCTGCGGTGGGGCTGACGGCGGAAACCATTGATCCCCTGGAAGTAGTTCAGCTCCAGGCAGACCACCGGATCCAGCCCATGGACCATGTACTCAAAGCATCCGGAAAGACCGCCTACGGACAGATCATCGAATCCCACCTGGAGCGTGAACAGGGGCGATACGTCTACAGGATCAAGACGCTCGGCGTCGATGGTGTCCTGCACCGGATGACCGTGGACGCGGAAGACGGACACCTGTTGCGACATGACTCCGGCATGCACTGAAAAATCCTTCCAACCGCACCCACCCGGCCGGAAAAGCCGGATGGTCCGCTGGCACCGGGAAGCAGCCGGCTGTCCTTTAAGGTTGATTTAAGCTTGCGAGCCTACGCTGTGGCCATGAAAACGCATCCCAGCTTCAAACGAGTGTCCCTGAACGTGCTGCTTCCCCTGTGCCTTGTGCTGGCGAGTACGGCGACAAGCGCCGACACACTGGGTCAGGTGATAGCGGCGGCCCTATGACACTGGCCGAGCAGGTGTCGGGATACACGTCAAGGACCATGTTCCTGATCCACCTGCCCCCCGAAACACTCCAAACCCTGCTGACCGACCTCGGCAGGGATTTTTCCGGCAGCGGCATCCACCACTGGCGGGTTCCCGTCCTGGACCAGGGAAGGCTCTAGGTCCCGTTTTTCATCCAACCCATTCATCCCCGAAAAGGTAGATCAACATGCAAGACAGACACCGGTTGTTGTTACCCATCCTGCTGGCCCTCGGCCTCTCGGCGCTGGCACCGGCATGCAGCCTGCTACCCGAACAGATCACGCAAAGCACACTCGAAGTCGAGACCATCGACTCAACCGATTATAGGTTCGGCCCCGTCCGGGTCATGCAATACGAACAAGGTCTGCAGGTCAGGGGGACCATCGCCCATGATATCCACCGCCGCGGCGCCATTCCCGGAACCATCCACATCGAGGTATTAGCCCAGGACGGCCATCTGCTGGCCGAAGCCGACGCCTACCCTATGCGCAAAAACCGCCAGGCGTACTCCGCCCGGTTCGGTACCTGGCTTCCGGTGGCGCCGGAGGCCGGCCAGAGGATCAGACTCAGCCATCAACCCTGATCCTCCCTCAGCCCAGCATGACGCAACCCGCGACAACCTGCCAAGGCGTCGCGAACACCCCGATCACCGCCCAACCCCTCAACTTGCGTGATGCATGGACTAATATCAGAAGGGCACATATCGGCGTGCGTTCAAGCAGCACAAGGGGGTGCTGTGAACGTCCTGATGTTCACCAATACCTATACACCCCATGTAGGCGGCGTCGCCCGCAGCGTGCAGACCCTGTGCACGGGGCTGCGCCGGCAGGGACATCGCGTGCTGATCGTCGCCCCGGCCTTTGACCACATGCCGGCCGACGAGCCGGATGTACTTCGGGTACCGGTGCTGAGGCACTTTCACGGCAGCGATTTCTCCCTAGCCCAGGCGCTCGGCGACGCAGCGACCATGCCGACGCGCAATCCATGAAACGATCGTGCCTCTCTCCCCAATCCGGCACCGTGGTCCATCTGCTCGGCCTGCTGATTGCCACGCTGCTGCGTCTGCTGGGCGCCACCTGGCGCCTGGAAACCCGGGGACTGGAGCCGCTGAGCAAGCTGCTCGCCGACGACCGTCGGGTATTGCTGGTGTTCTGGCATGGCGGGTATCTGCCGCTGTTTCCGCTGCTGCGCGGACACAAGGCCGCGATTCTCACCAGCGATTCACTCCGGGGCCGGATCATCATGGATGATCTGTCGTCGGTTCGGCTATCAGGGCATGATCCTGCCCGGCAATAACCACACCTCGGCACAGGCACTCCGGCAGATTGCCGTGACCGCCGGCAAGGCCATTGCCCTGGCCGCCGATGGCCCCCTCGGCCCGGCGCGCAGGGTCAAGTCGGGAGCGGTCAGGCTGGCATCCGACCTGGCCTTCGTCATCATTCCAGCGGCCACCGTCGGACGACACCAATGGACGGCATGGCGACGCTGGGACCACATGAGCCTGCCGGTCCCGTTCACCCGTGTGGCACTCATTTTCGGCGAGCCGATCCATGTCCCCACTGGGCTCGGCGGCCCCGGGATCAGGGACTGGGAGACACGAATCAGTAGCGCCCTCGAAGCCGCGCATCGCACCGCGGCACAACAGGTCGGTCGAGCGGCGCACACCATGGCCGAGCCTCCACCCCTGCTGACACCGATGGCCGACGAAGAGCGGAACAACGTCTCGCGCCCACCCCACTTCACTGCCCATGCCCTGCAATCCTGGTTCATCGGCTTGGCCCTCATCGCGGGCATCATCGCCGTCGGCACCCACCTGAGTGAACTGGAAGCCTTCCTGGAACTGGCGCAAAACGCCAGGCCGCGCTGGCTGCTGATCGCCATCTTCGTCCTGGATGCTGCCACCCTGTGGGTCCTGCTGCACGCCATCGGGCTGGAAGTCTCGTTCTGGGTCGCCCTGCCGAGTTTCGTGATGGCCTCCATCGCCGCCACCCTAGGGCCAATGTCGTCAACTTAGGCAGTAACCATTTGAATTTGATAAAATAATCGGAAACACAGGTAAGCCAGAGATTTCCGGAACCATGAAAAAACTATTGACCAGCCTACAGAAACCCGCTTGCCTCTATGAGAATAATTCTCAACAAGCTTGATGCAGCCCTTGATGACCGCGAGTTCATCTCCGCGCATCGCTACCGGCCCCAGGATTTTTCCCGGCAGCGCTCACTGACCTTCAGGCACATGGCGCTGTTCTTCCTCTCCGGGGCAGTACCCTCCCTGCAATTCGGCATGGACAAGCTGTTTCGTGGCCTGACAAAGGACCGAAGTGCCGCAGCCCCAACCAAGCAGGCCATCTCCAAGGCCTGCCGCAAATTCCCCTATGAAGCCCTTGTCAGCCTGCAACAGCAGGCCGTGAAGACCTTTTATGACGAGCATCCGGCCCAGCGATGGATGGGCTATCGGCTCGTCGCGGTGGATGGCACCAAGGTGCGGCTGCCGCTCAACGATGACTTGGCCGAGGAGTTTGGTACTCAGGGGAACCAGACCAAAACCCAGCGGCCGATGGCGCTGCTGGTCAGCCAGCAGGATGTGCTGACGCGAGTGCCCCTGAGTTGCGAGCTGGCTCCAGTACGCATGGGTGAGCGTTTCCTGGCAGAACGCCTGCTCAGCGGCCTCAACACCGAAGATCTGGCCCTGTATGACCGAGGGTTCCCTTCCTTTGCCCTGTTCGCAGCCCACCGCCACGCCAAGGTGGATTTCTGTGCCCGGCTGCCCAAGAACTTCAATACTCAGGTGTGCCGTTTCATCGCCTCGGGCCAGGCCGAGACGGTGATTCACTGGACGCCCACCTCCAAGATGCGACGGGACTGCGCCGCGCTGGAGGTCTGCGACCGGCCGATGGAATTACGCCTGATTCGAGTGGCGCTGAATGACGGGCAGGTGGAAATCCTGGCCACCAACCTGCTCGATACCGAGCAATACCCGATCCATCTGTTCAAGCCGCTCTATTCCGAGCGCTGGGGCGTGGAAGAATCCTACAAATCCTTCAAGGCCTGGCTCGGCGTGGAGCGATTCCGCACCCGCGACCGGCTGAACGTGTACCAGGAAATCTACGCCCGCTTCCTGACGCTCACCCTGGCTTCCATGAGCGCTGCCCTGTCTCAGCCGGTGGCCCGGCAGATGACGGCTCACCGCACTCGGGATTACCGCATCAACTTCCGGGCGACGATCCTCAAGTTCCGTGAGCAGTTCCACGCGCTCTGGCGATCCCAGGATCCCTTGGCTTCAGTCCTTGAGCTCCTGGCCTGGGTCGTCCGAGATCAGGAGATGATTCGGCCTGGCCGCTCCAATCCGAGAAAATCGAAACACGTCAATCCATTACCTGGGATGGCGTCCTAAGTTGACGACATTGACCCTAGGGCTGGTACCCCTGGGTCTTGGCACCTTTGAGGCCACCTGCCTGGTCATGCTGAACCTGCTTGGCGTTCCGCTGGAGGCCGCGCTCACGGCCACGATCCTACTGCGTGGCCTGACACTCTGGCTGCCCATGCTGCCCGGCCTGTGGTTCGTGCGGCGGGCTCTTGCCTGACCTTCGGGGAACGTGATGGCACGCCATCCGCCAGATGAAGAAGACGCCTACTGGAGCCGGGAGATCGGACAGCTGTTCCGGGAATTCGGCAGTTCCGGGCAGGGGCTGTCCCCGGAGGTGGCGGCGGAGCGGATGGACCGGACCCTCCAGCATCCCCTGAGCCGGGACAGCACACCGTCCGCCTGGCGGATCTTTGCCCGGCAGTTTCGCAGTCCACTGATCCTGATCCTGGCCTTTGGCGCCCTGGTGTCCCTGCTGGTCCACGACTGGGTGGAGGCGGCGATCATCCTGGCCATCGTGCTGGGCAGCGCACTGCTTGGATTCATCCAGGAATTTCGGGCATCGACGGCGCTTGCCACGCTACGCCAGCGGCTGGCCCTGACCACACAGGTCCTGCGCGACGGCCAGGCCCTGACCGTGCCCGTGGACCGCGTGGTGCCCGGCGACGTGGTACTCCTGTCCGCGGGCAATCTCGTACCGGCGGATGGAGTCATTCTGGAGGCAAGGGATTTTCTCGTGGCCGAAGCCGGCCTCACGGGTGAATCCTTTCCCGTGGAGAAGCGACCGGGAATCACCGCCGCGCTGACGCCGCTCGCACAACGCACGAACTGTGCGTATCTAGGCAGTTCGGTGCGCAGCGGCACGGCGCGGATGCTCGTCACCCGGACCGGGGCCGACACGGCCTTCGGCGCCATCGCCGAGCGCCTTGCCGAACGTCCCCCCGAAACCGCATTTTCCCGGGGCGTGCGCCATTTCGGCTTTGTGCTGGTACGCATCATGATCGTCATGGTGGTGTTCGTCATGACAGTCAACCACCTGCTGGAACGTCCCGCCATCGAGTCCCTGCTGTTCGCCGTGGCACTGGCCGTGGGCATCACGCCGGAACTGCTGCCCGCCATCATCACCGTCACTCTGTCCCACGGTGCCCGGGCCATGTCCCGTCGCGGCGTCATCGTCCGGCACCTGGAATCCATCGAGAATCTGGGCAATATCGATGTGCTCTGTACCGACAAGACCGGCACCCTCACACAAGGCGTGATCACCCTGAGCGAAGCCGTTGACCACGCGGGGCGTCCGTCACGGGAAGTGCGCCGGCTGGCCTATCTCAACGCAGCCCTGGAAACCGGCATCGACAATCCTCTTGATGCCGCCATCCTAAAGGCCTGCGCCGACGCCCCTCCCCCGATCGAATCTCATCGCAAGATCGACGAGATCCCCTACGACTTCTCTCGCCGCCGCCTGACCGTCGTCATCACCGACGACGACTCACCCTCGCGCCACCTGATCGTCACCAAGGGCGCTTTTGCCAACATCCTGGACATCTGCACCACGATTTCCCGGGACGGCATCCCGCATCCCCTGAATGTGGCGGAACGGACCCGGCTGATAGCCTGGTTCGAAGCCCGGGGAACCGAGGGTTATCGCGTACTCGCGCTGGCAACCCGCTTGGTGACGGCGCGCCCCCGCTACACCCGAGACGACGAGAAGGACATGACCCTCCGCGGGTTTTTGCTGTTTCTCGACCCGCCCCGGACCGATGCCGCCGAGACCCTTGAAACCCTGGCTTCCCTAGGCATACAGGTGAAGGTGATCACCGGCGACAACCGCCATGTGACCGCCCACTTGGCCGACAGCCTCCGGCTGCCGAGCAAGACCATGATCACCGGTGCGGAACTCGCCGGCATGAGGGACGAAGCCCTGTGGCAACAGGCCCGGGCAGTGGATCTGTTCGTGGAAGTGGATCCCCAGCAAAAGGAACGCATTGTCAGGGCCCTGCAACACACCGGACACAGCGTGGCCTATCTGGGAGATGGTATCAACGACGCCCCCGCCCTGCATGCGGCGGACGTGGGCATCTCGGTGGAGGGCGCGGTGGACGTGGCCCGCGAAAGTGCCGACGTGATCCTGCTTGAACCGGACCTGAAGGTTCTGCGCCAGGGCGTCATGGAGGGACGGCGCACGTTCACCAACACGCTCAAGTACATCGGCATCACCACCAGTGCCAATTTCGGCAACATGCTGAGCATGGCGCTCATCACGCCCCTGTTGCCGTTCCTGCCCCTGCTTGCCAAGCAGATCCTGCTCAACAACTTCCTGTCGGACCTCCCCTCGGTGGCGATCTCGACCGACCGGGTGGATGCCGTGGACATGGAACGGCCGCAACACTGGGACATGCGTCGACTGCGGCGCTTCATGCTGATGTTCGGGTCGGTCAGCACGGTCTTCGACCTGATCACCTTCATGATCCTGCTGAAGGTGTTCGAGGCGGGCGAGTCAACCTTCCACACCGCCTGGTTCGTCGTCTCACTGATCACCGAACTGGCCGTGGTGATGGTACTGCGCACACGGCTGGCCGCCTGGCGCAGCCCCCCGTCCCGGGTATTGCTCGGTACCACGGTGTTCGTGTTCCTGGCCGCACTGACCATCCCCTACCTGGGTCCCGTCGCCGCCCTGTTCGGGTTCGTTCCCTTACCCGGCCTGATCCTTGCCACGATGCTGCTGGTGTGTGCCGGCTATATCGTGGCGACCGAGGCCGCCAAGCGATGGATCTTCTTTCGGTAAGTCACTGCATATACTCAGAACCGGGAACCAGGGGGTCCAAAAATGCGTCGCAATGTCCCGTGGGCACGGCTGGAAGGAGGCCATGATGCGCTGGAAGGACTCAGCGGGCCGGAGGCGGCGTCGCGGCTTCACCGATACGGCGCAAACACGATCATTCCCGCAACAGGCCGGGCCTGGACCCTCACCCTGCGCGACACACTGCACGACCCCATGCTGTGGTTTCTGATGGCCACCAGCGCGCTCTTCTGGATCGTCGGTCAACCGATCGAGGCACTGGTCCTGTTGCTGGCCCTCATCCCCCTGATGGGGATGGATGTCTGGCTGCACCGGCGTACTCAGGCATCGGTACAGGGCCTGAGCGGTCGGCTCGCGGTACAAGCCCGCGTGTGGCGCGATGGCGAGGAACGGACCCTGCCCGCCGAGGAGATCGTGCCGGGTGATCGCGTGATGGTCCGTTCCGGGGACTCGTTCCCGGCCGACGGCCTGCTGATGCACTGCGACGCACTGCAAGTGGACGAATCCACCCTGACTGGGGAGGCCTACCCGGTGCGCAAGCAGGCACTGGCCGTACCGCCGACCGTCGGTACGCAAACGCCGGTGGAGGATCACCACTGGGGGCTTGCCGGAACACGGGTGCTGACCGGGTCCGCGGAACTACGGGTCGTCTTCACCGGTGCCGAAACCCTCTATGGTGAAATTGTCCGTTCGGCAATTGCCGGCGCGCACCCACTCACCCCCTTGCAGCATGCGGTCGGTCGCCTCGTTCAGACGCTGGTGATCGTCTCAGGTGCGATCTGCCTGACGCTGGCCTGGCTACGTTACCATCAGGGACATGGCCTGCTCGACGCCCTGCTCAGCGCCCTAACGCTCGCGATCGCTGCCTTGCCGGAGGAGTTTCCCGTGGTGCTCGCCATTTTCCTGGGCGCCGGGGTCTATCGCCTGGCACGGCGCCGCGCTCTGGTGCGCAGGGCGGTGGTCGTGGAGAACATCGGTCGCGTGACCTGCATCTGCTCGGACAAGACGGGCACCCTCACCGAGGGGCGCCTGCAACTGACGCACATGGAAGGGCGACGAACCGGACCGGGGACTGACGTTCACCGGTCTGCTGGCCTTCGAGGATCCGGTGCGCGACGGGGTGTGCGAAGCGGTACAGGCGTGCCGGGCAGCCGGCATCCACGTCATCATGGTCACCGGCGACCATCCCCATACCGCGCTGGCCATTGCCCGCGAGATCGGATTGGGGGAAGGCGCGCCGCGCCTGATCACGGGTGACGAACTGGCGCAGCGCACGGGCCAGGGCCAGGACCTCACACCGCAAGACCTTGACGTGATTGCCCGGGCGGTCCCGGCACAGAAACTCGCACTGGTTCGCGGGCTGCAGGCGGCAGGGGAAATCGTCGCGGTCACCGGCGACGGCATCAACGATGTGCCGGCCCTGCAGGCCGCCGATGTCGGCATCGCCATGGGCGAGCGCGGTACCCGGAGTGCGCGCGAGGTCGCCTCTCTGGTGCTGATGGACGACAACTTCCGCAGTATCGTGGGTGCGATCAGCGAGGGGCGACAGCTGTTCACCAACCTTCAACTGAGCTTTCAGTACCTGCTCATGATCCATATTCCACTGGTCGCCACCGCCGCCCTGATCCCCCTGCTGGGCTATCCCCTCCTCTATCTGCCGATCCACATCGTGTGGCTGGAACTGATCATTCATCCCACGGCGCTACTGGTGTTTCAGAACCTGTATTCGCATCGTCCCCTCGGACCGCCACCGTCCAAGGGAATCCGGGAGCGGTTCTTCGACAACCGGCAATGGTGGACCATCGTGATGGTGGGGAGTATCGTGACGCTCCTGGTACTGGGCACTTATATCCGTAGCCTGGGTGCCGATCATGCCGTGGACCATGCCAGGACCATGGCACTGCTCGCACTGATCATGGCCGGCGCCGGGATCACCGCCGCCTTGAGCAACATGCGCGGGATCATGGCGTGGTCACTGGTGGTGGGATCCCCGGCCCTGGCGGCGACATTCATTCACACACCCACCCTTCGCGAGATCTTGCATTTGCATCCACTGCATTGGGACGACTGGTTGATCGCCATGGCAGGGGGGGCCCTGGCCGCAGTGCTTGTCTGTATTGGAGTCCACCGACACGAAAACAGAGCGAGATCATGCCAGTAGTCAACCTTACCAAGCCGAATCGCGCTCCATGATAGCCAGGACCGCCCGGCGTACCTTCAGCTTGCGCATCTTGGAGCGCAGGGTGTTCGGGTTGAGACCCAGAAGGTTTGCGGCCCCCGCTGGGCCGGAGATACGTCCCCGCGTGCGGACCAGAGCGGCCTCGATATGGGCTCGCTGTACCTGCTCCAGGGTGGGGAATGTCTGTCCGCCCGCTCCCGGGCCGGATTCTGTCGGACGCGGCGCCACCATGTTCCCCCCCGGCAAGGACTGCCCCAGGGCCGAGGTGAGTGCCAGCCGCTTGCCCTGTCCCAGCACCACCGCGCGATCAAACACTGCCGCCAACTCCCGCACGTTCCCGGGCCATTCGTAGGCCGCCAGCAGGCGCAGGTCCTCCGCGGTGGGAAGTACCAGCGGCAGCCCCAGACGCTGGGCAGAACGCCAGGCCATGTGCTCCGCCAGGGCGGGCAGGTCATTGGGACGGTGGCGCAGAGGGGGGATATGGATGGGGAAACCCGCCACCCGATACCAGAGATCTTCCCGGAAGCTCCCGACCGCCACCATGGCGGCCAGATCCCGGTGCGTGGCCGCCACGATGCGCACATCCACCGGCACCGTGTCATGACCACCTACCCGCTGGATCACCCCCTCCTGCAGCACACGAAGCAGTCTCACTTGGGCAGCATGGGTCAGTTCACCGATCTCGTCCAGGAACAGGGTGCCCCCATCCGCCCGCTCGAACCACCCCTGCCGCCGGGATACCGCACCGGTGAAACTGCCGCGCTCGTGGCCGAACAGTTCGGAGTCGATCAGCTCCGCCGGGATCGCACCGCAATTGACACGGACAAACGGAGCCCCGCAACGCCGGGAACCTTCATGAATGGCCCTGGCGATGACCTCCTTGCCCGACCCCGTCTCGCCGAGCAATAAAACCGACAGATCGGCATCCGCCACCAGCATGACCCGCTCCATGACGGGCCTTAAATCCCCCTCGGCCCCGACGATACGCCCATCGTCCGTACGCCCGCCCAGCCCTTGGTCCAGGGCCTGCTGATCCGCCCGGACGGCTCGCTCCAGAGCATCCCGTTTTCGGGCCTCCAGATGCCGCTCCAGGATCACCGCCATGGGCAGGGCCAAGGCTTCCAGCCACTCACGCTGTTTCGGGGCGAAACCACTCCGGGACTCCGGTACCACCAGCAGCACACCCACGGGCTGGTTCTGAATTCTCAGGGGGCAGATCAGCGCCACCCCGTCGTGCAAGGCCGCGAAGGCGCGTTCCATGGAAGACGACCTTCCCACTCCCCTCAGATCCAGCATATCTCCCGTGCCGCACCACTCCCCGACCCCCGGGATTTCCAGAGTCGCCGGGGTGCCGTTCGTCGAGCCCTCGACCGTACAGGCCACCTGGGTCAGGCGATGCTCATCCTGAAGCTGGAACAACTGCAACCGGCGTATCGGCACTTGCAACCGCAGGGCACCCCGCAAGCGTTCCAGCCTGGGAGCGATGGGTTCGTGGGAGGCCACTTCGTGCCAAACAGTCAGCAACAGGGATTCCATCAGGATTATCACCAAATAAAAAGCTTTCTCGTTTTATATCACCAGAAAATCGTTTTATAAAACCACTCTTTCCATCAAACCTCTGACTGACAGCGATAACACATTGTTATTGATGGATTTATCCAATTGGCACGCCTTTTGGTATTCAATCAAGCGTAAGCAATCTCTCATTGATAGAAGAAAAAGAAATATTCCAGGGAGCCTGAATCCGTCATTCCCACCCAAGCGGCAGACCGCAGCAAGGACAACCACGACAGGTTCCTGACTGTGCGTCATTCCCGCGAAAGCGGGAATCCACCAGTTGCACAGGCTGAAAATTCCGTCACGGCCTCCTTATGCAGGGATGACGGAAGACGACGGATTCAATGTTTCCCAACCCATGACAACACTGACGGAGTCCTTTCATCATGCCCAGATCCCGTTTTTCCCGCCTCGCCCTCTCCGGCGTCACCGCCCTGGCACTGGGGCTGTCAGGAGGTGCCCTGGCCCAGCAGGCCGTCACCTTGCTGAATGTCTCGTATGACCCCACCCGGGAGTTCTATCGGGAATACAACAACGCCTTCGCCGCCCACTGGGAGGCCGAAACAGGTCAGCGGGTCACCGTGCGCATGTCCCACGGCGGCTCCGGGTCCCAGGCCCGCTCGGTGATCGACGGCCTGGATGCCGACGTGGTGACCCTGGCCCTGGCCTACGACGTGGATGCCCTGCACGACCGGGCCCAACTCATCCCCGAAGACTGGCAAACCCGCCTGCCGCAAAACAGTTCTCCCTATACCTCCACCATCGTCCTGTTGGTGCGGGCCGGCAATCCCAAGAATATCCGCGACTGGGATGACCTGGTGCGCAAGGACGTCCAGGTGATCACTCCCAACCCCAAAACCTCCGGCGGCGCCCGCTGGAATTACCTGGCGGCCTGGGGGTATGCCCTGGAAAAGTATGGCGATGAGGCGAAGGCCTACGAATTCGTACGGGACATCTACGCCAATGTGCCGGTGCTGGATCCCGCGGCCCGCGGCGCCACCAACACCTTCGTGCAGCGGCGCATCGGCGACGTCTTCATCGCCTGGGAGAACGAGGCCTTCCTCTCCGTGGAACAGTTGGGTCGGGGTCAGTACGAAATCGTGGTGCCATCGGTGAGCATCCTGGCCGAACCGCCGGTGACCGTGGTGGATCGCAACGTGGACCGCAAGGGCACCCGCGAACCCGCCCAGGCCTACCTGGAATTCCTGTATGGCGAGACGGCCCAACGGCTGGCGGGCAAACACTATTACCGCCCCTCCAATCCCGGGATCCTGGCGGAGTTCTCCGACCGTTTCCCCGAAGTGAAGCTGCACACCGTGGATGACTGGTTCGGCGGCTGGCGCAATGCCCAGGACACCCATTTCAACGACGGCGGGGTGTTCGACCGCATTCTGGCCGAGATCCACTGACACCGGTTCACCGACGGGCCGGCTCCCACGCGGGGGCCGGCCCGCTGATGGGCGATGGGATCCGATCAAACCTTATCTCATGGAGCGTGAGTGATGACACTGGCCTTACGACAACCCAGCGTGATTCCCGGGTTCGGGATCACCCTGGGTTTCACCCTGTTTTACCTGGGACTGATCCTGCTGATCCCCATCGGCGCCTTCCTGCTGTATACCGCCCAGATGAGCTGGGCGGATTTCTGGCAGGCCGTCAGCCACCGCCAGGTGGTGGCCTCCTACAAGCTGTCCTTCGGCGCCTCGCTGATCGCCGCCCTGCTGAACCTGGTGTTCGGCGCCATCGTCGCCTGGGTGCTGGTGCGCTACCGGTTCTTCGGCAAGCGGGGGATCGACGCCCTGGTGGATCTGCCCTTTGCCATGCCCACCGCCGTGGCCGGCATCGCCCTGGTCACCCTGTACGCCTCCACCGGCTGGGTGGGGCAATACCTGGAGATCCTGGGTCTGCGCGTGGCCTATACCCAGCTGGGCGTGGTGGTGGCCCTCACCTACATCGGCCTGCCCTTCGTGGTGCGTACCGTGCAGCCGGTACTGGAAGACCTGGACCGGGAACTGGAAGAGGCCTCCGCCATTCTGGGCGCAAACCGCCTGACCACCCTGCGGCGGGTGATCCTGCCGGCCCTGCTGCCCGCCCTGCTCACCGGCTTTGCCCTGGCCTTCGCCCGGGCCCTGGGAGAGTACGGCTCGGTGATCTTCATCGCCGGCAATCTGCCGTTTCGCACCGAGATCACGCCGCTGCTGATCGTGGCCAAGGCCGAGCAGTACGACTATCCCGGCGCGGCCGCCATCGGCACCGTGATGCTGCTGGCCGCCTTCGTACTGCTGCTGCTGATCAATGCCCTGCAGTGGTGGACCGCCCGCCACACCCGCCGCTGACCCCGCCGGAGAGATCCCATGAGTAGCCTTGCCTCCCCCATTCACCCACTGTCTTCCGAGGCCCCCGCCTGGCAAAGGGCCACGGAAGAGCCGGCCTGGATCCGCCGCCTGCTCATCGGCATCGCCCTGACCTTTCTGGGCCTGTTTCTGGTCCTGCCCCTGGCCGTGGTGCTGTACGGCGCCTTCGAGCAGGGTCTGCAGGTCTGGTACGCCGCCATCACCGAACCGGATGCCCTGGCCGCCATCCGCCTCACCCTGCTGGTGGTGGCCATCGTGGTGCCGCTCAACCTGGTGTTCGGCGTCATGGCCGCCTGGGCCATTGCCAAGTTCGAGTTCCGCGGCAAATCCGTGCTGATCACGCTGATCGATCTGCCCTTTGCCATCTCCCCGGTGGTGGTGGGCCTGATCTTCGTCATCCTGCTGGGCAGTCAGGGCTGGCTGGGCCCCTGGCTGGCGGAACATGACCTGCGCATCATCTTCGCCGTGCCGGGGATCATCATCGTCATCGCCTTCGGCACAATGCCTTTCGTGGCCCGGGAACTGATCCCCCTCATGCAGCAACAGGGCAAGGAGGAGGAGGAATCCTCCCTCACCCTGGGCGCCAACGGCTGGCAGACCTTCTGGCGCGTCACCCTGCCCAACATCAAATGGGGGGTGATCTACGGGGTGATCCTGTGTAACGCAAGGGCCATGGGGGAATTCGGCGCCGTCGCCATCGTTTCCGGACGCATCCGCGGCGAGACCAACACCATGCCCCTGCACATCGAGGTGCTCTACAACGAGTATCTGTTCACCGCCGCCTTTGCCGTGTCTTCCCTGCTGGCGGGGCTGGCCATCGTCACCATCGCCGTGAAGAGCCTGGTGGAGTGGCGTGACGAACGCCAACGCCACCCGGCAGCAGCGTGACCCCGACCCTTTTCACCTTCAGACAAACCACATCCCGCGGACACCCCATGAGCATTGAAATCGAGCACATCAACAAGCGCTACGGCCATTTCGTGGCCGTGGACGACGTCAGCCTGTCCCTTCCCGAGGGTCAGCTCACCGCCCTGCTGGGTCCCTCCGGATCCGGCAAGACCACCCTGCTGCGCATCATCGCCGGCCTGGAATTTCCCGACTCGGGACGCATCCGTTTCCATGGCGAGGATGCCACCGATGTCCACGTCAGTCGGCGGGGCGTCGGCTTCGTGTTCCAGCATTACGCCCTGTTCAAGCACATGACCGTGTTCGACAACGTGGCCTACGGCCTCACCGTCAAACCCCGGCGTCTGCGACCCGGCAAGGCCGAGATCCGGACACGGGTCATGCGCCTGCTGGAACTGGTACAGCTGGACTGGACCGCCAACCGCCTTCCCTCCCAGCTCTCCGGCGGACAGCGGCAGCGCATCGCCCTGGCCCGCGCCCTGGCGGTGGAACCCAAGGTGCTGCTGCTGGATGAACCCTTCGGCGCACTGGACGCCAAGGTGCGCGCCGAACTGCGGCGCTGGCTTCGCCGCCTCCACGACGAGATCCATCTCACCAGTGTGTTCGTCACCCATGACCAGGAAGAGGCCCTGGAGGTATCGGACCGGATCGTGGTGATGAACCAGGGCCGGGTGGAACAGGAAGGCACGCCGGAAGAAGTCTACGATCACCCCGCCAATCCCTTCGTGTTCAGCTTCCTGGGCCAGGTCAACCTGTTCCACGCCCGGGTCCAGGACGGACAGGCCCGCATCGGCGATCTGGCGCTGCCCACTTCAACACCGGAAGATCAGCCGCAAGGTCACGGACTGGCCTATGTCCGTCCCCACGACATCGAGATCCTGCCGGACGGCAGCGCACAAGGCGCACTGGCGGCCGTGATCGAAGGCATCACGGTGGTCGGGCCAACCGCCCGCCTCGAACTCAAGGTGGCGGGCGGCAAGGACCTGATCCACGCCGAGCTGCCCAAGAGCCGGCTCAGGTCCCTGGGCTTGTCCCGGGGCTCGGACACCTGGGTGAGACCCCTCAACAGCCGCGTCTTTATGGACAACGGCACGCGGGCCACCGGCTGATTGCGGGCCTGTCGGGTGGGCCGCCATCCCTATAAGAACCGCACTGCCAAAAACAACGCCACCATGGTAATGCCCAGAGCCAGCTTGGCGGCGGTACCCAATATCAGCCCAAGGGTGGCCCCCCAACCGGCACGCCCAGCGGCCACCAAGTCGCGACGGGCCGACAGCTCACCCAACACGGCACCCAGAAACGGACCCAGCAACAAACCGATGAGTCCAAAAAACATCCCCACCACGGCTCCCAGGGTGGCTCCGAGGATGGAGCGGCCGGATGCCCCATAGCGCCGGGCACCGAAGGCACCTGCCACAAAGTCCGCCAGAAAGGCCAGGGCCGCGAGCAGACCCAGCACGATCAAGGTTTTCGTACCCACGTGGGCGAACCCCTCCGCCCAGGCCGCGGTCCACAAACCGGCAAACAAGAGCAACGGACCCGGCAACGCCGGCAGGACAAGTCCCACAAGCCCCAGAATGATGAGCAGAACGGCAAGGAACCAGGTAATGGCAAGCATGGGGAGGCTATCAGTGGATAGGGGTGTACCGGGTCAATCGTACACCAGCCCCTGAGGTTTCCACCCTGCCCTGGCCCTACTTCTGAAAAACTTGATGCCAACGGCAGGCCCAATGCCTTTCGAACAGCATCATCATTGATCCGGAGCTGGACGAAAGGGGCGCCACCGACGGCGACGCAGCATGCGCAGGACCCAGTACACACTCAGGGCGGCCAGGAGGTGCTTGAGGGTGTGGCCACTCAGGACTCCACCGGTGAGCTCATGGATGGGATGGTCGAGCCTGTCGGCAGCCAGTGCCAGCAGATACCAACCGGCTGCCACCAGCAGATCCGCGTCGCGGGTGTAGGCGCCGGGATGGAGCAGCACCAGCAACATCCCCAGGACCAGAGGCAGGGCCTGGGTGAGCATGTAGAGGCGCAGATCCCCGGCTCCCTGAAGTTCGGTCCAGTACCAGTGGATGGCGCCCATGGCACCGAACACGAGCAACACCGGCAGAACCACCATGATCCGCTGATCAGCGAGCCGATCCGACATGATGGCGGCCAGGATGGCCATGAAAGCCAGGCTCATGGCCAGACGGTCCCAGAAAAGCCGCCCATGGTCCGGGGCCCAGTGGTAGTAACCCGAGCCGATGCCCACCAGTATCACGGCGCTGAAAAAGGCCAGATAGGGCCAGGACTGTCGCGCCTCGCGGAACCGGTGAGGATGACGGCCCACCCAGATCACTCCCAGTACGCCCACCACCACAAAGGCCAGATTGGAGGCCACGTCAGGGAAGTTCGGGATACCCAGCCAGGTCCTGTCGGCCGCGAAATCATGGTAGCTCTCGGGCTGCGGGATGGGTGGCAGGGCGAGAAAGCCCGTCACGACCAGAAACCCCACTCCCAGCAGAAGACCCGTGCGCCAGTGCATCCTCATGGGGACAGCATACTCCCGCGGCCCGAGCCTCGGTGCTCAATCTCTCTTGCGCACCCGGTCAAAGACTTCCAGGGGGCGAGAGTTCCATGCGCCCGTCGCGGACGCGAATGTCGAAATGATTCAGAAAGCTCATCCCCAGAAGCGCCCTGTCGCCGCTCATGTCCGGCATGATGACGGCCCGGACCCGGTGTACCACGACATCCCCAAGGCGTACCTCATCCAGCACGGTAAGATCGCCCTGGACGCGGCCATTCGCGGTCTCGAACCAAGCCCTGCCGGTGGATTGCAAACCCAACTGCTCCGCCAGGGAGGCGGGCACGGCCACATAGGTGGCGCCGGTATCCAACAGGAAATGCACCGGCTCGCCATTGATCCGCCCGGTGGCGAGGTAGTGTCCTGACCGGTTCCGGTGCAGGACGATGCCCGCACCGTGCTCACCGGCATCACCAAGCAGGTGCAGATTGGGATTGTGCTGTCGCTCCAGCACCCCATGGTAGAACCACGTGCCGGTCGCCAAGACCAGCATCCAGAACAACGCCAGCATGATCCAGCCGGCACGACGTGCGGATTGATCGTTGTTCATGACGGCCCTGCTCACGGATGGAAGTTGCCAAAAGGATAACAATCCCGTTACAAAGTGCCACCTTGATGCAAGGGCGTCGCCGAGCGGCGTCGACGGAAAACAGCAAAGGCATGGGGAGATCCGAGCATGGCCAACACTTCATCAGCGAACGGCACCGGGGACGGCGGCTTGCAGCCACCCCTCGTCGGTGGGCAAGACGGAAGCAAGCATGCCGGAGAATCCGGACTGGGAAGATCGATCAGCTTCGGCATTGCCATCCTCTTCCTGATCGGAGTCGCGGTCTATGCCAAGCTGACGCTGGGTGAAGCCGCCGGCGCGGGTTTTGTCGTGTTCGCCGCGATCATCGGGGCTTACATGGCGATGAACATCGGCGCCAACGATGTCGCCAACAACGTAGGTCCCGCGGTGGGTTCCGGCGCGATCACCTTGCTCGGGGCGCTAGCCATCGCCGGCGTGTTCGAGGCAATGGGCGCCATCATTGCGGGTGGCGAGGTGGTGAACACCATCCGCAGCGGCATCATCGATCCGGAAATGATCGCCAACCCGGACACGTTCCTCTGGGTGATGATGGCGGCACTGCTTGCGGCCGCCATCTGGATCAACATTGCCACCGCCATGGGGGCTCCGGTATCGACCACGCATTCCATCGTGGGTGCCGTGGCCGGTGCCGGCATCGCCGCGGCGGGCTTTGCCATCGCCAACTGGGATGTGATCGGTCGTATCGTGATGAGTTGGGTCATCTCGCCCATGATGGGCGCGGGGATTGCCGCTTTCCTTCTGTATGTCATCAAGCGAACCATCACTTACCAGTCCGATCTGAATGCGGCCGCCATGCGCTGGGTGCCGGTGCTGGTGGCATTCATGGGCGGCGTCTTCGGCGTCTACATGATGCTCAAGGGCTTCAGCCGGATCATGAAAGTGGATCTGCACACGGCGGTGATCGTCGGGATGGTTGTCGCACTCCTGACCTATGCACTGGTCAAGGCGCTGCTGACTCGCATCGGAGAAGTGGAAAACAGCAAGACGGGGGTGAACCGACTATTCAACATTCCGCTCATTTTTGCCGCCGCCATGCTGAGTTTTGCCCATGGATCCAACGACGTCGCCAACGCGATTGGTCCGTTGGCCGCCATCGTCGAGGTCACCCGTACCGGTGGCGCGGAAATCACCCAGGCGGCCCCCATCCCGCTCTGGGTGATGGTGATCGGGGCGCTGGGCCTGGCGGTGGGTCTGTGGCTGTTCGGTGCCCGCGTCATCCGCACGATCGGCAGCGAAATCACCGAAATGGACCAGATGAGGGCCTACTGCATTGCGATGTCCGCGACCATCACCGTATTGATTGCCAGCGAACTCGGTCTCCCCGTGAGTACGACGCACGTGGCCGTTGGTGCGGTCATGGGGGTCGGTTTCCTGCGCGAGTACCTGAAAACAAACTACGACAAGATCCTTGCAGAGATACGGGAACACCATGCGGACGAGGAACGGGAATCCCTCGACCGCTTCATGCGCGCATTCAAGGCAGCCGACATCCGCGAGCGCGGCATCATGCTCAAAGCACTCAAGGCGAAGAACCGGGCGCGAACCGAGGCCACCGTCATCTCGAAGCGGGAAAGAAAGCGCATTCGCAAGCTTTATCGCAAGGAGTTGGTCAAGCGGTCCCTGGTGATCCGGATTGTCGCCGCCTGGGTGATCACCGTCCCCTCGACGGCCCTGATTGCGGCGTTCCTGTTCTTCACCATTCGAGGGTACATGCTCTAAGGCTTAATGCAGCGTGGGCGGTGCCTCATCGAAGATGGCCGCGATGGCGTCCCGATCCAACCGATATTCCCGGTTGGCCAGGTCGTCCCGGACGATCACGGCGCCCTGCTCCTGCAACACCGACTCCACTTCCTCCCGTCCCAGGGAACGCAGCATGGCGCGCACCTTGTCCCAGTCCTCGGGGGTCTCGTGAATCACTGTGCGGGCATCGAAGATACGGACCACCTCTTCCGGGAAAAGGCGGGAAAGCAGCGCATCCGGGGCCAGACTGATGAGTTCGTCGTCGGTCACCGTGGCGGCCAATTGCTCGACACGGTTCCAACCGTCGGGGTCACGGGTGTCCGCGGCGGGCAGTTTCTGCAGGAACAGGCCCGCCGCCCCTTCGGCGGTGGCCGCCAGGAACAGTCTTGAAGGCAACTGTTCGGAGAGGCTCAGGTAATGTTCGAAGATGTCACCGATGCCCTCCCCCTCCAACGGCACCACGCTCTGCCAGGGCTGACGCATGCTGGGCAAGTCCAGGGACAGCACCAGCTGACCGTCTCCCAGCAGCGTGCGGGCCGTACCTTGCTCGATGTCATCGCCGGACTGGGCCAGGGCACGCAGGTTGAGGCGCTCGTCACAGTCCACCACCAGCAGGGAGACCGGCCCGGTACCACGGACCTGGAACGTCACACGGCCGGGCTGTTTGAGGGCTTCGGTGACGAACAGGGAGGTGACGCACATCTCGCCCAGCAACCGGTTCACCGGCTCCGGATAGTGGCGATCGGCGATGATCCGCCGCCATACCGGCCCCAAGCGGACGACCGCCCCCCGGATGTCCAGATCGTCCAGCAGGAAACGCTGCAATACATCAAGGCTCACGACAAAACCTCCCGATACCGTTCGGCATCAAATCCCACCAGAACCGTCTCCCCGCATTCCAGCACCGGTCGCTTGATCAGGGTGGGATGCCGTGTCATCAGTTCACGGGCCCGAGTCTCGTCCAGACCTTCCCGCTCCATCTCGTCCAGGCGGCGCCAGGTGAGGCCGCGACGATTGATCAACGTTTCCCAGCCCGCCTGGCGACACCAATGCGGCAGTCTGTCGGCAACGACACCGGCTTTCTTGTAATCGACGAATTCATGGGCGATTCCGGCATTGTCCAGCCAGACCAGGGCCTTCTTCATGGTGTCGCAGTTCCTGATGCCGTAGATGCGACATGGATGCGGTGCATTCAAACCTGACATGTGGCCGAACAAGCTCCTGATGAGTGAATCAAAGGGGCTATTCTAGCGGGACCGGCCCCGTCTGTGGTGGCCCGATGTACGGTCTGGATCTTGCCTGTGCCGACCCGGGCTTGCATGACCCGACGCAAACGGTCAAGGTTTGCATTGTACCCTGGTTGTGCCCTATGTTTAGACTCTTTCCAAAACATGAACTGCCCGAGGCAGTCACAAGGAGAACATCGCCATGACGCACCAACTGCCTGAACTGCCCTACGCCAAGGACGCCCTGGAACCCCACGTCTCCGCCGAGACCCTGGAGTTCCACCACGACAAGCACCATGCGACCTATGTCACCAACCTGAACAAGCTGATCACCGGCACCGAGTTCGAAAGCCTGTCCCTGGAAGAGATCGTCAAAAAGGCCCCTGCCGGCGGCATCTTCAACAATGCCGCCCAGGTCTGGAACCACACGTTCTACTTCAACTGCCTGAGCCCCAACGGCGGCGGCGAGCCCACCGGCGCCCTGGCCGAGGCCATCAACACCGCCTTCGGTTCCTTTGCCGAATTCAAGGAGAAGTTTGCCGCCGCCGGCGCGGGCAATTTCGGCTCCGGGTGGACCTGGCTGGTGAAGAATGCCGACGGTAGCCTGGAGATCGTCAACACCAGCAACGCCGCCACTCCGATCACCGAGGCCGGCAAAACCCCGCTGCTGACCATGGATGTGTGGGAACATGCCTACTACATCGACTACCGCAATGCCCGGCCCAAGTACATTGAGGGCTTTTTCAATGTCGTGAACTGGGACTTCGTCGCCGACAACTTCGGCTGAAAGACCAGGACACCAGTCCGGTAACCCCCATTCGCGGACAGGCCCGCGCCCACGCATCTTTCCGTGGGCGCGGGCTTTCCGGGTTCACCATATCCATGACGACGCCAAGGCCTTTGCGCCCCACGTCAGGGCATCGTATGATGGGCGTTTGAGTCATTACCTAACCGGCGCCCCGAGCGCCCGTGAACAGCCGGCAGCCATGGGCTGCCTTTTTTCGTTTTTGGAGGGGAGCAAGCCGAATGTCAGACGCCCTCATGCGGAACTACAAGCGCCAACCCGTTGCCTTCGTACGGGGAGAGGGCCCCTGGTTGTGGGACGATCAGGGCCGGCGCTATCTGGATGCCCTGTCCGGCATCGCCGTCTGCGGCCTGGGTCATGCCCATCCGGCCGTGACCCAAGCCCTGTGCGAACAGGCTGGACAACTCATTCATACCTCCAATCTCTACGAGATTCCCCAACAGACCCGACTTGCCGAGCGCCTGACCGCGCTGGCCGGCATGGATCGGGCCTTCTTCTGCAATTCCGGCGCCGAGGCCAACGAGGCCGCCATCAAGCTGGCCCGCCTGCATGGCCATCACAAGGGCATCGCCCGCCCCACCGTGATCGTCATGGAAGGCAGCTTCCACGGCCGCACCCTGGCCACCCTGACCGCCACCGGCAATGCCCGCATTCAGGCAGGTTTCGCCCCCCTGGTGGAAGGCTTCATCCGCGTGCCCCACGGTGATCTGGCGGCGGTGGAAGTCCTGGCGGATCACCCGGACGTGGTGGCCATCCTGGTGGAGCCGATCACCGGCGAAGGCGGCATCCGCATTCCCCCGGAAGGGTATCTCAAGGGGCTACGGACGCTCTGCGACCGCGCCGGCTGGCTGTTGATGCTGGACGAGATCCAGGCCGGCATCGGCCGTACCGGGACCTGGTTCGCTTTCCAGCACGAAGGCATCACCCCGGATGTGCTGAGTCTGGCCAAGGGCCTGGGCAACGGTGTCCCCATCGGCGCCACCCTGGCGGCGGGCGCGGCCGCCGACCTGTTCACCCCCGGCACCCACGGCACCACCTTCGGCGGCAATCCCCTGGTGTGCCGCGCCGCCCTGGCGGTGCTGGACACCCTGGAGCAAGAGGCCCTCCTGGCGCATGCCGACACCATGGGGCAGTCTCTGGTGGCGGCCTTCCGGAATCGCCTCGGCCGGCACCCCGCCGTGAGGGACATCCGCGGCAAGGGCCTGATGCTGGGCATCGAGCTGGATCGTCCCTGCGCCGAGCTGGTGGGCCTGGCCCTGGAGGCCGGCCTCCTCATCAACGTCACCGCGGAGCGGGTCATTCGTCTGCTGCCGCCCCTGATCATCGACCGGCCCGAGGCGGACCAGATCGTGGATATCGTCTCTGACCTGGTGGAACGGTTCGCGGCCCAGGCCGCCTGAGGAAATGCCCATGGCTGTGCGTCACTTTCTGTCCTTGCTGGACCTGTCCACCGAGGAACTGCGTCACCTGATCCACCGCGCCATGCAGATGAAGGCGCAACTGCGGCAGGGCGAGGCCTACGAACCCCTCAAGGGCAAGACCCTGGCGATGATTTTCGAGAAATCATCCACCCGTACCCGCGTCTCCTTCGAAGTGGGCATGCAACAACTGGGAGGACATGCCATCTTCCTGTCGCCCAAGGATACCCAGCTGGGTCGGGGCGAACCCATCGAGGACTCGGCCCGGGTCCTCTCCCGCATGGTGGACATCGTCATGATCCGCACCTTCGAACATGAGAAGGTGGAGCGGTTCGCCGCCAACGCCAGGGTGCCCGTGATCAATGGTCTCACCGACCTGGAACACCCCTGCCAGCTGCTGGCGGATCTGCAGACCTGGTTCGAACTGCGGGGCGACATTGCCGGTCGCACGGTGGTATGGGTGGGGGATGGCAACAACATGTGCCATAGCTACATCCACGCCGCCGAGCGTCTGGGGTTTGAACTGCGCATTGCCTCTCCGGAAGGCTATGATCCGGACCCGGTGATCCTGGCCGCCGCCGGCCGCAGCGCCGCCATCGTGCGGGACCCCATGGCAGCAGCACAAGGGGCCGATCTGATCGTCACCGATGTCTGGGCCAGCATGGGGCAGGAACAGGAACAGGCCGCCCGCCGTCGGGCCTTCGGGGATTATCAGGTCAATGCCGCCCTGATGGCCCGGGCCGCGCCGGATGCCCTGTTCATGCACTGCCTGCCCGCCCACCGGGAAGAGGAAGTCTCCACCGAGGTACTGGAAGGCCCGCAAAGCGTGGTCTGGGACGAAGCCGAGAACCGCCTGCACGCCCAGAAGGCGCTGATGGAATTCCTGCTGGTGGGCAATGGCAGACAGCAGGCGTTGTCACAGGAATGACTTACTGATGGGATAGACTGTGCGGATGACCGAGACCGAGATCGACCTGACCAATCCGGAACTTTACCTCAACCGTGAGCTGAGCCTGCTGGCCTTCAATCAGCGGGTTCTGGAACTGGCCAAACAGGAAACCATCCCGCTGCTGGAACGGCTGCGCTTTTTGTGCATCTCGTCCACCAATCTGGATGAGTTCTTCGAGATCCGGGTGGCGGGACTCAAGCAGCAATTACAGCTTGGAGTGAACACTCCCGGGCCGGACGGACTCAGCGCCACCGAACAGCTGACCCGGGTGGGTCAGCTGGCGCACACACTGGTGGACGATCAGTACGCCACCCTCAACGACATCCTGATCCCGGCCCTGGCCGAGCAAAACATCCACTTCGTGCGCCGCACTCACTGGAGCGACGAACAGGCCGCCTGGGTCAAGGATTTCTTCGACCGTGAGCTGTTACCGGTGCTGTCCCCGCTGGGGCTGGACCCGGCCCACCCGTTCCCGCGCATCCTCAACAAGAGCCTCAACTTCATCGTCACCCTGGAAGGCAAGGATGCCTTCGGTCGGGAAAGCCGCATGGCCGTGGTCCAGGCCCCGCGCTCCCTGCCCCGCCTGGCCCGCCTGCCCCGGGAAATCGCCAAGGGGGACTATGATTTCGTCTTTTTGTCCTCCATCCTCCACGCCCACGTGGGCGAGCTGTTCCAGGGCATGACGGTCACCGGCTGCTACCAGTTCCGGCTCACCCGCAACTCGGATCTGTTTGTCCACGAGGAGGAGATCGACGACCTGCTGATGGCCCTGGAAGGGGAGCTGCCCCAGCGTAATTACGGCGAAGCGGTACGGCTGGAAGTGGCGGACAACTGTCCGACCAAGGTGGCGGAGTTCCTGCTGCGCCAGTTCAAGCTGGGACCGGACGACCTCTACCAGGTCAATGGACTGGTGAACCTGAACCGGCTCATGGCCGTGCATGAACTGGTGGAACGCCCTGATCTCAAGTACCCCTCCTTCGTGCCCGCCCTACCCCCGGTCCTGACCGGGTCGGCGGATATCTTCCACACCATCCGGCGCGGGGATGTGCTGCTGCACCATCCCTATCAGTCATTCGTGCCGGTGGTGGAATTCATGCGCCAGGCGGCCCGGGACCCGGACGTGCTGGCGATCAAGCAGACCCTCTACCGTACCGGCGTGCGTTCCCAACTGGTGGACATCCTGATGCAGGCCGCCCAGGCGGGCAAGGAGGTCACGGTGGTGATCGAGTTGCGCGCCCGGTTCGACGAGGAGGCCAATATCCAGCTGGCCAACCGTCTGCAGGATGCCGGTGCCCACGTGACCTACGGGGTGGTGGGCTACAAGACCCACGCCAAGCTGGCCATGGTGGTGCGCCGGGAAAAGGATCGGATCCGGCGCTATGTGCATCTGGGTACCGGCAACTATCACGCGGGGACCGCCCGGGCCTATACCGATTACGGCCTGCTGACCGCCGACAAGGTGATCGGCGAGGACGTACACAAGGTTTTCCAGCAGCTGACGGGCCTGGGCAAGGTGTCCAAGCTGAAGAAGCTGTTGCAGGCCCCGTTCACCCTGCATTCGGGGATGCTGGAACGGATCGAGCGGGAGATCGAGCATGTGCGCTCGGGCAAGCCCGGCCGGGTATTGGCCCGGATGAATTCCCTGATCGAGCCCAGGCTGATCCAGGCCATGTACCGGGCCTCCCAGGCAGGGGTGCGAATTGACCTGGTGGTGCGTGGGGTGTGCTGCCTGCGGCCCGGGGTGCCGGGGATTTCGGACAATATCCGGGTACGCTCGGTGATGGGGCGGTTTCTGGAGCATTCCCGGGTGTTCTATTTCCAGAACGGCGGTGAACCGGAGATCTTCCTGTCCAGTGCCGACTGGATGCCACGCAATTTCTTCCGCCGGGTGGAAGTGGCCTTTCCGGTGGAGGTGCCGGAGTTGCGGGACCGGGTGCTGCAGGAATCCCTGCTGGCCTATATCTCGGACAACACCCAGGCCTGGGCGCTGCAGCAGGACGGCAGCTACCGGCGTCTGAAGGCGGCCTCCAACCACAAGCCCCGCTCGGCCCAGGATGAACTGCTCGGCAAGCTCACCAGCTGAGCTTCACTCCACCTTGAGTTTGAATTGGGCGGCCTTGAGGTGGCCTGACTCCCGCTCCAGATCCGCCCGGGTCAGGGGATTTGCCTCCAGCCAACCCGGGGCAAACCGCAACTTGAGACCCTGATCCTTCGCCTTGAGCCCGTCCAGGGCCGGCACCGTGTCCGTGCGGGATCGGTGCAGCAATACCGCCAGACGCAGCAACACGGCCAGACGCAGCATGGGACGACGCTCCAGGATGGGCAGATCGTCAAACAGCTTGACGGGAAACTTGCGCCGATGGGCACGCACCAGCAAGGCGATCCGCCGCTGCCCCTCCAGGGTGAAGCCGGACAGGTCCGCATTCTCCACCATATAGGCCCCATGCTTGTGAAACTGGCTGTGGGAGATGGACAACCCCAGCTCATGCAGACGCGCCGCCCAAGCCAGGCTGTCGGCATGGTCCTGATCCAGTCCCCAGGTCTCCGCCACCAGATCCAGCAGCCGCAGGGCCGTCTGCTCCACCCGCCGGGCATGATCCGGCTCCACCTGAAAGCGCTTCATGATGCCGTCGATGGTACGGGTGCGAACGTCCTCATGACTGATGCGCCCCAACAGGTCATAGACCAACCCCTCCCTCAGGGCGCCATCAGAGACCCGCATCTGCCCGATGCCCAGGGCCTCGAAGACCGAAATCAGCACCACGACTCCGCCAGGCAGCACCGGGCGACGCTCCTCGCTCAGGCCCTTGAGTTCCACCTTGGCCATGTCCCCGGCCTTGATCAGGGCTTGACGCAGCAGGTGCAGCCCTTCCAGGGTGATGCCCTCCCGGCTCCACCCCTGCTCCCGCATGATCCTGTCCACCGCCAGCATGGTGCCCGAAGCCCCCAGGGCCTCCTGCCAGCCCACACGCCGGTAGGTTTCCTCGATGGGTTGAAGCTCCAACCGGGCACCGATCTCGGCCGCACGCCAGGCCGTTTCGGTGATAATGCCCTTGGGAAAATAGAGCCGCCCCATGCTCACACACCCCATGTGCAGACTTTCGGTGTGACTGGGTTCGAAGCGCTCCCCCAGAATCAGCTCCGTACTGCCGCCGCCGATGTCCACCACCAACCGCCGGCCGCCGTCATCCGCCAGGCTGTGGGCCACCCCCAGATAGATCAGGCGGGCTTCCTCGCGACCGCCGATCACTTCGATCGGATGCCCCAGGGCACGGGTGGCCAGTTCCAGGAACTCCTCGGCGTTGCGTGCCTTGCGCAGGGTGTTGGTGCCCACGGCGCGCACGCTGCCCAAAGGCAGGTCACGTACCCGCTGGCCGAACTGCTGCAGACAGTCCAGGGCCCGGGTCACGGCCTCGGGACCGATGAAGCCACGGTTGTCCAGACCGCTGGCCAGACGCACGGACTCCCGCAGACGGTCGAGCATGTGCACTTCGCCGTCACGGACGCGGGCCACGATCATGTGAAAGCTGTTGGAACCCAGATCGACGGCGGCGACGGTCTCGGGGGGCTTACGGCGTCGGAACATGAAAATCTCCCTCTCTTGCGGGGCCTCGATGATCGCCCCTCAAGGGGTCGAGTCTAGCAAGGGAACATGTCGGGAGGATAACAGCCGGGCGAGCCTGTCAGGCCAGCTTGCGCAACTGCCCCTGGGTCAGCAGCCAGTGGAGCGTGGCACGCCCCGGCTGCATGCCCAGGCTCACGTCCAGGCAGCAGACCCCGCCTTTTTTCATTCGCACCAGCGATCGCCGCTCCCCGGCCAACAGCCAGCCGGCCAGCAGGGACAAGTGGGGTTCGTGCCCCACCGCCAGCAGGGTCGGCGGGCAGGACTGTTCGTGCACCCAGTCGGCGAACTGCATCGGGTCCGCCTCGGGAATCAGGGTCGGCGCGGACGCGATCTCGGCGTCGGGGAACACTTCGTGCAGAATCTGGGCGGTCTGGGCCGCCCGGCTATAGGGGCTGGTGACGATGCCCACCGGCCCTTCCACCAAACGGTGCAGGCCCCGAGCGGCTCGACGCATGCGGCTGATACCCTCTTGCGTCAGGGGGCGCAGGTGATCCCCCTGGCCGGTGGCGGCAAACTCGGCGGCATCACCGGCCTGACTGTGGCGCACCAGGACCAGATGGCGAAGCGGATGGCCTGTCTTCATCTGCGGCATGGATTGATCTCCCTTGCAAGTGCCTGGGACCAGCCTAGCTGAAAGCAGCCCGGATGATGAAGAAGAAGAGGATGGACAGCAGTGCCCCGGCCGGCAGGGTAATGATCCAGGACATGAAGATCGCGCGCACCACGCTCAGGTTGATGGCTGCAATCCCCCGCGCCAGACCCACCCCCAGGATGGCACCCACCAGGGTATGGGTGGTGGAGATGGGCAGCCCGGTGCCGGAGGCCAGAACCACGGTCATGGCCGCCGCCAGGGTGGCGGCAAAGCCGCGGCTGGGGGTGAGTTGGGTGATGCCCGTGCCCACCGTGGCGATCACCCGATGGCCGTAGGTCACCAGACCCAACACGATGCCGACCCCACCCAGCAGCAGAATCCACATGGGCATGGGGGTATGCACGGACACTTCCCCGCTCTGCACCACGCTGACCACCGCCGCCAGCGGACCGACGGCATTGGCCACGTCGTTGGAACCATGGGCGAAGGCCATGGCGCAGGCAGTCACCAGCATCAGGACGCCGAAGACCTTTTCCACGTTGCTGAAATGGAAGTCCCGGTCATCGGCGGGGTCGAAACGCAGGCGGCGGATGGCCAGCAGTCCCAGGCCCGCCGTCATCAGGGCAAAGGCGGCGGCGATGCCGTAACTCTGGAAGGTGGTGAGGTCCATCCCCAGATGGGTCAGCCCCTTGAGCAGGGTGATGAGGGCGGTGAAGAAGGCGGCGAGGAAAATGTAGTAGGGAACGTAGCGCTTGGCATTGTCCAGGGGATTGGGTGTGTCCAGAATCAGGATCTGGACACTGCGGAAGAGGACGAAGGCGACCACCCCCGACAGGGCCGGCGACAGGACCCAACTGATGGCGATGGCGCCCACCTTGCCCCATTGCACCGCTTCCATGCCGATGGCCACGATGGCAAAGCCGATGATGGCACCTACGATGGAATGGGTGGTGGACACCGGCCAGCCGAAGATGGAGGCCACCAGCAACCAGGTCCCCGCCGCCAGCAGGGACGCCAGCATGCCGAAGACCAGGATCTCCGGTGTCCCCGCCAGTAGATTGGCGTCCAGCATCCCGGAACGGATGGTCTGGGTCACCGCCCCACCCGCCAGCCAGGCGCCGGCGAACTCGAAAATGGCGGCGATGATCACCGCCTGCTTGATGGTCAGGGCACGGGATCCCACCGAGGTGCCCATGGCATTGGCTACGTCGTTTGCGCCCACACCCCAGGCCATGAAAAAGCCGAAGATGCACGCCAGGACGATGAATAGCGTCGCGTATTCCATAGGATTGTCAGTTTTTTTGCAGGTCTGAAGGGGATCAGTGGGCCAGCATGAGTCGCAGGCGACTACCGACCCGCTGTGCCAGGTCGGCCAGGTCACCGATCTCGTCGATGATCCGGTACATGAAGATCACATCCACCGGCGGCAGGGCCCGTTCCATGGCAAAGAGTTCGGCACGGACCCGGATCTGGATCCGGTCGGTATCGTGCTCGATGGTATCGAGCTCCTTGAGGATGGATTCCATCACATCCACTTCATGCCCCCGAAAGCCGGTCTCCACCAGGTCTTCCAATTCATGCACGGCCTGGGAGGCCTTGCGGGTCGCCTCGGAGCAGCGGCTCAGGAAATCCCTCAGCAGGGGGTGGAGATTGTCGGGGAATGTCATCCGGCGGCCCAGGATCAGGCCGGCGATGTCCTTGGCGGTATTGGCGATGCCGTCCTGGACGGTGAGGGTTTCCAGGATGTCCCGGCGTGACATGGCCAGCATCATGCCCTTGGGCAGGTGCTGACGCAGATCTTTCTTGAGCAGGTCCGCCTCGTGTTCCAGTTCGGCGATGCGATTGCGCCGGACTTCGGCCTGTTCCCAGTCCTGGGCCATGACCGCCTCCATGAAGGCAGGCAGTTCAGCCACACAGGCCTGCACCTTTTCGGCATGAAGCTGCAGGGGACGGACCGGTGACTTACCGAACAGATCGAAAAAATAACTCTTTGGAGGCATGGGGTGACCAGACCTGGAAAACAGCGATTGTAACGGAATTATGACGCCGGACGGGAGTTTCAGATCCCGCATTCACATCGCTGTCATGAAATATTCATATTGATCCGTCCGATACCTCCTTGGCCCGCTCTGCCCGGGCGGCCTCACTGCCGCGCCGCACGATCCGGTCACGCCCGAAATGACAGGTGAAGGTGCTCCCCTCCCCCGGCGTGCTCTCGATCTGCAGGCGGGCGCCGTGACGCTGCAGCACATGCTTGACGATGGCAAGACCCAGTCCGGTGCCGCCGGTGTTGCGACTGCGATCCGAATCCACCCGATAGAAGCGCTCCGTCAGACGGTGGACATGCTGGGGAGGGACGCCGATACCGGTATCCCGGACCTGGAAACGGGCGCCATGCTCATCTTCGTGCCAGTGCACGCTGATGGTGCCGCCATCGGGCGTGTAGTTGATCGCGTTGGTGACCAGGTTGGAAAAGGCACTGTGCAGCTCGGTATTGGACCCTCGCAACCAGAGACCCTCGTCCACCTCCAAGGTCAGATGCTGCCCCCGCTCCCCGATCAGCATGCGCGCCTCTTCCTCGATGCCGTGAATCAGGGCGGGCACGCTCACCGGTGACTGCGCGGTGGCCGCGGTGTCCCGGGTCTCCAGTCGGGACAGGGTCAGCAGATCCTCGATAATGCGCCGCATGCGAACCGCCTGGGACTCCATGGAACGCAGGGAGCGCCGGATCTCCGGCTCCAGAGAGTCTTCATCCGCCAGCGCTTCCAGATAACCGGCGATGACCGTGAGCGGGGTGCGCAGCTCATGGGAGACATTGGCGACAAAGTCGCGACGCATGGATTCGAGCATGTGCAGACGGGTGACGTCCCGCACCGACAGCAGGAACTGCTTGTCACCGTAGGGCACGATGCGGGCAGAGAGCATGACCCGCTCGTCCGGACCGCGGGGGAACTCCACCGCGTCGCTGTAATCGCCGGAGTACATGTAGCGGACAAACTCGGGATGACGCAGCAAATTAGTGACACGTCGACCGATATCCCGGGGGGACTCCAGTTCCAGCAGACTGATGGCGGCGCCGTTGAACCACTCGATGTCGAAGCGGCTACCCAGGATCACCGTGGCATCCGGCATGGCGGCACTGGACTCATGAAAGCGGTTGAGCAGCTTGGCGATCTTCTTCTTGCGCCGCCGGTTGCGCTGGTAAAGCCGGTACTGCTCGTAGATCAGATCACCCCAGACCCCGCTGGCATGGGGCGGCTCGGATCGCTTGCCCACTTGGATCCAGCGATGGAAACGGTGCAACTGACGCAACTGCCAGCCCGTATAGGCGGACAAGGCGAGCACCAGCATCCAGGCCAGGTGACCGAACAGGGCACCCAGCACCAGACCGGCAAGAATGAAACCGGACAGGCGCCAGAATTCCACCTTCCACGGACTGCCTGAACGGGAATCCAGGAGCATGGGCCGGGCCTACGCCTGCAGGGAAAAACGGTAGCCGGCACCGCGCACCGTCTGCACGAAACGGTCGCAGCCGGACGGGGCCAGCACCTTGCGCAGGCGCAGGATGTGGACGTCCACCGTGCGCTCCTCCACATAGGTATTGCGCCCCCAGACCCGATCCAGCAACTGGGAACGGGAATAAACCCGCTCGGGATGGGTCATGAAGAAGTGAAGCAAGCGAAATTCCGTCGGTCCCATCTCCAGGGCCTCACCGTCCACGGTCACCCGGTGACTGGAAGGGTCCAGGGTCAGGCCGTCCACGGTGATGGGTCTGGACTGTTCCTCCGGGATACTGCGCCGCAATACCGCCTTGATTCGGGCCACCAGCTCCCGGGGGGAAAACGGCTTGGTGATGTAGTCATCCACGCCGGCCTCCAGAGCCCCCACCTTGTCGTCCTCCTCGCCACGGGCGGTGAGCATGATGATGGGCAGCTCGGCGGTGTATTCCTCGCGCTTGAGACGTCGGGCCAGATCAATGCCGCTGGTGCCGGGGAGCATCCAGTCCACCACCACCAGATCCGGCAACCGTTCCGCCAATCGGGTATGGGCCTCGTTGGCATCACCGGCCTCCACCATGCGAAATCCGGCCCGTGACAGGGCAAAACCCACCATCTCGCGAATGGCCGGCTCGTCCTCGACCAACAATATGGTCTTCTCGGTCATGTGTTCATCATCCTTCAGCCTGTCTTTGACGCGGCTATTACAACGAGAATTTATGACATGACGGTGACATTACAATGACTGCGGCCACCGCCCCCCCTTTTCGGGATGTCATGCCACGGACACATTGCAGGATTAAAGTGACGAATCCGTTAAGGAGTGGATTCCCGCATGCGCATCCTGCTTTTAACCCTGTTGCTGCTGTCGACCAGCGCCGCTTCGGCAAATCCGGCACCGGATCCGGATCCAGAGGCACAGGCCCATCAGTACCTGGCGCAGGACCCGCCGGCCCATGATCAGGCCAGAGCCCTGTTCATGCAGGCCGCCGAGCAGGGTTCACCCACCGCCATGGCCTACCTGGGATGGCTGTTCGAACAGGGTCACGGAACGGCACCCGACGGTGAACAGGCGGTGTACTGGTACGGCCAGGCCGCCCGTGCGGGCGCCCTGCCCTATGCCATGCATCTGGGCTGGATCCATCTGAGGGGCGAACTGGTCCCACGGGACCGGGAAACCTCGGAAGACTGGTTTCGATACGCCATCGACCAAGGGCATGCGCCCGCCCGGGTGGCGCTGGCCTCCATCTGGATCGCCGACGCCCTCGGAGGACGTGATCCGGATCTCGCCCTGGCAGCGGAGGCCCTGCTATTGCCGGCCATGGAAGCCGGTGAAGTGCTGGCCCTGTATTTCCTGGCACGACTCTATATCGAGGGAATCGGCGGCGTGACGGCGGATGACGACAAGGCCTTCCACTACACCCATGAGGGTGCTCACCAGGGTCACCCCCGCATGCAGGCCTGGCTGGCCATGATGCACGCGGAAGGTCGGGGCGTGACCGCCGACCCCGTGGCCGCCATCCAGTGGTCGAATCTGGCGGCGGCGGGGGGCGACGAACTGGGGATGGAACTGCGCCGGACGCTGGAATCCCGGGCCACGCCGGAGCAGATCCAGGAGGGCCGGGGCCGGGCCGTGACCTGGGCGCTGTCCCATGGACAGCCGGACTGAGGGTCCGACAGTCCTCGACCCCGGGGGCGCCTTTGTCTAAACTGCCCCACCAACTGAGGCATGGACACCCTGTCCATGCGCCATTCCGGTTGGGAGCAGTACATGAGACGCGTGATCTTCAATCAGAAAGGGGGGGTGGGAAAGTCCACCATCACCTGCAACCTGGCGGCCATCAGCGCCAGTCACGGCCTGCGGACGCTGGTCATCGACCTGGACCCCCAAGGCAATTCCAGCCATTACCTGATGGGACAGGCCGCCGATACCTGCAAGCACACCATGGCGGACTTCTTTGCCTCCACCCTGGGCCTGATGCGGCTCACCGGACGCACCGCCTCCCTGGCCCAGTTCGTCAGTCCCACCCCGTTCGAGAACCTGAGCATCCTGCCCGCCAACCGGGAACTGGAAAACCTGCAAACCAAGCTGGAGTCCCGCTACAAGATCTACAAGCTGCGCGACGCCCTGGACGCCATCGCCGGGGATTATGACTGCATCTACATGGACACCCCGCCGGCACTGAACTTCTTCACCCGTTCAGCCCTGATCGCCTCGGAACGCTGCCTGATTCCCTTCGACTGCGACGATTTTTCCCGCCGCGCCCTGTACGAGCTGCTGGACAACGTGCGGGAGATCCAGGAAGACCACAATGACCGGTTGCAGGTGGAAGGCATCATCGTCAATCACTTCCAATCCGGCGCCAACCTACCTCGGGCGCTGGTGGACGAACTGATCAGCGAGAACCTGCCGGTACTGGCCACCTACCTGTCGGCCTCGGTGAAGATCCGTGAATCCCACCAGCATGCCCGCCCCATGATCCATCTGGCGCCCAACCACAAGTTGACCGCCGAGTATCAGGCCCTGTACCGACTGCTCAACGGTCACGCCTGAAACGACGGACTCGCTACTTGCGGGATTCCTTGAGGAAGAAGGCCCCCAGGCCGATGAAGATGCCGCCCACCACCAGGGCGGCGGTTCCGCCGATGCCCTGCCCTTCCCCCACGGTCAGGCGGCTGATCCAGATCTCCCCGCCCAGCAGGGTGAACAGGCCCACGCCGATCAGCAAAAGCCCCACCAGCACCAGACCCATGTCGGTCTTCTTCCGGCGTCCCCCGGGACCCGGTGCACTGCCCGAACGCTTGAACGGGTGCCGCATGATCCACCTCAGCCCTGCCGACGAAGCACGGTCACGGTCTCGCCGCCGATGCCCCAGTTGTCGGTGTCCACTTCATCGATGACCACCACCGTGGTCTTGGGGTTCTTGCCCAGCACATCCACCAGCAACTGGGTGGCGCCGCGGATCAACTCGGCCTTCTGCTCCGGGGTGGCGCCTTCACGGGTGATCTTGATGTTGACATAGGGCATGGACTGGACTCCGCTGCTTGATGAATCAAACGCCTGTCATCGGCGAGGATACCGGCATCAACGCCATGATGCCAACGGCGGCGGAGTCTGGCCAGAGCAACACGGTCCGGGTATGGTGGCAGGGGAACGTCTCTTTCCATCCATGCAACGGAGGTGTTTATGGGCTTTGAAGTCACCGGTCTTTTGGGCCTGATCCTGCTGATCGCCGTCATCTGGGCAATCGTGAGCACCATTCAGAGCCGTGCGGGCACCGGGGCCAAGGTGCTCTGGATCGTCCTGTTGCTACTGTTGCCGGTCATCGGCTTCATCCTCTGGCTGCTGCTGGGACCCAAGGCGGGGCGTTAACGACGCTTGCGGGTACGGCCGGCCACCGCACCGCGATCCGGTGCCGGACCGCGGGGACTCTTGCGCCGCGACGCGGGGCGCTCGGCGGCCTGTACCGGTCGCCGACGCCCCTCCCCCGTGGTTCCGGTTCCCGCTGGCTGGAACCGGGGCACCAGGTGGCGCTTGCCGTTGCCGATCAGGTCGGCCCGCCCCATGCGCTGCAGGACTTCCCGCAACAGTGGCCAGTTTTCCGGATCGTGGTAGCGCAGGAATGCCTTGTGCAGCCGGCGCTGACGCAATCCCTTGGCGGTCGACACCCGTTCACTGCCCCGGGTCACCGGCTTGAGCGGGTCTCGCTCGGCGTGATACATGGCGGTGGCCAGGGCCATGGGACCCGGCAGAAAGGCCTGGACCTGATCCAGACGGAAGCCGTTGTGCTTGAGCCACAGGGCCAGATGCAGCATGTCCTCATCGGTGGTGCCCGGATGGGCGGCGATGAAATACGGCACCAGATACTGTTCTTTGCCCGCCTCCCGGCTGAAGCGCTCGAACAGCGCCCGAAACCGCTCGTACACCTCGATGCCCGGCTTCATCATCCGTGACAGGGGGCCGGGCTGGGTATGCTCCGGAGCGATCTTCAGATACCCGCCCACATGGTGGGTGACCAGTTCGCGGATGTATTCCTTCGACTCCAGGGCCAGGTCGTAACGCAACCCCGAGGCGATCAGCACCTTCTTCACCCCGGGACGCTGGCGGATACGGCGATACAGCCGGATCAGCGGCCCGTGATCGGTATTCAGATTGCGGCAGATGCGGGGATGCACGCAGGACAGACGGCGGCAATGGGCTTCGATGGCCTTGTCCTTGCATCCGAGCTGGTACATGTTGGCCGTCGGCCCGCCCAGGTCCGAGATGATCCCGGTGAATCCCTCCACCTTGTCCCGAATCTCGTCCACTTCCCGTTCGATGGAGTCCTCGGAGCGGGACTGGATGATGCGCCCCTCATGTTCGGTGATGGAACAGAAGGTACAGCCGCCGAAGCAGCCACGCATGATGTTCACCGAGAACCGGATCATCTCCCAGGCCGGGATGCGCGCCCCCCGATACGCGGGATGGGGGGCGCGGGCAAAGGGCAGGTCAAACAGCTGATCCAGCTCGATGGTGCTCAGGGGAATCGGCGGCGGATTGATCCACAGGTCCTTGTCCCCATGTCCCTGCACCAGGGCACGGGCATTGCCCGGATTGGTTTCCAGGTGGATCAGGCGCGAGGCGTGGGCATAGAGCACCGGGTCATCCTGCACCGTGTCGCAGTCGGGCAGACGGATGACGGTCCGTTCCCGGGGGTGGGCCGTCAAGGCACGCCGCTGGACGCGAATGACCTGGGCACCGGCGGCCTTGCCCCAGGCCACGGCTTGACCCGGGCCGCACTGCTCCGGAATCTCCTCGCAGTAAGGGTCCCGATGTCGCTGCACCGGCCCGGGCCGGTCCACCAGAGTGGAGTCCAGCACATGCCAGTCTCCCGGCGGGGTATCCAGCAAGAAGGCGGTGCCGCGCAGATCCTTCATGTCTCTGGGGTGTTCCCCCCTGGCGATACGATGGGCCGCCTCCACCAGGGCACGCTCCCCATTGCCGTAGATGAGCAGATCGGCCCGGGAGTCCAGCAATACGGAGCGGCGGACCTTGTCGGACCAGTAGTCATAGTGGGCCACCCGTCGCAGACTGGCCTCGATCCCGCCGATGATGACGGGCACGTCGCGATAGGCCTCCCGCACCCGCTGGCTGTAGACGATCACGGCCCGGTCCGGCCGCCGGCCACCCTCGTCGTCGGGGCTGTAGGCATCGTTGCTGCGCAGGCGGCGGTCGGCGGTATAGCGGTTCACCATGGAATCCATGTTGCCCGCGGTCACGCCGAAGAACAGATTGGGCCGGCCCAGGGCCTGAAACGGTTCCGGGGAACGCCAGTCGGGCTGGGAAATGACCCCTACCCGGAAACCCTGGGCCTCCAGCAGGCGACCGATGATGGCCACCCCGAAGCTGGGATGATCGATATAGGCATCACCGGTCACCAGAATCACATCACAGCTGTCCCAGCCCAGCTGATCCATCTCGTGCCGGGACATGGGCAGGAAGGGCGCGACGCCGAAGCGTGCGGCCCAGTAGGGGCGGTAGGAAAAAAGCGGTCTGAAGACGGCAGAGGGGGTCATCTAGGAATCGTCAGGTTTCGCGCAGTTCCTGGCGCCGGTGAGTGGTACGGAAGGCATAGTCCACCGCCTCGTTGACCTGTCGGTTGATCACGTCCCAGTCCTCGTCGGTCAGGCGGGTGGTGAGATCCACGGAAAATCTCAGGTAACGGGGCGGCAGGCGATTGAGGGCCACGCAGGCCAGGTCGTCCATGTGCACGGTATCCAGCGGATCACCGGACTCCAGCAGGACGTGACGGATACGGTCGTACACCAAGTGTTCGTAGTAGTTTTGAATACCGCCGATCATTGGGAGTTCCTCCAGAAACGCAATCAGGCATGGGGCCAACCGGTATCCGCCGGTTACCCGGATAGTAGCGCAGCTTCAACGGCGTAGATATCAGGCTCGGCTCATACGACCGTGTCATTACCCCTGACGATACACCCAGCGCAGCAGGGCATCCTGGATCTCAAGACCGGCCCAGCGGTGGGCGTTGGGATGATTGATCAAGACCACCACCACCAGATCGCGTCCACCGGCGGTGCGCACATACCCGGCCACGGAAGACACACCATTGATGTAACCGGTCTTCAGGTGCATCCGCCCGGCCTCGGGCTGGCCCACGAAGCGGCGACGCAGGGTGCCGTCCATGCCCGAAAGGGCCAGGGACGAGACATACTCCGGCATGTAGGCACTCCGGCGTCCGGCCATGAGCACCCCCGCCAGCTGGCGGGCCGTGATCCGGTTGGTGCGGGAAAGACCGGCGGCGTTGTCCATGACCAGCCCCCGGGTGTCGATCCCTTCCCGTTCCAGAACCTCCCGAATGGCGGCATAGCCCTTTTCCAGGGTGGCCGGACCGCCATACCGGTGGGCCCCCAGGGCCAGCTTCATATGACGGGTCATGACATTGTTGCTGTGCTTGTTCACCGGTCGGATCAGATCCCCCAGCGGCGGGGAATGGTGCACCACCCGTGGACGGGACGTGGGATCGGGGATCCGGCCCAGCCGCCACCCCCCTTCCAGGGTGCCCCCCCACTGCCCCCACAGTTCCGTGAACAGACTGTAGGCATATTCTTCCGGCGGCAGGGCGGTGCGCAGCAGACTCACGTCCTCACAGCCCCTGGGGAACTCCCCTTCCAACAGTACCCGGGGCACTGGCTGTTCCCGGGCCACATGAAAGCCGACGCCCTGGGGAAAGGTGCCGCAGGACTGTCCACCCAATCGCAGGCGGTTGTCCAGGCGCAGATCCGCCAGTGGTGGATCCACTGCCACCTGCACGGAGCGCCCGTCTTCGGCCGGACGGAACTGGAAGCTGATGGCATTGAAGTTCATCAGCAAGGCATGGGGCGGCTGGTTGTAGGCCCGGAAGGGCTGGCCGTCGAAGGCGCCGGGATCCTCGCGGGGGATGTCGAAGTGACTCAGATCGAAGACCAGGTCGCCCTGAATGCGCTGGATACCGGTGCGGCGCAGGGCACCGGCCATCTTCCATACCTCCTGAGCCACCAGAAACGGGTCTCCCCCGCCGCGGATGTAGAGATCCCCCTGCAGGGTGCCATTGACCACCGGGGCAAAGGTATGGATTTCCGTCTGCCAGGTATGGGCCGGACCCAGCACTTCCAGGGCTGCATAGGTGGTCACCAGCTTGATGGCCGAGGCGGGATTGCGCGGCACATCCACCCGGTGTTCCAGCAACGGGGCGCCCCCCGTCACCGGCTGCACCAGGACGCTGATGCCCTCGGCGGGAACCCGGTACTGCTCCAGCAGTCGCTGCACCTGGGGAGGCAGCGGCTGGGCCGCCGCCTCCGCCATCATGAACACACACAGACACAGGGATACCAGGACACGGGCAAGCGACATGGCGGAGGATCTTCGGTACAGGGGAGGGAACATGGGCCGGAGCGTATATGGACAGTCTTGTGCAGTGCAACTCTATCGACATCTTCCCATTGTCGCTCCCCCCCTCGCCACTCCCGCGAAAGCGGGAGCCCAGAATTCGTAGTCCTGGACAGGCACTGGATTCCCGCCTGCGCGGGAATGACGGGGTCAGAACACTGACAAATATCCGGGTTGTCTTGAAGCTCACATACGCCGGGTCTTGCCCAAGCTCACTAAAAAAAACACAAATTATTGAAAATCAATAAAAATAATAAAAAAGACACAACAAAAAGACCACGGTACAAATATTGCTTCAACCCGGCTGCGAGTGATTCGCTATGACATGACGACAATGAGGAGAATGCACCGTGGCCAAGGCCAAACTGACGTTCAAGGATATCAATCTCACCGTGAGTGCCCCGGTCGGGGTGCGGGTGATCGAAATCTCGGAAAAGGTGGGCTCGGGGATCATCTATGGCTGCCGCGAAGGTGATTGCGGCACCTGCCTGATGGAAGTGGAGGAAGGCTGGAACAATCTCACCGAACCCTCCGTGGTGGAACACAAGGTACTGCGGGAAAACAACGCCGGTCGGCACCAGCGACTGGCCTGCCAGGCCCAGGTGCTCGGTGACGCCACCGTGCGCCCGGTCTGATCCGGCATCCAGTTTCATCACCTTGAGGAGATCACACCCATGCCCAACATCACCTTCACCCATCCGGACTACAAGGACAAGACCGTGTACGCGGTCGCCGGTAGCCATACCGAAACCATCCTGAAGATCGCCCGGGAAAACAAGCTGCCCATCAACTTCGACTGCCAGGATGGCGAATGCGGAACCTGCCTGATCAAGGTCACCCACCTGGACAAGAAGACCCCCAAGGGTGGCCCGCTGACCGCCAAGGAACAGACGGTGCTGCAACAACTCGGCAAGCTCAGCAGCGATGACATCGAGCAGATGTCCGTGGACGACATCCCCTCCCAATGGCGTCTGGCCTGCCAGATGATCGTCAGGGACGAGGACCTGCTGGTGGAATACGGCGTCAGCTAGGGAGATTGTGCACAGGCCCCGGCGCTTTTACCGGGGCCAACCCATTGTCAAGACTTGACATTTCCGACAGCGGAGGAAATGCTAATCCGTTGAGTCGTTTGAATTTCCCACTGGTCATTTTCTGGCCAATCTGTTTTGAACCCATGCCCGGACGGGGGTTTTGACGGGTTCATGACATGGTTTCCACAGAGTTTTCCACAGGTTTTGTGGATAGCAGCGCCCCCTTGAGTCCGCTGCTTCGAAGCACCCGCCGTTTCACCCCCGCTTCCAGAATGCCCGCCCTGGGCATCAACAGGCTGAACCACCGACTGGCGCGGGTGATGGCGGTGTAGATCAGTTCCCGGGTCAGGATGGGGCTGGGGGCGTCCGGCAGGACCAGGGCGGTGTGGCGGAATTCGGACCCCTGGGATTTGTGCACCGTCATGGCGAACACGGTTTCCACCTGCCCCAGGCGACTGGGCAGAATCCAGCGCACCCGTGGGCTGCCGTCCGCCGCCGGGAAGGCGACCCGCAATACCCGGCCGTCCGGGGCTTCCGGATCCGGCATGGACAGGGCAACGCCCATGTCCCCGTTCATCAGCCCCAGGCCGTAGTCATTGCCGGTGACCATCACCGGCCGCCCGGGATACCAGACCCCTTCCGGCGCCAGCAGACCCACCCTGCCCAGGGCCTGGGCAATGCGATGATTCATCTGTTCCACGCCCCAGGGTCCGCCACGGATTACGCACAGGCACTGAAATTCGGCCTGAGCGCCCAGGATGCGTCCGGCCCAGTCATCCACCGCTTCGCGACAGGCACCGTCACCGGGATCGGTGTCGCGCATCACGGTCAGATAGTGGGCATGGCCTCGGGGCCGCTCCCCCTGCCCTGCCCCATCATCCTGGAACAGATCCCCGCCTCCCTGGATCAACACCTGCTCCAGGGCCTTGTCACCGTCACCGCGCAACGGTACCCGGGCCAGGTCCGGCAGCCGGTCCCCACCGTCCCACACCGCCGCCACCTGGGCCGGATCCCCCCCGTTGACCGCCCTGGCCAGACGCCCGATGCCACTGTCGGCGCCGAAGCGGTGGCTTTGTCTGAGCATGATGATGTGCTGATCCAGGGGCCGGCCCGTGCTATCCACCATGGCGGGGGGCAATGCTTCACCGCTGACCCCGTGCAACCAGTTCCGGATCCTGGATGAGTAGTGACCGCCGTCGGCCCGGTCGCAGAGTTCACCCAGCACCGCGCCCGCCTCCACCGAGGCCAGCTGGTCCTTGTCCCCCAGCAGGATCAGGCGGGCCTCCGGCGGCAGCGCCTGTACCAGCTGGCTCATCAGTTCCAGATCGATCATGGAGGCCTCGTCCACCACCACCAGATCCACCGGCAGGGGGTTGCGGGCATGATGGCGGAAATGGCGACTGTTGGGCCGGCTACCCAGCAACCGGTGCACCGTGGTGACCTGGGTGGGAATGGCGGCGCGGATACGCCGACCCAGGTCATCATCCGGCAAGGGCAGCGCCCCCACCCGGCCGGCCACGGAACTGTTGAGCCGGGCCGCCGCCTTGCCCGTGGGGGCGGCCATGCGGATGCGCAGGGGCTGGCCCTCCGTCTGCCCCGACAGATGCAGGGCCTGCAGCAGGGCCAGCAGACGCACCACCGTGGTGGTCTTGCCCGTGCCCGGCCCGCCGGTGATGACCGCAAAGGCACCACCGGCGGCCAGGGCGCAGGCGATACGCTGCCAGTCGGGGGCATCGGGCCCCACCGGGCCGAACAGCCGATCCAGCCAGTGACGCATGCGCTCGCCGGACAGGGCCTGGCGCAGCCCTTCCCCCATTGCCAGCCGTTCACCGATGGCTTGCCCGATGCCCTGCTCGTACTGCCAGTAGCGCCGCAGATAAAGACGCTGCCCGTCCAGCACCAGGGGCGTGGTGCCCACGCCCGCCGCCACCAGTGACGGGGCCTGCGCCAGGGCCTGATACAGGGTCGGCAACACCAGGCCCGCCAGACACCAGGAAGGACGGGGGGGCGGCAACACCCCGTCGTCCGATTCCGGCGGCAGGGACAGACTCAGGTCCGGGTCCGCCAGCAGGGCCGCCAGGTCCAGACAGACATGCCCTCGCCCCAGCTGGTGGCTGGCCAGGGCCGCCAGCAGCAGCACCAGCGGCGGAGTGTCCGGCGCCTGTTCGTGCAGAAAGACCGCCAGGGCCCGGTCCAGGGGACGCAGCCAACCCCGTTCGGTCCACTGATCGAGCAGGGTTCGCAACGATGGCCAGTGAGTCAGCAATGTCTGCGGTGTCATGGACATCAGGGCTGCTCCCGCCGGGCAAAGAGTCCGTCCAGGGCGTCCATGAAGTCGGCGTCCGGACGCTCGAAGTGAATCCCGCCGCCGTCGGCGTCCAGGCCGCGCAGGAAGAAGATCAGGGCGCCCCCCATGTGCCGCGCGTACGCATAGTCCGGTAACCGCGCCCGCAGCAGCCGGTGCAGCGCCAGACAATAAAGGCTGTACTGGAGATCGTAACGTCGGGCGGCTACCGCGCCGGCCAGGGCTTCGGGGCCATAGGCGCCGGCCGTATCCCCCAGCCAATTGGACTTGTAGTCCGCCACGTAATAGCGCCCCTGGTGTTCGAACACCAGGTCGATGAAACCCTTCATCATGCCGTTGAGGGTATCCGGCAGCAGGGCCGGCCGAGGGCGGCCGTCCAGGGTATGACGGGTCACCAGCCGGTCCAGGCTCCGGGTGTCCACCTGCCCGGCCTGGAACCAGAAATCCATTTCCGCCTGACAGTGGGCCAGTTGCCCCAGGACCAGGGGCGCACCGCCCGGCTCCCATTGCAGGGGGAGCCGCAGCAGATCCCGCAACCACTGGTCAATCGGATCGATCCAGCGCTCCCAGCCCCGGTGATGACAGCGCCGGGCCACCAGTTCCCTCAGCGGTGCCGGGTCCCGGGCCAGGGTCTCGAAGCCGGTGCGGGCCATCCACTCCAGGAGGCCGTGGAGGAAGGTGCCGGGCTCGGGACCCCGGGGGAAATCCGCCGGTGGCGCGACCACCGGGGATGGGGATTGCGTCGGGGTATCCGCGCCATTCCGGGCCGGTGGCGCGGCAGGGGGGGATCCGGCCTCGTCGACGGCCTCCCGCAGACGCTCCTCCTGGGCCGACTCCGGATCGGGGCGCGGCACCGGATGGTCCTGGCCGACGAGCCTTAATGCACTGTAACTGGCGATCCACCAATGTTCCCGGGCCGGGCGCAGGGGCCGCCGGGCCGGGCGAATGCCCGCCGTGACCGGCGCCCGCTCCGGAAGGCCCGGTGCAATCACCGGCACCGGTGGGGCGGGCATGATCCGGATCACCTCATCAATGGGCGGCGCCTGCACCGATGACATATCCGTGGGCAGCAGATCATCGGCCCGCAGGGCTTCCAGCCGGGCACGCAGTTCGGCCGGCGCGACGGGCTTGCCGCCCCCGAGCAGGCTGCCCAGGGCGCTGCGATGAAAACCACCGTCCCGGCTGCGATCCTTGACCGGCGCCACCCCCAGCCAACAAGCATGACAGGCCCGGGTCACCGCCACATAGAGCAGACGCACATCCTCCGCCAGACGGGCCTCGTCGGCCCGCTCAAGGTCCTCCGGGGAGGGCGTGAAACTGACCACCCGTCGCCCCGAACCGTCCCGGTAGATCAGGGGCGGCTTGCCGCCGTTGCCGGGCCGGTAACCGGCAATGAAGGGCAGGAACACCAGGGGATACTGCAACCCCTTGGACTTGTGGATGGTGACCACCTTCACCAGATCCTCGTCACTTTCCAGGCGCAGGATCTGCTCTTCAGCGGCCTGCCGGTCCGCCTGCCGGTGCTCCACCAGATGGCGGATCAGGGCATGCTCTCCCTCCAGCTCCGTGGCGGCCGCTTGCAGCAGCTCGCTCAGGTGCAGCAGGTTGGTGAGCCGGCGTTCGCCGAAGGGCTGACTGAACAGGCGCCGGGGCAGCTCGAAGTCATGCATCAGGTGCCGCAGCATGGGCAGCACGCCCTGGCTGCGCCAGTACCGGCGGTAGCCGCGGAACTGTTCCACCCGGCGTTCCCAATACAGTTCATCCTGGTTGAGGGCGTCCAGTTCCGTCAGGGACAGGTCCAGCAGCGGGGTGGCCAGGGCCGCCCGCAGCAGACGGTCGGATTCCGGCTCCGCGCAGGCCCGCAGCCAGCGCAGCAGGTCGCCCGCCTCCGGGCTGAGATAGACCGACTCCCGGTCGGAGAGATAGACACTGCGGATCTGATGGGCACGCAGGGCCGCCTGGATCAGGTTGGCCTCGCCCCGGTCCCGAACCAGCACCGCCATGTCTCGGGGTTTGAGGGGGGTGAAACCGGGATTGTCCGGGTCGTCGGGGCGGGAGAAACCCGCCCGGCCGGTGCGGCCGGCCGCCAGCAGGTCCGCCATTGCCCCGGCACAGCGCACCGCCATGGTATCCATGTAGGCCTGCCTGCCCAGGGTGTCATCGCCCTCCAGATGCCACAGGGTCAGGGCCGGCTGGAGTTGGCCCTGCACCTGCAGGCGCGTGTCGCGACCACGGGACCGGACCGGCAGGAAGGGCACTGGATTGTCCGCGGTCCGGTCGGGCCGGAACAGGAACGCCCCCCGGGGATGCTCCCGTTCTCCCAGGGCAAACAGCCGGTTGAAACCGGCCACCGCCGCCTCGGTGGAACGATAATTGACACCCAGGGTGTAATGACGCCCCCGGGTGGCCAGGCGAGCCTTGAGGTAGGTATGGATGTCGGCGCCGCGAAAGGCATAGATGGACTGCTTGGGATCACCGATCAGGAACAGCCCGGCATCCGGCGTGCCCGCCGCCAGGTCGTAGACCCGCTCGAAGATGCGGTACTGCACCGGGTCCGTATCCTGAAACTCGTCGATCAGGGCCACCGGAAACTGACGGCGCAGGGTGACGGCCAGACGGTAGCCGTTGGGTCCGTCCAGAGCGTCCCGCAGACAGGTCAGCAGATCATCAAAGCCCAGCTGGGCCCGACGGCGCTGGGCCTGGCGAAAACGCCGCTGCACCCAGGCCGCCGCGTGACCCAGCACCTCGGCGGCCAGATCCCGGTCCAGTTCATCCGCCTGCTCCAGCAACTCAAAGGCCGGGTGGAGATTAGCAGGCAGGCTGCCCCCCTTCTTGAGCCGGGCATTCATGCCGGACCGGCTGAGCTGTTCCAGCGGGTCCTGACTGCCCGGGGGCTCGGGGCGCAACCGGGAGGGTTCCTGGGCCCATTGGCGCATGCACGCCAGCAGACGATCGGAATTGCGATACTTGTTGCCGTTGAGCACGGGCAACAGGCCATGGCGGAACTGATCCGCCAGGGTGTCGAACTCATCCCGCCAGGGGGCCTTGAGGCGTTCCAGCAGGGACACCCGCGTCGCCAGGATCCCGTCCAGGCAACCCGGTTCATCCTGGGGCGGATCTCCCCCCAGCAACCGTGAGAGGATGGGCAGCAGGGCCTCCGGCCCGTCACCCAGCACCTGCCGAAGCAGGCCGAAATCGGCCGCGCCGCGGGGATAGACCACGGTGCGCCAGTAATCCCGCACCACCTCGGCCAGCAGTTCGGACTGATCCGTCGCCAGGTTCTGGGTAAACAGACTGCCGCTGTCGAAGGCGTGTTCCCGCAGGGCCCGGTAACACCAGCCATGGATGGTGGACACCGCCGCCTCGTCCATCCACTGGGCCGCCTGCTCCAGACGGCGGGCCGCCTGGGCGCGTTCAGCCGCGTCGGGATGATCCGCCAGCAGGGCCGACAGGAACGCATCCGGCGACCGTCCGAGAGGGTCACGAAACACCCGGGCCGCTTCCATCAGCCGGGCATGGATCCGTTCCCTCAGCTCCCGGGTGGCCGCATCGGTGAAAGTGACCACCAGGATCCGGGGCGGCAGCAAAGGCTCGGGAAAGGCGTTCGCCCCACCATGGCCCAGCACCAGCCGCACATAGAGGGCGGCAATGGTGAAGGTCTTGCCGGTGCCGGCGCTGGCCTCGATCAGGCGGCTGCCGTGAAGGGGAAAATGCAGGGGATCCAGAACCTGGACATGGGACATGGGATAGGCCTCAATCCTTGCCCAGCAGATAGGCGGCCCGGCTCAGGGGGCCGTAGAGGTCGCTGGCCCAGGCCGGGAAATCCGGCTGGGCCAGCAGGGATCGGGTATCCGGCCAGGCCCGGGCCAGCCAGGGGTCCTGGTCCACCGCGCCCCCCCTGAACCCGTCCCCTTCATGGACCCGGGTCAGGATCTCTTCCGGGTCCTTGCCGTCCCGCTCCAGTGCATCCAGCCAGGCACTGCTGCCCCGGCAGTAGGCCGGGAGGGGGCGGGTCATTCCCGTTTCCCAGGCCCGCAGCAGGGTGTGCAGATGGTCCCGGGCCTCCTGTGCCGGCAGCGGGTCCAGGCACAGGGTGTCGTCCAGCCCCATCATCATCGTGCGCAGGGTGAGTCCCCGGGCATGGGCCATCAGGTGCTGCACCCAGGCCAGGCAGGTCTGGTCCAGACGCTTGAAGGGATTGACATTTGCCCTCAAGGTACCGGCCCGGTACAACAGATGCACCCGCTCCCCGGCCGCGTCCAGACGCAATCGGGGCAGCCAGCCTTCCACCACCCGGCCCTCGTGCTCGAAACGCAGCAGTTCCGGGCGCGGCAACCGCCGGGGGCAGGCCCGGACCGCTGCCTGCCAGGTGACGACCAGGTTCATCGCCTCGGCCCGCAGATGGTCAGCCTGCTGGCGCCCGATCTCTCCCAGGGCCAGCCGGCCGCTGCGCTGCCAGCCGATCAAGGCCGTCTCCAGGCGCTCGGCGGCCTGCTCCGGATCGGCATCGTCCGCCAGGGCTGCCCCCAGCAGATGATCCAAGGCCTGCCAATGGTCCAGGCCATCCAGAACGAAAGGCTCCTGGTCTTCGCCGGCACTCGGTGCCTCGTCGAAGTGGACCTTGAGGCGGTGGCGGAAAAAGCTGCGCACCGGGTCCTTGAGAAAGGCTGCGAGGTCTTCGGCGGGCAGTGCCTCTTCCAGTATCGGTGGGGGCAGTGCTTCCCCTTGGCGGGGAAATTGCCGTTCGCGGGCAAGGCCCGCCCCCACGCCGACATGCAGGGCTTCCCACTCCCGGGCATAGGTGAAGCGTCCGTCGTCATCGCCCTGGAAATAGGCCCGGCCAAAGGGCTGCAACGGGTAGTCGGTGGTCAGGGCCTTGAGCAGGGCTTCCCCGTTACTATTGCCCTCGTCCCGCAGGCACCAGCCGGCGGCCAGGTGATCCCGCAACTGGCTCACCAATACCGACGGTGGCTGCAAGGCATTGTCGCGGATACCCCGTCCCACCCAACTGATATAAAGGTGATCCCGGGCCGACAGCAGGGCCTCCAGGAACAGGTAGCGGTCATCCTCCCGGCGCGAGCGGTCGCCGGGGCGGTGCTCTCCGGCCATGAGATCGAAATCCATGGGAACATGGGCACGGGGATAGTCGCCGTCGTTCATGCCCAGCAGACAGACCACCCGGTACGGGATGGCGCGCATGGGCATGAGGGTACACAGGGTCACCGCCCCGGACAGGAATCGCTGGGACAGGTGGGACTCGTCCAGGGTACCGAGCCAGTGCTCCCGCACCACGGTGAGCGGCAGGGCCTCCACCATGCCCGCCGTTTCGCACAGGGTTTCCCAATGCTCCAGGGCCTCGTCCATGCGCCGCAGCATGAGCTGCTCACGCTCCTGCGCGGGGGCGAAGAAATTCTGCATCAGGGTGCGCAGGCGTGTCCCCCAGACCGACGGCGTGGCCGGTTCGGCAAGACTCCGCCAGGCCTGGTCCAGGGCCTCCAGCAAGGCATGGAGAGGACCGATGAGGGCGGCATCCAGGCCGCTGATCTCGTCGTAGGGCTCAATCTCCCGCCAGGGGCCTGGACTGCCCGCGGCATAGCCCAGCAGCATGCGCCGCAGGCCGAAGCGCCAGGTGTTCTGCTCCAGCCCTTCCGGCAGGGACAGGGCGGAGCGCTGCCGGGCGTCCAAGCCCCAGCGGATGCCCGCCCCTTCGATCCAGGCCCGCAGGCGCGGCAGATCCCCCTGCCCGATGCCGAAGCGGTCGCGCAGGGCCGGCAGATCCAGCAGGTCCAGCAGTTCGCTCACCGACAGTCGGGACTCGGGCAGGCGCAGGAGCTGTTCCAGCACCATCAGGAAGGGGTCCCGCCCCCGCCGGGCCTGGTCGGAGAAACAGAACGGGATGTGACGGGGATCATCCGGGCGGGTCTGGCCGAACACCGCCTGGACGTGGGGCGCATAGCGGTCCACGTCGGGGACCATGACGATGATGTCCCGGGGCCGCAGGCTCGGGTCCCGGGAAAACCGCGCCAGCAGCTGGTCATGGAGGATCTCCACTTCCCGCTGGGGACTGTGGGCCACATGGAAGCGGATGGAATCATCTTCCGTCGGATCCACCGGGGGCCAATGGTCGCGAGTCTCCGCCAGAGGGCACAGATCGAGGATGTCATCCTGCAGTTGCTGCAGCAGGGTTTCGCCTCCCCGGGGTTCGAACAGGTCGATGCGCTGCCAGGGCAGCGACTCCAGCAGACTGCGGTAGTGACCGGGATCATCGTGCTCATCCAGCAGACGGATGTAGTCACGCCCCTGCTTGCCCCAGGCCGCCAGCAGGGGATGGGCGTGGTTGTGCAGGTCCTCCTCGGCGATGACATCGGGCATGCCGGCCTTGGGGGACTGACGGCGACGCCGGGCACGCAGCAGGTCCTTGTCACTGATGATGTCGGCCCAGTAATGGCGACAGGGATTGTGCACGCACAGCAGCACCTGGCTGAAGCGGGCCAATCCCTCCAGGGCCTCCAGGGTCTGGGCCGGCAACGAGGAGATGCCGAACACGATCACCCGCCGCGGCAAACCGGGGGGACGGGCCTCCAGGGCACGGACCCGGTCCATGAACCGGACATGCACCCCGGCACGGCTCAGGCTGCGGGCATCGGGGGGCATGTCCTCGATCAGGGCGCGCCACAGGGCCGGCTGCCAGCGGCTGTCCTCCCCGTCCAGGGGACGCAGCACGCCCCGAGGATCCCGCGTCTGGTCCCTGCCCGCGGCCCAGTCGTCCAGCCAGTCGGCCCGATAGACCTGATACTGGTCCAGCAGGTCCGCCAGGCGCAGGGCCAGCTGGTGGCGCTTGCGCAGGTCCGCATCATCGGTCAGGAATCGGCGCAGGGGGGCGAAGGCCGGCTGTTCCAGGCATTCGGGCAACAGGCGCATGAGGCGCCAGGTGAGCGGGTCCTTGGCGAAGGGGGATTCGGTGGGCACGGCCTCGGCGCCGAGGACGGCCCGATAGGCGTTCCAGAGGAAGCGGGCGGGCAGCTGGACATCCAGGGCGGCGGCGATGCCCATGCCGGCTTCCGGGCCGTCCGGGTCCATCGCCAGGGCCAGCTTGAGCCACTGGGCGATGCCGTTACTCTGGACCAGGATGGTCTCGTTTTCCAGCGGCGCCAGGGGGTGGCGACGCATCCATTCCACGGCCAGGGCGCGCAGGTCTTCCAGGCGGTTGCCGTGGACCACCATGAAACCGGGGTTGATGGGGGCTGCGGTCAAGGCGAGACTCCGTTGCCGTGGTTCAGTCCTGGGATCCCGGCAGCATACCCCAGACCGCCACCAGTTGCTCATCGACATGAATCAGCGGCAACCGATCACGCTCCCAGGGCGGAATCCCCGCTTCCTGGAGCAGTTTTTTCAATGAACGGGTCTGACCGCGCCAGCGAATCACCTCCCCGCCCCGCCGGAGACGTACCGTCAACGGCGCCGTCAGGGTGGACGGATCCAGTGCCCAGTGCGACCGCAGAATGGCGGGATCCAGGGTGATGCCCAACTCGGGCAACCGCAGGGGCGCGGTGGGCGTCCACTGCCACACCCGCCCCGCATCCACCGGCACCAGCGGCCGCATGGCATACAGATCATCCCGGTAGCGGCGGACCTCGGCTCCCTCCCAGGCCACCCGGGGACCGGCGTCGGAACCGGCCTTGAGCATCTGTTCAATCAGGCTCTCCAGTCGGGCACGCCCCGGCATGGGCAGACCCTTGTCCTGCAACCACCCCCGCAGGGCGTTGCGCAGCCGGGGACGACGCAGCCCGGCCAGACCGGCCACCGAGAGTGTGCCCGGCACACGCCCCCGCACCTGCTCCAGGTCTTCCCTGGCCCGCTCGGCCAGCAAATCCTGTGCCTCCGCCTGCAACAGGGCGGCCCGGGACAAGGTGGCATCCAAGGACGGCCAACGTGCCCGCAGCCGGGGCATGACCGATTGCCGAAGCAGGTTGCGGTCAAAGCGCGGGTCCGCGTTGCTGTCGTCTTCCACCCAGGTCAGGGCGGCCTTGCGGGCATGATCGGCGAGGGTGTCCCGGTCCAGATCCAACAGCGGCCGGGCCTGCCAGCCGGGGCCAAAGGGCTTGAGCCGGGGCATGGCGGCCAGCCCGGCGGGACCGGCGCCGCGCAGAAGCTGCAGGAGCAGGGTCTCGGCCTGATCACGGCGATGATGGGCGGTGAGCAGGATCGCACCGGGTTCCATGGCGTCGGCGATGGCCCGGTAGCGAGCGGCGCGGGCCACGGCCTCGGGACTCTCGCCGGTGGCGGGCCGGGCATCCACCACCAGGACCCGCAGGGGGATGCTCAGGTCACGGCAGAGGGATTCGCAGTGGGTCTGCCAACGGTCGGCGTGGGGACTCAGGCCGTGGTGGACATGCACGGCGGCCAGAGGAGGCAAGGTACGCCCCCCGGAAAGGACATGAAGGCCGTGAAGCAGGACATGGGAATCCAGGCCGCCGCTCAGGCCGATCAACCAGCGGGGGGCCGGCGGCAGGCGTTCGAGAGCGGCGGCAAGGGAGTCCAGCACGGCGGGATGAGGGGTCGGGCAGGGATTATTCCTTCACCTGGCCGTATTGCATGATCCGCCCGTGGCGACGGGCCACCAGGGCATCGATGTCCATGCACTGCAGCTCATCCAGGCCTTCCAGCAGGCCGGCGCGGAAGGTGTCGGCCATGGCCGCGGTATCGCGGTGGGCGCCGCCCAGGGGCTCGGGCAGGATGGCGTCGATCAGGCCCAGTTCCTTGAGACGGGCAGAGGTGATGCCCATGGCCTCGGCGGCATCGGCGGCCTTCTCCGCGCTCTTCCAGAGAATGGAGGCACACCCCTCCGGAGAGATGACCGAATAGGTGCTGTACTGGAGCATCTGCACCTTGTCACCCACGCCGATGGCCAGGGCGCCGCCGGACCCCCCCTCACCGATCACGGTGCAGATGATGGGGGTACGCAATCTGGACATCTCCAGCAGGTTGCGGGCGATGGCCTCGCTCTGGCCACGCTCTTCCGCGCCCACGCCGGGATAGGCGCCGGGGGTGTCGATGAAGGTGAAGATGGGCAGGGAGAAGCGTTCCGCCATCTGCATCAGTCGCAGGGCCTTGCGATAGCCTTCCGGCCGGGGCATGCCGAAGTTGCGATGGATCTTTTCCTTGGTGTCGCGACCCTTCTGATGGCCGATGACCATCACCGGCCGCCCCTCGAACCGGGCCACGCCGCCGACGATGGCCGGATCATCCGCGAACGCCCGATCCCCGTGCAGTTCCTCGAAGTCCGTGAACAGGTGGGCAACATAGTCCAGGGTATAGGGGCGCCGGGGATGCCGGGCCAGCTGGGAAATCTGCCAGGGGTTGAGCTTGGCGAAGATGGACTCGGTCAGACTCTTGCACTTGGATTCGAGACGGGTGATCTCGTCCTGGATGTTGACCTCGGCATCATCACTGACATAACGAAGCTCTTCGATCTTGGCTTCCAGTTCGGCGATCGGTTGCTCAAATTCAAGGAAATCCGGATTCATCGGCGCTGGTCTGGGTCGGTTTTGGGAAAGGGGCCATTCTACACGGCCGGCGGTTTGGGGACAGCCCTGTGCAGGCAGCCCCGCGAGGCTAACGATAGTGAATCTGCACGGCCTCCTCCCCCAGCAGGCCCCGGAGTCGCTGTACCAGTTCCTCGGTGGGGCGCAGTTGCCAGGCATCACCCAGCCGGAAACGGGCGCGGGCACGGCCGTTGCTGTAGTTGACGAAGACCGGACAGGGACCGTCCCGGAACGGCGTCAGGCTTTCCTGCAGAGCCTCCACCAGCGCCGGGTCGGTGCCGCCGTTGAGGGTCAGATCCACCCGCTTGGCAAACTGCTCCCGGGCCTGGTCCAGGTCCATCACCTGCCGACCGCGCATGCGCACGCCGCCGCTGAATTCGTCGATGCCCACGCCGCCTTCCACCACCAGCAGGCGATCCTTCACCAGCAGACTCTGGAAACGGCGGTAATCCTCACCGAACAGTCCCACTTCGATACGACCACTGCGGTCATCCAGGGTCAGGAAGGCCATGCGGCCGGACGGAGCGTTGCGCAGGCGGATGCCCACCACCAGACCGGCGATCAGGGCATTCTGCTCCCGCTGCCGACCCCGACCCTGGGTCTCTCCGGTCCCCTGCCCGGGGGCGCTGTCCGCCAGGTCCGAGAGCAGATCGGCGATGCGCTTGCCGGTGATGCGGCGCAGCTCCGCCTCGTAGCGGGTGATGGGATGACCGGTGAGATAGAGCCCCAGGGTTTCCTTCTCCGCCAGCAGCCGGATGTCTTCCTCCCACTCCGGCAGCACGGGGGCAGCCACCGCCTCCACTTCCGGCGGCGGCGCCATGCCGAACAGATCCCCCTGCCCCATGCTCTGGTCCCGGCGGTGCTGCTCGGCCCGGGACATGGCCAGGGGCAGGTTGTGCATCAGGGTCGCCCGATTGGGGCCGATGGAATCCAGGGCACCGGCCCGGATCAGGGCCTCCAGGGTGCGACGGTTGATCTTCTGGGAATCCGCCCGCACGCACAGATCGTCCAGCGAGGCGAAGGGGCCATCGGTCCGACGGCTGTCGATGAGCACCTGGATGGCCGACTCCCCCACCCCCTTGATGGCCCCCAGGCCATAGACGATGGTCCGGTCATCCCGCACCGTGAACTCATGGCTTGACGTGTTCACGTCCGGCGGGATCACCGCCAGGTCCATGCAGCGGCATTCCTCGATCAGGTTCACCACCTTGTCGGTGTGATCCATGTCGGCGGAGAGCACCGCCGCCATGAAGGCGGCCGGGTAATGGCATTTAAGCCAGGCGGTCTGGTAGGACAGCAGGGCGTAGGCGGCGGAGTGGGACTTGTTGAAGCCGTAACCCGCGAATTTTTCCATCAGGTCGAAGATGTAACTGGCGGTGGCCTCCTCCACCCCCTGCGCCACGGCACCGGTCAGGAAGATCTCCCGCTGCTTGGCCATCTCCTCGGGCTTCTTCTTGCCCATGGCGCGGCGCAGCAGGTCGGCGCCGCCCAGGCTGTAGCCGGCCAGCACCTGGGCGATCTGCATCACCTGTTCCTGATAGAGGATGACCCCGTAGGTGGGGCGCAGGATGGGCTCCAGGGCCGGGTGGGGGTATTCCACCCTGGCGCGGCCGTGCTTGCGGTTGATGAAGTCGTCCACCATCCCCGACTGCAGGGGGCCGGGCCGGTAGAGGGCCACGAGGGCGACGATGTCCTCAAAGTTGTCCGGCTGCAGGCGCTTGATCAGGTCCTTCATGCCGCGGGATTCCAGCTGGAACACCGCCGTGGTTTCCTGACGCTTGAGCAGACCGAAGGTGCCGTCCTCGTCCAGGGGCACGTCGTTGACGTCCAGGGGCGGTTCGCCGGCCTTTGCCCGGCGGGCATTGATGGTCTGCACTGCCCAGTCGATGATGGTGAGGGTGCGCAGGCCCAGGAAGTCGAACTTCACCAGGCCGATGGCCTCCACGTCGTCCTTGTCGAAGTGGGTCACCACCCCCTGCCCGCCCGGTTCGCAGAACAAGGGGGAAAAATCCGTCAGGGTGGTGGGGGCGATGACCACGCCCCCGGCATGCTTGCCGGCGTTTCTGGCCACCCCCTCCAGCTTGCGGGCCAGGTCGATGAGGCCGCGGACTTCTTCGTCCTCCTCGTAACTGCGGCGCAGGTCCTCCTCCTGCTCCAGGGCCTTGTCCAGGGTCATGCCGATCTCGAACGGGATCTGCTTGGCGATGCGATCGACGAAGCCATAGGCATGGCCCAACACGCGACCGGCGTCACGCACCACGGCCTTGGCGGCCATGGTACCGTAAGTGATGATCTGGGAAACCTTGTCGCGGCCATAGCGCCGGGCCACGTATTCGATCACGCTGTCCCGCTTCTCCATGCAGAAGTCGATATCGAAGTCGGGCATGGACACACGCTCCGGATTGAGGAATCGCTCGAACAGCAGTTCGTAGCGGATCGGGTCCAGATCGGTGATCTTCAACGCATAAGCCACCAAAGACCCGGCCCCTGAGCCTCGCCCCGGTCCCACCGGCACGGCGTTGTCCTTGGCCCACTGGATGAAGTCCGCCACGATGAGGAAGTAGCCGGGGAATCCCATCTGGCAGATCACGTCCAGTTCCACGTCCAGACGGGCCCGGTAGGTCTTCTCCTTTTCCTCCCGGTCCGGGGTGTCCGGCGGGAACAGGCGCACCAGGCGCTCGTCCAGTCCGCGATGGGAGAGCTGGCGGAAATACTCGTCCGTGGTCATGCCCGCGGGGATGGGGTATTCCGGCAGATAGTTCTCCCCCAGGGTCAGGACGAGATTGCAGCGACGGGCGATTTCCACCGTGTTGGCCAGGGCCTCGGGGATGTCGGCGAAGAGTTCCGCCATTTCCTCCGGGGTCTTGAGGTATTGCTGGGGGCTGTAGAGCCTGGGCCGTCGGGGGTCGTCCAGAACCCGGCCCTCGTGGATGCAGACCCGGGCCTCATGGGCATCGTAATCGTCGGGGCTGATGAAACGCACATCGTTGGTGGCCACCACCGGCAGGTTCCGTTCGGCCGCCAGGGCCACGGCGGCGTGCAGGTAATCCTCCTCCCCCTCCCGGCCGGTGCGGATCAGTTCCAGGTAGAAGCGACCGGGGAAGACATCACACCAGAAATCGCAGGCCGGCCCGGCCGTATCGGGGTCTCTGGACAGCAGGGCCCTGCCCACCTCCCCTTCCCGGCCGCCGGACAGGGCGATCAGACCCTCGCAGGCCTCGCGGGTGAACCACTCGCGTTCCAGGATCGGCGTGCCGCTCTGCTGGCCCTCCTGGTAACCCCGGCTGATGAGGCGGGTGAGGCGCTTGTAACCCGGATCGTTCTGGCACAGCAGCACCAGCCGGGTGGGCGGTTCACCGGGTTCGCCGGCGGTCACCCACAGGTCAGCGCCGATGATCGGCTTGACACCGGACTTGAGGGCCGCCTTGTAGAACTTGACCATGGCGAACAGGTTGTTCTGGTCGGTCACCGCGCAGGCGGGCATCCCCGCGCCCCTGGCGGCGGCGACCAGCGGACCCACCCGGACCAGGCCGTCCACGAGGGAAAACTCGGAATGCAGGTGGAGGTGAACGAAAGGCTGGGTCATCGCTGTGATATCTGGAGGCATGAAGCAGGCATGGGGGGACAAGATAGCAGGGGAAGGGCGTTAAAGGTATTTCCGACCAGGATGCTTCACTCCGTGACCGGCCGATGGATTCCCGCTTGCGCGGGAATAACGGATTCAGGACGCCTGGCAGGCCGCCCGCCGTACCGGAGCAAAGCTCATCCGGTGACAGGGGCTCGGCCCCAGGCGGGTCAGGGCTTCCAGATGCACGGGAGTGGGATAACCCTTGTGACCCGCCAGCCCGTAGCCGGGATGCTCGGCATCCAGGGCCACCATCAGGGCATCCCGATGGACCTTGGCGATGATGGACGCCGCGCTGATGGCCGCCACGGTCCTGTCCCCCCCCACCACCGCCCGGGCCGGACAGGGCATCGCTTCCGGACAGCGATTGCCGTCCACCAAAGCCAGGGCCGGCGCGACGGAAAGGGTCTCCACCGCCCGACGCATGGCCAGCAGGCTGGCCTGGAGGATGTTCAGCGCATCAATCTCCGCCGGGCCGCAGACCGCAATGGACCAGGCCAGGGCCCGTTCCCGGATCAGTGCATCCAGGGCCTCGCGCCGGGCCGGACTCAGGGCCTTGGAATCCTTCAATCCTTCGATGGGACGGGCGGGATCCAGGATCACCGCCGCCGCCACCACCGGGCCGGCCAGCGGACCACGGCCCACTTCGTCCACACCCGCCACGTCAGGCCCCTGGGCCAGGTTCACCGGATCAAGCGTCATTGATGTCGTTCCCACCATGCATGGAGTAAAATGAAGGCACGACATGCTATCAAGGCGCACCTCATCAGGGCCACCGGCCCGTGCCGCGCCGCTCACCAAGCCACCGGGACCGCCCATGACCTCCACACGATGCGCCGTGATCGGCGTCGGCTATCTTGGCAAGTTCCACGCCCAGAAATACGCCGCCCTTCCCAATGCAGAGCTGGTGGCGGTGGCCGACGCCAGTGCCGAGACCGCCGCCGCCGTGGCCGAACAATGCGGATGTCGCGCCGTCACCGACTACCGCGAACTGCTTGGCCAGGTGGATGCCGTCAGCATTGCCGTGCCCACCACCCTGCACTTTCCCGTGGCCCGGGATTTCCTGGAACACGGCACCCACGTGCTGGTGGAAAAGCCCATCACCTCCACCGTGGAGGAAGCCGCCGCCCTCAATCGACTGGCCCGGGAACGGGGCGTGATCCTGCAGGTGGGACACCTGGAGCGCTTCAACGCCGCCCTGATGGATCTGGCGGATCGACGCGGCGAACCCCTGTTCATCGAATCCCACCGCCTGGCCCCCTTCAAGCCCCGGGCCACGGATGTGAACGTGGTGCTGGACCTGATGATCCATGACATCGACATCATCCTGGACATGGTACGCTCGCCGGTGAAATCCCTCGCCGCCAGCGGCGCCCGGGTCCTGTCCGACGCCATCGACATCGCCAACGCCCGCATCGAGTTCGAAAGCGGCTGCGTGGCCAATGTCACCTCCAGCCGGGTCAGCCTCAAGACCGAGCGCAAGATGCGCATCTTCCAGAAAAATGCCTATGTCTCGGTGGATTTCCAGAACCGGGGGTTGTCGGTGCATCGACTGGGCGACAAGGAGATGTTCCCGGGCATCCCCGAGGTCATCAGCGAGGAAAGCTTCTTCGAGGAGGGCGATGCCCTCAAGGCGGAGATCATCGCCTTCCTGGACTCGATCCAGCAGGGCACCCCGGTGGTGGTCTCCGGCGAGGACGGCCAGCGCGCCCTGGAAACGGCCATCCGCATCAGCGAACTGGTCCGACAGGGGTCACCCATGCGCGACCGGCGCGATTGACGCCCTCCCCCTTCCCGCACAGACCGTATTCATTCAAGCAAGGAAAAATCACACCATGATTCCAATGGTCGACCTGAAGACCCAGTACCACCAGTTGAAGGACGAGATCGACGCGGGAATCGCCCAGGTCCTGGAAAACACCCAGTTCATCCTGGGCCCCAACGTGCAGAGCCTGGAGCAGGAACTGGCCGACTACCTGGGCACGCCCCATGCCATCACCTGCGCCTCCGGCACCGATGCCCTGCATCTGGCCCTGGCCGCCGCCGGTATCGGCGAGGGGGATGAGGTCATCACCACCGCCTTCACCTTCATCGCCACCGCCGAGGCCATCCGCTATGTGGGGGCCGTGCCGGTGTTCGTGGACATCGATCCGCGCACCTTCAATATCGACGTGGCCCAGGTGGAGGCGGCCATCAACGAACGCACCCGGGCCATCATGCCGGTTCACCTGTTCGGACAGCCGGCGGACCTGCCCCGGCTCCAGGCCCTGTGCAAGGCCCATGACCTGATCCTGGTGGAGGACTGCGCCCAGTCCTTCGGCGCCACCGTGAACAGCGCCCAGACCGGCACCACCGGCGCCTTCGGCTGTTTCAGCTTCTTCCCCAGCAAGAACCTGGGTTGCTACGGTGACGGCGGCCTGATCACCACCGGTTCCGATGCGCACGCCGACCAGTTACGGACCCTGAGAAACCACGGCAGCCGGGTGCGCTATCACCATGACATCATCGGCTACAACAGTCGCCTGGACGAGATCCAGGCCGCCATCCTGCGGGTCAAGCTCAAGCACATCGACCGCTTCAACCAGGAACGGCGCCGGGCCGCCCACCGCTACAACGCACTGCTGGCCGATACACCGGTGACCACGCCCTTCGAGGACGGCCTGGGTGTGCACGTGTTTCATCAATACACCCTGCTAACGGACCGCCGGGACGCCGTCATGCAGGCCCTGCGGCAGGCCGGGATCGCCTGCGCCGTGTACTACCCCATCCCCCTGCATCGCCAGAAGGCCTTCGGCGATAGCTGCGCCCAGATCCACCTGCCGGTGACCGAATCCGTCACCGAGCGCTGCCTGTCCCTGCCCATCTATCCCGAGATCCGTGACGAGGATCTGGTGCGGATCACCGATATCATCCGGGGGGCCCTTGACTGATTCGAACACACCGCTGCATGTGATGGTTGTCGCCGGCGAAGTCTCCGGCGACCTGCATGCCGCCAACATGGTCCGGGCCATGGAAGGCCTGCGTCCCGGCAATCGCTATACCGGCATGGGCTGCGGCGCCATGCGCGAGGCCGGGGTGGAACTGATCGTGGATGCCGGACGTCTGGCGGTGGTGGGCCTGTGGGAGGTGATCGCCCAGTACCGGGATATCCGCCGGGCCCTGGAAACCCTCAAGCAACATCTGCGGTCGGACCCGCCGGACCTGCTGGTGCTGGTGGACTACGTGGAATTCAACCTGCGTCTGGCCAGGGCCGCCAAGGCCCTGGGCATCCGGGTGCTGTTTTACGTCAGCCCCCAGATCTGGGCCTGGCGCCCCCATCGGGTGAAACGCATCGGCCGGGTGATCGATGCCATGGCCGTGCTGTTTCCCTTCGAGGTGGACGTCTATCGGCGTTACGGCATCCCGGTCCGCTATGTGGGCAATCCCCTGGTGGACGTGGTCCACCCCTCCGCCGCCCCGGACAAGATCCTGGCGGACCTGGGTCTGGACCCGGACCATCCCCCCTTGGCGTTGCTGCCCGGCAGCCGTGGCGGGGAGCTGCGACGCCACCTGCCCATCATGATGGAAACCTGCCGGTGGCTGCGCCGACGGCATCCCGATATCCGTTTCGTGATGCCCCTCGCCCCCGGCGTGGACGTGGCCGGCGATGTGGCACCCCATCTGGACCCGTCCCTGGACATCCGGCTGGTGAGCGGGCAAACCTATGATGTCATGGCGGTCAGTCGCGCCCTCATCATCGCCTCCGGCACGGCCACCCTGGAAGCGGCCCTGCTCAGGACGCCCATGGCCATCATCTACCGGGTCTCTCCCATCACCCACGCCATTCTGAGCCGCCTGATCCTGATTCCCCATATCGGCCTGGCCAATATCGTCGCCGGTCGCGCGGTGGTGCGGGAGTTCGTGCAGGATGCCGCCACGGCGGAGAACATCGGCGCGGAAGTGGAGCGACTGCTGATGGACGAGGATTATCACCGCTCGGTGGTAAATGCCCTGGGCGAGGTACGGGAACGCCTGGGAGAAGGCGGCGGCTCCGGGAAGGTGGCGAGGATGGCCCTGGAACTGATCGACCATGGTCGTCTGCTCGACACCGTTGACGGGGAGGTGCGACACCCTTGATCCGGTTCTGGCGCCAGGCCCCGCTGCCCCTGCTCCTGCTGATCCTGGGTTACGGCTTCTGGGTCAGTCCGGACTTCAAGGAAATCGCCGCCGGGGTGGCGCTGTTCCTGTTCGGCATGCTGTCGCTGGAAAAGGGCTTCAAGGCCTTTACCGGCGGCACCCTGGAACAGGTGCTGCGGGCGTCCACCAACCGGCTCTGGAAAAGCATCGCCTTCGGCATCACCAGCACCACCCTGATGCAGTCCAGTACCCTGGTGTCGCTGGTCACCATTTCCTTCGTCAGTGCCGAGATGATCACCCTGGCGGCCGGCATCGGTGTCATCATGGGGGCCAACCTGGGCACCACCACCGGGGCCTGGCTGATTGCCGGCCTGGGCCTGCGAGTGGACATCGCCGGCTATGCCATGCCCGCCCTGGTTGTCGGTGTCATCCTCCTGCTGCAGCGCTCCAAGGTCTTGCAGGGTATCGGCTACCTGGCCCTGGGAGTAGGCTTTCTGTTCCTGGGCATCCATTACATGAAGGAAGGCTTCGAAGCCTTCCAGGGGGCCTTCGATCTCTCCGGCTACGTGATTCCCGGCATCCTGGGGGTGCTGCTCTATACCGGCATCGGCATGCTCATCACGGTGATCATGCAGTCCAGCCACGCCACCCTGCTGGTGATCATCACCGCCCTGGCCACCGGTCAGATCAGCTATGACAGCGCCCTGGCCCTGGCCATCGGCGCCAATCTGGGCAGTGCCATCACCACCGCCATCGGCGGCATGACCGCCAACCTGGGCGGCAAGCGCCTGGCCATTGCCCATGTCCTGTTCAACGTCATGACGGCGACCGTGGCCATCGTCTTCATCGGACAGATGGCCTGGGCAGTGGACCACCTGGGCGCCCTGATCGGGCTGGCCGACGACGAATACCTGCTCAAGCTGGCCCTGTTCCATACCCTGTTCAACCTGCTGGGCGTCATCCTGCTGGCCCCCTTCACCGGCGTACTGGAGCGGGCATTGATCAAGTATGTGAATCCGGCCCCGAAATCCAGGGAAAAACCCCTGTATCTCTATCCCGGTGCCCTGGAAACACCGGCCACGGCCATCAGCGCCCTGCGCAAGGAGGTGGGCCATCTCTATGACAACGCCCATGACCTCATCGCCCACGGGGTCAGCCTGCGCCGTTCCGTGATCGACTCGGAGCAATCCCTGGCTGACGCGGTGAAAAATACCCGTCGCATCATCCCGCTGGACGTGGACGACGTCTATGAGGCAAAGATCAAGAGCCTGCACAGCGACATCATCGCCTTCATCAGCGAAATCCAGGGCCGGGAGCTGTCCCAACAGTCGGTGGAACAGCTCTACGACCTGCAACAGGCCAGTCGTGACATCGTCGAGGCGGTGAAGGCCACCAAGCACCTGCAAAAGAACCTCTCCCGCCACGGTCTCTCCGCCAATCCGCTGATCCGGGAGCGCTATGACGTGATCCGACTGCAGATTGCCAGGGTACTGCGGGAAATCCGCCAGCTCCGGACCCAGGACCCGGAGACTGTCACCAGACTGTCACTGGATGCCATTAAGCTGTCGGTGCAGAAATCCGGCCGCAGCTTCACGGCGGACCTCAATGAGCTGATCCGTGGCAGACGCCTGTCCTCCTCCATCGCCACGTCGATGATGAACGACGAGAACTACGCCTTCGAGATCTGCTCGAACCTGATCGAGGCCAGCCATGCACTGCTGCTTCCTCCCACGCGGGCGGAACAGTCCGCCGAAGGTCAGCTGGCACTGAATGAACAGGATATTGCGCGGATGGCCGGGGGCAATTCCAATCCCAGGACTCGGACGCACACTGATGAAAACGAAAAAACTGCTGGCTAGGCTGGCCGGTTTTCTCAGCGCGGATCAGACCGCCCAGCGTGAGGAACTCAAATCCATCCGCAAGGTGTTGAAGAAACTCAAGGCCAAGGAACGGGATCTCACCGCCAGGCTGGAACAGACACCGCCGGGCGATGAACATGAGGAGATTGCGCAGAAACTGCAGGTGATCTACGCCCAGCGCCGCAAGGGCGTGGAGCGGGTGCGGGAACTCAAGGGGCGCACGCAGAATCCATCTCCCTCCTGATCCCGGGCATGGGCATCGGGGCCGGATATCAGGCAAAATGAAGGCTCGACCCGGTCCGGGGTCCCATCGTGCCTAACTGGAGCCTCAACTTGAGTACGACAACGAAGGACACCACCCGATCTCCCCGCTGGATTCCCATCACCCTGGCCCTGAGTTCCCTGGCCAGCCTCATGGGATCCATGGTCCTGCTGGGACAAGGGGCGCTGATCTCCCTGACCCTGTTCATCATTCTGTTTCCCGTCACCCTCATCAACCTGCTGGTGCGCTGGTGGCCCCGACATCGCTGCGAACGCATGCGCAACGAAAGACGCTGGAAACGCCGCCTCAATTTCACCGCGGCGGGGGTGCTCGTGGCGGCGGGAATCAACCTCTTTGCCGGGGTGAATTTCTTCGGCACCCCGCTCGGGACCACCCTGCTGGTGGCCGGCACCCTGCTGCTGCCGCCGGCCATCATCATGGCCATCCTGTCCTTTTCCCTGGGGCGCGCGGACGTGACCCAAACCGTGCTGGACGAAGAAGAACACCTGGTATTCCAGGCCGACACCCACTGGGCCATCTTCCTGCCCCCGATCCAGCTCGTGACCCTGTGCCTGCTGCTGGTGTTGGGTCCCTTCGGCCTGGGGGGCGAGGTCATCGCCGCCATCATCTACCTGGCGGTGTTGCCGGGCATGATGGCCCGGGCACTGGCCATTTTTCTCAACACGGAGGTCTCCATCACCGATCGGCGCATGATCACCGTGACCGGCACGCTGCTGCGCCGCACCCGGGTCATGGAACTGGGCGAGATCAAGGCGGCGGGGATTTACCGAAGCTGGCTGGGTCGTCTGCTCGGCTACGGCAAGGTGGGCATCATCTGCCATGGTGGCCAGAGTCTGAAGCTGCCCGGCATTGCAGATCCGGAAACCTTGCGTGACATGCTGGACCCGTCCGGTCGGGTGGTCACCAGTTCATTCTGAGGGGTGCGCCGTGAAAGTGGAAGTGACCGTGGAACTGGACATCGACCTGTCCAAGGTCGGTCTGGGTGACATTCGCAAGCTGGCGGAGCAGTGGTTCGCCGACCATGAGATCGAGGCGATCAGGCAGGTGAGAATCGTGGATGTGACGTTGAAACGGGAGTCCGGGGAGCCCTGAAGTTTGCTCGGCGCCTGCGCTGATTCGCGGCCAGGGCCGCTCCCACGGGGTCACACTCACACGGGTGACCCTGGGAGCGGGCCTTGCCCGCGAAGGCGGTGCCGGTCAGTCCGTGGAACGGCGCCGATCGGTGCGCAGAATGCCGCGGGGACTTTCCCGCACAAATGCCACGAAATCCGCCACTTCCGGGTGCACCTCCGCCAGTGGCGCCACGGCCTCGAGGCCCTGCTGCCGGTCCCGACCGTCCACCAGATGCCGAAATGCCCGTTGCAGCGCACGGATGGTCTCCCCGGAAAAACCGCGACGCCGGAGCCCGATCTTGTTGATGCCGACGGCACGGGCGTAATTGCCGGAAGCCATGCAATAGGGCGGCAGATCCCGGTTCAGGGCCGCACCCATGCTGGTAAAAGCATGGGGCCCCACCCGACAGAACTGGTGAACCAGAGTGAACCCCCCCAGCACGGCCCGGTCCCCCACCTGACAATGCCCGGCCAGGGAGGCCGCGTTGGAAAAGACGACATGATCGCCCACGTGGCAGTCATGGGCGATATGGACATAGGCCATGATCAGATTGTCGGAACCCACCCGGGTCACGCCACCGCCCTTGGGGGTACCGCGACTGATGGTGACGTACTCCCTGATCACGGTGCGATCACCGATTTCCAGGGCGGTGGCCTCATCCCGGTAGCCCAGATCCTGAGGCGCCTCCCCCAGGGACGCGAACTGATAAATCTTGCAGTCCTCGCCGATACGGGTCTTGCCGGTGATCACCACATGGGGTCCGATCCAGGTTCCCTTGCCGATACTCACCTCGGGGCCAATGATCGAAAAGGCCCCGATCTGCACTCCTTCCTCGATGCGTGCCCCCGGGTCTACAACGGCACGGGCATCGATCATGACTCCAGATCCTTCCCGGCGCACATGAGCGTCGCGGTGGCCACCACTTCACCGTCCACCCTGGCCTCGGCATTGAAGCGCCAGATACCCCTCACCACGCGCAGCAGTTCCACCCGCAGATGGAGCTGATCACCCGGTTCCACCTGGCGACGGAAACGGGCCTCGTCGATGCCCACGAAAAGATACAGCTGCTGCTTGTCGGTCTCGCCCCGGTGTTCCTGGGTCTTGAAGGCCAGCAGACCCGTGGCCTGAGCCAGGGCTTCCAGGATCAGGACACCCGGCATGACCGGGCGGATGGGGAAATGACCCGGGAAATAGGGTTCATTGATGGAGACATTCTTGATGCCCTCCAGATATTCACCGGGTTTGAGATCGGTCACCCGGTCCACCATCAGAAACGGGAAACGATGGGGGAGGTAGCGCAGCACCTCGTGTATGCTCATGGAATCCAAGTTGTCATTCCTTATTTGTACTTTATAGGGTCATTCGTTCGCAGGCCCCCTGCAGATCCACCCTGCGCGTTGCCTGCGAACCACCGATTATTCGTTATCAGAGTCAGCCCCGGCGCCCTGGCGTGATGCCCGCTCTTCCAGGACTTTGACGCGCCGTGACAGGGTATCGAGTCGCCGCAAATGCGCCAGGCTGCGATTCCATTCCCGTGCCGGTGAGAACGGCACACCCGAGGAATAGACACCGGGCTCTGAGATGGAACGGCTCACCAGGGTCATGCCCGTCACCGTCACCCCATCGGCGATTTCCAGGTGGCCCGCAATGCCGACCCCCCCGCCAATGGAGCAACGCCTGCCGATGCGGGCACTACCGGCGATCCCCACACACCCGGCCATGGCCGTGTGGGCACCGATATGCACGTTGTGGGCCACCTGGATCAGGTTGTCCAGTTTCACCCCGTCCTCGATCACGGTATCTTCCAGCGCACCGCGATCGATGGTCGTGTTGGCCCCCACCTCCACGTCGTCACCGATGATCACCGTACCCACCTGCGGCACCCGGATCCACGCCTCGCCGTCCTTCGCAAAGCCGAACCCCTCCGAACCCACCACTGCCCCGGGGTGCAGCAATCCTCGCCGACCGATCCTGACACGGGCACCCACCGTCACCCGGGCCAGCATCCGGGTCCCTTCGCCCACATGGGCATTCTCGCCGATGATACAGCCGGGACCCAGCACCACGTCGGCATCCAGCTGCACGCCCGCCGCCACGACACACTGCGGCCCCACACTGACCGAGGGATGAATCCTGGCCCGAGGACTGACCACGGCACTGGCATGAATGCCGGGTTCGGGTACGGGCTCGGGATGCAACAGGGCCGCCGCCCGGGCGAATCCCAGGTGCGGATTGGCGCAGACCAGGGCCGGCACCGGGCACTCGGGCAGATGCGCGGGCTTGAGGATGACCGCTCCCGCCCGGGTCCGACGGAGCTCGGGCAGGTAGCGATCATGGGTCATGAAGCACAGCTGACCGGGACCGGCATCGCCCAGCGGGGCCACGCTGTCCAGGACACGTTCACCGGCATCAATGCCGGCTCCGTGCAGATCGGCGCCGATGGCCCGCGCCAGTGTTTTCAGTGAAACCGACATCACTTCCGCCCCGGATCAGCGGCGGGCTCTTTGATGCTGGCGGCGGAGCTCTTCCAGAACCTTGCCGGTGATATCGATACGGTCGCTGGCGTACAGGACCGTGCGCTCGGTGACCACCAGGTCCACGTTTTCGGCACGGGCAATCTCCATGATCACGTTGTGCACCAGGCGCTGGAGCCGGGCCAGTTCATCGTTGCGCCGCACATTCAGATCTTCCTGGAACATGTCCTGGGCGCGGGTGAACTCCCGGGAACGGGTACGGAATTCACGCTCAAGTTCGGCGCGGCGATCCGCACCCATCACCTCGGCATCCCGCTGCAGACGCTCCTGCATGCGGCGCAGGGCGTCCCGTTCCGCCACCAGCTCCGAGTCCCGGGGGGAGAACTCTTCTTCCAGCGCCCGCAGGGAGGCTTCCGCCTGGGGAGACTGTTCCATGACACGATTGATGTTGACGAAGGCCACCTTGGCGTTGGCCGCGGCGGCACCGGAGATCGCAAGCAGACACACCAGCAACAGGCCGGTGGTGATTCTCAGAACATTGCGCTTCAAACCGTTTCTCCAAAACTTGGGCAGACAAAAGGCTGACTCAGCCCGTTCAACAACCCTTTTTCATACTCGACAAGACGCCGTCAGAAGGAGGCGCCGATACTGAACTGGAACGACTGCAGGCGATCTTCGGGCTTGTCATTTAACGCCTGCGCCAGACTGAATGTCAACGCGCCCACCGGGGACAGCCAAGTCATGCCGGCACCGATCGAGGCGCGGATCTCGCCGGTCTCGAAATCATCATAGGTCTCGAATACCTGGCCGGCATCCAGGAACAGGCTCATGCGCACATTGGGGGCCTGATCCATGAACGGCGGCGGGAAGATGAGTTCGGCACTGCCCAGCACCCGGAAGTTCCCGCCAAATGGATCTCCACGATCATCCAATGGCCCCAGGCTCAGATCCCGGTAACCCCGTACCGAGCGGGTGCCGCCGGCGAAGAACTTCTCGAAGAACGGCAGATCGGAGGTATCCCCGTAGGCATCCCCGTAAGCCACTTCCCCGGACAGGGCGAAGGTCAGCCCCGGCCGCAGGGGGATGAAGAGCTGGTTGCGATAATCCACCTTATAGTATTCCAGGTCGCTGCCCGGCAGGGAGGCCTCCAGACTGATCCGCTGCAGGTTGCCGCGATCCGCGAACACGGTCCGGTTGCGGGTATCGTGGATGAAGCTGGTGGTCAGGGTATAGAGATCATACCGGTCACCATTTTCATCCAGGTAGTCGAAGATCTTATCCGGAGTATTGTCGGAAGTGAGGATCTCCACCCGCTCATAGCCGGGGGTAATGCGGAAGGTGTTGTACTCGGTGAGGGGAATGCCGTAGGTGACATTGGCCCCCAGCCGGTTGGAGGAATAGCGGGAAATATCCGCCCGGAAGGCATCCGTCTCCCGATAGAAGATATTGAAGCCCCGACTGACCCCGTCCAGGGTGTAATAAGGGTTGGTAAAGGACAGGCTGTAGAGAGTGCTCACCCGGCTGTTGTTCAGGGCCAGGGAGACCCGGTTGCCGGTACCAAAGAAATTGTCCTGGGACAGGCTGGTATTGAACAGCACGCCCTGGCTCTGGGAATACCCGGCACCGATCATGAAACTGCCGGACAGGCGCTCGGACACCGTGATGTCCAGGTCCACCTGATCCTCGGTCCCGGCCACCCGGCGGGTCTCGATGTTCACATCCTCCACATAGGAGAGACGCTGCAGGCGGACCCGGGAGCGATCCACGTTCGAGGTGGAATACCAACCGCCTTCCATCTGCCGCATTTCACGGCGAAAGACCTCGTCCTGGGTGCGGGAATTACCGGTGAAGTTGATCCGGCGCACATAGACCCGCTGACCGGGATCGACAAAGAAGGTCAGGGCAACCTCCTGATTCTCCTCGTCAAGCTGGGGGATCGGATTGACGTTGGCAAAGGCGTAACCCTCATCCCCCAGACGGCGGGAGATGCGATTGGAGGTCTCGGTGATCAGGCTGCGGGAGAAGGTATCCCCCGGGGCAATGGCCAGCAGATCCCGCAGTTCCTGCTCGTCCACGATGAGATTGCCCGCCAGACTGACCTCGCTCACCCGATACTGCTCGCCTTCATCGATATTGATGGTGACATAGATGTCCCGACGATCCGGGGTCAGAGTGACCTGGGTGGAATCCACGTTGAAGTTGATGAAGCCGGAATCCAGGTAGCGGGTACGCAGTTTTTCCAGATCCCCCGCCAGGCGCTGCTTGGAATAATGATCACGGCGGCTGAACAGGGCATACCAGCGGGGCACGCCGGAATCGAAACGACGAATCAGCTCCCGCTCGGAATAGGCTTCGTTACCCACCACCCTCACCTGCTGGATCCGGGCCACCCGACCCTCGGCGATCTCGATGACCACGTCCACCCGGTTGCGGGGCAGCGACTCCACCTCCACATCCACCTGCACGTTGTACTTGCCGCGGGCGAAATATTGCTGCAGCAGTTCATTCTCCATGCGCTCGAGCACGGTGCGGTTGAAGACCCGGCCACGGGCCATGCCCACCTGACGCAGGGCCTCCATGAGCTGATCGGTCTTGATGTCCCGGTTGCCGCTGATGCGGATCTCGTTGATGGCGGGCCGCTCTTCCACCACCACCACCAGCACGTCGCCACGCCGGCTCAGGGAAATGTCGGAGAAGAAGCCGGTACGGAACAGGGCCCGGATCACCTCCGGTGCCTGGCCGTCATCGAAGGCGTCTCCCACCGCCACGGGCAGGTAGGTGAACACCGTGCCGGCGGCAATGCGCTGCAGACCCTCGACCTCGATGTCCCGGATCACAAAACCGTTGCCGGCCAGTGCCGATGTTGACCAGCCCAGCATGGCGGCAAGGCCCAGACCGGCAAGCAGACGTCGTGACTCACGAGACATTCGGTATCAACCCAGGATTCGCATGAAATCGTTATAGAACGCGAGCGTCATCAAAAGTCCGATCATCACGATCCCGACCCGCTGGCCGATGGCTTCCACCGTCGGCGACACGGGACTGCCCTTGATGAGCTCCACGCAGTAATACAGCAGATGACCACCGTCGAGTATGGGAATCGGCAGCAGATTGATGATCCCGAGACTGATACTGACGATGGCGAGAAAACCCAGAAATGCCGAGAGCCCGATCACGGCGGTGACGCCCGCATACTCGGCAATGCTGATGGGGCCGGCGATATTGCTCACCGCCGCCTCGCCGGTGAGCAGGCGCCACATCACCCGCAGGGTCATGACGCTCATGTCCCAGGTTCGTTCCACGCCATGGACGAACGAGATCCAGGGGCCGTGACGGACCTGGGCCCGCATGGCCTCGGCGGTGGCCTCGTCCACATAGGGATAGGCGCCGATCAGCCCCACCCGCTCGCCGTTGACCTCCCGGCTGTCGGTCCGGATCACCATGAATTCACGGCGACCGTCCCGCTCGATCCACAGCTCGATGGACTGTTCGGGGCGGGCCTGAACATGGGCCACCCAGGACTGCCAGCTGTCGATGCGGATGCCGTCCGCCTGCAGGATCCGGTCTCCCGAGCGTAGCCCGGCACGGGCCGCGGCACCCTCCGGGATCAGTTCCCCCAGTACCGGCTCCGACCAGGCATGCCAGGCAACGATACCCAGCTTGTCCAGCAGGGGGCCTTCGTCCAGCAGTCGGCGCCGGTCGCTCAGGTCCAGTGAGCGGACCACTTCCCTGCCTTGGGCATCGCGCACCAGCACCTCCACCCGGCGGCCATCCAGACCCTGTTCGAGCAGATTGAGGGCGGCAAGTTCCCAGGTGGCCGTTTCGGTATCGTTCACCCGCAGGATCAGGTCCCGGGCCTCGAAACCGCCCTCGGCGGCCAGGGAACCGGGCTCCACATGCCCCACCACGGGCTTGATGCCGCCGACCCCGACCATGAACATCAGGGTGTAGGCGAGGATAGCAAAGAGGAAATTCGCCGCCGGACCGGCGGCGACGATGGCCATGCGCCGGCCCACGGTCTGGCGGTTGAAGGCGCGATGACGCTCCGCCTCCGGCACCGGCTCCTCGCGCTCATCGAGCATCTTCACATAGCCGCCCAGGGGGATGGCGGCGATAACATATTCGGTGCGATCCCGGCCTGCCACCCGTGTCCACAGGGGACGACCGAAGCCGATGGAGAAGCGCTGGACCTTCACGCCGCAGCGCCGGGCCACCCAATAGTGGCCGAACTCGTGCACCGTCACCAGCAGCCCGATGGCAACGATGAAGGCGAGGATGCTGATCAGGATGCTCATGAATGCAGGGAACGCTCAAGCAGCCGGCCTTCGCGCACCGCCGCGGCCGCCACTTCCCGGGCTTCCCGATCCGCCGCCAGGATCCGTTCCAGGGAATCAGCTTCCTGATGGGGCAGGGTTTCCAGGGCATGGGAGATCAGCCGGGGGATGTCGGTGAAACGGATGCGCGCCGACAGGAAGGCATCCACGGCCACTTCGTTGGCCGCGTTGAGGATGGCGGTGGCGGTACCGCCGGCACTGAAGGCCTCGTAGGCCAGGCGCAGGCAGGGGAAACGTTCCATGTCGGGACGCTCGAAATCCAGGCGGGCAATCTCCATGATGTCCAGCGGCGCTACGCCCGAGGTGATGCGCTCCGGCCAGGCCAAGGCGTGGGCGATGGGGGTTCGCATGTCCGGGTTGCCCAGCTGGGCCAGCACCGAGCCATCGGTATAGGCCACCATGGAATGAATCACGCTCTGGGGATGCAGTACCACCTCGACACGCTCCGGCGTGGTATCGAACAGCCAGCAGGCCTCGATCAGTTCCAGGCCCTTGTTCATCATGGAGGCGGAATCCACCGAGATCTTGCGGCCCATGACCCAGTTGGGGTGGGCACAGGCCTGATCCGGCGTGACCGCCTCCAGATCCTGGACAGGCAGGCGCCGGAAGGGTCCGCCGGATGCGGTCAGAAGGATCCTTTCCACCCCCACTTCGGGCAGACCGCGGGAAAAGTCAGACGGCATGCACTGGAAGATGGCGTTGTGCTCGCTGTCGATGGGCAGCAGTTCCGCGCCCGAGGCCCGGACCTGATCCATGAACAGGCGTCCGGACATCACCAGGGCTTCCTTGTTGGCCAGCAGTACCCGCTTGCCCGCCCGGGCGGCGGCCAGGGAGGGCAGCAGCCCCGCCCCGCCGACGATCGCGGCCATGACGTAATCGGTTTCCGGCAGGGCAGCCACTTCGGCCAGGGCTTCGGGACCGGCCATGACCCGGGTGGACAGGCCGGCGGCACGGATACCGGCTTCCAGTGCTCCCGCATGGGCCGGATCGGCCACCACCGCATAGTCGGGTCGATGGGTCCTGCACTGCTCCAGCAGACGCTCCACATTGCCATTGGCGGTGAGGGCCACGGCGCGATAGCGGTCCGGATGGCGAGCGATGACGTCCAGGGTGTTGACGCCGATGGTTCCGGTGGCGCCAAGGACGGTGACGCCCTTTGGTGAAGCACTCATTGGAAGTCTCCCGGTAAACTGACCTTGGGGTGAAACGGCAAGCCGGGCCCCGGCAAAGACCGCTTGCGCCGTCAAAGGACTATCTTGCCATAATTACGCCCCACAGGAGGCCCATCAGGAAGACGGGGGCTGCCGCGGTGAGGCTGTCGATGCGATCCAGAATGCCGCCGTGTCCGGGCAGCAGGGCACCGCTGTCCTTGGCACCGGCTTCCCGCTTGAGCACGCTTTCAAACAGGTCTCCGGCCACGGACACCAGGGCCGTGACCAGACACAGACAGACAAAGAAGAACCACAGGGCGGGAATCACGCCGAAATACCAGGCGCCCAGCAGACCGAAGGGAACGATGGCAATCAGGGCGCCCAGCAGACCTTCACGGGTCTTGCCCGGGCTGATGCGTGGTGCCAGCTTGTGACGACCGAAACGGCGCCCGGCGAAATAGGCGGCGCTGTCCGCCGTCGCCGTCAGCAGGATGAGGTAGAGCACCAGGGCGGGCTGTACCTGATGCAGCCAGACCAGGGCGATGAAGGCGGGTACCAGGGTCAGTACACCGGCACTGCCCAGCCCATAGCGACGCCAAAGGATCCGGCCCTCCCGGCCGGCCGGCCGGTAGAAGGCCAGCACCACGAGAACCCCACCCCACCACAGGACGCCCAGCACCACCGGCCAGATCTGGTCCAGGGCGAAGGCCGTGAAGGCACCCAGTCCGGCCAGGGCGGCGACCCCGGTCACATACAGACCTCGCTGCCCACCGGATTCCAGGCCACAGAGTCGGGCCCATTCCCAGGCCCCCCCCAGGCACACGGCCAGTACCGCAAGGCCGAACCAGAAAGACGGTAGCAACAGGACCGCCGAAAACACCACCACGGCCAACAGAAGGCCGGTTATGACTCGCTGTTTAAGCACCACTGCCTCCGGCCAGTTGCTCTTCGATATATCCGAAACGGCGCTGACGGCCGGCAAAACAGGCAAAGGCCTGGTTCAGGTCGTCCTCGCTGAAATCCGGCCAGAGCACGTCGGTAAAGAACAGCTCCGTATAGGCCAACTGCCAGAGCAGGAAATTGCTCACCCGCTTTTCCCCGCCGGTGCGAATGAACAGATCCGGGTCGGGCAGACCGGCGGTCGAGAGATGGGCATCCAGGATCTCCGGCGTGATCTGCTCGGGTGTCAGCACACCGGCGCGGACCTTTTCGGCCAACGCGGCGGCGGCATGGGTGATGTCCCAACGCCCGCCGTAGCTCACCGCCACCACCAGCTCCATCAGGGTATTGTCACGGGTGCGCTGCTCCGCCTCCGCCATGCGGTCCTGAAGCCGCGAGGAAAAGGCGCTGCGATCACCGATGAAACGCAGCCGGATGCCCTTTTCCTCCAGTTCCGGCAGTTCACGGCGGATCGAGCCCACGAACAGTTCCATCAGGGTCCCGACTTCCTGCCGGGGCCGGCGCCAGTTCTCGCTGCTGAAGGCGAACAGGGTGAGCACCTTGACCCCGCGGGAAGCACAGGTACGCACCACCATCCGGACGGCATTGACGCCCTGGCGATGACCTTCGGTGCGGGGAAGATGACGGGCACGGGCCCAGCGACCGTTACCATCCATGATGACGGCCACATGACACGGAATACCCGGTTTACTGGCGGGCGATTGAGTCACTATCGGTGGTTCATCCCGCGGCTCAGACGGCCATCAGTTCCTTTTCCTTTTCCGCCAGCACACGATCGACTTCGGCGATGTAATGGTCGGTCAGCTTCTGCACTTCTTCCTGGCCCTTGCGATCCTCATCCTCGGAAATGGACTTGTCCTTGACCAGGTTCTTGAGTTCGTTGTTGGCATCACGACGGATGTTGCGGATGGCGACACGGGCATTCTCCGCCTCGTGACGCACCACCTTCACCAGGTCCTTGCGACGCTCCTCGGTAAGGGCCGGCATGGGAACACGGATCACGGCACCCACCGTGGAGGGGTTCAGACCCAGGTCCGAGTTCATGATGGCCTTCTCCACCTTGGCCACCATGGGCCGTTCCCAGGGGGTCACGGTCAGGGTGCGGGAATCCTCCACGCCCACGTTGGCCACCTGATTGATGGGTACCTCGCTGCCGTAATACTCCACCATCACGTGGTCCAGCAGGCTGGTGTGGGCACGCCCCGTGCGGATCTTGGCCATTTCCTGGCGCAGGGAATCGATGCTCTTGCCCATGCGGGTCGCGGCATCCTTCTTGATAGCTTCAATCATGCTGTTCAACCTCTCTCGACCAGGGTACCCACATTCTCGCCCATGATCAGGCGCAGCAGATCCCCTTCCTTGAATATGTTGATGACCCGCATCGGCATGTCATTGTCCCGGCACATCACGATGGCCGTGGCATCCATGACGCCCAGACGGCGGGTGAGCACCTCCTCGTAGGTGAGGCGCTCGTAACGGCGGGCATCGGGATTGGTCATGGGGTCCGAGTCATAGACACCGTCCACCTTGGTGGCCTTGATCATGACATCGGTGTTCATCTCGATGGCCCGCAGGCTGGCCGCGGTGTCGGTGGTGAAGAAGGGATTGCCGGTGCCGGCGGCAAAGACGACGATGCGCCCCTTTTCCAGATGACGCACGGCGCGACGACGGATGTAGTCCTCGCAGACCTGATTGATCTTGAGGGCGGACATGACGCGACAGAACTTGCCTTCCCGCTCCAGGGCATCCTGCATGGCCAGGGCATTCATCACCGTGGCCAGCATGCCCATGTGGTCGGCCGTGACCCGGTCCATGCCGCCCTGGGCCATGCCGGCACCACGGAAGATGTTACCGCCGCCGATGACGATGGCCACCTCCACGCCAAGGCGACTGAGTTCGGACACCTCGCGGGCAACCCGGGCCAGGATGTCCGGACAGATGCCGAAATCCAGGTCACCCATCAGGGCCTCGCCACTCAGCTTCAGAAGGATACGCTTATAGGCGGGACGCTTGTCGTCACTCATGGGAAACCTTGTTTGTATTGTGTCGAGCCTGAAACCGGGTGCCCCCGGTGAACCGGGACACTCATGCGGACGACGGCGGCCCCATGTGGAGCCACCATCATCAGGATACAGAAGATATCAAGCGCCCTTGGCCTGGGCCATCACTTCTTCGGCGAAATTCTCCACCTTCTTCTCGATCCCTTCACCCACCTCGTAACGCACGAAGCGGTTCACCTGGGCGCCGGCGTCCTGCAGCAGCTTGCCCACGGTATTGTCGGGGTCCTTGACGAAGGGCTGACCCACCAGGGTGATTTCCGCCAGGTATTTCTTGATGCGACCGCCGATCATCTTCTCGATGATTTCGGCCGGCTTGCCGCTTTCCTCGGCCTGGGCGCGGAAGATGTTCTTTTCCTGCTCCAGCAATTCCTGAGGCACCTGGGACTCATCGACGCAGACCGGACGGCTGGCGGCGATGTGCATGGCCACATCACGGACCAGGTCATCATTCCCACCGTTCATTTCGACCAGCACGCCGATGCGGGTGCCGTGCAGGTAATGACCCAGACGGCCGTCACTGTTGATCACTTCAAAGCGACGTACCTGGATGTTCTCGCCGATCTTGGCCACCAGACCGGCACGGACTTCTTCCAGGGTCCCTTCCGGGGTGGACAGGGCCATCAGAGCCTCCACGTCGACGGGGGCCTGGGCCACCAGGGTGTCGGCCACCAGGCGGACGAAGCCCTGGAAGTTGTCATCCTTGGCCACGAAGTCGGTTTCGCAGTTGACTTCCACGATGGCGGCACGGCGGCCGTCTTCGCTGGCGGCAACCATCACCTGACCTTCGGCGGCCACGCGACCGGCTTTCTTCACGGCCTTGGCGGCGCCGGACTTGCGCATCTGCTCGATGGCGGCTTCCATGTCGCCGCCGGCCTCGGCCAGCGCCTTCTTGCATTCCATCATGCCTGCGCCGGTACGCTCGCGCAGTTCCTTAACCATGGATGCGGTAATCTGCATGGGGTAACTCCTGAATTCAATCTGTGTCGCCGGGGCCGCCCCCGCAAGCGGGCGCGGCCCCGGCAGCGCGTTACTTGTCGCCGGCTTCGGCGGCGGGCTGGGCAGCGGCCTCTTCCACCTCGACGAACTCGCTGGAGGCGGTGGTGCGGGCCACGTTGAGGCCGTCGCACACGGCGTCGGCCGCGGCGGCGAGATAAAGCTGAATGGCACGCATGGCGTCATCGTTGCCGGGAATGACGTAGTCGACGCCTTCGGGGGAGTTGTTGCTGTCCACCACGGCGACCACGGGGATGCCCAGCTTGCGGGCTTCGCTGATGGCGATGCGCTCATAGCCCACGTCGATCACGAACATGGCGTCCGGCAGACCGGGCATGTCCTTGATGCCGCCCAGACTGCGCTCGAGCTTTTCCATCTCGCGGGTGCGCATCAGGGCTTCCTTCTTGCTCAGGCGGTTCAGGGTACCGTCTTCCTTCATGGTCTCCAGTTCCTTGAGACGACGGATGGATTCGCGCACGGTCTTGAAGTTGGTCAGCATACCGCCGAGCCAGCGGTGATTGACGTAGGGCATCTTGCAACGCTGGGCATGCTCGGCCACCAGGTCACGGGCGGAGCGCTTGGTGCCCACGAACATGATCTTGCCGCCGTTGGCGGCCATCTTGCCCAGGTAGTTCATGGCATCATTGAAAAGGGGAACAGTCTTTTCAAGATTGATGATGTGAATCTTGTTGCGATGCCCGAAGATGTACTGGTCCATCTTGGGATTCCAGTAACGGGTCTGGTGACCGAAATGGACACCGGCTTCGAGCATTTGACGCATGGTCACGTTAGGCATGACGAGAGGATCTCCTCGGGTTGGGCCTCCATGCGCCCCGAACAGCAACCCCTTTTCGGGGCACCCCGCTGAACGTGCCGGCGCATGTGTGGATTCAGAACAATGAAATGGATGAAGTACGCACCCGCAGTTTGGTTTGCATGGAGCGCGGGCGCTTTATACCATAAACGGTCTTTCACAACAAACGCATAGCGCGGCCCGCCGGACCCGATCGGCGCCGGCCAAAGCGCCCTACCCCGGACCCTCCCCAGCATGCCCGTCAATATCAAGACCCCGGAAGAAATCGAAAAAATGCGCCTGGCCGGCCGCTGTGCCGCCGAGGTCCTGGACATGATCGCCCCCCACGTGCAGGCGGGCATCACGACCGGCGAACTGGACCGGCTCTGCCACGACCACATCACCCGGGTACAGGGTGCCATCCCGGCCCCGCTGAACTACCGCGGCTTCCCCCGGTCCATCTGTACATCCATCAACCACCAGGTTTGCCACGGCATCCCCGGCGACCGTCGCCTCAAGGACGGCGACATCGTCAACATCGACGTCACCGTGATCCGGGACGGCTATCATGGGGACACCAGTCGCATGTTCATCATCGGCAAGCCCTCCGTGCAGGCCCAGCGTGTGGTGGATGTGGCCCATGAAGCCCTGTGGCGCGGCATCGGCATGGTGGCCCCCGGCGTCCGCCTGGGCGATATCGGCCATGCCATCCAGACCTATGTGGAAGGAGAACGCTTCAGTGTGGTACGTGAATATTGCGGCCACGGCATCGGCCGGGAGTTTCATGAGGACCCTCAGGTCCTGCACTTCGGACGCCCGGGGGAAGGGGTGGAACTCAGACCCGGCATGACCTTCACCATCGAGCCCATGGTCAACGTGGGCAAGCGTCATACCCGCCTGCTGGCCGACGGCTGGACCGTGGTCACCAAGGACCACAGCCTGTCCGCCCAGTGGGAGCATACCCTCCTCGTGACCGAGGACGGTCATGAAATTCTCACCCTGCGCAAGGACGAGACCCCGCCTTGTTGAGCCTGCCCCCATGAGCCCCCTGACCCCTCTGCCGCCCCATATCGCCCATCGCCTGAGCTGGGAGGCGGCATACCAGGCCCTTCGCCACGGGCAACCGCCGGACCGGCAGCAATATGCGGCCCTCGTCACCCGGGTACGCAAGGACCTGGAAACGGCCTTCACCGACGGCGTGGACGTCACCGACCTGGTCCAGGCCCGGGCTGCCGCCATGGATCGCCTGTTGGTGGCGGCCTGGGAGGCCCTGTCGCTCCACCACCAGGCCGGACTGGGCCTGGTGGCCGTGGGTGGCTACGGCCGGGGGGAACTGCACCCCGGCTCGGACATCGACATCCTGGTGCTCTTCGATACCCCCCTGAACCGGGAGCAGGAGGAACGAATCGGGCAGTTCCTCACCTTTCTCTGGGACATCGGCCTTGAGGTCGGGCACAGCGTGCGCACCCTGGATGACTGCACCCGGGAGGCCGCGCGGGACATCACCGTCGCCACCAACCTGCTGGAATCCCGTCCTTTGCTGACGCCGACCGGCCAGTTCGAGGCCCTGAGGGCGCGAATCGCCCCGGAGCGCATGTGGAACAGCCGCGAGTTCTTCGCCGCCAAACTGGCGGAACAGGAGGCCCGGCACCAGCGTTTCGGCGAAACCGCCTACCGCCTGGAACCCAATCTCAAGGAAGGTCCCGGCGGCCTGCGGGACATCCAGATGATCGGCTGGGTGACCCAACGCCATTTCGGCGCCAGCGCCCTGGAAGAACTGGTATCCCACGGGTTTCTCACCGAAGCGGAGTGCCACGACCTGGTGGCCGGACAGAGCTATCTGTGGCGGGTACGCTTTGCCCTGCACATGCTCAGCGGTCGCAAGGAAGACCGGCTGCTGTTCGATTTTCAGCGCCGCCTTGCCAACCTGCTGGGCTTCACCGACCAGGACCATAATCTGGCCGTGGAACAGTTCATGCAGCAGTATTTCCGCACGGTGATGGGGCTTGAGCGGCTCAATGAAATGCTGCTGCAGCACTTCAGCGAAGCCATCCTGCTGGAGGACCACAGTGACGAGGTGGTGCCCATCAATCGCCGCTTCCAGGCCCGGCGGGGTTTTTTGGAGATCACCCATCCCCAGGTCTTCCGCCAGTACCCCCCGGCCCTGCTGGAGACCTTCCTGCTGCTGCAGCAACACCCGGAACTCAAGGGCATCCGGGCTTCCACCATCCGCGAGATCCGCGCCCAGCGGCACCTGATCGATGATGAATTCCGCCGGAATCTCGCCTGCCGCACCCTGTTCATGGAGATCCTGCGCCAACCCCACGGGGTCACCCGGCAGCTACGGCGCATGAACCGTTACGGGGTACTGGCCGCCTATCTGCCGGCCTTCGGCATGATCGTGGGCCGGATGCAGTACGATCTGTTCCACATCTATACCGTGGATGAACACATCCTGGGTGTGATTCGCAATCTCAGGCGCTTCGCCGCGCCCGAGCACGAGAGTGACCTGCCCGAATGTGCGCGGCTGTTCCGCCAGATCCCCAAGCCGGAGCTGCTCTATCTGGCGGGGCTGTTTCATGACATCGCCAAGGGGCGCGGTGGCGATCATTCCGAGCTGGGCGCCGACGAGGCGCGAAACTTCTGCCTGCATCATGGCTTGGCGGTCCATGACGCCAATCTGGTGGCCTGGCTGGTGAAGGCCCACCTGCTCATGTCCCTGACCGCACAGCGGCGCGACATCTCCGATCCGGGAGTGGTCATGGAGTTTGCCGCCCAGGTGGGTAACAGCATGCGCCTGAACCATCTCTATCTGCTGACCGTGGCGGACATCCAGGGCACCAATCCACAGCTCTGGAATTCCTGGAAAAGCTCGCTGATCTCCAGCCTATACGCTTCCACCCAGCGCATGCTGCGCCGCGGCCTGGACAATCCGCCGGACCAGGACGAACTGGTGGGCGAGGTACAGACCCATGCCCTGGAACTGCTCCAGGCACAGGGCATGACGGCCTCCGACTGCCTGCGGATCTGGAGCCATTTCGACGCGGAATACTTCCTGCGCCATTCCGCCGACGAGATCGCCTGGCACACCCGCGCCATCCATGAGGTGGATGAAGCGGACCTGCCGCTGGTCCTGGTGCGCCAGGAAACCGCCCGCGGCAGCACCGAGATCTTCCTCTATACCCGGGATCACCCCCATCTCTTTGCCCTGGCCGCCACCGCCTTGACCCAGCTGGGACTGGACATCGTGGATGCCAGAATCATCACCACGCGCACCGATCGCACCCTGGATACCTTCCTGGTACTGGAAGACACCGGTCAGCCCATCGCCAGTGCCGAGCGAGTCCAGGAAATCGGCCGACTGCTCCGGGAAAGACTCAACGATCCGGACAAGCGCCCCGGGGTCATCCGGCGCACCACCCCGCGCCGGCTCAAGCATTTCGACGTGGCCACCCAGGTGAGCTTCGATCCCCTGCCCCACCACAACCGCACGGTACTGTCCATTTCCACGGCTGACCGGCCGGGACTGCTGTCACGGATCGGCATCGTGCTGATGGACTGCGGGGTCAAGGTCTACAATGCCAAGATCGCCACCGCCGGCGAGCAGGCCGATGACGTATTCTACGTCACCGAACTGAATGACCAGCCCATCCAGGACCCGGAACGACGGCAGCTGATCACGGATCGCCTGCGGGAGGCGCTGCAGGACCCCGCCACCCGCCCGCAGACCCCATGAGGACCGGCGGATCGGCCGGGACACGCCGTTATGGCGTATACTGTCGCGCCGTTCAACCGACCACCGACGACACGGCACGATGAATCCCGATCTGGATCGACTGCAACCCTACCCTTTCCAGAAGCTGGCCGCCCTCAAGCAGGGGGCGACGCCCCCGGCCGCACTCGGACACATCGCCCTGTCCATCGGCGAACCCCGACACGCCGCGCCCGCCGTGGCCCGGGAGGCCCTCATCACCCATCTGGACGGCCTGTCGGGCTACCCCCTTACCCGGGGTTCGGACGCCCTGCGCGAGGCCATCGCCGGATGGGCCGGCCGACGTTTCGGCCTGCCCGCGGGCCTGCTGGACCCCCAGCATCATATCCTGCCCGTGAGCGGTACCCGGGAAGCCCTGTTCGCCCTGGCCCAGTGCGTGGTGGACCGCGGCCGGCAACCGGCGGAAGTCTTCATGCCCAACCCGTTCTATCAGATCTACGAAGGGGCCGCCCTGCTGGCCGGCGCCAGGCCCCGGTTCATGGACCTGCTGCCGGAGCACGGCTTCCTGCCGGACCTGGATGCCGTCACGCCGGCCCAGTGGGACCGCTGCCAGCTCCTGTATCTGTGCAGCCCGGGCAATCCCAGCGGCAGCGTGATGCCGGAAGATTACCTGGTGCGGGTGCTGGAACTGGCCCATCGCCATGACTTCATCATCGCCGCGGACGAGTGTTATTCCGAGATCTACTTCAACGACCAGCCACCACCGCCGGGCCTGCTCGGAGTCGCGGCCCGACACCAGGGCGACTTCAGCCGGGTGGTGGTCTTCCACAGCCTGTCCAAGCGCTCCAACCTGCCGGGACTGCGGTCCGGCTTCGTGGCGGGTGACGCCCGGGTCATGACGGCCTTTCATCAATACCGGACCTATCACGGCTGCAGCATGGCACCCCCGGTACAGGCGGCCAGCATCGCGGCCTGGAATGACGAGACCCATGTGGCGGAAAACCGGGATCTCTACGGCCGCAAGTTCGACGCCGTCCTGGAGATCCTGGGGGATGTCCTGCCCGTAAGCCGCCCTGATGCGGGGTTCTATCTGTGGCCGGAAGTCCCCATGGATGACGAGCGCTTCGCCCGCGAACTCTTTGCCCGCTGGAACATCACCGTCCTGCCCGGCAGCTACCTGTCCCGGGACACCGCCACCGGCAACCCCGGCCGCAACCGGGTGCGCATGGCCCTGGTGGCCCCCCTGGCGGAATGCGTGGAAGCCGCCAAGCGCGTCCGGGCGTTCCTGACGGATCACTGAACCCGCCGATCCCCGGCTATCATCACCCTTATCACGTTCCTAATCAGTGGAGTGTTTCCATGACCGACATCCAGACCCTCATCGAAGACGCCTTTGAAAGACGCGTCGAGATCAACCCGCGCAATGCCGACACCCGCCTCAAGGATGCGGTGATGGAAGCCATCGACATGCTGGACCGGGGCACCGCCCGGGTGGCTGAAAAGCGTGATGGCCAGTGGGTGGTGAACGAGTGGCTCAAGAAGGCCGTGCTGCTGTCGTTCCGCATCAACGACAACCAGCTCATGAAGGGCGGCTTCACCCACTATTACGACAAGGTGGACGCCAAGTGGGCCGACAGCAATTCCCGGGAACTGCGCGAGAGCGGCGTGCGCATCGTGCCGCCCGCCACCGCCCGGCGCGGCGCCTACATCGCCCCCGGCGTGGTGCTGATGCCCTCCTACGTGAACATCGGCGCCTATGTGGATGCCGGCACCATGGTGGACACCTGGGCCACCGTGGGTTCCTGTGCCCAGATCGGCAAGAACGTGCACCTCTCCGGGGGCGTGGGCATCGGCGGCGTGCTCGAACCCCTGCAGGCCTCTCCCACCATCATCGAGGACAACTGCTTCATCGGCGCCCGCTCCGAAGTGGTGGAAGGGGTGATCGTGGAGGAAGGCTCGGTGATCTCCATGGGGGTCTACATCGGTCAGAGCACCCGCATCTATGACCGGGAGAAGGACGAAGTGACCTACGGCCGCATCCCCGCCGGCTCGGTGGTGGTATCCGGCAACCTGCCGTCCAAGGACGGCAAGTACAGCCTCTACTGCGCCGTGATCGTGAAGCGGGTGGATGAAAAAACCCGTTCCAAGGTGGGCATCAACGAACTGTTGCGGGATCTCTGACCCCGCTTCAGGTGCGGTCCGGGGGCGGGGATTCCCGCGCCCGCCGCCGCGCCGCCAGGGCGCGGCGCACCGACAGGATCTGCCATCCGCACAGGCCCAGCAACACGGCGGCGGTCAGCAGTCCCTTGCCCAGGACCAGGGTGGTGGTGTCGATCATGACGGCACTGCCTCGCAGGTTCAGGCCCGGACGAACAGTGCCATGGACTCCACGTGGGCCGTATGGGGAAACATGTCCATGACACCGGCGGCGACCAGACGATACCCGTGCCGGTGGACCAGTTCCCCCGCATCCCGCGCCAGAGTGGCCGGATTGCAGGACACATAGACCATGCGCTCGGCCCCCAGACGGGCCAGCGGCGCCAGCACCTCCCGGGCCCCGGAACGGGGTGGATCCAGCAGCACCCGGTCCACCGGACCCGACAGCCAGGGGGCGTTGCCCGGATCGGCGGCCAGATCGGCGGCATGGTAACGGGTATTGTCGATGCTGTTTTCGACCGCATTGCGGCGCGCCCGTTCCACCATGGCCGCATCCCCTTCCACGCCGATGACTTCCCGCGCCATCCCCGCCAGGGGCAGGGTGAAATTGCCCAGACCGCAGAACAGATCCAGTACCCGGTGTTCCGGCGCCACCTCCAGCAGGGACAAGGCCCGCGGCACCATGACCCGGTTGATGGGGGTGTTCACCTGGAAAAAATCCACCGGGGCGAACGGTACCCGGGTGCCGTACCCAGGATGGCCATAGGTCAGCACCGGAGGGGAGGTCGGCCACAGGGGGATGATGGTCTCTGGACCACCGGGCTGCAGCCAGACCTGCAATCCGGTTTCCTGACCAAAACCCGTCAGGATTGCCTGATCCGCGGCATCGAGCGGGTCCAGATTGCGAAACACCAGGGCCACCTGGTCGGCGTCATCCACCGCCACCTCGATCTGGGGAATGCGGTCCCGGGCCCGTAGCTGGCCCATCAGCTCCCGCAGCACCATGATCCGCTGCCCCACCGCCGGATGCAGCACCTCGCAGGTGGTCAGGGCCGCCAGGTAGGGGCTGCCCTTTTCCCGGAATCCCACCAACACGCCCCCCTTTTTGGGCACATGCTTCACCCCCAGCCGGGCCTTGCGGCGATAGCCCCAGACCGGGCCGGTGATGGGTGCCAGGATCTCATCCGGGGCCACGTCACCGATGTGCCGCAGATCATCCAGCAGGACCTGCTGCTTGGCCCGCACCTGGGCCGCCGGGTCCATGTGCTGCAGGGCACAGCCGCCGCACAGGCCGAAATGGGGGCAACGGGGCTCGACCCGGTCCGGCGAGGCCTCCAGCACCGTCTCCACCCGACCCTCGTCATAGCGCCGATGCTGCTTGTGATAGCGGAAGGTGACGGTTTCCCCGGGCAGGGCGCCATCGATGAAGACGGTCTTGCCCTCGATGCGGGCAACGCCCCGTCCTTCGTGGGTGATGGCGTCAATACGGGTCTGGACTGCCTCCTGGGGCAGCCGGGATCGGCGTCGGGAACTCATGGATGTGATCGATCGATTCAGGTGGAGGAAGCGGAGGCACCCTGCCAGGCTGCCAGAAATTCATGCAGGTGGGGCTGGGACGCGGCGGCCAGCATCTCGGCCAGGCGGGTCTGTTCGCGGGCCAGTCCTTCAGGACTCAGACGACCGCGCAGATGCTCGAAGCGCAGATAGACCAGATAGGTATTGAGGACGTCGGTTTCGCAGTAATGGCGGATGCCCTGGATGTCACCGGCCAGCCAGGCATCCCAGACACCGGCGCCGCTCATGCCCATCTTGCCGGGAAAACCCAGCAGGGTGGCCACCTCGTCCAGAGGGGCATTGGCGCGCATCTGGAAACCCGCCAGCACGTCCATCAGGTCCAGGTGACGCCAGTGGTAGCGGGAGAGATAGTTGTTGTAGCGAAAATTGCGGTCGTCATCGCCGGTATCCCAGTAGCGCGGGGCCGACACCCCATGCAGCAGGCTGCGGTAGTGGAGCACCGGCAGATCGAAGCCGCCGCCGTTCCAGGTCACCAGGGTGGGCGCATAGCGCTCGATACCCTCGAAAAAGCGCCGGACCAGCTCGGCCTCGTCGGACTCCGGTCCGCCCAGGGACCAGACCCGGAGCTGATCCCGGGTGGCGAGCACCACCGAAATGGCCACCACCCGATGCAGGTGATGCGCGAGGAACTCACTGCCGGTCTTCTGGAGCCGGAGCTGGAACATGGCCTTGGCGGCCTCCGCGTCTCCCAGACCATCCAGGCCCAGGAGCCGGCGACCACCCGCCACATCGGGAATGGTCTCGATATCGAAGACCATCACCGGTTCTGACAATGCCACGCTCATGCGGGATAGACTCCGGTGGAGATGTAGCGATCCCCCCGGTCGCAGATGATGGCCACGATCACCGCGTTCTCGAGATCGGCCGACAGGCGCAGGGCAGCGGCCACGGCCCCCCCGGAGGAGACGCCGGCGAAGATGCCCTCCTCCGCGGCCAGGCGACGCATGGTATCTTCCGCCTCGCCCTGACTCACGTCCATGACCGTATCCACCCGCTCGGGCTCATAGATCCTGGGCAGATAGGCCTCAGGCCAGCGCCGGATACCGGGGATGGCGGCCCCTTCCGCCGGCTGCACACCGATGATCCTCACCCCGGGATTCTGTTCCTTGAGATAACGGGAAACCCCCATGATGGTGCCGGTGGTACCCATGGCGCTGACGAAGTGGGTGACGCCGCCCTCGGTATCGCGCCAGATCTCCGGTCCGGTGGTTTCATAGTGGGCCAGGGGATTGTCCGGATTGGCAAACTGATCCAGCACCCGCCCCTTGCCCTCGGCCTGCATCTGCTGAGCGAGGTCGCGGGCGCCTTCCATGCCCTCCTCCTTGCTGACCAGGACGATCCGGGCGCCGAAGGCCTTCATGGCGGCCCGCCGTTCCGCACTCATGTTGGCCGGCATAATGAGGATCATGGGATAACCCTTGATGGCGGCCGCCATGGCCAGGGCAATGCCCGTATTGCCACTGGTGGCCTCGATCAGGGTATCGCCGGGACGAATGTCACCTCGGGCCTCGGCACGTTGTATCATGTGCAGGGCCGGGCGATCCTTGACGGAGCCGGCGGGGTTATTCCCCTCCAGCTTGGCCAGAATGGTATTGGAGGTCTGCCCTGGCAGACGTTGCAGACGGATCAGGGGCGTATTGCCCACAAAAGATTCCAGGGTTGGATGATTCATGCAGACACAACCTCAAGAGACGGACCCCATTATAAACACGCTGTCCCCGCAGTTAGAAACACGACAACGTGATTCTCAGGCCCTGATGGCGACCACACCCGCCTTGATTCCGCCGCACCCATGACAAGGACCGTACCATTCCATGCATTGCTGACGATGGCCCTGCTGATCGGGTCGCTGACGTGGGCACCTCGCACCCAGGCCACGGAAATCTTCCAGGCAGCCCCCCCGCGCATTCTGTTCGTGGCCAGCCAGGAAAGCGACATCCACCAGCGCGCCTACGAACCCCTGCGGCGCGGCCTGGCCCATCCCTCCCCCCTGTTCATAGCGATCTCCGCACCGGACGCCGCGCAATGGATGCGTCATTTTGACTGTGCACAGTGCCTGATCATCACCTCGGGCACCTCCGCCCTGCAGACGGTGATCGACATCACCCGGCAGGCGCGGGTCCTGAGCATCGTGATTCCGATGGAAAATCATGAACGCCTGATCCGTACCGCCAGTGATCCGACGCGATTCGCGGCCCTGTTCATGGACATTCCCCTGGAACACCGAATGCGCATCGCCAGCCGGCACGTCCCGGCATTCCGACGGTTCGGCATGGTGACAAGCCAAACCCGCCCCGGCTCGCCGAGCGAAGGACAGCCGCCGAACCTGCGCCTGTTCCCCAAGGCGCCCCATCAGGATCTTTTGGAAGTTTTCGTTCAGGCCGCCCGGCAATCCGATGCAATACTCACGCTGCCGGATCGTGAGATCTACAATTCCAGAACCATCGTCAGCATCATGATGACGACCTACCGACTGGGGACCCCCCTGATCGGCCATTCCGAAGCCCTGCATCGCGCCGGCGCCCTGATCTCCATCTATGCCGATCCTGAAATGCTCGGCGAGGAGGCGCTGACGCTGCTGCGGACCTGGAACGGTGAAGACTGGCAGACACTGCGGCGCCCCACCGAACGGTATCAGGTCTCCATCAATCATCAGGTGGCCCGCTCCCTGCGCATCACGGTGGAGACGCCATGATGCAATGGCGCCTCCGCCACCGCGTGCTGGCCCTGTCATTGTTGCCCACCCTGTTGGTGGCCGTGGTACTGACCACCTACTGGGGCAGTATCAAGGTGCTGGAACTGGAAGGGCAGATTCAGGAACGCGGCGAAACCCTGGTGGCCTTCCTCGGACCGGCCGCTGAATACGGGGTCATCTCGGGCAATCACGCCTACCTGGATGCCATCACCGCCAAGGCCCGGATCCAGCCCGATGTGACGGGCATCTTCATCCAGGACCATCAGGGCAACCGGATCTACGAATACCGGGCTCCGAACGGATCCGCCGACATCTCGCCCTGGAGATATCGCATGGCGACATGGCTGTTTCCGGAAAACATTCAGTATTTCCAGCAAAATATCCTGCTGAGCGCGCTGGAACTACAGGATCTGCCGTTGCCGGAGGATACCTCCCCGCAGCTTCAGGATCCTCGCCTGATCGGCAGCGTGGAGATCCACCTGAGCAACCTGCCCACCAGTCTGCAGCAGTTCCAGTGGATGCTGCAGAGCATCTTCCTGATCCTGCTGGTGGTGATCGGCATATTGATCGTCATCCCCCGCTGGAGCCTGTCCCTGTCCCGCCCGCTGGAAAAGGTGGCCGCCACCGTGGCCCGGATTCAGCAGGGGGACCTGGCGGCCCGTAGTCGCGCCCGGGCGGGCGGCGAGATCGGCGTGCTGCAGCGAGGCATCAACAGCATGGCGGAAAGTATCGAGCGCTCCCACCAGCTGATGAGCGAGCGCATCAATACCGCCACCATCAGCCTTCAGGACAAGCTGGCACTCATTGACACGCAGAACCAGGCGCTCATGCAGGCCCAGGAACATGCCGAACTCATCAACCAGCGCAAAACCCGATTCCTGGCCAGCATCAGCCATGAACTGCGCACCCCCCTGAGCGCCATCAAGGGCTATTCCGAACTGCTGTGCCAGCACGGCAACCTGGACGAACAGGAGCGCCACTGGGTCGGCATCATCGAAGACGCCAGCCGGGACAGCCTGAAACTGGTCAATGACCTGCTGGACATCTCCCGCATCGAGGCGGGTACCGTGGCCATCCACCATACCCGTTTCGACCTCAGGCAAACGGTGCAGGAAGTCATCAGCCTCTGTCGCAAGGGTTCGGGCCGACAGAATGTGGACATCACGCTCCTGATGCACCCGGCCACCCCCGGCTGGATCAACAGCGACCCGCTGCGCATCAAGCAACTGCTGACCAATGTCCTGACCAATGCCGTCAAGTTCACCAGCAACAGCCACGTCATCCTGCGAGTCGGCCCCCATCCGGATGAAGCGGGCATCCTATCCCTGTCGGTGGAGGATTTCGGACCGGGCATCGAAAAGGAATATCTGGACCAGATCTTCGAGCCGTTCTATCAGATCCGGCGGGAAGAGAATGCCCTTCAGGTCGGCTCCGGCCTGGGGCTGAGCATTGCCCGCGGCCTGGTGAGCCTGCTCAAGGGGGAACTGGTGGTGGAAAGCGAACCGGGTGAAGGCTGCATCTTCCATCTGCACCTCCCGATCCTCTCCGGGACGGCCCAGGCGATCGAAGGCATGGACGGCGAGGCACCGGAACGGATCGTGCTGCTCACCGATGACGCCGAAGTGCGCTTCATTGCCCAGAGCTGTCTGGGCCGACTGGGACTGACTTGCGAGAACGTGCTGCGTGGCGCGGCCTTTCTCAAGGGGCTGGAAGGGACGCGGGGCACTGTCGGCCTGATCTGGCTGCGCCAGCCCTATCCGGAACTGATCGACACCCTGCTGCGCCATCAGCATCTGGCGCGACGGGTGATCATGACGGCTTTCGGCACCATTGCCGAACCCCAGCTCCAGCAACTCAGACGCCAGGGGGTCCTGCTGATTCCCCCCTACCTCAGCCTGGACATGCTTCACGGCCATCTGAAGCGGCGTCTGCGAGCCGCTCCCGAGCCGGAATCGGCGGAAACCACGCCCATGGGTCAGCACCAGCGGCAGCTCTCCGGGCTGCGCGTCCTGGTGGCCGATGACAACGCCACCAACCGGCGACTACTGTGCGAGTTCGTGATCAATTGCGGCGCCCGGGTGGATGAGGCCGAAAACGGTGAGCACGCCCTGTACCGTTACCGGGAGGACCACCATGACCTGATCCTGATGGACATGCACATGCCGGTCATGGATGGTGTCACGGCCCTCAAGGAGATTCGCCGGGAAGATCCCGGCGCCAGAATCATCGCCGTCACCGCCGATGCCAGACCATCAGTGCACAAAAGCCTTATGGCCGATGGCTTTGACCACATCCTGACCAAACCGGCGACCCAGGACGACGTGATCAAGTGCCTGACCCGATTCCCCCGCGACCTGCAGGAACGCCGGACGCCGGCCTCTCCCGACAGCGAAGAGAGGCTCCATGAGCCGGAACGCGCCTTGCGCATGGCCGGTGGTTCCGCTGATCTGGCCAATGAACTGGCCACCCTGCTGTTCAGGGACCTGAAACGGGCACGAGGACAACTCAGCGACAGCAGCCTGAAACGCCAGGTACTGCTCAAGCTGGCTCATCAACTCAAGGGCGCTTCCCGCTACTGCGCCACCCCCAGATTGGAAACCGCGGCCAGCGCCCTGGAAAGCGCCCTGCGCGATGGACAGGAAACCGCCATCCCCAGGCTGCGACTGGCGCTGCTCAAGGAGGTGGAGGACCTGCTCGCAATGGAAGCGGAGATCCTCAACCCGCCATGACCACGAAGGCCAGGGCGTACTCCCGCTCGTCGGACAGGCTGATCTGCATATCCCGCACCCCCAACCGTGCCGCGGTGAGCGCGGCGGGGCCGGACAGCACCAGCAAGGGACGCCCGCGCTCATCATGATCCACGCGGGCGTCCTCGAAGCGCATGTGGGCACCGATCCCGACCCCCAGGGCCTTCGAGGCGGCTTCCTTGGCGGCAAAACGCCGCGCCAGGAAGGCGGCCGGCTGGGCGGCGGCCTGGAAACCGGCATATTCAGCGGGGTGCAGGATGCGCCGGGCCAGGCGATCACCATGGCGCTCCAGCATCGCCGTCATGCGCACGATGCTGGTGATGTCGGTGCCGATGCCGATCAGGCGCATGCACGCCCCGCGTCCATGGCCGTCCGCATCTGCACCACCGCCTCGCGGATGCCGCAGAACAGGGCCCGGGCGATGATGGCATGGCCGATATTGAGTTCATGCAGCTGGGGGATGGCGGCAATGGCGCCCACATTGTCGTAGTCAAGACCGTGACCGGCATTGACCGTCAGACCGATCGACTGCCCATGGGCGGCCGCCCGGCGGATCCGCGCAAGCAGTGCTTCCCGGCCGACCGGATCCGTCGCCGACGCATAGGCCCCGGTATGCAGCTCCACCACCGGGGCGCCGATGCGCGCGGCCGCATCCAGATGGGCCGGCTCCGGCTCCACGAACAGCGACACCTCGATGCCCGCCTCGACCAGACCCGCGCAGTAATCCCGCAGACGCGCCTCGTGGGTCAGCACGTCCAGTCCGCCTTCCGTGGTCAGCTCCTGCCGGCGCTCGGGCACCAGGCAACAGGCCCGGGGACGTACCTCCAGGGCGATGGCATGCATCTCCTCGGTGGCGGCCATCTCCAGATTCATGGCGGTCCTGATCACGCCGCGCAGACCGCGCACATCCGCGTCCTGGATATGGCGCCGGTCCTCGCGCAGGTGCAGGGTGATGATATCGGCGCCGGCATCCTCGATCAGGCCCACCGCCTGGGCCAGATCCGGATAGACGGTGTGGCGCTGCTGGCGGATGGTGGCGATGTGATCGATGTTGACACCCAGGCGCAGGGGTGAGGGAACTGAATTCATGATGAAACATCCGGTCGCCCGCGGGCGAAGAGTTGACGTGACAGAATGGGTTTGCCATCCAGATGATGATCCAGCAACCCGCGCAGCAGCCGCTTGGCCTGGATCCGGTGGGCGGGCGTATCCAGACGGTCGGTGAGCAGGGCCGCCAGGGCCTCCCCCTGGATGGTCCGGGGAGATGAAGGCGTGTCGTGGGGATCGGCCTCACGAACCCCCGACAGGGGGTCGACCCGGTAGAGTCGCCGTGGTTCCAGATCCTTGACCACCACGAACTCCAGACCCTCTCCCAGCAGGTTGAGCAGGGCCAGTTCATAGCGCCGCAGCGCCGGCTCCAGGGCCAGGCCGGGATCGCCCAGCGCGGACAGGGTCCCGGCATAGACGGCAAGGAACTCCGGTTGCGGAATTTGCCGGGGCAGCAACCTCACCGCCAGTTCATTGATATACAGACCGCAGACGGCCCGATTGCCGCTCAGGGACACACCGCCCAGCTCTTCCCAGCCCGTCAGGGTGCGCAGCTCGCCGCGGCCGCGCCAGGTCACTTCCAGCGACGCGAACAGCGGCGGCCGACGGCCCCGGTCCCGCACGCCGCGCAGGACGGCCCCCATGCGCCCCTCCGCGGCCGTCAGCAGTTCCAGCAACAGACTGGACTCCCGGTACGGGCGGGCATGCAGCACGAAGGCGATAGTGCCGGAGACCGTCGTCACGGTTCCACGTCGATCCCCATGCGGCGGATGCCGTCGATATCGCCCTGCCAGCCTTCCCGCAGCTTCACCCAGAGCTTGAGCATCACCTTGCGCTGGAGCAGGTCCTCCAGTTCATGCCGGGCACCGGTGCCCACCGCCTTGATCATGCGACCGCCCTTGCCGACGACGATGGATTTCTGGCTGTCCCGCTCCACCCAGATCACCGCCCCGATATGGATCGCGGTACCGGTATCCTCCCAGGTTTCCACGTCCACCGAGGTGGCATAGGGGACTTCCTGTCCCAGGCGCTCCAGCAACTGTTCCCGAATCACTTCCGAGACCCGGAACCGCTGGCTGCGATCCGTGATCTCGTCATCGGGGAACAGGTGCGGTCCTGCCGGCAACAGGTCGATGAGGGTGGTCACCAGGGGGTCCACGTTCACCCCGCGCAGGGCGGACAGGGGCACCACGTCATGGAAATCCAGCTTGCCGCGCACCTGATCGATGAACGGCAACAGGACGTCCTTGTCCTTGAGCTTGTCCACCTTGTTAATCACCAGCACCACCGGGCGGCGGCCGGCGGCCAGCCAGCCGGCCAGCTGCTCGTCTCCCGCCTCCCAGCGACCGGCCTCGACCACGAACACCACCCCGTCCACATCATCCAGGGTGGCGCGGGCGGTACGGTTGAGGACCTTGCCCAACAGCTTGGGCGTGGACGGGTCCACCCCGGGGGTATCCACCAGCACCAGCTGATCCGCGCCGCGCGTGACCACGCCGCGAATGCGATGCCGGGTAGTCTGGGGCTTGCGGCTGGCGGCCGCGATCTTCTCCCCCACCAGATGGTTGAGCAGGGTGGACTTGCCCACATTGGGACGACCGACGATGGCCACATAACCACAGCGGGAGGGCATCTCTTCCGCTGCCATGGATTCGGATTCTTCAACCAAACTGCTGTTCCTCGGTATTGGTCAGGGCCGCAAAGGCCTTGACCGCGGCGGCCTGCTCGGCCCGGCGACGGCTGCTGCCCTCCCCGATCACCGAGATGTTGCGGGACTTGATGTGACAGGCCGCCTTGAAATGCTGGTCATGGGGCTTGCCGGTCACTTCCAGCACCTGATAGCTGGGAATATCCAGGTTCTTGCGCTGCAACCACTCCTGCAGCCGGGTCTTGGGGTCCTTGAGGTCTTCCGCGCTGGGCAGGGCGGCAAACCGCCGCCCGTACAGACGCAGCACGAAGTCGCGGGTGGTGTCAAAGTCCGTGGCCAGGTAGACCGCGCCGATGACCGCCTCCAGGGCATCCGCCAGGATGGAATCCCGTCGGTGCCCCCCACTCTTTCGCTCCCCGTCGCCCAGGCTGAGCAGAGTGCCCATGCCCTGGTCGCGGGCGATCTGGGCCAGACTGTCCTGGTTGACCAGCGAGGCACGCAAACGGCTCAGTTCCCCTTCCGGGGCCTGAGGACGCAATGCAAACAGATGCGCCGCCACGATGAAGTTCAGGGCGCTATCCCCCAGATACTCCAGTCGTTCGTTGTGACACTGGCCGGCGCTGCGGTGGGTCAGGGCCTGCCGGAGCAGATCCGATCCCTGCAGTGATGCCGGCAGCAATGCCTCCAGCCCCTTTACCGCCATGCCTTACTCCGACAGGGTGAAGCTGCGATCAAAACTGACCACGGCATCCACGTTGGCAATCATGGGGGTGCGCACCTCATAGCTGACCCGCAGGCTGCGCGCTCCGCCCTGCTCGACGATGGTCACATCATCGCGGGTGACATGGGTCACGCCGTTGATTTGGAAGCGCCGATCCACTTCTCCCCAGAGCTGGCGGACGTTCTTGCCGGCGGCACCGGACTCCGCGGAGACATCCTTCATCACCGAAATCACCGTCATGTACTGGGTATAGACCGGAAAGAGCCTCAGGCCCACGGTACCGATCACCACCAGCAGACCGACGATGATCAGAAATCCGATCAGGCCGATCCCCGATTGCCTGTTGATGCGATTCATGCGTAGATCCCCCTTGAAGCTACCTGAAAATACCCATTGTTCCGTCACTTCCGTCTCTACTCCGTCACTCCCGTCTCTATTCCGTCACTCCCGCGAAAGCGGGAGTCCAGAACCCCCAGTCCACGACTGGATTCCCGCTTGCGCGGGAATGACTCGGAGCATCCCTAGCGGATGCGGGTACCCAGACGACTGAAATCCATTTCCCTGGCGCCATGATCCCAGTGCATCCAGATGAACAGCGCCTTGCCCACCAGGTTTGCCTCGGGCACGAAGCCCCAGAACCGGCTGTCGTTGCTGTTGTCCCGGTTATCGCCCAGGGTGAAATAATGTCCGGCCGGGACGACGATCTCACCCTCCACCGAGGGCCGGTCCGGCCACAGCAGTACCTGATGGGAAATGCCGTTGATCCGCTCTTCCATCAAATGGGCTCCAGTCATTACCGCACCGGAACCACTGCCCTCATAACGGCCGACGAAGACCTGCTCCACCGGCACATCATTGATATAGAGCTGCTTGCCGTAAAATGCCACCCTGTCACCGGGCAGACCCACGATGCGCTTGATGTAGTCCTCCCGCGGATTCTCGGGATAGCGGAACACCGCCACATCCCCCCGTTCCGGCTGGCCCAGATCGATGACGCGGGTCCGCACCACCGGCAGCCGGATGCCGTAGCTGTACTTGCTCACCAGGATGAAGTCCCCCACCAGCAGGGTGGGCATCATGGAGCCGGACGGAATGCGAAAAGGTTCGGCCACGAAGGCGCGCAGGACCAGCACGATCAGCAGCACGGGGAAGAAGGAACGCGCATAGTCCACATACCAGGGCTCGGCCGGGCGCATGGCCTCGCCCACCGCGTCGGCCCGCGCCCTGCGGCGCCCGCGCCACCACACCACGTCCGCCAGCCAGATCAGGCCGGTCACCAGTGTCCCCAGCACCAGAATCAATTCCAGATCAAACGTCATGGGTCCTCCCCTGTCGGCACCCGAATCCCTTGCTCAAGCCAAATCCCACCGATCAGTTCTTCTGATCCACCTGAAGCACCGCCAGGAAGGCCTCCTGAGGCACTTCCACCCGCCCGATCTGCTTCATCCGCTTCTTGCCCGCCTTCTGCTTTTCCAACAGCTTGCGCTTGCGGCTGGCATCCCCGCCGTAGCACTTGGCGGTCACGTTCTTGCGCAGTGCCTTGACCGTGGAACGGGCAATGACCTTGGAACCGATGGCGGCCTGGATGGCCACTTCGAACATCTGCCGAGGAATCAGCTGCGCCATGCGCTCGGTGAGGTCGCGCCCCCGGTACTGGGCCTGATCCCGGTGGGTGATCACCGACAGGGCATCCACGCGGTCGCCGTTGATGAGCACGTCCACCTTCACCAGCGGGGCCGCCTGGAAACGGGTCAGTACGTAGTCGAAGGAGGCGTAGCCACGGCTCACCGACTTCAGGCGGTCGAAGAAGTCCAGTACCACCTCGGACATGGGCATGTCGTAACCCAGGGAGATCTGGTTGCCCACGTACTGCATGCGGGTCTGCACCCCGCGCTTCTCGATGCACAGGGTGATCACCGCACCCACGTAGTCCTGGGGCACCAGGATGCTGGCGTTGATGATGGGCTCGCGAATCTCGGCAACGGTGTTCACCGGCGGCAGCTCCGCCGGATTGTGGATGGACAGCACCTCGCCGGCGGTGGTTTCCACCTGATAGATCACGGTGGGCGCGGTGGTGATCAGGTCCAGGTCGTATTCCCGCTCCAAACGCTCCTGGATGATCTCCATGTGCAGCATGCCCAGGAACCCGCAACGGAATCCGAACCCCAGGGCCTGGGAGGTTTCCGGTTCGTACTGCAGGGAGGCGTCGTTGAGCTTGAGCTTGTCCAGGGCCTCCCGCAGGCTGTTGTAGTCATCGGCGCTGACCGGGAAGATGCCGGCGAACACCCGCGGCTGGACTTCCTTGAAGCCCGGCAGGGGCTGAGCGGCGGGACGGTCGGCACCGGTGAGGGTATCGCCCACCTTGGCGCCGGTGATGTCCTTGATGGTGGCGATAACGAAGCCCACCTGACCCACCCCCAATTCCTCCCGAGGGGTGGGCTTGGGAGTGAACACCCCCACCTGGTCCACCAGATGGGCGCGCCCGGTGGACATGGCAATGATCTTCTGCTTGGGCCGCAGGGTCCCCTGCATCACCCGCACCAAGGCCACCACGCCCAGGTAGTTGTCGAACCAGGAGTCGATGATCAGGGCCTGCAGGGGGGCATCCGGGTCCCCCTGGGGTGGCGGGATACGGGCCACCAGCGCCTCCAGCAGGTCGGGCACGCCGACACCGGTCTTGGCGCTGACATGGACGGCATCCCGGGCCTCGATGCCGATGATCTCCTCGATTTCGTGGGCCACCCGCTCCGGCTCCGCCGCCGGCAGGTCGATCTTGTTGAGCACCGGCACCACTTCCAGACCCTGGTCGATGGCCGTGTAGCAGTTGGCCACGCTCTGGGCCTCCACGCCCTGGGAGGCGTCCACCACCAGCAGGGCACCCTCGCAGGCAGAGAGGGACCGGGAGACTTCATAGGAAAAGTCCACGTGTCCGGGGGTATCGATGAAATTGAGCTGGTACTCCTGACCATCCCGAGCGGTATACATCAGCGACACGCTATGGGCCTTGATGGTGATGCCCCGCTCCTTTTCCAGATCCATGGAGTCCAGCACCTGCTCGGACATCTCCCGGTCCTCCAGTCCACCGCAGACCTGGATGAAACGGTCGGCCAGGGTGGACTTGCCGTGGTCGATGTGGGCGATGATGGAGAAGTTTCTGATTCTGCTGATCTTGGAATCGCTGGATTGACTGCTCATGGGGCCTGCTCGGGATAGGGGGACCCTGACGCACATGGTCCGGCCATGTACCCACCGGGTTGATCAAGATTGGACTGCGCATTGTACAGACTCAACCGAGGCAGTAACAGCAACGGCCGTATCCCGGCGCGGCAGCCATTGCCTTGTGGCGCCACATGCGGTAAACCCGGCACTCACGGAATCACTGGAGAACTCGATGACAGCACAGCATCCCCCCCGGGCCCGGGAACTGGCGGAACAGGCGTTTGCACAGGACCGGGACGACATCCTCTGGCAACGCTGCCTGTTGATGGCGGATCAGGACGCGGACGCGGCCCGGGCGGCCTATCTGGACGAGGCCGCCGCCATGTTCGCGACCCGACTGGAGGCGGAAGCACAGGCACTGCGTCCGGATCCGGCCTGGAAAAACCCGATGCTCGGCGCCATCCTCCCGGCCCTGATCGCCCTGGTGATCAGTGTTCTGTTCACCCTGGCCCAGTATCCCTTCCCGTTCGTGGCCTGGTCGGTCCTGATGGGGATCTTCTTCGTGCCCTCGGCGGGCATCCTGGGCTACGTGGGCGTCTTTGCCCTGCGCTATCGGTTGGAGCCGGGCTTTCGCATCGTGAACCGGGAACGGACCGAGCGCATTGCGGTGATGGGGTTCATCGCCCTGGCCCTGGTGGGCGCCATCGGCACCTACAAGCTGGTTTACTGGCCTTACTGAGCCATCAGTCTCCGGCCAGTTCCAGCCGCAGACCCCGCTCATCCAGAAAATGGCAGCACAGGATCTCCTCGCCGACGGCGAGAACCGGGATCTTGGCATGGAAACGTTGCCTTAGGGCGGGGTCTTCGTCGATATCCACTTCCCGGATCTCGAAACCCAACTCATCCTGCAGCGAGCGCAGCTCATGGAGCATGCGCTCGCACAGGTGGCAGCCATCTCGATGATAGAGGGTGACCTCCAGCTTCATTCCGGCACATCCAGCGGCATCCAGATGGGCCCCTGCCCCCGCTGTACCAGCACCCGGGCGGATCGTCCCGGCGGCAATGCTTCCACCACCTCTTGCATCTGTTCCAGGCTGCGGATGTCATGGCTGTTGATCATCAGGATCACGTCACCCCGACGAATGCCGGCACGCTGGGCCGGCCCCGACTCCACCTCGGTGACCAGTACACCCCCGTCGGCCAGTTCCAGACGCTCCCGCAACTCATCGGGAACGGTTTCCAGATGCATGCCGAAGGGCTTGAAGCGGGACTGGGCCGGGGTCGGAGCCTGGGCATGGGACTGAGCCAGCTCGTCTTCCGAGGGCAGTTCACCGATCACCACCTCGACGGTCATGGGCTTGCCGTCACGCAGGATCTCCACCCGGGCCGGTCTGTCGATGGGCGCACGTCCGACGATGGGAGGCAGCGCCGAGGACCGGGGCACCTCGGTGCCGTTGAAACTGAGGATCACGTCGCCGGTACGCAGTCCGGCGGCCTGCGCCGGGCTGTCGGGCAGGACCCGCGCCACCAGTGCCCCGGTGGGGCGCTCCATGGAGAAGGAATCCGCCAGCTCCCGTGTCACCTCCTGGATGATCACCCCCAGCCAGCCACGGCTCACATACCCCTTGTCCCGCAGCTGATTGACCACGTCCATGGCCACTTCGATGGGTATGGCAAAGGACAGCCCCATGAAGCCGCCGGTACGGCTGTAGATCTGAGAGTTGATCCCCACCACCTCGCCGTTCATGTTGAACAGCGGCCCCCCGGAATTACCCGGGTTGATGGCCACGTCGGTCTGGATGAAGGGCACATAGCTCTCACTGGGCAGGTTGCGTCCCTTGGCACTGACAATACCCGCCGTCACCGAGTGATCAAAACCGAAGGGCGAGCCGATGGCCAGCACCCACTCACCCACCCGCAGGCTATCGGAATCCCCCAGGGTCAGGGTCGGCAGATCCCGGGCCTCGATACGCAGCACCGCCACATCGGTACGCGGGTCGGAGCCGATCAGTTCGGCAATGAAGGTGCGTCGGTCGCTAAGCCGGACCTCGATCTCGTCCGCGCCCTGGATGACATGATGGTTGGTGACCACATAGCCGTCCGCCGAGATGATGAACCCGGACCCCAGGGAGGTGCTGTCAAAGCCCCTCGGCGGCGGTGCGCTGCCGCCCCGCTCACCGAAGAAGCGGCGTAGCAGGTCACCGAAGGGGCCGTCCTCCGGCAGACCTTCGGGCAACTGCAGCGGGGGATGACCGCTGGGCAGCTCCATGGCCCGGGAAGTACTGATATTGACCACCGCCGCGCTATTGGCTTCCACCAGGGGCACGAACTCGGGCAGCCCCCGGGCGTGAACGGGACTTGCGACCACCAGGCACAGGGACACAAGCAGGATCAGCAGAAAGGCATGCGGACGTTGGCTTGTTGTCTTCATATAGGACTCGCGAATGTAAAGGGCCGCTTCCATACGCTGGTCGCGGGAAATGGAGATGCGCTCAGGGGGCCAGCACACCATGAATCCGGATCGCCGGCGGCCCGAGGCGACGCACCACCACCGGCTGATAACGGGGGTCCCGGCGGATGCGGCGGGTGAACCCGCCGACGGCGCCCAGGCCCGCCAACAGCCCCGTCAGACCGGCCGCCACCACCGGCAACTCGCCGTGCCCGCCCCAAAGCCACTGCCCCAGGGCGGCAAACACCAACATGCACAGCAGAGGCAGGATGTAGACGGCCAGCGAACCACGTACCAGGGCGGACTCATCCAGACCGATGATGACCTCTTCCCCCAGGCTGACCCCGACGGGATCAATGACCCGCACCTGGGTGCGGCGCTGTCCGAACAGTTTGGCAATCACGCTGGTGCCGCACCCCTTCTGCACGGAACAGGTTCCGCAGGCGGTCTTGCGCTCGGTTTCCACCCAGGCAAATCCAGCCTCGTCCACCGCAATCACGCGGGCAGTCTCTTCGATCACCGTGCATTCTCCCCATCATGAAACACCGATTCGGCAATCAGGCGCACGGTAGCCTCGGGTACCTCGCCAAGGACCGTCACCTGATACTCTCCCCAGGGCAGTACCACCGCATGCAGACCGCCGGAACGGGTCAGGCCACGCAGGCGGTCTTCCGGACGATCCATCCGCGTGACGAAGACGGATACCGTGGCCAATCCGTCGGTCAGGATCATGTGCTGTACCGGATGGGGACTGGCCGCCATGAGCCGCCTGCTGACGCCGGTAACCTGGAATCCCGGCGGCATCTCTCCAATCCGCCAGCGGAGATCCGGCTCCATGACCTGGGTACGGGCCGACGGGGTCTCCATGGGACGCGCCGTCACGCCCTCCCCCCGCATGCGCGGTTGCAGACGCTCGTCGGCCACACGGGCGGGAAATTCGATGCGGGTGAACATGAATTGCTCGAAAATGCGCCCCTCCCGGCTCAGCAGCCGGGACTGCAGCAACATGCCGGTGGGCTCGTGGATGCAGAGCTGATAGCCATAGCGAAGATGGTCACGAGGGATGATGGACACTTCCTGACAGGACAGGCCGGCAACCCGCTGTTGCTCCCCAAGGCGCAGGCGGTAGTTCTCGCCCAGGCCGTCCAGCCCCTGGCGAAGGGGCAACACGCCGGGCAGGCCCAGCAAACTCTTGCCCGGGTCCAGACACAGAGCCGGGTCCAAATCATCGGGACGCACGCAGATGATGCTGTCTTCATCCTTGATGATTTCACGGGGAGACCCGGTCAGGGCCACCAGTCGTTCCCGTGAACCCCGCTCGTCCCGGGCATGGATGATCTGCAGGGTCTCCATGCGCTGGTCATGGGCAAAGACAAAGACGCCTTCGTAGTTGAGCTCATCCACGGCCCGGGCCATCTTCTGCAGCAACGCATGGGCCGCCTGCTCCGAGGCGGCCGCCGTCGCGGTGGCCAGCAGCGCCACCACCACACACATCAGGTGCAGGCGCCGCAACATGGGTTCAATCACCCATGAAGCCGTGTCCGACCGTGCGGACATGGGGCGGCATGGGGCCCCGCCCCACGGCTGACTCCGCGTGATTGATCAGATAACTGCTGAAACGGGCATCTCCCATGTCGATGCGCAGGAACTGCTGACTGCCATGCTCCAGGGGCGAGTGCTGTATCTGGGCGGTCCGGGCATCGGGTTCGAGCATGGACTGAAAGGCGTTGCGCTGACCAGGATCCCACTGGGCGGCGCGGATCACCGGCTCGGCACCGGCCATGGCCGGTTCCATGCGCGGGTCGGCGGGATCGCCGGTGAAGTTCTGCAATCCCACCAGGACCGCCACGGCCACGGCGGCCGCCATGCCCATGCCGGCCACCGGCTTGAGCAGACGTCCCTGCAGGGTCCGGGAAGACGAGGCCAACGGCTGCGGCTCCTCAGCCACGGCGGCCATGATGCGCGCGGAAAAATCGGGGGGGGCGGTACGATCCAGATTGCCCCGCATGACGTCGCCGATCAAATGATAGCGACCCCATCGGGCCAGATCTTCCGGGTTCTTTGCCAGCTCGTCCAGCAACCGGCGGGTCTCGAAGGCCTCGGCCTCGTCATCCACCAGCGCGGAGAGTCGTTCCTCTTTAGTGGTCGTCATGATGCGTCTCGCTCTTGAAAGCACATTTAATCAAGCAATGGCCGCAAGACGCGATCGATCGCTTCCCGCGCCCGGAAAATCCTGGAGCGCACCGTACCAATGGGGCATCCCATGGTCTGCGCAATCTCCTCATAGCTCATCCCCTCCAGTTCACGCAGGGTGATGGCTGTCTTCAAGTCGTCCGGCAACGTGCTGATGGCGTTCTGCACGGCCAGTCGTATCTCCTCCGACAGCAATTCCCCTTCCGGGGTTGCATATTCCTTGAGGGCGGACTCGCCCCCCATCTGTTCCGCATCCTGGGCGTCCACCTCCACGTCCGGCGTCCGGCGGCTCTGGGAGACCAGATGGTTCTTGGCCGTATTGATGGCGATCCGGTACAGCCAGGTGTAGAAAGCGCTTTCGCCCCTGAAATTGGCCAGCCCCCGGTAGGCCTTGATAAAGGCCTCCTGGGCCACATCAAGCGCCGTGGCAGAGTCATGCACATAGCGGGAGACCAGGTTGACGATCTTGTGCTGGTACTTCTGCACCAGTACGTCGAAAGCCTTCTTGTCTCCGGCTTGAACACGCCTGACCAGCTCCTCGTCGGTTACTTTATTGCCCATTCGGGCACTCCCCCTCTGAGGGCACGTCCTGTACCCTAACTGCGATGGACATGGAAACCCTCGTTAAGTTCTTGCAAATGACGCCCAAACTGCACCATGCTCCCATCATTCCCGGGAATTCATGGCACAGGTCAATTTGTCAGTCTGCCCGGTGCATGTAACACTGCAAAAAACCGTGACAAAATAACTCAGATCGAGACACAGCCTCAAGCGAGCCCCCCGCTCGGACGCCGGCCCATCCCGCCAGGGACCGCCGACCTTTCCCTCCCGGGCCGAGGCCATTCTGGAGAAACCATCAATGCAAGATTCGTCCCAGGCGGAGGTCCGCAAATCCATGGACGTCCTCATCATCGGCAGCGGCGCCGCCGGCCTGAGCCTGGCCCTTCACCTGGCGACGGAACAACGCGTGGCGGTGCTGAGCAAGGGACCCGTCAGCAAAGGGAGCACCTATTACGCCCAGGGCGGCGTCTCCGCGGTGCTGGACCGTCATGACTCCCTGGAAGCCCATGTCCGCGACACCCTGAACGCCGGCGGTGGCCTGTGCGACGAGGCCGCCGTGCGCCATACCGTGGAGCACGGCCCGGAAAGCATACAATGGCTGCTGGATCTGGGCGTCCCCTTCACCCGCGAACCGGCTGACGACGGCCGGGTGCAACTGCATCTGACCCGGGAGGGTGGCCACAGCCACCGCCGCGTGGTCCACGCCGCCGACGCCACCGGCAAGGCCATCGAAAACACCCTGGTGGAACAGGTCCGGCGCCACCCCAACATCGAGCTGTTCGAACATCACATCGCGGTGGATCTGCTCACCAGCCACAAGCTCGGCCTGACGGGCCCCCGGCGTTGCCTGGGTGCCTATGTGCTCAATCTCAAGTCCCATAAGGTGGAAATCTTCGCCGCGCCCTTCGTGGTCCTGGCCAGCGGCGGCGCCAGCAAGGTCTATCTCTACAGCAGCAACCCGGACGGCTCCACCGGCGACGGCATCGCCATGGCCTGGCGGGCCGGTTGCCGGGTGGCCAACATGGAGTTCATGCAGTTTCATCCCACCTGCCTGTTCCATCCCAAAGCCAAGTCCTTTCTCATCTCCGAGGCGGTTCGGGGCGAAGGCGGCAGACTGCTGCTGCCCGACGGCACCCCTTTCATGGAACGCTTCGACCCCCGGGGGGAATTGGCCCCACGGGATATCGTCGCCCGGGCCATCGACCATGAAATGAAACGCCTGGGGGCGGACTGCGTCTATCTGGACATCTCCCACAAGCCGGCGGACTTCATCAAATCCCACTTCCCCAACATCCATGAACGCTGCCTGGAATACGGCTTCGACATGACCCGGGACCCCCTTCCGGTGGTGCCCGCCGCCCACTACACCTGCGGCGGCGTGATGACCGACCTGGCGGCCCGCACCGATCTGGACGGGCTCTATGCCATCGGTGAAGTGGCCTGCACGGGCCTGCACGGCGCCAATCGCATGGCCAGCAACTCCCTGCTGGAATGCCTGGTCTTCGCCCGCTCCGCCGCCCAGGACATGGGCCGGCAACGTCCCGAGCCGGTGCCGGTGGACCGGATTCCAGCCTGGGACGAGAGCCGTGTCACCGACTCGGACGAGGAGGTGGTGGTGGCCCACAACTGGGAAGAACTGCGCCGCTTCATGTGGGACTACGTGGGCATCGTTCGCACCAGCAAACGACTGCAGCGGGCGCAACGACGCATTGAATTGCTGCAGGGCGAGATCCACGACTACTACAGCAACTTCCGCGTCACCAATGACCTGATCGAGCTGCGCAACCTGGCCCTGGTGGCGGAAATCATCATCCGCAGCGCTCAGAGCCGAAAGGAGAGCCGGGGCCTGCATTACACCCTGGACTACCCGCGGACCGATCCGGCACTGGCCGGCCGTCCCACCGTACTGACCCCGTCCGGCTCCCCGGCATGAATCAGGAGATACGCCCCATGCACGAGGCTATGCCACGCATCATCGATCCCCTGGCCCTTGAGGCAAGGCTGCAGGACCAGCGTCTGCGGATTGTGGACCTGAGCCCGGCCGAGCGCCATGCCGCCGGCCACGTGCCGGGCGCCCTCCATCTGGACTACGGTCGCATCGTCGCCTCGGCGGCTCCGGTCATGGGACTGCTGCCGGAGATCGGCGTGCTACGCACCATCCTGGCGGAACTGGGCATCGGCCCGGACACCCATGTGGTGTGCTACGACGAGGAAGGCGGCGGCAAGGCCGCGCGCCTGCTCTGGACCCTGGCCGTGTGTGGTCATGAGGCGCTGTCACTGCTCGACGGGGGAGTGGCGGGCTGGTCGGCGGCGGGCCTGACCATTTCCACCCAAGCCGCCGTGGATGTCGCGCCGACGCAAACGGAATACCCCCTCGCCTATGGTACCGAACGGGTGGCCGACCGGGCGTGGATCCTGGCCCACATGAAGGATGAGGACGTGATCCTGGTGGATGCGCGCAGCACCGATGAATTCACCGGCCGGGTGGCCTATGCGGCCCGGGGCGGCCACATCCCCGGGGCGGTTTCCTTCGAATGGACCCGCTGCATGGATCTGGAGCACAACCGTCGCCTGCGCGCCGAAGAAGCCCTGCGCCGGGATCTGGAGGCACAGGGCATCACGCCGGAAAAGGAGATCGTCGTCTACTGCCACACCCACCATCGCTCCGCCCTGAACTGGCTGGCGCTGGAGCACCTGGGCTACGAACGGGTGCGAGGGTATCCGGGTAGCTGGTCCGACTGGGGCAACCGGGACGACACCCCCATCGAGACCTGAAACACGTCGGCTCAGACCTTGAGCATGTGCTCCCGATAATGGCGCAGCTCGGCGATGGAGTCGCGGATGTCCTGCAGGGCCTTGTGGGTGGCATCCTTGGACAGGCTGTTGAGCACGCCGGGCGCCCAGCGGCGGGCCAGCTCCTTGAGCGTGCTCACATCCAGGTTGCGGTAATGGAAGAAGGCTTCCAGATCCGGCATGCAGCGGAACAGAAAGCGCCGGTCCTGGCAGATGCTGTTGCCGCACATGGGGGATGAACGGGGCGGCACATACTGCTTCAGGAACCGCAGGGTTTCCTGCTCCGCCTCCACCTCGTTGTAGAGACTCAGCTTCACCCGGTCCAGCAGGCCGGAGCGGCCATGGGTATTGCGGTTCCAGTCATCCATCCGGCTCAGGATTTCCTCGGTCTGATGGATGGCGATCACGGGGCCTTCCGCCAGGACATTCAGCTCCTTGTCCGTCACGATGGTGGCAATCTCGATGATGTAGTCGGATTGCGGGTCCAGGCCGGTCATTTCCAGGTCGATCCAGACCAGATTCTCCGGATTGGGATTCATGGGCTTCCTTTGTGCCGTGGCGGCACGCTCTGAGCGTTCATGGCAAGAAGATCGCCGGCGACGGGCGAACGCCGACGGCGGGGCCACAGTCTACACTGTACATGAACGCTTTTTCGAGGCCGGACCCGCCGGCCGGAAAAGGAGGCATCCCCATGACCCAGCTCCATGACCGACACTGCACCCCCTGCGAGGGCGGCACCCCGCCCATGGACAAGGTGGACATCCAGAGCTTCATGAAATCCCTGGCCCCGGACTGGACGGTGGTGGACGATGGCCGTGCCATTGAACGCGCCTTCCGGTTTCCCGACTTTCATCGGACCATGGCCTTCGTCAATGCCGCCGCCTGGGTGGCCCATCGGGAAGATCACCACCCGGACCTTGAGGTAGGCTATGATCGCTGTCTGGTGCGGTTCACCACCCATGCCATCGGCGGCCTGTCGGAGAACGACTTCATCTGCGCTGCCCGGGTGGACCGCTTACTGGAAGACTGAATCGGACATCGACCTGGGAAGGCAATGAAAGCATCCAGACCCGGCAGGGTCATCACCCGTTTTGGTTCACAGGTGCTGGTGGAGGACGAGGACGGCCGTGTCCACCGCTGCACGCCCCGCCGCCGGCTTGAACACGTGGTCTGCAACGATGCCGTGTCATGGCATCCCGAGCCCAGCGGAGACGGCGTGGTCACCGACATTCACACCCGCGGCAACCTGCTGGAACGGGTCGATCCCCGTGGCCAGCGCAAGAACATCGCCGCCAACGTGGATCAGGTGGTGGTCGTCACCGCCGCCGCCCCCGCCCCGAGCTGGCCCCTGGTGGACCGTTACCTGGTGGCCATCGAGCGCATGCCGGCCCGGGCGCTGATCCTCTACAACAAGGCAGACCGGCCCGATCCGGACCCGGAAGGCACGGCCGTCGCCCTCCAGGGCTACGAGGCACTGGGTTATCCGGTCCTGAGGACCAGCGTGGCGAATGGTCAGGGCATGGAGGCCCTGCAGGCCTTCCTGGCCATGGGCACCAGCGTGCTGGTAGGCCAGTCCGGGGTGGGCAAGTCCTCCCTGATCCAGGCACTGCTGCCGGATCTGGAGATCCGCATCGGCGCCCTGTCCGAACTCAGCGGCGAGGGACGCCACACCACCACCAATGCCACCGTCTATCGCCTGCCCTGTGGCGGCGCCCTGATCGACTCACCCGGCGTGCGCGACTTCAGCCCCGGCCCCACCCCCCAGCGGGAACTGGCGCAAGGGTTCGTGGAACTCAGGACCCTGGCGCCGGAGTGTCGTTTTCACAACTGCACCCATACGGTGGAACCGGGTTGCGCGGTCAAGGCCGCCCTTGAGCAGGGACGGATCGATCCGCGGCGCTACGCGAGCTACCGCACGCTGCTGGAAGCGGCCGAGGCATAACCCACGCGCCAGGCCCCATCGGCACGATCAGCCCGGCGGCCACTCCATCTGCCGGCCACCCAGGACGTGCATGTGCAGGTGATAGACCGACTGACCGCCGTCGGCGTTGCAGTTGATGACGGTGCGGAAACCGTCTTCCACCACGCCCGCCCCCCGGGCCACTTCAAGCCCCACCCAATGCATGTGACCCAGAAGGTCCATGTCGGCCTGCGTCATGTCGGCAACAGTGTCGAAATGCTGCCTGGGGATCACCAGTACGTGCAGGGGGGCCTGGGGATTGAGGTCGCGAAACGCCACCACCCGGTCGTCCTGATAAACGATATCCGCCGGGATCCTGCCCTCGGCAATCTTGCAGAAGATACAGTCTGTCATTCTCTTTCCACTCGATGGATGGCCGGTCTAGAGATCACGCCGGCCTGAAAAGGCATGGGAGAGGGTGCCGCGGTCCACATATTCCAGTTCGCCGCCCAGCGGGATGCCGTGGGCAATGCGGGTGGTCCGCACCCCCAGCGCCCGGGCCATGTCCGCGATGTAGTGAGCGGTGACCTCCCCTTCCACCGTGGTCCCGGTGGCCAGGATCAGTTCCCGGATCTCGCCTTCGGCCAGACGGGCCTCCAGCCGATCCAGACCCAGTTCCTCGGGGCCAACGCCGTCCAGGGGGGAAAGCTGACCCAGCAGCACATGGTATTGGCCGCGAAAGCCGGTGGCCTGCTCGATCGCCATCTGGTCCGCCGGCGTCTCCACCACGCACAGCAAGTGCCTGTCCCGGTGGGTGTCGGCGCAGACCCGACACAGCGCGTGCTCGGTGAGGGTGCGACAGCACCGGCAATGACCGATGCGCTCGACCGCCTCCTTCAGCACCTCGGCGAGCCGCAGCGCCCCTTCCCGGTCCCGTTCCAGCACGTGCAGAGCCATCCGCTGGGCCGATTTGGGACCCACGCCGGGGAGGCAGCGCAGTGCCTCCACCAGACGATCAAGAAGGGGCGCTCCGTCCATGGATCAGAACGGCAGCTTGAATCCGCCCGGCAGGCCCATGCCCTGGGTGACGGCACCCAGGTGTTCCCGGGTCATGTCTTCCACCTTCTGTACCGCGTCGTTCATGGCGGCCGTCAGCAGGTCTTCGAGCATGTCACGATCTTCTTCCAGCACACTGGGGTCGATGGTCACACGGCTCACGGAGTGCTTGCCGGTCATGACCACGCTGACCATGCCGCCACCGGCCTGACCGGTCACTTCCATCTCCGCCAGCTCGGCCTGGGCACGGGCCATCTCTTCCTGCATCTTCTGGGCCTGCTTCATCAGGTTCCCAAGTCCGCCTTTGAGCATATCAATCACCTTTCTAAGGTTCAGTGAATTCAGGGAGGCGTAGTGTAATGCCTCCCGATGCGTGAAACACGCGCCCGCGCTCAATCTCCTTCCACGGGGCGCACGGAACCGGCCACCAGCGCCGCATCGAAACGGGCTTTCAGGGCACCGGCCACGGGGTCTTCCTCCATGTCCTGCTCGGCCGCCTGCTGTCGCCGGGCACGGGCCCTGGCCGCCGCCGCCGCCGGGGTATCCGAAGCGGGCTGTCCCGACCGAATGCGCACCCTGACAGGCCGACCCAACCGTGACTGCACGGCGGATTCCAGCCGCTGCAGGGACATATCCGTCTTTAAGTGGTCGTACTTGGGCTCCAGACTCAGCACCAGCTCGTGGCCGTCGTAACCTTCCAGGGCGCAATGATTCACCAGCTGCCCGGCCACCGCCCCCAGGCCCAGGGTGGGCACCAGCGCTCCCCAGTCCAGATGCGCTGCGGCATCGGCCTGCACAGGGTGCGGCGGCAGGGGGGCTGTCGGCGCCGGGGCCTCCCGTGCCGGGGCGGGGGGCACCGTGGCCGCGGGGGATGCGCCTTCCTCGTCCAGCCAGGGTGGCGGCTCGGGCAGGTCAGGCTCAATCGGCTCCGGGGCCACGGCCCGTGGAGGGGGTACCGGGTCCGGTGCCGCTACGGATGGCACGGACGGGAGATCGGCACGTCCAACCGGCGCGGCCCGGGCAGGCCCGCCTTCCAGCTGGGCGAGGATATCCCGCGGCCCTCGGGGCACCGGCCCCGGCGCCGCCGGCTTAGGCACCGCCGGCGTCGATTCGGCCCGGGGCGGCGCGGGTGGTGCCGGTACCCGTGGAGCGGCATCGGCCACCGGACGAAAGGCCAGCATGCGCAGCAGGACCATCTCCAGGCCGCTACGGGGCTCGGGGACCAGGGGCAGATCCCGGCGCCCGATCAGGGCGATCTGATAAAAGAGCTGGATGTCCTCGGGTGCCATCCCCCGGGCCATTTCCGCCAGGGCTTCCCGTTCATCCGGCAGGTTGTCCAGGACCTCGGGCACCTGCTGGGCCAGGGCCAGATGATGCAAAAGGGTGATCAGTTCGGCCAGCACCGCCCCATAGTCTGGAGACTGGGCCGACAGCTCTTCCACCACCGCCAGCACCGCCCGGGCATCTCCGGCGGCCAGGGCCTGGAGCAGCCGCAGCAGGTGGTCCCGGGACATGGCGCCGAGCATCTCCCGCACCTCCTCCGCGCGCAGCACGCCGTCACCGAAACCGATGGCCTGATCCAGCAGGCTCAGGGCATCGCGCATGCTGCCCGAGGCGGCGCGGGCAATCTGCAGGACGGCGGCAGGCTCGGCCTCGATGGCCTCCCTCTGCAGCACCTGGCTCAGATGATCGGCGATCATCGACGCCGGCATGGCCTTGAGATTGAACTGCAGGCAGCGGGACAGGATGGTGACCGGAAGCTTCTGGGGGTCCGTGGTGGCCAGCAGGAACTTCACATGGGGCGGCGGCTCTTCCAGGGTCTTGAGCAGGGCGTTGAAGCTGTGGGTGGAGAGCATGTGCACTTCGTCGATCAGATAGACCTTGAAGCGTCCCCGGGTGGGGGCGTAGGGCACGTTCTCCAGCAATTCCCGGGTGTCCTCCACCCGGGTGCGGGAGGCGGCATCCACCTCGATCAGATCGATGAAGCGTCCGGCGTCGATCTCGCGACAGGCACCGCACCGGCCACAGGGGGTGGCGGTCACCCCCGTTTCACAGTTGAGGCACTTGGCCAGGACCCGGGCAATGGTGGTCTTGCCCACGCCCCGGGTGCCGGTGAAGAGATAGGCATGGTGCAACCGGTCCTCGCGCAGGGCATTGGACAGGGCGCGCACCACGTGGGGTTGTCCAACCAGTTCCTCGAAACTGCGGGGGCGCCACTTGCGGGCCAGGACCTGATAGCTCATGAATCTCGCTGAAGTTGCCGGAAAGGGTCATACGCCCGCACCGGCTCAAGGGCCGCGGGCACGAGGGGCCATGATAGCGCAGCCGGGACCTCAGGTGGTGCGGCGATGACGGCCCGAATCAGGCCGGCAACACAACAATACCGTCCTCGTCGGCAAACAGGCGGTCACCGGGCCGGAAGCTGACCCCGGCAAACTTCACCGGCACGTTCTCCTGCCCCACGCCCTGCTTGCGGCTCTTGAGGGGATGGGTGGCCAGAGCCTTGACCCCCAGGGGCATGCCGGCGCAGGCACGGGAATCCCGGATGCAGCCGTACATCACCACCCCGGCCCAGCCGTTCTTGACCGCCAGCATCGCCAGCTGATCCCCCAGCATGGCGCAGCGCAGGGAACCGCCGGCATCCACCACCAACACCTTGCCGCGCCCATCCTCACCCAGCATCTCCCGGACCTTGGTGTTGTCCTCGAAACACTTGAGGGTCACGATCTCGCCGGAAAAGGCCCGCTCGCCGCCAAAATCCCTGAACAGGGGCTCTGCCACCTGCAGCCCCGGATGATCCTCGTATTCATCACACAGGTCCGCCGTCCCCTGAAAATCCAGTGCTTCGGAAGCCATTGCTCGTCCCCTTTTGCAAACGTGTAAAAAAAAGGCCGTACCGCCATGCAGCGAGTACGGCCCGACCGGTTCACGGTGTGTCCCGGACACCCGCCAGGGGCATCCGGGACGGACTGAATCAACCGTGGAACTGCTCTTCTTCGGTGGAACCGGCCAGCGCCTTGACGCTGGAGGAACCGCCCTGGATGACGGTGGTCACTTCGTCGAAGTAACCGGCACCCACTTCCTGCTGGTGGGACACGAAGGTATAGCCACGCTCGCGGGCCTTGAACTCCGGCTCCTGCACCATTTCCACGTAGTGCTTCATGCCTTCGCCGCGGGCATAGTTGTAGGCGAAGTTGAAGGTGTTGAACCAGTTGACGTGGATACCCGCCAGGGTGATGAACTGGTACTTGTAGCCCAGCGCGGACAGCTCATCCTGGAACTTGGCAATGGTCTTGTCGTCCAGGTTCTTCTTCCAGTTGAAGGACGGGGAGCAGTTGTAGGACAGCAGCTTGCCGGGGCATTCGGCGTGCACGGCCTGGGCGAACTCACGGGCAAAGCCCAGGTCGGGGGTGCCGGTTTCGCACCACACCAGATCGGCATAGGGGGCGTAGGCCACGCCGCGGCTGATGGCCTGCTCCAGGCCGTTCTTGACCCGGTAGAAGCCTTCCTGGGTCCGCTCGCCGGTGAGGAACGGCTTGTCGTTCTCATCGTGGTCGGAGGTGATCAGGTTGGCGGCCTCGGCGTCGGTACGGGCCAGCACGATGGTGGGCACGCCCATGACGTCGGCGGCGAAGCGGGCGGAGATCAGCTTCTCGATGGCCTCGCGGGTGGGCACCAGCACCTTGCCGCCCATGTGACCGCACTTCTTCACGGCGGCCAGCTGGTCTTCGAAATGCACACCGGCGGCGCCGGCGGCGATCATGTTCTTCATCAGTTCGAAGGCGTTGAGCACGCCGCCGAAGCCGGCTTCGGCGTCGGCCACGATGGGCAGGAAGTAATCCACATAACCTTCATCACCGGGGTTGATGCCGCGGGACCACTGGATCTCATCGGCACGCTTGAAGGTGTTGTTGATGCGACGCACCATGGTGGGCACGGAGTCATAGGCGTACAGGGACTGGTCCGGGTACATGGTTTCGGAGGTGTTGCCGTCGGCGGCCACCTGCCAGCCGGACAGGTACACGGCTTCCAGACCGGCCTTGGCCTGCTGCATCGCCTGACCGGCGGTGATGGCACCGAAGGCATTCACATAGCCTTTCTTGGCCTCGCCGTTGACGCGCTTCCACAGCTTCTCGGCGCCCATGCGGGCCAGGGTGTACTCAGGCTGAACGGAGCCGCGCAGACGCACCACATCAGCGGCGGTATAACCACGCTTCACGTCCTTCCAGCGGGGATTGTTGGCCCAGTCCGCCTCAAGCGCCTTGATCTGTTCTTCTCTGTTCATGTTGCCTTGGTCCTCTGTGATCTCTGAGTCGTTTTGCCCGTATCGACCGGGCGGTACTGCTCGGAACATGGATTGTGCCGAAGGTCGGGCTCAAGTCCCAGCATTACAGTTAACCATTCAGCGCAAGGGCAGCAAGCGTAGTCCAGAAACGCCCGTATGCGGAAAATAAATTTCAATATTCATTATTAATCTATTAAATGCTTGTGCAATTTTGAGGCAAATCGGCTTAATAATGATACCTGTCGCAGGTCACGATCCGCCTTCCGCACTGCAAAATTGCAGTGCCATGACAGGGCCGGAATGTAGTAGATTTCCCTCATTGCCGACCGTCAACCGCCCAGCGACCACAGGTAACCCGACTGATGAATGAACGCGCGCGGCAGATCGCCCGCTCCATCCTGACCGGTTTTGAGCGTCATTTCTCGTTTTTCCAGGAAATCACCAGCAGCGCCCGGGAGCGCTTCGAACATGCCGACTGGGACGCCGTCCGGGCCGCCTCGGTCAAGCGCATCAGCTCCTATGACCAGCGGGTGCAGGAAACCCTCGGCAAGGTGCGCGCCACCTTCGGCATCGACGGGCTGGAAGAGCGCCTGTGGCAACTGGTCAAGATCGCCTATATGGACCTGCTGCAACACCACTCCAGACCGGAGCTGGCCGAGACCTTCTACAACTCCGTATTCTGCCGGCTATTCGAGCGCAAGTATTACAACAATGACATGATCTTCCTGGAATCAGTGGCCAATCGACAGGAACTGGCCGAACGATACCGGGGCTACCTCTCCTTTCATACCCGCGACGGCGGCGTGGATACCTGCATCTGGGAAATCCTCTCGGCCTTCTACTTCAACCTGCCCCACGCCGACCTGTCCAAGGACGTGCACAATATCGCCCGCGCCTTGGAGGCCCGCTCCGAATTCGGCCCGGAGGCCATGGGGGATCTGCGCATTGATGTGCTGGAATTTCCCTTCTTTCGCAACAAGGCGGCCTATCTCATCGGACGGGTGGTGCATGAGGGCAGCAGCCATCCCTTCATCATCCCCCTGAACAATATCGAGGGCATGGGCCTGGTGGCGGACGCCCTGCTCACCACCGAAGAAGAGGCCGAGGCGGTGTTCAGCTTTGCCCGGGCCTACTTTGTCGTGAAAACGCCGGTACCGGCCGCCACCGTGGTTTTTCTGCAGGATCTGATGCCGGACAAGCCGGTGGCCGAACTGTACATGAGCATCGGCTTTCACAAGCAGGCCAAGAACGAGTTCTACCGGGACTTCCTGCACCACTTGGCCAACAGTACCGATCATTTTTCCATTGCCCAGGGTACCCCGGGTCTGGTGATGGTGGTATTCACCCTGCCCTCTTATCCTTACGTATTCAAGGTGATCAAGGATCGTTTCCCCCCCCAGAAGGATGTCACCCATGAACTGATCGAACGTCGCTACCTGCAGGTGAAGATGCATGACCGGGTAGGCCGGATGGCGGATACCCTGGAGTTCTCCGAAGTGGCCTTCCCCTTGGCGCGTTTTTCACCCGAACTGCTGGAGGTCCTGAAAAAGGAAGTGACGTCCCAGATGGAGATCGACGGCGGCAACCTGGTCATCAAGCACCTTTACATCGAGAAGCGGATGCTGCCGCTGGACGTCTATCTGGAACAGGCCGACGAAGCCCATACCCGCGCCGCCCTGGAAGAATGGGGTCTGGCCATCAAGCAGCTCATCGGCGTGAACATTTTTCCCGGGGACCTGCTGTTCAAAAACTTCGGCGTGACCGACAGCGGCAAGGTGGTCTTTTACGATTACGACGAGATCTGCTACCTGACGGAGTGCCACTTCCGCAAGATCCCCCCCTCGCCGTTTCCGGAAGATGAACTCAGCTCGGATGCCTGGTATTCAGCCGGACCCAACGAGATCTTTCCGGAGGAATTCCCCACCTTCCTGAGCACCGACCCGCGGATACGGCGCATGCTGATGCAGCTGCATCGGGACCTGTTCGACTACCGCTACTGGCAACGCAGGCAGGAGGACGTAAAGAAGGGAATCCACGGCGACGTATTTCCCTACCCCCAGAGCGTACGGTTCGACACCAGCCTGCGCCCGGAGGCGCAGGCTGCCAGTTCCCTCTAGCGCAATCAGCTGTCCGCGACGCTCAGGGCCGCGCGCAGATAATGGAACATGGACCACAGGGTCAGGACCGCGGCCACGTAGAGCAGCACCAGACCCAGGGTGAAGGTGGGCAGCCCCAGGATGGGCTGGGCATGGAGCAGCAGGAAGATGGCCACCATCTGCGCGGTGGTCTTGAGCTTGCCGATCCAGGATACGGCCACCTTGCCCCGCTGCCCCAACTCGGCCATCCATTCACGCAGGGCGGAAATGGCAATTTCCCGACCGATAATGATGGCGGCGGCCACCGCCAACAGCATACCGCCCGGATTGTCCACCAACAGCACCAGGGCCGTGGCCACCATCAGCTTATCCGCCACCGGATCCAGAAAGGCGCCGAAACTGGAGGTCTGCCCCAGACGCCGCGCCAGATAACCGTCCAGCCAGTCGGTGATGGCGGCCAGGGCAAAGATCATGGCGCTCACCGGCCCGGACAGGGGATGCGGATAGTAATAGACCACCACGATCAGGGGGATCAGGGCGATGCGCATCCAGGTGAGAAGATTGGGAATCGAAAATGTCATGGATCAGTCGTCATGTAGCGAATCGAAAATCTGCTGCGCCAGCTTGCGACTGATGCCGGGCACCTTGGCGAGCGCTTCCACGTCGGCACGGCACACACCTTGAAGCCCGCCGAAGTGTTTCAGTAACTGCTGGCGTCGCTTGGGACCCATGCCGGATATCTGCTCCAGCGGTGAGGTACCGCGGGCTCTGGCACGGCGCTGCCGGTGCCCGGTGATGGCAAAGCGGTGGGCCTCGTCCCGAATCTGCTGGATGAGATGCAGCGCCCTGGAGCCCGGCGGCAGTATAGACGGCTGGGCCGCATCGCTCAAGATCAGGGTCTCCATCCCCGGACGACGGTCCTCGCCCTTGGCCACACCGACCACCATGACGCCACTGACCTGCAGCGTCTCCAACACGTCCAGGGCCTGGCGCACCTGCCCCTTGCCGCCGTCGATGAACAGGATGTCCGGCAACTTGCCCTCACCGGCCTTGAGACGGGTATAACGTCGCATCAGGGCCTGGCGCATGGCGGCATAGTCATCCCCCGGCGTGATGTCCTTGATGTTGAAGCGGCGGTAATCGGACTTGAGCGGCCCCTCTTCGTCAAAGACCACGCAGGAGGCCACGGTCGCCTCGCCCTGGGTGTGGCTGATATCGAAACACTCCATCCGCCGTGGCGGATCATCCAGGTCCAGGGCATCCTGCAGGGCCTCCAGGCGCTCCCGCATGCCGGCGCGCCCGGCCAGGCGGGTCGCCAGGGTCATCCGGGCATTGCGTATCGCCATCTCGAGCCAGCGGGCGCGATCTCCCCGCACCTGCCAGGCCAGCGTCACCTTCTGCCCGCGACGCAGGGTGAGCATGTCTTCCAGCACGGCCCGATCCTCGGGGGGGTGACTGAGAATGAGCCGGGAGGGGACTTCACGATTCAGGTAATACTGGCCTAGGAACGCCGTCATCAGCGACCCGTCGGCGACGTCATCCGGCACCCGGGGAAACAGGGATCGGTTGCCCAGGTTCAGCCCCCCGCGAATGGAGAAGACCTGCACGCAGACCTCCCCCGCTTCCCGGGCGACGGCAATGATGTCCACGTCGCCGTCTTCCGCGCTGACGTACTGACGCTCTGAGAGTTGCCGTAGCCGCGCAATCTGATCCCGGATACGGGCGGCCTGCTCATACTCCAGGGCGACGGCGGCCTGCTCCATTCCCTGCACCAGATCCGCGATGATACGCTCACTGCGTCCTTCGAGAAAATCCACGGCATGGCGCACATCCACCCCATAGGCATCGGCATCGATCAAGCCAACGCAGGGTCCGCTGCAGCGCTGGATCTGATACTGCAGACAGGCACGGGAACGGTTCTGAAAGAAGCTGTCCTCGCAGGGACGGATCAGGAACAGCTTCTGCAACAGCTGGATGGTGTCACGGACCGCGCCGCCCGAGGGATAGGGACCGAAATAGCGGCCGGATGCCTTGCGGGCACCACGATGAAAGGCCAGGCGGGGATAGGGATGATGAGAGATGAAGATATAGGGGTAGGATTTGTCATCCCGGAACAGGATGTTGTAACGGGGCCGGTGCTCCTTGATCAGATTGTTTTCCAGCAGCAGGGCCTCGGCCTCGCTGCGGGTGACGATCACCTGGACATCCCGGATCTGGGCCACCATGGCAGCGATCCGGGCATTGGCCACCGTGGGACGAAAGTAGCTGGATACCCGCTTCTTCAGGTTCTTGGCCTTGCCCACATAGAGCACGGCGCCCTCCTCCCCCACCATCCGGTAGACCCCGGGCTGGGTGGTGAGGTCGGCCAGAAAGCGACGCGGATCAAATGCGTCGGACTGCAGACCTTCGGTGATGATCATGAACCGTCCAGATGCCGCTTCACCTGTGCAAAAACCACCTTGAACATCTCGCTGGTCAGGCGACCTGTCTGGGTGTTGTAACGACTGCAGTGATAGGAGTCCACCAGCATGAGCCCGTTGCCCAGGGCATGCTCATGACCATGGCCGAACCGGTGAGCCGACTGCCGCAACCCCAGGGCGCGCAGTACCGCATTGTGGGCCACGGTACCCAGGGCCAGCACCACGCTGCCCGGAGCCAGCAAGGCCAGTTCCCGGGCCAGGTAGTCGTTGCAGGCCCGGACTTCAGGGGTGAGCGGCTTGTTCTCGGGAGGCAGGCACTTGACGGCATTGGTGATTCGACAATCTCTCAGCTTCAGCCCGTCATCACGGCTGCTTGACTCCGGTGCACTGGCGAAACCCATCTCAAACAGGGTCTGGTAGAGCAGGATACCGGCGAAATCCCCCGTGAACGGACGGCCGGAGGCATTGGCACCATGCATCCCCGGGGCCAGGCCCACGATCAGCAGCCGGGCCTCGGGATCCCCAAAGGGAGGCACCGGGGCGGCATGATAGCCGGGGTGACGGGCACGCACCCGGGTCAGAAAATCCACCAGCCGCGGACAACGGGTACAGGCCGGATCAAAACAGTCCGGAGGGACGGGACACACTGGATTCATCGGATCTGACGCTCGCCGGCCGGGCCGGCACTTACTCGGAGGATGGGCAAGGGGTCATGATACCGCGATCGATGGCCATGCGGAAAAGCTCCATGTCCGACGCGCAGCCAAGCTTCTCGCGCAAACGCGCCTTGTAGGTACTGACCGTCTTCACGTTCAAATCCAGCGCGGCGGCGATCTCTCCCGGCTTCTTGCCCGCCACCAGCAGCATCAGGATCTGGCGTTCCCGATGGGAGAGCCGGGTCATCGGATCCGGCTCCCCGGAATCGGTTTGCGCCAGTTTCCGGGCCACACTGGGGGTGACATGCCGGTCGCCCTGCATGGCCAACCGGATGGCATGAACCAGTTCCTCCTCCCCCGCGCCCTTGCTGAGGTAACCGGCGACGCCGCTGTCGAGCATCCAGCCCACATGGGGGCCATCCTCCTCCACCGTCAGGGCAATCACCTTCAGCCCGGGCCGCAGGGCCAACGCCTTGCGGGTTGCCTCCAGCCCCCCCATGCCAGGCATATTGAGGTCCATCAGAACCACGTCGGGACGCAGACGTGACAGCTGCTCCAGGGCCTCCTCACCGGAGGCGGCCTCGCCGACCACCTTGATGCCGGTGCGCTCGGTTTGGGCGTTCAGCAGTCCACGGATGGCGCGACGCACCAGCAGGTGATCGTCCACCAGCAGCACATCCACCATCAGGGCAGTCCGTCCGGTATTGTCCATGATCTCCCCTGCGGCACGAATCCCGGTTGAGGAAGACATGACTCACCAGTCCTTGTAGGGATGCCGGACCAGGCTCGTGTTGTAATAGCGGACATCGTGGGAGACCTCTTCTCCCACCCAGGACGGCAGGGCGGGAATCTCATCCACGTGCCTCAGTTCCACCTCGGCCACCACCAGCCCCGCGTTGTCGCCCTCAAACACGTCCACCTCCCAGACATGGTCGCCGTGGGGCACGTAGTGACGGGTCTTCTCGATCAGCGGCTGGATGCAGAGGGTATCGAGCAACTCCCGGGCATCCCGGGCCGGGATGGCATACTCGAACTCCTGACGCTGGACGCCCAGGGTCGCACTCTTGATGTTGAGATACGCCGTGTCGTCGGAAACCCGGATCCGGACCGAGCTTCTCTCGTTACCGCAAAGGTAGCCCTGACGATACCGAACACGTTTGGTGGCCTGGTCTTTCCAGGCGTCGGAAACTACAAGGAATTTTTTTTCGATTTCCTGTCCCATGGCGGTCCGTGGACACCCCTGCGGTGGATACGCCCGCCATGCTACCACGATTCGAAAGGCTTTCGGGCATCGGATGCCGCGATGCAGCAATCAGAAATGGAGCAGGGCCGATCCCCAGGTGAAACCACCACCGAAGGCCTCCATCAGCACCAGATCGCCTCGCTTGATCCTGCCGTCACGCACCGCGGCATCCAGCGCCAGGGGAACGGAGGCGGCGGAAGTGTTGCCGTGCTGTTCCACGGTCACGATCACCTTCTCCATGGGCATCTTCAACTTGCGGGCGGTGGCCTGGATGATCCGGATATTGGCCTGATGGGGGATCAGCCAGTCCACCCGGGACTGGTCGATGCCGCCGGCTTCCAGGGTTTCCTCGACGATGCGACCCAGGGTATTGACCGCCCACTTGAAGACCTCATTGCCCTTCATCTGCAGGTAGGCCTCGCCGGCCACCATGTCGGCATAACCCTTGCCGACACCCCGGGGCACACTGAGCAGGCTCTCGTAGCGGCCATCGGCATGCAGGTGGGTGGACAGGATGCCGGGTTCCTCGGAAGCCTCCAGAACGACCGCGCCCGCGCCGTCGCCGAACAGGACACAGGTCCCGCGATCGGTCCAGTCCAGAATGCGGGAGATGGTTTCGGCGCCGACCACCAGGGCGCAGCGAGCGCTGCCGGCACGGATGAACTGATTGGCCACGCCCAGGGCATAGACGAAGCCGGTGCACACCGCCTGAATATCAAAGGCGGCACAGCCGTTGTGAATCCCCAACCGCTGCTGCAACAGGCAGGCGGTACTGGGAAACACCTGATCCGGGGTCGTGGTGCCGACGATGATCAGGTCGATGTCTTCCGGGCGTCGCCCCGCCATGGCCAGGGCGGCCCGTGCCGCCTGCTCCGCCAGGTCGCAGGTGGTTTCATCGGGGCCGACGATGTGGCGCTGCCCGATCCCGGTGCGTTCACGAATCCATTCATCGGAGGTTTCCACGATCTTTTCCAGATCGCGATTGGTGAGCACCTTTTCCGGAAGATAACTCCCGGTGCCCGTAATCCGGGAGTAGATCACTGTTGGTTCGCCTCTTTGAGCAGTTCTTCCAGCCGCTTGTCGATGCGTTGCGGCACCCGTTTCTGAGCCTCCAGGCGAGCGATGCGGATGGCATTCTCGAAGGCCACGGCATCGGCCCCTCCATGGCTCTTGATCACCACCCCCTGCAGCCCCAGCAGGCTGGCACCGTTATAGGCGCGAGGATCGATGCGCTTGCGGAAGGCCTTGAGCACCGGCATGGCGACCAACGCGGCCAGCTTGCTGTACAGGCTGCCGGCAAACTCATTGCGCATGTAGTGGGAGACCATGCGGGCCACCCCTTCACTGGTCTTGAGGGCGACATTACCCACAAAGCCATCGCAGACCACCACGTCCACGTCACCACAGTAAATGTCGTTGCCTTCGACGAAACCGATGTAGTTCAGGTGGCTGGCCTCAAGCATTCGCGCCGCCTCCTTGACCTGATCGTTGCCCTTGATCTCTTCCTCGCCGATGTTCAGCAGGCCGACCCGGGGCGAGGCGATATTGTCCACCGCACTGGCCAGCTCGGAACCCATCACCGCAAACTGATAAAGATGGGTGGCGGTGCAGTCCACATTGGCCCCCAGATCCAGCATGTGGGTGTGGCCCTTGATGGACGGGATGGCGGTGATGATGGCCGGTCGGTCGATGCCCGGCAGGGTCTTGAGCACGTAGCGCGCCGTGGCCATGAGGGCACCGGTATTGCCCGCGCTGACGCAGGCATCGGCCTGCTGGTGCTTGACCAGGTTGATGGCCACCCGCATGGACGAATCCTTCTTGTTGCGCAGGGCCTGGGAAGGGGGCTCATCCATGCCCACCACCTGGCTGGCATGATGCAGGCGCAGCCGATCGGACGGCGCCTTGCCGCAGGCAGCCAGTTCCTGCCCGACCCGCTCCTTGTCGCCCACCAGGATCAGGTGGATGTCGGAAAACGCTTCCAGGGCCTTGACTGCCGCAGGGACAACCACGTGGGCACCATGATCACCGCCCATGGCATCCAGTGCGATGGTAAAGATTCCACTCATGGGAAAACCTGCTTTGAATCAGCGCGAAAAAGCTTCGCGGACAGTGTCCACGAAGCCCATGGAATACTGCCTGCGGCTCCATCCGGTAGGCGGCACGACGTGGGCAGGATGACACACACGCCGGCCCGATGCGAGCCGCGGCCCCTGTTGGGGCGGACGGCCGCCGGACCCTGCCGGATCCGGTCGGCGCAGGTCTTACTCTTCGTCCTGCTGTTCCTTGGCCTTGATCACCTGACGGCCACGGTAGAAACCGTCGGCACTGATGTGGTGACGGCGGTGGATCTCACCGGTGGTGGGTTCGGTGGACAGGGTGGGACCCTTGAGGGCGTCGTGGGAACGACGCATGCCCCGACGGGAAGGGGTGGTGCGACCTTGTGCAACAGCCATGGTGTCATCTCCAATCTATACTGAAAAACATTAATGCCCCACGGGTCCCGACCGGAACCCGGGGGGCATGGGGTGTTTCAACTGTCTGCGCCCTGCCCGCCCTTGAGGCGGCCCAGCACGGCAAACGGGTTGTTCTCTTCTTTTTGCGCGGCCTTCACATCCCGGCCGTTGAACTCGGGCTGAAGCCGGGCCACGCATGCCTGCTCCGGGTGCAGGGGCACCACCGGCAGGCACAGCATCAGTTCGTCTTCCACCAGCGCCGCCAAATCCAGGCGCTCGTCGCCGACCACCAGCACGTCCTCCTCGTCCAGGGCGCCGGCGGCCTGGCGATCTTCCTGTACCAGTCGCATCTCGAAACGGCTGTCCACCGGCAAACGCATGGGCTCCAGGCAGCGCTGGCACAGGGGAGCCAGCTCGGCCACCACATGGCCGGTCAGCCGGGGCCTGCCGGAGGGGCCGCGGTCGAAAGTCAGTTCCACCCGGCACAGGCCCCGGGCCGGCTCGCCCATCGCCTCCGCCAGACGAGGCATGGCGGCCATATCCAGCACGCCCTCCAGGACGCGGGACTTGTCCGCCAGGCGGAAGGGATCGACCAGTTCGGGTAGCAGGCTGTCGGACATAAGCGCGCAATTCTAAAGGCGTTCTCGCACCAGTGTCAAAAGCAATCTGCCCCCTTCTGCTTGAAAAGCCCCGCCCGGTTCAAGGATACTGAGGTCTTTGCTTATAACGTGCGGGATGCTTGCGTGATAAATAAGTTACTGATTGCCAACCGCGGCGAGATCGCCGTCCGCATCATCCGTGCCTGCGCGGAAATGGGGATTACCTCGGTGGCGGTCTACACCGACGCCGACCGTCACGGCCTCCATGTCAAGAAGGCCGATGAATCCTACTCCCTCGGCCCCGACTCCCTGGCCGGCTACCTGAACATTCATCGCCTGGTGAACGTGGCCCGCGGCGCCGGCTGTGACGCCATTCATCCCGGCTACGGCTTCTTGTCGGAGAATCCCCAGTTCGCCCAGAACTGCGCCCGGCGCGGCATCCAGTTCGTCGGACCGGACGCGGAGATCATCCGCCGCATGGGCGACAAGGTGGCCGCCCGCGAGGCCATGGTCGCCGCCGGCGTCCCCGTGGTTCCCGGCAGTGATGGCAACCTCCAGGACGTGGAGGAAGCCGCCGCCCTGGCCGAGAAGATCGGTTATCCGGTCATGCTCAAGGCCACCAACGGTGGCGGTGGCCGCGGCATCCGTCGCTGCGACGACGAGACCGCCCTGCGCCGCAACTATGAGCGGGTACGTTCCGAGGCCACCAAGGCCTTCGGCAGCACCGAGATCTTCATGGAGAAGGCCATCATCAATCCGCGCCACATCGAGGTGCAGATCCTGGCCGACCGCCACGGCAACGTGATTCACCTGTTCGAGCGCGACTGCTCCATCCAGCGCCGCCACCAGAAGCTGGTGGAGATCGCCCCCTCTCCCCAGCTCTCCGAGGCCCAGCGCCGGGAGGTGGGCGAGCTGGCGGTACGGGCGGCCCGGGCGGTGAACTATGAAAACGCCGGCACGGTGGAGTTCCTCATGGACGCCGACGGTCGCTTCTACTTCATGGAGATGAACACCCGGCTGCAGGTGGAACACCCGGTCACTGAAATGATCACCGGCGTGGATATCGTGCAGGAACAGATCCGCGTGGCCTCGGGACTGCCCCTCACCTACCCTCAGGATCAGATCACCCGGCGCGGATTCGCGGTGGAATTCCGCATCAACGCCGAGGATCCCAAGAACGACTTTCTGCCCAGTTTCGGCCGCATCACCCGCTACTTCGCCCCCGGCGGGCCGGGCGTGCGCACCGATGGCGCCATCTATACCGGCTACCACATCCCCCCTCACTATGACTCCATGTGCGCCAAGCTCGTCGTCTGGGCCATGGACTGGGACAGCCTGATCCGCCGCGCCCGCCGCGCCTTGGGCGACATGGGGGTCTACGGGGTGAAAACCACCATCCCCTACCACCTGGAAATCCTCAACAGCGAAGCCTTCCGCCAGGGCAGTTTCGACACCGGTTATGTGGATGCCCATCCGGAACTGACCGATTACTCCGTACGCCGTCCGACCCGCGAACTGGCTGCCGTCATCGCCGCCGCCATCACGGCTCACAAGGGTCTTTAAGACAAAAGGTATTGATAGATGTCCAAGGTAACGATTACTGACCTGACCCTGCGTGACGGCCACCAGAGCCTGATCGCCACCCGCATGCGCACGGAAGACATGCTCCCCATCTGCGAGAAGCTGGACGCGGTGGGGTTCTGGTCCCTGGAAGTCTGGGGCGGCGCCACCTTCGATACCTGCCTGCGGTTTCTGAAGGAAGACCCGTGGGAGCGCCTGCGCAAGCTGCGCGAGGCCCTGCCCAACACCCCCTTGCAGATGCTGCTGCGGGGCCAGAACCTGCTGGGCTATCGCCATTATGCCGATGACGTGGTACGGGATTTCGTCGCCCGCTGCGCCGACAACGGCATGGACGTCTTCCGCATCTTCGATGCCATGAACGACACCCGCAACGTGCGAGTCTCCATCGAGGCGGTGAAAAAGGCGGGCAAGCACGCCCAGGGCGCCATCAGCTACACCACCAGCCCGGTGCATACCCTGGACCAGTTCGTGACCATGGCCCGGGAGATGGTGGAGATGGGCTGCGACAGCATCGCCATCAAGGACATGGCGGGTCTGCTCACCCCCCGGGCCGCCGGCGAACTCACCGCCGCCCTGGTGGACGCAGTGAAGGTGCCCGTGCACCTGCATACCCACGCCACCGCGGGCCTTTCCGAGATGTGCCACCTCAAGGCCATCGAAAACGGCTGCAGCAACATCAATACCGCCATGTCCGCCTTTGCCGGTGGCACCAGCCATGCCCCCACCGAGAGCATGGTGGCGGCACTGAGGGATACCGAGTACGACACCGGCCTGGACCTGAACCTGCTGCAGGAGATCGGCTTCTATTTCCGGGAGATTCGCAAGAAGTACCACCAGTTCGAGAGCGAATACACCGGTGTGGATACCCGGGTGCAGACCACCCAGATCCCCGGCGGCATGATCTCCAACCTCATCAGCCAGCTCAAGGCCCAGGGCGCCCTGGATAAGGTGAACGCGGTGATGACCGAGATCCCGCGGGTACGGGAGGATCTGGGCTATCCGCCCCTGGTCACCCCCACCTCCCAGATCGTGGGCACCCAGGCCGTGATGAACGTCCTCACCGAGTCCCGCTACAAGACCATCACCAACGAGGTGAAGCTCTATCTGCAGGGCCGCTACGGCCGTACCCCCGGCCACGTCAACAGCGTGGTCCGGCAAAAGGCCATCGGCCACGCCGACGTCATCGAATGCCGGCCGGCGGATCTGCTGGAGGACGAAATGGACGCCCTGCGCGGCCAGATCGGCGAACTGGCCCATTCCGAGGAAGACGTCCTCATCTATGCCATGTTCCCCGAGATCGGCCGGGAGTTCCTGGAACAGCGCCGCGACGGCAAGCTGGTCCCCGAACCCCTGGAACCCCTGGGCGGCCAGGGCGAGGACAAGGTGGCCCCGGTGGAATTCAAGGCCACCCTGCATGGGGAGACCTACCATATCAAGCTCACCGGCACCGGCCACAAGCGCGATCACATGCGTCCCTTCTACGTGACCGTGGACGGCATGCCGGAAGAGATCGTCATCGAGACCCTGGACGAGATCCTGGTGGACGGGGACAACGGCGCGCGGCGCGGCGGTCCCCAGGGCAGCGGCCGCCCCCGGGCCACCAAGCCCGGCCATGTCACCACGTCCATGCCGGGCACCATCATTGACGTACTGGTCAAGGAAGGGGATACGGTCAAGCCCGGTGACGGCGTGCTGATCCTGGAGGCCATGAAGATGGAAACCGAGGTCCAGGCCCCGGTGGGTGGCGTGGTCAAGGCCATTCACGTGTCCAAGGGCGACAGCGTCAACCCGGATGATGCCCTGGTGGAAATCGAGGAAGCCTGATGACGCGGGCGGCACGCACCCTGGTTCTGGCTTCTACCTCACCGTTCCGGCGCGAGCTGCTGGAACGGCTGGGGTTGCCGTTTTCGACTTGCGCCCCGGACGTGGATGAGACCCCCCGGCCGGGGGAGTCTCCCGCGGCCATGGTGGCCCGCCTGGCCCGGGCCAAGGCGGAAGCGGTCCGGGACCGCTTTCCCGGGGCCCTCATCATCGGCTCGGACCAGTGCGCGGAACTCGATGGAAAGATACTGGGCAAACCCGGCAATCATGAACGGGCCGTCGCCCAGTTGAGCGCGGCCTCGGGGCGCAGCGTGGCCTTTCATACCGGATTGTGCCTGCTGGATGCCGAAAGCGGTGAGAGACAGGAGGCAGTGGAGCCCTTCCGGGTACACTTTCGCACCCTGGGCCGGGAAGAGATCGAGGATTACGTGCATCGGGAACAGCCCTACGGCTGCGCCGGCAGCTTCAAGTCGGAAGGTCTGGGGATTGCCCTGTTCGAGCGCCTGGAGGGTGACGATCCCACCGCCCTGATCGGGCTGCCCCTGATCCGTCTGTGCCGGATGCTGACCCGAACCGGGATCCCGGTCTTGAGCCGCCCGGCGGCAGAGTGACCTGGGAACCACCAGGATCGCCCCCTCTCCGGTCAGTCATTCCCAATTCCGATCAGTCCTAATTCCGGTCAGTCATTCCCGCGAAAGCGGGAATCCAGTCAGCACAGAGCACGGAAATCCTGGGCTCCCGCTTTCGCGGGAGCGACGGAAAGAACCTCAAAATGATATTCGCCGCTGGCAAGTCATGGAGCACAGATAAGATGGAGCACAGATAGGAGGGTACAGACGCCACTACTAATGGGGCACGGAAAATGTCACCAGATCCGCGTCACCCTCCGTCACGGGGCGCCCGAGACTGACGACCCCCTCCCCCACCAGCGGTAGCTCCTCACCATTGAGCAGACAGATCTCGTCCATGCCGTGGATGCGGACATAGGTGCCATTGGTGCTTTGATCCACCAACACGAACTTGCCTTTGCGGTAAATCACCCGCGCATGGTGACGGGAGGCAACGGGCACATTCACCACCAGGTCACAGTCGGCACTGCGGCCGACCACAAAGACCCGCGCCCCAGCCTTGAACTCATGCTTCTCCCCATGCACCGAGAAGGCCATGACCGCGTCGAGGTTGTACAGAGCGCGCACCGCCTCCGCACTGATGCGCTGAGTTGGAGAGCCTTCTTCATGTTCATCATCTGGAATGCCGGAAACTGACTTCATCTGCGAACCACCCATGTTCTGCAAAATATTTTTGTAAGGATTCTACATCGACGTTGCAAAAGGTTCTGTGATGGCCTGCTGAATTCATCCAGACTAACTGTCAAGAGCCACGCCGGGACGCATCTTCCCGGCCGTGGGTCGTGGAAGATCCACACCATGTCGATAAAAGGCAAATTATTGACATTCCAGGAGTGTAAAGCATCTTTGGAGGCATCGCAGATGAGCAGACTCAGCAGCGTGGGTATCATCGGTACGGGTAACGTGGGTGTCGCCGCCGCCTACTCCCTGTTCCAGCAACAGACCACCGGCCGCATCATCCTGGTGGACCGGGACCGGCGGCGGGCCGAAGGCGAGGCCATGGATCTGATGCACGGGCAATCCTTGGTGGGCCGGGTTTCGGTCCTGGCGGGAGACTTTCCGGATCTATCCGAGTGCGGCGTGATCGTCATCACAGCCGGGGTCAGCCAGAAACCGGGAGAGTCCCGCCTGGAACTGCTCAACCGCAATACCGCCGTGTTCAGGGAAATCGCCGCCCACCTGGATCACCACGCCCCCGACGCGGTCCTGGTCATTGCCACCAATCCAGTGGATATCCTGACCTACGTGATGCAGCACCTAAGTCGGCGCCCTCCGGAACGGGTCATCGGCACCGGCACCATGCTGGACACCTCCCGCTTCCGGGCTGCCCTGGGAGATTACTACGGGGTAAACCCCCGCTCCGTCCACGCCTATATCATGGGAGAACATGGTGATTCGGAAGTCCCGGTCTGGAGCACCGCCAGGGTAGGAGGACTGAGCATCCATCAGCAGACCATCAACGGTAGGGATTTCGATGCCCAGGCCATGCAGCGCCTGTTCCAGGGGGTAAAAAATGCCGCCTACGACATCATTGCACGCAAGGGCTACACCAACACCGCCATCGGCCTAGTGATCAGCCACCTGATCAGTGTGATCCTGGAAGATCAGAAAAGCGTCCTGCCGGTAAGCGTCAACCCGGCCGGGACCTATGGCCTGGCGGATGTCTGTCTGAGCATCCCCTGCATCGTTGGCCGGGAGGGGATCGAGGCCCAGGTTGCCCCGTTGATCAATGAAGAAGAACTCAAGGGCATGCACGACTCCGCCGACGTGCTCAAGCACAGCCTGCAAGGCATGCAACTGAATTGATTCCATGCCCCTGATGATTGTGCCGGAGGGCGGATTTCATTAATCTGCCCCACGCTTGGGCGCCCTGTCCGCCCGTTTTCCAGCCGCAACAGAACACCCGGGAGTTTCCGACATGCAAGCCGAGGCCGGCCTTCGCGCCCGAGTGGGCGCCTTCATCGAATCGGCGCCGATTCAGCGCCTGATCATCACACTGATCCTGATCAATGCCGCGATTCTCGGTCTGGCCACCTCGCCCACGCTCATGGAAAAGGCCGGTCCCTGGCTGATGAATGCCGACCGCGTCATCCTGGGGGTGTTCGTGGTGGAAATCCTGCTCAAGCTCTACGCCCAGGGCCTGAGCTTCTTCCGCCGTCCCTGGAACGTCTTCGACTTCCTGGTGGTGACCATTGCCCTGATCCCCACCACCGGCCCGCTGGCCGTACTGCGTGTGCTGCGTGTGCTGCGCCTGGTATCCATGGTGCCCAAGCTGCGATTCATCGTCGAGGCGCTGCTCAAGGCCATTCCCGGCATCCTGTCGATCTTCGGGCTGCTGATCCTGCTTTTCTATGTGTTCGCGGTCATCGCCACCGGCCTGTTCGGTTACTCCCATCCGGAGTGGTTCGGCCACCTGGGCCGATCCATGTACACCCTGTTCCAGGTGATGACCCTGGAGAGCTGGTCCATGGGCATCTCCCGCCCGGTGATGGAAACCCATGCCTGGGCCTGGGTGTTCTTCGTGCCCTTCATCCTGATCGCCACATTCACCATACTCAACCTGTTCATCGCCATCATCGTGAACACCATGCAGTCCATGCAGGAGGAGCAGCAGAAATTCGAGCATGACACCATCGAAGAGGTGGTGCATGCGGAAAACGCCCAGCTCCACGAGGACCTCAAGGCGCTGCGCCAGGAAATCTCGGCCCTGCGCCAGGAAATCTCGCAACTGCGCGGCAAGGACTAGGCCGCGCCATCGGCAATCCGGCCCGTCCCACGGGACGGGCCCGGCAGGAGGCGACCAGTGAGCGAAGAACCGATGTCCACGGACAATCCGAAGCCCTATACCGGTCCCGAACGACGCAAGGGAGAGCGGCGCAAGCTGCCCGATCGCAGGGAAATGATCCGTTTCGAACTCGAAAAGGAACCCCGAAGGTCCGGCAAGGATCGGCGCAAGAGCCGACAGGACCTGTGGGCAAGACGGGATTTCTAGCTCAGGCGGCGCATCCCCTCCCGGGGCGGCCGTCCATGGCGTCAAGACGCGCACGGTCGTCGCGGTAGGGGGGCGTACCGCCACAGGCCCGTGTCGTCTGCCGCAACACTTCCCGCACCCAGGCCGGCAGCGCGGGATTGATGCGATAGAAGATCCACTGCCCCCGGCGCTGGTCGGCCACCAACCCGCTCTCCCGCAGCAAGGCCAGGTGCCGCGACATCTTCGGCTGCGGCACACCGATGGCATGGGTGAGCTCGCACACGCACAGGGCATCCTCCTCGACGAGGAGGACCAGGCACCGCAGGCGGGTGGTATCGGACAGGGCCTTGAACACGGATTCCGGCGAGATCATCATGGGGTGACTATAGGCCAAGGGCAAACCGTGGAACAAGCCGCTGCCGACGCTCATCGCCGGGTGACGTTCACTCCCGGCCGTCCCGACCGTAGACCACCACGTAGGCCCCGTAGAGAAACAGCACACCGCCCGCCACAATGACAGGCATGGATCCCAGCAAGAAACCCACATGGCCCAGGGCATATCCGATCACGAACCACCACATGTGCGACTCCTCAATTCCGTCACTCCCGCGAAAGCGGGAGTCCGGGTTGTCATCAGCATATAGTTCACCCCCAGATAGCCGGTGAGGTACATGCCGCGGTTGAAGGGATTGACCCTGACGCCGGTGCGCTCCAGCACCCGCAAGCCGTCCGGCACCAGCAACGCCTCCAGTTCCGCGGGTTTTGGGAAGCGTCGCCACTGATGGGTCCCCCGGGGCAACCAGCGCAGGATATATTCCGCCCCCAGGATGGCCACGATGAACGACACCGGGTTGCGATTGATGGTGGCGATAAAGCTGTACCCTCCCGGGCTGACCAGTTGGTTGCAGGCGGCCATGAAGCCCGGCAGATCCGCCACATGCTCCACCACTTCCATGTTCAGCACCACATCGTACTGTTCTCCGCGGGCGGCCAGGGTCTCCACCGGCACCGCCTCGTACTGGATGTCCAGCCCGGAACGCGCGGCATGCAAGCGGGCCACCGCAATGTTCCTTTCGGTCACGTCCACCCCCTCGACTCGGGCACCCAGACGGGCCATGGACTCGCTGAGGATGCCGCCGCCGCAGCCGATGTCCAGCAGGCGCAGACCCGTCAGGGGACGAGGCGCAGACGGATCGCGGCCGAGATGGGCGCAAAGCCGCTGGCAAATGTAGTCGGTGCGCAACCGATTGAGGGTGTGCAGGGGCCAGAAGGGGCCGCTTTCATCCCACCAGCGATCCGCCAGGGCGGTATAACGGGCCACCTCCTCCGGGTCGATGGAAGACGGCTTGGGGGCTTCGGACAGGTTCACGTTCGCTCCGGTCTGTGGATCCATGGTGATTCTATTCCTGTTCGGCCGTTGCAAGAGGCGATCGGTTCCCGCCGTTCATCGGTCCCGGAGGCGCCAGCCGGCGCAACACCTCGGCCACCACGGCGGAATCCTCCTCTCCATGCCCCAGTCCCACGGCGGCGCTGATCCACTGGGCGGACAGGGCGGTGCCCGGCAGGGGCAGGCCCAGATCCGCCGCCGCCCGCAGGACGATGGCCATGTCCTTGTTATGCAAACGGGCCTTGAAGCCCGGGGGATACTCCCGCCGGATCATGCGCTCCCCGTGCACCTCCAGCACCCGGGAATAGGCCAAACCGCCCATGAGGGCCTCGCGCATGGCCGCCGGGTCCACCCCGGCCGCCTCCGCCAAACTGATGGCCTCCGACACCGCCACCATGGTCTGGGCGACGATGAGCTGATTACAGGCCTTGGTGAACTGACCGGCCCCGGAGCCCCCCACATGGGTGATGGTCCGGCCCACCACCTCCAGCAGCGGCCGCACCCGCTCCAGGATGGCGGTCTCGCCGCCCACCATGATGGTCAGGGTACCGTCAACGGCGCCGCGCTCGCCGCCGGACACCGGGGCATCCAGCAGATGGATCCCCCGCTCCGCCAAGGTGTCCGCCAGCCACCGGGTGACGGTGGGCGAGATGGTGCTGTGGTCCACCACGATCATCCCCGGCCTGGCGCCCTCGGCCACGCCGTCAGGCCCCAGCAGAACCTGCTCCACATCGGGTGTATCGGACACATTGGTGAAGACCACGTCCACCTGCCGGGCCAGATCCGCGGGACTGTCGGCCCAATGGGCGCCCTGCCCCAGCAGGGTGGTCACGGTCTCCGGGCGACGGGCCCAGACGGTGACGTCATGCCCCGCCGCCAGCCAGTGTCCCGCCATGGGGCGCCCCATGATGCCAAGACCGATACAGCCGATTTTCAGCGTCATTGAAAAAACTCCCTCCGCGTTATTGAAAAAAACCGTTTCAGAACATCCCTGAATATTCCCTAGGGGTTTGCTGTCTGACGACATCCCCTCCTTCACCGGGACGGGACCGACAAAAATGCCTGCCGATAGGTTAGCCTGTCCACCGCCCCAAGACCCGGAAGGATTGCCTTGCCCCACATGGACCCGCTCGATCTCCCCTCGATCCCCGCCCCCATTGCCCAGGCCCAAGGACTGGTCAAGCGCTATGATGGCCGTCTCGTGGTCGATCATATCGACCTTACGGTCCAGCCGGGTGAGTGCTTCGGCCTGCTGGGCCCCAACGGGGCCGGCAAGACCACCACCCTACGCATGCTGCTGGGATTGACCCCGCCCGACGAAGGTACCCTGTCCGTGCTGGGTGAACCCATCCCGGAGCGGGCCCGGGAGGCCCGCCGGCGACTGGGGATCGTGCCCCAGTTCGACACCCTGGACCCGGACTTCACCGTACGGGAAAACCTCCACACCTACGCCGACTATTTCGGCCTCAAGGGACGGGCACGCCGTGAGCGGGTGGAGGATCTGCTCCGCTTCGCCAGCCTGGAATCCCGTCGGGATGCCCCCATCAGTGCCCTGTCCGGCGGCATGAAACGTCGCCTGACCCTGGCCCGCGCCCTCATCAACCAGCCCGAACTGGTGGTGCTGGACGAACCCACCACCGGCCTGGACCCCCAGGCCCGGCATCATATCTGGCAATGCCTGCGCGGCCTGCTCAAGACCGGCACCGCCCTGATCCTCACCACCCACTACATGGAAGAGGCGGAGCGGCTGTGCGATCGCCTGGCCATCATCGATCGGGGCCGCGTGGTGGCCCGGGGCTCACCCCAGTCCCTGATCCATACCCATATCGAACGCCATGTCCTGGAACTCAACGGACCGGCCGCCATGGACTGGCTGACGCATCAGGCGGGAGAACTTCAGGCCCGGGTCCGGCAAATCGGCGACCTGGCCCTGATCTACACCGATCAGGCCGGCCCCCTGATCGCGCGCCTGGAACAGGCCGGTATCCGATACCTGCATCGTCCCGCCAATCTGGAGGATGTCTTCATGAAGCTCACCGGTCACGAACTGAGGGACTGAAATGTCCGCTTTCCCCCTACCCAAGCTCAGCCTGCGATTCATTCCGGTGTGGCGCCGCAACCTGCGGGTCTGGCGCAAGATCATGGTGCCTTCCGTCATGGGCAACTTCGGCGAGCCGGTACTTTACCTACTGGCCTTCGGGTATGGCTTCGGCCGCTTGGTGGGAGATCTGGGGGAGTTACCCTACATGGTGTTCCTGGCCTCGGGCATCGTCTGCTCCAGCGCCATGTACACCGCCAGCTTCGAGGGCATGTACTCCGCCTATACCCGGATGTCGGAACAGAAGACCTGGGACGGCATGCTGGGCGCCCCCCTCAACCTGGACGACATCGTGCTGGGCGAGATCATCTGGGCCGCCACCAAGGCACTGTTCAGTGCCGGCGCCATCCTGCTGGTGGCCGCCGTGCTGGGCCTGATCAGCGATCTGCGCGCCCTGCTGGCCCTGCCGGTCATCCTGCTGGCGGGCTTTTGCTTCGGTGCCTGCGCCATGGTCGTCACCGCCGTCTCCCGCAGCTATGACTTCTTCCTCTACTACTTCACCCTGGCGGTCACCCCCATGCTGCTGCTTTCCGGAGTATTCTTCCCCCTGGAACAGCTCCCGCCCGCCGTGGTGGCCATGGCCTGGGCCCTGCCCCTGGTGCATGTGGTCGAGATCGTCCGTCCCCTGATGACCGGGGCCTGGCCATCCCAGGTGCCGCTGCACCTGTCGGTGATTCTGGTCTATGGTCTGGTGGGGCTGACCGTGGCCACGGCGTTGCTGCGGCGACGGCTGATGCGCTGATACCGACTTGCCAATGACCGGGGCTTGCCCTACTGTGCAAAGATATACCTTCGCCCATTGATCGAGAGCCTGTCATGGAAAAGCTCACCCCCCGCCAGACGGAAATCCTCGATTTCATCCGCGACTGTCTGCAATCCAACGGCCTGCCTCCCACTCGGGAGGAGATCATGCGGGCCTTCGGCTTTCGCTCCCCCAACGCCGCCGAGTGCCACCTGCGCACCCTGGCCCGCAAGGGGGCCATCGAGATCCTGGCCGGCACCTCCCGGGGCATCCGCCTGCTGGGGGGGACGGGACTGCCCCTGGTGGGCAGGGTGGCCGCCGGGGCGCCCATCCTGGCCCAGGCCCATATCGAGGATCATTACCAGCTGGACCCACGCCTGTTCAGGCCCCGACCGGACTACCTGCTACGGGTCCAGGGTGACAGCATGCGCCTGGCCGGCATCCTGGACGGAGACCTGCTGGCGGTCCATCGCACCCACGAGATCCGCAACGGCCAGATCGTGGTGGCCCGTCTGGAGGACGAAGTCACCGTGAAACGCTTTGAACGGCAGGGCCACCGGGTTCGGCTGAAGCCGGAAAACCCCGACTACCGGCCCATCGAAGTGGACCTTCGCAGCCAGTCCCTGGACATCGAGGGCATCGGCGTCGGGGTCATCCGCGGCGGTTCATGGTGAGGTCTCGGGGGCTGCCCGTGCCCATAGCCAGTCACGCACCGCCGCCGCTACCGCCGCCGGACATTCCTCCTGGGGTACGTGGCCGCACTCGGGCAGCAGGATCCGGTCCGCCGCCGGCAATGCCAGGGCGGCGCGGATGGAATCCTCCGGCGACACCACCCGATCCTGCTCACCGATGATCACCAACGCCGGCTGACGGATGTCGGCCAGATGGGCACTGACATCCACCGGACTGGACATGGCCCGCACGAACAGTTCACCCCAGGCCAGATCCCAGTGCCGCACCTGGGTATGCAGGGTGGTCAGTGCCCGGCGCTCATCGGTGATGCGCTCCGGGTCATGGTAGGACAGATCCAGCAGAGCGCCGCTGCTGCCCAGTCGGCGGGCCAGCCACAGGTTCAGACGCCGCAACTGAGGCCATTCCGCCACCGACTCGGGGAAGCTGGGCCGATTTACATAGACCCAGGGATTGACCAGCACCAGTCCGCTCACCCGCTCGGGCCGGCTCAGGGCCGCCTCCATCGCCAGGGTGGCGCCGGAGGAATTCCCCACCAGTACTGCCTGCTCCACCCCCTTGGCGTCCAGAAAGGCGAACAGGTGTTCCAGGGCCGCGGCCTTGGTAAAGGGGTTGCTGCCGGACCATTCCCCCCGCACCGGCTTGGCGCTCAGGCCGTAGGGCACCTGATCGTAGGCCAGCACCCTGCCTGCCCCGTCCAGGTCGTCCATCATCCCGTTCCAGGTGAAGGCGTTGAAGGTGAAGCCGTGCAGCAGCACCAGAACGGGGCCCTCGGCGGCCTCCTGTTCCCGCTCCAGGTAGTGAATCATCAGGCCGTCCGTGCCGTCATGGGGGATGGTCAGGAAACGACTCTCCGGCAGGGCCACGTCCGTCGCCGAAGACAGATCGGGCAGTGGCCGGGGGGAAATCAGAAACGGCCCCAAAAGCCCCGCCACGAGTGCCAGGGACAACAGACCGACCAACAGGATCAACAACCATCGCAACATGCCGGCTTCCAGTTCATCAAGGGATGTTCCGACGATTGTATGCGGGATATTCCAAATCCGTCATTCCCAAGCACATGTCCATACCACTGATTTCCTCGCGCCCAGGTTGGCGTCCCGGGGACATGGCCTTATAGTGTGCCCGCAATGAATACCCATATTTCCGACAGGGCGAGCCCAGCCCCCCATGACCGCTTCACCGACCGTCTCGTGGCCGAAGCCGTGCGCCTGCACGAGGATCAGGCCGGTCGCGTGATCGACGAGCCCCATGCCTGGCAGGCCGGGCGTGATGCCGGCGGTGATCTGGAGCATCGGGTGCTGGTTCGCGCGCGAGCCACTCGCCTGGGTGCCCAGGTGAGGGATGCCCTTGGCGGCGCCCGCACCCTGGCGGGCTGGATCCTGATCCTGATCCTGCTGCTCACCGGGCTGAGCGGCATGGCGGCCGCCGGCGCGGCGCTGGCGGCCCCCCTGGTGGCGGGCAGCTCCCAGATCAACATCCTGTGGGCCCTGGGCAGTCTGCTGGGCGTACAGCTGCTGATGCTGCTGCTGTGGGCGCTGTTTATGCTCGTTCGCCCCCGTGGCGGCGGGGGGCTGCTGGGCCAGGGCGTACTGGGTTTGGGTGGGGGACTGGCGCGGCGTCTGGTCCGGGGCCAGGCCCCGGTACTGGCCATCCGCGCCCTGCTGCAACTCATGAGCCGCAATGGCCTCGGACGCTGGTCCGCCGGCACCCTCACCCACCTGATCTGGGCGGCCTTCACCGCCGGGGCCCTGCTCATGTGCCTGTGGGCACTGAGTGTGCGCCAGTATGATTTCGTCTGGGGGACCACCCTGCTGGCGGAGGATCATTTCGTCGGCCTGATCACCGCCCTGGGCCTGTTACCCGGCTGGCTGGGACTGCCCATGCCCGATGAAGCCCTGATCCGGGCCAGCCGACTGGGCGTGACCGAAGACACCCTGGGGCGGGTGCAGTGGTCAAGCTGGCTACTGGGCAGCCTGCTGTTCTACGGCTTGCTACCCAGACTGGGACTGGGTCTGTGGTGCGCCCTGATGGCGCGACGGGCCAGGCGGCGGCTGCGGCTGGATCTGACCGGTCCCGGTTATGCCCGCCTGGCCCCCCGACTGCTGCCCAACTCCCAGCGTCTGGGGGTCGTGGACCCGCCACCGCTGACCCTGATCCATCCCCCCGAGCCGCCCCGTCACCGCGAACGCCACGGGGGCGCTACCCTGGCCCTGCTGGGATATGAGCTGGAACAGGCCGACGACCACTGGATCCAACATCACAAGCGGCCGGCATGGATCCCCCTTGGCCAGGTGGACGACCGGCATACAAGGCGGGATGTCCTGGCCGCGGCGCAGAGCCTGCAACCGCCCCCCGCCGTGGTGGTGGCCGTCTGCTCCCTGGCCCGGACCCCGGATCGCAGTACCGAGGCTTTTCTCACCGAACTGCGCGCCCGGACCCGTGCCCCCGTCTGGCTCCTGCTGGACCAGCAGGACATGGCGCAAACCCGCGGCATCGACCCGCGGGCCCGTCGCACGGCCTGGGAACAACTGGCGGAGCGGGCCGGCGTGGACCAACTCCTGCCGGAGCGACCGGCGGATGCCGACCGGCCGGCGGCGGAGATTCTGGAAGCAGCCTTTGCCGCATCAGAGGATGCCAAACCATGACCTCGATCCTGCAGGTGGCCGTGGTCGGCCATACCAATACCGGCAAGACCTCGCTGCTTCGCACCCTGTCGCGGGATACGGAATTCGGCGAAGTCTGCGATGCCCCCGCCACCACCCGACACGTGGAAGGCACCCAGCTGCTGGTGGACGGAGAGCCCCTCGTGGCCCTGTACGACACCCCGGGCCTGGAAGATGCCTCCGGCATTCTGGACTGGCTGGATGAGGCCGGCGGCGGCCGTCAGACGGGTGCGGATGACCTGGAACGCTTTCTGGCGTCACCGGATGCCGCCGGTCGGTTCGACCAGGAAACCAAGGTGCTGCGCCAGTTGCGGGCCTCCCAGGTGGGCCTCTACGTCATCGATGCCAGGGAGCCGGTGCTGGGGAAATACCGGGACGAACTGACCGTGCTGGGCCTGTGCGCCCGGCCTCTGCTGCCGGTGCTGAATTTCGTCGCCGGCCCCCACAACCGGGCCGAGGAATGGCGGGATGCGCTGGCACGGCTGGGCCTGCATGCCGTGATCACCTTCGACTCCGTGGTCTACGACCTGCAGGGTGAGCTGCGTCTGTACGAAAAGCTGCGCAGCCTGCTGGACCCCTGGCGGATTCCCCTGGAACGGCTGATGCAGGCCCGGGAACGGGAGGCCCGCTGGCTCCGGCAGGCGGCGGCGGAAACCGTGGCCGACATGCTCATCGACGTGGCCGCCTGCGTGATGGTGGTGGAGGGCGGGGGCCGGCAAGATACCGAAAAGGCCATGGAGGCCCTGCAGGGTCGGGTCCGGGAGCGGGAGCAGGCCTGCGTGGATGCCCTGCTGAACCTGTTCCGGTTTCGCCCCAGCGATTACCTGGGTGAACGTCTGCCCCTGGAAGATGGGCAATGGGGGCTGGACCTGTTCACCCCCGAGGCATTGCGTCACTACGGACTGCGTACCGGTGAAGGTGCCGCCGTCGGCGGTGCCATGGGGATGGCGGTGGATGTCATGGCCCTGGGCACCACCCTGGGCGCCGGGACGGCGGCCGGCGCGGCGGCCGGGGCCCTGCTGGGCAATACCCTGGATCTGGGGCGCCGGCTCATGCACCGGATGCGTGGCCACCGGGAACTGCGGGTGAACAACAACACCCTGAGACTGCTGGCCCTGCGCCAGAGTCAGTTGGTGGAGGCTCTGATCCACCGGGGACACGGCGCCGACCAGGCGCTGAAGCTGGATACCCCGGCGGACGAGACCTGGCGCAAGGGTTCATTGCCCAAACCGGTGCAGAAGGCGCGGCTGCACCCGGAATGGTCAAGACTGAACGACCATGCGCCCGGCACCGAATCCCGCACCCGTGCTCAGACCCTGGATGTCCTCACCCGGGTCCTGTCCGGAGATGCCGCCACCCCCTGACCCGGGCCGGCGCCCCTGGTTCGCGGCCGCGGGCCGCTCCTCCCGCGGGTGCCGGGGAACGCAGACTCCCCCCTGCCCGAAGGGGCGGCAGAGGGGTGGGGCACAATCGGGTCCAGTCAAATGCGATAACCGCCGACCCTGACCTGAAGATCGGCGGCGAGACGGGCCAACTCCTCGCTGGCCGAGGCAATCTGGGCGGCGCCCCGGGATGTCTGATCCACCGAATGGCTGATGTTGGAGACGTTGCGATTGATCTCCTCGGCCACCGCCGACTGCTCCTCCGCGGCACTGGCAATCTGAGCATTCATGTCGTTGATGCCGGCAATGGCCTGATTGATCGTTTCCAGGGACTGGCCTGCCCTGGCAGCCTGGCTCACGCTCTCCCGGGCCTTGCCGCGGCCCTGCTCCATCACCTTGACCGCACCGCTGGTGCCGCTCTGGAGCCGCTCGATCATGGCCTGGATCTCCTTGGTGGATGACTGGGTACGGCTGGCCAGGGTGCGTACCTCGTCGGCCACCACGGCAAATCCCCGTCCCTGTTCACCGGCCCGGGCTGCCTCAATGGCCGCGTTCAGCGCCAGCAAATTGGTCTGCTCCGCAATCCCCCGGATCACGTCCAGCACCTTGCCGATTTCCTCGCTGTCGGTGGACAGGCGCCCGATCACCTCGGCGGCATTTTCCACCTCGCCCGCCAGGGCCTCGATGGAAGTAATGGTCTGCTTCACCACCTGGCTGCCGGCATGCGTCTCATGCTGGGTCTCCTGAGCCGCCTGAGCCGCCTCGCTGGCATTCCTGGCCACCTCCTGCACCGTGGCGGTCATCTCATTCATGGCGGTGGCCACCTGATCCGTCTCCGAATGCTGGTGACGAACCTGCTCGCGGGTTTCTTCCGACGTGGTGGAAAGTTGTTCCGAGGCGGATGCCAGCTGGGAGGTAGCCACGGACACCTGACGCACCAGCTCGTGAATGCGTTCGGCAAAGGCATTGAAGGCCAATGCCAGGTCGGCCAGTTCGTTCCTGCCGGTCACCTTGAGCCGCCGGGTCAGATCCCCTTCGCCATCGGCAATGTCCCTGAGGGTGGCGCCGACCTCCCGGATCGGATTGACAATCGAACGGGCAAACACCACCGCACCCACCATGCCCAGGGCAATCACGATCACCAGGGTCATGACCATCCGCACCATCAGGCTGGACATGCCGGAAGCCACGATGCTGTCGGCCTGGGCGCGGGGAATGCCCAGCCCCATGATCCCGATGACTTCGTTACGCTGGTTGAAGATGGGTTCATAGGCGGTCAGGTAGGGGTTGCCGAGAATGACGGATTCCCCCACGTAACGCTGCCCCCTGGCCACCGTCTGATGGGCCGGGGTATCCCGTCCCAGGGGCGTTCCCACGGCCCGGCGCCCGTCGGTACCGATCAGGCTGGTGGACACCCGGACGAATTCATTGCGATCGGCGGCGAAAAAGGTGAATACCAGCCCCAGATCACGGCTGACGGCATCGGCCATGTCATGGCGTCCATCCAGCGGTACTCCCTGGGCATCCACCAGGCGGCCGTCCTGCAACCTCAATTCGCCGTAATACTGCTGCAGGTAGACCCGAGCGGCCTTGAGATCGCCATCCGCCTTGACGAGCAGGCTGTGCTCCACCAGGCTGCGGGCGGTGCCGGCTGCGGACTGATAGGACACCGCGGCCAGCAGGCAGCCCACGGCGGTCAGGCCGACGATGGCCAGCAGGATCAGTCTTGCGCGGATGGTGATGTTATCCAGCATCGGATGTCCTCGGATGTCATTGGAGTCAGGCGGCTCAAGTCGGGAGACGGACGGGCAGGATCACTGGCGGCACGAAAACACGACCGGACGCGGCACCTGATGGCTCTGTTAGTGTTATCGGCCGGCGAGGAGATTTTCTTGAATTCCGTTGCGGCCGAAGCCGCTCACATCGAGAAGCTGCATCATGGCCGCCGCCTTGTCCAGGGTTTCCTGATATTCGTGCGCCATCCGCGAACCGGTGGTGATCCCTCCCCCGGCCCAGAACCTGAGCCTGCCATGGCTGTGTACCAGGGTGCGGATGGCGATGTTGGTATCCATGGCGCCGTCAAAGCCCAGATAGCCGATAGCGCCGCAGTAAATGCCCCGGCGGTGCGGCTCCAGCAGCTCGATGATCTCCATCGCCCGCAACTTGGGCGCTCCGGTGATGGAACCGCCCGGGAAACAGCCCCGCAGCAGATCGACGGCATCCCGTCCCGGCGCCGGCCGACCGGTCACGGTACTGACCAGGTGATGCACCGTGGCATAGCTTTCCAACGCGAACAGTTCCGGCACCGCCACGCTGCCGACGGCGCAGGTCTTGCCCAGATCGTTGCGCAACAGATCCACGATCATCACGTTCTCCGCCCGGTCCTTGTCGCTGTTCGCCAGGGCTTCCCGCAATCGGGCATCCTCTTCCGGCGTCCTTCCCCGGGGCCGGGTGCCCTTGATGGGACAGGTGGTGGCCGTGCCGTCCCGAAGGTGCAGGAAACGCTCCGGAGAATTGCTCAGGACGGCCACTTCGGGAAACCGGAGAAAGGCCCCGTAAGGGGCCGGGCTGAGTTCGCGCAAGCGCCGGTAAGCCCCCCAGGCATCTCCCTGGGCCGGGGCCTCGAACCGCTGGGCCAGATTGACCTGATAGCAGTCACCTTCACGGATGAACGCCTGCACCCGGTCAAAGCGTTGATGGTACGCATCGGGGGAAAGGTTGGCGCGCAGCGGCCCGCCCAGGACAAAACCGCCCGGGGGAGCCGACGGCGCCGGATGGCTGAACCGCCGCACCAGGGACTCCCAGCGCTCGGCAGTGCGCGGATCCCGGCCCTGCCCCACCAGCACGCAGGTTCGCAGGTCATGGTCCACCACCACCGCCCAGTCATGGATGCCGAGCATCATCTGTGGCAGGGATTCATGATCCCGGGCCAGGCTGGGCAAGCGTTCCAGGCGCCGTGCCAGATCATAGCCGAAGTAACCGACCGCCCCGCCGGCAAACGGCAGTCCGGCCACCGGGCGGATGGGCTCACCCAGGCGCGCGCGCAGGACCTCGAAGGGATCGGCCCCGGTTGTCTCCAGCAGTTCGCCTTCCCGATTCCGCACCCGTGTCAGATCCCCCTCCGTCATCAGGGTGAGGGCGGGGTCGGCGGTGATAATGTCGAAGCGCCCCCTGGTCTGGCCATGACGGGCGCTGTCCAGAAAGACGGCCCAGGGTTCCTCGCGCAGCGCCTCGAACAGGCGGGCGGAATCCTCGGGATAGGGCAAGGGTGCCAATGACACGGGGCACATTGGAAGGTGAATCCATGGGAAGATAGTAGGAGATCCGCATTCTACCGAACCCGATGACCGGATTGCGGTCCCTTGGATGCATTGCCCACGTTTCAGGACAATCAACGCCACCGATGAACAAAAAACGCCTGCTTACCGCGGCCGCCGCGGCCGCCCTCGTGTTGCTCATCCTGCTCCTGTTCCGGCTGGGCGGCGAAGAGGATGCCTCCCGGGCCCCCGCCTCCCAGCGTGGTTCCGCGACCGTACCCGTGGCCGTGGCGCCGATCACCCGCGGCGACATCACCGAACGGGTGGTCTTCACCGGCTCTCTGGTGGCCGCCCACCGGGTGGAGGTGGCCACCCGGATTGCCGGGCGCCTGGAACATCTGCACGTGGATATCGGCGATGCCGTGGCGCCCGGCACCCTGCTGGCGGAGCTGGATGACGACGAGGTGGTGCAAAACCTGGAGCAGGCCCGGGCCGAACTGGCCGTGGCCCGGGCCAGTCTGGGAGAGTCCCAGGCCGCCCTGGCCGCCGCCCGACGCGCCCTGACCCGCACTCAGGAATTGCGGACACAGCGCATCGCCTCCCAGTCCGAACTGGAAGCGGCACAGACCGAACTGGAGGCCCAGCAGGCTCGGGTGGCCCTGGCCCGTTCCCAGATCGACCAGCGTCAGGCCGCCGTGCGCAACGCGGAAATCCGACAGGCCTTTACGCGCATCCACGCCGATGCCAAGGCGGAAGACACCCAGTGGCTGGTGGCGGACCGTTTCGTGGATCGGGGCAGTATCCTGCAGGCCAACACTCCCATCCTGGCCCTGGTGGATCTGACCCCCCTGCGAGCCCGGGTGTTCGTCACCGAGCGGGACTATGCCCGCCTGGCACCGGGTCAGCCGGTGACCCTGACCACCATTGCCTACCCGGGAGAGACCTTCACGGGCTGGGTGGAACGGCTGTCGCCGGAATTTCGCGAAGCCTCCCGCCAGGCACGGGTGGAGATCCATGTCCCCAATGAGGATCAACGCCTGCGGCCCGGCATGTTCGTGGAGGCCCGGATCACCACCCGCGCCCTGTCCGATGTCACCCTGGTTCCCGTGGATGCCCTGGTGGAACGACAGGGCAGGTCCGGCCTGTTCCTGGTCGAGGCCACAGACGCGGGACCCACGGCACGGTTTATCCCGGTGGACACCGGCATCGAGGAGCGGGATCGGGTCCAGATCATCAGCCCGGCCCTGGAAGGCCGGGTGGTCACCCTGGGTCATCACCTGATCAGCGACGGGACACGCCTGCGACCGGTGGAGCGGGATGAGCCGGATCAGGCCCAGGCCGGGAGCACCGAGCCATGAACCCGGCCGTCTTCACTGTTCCGCGTCCCATCTTCACGGCCATGGTGACGGCCATCGTGGTCACCCTGGGGCTGATGTCCCTGTTCCGCCTGCCCATCGACCTGATGCCGGACATTACCTTTCCCACCGTCTCGATCATGACCAGCTATGACAATGCCGGTCCCGACGAGATCGAGCAGCTCATCACCCGACCGGTGGAGGAAGCCGTCTCGGCGGTCCCCGGGGTGGAGGAAGTCACGTCCACCTCATCGGAAGGCTCCAGCAGCGTGCGGGTCTCCTTTGGCTGGGGGACCAACCTGGACGCCGCCACCAACGAGGTACGGGATCGTCTCGACCGCATCATCAACGCCCTGCCCGAAGAAGCCGGACGCCCCCTGGTCCGGCGTTTTGACAGCGCCGCCTTCCCGATCATGATGATCGGCGTGGGCGGCAACCTGGACCCCATCGACCTGCGCCGGCTGATCGACGACCGCATCCGTCCCCGCCTTGAGCGGGTGCCCGGCGTGGCGGCGGTGGATGTCTGGGGAGGCCTGGAGCGGGAAATCCGGGTGGAAGTGGACCCGGACCGCCTCCAGGCCCTGAGCCTGGGCCTGGACGAGATCCGTCAGGCCCTGCGGGATGCCAACGTCATCCACCCCGCCGGCGAAATCGTGCGGGGCCGCATGGACCTGCGCCTGCGCACCCCCGGCGAGTTCGAAAACCTGGATCAGATCCGCGCCACCGTGGTGGCGGTGCGCGACGGCATCCCCATCCATCTGCACCAAGTGGCCGATGTGCGCGACACCCACCAGCGCATCACCCGCATCATCCGCATCAATGACGCCCCCGGCGTGCGTCTGGCCATCCAGAAACAGTCGGATGCGAACACGGTGCAGGTCTCCCGGGCGGTGCAGGAAGAAATCCTGCGCCTGGACCGGGATTTTCCCCAGCTCAACATCGCCACTGCCATCGACACCGCCGGACACATCGAGCGCTCCATCCAGAATGTGGGCCGCTCCATCCTCTACGGCGGCAGTCTGGCGGTGCTGGTGCTGCTGTTTTTCCTGCGCCACCTGCGTTTCACCCTGGTGGCCGCCACCGCCATTCCGGTGTCGATCATCGCCACCTTCGGGCTGATCTATTTCGGCGGTTTCACCCTCAACCTGATGACCCTGGGCGGCCTGGCCCTGGGCGTGGGTCTGATGGTGGACAACGCCATCGTGGTGATCGAGAACATCGCCCGCCGCAGCAAGGAGGAAGGCCTGAGCGCGGTGGAAGCAGCCACCCGGGGCACCGGTGACGTGGCCGCCGCCATCACCGCCAGCACCCTCACCACCCTGGCCATCTTCCTGCCCATGTTCTTTGCCCAGGAAATGGCCGGCATCCTGTTCAAGCAGCTGGCCTTCGTGGTGGCCTTCAGCCTGTTCTGCTCCCTGCTGGTGGCCCTGACCCTGGTTCCCATGCTGATGGGGCGGGAAGCCACGGTGAAGACCCGTATCACCCCCGGCGGCATCCATCGACTGGGAACCGCGGCCGGCGGCCTGGTACGCGGGCTGGAGCGAGGCTACCTGGCCCTGCTGGACCGGGCACTCGACCATCGCTGGGTGGTCGTCGTGCTGACCCTCGCACTCTTCGTTGGCGCCATGGCCCTGATCCCCCGCCTGGGCACCGAGTTCATGCCCGCCACGGATGAAGGCCAGTTGCGAGTGAGCATCGAGATGGAGCCGGGCACCCGCATTGAGGTCCTGGATGATGCCGTCCGCCGGATCGAAGCCGTCATTGCCGCCGAAGTCCCGGAGCTGCGCAGCATGATCGCCAGTGTGGGGGCCTCGGGCTTTCGGGCCACCTCCCCTTCCACCGCCAGCCTGAACATCGCACTGGTGCCGCTGTCGGAACGCGGCCGTTCCACGGAACAGATCGCCACCGCCCTGCGACGGCAGGTCACGGAGATCCCCGGCATCACGGTGCGGGTTCGCGCCAGCCAGGGGATGATGATGCGTGGCATGGGGGCCGGGCAGGACGGAGAGCAACTGAGCATCGAGGTCCGCGGCTTTGATCTGGAGACCATCGATCTGGCCGCCAGCGACCTGGCCGCCCGGATCCGGAGCATCGACGGCATCACCGATGTGCGCCTGGGCCGGGAAGATGGACGCATCCAGCAGCTGGTCCGCATCGACCGCGCCCGGGCCTCCGACCTGGGCATCAGCGTGGCCCAGGTGGCCCGCACCCTGGAAACCGCACTGAGCGGCGGCATGGCCGGCCAGTTCCGGGATAGCGGCAGCGAGACCCGCATCTGGGTTCAGCTACGGGATGCCGAGCACCTGGGTCTGGACGACATCCTCAACATCACCCTGCCGGGCCGGGACGGAGAACCGGTCAGCCTGCGCAATCTGGTCAGCCTGGAGGCAGCCATTGCTCCGCTGCAGATCGAACGCAAGGAACAGCAACGGGTCAACACCGTCAATGCCAACATCTCAGGTCGTGACCTGGGGTCCATCGTCGCCGACGTGCGCGCCGAACTGGCAGCCATGCCCCTGTCCCGCGATGTGGAGATCCTGTTCGCCGGCGACGTGGAAGAACAGCAGCGGGCCTTCACCGAACTGGGTCTGGCCCTGCTGATGGCCATCGCCCTGGTCTACATGGTAATGGCCAGCCTGTACGAATCCCTGCGCGATCCCTTCATCGTCATGTTCGCCGTCCCCCTGGCCCTGATCGGGGTGGTGCTCATGCTGCTGGTCACGGGCACCACGCTCAACGTGCAGTCCCTGATCGGCATCATCATGCTGGCCGGGATCTCGGTGAACAATGCCATCCTGCTGGTGGACCAGAGCGCCCGCCTGCACCGGCGGGAGGGCCTCAAGGTCCGTGACGCGGTCCGCGAGGCCTCGCGGCGGCGCCTGCGTCCCATCCTCATGACCTCCCTCACCACCATCCTGGCCCTGATCCCCCTGGCGGTGGGTTTCGGTGAAGGCGCCGAGGCCCAGGCCCCCATGGCCCGGGCGGTGATCGGCGGCCTGATCAGTTCCACCCTGATCACCCTGCTGCTGATTCCAGCCCTTTACACCCTGTTCCACCGGGACCGACCCACCCGGCAAACCGTTGACGGACCCTTGACCCATGCCCCAGCCTGATCGACCCCATCCCCGGCCGGCACGGATCGCCCTGGCGGCGGCCGTTGCACTGCTCATGCTCGGCGACGGCGCCCAGGCCCGGCAGGAGGCGCCGGCCCATTACACCCCGCCCGGCTGGCTGGATGAGCGGCTGGACGCCCACCTGCCCGACGGGCTGCTCCCCCCCGATGACCTGCCCATGGTCACACCCGCCCGGGACGGGGACGGTACCCTGCCCCTGGACACCCTGGGGCCGGATGCCCTGTCCCTGTCGGTGGAACAGGCGGTGTTCCTGGCCCTGACGCACAACCGGTCCCTGGCGGTTCAGCAGCTCCAGCCCCTGATTACCGGCACCTTCGAGGCGGTGGAACGGGCGGTGTTCGATCCGGTGCTGTTCGCCGAGATGTCCCTGCGTCGGGACGAGACGGTACGCCAGTTCGACCAGCGCCCGGATCTGCCCGATCAGATCACCCGCTCCGACCGTGACCTCTTCGAGGGCGGCCTGCGCCAGCGCCTGCCCACGGGCACGGACCTGGAGCTATCCCTGCGCACGGTGCGCAGCGAATCCACCCAGACCCGCGAACAGTTCACCTCGCGGGCGGGACTGACCCTGACCCAGGCCCTTCTGCAAGGGGCGCGCATCGACTCCAACCTGGCCCGCCTGCGTCAGGCCCGTCTGGATACCCAAAGCTCCCTGTATGAATTTCGCGGCTTTGCCGAAAACCTGGTGGCCGATGTGGAAGCGGCCTACTGGGACTATGTGCTGGCCAGCCGCCGCACCGCCATCTTTGAGGAATCCCTGGCGGTGGCACGCCGCCAGCTGGAAGAGACCCGCCAGCGCATCCGGGTGGGAGAACGGCCGGAAACCGAGGAAACCGCCGCCCGGGCCGAAGAGGCCCTGCGCCGCCAGGGGCTGATCAACGCCCGTTCCGACCAGGCCCGAGCCCGCATCCGGCTACTGCAACTGATCAATCCGCAACAGGCCCATTGGGGCACCGCCGTCACACCCCTGGACCGCCCCGACCACCAGGTTCCCCCGATGGAGTCGGTGGACCTGCACCTGGCCCTGGCCCGGGACCATCGCCCGGACCTGAACGAAGCCCGGCTGCGGGTGCAACGGGGAGAGCTGGAGGTGATCCGTACCCGCCAGGGGCTGCTGCCCCGGCTGGATCTGTTCATCACCCTGGGCCAGACCGGTTATGCCGCCGCCTTCGGCGAGGCCTGGCGTGAGATCGACGGCCCCGGCTACGACTACAGCGCCGGACTGCGCCTGGAACACCCCCTGGGCAACCGCGCCGCCCGGGCGGAGTCCCAACGGGCGGGCCTGACCCGCCAGCAATCCCTGGAGGCCCTGGGCAATCTCCAACAGCTCACCGCCCTGGACGTGCAGAATGCCTGGTTCGAGGCCAACCGCACCCGGGAACAGATCCAGGCCACCCGCCTCACCCGGGAACTGCAGGAGGAGGTACTGCGGACCGAACAGGTCCGGTTCCGGGTGGGTACCGGCACCGCGCTTGCCGTCTCCCAGGCCCAGCGGGACCTGCTGGAAAGCCAGCTGGAAGAAATTGAATCCCTGATCCGTCACCGCCAGGCCCTGACCGAACTCTACCGCCAAAGCGGCACCCTGCTCCTGCGGCGGGGTATCGAGGCGCCGGGCGCGGAACGGGTCGATCCTTTATAACCTTTCATCCATGAATCCACTGAACATCCTGCTGCCCACCTTTGCCCTGGTGGTGCTGGGCCATCTGCTGCGTCGTCATGCCGGTTTCAGCGCCGGTTTCTGGTCGGACCTGGAATGGCTGATCTACTACGTCCTTTTCCCCGCCCTGCTGTTCGGCGCCCTGGCCCGCCGCCCCCTGGAACTGCAGAGCGCGGCGGGCATGATCTATACCGGGGTCATCTTCATGACGGCAGGGATGCTGCTGGGCTATCTGGGCCGATACCTGCTCAGGCTGACGGAGACCGAGTTCGCCTCCTCATTCCAGTGCGCCTTCCGCTTCAACACCTATATCGGCTTTGCCATCCTCGGCGGGCTGTATGGCGCCGAAGGGGTGGCGGTGTTCGCCATCCTGGCCGGGTTCATGGTGCCCCTGGCCAACCTGGGGGCGGTCTGGGCCCTGGCACGCCACGGCAATCAGGGCCTGCTGCGGGAGCTGGCCCGCAACCCCCTGGTCCTGTCCACCTTCGCCGGGCTGGCCTGGTCCGTGTCCGGCTGGCCCCTGCCGGAGATGGCGGATACCACCCTGCGCTTTCTGGGCGAGGCCGCCCTGCCCCTGGGCCTGATCGCCGTGGGCGCGGGCCTGCGACTGGCGGGGCTGGGTAGTCGCCTGCCGGCGGTGACCTACCTGAGCATCGTCAAGCTGCTGCTGGTCCCGGCCATTGCCTTGGCCACGGCCACCCTGTTCGGCCTGAGCGGCCCGTATCTGGCCTCGGCCCTGATCCTGGCGGCCCTTCCCACCGCCTCCTCCGCCTATATCCTGGCGGTGCGCATGGGCGGAGACGGCCAGATCGTCGCCGCCATCATCGCCACCAGCACCCTGGCCGCCGCCGTCACCCTGCCGTTCTGGATCTACATGGGTCAACTGGGCACCTGATCCCGGATGGACTGGCCGGACCCCGATCAATGACATAGAATCATCCATACTATGCATAGTCCAGACCAGCAGATCACCGTGACCGGGGCCATCCTTGCCGGCGGCAGGGGGACACGCATGGGTGGTCGGGACAAGGGGCTGATTCCCCTGGGCAGCGGTTACATGGTGGAATCCGTCATCGCCAGGCTGCGACCCCAGGTCACCGAACTGCTGCTCAATGCCAACCGCAATGAACCCGTCTACGCGGACCTTGGGGTTCCGGTGGTCGCTGACGGTGTCGGTGATTTCGCCGGCCCCCTGGCCGGACTGGCCGCCTGCCTGCGGGCCAGTCGGCAGCCCTGGGTGCTCACCTGCCCTTGTGATGCCCCGTTGTTGCCGATGGATCTGGCCTCCAGGCTGATCCAGGCCGTCCGGACCGGTGACGCCGCCCTGAGCGTGGCCCATGACGGCGACCGATTGCAGCCCCTGTTCGCCCTGGTGCCCGTGCATCTGGCGGCGGACCTGGAGACCAGCCTGATGCAGGGCGAATATCGGGCCGGCCGGTGGTTCCAGCGCCAGGGTGCGGCGATTGCCGATTTTTCCGATTGCCCCCAGGCCTTCCTGAACATCAACACACCCGCGGACCAGGTCGCGGCCCTTCGACACCTGGACTCAAAGCGGGCTTCACGCCCATGAAGTCATGCCGGCAAGACCATCGTCAGAACCTTCGCCAGAACCATCACCGAGGAGCGCAGACCATGAACCCGCCGATCATGCCGCCTCCCCCGCTGATGGACCGTTTCGGCCGCCAGATCACCTATCTGCGTATTTCCGTCACCGACCGGTGCGACTTCCGCTGTGTTTACTGCATGGCCGAAGAGATGCAGTTCCTGCCCCGACAGCAACTCCTCACCCTGGAGGAAACCGCCTGGATCGCTCGGGCCTTCGTCTCACTGGGCGTCAACAAGATCCGCATCACCGGGGGGGAACCGCTGGTCAGGCGCGGCGTGATGAGCCTGTTCGAAACCCTGGGCACACTCGACGGCCTCCAGGATCTGACCCTGACCACCAACGGTTCCCAACTGGCCCGCCATGCGTGGGACCTGCGGGCCGCCGGCGTCACCCGCGTCAACATCAGCCTGGACAGCCTCAAGGCCGACCGATTCCGCCGCATCACCCGCACCGGTGATCTGGCGCGGGTGCTGGCAGGCATCGAGGCGGCCATGGATGCCGGCTTCGATCGCATCAAACTCAACAGCGTGATCCTCAAGGGACGCAACGAGGACGAAATCCTTGACCTGGTGAATTACGCCCGCATCCGGGATCTGGACATCAGCTTCATCGAAGAAATGCCCCTGGGTCTCATCGGCGATCATGACCGGGCCGAGGTGTACTATTCCAGCGACGAGGTCCGGGCCGATATAGAAGCCAGACACGCGCTCATTCCCACCACCGAACAGACCGGTGGCCCGTCACGTTACTATCGACTGGACGGCACCTCCATCCGGGTGGGCTTCATCTCTCCTCACAGTCATAACTTCTGCGACAGCTGCAACCGGGTGCGACTCACCGCGGAAGGCCGGCTGCTGCTGTGCCTGGGTCAGGAGCACGCCGTGGACCTCAGGCGGGTGATCCGCTCCCATCCCGGCGACCTGCAGGCCCTGACCACGGCGATCCGACAAGGGATGCAGATCAAGCCCCGCGGCCACGAATTCCAGCTGAACGCACAACCCGTCATCTTCCGACACATGAACCGCACAGGCGGCTGATCCATGGCCCATACCTCCCCCCTTTCCTCCTGCCGTGATGATCATGATCCTGACGCCCTGACACTGGAACAGGCCCGAACCCGGGCGCTGGCTCAGGTGAGTCCGATCCGGGGTCGGGAATGCCTGATGCTGCGCCTTGCCCTGGGACGGGTGCTGGCGGAACCGGTCATTGCCGGTGCCCCTGTCCCGGCCCACGACAATGCGGCCATGGACGGCTACGCCCTCGCGGGTGCCGACCTCCCCCGGCAGGGCAAGGCCGTCCTGGACGTCATCGGCACCGCCTGGGCCGGGCGCCCCTTCATGAACGCCATCGGGCAGGGGCAGTGCGTGCGCATCATGACCGGCGCCATGATCCCGTCCGGTTGCGATACGGTGATCATGCAGGAGCACGTGGAAGTCCAGGACCAACGGGTGCATGTGGGTACCGGCCACCGGCCGGGTGAGAACATCCGGCCCGCCGGGGAGGATATCCACACCGGCCAGACCGTGCTGGCGGCGGGGACGCTCATCACGCCGGCCCGCCTGGGCCTGCTGGCCTCCCTGGGGCGGGTGGAAGTGAGCGTACACCGCCGCCTGCGGGTGGCGCTGTTTTCCACCGGCGATGAACTGACCGCCCTGGGGAAGCCGCTCCCCCCCGGGGGGATCCACGACAGCAATCGCCATACCCTGTCCGGCATGCTGACACGACTGGGAGTGGAACTGATCGACATGGGCGTGGTGCGGGACGAACCCCGGCACCTGCGGGAGGCTTTCGAAGAAGCGGCCCGCTGCGCCGACGTGCTCATCACCACCGGCGGCGTCTCGGTGGGCGAGGCGGACTTCGTGCGCGACCTGCTGGGGGAACTGGGACGGATCAGTTTCTGGAAGGTGGCCATCAAGCCCGGTCGTCCCATGGCCTTCGGCCATATGGGGCAGACCGTGTTCATGGGCCTGCCCGGCAACCCGGTGTCCGCGGCCGTGACCTTTTACCAGATCGTCCAGCCGGCGCTACGGCGGATGATGGGCGAGATCGAGGTCTCCCTGCCGCCTTGCTTCCCGGTGCGCTGCCTGTCGGACCTGAAAAAACGCCCCGGCCGGATGGAGTTCCAGCGGGGCGTACTCAGTCAGGCGGATGACGGCGAATGGGTGGTCCGGGCCACCAGCTCCCAAGGCTCGGGGATCCTCAGTTCCATGAGCGAGGCCAACTGTTTCATCGTGCTGGAACTGGAACAGGGTCCGGTGGCGGCCGGGGACCTGGTCAAGGTACAGCCCTTTCAGGGGCTGATCTGACATGCGCATTCGCGGGCAAGGCCCGCGAACAGCGACGTTAACCCCTTCACAGGGTAGGAATGATGTTCTCCAGCAGGGTACGGACATTCACCATGCCCTCGGCCACGTTGCGATCCACCTCCTCCATGGAGATTTCACCCTGCCCCTCTCCACGGCCCGCGGCCCAGTTGGCCACCACGGCACAGGTGGCATAACACAGCTCCAGCTCACGGGCCAGGGCCGCCTCCGGCATGCCGGTCATGCCCACGATGTCGCAGCCGTCCCGCTCCAGGCGATTGACCTCCGCCGCCGTCTCCAGCCGCGGCCCCTGAGTCGCGCCATAGGTGCCCCGGTCCACGAAATCCAGACCGATCCGACGGGCCTCCTGGATCAGCGCATGACGCAGCTCCTCGCAGTAGGGATGGGTGAAATCCACATGGGTGACATGACTCAGGTCCGCCTCGAACAGGGTATGGGCGCGGGACCAGGTGTAGTCGATGATCTGATCGGGAAACACCAGCCGGGGCGGCGCCATCTCGGGAGTGATGCCCCCGACCGCGGCCACCGCCACGACCCGGCGGATGCCGGCATTCTTCAGTGCCCACAGGTTCGCGCGGTAGTTGATCCGATGGGGCGGGATGGTATGCCCATACCCGTGACGGGCCAGGAACATGACCTCACGGCCGGCCAGCACGCCATGGGTGATGGGGCCTGAAGGCTCGCCATAGGGCGTGTGCATCACCTCGCGGCGGGTGATCTCCAGGCCCTTGAGGGAAGTCAGTCCGGTGCCGCCGATGATGGCGATGGTGGTATCAGTCATGAGGTCCTCGTTGATGCAACAGACAGGACGGGCATCCGCGAGGATGCCGTCCAGGGGAATTGTCGGGGATTTCAGCAACCCTTCACGGCATAGATGCCGGGGGCATTACGCAGGTATTCCTTGTAGTCCATCCCGTAACCGAAGACATAGCGGTCTTCCACCTCCACTCCCAGATAATCCACCATCAGTCCGGGAACACGCCGGTCATGGTGTTTGAGCACCAGTGCCGCGGACAGGACCCTGCCGGCCCCTTCCTCGCGGCAGTAATCCAGGATGCCCGCCAGGGTATGCCCCTCGTCCAGGATGTCGTCCAGCACCAGGACCGTGCGACCCTTGAGCGAGGTCTGCGGCTTCACCAGCCAATGCAGTTCCTCGCCACCGGTGAGCGCGCCCCGATACCGGGTCGCATGGAGGTAGTCCACCTGCAGGGGAAAATGCAGACGTGTCAACAGATGACCGGCGGCCACCACGCCGCCGGTCATGACACACAGTATCAAGGGGTTGCTGTCCGCCAGATCACGGGTGATGGCCTCGGCCATGCGGTCCATGGCCGCCTCCACCTGTTCACGCGACACGAGGCAGTCAGCCTCGGCTAGGACCTGTTTCACATGCTCCGGAGTTACAGACATGGCAACCCTTTCTGGTTTTGACGGAAAGATCAGTAGGTGAATGTCACGGTATCGTCATCCATGGCCTGGCCGATCACATAGGCACCGCCCACGGTTTCCTCGATCTCGGGGATCAGATCATTCCCCCAAAGATCCAGGGTGGGCGTGCAGACCTTGAAGTGCGCACCGGCCTCATGGGCATCCTTGATGAAATCATACACCGACTTGGTGCTCCCCTCCTGCACGAACAGGTTTTCGGCCACGCCCTTCTTCGCCAGTTCGCCGGCGCGGCCGGTCATGATCACCTCCACCTCGTACTCCATGGCGGCGGCCACGGTGGCCTGGAAGAAGGGCGCCCCCAACTCGGAGGGGTTTTTCGGATCGGTGTTGACCATGATGATCAGTAACTTGTCGGCCATTATCTTGTGTCTCCTCGGGTGGTATTACCTTATGTTGCAAAGGCATTATAGGCACCGGATTCCAGGCCTCACAATGTATAAGAACCGCTTATTCCGGGATCAGCCACGGAGGTGGAAACAGGACTCTCAGACCGGCAGTTCCAGATTCATGTCATCATCCAGCGCCCGTGCGATGCGCACCGCCGCGGCCCATTCCGGGTCGGCTTCCAGGCCGGCCCAGGATGGGGCACGGCGCCCATGCATGCGGGCCAGGCGGGCCATGGACACCGGGTCCGCATGCCCCTCCAGGGTATCCAGCACCTGCGAGGCGCCTTCCGGGTGATTGCAGACCAGTACCATGTCACAACCGGCCTCAAGGGCCAGGCGGGTACGGCGGGGAAAATCGCCGAAACTCTCGGTGGCGGCCATGCTCAGATCATCACTGAAGATGGCCCCCTTGAAACCCAGACGTCCGCGCAGCACGCGCTGCAGCCAGAGGGGGGAAAAACCGGCGGGCAAATCATCCACTTGGTCATACACCACATGGGCGGGCATGATGCCGGCGATACCCTCACGCACCAGACGGTCAAAAGGCTGGAGATCATCGTGCAGGATCCGATCGAACGGCCGGTGATCCACCGGCAGGGCCAGGTGAGAATCCGCCTGCACCCCGCCATGCCCCGGAAAGTGCTTGCCCACGGCTTCCATGCCGGCCGCCCGCATGCCGGCCACGACCTGATGCCCCAGTTCTCCCACCACCTCGGGGCGACGATGAAAGGCCCGGTCACCGATCACGCCGCTGCAGCCGTGGGCCAGATCCAGCACCGGGGCAAAGCTGAAATCCACCCCCACGGCGCGTAGCTCCACCGCCAGCAGCCAACCCAAGGTCCGGGCCGCACGACGGGCGGCCGCCCGGTCACGATCATGCAGGGCACCCAGGGCGGCCATGGCCGGCAAATGGGTGAATCCTTCGCGGAAACGTTGCACCCGGCCTCCCTCGTGGTCCACCGCCACCAGCAGATGGGGGTCCCGCAGGGCATGGATCTCGGCCACCAGGGCCATGAGCTGTTCACGGGATTCGAAATTGCGGGTAAACAGGATCACGCCCCCGACCCCGGGACGCTTCAATAACTGCCGTTCCCAGGCCGTCATCGACGTGCCTTCCAGATCCACCATCACAGGCCCAAGGGGCATGACGCACACTCTCCCGGCTCGGAAAGCGGGAATTGTAACCAAATCCCCACCGGTTTCACGCCACTGAATGCAGAAAGCCGAAGATAAAAAAACGGGGTGCCGAAGCACCCCGCAAGCAGGAGGAGTAAACGATGACCGACATGACCAAGAGGGCCGGATGTCAGACACGTAATGAAATGCATGAAGCATGCCAGAAAAAATGCCGACACAGAGGAGAGTTCCATGACAACACATTGAATGCAATGCACTTTTTTCAGGCAAGACGATAAAATCCGCCCCAACATGGTGCAACGACCGGATGCGTTTTGAACGGGTATTTTTGTGACCGATTAAATATCTTTCGGGGGGATACTATGGATACTTAAAGCCACCTGTTAGAATTCAATTCCCAATCCTACAACCCAGCTTAAACCGGAGGTTCCAATGCAGAAAGGAATGTTCAAAGTGGCCATGGCTTCAGCAGCGGTCCTGACGCTGGTGTTGACCACGGGCTGTGCCACGACCAAGAACCTGGAAGAAAACCGCCAGTTGATCGACAACGCCAAGGTCACCAGTGACCAGGCCCTGCGTACCGCCAACGACGCCAAGGCCGGCGCCGACCAGGCCAATCGCACCGCCAACGAAGCCAACCGCAAGGCTGACCGCGCCCTGCAGGAAAATGCCCGCCTGCGCGAGATGATCGAGCGCATGGAGCGCACCTACCAGCGCCCCGGCAAGTAATTCCCTCCCCGGATTTTGGCAGCGCGGACCTTGCGGCCGCGACTGCCCGCCCCTGACGAAAGCCCGCCTTATGGCGGGCTTTCTTTTTGCCCGGCCAACACCGTTCCAGACCAGACCGTCGCCATGGCCGGATCCAGGTTTGACAGATCCCAAAAAAATGAATGAGAATGAGAATAATCGTGAATTTTTGATGGAGATCGAAATCCTGATCTCTCGTTCCACAACCCAGCCCGCAAGCCAGCCAATCCCCCTGAGGGCCTAGCCAGCCAGCGTCACTTTTGACCTCACGCAAGGGGATACATCCGTGCCCAAGACATGCCGCACGTCCGGCGACATGCCGAATCGACTCAGATTGACCGCATTGGCCACCGGGGTTTCCATGGCACTCGCCATGGGTGGTGCCTCGACGGCCATGGCACAGCAGGCCACATTCAACCTGCCACGTATTGACGTAGTCGGCCAGACCGATGCCGACATCGCCCGCCAACCAGGGGCCGTTAATAAAGTGACTCGGGAAGAGCTTGAACTGTGGCAGCCTCTGTCCACGGAAGACGCACTGCGGCGTGTTCCCGGCATCAGCATCAAAAAGGAAGAAGAATCCGCGGTAATCGCCAATATCGGCATTCGTGGCCTGAGCGCCGCCGACTACAAGACCCTCATTCTGGAAGATGGTGTGCCGGTGGCACCGGGCTTGTTCGTGGGTAACGGTCGCTACTACAACCCCCGCATCCAGCGCATGGAGGGTATCGAGATCCTCAAGGGCCCGGCGGCCCTGCGTTACGGCCCCAACACCATCGGCGGAGTGATCAATTATTTGACCAAGGAACCCGAGGACGGCGTGAGCATCAGTGGCCGGATCGGCTCCCATAACCTGCGCGAATCCACGGTGGAAGTCGGCGGCAGCGCACCCTCGGGCGATGCTCGTCTGGGCGCCGTGGTGACATGGGCGGAAAGCGACGGATTCATGGACAAGGGCTACAGGATGTCCGACGTCATGATCAAGGGCGGTATGGCGATCGGCGAAAACCAGTGGGTGAGCATGAAATTCAGCCACTATGACAATGACGCCAATATTTCCTATCGCGGCCTCTTCCTTGACGCCTACAAGTCCGGGGCAGACTATAATCCGGCGCCGGATGACTGGTTCCTGACCGAGCGTCAGTCCTTCGATATGAACCACGAATGGCAGATTAGCAATACCATGCGCCTGAATACGCTGGTGTACTGGAGCCAGATGTACCGTGACTACTGGCGTTACGGGGTCAATCAAGCGGATTCCGTGGCCGCCGGCCGCTGGATCTATACCGACGCCGTCACAGGTAATAACCGCGCCTTTGAACGAATTGGCCTGGATACCCGCCTGAAGGTGGATCACAACAGCTTCGGCATGCAGAACGAGGCGGAAATCGGCCTGCGCTTCATGGACGAAAGCATGACCGACCAGCGTGTCAGAGCCACCCGGGCTCAACCGCGTCACGGAAACGTCGACAGAAATGAAAAACAGACTGCCCAGAGCCTGGCGGTATTTGCAGAAAACCGTTTCCTGGTCAATGAACGACTGGCCATCACCCCCGGTCTTCGCATCGAGACTTACGAGCAGGAACGGGATGACAGGGTCAATAATGATAACGATGGCACCTCTCGCAATACCGAGGTGCTGCCGGGCATCGGCGCCACGTTCCAATATTCTCCCCAGGTTCAGTACTACGGCGGCATCTACAAGGCGTTCTCGCCGCCACTCAACAACCAGTCCATCGTCGACGGCGTGGACCAGAAACTGGATGCGGAAAACTCCATCAACCTGGAAATCGGCGTCCGGGCACATCATGGCAATCTGCGGTATGAACTCACCGCCTTCCATATGGATTTCGACAACCAGATCACCCCTGCCGTGAGCGGCAATCTGGCCAATGCCAACGCCGGCAGCACCCTGCATCAGGGTCTGGAAGCGACGATGGGATATCAGTGGCACAACGGGTTCAGTCTGGATGCCAACGTCACCTACATACCGACGGCCGAATACCGGGAAAACCGAGGTGGTGGCATTGACAGGGGCAATCGCCTTCCCTACTCACCGGAGTTGATGGCCAATGTCACTCTGGGCTATGCGGCAGGCCCCATCAGAACCGCCCTGTCGGGCAACTATGTCGGCAAGCAGTATGGTGATGGTACGAACACCAAGGAAATCACGCCAGTCTCGGGTATTTGGGGTGGCGAAATTCCCAGCTACCATACCTTTGACCTGACGGGCCTGTACGACGTGAACAGTCAGTTCACGGTCTTTGGTGCCATCAAGAACCTGACCGACGAACGCTATATCGGCGGACTGCGACAGGGAATCTACGTGGGACCGGAGCGTAGCTTTGAATTGGGCGCACGCTATCGCTTCTAAATCGTTGTAAACCTGAGCACCCGGCCCTACCCCATCACAGAGTAGGGCCGGGTGCCTTGCCCATCTCACCTATCACTTGGTCAGAATCAGTTTCCCCTTGCTGGTGACCCGCAGGGTATAGATCTCGCCCTGGTGCTCGATCCGCAGTTGGCGACGTCCCTCCAGCAGATCCGTACTGGAAAGCAGCCTGCCGCCCAGGGGAGATGCCGATTCCATGCCTGCCTCCTGCGTCCCCTTCCCTCCGCTCAAATGGTGTTTCTGCACCTGGTTCATCAGAACAATCTCTCTGCGTCAGGGTCCAGGCCGCCGCGCGCGGCGACCGAACCGATAGTCGATCAGCTGGCAGAGAATTGTTATTGATAATCGTTATTATTGTCAAACTCTATCATGCCTTTACGGGCACTCTGAATAGGGAATTCCCGGGCGCGAGGGAATCCAGTCCTGGATTGGGCCTCCTGGATTCCCGCGAAAGCGGGAATCCAACGGCAAGGCCTGTTCAGTGTCTCCTAGGGGACACCCCTGCCTCGGGGCCAAGATGGCAACGCAACTGCCCCCTGATGAAGCGTTCGGACGACACCTCGCTCCTCAGACCTCGACGATAATCCTCAAATGTGCCCAGCAGACGGGCACAAGCCCCGGGATCCCGGTCATGCTGCCCCCGCACCGAACACAAACTGACCGTCGTGCCATCGAAATAGGCATGGCCTTGCCCCCGATACCGGCCCCCATCGGCCGTGGTCATCAACTGAAACGGCATTTCCATCCCTTGCACCAGATCCACGGCCAAGGGCTCCAGCGGGCGCCAACGTCCCCCCAGCCTGCCCTCGGCCGATGTCAGCACGCACTGGACCCGCTCTCCGTAGCGAGCTTCACGGCGCCGCATTTCCAGTTCCGCCTGCTCACGGGCAGCCTGCGCCTCACGCGCCCTGGCCTCGGCCGCGCGCCGCTCCGCCTGCGCCTGGTCCAGGGCCGCCTGGGCTTCCCTGGCCCGGATCTGCTCCTCAAGGCTGAGCGACACCCATTGTTCCTCGGGAATCCCCAAGGGATAGCGGGTGGCACATCCCGCGGTGAATACCACCAACGCAAGAACGACCAGGATGGTTCTGTTTGTCATCACGGATTCTCCTGCTCCATACGGACCTGATCCCTGCCCGAAGACTTGGCTTCATACAGCAATCGATCGGCCCGGGTCAGCATGTCTTCCAGACCGCTCCCCGGACGCACCACCACCCCCAGGCTCGCGCTGAGCGACACGGCGGTTCCCTTGATCGTCACTTCCAGGGCGGCGATCTCGGCCCGGAGCTTTTCGGCCAGCAGCCGGGCCTTGTGACCGTCCACGTTCTGCGCCACCACACAGAACTCCTCCCCCCCGTAACGGGCCACGATGTCGGAACTGCGGGTGATTTCGAGCAGATGACGGGCCACTTTCCTGAGCACCTCGTCGCCCCCGAAATGACCAAAGCGGTCATTGACGCTCTTGAAGTGATCCAGATCCATCAGGATCACCGCCAGCCCCTGGCCGTTCCGGGCCGCGGCCTCAAGCATCATCCGACCGGCATCGGCCAGATAACGGCGATTGTAAAGACCCGTCAACGGATCACGGTTGGCATTTTCCTCCATACTCCGGATCAACTCGATCAGTTCCACGTTCTGATTCACACGAACGAAGAACTCCTCTTCCAGAAAGGGGCGATTGATGAAGTCATTGGCACCCGCCTTGAGCAGGCGGGCAGAGAGCATGCCCGATCCGTAGTTGGACATGCCGATGATGCAGAGATGGCTGCGGGAATAACGCTGACGGATGCGGCCGATGAGTGCGACACCATCCATGCCCGGCATGTTCTGGTCGCACAGGACCAACCGGATGTCCTCGTGCTGCTCCAGCTGTGCCAGGGCCGAGGCACCATCCCGGGCCTCCCGCAGGCGATAACCATAACGGCGCAGCAACTCCATGAGATAGGCCCGGGCGGAATTGGAATCATCCACTACCAGCACACTGATATGGCGATTGCGGTAGATGCGCTCCACCGTACGCACCACATGCTCGATCTCGGATGGGTTGGTCTTGTTCACATAGTCCACGATGCCCATGTCCATGAGGCCGTCCCGCTCGTTGTCATTGAGACCGGCGGTCAGCACCAGGACCGGCACGCCCTGGGACATGACCCAGGGCACCACTTCCCCATCCGGGGCATCGGGCAGATTGAGGTCGAGCACGGCCAGGAACAGCGCGTCCTTGCGGGCCAGCACGATCTTGCGGGCCTCTTCCAGGGTGCCGGCCACCTCGACCGTCACACCTTCGATAAGACCGATGCGATCCGCCAGCAGGCCAGCCACGGAGCGGCTGTCTTCCACGACCAGCAGGGTATGCCCCCGCTTGTCCACATCACTTACCATGAATCACCTTGGGATGTTCTGAATACGTCATGCCGGCGCATGCGGGAATCCAGCTGTCCTCTCCATCTTACTCCGCCTGATCTATCCGTCATCCCCGCACGGGCGGAGATCCAGCCGACAAAGGAACACTCCTGCGCTTCCCTGGAACGTCATCCCCGCGCAGGCGGGGATCCAGCCGCGGACTGCTGTCACTCCCGGACTCCCGCCTTCGCGGGAGTGACGACAGGAGACATGTTCGGGGAGTCACGACAGGGGACTTGCTCAGTATTTCCCTTGCATCGCACGGTATCGGGTACCGGACGAACCTGACCCCTATATTAGACCAAGTATCAGATCAGAAGTGACAGACAATCGCCGCGGGAGGCCGTAGTCCCGGAACAATGATCGGAATCAGGCCGCCAGCAGGGGACTGGGAGAACGGGGGGTGGGCTGACGGGCCAGCAGCCAGCGCAGGATGGCATCCTGCACCCGCAGGCCATGGCGGTTCAGGGCCGCGTTGCCGAACAGGGTATTGAACTCCAGCAGATAGGGATGTTCCCCCACCATGGCCACGTCGAAACCGGCATGGTCAATCTTCAACCGGGAGGCCACTTCGGCCACCAGTTCCAGGGCCTGTGGCGGCACCGCATCGAAGTGGATCCGTCCACCCTGGGCCACATTATTGTGAAATGCCCCTTCCGCCGCCTCGCGCCAGTAGGCGGTAAACACCCCATCCCCCACCCATACCACCCGGATGTCCTTGCGGATGGGCAGCAGTTCCTGGGCATAAAGCACCGGCTGACGGGAGGCCCAGTCACGCAGTTCGGCCACTGTCCGGATCAGCGCCACCCCCTGCCCCATGGAGGAACGGGGCACCTTCAGCACACAGGGCAGCCCCAGAACATCCAACACCTCCTCCACGGCGGCGGGCGTGGCCGGAAGGATCAGGGTATCGGGCACATGCCGGGGACAAAGGGCCTGAAAGGCCCGGGTCATCTCGATCTTGTCATGCCCCAGGTGATAGGACGACACGGAAGGGAAAATCGCGCACCCCAGGGCGTAATGGAGGCTGTTCACCTGCCAGTATTCCGGAAACAAGAGCCAGTCGGCTTCCTGCAGACGCTGACGTTCCACCAGGTAGTTTTCCGGGCGCACATAGCGCACACCGGGCATGCCGATGGTCCGGAAGGGATCGAAAGTGATCAGGTGCAGCCACAGCCCATCGCCTCGCGGCGGCACATCGCATTGCTGCGCCACGCAAGTTCTCCTGAAAAAGAGGTAAAAAGACGACCGACTCATACACCGCAGGACGCGGCGGCGGGATCTTATGCCTTTTTTGATCTGGCTGGAAGTGTGGCCGCGAGGAATCCTGCTAAAGTGTCTCCAAACCCTTCACAACGGGATCATTCCATGCAGGTCATCCAGTCCGACGTGGTCATCATCGGCGGCGGAGGTGCCGGACTCCGGGCCGCCATCGCCGTGGCACAGGAAGCCCCGGGGCTTTCCGTGGCCCTGGTTTCCAAGGTCGTCCCCATGCGCAGTCACACCGTCGCCGCCGAAGGCGGCTCCGCCGGGGTGATTCACCCGGATGACAGTCTGGACAAGCATTTCGACGACACCGTCTCCGGCGGCGACTGGCTCTGTGAGCAGGACGTGGTGGAGTACTTCGTCGGCCAGTGCACCCGGGAGATGATCCAGCTGGAACAATGGGGCTGTCCCTGGAGTCGCCGGGACGACGGCAGCATCAACGTGCGCTTCTTCGGCGGCATGAAATCCCCCCGCACCTGGTTTGCCGCCGACAAGACCGGCTTTCACATCCTCCACACCCTGTTCCAGACCTCGCTGCAGTTCCCCGCCATCCGGCGCCATGACGAGTTCTTCTGTACCGATCTGTTGGTGGAAGACGGTCGCCTGCAGGGCGTGCTGGCCCTGTGCATCGCCACCGGCGAACCGGTGCTGTTCCAGTGCAAGTCGGCGGTGCTGGCCACCGGCGGCGCCAGCCGGGTCTTCGGCCAGAACACCAATGCCGGCATCGTCACCGGCGAGGGCATGGGCATGGCCTACGCCCAGGGCGTCCCCCTGCGGGACATGGAGTTCGTGCAGTGGCACCCCACCGCCCTGCCCGGCAGCGGCATTCTCATGACCGAAGGCTGCCGCGGCGAGGGCGGCATCCTGCTCAACAAGGACGGCCACCGCTACCTGCAGGACTACGGCCTGGGTCCCCTGGACCCGTGGCCCCGCCCCCGTGCCATGGAACTGGGGCCCCGGGATCGCCTGTCCCAGGCCTTCTGGCACGAGGACCAGGCCGGCCGGACCCTGCAGACCCCCCACGGCACGGCGGTCCATCTGGACCTGCGCCACCTGGGGGAGAAGAAGATCATGGAACGCCTGCCCATGATCTGCGAACTGGCCCGCACCTTTGCCGCCGTGGACCCGGTCACCGCCCCCATTCCGGTGCGGCCCGCCGTGCACTACACCATGGGTGGCGTACTCTGCGATGTCCATGGCGCCACGCCGCTGCCCGGCCTCTACGCCGCCGGCGAATGCAGCAGCGTGGGCATCCATGGCGCCAATCGCCTGGGCTCCAACTCCCTGGCCGAACTGCTGGTCTTCGGCCGCGCCGCCGGCCTGTCCGCCGCCCGCCATGCCCGTGAAACCCCTGCCGCCTCCGCCGCGCTCCAGGCCCAGGCCGAAAGCCGGGCCGCCGTGCATCTGGACATGCTGCGCCGGGAAGGCGGCACCCGGGTGGCCCGGCTGCGCCAACGCCTGCACGAGATCATGGAAGCCGGCGTCGGCATCGTCCGCGAAGGGCCGCGCATGGCACAGGCCTGCGAACAACTGGCGGAGCTGCGGGAACAGTTCCGGGCCGGAGTGGCCCTGGATGACCGGGGCCGTGCCTTCAACACCGAATGGCTCACCGCCATCGAACTGGGCCATACCCTGCAGGTGGCCGAGGCCATGGCCCATGCCGCCCTGCTGCGACAGGAATCCCGCGGCGCCCACATGCGCATCGACGGTTTCGAGGCCCGGGACGACGAACGCTTTTTGTGTCATTCCCTCATCCATAGCCAGGGCGACGCCCCGCCCCGTGTGACCCACAGCCCGGTCACCATCACCCGCTCCCAGCCCAGGGCGCGGGTCTACGGCGGCGGCGCCCAGAACCAGTCATAGCCGGGGGATACCGTGAGCCAGACCCGCACCATCATGATCGAGTGCCTGCGTTATGATCCCGAGCAGGACCAGGCCCCCCATTACCGGACCTATGAGGTCCCCTTCACCGACGAGATGTCGGTGCTGGAAGGACTGCAATACATCAAGGACCACCTGGACGGCAGCCTCACCTTCCGCTGGTCCTGTCGCATGGCCATCTGCGGCAGCTGCGGCTGCATGGTCAACCACCAGCCCATCCTGAGCTGCCAGAGCTTCCTGCGGGACTACTACCCGGCCCGCATCCGGGTGGAACCCCTGGAGCACTTCCCCATCGTCAAGGATCTGGTCATCGACCAGAGCGACTTCCTGGGCAAGCTGGAATCCGTCACGCCCTACCTGGTCCCGGCCCAGCCGCTCACCCCGGAGGACGGCCCCAACCTGCAAACACCCCGGCAGATCGAGGACTACCTGGGGTATGCCCAGTGCATCAACTGCCTGCTCTGCTACGCCGCCTGCCCCCAGTACGGCCTCAACAATGCGTTCACCGGACCGGCCGCCCTGGCCCTGCTGGCCCGCTACAACGCCGACTCCCGGGATGCCGGACAAAAAACCCGCATGGAGGTGGTGAATGCCGAGGAAGGCGTCTGGGGCTGTACCCTGGTGGGCCTGTGTTCGGAAGTCTGCCCCAAGCACGTGGACCCGGCCCGGGCCATCAACCGCAACAAGATCAACAGCACCCAGGATTACTTCCTGCGCTTTCTGGCGCCCTTCGGGAGGGGTTCGTGATGACGCCTGCACCCAAGACCTACGTCCGCCCCATGAACCGCTGGTGGATGCGACACCCCGCCTACCGCCGCTACCTGCTGCGGGAAGGCACCAGCGTGATGGTGGCGGCCTATGCCCTGTTCCTGCTCGCCGGCATGGTCTGCCTGGTGCTGGGAGAAACCGCCTTCAACCTGTGGCGGGGCTTTTTGCAATCGCCAGTGTCGGTGATCTTCCATCTGGCGGCCCTGGCGGCCTTCGCCTTCCATGCCTGGACCTGGTTCAAGGTCATGCCCCTGACCACACCCCCGATGCGATTCCGGGGCCGGTCGATCCCTGACCGGATGATCTTCCGCGCCGCCCTCTGGGCCTGGGGCATCGCCTCCCTGGTCCTTCTGGTGCTTGCCATGAGGTTTCTGTGATGAGAGCCCGTTCCCACGAACCCATCGTCTGGTCCCTGTTCGGCGCCGGTGGCGTCTTTGCCGCCCTGCTGGGCACCATGCTGGTCCTGATCATCGGCATCCTCGTCCCCATGGGCCTGGGTTTTGGTCCCGACGCCATGCATTACGACAGCCTGCGCAGCCTGTTCGGCCATCCCCTGCCGGCCCTGGGCCTGGCGGTGGTCATCAGCCTGTTCCTGTTCCACGGCGCCCACCGCATCTACCACACCCTGCATGACCTTGGCATACCCGCCTCGAAAAAGATGATGCTGGCCTGCTACGGCAGCGCCGCCGCCGGCTCCGGCGTGGCCCTGCTGCTGGCGGGAATGCTGGTGGTGTTCTGAGGGCGGCAAGCACTTTACGAACGCCACTTCCGAAAACGTCATGCCCGGAGACGCCCCCCAGACACGTCATCCCCGGAGACGCCCCCAACACGTCATTCCCGCGAAAGCGGGAATCCAGGCCACGGAGTGAAAACCCTGGACTCCCGCCTTCGCGGGAGTGACGAAATATTTGCGGGAGTGACGAAAACAGACACCCCAATTGAAGAAAATAGGTGCCCCGACTTGCGAGAAAGGCAAGCTTGCCGGGGCCAAGATAAGGACCAAACTGCTTAAACTTATGCGGACACCTTCCACATCGGAGTCTGCACACCATGGGCAACACCTATTTCATCAGCCGCCACCCCGGCGCCGTGACCTGGGCCGCCAGGCGGGGTATCCCCGTGGATCGCACCCTGGATCATCTGGAGATCGAACTCGTCCATCCCGGTGACACCGTCATCGGCACCCTGCCCATCAACCTGGTGGCCCGGGTCTGCGAACGGGGCGGCCGCTATCTTCACCTGAGCCTGTCGCTGCCCCCGGAACTGAGAGGACAGGAATTATCCGCCGAGACACTGGAACGGCTGGGGGCACGGCTGGAAGAATACGAAGCCGTCCGCAAACCCTGTCCGGAGGCAAGGAAATAGCCCCATGAGCCATGATGACCCATCCACCACGCAGCAATCCGGCCCAATGACGTCACAGACCATCAAACTGCCCTTGGCCCGTTACCGGCTGTTGTTCCAGGCACACACCCCGGTCACACTACCCCGATTTGCCGGCTCCACCTGGCGGGGCACCCTCGGTCATGCCCTCAAGAAGGCCGTCTGCGTAACCCGTCAACCCCATTGCAGATCCTGCATGCTGCTGCATGCCTGCGCCCACGCCTACATCTTCGAGACCCCGCCGCCGCCCAGCGCCGGAAAGATGCGAAAATACACCGCGGCCCCCCACCCCTTCGTACTCAGTCCACCCGACGGCCCGCATCAGTTGTCACCCGGGGACGAATATCCCCTGGATCTCACACTCATCGGCCAGGGCAATCGTCACCTGCCCTATGTCATCCATGCCCTGTCCCTGGGGGCCCGCAACGGGATCGGCAAGACCAGGGGCGCTCTTGAACTGATCCGGGTGGATCAGGCCGTCACGGTCGATGCCATGGATTTGCAAACCATCTTCATACCGGGACAACCCGTCCAGACCCTGCCGGCGCTCACGCCCTCCATCCCGGCAACGCCGAAACAACCGATCACACTGACGCTGCACACCCCCCTGCGACTCAAGCGCGATGGACACACCGTACAGCCGGATGAATTTCACTTTGCCGACCTGTTCTCCAATCTGCTTCGGCGCGTCTCCATGCTCAGTTACTTTCACACCGACACGCCCCTGGACACCGATTTCGCCCAACTCACCCAGGCCGCCCGGGCATGGCACCCATGGCAAGCAGATCATGCCCGGCTGCAGTGGCAGAGCTGGCAGCGCTACTCATCGCGCCAGAAAGCCCACGTCAACATGGACGGACTCACCGGACAACTGACCCTCCCCCACGAAGGCATCGAACCCTTCTGGCCGTATCTCTGGCTGGGGCAGTTCATTCATGCCGGCGCGGGCACGGTGATGGGACAGGGGCGATACCAAATGGCAAGCTTGAGATAAAAACCGGATCAGGCCCATCAAGAAAGACCGTGGCATGGGGGAAACACCCAACAAGCCCCCCACCGTCACTCCTGCGAAGGCGGGAGTCCATAATCTCCGGCCTATGACTGGATTCCCGCTTGGGCGGGAACCACTGATTCAGAACTTCCCATGCTCAACCATTGGGGTTGAGCAATTTTCTGACACAGAGTTCCAAGGACGAATACTCTTCAACTGATCCTTAAGGACATCTTCTGCAACCTCGGTGTCATAGGCCACCTGCGCCCGCAGCCAATAGCCATTCGACAACCCAAAGAAACGGCAGAGACGCAAGTCAGTGTCCGCGGTTATCGAGCGCTTTCCGGCAATGATCTGGCCGATTCTCTGAGCGGGCACGCCAATTTCCTTGGCCAATCGATACTGAGAAATGCCCATGGGGTCTAGAAACTCTTCTTTCAGTAGTTCCCCTGGCGTTACGGCATCAATCGTGCGCATGGTTTACCTCCTAATGGTAATCAACAATTTCTACATCTTCCGCTCCTGCGCTGGTCCAGCGGAAACACACCCGGAACTGCTTGTTGATTCGAATGCTGTGTTGCCCCTGGCGATCACCAGACAACGGCTCCAGCATATTACCGGGCGGTACTTTAAGATCGTCCAGCCGGCCTGCAGCCTGCAGTTGCCGAATCTTCCTCAAGGCGACGCGCTCAAAATTGACAAACCGCCTCACACGGCCACCACTTGCCAGCTTCTCGGTATCCTTACACCTGAATGAGATAATCATCGGGATGATCATGACGCGACGCACTAATAACGTCAAGCGTCACCACCCCTTGACCGGAGAGCCGGGACTGGTTTGTCTGGCCAGGACTTCCGCTCGGGGCAAGGCTTCATCCCTGCCAAACGGCAAGCTTGCCGTTTGGCACACGGGCATGGCGCCCTGGTACATTTCCAATCCAGACGCGAGGCCGGCAAGGGAAACGGCCAGGGAGGCAAGGAGGCCTCGCGTCTGATTGCCTTCCAGTCATTCGCCCCGCAGTGAGTTGATCACTGCTTTCAGGTCTCTGATTTTCCTACTGCTCGCACCCCACTGTTTATCAAAGCTCTCCACCAGGGCATCGGCGGCCATGCCGCGCAGACCCGGATCATCCCACTGGGTGACGACCTTGATGAAATCATTTCGCTCCTGATCGTATACGCCACCGGGTTGATAGGGCTGCTTGCGGGCCTCCTGGGTACAGGCACGAAAGGCTGCGATCCGTTTTTCTGCCTCATGCCGCTCGCGGTCCTCTTCTGACAGGCTTTCCAGCAAGGCTGACTCTGCTGCCGCGGCACGTTGTTCGGCCTGCGCCTTTTGCTTCTCCCGTCGAGTCTCGGAGGCACTGGAATCAATGGCCATGGCGCCATAACCCAGGCTGGTCTTGGCACCAAAACCGAGCCACTCAAACGCATGGTCAAAGGCCGCCCGCATGAGATCCTGCCAGACCTTACCCAAGGTATCCGTCACCCCCAGGGATTGCATGCGTGCCCGGTCGATTCGCAGATGAAAGGTAAAGCGGGCACCCGGTGGGACGGCCAGGAATTTAATGGGGATGGGTTGCCCGGAGTCATGGGGGGTAGCCTTGCCTTCGTAGTACTCCTTCTGATGGGGTGTCATGACCTCGACCATCAGGTTGCTGCCCTTGTCCAGCCTGGGTATGACGTCCCAGATATCCAGCAGTCCACGAAACAGGGGCGCATCCGCTTTCTGTCCATCCTGTGGATCGTGGCCGAACAACAGCTCAATGGCGGAGCGGCGCTCCTTCTGGCTGGTGTCGAACATCTGGTCCCAGCCAAAGGTATTCTCGGGTCTCCAGTCACGGCGCGGATCACCCGCCAACTCCTCGGCGGCGGCCCGCAGCACCCCCTTGATACCACTGCCGGGCAGATAAGGCAGGCCGTGGGGATTGAGAAATGCAAAACCATTTTCCAGAGGGTGCTCGTTGCCCATGCCGGTGACAAACGGGGCAATACCGATGGCATCGACGCTGAGACGATCGCTGTCCGCAAGCTGTGCAATAAGCCCATCCTGACGGTCGGCCAAAGCCCTCATGCGCCTCCGATCATCCGATCCAAGTGCCGTGATGGTTTCCCATGCTTTAAGTGCCGCGGAATCATTCTTACTCCAAACGGGCTCCTTGGAATTCTGTTCATCCCGCGACGTCCAGATCGGGAGATACATGCCAAATCGCATACCGGGGGAGGCTTCCCCCAATAGGGTCTTGAAGTGCTGACCCAGATAATCAGGTACGGCGGCACGGGGCATGTCAGACACCTCCCTTCTGACGGGCCGGAGCAACCTGACGCAACCACTTGAGCCAGGCCATGGCCTCGCGATTGACATCCCGAAACTGGGCCGGTGTGGCGTTCATCAGGCTTTCCATGAAAGGCTCGAATTCATCGCTTCGAATCCAGTCGAATCGTCCGGCAAGCCAGCGACGCAGGCGACGGGCCACGTCCTCGCTTTCCTTGTCCTTGTCATGGCAGAAGGCCAGTACCTGCATCAAGCCACTGTTGATGATCAGGGCCGGGAGAGATTTGGCTGCATTCACATGGTCTTTCGTGTAATCCTGCGCCGCCTGCCAGGCGTCTGTGGCGCGCTTGTGGTCAATGGTCTCCATGACGACTCCCCCCTTAACCGGGCATGTGGCAGATGAGCAGGCCGCGTCCGGTGGTGGCATCGCCCCCCACCTGCAGCAGATCGCTGTGCAGAACCGCCCGCACTTTAGCCATGACGAACCCGGCATCCAGCGGTAAATCACCATGGCTGCCGCGGGTGGCGCCGGCCATCACGGGGGCGATGAGCAGCGATTCCGGCGGCAGGTTTTCGGTATAGAAAAGACCACCATCGCTGGCTGTTCCAGTCTTGGGATCAATGCGCACGTGGGGTTCGATCACCATGGCATGTTCGGCAAAGTGCGAGAAGTCGTGATCGTTGAGCACCACCAGATCCTGACTGAGCTTATTGCGGAAATAGTCATGGATCGGGTCGGCCGGCAGCGCGAGTGCTGCCAGTTGCTCGGCAATGGCATGGACCTCGGGCGACATCTTGGCACGAAACTCATGAGCCTCAAGGTGAAGCGCCTGATCCGTGGACAGACAGGCGGGATTTACCAGATGGGCATGGCCTTCCGGCACCTCGGGGATCGACCAGTTGACCCGTTGGTGACACAGGGCCAGCAAACGCTGGGCACGGGCCAATGCCTGCGGACAGGTGGCATAGACATAGCCCCCTTTGAGGGATCTTACCGGCAGGGCCACCGTCTGAGCATCGCCAAAACTCAATGCACCGGCGTGCAGGTTGCTGGAACCGCTCTCCGGTCCAAACAGCGGATCGATGTGCTCACGCTTGCCCCCGAGTTGCTCGAAACCATGACGAACCGCACCCTTGAGTCCGGAACCCGCAATGCAGGGATGACCCGTGTGGCATTCACGCTGAATGGGATTGTCGATAAGACCAGTGGCCTGGCCGCCACCGGCATGCACCGGACTGACGGCGTAGAGAAAGAGCGGGGCTTTTTCCATAAACATTAGGTGTTCTCCGTGGTCATGCCTTTATGTTCAAACAATAGCGAGGGTAAAGCGGTTATAGCCCTCGGCACGGCGGTGTCTGTCCAGGCTGTCCGTGGACCAAAGGCCTGCATCCAACCAGTCAGCCAGGGCTTGTGGGCTGACCTCATCAAAGGCCACCCAATACACACTGCCTACCGGAGCGACCCGCCGGGCCGACTTCGGACGGCGCAAGGCCAGGTCATAGCCCGATATGATCTCGGCACGGGGCACTGCGGCGCAGGTAATCCTTCCCCGTATACCCGGTGCGCGGATCACGCCCGCCCCATCGCCCGGCGTCCAACCTTCAGTGAACAATCCCGGCGTGGTCAGGATCAGGCGGGCATGCCCGGCTTGGGCCATCGCCTGCAAATCACCTTGCGCGGGTTGCCATTCGACAGTCTCTGCCTCAGCAGCATGGCCGTCCCCCCCCAGCCGGAGGGTGATCCGGGCAGGACAGTCCGCCGTGTGGACCCGCGCCAGAAATCCAATCGTGCTGTCATTACCACGCATCAGGGAGATGGCCTGAGTGGTGAACAGCTTGCCGTCATCGGCACAGCGCCTGACAGGTTCGAGCCCAACCCCGGTACGAATTTCCGTCTGCCACAGCTCTGAACCGGGGATCCAGTGAGCCGGAGCCGGCGTTTGCCCAGCCAGATAGTCGGACCATCCCTGTTCATCCAGCCAATAGCCGCTCACCGGTTTTCCCCGGGAAGATTCAGGTAACACGGCCAGATCCGGCGTAGCGCCGGAGCAGGAGATACCCGCCCCCCGGGTTCGAGGGCGCACGCGCTCAATGCGTAATCCGCCCTCGTCATCCCGCTTGGCCACCAGGTCAGACGGCGGCCGATACAGTGGCGATATCCGCAGGCCATCGTGCCGGGCCAGTTGCCAGTGTGTGAGCCGGAAGCGCCCTGGCGCATCCCTGTGGCCCAGGTCGGGGTCTTCCAACCGACCCTCGGCAAAGGCATGAGGGTCGATGCCACGGGAGACCATCAGCGCAGAACGCAGGGCGCCGGCGGCTACCGATGGCTGAGGCGGCATCTGGCTGACGCCATAGCTGCCTGCCTCGCCAAAAATGCGGTTGCCCCGAAAGGACAGCACGTCCAAGGGACGAATGAACAGCGCAATATCAGGCATGTGCGATCTCTCCGTGTTCAGCACTCCGGAATGACGAGGCGCCCGAACGACTCTCACGGGCAAGGAACTCAGCGATAGCCAACAAGTTGGCGAGTTTCCGCACGGGAGCCTCGCCATCCAGCGCAAAACCGGCGATGGCCCGACTCAGACCGGGAACGTCGTGATGCTGGGCAGCCGACTTGTGCGCGCACTGCCGCTCGAACTGGTAGCAGAGCAAACCGGCCATCATGTCTTCAGGCGGATGGGAAGGCAGCGTGGCCAACCATTGCAGGCTGTGATACACCGCCCTGCGAGAGACGCGGGGATCGGCCAGAAAAGCAATCAGGCGCTCCAGCAATGGAACACTGTCCCACTTGGCGGTAAAACTCAGCTCCCCACCACTGCGCTTGACGATGGTCAGGCTGAATGCATCACGCCCCCCCTCATTCTTGGCACGTTTTTCCGCGGCCTCCAGTGCCCGACGCACGGCAGTAAGGGGTGCCTGGTGGTGTGCCACCACCCCCCCAGCGGAAGCGGTGGCTCCCTCTCCCATCATGCGCATCAGTCGCCCACGCAGCATGGCAAAGCCGTTACTCAAGACAAGGTTCCGGCTTTGCCGGGCACTCTGCCAATTAGAGGTTTCGCCCCGGCCACTGTAGGCGTCACGCAGTCGGCGCATAGCGGGCAACAGATGACCCACCGGCAACATGGCCAGCACATCATCCCCACCGGCATAGAGCAGTCGCCCAGGATGCTCCTCTTCCACGACTTCGGGCACCACATGCAGGGTGAAGTCATTGAGGGCCGAGGAAATGGCCATGTGCCGCCCCGGTGACAAGGCTCGTTTTTGCTCGCCGTAACGACGGATATGCGGATGTTTTCCGGCCAGACGATCGAAGCCCGCCTGAACATCGGGGTGGAAACTCTCGCGATAGGTGACGGCATGCGCAGGGTCACCGCTCAGGATGCGGCCCATATGATCGCCGTCCATCATCAGCAAGGCGTAGTAGGCCTCCGGCTTCTGACCCAGCAGACGGGACACTGCCTGGCGCGCTTCCTCCATGGCCTGGTCCTGATCCGCCTCGGCGGCGGATTCCAGCAACCCGGGCAAGCGACGGGCGATATTGAAATCCCCCTTGCCGACGGCCTGACGAGCCAGACGCCTGGGCAGGGGGACCGCCGGTGCGGCCTCCAGTCTTTGCATCAGCGAGGTATCAGGCGAGCGCCCCCCTTCGCTCATCCAACGCTCCAACTGCCCGGCCAGGGCCATGGTGTGGGTGGAGACCACGAAACGGGGAACCTGGCCCCTGTCCATGCCCAGCGCCTGCGCCACCTCGGCGGCAAACAGGCTGGGCCAAAGTCGTTTGAGTGCCGGCAGACCGGCCAGATGCTCACCGCGCTTTGCCCAGCTCTTTTTCTGCCCCGCCACCCGGTTCCACAGGCTGTCTCCGGTCCGGCCTGGATATTCCTGTAAATCTTCATCGTCCAGCGCCAGCCGCTCGGCCTCACCGGACAGCGTACAACGCCAGCCTTCCTGCCGGGTCTGCTGAAAAGGACGCACGGCCTTGGCCGCCGCCAGCACCCGATCTGCCAGATCGTGTACCGCGGGATAAAGCACCCCCGGGTTGGGAGAAAAGAACCGGATGCCATCAGCTTCCATCGCCCGGCTCAGCGCATGCCAGACAGGGCTACCCAGAAAACCCGGGGCATCTTCACCGTCAAAGAAAGGCGCCATGGCCTCGGACAGCTTGGTCACATCAAGATCGGTGTCCCTTTTACGATCATTGGCACGGATCAAGGAGAAGGGCACCGCCGCCCAATGCACCTCGGGGAATCCCTCCAACTGCTCGCGCATCTGCCGGTGAGCGCGTGAATCCGAGGCATTGATCTGGAGACTATCGAGCAACGCATCCACAGCCTGCCGGCCCATGTCATCCAGCCAACGGCGGACGCGATCACTCGCTGCCTGCGCTAGCGCCTCTGCCCGTTCCGCGGGCACCACGGCAACAAAGCGGTTCGGCAGTGCGCCGGAGAACAGAGGATTGGCGTCAGTTTCCCTTTTTGCCCATGCTTCATCGGCAAACCATTCCTTGGGCAAATTCATGGTGTCGCGTAGCCACAGGTCCACCTGCGGAATACCACGCAGCCGTGGGAAGAGGATGGCATCGGGACCCAACTCCTCGCAGATCACCCGCATGGTTTCCCAGGCCAATCGCGACAGCAGATGGGAACCGGCCCACAGGTCGGAAGTGGAACGGGCGCTGGCAATGAATTCCTGCACTGGCCCAATGCTCATGGCCAGCAGGGCTGCCTCGCCCTGGCTGTCGCCGGCAAAAGCACCCGCAAAGGCAGAAGCCAGATCCAGATGATCCCAAATGGAATGATCCGGCACCCGGGTATCGGCGGGTAGCAATGGCCAGAGGTGACCCAGGGTGTGGTTATCAGCCGTTTCCTTGAGTGTCGGCCCGAAACGCCAGAAAGCCAGCAGAGTACGCTGCCAGTCGGTATTCCCGGCCCCATCACGACAGATCAATCCTTGAAAGTGCTCGCGGCTGCGCTGCTTGATGTCCCGGATATCAGTTTCCTGCAGCCCCTTGAGGTCGAGGGCTTCGCCGGTCAGGGGATGCTTGAGTATCGGTCGCTTGACCCAGTTCACCCGGGCGTAGTCGGCGACCGCCAGGGTCTTTTCCTTTCCGTCTCGGGTGGTGATATCAATCTCCCGAAGCGGCCACTGGGGGCGATCAGCAGCCGCCGACCACCAATCCGCCCGCTTGACGGCCCGGTGAATATCGGCGGCCAGCCGATCAAACAGGATATCTCCCAGGGCATCCGGATCGGCGGGCAAGTCCTCAGTACCGGACTCCAGGCCCAAGTCACGCTTGAGCACGCGACTGGTTCCCCCCTCGTGCCCGGCGGGATCCCGCAACAGCACCAATGCCTTCTCCGCCGGATCATGGATACGGGCCGCCAGTTTGGTTTTCCAGAGTGTGGTGGTCATCGGCACTACTCCTTGATGCGATTCAGTCCGTGACACTGCGTGTCGAGAAAGTCATGTACATTCCCCCAGGCACTGCACAAGGCCCGACCATCGGGCCTGAATTCGGCCGGCGGGCGGATGGGCATGTGGTAGATCACGCCGCGCAATCGACCCTGGGCATCCTTGCGTGCCGTGAAACGCATGCTGTTGGGCAGACGCTGGTTATTCCAGCCCAGCACATCGTGATTGGTGACGGGATAACTGAGCCAGTGACGGGGTTCCGTTTTTTTTGCGCCCTTACCCGTTGTGAAAGATAGATGGGTGCGAAAACCGATCTTGATGGCGGCCAAGGTCTGCATGAGCCCGTGCCAGTCGGCTTGCGAACCGGTCTGCCAGATCAGGGGACCCGTGTCATCCGCACCCACCGCGTGAGCCCATTCCGTCTCAAGGGCTTTTTCCCAGGGCACCAGTGGCAGCGGTGTGCTTCGCCCCGATGGCGTGCCTGTCTTGACCTGGACCTGTAATGCGCCCCAGCCGTTGCGGGAACGGCCACCAATCGTGCCGAAGCGGTCGATCCAGTGCATGGCACGGTCAATACGGTGGATTTCGGCCTGGTCATCGCCGGGAATCGCCAGCCTCAGGGTGGCCGTTTCACCGGCCTGGATGGCGGCGTTGCCCTTGAGGACAGTGCAGCGCCTATTCTTATCGTGGGTGAGCGGACCATAACCAAGATAGAGTTCGGAGCCGACCGGCATGCCGTTTCCACCCATCCCTACTTCGGGGTGGTGCGTCTTCCTTTCGGCCGTGCCCTCCCAGTCCTTGAGCTTGCCTGGATCCCAACTATCCAGTCTCAATCGAAGCCTTGACTTGCGATGCCCACCTTCATCTTCACTCAGCCAGGCATTCCCGAATAGCCTGCCCTCGGCAGCGCGCATTTTCTTGACAGCATCGCCATGGAGTCGAAAATCCTGATCCTGTGCCCAAGCCACCCGCCACCAGGCCCGGAGTAGTTGCTTGAAGGGAGGACTACGCCACCGTGCGCCTTGATCGGCACCGCCAAGAAAGGCGGGCGTCAGAAAGGTGATTTCATAGCTTCGTTGTTCCATGAGGGCGTCCATTCTGTCTTTGGATATTCAGCGTAGCCGATGCTGGCAGGCTTGCACGACTATGGCAAGCTTGCCATGGCCGTACAGGTCCATCAAACGGAATGCCGAGTATCCCACGAAGGATTAGCCACTAAAAATAGCTGCATAACGATGTACTCTCAGGCGACAAGTCCCTTGACAGCTGCCGACCCGGGGTAGTTGGGTCTTAATCCTTTTTTCATCAGGGTCTACTTTCCAAGTTGGAGCGCTGGCAAAGGTTACTTGCTTATATTCGTCTTAATCCCTTCTTCATCAGGGTCTACTTTCCGAGGGCGGTCCACGGAAAGCATCCCGGTTGCTATTCGTCTTAATCCCTTCTTCATCAGGGTCTACTTTCCGAGGAAAGGCGGCGGCAGAAAAGGATAAGGTTTTCTGTCTTAATCCCTTCTTCATCAGGGTCTACTTTCCGAGTTCTGGAGCTGGCACTGGCAGCGGCATATCAGGTCTTAATCCCTTCTTCATCAGGGTCTACTTTCCGAGGACAAGAATCGTGTGCCTGGATTATTCCGGGCAGTCTTAATCCCTTCTTCATCAGGGTCTACTTTCCGAGGCTCACCACCCGTGCCATCACTATCCTGAGCCGTCTTAATCCCTTCTTCATCAGGGTCTACTTTCCGAGACACAGGGAGACCACGGACCACCCGGATGGCGGGTCTTAATCCCTTCTTCATCAGGGTCTACTTTCCGAGGGGTCCCGGCCCATGACCTACATGGAGCGCCTGCGTCTTAATCCCTTCTTCATCAGGGTCTACTTTCCGAGCCCTTTTGACGGCCATGTACGCCGTTCGCGCCGTCTTAATCCCTTCTTCATCAGGGTCTACTTTCCGAGCCATACCGGCCCTGCCGTTGTCACTCCCGCGGCTGTCTTAATCCCTTCTTCATCAGGGTCTACTTTCCGAGCACCCAGGGTTTGCACGCAGGTTTGTGAAGGCTGTGTCTTAATCCCTTCTTCATCAGGGTCTACTTTCCGAGGACGTGGCGACATCACGTCGCTAACACCCGGTGGTCTTAATCCCTTCTTCATCAGGGTCTACTTTCCGAGCCATGCCGAGCGCCGGGAATTGCTTGACGAGAGTCTTAATCCCTTCTTCATCAGGGTCTACTTTCCGAGCCCGGCAGGAACGCCATCTGTGCGCCCGCATCCGTCTTAATCCCTTCTTCATCAGGGTCTACTTTCCGAGGCATTGGTGGCCAGATAGGGTTGAGCAGGCAGAGTCTTAATCCCTTCTTCATCAGGGTCTACTTTCCGAGCCCAAGGCCGAGGAGATTGGCCGCCAGCAGTTGTCTTAATCCCTTCTTCATCAGGGTCTACTTTCCGAGGGTGCCCATAGGCGATCTGGACGCATTCACGGTGTCTTAATCCCTTCTTCATCAGGGTCTACTTTCCGAGGGAGGATTTTGAGAAAGATACGGGAGTAAAACTTGTCTTAATCCCTTCTTCATCAGGGTCTACTTTCCGAGAGGCGCTCCATATATACCGGCTACCGTACACCGTCTTAATCCCTTCTTCATCAGGGTCTACTTTCCGAGCTTCCTGATGGAAGAGGAAAAGGGCAAGCGGTATCGTCTTAATCCCTTCTTCATCAGGGTCTACTTTCCGAGCGAGAAAGCGCGAGAGTGGATGTCGAGATGGAGTCTTAATCCCTTCTTCATCAGGGTCTACTTTCCGAGGTGACAATGCCCCGGAAGTATCTGGATCTTGAGCGTCTTAATCCCTTCTTCATCAGGGTCTACTTTCCGAGGGCGAAGCGTGAGCTTATGTGGCGGCGTGCAGGCGGTCTTAATCCCTTCTTCATCAGGGTCTACTTTCCGAGCCGCGATAATTCGCCGTTTGATATCGTTGGTTGTCTTAATCCCTTCTTCATCAGGGTCTACTTTCCGAGCCGCGATAATTCGCCGTTTGATATCGTTGGTTGTCTTAATCCCTTCTTCATCAGGGTCTACTTTCCGAGCTGGTCGAACTGAGATATCTGTCTGACACGCATGTCTTAATCCCTTCTTCATCAGGGTCTACTTTCCGAGCACAAAGGCCACAAACAAAGGTATGCAAACATGGTCTTAATCCCTTCTTCATCAGGGTCTACTTTCCGAGTCGCCTCGCCACCAACATCGGGCGGCTTGACCGCCGTCTTAATCCCTTCTTCATCAGGGTCTACTTTCCGAGGGCACTGGGACGATCAGTGCCCCACCACTCTCCTGTCTTAATCCCTTCTTCATCAGGGTCTACTTTCCGAGGATGGTAGGCTGCTCCCATTGCACCCCCTTTTGTCTTAATCCCTTCTTCATCAGGGTCTACTTTCCGAGAATCATGCGTTTGATATCGCTTTCGAGGTCAAAGGTCTTAATCCCTTCTTCATCAGGGTCTACTTTCCGAGAGAAATTGAAGCTAATGGTGCTACCGCAATGGGTCTTAATCCCTTCTTCATCAGGGTCTACTTTCCGAGAAGTTTTATCTTCGGCATGCCCCGCTTTTTCTTGTCTTAATCCCTTCTTCATCAGGGTCTACTTTCCGAGCTGCCGGGAGAAGGGAAATGAACACTATCGATCGTCTTAATCCCTTCTTCATCAGGGTCTACTTTCCGAGATTTCGTCAGATTCGGATATGCGACGGAGATTCTGTCTTAATCCCTTCTTCATCAGGGTCTACTTTCCGAGGGCAAGCGGTACCCCACCCGGCGACGCGAGGCCAGTCTTAATCCCTTCTTCATCAGGGTCTACTTTCCGAGTGTCCGGCGCGAGCGCCTACGATTCCCTCGTCTTGTCTTAATCCCTTCTTCATCAGGGTCTACTTTCCGAGGATGCGTTCACGGTCACGCCGGAGGATGTGAGTCTTAATCCCTTCTTCATCAGGGTCTACTTTCCGAGTTTGGTGGTGAGCCCTGTCCTTACGTCTTAATGTCTTAATCCCTTCTTCATCAGGGTCTACTTTCCGAGACGTTCTGACCCATACATTCACTTAATGAGGACGTCTTAATCCCTTCTTCATCAGGGTCTACTTTCCGAGGCATTTCGGGCCTTTGTGGGTACCGGCGAGGCGTCTTAATCCCTTCTTCATCAGGGTCTACTTTCCGAGCCAAATGGAACAGAACGCGGCAATTCAAGCCATGTCTTAATCCCTTCTTCATCAGGGTCTACTTTCCGAGGACAAACGCGATCTGTTGCGTAGATCTTGAGACGTCTTAATCCCTTCTTCATCAGGGTCTACTTTCCGAGGACAAACGCGATCTGTTGCGTAGATCTTGAGACGTCTTAATCCCTTCTTCATCAGGGTCTACTTTCCGAGATAATCTCTCCAATAGTTATGCTCAACAAGCGTCTTAATCCCTTCTTCATCAGGGTCTACTTTCCGAGATCGTGGTGTCGGGACGAATGCGAAGAAAGTAGGTCTTAATCCCTTCTTCATCAGGGTCTACTTTCCGAGTACGATACCACTCAACTGCACGAGGCCGGTCACGTCTTAATCCCTTCTTCATCAGGGTCTACTTTCCGAGTGTCGGACCGGCGGGCGGGGAGTGACAGGAACAGTCTTAATCCCTTCTTCATCAGGGTCTACTTTCCGAGCCCACTGCACCCCCTTATGACAGGAACGCTGGGGTCTTAATCCCTTCTTCATCAGGGTCTACTTTCCGAGGATATCGCCGCCCTGAAGGCGCTCTCGGACGAGGTCTTAATCCCTTCTTCATCAGGGTCTACTTTCCGAGTGCCGAAAACAATACTATCGTTCTCCGCGCTATGTCTTAATCCCTTCTTCATCAGGGTCTACTTTCCGAGCTATGACGGGGACAACGTATACAGTCTTGAAAAAGTCTTAATCCCTTCTTCATCAGGGTCTACTTTCCGAGCGTAAAGAACGCAGAAAACAGCGCAATCGTTTTGTCTTAATCCCTTCTTCATCAGGGTCTACTTTCCGAGCGCAGAAAACAGCGCAATCGTTTTTCGCGCGATCGGTCTTAATCCCTTCTTCATCAGGGTCTACTTTCCGAGGCGGCGAATGAAAGAACAAGGGCTCACTTGAGCGGTCTTAATCCCTTCTTCATCAGGGTCTACTTTCCGAGGGAGGCAGTCGAAGAAGTCCACGAGGCCCTGGTTGTCTTAATCCCTTCTTCATCAGGGTCTACTTTCCGAGGCCTGCTTCGGCACTTGATGGCCCAGTACCAGGGGTCTTAATCCCTTCTTCATCAGGGTCTACTTTCCGAGCCCGGAGGATGCCGACATTGAATCGGCGGCGCAGTCTTAATCCCTTCTTCATCAGGGTCTACTTTCCGAGGTTGCGTGCCCGGACCTTCCTGTATGTGCCGTCGTCTTAATCCCTTCTTCATCAGGGTCTACTTTCCGAGCCAGATCAAGCGTCAACTGACTGAAATGCTCGTCTTAATCCCTTCTTCATCAGGGTCTACTTTCCGAGTGCTCGACGCCAATAGGCATTCATAATCAATGAATTACGAATGGGGTTCGCAAAGAAACCAGAAATCGCCGAGCGATGGTCCAAAACAGAGTGTCCTTGACTGACTACAGGCTCATCGTAGCCCACAATCCATCTCACCAACAAGCTGCGGTAAATCCGGATTCCAGATAGACCAACCACATTCATTCCCCAGGCCGCACCAGGCGGGCCAACCCGGGGCTGCGGGAAGACTCCAGATGCAGGTTATCCGGCAGTACCCCCCTGCCCAAGGTGTATAGCTGTACCTTCTCCGGTATGGGGTACGCCCGCACATCGTCTTCCTTCGGCTTGATGTAGGTCTTGATATCCTGCATCAGGCGCCCCAATTGGGCGCTGCTGCCTTCAAAGTGGAATACCGAGTACTGCACCGGTTGGGCATGCTTTTTGAGGAACCGGTGCAGCCGCCCAAGGCGGCCTCGATCGGCGATGTCGTAGCAGATCAGCCAGGCCCGGGGCTTGGTCTGGCTCATGAATGATTCTCCACCTGCACATGGCGTTTGAGATCCCCCAGATGATGGTGGATCCGCACCTCGTGTCTCGCCGCCCAGCTCTCGAACATCAGGACCGCCTCGGCACCCTCTTCCACTTCCGCCGGCAAGGTGCCGCAGCACAGATTCATTTCCGCCCAGAACAGATCGGCAAGATCCGTGGCCAGATTCATGGCCTCGCCACCAAAGCCCCAGTAGACCGGTTCCAGTCCCTCCATGTGCAGATGGCGGCAGACCAGGTTATGGCACCAGACATGGGCCTCGTCCACGAACAATAACGGCAAACGGTTATGACGCACATAATCGCGCTGCAATTGTTCGAATCCCGATGCGGACACTTCCCGACCAGCCACACGCATCCTGCCGCGCCAGGTCAGCAATACCTCCATGCGCCGGTGGGCAATCCAGTTTTCATGCAGGATCTGCCATTCACAGCGCTGGAGATACATCTGCAACGCATCGTGGAGAAGACTGCCCTGATGCCTGGGCGGATAGACCGTACCCGCCACTTGATGATCATCCGTCACCCATGTGATGGGGATGCCATGTTCCAAACAGCGGCAGATGGCTTCGGAATCCCATCGCACTCGCCCTCCCGAGACAATGCGCTCCAGCCTGGAAAGCGGTAGATTTACCGCGGCATTCGCTCCCCTGATCCAGAGACTGGTCGGACGTGCACGGACTTCCCGGGCTTCCGGTCCCAGCAGATAAAGTGGCTTGCGGTCGGGAACCGCCATTCGCGGCCGTGATGATGGGATGGATCGAGTCGCCATGATGTTTCATGCCTCTTCAAAGGGGCTTTCAAGCCATTGCCGACCTTCATCCCGCAGATAGCGGGCCAGCTTGCTGCAACGCGCCCTGAGCCATCGGCGATGGGCGGTGCTCCGGGCTTCCCAGTGTTCGTAGAATCTCTGCCGCCCCGCTTTGCCCAGGAGACAGGCATCGCCATCCTGGCTGAAGTGACTCACCCGGAGTACTTCGTTTCGGAACAGGGCCCAGACCCACTCGTCGATCACGGGTCGCATGGGTTCGATCAGATCGCTGGCCAGCGACTCCCTGCCTATGCTGGGACGGTGATAAAACCCGATCAAGGGGTCCAGACCTGCCACATGGGCGGCCCGCACGGCATCAAAGTGCAGCAGGGTATAGGCCAGGGAAAGGCAGGCGTTCACCGGATCTCTGGGCGGGCGTCGATTTCTGCCCGTGAAGTTCAATGAAGGTGCAAACAGGGCAGTCAATCCCTGAAATGAGGCCCGGGCGGCGGCACCCTCCAGCCCCCTTAGACGGACGATATTCACCTCGCCATCAGAGAGTTCCACCTGGATACGCCCCAAGCTTTCACTCGCGCCCGTGAGCGCCCGACGGACATCCGGTCTTGCCAGCACTGCACGATTCAGCAGACGCAACTGCCGATGTAATTTGGCCTGCACCAGATCCCGGCTCCAGGCAAGGCAGAAGGCGTCATCCATCAATCGATGGACCTGGGCGATGCGAATGCCTGCGTCGTTGTGTTTTGGTCCCAGCACCAATGCCAGACGACGATGTGCCCTGGGACTCATGATGAGTGTGGTTGCCCCGAATTCTCCCAAACGACCCAGGACGCCGGATTCCAACCGGGTCTGTCGCCCCTGGATCACGACGCGCTCCAGCAGTTTCATCGGCACGGTACCCCGGCGCTCGCCCCCTTCATAGAGCGCCAGGGCCTCCCCATCGACACGCAGTTCCAGTTGAGCTCTGTCCAGAAACAAGGTCGCCATGACTGTCATCCCATATAAAAGAGTGTGGGGTCGTGGGGCTGCGTGCCCTTGCCCAAGGTATGCACACGCCCGCGCGGGTCCAAACGCAGCAGCAGGAAGCGGTCTTCTTCCTCATCCAGGATCAGGGCCATGTCATGAAGCAGTTCGCGACGCTCGGCATCCGTCAGGAATACCTCGTGGACTGACTTCTGCCCACCCGTGGCATAGGCCCTGACCAGGGACAGGGCGGCGGACAGCCGGCCCCGCTCCGAGACGTCATACGCCGCCAGGTAAAAATCCCGTTTCGCCATCCAGGTCACTCCCGGGCATCCGGATCACTGGATGGCAGTATGAACGTGGATAACCCCAACGGAATGGATGGCAAGCTTGCCGCGTCTTCATGGCGCCGTGCCGAGGTGCACACTCTCCTGCACTCGGACAGCACGGAGCGATACAAAACATGCAGATCACCTTTGGCCTTTACCTGGATGGGATGCCCCGGCGTACCGAAACGGCATTCGCAGGCCGGCTCGGGATGGGTCCGAAAAGGCTGCTGTCCCTGCTGGAAAACCGTCTTGATCTGGCTGGCGCGTTATTCTCCAGACCTGTCCGTATCGCAGCATGTCTTCGCGGCATGCAGGCGATGGGCAACCCCGATCCTTGGTGGGTCCGTTCATATTCAGCGGATCCCTGGGCAACCGCGGAATATCTTCTGGACGCCAGGGATCGCTTGATACAGGCGGGATGGGACGGCATTACCCCTCTGGATGGCTCCCCTCGTCTACGGGCCTTGTCCAATCTGCCGGGGACAGACCTTGCCGGAGAAGCGGAACGCCTACGAAAGGTGCAGGATGCGCTTTTACAGGGCCGGCAGTGCGGTATTCAGTGCCTTCGGCTGCAGACGCCCTACTCCCTGCTGCCCTATCCCTGGCGACGCATCGTGGACGCCCTGGCCGCGGGCAATACCCTCATTCTGGATCATGCATTCCCGATTTCGCAGCCGGCGGGCCTGCCCCGGGGATATCCACCGGAGCACCCCGAGGTGGGCAAGGATGCCGTGGTCAGAGTTCTGGGCAGGAATGAATGGCAGTGCGCGGAGTATGTGGCGGCATGGCTTGCCGCTTCGACGAAACACAATGAAACAGTGAGCCTCCTGTGCCTTGAGGATTCCCTCATCCTGGATCAGGCCTTGCAGCGCCGGGGACTGCCAGGACTGGGGCAGGCTCGTGTTTCGTCACTGTCGGCACACCTGCAGATTTTGCCTCTGCTGCTTGCAAACCTCTGGGCCCCCCTGGATACGGAAGCGTTTTACCCGTTGCTGTTGATGGATTGCTCTCCCATTCCCGATTTCGTGCGTTCTACACTGGTCCAGGCTCTGGAAAATGAACCCGGCGTAGGTGGTCCTGCCTGGAAAAAGGCGTGGGAAAGGATAGAACGTCAAGCCATGAACCTGGGCTGGAAGGCCGGCATCGACGGCGACCGTGAACAGATCCGGCATGAAATCAGGATATTGCACCACCAGTTGATGCTGGACCGACACGCACCGGAACCGGGGGCCCCCGTGGAAGCGGTAGCCATGCGTTGTCGCTGGATACTGGACTGGATCGCATCCTGCGAACTGGACCCGTCCATCAGGACAGACCTGACGGATCAGGCCCATGCATTGCTGGCCATCAGCGAGGGTCAGAACAGGATTCCCCGTACGCGACTGGAACGCATGCTCCACAGCATCAACGAGTCGTTGGCAGGCGCGCCGGTTGCGCCGGTGGAAACCACCGGACAAGTGCTGAACCATCCGGGGCAACTGCTGGAGAGTTGCGAAACCTTGATCTGCTGGGGATTCACCGCGCCTCGGCACCCTCAGGAAATTGATCGCTGGACCGACGCGGAACTCAAGGCCATGCGGTCACATGGTCTGCAACCCACGCTACCCACGGACACGTTCCACTTGGAATCCCACGCATGGAGACAGGCCTTGTCACGCTGCCGGAATCATCTGCTGCTGGTACAACCGGAAAGAACGGCAGGCATGGATACGGGCAATCACCCATTTTTGGATGAGTTGCAAAGCCTTACCCCCATCCGCGACTGCCACTGCGATGAATTGCTGCAGCCCCATTCCCCTTGGGTGATGGGCCGGAGGGTGATCGTGGCACCCACGTCGGATCAGCCGCTTTCCCCGCCACGGGCCATCCATCAACTGCCTGCCGGGGTCACTCGTCGTCCGACGCATTTTTCCTACAGCACCTTACGGGATTTTCTGGCTTGCCCGATGAAATGGTGCCTGCAACACCAGGTCGGACTGGTCGGCCCTGCCCTGCTGGCGCGCCAAAGCGATGCGTCGGTTCAGGGAAGGCTATGCCACCGGGTGATTGAATCTTTGTGCAGTCACCCTCATGCGAGCCGGTTCACGCCACGGCAAGCCGCGGATCGGGCGATGCTTCTGTTTGATTACTGGGCTTCCATATTGGCTCCAGAACTGATCTTGCCCGGACAGGAAATACGTCTGGAACGAGCCAGACAGGCGGCAACAAATTCGGCCTTTCATCTCTTTGATCATCTACGCAAGACCGGGCAACGGATCGAATCCGTGGAATGCGCGCTGTCCGGTCTGGCGGGAGACATCGGTTTTTCCGGTCGAGCCGATCTGATCCTGGCGGATGGACTGGGGCGTCGCCATGTGCTGGACCTCAAATGGTCAGGCTCGGACCGCTACCTGCGCGAGGAAATCGATCGCGGTGAGGCGCTGCAACTGGCCATGTACGCCTGGTTGCTCGGTACGGACCCGGAATCACCAAACGTGGGGGCGGGCTACTTCATGCTGAACCAGTGCGAATACCTTGACGCCGGCTTCAACGATCCGGCAACACCCGCCCCTGCCGGGGTAAACCCGCAAGTCATCTGGGAACGGGCCTGGGTCACCTTGCAGGAGCGCATGGCCGCATGGCAGGAAGGCCGCCTGGAGGCCAGTGGCATCCGTGCATGGGCCACCCAGCACACCCCCGAGATGACGAACGAGGGTGATGAACCCCATCCGGATCAGCAACCGGAAGAGGATACGGGCCTACACCTGCCGCCACCCTGTCATTTCTGTGAATTTGACGCATTGTGCGGCCTCAACCGGAGAGATGAAGCATGAATGGCATCAAACTCATCAATGCCGGTGCCGGCACGGGCAAAACCTTCCATCTGGTCGGGGAAGCACTCTCGGCTCTGGATACGGGACTGCCCGCCGACGGCCTGCTGATCACCACGTTCACCCATCGGGCGGCAACAGACATTCGACAACGTCTGCGCCGCGCCTTGTTTGCTTCCGGAAAGACAGACGCTGCCCAGGCTGTGCTGGGCGGCCTGGTCGGCACGGTGAACAGTGTCTGCCATCGCTTGCTGTGCGAGTACGCCATGGAAGCGGGTCTTTCACCCCGCCTGCAGGTGCTGGATGAACAGGAATCCAGTGACCTGTTTCGCATCGCCACCGCGGAAGCACTGGAGCAACATGCCGTGCGACTGGAACCGGTCGCACGGCGCCTGGAAAGGGATGGCGGCGGTTCAGGCCATGCCCGCCGTCCCGACTGGCGCGACGATGTCATGGCCGTGGTATCCCTGGCCAGGAGCAACCTCATGAATGAGGCTCAGCTCCGGCAAAGTGCGCAACAATCCTGGCAAGGACTGGCCAAGGCACTGGGGTCGGCGGACATGGCATCCCCTGACCAACAGCTTGATACCATCCTGCCGGAAACCGTTTCCGCCCTGCTGAACCTGCGCTCAACGAAAAAAGCCACACAGGAAGCCCTCCGGGTCGTTCAACCCTGCCTGAACAGGGTCCATCGCGGCGAAGCACTGGCCTGGACGGAATGGGTGCGGTTTGCCAAGCTCACACCGGCCAAGGAAGGGCGACACTGGGTGGCCCCCCTCAAGGCTCTGGGTGAACAGGTGCTCTCCCATCCCGGATTGCATGAGGATCTGCAGACTCTGATACACGGCATCTTCGACTGCGCCACGCAGGCACTGGATCTATATCAGGACTATAAACGGCGCCATGGTCTGGTGGATTTTATTGACCAGGAAAACCTGATCCTGTCCATGATGGAGCAACACGCCGATTTCCGGGAAGCCATCCATGCCCGTGTACAACAGATTCTGGTGGATGAATTCCAGGACACCAGCCCCATCCAGCTTGCCCTGTTCCTGGCACTGGATAACCGGGTGGGCCGCTCGGTATGGGTTGGCGACCCCAAACAGGCAATCTATGGCTTTCGCGGCGCCGACTACCCCTTGATGGATCAGATCACCACCCAAGTGCGACAGACGCAGTCCCTGACCACTTCATGGCGCTCAAGGGCACGTCTGGTGGACTTCTGCAATGCCGTCTTCACCCGGGTATTCCATGAACGCAGCGCAGAGGATATCTCCCTTGATCTGCCGCCGGGCAAGGATGCGGAGGGTGGATGGCTCGAAGCCTGGCATCTGCATGGCCGCAGTGGCAATGAGGCGAACCGGGCATTGGTGAAAGGCATCGTCCAGTTGCTGGAACAACGCCCGGAACTACAGCCCGGCGACCTGGCAGTGCTGTGTTTTCAGAATAGCCACTGTCAGTCAGTGGCCGCGGCTCTGGAGGCAGCGGGCATTCCCGCCTCGGCACAGCAGGGCCGCCTGATGGAAGCCACCGAATGCCGTCTGGCCCTGGCTGCCCTGCGCTACTGGCAGGACGCCGGCGACACGCTGGCGCTTGCGGAAATCGTGGCGCTTTCACGCCAACACCCTGCCAACGCATCATGGCTGGAAGCATTGATCACCGACGATGCCCGGGCCCTTGATCACTGGCGCCGGGATCCGCTGATCCAGGCACTGGAGGATTCCCGATCCCGGTGGGCCGTCAAGGCCTCACCCACCGACGCACTGCTCATGGCCATGGAAGCCATCCACCTGATTCCCACGGTACAGGCATGGCACCGCCCCCTGCGACGGATGGCCAATCTGGATGCCCTGCGAGGCTGTTTTCTGGCCTATGAGGCGCGCTGTCGGCTTTACCACCGACCGGCGACCCTGGCGGGTCTGATCCGCCATCTGCAACGGGACGAAACCAGGCAACCCCCTTTGCAGGGCGATCAATCGGTCCAGGTTATCACCTATCATGGCGCCAAGGGACTTGAATGGCCGGTGGTGATATTGACCGATCTGGATCGGGAAATATCGGGATCGGGTTTTGGCGTGAGCATGGCGGCTTCAACCGAGCTGGATCTGAACCATCCACTGGCCGGTCGAACCATCCACTACTGGCCTTGGCCATTTGGCACCCAGCAACGCTTTGCCCCCCTGGAACAGCGTCTATCCAGCCATCCCGAACACCGGGAAGCCATCGACCGGGCTGGAGATGAGGCCAGGCGTTTGCTTTATGTGGGAATGACTCGGGCAAGGGACGGGATGATCCTGGCCCTGCGCAGACAGGTCTGCAAGTCATCGTCCAAACTGAACACCCGCTGGCTGGACGAACTGGTGGACGAGAAAGGCATTGCGGTGCTCGATCTTGACCTGGAACCAGGGGAACAGCCGGTGACCATTGGCAATACCCCCATACCGATCAACGTAAAACATCTGATCTAAGGCTGGAATGCCATGCACCCCACACACCACAACCCGGCAAATTATCCCAGGCGCATCCTTCTGGCAGTGACCGGGCTTTCTCCCCAGATCGTCACCGAAACCCTCTATGCGCTGGCGATGGCCGATCCGCCCGGATTTCTGCCCACGGAAATCCATCTGCTCACGACCCTGGAAGGGGCCAAGCGCGCCCGGCTGTCATTGCTGTCCCAGGAACCGGGCTGGTTTGACCGTTTGTGTCGCGAATACGAACTACCGGACATGACCTTCACCGAAGCGCATATCCAGATCATTCAGGATCCTGATGGCCGCCCTCTGGAGGATATCCGTTCACCGGCAGACAATCTGGCCGCCGCCGACCAGATCACTGACACCGTGCGTCGCCTGACCGAAGACGAACATTCCGCGCTTCATGTGTCCATCGCCGGCGGGCGCAAGACCATGGGATTTTTTCTGGGTTATGCCCTGTCTCTGTTCGGCCGTCCCCAGGATCGGCTCTCCCACGTGCTGGTATCCGAGCCCTTTGAATCCACCTGGGATTTTTTCTACCCCAGTCGTCAATCACGGGTACTCAATCTCCCCAAGCATGGTCCCGTGGATGCCAGGGAAGCGACGGTCACCCTCGCCGACATTCCTTTCGTCGGTCTTCGGCATGGCCTGGATACCCGGTTGATGGAAGGTCGGGTCACCTACCGTGAAGTCGTGGAAAATGCCCGCGAGGCCTTTGCGCCGCCCAGCCTGGTCATCCGTTTGCCGGAAAGAAGCCTCACCCTGGGCAGGCGGAATATCCAGCTCCCCCCCACCCAGATGGCCCTGTATGTGCTGTTTGCAAGGCGCGCCATGGACAGTCTTCCCCCGCTGGAAGCCCCTTGCAAGGAAGTCCCCGATGCGGCATGGCGTGACCGCTATCTAGAAGCCCTGCAGGCAGTGCAGAAGACGCCGATGGCGGACAACGAAATGACGGAAAATGCCTTGAGCAAGGGCATGGACGGCCATTACTTTTCGCAGTTACTCTCCCGACTGCACAAAAGTCTTCGCACCCAACTCGGTCCGTCATTCGACACCTACAAAGTCCAGGATGGCGGCTCACGTCCGCGCAAGTATCGTCTTGGGTTGACACCGGAGCAGATCCGTATTGTGGAGTGATGGCTGTTTTCAGGCATCACATATGACAGGAGTTCATACGATGGCCAGGCTTTTCATTTCCTTTCTTGGAACCGGCAATTACGTCCCTTGCCACTATTTCATGGATACGGACGAACCCGCCCCTTCACGCATGGAGAATGTACGCTTCATCCAGACTGCCCTACTCCATCTGAAGTGCGGACATTTTAAGCCGGGGGACCGGATCCTTCTTGGCTGCACCGCCGGCGCCAGAGCCAGGAATCTGAGCGCCTTTGAGGAAGAGCTCGCCGCCTCCGGCTGGTCGGAATCGATCCCCGTGGAGGTGATCGACCTGCCCGATATCACGGGCGAGGCCGAGTTGTGGGAGATCTTTGAGCGACTCTCGGTGGAAGTCGGCGAAGGAGATGAAATCAGTTTTGACATCACCCACTCGTTTCGCTTCCTACCCATGCTGTTCACTGTTCTGATCCAGTACCTCAAGGTCACCCGAGGTGTTCAATTGGCCGGGGTGCATTACGGTGCCTTTGAAAAACTGGGCAGCCCCGCCGTGGTGCAAGACATGCCCATGGCCGAGCGCAATGCCCCGATCCTGGATCTGACCCCGTTTCTGACGCTGTTCGACTGGAGCATCGGCATTGACCGGCTCATTCGCTCGGGCGACCCAGGCGAGGTGATCGCGCTGGTCAACCGGCATACCCAGCCGGTGCTGAGGGACACCCGGGGTAAGGATGCGACAGCGAAGGCGCTGGAAAAGGCAAGCCGTGCCCTGGATGAATTGGGTCAGGCCATCAGCACGGTGCGCGGGCGGGAACTGACTCGGCTCATGGTGAAGTCCCGCATCACCGATCCACTGGCCCAGGTTCGCGAAGACTTTCTTCCCCCTCTACGTCCGGTCATTGACAAGCTGACCGGCGAACTCAAGGACTGGGAGGATGCCTCTCCCCTGAACGTGCTGCGCGCGGTGGCCTGGTGCCATCGGCATGGCCAGATCCAGCAAGGCTATACACTGCTGCAGGAGGGCATCATCAGCCTGATGGTTGACGCCAATCAGCCACTGCTGGAGCAGGTACGAAGCGACACACGGGATGAGCAGGCCGCACAGACCAAGCGCCGAACCCTGATTTCAAGGCTCATGGGGGTACTGTCAGCCAAACAGCCCCCACCGCCGGAAGCATGGGAACATGAACTGGCAGAATACCGGGATATCGCCCTGGAATTACGGCAACAAATTCCCGGTGAACTGGCGGGCTGTTACGGGCGCATCACCGAACTGCGCAATGACATCAACCATGGTGGATTCGGTCAGGCCACCACCGCCCGCAAACTCAAGGATGAACTGGAACGGCTTTACCAGGAGGTTTTGGTCATCATTGATGGCCTTGCCAATGCGCCAGGCAAAGCAAAATAACCAAGGGAAAGGCACCCGTGACCACACTCCTCACCTTCCTCGGCCGTGCCCCCAGACAGGAGGGGCGGTATCGCACCACCTGCTATGACTTCGGCGACGGCATGGACGCCGAACCAACGGCTTTTTTCGGCTGGCCCCTGCGTCGGCGTCTGGGCGCCGAACGACTGATCATCATGGGCACATCCGGCAGTATGTGGGATCACCTGTTCGATGACGGGGTGAATCTGCCCGAAGGGGATCACCTGCGATTGATGCAGGCGGTGGAGGAAAAGCGGGTGACACCGGATCTGCTCGCTCCGCTGACCAGGCCGCTGGCGGATCACCTGGGCTGCGAGGTGCACCTGGTACTCATCCCCTACTGTCGCACCGAGAAGGAACAGACGGACATCCTGAGCATCATGGCCCACCATGTACAGGCCAATGACCGGGTGCATATCGATGTCACTCACGGTTTCCGGCACCTGCCCATGCTTGCGCTACTGGCGGCCCTGTATCTGCGAGTGGCCCGTGGCGCGAGCATCGACGGAATCTGGTACGGGGCCTATGACCCGGATACCGGTCAGGCGCCGGTACACAATCTGATCGGTCTGTTGGGCATCGCGGACTGGCTGCAGGCACTCAATACTTACGACAAGGATGGAGACTATGGTGCCTTTGCCCCTTTGTTGGGTCCGGCGGGAGAACAACTGGCCAGGGCCGCTTTCCTGGAGCGCACCAACAACCCGGTGAAGGCGCGCGAGGCACTCACGGGATGGTCCAGCAAGCCGGATCGTTTTCCGGCGGACGACCCGGCGGCCACCCTGTTTCGCCGGGAACTGGAGCAAAGAGTGGCCTGGTACAAGCGACGAGACCGGGCGGCCTGGGAAGGCGCCCTGGCCCGGCAGTATCTGGATCGGGGGGATTATGTGCGGGCGGCCATCTTTTCCCTGGAGTCGGCGATCTCGGCGGAAGTCCTGCGCAGTGAGGGCAAGGTGAACCAGTATGAAGATCGGGAAACCGCCCGAGACACTCTCAAACACTCGGCGGAAGGTTTCCGCCAATTGAACAACCTGCGCAATGCCCTGGCCCATGGGCTGCAGGCCCATGACGGGAGAATCGAGAAGTTCCTGCTGGATGAAATCCGACTGAAAAGGAAACTCAAGGAACTGGGAGAAAGGCTGGGGGTTTTCTATCATTAGATAGACTTTCGCGCCACTTTTGACCAAACTGACTGCCCACTGGCTTGACGCCGGAGGCGCGCTTTACCCCGAGTTCACTCGGATCACCATTGGCAAGCCCCGGTCTCTGCAAACCGGTACATGTCTGCTGCGTAATCTCGCGTAGATATTAGTTAAACCGTCGATCCGACAAGACTATTAATCCGGCAATCAAAAGCCGTCACGTCATTCCCGGAGACGCCCCCAAAAACGTCATTCCCGCGAAGGCGGGAATCCAGGCAACGGAGTGAAAACCCTGGACTCCCGCCTTCGCGGGAGTGACGGCAAGGGGCGGGAGTGACGGCAAGAGGGCGGGAGTCATGGCAAGGGGCGGGAGTACCCCGGCAAGGGAGCCGGAGTCATGGCAAAGAGCGGGAGTACCCCGGCAGGAGAGCGGGAGTCATGGCAAAGAGCGGGCGTGGTGACAAAGAACAACAGCCTTCGGCAAGCGGACGAAACTAAACCTTGAATTGCCCGACCCGCTCCTGCAGCTCAGCGGCCAGCCGGGCCAGCTCATCGCTGGCGGCGGCGATCTGCCTGGAACCGGTGGCGGCATGCTCAACGCCGTCACTGATGTTCACCACGTTGCGGTTGACCTCCTCGGCCACGGCGGACTGTTCTTCCGCAGCGCTGGCGATCTGAGCATTCATGTCATTGATGGTGCCGATGGAGCGGGTGATGACGTTCAAGGATTCGCCCGCCTTGCCCGCCTGCTCCACCCCCTGGCGGGCTTTGCCGCGCCCCTGCTCCATGACCTGAACCGCCTCGCCGGCTCCACTCTGGAGGCGTTCGATCATCGCCTGGACGTCGTTGGTGGAAGCCTGGGTGCGGGAAGCCAGGGTCCTGACCTCGTCGGCGACCACCGCAAACCCCCGCCCCTGCTCGCCGGCCCGGGCCGCTTCGATGGCGGCGTTGAGGGCCAGCAAGTTGGTCTGCTCGGCGATCCCCCGGATGACATCCAGGATCTTGCCGATCTCGTCGCTGTCCTTGGAAAGCCGTCCAATCACAACGGCGGTACGCTCCACTTCCGCGGCCAACTCCCGGATGGTACGAATGGACTCATCCACCTCACGCCCCCCGGCCTGCGCCTGGGAATCGGAGGTTCGAGCCATGACGGCGGCCTCGGCGGCATTGCGGGCGACTTCCTGCACCGTGGCCGCCATCTCGTTCATGGCGGTGGCCACCTGTTGCACTTCCGACTGCTGGCGCTGCACCTGTTCCCGGGTCTCTTCACTGGAGGCCGATAGCTGCTCCGCCGCGGACGCCAGCTGTGCCGAGGCCCCGACCACCTGCCGTACCAGGGCATGAATGCGATCGGCAAAGGCGTTGAAGGCGGAAGAAAGATCCGTGATCTCGTCTTTGCCAGAAACGGGCAGACGTCGGGTCAGATCCCCGTCACCTTCGGCGATGGCACGCAGATGATGCGTGGTTTGCCGAAGGGGATTCACGATACCGCGGGTGAGCATGAAGCCCAGCAACACCGCCGCCAGCAAGGCCGCCAAGACGGTCACAGCCATGATGAACGTTGCTGTCGATGCCGCAGTCCGGGCCTGCTCCATGGCCTGGTCCCGTTCCCGTTCCAGTGCCTGACCAAGCTCCGTCAGCAGGCGACGCAGGGTCTCCAGATGAGGCAGCGTGTGGTCCTGGTAAACTGCCAGGGCCGCCTGCGTATTGCCGTTCTCCACCGTGCGCAGGATGCGCAACGCGGTCTGATGCAGCTGGATATGGGGCATTTCGATGGCATCAAAGGTACGGCGAAAATCACTTGCTGCCGCCTGATAGGCCGCGCTGTCCTTGAAACCGTAATACCATTGCCCGAAATCGCATCGGGTGTGATCGAGCTGACCGGTAAAGCGGCTACCCAGGACGAAGACATTGGCCAAACCGTTGACCCAGACCAGGTGATCCACCTCCTTTTGCACCTGGAAGATGGCCTGCTCGTAGATCTCGGCCGCATGGGTATTGGCCTCGCTGACCCGATGGAGCCCGTTCCAACCGATCAAGGCAATACCCAGCAATAAAAGCAGCACCATGCCAAAAGACAAGCCGAGCTTGCGACCAATGGTCAGTTGAGAAGCCGTCATCAGGTTTCCGTCGGTTCAGTGTTACTTGGTGGGCAGGGGCTACAAATTACCACTGAATCAGCGCGGCAGCTGTATCACCATGCCTTCGATCAGCGTTCGGCGGGCCACTTGTTCACCCAGCGCAGTGGCGGCTGTCCGGTCTTCCACCGGCCCCAGCAGCACCCGGTACATCCGCCGTTCTCCCTTTCTGAACTCGGAAACACTCACGGCAAAGCCATCCTGCTCCAGCCGGGTGCCCAGCATCCGGGCGCGGTCGGCTTCGCTGAAACTGCCCATCTGCACGAACCAGTCCCCGGCGACAGCTTCCGGTGCCGGCGCCGGCGCGGGACGCTGCCCCAGACGCAGCTCGGGCAAGGCCGTCAGCTCGCCCCGATAGCCCACGGGCTGAGGCACACCGGTGGCGGCCTCGGCCACTTGGCGTACCCGCTCCCAGTCCACCCGGGCGGGTTTTTCTCCCACCGCGGCCATGATGCGCTGGACGGCCGGGGTAAGGCTGTGATCCGCCTTGAACTCTTCCAGGGGTGGGTGGGCCTCCAGGTACAGGACATCCCCCTTCCAGCCAGCCTTGAAAGGCTGATTGACGATATTGACGGATGTCCCCACCGGCACCCGGCCATAGAGGGTGCGGATGTCGTTATTGTCCATGCGGATGCAGCCATGGGTGGCGCGCATGCCGATGCCGGTGGACCAGTTGGTGCCGTGGATCAGGTAACTGGGGCGGCTCAGCCGCATGGCGAACTCACCCATGGGGTTGTCCGGTCCCGGCGGCACCACCGCCGGCAGGCTCTTGCCCTGGGCCGCGTAGGACTCCCGCACCGATTGGGGGGGGGTCCAGGTGGGATTTTCACGCTTTTCGGTGATCTTCAGCGTGCCCAGGGGGGTGTCCCAGTCCATGCGCCCGATGCTGACGGGATAGGACATTGCCTGCTTGCCGTCCGCGGCAAAGTAGTACAGGCGCATCTCAGGCAGGTTGATGACGATGTCCCGCCGCGGCGCATCCGGCAGCACGAACTGCAGCGGCAGCAGCACCCTGGCCCCTTCGCCGGGGATCCAGGTGTTGAGGTCCGGGTTGGCGTTGCGAATGGCCTCGAACCCCACCTGATGGCTGCGGGCGATGTCGATCAGGGTATGCTCATGGCGGGCCTCCACATGCCGCAACTCGCCCACCAGATCCGAGCCCGGTTGCAGCGACAGGGTCGTTGCTCCCAGACCGGCGGAAAGACTCCATGCCCATGCCCCCAGCAGGGTCAGGACAGACAAGATCCTGGACTTCATGATTCCACCACCCCCAACATCCCCTCACGCAGACGTGCGACCTCGTCCCGCAGACGGGCCGCTTCTTCAAATTCCAGATTACGGGCATGTTCCAGCATGCGTGCCTCCAGGCGACTGATCTCCTTGAGCGTGTCCCGGGGCGACAGCCGTCCGTAGCGTGCCTCCTCCTCGGCCACCTTGGCATGGCGTTTCGGCGTGGCCATGGCGCCGCCGGCATAGGCCCCTTCCATGATATCGGCGATGCGCTTTTGCACCCCCCTCGGCGTGATGCCATGGGCCTGATTGTGGGCGATCTGCTTGTCCCGGCGGCGGGCCGTTTCGTCCATGGACCGACGCATGGAGCCGGTGATGGTGTCCGCATACAGGATGGCCTTGCCGTTGAGATTGCGGGCCGCCCGGCCGATGGTCTGGATCAGGGAACGCTCCGAACGCAGGAAGCCTTCCTTGTCCGCATCCAGGATCGCCACCAGGGACACCTCCGGCATGTCCAGCCCTTCCCGCAACAGGTTGATCCCCACCAGCACGTCGAATTCTCCCAGACGCAGATCGCGTATGATCTCCACCCGCTCCACGGTGTCAATGTCCGAATGCAGGTAACGCACCCGAACCCCGTGTTCCCCCAGATAATCGGTGAGGTCCTCGGCCATGCGCTTGGTCAGGGTCGTGATCAGGACCCGCTCGTTGGCCTTCACCCGCAGCCGGATCTCGGACAGCACGTCATCCACCTGGATCGAGGCGGGTCGCACCTCCACCTCCGGGTCCACCAGTCCGGTGGGACGCACCACCTGCTCCACCACCTGACCAGCCTTCTCCTGTTCATAAGGGCCGGGCGTGGCGGAGACGAAGAGGGTCTGGGGTGAAAGGGCCTCGAACTCCTCGAAACGCAACGGCCGGTTATCCAGGGCGGACGGCAACCGGAAGCCGTATTGCACCAGGGTCTCCTTGCGGGACCGGTCCCCCTTGTACATGGCCCCCAGCTGGGGCACGGTGACGTGACTCTCGTCGATGACCAGGATGGCGTCATCGGGCAGGTAGTCGAAGAAACAGGGCGGCGGTTCACCGGCGTTACGCCCGGACAGGTAACGGGAGTAGTTCTCGATCCCCGAACAGTAGCCCAGCTCCAGCATCATCTCCAGATCGAACCGGGTGCGCTGTTCCAGGCGCTGGGCCTCCACCAGTTGATCCGCCCGGCGCAGCACCTCCAGGCGGTCCCGCAGTTCATCCTTGATCTGCTCGATGGCCGCCAGCAGGGTCTCCCGGGGGGTGGCATAGTGGGTCTTGGGGTAGATGGTCAGGCGCGGCACCCGGCGCAGCACTTCCCCGGTGAGGGGATCAAAATAGGAGAGCTGCTCGATCTCCTCGTCGAAGAGCTCGATGCGCACCGCTTCCCGGTCCGACTCCGCCGGGTGGATGTCGATGACCTCGCCCCGCACCCGGTAGGTACCCCGCTTGAGGTCCAGATCGTTGCGGGTGTACTGCAGTTCCGCCAATCGGCGCAGGATCAGGCGCTGGTCGATGACATCGCCGCGCTTGAGGTGCAGCACCATCTGCAGGTAGGCCCGGGGGTCCCCCAGACCGTAGATGGCGGACACGCTGGCAACGATGATGGCATCCCGCCGCTCCAGCAGGGCGCGGGTGGCGGACAGGCGCATCTGCTCGATGTGATCGTTGATGGCGGAGTCCTTCTCGATGAAGGTGTCCGAAGACGGGACATAGGCCTCCGGCTGATAGTAGTCATAGTACGAGACGAAATACTCCACCGCGTTGTCCGGGAAGAACTCCTTCATCTCTCCGTAGAGCTGGGCCGCCAGGGTCTTGTTCGGGGCCAGGATGATGGCCGGGCGCTGGGCGCGCTGGATGACGTTGGCAATGGTGAAGGTCTTGCCGGAACCGGTCACCCCCAGCAGGGTCTGGTGGGCCAGCCCGGCATCCAGGCCGTCGAGCAACTGCGCGATGGCGGCAGGCTGGTCGCCGGCCGGGGTGTATGAGGTCTTGAGCTGGAAACATGAGTCCATGGGCTTATTTTATCCACCTGGTTTCAGTATCATCCTACCTTGACTCGGCGCGTCTTTCCTGTACGCGCCCTTGCACCCCCGCCGGGTGTGCACACGCAGAACCCCATCCACACACGCATTCCCTGGACATCGCCTTGGACATCAAGCTCTCTTCCCGCGTTCAGCGCATCAAGCCCTCCCCCACCCTGGCCGTGACCGCCCTTGCCGCCCAGCTGCGGGCCCAGGGCCGCGACGTGATCGGCCTGGGTGCCGGCGAGCCCGATTTCCATACGCCGGATCCCATCAAGGAAGCCGGTATTGCCGCCATCCGCAACAACAAGACCCGCTACACCGCGGTGGACGGCACCCCCGGCCTGAAGCAGGCCATCATCGACAAGTTCAAGCGTGACAACGGGCATGACTTCCAGCCCGACCAGATCCTGGTCTCCTGCGGCGGCAAGCAGAGTTTCTTCAACCTGGCCCAGGCACTGCTGAACGAAGGCGACGAAGTCATCATCCCCGCGCCCTACTGGGTCTCCTACCCGGACATGGTGCTGCTGGCCGACGGCAAGCCGGTGATCGTTTCCGCCGATCAGTCCCAGGGTTTCAAGATGACCCCCGAGCAGCTGGAAGCCGCCATCACCCCGCGCACCCGCCTAGTGGTGATCAACAGCCCCTCCAACCCCACCGGCGTGGCCTACAGCCGCGAGGAACTGGCCGCCCTGGGCGAAGTGCTGCTGCGGCATCCCCATGTGTTGGTGGCCACCGACGACATGTACGAGCACATGATGTTCCGGGGCGTGCCCTTCGTGAACATCCTCATGGCCTGCCCGGCACTGTATGACCGCACCATCGTGCTCAACGGCGTCTCCAAGGCCTATGCCATGACCGGCTGGCGTATCGGCTATGCCGGCGGCCCCAAGGCCCTGATCTCCGCCATGAAGAAGATCCAGTCCCAGAGCACCTCCAACCCCACCTCCATCGCCCAGGAGGCCGCCGAGGCCGCCCTCAACGGCGACCAGGGCTGCGTGGGTGAGATGTGCAAGGCCTTCGAGCAGCGTCATGACTATCTGGTGGCGGCCCTGAACGCCATCCCGGGCGTGGAATGCCTGCCCTCCGACGGCACGTTCTACTCCTTCCCCAGCGTCAAGGGTGCGATGGAGAAGCTGGGCATGGACAGCGACGTGAAGTTCTCCGAGTACCTGCTGGACAAGGTGGGCGTGGCCCTGGTGCCCGGTTCCGCCTTCGGCGCCGACGGTCACGTGCGCATTTCCTTCGCCACCAGCATGGACAATCTGAAGCAGGCGGTGGAAAGAATCGCCCGCGCGGTGGAAGGTGAATAAACTTCACAAAATGTGTTGACGAAGCCCGGCGGAATCCGTAATATGCCGGGCTTCCAAGCAATTCCCCGGTAGCTCAGTCGGTAGAGCGGGTGACTGTTAATCACTAGGTCGGCGGTTCGAGCCCGTCCCGGGGAGCCAAGATTGAAAAGCCCAGGTGGATCCACCTGGGCTTTTTTCGTGGCGCAGGATTTCCCCTTTGTCGGCCGGGTTGCAGTTCCCTCCGCCCGGGCCTAGTCTCCTTGCTCATGAGCGAGCAGTTATGGCCTCCCACCGAATATCACGCGCAGATCGAACGACTGCGTGCCGCCATTGGTGACGCCATCTATCTGGTGGAACTGGTCCCAAGCCCGATGCAATTGGGGGTTCGCGTCCATGGAGCCCCCCGGATCCTGCTGGATGTGATGGATTTCCCCCGGCCCGACCCGGCCCGGGGCCTGAGTCCGCATTTCATCCTGCTGGACGATGGGCGGGGCATCAACCTGGGACGCATCGCCCGTATCAGTCGACGCCCCTTCGACCCCACCGCCAAGGATCTGCTGTATCTGGGGGGACGTGTACAGCAACAACTCCTGTTCGGTCCACGACGCCTGTCCCGGGTCTTCATCGGCCAGCAGGCACGACGGAGCCTCGGCCAGTTGCTAGGGCATTCAGGCCCTCGGGAGATCCGCTGAGATGCGCCGGCTTGCGCACCACGCGGGCAGACTGATCTCGGCGCTGTTGCTGATCCTCCTCGCAGCCTGCTCCCCTGCCCCGCCGGCCATGCTGCCGTTGCCCGAGGACGCGGTGATACTGGCGTTCGGCGACAGTCTCACCTTTGGCACCGGCGCCTCTCGGGATGAGAGCTATCCCGCCCATCTGGCCCGATTGACGGGACTTGAGGTCATCAATGCCGGCGTGCCCGGAGAAGTCAGTCGTCAGGGGCGTGAACGGTTGCCACGGCTGCTGGACGAGCACAGACCGGATCTGCTGGTGCTGATCCATGGCGGCAACGACATGCTCCGCCGCATGGACATGGAGCAGAAACAGGACAACCTGGCGACCATGATCCGGGCCGCCAGGGACCGGAATGTCCAGGTCGTACTGGTGGCCGTGCCCACCCCCACCCTGATTCGACTACGAAATGCCGTCACCTATGAAGCCCTGGCCCGGGAATTTGGAATTCCTCTGGAAAATCACGCGCTCGCCCATATACTGTCACGGGACGAACTGAAGGCCGACCCCATTCATCCCAATGAGGATGGCTACCGGATACTGGCCGAATCCATCCTGCAGATCTTGATCAGCACCGGAGGTCTGTGAAAGATCCCGATATGGTTTTCAGCACTTTGTGAGCCGCCGCCGCGGCCTTCAGGGCTTGATTCGATTAATGACCAACAAGAAGACCCTGCTCCTGTGTGGCGCCATGATCCTGCCCCAGGGGCTACAGGCGGAACCTCACAGCTTCTCGGAGCAGGATTTTTTCCTCGACCTGCCAGTGGCGCTCACGGCGACGCGGCTCCAGCAGCCCCAGATCGAGGCCCCGGCCTCGGTCACCATTATTGACAGGGATTGGCTGGAGCACAGCGATGCCCGGCATATTGCCGATGTTCTGAGCATGGTGCCCGGCTTTCTGGTCAGCCATCACGACGGCAATCGACGCATCGTCAGTTATCACGGCCTGGGAGGCATGTTCGTTCGCCAGCTGCAGGTCCTGGTGGATGGCCGCTCCATCTACAGCCCCACCAACGGAGGCGCACAGTGGGGCGACTTGGCGCTGTCCCTGGATGACGTCGAACGCATCGAGATCATTCGCGGCCCCAACTCGGCCGCCTATGGCTCCAACTCCTTCTTTGCCATCATCAACATCCTGACCCGCCATGCCGCCGATACGCCCGGAACCCAGGTCCGGACCCGGATCGGCACCCACGGTGTCCGTGATGCCTCCCTGCGCCAGGGAGGCAGTTTGGGGGACAGACAACATTACCGTCTGTCCTTGTCCCATGCGGAGGATGACGGCTTTCCCGGCAACCGCGACCAGTGGGAGCGCACGGCCCTGAACCTGCGCCTGGATCGGGAGTTGACGGGTTCCCGGTCACTGACGGTGAACACCGGTCTGACCCGCGTGGACAAGGGCCTGGAGGCCATCAATAACCCGCTGCCTCCCTCCAGAACACTGAATTTTGAATACGTTCATCTCCATGCCGTTCTGGAGGGCCATGCCGATCCCAATGCGGGCTATCGCCTGCAGTATTACTTTGAACAGTATGACCTGATCGATGAATACCCACTGCAAGACCCGGCCTCCGGCCTGTGGGTCGATGTGGATCAGGGGGTACGTAACCGCCGGCATGACCTGGAAGTGGAATGGCATCGTCAACTGAAGCCCCGGACCCGGGTGGTCTGGGGAGGTGGACTGCGCCAGGACACCGCCCGTTCAACCTATTATTTCAACACGCCCGGCGGCACTGTGGAAAATCGCATCCAGCGTCTGTTCGCCAACCTGGAATGGATGCCCGCGGAACGCTGGCTGTTGAATCTGGGCGGGATGTATGAGGCCAATGACCTGATCCGGGATGAATTCATGCCGCGGACAGCCCTGATCTTCCTCCCCACCAGTGACCTGAGCCTGCGCCTGGTGGCCTCCCGTGCCATACGCACCCCAAGCCTCATCGAGTCGGAGATCGAGGCCGTCTTCCCCACCCCGATCGGGATTCGGCCCGGCGAAGGCGGTCTGACCTTCATCGCGGATGAGCATATCCGGGCCGAGGTCATCCAATCCCTGGAACTGGGCGGTCACCTGCTGTTTGATCATGGTCGGGGCAGCCTGGACATCAAGGCCTTTCACAACGAGGTGGATCGACTGATCCAGATCCCCCTGGGGCAGATGCCCGTAGACTTCACTGCGGTCATCAGCAATCTGGGCAAACTGACCATCCAGGGAGTGGAGATGCAGGTCGACTACCGGTTCAATTCCCGCTTGCGCCTGAGCGGAGGACTGTCCCTGCTGGGCAGCCGCAGCGCCGGACCGGATGCCAGGCTCCATGCAGACTCGGTTCCGGACCATATCTTCAATCTTGCTGGTTACTACACACCCGACGATACCTGGACCCTGTCGTTCCAGTACTACCATCATGCCGATGTGAAATGGCTGGATGACCCACTGGCCGCGCCCCTGGGCACCGGCGACGGCTTCCTGCGTCTGGGCCTGCGAAGATCCCTGGGGGAGCAGGCAGAGATCGGGCTGCACGTGGACGATCTGCTGGCCAGCGGCTTTACCGGTCGCGGCGATGAGGGCCCCAGCTGGCCCGCCAACCGCCGTGAGACACGAACCGCCGTGTCTCTCCAACTGAACTTCTAAGCGATCAGTCCGGCAAGCCATAGGCCTGCCGGACACGCCTCCCGCATCAATACGGCGGGGTCAGGTGCTCAGGGCAGAGAAGGGAACGTGATCCGGGGCATCTCTCCGGTGAGGGCATGGAGGAAGGCCACAATGTCATCCACCACCGGCTGTTCCAATTTGCGGCCCAGCATCTGCTCGCCCATCAACTGCACTGCGTCATGGAGGTCATCCACGCTACCGTTGTTGAAATAGGGGTAGGTCACCGCCACGTTGCGCAATGTGGGGGTACGGAAGGCAAAGCGGTCACGCTCCTCCCCCGTCACTACGAAACGCCCTTCATCGGTGGAGCCGGGCAACTCGAAACGGTGGAAACGACTGTCCGAGAAATTGGCTCCGCGGTGACAGGCGATACAGCCATTGCCCACGAAGGCCGCCATGCCGCGCTTTTGCTGCTCGGTCATGGCGTTGTCATCCCCCCGCAGATAGCGGTCAAAGGGCGAGTTCGGCGTGTTCAGGGTGCGCTGGAAGCTGGCCAGGGCCTTGGCCACGTTCTCCGCGGTCAGCGGATCCGCTTGACCGGGAAAGGCCTCCTTGAAGCGCTCTTGATAGACATCGAATCGTGCCAACTGATCCAGGGCATCATCCAGTTCCATGGCCATCTCGATCTCGGCCTGGATCGGCCCCAGAGCCTGTCCCTCCAGGTCAGGCTCGCGCCCATCCCAGAATTGCGCCTCCAGGAAACCGGAATTGAGGACCGTGGGGGTGTTGCGCTCTCCGACCTGGCCATCGTGCCCCACCGCCCTGGGAATGCGATCGGACCAGCCCAGTGCCGGATTGTGACAGGTGGCGCAACTGATCACCCCGCTGGCGGAGATGCGGGGTTCAAAAAACAGCATCTTGCCCAGTTCCACCTTCTCCGGGGTCAGTGAGTTGTTGGACGGCAGCGGCGGCAAGGCCGGCAGGGGTTCGAAATAACGCTTGTAGCTTTCAAATTCGGCGGCCTGAACACCCCCACTGCCGGCGACACAGACCAGAACCGCCACAGGCAGGGCTTTGCGAAGGGATTGCACAATACGTTTCATGACTTTCTCCCGTTGACTCGCGTCGATGATATTACTTTAGAATAAGTCTAGAAATAGACCTGTTTCCCTTGCCGTGCAACCAAAACCGCCCCCCATGCATCAAAGCCATGAGCCGCATCAAAAAAGCGACCTTCAGCCGGGTCAAGAGAGTTCAAAATGGTTGGCTTGAAATACCCGATCCCACCTGCTTCGGAGATCACGCCCCAGGCGGTCTATGCCCAGCGACGACGCTTCCTGCAACAGGCCGGAGGTCTGCTGCTGGCGGCGGCGGCACCGGGCCTATCCGCCGGTCCGGCCTTGCAAGCCGGGTTGGCCGATGCCGTTCAAGGCCCCTTTTCCACGGACGAGCCGCTGACCGATCACGCCATGGCCACCGGGTACAACAATTTCTTTGAATTCGGCACCGGCAAGGAAGACCCGAAACGGCATGCCCATCGGCTACAGACCCATCCCTGGTCCGTGGTGATCAGTGGTGAAGTCGACAAACCCGGCCGCCTCGCCCTGGAGGACATCCTGGCTCCCCATGGCCTGGAAGAAAGGATCTATCGTCTTCGCTGCGTGGAGGGCTGGTCCATGGTGATCCCCTGGATCGGTTTTCCCCTGGGTGATCTACTCAAACGCTTTGAGCCCACTTCCCGCGCCAGGTATGTGGTGTTTGAAACCCTGCACGATCCCGAACAGATGCCCGGTCAGCGCAGTCGCATCCTGGACTGGCCCTACCGTGAAGGTCTTCGCATCGATGAAGCCATGCATCCGCTGACCTTGCTGGCCGTGGGCATGTACGGAGAGATACTGCCCAATCAGAACGGTGCCCCACTGCGGCTGGTGGTGCCCTGGAAATACGGCTTCAAGAGCATCAAGTCCATCGTCGGCATTCACCTGCAAGAGGATCAACCCGTCAGTTCCTGGACCGCCCGGCAACCGTCCGAGTATGGTTTTTATGCCAACGTGAACCCGGAAGTCCGCCATCCGCGCTGGCGGCAAGCCACGGAACGACGCATCGGTGAAAGCGGGCGACGTCGTACGGAGTTGTTCAACGGCTATGGGGAACTGGTGGCGGATCTCTACGCCGGCATGGACCTGCGCCGCCATTTCTGATGGGGTCGGCCTCACCGCGATTCATCCGGGGATTCAGGGTGATCCTGTTCATTGGCGCCGCCCTGCCCCTGTCATGGCTCGGCATTGCCTGGCAGACCGGCATGCTGGGGGTGGTGCCGGAAGAGCGACTGCTGCATGAACTGGGGCGCTGGGGACTGTATCTGCTCCTGGCAACCCTGGCCCTGGGACCCGCCTTCCGGCTGACCGGTTGGCCGGGCTTCCCGGCGGTGCGCCGGGCCATGGGGTTATGGGCCTTTACCTACCTGCTGCTGCATGTCCTGGTCTGGGTGGTGATGATCCAGGGCGGGTCATGGTCTTTCATGGTCGCCGAAGTTCTGGCGCTCAGACACCTTCAGACGGGGCTGATTGCCTGGGTGATGCTGGTGCCGCTGGTGCTGACCTCGGTGAACAGAGCCAGGGAACGACTGGGTCGGGTACGCTGGCAGTGGCTGCATCGTCTGGCCTATGTCTCGGCGGCGGGCGGCATCCTGCATTACTGGATGGTATCCCGGGTGATCGAGACGGAGGTCATCGTACTGGGACTGCTATTCACCGCCCTGGTCCTGTTCAGGTTGGTGGAGCGATGGGGTTTCTCATCCCCTGAAAAATGATGAATTTAAGGTCTCCAGGATCAGTCCGGCAACACTCTGCGTGCCCGCACCAGACTGCGATACCAGTCCCGGCGTGGGCTGGGCACCACTGGTGGCCGCAGGCTCAACAGACTGATGCGGGGCATCTCGTCCAGGTGGCTCTGGGAGATCATGCTCAACACCTGGGGACGGGCGCCATAGGTCTCGATGAGAAAATCCCGGGCGGCATCCGTCAGCCTCACCCGATAGTGTTTCACCAGAGCCAGGGCCAGGCGCTCCGCGGCTCGACTCATGTCCTGCTCCACCTCCAGGGCCATGGCCTCGCCCAGGATGCGTTTTTCCTGGGCACTCATGCCCGGCTCCAGGCTGCCCAGGTAGCTGGCCTGGGTCGCCCCCACCCCCCGCTGTACCTCGGGACGGGACAGGCCGATATGGGGCTCCAGGGCTAAGGCCACTTCCACCGCCAACTGCCTGGCCCCGTCCAGGGTCAGGGGACGGCGACGACCGTCACGACGGGTGAAGAAGCGTCGCCCGCGTTTTTCCAGATGCTCGCCGTGCAGATACCTCACCAGATGCTGGCAGACCGACTCGCGGGCATCCTCCTCCAGGCTGACCACCTTTTCCACGATACGAAGCCCGCGACGGCCCGGTCCCACCCGCAGCTGCTCGGAGGCATCCAGATCCCGGGAAGTGAGCGCCTCCCAGGCTTCCGATGTCCGGAGCAGCTCCGCATGGACACGTCCCACTTCCTGAAACGCCTCGTGGGCGGTGCGATACAGGCGCAGGGCCGTGGCCAGGTTTTCCGCCAGGCGACGAAGATCTCCTCGGGACTGGGCGTCGGGCTGATCCTCCCGCAGGCCCCTGCACAGGTCATCCAGCAGCGTGGCCAGTTCATCCAGTGCCAGCACCACCCGCTCCACCAACAGGTGGGACGACAGCCCCTCGGGCACTTCCTCGTAGGCCAAAAGGTCCACCTCCACCAGCCAGGAAGCCAGGGCACGAATCCGGTTACTGGCGGCTGCCTGGGCAATACGGTAACGGCTGCGCGCCGCCTCCATCTGATCCAGCGCCCCGGCCAACCGCCATTTGCCGGTATAACTGAACATGAGCATGGGAATCTCGCGCCCATTGACCAGTTCAAAGGCCAGTACCAGCATGGCTTCCACGTCGGTAGTGGTCATGAGCAGGGGGTTGTCCTGCTCAATGGCGGCCATCACCCGTTCCAGAAAGAACTCGTCCCGGGGTACGCCCAGCTGCAGCTTGGGCGCCCTGCCCAGGTAGCGCTCCCGCAGGATGCCCGCGGCCACGGGCGCGATCTGCCGCAGATCCGCGACGATATGCTCGAATTCCTCGCCCCTTTCCTGATGGATGTCACGGATGCGGGAATACAGACCGGCCCGCCGGAAGGTGTCGATCTGCGCCAGCCAGCGCCCCAGCGCCGGATTGCCGGTCAGTTCTTCGCAGGCAAAGGCCACCCCTTCCGGTGAAAGATCCACCCGCTGCAGCAGTTGCACGGCGGCCTCACGACGACGCACCTCCGGATCCAGTCCCTCCATGGCCAGGTCCCGCACCGCCAGGATCAGATCTCCCAGCTTGTCGATGGCCTCCATGACATCGGCCTGTGCCTGCTCCTTGGCGGTGCCGTGAATGCTGTCGTAAACGATCTTGGCGATCAGGCCGATGAGGCCGGAGAGAACGGTGAAGCTGACGAAATAAGTCACCAGCTCAATGGAAGGAGGACGGCCATAACCGATGTAATAGCCACCGGACAGGCCCAGCACGGTCACCGGGCCTGCCGTCCATGCGATGTTCAACAGGTTGCGGGAGACGCGCGTCCGCTTGACGGCCCTGGACCAGCGCTCGTAACGCTCATCATCCCGCCGCCCCAGGGAAACGGTATTTTCCCTGGGCCGAGCGGATCGTTGAATGAATCTGAACCAGCTCACTTCCCGACCGATGCTTGTTGAGGGCGGTACCCCGTACCGCCCTCATGACTTGAAAATTCAAGGATAAGACCATTCTGAACCCGTCATGCCCGCACAAGCGGGAATCCAGCCACAGACTACTGGAAATTCCGGACTCCCGCTTCCGCGGGAGTGGCGGTAGAAGACTGGTCCAGTGTTTCCTGAAGGACATCGACCGGTGTGTGGCCTGATTCCTACACTCAGATGCCGCGACTGCAGACATTCCCCAGCAGATACTCCCGGAAGTCATCCTTGAGCTCCGGGTGCTTCAGGGCGTATTCCACGGTGGCCTGCAGATAGCCGAGCTTGCTGCCGCAATCATAACGGGTACCGTTGAATCGATGGGCCAGTACCTGCTGCTCGGCCAGCAGATCGGAGATGGCATCGGTGAGCTGGATCTCTCCACCGGCACCTTTCTGGGTGTTTTCCAGCAACTCGAAGATACGGGGGGTGAGAATGTAACGCCCCACCACGGCCATGTTGGAGGGCGCCACCTCCGGTGCCGGTTTCTCCACGATGCCCGTGACGTTCCAGAGGCGGTCGGCAATCGGCTCCGGCGTGACCACGCCGTATTTGTGCGTCTCGCTGGGCGGTACCTCTTCCACGCCCAGAATACTGGAACCATACTGTTCGTAGACTTCCACCATCTGTTTGAGCGCCCCTTTCCCCGCACCGTCAATGAGGTCGTCGGCCAGGATGACGGCAAAGGGCTCATCGCCCACCACCGGGCGGGCACAGCCCACCGCATGCCCCAGGCCCAGGGCCTCCGCCTGGCGGATGTAGACGCAGGTCACGCCGGCGGGCAGGATATTGCGGACGATCTCCAGCATCTTTTCCTTGCCGCGCTCTTCCAGCTCCGTTTCAAGCTCATAGGCCTTGTCGAAATGATCGGGGATGGAGCGCTTGTTGCGCCCGGTGACGAATACCAGCACGTCGATGCCCGCCTCCACCGCCTCCTCGGCGGCGTACTGGATCAAGGGCTTGTCCACCACGGGCAACATTTCCTTGGGGTTGGCCTTGGTGGCGGGCAGGAAGCGAGTGCCCATCCCAGCCACGGGAAAAACTGCCTTCCTTATCTTTTTTTGCATAAGCACGTCTTCGTTGGTCGGATTGTGTGGATTCGGTCCCAGGATCAGTCAGTATAGGCCGATGCGATGACACAAAACAGACAAGGGGCGGTGTTGGCCGCCCCTTGTCTGTTGTGTCCCGGCAGATCCGGGACTGGTCCTGCCTTCGCGGGCAGGATCAGTCCCGTGGCGCGTGGCTACCCAGCTCGATCCGGTCCAGGTTCTGCTCCACGGTCCGCGGGCCGATGCCCGGCACCCGTGTCAGTTGGTGGACGGAAGTGAAGGGACCGTGCTGTTCGCGGTGGGCAACGATCGCTTCGGCCCGGGTCAGCCCCACACCGGTCAGGGCGCGGGACAGGGACTGGGCATCCGCCTCGTTGACATTCACCGGGCCGGTCGCAAAGGCACCGGGGGCGGTGAACAGCAGGGAAAAAAAGACGATCAGGGACGTCAGACGTTTCATACCGTTGCCTCCTTGAGGATTTCCTTGGCATTCCTTGGTTGAACGCGGGTCGCGTGTTCCTGCAATCCGTTGTACCCGCGCCGTCACTATCGCCCAAATCCCCCTCTGATTCAAGCCAGGGCGTCAGCGATCTCCCGGTTGACCGCCGTCAGCACGGCGCCGGGATCCTGGGCCTGAGTCACGGGACGACCGATGACCAGATGGCTGGATCCAAGCCCCATCGCCGCTCCGGGTGTCATCACCCGCTTCTGGTCACCCAGTGCCGCGTCCGCCGGGCGGATCCCCGGGGTCACGCGCAGGAAACGTTCGCCAAAGGCCGTCCTGAATGCACCGGCTTCGTGGGCGGAACAGACCACCCCGTCCAGTCCCGCCTCATGGGTCAGGGTCGCCAGGTAGTGCGCCTGTTCGGCCACCGTGCGGGTCACACCGCAACCGGCCAGATCGCCATCATCCATCGAGGTCAGTACGGTCACTGCGATCAGTAGCGGGCGCTGCCCCGAAGTGGCCACGGACTCCAGGGCTTCCCGCGCCGTCTCCATCATGGGGCGACCGCCACTGGCATGGACATTGACCATCCAGACCCCAAGACGCGCGGCGGCCCGGCAGGCTCCGGCCACGGTATTGGGGATGTCATGGAACTTGAGATCCAGAAATACCTGAAAACCCAGGGCGTGCAGACGCTCGATCAGGGCCGGTCCGGCGCTGACAAACAGTTCGAACCCCACTTTCAGACGGCACTGCGAAGGGTTCAGCCGGGACGCCAGGCTCAGTGCGGCATCGGCATCGGGAAAATCCAGGGCCACGATGACCCGTGGGCCGGAGGAAATCAGGGACATGATCTTGGCAAACCTCGTAATGGGAAACGGGGGACAGACCAGGACGGCGGGACCGTCCTGCTCAGGGGGGCGTCAAACAGGTTTCCGGACGCTGATCAATCAGACTGTCAACGGGACGGATGGTGGCCCAGCCCTGGCAACTGGGACAATGCCAGAAATGGGTGCGGGACTGAAATCCGCATTGCGTACAGGTGTTGCAGACATGCCCCTCCAGATACCGGTCCAGCATCCCGATGGCCGCCGGAAGCACGTCCGCGGTCGCCGCGTTGCGCTGTGCCTTGAGGCGCAGATAGACCGGCAACAGTTTCAGGGATACCTTGTCCCGGGCCATCTCCTCCCGCAGCAGCGTATCCAGGTCATCCAGTCGTCCCCGGGCTTCCAGTGCCTGGGCCAGGGCCAGCGAGGTGGCCTCGGAGGGATGCTGGTCACGCAGTTCCGTCAGCAGGGATTCCAGGCCCCGGGCATCTTCCAGACGGGTAAATGCGTCCTGGATGCGGGGGAGTACCAGGGAGATGAATCCCGCATCCCGGCGCATCACGCGGCTGTAGTGCTCCACCGCCAGCCGGGGATTGGCATCATCCAGGGCCAGGTCACCCATGAGGATACCGGCGCGGGCACAATCCTGATCAAAACTCAGGGCCTTGCGGGCATGCCGGCCCGCGTCCGGGGCATCCCCCTTCGATCGCGCCATTTCGCCCAGTTCGCAATGGTACTGGGCGATACGGCGGTTCTGCGGCTCGGTGGAAAATTCACACAACTGTTCGCTGGCCCAGATGGCATTGGCCCAATCCCGTTCGCGCTCATACAGGGCACGCAGGCGCCGGTAGGCATCCGCCTGGAGAAAGCCCAGCTGGATGAGTTCCTTGAACAGGGATTCGGCCTGATCCAGCAGACCGGCCTTCATGTAGTCGCGCCCCAGCTCCATCAGGGCATTGGCTCGCTGTGCCGGATCCAGATTTTCCCGCTCCACCAGGTTCTGATGGATACGGATCGCCCGGTCGACCTCGCCCCGGCGACGGAACAGGCTGCCGAGGATCAGGTGGGTCTCCACCGTGTCCGGATCCACGTCCACCATGTCGATGAACACTTCCAGGGCACGGTCCGACTGTTCGGTCAGGAGATAGTTGAGACCCTTGATGTAATGGCTGGAAAAGGTAACGGCCCGCTCGGGCTCGACATCATGCCGAGCCGTACGACGGGCCGCCAGCCACCCCGAGGCTGCCGCTACCGGCAGCAGCAGCCACAGGAGTTCCATCATGAAAATTAAACCTTGCTGTTGCTGGGTAGTGCGCGCAGTCTGGCAATCTCATCTTCGGCCCGCTTGCAACGCTTGCGTAGCAGGCGTGCGTCACGGCCACGGCGCATCACCAGACCGCTGCAAGCCAGACCCCCAAGAACGGCCCCCAGCAGCATGCTGACGAAGACTACGATGGACAGCGGCACCTGGAAACTTTCCAGGTACAGGTGTACATCCACCTCCCCGGCATTAAGAATCGTGAAACTGGCCCCCAGAACAACGGCCAGGATGAGAACCAACGGAAGAATGACTCGACTCATGGGCTGCTTTCCCGATTGTGGACATTAGTGTGTTGCCACGTCAGCGGATCCCGGCCTTTTCCGGCTCATTGACCCGCTCCCGCAATTCCTTGCCAGGCTTGAAGTGAGGCACGTATTTCCCCGGCAGAGACACGGTCTCACCCGTCTTGGGGTTGCGCCCTACCCGCGGCGGCCGGAAATGCAGCGAGAAACTGCCGAAACCGCGAATCTCGATCCGGTCTCCGGTGGCCAGTGCCTGGCTCATCTGTTCGAGTATGGTCTTGACCGACAACTCGACATCTTTATACGCGAGATGGCTCTGCTTGCGAGCTAGTATATCGATGAGTTCCGATTTCGTCATCGTCCTGCCCTTTGCATGTTACACGACCATGACTCCCGGCACGCAAACATCCCCGGATGGGTTGCATCCGGGGATGATGGAGCGAGCCTTACTTCTTCTCGGAGTCGCCGCTGCCGGCCAGCTGTTCCTTCAGCAACGCACCCAGGGAGGTGGTAGCCGCGGAGGAACCGCTGTAGTCCTGCATCACTTCGGCTTCTTCGTCGCTTTCCTTGGCCTTGATGGACAGGGTCACGGTGCGGTTCTTGCGATCCACGCCCACGAACTTGGCTTCCACCGCGTCACCGACGCTCAGCACGGTGCGGGCGTCCTCGACGCGATCCCGGGACAGTTCGGAGGCACGCAGAATACCGTCGACGCCATCACCCAGTTCCACCACGGCAGCCTTGGCGTCCACTTCCCGGACCACACCCTTGACGATGCTGCCCTTGGCGTTTTCGGCCACGAAGTTGGAGAAGGGATCCTTGTCCAGCTGCTTCAGACCCAGGGAGATGCGCTCACGCTCGGGGTCCACGGACAGCACCACGGCTTCGATCTCCTCGCCCTTGCGGAAGTTGCGAACGGCTTCTTCACCGGGCATGTTCCAGGACAGGTCGGACAGGTGAACCAGACCGTCGATACCGCCTTCCAGGCCCACGAAGATGCCGAAGTCGGTGATGGACTTGATCACACCGGAGACCTTCTCGCCCTTGTTGTGCATGGCGGCGAACTCGTCCCAGGGGTTGGGCTGGCACTGCTTCATGCCCAGGGAGATGCGGCGACGCTCCTCGTCGATGTCGAGGATCATCACTTCCACTTCCTCGCCCACCACCACGACCTTGGCGGGGTTCACGTTCTTGTTGGTCCAATCCATCTCGGAGACGTGCACCAGACCTTCGACGCCGTCTTCCACTTCCACGAAGCAGCCGTAGTCGGTGATGTTGGTGATCTTGCCGAACAGACGGGTGCCCACCGGATAACGGCGGGTGATGTTTTCCCACGGATCTTCGCCCAGCTGCTTCAGACCCAGGGAGACGCGGTTGCGCTCGCGGTCGAACTTGAGGACCTTGACCTGGATCTCGTCACCGATGTTGACCACTTCGGAGGGGTGCTTGACCCGCTTCCAGGCCATGTCGGTGATGTGCAGCAGGCCGTCGATACCGCCCAGATCCAGGAACGCACCGTAGTCGGTGAGGTTCTTGACGATACCGTTGAGGACCATGCCTTCCTGCAGGTTCTTGAGCAGGGCTTCGCGCTCGGCGCTGTATTCCTTCTCCACCACGGCGCGGCGGGACACCACCACGTTGTTGCGGCGACGATCCAGCTTGATGAGCTTGAACTCCAGTTCCTTGCCTTCCAGGTACGCGGTGTCGCGCACGGGGCGGACGTCCACCAGGGAGCCCGGCAGGAAGGCGCGGATGTCGCCCAGTTCCACGGTGAAGCCGCCCTTGACCTTGCCGCTGATCATGCCGGCGATGGTCTCGTCCTTCTCCATGGCTTCTTCGAGGCGTTCCCAGGCCTTGGCACGCTTGGCCTTCTCGCGGGACATGCGGGTCTCGCCGAAGCCGTCTTCGGGGGACTCCAGGGCCACTTCCACCAGATCGCCGATCTGGATTTCCAGCTCACCCTTTTCGTTGTAGAACTGCTCGATGGGGATGACGCCCTCGGACTTGAGGCCGGCATTGACCACCACCATGTCATTGGTGATGTTGATGACAGTGCCGTTCAAGATGGAGCCGGGCCGCATCTCGATGGAGGACAAGCTCTCTTCGAGCAGTTGCGCGAAACTTTCAGTCATGGGTTGGTTGAACCTGCAAAATAGTATTGGGGCCTGCACTATCCCGTTGCAGACCGGTTATTCAAAAAGGATCCCGGGCTTGCCTGCCCCGGACCATACGATCATTGCACTGCCATCAGACCGCGTTTCGCCGCCAATGCGAGGATCTCGTTCAGGACCGTATCGATGCTCATGTGGGTGGAGTTCACCTCGATGGCATCTTCCGCGGGCCTGAGCGGGGCCACGGCCCGCTCCGCATCACGCCGATCACGTTCGGCCAGCTCTTCTATGAGGGCTGGCAGGTTAGCATTAAGGCCCTGCTCCTTCAACTGCAGGTAGCGACGCCGGGCCCTCTCTTCCGTGTCCGCGGTCAGGAAAACCTTCAATGGCGCATCGGGAAAGACCACCGTGCCCATATCCCGGCCATCGGCCACCAGCCCCGGGGCGCTGCGAAAATCCCGCTGCCGATCCAGCAGGGCCTGCCGGACTTCGGGAATGGCGGCCACTTTTGAAGCGGCATCGCCACAGGCCTCGGTACGTAACTCGCCGCCCACCCGATCGCCGTCCAGGCGAACCGTGGGGGCACCGGCCTCATCCAGTTCAAAGCACACATCCAGATGACGGGCCAGCTCGGACACTCGCGCCACGTCGTCCAGCGCCATCCCGCGGCGCAGGGCGCCCAGGGCCACCAGACGGTACAAAGCACCGCTGTCGAGGAAGGACCAGCCCAATCGTTCGGCCAGCAGGCGGCTCACCGTCCCCTTGCCGGAACCACCGGGACCGTCCAGGGTAATCACGGGCACGGACATCAGACGCCCCCCTCCATCACATGGATGTTCAGCCCCGCCCCACCGGCAAGCGCGGCAAAACCCGGGAAGGAGGTATTCACGTTGGCGCAGTCCTGGATGCGGATGGATCCCTGGGCCCGCAGCGCCGCCATGGCAAAGGACATGGCAATGCGATGATCGCCGTGACTCTGCACCACGCCGCCCTGCAGCCGGCCACCCTGAATCACGATGCCGTCCGGCGTGGGTCGCGCCTGGATACCGCAGGCGGCCAGGCCATCGGCCATCACCTGGATCCGGTCGCTTTCCTTGACCCGTAACTCCTCGGCACCGGTGAGCACGGTTTCACCCTCGGCACAGGCGGCCGCCACGAAGATGGCGGGAAATTCGTCGATGGCCAGGGGCACCAGGGCCTCGGGGATACGGATGCCCTTGAGGGGGGCGGCCCGCACCACCAGATCCGCCACCGGCTCGCCACCCACTTCACGGGGATTTTCCAGGCGGATGTCGGCCCCCATCAGTTGCAGGATATCGATGATGCCGGTGCGGGTGGGATTGACGCCCACATGCTCCAGGGTCAGCTCGGAACCGGGCGCGATGGAGGCCCCCACCAGGAAGAAGGCCGCGGATGAGATATCCGCCGGCACGTCGATGGCAGCGGCGTGCAGACGCCCCCCACCCTGCAGGCAGACCCGCCCCTGGTCGCACGCCACGTCATAGCCGAACCCGGTGAGCATGCGCTCGGTGTGGTCCCGGGTTGGTGCCGGTTCGGTCACACAGGTCCTGCCCCGGGCATAGAGGCCGGCCAGGAGTAGACTGGACTTGACCTGGGCACTGGCCACGGGCATGTCATAGTCAACGCCCTCCAGCGCCCGTCCACCCCGGATGGTCAGGGGGGGACGGCCCTCGGGGCCGGTGTCGATGCGGGCACCCATGCGTGACAGTGGTTCGGTGACACGACGCATGGGTCGACGGCTCAGGGAGGCATCGCCGGTCAACACGGTATCAAACGGCTGTCCGGCCAGCAGGCCGGCCATCAGGCGCATGGATGTCCCGGAGTTACCCAGGTCCAGGGGGGCGTCGGGGGCCTTCAGACCCTGCAAGCCCACGCCGTGGATGGTCACCCGCCCGGCTTCGGGACCGTCGATCCGTACCCCCATGGCGCGAAAGGCCTTGAGGGTGGCCAGGCAGTCCTCTCCCTCCAGAAAACCACTCACCTCGGTGGTGCCTTCCGCCAGCGCGCCCAGCATGATGGAGCGATGAGAGATGGATTTGTCACCGGGAACCCGGCAGCGGCCTTCAAGCCGACCGCCCGGTTCCACCAGGAATTCCAGCATACTGCCGTGTGTCATCTGATCACCTGCATCCACGAAAAGAACATTCACTCACAGAACCGATCCCGGGCCGCCTTGGCGCGCTGAAAGATCTCCAGCAGCCGCTCACCGTCACCCCGGGACACCGCCTCGGTGATCATGGTCAAATCTTCCTGGTAGTGGGCCATCACCGACAGGATGGCCTCCCGGTTGGACAGGCAGATATCCCGCCACATCACCGGATCGCTGGAAGCGATGCGGGTAAAGTCGCGAAAACCGCCGGCCGCATAACGGAAGATCTCGTCCCGCTCACCCATGCGGGCCAGGCTGTCCACCAGGCCGAAGGCCAGCAGATGAGGCAGATGACTGGTGGCGGCCAGGATTTCGTCATGATGAGCCACGGACATGCTTTCCACCACCGCCCCGGTCTCCTCCCACATGGTGCGCACCTTGGCCAGGGCACCGATGTCCGTGGTATCCAGCGGGGTAAGAATCACCCGCCGGCCTTGAAACAGGGTCGGGAAGGCCGCCGCCACGCCGCTGCGCTCGGTCCCGGCAATGGGATGACCGGGCACGAAGCCATGGGGCAGTTCACCGAACCCTTCCCGCACTGCGTCCACCACGCTGCCCTTGGCGCTGCCCACATCGGTGAGGGCCGCATCCGGTGCCAGATGGTCACGGATGGCGGCGCAGACGCCGCCCATCGCGCCCAGGGGCACCGCCAGCACCACCATGTCGGCACCGGCCACTGCCTCTGCCGGATCCAGGCTGTAGCGGTCGATCACGCCCAGCTCCACCGCCTGGCGCAGATGGTCCTCGGAACGGGAACAGCCTACCACTTCCTCACAGGTACCGGCCCGGCGCAGGGCCAGGGCCAGGGAACCGCCGATGAGGCCGACACCGAAAATGGTCAGACGACGAATCACCGGCCCAACACCTGATCCAGGGCGTCGATGAAACGCCGGTTTTCATGGGCACGCCCCACCGTCACCCGCAGATGACGGGGCAGACCGTAACCGCCGCCCACGGGACGCACGATCACCCCCTGGTGCAGCAGGGCCTGATACACCGGCCCGGCTTCCCGGCCCATGTCGATGCACAGGAAGTTGCCCACCGAAGGAATGAAATCCAGACCCCGCTCGCGGCAGGCGGCGGTGAGAAAGGCCAAACCTTCCCGGTTCACCCTGACGGACTCACGCACGTGGGCGTCGTCTTCCAGGGCGGCCAGGGCACCGGCCTGGGCCAGGGTGTTGGTATTGAAAGGCTGACGCACCCGATTGAGGATGTCCGCCACCTCCGGACTGGACACCGCGTAGCCGATGCGCAGACCCGCCAGGCCGTGGATCTTGGAAAAGGTCCGGGTCACCACCAGGTTGGGGAATTCCGCCAGCCAGCGGGTGGTATCCGGGTATTCGGCTTCTTCCACGTATTCGAAATAGGCCTCGTCCACCACCACCAGGGTCTCCCGGGGCTGAGCGGCGATGAAGGCCTTGAGGGAAGCGCCATCCAGCCAGGTGCCGGTGGGATTGTTGGGGTTGGCGACGAAGATCACCCGGGTATGGGCATCCACCCGCTCCGCCATGGCGGCCAGGTCGTGGCCGTAGGGCATGGCATGATCCACGGGATTGGCCGGGGCGACGCGGGCCTCGGCATCCACCGCCTGCACCACCAGCGGATAGACGGCAAAGGCATGGGCGGAGAAGACCGCGTTGCGGCCGGGGGAGAGATAGGCCCGGGCAATGAGTTCCAGCACGTCGTTGGAGCCGTTGCCCAGAGTGATGCAGGCCGGTTCCACCCCCAGCACCTCCCCCAGACGGCGGCGCAAGGCGAAACCGCCGCCATCGGGATACAGGGCCAGCCCCTCCAGCAATCCGCCCAGGGACTGAATGGCACGGGGACTGGGGCCCAGGGGGTTTTCGTTGGAGGCCAGCTTGATGCTCTCGCGGATGCCCAGTTCCCGCTCCAGCTCCTCCACCGGCTTGCCGGGCTGGTAAGGCATCAGGCTCTGAACCCCGGCATTGGCCAGGGCACGGTAATCACAGCTCATGTTGTCTCCGGGGTTGATTCTTGGAAGCCGTCACAAAACTGCCCGAGCGCGGATGGCCGCCTCCGATGCAAGGGCCTACAGAACCGCCTTGGGGTAGGAACCCAGCACCTTGACCAGTTCCGCTTCCTGCTTGAGTTCTCTCAGGGCCTTGGCCACGTGGGCATCCTGGGCATGACCCTCGATGTCCATGAAGAACACATATTCCCAGTTCACGCAGTGGGAAGGCCGGGATTCGATCCGGGTCAGGCTCACGTCATTATCGGCAAAGGGCGAGAGCAGACCATGGAGGGAACCGGGGCGATTGCGGGCCGATACCAGCAGCGAGGTCTTGTCGTTGCCGGAGGGCCCGCTGGAACGGGGTCCGATCACCAGGAAGCGGGTGGTGTTGTCCGGTGAGTCCTCGATATTGGCCGCCAGCACGTTGAGGCCGTAAAGCTCCGCCGCCGCCTCGCTGGCAATGGCCGCCGCCCCCGGCTCCCGGGACGCACGCCGGGCCGCATCGGCATTGCTGCTCACCGACAGGCGCTCGGCATGGGGCAGACGGGCATCCAGCCACTCCCGGCACTGGGCCAGGGACTGCTGGTGGGAATAGATCCGCTCCACCCGGGACAGCGCGTCGGCCGTGGACAGCAGGTGGTGATGAATTCTCAGCTCCACCTCACCGCAGATGCTCAGGGGAGACTGCATGAAGCGGTCCAGGGTATGGGTCACCACCCCTTCCGTGGAGTTCTCCACCGGCACCACCCCGTAATGGGCACTGCCGGACTCCACTTCACGGAATACCTCGTCGATGGCATTCATGGGGACCGTATTGACCGAATGCCCGAAATGCTTGAGGGCGGCGGCCTGGGTGAAGGTCCCCTCCGGCCCCAGAAAGGCAATGGACAACTGCTGCTCCAGGGCCAGACAGGCGGACATGATCTCCCGGAACAACCGGGCCATCTCCTCGCTGTTCAGGGGGCCGGGATTGGCCGCCTGAATCCGGCGCAATACCTGGGCCTCCCGTTCCGGACGGTAAAACTCCGCCCGGGCATCGGCGGCCCGCTTGATGCGGGCCACTTCCTGGGCACAGTCGGCCCGTTCGCTGATCAGACGCATGATCTCATCGTCCAGCGCATCAATGCGCCGGCGAATGCCGTCCAGCGTCTCCCCGTCCTGACCACTCATATCTCGATCTGCTCTAGCCGTGGGACCTGTTACAGGACGCGGACCCGCAACACGCCGTCAATGCCCGCGATGGCGCGGGCCGCTTCTTCACCGATCTCGTCTTCCACGTCGATGAGATTGTAGGCAACTCCGGCGCGGGATTCATTCACCATGTGGACGATATTGATGCTGTTCTGCCCCAGCACATGGGAGATCTGCCCCACCATGTCCGGCAGATTGCGGTTGATGACCGCCAGACGGGTCTTGCCCGCCCGAGGCAGCACCACCTCCGGCAGGTTCACGGAATTGCGCACATTGCCGTGCTCCAGGTACTCGCGCAGCTGATCCGCCACCATGACGGCGCAGTTCTCCTCCGCTTCCTGGGTAGAGGCACCCAGGTGCGGCAGGGCGATCACCCCGGCCTTGCCCATCAGGTTGTTGCTGGGGAAATCACACACATAACTGCGCAGCTTGCCTGCTTCCAGGGCCTCGAGCACGGCGGCCTCGTCCACGATGCCCTCGCGGGCAAAATTCAGCACCACGGCACCGTCCCGCATGGAGTGAAGCCGCTCCCGGTTGAGCAGATGACGGGTATGGTCGTTCAGGGGGACATGGAAGGTGACCATGTCGCATCGGGCGATCAGATCGTCCACGCTCAGGGCCTGCTGCACACCGGCATCCAGCTGCCAGGCGGCACGCACGGTGATGTGCGGATCGAAGCCGATGACGTTCATGCCCAGGGCGCGCGCGGCATTGGCCACCAGGACACCGATGGCCCCCAGACCCACCACGCCCAGGGTACGGCCGGGCAGTTCAAAACCACTGAACTGTTTCTTGCCGGCTTCCACCTGCTTGTGCAGGGTGGCGTCATCCCCTTCCAGATGGCGGGTGTAGTCCCAGGCCTGGCAGATGTTGCGGGCCGCCAGCAGCATCCCCGCCAGCACCAGTTCCTTCACCGCGTTGGCATTGGCGCCGGGCGCATTGAAAACCGCCACGCCCCGCTCGGTCATGGCATCCAGGGGAATGTTGTTCACGCCGGCACCGGCGCGGCCCACGGCCTTGAGGCTGGCGGGAATCTCCATCTGATGCATGTTGAACGAACGCACCATGACGGCATCGGGCTGGCTGATTTCGGAGGCCACTTCGTAATGCTCGTGGCCGAACCGGTCCAGGCCCCTGGGAGAGATGTTGTTCAGGGTAAGGATCTTGTACATGTCAGGCCTTGCGCTGTTCGAAGTCCACCATGAATTCCACCAGGGCATCGACGCCGGCCTCGGGCATGGCGTTGTAGATGCTGGCACGCATGCCACCCACTGAGCGGTGGCCCTTGAGGGTGGTCAGTCCCGCCTGCTCGGCTTCCTTGAGGAACAGGCCGTCCAGTTCGGGGTCCGCCAGGGTGAAGGGCACGTTCATGCGGGAGCGGGCAGCCACATCCACCGGGTTGGTGTAGAAGGCGGAGTTGTCGATGGCCTTGTAGAGCTTCTCGGCCTTGCGGCGATTGATCTCCTCCATCACCTTCAGGCCGCCGATCTCCTTGAGCCACTGGAACACCAGGCCGGCCAGGTACCAGGCATAGGTGGGCGGGGTGTTGGACATGGACTCGGCTTCCACCTGCACCTGGTAGTCGAAGATGCTGGGGGTGGATGCCATGGCGCCGCCCAGCAGGTCGTCACGCACGATCACCAGGGTGAGGCCGGCGGGACCGATGTTCTTCTGGGCGCCGGCGTAGATGAGGCCGAAGCGGGAGACATCCAGGGGACCGGACAGGATGTTGGAGGACATGTCCGCCACCAGGGGTACGTCACCGGATTCGGGGATCCAGTGGAATTCCACCCCGCCGATGGTCTCGTTGGGGGTGTAGTGCAGGTAGGCGGCATCGCTGCCGCGCTGCCAGGTATCAAAGGCCGGGATGGTGGTGAAGTGGCTGTCGGCGGCGGTGGCCACCACGTTCACATCCGCATATTTCCTGGCTTCGGAGATGGCCTTCTTGGACCAGGCGCCGGTGTTGACATAGTCCACCCGGGTCTTGCCCCGCAGCAGGTTCATGGGGATGGCGGCGAACTGGCCGGTGGCACCGCCCTGCAGGAACAGCACCTTGTAGTTGGCGGGGATCTGCAACAGATCCCGCAGATCCTGTTCCGCCTGGGCGGCGATGGACACAAAGGCCTTGCCACGGTGACTCATTTCCATCACCGACATACCGGTCCCGTTCCAGTCGAGCATTTCTTCGCGGGCGCGTTCCAGCACCGGCTCGGGCAGCACGGCGGGGCCGGCGCTGAAGTTGTAGACTCGTGTCATGGTTTGCTCCAGGGTTGGATCACACTACGAATACGGTTTGTCGCCATCCAGGCAAAAGCAGCACTGTGTGGGAGACCGCCCTCCGTGGGAGCGGCCCTTGGCCGCGAAAGCCGGAACGGACTCAGGCATCGGCATCCTCGGGGGCGGCCTCATCCTCGCCTTCCCCGTTGAGACCTTCCACCCGGGCCAGTTCCACCAGGTTCTCGTCGTCGGCCAGACGGATCAGCCTCACGCCCTGGGTGTTGCGACCCAGCACCGAGATATCGGCCACCGGAGTCCGCACCAGCGTACCCCCGTTGGTGATGAGCATGACCTCGTCCTCGTCGCCCACCAGGGTCGCGCCGACCACGTTGCCGTTGCGGCCGCCGGTCTGGATGGCGATGACTCCCTGACCACCACGGCCATGGAGCGGGAAATCCTCCGGCGGGGTGCGCTTGCCGTAACCGTTCTCGGTGGCCACCAGGATGGTGCCCTGATCGACGATGATCAGGGAAATCACCTGCTGGCCCTCGCTCAGCTTCACGCCGCGCACGCCACTGGCGGTACGCCCCATGGGACGGACGGAATCCTCGTTGAAGCGAATGGCTTTGCCGGCGGAAGTGAGCAGCATGACGTCCTTGCGGCCGTCGGTGATCTTCACATCCACCAGCCAGTCTCCATCCCGCAGACCCACGGCGATGATGCCGTTGGAACGGGGACGGGAGAAATCCACCAACGGCGTCTTCTTCACCACGCCTTCACTGGTGGCCATGAAGACATAGACATCCTCGCTGAACTCACGCACCGGCAGAATGGCGTTGATCCGTTCCCCTTCCTCCAGGGGCAACAGGTTGACCATGGGGCGGCCGCGGGCGGTACGACTGCCCAGGGGCAGTTCATACACCTTGAGCCAGTAGGCCTTGCCACGGCTGGAGAAGCACAGGATGGTGTCGTGGGTGTTGGCCACCACCAGACGATCCACGAAATCCTCGTCGCGGAAGGTGGTGGCGGTCTTGCCCCGGCCGCCACGGCGCTGGGCACGATAGGCGCTCAGGGGCTGGTACTTGGCATAACCGGCATGGGACAGGGTGACCACCACGTCTTCCTCGGTGATCAGATCCTCCAGGGTCAGGTCAAGCTGGGTGCTCAGGATCTCGGTCCGGCGTTCATCACCGTACTGTTCCCGGATCGCTTCCAGTTCCTCGCGAATCACCGCCATCAACCGATCCGGGCTGCCGAGGATCTCCAGCAGGTAATGGATGCGCTCCAGCAGTTCCCGATACTCGGCGACGATCTTGTCCTGCTCCAGCCCGGTCAGACGATGCAGGCGCAGGTCCAGGATGGCCTGGGCCTGGGCCTCGGACAGATGATAACCGTCCTCCCTCAGACCGAATGCCGGCGCCAGGTCCTCGGGGCGGGAAGCCAGGGCCCCGGCACGTTCCAGCATGCCGGTCACCACACCCGGATTCCAGGCCCGGGCCAGCAGCCCTTCCTTGGCTTCGGCGGGGCTGCCGGAGGCCTTGATCAGGGCGATGACCTCGTCGATATTGGCCAGTGCCACCGCCAGGCCTTCCAGCACGTGGGCACGCTCACGGGCCTTGCGCAGCTCATAGATGGTCCGTCGGGTCACCACTTCCCGGCGATGGCGCAGGAAGGCCTCCAGGATCTGCTTGAGATCCAGAAGACGGGGCTGACCATCCACCAGCGCCACCATGTTGATGCCGAACACGTTCTGCATCTGGGTGTGCTGATAGAGATTGTTGATGATCACCTCGGGGACTTCGCCGCGCTTGAGTTCCACCACCATGCGCATGCCGTCCTTGTCGGATTCGTCCCGCAGCTCGCTGATGCCTTCGAGCTTCTTCTCCTTGACCAGTTCGGCAATGCGTTCCAGCAACCGGGCCTTGTTCACCTGGTAGGGCAGCTCGGTGACGATGATGGACTGACGCCCGGTCCGCTCGTCGGTCTCGATCTCGGTGCGGGCGCGCACGTAGATGCGACCGCGGCCGGTGCGGTAGGCCTCGTGGATGCCGCGATCGCCGTTGATGGTGCCGGCGGTGGGGAAATCCGGACCCGGCAGATGCTCCATCAGCCCGTCGATGCCCAGTTCCGGGTCATCAATCAGGGCAATGCAGGCATTCACCACCTCGGTGAGGTTATGGGGCGGGATGTTGGTGGCCATGCCCACCGCGATGCCGGCCGAGCCGTTGATCAGCAGATGGGGCAACTGGGCGGGGAAGACGGAGGGTTCGGACTCGGAACCGTCGTAGTTGTCGACGAAATCGACGGTTTCCTTGTCGATGTCCGCCAGCATTTCGTGGGCGATCCGGGCCATGCGGACTTCGGTGTATCGCATCGCCGCCGGGGCGTCGCCGTCCACTGAGCCGAAGTTGCCCTGCCCGTCCACCAGCATGTAGCGCATGGAGAAGGGCTGGGCCATGCGCACGATGGTGTCGTAGACGGCGGAATCACCATGAGGGTGATACTTACCGATCACGTCACCGACCACGCGGGCGGATTTCTTGTAGGGTTTGTTCCAGTCATTGCCCAGCTCGCGCATGGCGAAGAGGACGCGGCGGTGTACCGGCTTGAGTCCGTCCCGCACGTCGGGCAGGGCGCGCCCGATGATGACACTCATCGCGTAGTCCAGATAGGACTGGCGCATCTCGTCTTCGAGATTGACGGGGAGGATTTCTTTGGCGAATTCGGCCATTCAGTCTCAGGGCGTGATGATGGGCGGAAAAAGGGATCAGAACAAGCGGACAATCATACCACAACGTCGGGATGGCCAGGGGGCCGCCGCCCCGTCCGCCGCATGGTTTCGGCGGCGGTTGCCGGACAAGTCCCGGCAACCGCAAGGCCAGGTCAAGTCAGCGTCCCGACATCAGAGCCAGCATTTTTTCCCGATCCGGCTGTTCCACCACACCCCGTTCGGTGACGATGGCGTCGATCAGTCCGGCGGGGGTGACGTCAAAGGCCGGGTTCCAGGCCCCTGCCCCATCGGCGGCCACCCGCTTTCCGGCCAGTTCCAGCACTTCCTCGGCCCCGCGCTGCTCGATCGGAATGGCGCTGCCGTCGGCCGCTTCCATGTCGATGGTGGTGGTGGGGGCCACCACCATGAAGCGCACCCCATGATGCCGGGCCAGCACGGCCAGACCATAGGTGCCGATCTTGTTGGCGGCATCGCCATTGGCGGCAATGCGGTCCGCGCCCACGATCACCCAGCTCACCCGATCTTCCCGCATCAGGCTGGCGGCCGCGCCCTCGCACAGCAGGCTGACCGGAATGCCGTCCTGCACCAGTTCCCAGGCGGTCAGGCGCGCCCCCTGCAACCAGGGTCGGGTTTCATCGGCAAAGACATGGGGAATCAGGCCCTTGGCATAGGCACTGCGGATGACTCCCAGGGCGGTGCCGTAGCCGCCGGTGGCCAGCGAGCCGGTATTGCAGTGGGTCAGCACGGCCTTGCCGGGGTCGATCAGGGCGGCGCCCAGTTCGCCCATGCGGCGGTTGCCTTCGATGTCGTCGTGATGGATGCGCTCGGCCTCAAGCAGCAGTTCGCCGGTGGGGTCGACACCGTCGGGCAGGCGATCCATGAGCCGACGCATATGGGCCAGGGCCCAGAACAGGTTCACGGCGGTGGGACGAGAGGCCGCCAGGGTGTCCAGATCCGCCTGCATGGCGTCCCGCCAGTGGGACGGATCACGGGACCAGGCCTGACGAGCGGACAGGACCACCGCATAGGCGGCCGTCACCCCGATGGCCGGGGCGCCGCGCACCACCATGTCGCGAATGGCCACGGCCGCCTCCGGGGCCGTATCCATGTCCAGGTAGACGGATTCGTGGGGAAGGCGCCGCTGATCCAGCAGGCGCAGGTGGGTGCCGGTCCACTGCACGGCACGAATGGAGTCATGGGCGTGTGTGTTCATGGGGCAGGATTGTATGTCCGCCATGATTCCGCCGCCAGTGGGTTGGATCAAGACCGATGTACCGCTTGCCCGCCGCGACAGGGTGCAGTTATCTTTTCCGCCATGAAAAACGTCGAAAAAATGATCTCCGCCCGCTGGATCATCCCGGTGGAACCGGACAATCAGGTCCTGGACCATCACACCCTGGTCATCCACGAGGGCCGCATACTGGATCTGTTGCCCACCCCCGAGGCGGAACGGCGCTACCAGGCCGATACCCACCGCCGCCTGGACCGGCACGCCCTCATCCCGGGCCTGATCAATGCCCACACCCACTCGCCGATGACCCTGCTGCGGGGGCTGGCCGACGACCTGCCCCTGATGGACTGGCTGCAGAACCATATCTGGCCCGCCGAAGGCCGCTTCGTCGGTGAGGATTTCGTCCACGACGGCAGCCTGCTGGCCGCCGCCGAAATGCTGCGCGGCGGCACCACTTGTTTCAATGACATGTACTTCTTCCCGGAAACCACCGCCCTGGTGGCCTCCCAGGTGGGCCTGCGAGCGGCCATCGGCCTCATCGTCATCGATTTTCCCAGCAGCTGGGCCGCCAACGGCGACGAATACATCGCCAAGGGCCTGGAAATCTACGATCGCCACAAAGGCAACGCCCTGCTCTCCTTCTGCTTTGCCCCCCACGCCCCCTACACGGTGTCCGACGAGCCCCTGAAGCGGCTGGTCACCCTGGCCGATGAACTGGACCTGCCCATTCACATGCACGTCCATGAAACCGCCCACGAGGTCAACGAGGCCACCGCCCGCTTCGGTGTCCGGCCCCTGGAGCGGCTGGCCGGACTGGGCCTGAGCGGTTCCAATCTCATGGCCATTCACATGACCCAGCTGCAACCGGCGGAGATCGCCCACCTGGCCCAGGCCGGCACCCATGTGGTCCACTGCCCCGAATCCAACCTCAAACTGGCCTCCGGTTTCTGCCCGGTGCAGGCCCTGCTGGAGGCGGGCGTCAACGTGGCCCTGGGTACCGACGGTACCGCCAGCAACAACGATCTGGACATGTTCGGCGAGATGCGCACCGCCGCCCTGCTGGCCAAGGGAGTCAGCGGCAACGCGGCGGCCCTGCCCGCCCACACCGCCCTGCGCATGGCCACCCTCAACGGCGCCCGCGCCCTGGGCCTGGCTGATGAGATCGGTTCCCTGGTCCCCGGCAAGCGAGCGGACATCACCGCGGTATTCATGGATGACCTGGAATGCCGTCCGGTCTATGACCCGGTATCCCATCTGATCTATGCCTGCGGCCGCCATCAGGTCAGTGATGTCTGGGTGGACGGCCGCCCGCTGCTGCGGGACCGGCAGCTCACCACCATTGACGAGGCCGATCTGCACCGGCGCATCGGGATCTGGCAGGAGAAGATCGCCAGGGCGGATCATCAGACCGGCTCCGGATGAGCCACTGTTCGCGGGCAGACCCGCTCCCACCGGGATGGACACCTGGAGGATTCCGGCTCCAGGTGGATAAAATGTCGCCCCGGTGAGTACAATGCCCCATCATTCCAGCAGACCGATCCCCATGTCCGAGACCCATCACAACGTCGACCCCGCCGAGATCGCCAAGTTTGGTGACATGGCCCACCGCTGGTGGGACCCCAGCGGTGAATGCCGCCCCCTGCACGAAATCAACCCCCTGCGCCTGGACTACATCGATGAAGGCTGCGGCGGACTCAAGGGCCTCAAGGTCCTGGACGTGGGCTGCGGCGGCGGCCTGCTCTCCGAAGCCATGGCCCAGCGTGGCGCTCAGGTCACCGGCATCGACATGAGCGAGGACGGTCTGGGCGTGGCCCGCATGCACCTGCTGGAGTCCGGCCTGGAAGTGGATTACCGGCAGACCTCCGCCGAGGTGCTGGCAGAAGCCATGCCCGGCGCCTTCGATGTGGTCACCTGCATGGAAATGCTGGAGCATGTCCCCGACCCGGGTTCCGTCATCCATGCCTGCGCCCGCCTGGTGAAGCCCGGTGGCCATGTCTTCTTCGCCACCCTCAACCGCACGCCCCAGGCCTTCGCCATGGCCATTCTGGGCGCGGAATACCTCATGCGCATGCTACCCAAGGGCACCCATGAATACGCCCGCTTCGTCCGCCCATCGGAGATGGAGCAATGGATGCGCGAGGCCAATCTGACCCTGAAGGAACTGATGGGCATGCACTACCAGTTCCTCTCCGGCACCTATCGCCTGGGTCCCGGTGTCGATGTCAACTATCTGGCCCACGCCATCCGCGAGGCGTAAGCCGAAGCAGCCACTCAGACTCAGCCGGGGAAACCAGTCCATGCCCAGCCGCGAGCCCTTGCGAACCGTGCTGTTCGACCTGGATGGCACCCTGGCGGACACCGCCCCGGACATGCATGCCGCCCTGGTTGCCCTGCAACGGGAACAGGGCGTGCCGGCACTGCCCTTCGAAACCGTACGTAACCAGGTCTCCAACGGCGGCGCGGCCCTGGTCAGACTGGCCTTTCCCGACGCCGAGGGCGATCGCTTCGAAACCCTCAGGCTGCGTTTCCTGAATCTTTACGCAGAACATTATCTGTGTCTGGAAACGCGCCTGTTTCCGGGCATGGAGACCCTGCTCCAGGCCATCGAGAACCAGGGACTGAACTGGGGCATCGTCACCAACAAGCCGGCCTGGCTCACCGATCCACTGGTGCGCGCCATGGATCTGCACCAACGGGCCGTCACCGTCATCAGCGGCGACACCACGCCCCAGCGCAAGCCCCATCCCATGCCCATGCTGCTGGCCTGTGAACAGGCGGCCTGCCAACCGGCCGAATGTCTGTACGTAGGTGATGCCGAGCGGGACATCCAGGCCGGGCGCGCCGCCGGGACCCATACCCTGGTCGCCCTCTACGGTTATATCGACGACGCCCAGGCAGCCGCCACCTGGGGCGCGGATGCCGCCATTGATCACCCGGAACAGATCCTTCCCTGGCTCCCCGCCGAGTCCCGGGTGGGGATCGCCTCACAATGAACAGATATCTGCCCCTGCGCCTGGGCGCCGCCCTGATCGCGGTGCTGCTCATGGCCCTGGCCTGGTGGATGGTACTGGCCGCCGAACGGGGTGTGCAGAGTCTGTCCCTCACCCGGGACGGCGTCCCCGTCACTCTGCTGCTGCCCGCCGTGACCGAGCCGGCGCCGGGCGTGGTCATGGCCCACGGCTTTGCCGGCTCCGACCGTCTGATGCGCCATTGGGCGCTGACCCTGGCCCGCGCCGGCGTCGTGGTGGCCCTGCCGGACCTGAGTGGTCACGGTCGCAATCAGGCCCCCCTGGACTGGTGGAATGATCCAGAACAGTTTCAGCGGGATGTCCAGACCGCCCTGGATCTGCTGCTGAGCCGTCCCGAGGTAGACCACCAGCGCCTGGGGTTGCTGGGGCATTCCCTGGGAGCCGGGGCCGCTATCGACGCCGGCAGGCTGCGCCTGGACGATGTCAGCGCCGTGGTGGCCATCTCCCCCGGCCAGAGCGAGGTCGGCCCGGACAGCCCCCGCAACCTGATGCTCATGGCCGGCGCCTGGGAAGGCCCCTTCCTGGCGGCGGCGAAAACCCTGCTGGAACAGGCCGGCGGCGAGGGGGGAGATCCCCTGCAGGGCACCGCGCGCACCCTCACCGTCATTCCCCATGCCGAACACATCGGCATCCTGTTCCGCCACGAGGCCCATGCCGCCTCCCTGGCCTGGTTTGCCCGCGCCTGGGATCTTTCGATCCCGGACGTTTCGCCCAATCCCACCCTGGCCTGGTGGCTACTGCACCTGCTGGCAGTCCTGATCCTTTGGCGTGCCTTGGTCCCCCTGTTCGCGCACCGGGAATCCCCTTCCCTGCTCGGCATGCATCCGGACTGGCTGGATCACACGCGCCGCCCCCTGCTGCGCGCCGCCCTGAGCGGTATCGGAGCCACCCTGGCCCTGATCGGTATCGGCGAGGTGATCTATCTGGATGGACTGGGGGGCATCCTGGTGAGTCCCCAGTTCGCCCTCTGGCTGGCCCTGGCCGGCCTGTTCTGGCTGGCCCTGGGCACCCGACCGCCCCGCCCGGAATGGTCGGACCTGGGCTGGGGAATGGTCATGTTCGGCGTGCTGATGCTGGCCTTCGGTGTGCTCGGCGCCAAGGTCTGGCTGGCCTGGTGGCCCCCGCTGCACCGCCTGCCCTATCTGCCGGTGCTGACTTTGCTGATCCTGCCCTGGGCCTTGGCCCTGTCCACCGCCCTGCTGGGACGGGAGGGCATCCGGGGCTTCGGCCTTGGCCTGGGCATCACCCTGGTGACCATGGTCACCGTCGGCATTGCCGCCGCCGTGGTGGACGGCATGATGTTCCTGCTCATCATCCTGCCCCTGCTGCCGGTCATGCTGGCCCTGCCCCTGCTGGTGAGCCTGCCGGCGCAACGGCCCTGGGCCGGGGGGCTGGCCATGGCCGCCTTCCTGGGCTGGACCCTGACCATGATGTTTCCGCTGATTTGACCCATCCCACAACCGTTCGGGCGCATCACTTCACCAGTGCACCAACTCCCTGTAGGCGTGCCAGGTGGCATGCCCCAGAATCGGCAGGATCACCATCAGTCCCAGCATCAGGGTTGCAAACCCGAAGGCCGTCAGGACCACCAGCAGCCCGGCCCATATCGCCATGGCGGCAGGGTTCTGAAGCACCACCCGCACACTGGTCACCACACCGTCGATGATTTCGCCGCGCCGGTCCGTGATCATGGGCAGGGTGACCACCCCGGTCATGAACACCAACAAGGCTGCAAGGGCGCCGCTGGCCATGAAGATACCCAAAAATCCCAGACCTTCCACGGTGCTGAACAAGGATGTCCAACTGGTCTGCAATCCCGCGGGCAGACGGTCAAAAAACAGTGCCAGCATAAGGGAAGTAAAACGAATCCAGGCGATCATGACCACCGACAGGAAGGCAATATACAGACCGATGACAATCGGGTTCTCCCGCCAGACCCGCCAAGTCTGCATGAAGGAAACCGACCGTCCCTGTTCCAGCAGGCGGCTGCTTTCATAGATGCCCATGGCAGCCAAGGGACCCACCAGCAGGAACCCCGCCAGGAAGGTCAGCACCAGAAAGGGCTCGGCTCTCACACCCCAGAGAATGGCATAACCCAGCAGTACCACCAGCAAGCCGTAGATCAGTCCAGGCACGGGGGCCTTCAAGAAATCCCTAGCCCCCATGGATAGCCAGTGAAAAGGGCGATCACGGGAAATGCGCTGAGGAATGGGTTCCGCGCTTGCGGTAACGGGAGCGGAATTGAGTGATTTGTCCATGGCACCACCTCACTTCGGCATAAGACACCGGCAAGGACTCCCCCATGACGCAAAGGTATAGACCCGAACAGGCAACACTGCCTGTGATGGAGTGCGCATTTTGACAAACATTGCCCCGTCGATGAGCTACCGCGGGGTTGTGCGCCAAGAAGCTATCGACAGGACACCACCGTGCCCCGTAGCGCCGCCACGGTGGCGGCGCCGGTACCGAACATGCAGATCCGCAGCTCGTCCAGGGTGTCGGCAATGAAACGGTTCAGGGCGTCCTCCCCCTGACAGGCCTTCACCAGCATGCTCCTGGCCATGCCCCCCACATCCGCCCCCAGGGCCAGGGCCTTGGCCAGCTCAATGCCGTTGGTCAGGCCGCCGCAGGCAATCAGGGGCAGGCTCCGGGAAACCCGCCGCACATTGAGGATGCTGTCGCTGGTGGGAATCCCCCATTCACCGAAGCGCTCCCCCATCAGACGCTCCCGCTCGGAATCCGCGCAGAGTGATTCCACCCGTGCCCACGATGTCCCGCCGGCACCGGCGCAATCGATGCCGGACACGCCGCAGGCCAGTAACTGCCGGGCGGCCTGTTCACTGATGCCAAAACCCACCTCCCGGACAAACACCGGCACACCCGCAACCTCGAGTGCTTCACAGAGTCGGCTCAAACGATCCGCGACACCGCGAAAATCCAGATCTCCGCCTTGAACGGCTTCCTGGATGGGGTTGAGATGGATGAACAGGGCGTCGGCGTGGATCATTTCCACTGCCCGTAGGGCCTCATCCCTACCCCATCCCTTCACCAGCTGGGCCGCCCCCAGGTTGGCAAACAGCAGGGCGGTGGGCGCCTGACTGCGCAGCTCGAAATAACGCGCCCGACTGCGGTCCTCAATGCCCACTCGCTGACTCCCCACGCCCATGGCCAGGCCCCAGCGCTGCGCCGCCCGGGCCAAACGATGATTGATCACCAGCGCTCGCCGGTCCCCACCGGTCATGGGGGCGATCATCAGCGGCGCGGACAGGGCACGCCCCGCCAGACTCACGGAAAGATCGATCTGTGATAGGGCGATTTCAGGCAGGGCCTGACTGACGAAATCAAAGCGTTCCAGGCCGGTGCTCTTTTGGTAAAGCACCTGCTGGGTAAGACACGCCTTGATATGACGCCCCTTGGAACGGGGGTCGCGCAGGGAAGCAGTATCGAAGGTCATGGCATCCATGGTTCAGCGCATGCGTTGCCACAGATCCGCTACATGGGCCACGAATCCCGCCAGCAGCCAGAAGGAGATCCAGTACCACTCCGCCCCCGTCAGCGCTGCCCGCAGGGCCAGCATGAGAGACACGCCGGCCAGCAGGAAGGGCCAGAGCCTGACAAAGGCAATCCCCCGGCCGGTACGACGGTGCCAAAGGCCCAGCAGGGCCGCCTCCAGGACCATGGCCAGGATGATCAGATCGACGACCAGACCGGAGGCAAACCACTGGGCCACGGCTCGCTCCTCAGACCTTGGACAGACCCAGCAAGTGTCCCATGTCCTTGAAGAAGATACGGATCTGGGCCAGGGGACGGGTCCGTACCAACTTCTTGTACATGTAGGACTGCCAGGTCAGATCCTGTACGTCCTTGTCGCGGCAGATGGCCACGAATCGCTCGCGGCGCTTGTCGTTGATATACCAGAAGCGCTGCATGATGCCCAGCACCCAGAATACCTGTCCATGCAGTTTCATGAAGCGCTTGCGGGCCAGTTTCAGGTCCGCCGGCTTGCCGGAGGTGAGGAAGTTGTGCACGGCCTCCGCCGCCAGACGCCCACCCAGCATGGCGTAGTAGATGCCCTCGCCGGAGGCGGGAGCCACCACGCCGGCGGCATCCCCGGCCAGCAAGACGTCACGGCCATTATCCCAGCACTTCATCGGGTACAGGGGGATGGGAGCACCCTCGCGGCGCAGGGTTTCGCAGTCTTCCATGCCGGCGGCCTTTCTCAACTCATCCACCGCACCCTTCAGGGAGAAGCCACGATGGGCGGAACCGACCCCCACACTGACGGTGTCGCCGTGGGGGAAGACCCAGGCATAGAAATCGGGAGACAGGGAGCCGCGATAATAGACGTCGCAGCGCTCGGGATCATATTCCGCGTCCGGCCGGGTGGGACGACTGATGATCTCATGGTAGGCGGCCACATGGGGGATCTTGTCGGCGCCGGGAACTTCCTGGCGGGCCACGGAAGAACGGGCACCGTCGGCGCCGATCACGGCCCGCGCACGCACGCCCACCACTTCGTCGTCGGCATTCTTGTAACGCACCACGGCGGTGCCGTCGGCGTCACGGTCGATCTTCTCATAGGTGCCCACGCGGCGCTCGGCACCGGCCTGCTCGGCCCGGTCGCGCAGCCAGGGATCAAAGGTCTTGCGGTCCACCATGCCCACATAACCGCCGTCGATGGGCATGTCTACCTTGCGGTCGGAGGGAGAGAACATGCGGGCGCAGCGAATCTTGGCTACCAGCACCTCTTCCGGCACGTCGAACTCGGTCATGAGGATGGGGGGGATGGCGCCGCCGCAAGGCTTGATGCGCCCTTCCCGATCCAGCAACAGAACCTTGCGCCCGGCCCTGGCCAGATCGGTGGCGGCCGTCGCCCCCGCTGGACCGCCGCCGATCACGACCACATCATAGGTTTCCATTTCAGCCATTTGATTCACCTTTGTCCGGCTCCGCGGCTCACTACCACACCACGGAAAAAAGTCACAAAAAAGGGGAGTCCGGCGAACCCGTCGCCTCGACTCCCCCCCGAAAACTACCCTGGCAAGGTGCTGATCACGACGCCATCAGATTCATGCTGCCCAGGGCGAAAGCCGTGATCATCATACCGCTCACGTAAAGGGTGACGCCGGTGGCGTTGTACCAGGGCGCCAGTTCCTTGGGTTGCTTGAGCAAGCGCAGCATCAGTCCCCCCTGAACGGCCAGCAGCACGGCGATGGCCAATGCATGCCACAGGGCGCCCCAGGAGAACAGCAGCGCGATCACCACCACCTGCGGCAGGGCCATGACCCAGCAGGCCAGGCGGGCGGCACGTTCCACGCCCAGCTGCACCGGCAGGGAACCCAGACCCATGCGGGTATCCCCTTCCACGGACTTGAAATCGTTGAGGGTCATGATGCCGTGGGCGCCGACGCTGTACAACAGGGCCACCACCACGATGCGCCAGTCGGGGAAACCGGCGGCCGCCGTGCCCACGGTCATCACCACGGCACCGGTGAACCAGGGCACCCCTTCATAACAGATGGCCACGGCGGAGTTGCCGTACCAGCCGTTGCGCTTGAGGCGGGTGGGCGGGGCACTGTAGGCCCAGGCCAGGATCATGCCGAAGAGCGCCGCCAGAAAGCCCCAAACGCCCAGCAAGGTGGCAACCAGCAAGGACAGGATGGTCCAGATGATGGCGATGTAAAGCCCCCAGCGGCCGGGAATCCGCCCCGAGGGAATGGGGCGATGGGGTTCGTTGATCTTGTCCACATGGCGGTCAAACCAGTCATTGACCGCCTGACTGGTGCCGCAGATCAGCGGACCCGCCAGGACCACGCCGACGATGATGAGCCACCACCGCTCCTGCAGGGCGACACCGGATGAGACGACGCCACAGGCAAAGGCCCACATGGGCGGGAACCAGGTGACGGGCTTGAGCAGTTCAAGGACTGCACGGGGTGCTGGAATCGACATGGCGGGTAAATTATACGCGGCTAACAGGATCGTCAAGCTTCATTTACACTGCCCACGGGCGCCATAAGTAATGAATGATGGACACCACCATCACACGGCCATCGGGGGCATGAAAATCAAGGGTGAATCATGCTCGCAAGCTCTACCGGTCATAGCTTGTCTTCGTTTTCCGGGGCCAGGTCACCCAGGCCGTAGCGCCTGAGTTTCACGTAGAAGCTCTGTCGGCTCAGACCCAGCATCTCGGCGGCAGAAGCCCGGTTGTCATTGGTCAGTTCCAGTGCGGCCTCGATGCAAAGGCGCTCGATCATGTCGGTACTTTCCCGCACCAGATCCTTGAGCGGCACCCGTCCAACCAGTTCCGTGAGCTGTTCGACGGAACGTGGACCATCCCGGGCGATCACACTATCGCGGGACAGCCGCGGCCCCACGCTGCGAATGGTAAAACCCAAGCAGGGGCTGTCGGCGTCAAGCACCGCCACGGCGGAAATCTCCACCTCCGTGGACGAGCCGTATTCACCGCGCATGGCTGTGCTGAAAAGGCGTAGAGAACCGTGTTCACGCAGATTACCGATGAGGACGTTGAGGTCGACGCCGGGTCGACCCAGCCAACGCCCCAGTGACTGGCCACGAACCTGATCTTCAGTCGGCATCTGCGCCAGTTCCAGAAAGGCCGGATTGGCGGTCAGGATGCGACCGCTAAGATCGGTGACCACGAAACCGTCGGGTGCCCGTTCCACCATGGCCAGTACCCGGGAGTGCATCTGCGGCCCCACCGATGACAGGGCATCCAGCACCGGGCAACGCAGCCGGACCAGGAAATGGGAGGCGTTGTCCTGACGAAACAGGGAAGCGGCGATGATGAATTCACGCTCGCCCCCAAGGGAACGCACACTGACTTCTTCCGCATACCCGGTGGCACGCACCGTGGCCAGCATGTCCTGAATGGACTGGGTGTTTTCCAGATCGAAGCCTTCCGGAAATACCTTGCCGACCATCCTGCCCACGCTATCCCCCAGCAGTTCACCGGCGGATGGATTGGCCTCCACCACCTTATGGGTGGCGGCATCCATGATGAGCACGGCCTCGGAAGCCACCTGGAACAACAGGCGATAACGGGTCTCGGCATGACGCAGGCGTGAATATTCGCGCTCCATCATCTGCTGGGATTCCACCAGACGACGCTGCAAGGTGGCGATACCGCGCAGATCCCTGCCCATGGCCACCACGCGGCCATCATCCCCCACTCTGACCGCGGAATACATGACCGGCACATCCACACCCCGGCCCGAGGGATGATTCACCTGACGCCAGCGGGTATTGCCGTCGGCGCCGGCATCCCGCAACAGGGCCTCGATCTTGTTGCGGCTATCCAGGGTGACGGTATCGACCCAGGGCTTGCCCAACCACTGACCATACCCTTCCATGGACAGTTCATCGCTGCCAAAGGCGAGATCCTGGATGACGCCGGCGTCATCCAGCACAAGGGAAACATCCGCCGCCGCGGCGATCAGGGACGCCACCTGGTCGGGCTTCAGCTCCCCGAGCGACTGCTTTGGGGCCTTGAACTGCTTCACTCGCTCCACGCTTATCGGTATCAAATCCTGTATCCGGATCACATCAGCCAATCTGCTGACTCACGCAACCCACCCGCCGGAACAGCATGTCCTCGGCCCGACGAACCGCTTCATTGCCATCCGTCGCCGTCATGTCGGCCCCCACCACGGACACCAGGTGAGGGTTTTCCACGAACAGGCGTCCGCCCACGAGTATCCCGACAGCAGGGTTTCGGGATGCGCGACGAACCCCCTTGATCGTGCCGGAAACCCGTTCCAGCAACGGTTCACAACTGACGGACAGAGCCACCACGTCGAACCATTCCCGATGCACCAGGTGATTCAGTTCAGCGGCGCTGATCGCCGGGTCACAGGTGACTTCCCAACCCGCGCGGCGAAAGAATTCAGAAACCATCAGAAGACCGAAGGTGTGATGCTCCCCGGGTATCGGGGCCATCAGCACCCTCTTCTGACTGGGCAATTCGTGCCCGAGTTCTCCCTCGAAGATGCCCCCCAGCTCCCGCAGCACGTGCTGGAGCCGGCAAAGGCCCACGGTCACTTCTGTAAAATCAGCCTGATCGATCTCCCACAATTCCCCCAGGCGCTTTGCCGTGGGGGCCAGCAACTGCACGAAGATCATCTCCAGAGTGGCACCCCGCGCACGCAGCATGTCCACATAGGACGAGGCGGCGGCGGCATCATGCTCCATGACCAAGCGGGCAAACTCTGCCACCGACTGTCCATTGATAGGCGCGGTGTCGGGGCCGATCGTCACGGACCGCCCCCCCTTTCGGCTCCCCGGCCGGCGGCCGTCGCCACCGGTTCGGGTGCGGTGCGCCAGCATCAGACGGGGGATGATCTCCCCCTCGATGACCCTGGAAAGCTCGCTTCTCAAACGCTCGGTATCCCGGTCCGGCCGCGCATCCGAGATATCGCCCTCCGCCGCAAGAGATCGCCCTTCCCCATCCGCATTGGCGGAGGAACCATCGAGCATGTGCAGATCCATCATTTCCCCACCAGGACTTCGGGTCGGCACCCGCTCGTCGCGACTGGTCGGTCGTCTCGCAGTCACCATCAACCCCTCCCAAGGACGTCGGAAAGCCACCGTGGCGGCGACAGTCGGTCAATGCCTGGAAAGCACAGCCATTCTCCGGGCATTCAAAACAGGCAGTCTAGCAGGACGAGGGCGCTTTTTTACCCACAAAAATCATGGTTGCCCGATAAAGGATTGTCAACCAATGCTTACGTCCACTTTGATTGACAAACCAGGGACCCTTGTACAAACTCACGCCACCACGTTGAGCTGTCTGGAGAAAGGCGCAATGCAGCATGCTGGAGCCGGTGAGCGCAAGCCCCGCCCACTCTATACTCCCGAAGAACGCCGGCGTCGCGACGAGACGCCGTGGACATTGGTCCAGGGCATCTTGGCGCCACTGCAGTTCGTTGTCTTCATCATCAGTGCCTGGCTGGTCGTGCGCTACCTCATGACCGGCGAGGGTCTCTGGCTGGCCCATGCCTCCATCGTCCTCAAGACACTCATTCTCTATACCATCATGGTTACCGGCGCCATCTGGGAGAAGGTCGTCTTCGGTCACTACCTCTTTGCCAAGGCCTTTTTCTGGGAAGATGTGGTGAGCATGCTGGTGATCGCGCTGCACACCGCCTACATGGTGTCCCTGTTCTGGAACTTCCTGAGCACGGAACAGCAGATGTATCTGGCATTGGTGGCCTATGCCGTCTATGTGGTCAACGCCGCCCAGTTCCTGATCAAGCTGCGCGCCGCTCGCCTGCAAGGCACCGCCCCCGCCGAAGGATCGAGCAAATGAGCGGTGACAAGCTGACGGACATCCCCGTCATCCGCGAGCGGGGACAGAACTCCATGTTCTGCGGCCTCACCGGCATCATCTGGCTGCACCGCAAGATCCAGGACGCGTTCTTCCTTATCGTCGGCTCACGGACCTGCGCCCACCTGATGCAGTCGGCGGCCGGCGTCATGATCTTCGCCGAGCCCCGGTTCGGCACCGCCATCATCGAGGAACGGGATCTGGCCGGCCTGGCCGACGCCAATGAAGAACTGGATCGGGTGGTGGCCCGCCTGCTGGAACGCCGCCCCGATATCCGCATGCTGTTCCTGGTGGGCTCCTGCCCCTCCGAGGTCATCAAGCTGGACCTGGAGAAGGCCGCCTCCCGACTGTCCCGGCAGCACCAGCCCCAGGTGCGGGTCCTGAGCTATTCCGGCAGCGGCCTGGAAACTTCCTTCACCCAGGGAGAGGACACCTGCCTGGCGGCGCTGGTCCCGGAACTGCCCCAGGCCCCCGCCGACAGCGCGCCCGACCTGCTGGTCGTGGGCACCCTGGCGGACGTGGTGGAAGATCAGTTCATGCGCCTGTTCAACGAAATGGGCATCACCCGGGTGCAGTTCCTGCCGGCACGCAATTCCCGCGAGATGCCGGCCGTTGGCCCCAACACCCGCTACATCCTGGCCCAGCCCTTCCTGGCGGACACCGCGCGCTGCCTGGAAAAGCGGGGCGCCACCCGCATTGCCGCGCCCTTTCCCCTGGGTGAGGAAGGCACCACCCGCTGGCTCAAGGCGGTAGCGGATACCTTCGGCGTCGCCGGCGACCTGTTCGACCGGGTCACCGCCCCGGGTATCGAGCGCGCCCGGCGCGGCATGGTCCGCATGCGCGAACAACTGGCGGGCAAGCGCCTGTTCATGCTGCCCGATTCCCAGCTGGAGATTCCGCTGGCCCGCTTCCTGCACCGGGAAGCCGGCATGGAACTGCTGGAGATCGGCACTCCCCATCTGCATCGCCAGCATCTGGCGGAAGAACTGACACTGCTGCCGGAAGGCACCACCCTGAGCGAAGGCCAGCATCTGGACAAGCAGCTTGACCGCTGTCGCGCCGCCCGGCCCGATGTCGTGGTCTGCGGACTGGGACTGGCCAATCCGCTGGAAGCCGAGGGGATCACCACCAAATGGTCCATCGAACTGGTCTTCACTCCCATTCAGGGCTATGACCAGGCGGCTGATCTTGCTGAACTTTTCGCCCGTCCGCTGCTGCGGAAGGCCAAACTGAGAGTCTGATGTCGTGCAACTGACGGTCTGGACTTATGAAGGCCCACCCCATGTGGGCGCCATGCGCGTGGCCACCGGGATGGAAGGCCTCCATTACGTGATTCACGCACCGCAGGGTGACACCTACGCGGATCTGCTGTTCACCATGATCGAGCGGCGCAACAAGCGTCCGCCGGTGACTTACACCACCTTCAAGGGGCGTGACCTGGGTCAGGACACGGCTGAACTGTTCATGGAAGCCGCCCGGGAGGCCTGCGAGCGCTTCAAACCCCAGGCGATGCTGGTCAGCTCCTCCTGCACCGCGGAACTGATTCAGGATGACCCGGGCGGTCTGGCCAAGGGCTTGGGTCTGCCGGTTCCCGCCATCCCGCTGGAGCTGTCGTCCTATCAGCGCAAGGAAAACTGGGGCGCGTCGGAAACCTTCTACCAGGTCGTTCGCGGTCTGGCCGGCCCCCATGCCCCGGCGCCGGGCACCGAGCGCCCTTCCCGCCCCGAAGGACAACGGCCACGCTGCAATATCCTCGGCCCCACGGCCCTGGGGTTCCGTCATCGGGATGACATTCAGGAAATCACCCGATTGCTGAACAGCCTCGGCATCGACGTCCACGTGACCGCCCCCATGGGCGCCACGCCGATGGACATCGCCCGCCTGGGCGAGGCCGATTTCAACGTGGTCCTGTATCCCGAGATCGCCGCCACCGCCGCCAAGTGGCTGGAGCGGATGTTCAAGCAACCCTTCACCAAGGTGGTGCCCATCGGGGTCGGTGCCACCCGGGAATTCATCGCCGAAGTGGCCGCCCTGGCCGGTGTCGACCCGGCGCCCGCCCTGGGGGACGGCGATTCTCGTCTGCCCTGGTATTCGCGGTCGGTGGACTCCAACTACCTCACCGGCAAGCGGGTGTTCATCTTCGGTGATGCCACCCATGCCGTCGCGGCGGCCCGGGTCGCCACCGAGGAATTCGGCTTTACCGTGGTGGGGCTGGGCACCTACAGCCGGGAATTCGCCCGGGAGGTACGCGAGGCTGCCAAGCAGTACGGCATCGAACCCCTGATCACCGACGATTATCTGGAAGTGGAAGCCCAGGTGGCGGAATTGCATCCGGAACTGGTGCTGGGCACCCAGATGGAGCGGCATATCGCCAAGCGTCTGGGTGTGGCCTGCGCCGTCATCTCCGCGCCGGTCCATGTGCAGGACTTCCCTGCCCGTTACGCCCCCCAGATGGGCTTTGGCGGCGCCAACGTCCTGTTCGATACCTGGGTACACCCCCTGATGATGGGCCTGGAAGAACACCTGCTGGGCATGTTCCGGGAAGACTTCGAGTTCCACGCCGAGGCAGGCCCTTCACATCTGGGCGCCAGCGCGCCGGCGGAAACCCGCCCCGTGGGGGCCGCCCAGGCGGCCACAAGCCCCGCTGCCGCCACGGTAGAGCCGGAGCCGGAGGCGACGCCGACGGACGGCGAACCCGTCTGGTCTCCGGAAGCGGAAAAGGAACTGCGCAAGATCCCGTTCTTCGTCCGCGGCAAGGCACGACGCAATACCGAGCGCTTTGCCAAGGAACGGGGGATCAGTCGCATCGAAATCGACACCCTGTACGATGCCAAGGCACACTTCGGTCGGTGACACATGCCGGCCGCGGCCCCATGCATGTCCTGCCCTGATCAGGATGGACGGCCCGCGGGGATGAGGACTTCCCCGCGGCCAACTATAATCAGGGTCCATGCCGCCCCATTTTGACTCACACGGATTTTCCTGATGCCTTCTCCCTCTTATCAGAAGCGACGCGGCCAGTTGGAAACCTACTTCGACCGGACCGCCGTCGATGCCTGGAAAAAGCTGACCTCCGACACGCCGCTGGGCCACATTCGCGCCACAGTGCGCGCCGGTCGGGAACAGATGCGCAACACCTTGCTGGACTGGCTGCCGCAGGACCTCACCGGCAAGTGGGTGCTGGATGCCGGTTGCGGTACGGGCATGCTCTCGGTGGAGGCCGCCCGTCGCGGGGCCCACGTGATCGCCATCGACCTGTCCCAGAACCTGGTGGACATGGCCCGTGAACGGGCCCAATCCGAGGATCTGGGTACCGGCGAGATCAAATTCCATGTGGGCGACTACCTGGACCCGACCTTGGGTGAATTCGACTATGTGGTGGCCATGGATTCCCTGATCCACTATCAGTCCCAGGACATCGTCCAGGCCCTCTCTGTGCTGGCTGCCCGCACCCATGCGGGACTGCTGTTCACCTTTGCCCCGCGCACCCCGGCCCTGGCCATCATGCACACGGTGGGCAAGGTATTCCCCAAGAGCGACCGCTCCCCCGCCATCGAGCCGGTGGCCGAAAAGACACTGCTACGACTGATTGCCGCCGAACCCGCCCTCGACGGCTGGAAACCCATGCGGACCCATCGCATTTCCAAGGGGTTCTATACCTCCCAGGCACTGGAATTGAGCACAGGCAGGAATGATGTGACGTGAAGGCCGTCAGCCGACAGATCGCCAGAGCGCTGTCCCATGTAGGACCGCGCTTTCTGCCCTTCGCCGATGCCGCCACCCGGGATCTGCCCCTGGGGCGGCTATTGCGCCTGTCCCTGTTCCAACTCTCCGTGGGCATGGCCATCGTTCTACTAACGGGCACCCTCAATCGCGTCATGATTGTGGAACTGGGCCTGTCGGCGGCCTTGGTGGCCCTGATGGTCGCCCTGCCTGTCCTGTTCGCGCCCTTCCGCGTCCTCATCGGACACCGTTCCGACACCCATCGTTCCGCCCTGGGCTGGCGCCGCGTGCCCTACATCTGGATCGGCACGCTGATGCAGTTCGGTGGCCTGGCCTTCATGCCCTTTGCCCTGCTGCTCATGTCCACCGGCGGCGAAATGGGACCGGAATGGGCGGGTCCCGCGGCGGCCGCGCTGGCCTTTTTCCTGACCGGCGCCGGACTGCATACCACCCAGACCGCGGGACTGGCCCTGGCCACCGATCTGGCCCCGGAAGACAAGCGGCCACGGGTGGTTGCCCTCCTCTACACCATGCTCCTGGTGGGCATGCTGGTCAGCGCCCTCACCCTGGGCGCCCTGCTGATCGATTTCAGCGAAATGAAACTGATCCAGGTCATACAAGGCGCGGCTGTCGTGACTTTCCTTGTAAATTGTCTGGCATTATGGAAACAAGAGGCACGTAACCCTGCACGCACCTCGAAGAACGCACCGCGGCAACCTTTCAAGGAAGCCTGGCGCAATTACATGAGTCAGAGCCATGCGGCGCGCTTTCTCGTGGTGGTGGGGCTGGGAACGGCCGGTTTCCAGATGCAGGACATATTATTGGAGCCTTACGGCGGAGAAATTCTGGGGTTGTCCGTCAGTGCCACAACGACACTGACGGCCTTGCTTGCGGGCGGTACCCTGGCCTCCCTGGCCCTGGCGGCCTGGTGGTTGAACCGCGGCGGGAACCCCTATCGGCTCTCGGCCCTGGGCGCACTGATCGGCATTGGTGCGTTCACGGCAGTGATCCTTGCAGCACCCATGGATTCGGCGTTGCTGTTCCGTATCGGTGCCACATGCATCGGTTTCGGTACAGGCTTTTTCGCCGTGGGCACATTGATTGCGGCCATGAGCCGGGAGAATGGTGGACAAAGCGGCATCGCACTGGGTGCCTGGGGCGCCGTTCAGGCAACCGCCCTGGGTCTTGGGATCATCCTGGGGGGTGTGATTCGCGACATCGTCAATGCCATGACCAGCAGGGAACTGCTGGGTCCGTCCCTGACCGGTCCGGAAATTGGCTATGCGGTGGTCTACCATATTGAAATAGTGTTGTTGTTAGCCACACTCGTCGCGATCGGACCGCTCGTGCGCAGCAAGAGCGTTTCCCGAGAGCAATCTTCATCGAGGTTCGGCATGGCCGACTTCCCCGGCTAGGCCCACTCGAAACTTGGAGGAAATGCAATGCCAACCGGTGCCATTACTGAATATATGGATGTCGCGCAAGTCACGCTGTACGTCTTCTGGTTCTTCTTTGCAGGCCTAGTCTATTACCTCCACCGCGAAAACAAGCGGGAGGGGTATCCACTGGAGTCTGATCGTTCCCCCTACATCACGGTTCAGGGTTTCCCGCCCGTCCCCGGTCCCAAGCAGTTCCTGACCGCCGACGGTGGTGCCATCATCATCGCCAACGGCAACCCCGATACCCGTGAAGTGCATGCCAAGCCGGCCAACAAGTTCCCCGGTTCTCCGCTGGAGCCCACCGGCAATCCCATGATTGACGGCGTGGGTCCGGCCTCCTGGGCACAGCGTGCCGACGAGCCCGACGTCACCATGGACGGTACGCCCCGTATCGTGCCCATGCGCGTCACCAGCCACGGCTTCGGCGTGCCTTCCCGTGATCCCGATCCGCGCGGCATGCCCGTCTACGCCGCTGACGGCAAGGTGGCCGGCACCGTGCGTGACATCTGGGTTGACCGCTCCGAAGCCATGCCCCGCTATCTGGAGGTGGAAGTCAATTCCGAGATTGCCAACCGCACCGTCCTGGTGCCGATGTTCCTCTCCAAGGTGGCTCGCGCCGCCAAGGCCAAGGCAGGCGCCAGCCTGGGCGAGCGCATGATCGACGGTCGTCCCTTCGAGGTTCGCGTGGTGTCCGTGATGTCCCATCACTTCGCCGATGCCCCCGTGACCCGTAATGCCGAGTCCGTCACCCGCCTGGAAGAAGACCGCATCATGGCCTACTTCGGTGGTGGTCACTTCTACGCCACCAAGGAACGCAGGGAAGCCTTCCTGTGAGTCACGACGACCACGCTCCTGAACCGATCCGTGGTCTGCCCGAGCTCCCCCCCGAGGGGGAGCACATCCTGTGGCAAGGCGCCCCCCTGTGGGGCGCCCTCGCCCGGCGGGCCTTTCACGTCAGAAAGGTCATGGTCTATCTGGGTATCTTCCTTGCGGCCCGGGGCAGCTACAGCCTGATGCAAGGTGCCTCCATCCCCGGAGCACTGGCCGACATCGCCCTTGTCCTGACCCTGTCCGTGACCGCGGTAGCCCTGCTCTACCTACTGGCGTGGCTGATGGCACGTGCCACGGTCTATACCATCACGAATCGTCGTATCGTCATCCGTTTCGGGGTTGCCATACAGATGTCGGTGAACCTCCCCTACCGGGTGATCCAGTCCGCGTCACTTAAGGCCTACGCCGATGGAACGGGCGACATTGCCCTGGTGCTTGAGCCGCCGGAACGGGTGTCCTACCTGATCATGTGGCCCCATGTTCGCCCCTGGCGTCTGCTGACCCCTCAGCCCATGTTGCGTTGCATCCCCGATGCCAAGCGCGTTGCAGAGCTGCTGGGCAAGGCCATCCATGGTGAATATGTACCTGCGGATCCGAACGCCAGACCCGAGCTGACGGGCATGCTGTCCGGTTCCGCACCCAGCAAACGTACCGATCAGACCTCGAGCCAGACCGCATCATGAGTGAGAAGCCGGCGAGCCAGCGATCCAGAACCACACTGTTGCTCTCCGGGCTGGGCGTGCTGGTCGTGGCACTGGGCGCGGGGGTGTATTACCTCGGTGCCAGTGCCACGGCCACCAGATCCTCCCCAGCCCAGGTCGATGCCGCGGCTCCATCCAGCGCGACCCAGGTCACGGCGGTACAGACTCTGGACCTGCGCACCGAAGATCGCCCCGGCGGCTATCTGGCGGTGCTCGATGGCGCCAATGGTCAGGTCCTCCAGGTGCTCAGCCCTTCCGAAGGCGGGTTCATGCGCACCGTCATCCGTATCATCGCCCTTGATCGTCGTACCGAGGCGGAAAAAAGCGATCCCTCGCCCCTGCGCCTGACACGCTGGTCCAACGGCAGTCTGACGCTGGAAGATCCCGCCACCGGCCTGCGTTACGAGCTCAATGCCTTCGGCTCCACCAACGCCGCCGCCTTCGGCCGGCTTCTGGACGCGGCCAGGGACTCCTGACCGCGGCACTCCTTGCGCGCTAGGCCGCGAAACCGGGTAAACTGAATCCGTGACACAGTTCGGCCTGCCAATCCTCTATGTGGTCTTCCTCTGGTGGTTCAGCACCGGAGCGATCATCTATCTGGACGGACTCCCCCGGCATACCTATCGCTGGAGCATGCTTGGCGCCACCCTGCTTGGCGCCGCGGCCCTGTACGGTCTGGCCATCACCAGTCAGGATGTCTCCGTCGCCGGCGCCTATATTGCCTTCACCTGTGCCATCCTGATCTGGGGCTGGGTGGAAATGAGCTTCCTCATGGGGCTGATCACGGGCTCCCGGCGTACCCGCTGCCCGGACAATGCCCGTGGCTGGCGGCGATTCCTCTACGCCACCCAGGCCATCATCTACCATGAACTGGCACTACTGATCAGTGCGGTCGCCATTTTGTGGGTAACCTGGGGGGGCGCCAATCAGATGGGCCTGTACACCTTCCTCATCCTCTGGATCATGCGCACCAGCACCAAGCTCAACGTCTTCCTCGGCGTGCGCAATCTCAATGAAGAGTGGCTACCGGATCATCTGCGCTACCTGGAGAGCTACTTCCGCAAGCGCCCCATGAATCTGCTGTTCCCCCTGACGGTCACCGCGTCCACGGTGGTGGCGGTATTCCTGGTACAAATGGCCTTGAGTCCGGAGGTCTCCGCCCACCAGGCCATCATGGCAACCTTCCTGGCCATTTTGATGATCCTGGCAATCCTCGAGCATTGGTTCCTGGTACTGCCCCTGCCCTCGCAGGCACTGTGGAACTGGGCGCTTCGCTCCCGTCAGCCCGAACCCTGTTTCCGACCCATCAGACCCAACATCCCGGTGGCCAATGACCCTGACAAGGAGTCTCCAGGGACTGGGCTTGCTGCCGGTCCCGGCCGTCTTCGCTCCTGAACCTGCACACCCATCATGACTGCGCACGCACATACCCCCGGCACCATCGGTCCCAACTCCATCACCCGCATGGCTCAAGCATTGACCCACCAGCAGGGAGAGGCCGTAACCGCACGGATCTTCGAAGCCGCCGGGCTGATGCACTATCTGTCCGAGCCGCCCACCCAGATGGTGGATGAAAAAGGCGTGACCGCCCTGCACCGGGTGGTCCGGGAAACCCTCACTCCCGAAGAGGCGCGGTCGGTCTCCCTCGAGGCAGGCCGCCTGACCGCCGAATACCTGCTGGCCAACCGTATTCCCAAACCGGTCCAGACACTGCTCCGGCTACTGCCGGCGGGACCCGCCAGCCGCATTCTCCTGACCGCCATTTCACGCAATGCCTGGACCTTCACCGGAAGCGGCCGTTTCCAGGTCAACCGCGACCGGAGCCTGGAACTGAGCATTACCGGCGGCCCCATCTGCAAGGAAATCCAGGCCCACGAGCCGGTCTGTGATTACTATGCGGCAACCTTTGAGCACCTATTCCGATCGCTGGTCCACAAGAACACTACCGTTCGGGAGACCGCCTGCGGGGCCACGGGTGCATCGAGTTGTCTGTTTGCCGTATCCTGGGACGTTTGAACGTCGTCTTCGGATAACTCATGGCCTCCAAGATGCCACTGCTCAACGCCGCCACCCTGCGTGAAAGAGCCAAGCAGATCCTGCGGGATCACAGCTTCGACAGCACCCTGTTCTCCCTGCAACGGGGTGAGCTGGACGTCGAGACACTCCTGGAGGAGTTGCACATCTACCATGCCGAACTGCGCATCCAGCAGGAGGCATTGCTGGAGAGCCAGACGGCAACCGAACTGGCGCTGAGCCGGTTCAGCCGCCTGTATCAGGAACTGCCGCTACCGGTCCTGCGGATTGACTGGAGCGGCTTTCTGCAGGACGCCAACAGCGCCGCACACCGGACCCTCGCCCTCAATCGCAGGTTGTTCACCCAGCTATCCGAGGCAAAGCACCGCAATTTCCTGGAAAACGCACTGGAGCGGGCACGCCATGATGGACGCTCGGACTGCCAGGCCGTTCGACTGCGGCGGGCCGACGGCCGCCCATTGATCGCCGACATTGCCCTGATCCGCCTGCCGGAACCGGATGGCGCCAAGCCGGGTTTCATCTGCAGCATCGTGGACCAGACCCCGCTCATACAGCAGCGTGACGCATTGATGGAATCCTATGCCCGTCTGCAGGAGAGTGAGGACAACTACCGCATCCTGGCGACCTTCTCCCCCGACTGGGATTTCTGGCTCGGCCATGACGGGGAATTTCGTTACATCTCCCCCGCCTGTGCGCGTATCACCGGGTATAGCGCGGAAGACTTCATGGACGATCCCGAACTCATGGAACGGATCATCCATCCGGATGACCTGCCCCGGTACCAATCGCACAAGACCGCCACGGACAGGACACTTGACAGTGCCCCGGTGCAGTTCCGGATCCTGACCAAGAGCGGCGAAACCCGCTGGGTCGAACATGTCTGCAACCCGGTGATGGACGCCCACGGTGAATTCATGGGCTATCGGGGGATCAACCGGGATATCACCGAACGGCAGAATGCCCAGGACTCCCTGGAACACCAACTGCGCTTCCAGGCCATGCTGGCCAATATCTCGTCCTTGTTCGTCAATACCCGCATCGAGCACATGGACCCGGCCATGGTGCAGGCACTGCAACAGATCGGACGGTTTTTCCAGGCAGAGCGCTGCCGTATCCTGGAATATTCCCCGGATCGCAACGCCCTGGAACTTACCCATCACTGGTCCGGCCTGGAAGGCGATGGGACGGGACCCGACCTGCGCCGGCAATGGCATGTCACGCAACTGCCCTGGACCACCCACCGGATGCGAGCCCGTGAGGTGTTGATGCTGGAAAAGGGGCCGGGACAACCCCCGGAATTTGCCCGGGAACATCAGCTGCTCAGCCCTGACAACGCCCGCTCGGTCCGTCTGGTCCCCATGATCAGCGACGGTGAAATCCTGGGCCTGCTGCTGCTGGAAAGCTTCGGGCAGCTGCCGGCTCACCACTGGCAGGAACAGCCCGACCAGATGCGCATGGTCGCGGAAAATCTGGCCGGCATGATCATCCGTTGTCGTGCCCAGAAGGAACTTCAGGAAAGCGAAGCGCGCTATCGGCATATCTGCGCCGTGACCAGCGATATCGCCTATGCCTGCCTCAGGGATGACCGGGGCACACTGCAGATCGACTGGATGACCGACTCGATCCAGGCCATGACCGGTTACAGTGTGGCCGATATCCGTGATCGGGGCTCCTGGGAATTCCTGGTCCTGGACGAGGATCAGGCAATCTTCAAACGGGAAATCCTCGAGCTTGAACCCGGCCGGGCCTCCTGCTGTGAATTGCGCCTGCGCAGCAAGCTTGGCCCGCCCCGCTGGGTCAGGGCCACCTCCGAATGCATCCCCTCATCACACCCCACGGGGCCGGTCCGGCTCTACGGCGGACTGATTGACATCACCGAACAGAAGCGGCAACAAAGCCGCATCCAGCGACTGGCGCTGGTGGTGGAGCAAAGTCCCAGTATCGTGCTGGTTACCGACCGGGAAGCCCGTATCGAATACATCAATGCCCGTTTCAGCCAACTGACCGGTTTCAGTCGAGAAGAGATTCAGGGCCAACCCCTGGCACTGATCCATCCCCATGACGCGGCCATGAGTCCGGATCTTGACGGCATTCTGCATGACCTGTCCGCGGGCAGGATATGGAGCGGAGAACTGGCCGTACGCAAGAAATCCGGGGAGCATTTCTGGGAACAAGCGACATTGACCCCGCTGAAAAATACCCAGGGAGACATCACTCATTTCGTCAAGATGTCCGAGGACCTGAGTGACCGCAAGGCCCTGTCGGAACAGCTGAGTTACCTGGCCCATTATGATCCTCTCACCGGCCTGCCCAAGCGGGCGGTCATGCGGGAATGCCTCCAGCACGCCATGGTCAGGGTCCGACATAACGGTGATCACCTGGCGATCTTTTCCATCGATGTCGATGACCTCAAGCGGGTCAATGATTCCCTGGGACATGCCGCGGGGGATGAACTGTTGCGCATCCTGTCCGATCGGCTCCAGGGCCTGCTTGGCAAGGAAGACACCCTGGCAAGACTGGGTGGGGACCACTTCCTGTTGCTCAAGGCGCACATGGCACAGACCCAGGACGCGCTGCATCTGGCGGAACGCATCCAGCAGCTGGTGGAACAACCCCTGACCATCCAGGACCAGTCTCTAGTGGTCACCGCCAGCACCGGCATCGCCCTTTTCCCGGGAGATGCCGATACCGTGGACGAACTGATGCGTCGAGGTGATGCCGCCCTGCATCGCAGCAAGAACGACGGCGAGGGGCGCGCCTACTGTTTCTTCACCTCCACCATGGACAAGCAGCTCAAGGATCAGTTTCAGTTGGAACAAGCCTTGCGCCGGGGCCTGGAACGGGATGAACTGCTGCTCCATTTCCAACCGCGCGTCGACATGGCCACCGGGCAGATCCAGAGTCTTGAAGCCCTAGTGCGCTGGCTTCACCCGGAACAGGGGCTCCTGCCCCCTCACCGTTTCATACCGGTGGCGGAAAGCAGCGGCCTCATTCTCAGTCTCGGCCCACTGGTGTTGCGCAAGACCTGCGAACAGATCCAGCGCTGGCGAGCGGCCGGTATCCCCGTGGTACCGGTTGCCATCAACCTGACCACGCAGGAACTCTACAAACAAGGCCTTGTGACCGAGGTCCTGGCCACGGTGTCACAACACGACATCGACCCCGCGCTGCTGGAATTCGAAATCACCGAAAGCACGGCCATGCGCTCCATCGACGACGCCAGGGCCATCCTATCGGAGCTGAAAACGGCCGGATTCACCCTGTCCCTGGATGATTTCGGAACGGGCTATGCCTCCATGAGCTACCTGAGCAACCTGCCGGTCCACGGCCTGAAGATCGACCAGTCCTTCATTGCGGAGCTGGAACGGGATCCCGCACGTTGCAGACAGACCATGGCTATCGTCGATGCCATGATCGGACTGGGCCTGAATCTGGGTCTGGAGGTGGTGGCGGAAGGGGTGGAAACCCCGACCCAGCGGGATTTCCTGATGGCGCATCGCTGCACGCGGGGACAAGGCTTCCTGTTCAGCCATCCGCAGCCGGCAGATGTCATCGGCAGCCTGCTCCAGGACGGTTCCCCGCTCCCCGTCGCCCCGGATCAGACCCGGCCGTAGAGACTGATGAGATGCCGAAGGTATCCAGCCAGGCTGTCGGGCACCTGTTCCCAGGAAAAACGCCAGCACCAGTTACCCTCCTGGGTGCCCGGCGTGTTCATGCGATGATGCCCATCCAGTTCCAGCACGTCCTGCATCGGCAGGACCGCCAGGCGTGACACCGAGGCCAGTGCGCTGCGTATCAGGGGCCAGGGCATGGACTCATCGGGGAAACCCAGATATTCCCTCACCCGGCTCTGGAGCGTCTCGTCACAGGCGGCATACCAGCCCAGGGTGGTGTCGTTGTCATGGGTGCCCGTATACACCACCGAGTTTTCCTGGTGATGATGGGGCAGATAGGGATTGGCGGACCCGCCTTCAAAGGCAAACTGCAGGATTTTCATTCCCGGCAGGCCGTTCTGTTCCCTCAGGGCCTCCACCTCGGGGGTGATCACGCCAAGATCCTCCGCCACCAGCGGCAAGGTGCCAAACCGTTCCCGCAAGGTATCGAACAGAGCCTTGCCCGGTGCCGGCACCCAGTGACCGTTGATGGCGGTTTCCTCGTCCGCGGGGATCGACCAATAGGCCTCAAAGCCGCGGAAGTGGTCGATGCGGATCAGGTCCACCATCTCCAGGGCCGCACTGATGCGTTCGATCCACCACTGGAATCCGTCGGCCTCCATGTTCCGCCAGTGATAGTGAGGATTCCCCCAACGCTGGCCCGTGGCCGAGAAATAATCGGGAGGCACCCCGGCCACGGTATTGGGCAGACCTCGGGCATCCAGATCGAACAGGCGACGATGGGTCCAGACATCGGCACTGTCACTGGCCACGAAGATGGGCATGTCGCCAAACAGGAGTATCCCCCTGCGGTTGGCATGCTGCTTCACCGCCTGCAGCTGATCGTAGAACAGGAATTGCTCAAAACGGTATTGTTCCAGCACGGACTCAAGCCGCTGCCTGGCCGCCGCCAGTGCCCCCTCCTCCCGATCACGCAAGGGTGCGGGCCATTCCCACCAAGGGGCCTGGCCCTGTTCGGCTTTGAGTCCCAGATACAGCGCGTAGTCTTCCAGCCAGTACCCATGATGTGACTTGAAGGCGGCAAAGGCGGCCCGCTCATCATCACCGGCATGGGCCTCAAAACCCAGCCTGGCCTCCTGCAACGCAATACAGCCGAAGGGGTTTCTCAACCCCAGTTCCCGATGGGCGGGTTTTTCCTCCGCCAGCCAGCCCCGTCGGCGCAGCGCTTCCAGACAGATCAGACCGGTATGGCCGGCGTGTACCGACATGCACTGATACGGGGATCCACCGGCGTGGGGCTGATTCAACGGCAGCACCTGCCAGACGGTCGCGCCACAGGCCTCTAGAAACTCGATGAAGCGGTGGGCCTCATGTCCCAGGGCACCTTGCGCGGCACTGCCCGGGAGCGAGGTGGGATGCAGCAGAATACCGGCACGGCGCCGGTCCAGAAATGACCGGGCTTCAGGAACGGTTACGGACACGTTGCCTCCGTCCAATGTGACTGACTCCCGCCGATGATACCGAACTGCATGGACCGGACACGGGAGAACCTTGAACCACCACCTTCATCATTCGGATTTCTGACCGGTTCGCATGACACCGCCCGCCACCGGCTCGCCACTGCCCCGGCTCACGGACTGTGCCAGATAAGCCGGAGGTGTTTCCCCCATGAGACGGTACAGGTGGCTCAAGTGCTGACGATACAGACGCTCGAACAAGCTCACCGCCGAGGAAGGGTTGTAGTCACCGAACCACCAGCACCAGTCGGAACCCTCGCAGACCGCCAGCTGATCCAGCACCGCAGCTTCCTCGACCGGCGTCAACCGGCCTTGTGCCAGAACCCGGTCCACATGGATCTTGGCGTCGACCAGCATGTCCCAGCCCCGATTCTTGTCCGCGGACCCGATCCAGGTTTCGAAGTTACCATAGACCCAACTCCCCGCCACCACGCGGGACAATGCCGACGGGGGCGGCCCGTCATCCAGGACGTCACTGAAGGTCGTGAGTTCGATGTCCGGATGCGCCACCAGTTTGGGATACAGGGCGGAGAGAAAATAGAAACCATTGTTGGGATAGTATTCCCAGGCATTTTCGCCATCGAGTATGACGGATACCACCGGCGGTGGGTCCTGTGGCCTGCGTGAGCCGGCCAGCTGACCGGCGATCCGCTCCAACTGGTGAATGAAATCGGCCACTGCATCATCCCCATGCCAGTCGGCATAACGAAAGCCGATGGAGTCGGACAGGGCATCATCCCGGAAAAAGACTGCCAGGGATTCGGCATCGTAACGATAGGGACGATAGAGCCAGGTACGATCCGCGGCCGGCGGGCTCACGGATGATGTGCGCAGGGAATTCAACAGCACCCCCTCACCGGAAGCCGCCCACCGGACCCCCTCCTGGGCCAGTAACCGCAGGGTGGCATCGCTGACGCTGCCCTCGGAGGGCCAGCAACCCGCCGGGCGCAGGCCGAAATGCGACTCGAACACCCGCATGCCGTGCGCCACGTGCCAGCGGACCCGGGCATCGCCTCCGGGATAGGAGGAAGCCTCGGGCAGCTTCATTTCCGGAACCGCTTCCCGTGCGGATTTCAAGTCCAGCAATAGGGGCATGATGGGGTGAGCATAGGGGGTGAAGGACAGCTCCACCTGCCCCGACCGGGCCAGGCGCCGGTAGCGACCGATCAGATTCCCCAGCAGTTCCGCAATGATTTCCAGCAACAGCCTGCGCTGTCCCGGCGTGAAATCACGCCCCTGCTTCATCAGCGAATCGATGCGGGGATCCTTGCGCCGGACCGTCTCACCCAGCCACACCAAGTGATACCAAGTCACAAGATCGAAGAAATACTGATCCGCCAGATAGGCCACGGCATCCGGTTGCTGGCGCAGCCAGGGCAGCATGTCGACAAGCATCCGATAATCCGCATGGGGCTCGATCAGACGCTTGCGATTGGCCCGCGCGCAGGCCTCGGCCAGCTGCATGCGTTCGGTAACACCGGCGGGCGGCGACTGCGCCCCCAGCAAGGCCAGTACCGGATCGGAAACGGCTTCCCCCCGGGACAGGAAGGCAGCCACCTGATCGGCGTAATCCTTGATCTGCTCCAGCAGCACCGGGGCGAAGTTGACCACGGCCCGGGCGCCGGGAGTCGCCTCCAGGTGAGCGGCCATGTCCACGTAATCCTTGATGGCATGCAGATAGGTCCAGGGCAGGGCGTAGCGGCCGGTGCCCGCCTCGCGATATTCGGGCTGATGCATGTGCCAGCACAGCACCAGCCTGATCGCCGGAGAATTCATCCGGGTGGAGGACTCAGCGGGCATAGCGGGGCATGTTGCCGAGCATTTCGGGCGTCACCACGGTCACACCGCCATCCGAGACATGGAAGCGCTTGGCATCCTCCACCGGATCTTCACCGATTACCATGCCTTCGGGAATCCGGCAACCCTTGTCGATCACGGCCTTGTGAATCCGGCAATGACGACCGATCTCCACATCGGGCAGGACCACGGAATCGGTGATCTGGCTGAAGGAGTTGACGATCACATTGGAGAACAGCAAGGAATGTCGCACCAGCGCACCGGAGATGATGCAACCCCCGGAGACCATGGAATCCACTGCCATGCCGCGCCGGTCATCGTCGTCAAACACGAACTTGGCCGGCGGCAACTGCTCCTGGTAGGTCCAGATGGGCCAGTCCATGTCGTAAAGATTCAGTTCCGGCGTCACGCCGATTAGCTCCAGATTGGCCTGCCAGTAGGAGTCGATGGTCCCCACGTCACGCCAGTAGGCCTGGGAACCGGTCTGCACGTCCCGGAAGGGATACGCCATCACCCGATAGGACTTGATCACGTTGGGGATGATGTCCTTGCCGAAATCATGGCTGGAGCCCGGGGTATCCGCATCCTTGATCAGCTGTTCGAACAGGAAGCGGGTATTGAAGACATAGATCCCCATGGAGGCGAGCGCCTTGTCCGGCTTGTCGGGAATGCTCTGGGGCTGCGCCGGTTTTTCCGTGAACTGACGCACCCGGCCGTCTCCGTCCACCGCCATGACGCCAAACCCCCGGGCGGTTTCCAGATCCACCTCCAGGCATCCGACGGTCATGTCGGCGCCGGACTCCACGTGGTAGGCGATCATGTCGCCATAGTCCATCTTGTAGATATGGTCGCCGGCCAGGATGAGAACATACCCCGGGTCATGGTCACGGATGATGTCCAGGTTCTGATAGACTGCGTCCGCCGTCCCTTCATACCAGGAAGTCTCAATGCGCTGCTGGGCCGGCAGCAGTTCCACGAACTCGCCGAACTCCCCGCGCAGGAACCCCCAGCCGCGCTGGATGTGCTGGATCAGGGAATGGGACTTGTACTGGGTGAGCACTCCCACCTGACGGATACCCGAGTTGATGCAGTTGGACAGCGGAAAGTCGATGATCCGGAACTTGCCGCCGAAGGGTACCGCCGGCTTGGCGCGCCACAGGGTGAGTTGCTTGAGACGGGACCCCCGCCCCCCGGCAAGGATCAATGCCAGGGTGTCTCGGGTGATACGACTGACGAAGCGTTGAGATTGTGATTTCATAATCTTTCCGCAAGGAAACCCGCGATTTCAATCGCGGGAGGAATTGCGGCTGCGGTATTACAGCCACAGGAAAAGGTGTGGGCCTTCCACCCACTGGGCCGCAAGGCTCTGCCCCGTAAAGGGCACCAGTGACGCAGGGCTTTCGCCCTATCTCCCCTCGCCAATGTCTGCAACCGGCTCCCGCTGGCGCGGCGACTGGAACCTTCGGCGCTTTACCTTTCGCCAGCATGATCCCAACCTTCCAGAGCGGCAGACTGAGGAAGCATCCGCCGGTGGGTCTTGACGACCTGTTGCAAACGTAGCCCCTTTCGAGCGTCCTGCTCAGGCGGGCTCAGGCTGGTCAACCCGGCTTGCTTTCACCTGCGACGCGGCAGGCAGGCAAGCCCCCGACTTCAGTCGGGGGTAGTTGACGCTGACTTTCCCGGACCCGGGTCAATGGGGGACTCGGTCACGCTGCTCATGATAGGGTTGACTCAATCGGGTACTTCAGCCCCCGGCATGGCCCGCTTATCATAGTGCGATGTCCCTGTTTCGAATCTATTACATCATTTCTGCAGCCACGGAAAGTGCCGCCACACCGCCGCGCCAGCCACGGAACCTCTCATGCCTACATCGTACAACGAACATCTCCAACGTATCCTTGACTCACGGCATCACGACCCCTTTGCCTTTCTGGGTCGTCACATGGAGGCGGGGCAGTGCGTGGTGCGCGCCCTGCTACCCTTCGCCCGCGAGGCCGGCATCATGGAACTCAACGCCCCCATGAAGCCCGTCGGCAAACAGGGGCTGTTCGAGTGGCGTGGCCCCCGCGACGCCCTGCCCTCACACTATCGCATACGATGGAGTGATGGTCATGGCCACGAGCAGATTGCCTACGATCCCTACTGTTTCGCCCCCCAGGTGCCGGACTTCGACATCCACCTGTTCAACGAAGGGCGCCACTGGCACGCCTACCGATTCCTGGGCGCCCATCTTCATGAAGTAGACGGCATTCAGGGCGTCCGGTTCGCGGTCTGGGCACCCGCCGCGGAACGGGTGTCCGTGGTCGGCGACTTCAACCGCTGGGACGGCCGCTGCCATCCCATGCGGGTACGCGGCGGCAGCGGGGTGTGGGAGCTGTTCATCCCCGGCATGGCGCCCGGCGCCCTCTACAAGTACGAAATCCGCAACCGCGACACCGACGCCATCCTGCTCAAGGCCGACCCTTACGGTCAGCGCTTTGAACTGCGCCCCCGCACCGCGGCGGTGGTCAGCCCTCCCAGCCGTTTCCAGTGGTCCGACCAGGCCTGGCTGGCGGATCGCTGCAACGAGGCCTGGCTGCACCGCCCCATGTCCGTCTATGAGGTGCACCTGGGTTCCTGGCGGCGGGACGCAGACGGCCAGTTTCTCAATTACCGGGAACTGGCCCGGGAACTGGTGGACTATGTCACCCGCATGGGCTTCACCCATGTGGAACTGCTGCCGATCACCGAACACCCCTATGATGGCTCCTGGGGCTACCAGACCACCGGCTATTACGCCCCCACCAGCCGCTTCGGCGAACCGGATGACTTCCGCTATTTCGTCAATCTCTGCCACGAACACGGCATCGGCGTGTTGCTGGACTGGGCGCCGGGACATTTTCCCAAGGACGCCCACGGGCTGGCCCGCTTCGACGGCAGCGCCCTGTACGAGCATGAAGACCCTCGCCTGGGCGAACACCGTGACTGGGGCACCCTGATCTTCAATTACGGCCGCAACGAGGTGAGGAACTTCCTCGTCTCCAGCGCCATGTACTGGGTGGAGGAATTCCATATCGACGGTCTGCGGGTGGACGCCGTGGCCTCCATGCTCTACCTGGACTATTCCCGGGAACCCGGTGACTGGGTACCCAACAAGTTCGGCGGCAACGAAAACCTGGATGCCATTGAGTTCCTGCGGGAGTTGAACAGTACCGTCCAGGGCCGCCATCCCGGGGCCCTGATCATCGCGGAGGAATCCACGTCCTGGCCCCAGGTCACCCGTCCCACCTGGCTGGGAGGCCTGGGCTTTGCCATGAAGTGGAACATGGGCTGGATGAACGACACCCTGGACTATTTCAAGAAGGACCCCATCCACCGCCACTACCATCACGACCGGCTCACCTTCGGTCTGCTCTATGCCTTCACCGAAAATTTCGTGCTGCCCTTCTCCCACGACGAAGTGGTCCACGGCAAGCGCTCCCTGCTCTACCGCATGCCCGGCGATGAGTGGCAGCGGTTTGCCAACCTGCGCCTGCTCTACACCCTCATGTGGAGCTACCCGGGCAAGAAACTGCTGTTCATGGGCTGCGAGATCGGTCAGGGCAACGAATGGGACGCATCCCGGGAAATGGAATGGCACCTGCTCCAATACCCCTTCCACGAAGGCGTCCAACGCCTGGTCGCCGACCTCAACCGTCTCTACCGGGAACAGCCCGCGCTACATCACCTCGACTTCGAATGGCAGGGCTTCGACTGGATCGACTGTCATGACGCCGCCCAGTCGGTCCTGAGTTACCTGCGCAAGACCGAAGACGGCAACCAGTTCATCATCAGCGCCCTGAACTTCACCCCCGTACCCCGGGAAGGCTATCGCATCGGCGTACCGGGCCCCGGCCGCTATCGGGAGATCTTCAACTCCGACTCCCACTACTACGGCGGCGGCAATCTGGGCAACCTGGAAGTGGAAGCCGAAGACATACCCTGGATGGGGAAACCCTACTCCGTGGTGCTCACCCTGCCACCGCTGGCGGGCATCCTGCTCCAGCCGGCAACCGGCTGAGGCACCGCCCCCGGCACTGGTGACAAGCAGGAACCCTGGAGTATACTTTCACCCCATGGGGCGGTAGCTCAGTTGGGAGAGCGCAGCAATCGCACTGCTGAGGTCGTGGGTTCGATTCCCATCCGCTCCACCACCAAAACAAAAAAGCCCGTCCGTTTCAGCAAAAGTTACGGGCGGGCTTTTTTTTCGTTCCCACACTGCCTCCCACAATCCTGAAAGTGCTTTTCCTGCCTGTTCACCTCACCAGAACGGGAGCATCAGCGCGTGACCGGTAAAGGCCATCGTTGGCTGCAACACCATGCCGACGAATAGCAGAGGGATGCTTGTGAAACATCCTGCTTTCCATCGTTATATCGGCATCGACTACTCCGGCGCGCAAACGCCGGATGACAGTCTCAAGGGCTTGCGTGTCTACGAAGCCGACCGGGAATCCCTGCCGACGGAGGTCCTTCCGCCACCAAGTCCACGAAAATACTGGACCCGGCGTGGTCTTGCGGCGTGGCTGACCGCCCGCTTGTCCGAAGACGTACCTACCCTCGTCGGCATCGATCACGGATTTTCCTTTCCCCTGCGGTATTTCGAAGCCCATCACCTGCCCCCGGATTGGACCGCCTTCCTGGATGATTTTCACCAACACTGGCCCACCGACGATCAACACACCTATGTGGATTTTGTCCGCGACGGTTCGTGCGGATATGCTCGGGACCGTTCCGGCAACACCCGCTGGCGTCGCCTTACCGAGGCAAGGGCGGGGGCGAAGTCCGTGTTTCATTTCGACGTCCCCGGCTCGGTGGCCAAATCAACCCATGCCGGACTTCCCTGGCTACGCCTGCTGCGGCTGGCACTGGGGCAGCGGCTGCATGTCTGGCCCTTCGATGGCTGGAACATGCCCCCGGGTCGCGCCGTCCTTGTCGAGGTCTACCCTTCCCTGTGGAGCAAGGCACATCCACGGGACGGCCGCACACCCGACCAGCATGACGCCTACGTGGTCGCCCTGCAGCTACGCCGTTTCGACCTGGACGGAAGCCTCGCTTCATATCTCACCCCTTCGCTCACACACGCCGAATCCCGCATCGCCCGGGTCGAGGGCTGGATCCTCGGCACGATGTAGCGCGGGGAAATGTTCAATTTCCCTGCCCACTTGCCGATAAGGTGTTCATGAGGGGCCTGGCGAGGGCCACAGCGACCCATCCACTCAGCCGGCCGGCATAGCCGGAAGGGAACCGACATGAATGCAAAATCCGAGAGCTTGATGCGCCTGGTGGCGCTGACCCGCGAAAACAAGGATATCGGCGTCATTCTGGCGGAGTACGTCCGGAAGAAATACAAGGTCTCGGATGTCTCGGCCTTCATTTCCGGGGATATCCCGGGTGTCACGGACAAGAATGCCCTCTATGATGAATGGGCGGACTGGATCGAAAACGGTGACTTTGACCGATTCATCGTCGATGAGGCGCCACCACGGCAGATTGAACCGGAACCGGAACCGGAACCGGATATTGAGGACATACTGGCCGCAGAGGCGCCTTCCGTCCAGAAACTGGAGTTGGTCAGTGATGCCATGTGGTCCCGAGAAGCAAGAGAAGAGCCGACACCCCCCGATACTGCAGGAGAGCACGACCCGGTCCTCGACATGCTGCTGCAGCAGGCCGGTGAAGAATCACCGGAGCCTGAAGACGAACCCCCTCCATCCACGCCGGTGATCGAGGAGGCGATGGCGGAAGCAGAAATGATCATGGAAGCCGAACCCCAGCCCGTCCGGGAAGAGGATGAGGCCATGCCGGAAACGGAAGCGACCATGGAAACACCCATGGCGGAACCGGAACCGGAACCGGAACCGGAACCGGAACCGGAACCGGAACCGGAACCGGAACCGGAACCGGAACCGGAACCGGAACCGGAACCGGAAGAAGATACACTCACTCCTGACGACACCACGCCAGAACAAGCAACCGAGGCCCCCATGTCCGAACCGGAAGAAATGCCACGGATCGATGAAGCACCGACCGCCGCGCCCGTTGCGGCATCCGCATCCACCCCCGGCGCCATCGAAGCCGCCATCCATGCCATGATCCAGGCCGAGCTGGAGGCCCTGCCCAAGCAGGAACCCCCGATCTCCGAAGAACGGATTCGGGAAATCATTCGGGAAGAGATCAGGGCCACGTTCAAATCCATGTTCTCCTGAAGTATCGGGCAGGTCGCCCCGCCCCGGATCAGTGCCCCTTGGCCCTACCAACGACCTACCAGCTCTATATCCGGCTCAGTCGCCCCTGCCGCATCCAGGCGGGGCGACTGGCATCACACCGGTTGCCTGCCGGCTGGTATGTCTATACCGGCAGCGCCCGACGCAATCTGGTGGCCCGGGTGGAGCGACACCTGAGCCGAGACAAGACGCTGCGCTGGCATATTGACTGGTTGCTGAGTCGACGGGAGGCGCGGGTGATCCACGTCAGTCTGCATCATGAAGCCGAATGCGACCTCAACGCAGCCACGGGCGGCGAGGTGCTGATTGCCGGTTTTGGCGCCACCGATTGCCGCGCACGCTGCGGCAGCCATCTGCGCTATCTGGGTAGCCAGACTCCACGACAAGTTCCTGAAGGCGCCATCGGCAGGCGGCACAGCGGGACGATCGCCCTGCAAACAGCCATCGCCCGCCAGACGGCATGTGGAACGGGAAGCACGGCAAGGCCAAAGGATATCGCCAAATAGCTCGACTCACCGCAAACATCGGGTTTACCCGACCGCCTCCTGGGGGTAGAATGCCGCCCGTTGAGGCAAATCCGCCCTTTGCAACCTGTAGAGGTACCCATAACCCCATGGACAGTTCTTGTTGTAGATGCTTGATTCGGGCCGATCACGGTCACGATACGGCGGTCTGCAGCGTCCCTCGGGTTCCCTCTCTCCCGCGGTAATTCCTTACCGCCCATGAGGCTCCCCTGGCGCGCCGCACACTGCCGCGACAACCAGGGAGCCGATAGCCGAAAGTGCATCCCCGTCATCCTGTCCCCGTGGACAGGTACCTGCTCGTTCCGTTGCCTGACAGGGCCGGGGCGCGCTGACGGCTGCCCCTTCGGGCACTTCCCTTGACTTGCATCCAACACCCGACACGGGCCGGCGGCCTGTGGCGCGGTGCTGTGTGCGCCACCCAAAACCCGATGCCAGGAGGTGATGTCCTTGCCAGACGACCCTGAACCCGAACCCCCGCCCTCGCCCCGCCCGTTGCGGCGGCTGAGAGGTTTTGACATGCCGTTCGCCGATATCAGGCGGCTGGCCTTCCCTCCCCGCTGATCTTCACACATCCAGGGAGGCACGGCCTCCCCTTGCCTGAATTCCGTGGACGGCTTCGTGCCGAAAACATTCATTACGGAATTCATCCCATGAACCACATCGTTCTCAACCATCTTCGCAATGGCCAGTTCCATGAGGCCAAGACTCTCATCATGGATGCCGATCCCACCGAAAAGGCCCGCTGTCTGGCCGCCATCGAACCCTCCTACCGACTGGCCATCTTTTCCGAACTGACACCCAGGGAAGCCGTGGCCACCTTCCTGCACATGGACGACGAGGAACAGGCGGGTCTGCTGGAGCACATGGGCAAGGCGGAAGCCGCCCGCTTTGCCGCCCGCCTGCCCAGCTACACCATCGCCCGGGCCGTCGCCCTGCTCTCCCGCCGCTACGGCGATGACCTGCTGGCCCTCCTGCCCGCCAAAAAACGGGAATCGGTACAGACCATCCTTCGCCACGATGCGGACAACGTGGTGCGTGTCATGCGTTCGGATCACGTGGCAGTGACCGCGGACACCACCGTGGCAGAGGCCATGGCACGACTGCGCGGCATCGAGAACAGCCCGGAAGACATGGGCGCGGTGGTTTTCGTGACCAATGCCGAGGGGGAGTACCTGGGACATGTCTCCCTGACCCGCCTGCTGCGGGCCGAAAGCAACACACCCATCCGCAACCTGGTGAACGGGGAAGGGGTGACCGCCGGCACCCATGACAACAAGGTGGATGCCGCCCGCCTGCTGCAGCGCAGTGACCTGCCGGTGCTGCCGATACTGGATGATCAGCATCGTCTGGCCGGCGTGCTGTGCTTCAGCGATGCCATGGACGTGCTGGAAGAGGACGTCTCCGAAGACGTGTACAAGAAGGCCGGCATCGGGAGCATGGTGCACGCCAAGGATGTGGTGCGGTCGGAAAAGCTCACCTCCGGCCCCATCGGATATTCGGTCAGGGTACGGCTGGCCTTCCTGATGGTCACCCTGGCGGGTGGCCTGATGGTGGGGGGCGTCATTGACTTCTTCGAGGACACCCTGGCCGCCCTGGTGGCCCTGGCCATCTTCATCCCCCTGGTCATGGACATGGGCGGCAATGTAGGCACCCAGTCCACCACCATTTTCGCCCGTGGCCTGGCCCTGGGCCACATCAGCATGGAACGTTTCTTCCGCTCCCATCTGGTACGGGAGGCCATGGTGGGTCTGGCCATGGCGTCGGTGATCGCGGTCCTGGCGGGCACCATCGCCTACTTCTGGCAGGGTGCGCCCAACGGGATTCCGCTGCTGGGCGTGGTGGTGGGCGTGGCCCTGTTCACCGCCGTGTTCACCGCTTCCATCCTGGGTTTCCTGCTGCCCTGGGTGATGGTCAAGATCGGTGTGGACCATGCCCCCGGCGCCGACCCGTTCATCACCACCATCAAGGACTTCACCGGCCTGGCGGTGTACTTCCTGATGGCCGCCTGGCTCCTGGGCGCCCATATTCCCGGCGCCTGATATGGAAATCGGCCATGTGATCGGATAAACCGTTCACATGGCCTACGCAACAAACCTAAATCTGAGCGAAGGTGAACCATGGAACCGATCAACCTCATCGCCGGCATCCTGCTGATCCTGTTTGGCCTGCGGTTTCTGCGCAAGGGCTTTGCCCGCATCATGGGGGGTGACCTGCTGGACTGGCTGCAGGGCTTCACCCGCACCCGCGCCCGCGCCTTTGTCGGCGGCGTGGCCAGCGGCGCGGTGATGCCCTCCTCCACGGCCACGGCCATGCTCTCGGTACAGATGACCCGCCGCGGCAAGGTGGCCTGGAAGAACGTGCTGGCCGTCCTGCTGGGAGCGCAACTGGGCACCACGGTACTGGTGCAGATGGTCTCCTTCGATCTGCAACACTATATCGGTCTATTTCTTGCCGTGGGGGCCGGACTGTTCCTGTTCGTGGAATCCAGTCGTCCTCGCGGCGTGGGTCAGGCATTGCTGGCCTTCGCCTTCATGCTCATGGGCATGGGCCTGCTGAGCGACGCCGCCACCAGTCTGGGTTCCGATCCGGCGGTGGAGGCTCTGTTCGCCGCCCTGAGCCAGTTGCCCCTGCTGTTTCTGGTGGGCGCGGTCCTGCTGACCCTGATGGTGCAAAGTGCCACCGCGTCCATCGCCGTGGCCCTGGCCCTGGTGGCCGGCGGCCAGATCACCCTGCCGATGCTGCTGCTTTGGGTATTGGGTGCCAATATCGGCCTGTGCCTGACCGTGTTGCTGGCCGGCTGGGGAGATGCCCAGGGACGCCGTCTGGGACTGGCCATCCTCATGGTCAAACTGCCCCTGGCCCTGGGCGCGGCCGGCCTTCTGCTGGGCATTCCGCAACTGCCGCTTCAGGTACTGCCGGGCGAACTGCCCCAGCAGGCGGCCTGGACCCATACCCTGTTCAACCTGCTGGCCTGCGCCGCCCTGTTCCTTGCCCCGGCCCTGGAACGCTGGGTCAGGATGCTGATTCCGGACAGCCCCGCCCCGGGCAAGGCCGGTACCCCAAGGCTGGATCCGCTGCTGCTGCAAAATCCCGCTCTGGCCATCAACGCGGCCCTGCGGGAAACCCTGCGTATCTTCGATACCCTCCACCTGATGGGTGACGGCGTGATGCAGGGACTCAAGCAAGGCGCGCTGGACGATGGTCTGGAAGCGGACATCACCCGCCGCGGTCGTGAGGTGCAGACGGTCTGCCACGAACTGACCGCCTTTCTGGATGCCATTCCCGATGATTCCCTCAATCGGGAGGATCAGGCCCTGAAGGACACCATGGACGACTTCATGCGGGAGTTGCCCATGATCGTTCGCACCCTGGGACCGGAACTCCATGACGAAGCCCGGCGCCTGCTACAGGCCTCCCCCCGGGCCCTGGAGGCCGCGCGGCCGCTGGTGCTGGATGCCGCGGCTCGCTTTACCCAGCAGATGAACACCGTGGCGCGGATGCTGATGCGTGAACGCCCGGAGCTGGGACGCAAGATCCTGGAGCGCAAACAGGACAACAGCCGCTGGCTGATCCAGGCCAAGCGCGCCCATCCCGGCCTGCCCTATCCGGCCTGGGAGATTCTGGACGGTTTTCAGCAGCTCAATCGTCGCCTGAGCGGCGTGACCTACGTCTACTGCCAGGAAGAACCGGAAAACCCGGAAGACCCGGCCCTGACGGAGGCGGATGCGGTGGGTTGATGGGCCATCAGGTAAGCATTGATGCTACTTCTTCTTCAAGCCCCGCATCGCCCACAGGCCCAGTAAGGGTCCCGGCAGCAGCCACAGAAGGACCCAGGCACCTTGCAATTCCCACAACAGGCTGGTCAGCCAGATGGCGGGCACCGTCAGGGCAAAGCCGATGGCATTCATCACCGCCAGCGATGAACCCACCAGCTCCTGCGGGGCATTGGCTGCCGCCAGGGCGGAGAATTGTGGCGAATCGGCAATCACGGCCACCCCCCACAGGGCCAGCAGGATCAGCAATAAACCGGCGGGTGCCCAGGTCAGGAAAGGATAGGCCAGACACAGGGCGCCGGACATCGCCAGGGCGCGACGGGCCACCCACTCACTCCCCCGGTAACGACTGATCACACCGCCGCCCACACACCCCGCAAACCCCAGGGCAATGACGGCGAACGCCAGCCAGGGTATCCAGGCATCCGCGGCACCCAGACGGCCAATCTCCCGCCCCACCAGCAACGGCACCAGCATCCAGAAGGCATAGAGCTCCCAGCAATGACCGAAATACCCCCCGGCCACGGCACGAAAACGCGGGATCTTCAGCCCTGAAAGTCCCTGGCGCAGCGGGATCTTACCTCCGGCCTTGGGCAGGTGGGGGCCATCGCCCAGCAGCAGCACCAGTCCCCCGCCCAGCAGCGCCAGCATCGAGGCCCCCAGCAGGGGCCATTGCCAGGGTATGCCCAGCGTCATCCCCTGCATCAGGTGCGGTAGTGCCGTGCCCAGGGTCAGCATGCCCACCAGCCAGGACAGCGCCACCCCCGCGTGCCGTGGCACCCAGGAGATGATCAATTTCATCCCCAGAGGATAAATCCCGGCCAGGCAAAGACCGGTCAGAAACCGCAGCAACAGATCAAAGGGCGGCTGGGCGGCCACCAGCAGGAAGGCACCATTGACCAGCGCACCGCACAGACAGGCCACGGCGAAGATGACACTGGCGTGAAAGCGATCCGCCAAGCCGGTGGCCGCCATGGTCAACGTGCCAACGATGAATCCGAGCTGCACGGTCAGGGTCAGATACCCCAGATCCGCATTCGACAGACCCAGGTCCGGGGCCATCGACCACCACACACCATTGATGCTGAACCATAAGGATGTGCCGCAAAGCTGGGCCAGCACGATGACGGTCAGGGGATGACGGCGCAGGAAGGCAGGGATCATGGGTCTTTTCCGGGCTCCATAACGTGCTCACATCCATTTGCAGGACCACATATACTGACAAGGAATATAAATAAATCAATCCACGTTCATGACGCCATTATCCCAGACACCCCGCCCGCCGGGCCGATCCCGGGAAACGTAGGATTTCAGACAACGGGCTCACCCTCCCCTTTCTCCTGTCGCAAACCCCACCCTCAGACCATGGAGATTTAATAACAAATCCTTTAAAACCAGACATTTAAAAGCACCAATCTGGCTGGCCTAAAAAATGCTGAGTTAGAGCACAGCGACCCCGTGAGTTGTGTTTCGACATTCGCTATATACAGAAATACATAACGAACCTTAGACCAGGAAAACCCCATGCAACCGGAAATCGACGGGCAGTTCTGGTTCAAGCTGCACGGCCAGACCTTCCTTGGCGGCGCCCGCATCCAGTTGCTGGAGCAGATCGCCGCCACCGGCTCCATCTCCGCCGCGGCCCGGGCCATCGGCATGAGCTACAAGGCGGCCTGGGACGCCATCGACGCCATGAACAATCTGGCGGACAAACCCCTGCTGCTGCGGCAGGCGGGAGGAAAGCACGGCGGCGGCACCCGACTGACCGCCCACGGCGAACAGGTGATTGCGCAGTACCGGGCCGCCGAACAGGCGTACCAGAAATTTTTGCAGCAAATGGCCCGGTCCACGGGCGAATTAGGCGATGTCTGGACACTGATGAGGAAACTATCCATGCGCACAACGGCAAGAAATCACTACCAAGGCAAGATCTCCCGCGTCACGCAGGGCGCGGTCAACGACGAGATTACCGTGGATATCGGCCATGGGCTGGAGATCCACGCCGTGGTCACCCATGAGGCCGGCCTGGAACTGGGGCTGCAGGTGGGCCGGGAAGTCCATGCACTGATCAAGTCTTCCTTCGTGATTCTGAGCGAAGTGGCCGACGCGCTGCGCTTTTCCGCCCGTAACCGCCTCCAGGGCGTTGTCAGCCACATCGAGTCCGGCCCCGTGAACGCGGAGGTCAAGCTGGACCTGGGCCATGGCCGGGTCCTCACCGCCGTCGTCACCCGGGAGGCCCTGGACGAAGGCTGGCTCACCCAGGGATCTCGGGCCTGTGCCCTGATCAAGGCGCCCCACGTCATCCTGGCCGTCAATGAGTGATCTCCGGACTTATCCGAGCTTCAGGCATTCGTACCCATCATCCACCGCCAACCCTTCAGGAAAAGGAACACGATCATGCACCACTTGTTACTCAAAGGATTGTTCGGCCTGGTCCTGCTTGCCCTGACCGGGACACTCCAGGCGCAAGCACCCACCCGCATCGCCGCCGCGGCAGACCTGCGCTATGCCATGGATGAAATCCTGGAGGCCTACCGGGAAGACCACCCGGACCGCCCCATTGAGGTCATCTACGGGTCATCCGGTCGCTTCCGCGCCCAGATCGAGAACGGCGCCCCATTTGACCTCTACTTTTCCGCCGACATTGAATTTCCAAGGATATTGCAGGAAAAGGGATTTGCGGCTTCCGAGGTCATCCCCTACGCCATCGGCCGCATCGTGCTGTGGAGCAACACGGTGGACGCCTCTACCCTGACCCTGAATGACCTGTCCCGGCCCGAATTCCGGCGCATTGCCATCGCCAACCCTCGCCACGCGCCCTACGGGACACGGGCGGAGGAAGCCCTGCGAGCCGTCGGCCTGTGGGACGAACTGATGCCCCGCTTTGTCTTTGGTGAAAACATCGCCCACACCCTGCAATTGGTGGAAAGCAGCGCGGCCCAGGTGGGCATCGTGGCCCTGTCTCTGGCCCTGAACCCCCATGTGCGGGACCAGGGACCCTATCACTTGATAGATGACAACCTGCACAACCCCTTGGAACAGGGTTTCATCATCACTCGGCGGGCCGCGGACAACGCCACCGCCCACCATTTTGCCGAGTACATGAACGCCCCCATGACCCGGGCCATCATGCGGGCCTACGGGTTCGTGCTGCCCGGGGAATAACTCACTTCACGCAAGGGAGTACGGCGGCATGTTCGGCATCAGCGACAACGATCTCACCGCATTATGGATCACCCTCAAACTGGCCTTCATCAGCACCAGCATCCTCATGGTGCTCTGCGCCCCCCTGGCCTGGTGGCTGGCCCATACCCGGTGGCGGGGCAAGGTCATGATCGAGGCGCTGGTGGCCATGCCGCTGGTACTCCCGCCCACCGTGATGGGCTTTTACCTGCTGATCCTGCTGGGACCCCGGGGCGCCGTGGGGGGCTTTCTGGAAGACATCGGCGTGGGTCACCTGGCCTTCACCTTCACCGGGCTGGTCATCGGCTCCATGTTCTATTCCCTGCCCTTCGTGGTGCAGCCCCTGCAAAACGCCTTTGCCGCCACTGGTGGTCGAGTGCTTGAAGCGGCGGCCACCTTGCGGGCAAGCCCCATGGACCGTTTCTTCACGGTGGTACTGCCCCTGGCCCGCCGGGGCATCCTGACCGCGGCGGTACTGTCCTTTGCCCATACCCTGGGAGAATTCGGTGTGATCCTGATGATCGGCGGCAACATCCCCGGCCAGACCCAGGTGGCCTCCATCGCCATCTACGACCACGTGGAAGCCATGGACTACGCCTCGGCCCATGCCCTGTCCCTGCTGCTGGTCTGTCTGGCCTTCATCCTGCTGATGAGCGTGTATGCCCTCAATCGCCGCTTCAAGGTGGTGGGGGTGGTGTCATGAGCATCGAGGCACGCTTTTTTCTGGACCGGGGCGACTTCACTCTGGATGTGGATCTGGATATCCCCGGCCAGGGGGTCACCGCCCTGTTCGGTCGCTCCGGCTCCGGCAAGACCACGATCCTGCGCTGTCTGGCGGGCCTGGAGCGCATTCGAGAGGGGCGGCTCAGGTTCCACGGCGAAACCTGGCAGGAGGGTCGTCGATGGCTGCCGGTACACAAGCGCCCCCTGGGCTATGTCTTTCAGGAGGCCAGCCTGTTTCCCCATCTCAAGGTGCGTGACAATCTGCTCTATGGATTCAAGCGCCTGATCCCGGACAGGCGCCGCCTGGCCCTGGGCGAAGTGTCGGCCCTGCTGGGACTCACCGAGCTGCTGGACCGCTATCCGGATGCCCTTTCCGGTGGTCAGCGCCAGCGGGTGGCCATCGGCCGCGCCCTGCTCACCAGCCCGCAACTGTTACTGATGGACGAGCCCATGGCCTCTCTGGACGTGACCAGCAAGGGGGAGATCCTGCCCTATCTGGAACGACTGAGGGATGAGCTGTCCATCCCGGTGGTCTACGTCAGCCACTCCATCGAGGAAGTGGCACGGCTGGCGGACCACATGGTGTTGCTGGAGGCGGGACGCGCCCTGGCCCAGGGGCCGTTGCAGACTCTGCTGACCCGCACCGACCTGCCCCTGGCCCACAGCGAACAGGCCTCGGCGGTCATTGAAGGCACCGTGGCCGTCCACCATGAACCCGATCACCTGACGGAGTTGGCCTTTGCCGGCGGCAGTCTGCTGATCTCCCATCAGGAGCGGGCCGTCGGCACTCCCCTGAGGGCACGCATTCTCGCCCGAGATGTATCCGTGGCCCTGACCCGGCCCGATGCCAGCAGCGTACTCAACGCCCTTCAGGTCCGGATCAGTGACATCAGTGATGATCCCCAGCCCGGACATGTGATCCTGAATCTGGATGCCGGTGGCCAGACCCTGCTCGCCCGTATCAGCCTGCGTTCCTGCCGGCAGCTCGCGCTGGCAAAGGGTCAGACCGTCTGGGCCATGGTCAAGGGCGTGGCGGTGACTTGAACCTGCAAGTCGAACCAACCGACGGGATTCCGGCAAGTTCCGGCACCCCGTGATCGATTCAGGGCATCCGCCCGGTCAATCAAAGAGAGGTGTCACTTGAACCGTCAGGCCCTGGAACGCCATCAGGTCTTCGTCTACCTTGCCGCCATTCTTACAGGCCTCATGCTCGGCACCGCCCTGCCGGCAGCCGGAGCGGTGCTGGAACCTCTGCTGTGGCCCGTATTGGGCCTGCTGCTGTACGCCACCTTCACCCTGGTGCCGCTGAACCGCCTGCGGGATGCCTTCCGGGACGGCCGGTTTCTGGCCGCGGCCGTGCTGGGCAACTTTGTGCTCATCCCCCTGCTGGCCTGGACATTGATGCTGCTGGCCCCCGAGGACCCCGCCGTGCGCCTGGGGATACTCCTGGTGCTGCTGGTCCCCTGCACGGACTGGTTCATCACCTTCACTCAGCTGGGCGGGGGTGACACACGGCGGGCCATCGCCTTTTCTCCCGTCAGTCTGCTGCTTCAGATCCTCCTGCTGCCCATCTACCTGTGGTTCCTGTTTCCCGGTGACCTGAGCCTTGCCCTGGCCCGGGACGAGATGCTGCGGGCGTTTTTCGGTCTGATCATCGTGCCGTTGCTGCTGGCGCTGGGCACCGAGCATTGGGCCGCAAGGTCCGACAAGCCCAGAAGGCTCGTGAACAGACTGGGGGATCTGCCGGTGCCGCTGCTGGCGGCGGTGGTGTTCATCGTGGCGACCTCCCAGGTCCCACTGGTGGTGGGCGCCCTCCCCCTGCTGCTGCATCTGCTGCCGATATTCATTCTGTTCCTTGTCGCGGCGGGATGGCTGGCCTGGGCAATGAGCAGGCTGTTCCGATTACCCCCGGAACAGGGCCGGGTCCTGGCTTTCAGCTTCGGGACCCGTAACTCTTTCGTGGTATTGCCGCTGGCCCTGGCGCTGCCGACTTCCCTTGAGGTGGCCGTGGTGGTGGTCGTGTTCCAGAGTCTGGTGGAACTGCTGGGGATGGCCGTCTTCCTGTGGTGGGTTCCCAAACGCCTGTTTCGCGATGAGGGAAACAATATGGGCAATCCGGCATGATTCGGTTATGGTGCAGGCCTGTTTTGCAAAGATTTGATCTCTGATCAATGTGTCCAGGTCCGGCCTCTGAACGCTTTTTGCTCCGGTTGATCCAATGTGTGTGTATGGCACTGTATGGATCGGCCCGTGGCGGTTGTCAGCCGGCATCGGAATCGACCAATATCTTGGCCCCGTCACTTTCCTGCGAAAAACGGGTGCCGGAATGATCGGCGGGTGGGTGGATTCCCGGGCCGCACCTGCCGTCACTCCCGCGAAAGCGGGAGGGGCCGTGACTGGATTCCCGCTTGCGCGGGAATGACGATTTTCATGCCGAAATAGTTTGCTCAGAACATCCTTGAGGTATTTCACTCCGATGAACACCCCGGTCAAACGCCCCTGGTACCGCTCACGTCAGCCCAGCTACCGGATCGCCGCCGTCGGTGTGCTGCTGCTGATGGCCGGCAGCCTCGGCATTCATCTGGCCCTGGGCCATCTGGAGGGGATCTTCCGACAGCTGGTGGTGCTGTTCTCCGCCCCCGGCCTGCCCATGGGCTGGTGGTTCATCACCATGTCCACCTGGAATGCGGGACGGGTAAAGAAACTCATCATCCAGGGCAGTACGGGCATCGCCTTTCTGGTGCTGGGGGCATGGATCTTCTTCGGTCCCTACCGGGGCGCCATGCTGATGAGTCTGCTCATGCTCTGCCTGGCCTGCTTCCACTTTTACCTGGCGACCCGCAGGGGGCCGCCCGCACCGGACCGGCACTCCCTGCGTTCCAGTTGAAACGGGCTTTGCCTTTCCTTCATTCCACGACCATTGAACCGACCCAGAACCTCATCATGCGCATCGCACTGATCCAGCATTCCAACACGGAAGATACCCGGTCCAACCTGGACAAAAGCCTGCGGGGCATCCGCGAGGCCGCCGCCCAAGGGGCCGAACTCATCATCCTGCAGGAACTGCACACCGGCCTGTATTTCTGCCAGACGGAGGATACCGAGCTGTTCAACCTGGCCGAGCCGATTCCCGGTCCCAGCACCCAGGCCCTGTCCGAGGTGGCGGCGGAACTGGGGGTGGTGATCGTCGGCTCTCTGTTCGAGCGGCGTGCCCCCGGCCTGTACCACAACACTGCGGTAGTACTGGATAGCGACGGGCGCTTGGCCGGGGTCTATCGCAAGATGCATATCCCGGACGATCCCGGCTATTACGAGAAGTTCTACTTCACGCCGGGGGATCTGGGTTTCGAGCCGGTGGACACCCGAGTGGGACGCCTGGGCGTGCTGGTGTGCTGGGATCAGTGGTTCCCGGAAGCGGCACGGCTGATGGCCCTGGCCGGGGCGGAACTGCTGATCTACCCCACTGCCATCGGCTGGGACCCCAACGACACGGCCGATGAACAGGCCCGTCAGCGGGAGGCCTGGATCACCGTGCAGCGCGCTCATGCGGTGGCCAACGGCATCCCGGTGGCGGCCTGCAACCGGGTAGGGTTTGAGGCGGATCCGTCCGGGGTCACCGCCGGCAGTCAATTCTGGGGATCCAGCTTCGTCTGCGGCCCCCAGGGAGAATTCCTGGCCCAGGCCTCGGACAGCCAGGAACAGGTACTGGTGGTGGATATCGACAAGGCCCGCAGCGAGGCGGTACGGCGAATCTGGCCGTATCTGCGGGACCGACGGATCGATGCCTATGGGGATCTTCTGAAACGTTACAGGGACTAATCCCGTAATCAAAGGAGAATGAATCCCAAAAACCCTGCCCCTAGTCAATCAGAATAACCCTGTAACCGCTATGATTTAAGCTGTTATCCAACCCGAGGAGCACACCGCATGAATCTGGAAGAACTGAAGAATATGGGTTCCACTGATCGCATGATCCGCATCGTGGTCGGCCTGGGGCTGATTGCCCTCGTCTTTGTCGGCCCTCAGACCCCCTGGGGCTGGCTGGGTCTGATCCCGCTGGCCAGCGCCCTCATGAGCTGGTGCCCTGCCTACACCCTGCTCAACATCAGAACCGACGACAAGGAATCCTCCTGAGCCGTCACTGCCCCGCCATTGGCGGGGCAGTTCTTCCCCGCCTGCCGACACCCCCCTGCCCATCCGGGTATAATCTGCGCTCGTCAATGAAGCCGCCGGGCCGCAGTCAGGATGGATCAGTCAAAGACCTTCACCCCCCTCAATCCCCCCGCCCTGCCCCATGAAAACCAAAGTGCCCACTGGGGGCAGCTGTATGGCGCCGCCCTGGGCTTGGCCGTGGCCGCCGCCCTGGAACGGCACCGGGGCCTGAGTGTCGTGGTCACTCCCGATACCCAGACTGCCGAGCGCCTGGAGCTGGAACTGGGCTTTTTCCTGGGCGACACCCGGGACATCCTCGCCCTCCCGGACTGGGAAACCCTGCCCTACGATGTCTTTTCTCCCCATGAGGACATCGTCTCCCGGCGCCTGGAAACCCTGTTCCGGTTGCCCTCCCTCCGGCACGGCGCCCTGATCATCCCGGTGACCACCCTGATGCAGCGGCTGGCACCCAAGGCTTGGTTGCAGTCCCAGTGTCTGCTCCTGTCCCAGGGAGAACGCATCGACCGGGATCAGCTCCGAAGCGGCTTTGAAGAGGCGGGTTACCGGCATGTGAACCAAGTGATGGAGCATGGTGAATATACGGTCCGGGGTGCCCTGCTGGACGTGTTTCCCATGGGCAGCGAGGTGCCTTATCGCATCGACCTGATGGATGACGAGATCGAGTCCATCCGCACCTTCGACCCGGAAACCCAGCGCTCCCGGGACACGGTCATGCAGGTGCGTCTCTTGCCCGCCCATGAGTTCCCTCTCAACGAAGCCGGCATCAAGGGTTTTCGCCAACGCTATCGCACCCTCATTGAAGGCGACCCCCAGGCCAGCCTGATCTATCGGGAGGTCAGCCAGGGGGCCGCCCCGGCGGGGATCGAATACTACCTGCCCCTGTTCTTCGACCACACCGAGACCCTGTTCGACTACCTGCCCGACAATACCCTGTTCATCCAGGCAGGCGACACGGACACGGCGGCCCGGGGCTTTGCCGATCAGGTGGCCCATCGCCATGAGCAACGTCGCCATGACCGGGAACGCCCCCTGCTCCCCCCCGACAGCCTGTTCCTGGACCCGGAAACCCTGTCCCGGCAATGGGCACGGGGCCGGCATCTGCAGATCCAGGCCATGGCACTGCCCGATACCGGCGCGGGCCTGTGCAACATGGAAACCGCAGCCCTGCCCGACCTGCGGATTCATCCCCGCCAGAACGAGCCCGCCCAGGGCCTGCAACGGTTTCTGGAGGGTTTTAGCGGACGCGTCCTGTTCACCGCCGAATCCGCCGGACGACGGGAAGTGCTGCTGGACACCCTGCGCCCCTTCGGCATTCTGCCCACCCCGGTGGATTCCTGGCAGGCCTTCCTTGCCGCGGAGCAGCCCCTGTGCATGACCGTGGCGCCGCTGGATGACGGCCTGTATCTGCCCCAGTCCGGTCTGGCCATCCTGACCGAATCCAGCCTGTTCGGCCGGCGGGTCCGCCAGGAACGGCGCCGTCATCGCCCCACCCGGGACGCGGATGCGGTCATCCGCAATCTGACGGACCTGCACCCCGGCGCACCCGTGGTCCATGAGGACAACGGCGTGGGCCGTTATCTGGGCCTGCAGAAACTCACCGTCGGCGGCCAGGAAACCGAGTTTCTCACCCTGGAATATGCCGGCGGTGACAAGCTGTATGTACCCGTCTCCTCCCTGCACCTGATCAGCCGTTACACCGGTTCCGATCCGGAGCATGCCCCGCTGCACAAGCTGGGTACGGATACCTGGGCCAAAGCCCGCCGCAAGGCGGCGGAAAAGGCCCGGGACGTGGCGGCGGAACTATTGGACATCTATGCCCGGCGGGCCGCCCGCAAGGGGCACGCCTACCAGCCCCATGGCGATGAGTACGCGGCCTTTGCCGCCGCCTTCCCGTTCGAGGAAACCCCGGACCAGTTGTCCGCCATCGAGGCCGTGCTGGCGGACATGGCGTCCGAGCGCCCCATGGACCGGGTGGTCTGCGGTGACGTGGGCTTCGGCAAGACCGAGGTGGCCATGCGTGCCGCCTTCGTTGCGGTCCAGGACGGCAAGCAGGTGGCGGTGCTGGTACCCACCACCCTACTGGCCCAGCAGCACGACCAGAATTTCCGCGACCGTTTCGCCGACTGGCCCATCCGCATCGAGTCCATGTCCCGGTTCCGTTCCCAGAAACAGCAGCAAGCGGTGATGGAAGGCCTGGAAGACGGGCGCGTGGATATCGTCATCGGCACCCACAAGCTGATCCAAGGCAATCTCAAGTTCAAGAACCTGGGGCTGGTGATCATCGACGAGGAACAGCGTTTCGGGGTGCGACACAAGGAGCGGCTCAAGGCCCTGCGGGCCGAGGTGGACATGCTCACACTCACCGCCACCCCCATCCCACGCACCCTCAATATGGCCCTGTCGGGACTCAGGGATCTGTCCATCATCGCCACCCCGCCGGAAGAACGACTGGCCATCAAGACCTTCGTCAGCCAGCGCAACGATGCCCTGATCCAGGAGGCCTGCCTGCGCGAGATCCGGCGCGGCGGTCAGGTCTACTACCTGCACAATCAGGTGGACACCATTGACAAGGCCGCCCGCGAACTGGCGGAACTGCTCCCTTCCGCCAGCATCGGCATCGCCCATGGACAGATGCGGGAGAAGGAACTGGAACAGGTGATGCTCGACTTCTACCACCGGCGCTATAACATCCTGGTGTGTACCACCATCATCGAGACCGGCATCGACGTGCCCACGGCCAACACCATCATCATGGACCGTGCGGACAAGCTGGGGCTGTCCCAGCTGCACCAGCTCAGGGGCCGTGTCGGGCGCAGTCACCACCGGGCCTATGCCTATCTCATCACACCCCACCCCTCCGGCATGACACCGGATGCCGTCAAGCGCCTGGAAGCCATCGAATCCCTGGAAGACCTGGGCGTGGGCTTCACCCTGGCCAGCCATGACCTGGAAATCCGGGGAGCGGGGGAACTGCTGGGTGATGAACAGAGCGGCCAGATCCAGGAAATCGGCTTCACCCTCTACAACGAACTGCTGGAACGGGCGGTGAAGGCCCTCAAGGAAGGCAAGGTCCCGGACCTGGAAACCTCGACCGGCGACACCACCGAGGTGGACCTGGGTCTGCCGGCCCTGCTGCCGGACGATTACGTGCCGGATGTCCACGGCCGCCTGATCCTCTACAAGCGGTTGGCCAGCTGCCGGGACGAGGCACAGCTACGGGAAATGGAAGTGGAAATGATCGACCGCTTCGGGCTGTTCCCGCCCCAGGCAAAAAACCTGGTGGAGGCCACCCGGCTCAAGCTCAAACTGCAGCCGCTGGGGGTGCGCAAGCTGGAACTGGGTCCCCAGGGCGGACGAGTGCTCTTTCATCCGGACCCGGCCGTGGATCCCGCCGACGTCATCCGCCTGATCCAGTCCAATCCCCAAGGTTATCGGCTCGACGGCCCCGACAAGCTCAGGTTCTTCGAGCCGATGGAAACCCTGGAACAGCGGGTGCAGGCGGTGCTGAGACTGGTGAACGCACTGAACCCGAAGCAGGATGCCGCCTGAGGCGGCGCCCTCGCCGACTCAACTGCGACCGTAGGTGTCCTGGAAGCGGACGATGTCATCCTCCCCCAGGTAGCTTCCCGACTGCACCTCGATCAGCTCCAGGGGAATCCTGCCCGGGTTCTCCAGGCGATGGGTGACACCCAGGGGGATGAAGGTGGACTGGTTCTCCGTGAGCACGAACACCTCCTCCCCCCGGGTGATCCGCGCCGTGCCCCGCACCACGATCCAGTGCTCGGCCCGGTGATAATGCATCTGCAGCGACAGGGTCTGTCCCGGCTTGACCGTGATGCGCTTGACCTGAAAACGATCCGAGGCATCAATGCGCTCATAGGTGCCCCAGGGCCGAGCCACGCAGCGGTGAATATCCGCCTCTTCACGACCACGGGACTTGAGCCGCGCCACCACTTCCTTGACTTCCTGATCGCGGTCCTTGTGCATCACCAACACTGCGTCCGCCGTTTCCACGATCACCAGGTCTTCCACGCCCACGGCGGCCACCAGACGCTGATTGCCGTGGACATAGCAATTCCTGGCACCCACGGTGATGACGTCTCCCTGGGCCAGATTGCCGTCGGCATCCCTCTCCCCCACCGCCCACAGGGAGGCCCAGGAACCCACGTCACTCCAGCCGGCCCGCAGCGGCACCACCACGGCCCGCCCGGTCTTTTCCATCACCGCATAGTCGATGGAATCGCCGCGGCAGGCGGCAAAGGCGTCCCGGTCAACCCGCAGGAAGTCCATGTCCGCCCGGGCGGATTCCAGTGCCTTGCGGCAGGCGACAAGAATGTCCGGTGCGTGAGTCTCCAGTTCCTGCAAAAACACCGAGGCCCGGAATACGAACATGCCGCTGTTCCAGAAATAGTCGCCGCCGGCAAGATAACCTTCCGCCGTCTGCTGATCCGGTTTTTCCACGAATTCCAGCACCGGCAAGGCCCCCTCCTCTTCCGTCCCGATACCGGCACGGATATAGCCATAGCCGGTATGGGGCTCGGTGGGGACAATGCCGAAGGTGACCAGATCGCCGGTTTCCGCCCTCACACGGGCCGTCGACAACGCACGGCGAAAGGCTTCCACATCCGCGATCACATGATCCGCCGGCATCACCAGCAACACAGGGTCCGCACCGTCCTGCACCTGTTCCAACGCGGCCAGCGCCACCGCCGGTGCCGTGTTGCGTCCCATGGGCTCCAGAATGATCCGTGCCGGTTGCACCCCCATGGCGCGCAGTTGTTCGGCGACCAGAAAGCGGTGATCCTCGTTGCAGACCACCACCGGCCGGCCCAGATCATCCCCCTGGGGCAAACGCTCCAGGGTCGCCTGCAGCAGGGTTCTTTGCGGTTCAGCCAAGGGCAGAAACTGCTTGGGAAAAAGCTGGCGCGACATGGGCCAGAGCCGCGTACCCGCACCGCCTGAAAGTATCAAGGGAATCAAATCCGGATCTCCTGAAAAGCATGTCCCGAGCCGGCCACGGACGTGGCTAGCTCCCTCTGGGCCGATCACTCATGAGGATACCAATCCAGCGCGTGTCCGGCTTGGACTCCAATGCCAGCTTGGCAATCATGGTCAGGGGAATGGATAACAACATGCCCACCGGCCCGAATACCCATCCCCAGACCAACAAGGATACCAGCACCACCAGTGGTGACAGACCCAGGGTACGCCCCATGAACTTGGGTTCGAGTATGCTGCCGATGCCCACGTTGACCACCACATAGAGGATCAGAACCAGCACCGCCTCCGTCATCCCCATGCCCAGCAGGGCAATCAGCACCGCCGGGGCCGCGGCAATGATCGAGCCTATGGTCGGGATGAAATTGAGCAGTCCCGCCAGGATTCCCCAGAGAATGGCGAAGTCGACACCGATGAGGCTCAGCCCGATACCCACCAGCAGACCGGTAGCCACACTGGCACCGGTCTTGATGGCAAGGTAATGATAGACCGAGCGCAAAAAGCGCCGCATTCTCACCCTGGCACGCCGACGCCCCGGGAAGGCCGCATTGAGCTTGGCCGCCAGAACCCGCTCTTCCATCAGCAGGAACATGAAGGCCAGCAGCACCAGAAAGGTACTGGCCGTGAATTGCCCCACTCCCCCGGCGATGGCCCTGGCTGCATTGGTGATGGTTGCGGTAGCAGGCAAGGCCGGTTTTTCCGGTAGCAGATCCTCCGGCAGGCCGCGGGCTTCAGCCATCGCTCGCAGATGCTCCAGCCAGCCTGTCAGGCGTGTCTGGTATAGCGGGGCCTGCACGGCAAGGCTTTCCGCCGCATCCCTGAGCGCCAGAAACAACAGAAAGAAGGTAAAGCCCACGACGGAGAACAGGATAAGGACCGCCAGCGCCCCCGGCACACCACGACGCTGCATCCAGGTCAGGGGAGGGGCGCAGATGATGGCCAGGAAAGCCGCCATCAAAAACGGGGTAAGAATATGGCTGACCGTCTTGAGCCCCCCCAGCACGATCACCATTGCAGCGGCACCCAGCAGCCAATGCCAGGTGGTGAAGCCATCAATCCCGAACCCTCGATTTCCGACCACTGCTGTTCCTCTCAAGGCCCATGGGCCACCAAGCGTCAAGGCTACCAGAGCGGAAAACCGCTTCAAGCCGCTAGCAACATACACAAAGCCATGACGCCTTGCACCCATTTCCGCGCAAACGAAACAGGGGACCCGAAGGTCCCCTGTTCACCCGGTTCCATCCGGGTCATTCAGCCGAGAGGTACGAAGAATTACCCTTCGACAGCCTCCGCATCTGCGTCACCGGCAGTTTCAGCAGCAGCGCTGGTGGTAGCCGCGGGCTGAGCGCCGCGGTGGTTCACCCGGTTCAGTTCCGGATAATCCTTCAGCATCTGTGCACGATCCAGCGGCAACTGCAGACCGTTGTGGCAGGTGGCGCAGTTGGTCTTGGGCGCGTCACCCGTGGGACCCAGACGGTAATCCGGATACTCGGGCTGCAGCGGATTCAGGTACTGATTGTTCAGTGCCCGAACCATCTCGATGCCGTGCCATGCCGTCACACGCTGCGGAGGGCTGGTCTGCCATTCCGGGAAGTTGTTCGTGTTGTGGCAGGTGGTGCAGTTGGCACCCAGGGCCACCGAGAAGTGGATCATGAGACCATGCACCCACTCGGCGTCCACCAGGTTGTACGGATTGTCACCCATCGGCAACGAGGTCCGCGGCGTCACGCGAATGTTCTTCGGCTCATCACCCTGCAGGAAGGGCGTGAAGACATCATTCGGCAGCGAGGCGGAAGCCACGTTGGTACCGGCCAGGTTCTGACCCATACGGCTGGCGGCAAAGCCACCGGCCTGCTTGAAGCCCGGGTCCTCATACCAGATATTTTCCGGCACCGGATTGCCCATGTGACAGGTGTAGCAGGTCACACCGGTCTCACCCACGTGGGCGGTCCATTCCTGGTTGATGGTGTAGGTCATCTCCAGCATGCGCCGGGAGACAATCTTCGTGTAGACATTTTCGTCGGCGAAGTTGCCCGGCGTATGGCAGTAGTTACAACCTTCCTCCGGTGCCACCCATGCGGTGATGGCGTTCATCAGACGGTTGAACTCGGAGATGTTCAGGTCACCCAGCACCTTCACGTTCTCGTAGATGTCACCGGCACGGGGACCGGCGGCAGCCGCGGGACGCTCAGGCTCCGGAATTTCCATGCCGCTACGCTTCATGGCTTCCAGATGGCGCTTGGTTACCTGCTCCATACCCAGACCGCGATAACCGGTCTGTTCGGTTTCGATCCCGATCGGCAGTTCGCAGCCGGTCATCAGGAGTGCGGCACCGGCAAGGGCCGCCACTGTCGTCGTTTTACGCGTCATCGTTTTCATTGAGACATCCCTTGAAGCATGGCCGGATCTTCGACGTTCGGATGTACGATCGGATAGGACGGCGCCACGCCGTGATCGATCGCCCACAGATACCAATTGTCGACTACCGTGCCAGTGAGCAGAATGCCAATGCCGCCGGTGATCGGTACGAGAACCGCGAACCACCAGCCCCAGCGATGGATGGATTCCATGGTGGCGTTGAAGCCCATGGTCCAGCGCCAGAACAGCATTGCTCTGTCGGAAGCGGTACCACGGTCGGTGATCTGCTCAAGTTCGCGCTCACCGCCATAACGACCCACAGCCAGCACCGTTGCACCATGCATGGCAAACAGAACAGCAGAACCATACAGGAAGGCAATGCAGAGCATGTGGAACGGGTTGTAGTACAGGTTGCCGTACTTCAGAGAGAATGCCGTGGTCCAGTCAAGATGCGGGAAGATACCGAACGGCACTGCTTCGGACCAGTCACCCATCAGGATCGGACGGAAGAAGCCAAGGCTCAGATACAGGAAGATTGCCGCGGCAAAGGCCCACGCCACATGGGTACCCATGTTCAGCGCACGCGCACGACGATACATCCGCACCCACCACAGCAGGATGGAAGTGGTCAGGAAGAAACCTGCCATCAACCACCAACCGCCCTCGGCCAGCGGAGGAATACCCAGGCCGTACTGAGCCTGAGGCGGCTCCAGTCCCAGCCAGAACAGCTGACGGAAGAACTGGATGACGTCCCAGTTGACCTGGGCCAAGAAGTTGAAACCGATGATCAGGATTGCCATCAAACCAAACAGGATGGATGCCAATCCGGTCCAGCCCAGGTAGATCGGCCCGATCTGGGCGTTACCTAGTTTACCGGCCCAATAGAACAGCAGCGGTTTCCCGATGCGTTCGCGATCACCATTCGGCAGGGGTACGCCAGCCTCAGGCTCTGCCTGGACCTGCACCCGGTTAAATATGTTCTGGTATTCGGCCATTGTGGTCCCCTTACATTAAGCCCAGATAGGAAGGTCAAGCCACCAGTTCCACCATTCCGGCCAGCTCTGCGTCCAGAAGGGACCGCTGATGACGATACAGACGGCACTCCAGAAGGCGGCGCTAAGGGCAAGGAACAGACCCAGGCGGTGGATGCCGAGGGCACCGATGGAATAGCCGACGACGTCACGGAAGAAGGTATCTTCGTATTCAGGCGTCTTGACCGGTTCACCCTTCTTGGGGTTGGTTGCGGACAGGATGAGACCACCGTGCAATGACAGGGCCAGAGCCGTCGTGAAGAAGAAGGCGATGGCCAGCATGTGGGCCGGGTTGTAGTGGAAGTGCAGGAACTGATAACCGGTGTTGGACACCCAGTCCAGGTGACTCATGATGCCGTAGGGGAAACCATGACCCCAGGCACCCAGCAGCACCGGACGAATGACAACCAGCGTGAAATAGGCAAAGACCGCCACGGAGAAGGCGATCGGAATATGCAGACCCATACCCAGTTTGCGGGCAATTTCAGCCTGGCGCAGCGCCCAGGAAACGAATGCGCCCAAGGCACAGATCGTGATCATCTGCCAAAGCCCACCCTCGGTCAGGGGTGCAAAGCCAAGGCCGTAACTCAGGTCGGGGGGATTGATGCTGATCTGCCAGATGTTCCAGGTTGGGCCCATAGCCGCACCCCAGACGATCAGGAGTGTACCCAACAGCGCGAAAAACGCCGTTAGGACCCCAAAAAATCCGACGTAGAAAGGCCCGACCCAGAAGTCAAATAGGTCGCCTCCGATCAACGTCCCCCCGCGTACGCGGTATCTTTTCTCAAAGCTCAGCATGGACATTCCTAGAACCTCCGGTCAGTAAGGCATAGGCCGGAGATTCCGGCCCTAGCCCTATACTCTCAACACGCTTGTTAGCGAAGGGCCTTGGATGCCGGGCGGAGCCGGCATGACTGCCGACACCCGCCCAACACCTGCGGCTACAGACGCTATCAGGACAGTGCTGAACCGCCTTCCTGAGCCTGCAGAGTCGCTTCGACAGCCGACGCAGAGTGCATCCAGTTGAAGCGTTCGGTGCTCAACAGGATGAAGTGGATCAGCAGTGCAAGCACGGCCAGGAACGTGAACAGGGCAACCAGCGCTCTGCGCGGATCGAACAGCAGCCAAACACGCCACATGTTGAAATCTCCTATGTTTTTAGGGAACTACTTTTAAAACTTTGGCTCGAAAGACCTGGTACTGACCAATACACCAGAATGGTGCAAGGTCTTACCAAGCCACGCCCCAGGGACGCCACATCCAGGCCAGAACGTGAGCAACGGCAGCAACGGCCAGGAAGCCCATCATGCTGGTCATGAAGACACCGTGAAACTCCATGGCCTCGTCTTCGGTGAGCCCAGAGAGCGAACCTTTCGTTTCGTCAACCATTTAAATACCCTCCAAATGAGCCTTATTGGCAAATACCGCGTTGACTCAACGCGATCACGACCGTCATGGAAAAAATTGCCTCCACAACGAAACTCACGACCGTGTCACCTGTCATACCGTTTAAAGACCCGGTCAACGGGTGATGACTGAAGACATGAACCTGTCAGTTGCATGTCACAGCGCTTTCACGATCGACCCATAACCTCCCTGACTTCGGGAGGTCAGGACGACATCGCCTCGCGGTACTGCATGCAAAGGCGGCGACGTCCAGAAAACCGCGAATCCGTTGTCCTGCGCGACATCGAATCCTTCCGATGTGCGTTTACTGCTTCAATCCATTCTGCGCCAAGGCAGAGTTCGTTCACCCTGCCCTGGCTGTCGTCTGTTCAGGCCGCCCTGCCCGCCGCCACATCCGCGTGGGTCCTGTTGACCCTGTCCACGCTGATCCTTTCCTCGCCTTCTCGCCTTGCAGCTGCCTCGATGGCATCCCTGAGGCGCTTGGCGGCGGAGATCCGGACCAGTACCGGATATGCCTCGACCAGTCTGTCCAGCACGGCCTTGGCTTCATCATCCCAGGGCAGTTCCCGGTGCAGGCGCGACGGCGTTGCATCCACCTTGTCCAGTTCCGTACCCAGGGGCAGGATGTGGAACAGCGCATCGAACAGCGAGTTGCACACCTCCTGGACCAGATACGTCGCCCCGGCGTAGCCCATGAAGGGGGTACCGGTATGGCGCCGTATGATCGCCCCTGGGAAGGAGGCTGGTACGTACATCGCCCTCCCCCCGATCTCCGCCAGATACATGCGTTCGTTATAGCTGCCGAACAGCACTAGCGGCGTCTTTTCATGAATGGCCTTGCGCACCGACTGATTATCGGGTTTTGCCCCGGCGCTGCGCGCGAAGGCAAAATTGCAAGGCATTCCCATCTCTTCTTCCAGGAAGTGTCTGACACCCCTGGCGTAGGTTTCGGTCGCCACGATCCCGAAGGTCGCCGTGCCGAAGAAATCCTGTGTCACCGACCGCCACAGATCCCATAGTGGCTTGGCCGTCGTATGTTTTTCCTTCTCGATGAACGGCTCCGGATCCAACCCGAGCAGTTCACCCAGTTTTCTCAGGAACAAGGTGGTGCTATGTAGACCGATGGGCGCCTGCAGATAAGGCCGATCCAGGGTCTCGCACAGCAGTCTGCCGAATTCCCGGTACATGCAGATGTTGACTTCCGCATCCGCCAGTCTGGGCACCTCGGCCAGATGACTCCCCAAGGGAAACACCATATTGACCTCGGCACCAATGCCCTCCACCAAGCGGCGGATCTCCGCCAGATCGGACGGCATGTTGAAGGTACCGTACATGGGGCCGATGATATTGACCTTCGGTCTTTCTCCGGCCTTGCGTGCCTTCGGGGCAGGCACCTTCTTGCTTCCAAATTCAGTCCACAACCAGTTTAGGGCCCTATCCGCGCTCTGCCACTGATCCTCGTCAATAGTCCGCGGAAGAAACCGCTGAATATTTGTGCCTTCCGGGGTCACGCCACCACCGATCATCTCGGCAATGGAGCCGGTCACCACCACCGTGGGCAGATCCGGGTCCAGGGTCTGATGGGCACGCTTCATGGCGGCCTCGGTTCCCGTTTGCCCCAGCTCTTCCTCACCCAGCCCGGTCACCACCACCGGCAACTCATGGGGCGGTAGGGCATCGGTGTAGTGAAGCACCGAAGTCACCGGCAGGTTTTCACAGCCCACGGGGCCGTCGATGATGACCTGCAGCCCCTTGACGGCGGTAAAGGCGTAGACCGACCCCCAGTAACCACCCGCGCGATCCAGATCCAGGACGAACATCAGCGCACCTCCCCCGGACCGCTCTGCCCGGCGACACGCTGCCGCTGACGTTTCATGCGCTCACGAAATTCAGGATAATCCCGTGGAACCTCTTCCCAGACACCCGTGGCATGGCCTTCACCCACACCCTCGAAGAAGGCCTTCATGCGATCAAATCGAGCCTGATTGGAGAGGGCGGCATTGACCACCTGCGCCAGGGAACCCGCACCCGCGGGCCCCATCAGGGGACGGGCGGAAATGAGGTTGGTGAAGTACAAGGCAGGAATACCCTTCTCTTTCGCCTTTTGCACCACCGGCGTCGTACCGATGGCCAGGTTGGGACCAAATTCTTCGATGGCAGCCAGATCCTGTTCCAGTGAGGCACGGAACTGTACCCGGACACCCTTGCTCTCCAGCCATTCGCGGTCTGCATCGGACCAGCGGGTCCTGGGGCAGGCGGTGCCGACATAAGGGACATCCGCGCCGCTTTCAATCAGCAGTCGCGCCACCAACAACTCGGAGCCTTCATAACCCGACAGGGTGATGCGACCCTTGATCGGGGCACCGGACAGCGCACCCTTGATGGCAGGCAGGAAGCGGTTCTTGGCAGTGTCAACGGCACTCCTGGCCACGCCGCAAGCTTCGCCGATGGCCTCCAGCCAGGCGGCCGTGCCGTCATAGCCCACGGGGGCCGAGCCAACCACTTCACGACCGGCTTCATTCAGCTCGCGCACGCAAGAGGTATAGAAGGGGTGAATGGCGGCACCCACGGCACAGTCCAGCGCGGCATACAGTTCACGCCACTCCCGAGTGGGCACCACGGGACCCGCGGCAAGACCCAGGGGTTCCAGCATGGCGCCGATGCCCACCGGATCGGCCGGGAACATCTCGCCCATCAGGGTGACCGTCGGCTTGTCCTTGCGCCCATCCCGAGGTGCCTGCACCGGACCCTGCTCGGCTTCGCCACGGGCATAGCGCAGCATGGCGCCGGCCAGGACATCCTTGGCCTCGGCATGAGTGGGGACACCGAAACCCGGGACATCAATCCCGATGATGCGCACCCCATTGATTTCCTTGGGCAGCAGCCGCAGCGGCACCCCGGAGGCGGTGGGCACACAAAGATTGATGATGACCACCGCATCATTGACCGCCGGATCGGCCACTTGATACACGGATTCCCGGATATCCTCGAACAGCTTGCCGGTCACCAGGGTTTCGGAGTCGAAGGGAACATACCCGATAGTGCGCCGCGCGCCATAGAAATGAGAGGTGAAGCTCAGGCCATAGACACAGCAGGCGGAGCCGGACAGGATGGTCGCGGTGCGGCGCATGCGCAAACCCACGCGCAGCGAACCGAAGGCCGGGCACATGCTCTGCGGCTGGTCATGGGGACCCGCCGGATAATCCCTGGCGTATTGGTCCAGGGTCTCGCTCTGACCGGCGGCACGCGCTGCCGCCGCCATGGTTTCCCGGCCGCCATGGCAGCCGGAACCGGCGGCGGCAGCCGTCGTTTCGACGGTCACTGGAATCTTGTTGATTTTCACGGAAGGCGTCGCATCTTGAGATTGATCCGGAGACCCGGCACCACCACCGGCACGACCGACATCGGGGTGACTGGCCTCCATGAGGTGGCGATGTCGGTCAGACATCGTCATAGACCACCTCAAGGGACGGCTTCTTGACCATGGCATGACCATGGACATCTTCCCAGGTCGCCGGCTCAAGCACCACATCCCGTCCCACTTCATCGCTGGAGAACAAGCCCAGCAGTTCATCCTGGGTCAGCGGCTTGGGACGCTGTGGCGGCGCCTCGGCCACCTGGGTCGCCAGGGCCTCGAACAGCGGCCCCCACTCGCCGTCCGGATGGGCGACGATCTGGTAATTGGCACTCTTTCTGCGGATGTCTTCGTTGGCGGGGATGGAAGCCAGGATGGGAATGCCGGCCGCCTGGGCAAAGGCCTGGGCCTCGCCGGTACCGTCATCCTTGTTGATGACGATGCCCGCCACGCCCACGTTGCCACCCAGGCGACGGAAATATTCCACCGCGGAGCAGACGTTGTTCACCACATAGAGGGATTGCAGGTCATTGGAACCCACGACGATGACCTTCTGGCACATGTCGCGGGCGATGGGCAGACCAAACCCGCCGCACACCACGTCACCCAGGAAGTCCAGCAGCACATAGTCGAATCCCCAGTCATGGAAACCCAGTTTTTCCAGGATTTCGAAACCGTGGATGATGCCGCGACCACCACAGCCGCGCCCCACTTCCGGACCACCCAACTCCATGGCGAACACCCCGCCACGCTTGAAGCAGACATCACCGATCTCCACCTCTTCACCCGCCAGTTTCTTGCGGGCAGCCGTTTCGATGATGGTGGGACAGGCCTTGCCGCCGAACAGCAAAGACGTGGTATCGCTCTTGGGATCGCAGCCGATAAGCAGGACGCGCTTGCCCTGCTGGGCCATCATGTAGGACAGGTTCGACAGGGTAAAGCTCTTGCCAATACCACCCTTGCCATAGATTGCGATGATCTGGGTTTCTTTGGCTGTACTACTTTGCACGCGCTCATCCCCTTCAGGAAGGATCGTTTCCGCCGCTGGCCGGGAACTTATCTGTTCCCTGAGCGCATCAACGGAGACGGAAGTCGTATGACCACCGCCGCTCACCGGCTGGATCTCCAGTCCAGCACCATCTTCAGGCACTCGGGATCACCGAATGCCGTCCGATAGGCCTCATCGGCCTCGGCTGCGGGGCGGCGGTGTGTGATGAGGCCGCCCAGAGACAGTCGGCCTGATTCGATGAGCGCCTTCACCGCCGCCAGATCGGGCGCGCGCCATTCGGCAGCACAGCGGATCCGGGCTTCGCGCATGAACGCGGGCGGGAAGGCAAACGAAAGCGGTTGGCTGTAAAAACCGGCGAGCACCACCTCGCCGCCCCGAGCCAGGCGGGCAATCAGGGTATCCAGCAGGGCGCTGTCGCCGCTGACGTCGATGATGGTGTGATAGTCACGCCGCTCATCCCGCTCAGGGTGAACGACGGTATACCCCTCGGCGCCAGCGGCACGGGATTCATTCAGTTCCCAGACCACGGGGGAGGCGCCCGCCGCCACGGCGACACGGGCCAGAAGTCGACCAAGAACACCATGACCGACGATGAGATCAGGTAACTGGGAAGGCGTCAGAGCATCCACGGCCTGCCCCTGGAAGATGGCGTGATAGGCGGTGGCGGCCAGCGCCAACAGCACCCCCTCTTCACCCAGGCGATCGGGAATGGGAACCACCTTGCCGCCGGGTACCACCACGCGGGACGAGGCACCGCCGAACAGCCCCTTCACCTCACCATAACAGGAAGCCCCGGGAACAAAGACCCACTCACCTTCCCGACGCCCGGACTCGGGACCCGCCTGAATGATCCGGCCCACGGATTCGTAGCCGGGCACCAGGGGATAACCCATACCGGGAAAACTGGGCATCTTGCCTGTCCAGAGCAACCTTTCGGTGCCGGTGCTGATCCCGCTCCAGTCGATCGCCACAACCACATCCCCCGCACCGGGAGCAGTCAGCTCCAGCTCGCGAATTTCAAGAGATTCAGGTTGTTGGATGACGACGGCTGTCGCTTTCATAAGAATCTTGGCCTGGGGCCTGATTTGGCCCTACGAGATATGCGTGTAAGTCTAGCGTGACCCCGGATGTTGTCAACCCAAACTAACACTCACCCCAGGTCAGGGTTGAGCCAACATGACACGTGTCAATAAAGGTGTTCTGGTGGGAATCAGGCGAATACGGGTAAAGCCTGATTTTAAAAGCATTTCTTCCAGCTCGGAGGGGGTTCTGGGACGCCCTCGCCCCATTGCGAAAAGATACATGCCGAAATAGGCGTCGCCTATGGGCTCCGCGCCCGAGGTGCCGGACATGGGCTCCGCCAGCAGCAATGCGCCATGATCCGGCAACGCCTCCCGGATGGAACGGAACAGCCCGAGGATGTGATCGTCGTTGTGGTCGTGGACCACGCGCACCAGGGATATCAGATCCGCCCCCCTGGGGAGCGGATCCGAAAAGAAATCACCACCGATGGCCGTGGCCCGGTGCGCCAGACCCAATTCGGCAAAACGGGCTCGGGCCTTCTCGGCCACTGCCGGCAGGTCGAACAGCGCCAGCTCCAGATCCGGCACCCTGGCGGCCACCGCGGAGAGAAAGGTGGCGTTCCCGCCACCAAGATCCATCAATCGGGTATAGCCCCTGGGCGTGAAGGCATCGAGAATCTCCTCGGCCACCAGCTGCTGGGAGACGGACATCAGTCGCGTGTACTCGTCAACCCGCCCTCCGTCCAGGCCACTGGGCGGCTCCTGCCCGGCATAGGCCCAGAATCGACCGAGCCGGGTCTGACCGTTCTTGCCGGCTCTCAGGAGAGCTACCGGATCCTGCAGGTCGGCATAGAGCATGACGTGATGTTCCACCATGGCCGCCACGCCGGGGTTGGCGATCATGGCGGCCCCCTGGCGTCCCAAGCCCCAGCGACCCCGCCCATGGTATTCCATCAGATCCAGTGAAGCCGCCGCCTTTGCCAGCAGCAGGCAGGACTCCTCCGGCAAATCGACCTTGGCGGCCAGCTCTTCAATGGTCAGCGGCCCCGACTCATGCAACAGTTCGGGAATGCGCAGATGAACACAGGCGTACAGGACCTGAGAATAGACAAAGCCCGCCACGATATCGAACATCCGGCGGGCATGGTGATGGGCAACAGGACGGGTCAGCGGGAATGCGGCCGCCCAGCGCTGAAACCGGGGACTGGACAGCACACGGTTGCGCAGGGCCAGAAAACGGCCCCGCCAGAGAGCGTCCCGGGAAAAGGATTTCAGCCTCCCTGGCCGGTGCGCCATGATCGGATCAGGCGGCCTGCTGGGCCAGTTCCTTGGGCAGGAACTTGGCGGCCTTCTTCATCAGCAGCACACGCAGTTCCGCCTCCCCCGCGCAGGCGGGAATGGAGGCCATGGCCTCGTCAAGCAACTGCTTGAGGTACTTGGTGGCGCCCTTGATACCGTGGGTAGCCACGGCGTTGGGACGACCCAGGGCCTCGTCCTGGCCCACCGGCTTGCCCAGTTCTTCCGGATTGGATGCCACGTCGCGCAGATCATCCGCCACCTGGAAGGCCTCGCCCAGCTTCTCGCCCAGGGCCCGCCAGCCGGCGGGCTCATGACCGGCGGCCACGGCACCAGCCATGGTGGCGGCGGCGAACAGGGCGCCGGTCTTGGCCCGCTGGTACTGGGCCAGATCCACATTCGGTTCACATTCCCAGGCCTGGCCAGGGATGATGCCGGAGGGCACGCTGACGCCCTGCCCCACGGTCAGCAGCAAGGGAGCCAGGCGCTCGGGGCGGTGGGTGGCGCTGTGTACCAGCGTCTCCATGGCCATGATGATCAGCGCATCCCCCGCCAGCACCGCCAGACGCTCGCCATAAGCCGCGTGGACCGAGGGCTTGCCGCGACGCATGTCGGCATTGTCGAAACAGGGCAGATCGTCGTGCACCAAGGAGGCACAGTGCATGAGTTCGATGGAAGCAGCCGCCGCGTCGGCAAGCTCCGGCGCATCATCACCGCAGGCTTGGGCCACGGCGATGCACAACTGGGGACGGATCCGGGCACCGCCGGGGAAGACCGAATACCTCAACGCCTCGGCGAGCAGCGGCGGACAGGCCGGGGTCTCCCCACGGGCCAACGCCTGGTTCAAAGCCTGCTCAATTCGCGTCATGGCATCCATGGTTTGCCTCCGCCCCGTAGTGTAAGGTTAGGTTGTCACTTATGCTTGGTGCTCAGCATAGACACAACCCCCGGCCGAGTCAAAGGCCTTTGCAGGAGGCAACAACTCAGGTGCGCAATCCCAAGGCAATCATCGTTGGCGCCGGCATCGCCGGACTGGCCGCGGCACTGGAACTCAATCGGCAGGGCATCGAGGTTCTGGTCCTGGAAAAAGCCGCCACCCCCGGGGGCAAGATCCGCGAAGTCGTGGTGGACGGCGCCCCCATCGACTCCGGACCCACCGTCTTTACCATGCGCTGGGTGTTTGATGAACTGTTCGAATCAGCAGGCACCCGTCTGGACGAACACATTCGTCTCAGACCCCTTGAAATCCTGGCCCGCCATGCCTGGAGCGAGACCGAGCGCCTGGATCTGTTTGCCGACCCGGAACGCTCCGCCGCGGCCATCGGCACTTTTTCCGGCCCCGGAGAAGCCCGGCGATTCAAGGAGTTCTGCCAGCGTGCCAAGCGAACCTACCGAACCCTTGAAAATACCTTCATCCGGGATTCCCGCCCCACGCCCGCAGGCCTGGTGAGTCGCTCCGGCCTCAGAGGCATCGGCGACCTGATCCGGATATCCCCCTATGACACCCTCTGGCGCGCTCTGGGCAAGCATTTTCACGACCCCAGGCTACGCCAGCTATTTGGTCGTTACTCCACCTACTGCGGCTCCTCTCCCTATCAGGCGCCCGCCACCCTGATGCTCATCGCCCACGTGGAGCAGGAGGGGGTCTGGACCGTGGAAGGCGGCATGTCCCGCCTGCCCGACGCACTGTGCAAACTGGCCGCCGCCCAGGGCGTACAGTTCCTTTTCAATGCCCGGGTCAGTCGCATCAACATCCGGGCGGGACGGGTCCGCGGGGTCACCCTGGGCGAGAACGAATCCCTGGATGCGGATCTGGTGATCTTCAATGGGGATGTGGGCGCCCTGGCACGGGGTCGCCTGGGCCTCGACGTGGCCGGCGCCACGCAGGGGCCGGAGCCCGGACAACGCTCCCTGTCAGCCCTGACCTGGAGCCTGAAGGCCGCCCCTCGGGGGTTCCCCCTGATCCGGCACAATGTGTTCTTCTCCAGGGATTACCAGGCAGAGTTCCGGGATATCTTTGAACATCATCGCCTGCCCGGAGAGCCCACGGTCTATATCTGCGCCCAGGATCGCACGGATGATGATTGTCACGGACAATCCGGCGCGGAGCGGTTACTCTGCCTGGTCAACGCTCCGCCAATCGGCGATCAACATCACTACAAACCCACGGAGATTGCCCAATGCGAGGAGAGCACCTTCAGGCTCCTGGCGCGCTGTGGTCTGCAGATCGACCTGAAAGAATCGCCACACGCGATCACCACGCCGACGGACTTCGAGCACCTGTTCCCAGCGACGGGGGGCGCACTCTACGGCCGGGCGACCCATGGATGGCGAGCGTCGTTCGACCGGCCGGAGAGCCGCAGCCGGATACCGGGGCTGTACCTGGCGGGGGGCAGCGTGCATCCAGGAGCGGGCGTGCCCATGGCGACCCTGTCGGGACGACTGGCGGCACGGACCGTGATACAGGACCTGACTTCTCGGAGGCAGTGACCCCGGGCGGCTATCTGTGGTGGTATCTGGATGCCTGGAGTGATGACGGTCGCCACGGCATCACCCTGATCGCCTTCGTCGGCAGCGTCTTTTCACCCTATTATGCCCTCGCCCGTCGGCGCGGCACGGCAGACCCCAGTCACCATGTCTCGATCAACGTCGCCCTCTACGGCAATGCACCCCGGCGCTGGGCCATGACCGAGCGCGGCCGTGGCGACCTGCAAAGGGATCGGGACAACCTGGTGATCGGACCCAGTGCCCTGGAATGGGGGCCGGACGGCCTGACGGTGCATCTGAACGAAGTCACCGCCCCCCTCCCCTCCCGCATCCGCGGCACCATCAGGCTTCGTCCCGAGGCGCTGGCGGCCAGAAGCTATACCCTGGACCAGCAGGAGCGCCATCACTGGCGCCCCATCGCCCCCTGCGCACGCGTGGAAGTGGATCTGCAACAACCGGGGCTACGCTGGCAGGGCCACGGTTACATGGACAGCAACATCGGGACCGAACCCCTGGAACACGGTTTTCGGTACTGGGACTGGTCGCGGGCCGTCATGCCCAACGGGGACACCGTGGTGCTCTACGAGGCGACCCAGAAGGATGACCAGGAGCGAATGCTGACCCTGCGCTTCAATCCCCGGGGCGGGGTACGAGATGTCGAACCCCCACGGCGCCAGGGGCTGCCGACCTCCGCATGGTGGCGGATCGACCGGGCCACCCGGGCGGATGACGGCCGGGCCGCGGTCCGACAGACCTTGACGGATACCCCCTTCTACGTGCGCTCATTGCTGGATACCCGCATTGAAGGGGAGCCGGGGCTGGCATTTCATGAGAGCCTGTCTCTGGAGCGTTTCGAGACCACCGTGGTACAGCTCATGCTGCCGTTCCGGATGCCGCGCAGGGCCAGAGGCTGAAAACGAATCGGGCCGGGTACGGAACCCGGCCCGAGGGCGGCACAAGACTCAGCCGGCCACCGGCGTCCCGCCGCCCGGTCCCGTGCGGGAGACACGGGTAGTACGCGAACGGCGATCCTGCTGCTCAAGCCGCTGAAACAAGTTGTGCAGCCACATGATACGGTCTTCGACCCGCCCCATACCCACGCCCTGGGGACGGATCTCCTGGGTGAGCACTTCCTGCTCCCGCACCGCATCCACCAGAAAACGATTGGCCTCCAGCGGATCTTCCGACAGGATCTCTTTGATCACGCGAAGATCATCCCTGCCCCAGCGTCGAGACATGGAGTACAGGGCCAGCACCTTGCGGACAGGAGATGTCACCGCGCGCCGGGAGATGGAATCACAGCCGTTACGCTCCACTTCCCGACCGATTTCGGAATAGAGGGCGGCGGCGGCCTGCATGCCCTTGCGACAGGATGGCGGCAGGGCATGAATCCCCACGGCACCCCGCTCGTAGAGCACATCCGCGGCCTTGAGCAATCGCTGCACGATCTCTCCCATCTCCGGGGTGAAGCGGGGATTGGCCAGAAATTCGTCCGGGTCGATCCCCTTCTCCCGCAACCAGTCCAGCGGCAGGTAGATACGGCCGTTACGGGCATCCTCGCCCACGTCGCGGGCAATGTTGGTGAGCTGCATGGCCACCCCCAGATCACAGGCCCGGGCCAGGGCGTCGGGCGAGCGCACCCCCATCACCAGGGTCATCATGGCGCCGACGGTGCCGGCCACCCGGGAGCCGTAGGCCTCCAGGGAGGCAAGATCGGGATAGCGGTGTCCCTGGGTATCCCACTCAAACCCTTCCAGCAGGGCCTGGGGCAACGCCTTGGGAATGGAATAGCGCCTCACCACCTCGGTGAAGGCACGATCCGCCGGAATGTCCATGGGCTTGCCGTCGTAGATGGCATCCAGACGTGCCTGCATGCGCTCCAGGCCGTCGCCCCGCTCGTCCAGGTCGATGGCGTCATCCGCCAGGCGACAGAAGGCATACATGGCGGTGGCCGGCCGACGGATATGCTGGGGCAGGAACATGGAAGCGGCATAGAACGACCGGGAGCCGTCACACAGCAATGACCGGCAGGCCGCCGCGTCGGCGGCGCGCCGGGACATGCGCTTTTCGGAGGATCTGAGCTTGATCATGAGGCACCTTTGATAGTCGCTGCATCCGGAACCACCCGGTCCAGCACCTTGGCCGAGGAGATCACACCCGGCAGTCCGGCCCCGGGATGGGTGCCGGCACCGACCAGGTAGAGCCGGTCCACATCCTCACTCTGATTGTGAGGACGGAACCAGGCACTCTGGGTCAGGATGGGCTCCAGTCCGAAGGCGGCCCCCCTGAAGGAAGACAGGGTGTTCTGGAAATAAGGCGGAGTGATCATGTGAGAAGCCACCACCTGGTTTTCCAGATCCGGCAGCACGTGTTCCGAGAGGTATTGTTCGATCTTGCGGCGATAGGGTTCGGCCTGCTGCTGCCAATCCACACCGCTTTCCATATGGGGAACGGGCGACAGCACATAGAAGGTGTCGCAACCCTCCGGGGCCAGGGAAGGATCGGTCTTGGTGGGACGATGGAGATACAGGCTGAAATCTTCCGCCAGGACCTTGCGGTCGAAGATGTCATCCAACAACTCCCGATAGCGCGGTCCCAGAATGATGGAATGGTGCGGGACATCCTCATAGCGCTTTTTGGTACCGAAGTACCAGACCATCAGACTCATGGAATAACGGGAACGCTCGATACGTCGATTGGTCCACTTGCGACGGGCGCTTTCCGGCACCAGATAACGGTAGGTGGCGGCGGAATCGGCGTTGGACACCACCACATCGGCGGCGATGGTCTCGCCGGAGGCCAGCTGTACACCCGTGGCGCGACCGTTCTCCACCAGGATCTGCCGCACTTCCTGATTGCAGCGCACCACATTGCCCTGCCCTTCGATCAGGCCCACCAGCCCCTTGACGATATGGCCGGTTCCACCCATGGCGGAATGGACGCCGAAACGCCGTTCCAGATAGGAAATCAAGGTGTAGGCCGATGTGGTCCTGAAGGGGTTGCCGCCCACCAGCAGGGGATGGAAGCTCAGCACCTGCTGCAGACGGGGATTCTTGATGTGCTTGGCCACCAATCCGCAGACACTGCGGTCGGCCCGCAACCTGAGCAGCTCCGGCACCACCTTGGCCATGTCGGTCCAGGAATTGAAGGGCACATGGGCCAGTTTCTCGAAGCCGACCCGGTAGTTGGCCTCGCTGTCGCGCATGTAGGCATCGTAGCCGTTCAGATCGTCGGGAGAGAAACGGGCCACCTCGGCGCGCACGGCCTCCACGTCGGCCCAGTAATTGAAGACTTCGCCGTCGTGGAAGCGGATCTGATAGAACGGATCCATGGGGCGCAGGTCCACGTCGTCTTCCATGCGCCGCCCACAAAGCTGCCAGAGTTCTTCAAGCACGAAGGGGGCCGTCACGATGGTGGGGCCGGCGTCGAAGGTGAAGCCGTCCTTGCGGAAGACATAGGCGCGCCCGCCCGGCGCATCCAGCTTTTCCAATACGGTCACTCGGTAGCCTCGGGCGCCCAGGCGGATGGCGGCGGCCAGGCCGCCGAAACCGCTGCCGATGACCACGGCATGAGGGGCATCCGGGTTGGCGTGAGAGGAGGCTGTTGCGGAATGAGGTTCTACCACCGTGGACACAGAGCAACCCTATCAACTGTAAGTATTGCTTGACAGTCTAGCAGGGAGATACGGGGCATACCATATGAGAGAAGCGCGTTTGAACCGGCTAAATGCGCATTACATGAGGCACGTCATTCCCTTCAGAATGCCCTGAAAAAGTCATTCCCGCGTAAGCGGGAATGACGGTGGACGTAGAAGTGACGGCAGAGGACTTGTTCAATGTTCATTCATGAACATGGCGGAAACTGTTCCAGCAACAGGGGTTCCACCAGGTCGGGGCGCTCCTCATGGGCCAGATGCCCCAGGCCGGGCAACGTCACCAGGCGTGACTGAGGCAGCAGCGCCTGCACCCGTCGCGACTCCGAGGGCGGCACGGTACGGTCATTGCCGCCAACCACCTGCACCAACGGCACCGACAGACGGGACAGGTCCCGGGCCAGGGGATGCAGGTCCCAGTTCACCATCATGTTGAGGGTCCCACCCACATGCCCGGGACTGCGCACCAGACGCCCGTACAACTCCAGGCCTCGGGCATCCACCCGCGAACCGGTTCCCCGCAGCAATCCTTCCAGGGCACGACGGTCCGTGGCCCGCCAGGCCACGTAATGGGGGATGAAGGGAATCATGGAGAGGACACGCGCCGAGGCGCTGAAGAACAGGCTCACCGTACCCGGCAAGGGGAGCATGACCCCGTTGATGCTCACCAGGGCCCGCGGCGCAATGTGTCCGTCAAGAGACATGCGGGCCAGCACCGCGGCCCCGGCGGAATGCCCGGCCACCAGGACCGGAGACAGGTGCATCTGCTCGAGCAGCGCCGCCAGGGACGCCGCCATGCCCGGCAGGGCAAACCCGGCAAAGCGCGCCGGTGGAGAGGAGAACCCATGCCCCGGCAGATCCGGCGCGATCACCGTGAAGTGACGGGCCAGCAGGGGCATGAGATCACGCCAGCTATGAGAGGCGGCACCGGTGCCGTGAACCAGCAGGATCGGTGGCCCCTCCCCCAGACACTGCACATGCCAGCGCAGACCACCGGCCTCGACAAACCGGCTGGCGTCACGGTGCGGCCAATCATGACCATCCCGCGTCCAGTCCAGCCGGCCTGTCATGACGGCCCCTTAACTGCTGGCCGCCTGCACCGCCGAGGACAGCGTGGCCGCATCGGCGTAGGGCAAGGGCAGATAGCGGGCGTTCATGGCCTGGGACAGTTCCTGGGCGGAACGCTGGGGTCGGGGAGAAGTATCCACCAGGATGGTGGTGAAGTTCTCCTGCGCCAGCACCCGCGCCGCGGCCACGGCATCCTCCATGGCCTTGGGTCGACCGGGCTTGCCTTCCCGGTCGATATTGGCCCGACCATCGGTCAGGAACACCGCCACCGGCGTCTCGCCCCGACGCTTCACCGCCTCGGCCAGTTCACGCACGGCATCGATGGCGGCAGCCAGAGGCGTGCCGCCGCCGCCCGGCAAACCGGCCAGGCTGCGCTTGGCCCGCACCAGGGAACGAGTGGGCGGGAGCAGCAACTCGGCCCCCTGCCCCCGGAAAGCAATCAACCCGACCCGGTCACGACGCACATAGCAGTCCGCCAGCAACAACTCCACCGCCCCCTTGGCCTCGGCCAGACGATGCAGGGCCGCGGAACCGGAGGCATCCACCGCAAAGATGGTGGTGGTCTCGGTGCGCTGCTTGAAGCGGGTGATGCGAAAATCATCCCGCCGCACATGCACTCGCGGTCCCTTGACGGCGCCACTGGCCAGGGCCTGTGCCCGCCGCAGGGGCTGCCAGGGCGCCGCCGCCCGCAACGTCTCGATGACGTTGAGCCGGGCACCGGCACGGATCTCCCCCCGACGGGTGCCGATGGGGCGTCCGCGGGACTTGCCCTGCTGCAGTGCTCCCGCCTTGCCGGCGGAGCCGGAGCGACTGCGCATGGCGCCCAGCTGCAACTGGGCCAGCAACCCGGCCGGCAGGGCGGCCTTGGCGGCCTCCAGCACCCGGTCTTCCAGGGGCTTGTCCAGATCCTGCTGGGTCTGCTGATCCTCGCCTTCCGGCGGCGGCTCGTCCGGTGGCTGCTGCTCCGGCGGCGGTGCCTCCTCCTGCTGATCCTCCGGCGGCTCCATGGGCGGCAACCGGGTGGCACGAGGGGCCAGCACCAGCCGCCCGGCCAGGGTCGCGTCATCGTCGGAAACCTGGGTACGACCATCCAGGGCGGCGGCCGCGCGGGCCACCCTCAGGGCCAGGAACGGGATGCGCAGGGACGCGATACCCAATGCCATGGCGGCCCCGCACAGGGCCTCCAGCACGGAATCCCCCGCTTCCACCTGGGGCAACAGGTTGCGAGCGGCAACGATGTCGTCCACGGTCCAGAAGGGCTCTTCCACATCCCGGATACCCACGGGCACGATGTCCACCTGGAAGGCCAGCCGGTCGGTGAGCACCACCGGCACCACCTCGTCATCGGTGACACCTTCGTCCAGGGCCACCACCCCGAACCGGGTGGGCACCCTTAGACCCAGGCCGTCCCGTTCCAACAGGACCTCATGGGAATCCATCACCGCGGCAATGCGACCGGCGGTGGCCACGGTCAGGCGCTCGGCCATGGCCGCCACCGCGACGCCGCCATCACACTCCGCCAGCAATCCCCGCTCGGCAATGGGCTTACCGGCCTTGAGGGTCGCGGCCAGATCCAGGCCACCGAGCAGGCGGCCGTCGGCAATGTGCAATGGCAGACGACGCATGGGAGAGGTCGACGGCAGCAGCTGACGCAACTGCTCCAGCCAGCGTTCACGGACCGGGCCGGCGTGGGCACGCAGCACCAGACCACCGCAACCGGCCGGATCGACGGCAAACAGGCCGGCCGCAATGCCGGCCGCCGCCCACGGTGTCAGTTCGGGTGCGCGCGGATCGGTCATGCGTCGAACATTTCCGCGATGGCCCGCTCCACACGCACCGTGGAGCCCGCGTCGTCCAGCGGGTTGCGGCGCAGTCGATGGCGCAGGGCCGGCGGGGCGATGCGGCGCAGGTGTTCGTCGGTCACTTCCTTGTCGCCCTGGAAGGCGGCCAGGGCGCGGGCGGCGCGGATCAGGGTCAGTTCGCCGCGCAGGCCATCGGTGCCCAGCTTCAGACACAGCTGCGCTGCCCGCTCCAGAGCCACGTCGGGGACCACCACTTCGGGCAGCAGGGCGCGGCCGTCGACGAGCTGCTTGCGCAACTTGGCATCCTGACGCTTCCACTTCTGGGTGAAGCCTTCCGGATCCTTTTCGAAGGCATCGCGGCGACGCACCACCTCGATGCGGGTGGGCAGATCGGTGGGGGTGGTGATCTCGACGGACAGGCCGAAGCGATCCAGCAGCTGGGGACGCAGTTCCCCCTCTTCCGGGTTACCGCTGCCGATGAGCACGAACTTGGCGGGGTGGCGGATACTCAGGCCTTCACGCTCCACCACGTTCTCGCCGGACGCGGCCACGTCCAGCAACAGATCCACCAGGTGGTCTTCCAGCAGGTTGACCTCGTCGATGTACAAAAAGCCGCGATGGGCGCGGGCCAGCAGGCCCGGTTCGAAGGCTTTTTCGCCCTGGGTGAGGGCCCGCTCCAGATCCAGGGCACCCACCACCCGATCTTCGGTCACGCCCAGGGGCATGTCCACCACGGGCACCGGCACCTTGCGGGTCTTGGGCTTGTCCTTGGCATCGGGACCTTCACAGACGCCGCACAGGCCGGCACGCTTTTCCGGCGCGCAACCGTAGGGGCAGTTGACGACCGCCTCCATGGGAGGCAGCAACGCAGCCAGTGCACGTACCGTGGTGGATTTACCCGTGCCCCGATCTCCGAATACCAGCACACCGCCGATACTGGAGTCGATGGCAGAGATGAGGAGGGCGAGTTTCATCTCGTCCTGCGCGACAATCGCCGAAAACGGAAACGTCAAAGCCATAGTCTGTCTGTTCTGCCTTAAGGTAGCGGCCGGGCTGCCACGGCAAGCGGCGCCCATGCCGGGATGAGGCTCCGCCCTGGCCCGGTCATGCACCGGGTCAACGCCGAGCGTTGAGAGATACCCCATGTCGACCCCGGCAAAGCCGGAATCCCAGGGAACCCGTTCCCAGATCAAGGGCGTAATGTTCCCCTAATTGGCACAAAAAGACAAAGGGCGATTGTCATGGAAATGACGTGGCAGGGGTGATGCGGAACTTTGCGGGGACATTTCATGCCGACCGCACAAACATCGTGTCCCCCGGCAAGCCGGGGGACACGGACATGGGACTTACTTGTTCAGTGCGCGCAGCATCCAGGCGGTCTTTTCATGGATGCGCATGCGATCGGAGGCCAGGGCGGAGGTGGATTCATCACCGGCTTCCTGGGACAGCTTGAGGACGTCGCGGCAGGTCTTCACCACCTGCTCATGACCCACGGTCAGCAGGTCCACCATTTCCTTGGCGGGCGGCACGCCCTCCACTTCCTGGATGCTGCTCAGGCGGGCGAATTCCTTGTAGGTCCCCGGGGCGGGCACATCCAGGGCACGGATGCGCTCGGCGATGTCGTCCACGGCGGTGGCCAGTTCGGTGTAATGCTCCTCGAACATCAGGTGCAGGTCACGGAACTGGGGACCCACCACGTTCCAGTGGAAATTGTGGGTCTGCAGATAGAGGGTGTAGGAGTCGGCCAGCAGGCGCTTGAGGCCTTCGGCGATCTCGACTCTGTCCTGCTCCTTGATACCGATATCGATCTGGGTCACAGCATGTACTCCTAAGTGGGTGTTGGTGTTATCTGATCAGCCTGAAATGAAGAAGACCCTGACGGCCCGCGAAAATTCCGGCCAATATGAACATATGCCCCAATCATAACCCAGGACGGCCCGTGGGTGGAGGCCCGGAAAACGCTCCCTGCAGCACTTCGGCCACCGTGAAGAAGGAACCGAAGACGATAATCCGGTCTTCGGGGCCGGCCGCCGCCAGCGCCGCCCGGCAGGCCTGCTCCACCGATGCATGGGACTGCACCGGTTGCCGCGTGAGCACCGCCACGCGTTCCGCCAGCACACCGGCTTCCAGGGCACGCTCGGTGCGGGGCGCGGCCACATGCCAGTCATGAATCACCTCCAGCAGGGGATGCAGGATGCCTTCCACATCTTTATCAGCCATCACCCCCATCACCGCCAGGGTACGTCCCCGGCAGGGCACGCCCAAGAGGTTCAGGGCCAGGCTTTCCGCCCCCTGGGGATTGTGGGCCACATCCACCCACAATGCCGGGGCTTCCCGCAACAGCTGAAAACGGCCGGGCAGACGTGCCGTGGCCAACCCCCGGCCAACCGCATCCTGCGTCACGGGCAGGCGTTCCCGCAGAGACACCACCGCCGTGATCGCCGATGAGGCATTGCGGTACTGCACACTCCCGGACAGTGCCGGCGCGGGCAATCCCTCCAGCACCAGACCCGCACCCCGGTATTGCCAGGTATCCGTGCGCGATCCGGTCAGCGGGGCAAAGTCCCGCCCGGCCAGCAGCAGGCGGGCACCGATCCCGTCGGCATGGGCCAGCAGACGGGCCGGCGGGTCGGCATCACCGCAGACGGCCACGCGACCACCCCGGAAGATACCGGCCTTTTCAAAACCGATGGACTCCCGATCGTCCCCCAGAAAGGCCTGATGATCGATACCCACCGCAGTGACCACGGCCACGTCCGCATCCAGGATATTGACCGCATCCAGACGCCCGCCCAGCCCCACCTCCAGCACCATCACATCCACCCGCTCGCGGTGGAACAGCCACAGGGCGGCCAGGGTGCCGAATTCGAAATAGCTGAGACTGATCTCGCCCCTGGCCCGGTCAATGGCGGCGAAGGCCTCGCAGATGGGCGCGTCCGCCACCGGGCGGCCATCAATACGGATACGTTCGTTGTAATGGATCAGGTGGGGCGAGGTATAGCAGCCCACCCGGTATCCCGCCGCCAGGTAGATGGCCTCCAGCATGGCCACGGTGGAACCCTTGCCGTTGGTGCCACCCACGATGACGACAGGCATCGGGGCGGGCCTGAGCTGCAATCGATCGGCCACTTCGGCCACCCGCTCCAGACCCAGGTCAATGGCCCGGGTGTGGGCCTGTTCCTGCCAGGCCAGCCAGGCCGCCAGCGTGTGGTGGCGCGGCCCGGCAAAGGCTGGGGTGGTCATCCGTGGTGACCCTGCCCCTGAGGCGCGGACTGGGCACCCGCGTCACCGCCGCCTTCCGTCCGGTCGCCGTCATTCTCGGCGCCACTACCTTCCGCCTTCTCCTTGTCATCATCTTCTACCGGCACCGGCACATCCGGCGCGGGCTGATGGGTCAGCATGGCCAGCAGCTTGCCCAGGCGAGGCCGCATCTGACGACGGTCGATGATCAGATCCACCGCACCATGCTCCAGCAGGAATTCCGCCCGCTGGAAACCTTCCGGCAAAGTCTCGCGCACGGTCTGCTTGATCACACGGGGACCGGCAAATCCGATCAAGGCACCGGGCTCGGCGGCATTCACATCACCCAGCATCGCCAGACTGGCGGACACGCCGCCCATGGTGGGATCGGTCATGACGGAAATGAAGGGCAGCCCCTCTTCCTTCAGGCGCGCCAGAGCGGCGCTGGTCTTGGCCATCTGCATGAGGGAGAACAGGGCCTCCTGCATACGGGCGCCGCCGCTGGCGGAGAAGCAGACCATGGGGCAGCGGGCCTCAATGGCGGCATTCACGCCGCGCACGAAACGCTCGCCCACCACGGACCCCATGGAACCGCCCATGAAATTGAAGTTGAAGGCGGCGGCCACCACCGGCATGCCGAACAACCGGCCCTGCATGACCACCAGGGCATCCTTCTCGCCCGTGGTCTTCTGGGCCGCCACCAGACGATCCTTGTAGCGCTTGCTGTCACGGAATTTCAGCATGTCCACCGGTTCGATCTGGGCACCGATCTCCTGGCGCTCACCTTCGTCCAGAAAGGCTTCCAGACGCCGGCGGGCGTTGATGCGCATGTGGAAACCGCACTTGGGGCAGACTTCCAGATTGCGCTCCACCTCGGGGCGGTACAGAGTGGCGGAACAGCCATCGCAGCGCAGCCACAGACCTTCGGGCACCGCCCGCTTGTTGGTGGCGTCGGTGCGGATCCGGGAAGGAACGAGTTTTTCAAACCAGCTCATGGGCGATCGTCAACGTTTGGATGAATGAATCGGGGTCCCGGCTCAGGCTGGGGTCGCGGTGGTGGCCTGATCCATGGCACGACGCATTCCGGCCAGCACCTGGGCCACTTCACGACGCCCGGCGGCGGGGTCGTCGGCATGGGCGGCGATACGCTTGACCAGGGCACTGCCCACCACCACGGCGTCGGCGATCCGGGACACCTTGGCGGCGGCCTCGGCATCACTGATACCGAAACCCACCCCCACCGGCAGGTCGGTCTGGCGACGGATCAGGGCCAGCTTTTGAGCCACGGCCTCCACATCCAGGGTCGCGGCCCCGGTGACGCCCTTGAGAGAGACGTAATAGACAAACCCGGCGGCCACGTCGCTCACGCCGCGGATGCGCGCCTCATGGCTGGTGGGTGCCAGCAGGAAGATGGGGTCAACACCGTGGCGCTTCAAGGCGCCGGCCAGCTCCGCGCTCTCCTCCGGCGGCAGGTCCACGGTCAGCACGCCGTCCACGCCGGCCCGGGCGGCCTCATCGGCCAGGGTCTCATAGCCCATGATCTCCACCGGATTGAGATACCCCATCAGGACCACCGGGGTCTCGATGTTGTCGCGCCGGAACTCGCGCACCATCTCCAGCACCTTGCGCAGGCTGACACGGTGCTTGAGGGCCCGCTCGCAGGCCTGCTGGATCACCGGACCGTCGGCCATGGGATCGGAAAAGGGCACCCCCAGTTCGATGATGTCGGCACCGGCCGCCACCATCTCGTGCATCAGGGGCACGGTGTTGCCCGGCTCCGGGTCACCGGCGGTGATGTAGGGGATCAGGGCCTTGCGGCCACGGGCCTTGAGGGCTTCAAAACGGGCGGCGATGCGGCTCACAGTTCGATCCCCTCCAGACGGGCTACGGTATTGATGTCCTTGTCGCCCCGACCGGACAGATTGATGATGATGCCCTGCTCCGGCTCCAGGGTCGGTGCCAGCTTGAGGCCGTAGGCGACGGCATGACTGGATTCCAGGGCGGGTATGATGCCCTCGGTGCGGGTCAGACGGTGGAAGGCATCCATGGCCTCCCGATCGGTGATGGGCACGTACCGCACCCGACCCACGTCCTTGAGCCAGGCGTGCTCCGGACCCACGCCCGGGTAATCCAGGCCGGCGGAGACGGAATGGGTCTCGATGATCTGACCGTCCTCGTCCTCCATCAGATAGGTGCGGTTGCCATGCAACACACCGGGTCTGCCGGCACACAGGGGCGCGGAATGGCGTCCGGTATCGATACCGTCACCGGCGGCCTCCACGCCGTACATGACCACGCCCTCGTCGGCGAGGAAGGGATGGAACAGGCCGATAGCGTTGGAACCGCCGCCCACGCAGGCCACCAGGGCATCGGGCAGCCGGCCTTCGGCGGCCTGGTACTGTTCGCGGGCCTCGCGGCCGATGATGGCCTGGAAATCACGCACCATGGCGGGATAGGGGTGGGGACCGGCCACGGTGCCGATGATGTAGAAGGTGTTGTCCACGTGGGTGACCCAGTCCCGCATGGCCTCGTTGAGGGCGTCCTTGAGGGTGCGGGAACCGGAGGTGACCGGCACTACCCGGGCGCCCAGCAGGCGCATGCGGTAGACATTGGGGGCCTGGCGCTGGATGTCCTCGGCGCCCATGTAGACCACGCATTCCAGCCCCAGCCGGGCCGCCACGGTGGCGGTGGCCACGCCGTGCTGACCGGCGCCGGTTTCGGCGATGATGCGGGTCTTGCCCATGCGCTTGGCCAGCAGGGCCTGGCCGATGGTGTTGTTCACCTTGTGGGCGCCGGTGTGATTGAGATCTTCCCGCTTGAGATAGACCTTGGCCCCACCCAGCTCCCGGGTCAGTCGCTCGGCCAGGTAGAGGGGGCTGGGGCGCCCCACGTAATGGGCCAGGTCCTGGTCAAGCTCTGCCAGGAACTGCGGGTCCTGGAGATAACGCTGATAGGCCTCCTGCAGTTCCAGCAGGGGTTCCATCAGGGTCTCGGAAACGAAACGGCCGCCATAGGGCCCGAAATGCCCGCGGGCATCCGGGAAGGCACGCCAGTCCGGCGTCTGTTCAGGCTTGATCACGGTCGACACGTAATACCTCGCTGATGAATCGGGTCATGCGTTCCGGGTCCTTCAGGCCGGGGGCCGACTCCACGCCGCTGCTCACATCCACCGCCCAGGGGCGGGTTTGTTGCACGGCGGCGGCCACGTTGTCCGGATGGAGTCCGCCGGCCAGGATCAGGGGGCGTGTTGCCCGGTCAGGCCAGCTGGACCAGTCGAAGGTCTTGCCGGTCCCGCCCACCTGACCGGCGCCATGGCTGTCCAGCAAAAAGCCCAGGGCGCCGGGATGACGGTCCATGTACTCGCCCACGGCCACGGGCTCGGCCATGGGAATGGCCTTGATGTAATCCAGACCGAAGGACTCGCAGTACGCCGGGGATTCATTCCCATGGAACTGCAACAGGTCCAGGCTGACCCGGGCCAGCACCTCACGCACCCACTGGGCATCCGCATTCACGAACAGGCCGACCCGGGTGACGAACGGGGCTTCCACGGCGGCAATGGCGCGGGCCTGATCCGGGGTGACGGCGCGCGGGCTGCGCGCGTAGAACACCAGCCCGAGGGCGTCCGCGCCCGCCTGCACGGCGGCCCGGGCGTCCTCAGGTCGGGTGATGCCGCAGATCTTGATACGGGTGCGCATGGAGGCCAGCCTGGTGAACCGAGTCGCCAAGCGTACCAGAAAAGGGAACGGGCATCAGCAGGTTGCCGGCCGGACTCAGAATTGCTTGACGCGGATCTTCAGGGTCTGAATCCGGTAGGCGATCTGGCGCGGGGTCATCCCCAGCAGGCGGGCCGCCTTGGCCTGCACCCAGCCCGCCTGTTCCAGGGCGGCAATCACTCGTTCCCGCTCGTCCAGTTCCGGATCATCCAGATCCGTTTCCGGGGCCGGCGCGCCGTTCTTGCGCGGTGTGGGCAGCTTGTCCTCCAGCCCCGTAAGCTGGATCGCATCCAGATCGATGGTTCCGGTCTCGCTCATGATGGCCGCCCGTTCCAGGCAGTTCTCCAGTTCGCGCACGTTACCCGGCCAGTCGTGGCGCATCAGGGTGCGGATGGCGCCATCGGTGATGTCCAGGGGACGCCCCTGGGCCCGGGCCAGTTTGGCCACCAGGAAACGGGCCAGATCGGGGATGTCCTCGGTGCGCTTGCGCAGGGCAGGCAGGAAGATGGGCATCACGTTGAGCCGGTAATACAGGTCCTCGCGAAACTCCCCCTGCTCCACTTCGTCCTCCAGGTGACGGTTGGTGGCCGCCACCACCCTTACATCCACCTTGAGGGTACGGGTGCCGCCCACCCGTTCGAACTCGCCTTCCTGCAACACCCTCAGCAGCTTGGCCTGGAAGGCCTGGGAGATCTCGCCGATCTCGTCAAGAAAGATGGTGCCGCCATCGGCCTGCTCGAACCGCCCCTTGCGCTGGGCCACCGCACCGGTAAAGGCCCCCTTTTCATGGCCGAACAGTTCGCTTTCCAGCAGGTTGTCCGGCAGGGCCGCGCAGTTGAGCTTGATGAAGGGGCCATTGGCCCGGGAAGAGTTGTAATGGATGGCGTTGGCGATCAGTTCCTTGCCGGTGCCGGTCTCGCCCCGGATCAGCACCGTGGTGTGCCACTTGGCCACCTGGCGCACCTGCTCGAACACCCGGCGCATCTCTCGGGAATGCCCCACCACGTTGTCCAGATGATAGCCGCTGCGCACTTCCCGGCGCAGGCGGTCCCGTTCGTCGGTCAGCGCCTGGCGTTCCTTTTCCAGGTCCCAGGCACGACGCACGGTCTGCGCCAGCAGGTTGGCCACCATCTCCAGGAAACGGGCCCGCTCCGTGAGCAGACCGTCGTCGGCGGCCGGCTGGGCGGCCAGGACCCCGATGGGGGCTTCGTCTCCCACCTGAATGGGCACGCCGATGAATGGAAGATCCGGGACATAAAGACGCAGGCGGTCCAGAAACCGGGGCTCGTCGGCGATGCGCCGGATCACCAGGGTGTCGCCTTCCTTCAGGATCGCCCCCACCACCCCCTCGCCGGGACGATAACGCACCTTTTCCAATTGCTCGCGATGGCCGGTATGGGCGGCCCCCACCATCAGCTCGCCACTGGAGGGGTCCAGCAACGACACCATGCCCCGCTGCATGTCGGCGGCCTCGTGCAGCACATGGAGCACGTCGGAGAGGATCTCGTGCAGATCCGCCGAACGGCTGAGCACCTGGCTCACCTGATAGAGGGCGTCCAGCTGCATCTCCACCAGGGCAGAGCGATGCCCGCCATTCTCTCTTACGGCTGAAGAAGACATTACCATGAGGCTTCCCTAGTCAGTTCGGGTCTTGTCGTCGTGCGGCGGTGGGGAACTGCAGTCGGATACGGCAACCTTCATGGCAGCCGGGATCGATCTCGATCAGGCCGGCATGCTGGTTCACCACCTCCTGAACCATGGGCAACCCCATCCCGGCACGGCCGGAACGGCCCTTGGTACTGACAAAGGGCTCGAACACCCGCAGGCGCAGATGCTCGGGAATGCCCGGACCGGAATCCTGGATGGTCACATGCACCGCATCCCCTCGGGACTCAGTGAGGATGCGGATCTCCCGACGGCCGTCGGTGGCGCCGTCCAGGGCATCCAGGGCGTTGTCCACCAGTTGCTTGAACATACCCCGCAGTCGTCCTTCCCGACCCAGCACACAGGGCAGCACCGGCGCCGGCTGCCAGTCCACCACCACCCCGGCAGCCAGCAGACGTCGGGTGGAAAGCCCCAACACCTCACGCAGCAGGGCATTGATGTTGACCGGCGCCACCGGCTCATCCCGCTCCTCGGGCATGGAGTCTTCCAGGGTCTGCAGGGCCCGACGACCGGCGTCCAGGGCCTCCTGCAACACGTTCAGCAAGGGATCGGCACCGCCCTCCCCCTGACGCCGACGCGCCAGTAGCTGGGTGGCGGCGGCGATCATGTTGACCGGCCCCTGCATCTGGTAAATGGCGCCGGCCAAGGTCTCGCGCATGCTCTCCACCAGCTCGCTCTCCGCGGTCAGGGCACGCAGGGCATTCATGCGCATCTCTTCCTGCTGGCGACGGATCTCGGTGACCTCCTTGGCCACCAGCACCAGGTAACTGGCCTTGCGGGCCTCGAAAAACGAATCCGCACTGGTGTCGCGCTCCTTGAACCAGGTGCCGGAACAGGAAAACCAGCGAGGGGCACGGCCACCACCCGGATCGAACTGCACCTCCCGGTCGACGAAGCCTTCCCCGGTGCTGCGGGCGGTCTCGAAGGCATCGCCCATGCTCTCGGCCAGGGCGGTGAGAAATTCCCGGGCCGGCTCGCGCCCGCCCATGTCGCCGGCCAGTTGCTTGTATGCCTGATTGCCCAACACCACCTGACCGGCCTCGTCCAGCAGGGCGATGGCCACCGGTTCCGCATCCACCACCGACTCGATCAGGGCCTTCTGGTTGCGCACCTGCTGCTCCAGCCGGTGCATCTCGGTCACATCCCGGTGCATGCCCAGGTAATGGCTGAGCTGACCCTGGCCATCCAGCACCGGGGCAATGCTCAATTCCGCCAGGTAGCGGCTACCGTCCTTGCGGCGGTTGACCAGCACCCCGGACCAGGGTTTGAGCTGGCGCAACCGTCCCCAGAGGGTCTCGTAGACCAGACTTGGAGTATGACGATCCGACAGAATGGATTCGTTGCGCCCGACCACCTCTGCCACACCGTAACCGGTCACCCGTTCAAAGGCCGGATTGGCATAGAGGATGTTGGCCCGGGTATCGGTGATGGAAATGGCCACCGAGGACTGCTCCACCGCTTCAAAGAACAGGCGCGCCGGCAACACCCCCTCCGGGGTCAGGATGGTATCGGCCAGGCCCGCGACGGCGGGTTGATCGGGTCGGCTCATGGAGGTGTGTCTCCCGGGTGAGTTGGGCTGGGTTCCTGATAAACACACTGCAACATCCAGGCCAATACAAAAGGTCCGGTCTTTCCCCGAGCGAGACAGCCATGCATTGTCGCCTTCCCGACAGAACCCACATCACCCGGCCCACGCTGTCACGATCCGCACAGAGCAATACGCACCAGCACGGTGCAATTCCCCACAAGACCCCTGGATTCATGCGCCTTCATCGTGCATGAGGCGGCTGGCACACAAGATGCAATTCCTTCGTCAACCGAACCGAAGGAACCGACCGTGACCGAGTTCATGCTGCTGCTGGTGGGCACCGCCCTGGTCAACAACGTGGTGCTGGTGCAATTTTTGGGGCTGTGTCCCTTCATGGGTGTCTCCAACAAGCTGGACACGGCCCTGAGCATGGGGCTGGCCACCACCTTCGTGCTCACCCTGGCGTCCGTGGCCGGCTGGCTGCTGGAGTATTTCGTCCTGGCACCCCTGGACCTGGGCTTTCTGCGCATCCTGTCCTTCATCCTGGTGATCGCCGCCGTGGTGCAGTTCACCGAAATGGTCATCCGCAAGACCAGTGCCGCCCTCTATCAGGTGCTGGGGATTTTCCTGCCCCTGATCACCACCAACTGCGCGGTGCTGGGGGTGGCCCTGCTCAATGTGCAGGAAGGCCACGGCTTTTTGCAGAGCGTGACCTTCGGCCTGGGCGCGGCCCTGGGCTTCACCCTGGTGATGGTGATCTTCGCCGCCCTGCGGGAACGCCTGGCCATCAGCAACGTACCGGCCGCCTTTGCCGGCGCCCCCATTGGCTTCATCGTCGCCGGTCTGCTGTCCCTGGCCTTCATGGGTTTTGCCGGACTCAACTTCGCCTGACCGCGACAGGAGGAATTTCCGATGGAACCATCCCTGCTTTCCGCGATTTTCATCCTCACCACCATGGGCCTGCTCCTGGGCTACGGTCTAGGCATGGCCGCCAAATACCTGCGGGTGGATAAGGACCCCCTGGTGGACGAAATCGAGGCCCTGCTGCCCGGCACCAACTGCGGTCAGTGCGGCCTGCCCGGCTGCCCCAGTGCCGCCCAGGCCCTGGCGTCCCGGGAGGCCCCCGTCACCCTGTGTCCGCCGGGCGGCAAGCTCCTGGCCCAGCAACTGGCCGACAAACTGGACATCACCGTGGACCTGTCCGCCATGGGTGAGGAAGTCCCCGCCTTTGCGGTGATCGATCCCGATCAGTGCAACGGCTGCACCCGGTGTTACAAGGTCTGCGCCACCGACGCCATCATGGGCGCCAACCGGCAGATCCATACGGTCTTCGTCGAGGCCTGCAACGGCTGCGGCAAATGCGTGGAGGTCTGCCCCACCCAGGGTCTGAGCCTGGTGCCGGAAGCCCCCAGCCTGCGTCGCTGGCACTGGCCCAAACCCAAATCGGCCTGAAGGTGCTCCCCATGTTCTCTTTCATGCGCAAGCGGCCCGTCTTCCAGGGCGGCGTCCATCCCGATGATCGCAAGCAGGCCACCAGCGGACTGCCCATCGAACCCCTGCCCCTGCCGACACGGCTCTATCTGCCGGTACAGCAACATATCGGTGCCGCCGCCCGCCCGGTGGTCAAGGCCGGCGACACCGTCCTCAAGGGCCAGATGATCGCCCGCGGCGACGGCGCCGTGTCGGCGGCCGTGCATGCGCCCACCTCGGGCCGGATCCTGGCGGTGGAACCCCATCCCGCCCCCCATCCCAGCGGCCTGCCGGTGGAGACCATCGTCATCGAACCGGACGGCGAGGATCGCTGGCTGGAGGACCCGGACCCGGAACATGCCCTGAACCTGGAACCGGAAGCCATCGCCCGCCGGGTGGCCGAGGCCGGCGTGGTGGGCATGGGTGGAGCCACCTTCCCCGCCGCCATCAAGCTGAACCTGGGGTCCCGGCATCACATCGATACCCTCATTATCAATGGCTCAGAATGCGAGCCCTATCTCACCTGTGACGACCGCCTGATGCGGGAACGCACCGACGAGGTGGTGGACGGCATCCGCATCATGCGCCATGCCCTGGGGGCGCGACGCGCCCTGGTGGTGGTGGAGGACAACAAACCCGAAGCCCTGGCCGCCCTGCAGGCGCGGCTGTATGAGATGGACACCATCGAGGCCATGGCGGTCCCGACCCGTTATCCCATGGGTTCGGAAAAACACATGATCAAGGCGGTCACCGGCCGCGAGATCCCGGCCGGCAAGCTGGGGGCGGACATCGGCGTGATCGTCCACAACGTGGGGACGGCCTACGCCGTCCATCGGGCGGTGCGCATGCGCCGCCCGCTGATCTCCCGCATCGTCACCGTGGGCGGCGGCGCGGTCCGGCGACCCGCCAACCTGGAGGTCCTGCTGGGCACCCGGGTGGAAGACCTGCTGGCCCATTGCGGCGGCACCCGGCAACCACCGGCCCGTCTGCTGATGGGTGGCCCCATGATGGGCCAGGTGATGCCCCATGCCCAGGTGCCCGTCATCAAGGGTAGCAACGGGATCATTGCCCTCACCGAGGCAGAGATCAACATCGGCGAAACCATGCCCTGCATCCGCTGCGGACGCTGCGTGGCGGCCTGTCCCTGCGGTCTCATGCCCCTGGAGATGGCGGCAAGAATCCGCAAGGAGGACATGGACGGCGCCGTCGATTACGGCCTGATGGATTGTGTGGCCTGCGGTTCCTGCTCCTATGTCTGCCCTTCCCATATCCCCCTGGTGCAGTTCTTCCATCATGCCAAGGGCGTGCTGGGGGCGCGGCGGGAACAGCAGCGTCGCCAGGAGGAGATCAAGCGGCTGGCCCAGCAACGCCGGGAACGCCAGGAGGCGGAAGCCCGGGCCAAGGCCGAGGCAGCGGAACGGCGCAAGGCGGAGCGCGAGGCCGCCAAGCGCAAGGCCGAGGAAGCCAAGGCCGCCCGCGCCGCCAAGGAGACCCCAAAGACCCCCGCCGCCGATGAGGCAGAGGCCTAACCCATGACTCAGACCACCCCCGTCAGCGGCCCCCATACCCATGCCCCAGGCAGCGTGGCCTGGAACATGGGCTGGGTCACCCTCGCCCTGCTCCCGGCCACCGCCTTCGGTGTCTACCTGTTCGGCTGGCCCGCCCTGAACCTGCTGCTCATCACCATTCTGGCCGCCGTGCTGTTCGAGGCCCTGTGCCTGCGCATTGCCCGGCGGCCGGTATCGCCGTTCCTGATGGATGGCTCGGCCATCGTCACCGGCCTGCTGTTGGCCCTGACCCTGCCGCCGTGGGCGCCCTGGTGGATCGGCGTGCTGGGGGCGGCCTTTGCCATCATCGTCGGCAAGCACGTCTTCGGCGGCCTGGGCCAGAATTTGTTCAACCCGGCCATGCTGGCCCGGGTGGCCCTGCTGGTCTCCTTCCCCCTGGAGATGACCACCTGGATCACGCCTTCCCCCCTGTTTTCAGAGGGTGCCCCCGGCTTCCTGGAAGGGCTGGCCATCACCTTCGGCCTGGCGGCGATTCCCGACGCCGTCACCGGCGCCACCGTGCTGGGCGAGACCCAGACCGGCTTCAGCCGGGACCTGGGGCTGTCCGAGACCCTGCCCGGAGTCTATGCCCCGCTCCAGCAGGCCCTGGGCTTCGTACCCAGCAGTCTGGGTGAAGGTTCTGCCCTGCTGCTCCTGGCGGGGGGGCTACTGCTCATGGCCAAACGCATCATCACCTGGGACATCCCGGTGGCCATGCTGGGCACCCTGGTGATCCTGTCCACCATATTCATGCTCATCGACCCGGAGCGTTATGCCGGACCCGGTCTGCACCTGTTCTCCGGTGCGGCCATGCTGGTGGCCTTTTTCATTATCACCGATCCGGTCACCTCTCCCAGCACCGTGGCCGGGCGATTACTGTTCGGCGCCGGCTGCGGCCTGCTCATCTATGTCATCCGCACCTGGGGCGGGTATCCAGAAGGCGCCGCCTTCGCCGTGATCCTCATGAACGCCCTCACGCCCCTGATCGATCACTACCTGCGCCCCCGTGCCTATGGCCGCACCCGGCGCGGTAAGCCCCTGCCGATGAAAAACACGGAAGCACCGGCTCAGGAGAAGCGCCCATGACCACCCTGGCACAACCCACCTATCGCAAGCGGGTCGGCTACCAGGCCACCCTGCTGGGGGGCATCGCCCTGCTGGCCAGCGCCGTGCTGGTGATTGCCGACCTGCAGACCCGGGACACCATCGCCGAGCGTCGCGCCGAGGATTTCCGCCGCACCCTGGAACAGGTCCTGCCCGCGCAGATGCACGACAATCGCCCCCAGGAGGACATCCATACCCTGCGCACCGACGACGGACGCTCCCTGGAGGTCTACCGGGCCCGGCAGGAAGGCCGTGTGTCCGGCGTGGCGTTCCGGGTTCAGGGCCGAGGCTATGCCGGTCCCATCCATATCCTCATGGGGGTGGATGCCATGGGTGAAGTGCTGGGCGTGCGGGTGCTGCAGCACAAGGAAACCCCGGGACTGGGCGACAAGATCGAGGTGAATCGTGATCCGTGGATCCTGGCCTTCGACGGCCTGAGCTTCGCCGCCCTGCCCGCCCCCCGTTGGGCGGTAAAAAAGGACGGCGGCCCCTTCGACCAATTCACCGGGGCCACCATCACCCCCCGGGCGGTGGTGAACGCGGTGCGGGACGGGCTGACCCTGTTCCATGCCCATCAGTCGGAACTGTTGCAACGGGCCCCGGATGGACCGGATGAGCGGATGCCGACAGCCACACAGGATTCTGCCTCCCCCGAGGACCCCCGGACATCCCCATCTGCCCGGAATCTGCCGGAGATACGCCCATGACCCAAAGCGCCAAGGCACTGCTGGAGGACTATCGCCGTCTGTTCCGGGACGGCATCTGGGACAACAACGTGGTCATGGCCCAGATGCTGGCCCTGTGCCCATTGCTGGCGGTCACGGGCACCGCCACCAACGGGCTGGGCATGGGCCTGGCCACCACCTTCGTCATGGTGGCCTCGGGGCTTCTGGTCTCCATGTTCCGGGGCATCATCACCCCCGAGGTGCGGATTCCGGTCTTCATCCTGCTGATCGCCAGCCTGGTGACGCTGGTGGACCTGGTGATGAACGCCTACCTGTATGAAATGCACAAGGCACTGGGCCTGTTCATCCCTCTCATCGTCACCAATTGCGCCATTCTGGGCCGGGCCGAGTCCTTCGCTTCCCGCCAGCCGGTGCACCGGGCCATGGTGGACGGTCTGGCCATGGGAGTGGGGTTCACCGTGATCCTGGTGGTCCTGGGGGCCGTGCGCGAGATCCCCGGCAGCGGCACCCTGTTCGCCGATGCCCACCTGCTGCTGGGAGAAAGCTTTGCCTGGATGGAACTGACCCTGATCCCCGATTATCGGGGCTTTTTGCTCATGATCCTGCCCCCCGGCGCCTTCCTGGCCCTGGGTTTCATCCTGGCGGGCAAACGGGTGCTGGATGCCCGACTGGCGGCGCGGACGGCGCCGGCGGCGGCCCCGGCCACATCCTCATGACATGACAGGCTTGGGAGGAACACATCCATGAAAGTCGGCGTAGCCTACAGTGAACCCGGCAACCAGGCCTGGCTGCAGGTGGAACTGCCGGAAGGGGCCACCGTGCAGCAGGCCATCGAGCAATCCGGCATCCTCAAGCGGTTTCCGGGCATTGATCTGGATCATCAGAAGGTGGGCATCTACGGCAAGTTCTGCAAGTTGGACAACCCGGTGCAGGAAGGGGACCGGGTGGAGATCTATCGCCCCATCACCGTGGACCTGTCCGATGACGACGATGATGATGACGACGATTGATCCGACCTGCCCAACCCGTCATTCCCACGACTCCCCGTCATTCCCGCGAAAGCGGGAATCCAGTGACGGGCCAGAAAACCCTGGGCTCCCGCTTACGCGGGAGCGACGCTGAATACTCCCGGAGTGACAGCGAGGACCGCCCACTTTCTCCAGAACTGGACATCCTCCCGCTGCTGCGTTGCAATAGAACCAAGCTCACACCGGAATCAGTGACCAATGAGCAACAGCACACCCCGCAAGACCGTGGATCTGGCCCTGCAGGGAGGCGGCGCCCACGGCGCGCTCACCTGGGGCGTCCTGGACCGCCTGCTGGCGGACCCCCGTATCCACATCAGCAGCGTCAGCGGCACCAGTGCCGGCGCCATGAACGCCGTGGTCGTGGCCGACGGGCTGGAGCGAGGCGGCCGGGAAGGCGCCCGCGACGCCCTCACCGCCTTCTGGAAAACCGTCAGCGACGCCGCCCGCTTCTCCCCCATCCAGCGCACCCTCTGGGACCGGCTCACCCACCGTTTCAGCATGGATCATTCGCCGGGCTACCTCTTCTTCGAACAGCTCACCCGGCAGTTCTCCCCCTACGAACTCAACCCGATGAACATCAATCCCCTGCGGGATCTGGTGGCGGCACAGGTGGATTTCGACCGGGTCAACCACTGCAGCAAACTCAAGGTATTCGTCACCGCCACCAACGTGCGCACCGGGCGGGGCCGCATCTTCACCCAGCCCGAGTTGACCGTGGACTCGGTGATGGCCTCCGCCTGCCTGCCTTTCCTGTTCCAGGCAGTGGAAATCAACGGCGAGGCCTACTGGGACGGGGGCTACATCGGCAACCCGGCCCTCTACCCCCTGGTGGAAGACACCGCCACCCGGGACCTGATCATCGTGCAAATCAATCCCCTGATCCGGGAGGAACTGCCCAAGACCGGCCGTGCCATCATCAACCGACTCAACGAGATCACCTTCAACGCCAGCCTGATCAAGGAACTGCGCGCCATCGAGCTGCTACACCAGCTGATCGAGGCGGAGCAGCTGGAATCGGAACGTTACCGGGACATCTTCGTGCACCTGATCCACGCCCACGAGGAACTCAAGGATCTGGACGCCTCCAGCAAGCTCAACGCCGAGTGGGATTACCTCACCCATCTCCGTGACCGGGGCAGGGCCTGGGCGGATGCCTTCCTGGAACGCCATTTCGATGACCTGGGCCTGCGCTCCAGCTTCGACCTGAAAAGCCTGTTCACCGACACCTTCGCCCCGCCCGATCTGGAGCATGAGGACAGCGACAACCACCGCGACCATCCGCGCAAGGAGGCCAAGTCATGATGGGCATCCTGGTCATTCTCATCGCCCTGGGCCTGCTCATGTACCTGGCCTACCGGGGCATCAGCCTGCTGATCCTGGCCCCGGCCCTGGCCACCTTCGCCGTGGTGGCCACCATGGACGGCCCGGTGCTGGGCAGCTACACCCAGATCTTCATGGGAGCGGCGGGGGATTTCATCACCCTCTACTTCCCGGTATTCCTGCTGGGGGCCATCTTCGGCAAGCTGATGGAGGATTCGGGTAGCGCGGACGTGCTGGCCAAGGCCATCATCAGCTGGCTGGGCAGCAGCCGGGCCATCCTGGCGGTGGTGCTCTCCTGCGCCCTGATGACCTACGGCGGGGTTTCCCTGTTCGTGGTGGCGTTTGCGGTCTACCCCATCGCCGCCGCCCTGTTCCGCCAGTCGAACATTCCCAAGCGTCTGATCCCGGCCACCATCGCCCTGGGTGCCTTCACCTTCACCATGACCGCCCTGCCCGGCACCCCGGCGATCCAGAACGCCATCCCCATGCCCTACTTCGGCACCTCCCCCTTCGCAGCGCCGGGCCTGGGCATCATCACCGCCCTGGTGATGTTCACCCTGGGCATGCTCTGGCTCACCTACCGTTCCCGCAAGCTGGCCCATGAAGGCTACGGCGACCATCCGGATGCGGACTTCACCCCCAACAAGGAGTTGCGAGAGAAGGCCTCAGGCGAGGGCTTCGACCTCATGGAACTGCCGGTGGAACAGCGCCCGGTGGCACCGCCCTCCGTGTTCGTGGCCATGCTGCCCCTAGTGCTGGTGATCGCCATCAACCTGCTGTTCACCTTCCTGATCATCCCGCGCATGGACACGGACTTCCTTGCCCTGCCCCTGTACGGCGAGACCAGCATCGAACAGGTGCGGGGGATCTGGTCCGTCATCGCCGCCCTGGTGCTGTCGCTGCTGGTGGTGATCGCCACCAACTGGAAGCGCCTGCCCACACTCAAGCAATCGGTGGATAGCGGTGCCAACGCCTCCCTGCTGCCCATCTTCAACACCGCCAGCCTGGTGGGCTTTGGTGCCGTCATCGCCTCCCTGGCGGCCTTCCTGCTGATCCGCGATACGGTGGTGGGGCTGGGGGGCGACAACCCGCTCATTTCCCTGGCCATCGCGGTGAACATCCTGGCGGGCATGACCGGCTCCGCCTCGGGGGGCATGAGCATCGCCCTGTCCACCCTGGGCGAGACCTACATGGAAATGGCCCAGGCCCGGGGCATCGATCCGGAACTGCTGCACCGGGTGACGGCGGTAGCCACCGGGGGTCTGGACACCCTGCCCCACAACGGCGCGGTCATCACCCTACTGGCCATCTGCGGCCTCACCCACCGCCAGGCCTATTTCGATATCGCCATGGTGGCCATGCTGGCCCCGTTCATCTCGCTGGTGGTACTGATCACCCTGGGAACCCTGTTCGGGAGTTTTTAAAAAAATGCTTGACACCCCCCAGCCTCGTCCATAGAATGCGCGCTTCAGTTGTTCAGCGCCCGTAGCTCAGTTGGATAGAGTACCTGGCTACGAACCAGGTGGTCGGAGGTTCGAATCCTTCCGGGCGCGCCATATTAGGAAAAAAAGGACCAGTAACTTGGCGTTGCTGGTCCTTTTTTCGTTCTGGGCCTTGAAGGCGAAAAGCCATAGGCTCAAGGTTGGACCCGCTTCCACCATCAGGTTCCGATCAGCTCCCAAATTGCCTCCATGAGTCGATCATGCAGAGCCTCCACTTCGGCCAAACGCTTCCGGGCCAGGTGATCGTCACCCTTCTGTATGAGCATGATCAGTTCACAGCCCAGTTGATGCACTTGTTCGTGCAGGGTCAGTACCACCGGGCAGGTATCTCCCCTACCATCCTGACTCGCCAACCAACGACCAAAGTGGCATTGTTGCGGTGACAGTTCGGGTGGATGCGGGTTTGTCTCGTGCGCGTAAGATTTTAACGCGTTCATCCAGGCACGATGGGCAACCATGCCGAACAGCACGGGCAGCAGGGTATCGGGGATCGCGGAGGTTCCACTCCAACTGGCATGGGGCTGCCACCGTGCATGCCATCGCGTCATCTCTTCTGAAGGCATGGGTTTTGCTATGGCATAGCCTTGGCCGATTTTGCAGCCCAGTTGCAACAGCATTTGGCCGTGAACCTCGGTCTCAACGCCTTCGGCGACCACACCACGCTGGAAGCTCTCGGCCAGGCCGATCACCCCATGTAGAATGGCTAGATCATCCGGATCATCCAGCATGTCGCGCACAAAGCTTTGATCAATCTTGAGGGTCTCTACCGGCAATCGCTTCAGATAGGTCAACGAAGAGTAGCCGGTGCCGAAATCATCCAGCGAGAAGCTGACACCAAACCCACGACATTCCCTGATCAGGCTCGAAATGTGGGCAATATCCCGCAGGGCGCTGGTCTCGATGACCTCCAGTTCCATGTCACCCGGTTGCACGGCAGGGTAGCGGGCCAGTGCGGCGCGCAGCTTGGCAACAAAATCGGATTGGGTTAGTTGCAGCGCATCCACATTGACGCTGACCGTCAGGGCATGCCCCTGCTCACGCCATTGGCTGATCTGCGCCAGCGCCGCCTCGATCACCCAGTCGCCCAGCCCCACCATCAGCGGGTGGCCCGCCAGCTGCGGCAGAAAGTCGACAGGTGGTAGCAAACCCCGCTCCGGGTGCTGCCACCGGATCAGAGCCTCGGCACCCAACAAAACGCCAGTCTCCATGGCCACCTTTGGCTGATAGAAGAGCACGAATTCATTGTTCTCCAATCCCTGGCGGATCGCCTCCAGCGCCTCGTGCCGATCGCGTTGGTAGCGATCATGTTCCACATCGAACAGGTGGTAACGATTCCCGCCGGCGAGCTTGGCCTGGTACATCGCCTGATCCGCCTGGCGCAGTAGCTGGTCGGCATCAATCGGTTCGGCCTGGGGATAGAGACTGACCCCCAGGCTGGCGCAGACCTGCAGGCTGTGCTCCCCATCACTCACCGGACAGGACGCGGCGTTGAGCAAGCGCCGCAGCAGCGGTCTTGCGGACTCGACATCGGGTAGATCCAGCAATACCGCAACGAACTCGTCCCCCCCCAAACGGGCCAGGGTATCTCCATCACGCAGGGATGCCTGCAGCTTTTCGGCCAAGGCGACCAGTAGACGATCCCCCGCATCATGGCCGTAGTGATCATTGACCCTCTTGAAGCTGTCCAGGTCGATATAGACCAGCGCCAGCTGCTGTCGACGCCGTGCCATCAGGGCCATCGCCTGCTGCAGACGGTCCGCCAGTAAGACCCGGTTGGGTAGACCGGTGAGCGCGTCGAAGTGAGCCATGTGCTCCAGTTGCCGCTGCTGCTCCTTGAGCTGCGTGATGTCGGAAAACAGCCCGACGTAGCGCTGTATCGTGCCGTCGGCATCGCGCACCGCACTGATGGTCAGCATCTCGGCGTAGGAGTCGCCGTCTTTGTGACAGTTCCAGATCTCGCCGGTCCAGCTGCCCTCGTCCTGCAGCGCCCGCCACATCTCGGCGTAGAAGGCTTTACCTTGCCTGCCGGACTTGAGCAAGCGCGGATTCTGCCCCAACACCTCATGCCGCTCGTAACCAGTGATGCGGGTGAAGGCAGCGTTGACGTCGATGATGTCGGCTTGAGGGGTCGTGATCAGGATCCCCTCGTTAGCGTAATGGAATACGTTGGCGGCCTGCCTCAACTGTTTCTCCGCCGCGCTGCGCTGGATCTCGGAGGCCACACGATCGACGAATAACCCCAGCAGGGACAGGGCCAGGCCGCGCACTTGCTCCGTCAGCGGCTGCCGGCCCAACGTGAGCAGGACCCCCAGGGTTCGATCCTGCTTGTCGATCAGTTTGTGGCCGACGCACGCCTCGACGCCGATTTCCTTGAGCAGAGGGTCATCGGGGAACAGGGACTGGCTGTCCTCCGGATAGCAGACGGCCCCCTCCTTGATGACATTTGCACAGAGCGTCCCCGGTAGGTCGTACTGGAAGGGCGTGAGCAAATGGCCATCGGTCCATCCGGCAAACGCCTCCAACCGGTGCTGTTCCGCCTCCAGAAGGCCCACAAAGGCGATGTCGGTGCCCAGTGCCTCGCACAGCAGGCGGCAGGCGTGGCCGAAGAACTCGTCACCCCCCAGCCGGGCCAACTCGCGATTGAGAGTGGAGAGAACCTGTTCGAACTGCTTGCGCCTGGTGATGTCGCGCATCACCCCCACTGCGTGCCAGCGGCCATTGATCTGTAGCGCCGACATGGACAACTCTATCTGCACTTCGCGCCCGTCACCATGCAAGGCTTCAAGCTCTGTCAAGGTTCTGAGTACGGGACTGGGACCCGCCTGGACAAAATCTGCGTAACCGCGAGCGATCGCTTCACGGTGACGCTCTGGCGCGAGGGCCTCGTGAACGGTCCGCCCGATCAAGGCCTCCGGCGAGAACCCAAGAGTGGTTTCGAACGCCGGGTTGCAGTACACCAGTTTGCCTCTGTCGTCGGACATGAAGATAGGGTCCGGCGAGGCTTCGGTGACCGCGCGCAGCATGGCTTCCGACTCCTGTAGTCGTTGCTCCGCCTGGCGCCGTTGTGTCACTTCCTGGTAGGCGCCCGCGACACGGACAATGCGCCCGTTAAAATCACGTATCGGCTGCGCTACCGTACGCACCCAGACGCGCTTCCCAGAGGCGCTCAGGATCTCAAGTTCCTCGTCATACGGCATCCCGTTCCGGGCACACGCCTCAAACAGTTCGGCGATGCGCTCACGGTACTCGGGGGCGTAGTACCTGATGCCTTCCTTGACCGAAACCGTCGAACCGGGCGGCATATCATGGATACGACAAGCCTCGTCCGACAAGTACACCCTATCGGTTTCCAGATCAACCACCCAGCCGCCGATTTTCGCAACCGACGCGGCCATGCTCATAAGCCGCGTATTGTCCTCGAGCTGGCGTTTGATCGAGGCCAGGTAAAAAGCGCGCTTGGTGAGCCACCACACGCATACCGCCATCCCCAAGAGGATCAGGAGATTGAACCCAGCCGTACGTCTCAGGTTTTCCAATACCTGCGCCCGAAGGTAGCGAAGGTCGGAATAGACCGTCAGTTTTCCAATATGACGCTGATCCCCTTCATGGTCATACAGCAACGCAAAATCAAACGACTCGAGGTCCCCAGGATCTTCCATCGTCCTCAGAAGCGGCTGGTACTCCCCCAGGACATATTCGTAGACGGATACCGCATCGATGTACGGCAGCCGGACCAGTCCCCCGGAAATCAGGTTCAACTGCTGCTGTTCGAAGAAAAAAACTGCGGCGGCGGTTGGGTCGAGATAGCTTTTCTCTACCGACTGCAAGGTCTGATCACGATCCTTTACTCCCTGCTGATAAAAGACGTAGGCCTGAAACACCAGAATGAGCATCGTTACAACGGTACTCATCAGGATGATGAAGCCAAGGTGCTTCGTTCTTGTCCAAGCCATTGGCATGATCTACCGATCTCCCGTGATCTCACTCAGGCGAAACACATCTTTGCCGTGATGGAAACGGGAATATCGGCGAAAATCGATCGAATCGAAACTACATATCCAGGCCCGAATGTCTTCCGCCGTGAAGCGATCGGCAACGATCGGCGCGGATAGCAGCACAGAGCTTGAGTCGCTGACAGGATCAAGCCCATGCAGGTGATCATGCAAATCGATCATCACCTGAGCCCACAGCAAACTGGTACCGGCGACGGTTGCCACCAGTTCGCCTTTGAGCACGGCATCAATGCCAGCATGTGATAGATCCAATCCACCGGTCAGCACTACCGGACCATCATCGGCCGGATCATTGTCGATTGCTTCAGCGGCACCGATCGCCAACTGGTCACTGGCCGCCCACAGCACAGAAATCTCGGGATAGCGGCGCAAGATCTGGCTGGCCATCCTGCGTCCCTCCTCCGGAGACCATTGGGTGTAGACCATCTGCACCAACCGGACATCCGGATGTTCGTCCACTGCTCGGCGCAGCCCGGCTTCACGCTGAATGGATCCGTACCAGGACCTGGACCCATTGATGCCCGCCACCTGAATCGTGTCAGCCTTCCCTGCATTTGCCTCCCGGGCGGCGGCGATCAGTTCCTGCGCCAGGAGATAGCCTTTCCGCTCTTCGTCTTCATGGAAATAACCAGCCCAGTACGTATAGTCCCGGCCAGGTATTTTCCCGATTTCTGCCAGTTCTTCAGGAAAAAGCGGGCCGTTCAGGAAAAAGGGGATTCCCATTTTCTCGGCTGCCCTCATCAACCGGCTCGCCTGTCCAAACTCAACCGAGAAGATGGCCGCATCCGGCAGAGGCTCTGTCGTCAGCCGCCTCACTCCAGCCGACACTGTCGCAAAGCGATCCAGAACACTAAACTCATGAATCTCAAGGTCGATCTCAAGATCAGCGGCGACGGCGTGTAGCACCGCATGGATCTCTGGCCAATAGGTATTATCCGCCGTGGTTGGGGTAAAGACCGCAATACGGAGTCTCGAAGACTCAGGGGCATTATTGCCGACGATAACGGCAACCGGGGGAGTCTCCACGCGCGGTGGATCTGCATGACTTGCCAGAACGTACCCCAAGGCAGCATTAAAAATAAAACCGAAAATCAATAAGCACGCTACCGCAAATACAGTGCGCCTGAATGCGAGTCTCTGCAATGCCAGCAGACAAGACATGAGGATGAATCCTCTTTGATGCCGGGTTATGGCACACATTGCGGGTTCCGGAGAAACGCTGGCAACGCGCCAGTGCCGGACTTCACCCGCGCCATCGACCAGACCCCAGGAGCATCACTATAACTTTTTCGCTTTATCCCCTTCTACAAGGATCGTAAATCGAGCACACGAGAATCCCATTATCGAGATGGGTCAGTGTCTCTGCTCAAAGAGGAAGATCCGATTGAGCGGCCTTGCTCTGGCAGGCCTGGACAGCCTTCACCAGTGGGTCGTCATCGGCGGGCGCGTGGCCCCAGCTATTCATGTGGATCAGTTGCTCCAGCGGTAGTCTGGGACGCCAGCCGGCGGTTTCCAGTTCCGGTCGGTCGTGGAACTGATTGACGCGACCAATGCAGAGATAGGCCACGGGGACGATATCCTCGGGTAGATTAAGCACCCGCTTGATGTCCTCGGGCCGGAAAATGCTCACCCAGCCCACGCCCAACCCTTCACTGCGAGCGGCCAGCCACAGGTTCTGTACTGCACAGACGACGCTGTAGAGATCCATGCGATGATCGTGGGTACGGCCGATCACGACGGGGCCGGCGCGATCCCGGTCGCAGGTGATGCACAGGTTGACGGGGGCGTCCAGGATGCCTTCCAGTCGCAGGCTGCGGTAGATTTGCCGACGTTCGCCCTCGAACATCTCCGCTGCTTCTTCGTTGGCGAGGCTGAAGGCCTCGTGGACCCTGCGCTTCACGTCCGGATCCTTGACCACCACGAAACTCCAGGGCTGCATGAAACCCACCGAAGGGGCGAAGTGAGCGGCGGTGAGGATGCGTGCCAACATGTCGTCGGGTATCGGGGTGGAGAGGAACTGCCCCCGCACGTCCCTTCGACAGAGGATATTGCGATAGATGGCTATGCGCTCCGCCTCGCTGAAGCGGTGAGTATCGGGTATTGGTGGATCATTCTCGGTCATCATCTAGCCGCTCGACTTTATTCTTTATTTTTTCCGGAACGCAAAAAAAAGCCTTTACCACCGAGTGGTAAAAGCTTTTTTATCGCCGGACGGGCCCTGATGCCGGGCGGGACGCAGATTAACTGCCATCCCGCCCGGGATGCGCGGGCATCAGACGCTTTCAAGCCAAGGCTTGATTTGCCGGCTTACGCCTGCGCCACGACCTGCTCGGTCTTGTCAACCAGAGAGGCGCTGTGCATCCAGTTGAAGCGCTCGGTGCTCAGCAGGATGAAGTGAATCAGAAGAGCCAGCACGGCCAGGAAAGTGAACAGGGCAACCAACGCTCTGCGAGGATCGAACAGCAGCCAAGTACGCCACATATTGAAATCTCCTATATCGGAAAGAAACTGCTACTACTGCTTCACTTAAGGCACGGCTTGAGACTTGATTCGCCCTTGCAGGCGACAAGTCTTACCAAGCCACACCCCAGGGACGCCACATCCAGGCCAGAACGTGGGCAACGGCGGCAACCGCCAGAAAACCCATCATGCTGGTCATGAAGACACCATGAAACTCCATGGCTTCATCTTCGCTGAGCCCCGAGAGCGAACCTTTCGTTTCATCAACCATTTGAATTTCCTCTAAATAAGTCTTACTGGAAATAGCGCGCTGACTCAACGCGGTCACGTATGACGCTGCAAACGTTACACTACGACAAGTGCCGAGTTCCTGATCCAGCACAGGTAAATTCCTAAAAACGGGTTCCGCGGCGCTTTTCACGGAACTTCATCCAACGGGCGCGAGACGCGACTCACCCGTAATCGGGCCCTCCGGCGTAGGGCAAGTTGGCCATCTCTACCAGATCACGATTGAAGGTGGTCAGGTCGTCCTGCCCAAGATCCGCCAAGCGTGCCCTGCCGGCCGCACGCGCCAGCACCTGCATCAGCTGCACGGAGGCCAGCAGGAAGCGGGCAAGCCCGACGCCCCCCTGTTCCGGGTCCAGTCGCTGACGCAACTCCGGATCCTGGGTTGCGATGCCCGTCGGGCAGCGGTTGGTGTGGCAGATGCGCGCGCCGACACAGCCCACCGCCTGAATCGCACTGTTGCCCAATGCAATGCCATCGGCACCCAACGCCAGGGCCTTGACGAAGTCCGCCGGCGTGCGCAGCCCTCCAGTGATGATCAGTGTGACTCGTCCGCTCGCACCGCGCGTGTTCAGGTAACGCCGCGCCCGTGCCAGCGCCGGAATGGTCGGCACGCCGATATGATCCCTGAGCAGGGCCGGCGCGGCGCCGGTTCCACCACCACGACCATCCAGGATCACGTAATCGGCACCCGCCTCCAGGGCAAAACCCAGATCCCGCTCGATGTGGTTTGCGGAAAGCTTGAAGCCGACCGGAATTCCGCCGGTTCGCTCGCGGATCGAATCCGCAAAGCGCCTGAAATCGGCGGGTGTTTCAAGGTCCGGGATCACCGGAGGAGATAACGAATCCCGACCAACCTCAATACCTCGCACCTCGGCGATCTCTTTCGAGACCTTGGCACCGGGAAGCACGCCGCCGACACCGGTTTTCGCACCCTGACCACCCTTGAAATGGAACGCCTGCACCTTTTCCAACAATGCCTCGGAGTAGCCGTAGCGGGCCGGTCCCAGTTCAAAGAGGTAGCGCGAGTTCTCGGCCTGCTCTTCCGGCAGCATCCCGCCTTCCCCGGAACAGATGCCGGTGCCGGCCCGTTCGGCGCCCCGCGCCAGCGCGATCTTGGCCTCCCGGGACAACGAACCAAAGCTCATGTCCGTGACCAGCAGGGGCATCTCCAGACGCAGGGGACGACGGGCCTCCGGGCCGATCACCAGTTCGCTGGCCACATCCACGTCGCCGGTCAGCGGCCGACGCGCGAACTGCGCGGTGAGGATCTGGATATCGTCCCAGGATGGTATACGATCGCGCGGCACGCCCATTGCAACCGTGGGACCCATGGCCCCAACCTCTTCCAGTCCACCTCGGGCGAGAGCATGGATGAATTCCACATGGGGTTCGGTCTTGGTGTTGCGCGGCGCGGGAGCGGCGTCATCTTCGGTATCTTCCACCTCACCGCCCACGCCGTCGAATTCCTGTCCAATCGCGCTTTCCGGCACCTTCCCATGGCTGCCGTCGCAGTAGGGAAGATCACCCGACTGCTTGCACATGCACAGCCAATTCTCACCATCATCACGGGGCTGGAACGAGATCGGCTCGATACCGGTACCCTGGTGCGACCCATCGCAGAAGGGTTGATCCCTGGAACGCCCGCAACGACAAAAGTCATACCTCTTGCCCTTTTCAAGGGTGATGCCCACCGGTTCCACGGCCGCCACAATAGGTTTCGTCATCATTTCCCCCTCAAAGTTGCTTCGCGCCAAGCGCGTACTTTTTTCCAATCAGCAACCCGAGTATAGGAAACGAGATGACGACGGCCGCCACCCTCTCCCACGGGGGAGAGGGGCTTTCCGGAGGATGTCAACTCATTCCGGTTCAAGCATACGCGGGGGCAAAGGCCTTTTCCGGATCCGTGACCGGGCCGTCCACGCCCCAGTACGGGGACATCTTGCGCAGTCTGGCCACGATGTCCGGCATGACGTCGATCACCCGGTCGATCTCGGCCCGGGTGTTGTAGCGGGAAAGGGAAAACCGCACCGAACCATGGGCCGCGGTGTAGGGAATCCCCATGGCCCGCATGACGTGGGAGGGTTCCAGGGAACCGGAGGTGCAGGCGGAGCCGCTGGACGCGGCGATCCCCGCCTGATTCAGCAGCAACAGGATGGACTCCCCTTCAATGTACTCAAAGGCCATGTTCAAGGTGTTGGGCAGCCGATTGTCCTGGTCCCCCATCACCAGGGCATGGGGAATGCGTGCCGCCAGGCCCGCCTGCAGATGGTCCCGCAGGGCGCGGACTTCAGTGTTTTCATGCTCCATGTGGGTCATGGCCAGCTCGGCGGCCTTGCCCAGGGCAACGATGCCGGCGCTGTTTTCGGTGCCGGCCCGCCGTCCCCGTTCCTGATGGCCGCCCCTGAGCAAAGGCCGAAAGCGCAGGCCCCGGCGCAGGTAGAGCACGCCGATGCCCTTGGGGGCGTGGAGCTTGTGACCGGACAGGGAAAGCATGTCGATGGCGGAGGACTTCAGGTCGATGGGCAGCTTGCCCACCACCTGCACCGCGTCGGTGTGAAACATTACACCCGCTTCCCGTGCCATCCGGGCCATGGTCTCCACCGGGAACAGGGTGCCGGTCTCGTTGTTGGCCCACATCACCGTCACCAGGGCCACCTGATCCGACAGCAGGGCGGCGTAGTGGTCCAGGTCCAGTCGTCCCCTGCCATCCACCGGCAACCGATGGATGGTGTAACCCTCCTTCTCCAGCTGTTCGCACACGGTGAGGATGGCCGGGTGTTCCACCACGGTGGTGATGATCTCCCGGCGCTGGGGCTGGGCCTTCACCGCCGAGAGGATGGCGGTGGAGTCGGACTCGGTGCCGCAGGAGGTGAACACGATCTCCGAATCGTGCGCCGCCCCCAGCAGGGTCTGCACCTGGCCCCGGGCCTGCTTGATGGCGTGCCCCACCCGGTTGCCGAAGCTGTGGATGGAAGACGGGTTGCCGAACTGCTCGGTGAAGAAGGGCAGCATGGCCTCCACCACCGCAGGGTCCACCCGGGTGGTGGCGTTGTTGTCCAGATAGATGGGTTCCATGATCATTCCTCCATCGCCATGACCCGCACCGACATCCTGGGCATGATGCGAACCGTGTTGCCGCGGCGGGCCTCGGGCTGGGCGGTGACATGGTTTTCCGGGTCGAAGGCCTCGCCCCGTTCTGCCAGCACCCGCACCAGGATCTCCTCAATGCCTTCGTGGCAGGCACTGCAACCGCCGCCGGCCTTGGTGTAGAAGGTCACGTCCTGGACCGTGCGCAGGCCGTTCTCGCGGATGGTCTGCTCCACCTTGACGGCATCCACGGCAAAGCACTTGCAGACCAGGGCACCTTCTTCGTGGTCATCCTTCCAGACCTCGCCGCGATAGTTGGCAACGGCCGCTTCCAGGGCCTCCCGTCCCATGACGGAGCAGTGCATCTTCTCCGGCGGCAGGCCGTCCAGGAAGTCGGCGATGTCCTCGTTGGTCACTTCCAGGGCCTCGTCCAGGGTCATGCCCTTGATGAGTTCGGTCAGGGCGGAGCTGGAGGCGATGGCGGAACCGCAGCCGAAGGTCTGGAAACCGGCATCCAGGATCACCTGGGTCTCAGAGTCCACCTTCAGGGTGAGGCGAAGGGCATCCCCGCAGGACAGGGAACCCACCTCGCCGATGGCATTGGCCCCTTCGACCGCGCCGGCGTTGCGGGGGTTGAAGAAGTGCTCTTTGACCTTTTCGGAATAGTCCCACATGGCTTCTGTCCTCCGGGATTCTAGGGTTCAGCTCGCCAGGGCGGCGGGGGCATGGGTATGGCAGTTCTTGGGACAGACCTTGGCGCAGGCCTGGCAGCCGATGCAGTCCATGGCGTCCAGCAGGCGCATGACCATGGAGGCATCGTCATCGAAATCGTCGTCGTCATCGTCGATTTCCCGTTCCACCAGTTCAAAGCAGTTGCGGGTACAGACCTTGTAGCAGCGGCCGCAGCCGATGCAGTTTTCTTCCTTGAGTTCGGTGATGAAGGCCGGTATCCAGGGGGTCCCGCCCCGGGTGAGGCCGGTGATGTGGGTCATGGGTGTCGCCTCTTCTCTATGTATGTTTTTTGTCTCCCTTCTCCCCCAGGGGGAGAAGGGCCGGGGATGAGGGCTTGCTTGTTACATCCCCGCCACGTCCGGGTGATCGCCGACGATGTTCAGGGCCACCGACAGGAGCTTGTCCGCCTCGGTCTTCATCTTCGACAGGCTGTCGAAACCGAAGCGATGAACATCACGCAGGGTCTTGTCCACCACCAGCAGCTTGCCCACGGAAATGATCACGCGGCCAAAACCCTCCCCGTTCAGGCTGAGCATGACCGTGGCCATGCGGCCGCATTCCTTCTCGATCAGCACCGCGACGGCGTTGTAGAACGCATTCACCCGTGCCAGGGTGGCCCGGTCCATGTCGGCGACCAGGGGGATCTCCTTGCGCTTTTCCGGGGTGATGACGAATTGGGACAGCAGCGCTTCGTCGGATTGCCCATCCCGGGTTCCGAAGGTGTCCAGGGCCCGCATCTGGCGAACCATCTCCTTCATGAAATCAGTTTCCAGAATGGGATCAGCGGTGGTGTTGCTCATGGATGTCTTCCCCAAATGTCCACAGGTTGATGGATCAGGCTTCTTCTTCCCATGGCTCGGCGGCCATGGCGTCAAACCGGTCCGGGTCCGAACGTCCCTGCTGCATGGCCTTGGCCAGCCAGGGCGGCGGACAACCGTCCCGAATCACGTCCTGAAGCTCGCCCAGCAGCGGACCGATGCGGGTCCCGTGGGCCACCTTCAGGGGTTGTACCCCCAGGGCCAGGAGCTGCTTCACCGCCGAGGCGCCCGCCGCTTCGCAGTACACGGCGGCACAGCCTTGCAGGGCATCGAACTTGGCCATCAGCTTGTCCTCATGGCCGTCCCGGGCCTGCATGCCGAACTGCACGGCCTCCACCAGTGCACTGCCCTCGCTTTCCAGGCGGTAGATGGCCAGGCACTGGGCGGACCCGAAATGCTGGTCCACCCGCTTGAGGTCCGTACTGGCAAAGGCAATCAGAACCGGGGCTGGCGATGACATGACGGCGGTCTCAGTGACAGGCGGCGTAACCACCTGCAGGCGACGCTGAAGTCCCATGGCGAGGACCCTCCGGAAGGTCGGTGTCGGGGGAACGGTCGTAGATGGAGCGGTAGGGGGTCACGCCGTGGTGGGACGCCACCCGCAGGTTGGCCAGATCGAACAGGGCCTGCTGGGCACCCCCATAACCGATCCAGGTCCGCTGGAAGCCGCCCAGCCAGTCGTACTGGGGGAACCCGGCCCGCAGCAGGGGGATGCCCAGCCGCTGGGCCGAGGCCACCCCATGGGCATTGGCAATGAGCAGTTCCGCTCCCTGCTCCCGGGCCATGGCCTCCAGATCTTCCAGGTCGCCGATCTTGATGGTGCGTACTGAAAGGCGATCCAGTACCGGCGCCTTGACGGGCACGGCGGCGGCCACCACCTCGCTGCCAACTTCCCGCAGCAGGGCCGAAAACCCCGCCAGCAGGTCCGCTTCGCCGGCCACGGCAATGCGTGCCAGTCCCATCATGAAATGGGTGTCGAGCATGGCGTCCTGCAGACGGGCGCGCTGGCGGCGCAGCCGGACCGGCACCGGCCGGCCGCTGAGCCGGGACAGGGTCAGCAGCAGTTCATCCGTGGCATCCATGCCCATCAGGCCGTCAAAACGCAGATCCGGCACGCCGGTACGGGCCTTGAGCAGGTCCGCCGCCGTCGCCATGGAGGCACCCACCACCAGGGTGGCCTGGGCATTCCCCAGCGTAGCCAGTGCGGACAGGGGCGTGCCGCCGGTGGTCAGGGCGGACAGACGGGCCTCGTCCAGATGACCATCCAGGGAGGCGGACAGATCCGGCAGGACCACCGGTTCCAGGTCGAACGCCTCGATGATCTCCTTGAGATGGTCCACGTCGCCCGGGGTCAGGCTTGACCCGACCAGCACGTTGAGCTGCCGGGGCCGACTGCCGGGGACCGTCCCGGCCGCCTTCGCCTCGGGCACCAGGGTATCGATGAGGGCGGTCACCGCCAGGGCAAAGCCGGTCTCCGCCGAGCCGCAATAATCCGGGGTGTTCACCGGCACCACCGCCACCTGGGCAAACTCGGGATGCTGCATCCGGAACTCCCGCACCACCCGATGGATGTCGGCCCCTTCCGTTTCCGACAGTCCGGTGGTGACGATGCCGATCAGGGCCGGCGCGGACTTGTTGCAAATGGTGGCCAGGCCTTCCACCAGGGCCTCGTCGGCGCCCATGACCGCGCTCACCTGATCCATGGCGGTGGTCTGCAGGGGGATGGGTTCCCGGAAGTGGCGCACCAGAAACACCTTGGCAAAGGCGGTACAGCCCTGGGCGCCATGGAACATGGGCATGGTCCGATCCATGCCCAGGAACGCCAGGGCACCCCCCAGGGGCTGGCTGGCCTTGAGGGGGCTGACGGACAGGGCCTTGTTGCGCTTGAGGATTTCAGGCATGTCAGCGGACCTCCGAGGTGGCGGGCATGCCGTCGGCATCCCAGGGGGCGGGTTCGCGGACCCGGGGCCAGATGGGGCTTTCCAGGGTGATGGCCAGCTGACGGGCCAGTTCCAGCATCCCCTCGTAACCGGCGTAAGCGTGTTCCCGTTCCTGGTTGATGTCCAGGAAGGGCATGCGGGCCTTGAGGGCGGTATAGAGGTTGCGGCCGCCGGCGATGAGCATGTCGGCCCGGGTTTCTTCATAGATGCGCAGCAGGTTGGCGGGACTGCCGTCCTCGATCATGACCGCGTCCTCCCCCATCAGCTGGCGAATGCGGGCCTTGTCGGCATCCGTGGACTTGCGGGTGCCGGTGGCCACCACGGTCATGCCCAGATCCTGCAGGGCGGATACCACCGACCAGGACTTGACGCCACCGGTGTAGAGCAGCACCCGCTTGCCCCGCAGGCGGTCCCGCCAGGGTTCCAGGGCGGCATGAATGCGGGATTCTTCTCGGGCGATGAGGTCCTCGGTGCGCCGGGTCAGATCCGGATCATCGATCAGGCAGGCAAAATCCCGCAGGGCCTGGGACATGTCCTGCACGCCGTAGAAGCTGCCCTCGAACCAGGGGGTGCCGTAGCGCTCTTCCAGCTTTCTGGCCACGTTGATCATGGCCTTGGAGCAGACCAGCATGTTGGCCTGGCTGCGGTGCATGGACTGGATCTGGTGGAAGCGGGCGTCCCCGGACAGGGTGCAGAGGATGCGCAGGCCCAGCTCGTCGAACAGGGGCAGCACGTGCCAGAACTCACCGGCGATGTTGTATTCGGCGATGAGGTTGACCTGATGGACCCGGATGCCGGGGCGTGTCGCGGACGCCGGGATGGGGTCCGGCTCCCGGGTACCCACCACCTTCTTCACCATGGTCTCGCCGGCGATGCGATTGCCCAGGTTCTTGGAGCCGTAGAAACCGGCGGCATCCACGTGCACCACCGGTACCCCGAAGCGTTCCTGGGCGGCCTTGCAGACGGCATCCACGTCATCGCCGATGAGGGCGGTGACGCAGGTGTTGTAGACGAACACCGCCGGAGGTTGGTGGGCCTCCACCGCTTGGCGGATGGCGTGGAACAGGCGCTTTTCGGAGCGGCCCATGATCACGTCCTGTTCGGTAAGGTCGGTGGTCATGCCCAGACGGAACAGGTCCGGCCCGCCGGAGGAGCGGGTACCCCGGTTGTCCCAGGTGTTGCCGGCGCAGGCGATGGGGCCGTGGACGATATGGGCCACGTCGGCCACCGGCAGCAGGGCGATCTGGGCGCCGTCGAAGGCGCAGCCGCCGGCGGTGGCGCCGGGCTTGGGCCGGGTGCAGCCGCCCTTGGGCTTGTGGGTGTTGTGGGCACAGGCCGGTTCGTCCAGCAGTGCCTTGATGTCCTGTGCCTTCATGCCTTGCCTCCGCGTTTGGCGCGTTGTTGATGTGATGAAATGCAAGGAGCGGGCCAGGCTGAATAATGGCGTCAAGCCATTGTTTATTTAAGACTTTCAGGAACGGAGGGATTGTTGCGAATGTGACAATGGTGGGAGGATTGGAGCAAGGGTGTCATTGCGGAGGATGGGTCGCCCCTCATCCCCGGCCCTTCTCCCCCGGGGGGGGGGGGAGAAGGGCGTCATCAAATCTTTCAGGCTTCCACCCCGGCACGGAATTTCTCCAGCGTCGGCGGTTGGCGCCCCATGGATTTGGCCAGCCAGGGCGGGGGCGCGCCCTTGAGGACACCCTGCAACTGGGTGATGACCTCCGAGGCCACGCTGCCCCGGGGAAACTTCACCGGATGGACACCGGCGCGGATCACCTTGGCGGCGGCGGGACCACCAATGCCCTGGACATACAGCACCTGGCAGTCATTCACCATGGCGGCGCGGGCGGCGTTGCGGTCGTCGGTCAGGTCGGCGGTTTCCGTCTCGCGGATGTCCACCAGGCGGGATTCAGTGGCGGATACCTGATAGACCAGGAATCGCAGACAGGAGCCGAAATGCCCGTCCAGCTTTTCCCCGGTATTGGAGGCCATGGCGATGCGCACGGAATCCGGCATGTCACCGGGCACGTAGTCCTTGATGGCGGGCAATCCGGGCTCCACGTCCCGTTCCCCACCGAGATAGCGGACGGCCATTTCCAGGGCCTCGTCGCCGGGTCCGCCCTCCTCCCCCGATTCCGACTTGGGACGCTTGAGGGCCTGGCGCAGATCCGCCACGGTGAGCCTGGCCAGGCCGTCCTCCCGGATGGGGGCATCCACCTTCTCGATGATGGCCTCGATCAGGCGCGGTAACTGCACCCCGGGCAGGACCCGGCTCGCCAGAGCGATGCGCAGGGCGCATTCACGGTTGAGGATGTCGGGTGACATGAGGATCTCCTGATGGTGTCGGTATCTGGCGCATTCATTGGCCCGGTTCACCATCACAGGCGCTTGACGCGCAGGGTGATGGGCAGCCGGGGCGCCGCGTCCATGGGCTCCAGGTAGTAGCGGGAACCATCCGCCAGGGTCAGTTCCCCGCCCCAGCGGTCGGGGCCTTCGTGTTCCATGGAGACGATCATCTCCTCCAGATCCTTCTTGGGAACATAGAGGGTCAGGCCCCCGGCTTCGGTCTTGTTGATCATGACGCTGGGCATGATGGTGTACTCTCCGGCGAAGTGAGCCCCTCTCCCCCAGGGGGGAGAGGGGTTGGAGTGGGGGCGCGGGTGGATCAGCGAACCAGATCGTAGTTGTAGTCCGTCTCGCCCATGATGCGGGTCTCTTCGTCCAGACGCTCCAGCACCGCGTTCACCAGGGTGGTGAGGATGTACATACCGCCCTCATAGCCCAGGGTGGTCATGCGGTGCAGATGGTGGCGGTCGAAGATGGGGAAACCGATCCGCACCAGCGGTACCTCAAACTCCTTGCCCTTGGCCAGCGTGTCGCGCTGGATGAACTTGCCGTAGGAGTTGCCGATCAAAAAGTCCGGCTTGTCGGTGAACACCAGGGAACGCAGGTGCCACAGGTCCCGGTTGATGTGCACTTCGCTGCGGGCGCCGTAGGGGCTCTCGGAGAGGATCTTCTCCATCGCCTTCTTCCAGCGCTTGTTGGCATGGTGCACCAGGATGTGCCTGGGCTCGGCGCCCAGTTCCATCAGGAACTTGGCCATGCCCATGACGAAGTCCGCATCCCCGTACAGGGCGTAGGTCTTGCCGTGCAGCCAGGTGTGGGAGTCGGTGATCATGTCCACCAGACGGCCCCGTTCCTTTTCCAGGGAGGCGGGGATCGGCTGGCCGGTGATCTCCGAAACCTTCATCAGGAACTCGTCGGTCCACTCCACACCCATGGGGATGTTCAGCTTGGGCACTTCATGGTTCCAGGTGCCCTGCACGAACTTCTTGGTCTTTTCCAGTTGCCAGGGCTGCAGCAGGATGGTGTCCCGGGCGTTGGGGGCATCCTTGAGCTCTTCCTGGGTGGTGCCGCCGGCATACATGCGGTACTCACCGTCGGCCGGGGTATCCAGCACCTCTTCCGGGTCGCACAGCAGGGTGGCGTCCACGCCCATTTCCTTCATCATGCGCTTCATCACCCGGTAGTTGCCCAGGTAAGTCTCGAAACCCGGCACCAGGTTGAGCTTGCCGTTCTTGCCGGGCTCCTTGCCTTCCATGTCGTTGACGGTGAAGTAGCGGATGGTGCCCTCGAACATGTTGTCCCAGCCGGTGGTATGGCTGCCCACGAAGGACGGTGTGTGGGCATAGGGCGTGGGGAAGTCCTCGGGGATGTAGCCTTCCTTGCGGGCGTTGCCGATGAAGGCATTGAGGTCGTCACCGATGACCTCGGCCATGCAGGTGGTGGAGATGGAGATCATGGCCGGCTTGTACAGGGCCTTGGCGTTCTGCAGGCCTTCCATGATGTTCTTCTGCCCGCCGAACACGGCGGCATCTTCGGTCATGGAGTCGGAGACGCAGGCGATGGGCTCGCGGAAATGACGGTTGAAGTAGGTGCGGAAATAGGCCACGCAACCCTGGGAACCGTGCACGTAAGGCAGGGTGTTCTCAAAACCCAGGGAGCACAGCACCGAACCCAGGGGCTGGCAGGCCTTGGCCGGGTCCACGGTCAGGGCCTCGCGCTGGAAGTTCAGTTCCTTGTACTCTTCCGTGGTGGTCCACTGAAAGACTTCCTGCACCTTTTCGGGGCTGTGGGCCTCCTCGGCGACGGCCCGCTTGCGGGCCAGGACTTCCTGATACTCCTCGCTCTGGAACAGGGGGTAGCAGGGCTTGATGTTGTCTGCGTTCTGGCTCATGGTGATTTCTCCTGCCGCGCCACCAATCTGTGGACGAACGGTCTGGAATGACATCTGTCGGTGGCCGTGACGCCGGTTGCGGCGGCGCCACGGTCAGTTTCAGGCGGCCTTGGCAGCCGCTGCGGCCTTCTTCCACGGGGCCTGAAGCTTGTCCCAGCAGGGATTGTTCAGGGTCATGTCCATGTCCCGGGCGAAGATGGCAAAGCCGTCATAGCCGTGGTAGGGACCGGAGTAATCCCAGGAGTGCATCTGCCGGAAGGGAATGCCCATCTTCTGGAAGATGTATTTCTCCTTGATCCCGGAACCCACCAGGTCGGGCCGTACCCGCTTGACGAATTCCTCCAGCTCGTAGCCGGTGACGTCGTCGTACAGCAGGGTGCCTTCACCCAGGTCCTTGATGGTGCGGTCGTAGTCGTCGTTGTGGGCGAACTCGTAACCGGCACCCACCACTTCCATGCCCAGGTCCTCGTAGGCGCCCACCACGTGACGGGGGCGCAGGCCACCCACGTAGAGCATCACCTTCTTGCCTTCCAGGCGCGGACGGTACTTCTCGATGATTGCGTTCATCTCGGGGGTGTACTTGGCAATCACCCGCTCCGCCCCTTCCTGGATCTTCTCGTCGAACAGCGCGGCAATCTTGCGCAGGCTCTCGGCGATCTTGGTGGGACCGAAGAAGTTGTATTCCATCCACGGGATCCCGTACTTCTCTTCCATGTGGCGGGCCAGGTAGTTCATGGAGCGATAGCAGTGCAGCAGGTTCACCTTGGCCTTGGGGGCCAGTTCCAGCTCGGAAATGGTGCCGTCGCCGGACCACTGGGCCACCACCCGCAGACCCATTTCCTCCAGCAGGATGCGGGAGGCCCAGGCGTCGCCGCCGATGTTGTAGTCGCCGGTCAGGGCCACGTCGTAGGGGGTGGATTCGAAGCTGGCATCGTCATCGCGGTTGGGCAGCACCCAGTCGCGGATGGCATCGTTGGCGATGTGGTGACCCAGGGACTGGGACACGCCACGGAAACCCTCGCAGCGCAGCGGCACCACCGGCTTGTCCAGTTCCTTGGCCTTCTTCTTGGAGACGGACTCGATGTCGTCACCGATCAGGCCCACCGGACACTCGGACTGGATGCTGATGCCCTTATGCAGGGGAAACAGGGTCTGGATCTCGTCGATGAGCTTTTCCAACTTCTTGTCGCCGCCGAAGACGATGTCCTTCTCCTGGAAGTCCGAGGTGAAGTTCATGGTGCCGAAGGCGTTGATGCCGGTGTGGCCGGTGTAGTAGTTGCGGCGACCGGCGCGGGAATACTGGCCGCAGCCGACGGGGCCGTGGGAAATATGGACCATGTCCTTGATGGGGCCCCAGACCACGCCCTTGGAACCGGCGTAGGCACAACCGCGGATGGTCATCACCCCGGGCACCGACTTACGGTTGGAGACGATGCACTTCTTGGCCTGTTCGACATTGGGGTCACTGACGGCCAGGTGCTTGGCACGGTCCTTCCGGGCCTTCTCCGGATAGACCTCGAGGACTTCCTGGATCAGGGCCTCGGCTTCTTCGCGTTTCATTGCGCACATTGCGATTTGCTCCTCTTGCGCCGCCACTTATCCGTGGACACGCGCCAGGTGGAATGCTCATGAACACGCCGCGTTGCGGCGCGCCTGCCAGCGGAAGGCCCCCCTCGGGGCACCTCCCTTCCGGCCCAGCCCCTTATACGGTGGCTTCTTCTTCCGCGGTCTTGCCGACGATGCTCTCGTCTTCCGCGTCGAGGATGCCGAACTCCATCAACAGGTCTTCCAGTTCATCCATGGTGCAGGGGGTGGGGACCACGAACAGCTTGTTGTCGATGACCTTGCGGGCCAGGGCCCGGTATTCGTCGGCCTGCTTGGCCTTGGGGTCGTACTCGATCACGGTCATGCGGCGGATTTCGGCCCGCTGCACCACGTTGTCGCGGGGCACGAAGTGGATCATCTGGGTGCCCAGCTTTTCGGCCAGGGCGATGATCAGCTCGTCTTCGCGGTCGGTGTTGCGGCTGTTGCAGATCAGGCCGGCCAGACGGACGCTGCCGGAGCTGGCATACTTCACGATGCCCTTGGCGATGTTGTTGGCCGCGAACATGGCCATCATCTCGCCGGAGACCACGATGTAGATCTCCTGGGCCTTGTTTTCGCGGATGGGCATGGCGAAACCACCGCAGACCACGTCGCCGAGCACGTCGTAGAAGACGAAGTCCAGGTCTTCTTCATAGGCGCCTTCCTCTTCCAGGAAGTTGATGGCGGTGATGACGCCGCGACCGGCGCAACCCACGCCCGGCTCGGGACCGCCGGACTCGACGCACTTGATGCCGGCATAACCGGTCTTGAGCACGTCTTCCAGTTCCAGGTCTTCCACGCTGCCGGCATCGGCGGCCATCTGCATGATGGTTTCCTGGGCCTTGGCGTGCAGGATCAGACGGGTGGAGTCGGCCTTGGGGTCGCAGCCGACGATCATGATCTTCTTGCCGGCCTCGGCCAGGGCCGCGACCAGGTTCTGGGTGGTGGTGGACTTGCCGATACCACCTTTACCGTAGATTGCACATTGACGAAGGGCCATGGCTTTGTTCTCCTCTGCCTGACTGTTGCGATTGGGTGTGCGTGCAACCTGTATTCAGCAATCCCCGTGCCAGACCGAAAATAAATACATAAACCACTGTTTAATAAAATAAAAATAATCATCAGACCGTCCAACACCGGACGTGAGATACACGACAAAGACCCCGGTTCTGTATGGATAACGACACCCCGCCCCCCCCTTCCCTGCCCGCCGCGGCCCGCCTGCCCATCAATCGATGCAATCTGCCCGCGGTGATCCTGGGCAGTCTCACCTTTCAGGACCACCCCGCCCCGCTGGAGCTGGACGGGGTCCGGGCACTGCACGGGGATTTGTGGCGTCATCTGGACGGGCTGGACGAGCCGGCGGTCCGCATCCATGACTTCATGGCCTACATGCGGGGTCATTTCTGCCTGGATGATCCGGCGGCCTGCGGGCTGGCGGAGGGGGAAGCCGGCGGACGGGGACGGGCGGACTACCTGCGCACCCTCCGGGGCTGGTGGTTCAACCCGGACGGCCGGGAGGCGGCGGTCCTCAAGGGCTGGGCGGAATCCCGTTTCGGACTGATCACCCGTTTTCACCGCGAACCCCTGCCGGATGCGGAGTCACTGGCCTATGGGCGGTTCATGCAGGAACGGGCGGGCGGGGTCTACAACACCAACGCCCTGGAATCACAGCTGGACCTGCTGTACTCCTATACCCAGTACGAGCTGCGACGGCGGGCACCCGAGCGCACCCATCTCACCCTGTACCGGGGCGTGAACCGGCTGGCGGACCACGAGGTGCTGGCCCATCTGCCCGGTGGCGAAGCCCTGGTGCTGTTGAATAACGTGAATGCCTTCAGCGCGGTGCGGGAACGGGCGGACGAGTTCGGGGACTACATCCTGACGGTGAAGGTGCCGACGGCCAAGGTCTGCTGCTTCCAGGACCTGTTGCCGGGGGTACTGCAGGGCGAGGGAGAGCACCTGGTGATCGGCGGGGTGTATCGGGTGAAGGTGAGCCTGATATAAAGCCCCTCAGGGCTTTTGTGTCGGCCTGCGGTACCAGAACCAGGTGAGGCGGCGGGAGCGTAGGGCAAAGGGCACCAGCAGCACCGTCGCCGTCACCAGAAAGTGCTGCCAGGGAGAAAACCACTGGGCCTTGCGCCCCGAGGTCCGCACCGTCGGTTCCGGCAGCACGCGAAACCGCTGCCCGCGGCGGCGCCCCCAGCGCTTGAGGCGGCGGGACAGGAACACCTCCTCCCCCGCATAGACCTTTTCACTGAAGCCGCCCACGGCCTGGAAGGCCTCCCGGGTGCAGAAGACATAGCACCCGGCCACCAGCCCCAGTCTCAGGGACAGCCAGTTCCAGAACCGGCTCCCCAGACGATAGAACCCGTACTCCAGGTGGTCGAACTCCAGCCGGGCACCCCCGGCGCAGACCTCCCCCGAGGCCAGGGCGTCCAGGCTGGCCCGCAGCAGCGCCCGGGACGGCCAGGTATCGGCATCCACGAAGATCAGCCAATGCCCCCGCGCCACTTTGGCCCCCGCATTGCGGGCGCGGGCGATACGACGCACCGGCTCATGCACCACGACGGCACCTGCCGCCCGGGCGATGTCGGGGGTGTCGTCGTCGGAATCGTTGTCGACGACGATGATTTCATACGACTCCGGCAGGCCGTCACAGGCCTGCCGGAGGTTGTCCAGGGTGCGCCCCAGCAGCTCGGCCTCGTTCCAGGCGGGAATGACGAGGGAGACCTGGGGGGCGGCCTTCGGCATCAGCCCACCCAGACCCGGGCATTTCTGAACATCCGCAACCACGGGCCGTCCTCGGCCCAGTCACGGGGATGCCAGGAATACTGCACGGTGCGGAACACCCGCTCCGGGTGGGGCATCATGATGGTCACCCGGCCATCCTCCGTGGTCAGCCCGGTGATGCCCAGGGGCGAACCGTTGGGGTTGGCCGGATAGCGCCGGGCCGGCTCGCCCCGATTGTCCACATAGCGCAGGGACACCAGCCCCGAGTCCATCACCCCTTCGGCCGAGTCGCCGCCGAAGTCCGCCCTGCCCTCGCCGTGGGCCACGGCGATGGGCAACCGGGAGCCTTCCATGCCCCTGAGCAGCACCGAGGGGCTGGGCATCACTTCCACCAGGGACAGGCGGGCCTCGAACTGCTCCGAGCGGTTGCGCTCGAAACGGGGCCAGTGTCCGGCACCGGGAATCAGGTCCTTGAGCTGGGACAGCATCTGGCAGCCGTTGCACACCCCCAGGGAGAAGGTGTCCGGCCGGTGGAAGAAGGTCTGGAAGGCCTCCCGCAGGCGGGGGTTGAACAGGATGGAACGGGCCCAGCCGCCACCGGCGCCCAGCACGTCGCCGTAAGAGAAACCGCCGCAGGCCACCAGGCCGCGGAAGTCCGCCAGATCCACCCGACCCTCGATGAGGTCGGTCATGTGCACGTCCACGGCGGCAAAGCCGGACAGGTGGAAGGCCGCGGCCATCTCCACCTGACCGTTCACCCCCTGCTCCCGCAGGATCGCCACCCGGGGACGGGTACCGGTCTGGATGAACGGCAGGGCCGGGTCCTCGGACGGGTCAAAGCCCAGCACCGGGGACAGGCCGGGGTCGCCGTCGTCGGCCAGCGCCTCGAAGGCCTCCCGGGCGCAGTCGGGATCATCCCGCAGGGCCTGCATGCGGTAACTGGTTTCGGCCCAGCACTGGTACAGCTCGCCGCGGGGGGCCTGGAACAGGATGTCGTGGCCCCGACGCAGGACGATGGCCTGGTCGTCGTTGAGGGTGCCGATGACGTGGCTATGATGGCCCAGACCGGCGCCATGGAGTACCGCCAGCACGTCTTCCACGGCGTCATGATGCACCTGCACCACCGCACCCAGCTCCTCGCAGAACAGGGCGGCGTGGTCGTCCTCGCCCAGGTCATCCAGATGGACGGTGACGCCGGTGCGGCCGGCAAAGGCCATCTCGCACAGGGTAGCCAGCAGCCCGCCGTCGGAGCGGTCGTGATAGGCCAGCAGGTAGCCCTCCCGATTGAGTTCCTGAATCGCGGCGAAGAAGCGCTTGAGCATGTCCGGATCATCCAGATCCGGGGCATGATGCCCCACCTGGCCGAACACCTGGGCCAGGGCGGAACCGGCCAGACGGCGCTGGCCCTTGCCCAGGTCGATGAGGATCAGGTCGGTATCGCCCTGGTCGGTGACCAGCGCCGGCGTGAGGGTGTTGCGCACGTCGCTCACCGGGGCAAAGGCGGAGATGATCAGGGACAGGGGCGCGGTCATCACCCGCTCCTCGCCGTCCTGTTGCCAGACCGTGCGCATGGACAGGGAGTCCTTGCCCACCGGAATGGCAATGCCCAGGCGGGGGCACAGTTCCTCTCCCACGGCCCTGACGGTGTCGAACAGGGCCGCGTCCTCCCCCGGATGACCCGCCGCGGCCATCCAGTTGGCGGAGAGGCGGATCAGGGACAGGTCGTCCACCGCCGCCGCGGCCATGTTGGTGATGGCCTCGCCGATGGCCAGGCGGCCGGAAGCGGCGGGATGCACCAGGGCGATGGGGGTCCGTTCCCCCATGGCCATGGCTTCGCCGGTGTAAGACCAGTAATCGCTGGCGGTGACCGCCACGTCCGCCACCGGTACCTGCCAGGGGCCGACCATCTGATCCCGGGTCACGAGCCCGGTCACGGTGCGGTCGCCAATGGTGATGAGGAAGGACTTGGAGGCCACGGCGGGCAGACGCAGTACTCGGCGCACGGCCTCGCCCAGATCCATGACCGAGGTATCCACCTCCGGTTTCTGGAAACTGCGATGATGCACGTCCCGAAGCATCTTCGGGGGCTTGCCCAGCAGCACTTCCATGGGCAGGTCCACGGGGTGATTGGCGAACAGGGCATCGCCCACCAATAGACGCTGTTCGGCGGTGGCCGTGCCCACCACGGCAAAGGGCGCCCGCTCCCGTTCGCACAGGGCGGTGAAGGCCTCCAGGCGGCGGGCGTCGATGGCCAGGACGTAACGTTCCTGGGCCTCGTTGCACCAGATCTCCATGGGGGACAGGCCCGGCTCGTCGGAGGGCACGGTGCGCAGCTCGATGCTGCCACCGCGGCCGGCGTCATTGAGGATCTCGGGGATGGCATTGGACAGGCCACCGGCCCCCACGTCATGGATGGAGAGGATGGGGTTATCCGCGCCCAGGGCGGTACAGCGGTCGATGACCTCCTGGCAGCGGCGCTCGATCTCCGGATTGCCCCGCTGCACGGAGGCGAAATCCAGTTCCAGGGCGCTCTCGCCACTGGCCATGGAGGAGGCGGCGCCGCCGCCCAGGCCGATGAGCATGGCCGGGCCGCCCAGCACCACCACGGGGGTGCCTTCCGGCAGGGCCAGCTTCTCCACGTGCTCGGCGCGAATGCTGCCGACGCCGCCGGCGATCATGATGGGCTTGTGATAGCCCTTGAGTTCCGGTTCTCCCGCGCCGGGCACCAGGGCCTCGTAGGTGCGGAAATAGCCCGCCAGGGCGGGACGGCCGAATTCATTGTTGAAGGCGGCGGCGCCGATGGGGCCGTCCAGCATGATCTGGCGAGCGGATTCGATGCGCTCGGGCTTGCCGAAGTCCTGTTCCCAGGGCTGCTCGAAACCGGGGATGCGCAGGTTGGACACCGAGAACCCGGTGAGTCCCGCCTTGGGCTTGGACCCCCGGCCGGTAGCGCCCTCGTCGCGGATCTCGCCGCCGGAACCGGTGGCGGCACCGGGGAACGGGGAGATGGCGGTGGGGTGGTTGTGGGTCTCCACCTTCATGATGATGGGCAGGTCCAGCGGTTGATCCCGGTATTCACCGCTCACAGGGTCCGGGGTCAGGCGTCGGGCCTTGTGGCCCTGGATCACCGAAGCGTTGTCCCGGTAGGCGGAGAGGATGCCTTCAGGGGCATGGGCATGGGTGTTGCGGATCATGGCAAACAGGGATTTTTCCTGGGGCTTGCCGTCGATCACCCAGTCCGCGTTGAAGATCTTGTGGCGGCAGTGCTCCGAATTGGCCTGGGCAAACATCATCAGTTCCACGTCGGAGGGATCCCGGCCCAGGGCCTCGTAGGCATCGGCCAGGTAGTCGATCTCGTCCTGGGTCAGGGCCAGGCCCAGTTCCCCGTTCACCCGGGCCAGGACGCCATGGGGGTCGTCCCCCAGGGGGATCGTCCGCAGCGGTGCCGGCGCCGCGTTGGAGAACAGGGCCACCGCCTCGTCCCGTTCATGGAGGACGGTTTCGGTCATGCGGTCATGCAACAGGGGCAGGATGCGTGCCAGGGCATCGGCGTTCAGGGGGGTGTCGCTGTCGATCCACCAGGCGGTGCCCCGCTCGATGCGCCTGACCACGCCGTCCAGGCCGCAGTTGCGGGCGATGTCGGTGGCCTTGCTGGACCAGGGGGAGATGGTGCCGATGCGGGGGACCACCAGGATCAGTCGGCCCCGTCCTGCGTCGGCGGTGCCGCCGCCGTAGGTCAGCAGCTGTTCCAGCACCTGACGATCACGGGCACTCGGTTCCCGCTCCGTCTGCACGAAGTGCTCGAAACGGGCGCTGACGGCGGTAATGGACGGCACCGCTTGGCGCAGGGCCTCCAACAGGCGTTGACGGCGGAAGGTGGAGAGGGAAGGACTACCCGGCAGACACAGCATCGATGACCCCGAACTTACGGTGCGTAAAAGGGGCAATGATACTGCAAAGCGGCAAGGGACGGGGACGGAGTTGCGCCGACTTGCCGCCCTTGGCGCGGGCTTCGTATACTCCGGGCCATTTGCAAAATTCCTACCATAATACACAACCAATTCTGACAGGACGTGCCGACCATGACCATCCAGTCCTTCCACCCCCCCGTTCGCACCCTGATGGGTCCCGGCCCCTCCGATATCAACCCGCGGGTGCTGGCCGCCATGAGCCGCCCCATCATCGGCCACCTGGACCCTGCCTTCGTCGGCATGATGGATCAGATGAAGGGCCTGCTGCAGTATGCCTTCCAGACGCAGAATACCCTCACCCTGCCCGTCTCCGCCCCCGGTTCCGCCGGCATGGAAACTTGCTTCGTCAACCTGGTGGAACCCGGCGATACCGTGGTGGTGTGCATCAACGGCGTGTTCGGCATGCGCATGAAGGAGAACGTGGAACGCTGCGGCGGCACCCCGGTGGTGGTGGAATGCGAGTGGGGTCGTCCGGTGGACCCTCAGCAGCTGGAAGACACCCTCACGGCCCACCCCGAAGCCCGTCTGGTGGCCTTTGTCCACGCCGAGACCTCCACCGGGGCCTGCTCCGATGTGAAGACCCTCACCCAGGTGGCCCATGCCCATGACTGTCTGGTGATCGTGGACACCGTCACCGGCCTGGGCGGCTGTGAACTGCGGGTGGACGACTGGGGCGTGGACGCCATCTACTCCGGTACCCAGAAGTGTCTGTCCTGCACCCCGGGCCTGGCACCGGTGAGTTTCAGCGAGGCCGCGGTGGCCCGCATCAAGGGGCGCAAGCATCCGGTGCAGAGCTGGTTCATGGACCTGAACCTGGTCATGGGCTACTGGGGTCCCAATGCCAAGCGGGCCTATCACCACACCGCCCCCATCAATGCCCTCTATGCCCTCCACGAGGCCCTGGTGCTGCTGCGGGAAGAAGGTCTGGAGAATGCCTGGGCACGGCACCGGCATCATCACGAGGCCCTGAAGGCGGGCCTGGAGGCCATGGGTCTGAACCTGCTGGTGGACGAGGCCCACCGCCTGCCCCAACTCAATGCGGTGAAGGTGCCCGACGGCGTGGACGAAGCCCGGGTGCGCGGTCTGCTGCTGGAGCGCTACGGCCTGGAAATCGGCGCCGGACTGGGGCCGCTGGCGGGCAAGATCTGGCGCATCGGCCTGATGGGCTTTGGCTGCAACCGCAAGAACGTGCAACTCTGCCTGCATGCCCTGGAAGCGGTGCTGCTGGAAATGAACGCCCCCATCGAGCGCGGCCACGCCATGCCTGCCGCATCGCGGGTATACGCCGGCTAAGCGGGGAGAAAGGTACCCGCCATCAATGCCCGGGCCTGGGTGGCGACGGCGTCCGCCACCCGGCCATCCAGGGCACTTCGCCACGGGTGAGGAATGGAGGCCTCACCGTACAGGGCACCGGCGATCATCCCGGCGATGGCCCCGGTGGTGTCCGCATCCCCGCCCCGGTTGACCACGTCCACCAGGCAGTCTTCCAGGTTGTCCGTGTCGAACAGGGCCTGGAACACCGCCCGCAGGGTGTGGACGATGAATCCACTGGGATTCTCCTCCCGTTTGCCCCGAAAGCGGAACTCCGGATGGGCCGTCACCAGCGCCTCCACCGGCCCCTGGATCAGATCCGCGGGGCCGTGGCCCTGGACGGCCATCCGCACCATGGTGGCCACACAGGCCGTCCCCGCGTCGGACAGAGAGTGATGGTGGGTGATCCGCCCCTGCAGGCGGCAAGCGGCAAGGAGCGTATCGAGGGGCTGGTCCAGGGTCGCCAGCACCACGGGCAGGACCCGCATGCAGGCACCATTGCCCGCGTCATTGTCGTTGAGCGGCGTCTCGATCTCACCGGTGCGCCGATACCGGATGATGCCGCGACGCACGGTATGGCCGATATCCACCGGACGATCCCGCATCCACTGACTGAAGGCCTCGGCCATGGCCACCCCGTCCAGGTCGCCGGATGCCAGGATCGCCCGGCCCAGGGCCAGGCTCATGGTGGTGTCGTCGGTGACGGCGCCGGCCTTGAGGTTCAGCCAGCCGCCGCCGATGATGCGCCGATGCACCCCATGAACGGCCTGTATCTCCCGAGGCGTCATGAACTCCACCGTGGCCCCCAGGGCATCCCCCACGGCCAGCCCCAGATAGGCCCCCAGTCCCCGTTGCAGTGGTGCTTTCGACAATCAGACCTCCGGCCCGAAACACACCGCATAGTCCTGACAGACCTCACAGGACGGTGACCGGCAGATCAGGATGTCTTCGGCCAGGCAGAGCTGGCGGTAGAGGAATTTCTTCCATTTCATGTCCTGGGCATTGAGTGCCACCAGCCCCGGGAAATTGTCCCGCATCAGCCGGGTGAGCTGATCACGACTGCGCAGCCCCAGATCCTGCCAGAGATGATCCGGCCCCATGCAGGCGGCGGCCACGATGGCGGCCAGCCAGACCTCGGAGGGATCCCGTCCCCGGCGATGGGACAGCAGCAACTGCTGTAGATCCCGCCGTTCGTCCAGGCGCTGCACCTCCACCGGCTCCAGGGCAGGCGGGTTGAGGGTCAGCCCCGGAAAGTGACGACCGAGCATCTGCCGGTAGTCACTGCCGGACAGCCCCAGATGCGCCGGCAGGACGCCGCGACCGCCGATCCAGGCGGACAACAGACACGCCAGCAGATCATCGTTGGGCAGCCCCCCGGCATGGGCAAGCAGTCGGTCGTGGAGGCTGTCCATCCTGCCCTCGCCGGCCTCGGCAACCTCATCACAACCACCGACCCGGGGCGGATGGCCGGCGCGGTGCCGGCCATGGGGGCTTTTTTTCCAATGCACGGTACCCGCCGGCACCGGCGTGACGGCGTGTGAGGCTGCCATGTTCGACGCTGACGGATTCAGTGGCATGGGTATGTCCTCATGTTGCCTGTCGTCGACCGCCTGGGGTTTGCAGGCTGCGTCACGCGCACTGCGTAGCCTCTTCCGCGGCCATGTCCAGGCGCCCGGCAGCCATCATCTCTCGGTACACGGCCATCACCGCATCCTCGATGGGGGCCATGGCGTGCTCGCCGTTGGGCATGATCCCGGCCGCCTCAAGTACCGACCAGGGTTCAATGCCGATACGGGCACAGAGCAGCACCTCGCAGTCCTCCAGGGCCCGCACCGTGCTGGCCAGCACCTGGGCCCGGTCATTGCAGGCCTCCGGTCCGGCGCAGTACAGATCCGCCCGCCGGTGCCCCTCGAACCGAACCCCTTCCGGCGTGGCCTTGTAAATCAAAAACTCCCGGGCATAGCCGAAATGCTGATTGACCAGGCCGCCGCCCTTGGTGGCCACCGCCATCAGCACCGGGCGGGCGGGCGGTTGTGCGGCGGATCCGGCCGAAGGTATTGAAGTCACAGTGCCTCCCTGGCGCTTGCGCGCCGCCATGCGTTCCCTGATCGCCGCCTGGACCTGATCCCGACGTTCACGGACCGCGTCGTAGTCCGGCAGGTCCTGATCAATGCGCGCCAGGCTAAATGCCTCGCCCCGATCCTCGCCCAGCATGCCCACTGCGTCGGCACGGCACTGGCGGCAATGGCGCATCATGTTCATGTCGCCCTCGCACGCATCCCGCAGGGCGGACAGTTCCGCCTCGGTGGGTCCGCGCTGACCGTTGAGGCCGAAATAGGTGCCGTGGGCCGGGTCGGAGATCAGGGGCATGACGTTGTGCAGGAAGGCGCCCTTCTCCTTGACCCTGCGGGAGACATCCTTGAGATGGTGATCGTTGATACCCGGAATCATCACCGAGTTGACCTTCACCAGAACGCCCCGCTCCACCAGCATTTCCAGGCCTTTCTGCTGCTGGCTGATCAGAATCCGCGCCCCTTCTCGGCCGAACACCCGGCGACGCTCCCACAGCACCCAGGGATGGATGCGGGCGCCGATCTCCGGGTCGATGCTGTTGATGGTGATGGTGACATGATCCACGCCCAGCGCGACCAGCTCATCCACATGCTGGGGCAGTGCCAGGCCGTTGGTGGACAGGCAAAGCTTGATGCCGGGGTCCTGCTCCCGGATGCCCCGGAAGGTGGCAAAGGTGCGGGTTGGGTTGGCCAGGGCGTCACCGGGTCCGGCGATGCCCACCACGGTCATCTCGGGGATGGAAGCCGCGACGGTCAGGGCCTTGTGGATGGCCTGAGCCGGCTTGAGGACCTCGGACACCACGCCGGGACGGGACTCGTTGGAGCAGTCGTACTTGCGGTTGCAGTAATGACACTGGATGTTGCAGGCCGGAGCCACCGCCAGATGCATGCGGGCAAAGTGGTGATGGGCCTCTTCCGAGTAGCAGGGGTGATCCTGGATCTTGGCCTGGATGTGGGCGGGCAGTCCGGGTTTCCGACCGTGGCTGTCGCCGCAACCGGAACTGGGCTTGGTGCTGGCGCACCCGCCCTGGACGGTGACGGGGATTTGAATGATTCTGTCGGGCTTTGGGTCCATCACAATCCTCCCAGGGTGCCCGCCGCAGCGGGATTGACTTGGTTTTCCTGGAGGCATGCAAGACCTGTGCCCGGCCTTTAATGGGTGGTATTTGTCTGTTTTTAATGGATAAAAAAAAGATCACCCAGGGAGAATGTGGGGCTTGCCACAGGGAAATGTCGGGAAAGTCACAGCCACCGGCTAAACGAAGCCGTAGCGGGGAATGACCGCCTCCGGGCGCAGGTCGAACTGCGCGTCATACCCCACCTGAACCAGATACAGGCCGTCCGGCGGCGCCGTCACCCCGCCCTGGCTGCGATCCCGGGCTTCCCGCAGTTCCGCCAACCAGTCACTGGGCCGCTCGCCTCGACCCACGCACATGAGGGCGCCGGCGATATTGCGCACCATGTGATGCAAAAAGGCATTGGCCCGAATATCCAGATAGATGAAATCCCCATCGCGGGTCACCGACACCGACTGCACCTCCCGGATGGGATGACGGGCCTGACAACCCAGGGCACGGAAACTGCTGAAATCATGTTCGCCCAGCAGATGCTGGGCCGCCTCGTGCATGGGCTCCGCCGCCAGGGGACGGTGATACCAGGTCACCCGCCCACGCAGGACGGCGGGACGGGCCAAACGGTTCAGGAAGACATAGCGATAACGGCGCCAGCGAGCGGAGAACCGGGCATGGAAATCCGGTGCCACGGGCCTGACCCACTGCAGACTGATCTCCGGCGTGAGATTGCTGTTGCCGCCCAGCAGCCAGGCATGGGGCGGACGGTCGGCGGTGGTATCGAAATGCACGATCTGACAGGTGGCATGCACCCCGGCATCGGTACGGCCGGCACAGGTCACCTGCACGGGATGATCCGCCACCTTGGCCAGCGCCCGTTCCACCAGGGGCTGGATGGTGCGGCCATCCTTCTGCTGCTGCCAGCCCCGGAATCCGGAGCCGTCGTATTCAAGTCCGATCGCCAGTCGACGGGGGGTGTCGTTCATTGGATTCGTGGGGCATGAATGGGAGGCGGGATGATACCAGTTCCCGGCATCAGTGCAGGGCGGCCAGCAGCAGCGGTAGCAGGATCAGGCACAGCAACAGCCACTGACCCGGTCCCGGTGGCGGCACGGGATCCAGGCGAATGGGCTCCAGCGGCGCCTTCTCCGCCTGCTCCAGCACCTCCCGAAACAGACCGGTGGCCCGCTGCCCCAGCCCCTGAAGCCGCGCCTTGGGACCTTGCGGCGCGGTATCCGGACGGCCGGCGGCGGCCAGTATCCGGACTTGGGGCAGTGCCTCCAGGGTCAGCACCAGCCGCACGGCGAAACGTTCCCGGGGCAGGCCCAGCGGCGCCAGGGGACGGGTGAGCCACAACAGCCCCTTGACCAGGGATTCCCGCGAGGTGACATGCAGTAACCAGACCACGGCGGCCACCGCCAGTACCAGCACCAGGGTCCGCTGCAGGCCCATCACCAGACCTTCCCGCCCCGGAGACCAGGCCCCCATCCATTCCAGCAACGGCGTACCGGGGGTGAACCAGCCAAAGATCAGGATGATGGAAAGAAAGAACCACTTGAGGCGGCGGGACATCGCCAGGAACCGCCCCACGCCCTCGGCGCCGGTGGCCGCCAGCGCGACGGCGGCCAGTAGACCGCCCACCGCCAGCACGGCCCAGCCGGCCTGGGCCACGCACAGGATGAACAGGACGACACCCAGAATCTTCAGGGCCGGGTGCATCCGCTCAGACACTCAACATCACGCCGGAGCAGGGTCAGCGGATCTGATCCAGCAGTTCCCGAGCCTCCTGCTGCTGCAGGGCATCACCTTCCGCCAGAACTTCTTCCAGGGTGGCGCGGGCACCTTCCGCGTCGCCCATGTCGATGTAGGCGCGGGCCAGGTCCAGCTTGGTGCTGACTTCATCGCCGAGGCCGAAGGCATCTTCCAGACTCTGGGTGTCGTCCTCCAGATTTCTCAGATCATCTTCGGTAAAGGAGTCCTCCAACAGACGTACCGTATCGTCCGCATCGTCCTTCCTGGAGGACTCGGACACCTTGAGGGTGGCGTCTTCATCCGCCCAGTCCAGATCCTTGAGATCGATTTCCAGCGTTGCCTCGTCCTCAGGGGACGGCGGTTCCGCTGGCCGATCAGGCGTCGAGGCGGGGTGCCGCTCAGGCCGGTCGAGATTGACCGTCTCATCCCCCTGATCCGCCGGCGCCGGAGGTTTGGCGGACTCCGACTCCAACGCGTCAATGTCGAAATCCAGGTCCCCCAGGCTGAACTGGAGGGTGTCCTCCTCCTCGTCCCGAACCCTCCCGGCATCCCGGGTTGGCTCGGTCGGCGCCGCGGCATCCTGCATACGGGTCGGCGCTTCTTCTTCACTCCCTGGCTGCAGTGCCGTCGGTGCTTCCTCATCAATACCGGAGGCATCGGAACGGTCCTTCACCAGGGTATCCAGGTCATCGTGGATATCAAAATCCACATCGCCCAGGGATACATCCAGATCCTGCGTACTCAGGAGATCGCTGTCGTCGCTGCCCGCCGAAGACACTGGGGAAGATGCCTTGCCCATGCCCTGATAGAGGCTGTTACCCGGGCTCAGTTCCTGTCCCATGGTCACCAGTCGATCCCACAGGGCGGAAGCACGGTCTCCCTTGAGTTCGGACATCCGTGCCGCCGTCTCGTCGAAGGCGCCCTGGTTGCCGGTGGCAAAGTAGGTTTCCGCCAGCTTGAACTGGTAATCGGGACGCTCGGGCTCACGGACCAGGGCCTCCTTGAGCAAATCCTCGGCCTGCTGGTAGAGGCCGTAGGCCAGATAGACATCGGCTTCGGCGATGGTGTCGTCATTGATCACTTCATCCCAGCTGCCCGCCTCGGAAGGTGTACCGTCAGCAGCGGACACGGAGATCTGGGGCAATGGGGTCTCCACGGTATCCATCATGGCCGTGGAAGTCAGGTCAACCTGCGCGGTTTCACTGCCCGTCATGGTCCCGGACGAAGCGGGTCTGGTCGCCGTCGCGGCCAGACCGGCACCCGCCGCCGCGGCCCCGGTGGTCAGGGTGGCGGTACCGGTACCGACTGCGGAAGCCGGCGTCTCCTGCTCACGGAACGAACGCATCGGCGGGGCGGTCGCCTCCCCGGCCTCATCGGACTGACCACGCAGACGCCGCAGGGTCAGCAGGATCAGGGCAAGGATGAGAAGGATACCGAAGCCCCCGCCGATCAGCAGGGACGGGCTGCGCAACAGCTCGGCCAGGAAGCCGGTCGCCTGGGGCTGAGGTGCCGGTACGGTGACGGGAGGCTGGGGAGCGGCAGGCGCAGCCGGTGCCGGGGCCTCCGGTGGGACCTCAGGCACCGCGGGCGGCAGGGGTTCGGGGATCATCGGTGCCGAGGGCGGCACCGGCGCGGGCATGGCATCCATGTCCTCGCCCTGGGCAAGGGCCAGTTGCCGTTGCAACTGTGCCAGTTGCTGATTGTTCAGTGCCAGCAGGCGACCCTGACGTTCCAGCAGGTCTTCCAGTTCGCGGATGCGGTCCCGCAGTTCGAGACTTTCCTGGCGCCGGGTTTCACTGGTCTCCCGCAGCAGGGTCAGTTCCTGTTCCAGGCGTGCCGCCCGATCGGCCGTCCGGGCATCGGGTTCGGCCACGATCTCCAGGCGTCCCTCCTCCGCCGTCCTCGGCGCCGGATCCGGCAGTGCCACGGCGGGGGGCGCGGGCGGTGCATCCGGCGCGGCCGGAACCTGGGGCCTGGGCGGCTGTTCGGCGGCACGGGCCCGATACTCCCGCCACAGACGGTGCTGAGCGGCCACCTCGCGACGGGCCTCCGCCGCGCTCAGGGCCATGATCTCGTCACGCCCGGGCACCCGCAGCACGCTACCGCTGCGGACATTGTTGATGTTGTCGTCGGGGAACGCCTCGGGATTGGCGCGCAACAGGGCCATCATCATCTGTTCGACCGAGATACCGGCATCCGGACGCAGTCGCGTGCCCAGGTCCCACATGGTGTCCCCTCCCCTGACCCGGTAGGTGGACGGGGGGGGGGTCGCGGCATCCGGGCGGGGCGTACCAGGCGGCGCCGGCGGACGGCGGTCGACCGGAGCGGGAGCGGTCACGGCGGGGGCCGGCGGCTGTGCCCGTTCGAACATGGTGGGCGGATCCAGGAGCACGGTGTACTCACGGACCAGTCGACCACCGGGCCAGCTGGCTTCAATCAGGAAATTCAGGAAGGGTTCGCGGATGGGGTTACGGGAGGTGACCCGAATCACATGACGTCCATCCGACGTGGTGACCGGCTCGAACTGAAGATCGGAGAGCAGGTGGGCGCGATCAATGCCCAGACGCTGAAACAGGGCATCGGGGGCCAGCCTGACCACCAGGTCTTCCATCTCCCCGGGGCGCACGGACAAGAGGTGGATCTCCGCCCGCAGGGGCTGATTCAGTGCCGAACGGGTATCGATCTCCCCCAAGCCAAGGGCCACGGACGCCCCCGGCGCCATGAGTGCCCACAAGGCGGTTCCCAAAGCCAGTCTGCGCACGGCATGTCCCCTTTCTGAAACGGTCCGGCCAAGTCCCCTGCCGATGTGACGCGCCCTGCATCCGGACCGGCGGAACTGCATTGCCGGTCAGGTGCAGGGACAGGTCAGGACCTATGCTTAAAGAAAATCTTTTATCAAAACTTCCGCGATTTGAATACTGTTCAAGGCTGCGCCCTTGCGGACATTGTCCGCCACCACCCACAGGTTCAGGCCGCGGGGATGGGAGATGTCTTCCCGGATGCGCCCGACAAACACCGGATCCTGGGAGGCACTTTCCGTAACCGCCGTGGGATAACCGCCGTCACGGCGTTCGTCCATGACCACCACGCCGGGCGCCCTGGACAGCAGTTCACGGGCCTGTTCGGCGGTGAGCTTGTCGCGGGTCTCGATGTGCACCGCTTCGGAATGACCGTAGAACACGGGCACGCGCACCGTGGTGGGGTTCACCTGGATCCGGTCATCCTCCATGATCTTACGGGTCTCCCAGACCATCTTCATTTCTTCCTTGGTGTAGCCATTCTCCATGAAGACGTCGATGTGCGGCAGTACGTTGAAGGCGATCTGCTTGGGATAGACCTTGCATTCCACCGGCTTGCCGTTGAGCAACTGAGCGGTCTGGGTAGCCAGTTCCTCGATGGCCTCCTTGCCGGTGCCGGACACGGCCTGGTAGGTGGCCACGTTGATGCGCTCGATGCCGGCGGCATCGTGCAGGGGCTTGAGGGCCACCAGCATCTGAATGGTGGAGCAGTTGGGGTTGGCGATGATGCCGCGGTTCTTGTACCCGGCCACCGCATGGGGGTTGACCTCCGGTACCACCAGCGGGATGTCGTCGTCGTAACGGAACTGGGAGGTGTTGTCGATCACCACGCAACCGGCGGCAGCGGCCTTGGGTGCATACTCCTTGGACACGGAGGCACCGGGTGAAAACAGGCCGATCTGCACCTTGGAGAAATCGAAGGTGGCCAGGTCTTCCACCACCAGTTGCTTGTTACCGAAGGCCACCCGGCTGCCGGCGGAGCGGCTGCTGGCCACGGCATGGACATTGCCTACCGGGAACTTGCGTTCCGCCAGGATGGACAACATGGTCTCGCCCACGGCGCCGGTGGCGCCGACCACGGCCACATCATAGGTTTTGCTCATCGCTCAATAATTCCTTGGATTCGGTATCTGTCGTTCGAACTGCGTTGTGTATCAGTCTAACAGGTACGCCGGTATCCGCACGAAAATCCCGGATACCGGCCATCGTCTGCCTTGCCCGTCAGTCCGCCAGCGCGGCCACCACGGCCTCGCCCATCTCTCGGGTTCCCACCTTGCGGCAGCCTTCGGTCCAGATGTCGGCGGTGCGCAGCCCCTGATCCAGCACCCGGCCCACCGCGGCTTCCACGCGGGCGGCCTGGGCCTCTTCGTTCAGGGTGTAGCGCAGCATCATGGCCACCGACAGCAAGGTGGCCAGCGGATTGGCCACGCCCTGGCCGGCGATGTCCGGGGCGGAGCCGTGAATGGGCTCGTACATGCCCTTGCCTCCGGCGTCCAGGGAGGCGGAAGGCAGCATGCCGATGGAACCGGTGAGCATGGCGGCGGCATCGGAGAGGATATCGCCGAACATGTTTTCCGTCACGATCACGTCGAACTGCTTGGGTGCCCGCACCAGCTGCATGGCCGCATTGTCCACGTACATGTGGGACAGGGCCACCTCCGGGTACTCCTTGGCCACCCGCTCGGCCACCTCGCGCCAGAGCTGGGAGACTTCCAGCACATTGGCCTTGTCCACCGAACACAGGCGGCGATCACGTTTCATGGCGATCTCGAAACCACTGCGTACGATGCGTTCGATTTCCGGCTCGGAATAGATGATGGTGTTGAAGCCTTCCCGCACCCCGTCCTCGCGGGTCTGGATGCCGCGGGGCTTGCCGAAGTAGGCACCGCCGGTCAGCTCGCGCAGGATCATGATGTCCAGGCCGCCGACGATCTCCGGCTTCAGGGCCGAGGCGGATGCCAGCTGCGGATAGAGGATGGCCGGGCGCAGGTTGGAGAACAGGGCCAGCTCGGAGCGGATGGCCAGCAGCCCCCGTTCGGGGCGCAGTTCCCAGGCCAGCTGGTCATAGCGGGGGCCGCCCACGGCACCCAGCAGGATCGCATCGGCAGCCCGGGCCAGGGCTAGGGTCTCGTCGGGCAGCGGCTTGCCGGCGGCATCATAGCCTGCGCCGCCGATGGGGGCCTCTTCCAGTTCCACGGCCAGGCCGAAACGGTCCTTGAGCGCGTTGAGAAGACGAGTGGCCTCGGCAACGATTTCCGGGCCGATGCCGTCACCGGGCAGGATGAGAATGTTCTGGGTCATGAATGTCGATTCTCCGCGATGAATGGAATTGGAGAGAGGGGCTTTGCATGGGGCTCCCTTCTCCCCCTTGGGGGAGAAGGGCCGGGGATGAGGGGAAAGGCTCAGAACAGCCAGGGCGCCTCGGTCCGACGACGGGCCTCGTAGGCCCGGATATCCTCCCCGTGCTGCAAGGTCAGGCCGATGTCATCCAGACCATTGAGCAGGCAGTGGCGGCGGAAGGGGTCCACCTGGAACGGGAAGGATGCCCCGGATGGCGTCACCACGGTCTGGGCCTGAAGGTCCACGGTCAGCCTGTAGCCCGGCGAGGCCTCGGCCTCGCGGAACAGTTGATCGACAATGGCCTCGTCCAGAATCAGGGGCAGCAGGCCGTTCTTGAAGCTGTTGTTGAAGAAGATGTCCGCAAAGCTCGGCGCGATGACCACGCGAAAACCGTAGTTGGTCAGGGCCCATACCGCGTGTTCGCGAGAGGAACCGCAACCGAAGTTCTTGCGCGCCAGCAGGATCCGCGCCCCCTCGTAGCGAGGCTGGTTGAGCACGAAGTCGGGGTTCACCCGACGCCGGCTGTGGTCCATGCCCGGCTCACCCGGGTCCAGGTAGCGCCAGTCATCGAACAGGTTGGGGCCGAAACCGGTGCGTTTCACGGACTTGAGGTACTGCTTGGGGATGATGGCGTCCGTATCCACGTTGGAGCGGTCCAGCGGACAGACCAGGGCGTTGAGTGTCTCGAATTTTTCCATCACTGCGGTACCTTTTGTCAGTTGAGCTCACGCACGTCCACGAATCGGCCCGTCACCGCCGCCGCCGCGGCCATGGCCGGACTCACCAGATGGGTGCGGCCACCCAAGCCCTGACGACTCTCGAAATTACGGTTGGAGGTGGAGGCGCAACGCTCGCCGGGCTCAAGCCGGTCCGCATTCATGGCCAGGCACATGGAACAGCCCGGTTCACGCCATTCGAACCCGGCATCCAGGAAGATGCGATCCAGCCCCTCCTGTTCCGCCTGCTGCTTCACCAACCCGGAACCGGGCACCACCAGGGCCAGCTTCACGTTCCCGGCCACGCGACGTCCCTTGACCACCTCGGCGGCGGCGCGGATATCCTCCAGGCGGGCATTGGTACAGGAACCGATGAAAATCTTGTCCACGGTGATGTCGGACACCGGCATGCCGGCGGTCAGGCCCATGTACTCCAGAGCCCGGCGCATGCCGTTGGCCTTCACCTCGTCGGCCACCGCGTCCGGGTTGGGGACCTTGCCGGAGACCGGCAACACCATTTCGGGAGAGGTGCCCCAGGTCACCTGGGGTTCGATGCCGGCGGCGTCGATATGCACCACCCGGTCGAACCGGGCATCGGGATCGGAATGGAGTTCGCGCCAGGCCGCCACCGCCTGGTGCCAGTAGGCCCCCTTGGGTGCAAAGGGACGACCCTTGACGTAATCGATGGTGGTGTCGTCCACCGCCACCATGCCGGCACGGGCACCGGCCTCGATGGCCATGTTGCAGACGGTCATGCGTCCTTCCATGGACAGGGCGCGGATAGCGTCTCCCCCGAACTCAATGGCATAGCCGGTACCACCGGCGGTGCCGATCTCGCCGATGATGGCCAGCACGATGTCCTTGGCGGTGACACCGGGACCCACCTGCCCGTCCACGGAGATGAGCATGCTCTTCATTTTCTTCTGCAACAGGCACTGGGTGGCCAGCACATGCTCCACCTCGGAGGTGCCGATGCCCATGGCCAGGGCACCGAAGGCGCCGTGGGTGGAGGTGTGGGAATCGCCACAGACCACGGTCATGCCCGGCAGGGTGGCCCCCTGCTCCGGTCCAATCACATGGACGATGCCCTGGCGGATGTCCCCCATGGGGAAAAAGGTGAGCCCGAAATGCCGCACGTTCTGCTGCAGGGTCTCCACCTGGGTGCGGGAGACCGGATCGGCGATGCCCTGATCCCGATCACGGGTGGGTACGTTGTGGTCGGGGACCGCCACCACGGAGTGGCTGCGCCAGGGCTTGCGGCCAGCCAGTCGCAGGCCCTCGAAGGCCTGGGGCGAGGTCACCTCGTGGACCAGATGCCGGTCGATATACAGGAGCGCGGTGCCGTCCTCTTCGGTACGGACCACGTGGGCATCCCAGAGCTTGTCGTAAAGGGTCTTTGCAGTCATCACGCTTACCTCGGTGTACGCTGGGAATGAGGATAGGCCGATCTGTTTGATAACACAAATTCATGTTATTCATGAATGAGATTCCCATAAAGAATGCACATCCCGATCATGAGGCCCTTCATCCCCGGCCCTTCTCCCAGGCAGGGAGAAGGATCAAGATCAGTCTCAGCCACTCTGCCATGATGATTCTCCATGCTGATCGATAACCTGAAAGCCTTCACCGCCGTTGCCACCGCCGGCTCCTTTTCCCGGGCCGCGGAAATGCTGCACCTGACCCAACCAGCGGTGAGCAAGCGGGTGGCCGCCCTGGAGGAAGAACTGGGACGCCGGCTGTTCGACCGCATCGGCCGCCAGGTCAGCCTGACCGAGGCGGGTCGCGTATTGCTGCCCCAGGCCCGGCGCATCCTACTGGACCTGGAAGAGACCCGTCGGCTCCTGGACAGTCTGTCGGACCGGGTGGAAGGTCCCCTGGTGCTGGCCACCTCCCATCACATCGGCCTGCGGCGTCTGCCGCCGGTGCTCAAGGCCTTCGCCCGGCAATATCCCGCCGTGGAGCTGGACATCCGCTTCATGGATTCCGAGGATGCCTGCCGGTTTGCGGAACAGGGGCTGGTGGATCTGGCGGTGGTGACGCTGCCGGAGAGGCCCTCTCCCCTGCTGAGCTGCCGGGTGATCTGGGATGACCCGCTGGTGCCCATGGCCGCGCCGGATCATGATCTGACCCGGGGGGATGTCACCCCGCAACGGCTCAATGCCCATGCCGCCATCCTGCCGCCGTCGGGTACCTTCACCCGGGGTCTGGTGGAGCGGGCCTTCCTGCCCCTGGGTATCGCCCCCGCCCGGATTCTTGAGACCAATTATCTGGAGACCATTCAGATGATGGTCGGGATCGGGCTGGGCTGGGGGGTATTACCCCTGTCCATGGGGGAATCCCTGCAACGGCTGGCGCTGGAGGGGTTGACCATGGGACGGTCACTGGGCTGGGTCACCCACCGGGAACGCACCCGTTCCAACGCCGCCACCGCCCTGATCCGACTGCTGGAAGCTCAGCGGGCAATGTCCGGCAGACTGTCGGAGTTTCCGCCCATGGGATGAGAGCATTCCCGCAATGCAATGTTCCTGTACCGACCCTGGGCTATCCCCACGTTTTTGCGGGCGGAATTCCTTGTGAAACAGTGGGATAAGGGGAGGTGGGGGTGGACATGCACCGGCAAGATCGTGATTCTTTAAGGTGACGAAGCCAAAAAAGAGCCACGAAACACACCGATGCACGCCACGGACCTGATTCACGCAAACTTGGGGGTTGCTTGTCAATCCATTCACCGCACCCGCTTCAACGCGCTGCTGATCGCCACGGCGGCGGCTCTGGACGGGCAGACCACCTCGGTCACCGGTCTTGGCCGGGCATCGCAGCGAAAGATCACCGAAAAGGCGAGCATCAAGCAGATGGATCGGCTCATCGGTAACCCCAGGATGCATCGAGAGGCGGCGACGGTTTATCAGGCCATGGCTCACTGGCTGGTTGGGCAGGAAGAGCGCCCAGTGATCTTGGTGGACTGGTCGCCGGTGGCGGTGGATGAGAGCATTCACGTGTTGCGCGCCTCGGTGCCCGTGGGCGGCCAGGGAAGAACCCTGTACCAGGAGTGCCACCCTCAGTCCAAGTACGCTAACCGCGAGATCCAGGAGGACTTTTTGAAGCGCCTCTCGGAGGTCTTGCCCGCCGGAGTCCGCCCGGTGATCGTCACGGACGCCGGTTTCAAGAAACCCTGGTTTCGCGCCGTGGAAGCTTTGGGCTGGGACTGGGTGGGCCGAGCGCGAGGTCTGGTCCAGATGACGCGGCCAGGCGAGGACATCTGGCTCAATACCCGCGAATTGGGATGCTTGCTGGATGAAAATCAGCCGACCTTCATGGGTGCCTTTGCCATGACCCGCCACGATTCCCTGGAATGCCAGGTGTATGGCCTGCGCAAGCGCCTTCAGGGTCGTATTCATGCGACCCGGTCTGGCCGGCGCGCCCAGGCTGGCAAGAGTCGCGCGCATGCAACTGGGCAGAGAGAGCCCTGGGTCATTGCCACCTCCCTGCTTGGAGGGGCGAAGATCACCGACCGGGTGATAGCGCTCTATTCGCTGAGGATGCAAATTGAAGAGGATTTTCGTGCCAGCAAAAATGAGCATTATGGACTTGGCGTGAATCGTTCCCGCTCCCGCTCTGCGCAAAGATTTGATGTGCTGTTGCTGATTGCCGCCCTGGCCAGTTTTGCGGCCTGGTTGGTGGGTCTGGCGGCAGAGCATGAGGGACGCCACCGTCATTACCAGCCCAACACCGCGAAGCGACGGGTGTTATCCCATTTTTTCCTGGGCTTGAGAGTGCTGCGGCGAGAATCAGCCAACATCCTCGACGACACCTTACAGCGCATCAGATCGACCATACGAACCGTGTTTGCCGCCGGGATCCCTGCATGATTTCGTGGGGATACTCCAGGTACCGACCATGAGCCACTTTCGCCCGATTGATCGTCATACTGCTTGCATCATCGAGCATGCTGTAAAGCAGCGCCCCCCAGACCCGCCATTGAGTAGGTTGAGTGCCATGGAGTCGGCGTTGGCTTGCCTGCGTTCCGACAGCATACTACCGCTGTCGAAGCAGCTTGCCCCCTTTCCCTGCCTATTCAGCGAGACCGCAAATGTACCTAAGCGTCGTGGGTCTACTCGTCGGAACCGTCTTCTTTGCCTTTTCGCTGACGCCCTCCCTGCTACCACGCCCGTTCCTGATCCAGGGCGTGATCTCCGGACTTTCTTTCGCCGCGGGTTATGGTCTGGGTGTCGCCGGCGTATGGTTCTGGAAGTACCTGGAATTGCCAACCCCAAGCAAGCGGACGGTCCGATTCACCCAGGTCGTTGCGGGCCTGCTCTGCGTGCTGATCACGTTCAGCTTCATTTGGCAGGCATCGGAATGGCAGAACTCCCTCCGCGCACTGATGGGAATCGAAGAACTCGCGGGTGTTCAGCCGGTGCTGTTGGGCGTCATCGCCGCGCTGGTGTTTGTACTGATGCTTTCTTTGGCTCGTCTGTTCAAGTGGGTCTTTCGTACACTGTCCATCAGGCTCCACCGGTACGTCCCGCGCCGCATATCCCAGATCTTCAGCATCACCGCCGCCGTGTTTCTGTTCTGGACGGTGATCAACGGCGTGCTGGTCAGTTCAACGCTGCGGGGCTTGGATCGTTCCTTCCAGCAACTGGATGCACTGATCGACGCCGACCTGCCACATCCCGTGCATGCCTGGCAGACGGGCAGTCAAGAGTCGCTGATCAACTGGAAGGATCTGGGCCGACAGGGGCGTAGTTTTGTTGCCGGCGGCCCCACCGCCGAGGAACTCAGCGATTTCTTCGACACACCGGTACCGCCCCCGATTCGGGTTTACGTGGGCCTCAATTCAGCGGATACCCCGGAGCAACGGGCCCGCCTGGCACTGGAAGAACTGAAACGGGCGGGGGGCTTCGATCGCTCCATACTGTTGCTGGTGACACCCACCGGCACGGGCTGGGTGGATCCCTCATCACAGAACACGGTGGAGTACCTGCACCGAGGGGATATCGCCACGGTCGTGGCACAGTACTCCTATTTAAACAGCCCGCTCACCTTGCTGACCGACCAGGGTTATGGGGCGGAGAATGCCCGTGCCCTGTTTACGGAGATCTATCATCACTGGCGCACCCTGCCCCCGGAATCCCGGCCGCGGCTGTTCCTGCGTGGCCTGAGCCTGGGTTCGCTCAACTCCGATCTCTCCTTCGACCTCTTCGACATCATCAATGATCCCTTCGACGGTGCCCTGTGGAGCGGACCACCGTTTCGCAACGAGACATGGCGCAGGGTAACGGCTGAGCGCGATCCAGGCTCCCCGGCCTGGCTGCCCGAGTTCCGAGGCGGGTCGGTCGTCCGGTTCATGAATCAGGAACAGAGGCTCAATCACGGCAAAGAAGAATGGGGAACATTCCGAATCGTCTTTCTGCAGTATGCCAGCGATCCGATCACCTTCTTCAGCCCCGAGTCCGCCTGGAAGGAGCCGGAGTGGATGCGCGAGCCACGCGGCCCGGATGTCTCCCCGGATCTGCGCTGGTTTCCCATCGTGACCATGCTGCAACTGGCCGCCGACATGATGGTGGGCACCGCACCCAAGGGATTCGGGCACGAGTACGCCCCGACCGACTACATCCACGCCTGGCTGGCGCTAACCGAACCCGAGGGCTGGAGCGAGTCCGAACTGCAACGCCTGCTCGCACTGTTTGACTAAAAGACAGTCTCCGGAAGCCTGTGACAGGCTTCCGGAGACTGGGAGAGAGGTCTTTGGGGTTCAGAAACTCCCGAACAACGTCCCCAAGGTGATCAGCACAATCAGCGAGAGGAAGGGCGCCACCATCGCGGCCATCGCCAGATCGAAATAGGCCTGGCGGTGTGTGAGGCCGCAGATGGCCAGCAGGGTGATGACCGCGCCGTTGTGCGGTAGCGTATCCAGTCCACCCGTAGCCACTGCCGTAACGCGGTGCAGCAATTCCGGACTGATCCCTTGGGCGTAAGCCATCTCCAGATAGGTATCACCGAGGGTCGAGAGCGCGATACTCATCCCGCCCGAGGCCGAGCCGGTCATTCCCGCCAGCACGTTCACGGCGATCGCGAGCGAGATCAGCGGGTTATCGCCCCCAAGGCCGACGACCGCATCACGAATCAGCACGAAGGCACCCAGCGAGGCGATCACGGCCCCAAAGCCCACCAGACTGGCGGTGTTAAAGATCGGCAGGAGTGAGGCGTTGGCACCATTGTCGACGGACTGCGTGAGCTTGGGCAGCCGCTTCCAGTTCAGGGCGATCACCGCCAACAGGGAAAGCACCAGGGCCGCGGTCACCGACCAGATCCCGCGCACCTCATCAATGCTGGTCTCGCCGTACAGCGGCAGGGCCAGGAAGTCCGTGTCCATGTTCGGGATGATCACAAAAGTGAACAACAGGTTGATCGCGATCACCAGCACCAGCGGCAGAACGGCGACGAATACCGGTGGCCGACTCACAGGACGCTCCTCCACCGGAAGCTCCATCAGGTCGAAACCCTCACCCGCCGCGCGCTCCCGCAACGCCTTGTTCGGGACGAATTCCGCGTCCGGGTGGTTGCCGTAGCCTTCCGGGGCCAGCTTGCGCGCGCGGTAATTGAGCCAGAGCATGCCGAGGCTGAACATCACCAGCGCCGTGATGATTCCAAGCCCCGGTGCCGCGAAGGGAGAGGTCCCGAAGAACGGCATCGGGATGGCGTTCTGGATGGCGGGCGTACCCGGCAGCGCCGTCATGGTAAAGGTGAAGGCGCCCAAGGCGATGGTTGCGGGAATCAATCGCTTGGGGATATCGGCCTGCCGGAACAGGGCCGCCGCAATCGGGTAAACCGCAAAGGCCACCACGAACAGGGACACCCCGCCGTAGGTCATGACGGCACAGGACAGGACCACGGCCAGGATCGCCTGGCCGCTGCCAAGTTTGGCAATGATGGCGTCGGCAAGAACCCGGGCGCTGCCGGAATCCTCCATCAACTTGCCGAACACGGCGCCGAGCAGGAATACGGGGAAATACAGTGTGATGAAGCCGCCCGCCGAGCCCATGAAAATCTGCGTGTAACTCGCAAGCACCGGGCCATCCATCGTTGCCACCACCGCGAAGGTGGCCAGCGCCGGCGCAAGGATCAGGAGGCTGACGCCTCGATAGGCCAAATACATCAGCAGGCCCAGTGCGATGACGATAACCAGGATCCCCATCATGGCTTCGGCTCCGTTGGCTGGTCGGATGAGGTGGATGTGTCGAGGCTCGGTGGCCTGAAGCTGTCGGTAAAAAGGCTCTTCAGATCGAAGGTGGAACGCTTGCCCAGATCATCGAAATGACGTTCCAGGAAGCTCCCGGCCCAGGCCTGGCCGCGTTCCTTGAGATGGGTCAGATAGCCCCATTCGGCGTTCATCTTGCTTGAGGCATCCAGATTCTTGAGTTCTTCGTGGGCATGGATCAGATGCACGTAGATGTCGCGGTAACGCTCGGATTCGAGTTGCTCGACCTCGATCAACTGGTGCAGGAGTTCGATGGAGCGAAGTTCCTTGATGAGGCTGGCGTTGAAGGTAATCTCGTTGAGTCGGTTGATGATCTCGCGGCCGGTGCGCGGTAGTTCTTCCCTTACCAGTGGATTGATCTGAACCACGATCAGATCGCGCGTGGCGCGATCCTCGACCAGCGGGTAGAGCGCGGGGTTCCCGATATAGCCGCCGTCCCAATACGCCTCACCGTCGATCTCCACGGCCTGATACATGAAGGGCAGGCAGGCGGAAGCCATCACCGAGTCCACCGTGAGATCCGGCTGGGTGAAGGTGCGGCCGCGGCCGGTGCGCACATTGGTGGCGGTCACGAAGACCTTGAGATCCTTGCAGTGGTTGACCCGTTCGAAATCCACCCGCGAAGCGACGAGGTCACGCAACGGATTGATATTCAGGGGATTCAGTTCGTAGGGCGAGAACTGCCGGGTGAGATGTTCGAAAAAGAGGTAACCGGGCGAGTGATCCAGGCTGTAGCGGTTGGTCATTCGGTCCCAAAGCGACCGCTGTATCGGGGAGAGCCGCGCCGCGTCGCTGACCGCCTTCCAGAATCCGGCAAGCGCTTCCCTCGCTCCCTCGCGCCCCCCCTGATCCAGGCCATCGGCCATGACCACCGCGTTCATGGCACCCGCGCTGGTGCCGCTGATGGTGGCGATCTCGATTCGCTCATCCGTCAAGAGCCGGTCCAGCACCCCCCAGGTGAGTGCGCCGTGAGCGCCGCCCCCCTGCAAGGCGAGATCCACCGTTTTTATATCCTTCCCGGCCCTTCTCATCCGAAGTCTCCCTTGACCCCCGAAGTTCTGGCTAATACCGCAACATGGGCACCGTGTCCAGCGTCGGATACAGAAAACCGGACCGGATCGACACTTGCCTCTGGTGAATGCCCCGGAAGCATTGCGGAGCGATTCCCGCCCGGGGGCGAGAGAACGGCTTCGCAAGGAGTTATCGCACCGGGATACCGGTATCCGGATCCCGTGTCGGCCGTGGGCCCCGTTCCGGTCCCTCCAGGTGGAGATGTCGTACTTCCGGGGGCTTGATGAGACCGTGCTCCACAAGATGGAGATGGAGAATGCGGCGGATCTCGACGATGGCCTCGGGGGTCTGCTGCACACTGTGCCCCGCATTCACGAGCAGCGTGCTGGCCGCGCCGGGAAGATAGGCGCTGGCGAACGGGACCACGCCGTCGCTGGAATTCTCGGGCGGGTCCGAGGGATCGTTGCGGGCGATGATGGAGTGGTAGTCGATGCCGGGGGCGATGCCGAGCCGTGACGTCGCTTGCAGGAAGGGATTTGCGGCATCGAGTTGATGGATCGAGGTTGGCGTGCCCCTCAGCCTCTCGGCGCTCTCCGGCAGATCCTGTGCAATCGCCTCCGCAACCGCCGCGATACGGAGGATCACATCGGCCGGCAGGCGCACCAGCCTGGTGACGAACCGGCTGAGCCAATTGCCGGCGAACGGCGTGCCGGCATGCGGGCTGGCGAGGAAGACGGAACGGCTGACGCCTTCCAGCGGCTCGAAGCGAATGTAGGGTTCCAGGGGCGCCAGCGCCGCGCGCCTGTCGGAATCCTCGGGGACCCCCAGCGTCTCCATCCAGATATCCTCGCTGCCCTCCAGGATCAATAAACGCGCAATCACCCCACCCATGCTGTGTCCGATCAGGATCATGTCCCGACCGGCCCTGGCCTGCCCCCGGGCATCGACCGCCGCCAGGGTCCGTTCCAGGGCGTACCGGATCTCGAGATGGTTGATCGCGATGGGCAGATTGGTCGGGTAATGCACCTGCCAGATCTGGAAATGGTCTCGCAGGGTCGCGTCACCAAGCACTTCGTTCGCAAGATTGGCCCAGGCCTCCGGACTGCTCGCCAACCCATGCAGCATGATCACGGTAAACCGATCGGGGTCATAGGGCTGCATGAGATGGATACGCGGGTGCATCAGAGACGTATCGCGACCGAGCGTGCTGAGCAGGCCCTGGCGACGGAAACCCGCACGGGACAGCCACAGGGCATAAGAGGCGCTGAAATTCGCGGCCACCGGCACATGCTGACCTCGGACCCACGTGGTCCTGCTCCGGTTGGGATCCAGGATGAGAAGTCGTGCCTCCCGTCGGGACAGCACTTGATCCAGTCCTTCGCCCTCGAACTCCAGCAGGACCGTGGCGGGAGAAAAGCCGATATCCCTCATCGGGAGATCATGCTGGCCGGAGACGTCCGGGGTCCACACGGCGACCAGTTCGCCGCCCAGGCCATCTCTCCGGTAGGCGTTCTGGAGGCCGCGGATCTGCAGGCGCGTGGGCGAGACGATGGATGCGAGACGTTCCGTGCCTCTCTGCAACCGCGGCTCGACCCGCCCGATCGTGAGGCTCCACTGACCGATATCCCGGACCGTACCCTCCACCGGCATCACGGGTGCGTCCGCCCTTCGCGTGCGCTGAAATACCAATGTAGCGACACGTTCGACGCTGAAATTATAGTAGTCACGCACCCGCGTCTGGCGGTTTTCCAGCGCGCGCTCCTCCGGTGGACGGGCGTCGAGAAACAGGAAGGCGTAAGCGAAACGTGCTGCATTCAGGTAGTCCGCGATGACCTCGTCGGAATCCGTGCCCCTGGCCGCCTGTTCGGTCCGCAGGGCCTTCGCGAGGGACAACTCGGACAGCACCGCCAGAATGCTCTCCGTGTCCTGGTCACCCACCTGGTAGAGCAGTGAGATGCAATCGGACGGCGAGCGCTCGCAGCGTGGTGCTTCGCTCCCCAACAAGAACAGGACGCTGCGCGTTTCCACACTGAAGACGCCGGTCGTCAGGTAGTCGCCGCGCCGCTCCGCGAAGGCGGCCCGCGGATCGGCATCATCGATGCGGACCGTGGCGCACCCCGCCAAGGCGAACAGCGTTATGTACACGACCATCAGCCGGATCAGAGTCACGTCGGTCTCGCGCCGGAACGGGATGTGGGCTGGACGGATTTCACGTTCAAATGCCCGCCCTTTTCTGAAGCGGGAGACTATCATTGCGGCATCGGTTGTGCGACATTCCGGGAAGGGGAAAACCGCTCGGCGGGCCGAGGGAGGGTGCTGTGCGCTTGCGTTCAGTATGGTGGCGGATCGTCAGGTTCACTCCGACCCTTGGTCAGGTACCGGAGTCTTCCGCAAGGATCGGATGGGCTCTGGTTCCGGCGCTTGCGGCACTGGTCCTGCTTACCGCCTGCGGAGGTCCCCCCGAGGACCTGACGGGGGCGCCTCCGCGATTGGTGGATTCGGTACTGCTGGGGCCTCCCGAACTGCCGGCGCGCCGACAGTTTCCCGGTGAGGTGCGCGCGGATCAGCGTGCCGAACTCGCCTTCATCGTCTCCGGACCGCTGATCGATCTCCCCATCCAGGAGGGACAGTTCGTCGAGGCGGGAACGCTGCTGGCCCGGATCGACCCCCGCGATTTCTTGAACGAGCGCGACGGGCGACGGGCGGACCGGAACGAGGCCCGATCCCGGTTGGACCGCATCGAAAGAGCCTTCGTATCCGGGGTAGTGACGGCGGCGGAGCGGGACCAGGCCCGCGCGCGCTTCCAGGTGGCCGACGCCGAACTGGCGCTGGCGCAAAAGCGCCTGGAGGATACCGAACTCCTGGCCCCGTTCCCGGGCCGCGTCGCCCGCCGCCTCGTCGACAATTTTCAGACCGTGCAAGCCGGCGAACCCATCCTGCTGCTCGAAGACATCAGCCGGCTTGAGGTTCGCATCCAGCTACCCGAACTCGACGTGGTGCGGTTGCCGCCGGCCGGCCGATCCCTGCTCGGCACCGAGGTCGGAACGGTCAGCTTCGAAGTACTGCCGGGGAGACAGTTCCCGGTCTCGGTGAAAGAGCTGGAAACGCGCGCGGATCCCCGCACCAACACCTACCGCGTGGTCCTCGGCCTGCCCGCTCCGGAAGGGGCCAACATCCTCCCCGGCATGAGTGCGAGCTTCGTGCCCCATGACGAGATCGTGGATATCCGTTCCATGCACTTTCTCCCGGTGGAGGCACTCCAGGCCACATCCGATCGCAGATCCTTCGTCTGGCTGCTGGACCCTGAGCAGTCCACGGTGCAGCGAAGGTTCGTGCGGATCGGGAGCCTGAGCGGCCGTACCGTTCAGGTGCTGGAGGGCCTGTCGGAGGGTGATCGGGTGGTCACCGCCGGTGCCGCCTATCTCGCCGACGGCGAACGAGTCCGGACGAGGGACTGATGATGAACATCGCCGAGTTGTCGATTCACAAGAAAGTCATCGTCCTGTTCATCACCTTCCTGACCATCGGCGGCGGCATCTTCGCCTACGAGAACATGGGGCGGCTGGAGGACCCCGAGTTCACGATCAAGGTGGCCAAGGTCGTGACCCATTATCCGGGTGCCAGCGCCGAGGAGGTCCAGCGCGAGGTGACGGACGTGCTGGAGACCGCAATCCAGCAGATGCCGCAGCTATGGCGGATTACCTCCCAGTCCACGGACGGGCTGTCCATCATCACACCGGAGATCCAGCAGGCCTATACGGCCGCGGAAATGCCGCAGATCTGGGACGAACTCCGACGCCAGGTCGGCGACGCTCAATCCCGCCTGCCACCCGGGGTGCTCCCCTCCGTCGTGAACGACAATTTCGGGGATGTCTTTGGTGTGTACCTGGCCATCACCGGAGAGGGCTTCACGTACTCGGCGCTGAAGGATTACGCCGACCTGTTGCGCCGCGAACTCCTGCAAGTCCCCGGTGTTGCGAGCGTCGCGCTGAACGGCGTTCAGCGCGAGCACATCTTCCTGGAGGTTTCACGCGCCCGAATGGCCCAACTGGGCATCCCGCTGGAACTCGTGTACCGGACCATCGGCGAACAGAACACGGTGACCGACGCCGGACGGGTCAGCGTCGGGGGCAGCCGGATCGTCGTGCGGCCCACCGGCGAGTTCGATTCCGTGGAGGCCATCTCCAATGTGCTGATTCCGGATCCCACCGGCCAGGGGCGGCTGATCCGGGTACGTGACCTGGCGACCGTCACCCGCGGCTACCAGGACCCGCCCACGGCCCTGATGCGCTTCAACGGCAAGCCGGCGATCGGACTGGGCATCTCCACCGTCTCGGGCGGGAACGTGGTGGTGATGGGTGAACTGGTGGAACAGCGACTGGCGGAGCTTGCGCCGCTCACACCCGTCGGCATGGAGATCGACGTGATCGCCTTCCAGGCCCGCGCGGTGACCGAGGCCATCAACAACTTCATCGTCAGCCTCGCCCAGGCCGTGGCCATCGTCATCGTCGTGTTGCTGGTATTCATGGGGCTGCGCTCCGGCCTCATCATCGGCGTCGTGCTCCTGGTGACCATCCTTGGCACGCTGATCGTGATGTATGCGCTGGACATCACCCTGCAACGCATCTCGCTGGGTGCACTGATCATCGCGCTGGGCATGCTGGTGGACAATGCCATCGTCGTCACGGACGGGATCCTGGTGCGCATTACCCGGGGCATGGACCGGATCAAGGCCGCAAAGGAGATCGTCGCGCAGACGGCCATGCCCCTGCTCGGCGCGACCGGCATCGCGGTGCTCGCCTTCGTCCCCATCGGCTTCTCCGCCGACAACACCGGTGAGTACACCCGTTCCCTGTTCGTGGTGATGCTGGTTTCGCTGCTGCTGAGCTGGATCACGGCCCTGACCCTGACCCCGCTGCTCTGCCACCTGTTCCTGAAGCCGGAAAAGGCGTCCTCCGGCGGTGAAAGCCGGTTCTACCAAACCTATCGCAGATTCCTGGTGCTCTGCATCCGGGTCCGTTACCTGACCCTGGCCGCGACGGTCGGCCTCCTCGTCCTGGCCATCATCGGCTTCGGCATGCTTCGGGAAGGGTTCTTCCCGCCATCGACCCAGCCCCAGTTCATGGTCAACTACTACCTGCCGCAGGGGGCCGACATCCACGCCACCTCGGCGGACATGAAGGTCATCGAGGACTACCTGCTCTCCCGGGAAGAGGTGGTCGCCGTCTCCAGCTTCGTCGGCAGCGGCGCCCAGCGCTTCCAGCTGACCTACACCCCGGAAGACCCCAACCGCAGCTACGGTCAGCTGATTGTCGAGGTGGATGACCGGCGCAGGATCGGTGACCTCACACTCGATGTCTACGACTTCATCCGGGACACGCTTCCAAACGGCGAGCCGGTCGTGAACCTGTTCCAGCTGGGACCCGGCGGCACATTCAAGGTCCGCGCGCGGTTCAGTGGTCCGGACCCGGAGGTCTTGCGTGACCTGGCGGCGCAGGCCGAACGGATCATCGCTGATTCCGGACTGGCACAGATCGCAACCACGGACTGGCGTCAGCAGACGATGGTGCTCGCGCCGCAGTTCTCCGAGGCGCAGGCACGGCTTACCGGCATCGATCGGCCCCAGCTGGCGCGTGCCCTGCAGCGCGCGACCGAAGGCAACATGATCGGTCTCTATCGCGAGGGCGACGACCTGATTCCCATCATCTCCCGGGCGCCGGAGGATGAACGTCGAGACGTCGCCAGTCTCGGCGACGTGCAGATCTGGAGTCCGGCAGCCGAACAGGCGATCCCGCTACGGCAGGTCGTCAGTGGTTTCGAGGTGGAGTGGGACAACCCGATCATCATGCGGCGCGATCGCGTGCGCACCATTGAAGTGCGAGCCGACGCCTTTCCCGGCGAGTTGGCCAGTACCCTGCTGGCCGCGGTCAAACCCCAGATCGATGCGCTGGAACTCCCGCCGGACTACCGCCTGGAGTGGGGCGGGGAGTTCGAGGACTCGGCCCGTGCCCAGCGTTACATAGCCGCCGGCATCCCGGTGCCGCTACTGCTGATGGTCCTGATCCTGGTGCTGCTGTTCAATAACCTGCGCCAGCCGCTGGCGATCATGCTCACCGTGCCGCTCGCCGTGATCGGTGTCACCGTCGGGCTTCTCCTGGCCAACGAGCCGTTCGGCTTCATGGCGCTGCTGGGCTTCCTCGCACTGTCCGGCATGTTGATCAAGAACGCCATCGTGTTGATGGATGAGATCAACCTGGAACTGCGCGAAGGAAGGATGCCCCTGGATGCGGTGCTCAACGCCGGTGTCAGCCGTATCCGACCGGTGGTGATGGCCGCGGGTACCACGGTGCTGGGCATGCTGCCCCTGTTCCAGGATCCCTTCTTCGTCGGCATGGCCGCGACCATCATCGGCGGACTCAGCTTTGCCACGGTACTCACGCTGGTCGTGGTGCCGGTGCTGTACGCAACCCTGTACCGGGTGCCGTCGCGATCCAAGGACGAGCCCGTCGACCCCGGTCCCGCGGTGCCGGCGTCCTGAGGAGAGGAACATGAGAATGATCCTGCTGGTGTTGGTATTGCTGCACGCCGGGGCGGCCCAGGCGCAGACCGCCGCCCGGACCCTCCTGGATGAGACCGGGCGGGCGCCCCTGGTGCAGACGCTTGTGGTAGGGGTTGACGCGGAAATCCTGGAACTGCCGGGACGGGTACAGGCGACCCGGCGTTCGGCGCTGGCCTTCCCCGTGTCCGGGCTGCTGAGCGAACGGCCGGTAGTCGCCGGGCAACGGGTCGCCACCGGCGAACTGCTGGCTCAGCTCGATCCGCGCGACCTGCAAAACCGCGTTGCCCTGGAGGAAGCCCGGCTGGCGCTTGCGGAAGCGGATTTCCTGCGCTTCTCCAGACTGGCCGGCTCGCCCGTGTCGCCGGTGACCCCGGCCGAAGTGGACCGGAAGCGGGCCGAATTCGAGATCGCGACGCTGCGCACCGCGCAGGCGCGCAAGATCCTTGAGGACGCAACGCTCACAGCCCCCTTCGACGGCATCGTCGCCGCCACACTGATCGAAAACCACCAGAGGGTTCGGGCCGATCAACCGGTACTGCTGCTGGAAGCATCCGAGGCACTGGAGGTCGTCGTCGATCTCCCTGAACGGGTGTTGGGACGTTTGAGCGAACTGCCGCGCGATAGGCCTGTCGCCGAGGCCGTCTTCGCCGCGGCCCCCGACCGGGCATTTCCCGCCCGGGTCACCGAGATCGCCACCCGGGCCGACGCCGTCACCCAGAGCTTCCGGGTGACCCTGGCGATCGACCGGCCCGAGGACATCAATCTGCTGCCCGGCATGACCGCGACCGTCCACGCGCGCCCCACCGTCTACCTTCGGTCCGTATTACGTGTTCCCCTGAGCGCGGTGGGCGAAACCGAGGCGGGTGATGCTTTCGTCTGGGCGGTCGATCCGGAGACCTACGTCATCGAGCGCCAAGTGGTGACCCTGGGCGAGGCCGACCGCGACACGGTGATCGTGCTGGAGGGGCTGCACGGTGGCCAGAGGATCGTCTCCGCGGGTGTCGGCCGGCTACAGGCCGGCATGGTGATCAGCCCCTATCGCACCGGGATGTTGAGTCAATGACACGTCAGTGGTCCTGCGCCGCATGACCGGCCTGGGGTTCATCGAGCTCGGACTGATCATGTGGGTGCTGGTTGCCGCCATCTGGATCCATGTCGCGCGGGCCACTTTTGCGGCGGCGGTGGGCTTTATCGCCTTCGGCCTGTTGCTGGGGCTGGTCTGGGTGCGCCTGGGCGCCGTGGGGGTGGCCCTGACCCAGGCAGCGATGGCCGTCGTGACCGGCGTGTTGCTGCTATCTGCCGCCGCCCGCATGCGTGCCGGTGAGGAAGCCGCCGTTCTGGAGCGTCCCGGACCGGCCATGCGCAGTCTGATCGCAGTGCTTTGCATCGCGGTTTCGATGACGGTCGCGCTCGCCATGCTGCTGGAGGGTCCGCCGAGGCAGTCGCCCTCTCCGCTCCCGGCCGACATGTCCACGGCGCAAGACGCGAAGCGTGCCGAACGGTGACGCCGACCATCACCACGCTGTATGGGTTGCTCGCCGCCGCGCTGGTGGGCGTGGGCCTCTACGGGCTTGTGGTGCAGCCCCATCCACTACGCAAGATCCTCGCATTCAACGTGCTGGGCGGTGGCCTGTTTCTCGTGTTCGGCGTGGTCACCCAACGAGGAGCGACAGCCGGGTTCCCCGCGGACCCGGTGGCCCAGGCCTTCGTGATCATCGCCATCGTCGTGGCACTCGCCGGCACCGCACTCGCCGTGGCGATCATGCTTCGGCTGTTCGCCGAGACCGGCCGGGTGACACTACGCCCCGAGCCAAAAGACTCCGGCAAGGGCAAGGGCGCTGATTCGTGAGTCCCGTGACCGCGACACCCGAGGGTTTCCTGCTGGTCCTTGCGATCTTCGGGCCGGTACTCGGCATCCCGCTGCTGCTGGTACTGGGGGGGCGGCATGCGGAACGGATCGGGCTCGTGCTGCTGGCGCTCGAACTCGGCATTGTCGTCGCCATCGCCGCCACCGTGATCCGTCGCGGCGATGCACTGGAATATGTGCTGGGCGGCTGGGCGCCCCCCGTGGGTGTGCTGCTACGTGCCGACGGGCTCTCCATCGTGATGCTGGCCACCACCGCGGTCGTGATCGGCGCGGCCGGACTCTATGCCCGTTCCGATTTCGGCATGCCACGTGGAATACCCGAGACCCGGGCACCGCGGGTGTTCTGGACCCTGTTGCTGACGATCTGGGCCGCACTCAACGCGGTCTTTCTCGCCTCGGATTTGTTCACCCTGTTCGTGGCACTGGAACTGCTCACCCTCGGTGCCGTCCCGCTGGTCGGTCTGAGCGGACGCGCGGAGGCCCTGACCGCCGCCCTGCGTTATCTCCTCTTCTCGCTGCTGGGCTCCGCCCTGTTCCTGCTGGGCGTGGCGCTGCTCTACGGGTCCTACGGCACGCTCGATATCGCCCTGCTCGCCGAGCGCGTCCGTGTCGAACCCACGACCCAGCTGGCAGCCGCACTGATGACGGTGGGGCTACTCACGAAGACCGCCCTGTTCCCCCTGCACATCTGGCTGCCCGCCGCCCATGCCGGTGCCCCGGCGGCCGCCAGCGCGTTGATCTCGGGACTGGTGGTGAAGGGCTCCTTCGTGCTCATCATCCGGGTGTGGGTGGATGCGCTACCCGGCGTGGCGACGCCGATGGCGGCCCAACTGCTCGGGGCCCTGGGGGCGGCCGCGATCCTGGTGGGAAGTGTGCTTGCCCTCAGGCAGGTGCGACTGAAGATGCTGATCGCCTACTCGACGGTGGCGCAGATCGGCTATCTGTTTCTGGCCTTCCCGCTGGCAAGTGCCACCCAACTCGGTACCGCGGCCTGGACGGGCGGGATCCTGCAAGCGGTGTCGCATGCGCTGGCCAAGGCCTCGATGTGTCTGGCGGCGGGTCTGATCACGAAGACGATCGGACATGACCGCATCCTGGACATGGAGGGCATCGGACGCGTACTGCCCATCCCCCTGTTTGCGTTCGGGCTGGCCGGCCTTTCGCTGATGGGTCTGCCGCCAAGCGGCGGCTTCATGGCCAAGTGGCTGCTGCTGCGAGCCGCCATCGAGGGTGCGCAGTGGTGGTGGGTCCTGATCATCGTCTTGGGGGGACTGCTGACCGGCGGTTACCTGTTCCGCGTACTTTCCCGTGCCCTGGCCCAGTCGGATAGGGCGCTGCCCCTGCGCTCCCCGGTGGACCGGCGCGGGGAAGTTCTGGTGCTCGGCCTCGCGCTGCTCTCGATCGGCGTCGGCCTGGTGCCGCTGGCCTCCCTGTCCATCGTCCACATCGGACGCGCCCTGTGAATAGCCTGCTGCTGATCGCCACCTGGGCCGTCCCGCTCGCGATGCTGGCGGCCTGCCTGTCCCCGCGCGTTCGCGCCCGCATGCCGGCGCTGCTCGGACTGGCTCCGCTGCCCGGCCTGGCCGCGGCCCTGCTGGCCCACGACGCCGCACCGCTGGTGCTGGACGATTCCCGCCTCAATCTGACCTTTTCACTCGATCCCATTGCAGCCGTGCTGCTCGGCGCCGCCTCGCTGCTCTGGATGATCGCGGGGATCTATGCACGAAGCTACATGGGCAAGGGTCCAAACGCCGCGCGTTTTGCCCAGTGGTGGCTGCTGACGATGTGCGGCAGCCTCGGGGTATTCGTTGCGGGCGATCTGCTGACCTTCTACACCGCCTTTGCCATCGTGAGCCTGGCCGCCTGGGGCCTGGTCGCCCACGACGATACCCCCCCGGCACGCAGGGCCGGCGTGCTCTATATCGGCCTCGCGGTATTCGGGGAGGTTTGCCTGTTGCTTGCCTTCGCGCTGCTCGCCGCCTATGCGCCGGGTTCCAGTATCGCGATTCAGGACGTCGTCGCGGCACTGCCCGAAAATCCCGCCCGACATTACATCATCGGGCTGCTGATCACGGGCTTCGGTTTGAAGGCAGGCCTGCTGCCTCTACACGTCTGGTTGCCGATCGCACACCCCGCGGCCCCCATGCCGGCCTCGGCGGTTCTCAGTGGTGCGATCATCAAGGCGGGCGTGATCGGGTTGATTCTGTTCCTGCCTCTCGACCCGGGCCTGACCGGCTGGGGCACGGCGCTGACCGTGATCGGGCTGCTGACCGCCTTCTACGCCGTGCTCGTCGGCATCACCCAACAGAACCCGAAGACGGTGCTGGCTTACTCCAGCGTGAGCCAGATGGGCGGCGTGGCGACGGTGCTCGGCATGGGGCTGGCGACGGGCAATGCCTCGGCTACCATGGCGGCCGCCTTCCTCGCCGCGCATCACGTGCTGATCAAGGGGGCGCTGTTCCTTTCCGTCGGCGTTGCCGCCCATTCGGGGGGGCGACGCGACTGGACACTGGTACTTCCCGCAGGGCTGTTGGCGCTCGCGCTGGGCGGTCTGCCGCTCACGGGAGGGGCCCTGGCCAAACTCGCCGCCAAGACGCCGCTGGGGGACGGGCTCGTTGCGACCCTCGTCACCGTGGCGGCGGCGGGCAGTACCCTGTTGATGCTGCATTTCCTGTTCCGGCTCGCCGACACCCGCGCCGGGTCCCCGGTGGCCCGGGCCAAGGCCGGTCTGCTGATCCCCTGGCTACTGATGGCTTTCCTGGCCGTGGCCCTGCCCTGGGCGCTGGCCCCCACACTCGTGGGTGTTACCGCCGCGCAGAGTCTCGTCCCCAAGGCGCTCTGGGCCGCCGCCTGGCCGGTATTGCTTGGTAGCGTCCTTGTACTCGCCCTGCGCCGTTTCGGCGCGGCCCTGCCGCGCGTGCCGGAAGGGGATATCCTGGTGCTCGGGAGCGTAACCGCACGCGCCGGCCGCGTCATCGCAAACGTGATCGAACGCGTGGAACGTCGCCTGTGCGACTGGCCTACCGCGGGCGTGTCGCTGCTGGTGCTGACCCTTCTCATCGGGGCGGCGCTCTTTGCGGGCTCCACGTTGTTTCGATGAGTCCAAGGTTGAGAGGACCCGCCGCAACGCCAGCAAGCCGCCATCCATGCTGAGACGGAAAGATCCAGCCTTGCATCATTCACCCTGTGATGGCTTATACATCAATCACAGACACTGCGGTTTTATTCAGTTGCGGCTCTAGTGCTAATGATTACTTCGGGAAGATGGGGCACGCCCCCAGGCGGCCTTCCAGGCCCGGCTGCCGGCCATGGCGGCCAGCCAGCCCAGACCCGCCATCACCGAGGCCATCACATAGACCCAGGCCGGCCCCAGGCCATCCCAGACATAGCCGCTGATCAGGGCACCGATGGCCCCGCCCATGCCGAAGCTCAGGGAGGAATACAAGGCCTGCCCCCGGCCCTGCTGGCGCCCCACGAAGAACTGGTGCACCAGGGAGATGGCGGCCGCGTGATAGAGCCCATAACTGGCCGCGTGCATGAGCTGCACCAGGATGATGATGGGCAGGCTGTCCACGAACAGCGGCAGCAGAGCCCAGCGCACCATGGTGACGAACATGGCCACCGCCAGCAACGGCCAGGCACCGAAACGGGGCAGCCACCGGTGCATCATGAGGAACACGCCCACCTCCGCCAGCACCCCCAGGGCCCAGAGATAACCGGCCATGGTCCGGGTGTAGCCGTGGAGTTCCAGATACAGGGTGAAGAAGGCGTAATAGGGGCCATGACTGGCCTGCATCAGGAAACAGGCCACCAGCAGCAGGATCACCGCCGGACTGGACAGGGTGGACCAGATAGAGACGGGGGCAGACTCGTGCACCGGCACCTGACCGTCACGGACCTGCAGGGTGCTCAGCCACATGAAGCCCAGCAGCGCCAGCACGATCCAGGGCAGGACAGCCACATCCACCCGCTCGAACACCGCCCCCAGGGAACCCACGGAGAGCACGAAACCGATGGACCCCCAGAGCCGGATGCGGCTGTAGGCATGGGTGCTCTTGCCCAGGTGGTTCATGGTGGTGGCCTCGAACTGGGGCAAGGCCGCGTTCCAGAAGAAGCTGAACAAGGCCATCACCACGGCAATCCACCAGTAGCCGCTGTAGAACAGCAGCCCGGAAAAGCACAGCATGGCCAGGGCGGCGGCGATGCGGATGACCAGGGTGCGACGCCCCGTATGATCCGCCACCCAGCCCCAGACATTGGGGGCGATGATCTTGGTGGCCAGCACGATGGCCATCAGCTCACCGATCTGTCCGGCGGAGAACCCCTGCTCGTTCAGATACAGCCCCCAGTAGGGCATGAAGGCGCCGATACTGGCGAAATAGAAAAAATAGAAGCTGGAAAGTTTCCAGTAGGCGGCAGGCATGGGGTTTTACATGATGGCGCGGCGGGATGGCCGCTCAGGGCTGTCCCGCGGGAATGTCCGCCATGGTCACCGACACATCGCCGTTCTGTCCCCGATGCCGCAGGGCATGGTCCATCAGGACGATGGCCAGCATGGCCTCGGCAATGGGAGTGGCGCGAATGCCCACGCAGGGGTCATGACGTCCGGTGGTGATCACCTCGATCGGCTGTCCGTCCACGTCCAGGGAGCGCCCCGGGATGCGCAGGCTGGACGTCGGTTTCAGGGCGATGCTGACGCGAATGTCCTGGCCGCTGGAGATGCCTCCCAGCACGCCTCCGGCATGGTTGGAGGCAAAGCCCTCGGGCAGCATCTCGTCCCGGTGCTCGGTGCCCTTCTGGGCCACGCAGGCGAAGCCGTCACCGATCTCCACCGCCTTGACCGCGTTGATGCCCATCATGGCATGGGCAATGTCCGCGTCCAGGCGATCGAAGATGGGCTCGCCCCAGCCGGGAGGCAGCCCGGTGGCCACCACGTTGATGCGGGCGCCGATGGAGTCGCCGGACTTGCGCAAATCGTCCATGTAGGCTTCCATCTCCGGTACCCGGTCCGGGTCCGGGCAGAAGAAGGGGTTGGTCTCCACCACGGACCAGTCCACCCGCTGGGCGCGGATGGGGCCAAGCTGGGCCAGATAGCCCCGCACCTGGACACCGAAGCGTTCCCGGAGGTATTTCTTGGCAATGGCCCCGGCCGCCACCCGCATGGCGGTCTCCCGGGCGGAACTGCGGCCACCACCCCGGTAATCCCGCAGGCCGTATTTCTTGTGGTAGGTATAGTCCGCATGGCCCGGCCGGAACTGCCGGGCGATGTCGGCATAGTCCCTGGAACGCTGATCGGTATTTTCGATCATCAGGGCGATGGGGGTGCCGGTGGTGCGCCCCTCGAATACCCCGGAGAGGATCTTCACCTGGTCCGGTTCCCGACGCTGGGTGGTGTGCCGGGTCTTGCCCGGCCGCCGCCGCTCCAGATCCTGCTGCAGGTCGGCCTCGCACAGGGCCAGTCCGGGCGGACAGCCATCGACGATGCAGCCGATGGCCGGCCCGTGACTCTCACCGAAACCGGTGACCGTGAACAACTTGCCGATGGTGTTGCCCGACACGTTCAGATCACCTTGGAATAGCGCTGTTCGGTGGCCTGGCGCAGGTAACGGTCAAACACCATGCAGATGTTCCGGATCAGCAGGCGGCCGGCGGGCTGCACGGTGATGGCGTTGCTGGTGACCTTGAGCAGGCCATCGGCCTCCATGGGCTTGAGTCCTTCCAGTTCCTGGGCGAAATAGTCACCGAAAACGATGCCGTGGGCCCGCTCCACGTCTGCGAACGCCAGTTCGAAGTGGCAGATCAGACGGGTGATGACATCCCGGCGCAGCAGGTCGTCCGTATCCAGTTCCACGCCCCGGAACACGGCCAGGCGGTTCTCATCCAGGCACTGATAATACTTCTCCAGGTCGTGGTGGTTCTGGCTGTAGCTGTTGCCCACCACGCCCACGCTGGTGGAACCCAGGCCGATCAGGTCGCAGTTGGAGTGGGTGGAATACCCCTGGAAGTTGCGGTACAGGGTGTGGTCACGCTGGGCCACGGCCAGTTCGTCGTCGGGACGGGCGAAGTGGTCCATGCCGATGTAGACATACCCGGCCTCGGTGAGCTGCTGGATGGTCTGCTGCAGGATGGTGAGCTTGTCGGCGGGATTGGGCAGGGCATCCTCGTCGATGCGGCGCTGGGGCTTGAAGCGGTCCGGCAGGTGGGCGTAGTTGAATACGGATATCCGAGCCGGGTTCACTTCGATGATCCTGCGCACGGTGTCGCCGAAAGTGTCCGGAGTCTGATGCGGCAGACCGTAGATCAGGTCCACGCTGGTGGAGCGGAAGCCCAGACGCCGGGCCTCGTCCAGCACGCTCATCACCTGGGCTTCGGTCTGGACCCGGTTGACGGCCTTCTGCACGGTCTCGTCAAAGTCCTGCACCCCGAGGCTGATGCGGTTGAAACCCAGCTTGCGCAACAGCGCGAGGGTGTCGTCATGCACCTCGCGGGGGTCGATCTCGATGGAATACTCGCCGGTATCGTCATCCAGCAGCCTGAAGTGCTCACGGGTCTTGTCCATCAACTCGATCATCTCGTCATGGGAGATGAAGGTGGGGGTGCCACCCCCCCAGTGCAACTGGGTCACCGGGCGGCTGCGGTCGAACAGTTCGCCCTGCAGGGCCATTTCCTTGTAGAGCCGATCCAGGTAGGGACGGGCCTTCGCGCGGTCCTTGGTCACCACCTTGTTGCAGGCACAGTAGAAACACACGGTGTCGCAGAAGGGGATGTGGAAATACAGGGACAGGGGACGGCCGCTGGCGTTGGTGCCCCGGGCGATCTCCGCATAGCGATCGGCATCCAGACCTTCGTGGAACTGCACGGCGGTGGGATAGGAGGTGTAGCGGGGACCCGCCGTGTTGTAACGGTTGATCAGGTCCAGATCGAAATCGATGGTCTGCGACAAGCTCATGACGGCATTGGTACCCGGTCTAGGAATGTAACTGTCTATTGTAACCGCTCGGGACGGATGTGCCGAACGTATTGGGGGATTTTGGTGACTTGTGCCAAGTCGACGGCCATCCCGGGACGGTTTTACGGTTCACCCCTACAGATCCAGCGCCTGCAATTGCTCGGCGGTCAGCAGGAATACCCCCTCCCCGCCCGACTCGAATTCCAGCCAGGTGAACGGCACGTCGGGCAGGCGCGCTTCCAGGGCCGGGGCGCTGTTGCCCACCTCCACCACCAGGATGCCGCCGGGGTTGAGGTGATCCGCCGCGCCCCGCAGGATCTCCAGGGCCGCATCCAGGCCGTCCGGCCCCGAGGCCAGTCCCAGCACCGGCTCATGACGGAACTCCGGAGTCAGGGCCGCCATGTCCCGGGCGTCCACATAGGGAGGATTGCTGACGATGATGTCATAGCGGCGCCCGCCCAGACCCTTGAAAAGATCGGACTGCAACGCTTCCACCCGCCCTTCCAGGCCGTGACGACGGATATTCTCCCGCGCCACCACCAGGGCATCGGGGGAAATGTCGCCCAGATCCACCTTCGCCTCGTCAAACACATGGGCGCAGGCAATGCCGATGCAGCCGCTGCCGGTGCACAGGTCCAGCACCCGATGCACCGCCCCGGCCTCGATCCAGGGCGCAAAACCCTGCTGGATCAGTTCCGCCAAGGGGGAGCGGGGCACCAACACCCGCTCGTCGACGAAAAATTCCAGCCCCATGAACCAGGCCTGACCGGTCAGGTAGGCGGCGGGCTTGCGGGTCTGCACCCGTTGCTCCAGCAGTTCCGTCACCCGCGCCCGTTCGTCCCGGGTGAGACGGCATTCCAGCCAGGGACCGGTCATGTCATGGGGCATGTGCAGGGCGTGAAGCACCAGCCAGGCGGCCTCGTCCAGGGCATTGTCGGTGCCATGGCCGAAACTCAGGCCCGCGGCGGTGAAACGACTCATGCCGTAGCGAATGAAGTCACGGACGGTCAGCAGCCCGTCGGTAGCGGTGGAATCGGTCATGGAAATCAGCCAGTGCGGTTCAGGGTGTGGAATAATACGCCCATGAACGATCAAGTGGCCAACTGGCAGGACTGGCTCAAGGCCCTGCCCCTGTATCTGCTGCCCCATCATGGGATCTCGCGGCTGGTCTACCGTCTGTCGCGCTGGGAAACCCGGCACAAGGACCCGGTGGCACGGTGGTTCATTCGCCGCTATGGCCTGGACATGTCCGAGGCCGTCGAATCGGATCCGAGCCGCTACGCCAGCTTCAACGACCTGTTCACCCGCGCCCTCAAGCCCGGCGCCCGGCCGCTGGACCCCGCCCCGGACACCCTGATCAGCCCGGCGGACAGCCGCGTCAGCCAGCTCGGCCGCATTCGCGACGGGCAGTTGATCCAGGCCAAGGGACACGCCTACTCGGCCACTGCCCTGCTGGGCGGGGACGCAGACCTGGCGGCGCCCTTTGCCGACGGACACTTCATCACCCTCTACCTGTCCCCCCGGGACTATCACCGCATCCACATGCCCTGGAACGGCTCCCTGCGGGAATCGGTATACGTGCCCGGTCGCCTGTTCTCGGTGGCGCCCTTCACGGTCAAGACCGTACCCGGCCTGTTCGCCCGCAATGAGCGCCTGGCCTGCCTGTTCGAGACGGATTTCGGCCCCATGGCCATGGTGCTGGTGGGTGCCATCAACGTGGCTTCCATCGAGACGGTCTGGGCCGGCGAGGTCACGCCGCGCAGCCCCCGGACACCGTGCCGATGGGACCACCGGGACAACCCGCCGACCCTGGCGCGGGGCGAGGAAATGGGGCGATTCAACCTGGGCTCCACCGTCATCCTGCTACTCCCCGAACAGGTCTCCGGCTGGCTGCCGGCACTGGCGCCTGGGCAGGCGGTGCGCATGGGCCAGGCCCTGGCGCGACGCTGAGGCGAGGCCGGACCCTTGCGGGTCCGGCGCAGAACTGCTATTTATACTCGGATTTGATGCGCCGCGTCATGCGCGGCAGCCATATCACGGGGGGCGCAGCCGGTGTCTTCACATCACCATCGGCCGCCGCAAGCACCCGGACGCCCCTATCGTGGCGAATAATAGAGAACATCCATGAGCGAGAAAGATCACACATCGACGCCCGATGATGACCGGGCGTCGAAGGCGGACGATACAGATACCCCTTCATCCGTCACAGCCGAGTCCACCCGCGAGATCGGGGGCTACCAGGGTCCCGAGCCCACCCGCCACGGTGACTGGGAACAGCGCGGACGTTGCACCGACTTCTGAAAGCAGCCCGGACCACCGGGCACTCTTGCACCCGCTATCCTCGAGTATTGCACGACTGAACGACCTGCCCCGCCCCGGAGCGTCATGCGTATCACGGGTTCGGGGCCGCAGACCGTCAACACCCGCACACTGCGGATTCTTCAAGCGGAGCCTTCCAAGCCATGCCAAACGACAACCGGCCGCTGTCACCCCATCTGCAGGTCTATCGGCCGCAGATGACCTCGGTACTCTCGATCCTGCACCGGATCACCGGCGTGATCCTGAGCGTCGCCAGCCTGATCCTGGTCTACTGGCTGGCCGCCCTGGCCGCCGGCCCCGAGGCGTTCGCTCGGGCCGAGGCCCTGCTGCATGGCTGGATCGGGATCGCGATCCTGATCCCCGTCACCTTGGCGCTGTTCTATCACCTGTGCGCCGGCATTCGCCATCTCGTCTGGGACGCGGGTGTCGCACTGACCATCAAGGGCGTCTACGTCACCGGCTGGACCGCCCTGGCCACCACACTGCTTCTGACCCTGATCTTCTGGGTCGTCGTGATCTGACGGGGATATCCACATGAGCCTTCGTACACCACTCGGCCGGGCCCGCGGCCTCGGTTCCGCCAAGGACGGCACCCACCACTGGTGGGTGATGCGTCTATCCTCCATCGCCCTGGTACCGCTGATGCTGTGGCTGATCTTCAGCCTGGCCACCCTGGCCGGCGCGGGCTACGAGGCCACCCTGGCCTGGGCCGCCAAACCCCTGAACACGGTCCTGTTGATCCTCGGCGTCGGGGTGATGTTCCACCACATCCAGATGGGCCTGCACACCGTGATCGAAGATTACGTGCACAGTGAAGGCAAGAAATTCACCGTGCTCATTGCCATGACGTTTCTCGCGTGGCTGCTGGCGATCATCGGGATCGTCGCCATTTTGCGCATTGCTTTCGGGAGCTGATTGATGAAGGGCGACTACAAGATTGTCGACCATGCCTATGACGTGGTGGTGGTGGGCGCCGGTGGCGCCGGCCTGAGAGCCACCTTCGGCATGGCGGAAAAGGGTCTCAAGACGGCCTGCGTGACCAAGGTATTCCCCACCCGCAGCCACACCGTGGCCGCCCAGGGCGGCATCTCCGCGGCGCTGGGCAACATGGGCGAAGATGACTGGCGCTGGCACATGTACGACACCGTCAAGGGCTCCGACTGGCTCGGCGACCAGGATGCCATCGAATACATGTGCCGCGAGGCCGTGCCCGCCATCATCGAGCTGGAACACTACGGCGTGCCCTTCTCCCGTACCGAGGACGGCAAGATCTATCAGCGGCCCTTCGGCGGCATGACCACCCGCTTCGGTGAAGGCCGCGCCCAGCGCACCTGTGCCGCCGCCGACCGTACCGGCCACGCCATCCTGCACACCTTGTACCAGCAGGCCCTCAAGCACCAGGCGGAATTCTTCATCGAATACTTCGCCACCGACCTGATCATGGACGGCGAGACCTGCCGCGGCGTGATGGCCCTGAACCTGGTAGACGGCACCCTGCACCGCTTCCGCGCCCATCTGGTGGTCCTGGCCACCGGCGGCTACGGCCGCAGTTACTTCTCCTGCACCTCCGCCCACACCTGTACCGGCGATGGCATGGGCATGGCGCTGCGCGCCGGCCTGCCCCTGCAGGACATGGAGTTCGTCCAGTTCCACCCCACCGGCATCTACGGTGCCGGCTGCCTGATCACCGAAGGGGTGCGCGGCGAAGGCGGCTACCTGACCAATTCCAAGGGCGAGCGCTTCATGGAACGCTATGCCCCCAACGCCAAGGACCTGGCCTCCCGCGACGTGGTCTCCCGCTCCATGACCATCGAGATCAACGAAGGTCGCGGCGTGGGTCCGAAACAGGACCACATCCACCTGCATCTGGAGCACCTGGGTCCGGAAGTGATCAACGAGCGCCTGCCGGGGATCGCCGAAACCGCCAAGATCTTCGCCGGCGTGGATGTCACCAAGGAACCCATCCCCGTGCTGCCCACGGTGCACTACAACATGGGCGGCGTCCCCACCAACTATCGTGGCGAAGTGGTCACCCTCAAGGACGGCAATCCGGACCACATCGTGCCGGGCCTGATGGCCATCGGCGAGGCGGCCTGCGTGTCCGTCCATGGCGCCAACCGTCTGGGCTCCAACTCCCTGCTGGACCTGGTGGTGTTCGGTCGTTCCGCCGCCATCCGCGCCGCCGAGATCGTCAAGGACATCGGCGCCTCCGTGCCCGACCTGCCGGCCGGCGCCAGTGACGCCGCCCTGGAGCGCCTGGACCGTCTGCGCTACGCCAACGGCGGCCGCTCCACCGCCTCCATCCGCGGCGACATGCAGGAATGCATGCAGCGCTATGCCGCCGTGTTCCGTACCGGCGAGACCCTGCAGAAGGGCTGCGAGCGCATGGATGAGGTGTTCCAGTCCTTCGGCGACGTGCGGGTCACTGACCGCTCCCTGGTCTGGAACTCGGATCTGGTGGAAACCCTGGAACTGGAAAACCTGCTGGGCAGCGCCGTGGCCACCATCCGCTCGGCGGTGAATCGTCAGGAAAGCCGCGGCGCCCACGCCCGCGAGGACTTCCCGGAGCGCGACGACGAGAACTGGATGAAGCACACCCTGTCCTGGGTCGACGCACAGGGCAAGGTCAGGCTCGACTACCGCCCGGTGCACATGTACACCCTCAGCGATGACGTGGAAGTCGTGCCGCCCAAGGCACGGGTCTACTGAGCGCAGATTCAGGAGAACGCAAGACCATGGCCCAGTTTGTATTGCCAATCAATTCCCGGATCAAGAAGGGCAAGACCTTCAAGGCCGAGGGTGCCACCAACGTCAAGCGCTTCAACATCTATCGCTGGGACCCGGACAGCGGTGAAAACCCGCGCATCGACACCTACGAGGTGGACCTGGACACCTGCGGGCCGATGGTGCTGGACGCCGTCATCAAGATCAAGGACGAGATGGACTCCACCCTCTCCTTCCGGCGCTCCTGCCGGGAGGGGATCTGCGGGTCCTGCGCCATGAACATCGACGGCACCAATACCCTGGCGTGCACCAAGGCCATCGACGAGATCAAGGGAGATGTGAACATCTACCCGCTGCCGCACATGAAGGTGGTCAAGGACCTGATTCCGGAAATGACCCACTTCTATGCCCAGTATGCGTCCATCAAGCCCTGGATCCAGACCCAGACCCCGCCGCCGCCGGATTCCGAGCGGCTGCAGTCCAAGGAAGAGCGCGCCAAGCTGGACGGCCTGTACGAGTGCATCCTCTGCGCCTGCTGCTCCACCAGCTGCCCCAGTTACTGGTGGAACGGCGACCGCTATCTGGGTCCGGCCATCCTGCTGCAGGCCTACCGCTGGATCGCGGACAGCCGTGACGAGGCCACCGGTGAGCGTCTGGACGCCCTGGAGGACCCGTTCAAGCTGTACCGCTGCCACACCATCATGAACTGCACCCGCACCTGCCCCAAGGGCCTGAACCCGGCCAAGGCGATTGCGGAGATCAAGAAGCTGATGGTGATCCGGCGCTGAGTCCGCCGGATATCCCCGTCCCAGGAAATACCCCCGGCCGCGATGGTATCCGGCCGGGGATTTCCGCGCCGCCGTTCGCAGGCGGACCTGCCCCACGGACTTCGTTCCTGCCTGTCCATGAGTCCTGAATGATGAGCGATATCGCCCGATTACGCTGGCACTGCCGACGCGGCACCAAGGAGCTGGATCTCATGCTGGAGGGGTTCCTGCTCGCCCAGGGTGAACACCTGGATGCCGCGGAACTGCAGACCTTCGAGCAAATCCTCAAGCAGGAAGATGACGACCTCCAGCGCTGGCTCCTCTACGGCGAGCCGGTGGAAAAGGCCGAACTGGCCACGATGATCGACCGCGTCAGGCGTCACTTCATCGAGCGCTGAGCCCGCCTTTGTTGCGCAACATCAAAAACGGTTGACTACCGCCTCCACCCCGGGGCAACGGGCCTTGACCAAGCGCTCGACGATGTTGCGCAGATCCAGCGCCGAGCGGGGACACCCCACGCAGGCCCCTTTGAGACGGACGATCACCGTCCGTCCCTCCAGGTGCAGATACTCGATATCGCCGCCATCCTGCATCAGCACCCGACGCGCCTCCTCCACCGCGGCCCGCACGGCCGCCTCGTCGATGTCACCCCGGGCCGGTGCGTCCTCCCGCATCCGGGCGGCCAGGGTCTGGGCGCGATCCAACCTCAATGCCAACTCGGGGTCCACGGCCTCGATGGCATCCAGTTCCGCCTCGGAATAAACATGGTGGGCATCAGGACTCAGCAGCGAGTCCAGGTCGGTTCTGGTTTCGGTCATGACGGTCATGCTCCTGCCTGTGATCACGGCTCCGGCCCCGCAGTCTGCCTGTCCCTGGCTGCCCGGCGCAAGCGCAGACGCAGCGGCCGCAGATCCCCGCCGACCACCGCATCCCGGATCAGCGGCAGTTGCAGGCGGCGCCCCGTCTCATCCCGCAGCAACAACAGGATCAACCCCGGCAATACCACCGACTCGGGCAGGATCCGCGCCATCACCCGCCGACCGTCCCGTGACTCCAGCCAGCATGTCCCATCGGCATCCCAACCCACGGCACGCCACTGTCCGGGAAATGGCCCCACACCCACCCGGCGCACCATCAGCACCAGACTGCACAGGCCGCCCAGGGTGGCCGATACCTGCCCCCAGAACGGCAGGCCGCTGCTCCAGACGGATGCCAGCGCGGCCATATGAACCAGAAACAGCCCTCCCAGGACCTTCGCGGAGGACTTCAAGCGCACAAAATACCCACGACTGTTCGTCACCATGACCACGGTCAAAGCTCCCTGCAAAATATCCCTGTCATCCTTAGGCCTTCAAAACCATCATTCAGCATCATGTGACATGACCCGGACACGCCCTCCGGGTTTACCGCCCATAACCGACTATTAAAGTGGGAAAACAACGACTTAATCCCGAATTCATGGCAGCATACCTTGCTGTTATTGTGCATAATGTTCGGGCTGGATAGCATCAACGGAATTTTCGACTCACCGGAGTCATCAACATGCGGTCGTCACCTAAAGACACCGCGGGCTAACCGCCGCCACAAAGACCCGTATGGTCGCGGGGGCCAACGGCGGCAAACTTGCAGGAGATAGGTATGTCATCGACAGAAATAGCCGCGAATATGCGGGAGTTCTTGATGGTTGGGGACAGCATGCTCACGGTCCTGGGTTTTGTGGGCGCGGGCTTGCTGGGCTTCTGGTTCGGTCGGCAGCAAGGGGACGCCGGTCGGGTACGGGACCTGGAAAAGGAACTGGACAACCAGCAGCGCAAGATCAACAACTATCGATCCCAGGTCAACCGTCACTTCGAGAAGACCGCCACCCTGTTCACGGGCATGGCCCACTCCTACCGTGAACTCTATGATCACCTGGTAGACAGCTACGATCGCCTGGGTGACGGCCCCTCCAACCGCTTCCTGCCCCGCCGCGCCTCCGCGCTGCTGGAACTGTCCAAGGAAGAACAGAGACGCGCCATCCCCGCCGCCGCCAAGCCGGCTCAGGCTGCCGCTCCCGCCGCCAAGGCTCCCGCCGCCGCCAAGCCTGAAGCACCCAAGGCCGCCCCCGCGGCTCCCAAGGCTGCCCCTGCTCCGGCTGCCGCTCCCAAGGCCGCTGCTCCCGCACCGGCACCCAAGGCTGCTCCGGCCCCGCAGAAGCCCGCCGCTGCCGCCGCACCTCAGCCCAAGCCCCAGAGCCGCCCCGATCCCCGTGGCGCCACGGCGCTGAAGCGCGACATCAAGCCCAAGGCTGCCGAGTCCGCCAAGACCATGCCCGGCGCCACTTCCGTCAAGGCCCCCGGCCAGCCTGATCGCATCCGCCTGGCCGCCAAGGACCTGGAAGCCGCCAAGAAGTAAGCGCTTCAGACCTAGGACGAGCACCGGGGTTCTCCCCGAGGGACAGGCAGGTCCCGCATGCACATCCCGGCCTCGTGCCGGGATGTGCGTTTATGGCGCCTTGCCCTTTCTCCCCTTGTATCGAACTTTGGTCTAAGATGGCGTTCGGATATCGAGACATCCCCAAAGGTGCGAACTGATGAAACCCGAGTGGAAAGCCTTCCTGCTCGACGCCGGTGCCGAGATGGACAACGACCGGGTATCCCACTACGGCAACCCGGAGCGTGAACGCAGCGTGGCCGTCACCGGCGACGTGATCTGCGATCTGTCACACCTGGGATTGATCAGTGCCCACGGCGAGGAGGCCTCCGCCTTCCTGCAGGGGCAGTTCACCTGCGATGTGGGCGAGGTCGGTCCCGGGCGAAGCCTTCCGGGTGCCTGGTGCACCGCCAAGGGCCGCATGATCTGTACATTCCGCCTGTTCAACCGCGGTGATGCCTTCTACCTGCGCCTGCCCAGGGAACAGGTGGAAGCGGTGCTCAAGCGTCTTTCCCTGTACGTGTTGCGGGCCAAGGTGAGCCTGGAAGACGCCGGTGGCGCCTTCATCCCCCTGGGGCTGTCCGGCCCACATGCGGAGACCCTGCTCAGGGACGCCGTGGGTGGCGACATCCCCGCCGAAGCGAACGCCTGTACCCGTCATGACGGCATCACGATCATTCGCATCCCCGGTCGCCATCCCCGCTTCGAGCTGTACGGCGACCTGGAATCCATGCAGCGACTCTGGCAGGCCCTCAATGTCCATTGCGCCCCGGTGGGCGCGGCGCAATGGGCCTTGATGGACATCCTGGCGGGGATACCCAATCTCTATCCGGCCACGGCCGAGGCCTTCGTGCCGCAGATGACCAACCTGCATCTGCTGGACGGCGTGAGCTTCAAGAAGGGCTGTTATCCGGGACAGGAAGTGGTGGCCCGGATGCAGTACCTGGGCAAGCTCAAACGCCGCATGTATCTGATCCACCTGCCGGTGGAAACACCACCACGGCCCGGAGACATCCTCGTCGATCCGGCCCAGCCATCCGATCAGCCCGCCGGCACCATCGTCGATGCCCAGCTCCATCCCGATGGCGGCGCCGCCGCCCTGGCAGTGATGCAGGTCGTCAGCGCGGAAGCCGGGGAACCCCGCCTGGAGGGGCCGGAAGGTACCCCGACCCGGGTGGAGGCCCTCCCCTACGCCTTTGACCTGGCGGCAGCCCCCTGATGATGGAGCGATGACCTTTCGGGAGCCATCACCGTGCGTTTTCTGTTCTTTCTGTTCGTCGTGATCCTGCTCATGCTGTGGGCGGCCTACTTCAGCCGCCCCGGCAACAGGAAACTCTCCAACGCCCTGTACATCACCGCCGGGATCATGGGGGTGCTGTTCGTGGCCGGCTACCTGCGGCTCGTCTGATCCGACCGGGCCTTCATCGTCCCTTCTTTTTGATGTGCCGCATCAGGCGCTTGCGCTTGTGGATCTGGCGGGGTGTGAGGGTATTGCGCTTGCCCTCGTAAGGGTTCTCGCCGCTCTTGAACTCCAGCCGGATGGGAGTACCCACCAGTTGCAGGTGTTCGCGGAAGTGGTTGGTGAGGTAACGCTTGTAGGCCCCCGGCAGCTCGTCGGTCTGGTTGCCGTGGATGACGATCACCGGTGGATTGCGCCCCCCCTGATGGGCATAGCGCAGCTTGATCCGCCGTCCCCGCACCAAGGGCGGCTGATGCGCCACCACGGCGCTTTCCAGCAGACGGGTCAGGACACTGGTACCCATGTCCCGGAAGGCGGACTCATGGGCCCGCTGAACGGCGCCGAACAGGTCGCCGACCCCGGTGCCGTGAAGGGCGGAAATGAACCGCCGTTCGGCAAAGTCCAGGAAGGGCAGCTTGAGCAGCAGGTCGGTCTTCACCCGATCCCGCTGATCCGGGGTCAGGCCGTCCCACTTGTTGATGGCCACCACCAGCGCCCGACCGGCGTCCATCACCATTCCCAGCAGATGGGCATCCTGTTCGGCAATGCCCTCCCGGGCATCCAGCAGGAAGATCACCACATGGGCGGCGTCGATGGCCTGGATGGTCTTCACCACGCTGAACTTTTCCACCGTCTCCTTGACCCTGGAACGACGCCGCACACCGGCGGTATCGATCAGGGTATAGACCTGGCCATCCCGTTCAAAGGGCACGAAAACGCTGTCACGGGTGGTGCCGGGGATGTCCGTGGCCACCATCCGCTCCTCGCCGAGGATGCGGTTGATGAGGGTGGACTTGCCCGCGTTGGGACGCCCGACAAAGGCAATGCGAATGCCCGGCCAGCGCTCACCCTCGTCCTCGTCATCCATGGCTTCGGGCAGCAGGGATCGGACCGAAGCCATCAGAGCCTGGATACCACGACCATGAGAAGCGGCAATGGAACGAGGTTCGCCCAAACCCAGGCGGTGAAATTCGACGGTGACCGCCTGCGGGTCCACGCCGTCGGTCTTGTTGACCACCAGCACGATCGGCTTGTTGAAGCCTCTCAGCTCCTGGGCAATGGTCTCGTCGGCACCGCACAGGCCGGCACGGCCGTCCACCAGAAACATCACCAGGTCCGCTTCACGGATGGCCTGACGGGTCTGCTGAGCCATCAGTGTATCCAGGGTATCGCTCTCGCCGCTGAGCCCGCCGGTATCCACCACCATGTAGCCGTACCCACCGACGCGCCCGGTGCCGTACTGACGGTCCCGGGTGAGTCCGGGCAGGTCCGCCACCAGGGCGTCGCGGGAACGGGTGAGCTGATTGAAAAGGGTGGATTTTCCCACATTGGGGCGCCCTACCAGGGCAATGACGGGCTTCATTGGGACATACCGATGTTATGAAAAATTAAGAATCATCCCGGGAACGCAGGGTGACGGCACTCAGGTTGCCCCCCCGCCCCAGGACGTAGACGACACCGGCACGCACCTGGGGTACCCCCATGATGCCGTTACGGTCGGTACGGATGCGGCCCTCCAGGGTACCGTCCTCGGGGGCCAGCCAGTGCAGGTAGCCCTCGTAATCACCCACCACCACATGGCTGTCCACCGGCACCGGCAGGGTCACCCCCCGCAGCCGCAGAAGATCCTGCTGCCAGAGGGTGGCGCCGTTGCGGCGGTCCAGGGCCCAGACATGGCCAAAGGCATCGGTGAGCAGCAACAGGTCGCCCGCCACCGTGACACCGCGATAGGAGGACAGATCCCGCTGCCAAAGGGTACGTCCATCGGCCACGCTGAAGGCGGCCACCCGGCCCTGATAGGCCGCGCCGTAAACCACCCCGCCGGCCAGGTCCAGCTCGCCGTCCACATCCACCATGCGTTCCAGTTCGGAACGACCGCTGGGGATGGCCAGGGCCGTTTCCCAGATCACGTTACCGCGGGCCAGACCGAACATGGCGAGCCGACCATTGTCGAATCCCGCCAGGACACGCCCGGACAGCATCAAGGGGGTACCGGCTCCCCGCAGGCTCAAGGCCGGGGTACTGCGTCCCGCCAGCCAGCGCGGTTCGCCGGTCAGGATATCCAGGGCATGGAGGCGGCCGTCGTTGGTCCGCACGACCACCAGCCCCTGTTCCACCTCGGACACGGCCATGACCTCGCTGGAAAGCATCCGGCGCCACAGTTCCTGGCCATCCTCCGGGCTCAGGGCGATGGCCTCCCCGCGCCCGGTGCCCACCACCACCACCTGGCTGCCGCCGTTGACCCCGCCGGTGACGGGTACCCGCAGGTTCGTCCGCCACAGGCTGGCACCGTCTTCCAGATTCCAGGCGGAAACCCGCCCGTCGGCATCGGCGACGATAATGCGATCCCGGCCCAGGTAGGGGGAAAGCTGGAGATAGGACTTGCCCGCGCCGGAGCCGGTATTGCGGCTCCACAACACCCGGGGCGTCACCTCCGCTTCGATCCGGGGCAATGGCGCGGGCGGTTCCGCGGTATCCCGGCTCCACAGCCCGCAGCCGCTGACCAAGGTGGTGACGAGCAGTACGGCCAGCAGTCGCGGCATCATGAACCAGTCACCTCGACCGGGGTGTTGAGCGCATCCCGCTTCATCTGCAGATAGTCGGAAAGTCCACCCGAAATCAGCATGGCGCGGTCATAGGCGGCCCGGGCCCGGGCATGATCCCCAAGGGCGCGATGGGCATCCCCCCGCAGCTCTTCCACCAGGGCCAGGAAACCTTCGGGCACCGGATCCTCCAGCAGTTTCAGGGCATCCTGGGCACGGCCGTCGGCAATCAGGACCCGAGCCAGACGGGTCCGGGCCACCTGAACCATTTCCGGAGTGCGGGCCTGGGCCATGGCCCAGCGCAGACGCCCTTCCGCCAGCACCAGGTCATCCCGCTCCACCGCCAGCCGTGCCAGCTCCAGGGCCGCCAGGGCCGCATAGGGTGTCTTGCGATAGCCTTCCATCAGGGTCGTGCCATGGTCGTGGGCGATCTCGCTGCCCTGCCGGGCGGCGGACACCATGGCCATGTAGATTTCCGAGGCATCCACGGCGCGAGACTCCACATGGCCCGTCCACAGACGCCAGCCCACGACACCGCCGAGGCCCACCACCAGACCCAGGATCACGGCGGTACCGTTCTCCTTCCACCATCGCTTGATGGCCTCGACGCGTTCCTCGTCGGTCGCGTAGGACATGGATCATTCTCCTTAAGATTGTGCGGATTCAGAAATCGATGTGGCCCGACAGCCCCAGCAGTTCGGGGAGACGTTCACTCAGGTCGGTCATGGAGACCGTGACCTGGGGACGCTCCGGGTCGCGCAACGGTTTGACGGACACCTGTCCGGCCGCCAGTTCCGCCTCACCCAGGATCAGCGCCACCGCCGCGCCGCTGCGATCGGCACGCTTGAGCTGGGCCTTGATACTGCCGCCGCCGCAATTGACCAACAACCGAAGCTCCGGAACGGCCGAGCGCAAGGCCTCGGCCAGGGCCATGCCCGCCGTCACGGTCTCCTCCCCCGCCAGGACCAGATACGCCTGGGGCGGCGCGGACCGAGGCAGGCCGCCATCGTCTTCCAGCAGGCTGAGCAGACGTTCCACGCCCATGGCAAAACCGGCCGCCGGCGTGGCCCGACCGCCGAGCTGGGACACCAAACCATCATAGCGGCCACCGGCGCAGACCGTACCCTGGGCGCCCAGGGCATCGGTGATCCACTCGAACACGGTCCGGCCGTAGTAGTCCAGACCGCGAACCAGACGGGGATTGATGGTGAATTCGACGCCGGCCCGGGTCAGGATGGCCTGCAGGGTCTCGAAGTGGGTTCTTGAAGCCGCGTCCAGATGGTCCAGCAGGCTCGGGGCCGCCTGGATCAGCGGCCGCAGGTCCGGATTCTTGCTGTCCAGAATGCGCAGGGGGTTGGTGTGCAGCCGCTGGCGGGATTCCTCGTCCAGCTGGTCCTGATAGGCCTGGAAATAGGCCACCAAGTGCTCGCGATAGGCGGCGCGGGCCTCCGCGGACCCCAGGCTGTTCAGCTCCAGGCGCACCTGCCGAAGCCCGAGGGATTGCCACATGCGCGCGGTCATAAGGATCAGTTCGGCATCGATGTCGGGGCCTTCCATGCCGAAGGCTTCAACACCGATCTGATGAAACTGGCGGTAGCGGCCCTTCTGGGGCCGCTCGTGACGGAACATGGGACCCATGTACCAGAGTCGCTGCTGCTGATTGTGCAACAGCCCATGCTCCACTCCGGCCCGGACACAACCCGCCGTACCCTCGGGACGCAGGGTCAGGCTGTCGCCGTTGCGATCCTCGAAGGTGTACATCTCCTTGGAGACGATATCCGTCACCTCGCCGATGGAACGGGCGAACAGGTCCGTGCTCTCCACGATGGGAAGGCGGATCTCCTGATAGCCGTAACTGCTCAAGGTATCCCGAATGCGGGATTCCAGCCACTGCCAGGCGCCTGTGTACTCGGGCAGGATGTCGTGCATCCCCCGGATGGATCTAATCTGCCTGCTCATCAATCTCGGATCTGTGTCAAACGGTCGGAACGGCGGCGCGGATGACGCCGACGGCGGACGACGCTATCAGCGCCGCCCCACGGTGAAACGGGCGGTGTTGTCGGCCCGGGTATCTCCGGACATGTCCATGGACTGACCATTGAAGGTCAGACGAACCCCCGGGGCGTTACCCAGGAATACCCGGATGGGCACGGCCCCCTCGATGCGACGCTCGGACCCCTTGCGCATCAGACCCACCAGAAGCCGATTCCCTCCCGCATCGGTGATCTCCACCCAGGAGTCTTCCTCGAAGCGCAATACCAGGCGCCCCTGCCCCGCCGGTGGCGGCGGCTCGGTGGCGACGGGCGCCGCAATGGCCTCGGGCGAAGGCGCTGCCGGCGTCGCCTGGGTTGCGGCGGGCGGCGCCAGGGGCGGTTCCGGGGTTGCCGGGGCGGGAGCGGCGGACTCGACGGCCGGGGACTCCGACTCCGGCGCTTCCAGGGTCGGTACGATCCGGGCGGGAAGCGACGGAACCGAGGGTTCGGCGCTTACCGGCGCGGTCTCCTCGCCACCAGCCTCCGGTTGCGCCGGATCACGGAACAGGTCGCCGGAGAACAGGAACAGGCCGAGGATCAATGCCGCCAGCAGCACCACGCCGATGATGATGACCCAGGGACCCGCGCCGCCCGAAGCGGCGGGAGCGGCGGTCGCCGTGGTGCGCGCCGTGCTCCTGTCGTCGCCGGAAGCGAGCGAGGGCGCGATCTCCAGTCGCTCCCGAAGGGCGCCGGTAGCCTGCTCCAGGGCGCTGATCATGGGCTCCGCATCCACTTCCAGGATCTTGGCGCAGCCGCGCAGATAACCCCGCACATAGGGCGGCTCGGGCAGTTGTTCGAAACGATCCTCTTCCAGGGCTTCCAGGGTTCGCAGCGGCAGATGCAGGCGCGCCGCCAGATCCTCCCGAGCCATGCGGGCCTGCTCGCGGGCGGCCCGCAGCAACGCACCCGGCGAAGCCGCCGCGGGCGAGTGCGTACCCCAGTCTTCTTGTTGCATTCTATCTTCTGCCACGGGATTCGGTTTCCAGCAATCGTGTGGTCTGTTCTGAGTCCGGGAAATCGTTCTTCAAGCGCAGGGCGCAGACCCCGGAGGCATCCCGGTTGCCCAATTCCAGTTCGGCCCGATAGCAGATCCAGAGGGTCTCCGGGGTGTGGGGCATCTGTTCCGTCAGGCGCTGCAGATAGGCACGGGTCTGAAGATAGCGTCCGCGCTCGAAAGTCAGGCGCATCATCTCATACAAGGCGGGGACATGGCGCGGATTGCTTTCCAGCGCCCGCCGGAAATAGCGCTCCGCCTGCTCCTCGTCCGGCTTTTTCAGGATGCAGATGCCCGCGTTGGTCCAGGCCACCTCGGGCGTGGCGTAAAGAGGATTGTCCGCCGCGGCGCGAAACGCCCGATCGGCCTCGTCCAGGCGATCCTGCCGGCACAGGAAGGTCCCGTAGTTGTTCTGTACCAGGGCATTCCCCGGTTCAAGATCCAGGGCGCGCCGGAAGTGACGATCCGCCAGCCGGGGATCACGCAGCCGCTCCTGCAGCAGGGCGTAGGCGGCGTGAACCTGGGCGGACCCGGGATCCTGGGACAGGGCACGATCCAGATTGCCCTTGGCCTGCTCCAGCTGATTGTTGCGCATGTAGTGCAGACCCAGTTCCATGTTCACCTGGGCGGCACGCTGTTCACGCTCCTGGACCTGGGGCGTGACGGCGCAACCGACCAGCAACAGGCCGGTACAGAGCATCAGACCGGGCAGAACAAGGGTCGGCTTCATGGTGGCGCGGCTCCCGGCGGGTTCTCCAACGCGGCAAAGCGCATCACACGGCGACTCCGGTCTTCCACCCGTCCCACCAGCTGACCGCAGGCGGCGTCGATGTCGTCGCCACGGGGACGGCGCGTGATGGTGGTGTAACCGGCCTGCACCAGGATGTCCCGGAACCGGTCGATGGCGGCACCGCTGGAGCGGCGGTAACGGCTTTCCGGAAAGGGATTGAAAGGGATCAGATTGACCTTGCAGGGCACGTCCCGCAACAGGGCCGCCAGTTCCCGGGCCTGGGCCTGGCTGTCGTTGATCCCGTCGAGCAGGACATATTCCACCGTGACCCGGCTGTGATGACCCCCGTTGCCCACATAACGACGGCAGGCCGCCAGCACGTCGGCGATGGGGTACTTGCGGTTCAGGGGCACCAATTGATCGCGCAGGGCGTCATTGGGCGCATGCAGGCTCAGGGCCAGGGCCACCTGCAGACCGGTCTCGCGCAGCCGGTCCAGGGCCGGCACCACGCCGGCGGTGCTGAGGGTGACACGGCGCTTGCTCAGGCCGTAGGCGTTGTCCTCCAGCATCAGGGACATGGCCGCCACCACGGGTTCGAAATTGAGCAGGGGTTCGCCCATGCCCATGAGCACCACGTTGCTCACCACCCGGCTCTGCCCCTCTTCCGGTTGCAGATGGCCACGGGCGGCATGGAGCTGGCCGATGATCTCGGCGGCGGTCAGGTTGCGGTTGAAACCCTGACGGGCGGTGGAACAGAAGCTGCAGTCCAGAGCGCAGCCCACCTGGGAGGACACGCACAGGGTGCCGCGACCTTCCTCGGGAATGAACACGGTCTCGATGCAATTGCCGTCGTCCAGCCGCAGCAACCACTTGTGGGTGCCGTCGCGGGCGGCCTGGGTCATGACGATTTCGGGGGCACGGACCTCGGCATGTTCGGACAGCCAGGCCCGCAGACCCTTGGTCAGGTCCGTCATGGCGGCGAAATCAGTGATGCCCCGCTGGTGGATCCACTTGAGCACCTGCACGGCACGGAAGGGCTTTTCGCCGTGAGCGACGAAGAACCCGGCCAGTTCCTCCCGCGTCATGCCCATCAGATTGGTCTTGGTACTTTCATTCATGGATCTATCCACCGGCGGTGGCCGGAAAAGCATATGGGGCAAGCCCCTGCCGGGGGCGGGCAAACCCGCCCCCGGTTCGGCGTGACGCCGTCCGTCAGCGGGTGCGCTGGCAGAGTTCTTCGGGCTTGAAGAAGAAAGCGATTTCCTGGGCGGCGGTGTCGGCGCCATCGGAACCGTGCACGGCGTTCTCGTCGATGCTGTCGGCGAAATCGGCGCGGATGGTGCCGGGGGCGGCATCCTTGGGATTGGTGGCACCCATCAGTTCACGGTTCTTGGCAACGGCGTCTTCGCCTTCCAGAACCTGCACCATCACCGGACCGCTGATCATGAAGCTCACCAGATCATTGAAGAAGGGGCGCTCCTTGTGCACGGCATAGAAGCCTTCCGCCTGTTCGCGGCTGAGCTGGATCATGCGGGCGGCAACGATGCGCAGGCCGGCCTTCTCGAAGCGGCTGTAGATCTCGCCGATCACGTTCTTGGCGACGGCATCGGGCTTGATGATGGAAATGGTGCGTTCAACAGCCATGGAATGGAACTCCGATATGGGATATGGAAGTGCAAGATTGCAACGCAGGCCGTCATGACCTGCGTCAAGGGAAGAAGATTGCATCGTGATGCAGAGGGGGAATGTTACCTTGCGGGGCGGGTGACAGACAATGACCCGGCACCGAAGGCGGCACGGACAAGCCCGGCTCCGGAAGGAAAAACCGATCGCGGGAGAACGGCGACCCTAGCCGTCGTACTCCTCCATCCAGGCCAGTTGCACGGCCTCCAGGATGCGCTCGCCGCAACGCTCCGGATCATCCTCGAAATCCGGCAGGGCCATGATCCAGTTGCGCAGGTCGACGAAATTCACCTGGGTCGGATTCACGTCCGGATGGGCCTCCTGCAGGGCCAGGGCGATGTCCAGACTATCGGTCCATTTCAAGCTCATGGGGCAGCCTCCTAGTGATGCTCGGACACCTGATTGATGGTGTAACGGGGAATCTCCACCACCAGATCCCGATCCCCCACGCGGGCCTGACAGGAGAGGCGCGAATCCGGCTCCAGGCCCCAGGCCCGGTCCAGCAGGTCTTCCTCGTCCTCGGTGGCCTCATCGAGGCTGTCCAGTCCCTCCCGCACATAGACATGGCAGGTGGTGCAGGCACAGGACTTCTCGCAGGCATGCTCGATCTCGATGCCGTTGGCCAGGGCGGCATCGCAGATGGAGGTCCCGGACTCCACCTCGACGGCAGCCCCCTCGGGACAGATCTCCTCGTGGGGAAGAAAGATGATTTGCGGCATGTGGTCGTTCACTCCCAGCTGGGTTTATTCGAATTCCTCGACACGATGGCCGGACATGGCCTTGCGGACGCTCTCGTTCATGCGCCGGGCGACGAAGGATTCGCCGGCCTTCTCCACCTCGGCAATGGCCCGGCGGATGGCCTCGTGATCCTCTCCCCGGCGCGCCTCCAGCAATGTGCGACTGGCCGCGCGGATGCCCTCCAGCTCGTCCGGATCCAGCAGATGCCCATCGGCGGCCAGGGCCGATTCCAGGGCTTCCAGGACCCGGTCCGCCTCCACCTGTTGTTCCCGCAGGCGACGGGCCTGCATGTCCTCGGCGGCATGGCTGCGGGAATCGGTGAGCATGGACTCGATCTCGCCGTCGGTGAGACCGTAGGACGGCTTCACCTCGATGCCGGCCTGTACCCCGCTGACCATTTCCCGGGCCGTCACATTGAGCAGGCCATCCGCATCCACCTGGTAGGTCACTCGCACCCGGGCGGCCCCCGCCACCATGGGCGGAATCCCGGACAGGGTGAAACGGGCCAGGGAACGGTTGTGGTCCACCAGATCCCGCTCGCCCTGAACCACATGCAGGGCCATGGCCGTCTGACCATCCTTGAAGGTGGTGAATTCCTGGGCGCGGGCCACGGGGATGGTGGTATTGCGGGGGATCAGATGCTCCACCAGGCCGCCCATGGTCTCGATGCCCAGGGACAGGGGAATCACGTCCAGCAGCAGCATCTCGTCGCCGGGCTTGTTACCGGCCAGGATGTCCGCCTGCAGGGCGGCCCCCACGGCCACCACCTTGTCCGGATCGATGTCCACCCGGGGTTCGCGGCCGAAGAACTCCCCGACCCGCTCCCGCACCCTCGGCACCCGGGTGGAACCGCCCACCATGACCACGTCGGTGATCTCCTCGCGGCTCACCCCGGCATCCCGCATCGCCCGCCGACAGGCGGACAGGGCCTTGCTGATCAGGGGGTCGATGAGACAGTTCATCTGGTGGCAGGTCATGCAGCCGGTCCAGTATTCGGAGTCCGAGCGGGCCACCCGCAACTGGGCCTCGTCACGATCGGTGAGGGCTTCCTTGACGGCGCAGGCGTCCAGGATGAGCTGGCGCATGCGGTGATGCCCCGCGTCGCCCTCGATGCCCGCCTCCTGCATCATCCAGGCGGCGATGGCGCGGTCAAAATCGTCCCCCCCCAGGGCGCTGTCGCCGCCGGTGGCCAGGACCTCGAACACCCCCTTGTGCAGGCGCAGGATGGAGATATCGAACGTCCCCCCACCCAGATCGAACACGGCGATCAGGCCTTCATGGCCCTGGTCCAGACCGTAGGCGATGGCGGCGGCGGTGGGCTCGTTCAACAGACGATACACGTTCAGACCGGCCAGACGGGCGGCATCCTTGGTGGCCTGGCGCTGGGCATCGTCGAAATAGGCGGGCACGGTGATCACGGCCCCGTCCAGATCCCCGCCCAGGGAGGCTTCTGCCCGCCCGCGCAGGGCCTTGAGGATCTCGGCGGAGACCTCCACCGGGGTCACCTCCCCGGCCTGGGTACGGATGCGGGGCACGCCGCCCTCGCCCGGCGCGAAATCGTAGGGAACATGCCCGGCCAGGGTCTTGAGATCGCCCACGCCGCGCCCCATCAGGCGCTTGACCGAAGACAGGGTGTTGAGGGGATCCAGGGCAGCCAGGCGCCGGGCCTCATGCCCCACCAGCACCCGGCCCTCGGTCCCGTAATGCACCACCGAAGGCAGCAGGTGAAGGCCGGCCTCGTCGGGCAGGGTTTCGGCCACCCCGTTGCGCACGGTCGCCACCAGGGAATTGGTGGTCCCCAGGTCGATCCCCACCGCGAGACGTCGCTGATGGGGGTCCGGCGACATGCCGGGTTCGGAGATCTGCAATAGCGCCATGGCAAGTTGAATCCGTCTTGATGGTTTCTGGGGGATACCCCGGTTCAGGGCAGGTCGTCTTCCAGACGCTCGCGGATGCGCTCCAACTCCTCACGCAGACGATTGAAGAACCGCAGCTTGAGGACCTGCTCCCGGGCCTGTTCCAGGTCATCGGCGGCCCAGGCGGCCTCGAAGGCCCTGATCAGGGCATCGTGACGATCATCGATGTCCGCCGCCGCCCGATCCAGGGCGGCAAAGGGATCGGCGGCATCCGGCACCGCTTCCAGGGTCTCGCGGAGCGCCATCTGGTCCATGAGAAAGTCGGGATCGGTGGCGGTGGCCCGGTCGTCATCCACCGCCACGCCCCGCAGACCGAGCAGGTAGCGTGCCCGCCGGGTGTCGTCCCGAAGGGTGGCATAAGCCTCGTTCACATGGGACGCCCCCTGCACCGCCAGACGGCGCTGTGCCTCCGGCGCCTTGGCAAAGCGGTCAGGGTGCAGTTCGGTCTGCAAGGTGCGATAGGCCCGGGACAAGGCCTCCCGATCGATGCGAAACTGCCTCGGCAGGCCCAGCAGGGCAAAGTAATCCCGCCCGAAATCCAGCAACGGACCGCTGGACGCCCCCGGCTCAGACATTGAAGCTCTCTCCGCAACCGCAGCGGGAGTTCTCGTTGGGGTTCTTGAACCGGAACCCTTCGTTAAGGCCTTCACGGGTGTAATCCAGCTCGGTGCCGTCCAGATAGACCAGGCTGCGGGGGTTGATCACCACCTTCACGCCCTTGTCTTCGAAGACGGTATCACCCTCGTCCAGTTCGTCCACGAACTCCATGATGTAAGCCATGCCGGAGCACCCGGTGGTCTTCACGCCCAGGCGCAGGCCGATGCCCTTGCCCCGCTTTTCCATGAAGTTGCGCACCCGGTCGGCGGCGGTATCGGTCAATGTGATGGCCATGACTCTTGCTCTCCTTATCAGGCGGTTTCAGCGTCGATCGCGCCGCCGGATTTCTTGCGATAGTCGGCAATGGCGGCCTTGATGGCATCCTCGGCCAGCACCGAGCAATGGATCTTCACCGGCGGCAGGGCCAGTTCCTCGGCGATCTCGGTGTTCTTGATGGCCGCGGCCTCCTCCAGGGTCTTGCCCTTGACCCACTCGGTCAACAGGCTGGAACTGGCAATGGCGGAACCGCAGCCATAGGTCTTGAACATGGCCTCCTCGATGACCCCGGCGTCGTTGACGCGGATCTGCAGCTTCATCACATCCCCGCAGGCCGGGGCGCCCACCATGCCGGTCCCCACCTGGGGGTCCGCCTTGTCCAGGGAACCCACGTTGCGGGGATTTTCATAGTGGTCAATGACTTTATCGCTGTAGGCCATTTCCGGTTACCTCTCCAAATAAAATGTCTTCACGCCCCGCGGGGCAGGCACTGCGCGGGATCAATGGGCGACCCACGCCACCGATTTCAGATCCACGCCTTCCTGATACATCTCCCAGAGCGGCGAGAGTTCGCGCAACTTCTGTACCGCCCCGCGGACCAGGGCAATGGTGCGATCAATGTCTTCCTGGGTGGTATAGCGCCCGACGGAGAAACGAATGGAACTGTGGGCCAGTTCGTCGTCGCGGCCCAGGGCGCGCAACACATAGGAAGGTTCCAGGCTGGCACTGGTGCAGGCGGAACCGGAGGACACGGCGATATCCTTGAGCGCCATGATCAGGCTCTCGCCCTCGACGAAATTGAAGGAGACATTGAGGCTGCCCGCCACCCGGCGCTCGGCATCGCCGTTGAGATAGACTTCCTCCATGTCCGACAGGCCGGCCCAGAGACGGTCGCGCAACAGGCGCAGACGCTGGTTTTCCTGGGCCATCTCCTCCCGAGCGATACGAAAAGCCTCGCCCATGCCGACGATCTGGTGGGGCGCAAGGGTACCGGAGCGCATGCCCCGCTCATGGCCGCCGCCGTGCATCTGGGCCTCGATCCGCACCCGGGGCTTGCGACGCACATAAAGGGCGCCCACGCCCTTGGGGCCGTAGCTCTTGTGGGCGGAGAAGCTCATGAGGTCGACGGGGAGCCTGGCCAGATCGATGTCCACCTTGCCGGTGGACTGGGCCGCATCCACGTGATAGAGGATGCCGCGGGCACGGGTGAGATTGCCGATGGCCTCGATGTCCTGGATCACGCCGATCTCGTTGTTCACGTGCATCACGGACACCAGCACGGTGTCGTCACGCAGGGCGGCCTCCAGCCGGCCCAGGTCGAGCAGGCCATTGGGCTCCGGGTCCAGGTAGGTCACCTCAAAGCCTTCCCGCTCCAACTGGCGACAGGTGTCCAGGACGGCCTTGTGCTCCGTCTTCATGGTGACGATATGGCGTCCCTTCTTCTGGTAGAAATGGGCCGCGCCCTTGATGGCCAGGTTGTCCGCCTCGGTGGCGCCGCTGGTCCAGACGATCTCCCGGGGGTCGGCGCCCACCAGGGCAGCCACCTGCTCGCGGGCTTCCTCCACCGCCTTTTCCGCCTCCCAGCCGAAGGGATGGGAACGGGAGGCAGGGTTGCCGAACAGGCCGTCGATGGTGAGATGGCGGGCCATCTTTTCCGCCACCCGTTCATCCACCGGGGTGGTGGCGGCATAGTCCAGGTAGATGGGTCGGTTGTTCTCGCTCACGGCTTCACTCCTGGGCCTGTTCATTCCACGGACTGGGACGCAAGCCCGGCGCCGGCGCCACTGCGGCTACCGGAAGGCTGGCGTGACATGATGCTGTCCTGACGGGCGGCCACTTCCTGAACGCCGTTGCGGCGCATGACATCGGCCAGGGTGATGTTGGCCAGGAAATTGTGGATCTGGGCGCTCAGATCGGACCACAGATCATGGGTGAGACAGCGATGGCTGTCCTGGCAGTCCACGGTGCCGCCGCAGCGGGTGGTATCCACTTTCTCGTCCACCGCCGAAATGACATCGGCAATGGCCAGTTCATTCGCCGGTCTGCTCAGGGTATAGCCCCCGCCGGGACCGCGGGTACTGACCACGAGACCGCGCTTTCTCAGGCGCGCAAAAAGTTGTTCCAGATAGGATAGTGAGATACCCTGTCGGCCCGAGATATCCGCCAGGGAGATCGGTCCCTGGTCGTTGTGGATCGCCAGATCCAGCATTGCCGTCACGGCATAGCGCCCCTTCGTTGTCAGTCTCATTGCCTCTCTCCCGTATGATCCGTCCGGGTATGCTAACAATACCTTATCTTTTTGGTCAAGTATTAACGCCCCGCCGTGACTCGGCACTGTCCTGCCCCTGAGCGGACGGGCCAGCCAAATCCCCCAGTTCATCCGCCTGGATCTCCTGAATGTGGGAGTCATCCACCTGCGCCCCCAGGGCCTTGAGGGCATGGCAGTTCTCGTCCATGCGCTGATCCAGGGTATGCAGATGATCCAGGATGCGGGTAATGGCCGTGGCCACCGGGTCCGGCATGTCCTGGGTGGTGCCGTAGGCATCGAACCCCATCTTCAGGGCCATGTCCTCCCGGCGTCGGTCCTCGTCACTTCTGGGCGTGATGATGCGCCCGGGAATACCGACCACCGTGGCCCCGGGAGGCACGTCCCGCAGCACCACCGCGTTGGAACCGACCCGGGCCCCCTCGCCGATGCGGATGGGGCCGAGGATCTTGGCCCCCGCCCCCACCACCACGTTGTTCTCCAGGGTGGGATGACGCTTGCCCTTGCCCCACGAGGTGCCGCCGAGGGTCACGCCGTGGTAGAGGGTGCAGTCGTCACCGATCTCGGCGGTCTCGCCGATCACCACCCCCATGCCGTGGTCAATGAAGAAACGTCGGCCGATGGTGGCCCCCGGGTGAATCTCGATTCCGGTCAGCCAGCGCCCCAAAAAGGCCAGATAGCGGGCCAGCCAGCACAGGCGCAGGCGCCACAGCCCATGGCTCAGGCGGTGCAGCAGCAGGGCATGCAGCCCCGGATAGGTGGTGAGCACTTCGAAGGTATGCCGGGCGGCCGGGTCCCGGTCGAAGACACAGCGAATATCGTCGCGCAGGCGTTGGAACATGAAGGGTCCTGATGGCCGGCCCGCGGAAACACGGCCGGCATGGGTCTTTTTGGGGCCATTGTACCCCGATCTTCAGGGCTTGCCAGAGTGTTTCGGTGGGCCTTTGGCCGCCTGGGTCAGGATGCCCCGCAGGATGTTCACCTCGTTGATGGTGGGATCGGCCTTGGCAAACAGGCGCCGCAACCGCCGCATCAGGTGCCTGGGGTTGTCCGGATCCAGAAACTCCAGCAACAACAGCGTCTCCTCCAGATGGGCATAAAGCCGCTCCAGCTCTTCGTGACTGGCGGGCAGTTCCCCACCGGTGGGCGCCGGTGCCGATGCGGGCGCATGGGCCAGGGCGGCCATGCGCAACTCATAGCTGAGCACCTGCACGGCAGCCGCCAGATTCAGAGAGCTGTATTCGGGATTGGAAGGGATATGGATCAGGGCCTGGCAGCGATCCAGTTCCTCATTGGTCAGCCCGGTCCGCTCTCGCCCGAACAGCACGGCCACCGGCCCCGTCGGGACGGCTTCGAGCAGTCTGGCCGCCGCCTGTCTGGGGTCCAGTTCGGGCCAGCGAAGGGTGCGCTGGCGGGCACTGGTACCCAGCACCAGGCGACAACCCGCCAGCGCCTCGTCCAGATCATCCACCACCTGGGCACCGGCCAGCAGGTCATCGGCCCCGGAAGCCCGGGCCGTGGCCTCGGCGCTGGGATAATCCTGGGGGGCCACCAGCCGAAGGTCCGACAGGCCCATGTTCTTCATGGCCCGGGCCACCCCGCCCACATTGCCCGGATGGGAGGTATTGACGAGCACGATCCGGACCGGATTCAGTAATTCCATGGGTTCAGTTATCATCTATGGCTACGTATCTTCTTTGATCTCCCCGCGGCCTGCACGGTCGCGGTCCTGTTTCCCAGCCCATCCCGGAAGTCTTCCATGCATCCCTTGCTCAATATCGCCGTCAAGGCGGCCCGCGCCGCGGGACAGGTCATCGTACGCCATGCGGATCGGCTCGATACCGTCACCATCCAGGACAAGCAACCCAACGACTTCGTGACCGAAGTGGATCGCATGGCGGAACGGGAGATTATACGCGTGATCCACCGGGCCTACCCCGGTCACGCCATCCTGGCGGAAGAAAGCGGCACCCAGGGCAGCCACGAGGAATTCCAGTGGGTGATCGACCCCCTGGACGGCACCACCAACTACCTCCACGGCATCCCCCAGTACGCGGTCTCCATCGCCCTCAAACAAAAGGGACGCCTGGAACACGGGGTGGTATACGATCCGGTCAAGGAAGAACTGTTCGCCGCCAGCCGCGGCGCCGGTGCCACCCTCAACAATCGACGCATTCGCGTGACCCAGCCCCGGGACATGACCGGCGTCCTGCTGGGCACCGGCATCCCCTTCCGGGAAGACCAGAACCTGGACTACTACCTGCGCACCCTGAGCGTCCTGCTGCCGGGCACCGCCGGCGTGCGTCGCGCCGGGGCGGCTTCACTGGATCTGGCCTATGTGGCCGCCGGTCGACTGGATGGTTTCTGGGAAATCGGCCTGCACGAGTGGGACATGGCGGCCGGCGTACTGATGGTACAGGAGGCCGGCGGCCTGGTGAGCGACCTCAAGGGCGGCCCCGACTATCTGGCCACCGGCAACGTGGTGGCCGCCGGCCCCAAGGTGTTCAAGGGCATGCTGCAGCGGCTCAATCCGGTAGTGAACCGGGCGTGAAATTGCACGGGTTTATCGGCCGAGAAGCCCGTTCCTCGAATACCCCCCGATCTTCCTGATCCTCGGCCAATGCCATACCAGGACTTCCAAATGGCTCGATACGCCGCGCTTTGCGCGGCGTGCTATCGCTGTCACTCTCGCGCCCGGCTTTCATCACCCGAAAAACCGATCCAGTGCAGGAAGGATTGATGCTGCGCAGGATAGCGGCGTTCGAACTCGCTGTGGATCCGATTGTTATGTTTCTTTGCCTATGATAGGGTGTGTATATAGCAGAGATTAATACACATAGGTGATTTATGAGAACCAACATTGTTATAGATGACAAGCTAATGATGGATGCCCTTAAAGCCTCTGGCCTGAGCCTGGGATATCCCCACGAATTCATGCAGGGATCCCGGCGGCAAACACGGTTCGTATGGTCGATCTGATGCGCTGTAATGTGTCGTCGAGGATGTTGGCGGATTCTCGCCACAAGACTCTCAAACCCAGGAAGAAGTGGGACAATACCCGTCGCTTGGCCGTGTTTGGCTGGTAATGGCGATGGCGCCCCTCATGCTCGGCCGCCAGGCCCACCAACCAGGCCGCGAAGCTGGCCAGGGCGGCAATCAGCAACAGCACGTCAAATCGTTGCGCGGAGCGGGAACGGGAACGATTCACGCCTAACCCATAATGCTCATTCTTGCTGGCTCGAAAATCCTCTTCAATCTGCATCCTCAGCGAATAGAGGGCGATCACCCGTTCGGTGATCTTCGACCCTCCAGTCAGGGAGGTGGCAATCACCCAAGGTTCCCGTTCGCCTGCTGCATGCGCGCGACTCTTGCCACTCTGGGCGCGCTGGCCAGACCGGGTCGCATGAATGCGACCTTGGAGAGTCTTACGCAGGCCATACACCTCACACACCAGGGAGTCGTCTCGGGTCATGGCAAAGGCGCCCATGTAAGTCGGCTGATTCTCATCCAGCAAGTACCCCAGTTGGCGGGTATTGAGCCAAGTGCTTTCCTCCGGCCGGGTCATCTGGACCAGGCCTCGCGCTCGGCCCACCCAGTCCCAGCCCAAGGCCTCCACGGCGCGAAACCAGGGTTTCTTGAAACCGGCGTCCGTGACGATCACCGGGCAAACTCCGGCAGGCAGGATCTCCGAGAGGTTTTTCAAAAAGTTCTCCTGGATCTGTCGGTTAGCGTACTTGGCTTGAGGATGGCACTCCTGGTACACGGTTCTTCCCTGGCCGCCCACGGGCACCGACGCTCGCAACACGTGAATGCTCTCATCCACGGCGACCGGCGACCAATCCACCAAAATCACCGGGCGTTCTTCCTGTCCAATCAGCCAGTGGGCCATGGCCTGATAAACGGTCACCGCGTCTCGATGCATCCTGAGGTTACCCACGAGCCGATCCATCTGTTTGATGCTCGCCTTCTCGGTGATCGGTCGCCGCGATGCCCGGCCAAGACCGGTGACCGAGGTGGTCTGCCCATCCAGGGCCGCCGCCGTGGCGGTCAGCAGCGCGTTGAAGCGGGTGCGGTGAATGGATTGACAAGCAACCCCCAGGTTTGCGTGAATCAGGTCCGTGGCGTGCATCGGTTTGTTTCGTGGCTCTTTTTCGGCTTCGCAACCTTAAAGAAACACGATCTTGCCGGTGCATGTCCACCCGCCTTTCCTTATCCCACTGTTTCACAAGGAAATTCGCCCGCAAAACGTGGGGATACTTCAGGGTCTGACCTCAGCACTTTCACCTCGTCCAGGGGCAGGCCCGTGGTCTGGGCGATCTGCTCGTCTGTGAGCAGATCCAGCTTGAGCAGGTTGATGGCCGCCAGACGCTGGCCTTCCTGACGCCCCTTCTGTCGCTCCTTCTCCGCCCACGTCTGAAGATTTTCCGCCAGCATCGCATTGTCCTCCACCAAACTGTTGATCTGTTCCAGCGCCTGCTCCGCCTCGGCACCCAGCCGCCTGAGGTGACGCTTGAGCCAACGGGTGATCACCTCGTCCAGCCGGGCCTTCTCCGGGTGTGCCCGGATGCGCGCCGCCAGCCGTTTCACCGCGCCCTGCAGGGCCTCCACGTCCTTCGACGCCTTCTCCACCTCGAAAATCCCGCTCAGCGGCGTATCCCGCTCCGCCAGCTCGTCCTCGGTGAAGGCCGATTCGTTCACCAGATAGTAGCGCAGGTGAGGCTGATAGACCCGCAGGAAAACCGGCGGTTCCGGCCGGATCATCCGGTAAATGTCCGCCTTCGCCGTCCAGCGCTTCGAGCCGTTGTACAGTACCACCGGAAAGATCGGCGGCATCCCCTTGCGGGCCGTCGTGACCTTCGTCTTGATCAGGTGGTCGTAGAAGCAGGCCACGTAATGCAACATCCGGATCGGCAGGCGATGATCCACCGTGGACTGGAATTCCAGCAGCAGGTACACGAATACCCGCTGCCTGATGCCCTCCCAGTTCACTTCCACCGACCAGACCTTGTCTTCGAATTTTTCATTGAACAGCGGCGTGATGTAGTTGCCACTGTGGTCCGTCAGGGTGGAGAAATCCATCATCCCCGACACTTCCGGCGGGGCAAACCCCTCGATCAGCTGGCGAACCAGCTCCGGGTAGCTGAACAGTTCCTTGTAGCCCGTGTCGTGGTGGTTGACCATGCGGCGTCCTGGGTGGAGATCAGTCCGTAGTGTGCCATAGCCCCGGCTTGGCCGGTCCTCCGCCGAGGGATAACCTGTCGCGGAGGACAAGGCGATCCTGGTACGCCGTCATCAACAATTCCAAAGAGCCCGACAGCTTCGCCCGGAGCGCTGGAGTGGAAAGACTCGTAACTGGTCACATGTCGATACCGTCACCATGAATCCTGAGCGCGTTGCTCAAGATCAGCCACTGAAAATGGCTGCATAACTGATGTGCTCTCAGGCGACAACTTCATTGACAGCCGCCGTTCGGCATTACTTTCGATGGGCCCAGTAGTACGGCTCGCGATGGAGGTGCATTACCGCCAGGATCACCAATTCGTTGCCGCTTACGTCGTGATGGTAAATGACTCCATACGGGAATCGGCGGACAAGACACCGGCGAATGCCTTCTTCAATAAAAGGCCACATATTGGGATGTTCTGAGGTTCGCTCTATCGCCGCATATACCTCGGCCGCGAATTGGTACCCAAGTGTCGTTTCTCGCTCCTCGTAATAATCAATTGCGAGTCGAAACTCCTCCCGAGCTTCTGGATGGAACGAGAACCTCATCACGAGAACCGCTTCCAGATCTCTTCAAAGACCTCCTCTCCAGGTACCGGCTTGATCGTACCTGAACGGATCTCATCCAACCGTCGCTTGGCTACTTCCGCCCACTTCTTGTCGATTTCCGACTCCGGTGGATTCAGGCTCTTGAGCACCGAGTCGGCTACCCGCGCACGCTCCTCCACAGGTAGTGATTCGATTTCTCGCAACAAGTCTTCTGTTTTCATGGCACCTACTCCACAGAGAACTCTAATAAGTTTACTGCTTTTCTGGCTTTGCACCTGACCGCCCTTCTACTTGCCGAACGCCCGAGCACAGCGGCACGAACGAAGTGAGTGTCCGGTGCCGCAGGCACGAACTGCTACGACTTGTGTACGCCCGGCATGGGCATGAACTGATGGGGTGAAAGTCCCCTGTAGGAGTACCTGTGATGTCCACACTGTGGACCAACGTAACTACTAGCCGACGGCAAGGGCGGCCCCGTGAGGGTCTGTCTGGAGGAAGCCCGAGCGCAAAAGTGCGAGCCGACGGACAGAAACCGCATAGAAGGCTCAGTCCCCGGGCGAGTCAGCACAAGGTGACAAAGCCCATCAGGTGCAGGGGATAGGGTAAATGCGGCGGTTGTGCACTGAAAGTTCATGTCCTTATCCGGGGAGATCTGTTCCGCATGCGGCCCGTGCCGCCATGGGAGTCGAACTGAGGCCCAGTCCGAAAGGACTGGATACGCCATCGAACCCTACCATGGCTGTGGTCGCCATGGGAGCCGGACTGAGGGCCAGCCCGAAAGGACTGGGCATCCCACCGGACCCTACCGCGACCCGGGCAGCGCGTCCAACGGCAACGTTCGACGTGACGGAGCAGAGGTCAGCCGAGGCCATAGTCATCGCACGCCCGTGGACGGGCCTCGCGGTGAAGGGCCGAACATGAGAAGACAAGGCGGAGCCGTGGATTGCTCGCACGCGTCGTCGAACCCGTCCGGGGGAGACGCGTCGCGGCGTGATGCCACGCAGCCAGCCTTGCACGACGACCTGATGGAGCGGGTGCTGGCAAGCGAGAACATGCGACGGGCATGGAAGCGGGTGAAAGCCAACAGGGGCGCCCCCGGTGTCGATGGGATGCACATCGAGGACTTCCCTGAGTTCGCACGTTCGAACCTGCCGGTCATCCGCCAAGCCTTGCGTGATGGCACGTACCGGCCACAACCGGTGCGACGAGTGACCCTTCCCAAACCCGATGGGGGCGAGCGACTGCTTGGCATCCCGACGGTGACGGATCGGGTCATTCAACAGGCCATGGCGCAAGCTCTGGGGCCGATCTTCGATCCAGGATTCTCGGATTCGAGTTTCGGCTTCCGACCCGGACGCTCCGCCCATGGAGCACTGAGGCGGATACAAACCCATATCGCTGATGGCTACCGCATCGCCGTCGACCTGGACCTGGCGAAGTTCTTCGACACGGTCCAGCACGACATCCTGATGGCCCGAGTGGGCCGCAAGGTGCGCGATAAGCGGCTGCTGGCGTTGATCGGCGAGTATCTGCGGGCGGGTGTGCGGGTCGGGGATACCCTTGAGGCAACGGCGATCGGGACACCCCAGGGTGGCCCCCTGTCGCCCTTGCTGGCCAATATCCTTCTGGATGACCTGGACAAGGAACTGGAAGCGCGAGGGCATCGGTTCGTCCGGTATGCGGACGACCTGCTGATCCTCGTGCGGAGCCACCGCGCCGGGGAACGGGTCATGGCGAGCGTGTCTCGCTTCCTGACCGGCACCCTCAAGCTGGTGGTCAATCCGCACAAGAGCCGCGTGGTCAGGACCAACGACTGCCAATTCCTGGGATTCACCTTCCGGGGAGCAAAGCTGCGATGGTCCGAGCGCGCCTACCAGGACTTCCGTTACCGGCTGAGAAAGCTCACCGGCCGGAGCTGGGGCGTGTCCATGGACTACCGGCTCAAGACGCTGACGGAATATGTCCGTGGTTGGATGGGCTACTTCGGCATCTCGGACTACTATCGGCCTATCCCCGAGCTGGACCACTGGCTGCGACGACGTATCCGCATGTGCTACTGGAAACAGTGGCGCGGGGTGCGAAACCGTATCCGCCACCTGCTGGCCCTGGGAACGCCAAAACGCGCCGCCATCTGGACAGGCATGAGCTCCAAAAGCTACTGGCACCTGTCCCGATCTCTCGGCACCCAGACCGGGATGACCAATGACTGGCTGCAATGCCAAGGCTTGATCAGCATCCGCGATCAATGGATGAAAGCGCATGGTTATACCTGAAATCGTCGTGTGCTCCCTTCTTATGAACCGCCTAGTGCGGACCCGCATGCTAGGTGGTGTGGGGAGGGCGGGCTAAACACCCGCCCTTACCCGATTATGCACTGACAGCATCTATTCTGACTTTAGTTTTGGTGTAGTTTATTGGCGGATACTCACCGTGATTTTGAAAGTACCACCACAAAAACTGCCCTTCAGCACCAAGCAGAGTGTCTCCAAACTTGCGGTAATCACAAAAGGCGATTTCTATTGCCCCGTAATTTTTTATTACCATGTCAAATTTCAACGAGTTGGCTTTCGATGTGGCATGCAGGTTTGCATGGCGGAAATATCTGGATTTAAAGCTGGTTTTTGTTTGGCCTATGTAAAGGATGCAACTCTCTCCATTGAGGCGAGGCACTGGCTTTGAGGACAAGAAAAAATAGACTATGTTTTTTGCCTGAGCAGCCACTTCCGAGCCATAAACATTTTCAAAAGCGGACCTTGAAAGCTCATTGATTTGACCCGGTAGGCGCTCAAATTTGGTCACCAAAGATGGCAAGTCATGCTTTGTAATCAAACCTACTACTCCGTACTCAGATGATCTGATAAATGGGTAGACCCATCAGGCAGCCACTCAATGCTCAAAACACCATCACCAAAACGAACTATCCCTTCTTTTTTGGGCAACTCATTACATTGGCCTCGGTGTGCAATAAAATCATCGAGAAGCTCAATAAGATGCAGCTTAAAACCAGACTCCGTAACCTGATCGAAAATATCTTCTTCAAGTGTCCAAGAAGTACCACTCAAGCGGTCTTCATCATCTTCCGCACGGAGTAACTGTTCAGGCTCCCTGCCCGCAGTCTGCCCATTTTTCCCACGATAGGCTATCTTGTCCTGTATGAAGCTCCAGCGTCCTACACAAGCGGAACTCGACGGCATGACCCATGCGCAGAAGGATGCGCTGATCATGCAGTTGTTCGATGCCTTGGAGATGCTGAGTGCCCGGTTGGCGGCCCTGGAGGCGAAGGTCGAGAGGAACAGCCGCAACTCCAGCAAGCCGCCATCTATAGTGGACCCCGATATCTAGACAGCAGTTTAAGCTCTGAGTGGGGGGCTGAATCGGGATACTAACAAGATGACTGAAAAACGGAAGAGAAACACGTACAACGCTGAATTCAAGGCGAAAGTTGGTCTTGAGGCGATTCAGGGGGTCAAGACCGTCAACGAGATCGGTCAAGCCTACGGGGTCCATCCCGCCCAAGTGACCCAGTGGAAGAAGGCGATCCTCGAGCAGGCTGGCACGCTCTTCGAAGGCAAGCGGGGCCCCAAGCCAGTGTCGGAAAAGGATGCCCCGGACCGTCTCTACGGTGAGATTGGGCGCCTGAAGATGGAACTCGATTGGCTCAAAAAAAAGTCCGGGATCAACCTGCCGTGAACCGTCAAGACTGGATTGACGCGGGTGGCGAGATCTCCATCGTTCGCCAGTGTGCGCTGGCCGGGGTTTCCCGGGCGACCGTGTATGCGCGCTGGCGTTTGTCACCGGATGAGGCCGGCGACCTGCTGCTGTGTGGACTCATCGACGAGATCTACACACGACGGCCGTTCTACGGGAGTCGGCGCATGGTGGTCGAGCTGCGGACCCAGGGCCATAAGGTCAACCGTAAGTGTGTCCAGCGCCTGATGCGTCGGATGGGGTTGGCGGCGATCGCGCCGGGTCCGCATACCAGTCGTCCGCACCCGCAGCACAAGGTTTATCCGTATCGGCTGCGTGGCGTTGTGGTCAACCGGCCCAACCAGGTTTGGAGTACCGACATCACCTACATCCGTCTGGCTCAGGGCTTCGCCTACTTGGTCGCGATCCTGGACTGGTACAGCCGCAAGGTCTTGAGTTGGCGGCTCAGCAACACCATGGATACGACCTTCTGCGTTGACTGCCTCGAAGAGGCCCTGCAGCTGTACGGGCCACCGGAGATCTTCAACAGTGACCAGGGCTCGCAGTTCACGGCTGACTCGTTCACTGGCGTGCTCAAGCGAGAGGGAGTCACTATCAGCATGGATGGCCGCGGAAGGGCCTTTGACAACATCTTCGTCGAGCGACTCTGGCGGACGGTGAAATATGAAGACGTCTACCTCAAGGGCTACGCCAATCTCAAGGAAGTCACGCTGGGACTGATGGACTACTTCGCGTTCTACAACGGCGAACGCCCCCACGCGGCTCTGGCGAACGAGACACCGGATACGGTCTATCGGAACCGGCAGGGCGGAGGCGCACTGATCGTGGATAAGTACGGCCCGTCGGCTGTGACGCCACCCAGTGAAACCGCAGTACCAGGGCAGCGCTGTTCCGCTGCGAGCGAACCCCAAGCTATTGCTTAAACTCGTACTCTTTCTGTCTTGACGATGGGGTCCACTTTAATCCTCGGATGGCCTGCGCAAAGGTCCGGCGCAGCCGCGGCAAAAGGGCCAAAGAGCCAGTGGCGGCCAAAAAGGCCACAAAGGCGCTACCCGGCAGATGGTGGATAACCCCGATGCGGTGGAGGAGCTGCTGCCCCGGGGTCGCTGCGCGTGTGGTTGCGAACTGGGAGTCTTGCCGGCCACGATGAAGGAACGTCGCCAGCAGATTGAAATTCCCGAACCCCGGTCCATTTGTACCGAATTCCGCCGGATGCAGGTGGTGTGCGGCTGTGGCCGCCGTCATCTGGGTGAGTTTCCGGCGGGGGTAACGCCCAACGTGAGCTATGGTCCGCGCCTGAAGGCCTATGCGATTGGCCTGAACCAGGGGCATTTTGTCGCCTTGCAGCGTACCCGTCAGATTCTGGGAGACCAGTATGGCGTGGCGCCGTCTGCAGGGACGTTGCAGAACTGGATTCTGGGGATGGCCGATGGACTGGAGGCGACCTATCAGGCGGCCGGTGAGCAGATTCGTCGGGCCGCCGTGGCCCATTTCGATGAGAGTGGGTTGCGGGTGCAGGGTCGGCTGCACTGGCTCCACGTCGCGGCTACGACCGATGCGGTGTACTACACGGCCCACACCAAGCGGGGGCATGAGGCCATGAATGAGGCCGGTATCCTTCCCCATTTCAAAGGGGTGGCGGTGCATGATCACTGGGCTCCCTACTGGCGCTACAAGGACTGCGCGCATGTTCTGTGCAATGCCCATCATCTTCGAGAATTGAACTACAGCGATGAACTCACCGGCCATCTTTGGCCGCGACGGCTCCGAGAGTCGCTGATCCAGGCCAACGACGCCGTGACACAGGCCAAGGCAAAAGGCCTGACCCGCTTGCCAAGCGACCAGGTCGAGGCCTTTCTCAAGGCCTACGACGAGCAGGTGGCCGAGGGATTGGCGGCCAAGCCGGTCAAAGTGCCTGATGATGGCAGCCAGCGCCGTATCAAGCAGCATCCCGCCACCAACCTGCTCGTGAGGCTGCGTGACTTTCGCGAGTCCATCTGGCGCTTCCTGACTGATTGGCGAATCCCCTTCACCAACAACCTCGCCGAGCGGATGGTGCGCCCCATCAAGGTGAAGCTGAAAGTCATCGGCGGCTTCCGGGCCATGGGGGGCACTCGGGCTTTCTGCATCATTCGCTCGGTATGGGAAACCAGCAAGCTACGCGGACAGAACCCCTTCGAAGTCCTCCGGCTGGCTGCGACAGCCTGAACAGCTACCGCACGGAAAACCACCTCTCCTGTAACTTTTACAATGTCTGAATGTTGTTCGGCCAACGAGGCAAGACGTGCAGCTTCAAAATTTTGATCGAAATTTGACATACCTTTTCCTTTTTGCTCATTGCTCTTTCAGCTTACGCGACCTGAGCGACAGACTGCGTCGCAGATGTGCATAATGCAAAGCACACGGGTGACGACCGCGCAGCGGTTGGCATCCCAGCGACCAACGGGAGCGAGAGATGCGTATTGTTAGCTAACAACTGAATCAGAATAGGTAAGAATTTAAATTCTATCACCATGTTCTATACAATCTAGTGTTGCAATGATTGCAAACATGTAATCGCCTACTATCGACAGCTGAGAACAACCCCCAGCTTCTAATGCTTGAACTATTGCACTTAAAACACTTTATACCTTTCATTGTTTTACAATCGGGATTATTTTCTAAATATTCATCCAAAGTGAGATGAGATTCCCAAGAAAGGATGGCATTTTGCTCTTGCATTACGGGTTTTATAAAAAATAAGAAAAATATTCCCCCACCCACGACCAAACCCAATATGGGATGCATAAAATAGAAGAAAAAGCCGAATACAAGAGCAACAAAACTCACGAGAATAAAATTCATATTTTACAAGCCTCCATTTGCACTCTGTTTTTTAAATAAAGCTAACAGTAGATTAGACAGAATCGGCCCTTCCCAGGAAAGACAGATTCCGCATAGCATGGCTTCAGATCTTGAGATCTTGCCACCCATCCCCAAAGTATTGCATCATCGGGCAACAGTTTCGCCTCACCCAGGATTGGAGCCAAGGACATGGCTAACTCCCCTCTTACGGACAAAGAGCGTATTTTCTGGTCCCGCTTCAGCAAACACCTGATTCAAGAAGGAATCAAGCCTGAATCGGTGCGCTGGTATCGGATTCGGGCGGAGCAGTTCATCCGTGCTTTTCCCCACCAGAGACTGGCTTCCCTCACCCCTGACGATGTCTCGGCCTATCTGCTCAGGTTGGGCGAATCGCCCAACCTGAAGCCCTGGCAGTACCTCCAGGTCGTCGATGCTATACAGATTCTGTATAAGTTGGCACGCACGGAATGGAGTGAAACGTTCGACTGGGACTACTGGCGCGCTTCGGCCAAGGCGCTGGAACCACAGCACGCGACGCTGGCCCGAGAATATGTGCCTCTCACATCTGCGGAGTTTGTCCGGCATGTGGGTGACAAACGCTTTGCGCCCTTGATCCTTTCCCATCAGCCTGTTTTTGAAAAACTGATTGCTGTGATGCGAACCCGCAACATGTCCATCAGGACGGAAAAATCCTATATGGGCTGGATCTGCAGATTCATCCACCATTGCGATGGCCAGGCCCCCACCAGTCTGGGGGCTGCACAGGTGGCTGATTTCCTCCAGTATCTTGCAGTCACGCGCAATGTCGCCGTCAGCACTCAGAACCAAGCCTTGAACGCGCTGGTCTTTCTGTTCAATAAAGTGCTTGAACAACCCCTTGGCGATATTGGTCCCTTTTGCAGGGCGAAACGCCCCAGGCGATTGCCCACGGTGCTCTCCCGGGAAGAAGTGCGGCGCATGCTTGGCGAACTGACGGGGGTTCCCTGGCTGGTCGCCTCTTTGCTCTACGGGACCGGCATGAGACTGATGGAATGCCTGCGGCTTCGCGTACAGGACGTGGAATTTGAACGAAGCTTGATCATGGTGAGATCCGGCAAAGGGAACAGGGGCCGTCGCGGCGGTCTCGCCGTCAGAAGCCCCCTGGATGCCTGAAACACCTCGCGCCCCTCGCTGCCTGTCCAGCGGGGGCTTCCTTGGATAACCGCCCTCTCCTGCCCTGCCACCCCATTCGGGTCGCACGGGTTCCCTGTACTCCATGTCCCTTTCCGCTGCTTGATCCTGGGGTCGAGATTAGCGAATTTTGTGACCCATTTCCTGCTTCAGGTCAGGTTTGCCACGCCCACCTGAGCATTCCGCTTAGGGTAGGCACGGGCGGGACCGGGACAGGCTTGCCGAGGATGAGGGTTCACCTCACGGCCGTTCGTCCAGTTCCGCCCCTTCCTTCTTCACCGGCAGCATGACGCTGCGATCCACGCCCATCACCAGGGCCACGGCCGCCGCCACATAAATGGATGAGTAGGTGCCCACCACGATGCCGATGATCAGGGCCAGGGCAAAGTTCTGGATCACGGCGCCGCCCAGCAGGTACAGCGCCAGCAGCACCAGCAGGGTGGTCACGCTGGTGATGATGGTGCGGGCCAGAGTCTCGTTCACGGAGAGGGTCATCACCTGCTCCGCCCCCTGCTTGCGCAGTTTGCGGAAGTTCTCGCGGATGCGGTCATAGACCACGATGGTGTCGTTGAGTGAATATCCGATCACCGCCAGCACCGCCGCCAGCACCGAGAGATCGAATTCCAGCCAGAACAGGGAGAAAATCCCCAGGGTGATGATGACGTCGTGGACCAGGGCGGCCACCGCCCCCACCGAGAAGCGCCATTCAAAGCGCAGGGCCACGTAGATGAGGATCCCGATGAGGGCGTAGATCATCGCCAGACCGCCCTGCTCCCGCAGTCCCTCGCCCACCTGGGGCCCAACGAACTCCACCCGGCGCAGTTCCACGCCCGCCGGACCGCCGCTGCGCAGCACGTCAAGCACTTCCTCGGACAGTTCCGCGGTGTTCTCGCCCTCGCGGGGCGCGAGCCGGATCAGCACGTCACGGGAGGTGCCGAAATACTGCACCGTGGCCCGGCCGAAACCGCCCGCCTCCAGTTGATTGCGGACTTCCTCCAGTTCCACCGCCTCCGGGTACCCCACCTCGATGAGGGTACCGCCAGTGAAGTCGATGCCGAAGTTCAGGCCGCGGAACCCCAGCAGCAGCAGGGAAGCGACGATGAGCACCAGCGAGACCGCCAGGGCGATACGGCGCTGCCCCAGAAAATCGATATTGGCCTTGGCAAAGTTGAGCTTCATGGTCGTCCCCGGGTCAGATGGCCAGCGTCTTGAGGCGACGCTGACGTCCGTAGGTCAGGTTGATGATGGCGCGCGTCACCACGATGGCCGTGAACATGGACACCAGGATGCCGATGGACAGGGTGACCGCGAAGCCCTTGATGGGACCGGTGCCGAACATGAACAGCACCAGGGCCGCGATCAGGGTGGTGATGTTGGCATCGGCAATGGTCGAGAAGGCCCGGTCATAGCCGGCCTTGATCGCCGCCTGAGGTGAATTGCCGTTGCGCAACTCCTCCCGTATGCGTTCGAAGATGAGTACGTTGGCATCCACCGCCATGCCCACCGTGAGCACGATGCCGGCAATCCCCGGCAGGGTGAGGGTGGCCTGGAGCATGGACAGGATGGCCACGATCAGGATCAGGTTCAGGGTCAGGGCCACGTTGGCCACCAGGCCGAACACCCGGTAGTACAGGGCCATGAAAATCAGCACCAGGACAAAGCCGATGGCCACCGAGTTGAACCCCCGCTCGATGTTGTCGCGACCCAGGCTCGGGCCGACGGTGCGTTCCTCGACGATGCTCATGGGCGCGGCCAGGGCACCGGCACGCAGCAACAGGGCGAGGTTGCGGGCCTCGCGGGTGCTTTCAAGCCCGGTGATCTGGAAACGGCGGCCCAGCTGTTCCTGAATGCGGGCCACGTTGATGACCTCTTCCGTGCGGACGGTGCGCCGGACCAGTTCACCGTCCTCTTCCACCGTCTCGGTGCTGGTCTCGATGAAGACCACGCCCATCAGGCGGCCCACGTTCTCACCGGTGACCCGGCTGAAGATGCGGGCACCCTGGGCGTCCAGGTTGATGAACACCGCCGGGCTGCCGCTGTCCTGGGCGATACCGGAGGAGGCGTCATTGATAAAGTCGCCGGTGAGCATCACCTGGCGCTGCAACAGCACCGGGGTGCCGTCACGTTCGAAGTAGAGTCGGGAATTGGCCGGGGAGCGTCCGGTTTCAGCCGCGGTGAAGGGGTCGTTGCTTTCGTCCACCAGACGGAATTCCAGGGTGGCGGTGGCACCCAGGATTTCCTTGGCCCGGGCGGTGTCCTGAACGCCGGGCAACTGGACCACGATGCGGTCCTCGCCCTGCTGCTGGATCACCGGTTCCGCCACGCCCAGTTCGTCCACCCGGTTGCGCAGGGTGGTGATGTTCTGTTGCAGCGCCAGGCGCCGCTGGGCCGACAGATAGTCGGAGGTCACCGTGCCGCTGAGACGGAACACTTCGCCGGACTGGGTGGTACGGAAATCCAGGTCCCCCCGGTATTCCCGACGCAGCACCCGCAGGGCCTCGTCACGGCTGCCGGCATCGGCAAAACGCGCATGCACGCCGTCGGCGTCACGCTCCACGCTCAGATAACGAATGCTTGCATCCCGCAACTGGGTACGGAATTCACTGGTATAGCGCTCATAGATGTTGTCGGCCACGGCATCCATGTCCACTTCCATCAGGAAATGGACCCCACCCCGCAGGTCCAGGCCCAGGGACATGGGCCGGGCATTGATGGCACGCAGCCAGCCGGGGGTGGCGGGGGCCAGATTCAGCCCCACCACATGGTTTCCCGGCAGGGCCGTGCGCAGGATGTCCGCCGCCAGCAACTGGTCATCGGCGCTGTTGAAGCGCAGCATGAACTGGGCCCCGTCGAACTCCGCGGACTTCACCTCCACGCCCCGTCCTTCCAGTACGGCCTGGATCTGCAGGCGGGTGTCTGCATCCACCACGTCCGTGGCGGAGTTGGCCACCTGCACCACCGGATCCTCCGGATACAGGTTGGGGAGCGAGTAGATCACGCCCACCAGCATGACGACCACGATCAGGAGATACTTCCAGTAGGGGTATTGGTTCATGACGGGACCAGATGTGGACTAAAAGTGAAAGGCCGGATCAGATGTCCTTGATCGAACCCTTGGGCATTACGGTGGCCACGGCCTGGCGCTGGACGTTGACCACGACGCCTTCGGAGACTTCCACCTTGATGAAGTTTTCGGTCACCTGGGTGATCTTGCCCACCAGGCCGCCGTTGGTGACGATCTCGTCGCCCTTGTTCAGGCCGTCCACCATGGCCTTGTGTTCCTTGGCGCGCTTGCTCTGGGGACGGATGATGAGGAAGTACATGATCGCGAAGAAGATCACGATCATGATCAGGAATTCGATGAAACCACCGCCGGCGGGCTGCCCGGTCTGGGCGTAGGCATCGGAAATGAAGAAGTTCATGGCCGGGACTCCTTGAATTGAATGGATAATCAGTACGGTTCAGGATTCTTGAAGGGCGCCATTATGTCACAGACCGTGGGGTTTGCGCGCGCCGCTCATGGAAGGCACGGGCCCACGTCTCCAGGGTGCCGGCGGCGATGGCCTGGCGCATCTCCCGCATCAGGGTCTGGTAGTAGTGCAGGTTGTGGAGGGTGGCCAGACGACTGGCCAGGATCTCGTTGCACTTGTCCAGATGCTTCAGATAGGCCCGGGAATAGTGGCGACAGGTATAGCAGTCGCATTCCGGATCGATGGGCAGGGTATCATCCCGGAACCGGGCATTGCGAATCCGCATCACCCCGTCATGGGTATAGAGAAAACCGTTGCGGGCATTGCGGGTGGGGATGACGCAGTCGAACATGTCCACCCCCCGGCGCACCGCCTCGACGATATCCTCCGGCTTGCCCACCCCCATCAGATAGCGGGGCCGATCCACCGGCATCAGCGGGGTGAGCCCGTCCAGCACCCGGTTGCGCTCCGCCTCCGGCTCACCCACCGACAGCCCGCCAATGGCGTAGCCGTCAAAGCCGATCTGCATCAATCCCTCCAGGGATCGGTGCCGCAGATGGGCATACATACCACCCTGGACGATGCCGAACAGGGCCGATGGATTGTCGCCGTGGGCCACCCGGGAACGGGCCGCCCAGCGCAGGGACAGCTCCATGGAGTGACGGGCCTGATCCTCGGTGGCGGGATAGGGCGTGCACTCGTCGAAGATCATGACGATGTCCGAACCCAGCGCCCGCTGGACTTCCATAGAGCGCTCGGGGGTGAGCAGGATCTTCGAGCCGTCCACCGGCGAGGCAAAACGTACCCCCTCCTCCGTGATCTTGCGCAGCTTGGCCAGGGAAAACACCTGAAAGCCGCCGGAATCCGTCAGGATCGGCCGCTCCCAGTGCATGAAGTCGTGCAGATCCCCATGGGCCCGGATCACTTCGGTACCGGGCCGGAGCATGAGATGGAAGGTGTTGCCCAGAATGATCTGGGCACCCAGACCCTCCAGTTCCTCGGGGGTCATGGCCTTGACCGTGCCGTAGGTGCCCACGGGCATGAAGGCCGGTGTATCCACCACGCCACGGTCGAAGATCAGGCGCCCGCGGCGCGCGGCCCCGTCCCGGGCCATCAATTCAAACTGCATGTATCAAAGTTCCGTTGGTTCAAGGGGCCGGCGGGTCATGAACATGGCGTCGCCGTAACTGAAAAACCGGTAACGCTCGCGCACCGCGTGCCGGTAGGCCGCGAGCACCTGATCCCGGCCGGCAAAGGCGCTCACCAGCATCAGCAGGGTGGATTCGGGCAGATGGAAATTGGTCACCAGGGCGTCCACCACCCGATAATCGTAACCGGGCACGATGAACAAACGGGTGTCGCCCTCGAACGGCGCCAGCGCGCCACCCCGGGCGGCGCTTTCCAGGCTGCGCACGCTGGTGGTGCCCACCGCCACCACCCTGCCGCCCCGGGCCTTGCAGGCCGCCACCTGGTCACAGGTCCGTGCCGATACCTGTACCCATTCGGCGTGCATCACATGTTCCCGGATGTCCTGCACCCGTACCGGCTGGAAGGTGCCCGCCCCCACATGCAGGGTCACGGAAGCCGTTTCGACCCCGCGGGCGCGAATCCGTTCCAACAAGGCTTCATCGAAATGCAGACCGGCCGTGGGCGCGGCCACGGCCCCGGGGGCGCGGGCAAACACGGTCTGGTAGCGCCGGCGGTCGTCCTGGGTATCGGGACGATCAATATAAGGTGGCAAGGGCATGTGGCCATGCCGCTCCAGCACCTCCAGCACGGGATCGATGAAGCGCAGCCGGAACAGGTCGCCCTCCCGGCCCAGTACCTGGGCCTCGGCCGCCTCTTCCAGCCACAGCCAGACGCCGGCACCGGGGGATTTGCTGGCGCGCAGATGGGCCAGCACCTGATGCCGGTCCTCCAGCCGCTCCACCAGCACCTCCACCCGTCCGCCGGAGTCACGCTTGCGGCCGTGCAGGCGCGCGGGGATCACGCGGGTGTCATTGAATACCAGCAGATCGCCGGGCCGCAGCAGATCCGGCAGGTCGCGGACATGTCGGTCGGCCAGCGCGCCGGAGGCGCCGTCCAGGTGCAGCAACCGGGAGGCGCTGCGCTCCGGCAATGGCGCCTGGGCGATCAGCTCGGGGGGGAGATCAAAGGTAAAGTCACTGACTTGCATGGCGCGCGATGGTATCAGGAACCGTGGAGGGGGGCCATCGACATGAGAGGGACTCGATCGGTCGGTACCAAAATACTATTGGCGAAGACCATGCCCGATCGTTATAATGCTCAATCCCCACCTTGCCGGGATGGCGGAACTGGTAGACGCGCCGGACTCAAAATCCGGTTCTGGAAACAGAGTGCGAGTTCGATTCTCGCTCCCGGCACCATGAGAAACCCAAAAGGTCTGCGTGGCAGCACGGTGCCTGACAACAGGACACCCATGCCACCTCCGGCCTTTCAAGCGGCCACCGCCACGAGGAGCGCGGATGTCCGCTTCATCACGACATCCATCCCCATCCGCTTTTCGCGTTTCGCAGGTATTCCCTTGAATCAAGTACAGACCAATTCGGCCGATTTCCGTGCCCTGGGCCTCATTGAGCCCGTTCTGACCGCCCTGAACGAGGCCGGTTATGAAGTCCCCACCCCCATCCAGGCCCAGAGCATCCCGCCGCTGCTGGCCGGGCAGGACCTGCTGGGCCAGGCCCAGACCGGTACCGGCAAGACCGCGGCATTTGCCCTGCCCCTGCTCTCGCGCCTGGACCTGAGCCGCAAGGACACGCAGATCCTGGTGCTGGCCCCCACCCGCGAGTTGGCCATCCAGGTGGCCGAGGCCTTCCAGACCTACGCCCGGCATCTGCCCGACTTCCATGTCATGCCCATTTACGGTGGTCAGTCCTACAGCGTGCAGCTGCGTCAGTTGCGTCGGGGCGCCCAGGTGGTGGTAGGCACCCCCGGCCGGGTCATGGACCACATGCGCCGGGGCACCCTGAATCTGGAGGGCCTGACCGCCCTGGTGCTGGACGAAGCCGACGAGATGCTGCGCATGGGCTTCATCGACGATGTGGAATGGGTGCTGGAACAGACCCCCCAGAGCTGCCAGCTGGCCCTGTTCTCCGCCACCATGCCCGACGTGATCCGCCGCGTGGCGCGCAAGCACCTGAAATCGCCCCACGAAGTGCGCATCGCCGCCACCACCACCACCGCCAATACCATTCGCCAGCGTTACTGGCGGGTCAGCGGTCTGCACAAGCTGGATGCCCTCACCCGCCTGCTGGAGCACGAGGACTTCGAGGCCATGATGGTGTTCGTGCGGACCAAGACCGAGACGGTGGAGATCGCTGAAAAGCTCACCGCCCGGGGTTACGCCGCCGAGGCCCTGAACGGGGACATCCCCCAGAAGCTGCGGGAGCGCACCGTGGACCGGCTCAAGCGTGCCCAGCTGGATATCGTGGTGGCCACGGACGTGGCCGCCCGCGGCCTGGATGTGGAACGCATCAGTCACGTGGTCAATTACGACATCCCCCACGATACCGAGTCCTATGTCCATCGCATCGGTCGAACCGGCCGCGCCGGTCGCAAGGGCGAGGCCATCCTGTTCGTGGCACCCCGGGAGCAGCGCATGCTGCAGGCCATCGAACGGGCCACCCGCCAGCCCATCGAACCCATGCACATGCCCTCCGCCCGGGACGTGAACGAGCGTCGCATCGAGCGCTTCAAGCAGACCATCACCGACACCCTGGTGGGCGAGGACCTGTCCTTCTTCCAGAATCTGGTGGCCGAATACGTTCAGGAACATGATGCCGATCCCCGGGAAGTGGCCGCCGCCCTGGCCCACATGGCCCAGGGTGACTCCCCCTTCCTGCTGGATGAGCGCTCAACTCGCGCCATGGAGCCGGAGCGTGAACGTGAACGTGCCCCCATGGCCCGGGAACGCGGCCCCAGAGAACGGGATGCCGGCCCGCGTCGTGCCCCCAGGGGTGCCGGACGCGGCGGGGAAGATACCGGCATGCAGAGCTACCGGGTCAATGTGGGGCATGTCCATGGCCTCAAGCCCGGCAACCTGGTGGGCGCCATCGCCAACGAGGCGGGACTGGACAACCAGAACATCGGCCGCATCAACATCGGCCCTGAGTCTTCCACCGTGGACCTGCCGGCCGACCTGCCCCGGGAGTTGCTGCAACATCTGAAGCAGGTCTGGGTGTGCGGACAGCGGCTGAACCTGGCGCCCGCCGACGGCCGGGAAGAGGTCGGCGGCTTCGGCGGCGGCTTCCGTGACCGTCGCGGCCCCGGTGGTCCCGGCGGCAAGCCGCCCCGCGGCGCAGGTCCGAGAAAGCCCGGCGGACGTCCCGGCAAGCCCGGCATGGACCGCCCCGGCAAGCCCCGCCGTCGCGGCATGTAAGCACCGGATCCGGCCCCGGCCGGACCGACCAAAGCCCGGTTCCGCCCGATCAGCGGACCGGGCTTTTTTATTGCCCGCCATCATCAATGAAGCATGCCTGTCTGATAAAAAAAATCTTGTTGCAGTTTTCTGCACAAGGTTTATAAGGCGTCGTAAATCACAACAACCGTGGAGATACGACAGCATGGCAAGGGCCCCCGATTCCCTTCTGGCGGATGATGAGGACGATAGCGTTGACTGGAAGGAATCCGATAGCTCCGCACGCCTTTCGGCGCGCCGCTCCCTGGAGCTGCTTCTGGAGCGCAGGGCCCTGAAGCGTCAGCTGGAAGATACCTTCGACGAGAATGGTTCGGGTCTGCAAGACCTGGACTGGTAAGTAGTTTGCAAATTGATCAAGGCTCGGGAAGCCCGTCCGGCGCCATCTGCAGGACCAGGGACACGCGGCGATTCTGTGCCCTGCCCTGAGGGGTGTCGTTATCCGCCACCGGCTGCGTGTCGGCGAACCCCGTTGCCTGCAGGCGCTCGGGCGCCACGCCTTCACTGATCAGCTGACGCACCACCACCGTGGCCCGGGCCACGGACAGCTCCCAGTTGGAAGGGAAGCGGTCGGTGGCGATGGGCACATTGTCCGTATGGCCCTCCACGGTCACCCGCGCCACCTCGGGCCCGAAGATGGGGGCCAGACGGCCGAGCAGCGCCACCCCCTCCCCCAGCAGCTCCGCCCGGCCACTGGCAAACAGGATGCCTTCGCGCATCCGCAGCTCCACCTGACCCGGCGTGGTCAGCACTTCCACGTCTTCCAGACCGCCGCTCTCGGCCAGGGACTCGGTCAGATCCCGGGCCAGGCGCTCCGCCTTGCCCGGGGAAGGGGCCGGAGGGATGGCCTCCACAATGGGAGGCACGATGGTTTCCTGACGGGGATAACCCAACTCCACCGCCAGGGAGTCCACCAGCTTGAGGTGGCTTTCCGCATCCACGGTGGTATAGGCCAGCAGGATCACGAACAGCACCAGCACCAGGGTCAGCAGATCCACATAGATCAGCAGCCAGGCGTGATCATCGTCCCGCTCCCCCGGCGGTTCCGCAAGGGAATCCCGCGACCAGGGCGGCGGGAAATGCGGGGCGGCCTCCAGCTCATCCTTGAGCAGCTGCCGCTGCAGATCCTGATCTTCGCTGCCGCCCCCGGCCCCGACCGGATCAGCGGGAGCGGGGGGCGTCGGCCTTCGGGGAGGCAGGGTCACGACGTTCCTCCTTCATCCTCAGATCGTCCTGATGATGGGCCATGAAGGACTTGAGGGTCTCCCGGATATAGGCCGGTGAACGCCCCTTGCGCATCAGGGTGACCCCTTCGAGCACCATGTTCATCAGGATGATGCGCTCTTCCGTGCGTCGCTCCAGTTTGATGGCAATGGGCTTGAAGACCAGATTGGCCAGGATCAGGCCATAGAAGGTGGTGATGAGGGCCACCCCCAGATTCACCGCAATCACCGCAAAGTCATTGGTATCGGTGGCCAGCAGCATGTTGATCAGGCCGATCAGGGTACCCAGCATGCCGAAGGCGGGGGCATACATGGCCATGGTGCGGAAGATCTGGGCCTCGGCATGCTCGCGCCGTCGCAACTGGTTCATGCGCCATTGCAGCAGGTCGTTGATGTCTTCCATGGGAGTGCCGTCGATGACCAACTGCACCCCGGTGCGCAGGAACGGGTTGCGAATCCCGTCGAGCCGGTTGTCCACCGCCGCCAGCTTGCCGCTGAACCAGAGCCTGGACACCTCGACGATCTCTTCCATGTCCTCGCGGAAGAAATAGCGCTCATTGCGCAGCACCAGCAGGAAGACCCGGAACACCCGCACCACTTCATGCAGGGGATAACTGAGCAGGGTGGCGGCGATGGTGCCGCCCACCACGATGCCCAGACCGGGCAGATTGAGGAACACCCCCAGATCCTGGGAGGTGAAGGCGATCACACTGGCCAGCAGCACTACGCCGCCGATCATGCCCAGCAAGGTGGAAGGGTTCATGGGATCGAGTGTAATGCGGAGCAACGGTGAAACACCAGAAGGATCACCCGCCGCCCTCCAGCAGCGCCATGAGTCCGGCCTCGTCCAGGACGTCAACCCCGAGTCCGCGCGCCTTTTCCAGCTTGGACCCGGCGGCCTCGCCCGCAATCACGGCGGTGGTCTTGCGGGAGACACTGCCGGACACCCTGGCGCCCAGCGCTCGCAGGCGATCGGCCGCCTCCTCCCGGGTCAGGCTGCTCAGGGTGCCGGTCAGCACATAGGTGCAACCGGCCAGGGGCAGGTCATCGGCATTGCGGGGCGCCTGTTCCTCCCAGTGCACTCCCGCCTCCCGCAGTTGCCGGATCACTTCCCGGTTATGGGGCTGACGAAAGAAGGTGGCCACGTGGGCCGCCACCTTGGGACCCACGTCCGGGACCACCATCAGGGCCGCCTCGTCTGCCTGCATCAGGGCATCCAGACCACCGAAGTGGGCAGCCAGGGCCCGTGCCGTGGATTCGCCGACCTCGCGGATACCCAGGGCGAAGATGAAGCGATCCAGACGGGTGTGCCGACTGCGTTCCAGGGCCTGAACAAGATTGGCCGCGGACTTCTCTCCCATACGCTCCAGGGCCGCCAGGGCGGGTGTCTGCAGGCGGTAGAGATCATCCACATGCTCCACCAGTCCCCGTTCCACCAGCTGTTCGATGAGCCGCTCACCCAGGCCCTCGATATCCATGGCCCGGCGGGAGGCGAAATGGCGGATGGCCTCCCGTCGCTGGGCGGCGCAGTACAGCCCCCCGGAGCAGCGGGACACCGCCTCCCCTTCGGGACGCTCGATGGTCGAACCGCAGACCGGACATTGCTCGGGCATGACGATGGGGCGGGCATCCATCGGCCGATCCGCCGCCACCACGGCCACCACCTCGGGGATCACGTCACCGGCCCGGCGGACGATGACCCGGTCGCCGATGTGTACATCCTTGCGCCGGATCTCGTCCATGTTGTGCAAGGTGGCATTGCTGACGGTAACGCCGCCCACGAACACCGGCTCCAGGCGGGCCACCGGCGTGATGGCGCCGGTGCGCCCCACCTGGAATTCCACCTCCCTCAGCCAGGTCATCTGTTCCTGGGCGGGATACTTGTGAGCGATGGCCCAGCGCGGAGCGCGGGAGACAAACCCAAGGGCCCGCTGCAGATAAAACCGGTTCACCTTGTACACCACGCCGTCGATCTCGTAGGGCAGCGTGTCCCGCAACTCGCCGATGCGCCGGTAATAGGCCAGACAACCCTCCCCGCCCGCGACCACATCCCGCTCGGGACAGACCCGCAGCCCCCAGTCCGCCAGGCGATCCAAGGTATCCCCGTGGTTGTCGGGCATCTCGGCGCCTTCCACATGCCCGACGCCGTAGGCGAAAAAGCTCAGGGGACGCCGGGCGGTGATCTCCGGGTCCAGCTGGCGCAGGCTGCCGGCGGCGGCGTTGCGGGGGTTGACGAAGACCTTTTCCCCCCGTTCCCGGGCCTGGGCATTGAGGGCCTCGAAGCGGGCCTTCTCCATGTAGACCTCGCCACGGACTTCCAGGCGCCGGGGATGACCGCTCCCCCGCAGGCGCAAGGGAATGGCGCGCAGGGTACGGATATTGACGGTGACATCCTCGCCGGTGGTGCCGTCTCCCCGGGTCGCGCCCCGCACCAGCAGACCGTCCTCATAGATGAGGCTGACCGCCAGACCGTCCAGCTTGGGTTCGACGGCATATTCCACCGGGGCCTCCCCTTCCAGCTCCAGCCGTTCCCGCACCCGGCGGTCGAAGGCCAGCACGTCGGCCTCCTCGAAGGCGTTGTCCAGGGACAGCATGGGCAGCAGGTGGACCGCTTCGGGAAAGGCTTCCAGGCGGGTCCCGCCCACCCGTTGGGTGGGGGAGTCGGGGGTGACCAGCGCCGGATACCCGGCTTCCAGGTCGCGCAGCTCCCGCAGCAGCGCATCATAGGCCGCGTCCGGTATCTCGGGGTCATCCAGGACGTAGTAGCGGTGATCGTGACGGGCAATCAGGGCGCGCAGAGCTTGCGCCCTGTCGCGGACGGTGTCGGGAATGGAGGCAGACATGGGCAGTGAGGTCCGTTATCGCCCCGCCGATCCCAGGCCCGCGCGCAACTGCCAGCGGCGGATGTCCTCGCGGATATGTTCGCTGCCCTGACGGGTCAGGACGCTGCGGGAGGCGTCCAGCACCTGCCCCTTGAGACGCTCCGCCAGGCCCTCGGCGCAGTGGTACATGGCATCGAAACTCTCCACCGCGTCGCAGGGTCCCGGCAACTGCAGGAACAGGGTCACCCCCGGGGTGGTGAATTCATCCATGAACCGGGGATCGAACGTGCCCGGGTTGAGCATGTTGGCCAGGCTGAAGACAGGCAACTGGCGTCGGCCATCCGTCACCAGGTAGTGATAAATGTTCATATCGCCGAATTCCATCCCCTCCGCGGTCAGGGCCGTGGCCAGGTCCACGCCGAGGAAACGGTCGTCCTCGCCGGCGACCACATGCAGCACCACCAGCTTTTCCCGGGGCACCTCCGGTTTCACGGGGCGCTCGGCCGGCGCCGCCGGGGCGGACGCCGGCGGCGGCTCCATGGCCTCGATGGGTTCCACGGGCTCGACCGAAGACGTCGCCGAGCCTGCCGATCCGGCCTTCGAGGTCTCCCGGACCGGTCGACGCGCCTCCGGCGCCCCGCCCAGGCCGGGGATCTTCGGCAACCGCCCCAGCAGACCGGAGCCGGATGCCTTGCCGGCGGACCGGGCGGTCTTTTCCTGTCGGGTCTGCGCGGTGGACGCGGCCTTCTTCACGGTCATGGCCACGGGTCGGTCCCGGACCTCGTCCGCCACCAGATCCCCCAGGCCGTCCAGTTCATCTCCCGCGCGAGGCGGTTCCTGGAAGCCGTCATCGGCCCGGATGTGCACATGCTCCAGTTCATCCGGCTCCAGCTTTTCCCGGGGCAACTCACGCCGTCGCCTGGGCGCCCGCATGCGGCCGGCCAGGTAGATGCCGACAAGAATCATGATCCCCAGTATCAACAGAATCCAGCGCAACGTATCCATCTCCCGGGTCCTTCTTGGTTGTGTCTTCAGGCAGTGGCCATCTGGGCGGCTTCTTCCACGTCCACGGTCACCAGACGGGAAACCCCCGGTTCCCGCATGGTCACGCCCACCAGTTGATCGGCCAGCTCCATGGTTGTCTTGTTGTGGGTGATGAAGATGAACTGTACCCGTTCCGACATCTCCCGTACCAATGCGCAAAAACGCCCCACGTTGGCTTCATCCAGAGGGGCGTCCACCTCGTCCAGCATACAGAACGGCGCCGGGTTCAGCTCGAAGATGGCGAACACCAGGGCCACGGCCGTGAGCGCTTTTTCGCCACCGGACATGAGGTGAATGGTGGACAGACGCTTGCCCGGCGGACGGGCCATCACCGCGATCCCGGTGGACAGCAGATCATCCCCGGTCATCTCCAGATGGGCCTGCCCGCCGCCGAACAGGCGGGGGAACATCTCCTGCAGCCGTCCGTTCACCCGCTCAAAGGTATCGCGAAAACGGCTCCGGGTCTCCCGGTCGATGCGCTGAATGGCATTTTCCAGGGTCTCCAGGGCCTGCATCAGGTCATTGTACTGGGCATCCAGGTAGGTCTTGCGCTCGCTCTGGGCCTTGTACTCATCAATGGCCGCCAGGTTGATGGGGCCAAGGCGCGCAATCCGCTGCCCCAGATCGTCCACCTGACGTTGCCGATCCGCCACCGTGGCCGCCGGGTCCAGGTCCTCAAGCAACGGGGCAAGGGTGAAACCGGTGTCTTGCAACTGCTCCAGAACCGTCTGTCTGCGCACCTTAATCTCCTGCCAAGCCATGCGCAATTCATCCAGATGGCCGCGCAGGGTTTCCGCCTCCCGCTCGGTCCCCAGGCGTTGCTGGTCCTTGTCCCGCATCCCGGCCTCTAGGGCCTGGACCCCGGCACGGGCCTGGCTCAGGGCATGTTCCACGTCCATGCGGTCCTCCACCAGGGTGGCCAGGGTGTCTTCCAGCTCACCGATGGGAGCCTCGGCATCGTCCAGGGCGGTCTGCAGGTCTTCCAGACGAGCCTGCAGCTGACCGGACTGGCCCCGCAGGCGCTCCAGGGCCTGACGGGTGGCATCCCGGGCGGCCCGCAGGGTCTGCAGGGTCAGGGCCATGCGATGCACCGCCTCCCGGCGGGCCTGGGCCTCGGTCCGGATCATGTCCAGGTCACGGCGCAGGCCATCCCGGTCCTGCTCCAGGGACTCCCGTTCCCGAGCCAGCACCTCCATCCGGGTAACGGCCTCATTGCGGCGACGGGTGGCCTGCTGCAGGGCTTCCTGTTCCTGCAGGCGCTGGGCACGCACCTCGGTGATCTCGCCTTCCACCCGCTGCATGCGGGTCTCCACCTGCTCCAGGCGGGTGCGGCGGTTGCTGAGCTGGGCATCCAGCTCACTGGCGGTCCGGTGGGCCTGGTTCAGTTCCACCTGGGCCTGGTCACGCCCGGCCTCCAGCTCGCGCAGGCCTTCACGTCCCTCTTCCAGATCCTGCTGCCGGCTCTCCAGCGTCTCCTGCAGGGCCTGCATCTCTTCCCTGAGCTGGCGCAGTTCCCGGTCCCTACCGATCAGACCCGCATGTTCGTCCCGGTCCCGGGCCACTCTGAGCCAGCGCCGTCCCAGCCAGATCCCCTCCGGGGTGATCACGGATTCCCCGGGGCCCAGGCGAGGGCGCAGGGCCAGGGCGGTCGCAAGGTCCGCGGCGACATGGACATCCGCCAGCAGGTCGAGCAGCGGAACGGGGCCGCGCACCCGGTCCGCCAGCCGGTCCGGGGCCGGGGCATCGTCGGCGCCGGTGATATCGCCGGTTTCCCAGGCCAGCAGATCCCCCTGTTCCAGGGAGGCGCAGACCTGGGCCACCGGGTCCAGGGCCGGCACGCAGATCGCTTCCAGGAACTGGCCCAGCACCGTCTCCACCGCCTTTTCCCAGCCGGGCGTCACGTCCAGCCCTTCTCCCAGACGGGGGGCATCCGCCAGTCCCTGCCGCTTGAGCCAGCCCATCACCGAGGCGGTCTGCTTGCCCAGGGCCGCCTGCTGCAGGGCTTCCAGGGAGGCCAGACGACCGCCCAGAGACTGGATGCGACGGCGCAGTTCATCCACCTGGCCTTGATGCAGACGGGTCTGTTCCCGGTTGTCATGAATCCGGTCGCGGGCCGACTGCAGCGCCTCGTCCAGGGTTTCCACCCGGGCATGGGCCAGCACGGACTGGTCTTCCAGTGTCAGGATCTCGGCGCGGAGGGCATCCGTGGACAGGGTTTCCCGCTCCTGGGTGAGGCGGGACAGGCGCTCATCCAGCGCGCGGATCTGGCGTTCCAGTTGTTCCATGCGGGTCCGCTCCACCTGGGCCGCCTGGCTGGGCTCGGCCGCCCGTCGGTTGAAGGCTTCCCAGCGGCCCTGCCAAGCCCCCATGGCCTGCTCCGCCTGCAACAGCCGTTCACCAATCTCTTCCAGGGCCTCGCTGCCCACGGCATGCTCCGGCTCCAGGGATTCCAGCTCGGTCAGCACCTCCACCAGGCGGGCTTCGTCATCCTGGATGAGGCTCCGGGTCTGGGCCAGGCCGTCCCGCACCTGCTCAAGCTCCCGGGACTGCCGTTCCCGCAGTTCCCGGTGATGCTGGATGGACTGCTCGGTTCGGGAGATTTCGCTGCCCAGGCGGTAATAGCGGCCCTGGACTTCATTGAAGGTCTCGTTGGCATCCACCAGGGCCTCCCGGTCCTGCTCCAGCCCGGCTTCCAGCTGCCGCTGCCGGGCCACCGTGGCCTCCAGGCGGGTTTCCTGCGCCCGCAGTTCCTGCTCCCGATGCCCGGACTCCGTTTCCAGATCCCTGAGTCGCAGGGCCATCAGTTCCGCCTTGAGACGGCGTTCTTCGTCCCGCCAGGCCTTGTAGCGCTCGGCCACGTCCGCCTGGCGCTGCAGGTGGCGCAGCTGCTTGTCCACCTCGTCGCGCAGATCCTGCAGGCGTTCGAGATTCTCGCGGGTATGGCGGATGCGGGTTTCGGTCTCTCGTCGCCGTTCCTTGTACTTCGAGATGCCCGCGGCCTCTTCCAGGTAGACCCGCAATTCTTCCGGTCTGGCCTCGATGATGCGGGAGATCATCCCCTGCTCGATGATGGCGTAGCTGCGGGGTCCCAGTCCGGTGCCCAGGAAGATGTCGGTGATATCCCGCCGCCGGCAACGGGTGCCGTTGAGAAAATACTGGGACTGGCCGTCCCGTGAGACGCGGCGCCTGATGGAGATCTCGGCGTACTGGGCGTACTGCCCCCCCAGCACCCCCTGACTGTTGTCGAACACCAGTTCGATGGAGGCCTGACCGACGGGCTGACGGGTGGAGGAGCCGTTGAAAATGACGTCTTCCATGGAGTCGCCGCGCAGATAGCGGGCGGAGGACTCCCCCATCACCCAGCGCACGGCATCGATGGTATTGGACTTGCCGCAGCCGTTCGGCCCCACGATGCCCACCCGGTTGCTGGGCAGCAGGATGGTGGTGGGATCGACAAAGGATTTAAAGCCGGCCAGTTTGATCTTGCTCAGTCGCATCGAGAGGCGATTATTCCCAGTACGGTAGACGGGTTCCGGCACATTGGTGCAAAGGCGTAGAATATCAGGCTGTACCCACCACTGATGACCGGATATCGAACAGCATGTCGAGCCAGCCTAGCAAGAACCTGGAAACCTTTGAAAACCCCCAGAAGGACCGGGATTATACCATTCGCATCCGGGTGCCGGAGTTCACCTGCCTCTGCCCCAAGACCGGCCAGCCGGACTTTGCCGAACTGCGACTGGAATACGTGCCCGACGAGCGGTGCGTGGAACTCAAGTCCCTGAAGATGTACGTGTGGTCGTTCCGGGATGAAGGTGCCTTTCACGAGGCGGTGACCAACCGCATCCTCGGCGACCTGGTGGCGGCCACGGCGCCCCGCTTCATGCGTCTGACGGCGGAATTCAACGTACGCGGTGGTGTGTATACCACCGTGACCGCTGAGCACCGTGCCCCCGACTGGCAGCCGCCGCTGGAAGTGAAGCTGCCCTGACAGCCGGGTGCCCCGGTTGACCTGAGTCCGGCATTCCCGCGCAAGCGGGAACGCCCTCAGTGTAGAACCCTCTGGACTCCCGCTTTCGCGGGAGTGACGGCAGAGGGGGCATCGGCACTTCCCTACCGGAAGCGATTCATGGCGTCCTTGAAGGCCTTCGACATGTGCTCCCAGGCCGACTCCATGCCTTCGCGCATGTGTTCCCAGGCATCCTCGCTGGCATCCTGCAACTCGTGCATCCTTTCGCGGGCCTTGTCCCGCTGCTCCCGCATGGCCGAGAGCTGTTCCTCGTACTGGATCTTCATGTCCGCCTGGGCAGCCTGGGCCTTGGCCTCCAGCTTGTGGATCTCGGCATTCCACTCATCCAGTCTGGCCTTGAGCTTTTCGATGTGAGCTTCGCGTTGACTCATGGTGACCTCCTTGATTCATTGATCGACGGCACAAGCGTTGCTTCACCGTCCCATGAGTCTAGACCATAGGCAGGGCGGCCGATCCGGGCCTATTTCACAGACTGCTGCAGCTGGCTCTGCCAGAGTCCGGCATAAACCCCCTGCCGGGCCAGGAGGGCATCATGGGTGCCCTGCTCCACCACCTGCCCTTGATCCAGCACAATGATGTGATCCGCATCCTGGATGGTGGAGAGCCGATGGGCGATGGCCAGGGTGGTGCGCGCCCGGGCAATCTCCTTCAAGGCCCCCATGATGGCCTGCTCCGAATGGGAATCCAGGGATGAAGTGGCCTCGTCAAGGATCAGGATGGGCGGGTCCTTGAGGATCACCCGGGCAATGGCGATGCGCTGTTTCTCGCCACCGGAGAGCTTGAGTCCCCGCTCCCCCACCACGGTGTCATATCCCTGGGGCAGGCGGGCAATGAAGTCTTCCAGATGGGCCAGACGGGCGGCCCGCCGCACGGCGGCTTCCGTGGCGCCGGGGCAGCCGTAGGCGATGTTGTAACGGATGCTGTCGTTGAACAGCACCGTATCCTGGGGCACCACGCCGATGGCCGCCCGCAAGCTGTCCTGGGTCACGTCCCGGATATCCTGCCCATGGATGCAGATACTGCCCTGATCCACATCGTAAAACCGGAACAGCAGCCGGGCCAGGGTGGACTTGCCGGCACCGCTGGCGCCGACGATGGCCACCTTGTGCCCGGCGGGTACATGAAAGCTCACCCGGTCCAGGATCCGCCGATCCGGGCCATAGCCGAAACAGACGTCCGTGAACCGGATCTCTCCGCCATCGGCCACCAGCGCGCCCGCCCCGGGGCGATCCACCACCTTGGGCGGCTTGTCCATGAGACCGAACAGACGCTCGATGTTGATCAGGGATTCGCGGATCTCACGGTACACAAAGCCCAGGAAGTTCAGCGGGATGAACAGCTGGATCATGTAGGCGTTGACCATCACCAGATCCCCCACCGTCATCTCCCCGGCGGCCACCCGTGAGGACGCCATGATCATCATGACCGTGATGCCGCCGGCAATGATCAGGGCCTGGCCGGAGTTGAGCGCCGCCAGGGACAGGCGATTCTTCATCCGCGCCGACTCCCAGGCCTCCAGATCCGCGTCATAGCGACGGGCCTCGAAGGCCTCGTTGCCGAAGTATTTCACCGTTTCGTAGTTGAGCAGGCTGTCCACGGCGCGGGTGTTGGATCGGTTGTCCATCTGGTTGGCCTCACGCACGAAGCGGTTGCGCCACTCGGTCACGAAGATGGAAAAGATCACGTAGATGCCCACCGACAGCACCATGGTCACGGCAAAACCCGGACTCAGGATGAGCATCAGGATCACCGCCACCATGGCGATCTCCAACAGGGTGGGGATGATGTTGAAGACGGTGAAGCGCAGCAGGAAGCTGATGCCGGTGGTGCCCCGCTCGATGTCGCGGGTCAGGCCGCCGGTCCGCCGGGACAGGTGAAATCCCAGGTCCATCCGGTGCAGATGCTCGAACACCCGCAGGGAAACCCGCCGCATGGCCCGCTCCGCCACTCGGGCAAAGACCGCGTCCCGCAACTCGCCGAAGAACACCGAGCCGAACCGCAACAGGCCGTAGGCCAGCAACAGCCCCAGGGGAATGGCCACCAGGGCCGCCTCCACCGAGGGATCGAAGTGGTCCACGATGTACTTGAGGGCCACCGGCACCGCCACGTTGGCCAGCTTGGCCAGGGTAAGAAAGACCACGGCCAGGGCCACCCGCCCCCGGAATTCCATCAGGTAGGGCAGCAGACTGCGCAGGATGCGCCAGTTGATGGGTTGATCGGAGTAGGCGTAGTCGGAGCGATGTCTCACATGATTTCCGGCAAGAGGGCAAAGCCTCCGTTATACCCAATGAGATCGATCAAGGAAATATTCCAAAATGCCCGGTTTGCTGTTGTTTTGCGCAGTGCAACTGAATAATCTCTTATGGATCAGCCCTCTCCTCCCCACAGGAACACCCGCAACATGACTTTCAGCCTTCAGCAACATGGCATCAGCGTGGCAAAGGTGCTGCGCAACCCCTCCCCGGCAGTCCTTTATGAAGAGGCCCTGGCCCACGAACACGGCTCCGCCATCTCCGCCACCGGCGCCCTCATCGCCAAGTCCGGCGCCAAGACCGGACGCAGCCCCAAGGACAAGCGCGTGGTCCAGCATGACCACATCAACGACGACGTCTGGTGGGGGTCCGTCAACGTCGGCCTGGAAGCCGGCAGTTTCGACAGCCTGCGCACCCAGGCGGTGGACCATCTCAATACCTGCAGCCGCCTGTATGTCATCGACGGCTTTGCCGGCTGGGATCCCCGCTATCGCATCCGCATCCGGGTGATCTGCGAGCGGGCCTACCACGCCCTGTTCATGCAGAACATGCTGATCCGCCCCACCGCGGAGGAACTGGACAGCTACGGCGAGCCGGACTACGTGATCTACAACGCCGGCCGTGCCGCCGCCGACACCGGCATCCCCGGTGTGAAGAACAGCACCAGCGTGAGCCTGTGCTTTGATCGGCGCGAGTTCGTGATCCTGGGTACCGAATACGCTGGCGAGATGAAGAAGGGCGTGTTCACCATCATGAACTACATCATGCCCAAGCAGAACGTGCTCTCCATGCACTGCTCCGCCAACGAGGGCAAGGACGGCGACGTCTCCATCTTCTTCGGCCTGTCCGGCACCGGCAAGACCACCCTCTCGGCCGATCCTGACCGTGCCCTGATCGGTGACGACGAGCACTGCTGGAGCGACGAGGGGGTCTTCAACATCGAGGGCGGCTGCTATGCCAAGGCCATCAACCTGGACCCGAAGGCAGAGCCGGAAATCTTCAATGCCATCCGTTTCGGTGCCGTGCTGGAAAACGTGGTCTATGACCGGGACACCCGGGAAGTGAACTACGAAGACAGCACCATCACCGAAAACACCCGCTGCTCCTACCCGGTGGAATTCATTCCCAATGCCAAGATCCCCTGCACCGGTGGGCACCCGAGCAACGTGATCTTCCTCACCTGCGACGCCTTCAGCGTGCTGCCGCCGGTCAGCCGGCTGACCCCGGCCCAGGCCATGTACCACTTCATCAGCGGTTACACCGCCAAGGTGGCGGGCACCGAAATGGGCGTGACCGAACCGGAGGCCACCTTCTCCGCCTGCTTCGGCGCGCCCTTCCTGGTCTGGCACCCGACCCGCTACGCGGCACTGCTGGCGGAACGCATCCGCCAGCATGACGTGCGCGTGTGGATGGTGAACACCGGCTGGAGCGGCGGCCCCTACGGCGTCGGCAAGCGCATGAGCATCGCCCACACCCGGGCCATCATCGATGCCATCCATGACGGTTCGCTGGACCAGGTGGAGACGGTGCAGGATCCCATCTTCGGGGTGCACATCCCGGTGTCCTGCCCCAACGTGCCGGACGAGGTGCTGGTGCCTTCCAACACCTGGCAGGACCCGCAGGCCTATCAGGAAACGGCCCGCAAGCTGGCCCGTCTGTTCCACGAGAATTTCAAGACCTACGCGGATCAGGCCAGCCCGGAACTGCTGGCGGCGGCACCGCGGGTGGAGTGAGTCTTTTTCCTCCCCTCACCCCAACCCCTCTCCCACAAGGGGAGAGGGGCTACCGCAGGAAAGTCCGCAACCGCGCCACCGCCTGCTCCAGCACCGGCAGATCCCGGGTGTAGGCAAACCGCACATGGGAGCGGGCCAGGTGGTCGCCAAAATCCAGTCCGGGGGTGATGGCCACCCCCGCCACTTCCAGACAACGCTCCGCCAGGGCAAAGCTGTCCTCGCTGAAGGCGGTGCTGTCCCCGTAGAGGTAGAAGGCGCCACGAGGCGTCACTGGCACCTTCAGGCCCAGCTCCCGCAGGGCCGGCAACAGGAAATCCCGCCGGGCGCGAAAGGCCTCCCGGCGGGCCTCCAGAATCTCCATGCAGGCCGGGGTGAAGGCGGCCAGGGCCGCGTGCTGGGCCGGCGTGGAAGCCGCCAGGAACAGGTTCTGGGCCAGCTTGTCCAACTCCCGCACGCAGTCCCGGGGCGCCACCACCCAACCCAGGCGCCAGCCGGTCATGCCGAAAAACTTGGAGAAGCTGTTGATGACGAACAGGTCTTCGGACAGGGCCGCCGCGGTGCCGTTCTCCCCTTCATACACCAGCCCCTGATAGATCTCGTCCACGATCAGGGCGCCCCCCCGACCCTGGGTGAAGTCCAGCAGTTCGGACAGCAAGGCCCGGTCCGCCAGGGTACCGGTGGGATTGGACGGGGTGGCCACCATGGCCGCCACGGTCCGCTCCGACCAGTGCCGGGCCAGGTGGGCCGCCGTGAGCTGGTAATCCGTCTCCGGCCCCACCGGCACCGATACCGCCTCGCCTTCAAAGGTGCGGACAAAATGACGATTGCAGGGGTAACCCGGATCGGTCATCACCACCTGGTCACCGGGATTGAGCAGGATCCCCATCACCAGCAGCAAGGCACCCGACGCCCCCGGGGTGATCACGATGCGCTCGGGGGCCACGTCCGCGCCCAGGACATCCTGGTAGTAGCGGGCGATGGCCTCCCGCAGGGCGGGCAAGCCGGTGGCCGGGGTGTAATGGGTGTGTCCCGCCCGCAGGGCGCGGATACCGGCCTCCACGATGGGGGCCGGGGTCTGAAAATCCGGTTCGCCGATCTCCAGATGGACGATATCCCGTCCCTGGGCTTCCAGACGCCGGGCGCGGGCCAGCAGGTCCATGACATGAAAGGGCTGGATGTGGGCCATCCGCCGGGCGATGGGGCGTGCGGGAGACATGGCGACGTCAGGACACCTCGGGCCGCATGTGGGGGAACAACAGCACATCACGGATGGAGGGTGAATCGGTGAACAGCATCACCAGCCGGTCGATGCCGATCCCCTCCCCCGCCGTCGGCGGCAGGCCGTGTTCCAGGGCCCGCAGGTAATCGGCATCAAAGTGCATGGCCTCGTCGTCACCGGCCTCTTTCTCCGCCACCTGGCGCCGGAAGCGCTCCGCCTGGTCCTCGTAGTCGTTAAGCTCGGAGAAGCCGTTGGCGATCTCCCGGCCACCGACGAAGAATTCGAAACGGTCGGTGACGAAGGGGTCGTCGTCGTTGCGCCGCGCCAGGGGTGACACCTCGGTGGGATAGGCGGTGATGAAGGTGGGGTCCTTGAGCCGGGGTTCCACCGTCTTCTCGAAGATCTCGATCCACACCTTGCCCAGACCGTAACTGTCCTTGAGGGGGATGCCCAGTTGCCGGGCCACCTCGCGGGCACGGGCCTCGTCGTCCAGGTCGGCGGCCGAGAGCGCCGGATTGAAATGCAGGATGGCGTCCTTGACGGTCATGCGGGCAAAGGGTTGGCCGAAGTCATAGGTATCGCCCTGGTAGTTCACCAACGTGGTGCCCAGCACGTCCCGGGCCAGGGTGCGCAGCAGGTCTTCCGTCAGATCCATGAGCTCATGGTAGGTCACGTAGGCCTCGTAGAACTCCAGCATGGTGAATTCGGGGTTGTGCCGGGTGGAGAGCCCCTCGTTGCGGAAGTTGCGGTTGATCTCGTAGACCTTTTCGAAACCGCCCACCACCAGGCGCTTGAGGTACAGCTCCGGGGCAATGCGCAGGAACAACTGCATGTCCAGAGCATTGTGATGGGTGGCAAAGGGCCGGGCGGTGGCACCGCCGGGGATGGCCTGCATCATGGGGGTTTCCACTTCCAGGAACCCACGACGGTTCAGGTAATCACGGATCGCCTGGATGATGCGGGTGCGGACCCGGAAGGTCTCCCGCACCGGTTCGTTCATGATCAGATCCACGTAACGCTGGCGGTAGCGGGTTTCCATGTCCGACAGGCCGTGGAACTTCTCCGGCAGGGGCCGCAGGGACTTGGTCAGCAGACGCAGGCTATCCACCTGCACCGACAGCTCGCCGGTCTTGGTCTTGAAGAGGGTCCCCTCCGCGCCCAGGATGTCTCCCAGATCCCAGGACTTGAAGTCCTGGTACACCCCTTCCGGCAGGGCATCCCGCTGCACGAAGAGCTGGATACGCCCGGACATGTCCTGCACCTGGGCAAAGCTGGCCTTGCCCATGACCCGTTTGGCCATCATGCGACCGGCCACGGATACCCGCACCGGGGCTTCCTCGAAGAAGGCATCGTCCCGCGCGTCGTATTCGGCGTGGAGTTCACCGGCCATGACGTTGCGACGGAAGTCGTTGGGGAAGGCGATGCCGCCTTCACGCAGACGGCCCAGCTTCTCCCGGCGCTGGGCAATCAGCTTGTTTTCGTCCTGGGTCTGGTCGTTCATTGGCTTGATCGGGTCCTGATGGGAATGCTGTGCGTGAAACGGCGGCTCAAAGCCCGCTCTTAAGGCTGGCTTCGATGAAGGGGTCCAGATCACCGTCCAGCACGGCCTGGGTGTTGCCCACTTCCACGCCGGTGCGCAGATCCTTGATGCGGGACTGGTCCAGCACATAGGAACGGATCTGGCTACCCCAGCCGATGTCGGCCTTGTTGTCTTCCATGGCCTGCTTCTCGGCGTTGCGCTTTTGCAGCTCCAGCTCATAGAGCTTGGCCTTGAGCTGCTTCATGGCCGTGTCCTTGTTCTTGTGCTGGGAACGGTCGTTCTGGCAGGCCGCCACCACGCCGGTGGGCACATGGGTGATACGCACGGCGGACTCGGTCCGGTTCACGTGCTGACCGCCGGCGCCGCTGGCGCGGTAGACGTCGATACGCAGGTCCGCCGGATTGATCTCGATGTCGATGTCGTCATCCACTTCCGGGGACACGAACACCGAGGTAAAGGAGGTATGACGGCGGTTGCCGGAGTCAAAGGGGGACTTTCGCACCAGACGGTGGACGCCGGTTTCGGTGCGCAGCCAGCCGAAGGCATAGGGGCCGTCAAAGCGGATGGTGGCACTCTTGATGCCCGCCACGTCCCCTTCGGAGACTTCCATCAGTTCGGTCTTGAAGCCGCGACGCTCACCCCAGCGCAGGTACATGCGCAGCAGCATCTCCGCCCAGTCCTGGGCCTCGGTGCCGCCGGAGCCTGCCTGGATGTCGAGGAAGGCGGCGCAGCCGTCCATCTCGCCGGCGAACATGCGCTGAAACTCCAGTTCGCCCACCTGCTGTTCGAACCGTTCCAAATCGGCCTCGACGGCCTGGACGGTGTCCTCGTCGTTCTCTTCCTGGGCCAGTTCCAGCAGCTCGCGGGTCTCGCTCAGGCTATCGGTGAGGGTGGCCAGGTTGCCGACCACATGGTCCAGCTGGGCACGTTCGCGCCCCAGGGACTGGGCCTTTTCGGGGTCGTTCCAGATGTTGGGGTCTTCCAGTTCCCGACTGACTTCTTCCAGGCGCTCGCGCTTGGCATCGAAGTCAAAGATACCCCCTCAGGGCTTCCACACGCCCTTGCAGATCCTTGATTTGGGAAAACAGCGGGTTGAGTTCCAGCATCGCTCGGCCTTTCAACGCGGATGTGAATGGGGAAAAGCCGAACATTGTAGCAGAGCTGCCGGGGGACAGGTGGAGATGCAGTCGCCCTCATCCCCGCCCCTTCTCCTCCAAGGGGAGAAGGGAGTATCCGTGGCTGAACCTGGCTGCCCTCACGTCAACGCAGGTAGTCGAACAGGGACAGGCGCTGGACCTGCACATAGGTCTGCTGGGCCGCCTGCAGACTCACCTGTTGCAGGCTGAATCGGCTGATGGCCTCGGCATAGTCCAGGTCGCGGATCTGGGACAGGGTGGTCTCCAGCTGCAGGATCTGCTCGGCGTTGAGATTCTCCTGGGTTTCCACGCCGTTGAGCCGGGCGCCCAGGGTGGCCTGGATGTCCAGGATCCGGCCCAGGCTCTGATCCAGTTCGGTCAGCTTGTCACCCACGCCCCCGGCGGCCTGAAATGCGGCGGGATCTTCCAGAGTCAGGATCAGCTCGCCGATCTTCTCGAACAACGCCGTGTCGGATGCACCGTCACCGAACACCTCGCCGCCGGGATTGCCCAGATTGACCCGGCGCACGGGACTGATGTCCACCTCCCGGCTCATGTCCGCGCCGGAATAGGCGTAGTTACCGGCATCAATGTCGACATCAAACGGCCTGGCATCCGAGGCATATCCCGAGAAGATATATTCCCCGTTGGCATCCCGGGCATTGGCCAGATCCACCAGACCCGCCAGCACCTGGCGCATCTCGGCGGCGATGTAACGCCGGGTTTCGTCGGTCTCGGTGCCGTTGTTGGCCCGCACGGTCAGTTCCCGGATACGCTGCAGACCGTCGGTAACCCCTCCCAGGGTACTTTCCGTCAGTCGCAGACGCTGCTCGGCCAGGGTGGCGTTGCGCTGGTACTGCTCGGTGCGCTCGATGCTGCTCTCGAACTTGAGGGTCTGCACGCTGCCGCTGGGATCATCGGACGGCCGCAGGATACGTCGACCGGTACTGAGCTGGTTCTGGGTCTTGGCCAGTTCCTGCTGCCGGCGCTGAATGACATCAATGCCATTCTGGAACATCTGACTGGTGGATATACGCATGACTAGCGCCTCACTGCCCCGATGAGGGTATCGAACAGGGTGTTGGTGATGGCAATGATCTGGGCCGACGCCTGGTAAGCCTGCTGATAGCGCAGCAGGTTGGCGGCTTCTTCATCCAGGTTCACGCCGGACACGCTTTCCCGCTGGGCCTTGGCATCCGCCAGCAGCCGCTCCTGGGCCAGGGAAGCCACCTCGGCCTGGCGGGTTCTCGTACCGATCCTGCCCACCAGTCCATCATAGGCCCCTTCCAGGGAGGTAGTACCGCCATTGAGGAAGTTGGTGGTCTGAACCTTCGCCAATGCCAGGGCATTGCGGTTGTCGCCGACGCCGCCCGGCTGGCCGGCCGCCGCGATCTCCTCGGGGTTCTTGATGGTCACGGCAATGTCCGCCGAGGCATTGCGGGTGGGACGGATGAGGAAACTGTCTCCAGCGGACCCCGAGGCAGGCATGGTGATGACCAGACCGTCCACCTTGATCTCATCCCCCGCGCCGTAACTCCCCAATTTCCGACCGTCCGACACACGGGTCAGATGCCATTCGCCACCTTCATGCGTCAACCGGTAGTCGCTGGCCTTGAGCTGCCCCCACTGACTCGGGTCGGTATCGAAAGTCACCGTGGGATTGGGGCCCGAGACCCCCTTGCCCGGCAACACTTCCGGGGTTGGCACCTTGAAAAACGCCTTGTCCGTCTCCCCCAGCAGATCATAACCTTGCCGATGCTGGTCATTGAACGCCAGGGCAAGCCCCACCGCCACCCGACCCAACTCGTTGTGGGCCACATCCAGCACGTTATTGCGGACTTCCAGCAGTCCTCCCAGCTGCCCACCCGTCATCTGACGGGTGATGTCGACGGCCTTGTCTCCCGTGCCGAGCCGGATTTCCAGGGGCATGCCGGGAGTGGAAGGCACCGCGTTCAGGGGCGTTGCCCGGTTTCCCAGGACCACTCCCTGCCCACGCCCGATGAAGACATTCATCGCCCCATCGTCCTGCTCGACCGTGGTCACATCCACATAACCCGACAGCTCCAGGATCAGCTGATCCCGCTTGTCCAGGAGATCGTTGGGCGGCTGTCCCCGGCCCTGGGCACTGACGATCTGGGCGTTCAAGCGGGCAAGGGCGTCGGTGATACTGTTGATTTCCTGGACCGAATCGCCGATCTGGCCATCGACGATGAACTGCTGATCCTGGAATCGCTGATGCAGAAAATTGAACCGATCCACCAGCGATTCCGCTTCCGCGAGCAGCACGGTGCGGTTGGCGCTGGAAGTGGGGTCGTTCGCCACCCCCTGCACCGCGGAAAAGAAACCCTGCAAGGCAGGGGCCAAACCCGCGGAGGGATCCGCCACCAGATTGTCCACCCGGCTCAGGGAGTCATAAAGCGTGTCGTAGTAGCGACTGGTGGAAGTGGTGTTGCGTAGCTGAGTCTGGATGAATTCGTCATACATGCGGCGGATGGTCGTACCCTGCACGCCCTTGCCGATGTATCCCCCCCCCGAAAACTGAGCCGGCCGGGTGGCCACTTCCGCGCGCTGGCGACTGTAACCCTCCGTGTTGACGTTGGCGATGTTATGCCCCGTGGTGTCCAGCGCCCGCTGGGCCGTGTTGAGTGCCGAGGTCGCAATGTTGAACAGTCCGCTGGTCATGACAGCCTCCCGGCGAACCGCTCCGCCTGATACTCGATGTAATACATGGACATGGTGCTTCCCTCCGTCAGATTGTCGGCGGCAAGGTGCCGGACTTGAGTGCCGCCAGGGTGTCACTCAAGGTGCCGCGTTCCAGGATATTGAGAATCTTGTCGGCATAGGCCGGGTCGGTGGCATAACCGGCCGCCTGCAGGCCCCTGACATAGGCCTCCGCATCCCCCGCCACTTCCAGGGCCTGGCGATAGCGGGGATTGGTCTGCAGGAAGTTCACGTAATCGGCAAAGCTTTCCGCCAGGCTGCCGTAGGAGCGAAAGGCCGCCCGCTGCAATTCGGGGACATCATTCACATACTCCAGGGTCTGCACATGGGCCCGCTCTCCCTCCCAGCGGCGATCGGCCTTGATGCCGAACAGATTGTGACTGCTGCGGCCATCACCATGCCGGATGACGTGGCGCCCCCAGCCGGTCTCCAGGGCGGACTGGGCCACCAGCACCTCCGGGGCCACTCCCAGAGCCCTGGCGGCCTGCTGGGCATGGGGCCAGAGATCCCGGATGAACTCCCGTGGAGACCCCGGAGACCAGGGACCTTCGGCCGCCGTGCCATCACCCGCCCGGGCGGCCCTCGTCACCTTCGAGGCCCTCGCGGCATCCTTCACCGTCGCTGCCTCGGATGCCTTCGAGGCACCCGTCATCGCGGCTGCTTCGATTGCCGAGCGCACCACCGGGATCCGGTGCACGGGCATGTTCAGTGCTCCCGTCGACATCGACCCGGCATCGGCGCCGATGCCCGTCAGCTCACGCATGACCTGCTCCCGCAGACCGATGCCGTTGCCCCGGGCCATGTCCAGGGCGATCTGCTGATCGAACATGCCCTGGAAGAAACGGGTGTGCTCGCCGGTGAGCCCACCATCCGTGGGCATGGCGGCCCGCATGCTCTTGAGCATCTGCTGGATGAACAGGGCCTCGAACTGACGCGCCACCTCGTCCGACGCCTCCGCGGACCCGGACTGGGTACGGGCACGCAGTTCCGCCAGACCGTGCATGTCGGTGTAGTGGTAACTGTCGGCGATGTGGCTGGTCATGTGCGCTCCCCCCGTCAGATGACGATCAGCTCGGCGCGCAGGGCGCCGGCCTCGCGCAGGGCTTCCAGGATGGAGACCAGATCACCGGGAGCCGCGCCTACCTGATTCACGGCCCGGACGATTTCGTCCAGGGTCACGCCGGGATTGAACAGGAACATGCGGCCGTCTTCTTCCGTCACCTCGATATCCGTTTGCGGCGTCACCACCGTCTCGCCCTGCCCGAAGGGGGCGGGCTGGGAGACCTGGGCGCGCTCGGTGATGGTCACCGTCATGCTGCCGTGCGACACCGCCGCCGGCATCACCCGTACATTGCTGCCGATCACCACCGTGCCGGTGCGGGAGTTGACGATCACCTTGGCCGGCGGCTCACCGGGCTGGACCCGCAGGTTTTCCAGCACCGAGATGAAGGACACTCGCTGCCCCGGATCCCGCGGCGCGCTGACCCGTACCGAGGAACCGTCCATCGGCCGGGCGGTTCCGGGTCCCATGGCATCATTGATGGCATCACTCAGGCGATTGGCGGTGGTGAAGTCGTGGCGGTGCAGATTCAGGGTGACGTGATCACCCTGGGCAAAGGCCGAGGGCACCTCGCGCTCCACCGTGGCACCATTGGGAATGCGGCCCACGCTGGGGACATTCACGCTGACCCGGGAGCCATCGGCGCCGGCCACGCCGAAGCCGCCCACGATCAGATTGCCCTGGGCAATGGCATAGGTCTGGCCGTCCGCCCCCTTGAGCGGGGTCATGAGCAGGGTGCCGCCCCGCAGGCTGCCGGCGTTGCCGATGGAAGATACCGTGACGTCGATGGTCTGGCCCTGCTTGGCAAAGGGCGGCAGGTCGGCATGGATCATCACCGCCGCCACGTTGCGCAACTGGGGATTGACGTTGGGTGGCACGGTGACACCCAGCTGACCCAGCATGTTCTTGAGGCTTTGCACCGTGAACGGTGCCTGGGTGGTCTGGTCGCCGGTGCCGTCCAGACCCACGACAAGGCCGTAACCCACCAGTTGGTTGCTTCGGACGCCGGCCACCGAGGCCATGTCCTTGACACGCTCCGCCGCGCCCGCGCCGGAGGGGAGGATCAGGGACAGCACCAGCAGTGTCACGGCCCAGACGATCAGTACTGTACGTATGTTGTTAGACATGGCGCGGCACTCCTAGAAAGGCCACACGGGGCTGTTGAAGAATCGGCTCAACCAGCCCTGGCGGTTGCTGTCGGCCAGGGCACCCCGCCCCCCATAGGCCACCTGGGCAGAGGCCACCTGGGTGGAAAGGATGGTGTTGTCGGCGCGGATGTCCACGGGTCGGACGATTCCCCTTAGCCGGATGTACTCCTCGCCCTGGTTGATCTTCAGCCACTTCTCTCCCTGTACCACCAGGTTGCCGTTGGGCAGCACCTCCGACACCATCACGGTGATGGAGCCGTCCAGCCGGTTGCTCTGGGAAGCATTGCCCTGGCCGTCGAAATCCCGGTTGCCACTGATCTCGGTGTTGAGCAGGGGACGCCCGTTGTGGGTGACCGGCCGCCCCAGGATGGTGGGGTTGGCCATGCTCACACTGGACTCCTTGCTGGTGGAGGTACTGGCCGACTTGCTGGCCTGGGTCCTTTCCGCCAACAGCACCGTGAGGACATCCCCCACCTGGCGAGCCTTGTAGTCGGCAAACAGGCCCTGCACCGCCGTGGGCTGGAAGATGGCGCCGTTGTTGTGTTCCGGCGGTATGGGCATGGGCGGCATGACGGTGGCGAAGTTGGGATTGTCGCCCCGCTCCACCGGCTTCACCGTGGCGCAGCCGCTCATGACCACCAGAAGACATGCCAGGGGCAGGCCCGCAAGGGCAAGCGGCGGCCGCATTGGAGTTTTCAGGTTTCGGGTGTTCATGATGGGCTACCTTCGGTCATGAATCGGGCCGGGATCACAGATTGTTGTTGATGTACTGCATCATCTGGTCGGAGGTGGAAATGGCCTTGGAATTGATCTCGTAGGCCCGCTGGGTCTCGATCATGTTCACCAGCTCCTCGGCGATGTTCACGTTGGAACTCTCCAGGGAGCCTTGCATCAGACGGCCCAGACCGTCCTGGCCGGGATTGCCCTGCTGGGGCGCGCCGCTGGCGGCGGTTTCGATGAACAGGTTCTGGCCGATGGGCTGCAGGCCGGCGGGATTGATGAAGTCGGCCAGCTGGATGTTGCCCACTTCCACCGGGGCATTTTCCTGACCGGCCAGGGTGACGCTGACGATACCGTCCTGGCTGACGGTGATGCTGGTGGCGCCTTCCGGAATGAAGATGCCCGGCTGCAGCTCAAAGCCGTTGGACATGACCACCTGACCATCGGCATTGAGCTGGAAGCTGCCGTCCCGGGTATAGGCGATGTTGCCCTCGGGAGTCAGGATCTCGAAGAACCCCCGCCCCTGAACGGAGATGTCCAGGGCATTGTCGGTCTGGATATGGTTGCCCTGGGTGAAGATCTTGTCGGTGGCCACGGTGCGCACCCCTACCCCGGTCATCAGACCGGTGGGCAGCTGATTGTTCTGCGCCGCCTGGGCACCCGGCTGGCGCACGGTCTGGTAGATCAGATCCTCGAACGAGGCGCGCCCCTTCTTGAAGCCCGTGGTATTCACGTTGGCCAGGTTGTTGGAGACCACCGACATGCGGGTCTGCTGGGCATCCAGCCCGGTCTTGGCAATCCAGAGTGCTTGATTCATGATCTTGTCCTCCTGCTAGGCATGGCCGGCCGATCAGGACATGCGCAACAGCTGGGCGCTGCTGCGATCCAGATCTTCGGCGGTCTTCATGAGCTTCACGTAGGTTTCGTAATTCCGTGCCAGCTCGATCATGTTGACCATGGCTTCCACGGTGTTGACGTTGCTGCCTTCGAGCATCCCGGAGGTCAGTGAAACGGCGGCATCGGCCGGCTCCACCTGGCCGTCTCCCCGACGAAACAGGCCGTCCTCGCCCCGCGCCAGTGCCTCCAGGGGCGGATTGACCAACTTCACTCGTCCCACTTCGGCCAGGACGTTGGCCTCCTGGCCGAGGGGGCGGATGCTGATGGTGCCGTCACCGCCGACGAGAATGGTCTCGAAGGGCGGGATGGCGATGGGACCGTCCTCGCCCAGTACCGGCAGGTCATCACCGGTGGTGAGCAGGCCCACGTTGTTCACCTTGAAATTGCCTGCCCGGGTGTAGGCCTCGGTACCGTCCAGGGCCTGGACCGCAATCCAGCCGTCACCCTGCACCGCCACGTCCAGATCCCGGCCGGTGGCAACCTGCGGACCGTGGGTGAAGTCCGCCTCCACGGCCTGAAGCTGGGCATAGTCCCGGCTGTCGAACACCGGCCCCCGCAGGGGATGGTTGGTGAACACCTCCAGGCTCTTGCGAAACCCGGTGGTGTTGGCATTGGCCAGGTTGTGGGTGTTGACCTGCTGGGAGTGCGCGGCCTCCCGAGCGCCGGTCATGGCGATGTAGAGCATGCGGTCCATCAGTCGTTACCTCCGTTAACGGATGTTGATGATGGTCTGCGTCAGGGTGTCGGCGGTGCTGATCACCTGGGCATTGGCCTGGAAGTTGCGCTGGGCGGTGATGAGCTTGACCAGCTGATCGGCGATGTTGACGTTGGCCGCCTCATAGGCGCCGCCCTGGATCAGTCCGAAATTGGACTCGCCACCACGCCCCAGCAGGGGCTCGCCGGAGCTGGACGACACCACCCAGTTGGTCCCGCCCACAGGCTGCAGCCCCTGGGGGTTGTCGAAGTTGGCCAGCGCCACCTGCCCCAGCGGACGATTCGCGCCGTTGGAATAGCGGGCAAACACGGTACCGTCCGTGTCCACGTCCACGCTCACCAGCTGGCCGGCGGCATAACCGTCCTGCCTCAACGCGGCGACGCTGAATTTGTTGCCATACTGGGTGGTCTGGCCGAAGTCCACTTCGATGTTCAGGTCCGCTGCACCGTTGGGCAATCCGGAAGCACTGAGAACCAACGGCTGGGTGGCGGTTTTGTCCAGTGTGCCGTCGTTCTTGAATGCCAGCTTGCTCTCGCCCACCTTGACCTGCTCTCCGCCGATATCCATGTAGGCGGCCACGTCCCAGGTCTTTTCCTCGGGTGGAGGCTGGCGCTGCACGAACAGGGACACCGTCCGGGCAGACCCCAGCGAATCATAGACGGTCAGTGAAGTTGAATAGTTGAAGGTATCCGGATCCTGGGGGTCTATCGCCTGGACTTCACCGGCCGATGTCAGGGTAATGAATTGACCGGGCTCCATGTCGTCAATGTCGGCGGCCGTGATGGACCCCGAATCCGAAGTGCCAAGACTGAATTCCCCGCCGGGGAAGTTGATCGTCACGGGATTGCTGGTGTTGTTGGTGACGTTGATGGATCCGTCCGCTTGCGCCACCGCCGTCACACCGGGAATAAGGCCGCTGATCGCCGCCTCAAGATAATTTGCCGTCACTGTCGCCGGCAGCTCGCTGGTGCGACCCGTACCGAGATCCCCATCGAAATTCCACGTCAGACGCTGTCCCGGCTGCAAAACCGAAGCATCCAGCTGCGTGGCAGTGCCGTCACCCGGTACCACGACATTGCTGGGTGAACCAAATCTCAGTTCCTGGCCCGTATTGTTCTGAATTTCCACTTCGCCCGCGGCATTCAATGCAATCGTGATGTCGTCAATATCGTTGAGTCCGCCCGGCACGGTCAGGACATTCAACAGTTCCTGTGGCGTCACCTCCCCTCTCAGGTTGACATGTTGAACACCACCGAGGGGATCGGCCTCGGAGCTGAGGTTCATCAAGGCATCAATGGTCGTGGTCGGACGCGGTGCGGCGTCACCCGTCGTGAGCCGGATCGGCTGCAGCAGGTTTCCGCCGTCGGGCGGATACCCCATCAGGCGCTGCCCGGCGGCATTGACCATGAAGCCTTCCCGATCCACCTGGAACTGTCCGGCGCGGGTGTATTCAGTGATGCCGCCGCGGTCCAGGATGAAAAAGCCCTGACCATTGATGGCCAGATCCAGGTTATTGTCCGTAAAGTTCAGGTCACCCTGGGTGAACTGCTGGGTCACGGACGCCAGATTCACGCCGCTCCCGGTGGCGGTCTTCGAGACCCCGGTATAGGACAGCGCAAACACATCCGCGAACTCGGCACGGGAGCGCTTGAAACCCGCCGTGGAGGAGTTGGCGATGTTATGCCCCGTCACCTGCAGATCCGATGAGGCCGCGTTCAGACCGGTCAGACCGATATTGAATGATGGCATGGTGTAACCCTCAGTTTATTGGCTTGTTTCTAAAAGACGCGTCTCAACCGATCTGCCGGACCGTGGCCAGGTCGATCTCACCGAAACCTTCCACGATCAGCGTGACTCCCCCGCCGGCCTGCCCGGTACGCACACTGTCCACCCGTGCATTGAGCAGGGTCTGGGGCTGGCTGGTCTGGCCGTCGAGTTGGGCCTCGGCACGAAACTCATACACCCCCGGTGGTGCCCGCTCGCCGTCCGTGGTGATGCCGTCCCAGACAAAGGATTTCATGCCACTCCCCTGCCCACCCATGGGGATGCGACGCACCAGTACACCCGCCTCGTTGTAGACGTTCACCGTCAAATCATTGGCGGAGGCTTTCAGATCCACCCCGCCGCGGATACCGCCCTCCTCACCCAGCACCGCCAGATCCACCGGAATCAGCACCTCGCGATCCACCAGGGCGGCGGCCTGCAGGGTCTGATTGGCCTGCATGGCCTGGGCAATGCCGTCAAAGGATTTCTGCAGCTCACCAATTCCGTTGACCGTGCCGAACTGGGCGATCTGGCCCAGAAAATCACCACTTTCCATGGGTTCGAAGGGGTCCTGGTTCTGCAACTGGGTGATCATCAGCTTGAAGAAATCCGCCTGTCCCAATTCGTCCCGGCTGGATTCCTTTTTCTGTCCGGCGGCCGAGGTCAGGCCCAGACTGGCCAGGGTGTTGGCATCAATGACGCTCATGGTTCATCCCTCCTATGACTGGCCCAGTTGCAGAGTTCGCAATAGCAATTGCTTGGTGGTATTCATCACTTCCACGTTGTTCTCGTAGCTACGGGACGCGGAAATCATGTTGGCCATCTCGTCCACCAGATTGACGTTGGGCATGTAGACATACCCTTGTTCATTGGCCAGCGGATGATGAGGCTCATATTTCACGAAGGGCTCGGCCTGGCTCTCGACGATGCCGGCCACCCGTACCGGAGAAGTGGACGCACTGCCGCCGAACTGGTCCATCACGGTCTGGAACACCGGCTGCTTGGAGCGGTAGGCCTGCTCGGGGGTGGTGCTGGCCACCTGGGCATTGGCCATGTTGCTGGCGATGGTATTCAAACGTACCGACTGGGCGCTCAGCGCCGAACCGGAGACGTCGAAGATCTTGAACATGTTGCTCATGACTTAATCTCCCGGCCTATTCGCCTTTGAGGGCCGTGCGCAGGCCGCTGAATTTCTTGCTGAGAAAATCCAGGCTGGCCTGATACTGCACGGTATTTTCGGCAAAGGCCGCCTGCTCCAACTGAGGATCCACCGTGTTGCCATCCAGGGATGGCTGGGTGGGCACCCGATAGAGCGGCTCACCCAGAGCCTGACCCGAGGCATCAGTGGCAATATGGGCGGCGTGGGTAAGGCGCAGGCCCAGGGCATCGGGCTGATGCGCACGACTGAGCACCTGACGAAAATCCAGGTCCCGTGCCTTGTAGTTGGGGGTGTCGGAATTGGCGATGTTGGAGGCGAGCAACTCCAGGCGCTTTGAGCGCACCTGCAGCGCATCGCCGTGGATACCAATGGCCCTGTCTATGGAAAGTGGCATGGACTCGACCTCAAGAAATGTTCCTGAAGGTCGAAAATGCAATCAACGTGCCATAAAAGAAAGTCTCGTTATTTTAGAGACTTAAGGGAAAGGCACCCGGAATCGGAGAGGCTGCCACGGCAAGATACCGCCGTTCGCAAGGTCCCGGCCCATGGAGCGGGTCGGGTTATTGACGCCTGTGCTTTCAGCGCAGGCGATATACAACGCCCGGATTGCAACGCACCATTTCAAAGGCGTCGGAATAATTGGCCATGGACTCGGAGGCCCCCAGGAAAAGATAACCACCCGGATTGAGAATCTGGGAGATACGCTTGAGAATCAGCTTCTTGGAGTCAATGGAGAAGTAGATCAAGACATTGCGACAGAACACCACATCAAAACGCCCCAGCAGGGTGTAGCTGTCCATGAGATTGAATTCACGGAAGGTGGCGCGGGCCTTGATGTCGGGCCGGAGAGACCAGCGATCGCCATTCTGCACGAAGAAACGTTGGCGTCGCTCAAGGGACAGGCCGCGGGCGACGGCCAGGGAATCGTAGCTGGCCTCTCGCGCTTCCTTGAGCACCGCGCCGGAGATGTCCGTGCCCAGGATCTGCACATCCCGCAGGCTGCCGGGGCGGGATTGCTGGTATTCACTGAACCCCATGCTGATGGAATAGGCTTCCTGTCCGGATGAGCAGGCGGCAGACCAGATGCGCGGGGCGTATCCCGCCCCCTTCTGCTTTGCCAGTTCCGGATAGATCTGGTTCTTGAGGATCTCAAAGGGAAACACGTCCCGAAACCAGTAGGTTTCGTTGGTGGTCATGGCCTCGATCACCCGCTCTCGCAGCCCGGGATTCCGCCCCAGCTTGAGCTGCCTGAGCAGCTCGCTCACGGAAGAAACCGAGAACTCGCCCATGAGCCGCGACAGGCGGCTGTTCACCAGGTAGTGCTTGTTTTCCCCCAGGACCAGTCCACAGGACTTCTCCAGAAACAGCCTGAAATCCTCGTAATCCTGAGATTCGATAGGGCCTGACAAGGTGGTTTCCTGTTATGGATCAATCTTTCGTTATAGAACACAAACCATCGAACGGCATATGGATGGTACACAGTATACCTTCGGGATCCCCCGAAGGGGGTATGCCGAACCACCGTTCAAGGGGCACGCAATGACCGCCGGGCGGCATGATCCTGCCGACCGTGACGTTCTCATTGAGCGGCATCATCCCCCTGAAGGTATCCCAGCACGACCTCCGCCAGCTCATCCGGACTGAACTTGGGCAGAAAACGGTCTGCTCCCGCCCTGCGGACCAGGGTTTCGTTGAAGGTTCCACTCAGGGAGGAATGCAGCACCACATGCAGACGGGACAGGGCCGGCTCCTTGCGGATGGTGGAGGACAGCGTGTAACCATCCATCTCAGGCATCTCGATATCCGAGATTACCAACCCGATCTGCTGCTCGATGGGACCTTGGGCAGCCAGTTCCAGTAACTTGTCCAGCGCCTGCCTGCCGTCGTTCACCACCACGGATTCCACGCCCATCTGGGTCAGGGCACGCACGATCTGCCTGCGCGCCACTGCCGAATCGTCGGCGACCAAGGCTCGACGCACCCTCCCCCCTTCCTGAATGTTGGACAGCAGCGAGTCACTGACGTCCCTTGCCGGACCGGTGATCATCTCCAGCACCTTTTCCACGTCGATGATCTCCACCAGACGATTATCGACCTGGGTCACGGCCGTCAGGAAACTGTCCTTGTGCGTGCCCCGGGGAGGTGGATGAATCTGATCCCAGTTGAGATTGATGATGCGATCCACCGACGCCACCAGAAGCCCCTGTACGGAACGGTTGAACTCGGTAAGAATGACAAATGAACCGCCCTCTCTGGAGGGAATGGGGGGCATGCCCAGTGCTTGCGCCAGATCGACCACGGACACGGTCTTGCCTCGCAACGTGGCCACGCCGCGGATGATGGAGTGGGCACTGGGAAGCCGGTTCAAGGCGGGACAGGTGATGACCTCGCGCACCTTGAAGACATTGATGGCAAATAACTGACGGCTACCCAGGGTGAAGAGGAGCAGTTCCAGACGATTCTGCCCCACCATCTGGGTCCGACGATCGACGTCATCCAGCAAGCTGCTCATCAGGCTCTCCCGCGGGTGTTTGCAGATCATACCCTCTCATCCAGAAGTATGATCGGCCACGGCGAAGATTTCTTGAAAATTTTCTGGCCCTCATCTTGCACACTATCTCCCCAGGGACATCATGCGCCACAGATCCGGCGCTTCTTGAAATACCCCCGGGTATGGGTGATGAACCATCCAGCGAGGTAGCAGCACGATGTTTTTCAACTTCCGGAAGCGCCGCCACGGGATCAGCCTGAGTCTTTTCACGAGTTTGCTGATCTGCGCCCCCATCAATCTCATGGCGGTCGAAACGCAGTCGCACGACAGCATTTTGACGGCCGCCGGCACATTTCTCGGTCAACAGGCACGCGCCCACCACGGCGAGTATGTGGACGTACGTATCAACCGGGGTTCACTGGACCCGCGTCTGCGACTCAGGGCCTGCGATGGACCACTGGAAACCTTTCTGCCGCCGGGCACCAGGATGACCGGTCATACCACCGTGGGCGTTCGCTGCACCACTCCATCGCCCTGGAGCCTTTTCGTACCCATGCAGATTGTCGTCCGTGGCGAGGTCGTGGTTCTGGAAAGAGCCCTGCCCCGGGGCACCCTGATCTCCGAGGGTGACATCCGGCTCGAACTGCGTGACCTGGGCAGCATGCACGGCGGGTATCTCACGGAACCCACGGCGGTCACCAACATGGTCCTCAGACGGGCCCTGCCCGCCGGTACGGCCCTGAGTCCCCAGATGGTGGAACCTCAGCGGCTGGTGCAGCGAGGACAGAAAGTCATGCTGGTGGCACAAAACACCGCCATCTCCGTGCGCATGGAGGGACAGGCGCTCGCGGACGGCGCCTATGGCGACCGGGTTCAGGTTCGCAATCTGTCCTCCCGGCGCATTGTGGAAGGTCGAGTGCTGTCAGCCGGGGTGGTGGGTGTTAATATGTGAGTCAAATTGCACTGACTGCCCCTACTGCCCCTAAAGAAACCCGCGAATCGGCCGATACGATTTCTAAGAAGTGGCCGTTCAGTGCACGCGAGGAACGCAATATGTCCATCGACATCAAGAATTTAACCCAGACTCAGCCGCGCAGCGCCGGGGAGAGCCGTGGTGCCTCCGACGTGGCCAAAGGCGCGCGCTCGGGCGGTGGCACGGGATTTTCCGGTCCGGTGGGCGACAAGGTCACCCTGACCGAAACCGCCCGGCGCCTGAGCACGCTGGAGCAGAACGCCAGGGCACAACCCTCCGTCGATCAGGAAAAGGTGACGGCTATCCGTCAGGCCATCCAGGAAGGGCGCTATGAGATCAACGCAGAGTCCGTGGCCAGCAAAATCCTGAAGACTGAAGACCTGTTCTAGCCATGAACATGCGCTCGTTTCCGGAGCAACTGGATCAGATCCTGACCCATTCGGTGCGGGAAGCCTCTGCCCTGGAACATGCCCTGCAACTGGAAGGACAGGCCCTGAGCACCCGGGACCTGGAAACCCTTAACCTGGCCATCGCTCAAAAGCAGCAACAGGTTGAGCGACTGGAGCAACTGACCCGTGATCAGGGTGCCCTGCTCAAGCGGGAGGGGTATGAGAACAATGCCCAGGGCATGGCCCGCTGCCTGCGCGACTGGGATGCCGAGGGCGTCCTGGCGCCGATATGGGATCGACTGGTGGACCTCATGGCCCGTTGCCGTCAGCTGAATCTTGCCAACGGCGGCGTAGTGGAAACCAAGCGGCGCCATGTGGAACAGGCGCTGCACATCCTGCGAGGCGAGGACCCCCGCACCGAGTTGTACGGCCCCCGCGGGCAACCCACCTCCGCCGGGGGAAAGTCCCGCACCATCACCAAGGCCTGACCTCTCTCAGGCATCCGCCCCCCTTGCGTGCGCACGAAAGGGCTGATTCTTTCCCAGACTGTGCTAGCCTCAGTATAGGCTCCAGAAAAAGCATATACCTGGAGGTGTCATAGAGCGCGGAGGGTCCGGCCCATGAATCAGCCCATCAATCAGACATCGGCGACCACCCACAGTCCCCCGCCGGGCTCACGGCGAGAACATATCCCTCGGCAGGAGCGCATCAATGCTCTACTCAGGGACCTGGAAGCGCGTCGCGCCTCCATCAGCATACGCTTCGGCCAGGATCAGGAGTTTTTCCATGGCACCCTGAACCGGATGGATCCGTCACGGGGATGGCTTTTCCTGAGCGAGCTGACCCCTTATCAGGGCAATCTGCGCATGGCTGCAGGGCAGCAAATCCATATGTATGCAGTACTCAACGCGTCCTGCCTGCACTTTCGCGCCGAAGCGCTTCACTCCGGAGAGCACGATGGCGAAGCCTTCCATGTGGTCTCCATGCCCACCGAACTGGACAGCGAGCAGAAACGCGCCCACTTCCGTGCCCCCGTTGATGACTCACCCGGCACGCCCGTCACCCTGGTGGACAGGGACGGACGCCAGTTCACCGGCAACCTGGTGGATATATCGCTGGGAGGACTGCGCGCCATGTTCCCGCTCAAGACCCCTATTCACGCCAGGGATCTGTTAACCCTCAGCAAACTCGCTTTTTCGGACATCGAGCTTGTCCAGTGTGGCATTCAGATCCGCTTTGCTTCCGACGACAAGGAAACCGGCACAAGGCTGGTTGGCGGAAGATTTTATGATCTTTCCCAGTCGGATGAGCAGGCACTGCTGCGAACCCTGCTATTCATGGAGCGTGAAAGGGTTCAGCAGTGCGAACCTGAACACAGGACCTTTTATCCGCCCGGGCAATAGGGGAAGTCAAGGTCAAAAGGCGGGCGGCAAGAAGCCAACAGGCGATAAAGAGAGACGAAGAAGGATGTGTACTGAAAACAAGGAAGGTAGAGGGGCCTGAAAGCCCGTATGGCATCGGCCTCTGCAAAGTCACGATGCGACATACTTTTTGGGTATTTTCAAGCCACCTCTACCTGCACTGCTGATACTGCAACTGCCAAGACCTTCTTAGTAGAAGGGTCTCCACAGGAACACCAGGAAGTGAGCAGCAGCAGCAATCACCATGAACACGGTGAAGGTGGTCTTGAACTGCTCGTGGAATTCCTTGGCTTGCTCTTCGCTCAGGCCGGAGATGCTGTCATTCATGGTCTATTCCCCTTTCGTTACTCAGAAGCTTCAACAGCGCTGGCGTCGAAGGTCAGCGGGTTGTAGTTGTCATTGGCATACACGAAAGCGTGCACAGCCAGAGCCACGACGAGAACAGCCATCAGGATCGGCATCAGCCAGGTGCCGGGATTGACCACCAGCCACAGCTTCCAATCGTCTTTGGGATTGCTCGGCTTGCTCGGTCTGTATTCACTCATTGATATTGCCCTCTTGGTTTATAACCTTGGCCATCATGGATGACCAGGATGTTTGCAACCACCGCTTATTCTAACGGTTAAGGTTGTCTCAAAGTGCTCTTGAATCACCCAGTCTCCATGTCCTTTTCTTTACTTTACTTTTCTCAAGACACTTCGACTGAAGTCTCCCTGATCGGGTTTTATATTCTGCCTTGCTGACCGAAGAAGAGTAAGCACCTTCGGATACCGCTGCGGCATGGTTGTAAGTCTACGTTGACAGACATAAATGTCAAGGCGACCCACCACACCCCGACAGCCTTCGAAAAGCCCTAAAAAAACCACCATTACCCTTTTAAAAACATGAAGTTAAAAAATCCGCACTCAAACGCCGGCATGCACCGACAATGCGATCGACGGACCTTTTACTGACGCAGATCAGTTTCTCAAAAAGGCGTCTTAAAGGGCGTCAGAACAGTTTCAAGCTCACGAATCCCACACATCAAAAGGCGCAAGAAAATGCCCTTACAAGCCCCTGAAAACCTCTGCCAGGCCTGCTGAGCATTGATAAAGGGGGCTATACCAGGTCAATCATGAGATGCATCCCACGGAGCCTGGTTGCTTTAGCTTTTAAAAGCGATATGACAGAAAAAAAACGGCCGGCGAATACTCGCCGGCCGTTTCTACAATCACACTGAAAAGCCGTGGTCGGCTTATCAGGCAACTTCCTCAGCCTGCACAGTGGTCACGTCGCTGCGCAGCGGGTTGTAGTTGTCATTGGCATACACGAAGGCGTGCACAGCCAGGGCAACCACCAGAACAGCCATCAGGATCGGCATCAGCCAGGTGCCGGGGTTAACCACCAGCCACAGCTTCCAATCGTCGGAGGGGTTGCTCGGCCGCTTTGCTCTGTATTCGCTCATTGAAATCACCCTGTCAATTTTTTCGAACTGAAACTCAGTCAAAGCCACACGGAATCACCGTGCGGTGTTACCGTTCTTAGTAGAACGGTCTCCACACGTAGACGAGGAAGTGGGCAGCAGCGGCAAGCGCCATGAACACGGTGAAGGTGGTCTTGAACTGCTCGTGGAATTCCTTGGCCTGCTCTTCGGTAAGACCGGAAATGCTCTGCACGTATTCGTCGGACATTCAAAGACCCTCCATAGGGTTTGCTGTGACTACTCGAATTCATCGACTCCAGCAGCGGTATTCGCTTCGTAGCCCTGAATTCGGGCTTCAATCCCCTGCCTTGAGTCTGGTTGTAAGTCTACGCTGACACATTTCCATGTCAACGGGGGAGAACAGAGTTTCGGAGCAAATGCGACGCTGCCGTTGACCGGGGTCAAGTTTTTCGCCTCCCCTCCTCTCCCCGTTCATAAACCGGAACGGGAAGAGGAGGATAAAGGTTTCAAACCGGCCTCAGACAGTCGGGAAATCAGTCATACCGAACTTACCCTGTGGACCGGTGGCAGGCGGCTCTTCCTTGGCACGCAGCAGAGGAATCATCACCACCAGCACGGCCAGCAGCAAGGCGATCTCCAGATAGTAGACCGCCAGGTATCCGGTGGCCGGCGCCGCCAGGGTCTCTCCCAGCCAGCCGTTGCCCGTGATCCAGCCGACCAGATCGCGGATGGCCCCTCCCAGGAAGATGGCGCCACCGGCGGCGGTGGCCTGCACCGCCCCCCAGGCACCCACCGCCATGCCGCTTTGCTCATTGCGGGCAAACCCCATCATGGCCAGCAGGGTGGAGACTGCAAACAACCCGCCGCCAAAGCCGATCAGGAAGGCACCGACACGGAACACAATGGTGGAGTCCATCGGTACGGCGATCACGACCACGATGAAGGCCAGAACGCCGACTGCGGCCCCCACGGTGGCAATCCTGTAGCAATTGGCGCCGCGGGTCAGCAACCTTGCCGCCAGTGCAAACGCGATCAGCATGCCGGTGGCCCATGTGGCAGTCAGGGTGGTGGTGGCCGCCACCGACATGCCCAGGATCTCGCCGCCGTAGGGTTCCAGCAGGATGTCCTGCATGTTGAACCCGGCGGTTCCCAGGGCGATCACCACCAGCAGGCGGCGAATATGCCCGATGCCGCTGAAGGATCGCCAAGCCTCCATGAAGGGAACACCGGGCTCATGCCTGGCCTTGGCCCGCTGCTGATTGATGGCCTCCTGCTTCCACAGGGCCGCCAGGTTCAGCAGGATGGTCAGCACGGCCACGCCCTGCAGCACTTCGATCAGACGCCCCGGCGTGTAATCGGTCAACAGGAAACCGAAGACGGAGGACGCCAGCACCATGCCCAGCAGCAGCACCACGTACAGCAATGCCACGACACGGGGACGCTGCTCGGGAGCCGCCAGGTCCGTGGCCAGGGCCAGACCGGCGGTCTGGGTCATATGCATGCCCGCCCCCACCAGCAGGAAGGCGATGGCGGCCGACAGCGGCCCCAGGAAGGCCGGTCCGCTGCCGTCCGCCAGTACCAGCAGGGCAAAGGGCATGATGGCCAGGCCGCTGAACTGCAACAGTGTCCCCATCCACAGATAGGGCACCCGCCGCCAGCCGAAAGCGGAGCGGTGATTGTCTGATCGATGCCCCATCAGCGCCCGCAAGGGCGCGAACAACAGGGGCAACGACACCATCAAGGCCACGATCCAGGCAGAGACCCCCTGCTCCACCACCATGACCCGGTTCAGGGTCCCGGTGAGCAGCACCATGGACATGGCCACGGCCACCTGGAACAGGGCCAGACGTAACAGCCGCGGCAGCGGCAACTCCTTGGTGGCCGCATCGGCAAACGGCAGGATCTTGGTGCCGAACCGACCGAGCAGCCCCATGAAAGCACCGGATACACCCTTGCTCATCACCAGGACTCCCCGTAGGTGGATTGAACGGATACGTTAGCACTCATCAGTCAAATCCCAGGAAATCGAAGATTTCACGATCCTTCATCGGCTTGGCCCGCTGTGATTCCACACCGTCCAGCAGGGACTGCGCCAGGCGCATGTATTCATCCTGGGCAATCTTGAGTTCATCCTCGGGAGGCATTTCGAACACGGTGGACTTCTTCAGGCGACTGCGCCGGATCACGTCCAGCAACGGAAAATGGGCCAGACGCTTGAGACCCACCGCTTCGTTGAAACGATCGATCTCGTCGGTGTTCACGCTGCGGTTGGCGATGACGCCACCGATGCGCACCTGATAGTTCTTGGCCTTGGCCTCGATGGCGGCGGCGATGCGGTTCAGGGCAAAGATGGAATCAAAGTCGTTGGCCGTCACGATCAATGCCTGGTGGGCATGCTGGAGCGGTGCGGCAAAGCCGCCGCAGACCACGTCGCCCAGCACGTCGAACACCACCACGTCGGTGTCCTCCAGCAGATGATGCTGCTTGAGCAGTTTCACCGTCTGTCCCACCACGTAACCACCACAGCCGGTACCCGCGGGGGGACCGCCCGCCTCCACGCACATGACGCCGTTATAGCCTTCAAAGACGAAGTCCTCGGGACGCAGCTCTTCCTCGTGGAAGTTCACCGACTCCAGTACGTCGATGACCGTGGGCACCATGCGCTTGGTGAGCGTGAAGGTGGAGTCGTGCTTGGGATCACAACCAATCTGCAGCACCCGCTTGCCCAGCCGGGAAAAGGCGGCCGACAGATTGGAAGACGTGGTGCTCTTGCCGATGCCGCCCTTGCCGTAGATGGCAAACACGCGCGCCGAACCGATGTCCAGGTTCGGGTCCATGGCGACCTGGACACTGCCTTCGCCATCGGGCGGCATGGGGCAGTCGTTATTGCAAGTGGAATTCACGCAGTGGCCTCCTCGGAAATGCCTTCGACGCGATCATCAAGAATCCCGCCGAGAAAACGAGACGTGGAAAACGGGGAAAAAGGCCTGCCGGCCATCCCGGGCCGGGACCAGTGCGGCAGAAACGCTGCCCCGGGCGGTTTTCTTCAACCGCCCAGCTTGCGGTGGTACCAGAGGTTTCTGGCTTCGTTGTAGAACAGCCAGATGATACCCGCATAGACCATGATATCAGCGATATAGAAGACCAGTGCGCGACCTTCATCACCACTGGTCCCCATGAAGCTCTTCATGCCCATACCCAGACTCAGGCCACCGAAGAAAAGCAGCACCGACATGATGCGATGGCGCTGAACCCGGTCGGTAAAGGCCAGGTATTCCTGCTCGCCACGCAGCCATTCCTCGTCCACCTCCGGCTCTTGCTGTGCCGGGGTGGGCTGGACCGACTCCTGGACGGTATCCTGCCAGGATGTGGATTCGGCGGATTCCAGGGCAATGGGCGCACCGCAACCCGGGCAGGTGGGCGCCTTGTCCGAGACCTGACGTCCGCATTCAGGACAGTCTATCAATGCCATTTCTGATCCCCTGTAGAATTGATTGCCATGCATTCCGGCAGCCGGGTAAACACAACGGTGTATCCGACCCGAGCCAGATGGCGTAGCCAGCCATGATACTAGGCGATCTGCAACGGGTGAATAGGCACAGGGCGGCAAGTGGCTTTACCGGTGTGACACAGGTCATTGGCAGGGCAATCAACAGGAGAGGACATGATGAATCGGGACAACAGGGTTTCCACCGGACTGGACGGTCTGGACGCCGTGATCGACAGCCTTCGCATCGGCGACAACGTGGTCTGGCGCGTGGACCACATGGATGACTACCGGCGCTTCATCGATCCCTTTCTTGCCGCGGCCCGGGAACGCCGGCGTGCCATCATCTACCTGCGCTTCGGTCGCCATGCCCCCCTGGTGGAGGCCGGGCCCGATGTCCATATCGTGCAGCTGGATGCCCTGTGCGGCTTCGAGGCTTTTACCTGTCACGTCTACCAGTTGATCACCGACCATGGCAGGGGGGCATTCTATGTCTTTGACTGTCTCTCCGACCTGCTCTCCGCCTGGGCCACGGACCTGATGGTGGGCAACTTCTTCCAGGTGGTCTGCCCCTATCTGTATGAGTTGGACACGGTGGCCTACTTCGGTCTTCTGCGCCATCGCCATTCCCATCACACCGTGGCCCGCATCCGGCGGACGACCCAGGTCCTGATCGATGTGCGCCGCACCCGCGAGGAATGTCATGTCCAGCCGGTCAAGGTCTGGAAGCGCCACTCGCCCACCATGTTCCTGCCCCATCGCTGGCGGGACGACCGATTTTCCCCCGTGATCGACAGCAGCGATGCCACCCGGGTACAGACCGCCCTGGAGCGGGATCATGTACAGGAACCGCAACGTCATCTGGACTACTGGAATGCCCTGTTTCTGGAAGCCGCGGCACAACTGCAAACCTCCGGTGACGAGGCCGGACGGGCCGCCCAGGTGGAACGACTGTGCCGCGTGATGCTGGGTCGGGACGAACGCATCCTCGACATGGCCCACCGGTATTTCCACCTGGAGGATCTCATGGCCATCCGTGCCCGCATGATCGGCAGCGGTCATATCGGCGGCAAGGCAGTGGGGATGCTCCTGGCACGGCAAATCCTGCGGCGGGAAGACCCGGATACCTGGGAACGGAGCCTGGAGCCCCATGATTCCTTCTTTCTGGGTACCGATGTCTACTACTCCTTTCTGGTACACAACGGCTGGTGGCCCAGGATCATGCGTCAGCGCACGCCGGACGGCTATTACAGCGAGGGCCAGGCCCTGCACGAGCGCATGCTCCATGGTCGCCTGCCCGATGAAATCCGCGAGGAGCTGGCCAGGATGCTGGACTACTTCGGCCAGTATCCCATCCTGGTGCGTTCCAGCAGCCTGCTGGAGGATGGCTTCGGCAATGCCTTCGCCGGCAAATACGACAGCGTCTTCTGCGTCAACCAGGGCACCCCGGAGGAACGGCTCGAAGCCCTGGAACAGGCCATCTGCCGGGTCTTTGCCAGCGCCATGAGCGAAGACGCCCTGGTCTACCGCAGCCAGCGGGGCCTTGCCGACCTGGAGGAGCCCATGGCCCTGCTGCTGCAGCGGGTCAACGGCCGTTACCATGGCCGTCATTACCTGCCGGATGCCGCCGGCGTCGGTGTTTCCCGCAACATCTTTGCCTGGGACCGGGACATGGACCCGGCGGCGGGCATGGTACGCCTGGTCATGGGGCTGGGTACGCGGGCCGTGGATCGCAACGATAGCGACCATGCCTGCATCATTGCCCTGGATCACCCGCTCAAGCGGCCCTTTGCCCATGCCGACGATGGTCGTTTCTGCCAGCACAAGGTGGACACCCTGGACGTGCTGGACAATGAACTACTCAGTCGCCCCTTGCGGGATCTGGTCGAGGCGGACATGGATCATGTGCTGCAATGGTGCGGGGAACCGGACCGGGAAGCCAGCGAGCAATCCCGAAGCCTGGGTGGACCACCGATGTGGCGACTGACCTTCCGGCCGTTACTGGAGAAGACATCCTTCGTGCCCATGATTCAGGGGCTTTTACAAACACTGGAGTCGGTGTATGCCTATCCGGTGGATGTGGAATTCACCGTTCATCTGGGAGCGGACGGCAGCCCTTCATTCAATCTGGTGCAGTGCCGCCCCCTGCAGACCCAGGGCGGCAACCACCAGGTCCGGATCCCCGCTACCGTCGATGACGACGCGATCCTGTTCCGCAGCCAGGGGCACTTCATGGGCGGCAGTCTGGATCAACCCATCGCACGCATCATCCGCGTGGATGGTGAACGCTACAGCGCCCTGACTCTGCAACAAAAATACACCGTGGCCCGTCTGGTGGGACAACTCAACCGGCGCATGTCGGATCGGGATGACCAGCCTACCCTGCTGATCGGCCCGGGACGCTGGGGCACCAGCACGCCGGAACTGGGCGTGCCGATCCGTTTTGCCGATATCAGTCGTATGGCGGTCCTGATCGAGGTCGCCGAACTGGGCGGCGGCGTGATTCCGGATTTGTCCTATGGTTCCCACTTTTTCCAGGATCTGGTGGAATCCGGCATTGCCTATGTGGCCCTCCGTCCCCGGGAGGCCCATACGGACTACCGGCCGGACCGGCTCCACCAGGCCGTTCGGGAAGCGATTGATCCCGATCTGGTGGAAGGCCTGAACGAGACCGTACTCGCGACCGTGGAGATCCACGATGTGCGTGCCCTGGACATGAAACTGCTGGCGGACGTCATCAGCCAGCAGGTCCTGTGCTGTGCATTCAGACGCATCTAAGCGCCGCGCAAAATGATGAAAAAAAGCCCCGGGTTCCCACGCGGGGAACCCGGGGCCGGGGTCTTGCGGCCCGATCAGGACGAACGGATCAGATGACGCCCATGGCCACCATGGCACCGGCCACCTTCACGAAGCCGGCGATGTTGGCACCCACCACGTAGTTGCCGGGGGCACCGAACTCTTCGGAGGTCTGGTGGCAGTTGCGATGGATGTCCACCATGATTTCACGCAGACGCTCTTCGGTGTGCTCGAAGGTCCAGGAATCGCGGCTGGCGTTCTGCTGCATTTCCAGGGCGCTGGTGGCCACGCCGCCCGCATTGGCGGCCTTGCCGGGACCAAAAGCGACACCGGCCTCGGTGAAGAAGCGGATGGCCTCCGGGGTGGAAGGCATGTTGGCACCTTCCGCCACGGCGATGACCCCGTTCTTGATCAGGGTCTTGGCATCGGTACCGTTGAGCTCGTTCTGGGTGGCGCAGGGCAGCGCCACCTGGCAGGGCACACTCCAGATATTGCCGTTTTCCAGATATTTGGCGCTCTTCTTCTCTTCAGCGTAGGCACTGATGCGGCGACGCTCCACTTCCTTGATCTGCTTGACCAGATCCAGATCGATACCGTCCTTGTCCACGATCACGCCGTTGGAATCGGAACAGGCGATGACCTTGGCACCCAGGGACATGGCCTTCTCCATGGCGTAGATGGCCACGTTACCGGAACCGGACACCACGCAGGTCTTGCCGTCGAAGGAATCGGAACGAACCTTGAGCATTTCCTCGGTGAAGAAGACGGTGCCGTAGCCGGTGGCTTCCTTGCGGGCACGGCTGCCGCCCCAGTTCAGGCCCTTGCCGGTAAACACGCCGGATTCATAGCGGTTGGTGATGCGCTTGTACTGACCGAACAAGTAGCCGATTTCGCGCTGGCCCACACCGATGTCGCCGGCCGGCACGTCGGTGTACTCACCCAGATGGCGGTACAGCTCGGTCATCATGCTCTGGCAAAAACGCATGATCTCGCCGTCGGAACGTCCCTTGGGATCGAAGTCGCTGCCGCCCTTGCCGCCGCCGATGGGCATGCCGGTGAGGGCATTCTTGAAGATCTGCTCAAAGCCCAGGAACTTGATGATGCCCAGGTAGACGGAAGGGTGGAAGCGAATACCGCCCTTGTAGGGTCCCAGGGCGCTGTTGAACTGTACCCGGAAGGCACGGTTGATCTGGGTAACACCCTTGTCATCCTGCCACGGTACCCGGAAGATGATCTGCCGCTCGGGCTCACAGATCAGCTGGATGATCTTGCGATCGGCAAATTCCGGATACTTCACCAGGACCGGACCGAGGGATTCCAGCACTTCACGAACCGCCTGATGGAACTCCGTTTCCCCCGGGTTTCTGCGCAAGACTTCCTGATAAATGGGTTCCAGCTTTTCGTCGAGACCTGCCGCCATATTTTATTTCTCCAGCACAGCCGGGCTCGACCAGGGGACGGAGCACGGCGTGCAGTTGGTGTTTGAAGAGAGCCGTTTGCGCCCGCACGGGGCAAGCGCGGCACGGAACTAGAAAATCAGAGCTTCAGCGATGGAAATCTCCGGCGCTTTCAGGCTGATAGAGGATTTCATCGATACGGACCCTGATGACCCCACCTCCCGGCCGGGGCCATTCGATCTGATCGCCGACGGACAGTCCCAGCAACGCGCTACCCACCGGGGCCAGGATGGACACCTTGTCCGCCTGCCCGGTGCTGTCCTTGGGGTAGACCAGCGTCATGCAGAAGCTCTCGCCGGTACTGTCCATGACGAAACGCACGGTGGAATTCATGGTCACCACCGTCGGCGGAATCTGCTCTGGATCGACCACCTCGGCACGGTCCAGTTCGGCCTGCAAGGCCGCCTTACCCGGAAAGGCAGTTTCCGAAATCGACGCCAGCAGGCTGTCCAGCCTGTCGTAATCCTGCGAAGATAGGACGATATTGGGTTTGCTATTCACGCTGATGAACTCTGAACATCCTTAAATTAGAGGACGGGGCATTCTATCCCGAAATCTCGTATTTTTCGCCCCCCCAGGCTCAGGCCCCCTTGGGCAAGGGGGATGGAGGCTTCACTTCCACACGGTTGCGACCGGCATTCTTGGCCCGGTACAAGGCCTCGTCGGCCCGTTGCAGGACATGGTCCGGTAGGATGTCACACCCTGCCAGACTGGTAATGCCGATGCTCACCGTGATCGGGATTTCCAGCTCATCCGTGCGCACGGGGATGCGGGCAATGCGCTTTCTGAGGCGTTCAGCCAGGGCCCTCGCGGCCTGCAGATCGGTATCCGGCAACAGGACCGCGAACTCCTCTCCCCCCATGCGCCCGGCAAAATCGCTCTTGCGCAGACAATAGCGAACCAGTGACGCAAAATGCCTGAGCACCGTGTCGCCGGTGGAGTGGCCATGGGTATCGTTCACATGTTTGAAATGATCCAGGTCCAGCATCATGACGGCGGCCCGGTGATCGGGATTGCGGTCCATTCGCAGGATCTCCTCCCGCATCCGTTCGAGAAAATGACGCCGATTGGAAAGCCCGGTGAGGTGATCGGTGGTCGCCATCTCCCTGAGTTCCTGCTCCATGCGCTTGCGGTCGGTGATGTCGGAAATGGTCCCCACCATGCGCAGGGGGTTCCCCTTGGGATCACGTCTCACCACCAGTCCGCGGGCCAGGATCCAACGCCAACCACCTTCCTTGCCATGCACGCGATGCTCGGTCTCGTAGTGAGCCGAGCTGCCATCCAGATGTCGCCGCAGATGCTCCCGCACATGATGACGGTCATCCGGATGCACATGCCGGAACCACTCCTCAGCCCGGGAACACACAAACTCATCCTCACTGTACCCCAGAATCTCTCCACAGCGCCGGGACTGGATCAGGGTATCGGCCTGCACGTTCCAGTCAAACACAGCATCACCGGCCGCCTCCAGGGCAAAACGCCAGCGCTCGGCATTTTCCTCCAGAGTTTGCAGGTTTCCTGTGCGTTCGATGGCAATGGCGGCAAGATTGGCAAATTCTCGGATCGAACGGATTTCACTTTCAGACGGGCTATGAATCCGGCGCCGAAACAGGCTGACATGACCCAGCAGCCCCCCTTGTGATGACGGGATCGGAACCGACCAGCAGGAGGCGAGCCCGCGCTCCATGGCCGGCGCCTTGAGATCGGCCCACCGGGGGTCCGAGTGAATGTCGGTCGAGATGAGGATCTGTCGCCGACCTGCCGACCCGCAGGCCGGCGGCCCGACAATCCCGTTACCGAAATGATCTGAAACCGCCCGCTGAAAATCCGCATCCAGGCTGGGTGCCGCGGCCGGCACCATGCGCTGTTGCGTCTCGTCCATCAAGGAAATGAGGCACAGGATCTCGGGATCCTCAAGCTCCACACTCCGGGCCAGGGAGTCCAGTATCACGGGCAGTTCGGCGCCACCGGCCAGCAGGGAAAGTACCCGATTCCTTCCCGCCTCGCGCTGCTCGTGTCGCTTGCGATCCGAAATATCCGCCAGCGCACCCTCAAAGTGCAGCATATTGCCGTGCGCATCATATTCAACAACCGTATGATCCTCGATCCAGAGGGTCTTGCCCGTGCTGGTGACAATCCGATACTGCTGACGAAACTGCTTGCGATTGTGTCGTATATATCGTCCCAGCTCGGCGATCAGGCGCTCACGATCATCCGGATGAACCAGATCGATGAACCGCTTTTCACCCGACATCATCTCCGCCGCCGAATACCCCCAGCGTGACACATTGGCGGAAATGTAATCCACCGGCCATCCCGGATCGGCCAGCCAGCGGCAGAGTATCACCACACCGGACTCCACCACCCGGTTGACCGACTTGAGCAACTCCATGGCCTGCAGGCGTTCCAATGCCACCGAGAGGTCCCGCACCATCTCCCGCAACAGGGACACCGTCCTACCGGAAAAGGCTCGTGACTGGGCGCTGAAAAGATTCAGTGTTCCACTCATTTTTCCCGATGGGGTCACGGCAAACCTGGCCAATGACCGCATCCCCGCGGCCAGGGCTTCCCCGGCATCATGCAACCCGGCATTTTCGGCGCTTAAGGTATCGATCACGATATGTGGCGCATGACCCGACACATCATCGCTTGCATTCGCCGTTAGCCATCGCATTGAACATTGCTGAGGCTCGATATCACCCACGTCATCACCGGCACGGGCAAACAGGCGCAATTTACGGGCATCCCCGGCTTCCCACAGCCCGATCCACGCCGCACTGAAACCACCCCGGCTCACCAGGATTTCGCACACCGCATGAATCAGCGCCTTGCGATCATGGTGGCGGACAATGGCCTGATTCACACGAATCATCATGTCCTGTAATTGCACATGCTGTTGCCGGGCAAACCGATCACCTTCGTCTTGCCCGACACCCCGCAGAACAACGAAATAGGCGCTGGGGCCACCGTCGGCATGACGCACGGCGCGCACACACACGGAGGCCGCAATGACCTTGCCGTCGGCGCGCACGAAGGCCTTGTTGCATTCAAATTGATCAATGCTCCCCGATACCAGACGGGAAAACTCGCGGGCCTCGTCTTCAAGGCCCTCACTGAGGGAAACGGACTGCCAGGTCATTCCCAACAGCTGATCCCGGGAATGGCCCAACATTTCGACCAGGCGCTGGTTGACGGCGGTCCAGCGATAATCCTTGGGGGAGAGCATGCCCAAGGCAACAAAGTGCAGACTGTAGAAATAGTCCATCAAAGGACTGTCGATCAATGCATGGACGTGCCGCACGGGCCGTTCTGCCAGGGTGACGGCAAAGCATGGGGACATGCCGGAGGGCTTACGGCCATTTTTGGCCACATGGACATCAGCATGGAACACACGCCCCTGCCCGCTTCTGAACAGCAGACCCTCTTCCAGCACACTGCCGATGTTGCCGGCCCGGACAACGAGATCCGTGATCGAAGGGCAGCCTTCCCGGGGTAACTGGAAATCCGCCAGATTCAGTGCCGGGACCAACCGTTCCTTGGCATCATCCCCCCACAACAAATCCAGGGCCACTGCATTGCCCTGCAGGATCAATCCATTACCGTCCACCAGCAGTTCGGCAACGGGAGACTCAAACCGCAACCCTTCGGCTGCGTTGCCAACGGAGGAAGATACCGCGGACACGGCAGATGTCAGAGGCAGGGTATGCCTGTCTGTCGGCAAGGCCATGCAAGGGTCCTTGGCACCACGGCCACGCAGGAAAAGCATCATTGCTTACCAAGACTGTAGCAGAAACCCCGCAGTCCACGGATCCCGCTGAAGAGAATCAAAGAAGGACGGTAGGATTTTTCAGACACGCAGACGCAAAAAGACCCCTTTAAAGGGGTCTTTTTGTTTGACTGCCTTGGCAGGATCAACATCCATCAGGATGAAACCTTGCCTTTGTATGGCGTCCCCACGGGGATTCGAACCCCGGTCGCCGCCGTGAAAGGGCGGTGTCCTAGGCCTCTAGACGATGGGGACTAGGAAAACAGCATTATAGCAGATCAGCGGAAAATAAAAAGCTTTTATTTTACTCTGCCTGCCTTACAGCTAAACTTCTTATTGGCGCTTTTCGTGTCTCTGCTCTGTCAGAACCACCGTGACCAACCCGGTGAATACCATCAGAACACCCAAAGGCACCAGAGACAGAAAATACTTTGCAAGCTCATCGGTTCCGTAAAACAACGCACCGAAACCGACGACCATGCCTGCCAACGTAAGCAGTGCCCCAACAACCATCGAGTATTGACCTATTCGATGCATGCCGAATCACTACCCGGCCCGCCGAAGCGGAAATTTGGTGGAGCCAGGCGGGATCGAACCGCCGACCTCTTGCATGCCATGCAAGCGCTCTCCCAGCTGAGCTATGGCCCCGAAAGCTTCATGACCGTTTCGCTGTTGCCGTGTTGGTCATGTCCCTCAGAAGCTGCGTACTATACGGATCCTTCAGGATGCTGTCAACAGTTTTTTTAAACTTTTTTCGACGCGATCCATTCAGCAGCTTTCTGAATCCTCGACAGGGTTCGCTCCCGTCCGATCAGCATCAGGGTCTGATCAATGGACGGCGAAACCGAGCCGCCGGTCACCGCCACACGCAGCGGCTGAGCGACCTTGCCCAATTTTACTTGTAACCTTTCTGAAACACCAGTCACGGATTCGTGGATCTGCTCCGCGCTCCACTCCCCCAAGGCATCCAGCGCGGCATGCAGGGCCTGCAGCACCGGCAGGGCATCAGGCGTCAGGTTCTTCTGCGCTGCCTTTTCATCGTACTCATCGAACTCCTTGAAGAAGTACACGCTCTGGTCGGCCATCTCCACCAGGGTCTTGGCGCGGTCACGCAGGATCTCCACCACGTCACGCAGGGGCGGCGGCGTGGAAGGATCCACGTCCCGCTGGCCCATGTGCCAGGACAACTGCCGGGCCACGTAGTCGGAGGTCTGGGTCTTGATGTAGTGCTGGTTCAGCCACAGGAGCTTTTCCGGATTGATGGCCGAGGCGGAATGATTCACGTCGGCGATGTCGAACAACTCGATCAGTTCGTCCAGGCTGAAGATTTCCTGATCGCCATGGGACCAACCCAGTCGCACCAGATAGTTGAGCAGCGCCTGGGGCAGATAGCCGTCATCCCGGTACTGCATCACGCTCACCGCCCCATGGCGCTTGGACAGCTTGGTGCCGTCGGGACCGAGGATCATGGGCAGATGGGCATAGCGGGGCGGTTCCACGCCCAGGGCCTTGAGGATGTTGATCTGGCGAGGGGTGTTGTTCAGGTGATCATCGCCACGGATCACGTGGGTGATCTGCATGTCCCAGTCGTCCACCACCACGGTGAGATTGTAGGTGGGGGTGCCGTCGGAACGGGCGATGATCAGATCATCCAGTTCGGTATTCTGGAAGGTGACGCGGCCACGCACCATGTCGTCCACCACGGTAATGCCTTCGGCGGGGTTACGGAAGCGGATGACAGGACTGACACCTTCCCGGGGCTCGCCCCGCAGGCGGCAGCGGCCGTCGTAGCGCGGCTTGACCTTCATCGCCATCTGCTGATCGCGCATGGCATCCAGCTCTTCCTTGGTGCAGTAGCAGTAATACGCGTGACCGGTATCCAGCAATTGCTGGATCACCTCTTTGTAGCGGTCAAAACGCTGGGTCTGGTAGAACGGGCCTTCATCGTATTCCAGGCCCAGCCAGTTCATGCCTTCCAGGATTGCATTCACCGATTCCGCATTGGAACGCGCCAGATCCGTATCCTCGATGCGCAGGACGAAATCGCCACCGTGCTTGCGGGCATAGAGCCAGGAAAACAACGCCGTGCGGGCACCGCCGATGTGGAGATAACCGGTCGGACTGGGAGCGAATCGGGTGCGAACTTTCATGGAGTCACTCTGGCTTGGATGTATTGGAAGCGGCATAGAGTAGCAGACGACTTGCGGGGCTTCACCCGCTGCCTGCAATCAGGGCGCCTCTCATTGCAAGGCCAGCACGACGGCGAGCAGTACCCCGGCCTCCACCAGCTCGATCAGTCCCCCGGCCGTATCCCCGGTGGTACCGCCGAGGCGATGCACCATCCAGGCCCGACCGAGCAGGAAGACCAGTGCCGCGCCCGCCAGGGCCCAGACGCCGGCCATGCCGCCCAGGATGACGACGGCCAGCGCCACCCCCGCAGTGACCAGCCACGCCCCCCGACGCGGCAGATGCCGGGCCAGCAACGTGGCCATGCCGGCGGAACGGACATACTCGGTCAGCAGGAACAGCGGCAGGATAGCGGCTCGTCCCAGCAGGGGCGCCAGGATCAGGGCCATCCAGCCCCCCGTCAGGGCCAGCAGTTCGAACACGGCGGCAAACTTCACCAGCACCAGCAGGATCAGGGCCGTGACACCGGCGGGACCGCAGCGGGGATCCTTCATGATCTCCAGGGTCCGCTCCCGGTCCCCCAGACCACCGATCCAGGCATCGGCGGTATCCGCCAAACCATCCATGTGCAAGAGCCCGGTCAACAGCACCCAGGCGGTGACGATCAGCGCCGCCGCCAGCACGCCCTCCCCCAGCGCCCACGCCAGCGCGGCCAGGGGTAGCCCCATGAGCAGGCCCACCAGGGGGTAGTACAGCATGGAGCGGCCCACCTCCTCATCGGTGGGCGAGTTCCAGCTCACGGGAAATCGGGTCAGAAAACGCAGGGCCACGAGAAAGGGTTTCATGCCGCCCCCTCCCGGATTGGGCCATGTTCGTTACCCAGGGCCATGACCCGGGCGCCCCGCCCTGCCCTGCCGGGCGAAGTGATGCGATAGAGACAAGCGTGGGGCACCTCCAGACGCAGCAGATCCGACAGGGGGCGCTGCTGCACATGCAGCAGGATCAGACGGATCACGCCGCCATGGGTCACCACCAACACCCGCTCGCCCATCGCGCTTTCACACACCTGTCGCCAGGCCGCCAGTACCCGATCCCGGAAATCCACCAGGGGTTCGGCACCGGGAGGGATGTGGTTGAGCGGGTCTTCCCAGAATCGGCCCAGGGCATCCGGTTCCGTTTCCATCAGTTCCGCCGCCGTGCGCCCCTCCCAGGTACCGAAATGCATCTCCCGCAGATCCGGCTCCAGGGCCAGGGGCAGGGCATCGGCCCCGGCCCAGTCCCGGGCCGGGGCCGCACAGCGGCGCAGGGGCGAAGTGATGATCCGATCCCAGGGACCATGGCGCTCGTACCCCGCCTGCATGTGGGCGCGCCCCTGGTCGGTGAGCTCATCATCCAGGCTGCCACGGAAGGCAAAGCCCCCCGTGGTCTGGCCGTGGCGCATCAGATCAATCTGCATGGATGGCAAGGGCACCTTCAGTGCGCCTCCGTCACCTGGGCCTCGGCGAAGGTGGCCATGTGACAATGGATGTCGCAGGCCAGACGCAGCAGGGGCACCGCCGTAGCGGCACCGCTGGCCTCACCCAGGCGCATGCCCAGATCCAGGACGGGATCCGCCGCCAGCGCCCCCACCAGCAGGCGATGACCCGGCTCGGCGGAAGCATGGGCAAACAGCATCCAGTCCCGGGCACCGGGACAGATACGCACCGTGGCCAGGGCCGCGGCGGAACTGATGAAACCATCCACCAGGATGGGCATGCCCATCTGCGCGCAGGCCAGATACGCGCCACTCATGGCGGCAATCTCGAACCCCCCGACCCGACGCAGGCATTCCACCGGGTCCGACAGGTTCTCCGCGCCATGCAAATGCAGGGCGCGACGCAACACCTCGACCTTGTGCCGGACACCTTCCTGATTGAGCCCGGTGCCGGGTCCCGCCAGCACCTCCGGGTCACGCTCCAAAAGCCCGCAGGACACGGCCGCCGCCGCCGTGGTGTTGCCGATGCCCATCTCTCCGGCCAGATAGAGCTGGGCACCGGCCAGGCGTGCCCGTTCGGCACTGTGACGGCCGGCATTCATGGCTTTGGCCAACTGATGGGCATCCATGGCGGGGCCTTCGACAAAATTGGCGGTCCCCGGTCCCAGACGCACATCCAGCACCTCGGACATGGGCTCCAGTTCCACCACGGTTCCCAGATTGATCACTTCCAGTGTCGCACCGATGGAGCGCGCCAGGACACTGATCCCGGCCCCGCCGCGGGCAAAATTCCTGACCATCTCGGCGGTGACGGACTGGGGAAAGCGGGAAATCCCTTCGGCCGCCACGCCGTGATCACCGGCGAAGATGCTGATCCGCACCTGATCCACCCGCGGCTTGTCGGTACCCTGCATCCCGGCCAGTCGGGTGGCCAGGGTTTCCAGGCGGCCCAGGGAACCCAGGGGTTTGGTGAGCTGAGTCTGTCGATCTTCCGCGGCGCGGCGGGCGGTTTCATCGATCGGTGCGGCGGGGACCTGCAACCAGGGGGTTTCGTGATTCAAAGGGGTTCTCCTTTCAGGATATGTGGCAAGCCGGCCACGGTCAGGACGACGCGATCCGCACGGGCGGCCACCGCCTGATGCAGGCGTCCGGCATCATCGCAGAAACGTCGGGTCAGTTCTCCCAGGGGCACGATGCCCATGCTGGTCTCATTGCTGACCATGATCACACGGCCGGGCAGACGGGGCAGCACCACCAGAAAGTCCTCCTGTTCACGGGCGCAGGTCTGTGACTCCTCATCCCATAACAAATGGGTCAGCCAGAGGGTGAGGCAGTCCACCAGCAAACAATGCCCGGGACGGGCATGGCGGACCAGTGTCGCCGCCAGATCGGCCCCGCTCTCCACCAGCGTCCAGTCCGACGGACGGCGCTCACGGTGGTGGCGGATGCGCGCATGCATTTCCTCGTCGTCACCGGGTCGAGCGGTGGCCACATAGGTCACCGGCAGACCGCTCTCCAGGGCCAGACGCTCGGCCAGGGCGCTTTTGCCGGAACGGACACCGCCCAGGATCAGTTCTTTCATAGGTCAATACCTCGCTCATGCCCGGCATCCACCCTGCCCACCACCCAGGCCAGCGCAACCTCCAGACGCTGCCATTGGGCCTCATCGGCCGGCAGACCAAAGCGTAGACTCAAGGGATCGGTGAACAACCGGGTAAGAATGGCTTCCCGGCGCAGCCCCTGATGGATCTGCCTGGCGTGGGGGGTACGCACCCACTGGAACACATCGGTCCCGCCGTCAGGCACCAGCCCGTGCGCGCTCAGGCAAGCTTGCAGACGCAGCCCGGAGGCGGCCAGTAAGGCCCGGGTCCGGATCTGCCAGTCCCGGTCTTCCAGCGCCCGGGTGGCCACCCAGCGCGAGGGACCGCTCAGGCACCAGGGTCCCAGGCGGGCGGACAGACGGGCCAGCAGGGGCGCCTCCGCCAGGACGAACCCCACCCGCGCCCCGGCCAGACCAAAGAACTTGCCCAGTGAGCGCAGGACCACCAGGCCGGGCCGGGGACAAAGCGGGGCCAGACCCAGGTCCGGGGTGGCGTCCATGAAGGCCTCATCCACCACCAGCCAGCCACTCCGGACCGCCAGATCAGCCAGCCAGGCCTGCAGCCGGGACGGTGCGAAGGTGTCGCCGGTGGGGTTGTTGGGATGGACCAGCAGCAGCACATCCAGTCCGTCCAGACGGGATTCGATCTCCTCCACGGCCAGCGGGATCACCTGGTGTCCCGCCAGGCGCCAGGCATGGGCATGCTCGGCATAGCTGGGATGCAGCATCCCCACCCGTCGCCCCGGCGGCAGCAGGCCTGGCAGGGCCTGGATCGCCGCCTGGGAACCGGCCACCGGCAACAGGGCATCCGTACCGTAATAGGCGGCCGCGGCCTGTTCCAGCCCATCGGCCTCCTCCGGCAGACGGGACCAGACCGACGCCGGCATCCCATCGGGCACCGGCCAGCCCACCGGATTGATGCCGGTGGACAGATCCAGCCAGCGGCTCAGGGGGATACCCTCTTCCCGCGCCGCCTGACGCAGGCGGCCGCCGTGGGGCAAGGTCACCGGAGTACTCATGTTCATGACAAAAAGCCCGTGATAGGGAGAAGATGGCCGATCAGTATCAATAACATGAAGCACGCCAGCCAGATCCCCATCCCCCGTCGGATGAGATCCAGTGCCCGCTGGATGTCCTCGGGCCGGGCCGCCTGCCCCGCCCCCAGATCCGGACGCGGCTCCAGCCGGCCGTGGTAGACCGCCGCCCCGCCCAGACGGATGCCCAGCGCCCCGGCGCCGGCAGCCATCACCGGGCCGGCATTGGGGCTTTTCCAAACCCGTCCCTGCCGTCGCCAGCAGTCAAGGGCGACCCGGGTATGGCCCGCCAGGGCATAGGCCAGAGCGGTCAGGCGCGCCGGGATCCAATTCATCACATCGTCCAGCCGGGCCGCCGCCCAGCCAAAGCGACCATAGCGATCGGTGCGATACCCCCACATGGCATCCAGGGTGTTCACCAGCCGGTAGGCCACCACCCCGGGCGCTCCGGCCACCAGAAACCAGAACACCGGCGCAAACAGGGCATCGTTACCGTTTTCCAGCACGGATTCCAGGGTGGCCTTGCTGATGTCCTGCGCATCCAGGGTTCGGGTATCCCGGCTGACCAGAAAGGCGACCCGCTCGCGGGCCTGGTCAAGATGCCCCTGGGTCAGGGCGTCGGCGATACCCTTGCCGTGTTCGCCCAGGCTGCGCCAGCCGATGGCCAGATAGAGCAGGACCAGTTCGGCCACCCAGCCCCAGGGCGGCAGGGACACCAGCAGGGCCAGCAATACGAACGGGATCACCAGCATCGCCACCAGCCAGGCACCCCGGCGCCGGTCATCCCGATGGAAACGGCGTTCGGCGGCATCCACCAGGGCACCGAAACCCACCAGGGGATGCCAGCGGGGAGGCTCACCCAGGAGCCGGTCCAGCAGCAGCGCGGACAGCAGCAGGACCAGGGTCAGCATGGCCGGTGTCCGCCCAGCAGGTGGCCGATCGCCTCCGGGTTGGAGGGGAAATACAGATGGACATAGCTGGCCGTGACGGGACCGAGGCGATACACCGGCTCCGCCGTGGCTCGCCCGTTGGGGCTGCGGGCATGGGTCAGCGGCTCGATCCTCGCCGTCATGGCGGAATGATGGAAGGTATGTCCCCGCAACGTGCCTTCCGGCAACACGACTTCCTGGGGTCCCAGTCCGGCCAGCCGACCCTGCATCCGTGCCTCCCCCGGCAGCAGACCGGCCATGTCCGCCCCCTGCCCCGCCACATCCGACAATCGCTCCAGCAGATACAGCATGCCGCCGCACTCGGCCAGTATCGGGCGCCCGGCGCTGACGTGGGAAAGCAGGTCCTGTTTCAGCCGCTCATTGGCCGCCAGTGCGGGCAGATGCAACTCCGGATAGCCGCCCGGCAGATAGACCCCGTCGGCCTCGGGCAATCTTTCCCCCGCCACCGGCGAGAAAAAGCACAGCTCCGCGCCCAGTTTGGCAAGCACCTCCAGATTGGCCGGATAAATGAAGGCAAAGGCCGCATCCCGGGCCACCGCGATGCGCCGTCCCGCCAGCAGCCTGGGGGACGGGCTTCGGTCCACCGGCGCGAAGGACACCGGGGGCGGCAATCCACCCACCGTCCACACCAGACGGCCGGCGGCAGCCTCCAGGCGCTGATCCAGATCCTGGATTTCCTCGGCCTGGACCAGCCCCAGATGCCGGCTGGGCAGGGCCGCGTCCGGCGCCTTGGGCAGATAGCCCAGGGCCGTCAGCCCCGGCGGCAGGTCTTCCAGCAGCATCCGATAGTGGCCCTCACTGCTCACCCGATTGGCAAAGACCCCGGCAAACGGCACGTCGGGCCGGAATGTGGACAACCCGTGGGCGATGGCCCCGAAGGTCTGGGCCATGGCGGCACCGCTGATGGAGGCCAGCACGGGAATTCCCAGGGTTCGGGCAATATCCGCCGTGGAAGGGCGACCATCGAACAGGCCCATCACCCCTTCCACCAGGATCAGGTCCGCGTCCCCCGCCGCCTCAAAAAGACGCTGGCGGGCGTCGGCCTCGCCGGTCATCCACATGTCGATGGAATGGACCTCGTGACCGCAGGCCTGGTGGTGAATCATGGGGTCGAGAAAATCCGGTCCGCCTTTGAACACCCGCACCCGCCGCCCCTGGTTGCGGTGATACCGGGCCAGGGCGGCGGTGACCGTGGTCTTGCCCTGCCCGGACGACGGGGCCGTGATCAACAGGGCTGGGCAGTGGCGGGTGTTCATGGTCGTTGCGGGGCGGGCAGGCCCCTCATTGCTGGTAGTTGAGGGTCAGATAAAATGCCCGACCCGGCTGTTCATAATCAATGGCGTTATCACGGGCTGTGGCATAGTCACGGTCGAACACGTTGTTCAGGGTCGCCCGCACCGTCCAGGCCGGATTCACCTGATAAGCGGCCCGCAGATGCACCAACTCGTGACCGGCGATGCGGTCGGTGTTGGCGGCATCATTGTAGCGCCGTCCCTCGGCAATGAGGGTGGTCCCGAAAGACCAGTCCTGCCATTGCCGGTCCAGATCCAGACGCGCGATCTCGTTGGGGCGACGCCGCAGCTCATGACCGGTATGGCGGTTCTCATGATCCAGCAAGGTCAGGGACAGGGTGGCCGACCAGTGGGCATGACGCATCCCCGTCTCCAGTTCCAGGCCACGGATACGCGCCTTTTCCACGTTCTGCGGCTGCCAGAAAAAGCTGCCGGGCACCGGCGCCCACTCGATCAGATCGTCGATGTCAGACTGGAACACCGCCAGATCCGCATGAAAACCACCGGATTGATGACGCAGCCCCAGTTCATAGGTTTCGGAGGATTCCGGTGCCAGGTCCGGATTGCCACTACCGGGCCAGTACAGGTCGTTGAAGGTGGGCGCCTTGAAGGCCGTGCCGCCGCTGGCACGGACCCGCCAGGCATCGGTGATCCGGTAGCCCCAGGCCAGCTGCCCGGTAGTTTCCTTGCCGAAGGCCTCGTTGTCATCCTGCCGCAGACTGCCGGTCAGGGCATGACGCCCCAGGTCCAGCTGGAGCTGGGCGTATACACCCCAGTTGTCCCGCCGGGTCTCGTCATAATTGGTGGAACCACTCACTTTGTCGTCCTGGTAGTCCACCCCTGCCGTGAACAGGTGATCCCCCAGCAGGAGGTCGTTCTGCCAGGCGAACAGATATCGCGTCGTATCGATCCGTGACGAGGCCACCCCATTCTGGAAGGTTTCGTTCTCATCCCGGCTGTGGCTGACGCTCAGTTCACTGAACCAAACCTCGTGGAGCTGCCCCCGGACGCCGATCCGGGAGGCATGATGGACGAAATCAATCCAGTCCCGAGCCGGGTCACCGAAGTCATAATCGGTCTCCCCAAGGGCGTGATGAAAAGAACCGAACAGCTCCAGACCCTCGGTAGCCTGGTGGGACAAACGTCCGGAGACACTGCTGTTGTGGAATCCGTCCCGACCGGAATCCCCCACCCCCCGCTGAACATCGATGCCATCGGTGCCGAAGTGACTGCCGGAGAGGCTGTAGCGGGTCCGGTCCTGGCTGCCGGAAACCCCAAGTCCGTATTCCCGGGTATTGAAGGAACCGGCCCCCATGTGCGCCCGCACCCGGGCCGGGCCGTCACCTTCGCGGGTAAAGATCTGGATCACGCCGCCGATGGCATCGGAACCATAGAGACTGGTTCTGGGTCCGCGAACGATCTCCACCCGCTCGATCTCCGCCGGGGGCAGAAACTGCCAGGAGGCACTGCCCAGGGTGGCGGAGCCCATGCGCACGCCGTCGATCAGCAACAGGGTGTGATCCGAAGCGGCGCCGCGCAGGAACAGGCCGGTGGTCTTGCCGAAGGGACCATTTTGAGACAGGGCAATGCCGGCCCGGGCCGCCAACAGATCCGCGAACGCCTTCGGCTGCAACCGCTCGATCTCTTCACGCTCGATCACGGTCACCGACGCCAGGGTCTGATCCACGGTCTGGGCCGTGCGGGTAGGGGTCACCAGGATGGGATCGAGCCGGGCGATCATTTCCTGGGCAGACAGGGCATGGGGAAGGGCCAGCAGGATCGCTGCCGACAGCAGGGACTTCTTGTGCATGGGGATACTCTCCGGCGCGCCGCCCGCGCGCCATGCGGTCTTGAATCAGGACGGCATGCTGGAGAGCCAGGGGCGCGGGAAACCCGTCCTGGCACACGACCACGAACGGCACTTCCCTACCGGGGAACCCGAAGATATCGAGCCGCGCAAAGCCCTCCGCAATGCCGCGTAAGCGCATCAGGCCGGTCTCCGGGCTCGCGGGCGGGTCATGTACGACCTGGTCAGGGCACCTTCCCACGCTTGCGCGCAGTGGTTGTATCGCCCTGCCGGGGATCCTGGAAACACCATGGACCCCCCACCTCGCCTACCGTTGCGGGGGCAGCGCCGGCATTGTCCATGGCCTTGGGCCATGGTCGCACCGGCTTCCCGTTTCACCGGATGTGTGTCACGCATCCGGCACCTGAAGCGAGGCAGGATAATACGCAACAGGATCATGATTGGCTACCGCCAATGGGTTTTTTTCCGGCAGGATTGACCGCCGGCAACTGCTATGATGCCTGCCTTCAAGACTTGATCACCCACTATCGGCAATCAGCAAGAAAGGCGACGATGCGCGCAAAAAAAGCCCGTTTACCGATGATATCCGGCATTTTATGCCTCACCGCCTGGCTGACCACGGCCACGGCCGACCCCGCCGCGACGACGCCGGTCCAGGTCATCGATGACCGACAGCAGACGGTGTCCCTCGCCGCGCCGGCCGAGCGCATCATCAGCCTGGCCCCCCACATCACCGAGCTTTTGTTTGCCGTGGATGCCGGCAACCGGATCGTGGGCACGGTGAGTTTCAGCGACTACCCGGCGGCGGCAGCGGACATCCCCAGGATCGGCAGCTACAAGCAACTGGACATGGAATCCATCCTGGCCCTGAAACCGGATCTGGTGGTGGCCTGGAGCAGCGGCAACGTCCAGGCCCAGGTGGAGCGCCTGGCCCGGCTGGGGATTCCCATCTACTACAACGACCCCCAGGATTTCGAACAGCTGGCCCTGGCCCTGGAACGCCTGGGCACCCTGGCCGGGCGGGCACCCCAGGGACGGGCAGCGGCCGAGGACTTTCGCCGGGATCTGCGGGCGTTGGAAGCACAATACGGCGACCGGCCCAGGGTGACGGTGTTCTACCAGATCTGGGACCGCCCCCTCATGACCCTCAACGACCGGCACCTGGTCTCCCGCGCCATCGAAATCTGCGGCGGCCACAATCTGTTCGGTGACCTGGAAGCCCTGGTCCCGCGACTGGATCGGGAAGTGGTGCTGGCCGCCGATCCGGAAGCGATCCTGGGGGGCGGCATGGGCGAGGACAGCCCGCACTGGATCGAGGAGTGGCGCCGCTGGCCGACCCTGACCGCCACCGCCCGGGACAATCTGTTCTTCATCCCCCCGTCCCTGCTGCAACGGGCCACGCCGCGCATTCTGGAAGGCACCCGATGGGTCTGCGAGGCCCTGGAAACCGCCCGCGACCGGCGCCCGGAGACCTCCGAGTGAGCCGACCGGCCCTGGTGCTGCCGATCCTGCTGGGGGCCGCCGGCCTGTCCCTGGGCATCGCCGTGGCCCTGGGCAGCGTGCCGCTGACGCCCACCGAGACCCTGGCCGTGCTCACCGGCGGCGGCGAGCCGCTGCACCGGACCCTGATCCTGGAACTGCGCCTGCCCCGCGCCCTGGCGGCCTTTGCCACCGGCGGCCTGCTGGCGGTGGCCGGGGCGCTGATGCAGGTACTGCTGCGCAACCCCCTGGCGGACCCCTATGTGCTGGGGCTGTCCGGCGGCGCGGCGGTGGGGGCGTTGCTGTCCATGCTGGCGGGCCTGGGCATGGCCATGGTATCGGGGGCGGCCTTTGCCGGCGCCCTGTTGTCCACCCTCATCGTCTTCGGCCTGGCCCACGGCACCGGGAGCTGGACACCCACCCGTCTGCTGCTGACCGGGGTGGTGGTGGCGGCGGGCTGGGGTGCCTTCATCAGCTTCCTGCTGGCGATCAGCCCCACCACCGAACTACCGGGGATGCTCTACTGGCTGATGGGGGATCTGTCCCATGCCCACAGCCCCTGGCCGGCCTGGATCGTGCTGGTGGTCGTCGTGCTGGTGGCCATGCCCCTGGGGCGCAGTCTCAACGTACTGGCCCGGGGACCGCTGCAGGCGGCAGCCCTGGGTGTTGCCGTGCGCCCCCTGGAATGGACCCTCTACGGGGTGGCGGCCCTGGTCACGGCAACGGCGGTCACCATGGCGGGCAGCGTGGGTTTCGTGGGTCTGATCGTGCCGCACATGCTGCGTCTGGTGCTGGGCAATGACCAGCGCCTGATCCTGCCGGCCTCGGCCCTGGCCGGCGGCATCCTGCTCACCCTGGCGGACACCCTGGCGCGGACCCTGATCGCCCCCCAGCAGTTGCCGGTGGGCGTGATCACCGCCATGCTGGGCGTCCCGGTGTTCCTGTACCTGCTCTACCGCAGCCGTTGAGATGAGCGACTCCCGACTTCTTCAGCCAGCCCCCGCGCCCCTGCTGACCCTCATGGACCTGGTGGTGGACATCCCCGGCCGGGGCGACGGCGCCCCCCTGAACCTGGACATCCGGGCCGGTCAGTGCTGGGGCATCCTGGGCCCCAACGGGGCCGGCAAGAGCACCCTGTTGCATACCCTGGCCGGTCTGCGACCGCCCCGCCGGGGCACCATCCGGCTCCAGGGCCAGCCCCTGGGGCAACTGCCCCGCCGCCGCGTCGCCCGCCTGCTGGGCATGGTCTTCCAGGATCATCAGGACGGGTTTCCGGCCACGGTGCTGGAAACGGCCCTGATCGGCCGTCATCCCTACCTGCGTCCCTGGGAGATGGAGTCGGCCGAAGACCATCAGGCGGCCCTCAAGGCCCTGCGGCAGGTGGATCTGGCCGGTATGGAAACCCGTCTCATCGCCACCCTCTCCGGCGGCGAGCGCCAGCGCCTGGCCATTGCCACCGCCCTCACCCAGGACCCGCGCATCTTCCTGCTGGACGAGCCCACCAACCATCTGGATCTGCACCATCAGGTGGCGGTACTGGACATCGTCCGCCGTGCCGTGGCCGAGGGACGCAGCGCCGTCCTCACCCTGCACGACGTCAACCTGGCCGCCCGCTACTGCGATCACCTGCTGCTCATGTACCCCGGCGGCGAGGCCTGCTGGGGAACCACCCGGGAGATGCTGGTGCCCAACGCCCTGGAACGCCTCTACGGACAGGCCCTGGTCACCGGCGAGGTGGAAGGCATGCCGGTGTTCTTTCCCCGAACCCGGTAACGTCCGGCCCAAAGACCCAAAAATAAGCAAACACTGAATTACCTCCTCAACCCGGCTACAATGCCGGTTCACCTCAGCCCTCGACCGCCCATGCCCCTGCCTCCCCGCATCAAGCGCTTGCTGCCCCTGATCCTGCTGGCCATCGGTATCGGCGGGTTCGTCCTGCTGCTGATCACCCGGCCTTCCGAACCGCCCCGGCAGGTGGCGGAGCGGGTGTGGCGGGTGACGGCCGAAGAGATCACGCCCCGGACCCTTCCTCCCCAGGTCACGCTCCACGGCCATGTCACCTCGCCCCGGGCGGCCGGCCTGCGCGCCGCGGTGGAAGCGGACGTGGCCCGGGTGCCGGTGGAGGAAGGTCGCCAGGTCCAAGCCGGAGACACCCTGGTGATCCTGGACGACCGGGAACTGGAACTGCTGGTCCGGCAACGGCAGGCGGATCTGGATGACCTGCGGGCACAGCTGCGGGCCCTGGAACGAAGCCACGCCCGGGATCGGGAGGCATTGGACCGGGAACGCACCCTGCTGGCGCTGGCGGAACGGGCCGTGAACCGGGCCCAGGATCTGCTCAATCGCAACCTGGGTTCCCCCGCCACCCTGGAAGAGGCCCAGCGAAACCGGGAGCAGCAGGCCCTGGCCGTGGCCAACCGGCAGCTGGCCCTGGATGATTACGACGCTCGCCGGGAACAGCTGCGGGCACGCATCCGTCGGGCCGAGGCCCAGCTGGCCCAGGCCGCTCTGGATCTGGAGCGCAGCCATGTCCGCGCCCCCTTCGACGGCCGCATCGCCCGCGTCAATGTCGCCCCCGGGGACCGGGTGCGGGTGGGCGACGCCCTGGTGACCCTGTTCGATACCCAGGCCCTGGAGGTGCGCGCCCCCATCCCCGCCGTCCATCTGCCGGCGGTGCGCCAGGCCCTCGACATGGCATCCCCGCCCGTTGCCCAGGCCCGGGTGGATGGCCTGCCCCTGACCCTTGAACTGAGCCGTCTGGCCGGTGAAACCGGGGCCGGCAGTGCCGGCGTGGAAGGGCTGTTCCGGATCGTCTCGGATACCCGGGACGTCCCCCTGGGACGCTTCGTCAGCCTGCGCCTCTCCCTGCCACCAAGAGAGCACGTGGTGGCCCTGCCCTTCGAGGCCCTGTACGGGCTGGATCGCATCTACCGCCTGGAAGACGGACGCATGCAGGGCCTTGCAGTGAGACGGGTGGGCGAATGGGTGGACGAGGACGGTCGCGAACGCATCCTGGTATCCGGCGAGGCCCTGCGAGCGGGTGACCGGATCATCACCACCCGGCTGCCCAATGCCATCGACGGCCTGCGGGTCAGCGCGGAGGCAGACTGATCCATGGCCCGTTCCCGTGGTGTGATCCCCTTCTTCCTGCGGCATCCGGTGGCGGCCAACCTGCTGGTGGCCCTGATGCTGCTGTCCGGCTCCTGGGCGCTGCTCAAGCTCAACACCCAGTTCTTCCCCAACTTCGCCCTGGATTTCGTCACCGTGCAGGTGGCCTGGACCGGCGCCAGCGCGGAAGACGTGGAAACCGGCATCACCATTCCCCTGGAACAGGAACTGCGCACCGTGGACGGTCTGCGCAGCCTCACCTCCACCTCGGCCCTGGGCATCGCCTCCATCACTCTGGAGTTCCAGGCCGGCACCGACATGACCCTGGCCACGGACCAGGTCAAGGACGTGGTGGCCCAGCAACGCAACCTGCCGGAGGCCGCCGAGACACCCATTGTCAACCGCATCATCCGCTACGAGCCCATCGCCCGGCTACTCGTCAGCGGGCCCGATCTGCGTGAACTGCGCCCCCTGGTACGGGAGTTCGAGCGTCAGTTGCTGGACCAGGGGATTGCCCGCATCGACTTTTCCGGCCTGCCGGAAGAGGAGATGGCGATCCAGATTCCCACCGCCCGACTGCTGGATCTGGGCATGACCCTGGGTCAGGTGGGCGAGCGGATCGCCGGTCTCTCCCTTGATCTGCCCGCGGGGATGGTGGGCCGGGACGACAGCGCCCGGCAGCTGCGCAGCCTGGAACAGGGTCGGGAGGAAATAGCCTTTGCCCGCCTGCCCCTGCGCAGCGACGCCGAAGGGGGCCTGATCCTGCTGGGGGATGTGGCCCGGATCGAGCGCAGGATCCGGGACAATCAGGTGCTGGTGCGCTATCAGGGCGAACCCGCGGTGGAAATGTCCCTGCAACGGGCGGAACGGGATGATGCCCTGGACGCCTCCGGCATCCTGCTGGGCTGGCTGGACGAGGCAAAAGAGACGCTACCGCCGGGAGTACAGATCCATGTCTATGACCAGTTCTACGAACCCCTGGTGGAACGCATCGGCCTGCTGCTCAAGAACGGGGCCGGCGGTCTGATCCTGGTACTGGCGATCCTGTTCCTGTTCCTCAACGGCCGCCTGGCCCTGCGGGTGGCCCTGAGCATCCCCGTCTCGTTCACCGCCGCCTTCCTCGCCCTCTGGGCCCTGGGCGGCAGCATCAACATGATGTCCCTGTTCGGCTTCATCATGTCCCTGGGCATCATCGTCGACAATGCCATCGTGGTCAGTGAACATGCCTACACCCAGTACCAACGGGGCATGAACGCGGCCCAGGCGGCCCAGCGCGGTGCCCAGCGCATGATTGCCCCGGTGATCTCCGCCTCGCTCACCACCGTGGCCGCCTTCCTGCCGCTGATGCTCATCGGCGGCATCATCGGCAACATCCTCTTCGACATCCCCCTGGTGGTGATCTGTGTCATCCTGGCCACCCTGCTGATCAGCTTCCTGGTGCTGCCCTTTCACCTCAAGAACAGCCTGGAAAAGGTCAGGCCACCCCGCCCCGGCTCGTTCCGCGACCGCTTCGACAAGCGCTTCGATGCCTTCCGGGAAGGCCCCTTCCGGCGACTGGTCACCCATTCGGTGGAACATGCCGGCATCACCCTGGCGGGCGCGGTGGCGGTCCTGATCCTGGCCATGGGCCTGCTGGTGGGTGGTCGCATCGGTTTCACCTTCTTTCCCGCTCCCGAAGGCACCGTGGTCACGGCCGCCGCCCACTTCGTCGCCGGGACCCCGCCGGAACGGGTGGAACGGTTCCTGGAACATGTGGAGTCCACCCTCCATGACACCGAATCCGAGTTGGGCGGCAACCTGATCCGCAACGTGGTGGTCTCCCTGGGCCGGGGCCTGGACACCGGCGGGCCGGTACAGGCGCCCCGGGGAGACCAGTTCGGCGCCATCCTGGTGGAACTGGTCTCCCCGGACCAGCGGGACGTGCGCAATACCCGATTCATCCGGGAATGGCAGTCACGCATCCAGATGCCACCGGGGATCGAGCTGTTCAGCATCACGGAACGCCAGGCCGGCCCGCCGGGAAGGGACGTGGATATCCGCCTGACCGGGGCGGACCCGGAACGGCTCAAGGCGGCCGGGCTGGAACTGGCCGAGACACTCAACGACTTTCCCGGCGTGTTTGCGGTGGAAGACAACATGCCCTATGGCCGGGAGCAGCTCATCTACCGGCTCCGACCCGAGGGCCTGGCCCTGGGACTGACCACGGAATCCCTCGGTCGTCAGCTGCGTCACGCCTTCGACGGGGCGTTGGCACAGATCTTTCAAGAGGGTCTGGAAGAAGTGGAGGTGCGCGTGATCCTGCCCGACGACGAGCGTCACCACGGCGTCACCCTGGAGCGCTTCACGGTGATCCTGCCGGGCGGGGGCATGGCCCCCCTGGACACGGTGGCCGAGTTCCAGCCGCGCCAGGGCTTCGAAACCCTGCGCCGGGCCGATGGCCGGCTGGCCATTTCCGTATCCGCCGAAGTGGACCGGGCGGTGAACAATGCCGGCCGGGTCCGCGAACAGCTGGCGGCCGACGTACTTCCCGCGCTGGCCGAACGTCATGGGGTGACGTGGTCCTTCGAAGGCCGGGCAGCGGACCAGGCGGAAACCCTGGCGGACATGCGCATGGGTCTGATCTTTGCCCTGGCGCTGATCTATCTCACCCTGGCCTGGGTGTTCGGATCCTACGGCTGGCCGCTGGTGGTCATGGCCATCATCCCCTTCGGCCTGCTGGGCGCCCTGGCCGGGCACTGGCTCCTGGGCATGGAAATGACCATCCTGTCCCTGTTCGGGCTGTTCGGCCTGACCGGTATCGTGGTGAACAACTCCATCATCCTGGTGAGTTTCTATCAGTCCCTGCGCGAGGAAGGCCTGGCCCAGGACGCGGCCATCGTGGAGGCCTCCTGCCAGCGCCTGCGTGCGGTGCTTCTGACCTCGTTCACCACCATCGCGGGACTGGTGCCGCTGTTGTTCGAGCGTTCGGTGCAGGCCCAGTTCCTGATCCCCATGGCGGTATCCATCGTCTTCGGTCTGGCGGTGGCCACGGTGCTGGTCCTGGTGGTGATCCCCGCCTTGCTGGCGGTGCATGAGCGATGGGTGAACCGCTGAACAAGCACTGGGTCAGAAGCGTTGTTCCAGTATCAGCGCCCCACCTTCGTTACGCATGTCCACCTGGTCCAGAAAACTCATGCCCAGCAGGGCCATGCCGGGCTGATTTCCCGGCAGCACGAAGGCCGGGACATTGCGCTGTTCGATCCCGCCCACCCGCACCCGGTCCAGATGAATGCGGTGCGCCCATTCGGTGCCCGAGGCCGTCTGCACCCGAACCTGAGCCCCCCGGGTGTAGTCGAGCCCCAGACGACGGGCTTCCACGGCACTCAGGGCAATGGCCGAGGCGCCGGTGTCCACCAGAAAGGTGACGGCATGGCCGTTGATGGCGCCGGGCGTGGTGAAGCCGCCCGAACTGCCCCGATAGATCCGCGCCTGGCTGATGGCCCGAGGTTGGAATTCCCCGCCGACGCGGCCGTCGATGCCGATCTGACGCTGACGCCCCTCCAGTTCGATGAGCACGGTCCCGCTGCGACTGTCGGTGCTGATCAGGCGCACCCCGGCTTCGGACGTCTCCCCCACCCGCAACACCTGACGCTGCCCGTCCAGGGCCATCACGGCGCGATCGGAAAAGACCCCCATCAAATGAATGTCCACGGCGGCGGCGGGAGCGGCCAGGAGCACCGAAAGCAGGGTCAGCCGGGGGAGATGGCGGGTTCTCATGGGGCGGTGAAGGCAAAGGCCAGTAGCTGCAGCACCACCAGAGCATAGACCCCCGCCAACAGGTCATCCACCATGATGCCAAAACCGCCTTCCACCCGCCGGTCAAGCCACCCGATGGGCCAGGGCTTGAGCACGTCGAAGATCCGGAACAGTACGAAACCCACCAGCACCCAGATCCAGCCCGCCGGCGCGGCGATCATGGTGACCAAAAAACCGGCGAACTCATCCCAGACGATGCCGGGATGGTCATGGACCCCAAGACGCCGTGAGCTCTCGCCGCAGAGCCAGACACCGACGCCGATCACGATCAGGGTGGCCAGCAGGTAGCCCCACAGCGGCAGGCCGGACAACAGTAGATACAGGGGTATGGCGGCCACCGTGCCCGCCGTGCCCGGGGCCTTGGGCGACAGGCCGCTGCCGAAGCCGAAGGCCAGAAAATGCACCGGGTCCGTGAGAACCCGGCGCGGGGGGATGGGGGCGGGCTTGGATGGGCTCATGAGGACTCCGCGATCTGAAAATGGTCATAGCCGCCCCGATCCAGCGACAGCCGGTCACCGGCCGGATCCAGCACCCGTAGCCCCGATTCGGCCTCGATCTCACCGATCTCGGTCACCGGGCAGCCCGTGCCCGCCAGACGCTCATGGACCCGGGGCACCCTCTCGGGAGGTACCGTGAACAGGAGTTCGTAGTCATCGCCTCCCGCCAGGGGCAGGGACCAGTCAATCCCCTCGGCGGGCATGTGGGCCAGAAAGGCGGCCGACAGGGGCAGGTCGGATGTGCGCAGGGTCGCCCCGACCCCGGAGGCCGTCAGGACATGACCCAGGTCCTGACACAGCCCGTCGGAGATGTCGATGCAGGCCGAGGCCAGACCGCGCAGGGCCAATCCGGCCGCCACCCGGGGCGTGGGCCGATCCAGGCGCCGGCGCAGCGGATCGTCGGGATCCAGGGCCTGCCCGGCCAGCATCCGCTGCAACGCCAGCGCCGCATCCCCCGGCGTGCCCGTGACCATGATGCGATCTCCCGGGCGGGCACCCCGACGTCGCAGGGCGGCCCCCACCGGCGCCACCCCCATGATCTGCACCGTGATGGACAAGGGACCACGGGTGGTATCCCCGCCCACCAGTTCCACCCCGTGCTGCCGGGCCAGGTCCAGCAGGCCCCGGGCAAAGGCTCCGAGCCAGTCCGGGTCCTGATCCGGCAGGGTCAGGGCCAAGGTGATCCAGCGGGGCATGGCGCCCATGGCGGCCAGATCGCTCAGGTTCACCGCCAGGGCCTTGTGGCCCACGGCGGACGGGGGCGTCTGCGCGGGAAAGTGAACGCCCCGAATCAGGGTATCCACCGATACCACCAGCTCATGACCCGGCGGCACCCGCAACAGGGCCGCGTCATCCCCCACCCCCAGGATCACGTCCGGATCCCCGGGAGCCTGGGTGAAATGACGACGGATCAGGTCAAATTCCTTCACGGGCAGGCACTAGCGGATCGACACCTGGGCCGCCACCTTGTCGATGACCCCGTTGACGAAGCGGTGTCCCTGCTCCGCGCCGAACTTCTTGGCCAGGGCCACCGCCTCGCTGATGGCCACCTTGTAGGGCACCTCGGGGCAATGCTGCAGTTCATAGGCGGACAGACGCAGGATGGCCCGCTCCACCGGGTCCACCTGTTCCATGGGGCGGTCCAGATGGGGTTCCACCAGAGCGTCGACGGCCTTCACCTGTTCGGTCACCCCCAACAGGATCATGCGGAAGTATTCCCAGTCCGCCTTTTCCATCTCGGGATCTTCCTTGAACTGGGCCAGGATGTCCTTGGGGTGGTAGCCGGTCAACTGCCACTGATACAGGGCCTGCATGACCAGACGCCGGGCATGGCGCCGGGCGTGGGTCAGGCGGCGATGGTCCATGGAATGGGGCTGGTTCATGCTCGAAGCGACCTGATCAGGCTGACCATTTCCAAGGCGCCCAGGGCGGCATCGGCGCCCTTGTTGCCGGCCTTGGTGCCGGCGCGCTCGATGGCCTGCTCGATGGTGTCCGTGGTCAGCACGCCGAAGGAGATGGGCAGACTGTATTCAAGCTGAATCTGAGCCAGGCCCTTGGTGGCCTCGCCCGCCACATAGTCGAAATGGGGGGTGGAACCGCGGATCACGCAGCCCAGGGCGATGATGGCGTCGTACTTGCCGGAATCGGCCATCACCTTGACCGCCAGGGGCAGTTCGTAGGCACCGGGCACCCGGGCCACGGTCAGGTTCGCGGCCGGCACGCCGTGACGCAGCAGGGCGTCCTCGGCCCCTTCCAGCAGGCGCTCGACGATGAAGGCGTTGAAGCGGGACAAGACCAGGCCGACGCGCACGTCGGAGAGGTCGGTGAAGGTCCCTTCATGGGTCTGGATGGCTGAATGCATGGGATCACTCTTGACTTAGTCGTTGACGTATTCGACCACTTCGAGCCCGAAACCACCGAGCCCATGGAAGCGTTTGGGGGAGGACAGCAGGCGCATCTTGCTGATGCCCAGGTCCTTGAGAATCTGGGCGCCGATGCCGTGGGTGCGCAGCTCGGCCGGTTCCTGCTCATCCTGGACCGGCGGGCTGGGCTGGCGGCTGCGCAGGGCCATCTCCCGCAGGCGACGGACCATTTCCCGGGGACTTTCCGGCTTGTGAATGACCACCGCCACCCCGGCCCCTTCCGCCTCGATGCGAGCCAGCGCCGCCCGCAACGGCCAGCCGCAGTTGGGGCCGCGATAGGCCAGGGTATCGCACAGGCCACCTCCCAGATGGACACGCACCAGGGTGGGTGTCTCACCGTCCACCTCGCCCTTGACCAGGGCAAAGTGCAGGGCCTTGTCCACCGTATCCTCATAGGCGATGAGGCGAAACTCGCCGAACTCGGTGGGAAACGGGCTTTCCGCCACCCGCTCCACGCTGCGCTCGTTCTCGATGCGGTAACGGATCAGGTCCTCGATGGTCCCCATCTTCAGGTCATGCTCGGCGGCAAAGCGCTCCAGGTCCGGGCGCCGGGCCATGGAGCCGTCCTCGTTGAGGATCTCGACGATCACCGCCGCCGGCTCGAACCCCGCCAGGCGGGCATAGTCACAGCCGGCCTCGGTATGTCCGGCCCGCACCAGCACCCCACCCGGCTGCGCCATGAGGGGAAAGATGTGTCCGGGCTGGACCAGGTCCTCGGGGCGCGCATTGGGCGCCACCGCGGTACGCACCGTATGGGCGCGATCGTAGGCGGAAATCCCGGTGGTCACCCCTTCCGCCGCCTCGATGGAGACGGTGAAGTTGGTGGCATGCTTGTCGTTGGTATCCCCCACCATCAGCGGCAGCTTGAGCTGACGACAGCGTTCCCGGGTCAGGGTCAAGCAGATAAGGCCACGCCCGAAGCGGGCCATGAAATTGATGTCTTCGGGCCGGGTCAGGGAGGCGATCATGAGCAGATCGCCCTCGTTTTCCCGGTCCTCGTCATCGACGATGATCACCATCCGACCCTGACGCAGGTCTTCGATGATTTCTTCCGTGGTATTGAATGACATGGGCAATCGCCGGCTGGGGTTTGGAGTGGAAATCCGACCGGGTCGGATCACATCTGATGCTTGCGCTCGGCCAGAAAGCCCAGCAATAGGAAGGCACCCACCACCATGGGGGCCAGCCATCGGGTGTCCACCATGAGCATGGCATCGGCCAGCATGGGGGTGAGGAAGACGGTCAGGGCGCCGTAGCCGAAGGCACACATGAGGACGAAGCCCAGCAGACGGACCAGACGATGATAGGCGCGCAGGATCATCTTCACCACGCGATTGATATCGTTGCCGTAGATCACCAGCACCGTGGCCACGAAGGCCAGTGCAATCTGGCCCACATGGCCACGCACCCAGTTCCCCGCCTGCAGCAGGGTATCATCCAGCCATTCCATCATGGGTCATCCCCCCCTGATTCGAGATCACATCGTGCACAGGCACCGAGCTTATTTCAGAAAGCCGTGCTCGGCCAGAAAGGCCTCGCTGATGGCACTGCCGGAGCGGGCGGCCCCGTCTCCCAGCAGCAGACGCTCCAGGTAACGGGCAATCACGTCCACCTCGATGTTCACCCCGGTACCCACCCGATAGGTCCGGATGATGGTCTCCTGCTGGGTGTGGGGGACGATATTGACGCTGAACCGTGCCCCATCCACCGTATTCACGGTCAGGCTGGTGCCGTCGATGCACACCGATCCCTTGGGCGCGATGTAACGGGCCAGTTCGTCCGGCACCTGCACATGATAGCGCCAGGAGCGGCCATCGGGCTCGATGGCGGTAATCCGGCCCAGGCCATCCACATGGCCGCTGACCAGATGGCCGCCCAGGGGCGTGGACAGAGTCAGCGCCTTCTCCAGGTTCACCGGGTCACCGTGCGAGAGATTCCCCAGAGAGGTTCTGGACAGGGTCTCGCGGGAGACGTCGGCGACGAAGCCGTCGCCGGGCAGGGCCACGGCGGTCAGACACACACCGTTGACGGCAATGCTGTCGCCCAGTCTCACATCGGACAGGTCCAACTTGCCGGTACCCAGGGTCAGGCGGCTGTCTCCGCCCCGGGCCTCAACAGCGGACAGGGTGCCGACGGCCTGAATGATACCTGTGAACATGTCGGGATCTCGGGTTGATGATTGTCGATTGCGCCGGGGTGGGTCGATCAGCGACCCTCGTCCCCCGCGCCCGGACCGACGACACGGGCCGTGATTCGCCAGTCCCTGCCCACGGCCCGCATGTCGCTGACGTCCAGTGCCACGCGATCCGCCATTCGCCCCAGGGGCAGGTCGAACAGCCCCCGTGCCGTGGCGCCCATCAGATGGGGTGCCAGGTAGATCACCAGTTCATCCACCAGACCGGCCCCGAGCAGGGCACCGCACAAGACCGGCCCGGCCTCCACATGCAGTTCATTGACCTGATGCCGGGCCAGCACGTTCATCACGGCGGGCAGATCCAGGTGCCCCCGGGAGACGGTCACGGCCTCGACCCGGGCGTTGACATCGGCCAGATCCCGGGTTTGACGGGCCAGCGCCTCGGGGTCGGTCAAGACCAGCACCGGACCCTCGGTCTGAAACAGGCGGGCGGCGGCGGTCAGCCGGCCCTCCCGGTCCAGCACCACCCGCAAGGGCTGGCGCACCGGTCCGTCCACGTCCAGGGCCTCGGCCGACAGGCGGACATCCAGGCGGGGATCATCGGCCCGTACCGTACCCATCCCGGTCAGGATGGCGGAGGCACGGGCCCGCAGAAACTGTACATCCCGCCGCGCCGCCTCGCCGGTGATCCAGCGGCTCTCGCCGGAGGCCATGGCGGTACGACCGTCCAGACTGGCCGCCAGCTTGACCCGGACCCAGGGTCGCCCCCGCTCCATCCGGCTGACGAAGCCGGGGTTGAGGGCGCGTGCCTCCGATTCCATCAGGCCCACGGCCACCGCCACGCCCGCCTCCCGCAGCCGTTCCAGTCCCCGACCGGCCACCAGGGGGTTGGGGTCGGTCATAGCCGCCACCACCCGCCCCACGCCGGCCCGGAGCAAAGCATCCACACACGGCGGGGTTCGGCCATGATGGCTGCAAGGTTCCAGGGTCACATAGGCCGTGGCGCCCCGGGCCGCCTCGCCGGCATGGGCCAGGGCCAGGACCTCCGCATGGGGTTCGCCGGCCCGCACATGAAAGCCCTCCCCCAGCACATGACCATCCCGGGCCACCACACACCCCACCCGGGGATTGGGATCGGTGGTGTAAAGCCCGCGGCGAGCCAGTTGCAGGGCCCGCCCCATGAGCCGATGATCCCGGCTGGTAAACGGCGCCATGACCATCGGTCAGGCGGTCGAACCACCGCCGTCCGGTGGCGGTTCCCGCTCCAGGCGCTCCACCATCTCGCGGAACGCCTGGACATCGGCAAAACTCAGATAGACCGAGGCAAAACGGATGTAGGCCACCTGGTCCAGTTCCTTGAGGGCTTCCATCACCCAGTCGCCGATACGCTTGGCCGGAATCTCCCGCTCCCCCTGACTCAGGGCCTGATGCTTGATCCGTGCCACCGCGGCCTCGATCTGGTCCGTGGCCACCGGGCGCTTTTCCAGCGCATGCATCATGCCCGCCCGCAACTTGGCTTCGGCAAAGGGCTCTCGGCTACCGTCGCGCTTGATCACCCGCGGCAAATTCAGCTCCGCCCCTTCGAAGGTGGTGAAGCGTTCGCCGCAGGAGACGCACTCCCGGCGCCGCCGGACCTGATCCCCCTCGCCCGCGAGGCGGGAATCCACCACGCGGGTATCGGGGGCGCCGCAGAAAGGGCATTTCATGGTGACATCATCCCGGGCTGCCCCGATGCGGCCTCAGCGACCATACACCGGGAAACGGGCGCAGACATCCAGCACCCGGGCCTTGACCTGGTCGATCACGGCCTGGTTGTCCAGATCGTCCAGCACGTCGCAGATCCACTGGGCCAGCGCCTTGCACTCGGCCTCCTTGAAGCCGCGGGTGGTGATGGCCGGGGTGCCGATGCGCAGACCGCTGGTGACGAAGGGGGACTGGGGATCGTTGGGCACCGAGTTCTTGTTCACGGTGATGTTGGCCCGACCCAGTGCCGCGTCCGCGTCCTTGCCGGTCATGCCCTTGTCGATCAGGTCCACCAGGAACAGGTGGTTGTCGGTACCGCCGGAAACCACCTTGTAGCCCCGGGCCATGAGCTCGGCCGCCATCACGCGGGCATTGGCCACCACCTGCTGCTGATAGGCCTTGAAGCCGGGCTCCAGGGCTTCCTTGAAGGCCACGGCCTTGCCGGCGATGGCGTGCATCAGCGGACCACCCTGAGTGCCGGGGAAGACCAGGGAATTGAATTTCTTTTCCAGCTCCGGATTGCTCCGGGCCAGGATGATGCCGCCGCGGGGACCGCGCAGGGTCTTGTGGGTGGTGGAAGTGGTCACATCGGCGATCTGCACCGGATTGGGATAGACCCCGCCGGCCACCAGACCGGCCACGTGGGCCATGTCCACCATCAGGTAGGCACCCACGGTGTCGGCGATGTCACGGAAGCGTTGCCAGTCCACCACCCGGGAATAGGCGGAGAAACCGGCCACGATCATCTTCGGCTTGTGTTCCACCGCCAGGGCTTCCACCTGGTCGTAGTCGATGTAGCCCTGATCGTCGATGCCGTAGAGCACCGAATGGTAGATCTTGCCGGAGAAGTTGACCTTGGCGCCGTGGGTAAGATGGCCGCCATGGGCCAGGCTCATGCCCAGCACCGTATCACCGGGGTTGAGCAGGGCCATGTAGACGGCGGCATTGGCCTGGGAGCCGGAATGGGGCTGGACGTTGACGTAGTCGGCACCGAACAGGGTCTTGGCGCGGTCGATGGCCAGCTGTTCGGCCGTATCCACGTATTCACAGCCACCATAGTAGCGCTTGCCGGGGTATCCTTCGGCATACTTGTTGGTGAGTACCGAGCCCTGGGCCTGCATCACCCGGGGGCTGGCATAGTTCTCCGAGGCGATCAGCTCGATATGCTCTTCCTGACGACGGGACTCGGACTCGATGGCCTGCCAAAGCTCATCGTCATAGCCGGCGATACTCATGTTGCTGGAAAACATTTCGGGTTACTCCCCGCAAAGCGATTGATCAGGCGTTCGAAAAAGGCTTGAATGTTACTGGATTTTGCCTTTCCACGCACGCAAAAAACCCATGAACAGGAGTCAGGTTCACAGCTGCCTTCAGGAGAAAAACCCATGCGCAAGCACATGACAGGAATGGCCTTGACCGCGGTACTGGCCGGCCTCGCGGCCCTGCCCGCCGCGGCCGACCAGCGTTTCATCACCATCGGCACCGGCGGCGTCACCGGTGTCTATTATCCCACCGGCCAGCACATCTGCCGGCTGGTCAACCGGGACCAGGACAGCCATGGCCTGCGCTGCCGAGCCCAGAGCACTGGTGGTTCGGTGTTCAACCTCAACTCCATCCGTGCCGGCGAGATGGACCTTGGGGTGGTGCAGTCGGACTGGCAGTACCATGCCTATCATGGTTCCGAGCGTTTCGAGGAAGCCGGGCCGGACGAGAGCCTGCGGGCCGTCATGTCCCTGCACCCGGAGCCATTCACGGTGCTGGTGCGGGCGGACAGCGATATCCGGCATTTCGAAGACATCAAGGGCAAGCGGGTCAATGTGGGTAATCCGGGGTCCGGGCAGCGGGGCACGGTGGAAATGCTGATGCAGCATTACGGCTGGACGATGCAGGATTTCGCCCTCGCCTCGGAACTGCCGTCCCGGGAGCAGGGACAGGCCTTGTGCGACAACCGGATCGACGTGGTGCTGTTCACGGTGGGTCACCCGTCGGCGGCCATCCAGGAGCCCATCGTCACCTGCAACGCCCGCCTGGTGCCGGTCAGTGGCGAGGTGATTGATCGTCTGGTGGAGGACACCCCCTACTACTTCAGCGCCACCATCCCGGCGGGGATGTATCCGGGGCAGGACGAGGACGTGGAGACCTTCGGCGTGGGCGCCACCCTGGTCTCCTCCACCCGCAGTTCGGAGTCTGCCATCTATCATGTGACCCGGGCGGTGTTTGAAAACTTCGACACCTTCAAGGGCATGCACCCGGCCTTCGGCGTACTGGAGAAAGAGGCCATGGTGAGTCAAGGCCTGTCGGCGCCGCTGCATGAGGGGGCCAGGCGGTATTACCGGGAAGCGGGGCTGATGGACTGAGACCTTCCCTATCCCCCCTTCTCCCCGCCAAGACGCTCCCCTCACCCCAACCCCTCTCCCGCAAGGGGAGAGGGGCTATTTCAGGCGCTGACCGGACAAAATACCCGTGAACAACCCGGACACTTCCAGCATCGACCTGGCCGGTCAGGTGGAAACCGGCGGTCGCAAACCCGGACCACCGGTCCGGGCGCTGCTCTATGTCACCGCCCTGGCCTGGTCGCTGTTCCAGATCTGGATCGCCTCACCCCTGCCCTTCTGGTTCGACATTTTCGTCGTCTCCGAAACCCAGGCCCGGTCCATCCACCTGGCCTTCGCCGTCTTCCTCGCCTTCATCGCCTTCCCCGCCGTCAGCCCCATGGCCAGGCATCGCCCCCTGGCGGGCATCTTCTTCCTGCTGCTGGCCGCCGGCCTGTTCGGCCTGGCCCTGTACCAGTTCATCCAGGACATCCCCAGGGCCTGGGTCTTCGCCGCCACCGGCGGCGCCGTCCTGCTGGCCGCCTGGCCGTCCCTGCGCCCCGCCCCGGCCGAGCGCGTGCCGGTGGCCGACTGGCTACTGGGGGGCATCGCCGCCTTCTGCGCCGCCTACCTGTTCCTGTTCCACCAGGAACTGGCACAGCGCCCCGGCGCACCCACTCCCCTGGACCTGGCCATCGCCGGCTGCGGCATGGCTTTGCTGCTGGAAGCCACCCGCCGGGTGCTGGGGCCGGCCCTGATGATCATTGCCCTGGTATTCCTGCTCTACACCTTCGCCGGCCCCTGGATGCCCGACATGATCGCCCACCGGGGGGCGTCCTTCGCCCGCGCCATGTCCCAGCAATGGCTTTCCAACGAAGGGGTCTTCGGCATTGCCCTGGGGGTCTCCACCAGCTTCGTCTTCCTGTTTGTGCTGTTCGGTGCCCTGCTGGAAAAAGCCGGTGCCGGCGGCTATTTCATTCGCGTGGCCTTCGCCCTGCTGGGCCACCTGCGGGGTGGCCCGGCCAAGGCCGCCGTGGTGGCCTCCGGCATGACCGGCGTGGTGTCCGGTTCTTCCATCGCCAACGTGGTCACCACCGGCACCTTCACCGTGCCCCTCATGAAACGGGTGGGCTTCCCCGCCCACAAGGCCGGGGCGGTGGAAGTGAGCAGTTCGGTCAACGGACAGCTCATGCCGCCGGTCATGGGGGCCGCCGCCTTTCTCATGGTGGAATACGTGGGCATCCCCTACGTGGAGGTGGTCAAGCACGCCTTCCTGCCGGCGGTGATCGCTTACATCGCCCTGTTCTACATCGTTCACCTGGAAGCCATGAAGGCCGGCATGGAAGGACTGCCCAGGCGCCATGAAAGCACCTGGCAGCGCCGCCTGCTCGGTTTCGGCCTGACCGTCTCGGGGCTGTTCATCCTGGCCGGCGTCACCTACTACGGCCTGGGCTGGATCAAGACCGTGACCGGCGACGCTTCCACATGGGTGATCGGCACGCTGGTGATGGCCGCCTACCTGGGTCTGCTCTGGATCGCCTGCCGGGTACCGGAGCCCCCCATGGTGGACGAGGGACATCTGGAACTGCCGGATCCCGGACCCACCCTGCAGGCGGGACTGCACTACCTGCTGCCGGTGGTGGTGCTGGTGTGGTGTCTGGTGGTGGAACGGCTCTCCCCCGGCCTGTCGGCGTTCTGGGCGGTGGTATTCATGATCTTCATCATGGTGACCCAGCGGCCGCTGATGGTGCTGTTCGGGCGCCGACAGGACAATGCCTTCCTGCGGGGTTTCAAGGACCTGGCCGACGGCATGGTGCAGGGCGCCCGCAACATGGTGGGCATCGGTGTGGCCACCGCCGCCGCCGGGATCATCGTCGGCACCGTGGCCATGACCGGCATCGGCCTGGCCATGACCGACCTGGTGGAATTCCTTTCCGGCGGCAACCTGATGCTCATGCTGCTGCTCACCGCCGTCATCTGCCTGGTGCTGGGCCTGGGTCTGCCCACCACCGCCAATTACATCATCGTCGCCACCCTGATGGCCCCGGTGATCGTGGAACTGGGCTCCATGCACGGCCTGCTGATCCCGCTGATCGCCGCCCACCTGTTCGTGTTCTATTTCGGCATCATGGCCGACGTCACCCCGCCGGTGGGCCTGGCCTCCTTCGCCGCCGCCGCGGTCTCCCGCGCCGACCCGATCCGTACCGGGGTGCAGGCCTTCATCTACAGCCTGCGGACCGTGACCCTGCCCTTTTTGTTCGTGTTCAACACCCAACTCCTGCTCATCGGCGTGGACAGTCTCTGGCAGCTTCTGATCACCTTCATGGGCGCGCTCATCGGCATCCTGATGTTTGCCGCCGCCACCCAGGGCTGGTTCCTGACCCGCAGCCGCTTGCACGAATCCGTACTCCTGCTGGCGGCGGCCCTGGTGATGTTCGCCCCCAACCTGCTCATGGATCGCATCCACCCCCGCTATGACCACCTGCCCGCCGCCGAGATCCAGGCGGTGGCCGAGGCCACCGCGGGCGGGGGACAACTGCGGCTACGGGTGGAAGGCATGGATCTGGACGGTCGGGAAGTGACCCGGGCCGTGATGCTGCCGCTGGGCGAACCGGCCCCGGCAACCCAGCGCCTGCGCCAGGCCGGCCTGGGCATCATGGCCTTCGGTGATCAAGTGAGTATCAGTTTCGTCTCCTTCGGCAGCCCGGCGGAACGCCTGGGACTGGAACCCGGCTGGCAGATCACCGAAGTGATGGTACCCGCCAGCCGGCCGGCTCCCGAATGGTTCTACCTGCCCGCCCTGGCCCTGCTGGGCCTGATCGCCTGGCGGCAGCATCGCCGTCGGGATCCTGCCGCCCCAATGTCCACCCCGAGGTGATCCGATGCGTCCGATCCTGTTCATTGCCCTGCTGGCCCTGCCCCTGAGCCTACCGGCGCAGACCGGCGGACCGGAACTGGAAGTCTATCTGCAGCGGCAGATCAGTGACTGGAAAATAGAGGGCGACACGGTGGAAACCCGCATGAACCGGCTGGGTCTGCGCCTGCACGAACAATTTCTGGATGGGTTCTGGATGGGGCTCCACGGCGGTTATCTGAGCCTGACCCAGAGCGGCAGCCCCAGCACCCGCGGCATGGATCTCACCGGCTGGTATCTGGGCACTTCGGGACGCTGGCGAATGCTGCAGGCCGGCCCGGCCACCCTCAGCGCCCTGGGCCGTTTCACCTACCACGAGGCGGACGCGAACGATGCCGGGCAAAGCACCCGTCTGGTCTGGAATGAGTGGGGAGCGGGCCTGGAATCCGCGTTCCGGTTCGATCCGCTGCAGCTGCGCCTGGGCGTGGACTACGCCCGGGTGGATGGCGATGAAACCGCCCGGGGCGACATCCGGCGCAGCGCCACTCTGCGCGAGGAGGAGTCAGTAACCGCCACCGCCGCCCTGGACGTGTTCGTGGATGCCACCGGACGGGTGACCCTCCAGGCGGAGTCCGGCGGACGTCGCGGCGCCGGCATCTGGTTCTCCCGGCAATTTTGATCCATGGCGCACCAGCCGCCACAGATTCAGCATGTATTTGACGTCGCTATCCGCCTGATGGGCAAAGCCCGGTGTCAGCTTCCAGGCTTTGTCCATCAGGTTGCGCAGCAGATCCGGCGGTCGGTATTCCGGGGGCGGCAACCGGGGCTCCAGCAGCTTGAACAGGTCCCCCAGCCGAAAACGGGGCATGGCGTTGCCGCTGACGAACAGGCGTCGCAGCCAGAAACGGTCCAGATGGACTCCGTCGGTAAAGACCACCTTGCCGGCCAGGGCCTGATTCATGCGCCGGCATACCCAGTCGATGTCCCGACCCTCGTCCTCGATGGATTCACGGGTGATGCCGTGCATCTCCTCCGCCCTCTCGCACCAGTCACTCCACTCCTCGGCGGGACGGATCAGCCAGCACTCCACCTGTCCCACGCCATCGGACCAGGCCACCTGGATCGGGTAGCTCTGTTCGCTGAGCGATGACGCCTCGAAATCCAGAAAACAGGGAAGCGTGCTATGAGAGAAAGGATCTGGCATAAAGAAACTTGGCGAGAGCCAGGACAGGGTTGATCATCATAACCTGCGTACCCGGAGGCACCAACCCCGCGTTGGGCCTGCCCGGCCACTGGAACGGGTTTTCAAGGACATGAGCAACGCCTTTTTGCGACTGGAAAAAAATACCCGCGGCCGGGATTTCGTGGTGGGCGACCTGCATGGCATGTTCTCGGCCCTGGAACAGGCCCTGGACAATCTCCGCTTCGAGCCGGACCGGGACCGCATGATCTCCGTGGGCGACCTGATCGATCGCGGACCCGAGTCCCACCGGGCCCTGGAATTCCTCGCCGCCCCCTGGTTCCACGCGGTTCAGGGCAATCATGAACAACTGCTGCTGGATTCCGCCGTCGACAAGGACCTGGCCTGCAGTTGGCTGAGCCTCAATGGCGGCGAATGGTGGGTCTCCATCTCTCGGGAACAGCAGGAGCGCTTCCAGCAGACCCTGCAACAACTCCCCTTCGCCATCGAAGTGGACACCGATCAGGGCTTGGTCGGCATCGTGCATGCCGACATCCCGCCGGACATGCCCTGGCAACGCTTCAGCCAACGCCTGGAAGACGAACAGAAGCTGCGGGACTACGCCCTGTGGTCCAGAAAACGCATCAATCGACTCCTCAAGGGCGAGACGATCCCGTCGGTGCCGGGCATCGACCTGGTGATCTTCGGCCATACCCCCGTCCCGGAGGCACGTCTTTGCGGCAACATCTATTATCTGGATACGGGGGCCACCTACGGCCATCAATCTCGGGACGCCAAGCTCAGCATCCTGCAGATCCACCCGCGGCGAAACCTGACCACCCTGAACACCGCCCGCAGAAAGGATAAAAACGGGGATGACGACCGATCAGGATCAGACTGAAGCACTACAGACGCGACTACGCCAGGCCCATGCCGACGGCAGTCCGGTGGACATCCGCGGCGGCGGCAGCAAAGGCTTCTACGGTCGCCCGGTCAATGCCGCGCCGCTGGAGATCGGCGGCCATCGCGGCATCATCGACCATGAACCGGGGGAACTGGTCCTCACCGCCCGAGCCGGTACCCCCCTTGACGAGATCCGGACGCGCCTGGCCGGGCATGGTCAGATGCTGCCCTTCGAGCCGCCGGCCTTCGGCCCCCGGGCCACCTTCGGCGGCACCATCGCCACCGGTCTCTCCGGCCCCCGCCGCCCCTATGCCGGTGCCGTGCGCGATGCCGTCCTGGGGGTGCGCATGCTCAACGGGCAAGGCGAAGTGCTGCGCTTCGGCGGTCAAGTGATGAAGAATGTCGCCGGCTATGACGTGTCCCGACTGATGGCCGGGGCCCAGGGCACCCTGGGCATCCTGCTGGACATCTCCGTCAAGGTGCTGCCCCGACCGGCCTTCACGCTCACCCTGATCCAGGCCGCCAGCGCCTCCCGCGCCCTGGAATCCCTGCAGGAATGGGGCTTGCGCCCCCTGCCCCTCTCCGCCGCCTGCCATGTGGATGACACCCTCCATATCCGCCTGTGTGGTGCCCGCCAGGGCGTGGAACAGGCCGCTGAACTGATCGGTGGGGAAGTGATGGAGGGCGCCGACGATTTCTGGCACGGCATACGGGAACAGACCCACTCCTTCTTTCATGGAGGCGCCCCCCTGTGGCGCGTGAGCGTTCCCCCCGGCACCCCCATGACCGGATTCCCCGAGGCCTGCCTGGTGGACTGGGGGGGCGCCCTGCGCTGGTTTTACAGTGAAGCACCGGCCGCGGACATCCGCACCCTGGCCGAAGCCCGCGGCGGACATGCCACTCTCTTCCGGGGGCATGCCGGCGGTCGCATGGAACCCTTCCATCCCCTCCCCGCCCCCATGCTCACCCTGCAGCGTCGCCTCAAGGCGGCCTTCGATCCCCGGGGCATCCTCAACCCGGGCCGCCTGTATCCGGAGCTCTGATCATGCAGACCCGCCTGGTGGATGCCATTGCCCAGACCACCCGCGGAGCCGAGGCGGATCATATCCTCCGCAGCTGCGTCCATTGCGGGTTCTGCAACGCCACCTGCCCCACCTACCAGCTGCGCGGCGACGAACTGGATGGCCCCCGCGGCAGGATTTACCTGATCAAGCAGGTCCTGGAGGGCGAGCCTCCCAGTCGCCGCACCCAGCAGCATCTGGATCGCTGCCTCACCTGCCTCAACTGCATGACCACCTGCCCCTCCGGGGTGGACTACCGGCATCTGGTGGAGATCGGACGGGAACAGGTGGAACGACAGGTGGCGCGTCCCTGGGCCGACCGCCTGCAACGACGCCTGTTGCGGCAGATCCTGCCCAACCAGATACTGTTCAACTTCCTGCTGCGTACCGGCCAGGCCCTGCGCCCGCTATTGCCCGGCTCGCTGCGTCGGCGCATCCCGGAACGCCACCACCGAGGTAGCTGGCCGCCCCCACGCCATGCGCGGCGCATGCTGGTGCTCCAGGGCTGCGTCCAGCCGGCCCTGCAACCGGACATCGACGCCGCCCTGGCCCGGTTGCTCAACCGCCTGGACATCAGCCTGATTCCCACCCAGGGTGGATGCTGCGGCGCCATCGACATGCATCTGAGCGCAGAGGATGCCGCCCGCGACCGGGCCCGGCACAATATCGACGCCTGGTGGCCTCAGTTGACAGCGGGCGCCGAAGCGATCCTGATCACCGCCAGCGGCTGCGGCGCCCATGTGAGGGACTACGGCCATCTGCTGCGTGAAGATCCCGACTACAGGGACAAGGCCCTGCGGGTCAGCGAGCTGACGCGGGACCCTTGCGAAATTCTGAATCCGGAGGATATCCGACGTCTGGCCGTGGATGGCCGCAACCGGACGGTGGCCTTTCATCCCCCCTGTTCCCTGCAGCACGGCCTGAAGCTGGGCGGCCGGGTGGAAGCCCTGCTGCACAGTGCCGGATTCCAGTTGCTACCGGTGGCGGAAAGTCACCTGTGCTGCGGTTCGGCGGGGACCTACTCCCTGCTGCAGCCGGATCTGGCGGCCCCCCTGCGGCAGCGCAAGCTGGAACACCTGGAGCGGGATGGCCCCCAGCTCATCGCCACCGCCAACATTGGTTGCCAGACCCACCTGCAGGCCGGCACCGACACCCCCGTGGTCCACTGGATCAAGCTGCTGGACAACCCGGGGCTGCAGGGACGCTGAAAAAAACACCGGATGACAAGGAACCTCCATTCGGGTAACCTGTCCATTACTTCAAGGGGGCGACCTGGCTTCGACGTGGGTCGTGAAACCTGAGGTGCATGCCGAGGATACAGCTAACCTCGTCAAAATGCTGTAACGCTATAGTTGCCAACGACGACAACTACGCTCTGGCCGCCTAAAAACCGGTCAGCCTCTGACGGGATTTGCTTGTAGGTTCTACTCAGAGGTCATCGCATACAAGCTCGTGGAGCGGACCTGCCCGGGTCTTAACCACTAAAACCGATCGGGCTCGCGCTGCGGTATCCTGTTCGTCGGAGACCAAGGCGTTAACCTAAAAGACGAACTAAGCATGTAGTACCAAGGGCGTAGGGCTTGCGGACGCGGGTTCGATTCCCGCCGCCTCCACCAGCAAAACGAAAAAGCCCATCCGATTCAGTAGCTTACGGATGGGCTTTTTTTTGATCCCACACTGGCTCCCACAATCCTGAAAGTGCTTGTCCTGCCTGTTCACCTCACCAGAACAGGAGTGCCGACCGTGCACCACTGGGCGTGACCGGCCCGGTTTCTGGTAGACTCCTTCGTATGGCGTCGATGAGCGTTACAAGGAGAAATGCTGCGACGGTGACGCCAAGGACTGGCTGGAGCAGCTTCGTATTCTGCGCGATGCCCACGGCATCACACCGGACACCTCCCTTGCCACCGTTCAGCAGCAGACCGCAAAAGCGCCGGTTGCCAACAGCAACTTCCTGAAACAGGCCTTCCTCGAAGGCTGCCAGCGGGTCGGTCTGTTTGATGCTATTGCAAAGGAGGGAGCCGCGCCATGACCTTTGCCTCCGCATTCACCATCACCAACCGCATGACCTCCGCGAGTTCCCGCATCGAAGAGGCAGCCAGGGAGGCAACATGAAATATCAGCCACCCTACACCATCACCCCCGAGATCCTGAACCGGGTCGCCGCGATCAGCGAGGCCATCGGGCGGCTGACCGTGCTCACCGATCAGGCGAGAGCCTTGCGGCTGCGGCGCATCAATCGCATCCGCACCATTCGCGGTTCGCTGGCCATCGAAGGCAACACCCTGAGCGAGGCGCAGATCACCGCGATTCTGGAGGGCAAGCGGGTCATCGCCCCGCCTCGCGAGGTGCAGGAGGTGAAAAACGCCCTGGCCGCCTACGACCGGTTCGACAGCTGGAAGCCAGTGTACGAAAAGGACCTGCTGGAGGCGCACAAAATTCTGATGTCCGGCTTGATCGACGAGGTAGGGCTGTATCGGCACGGCGGTGTGGGAGTGATGGCAGGCCAGCAGGTGATTCACATGGCCCCGCCCGCCGACCGGGTTCCCCATCTGATGGGCGATCTGTTTCGCTGGCTGGCCGCCACTGATGCCCACCCGCTCATCGCCAGTTCGGTTTTTCACTACGAGTTCGAATTCATCCACCCCTTTGCCGACGGCAACGGTCGCATGGGGCGGCTGTGGCAGAGCCTGATCCTGGCCCGCTGGAATCCCCTGTTCGCCGACATCCCGGTGGAAAGCCTGATCTTCGAGCACCAGGCCGAGTACTACCAGGCTATTCAGGAAAGCACCCAAAAGACCGATTCCGCTCCGTTTATCGCCTTCATGTTGCGGATGATCCTGGATACCGTGACCAGCTCGACCCCGGAAGTAACCCGGGAAGTTACCCCGGAAGTTCGACTGCTCTCAGTTCTTGCCGGAGAGATGACCCGGCAACAACTCAAAGAGGCGCTCGGGCTGAAAGATGATGAGCATTTCCGCAAAGCCTATCTGCTCCCGGCTCTGGATGGCGGTCTGATTGAAATGACCATCCCAGACAAGCCGCGCAGCAGCAAGCAGAAATACCGCCTGACCGGCAAGGGTCGTCAGGTGGTGGCCCGGCACGGCGGCGGATAACTTGCGACAGACTCGTGACACGACTTATTGTCAGGACGATGTCCGGACACCTACAATGGGAAGCATCCAAATCCCGGAGGGGCACCATGAGCACCCCGAATCTTTCCAAGACCGAGCGCATTGACGTCCGTGCAAGCACGCCGGTCAAGCAACTGCTGCAGGAAGCCGCGCGTGCCTGCCACAAGAACGTCAGCGAGTTCCTGCTCGATGCGGGCGTGACGGCTGCCGCGCAGACGCTGGCGGATCGTCGCCAGTTCGTGCTGGACGATGCGCAGTGGCAGGCGTTCCAGGAAGCGCTGGATCGTCCGGTGCAAAGCAAGCCGCGCCTGAAGAAGCTGCTGCGTGAACCCGGGGTGCTGGGTTGACCGGCGACGCAATGACGTCGCCCTATGCACCCGTTCGCAAGCTTGCAGCAACGGATCAGGTCGATGCGTTCGACTGCGGTCAGGCCGCGCTGAACCAGTTCCTGCAGCGCTACGCGCTCGTCAGCCAGAAGGCCAACAGCGCGCAGACCTACGTCTGCTGCCAGGGTGACATGGTGCTCGGCTTCTACAGCCTTGCCGTCGGCGGCGTCGATCCGGAAGCCGCCCCAATGAGGGTGATGAAGGGGCTGGCGCATCATCCGGTGCCGGTCATGATCCTGGCCCGGCTCGCGGTGGACCAGGAACATCAGCGCAAAGGCCTGGGCCAGGCATTGCTCAAGGACGCGCTGCTGCGCACGGCGCAGGCCGCCGACATCGCCGGTATCCGCTGCCTGCTGGTGCATGCCAAGGACGATGCGGCGCGGCGCTGGTACGAGTCTTGGGAATTCGAGCCCAGCCCGACCGATCCTTATCACCTGTTCCTGATGCTCAAGGATCTCAAGAGTATGTTGAGCTGAGGTGGTGCCTCCACCTCAGAGCCCGACTCTCTCGCGCTGCTCATCCCACAGCGCCGGCGGATCGACCGCCAGGTCGAATAGCTTGATGTGATTCGGCAGAGTGTCGTCGAGGATGGCGGCGACGATGTCGGGTGCCAGCGTGGTCAGGTTGACCTTCCTGGTGCCAGGCTTGGGATTGGCCGACGGCTTCAGGCAGAAGAACAGCGGACCGGACCACGCGCGGTTACTACGGGAGATCGTTCAGCTCGTAGCTGGTACTGCGCCCGCCCGCATTCGATTTTCGCAGCACGCCACGTGCGAGCAGATCGTTGATGTCGCGCAGCGCCGTGTCCGGCGAACACTTGGCAATGGCCGCCCACTTGCTGCTGGTGAGTTTGCCCTCGAAGCCGTCGAGCAGGCGGTTGAGCAATTTCGCCTGTCGCTCGTTCAAAGGAGTGGCCGCCCAGTGCTGCCAGAAGCGTGCCTTGGTCAGCACGGCATCGAGCGTGTGTTGCGCCTGATCGACGGCGCGATGCAGGATGTCCAGGAACCAGACCAGCCACTCGGTGACGTCCATGGACCGGTTGTCAGGCACATCCCTGTGCCTGACCCCTTCGGGGCTGGCGCGAAAATTTGCTCCCGGCAAATTTTTCTGGGTGCGCTCCAGGATATCGTAGTAGGCCTTGCGCTCCCGCTGGATCTGCGCCGACAGGCTGTAGAAGCGCTGCGGGCTACCGTCGGCGCGCGCAAGCCACAGGTCGCCGATGGCACGGGCGATGCGGCCATTGCCGTCGTCGAACGGGTGCACGGTCACGAACCACAGGTGGGCGAGCCCCGCCTTGATGAGCGGTGCCTCACCCGAGTCCGCATTGACCCAGTCGAGGAAACGACCTGTCTCGGCCTCCAGTCGATCGGCGGGCGGCGCCTCAAAATGCACGCGCTGGCGGCCGATGGGACCGGAGACCACCTGCATGGGGCCACTGGCATCGTCGCGCCAACTGCCAACCTTGATTTTGGAAAGGCCGGAGTAGCCGGTGGGAAACAGCGCGGCATGCCAGCCGAACAGGCGTTCCCGTGTGACCGGTGCCTGGCAGTTGGCCGTGGCATCGAGCACCATCTCGACCACGCCTTCGACGTGATGATCGACCGGGGCCAAGGCACCGATGTCCACGCCGAGCCTGCGCGCGATGGACGAGCGCACGGATTCGACGTTGAGCTGCTCGCCTTCGATCTCGCTGGTCTTGACCACGTCTTCGGTGAGCGCGGTCAGACCGGCCTGATCGCGCAGCGCCATGCCCACGTCGGCCAGACGCCCCATCAAGAGCCCTTGAGCGCGACTGACCTCGGCCATGGGAGCCGCGAGTGTCGCCAGATCAAAGCGCCAGTCCGGCCAGTCACTGGCCTGCCAGATGTACTTGCAATCTCCGCTATTCATGCGGAGATTATGGGTTCCATTCTCCGCATGCGCAAGTTATTCACCGCAGAAAGTGCGGCGATAGAGGCGCCATTCGCCGCGTGACAACATGAGGAGATGCGCTAAACATCCCAAGAATGGATGTAAGTGGTTGTGTTTCTGGGTGCGCCGGTGTGCCCTTGGAACTTCGCCTTTAGTTAATCGCGCCACCAAGATTGGCGCGATTCCGGCTTTTGCGCCACAATTGCGCCATTAAACTCATGAATTGCGCCACCGCCTGCTGATCGATCTGTCCTGGGCGTCCAGCCACCTCGAAGGCAATACCTACACCCGGCTCGACACCCGGGAGTTGATCGAGCACGGCCGGATTGCGCAGGGCAAGGCCGCCATCGAAACGCAGATGATTCTGAATCACAAGGCGGCCATCGAGTTCCTGATCGAGAACGCCGACACGGCCGGAATGAACTACCATCCCTAAACCGCTTGAGCGGTTGTAGGCATGGTTTCCGGTTTCGATGATCTGTGCGCAGTTGGGCGCTTGCCCTTCTGCGACTGACCCTGATCTCCACCGGCGTAGCCGTCCGGGAACGGCGGTTCGGGGCGCACCGCCCCTACCTGTTGAAGAGATTTGCACTGACCGATCACCGTTGTGACGCCGCGTCGGGCAATCACCCGGCTGGCGTTGTGGTCGGCATGATCGGTCTGCCCGCAGCGTTGACAGACAAATCGGCTCTGACTGAGCCGATTGTCGGGATGAATGTGGCCGCAAACGGCACATTCCTGCGAGCTATGGTGCGGCGGCACCACGAGAAACAGCACGTTGTTTCTCGGTGCCTTGTACTGGGCATAGGTTCTGATCTTGCCCCAGGCGCTATGGAGGATGCCCTTGTTGAGCCCCGCCTTGGCGCGGGCACCGTTGGGTGCGTGGCGCCCCCGCTCGTCGGTCTTTGCCTTCGGGCGACGACTCATGGAGGCCACCTTGAGGTCTTCCATGACCACGAGCCTCACCCCCGGCGCCATCACCAATGCGTGACTTGTCTTATGGGCAAAGTCCTTGCGCACGTTGTTGGCGTAGGTGTGGGTGCGGGCCACGCGCTTTTTGGCCTTGTGCCAGCCGGATGAGCCCTTGGCACGTCGCGCCATGCGCCGCTGCCAGCGAAGGCGCTGGCGTTCCTTGCGGGCCATTCGCTGCTTTTGCACCGGGTCGAAGGCATACACCGATCCCGTGCTGGCGTAGGCAAGCACCGCCACGCCGCGATCCACGCCGATGGTGGCCGCGTGCAATGAAGCCTCATCCCACTGCGATAACTCGGCCTGGATCTCTGCAGGGCGCGGATGGATCACATCATCCTCGGTGGCAAATGACACATGCCACTGACCGGCGTTGATGCTGATGACGATGGATGCGGGCAATGTATGGGGCCGATCCGCGACATAGCGCAACCGACCGAGCGGGTGCTTTTTCGTGCCGACCCGAAGGTGATAACCCCCTTCGCCATCATCCTCGAAAGCAAATAACTCCCGCGTCAGCCAGACGCCTTGTTCGCCGCCTTTTCCATGAATCGTTGGGCGACCGGATAATTTCTGGAAGAAGCGACTGTAGGCTTGTTTCCATCGGACCGCGCCATTGCGTAATACCTGGGAGGGCACCTCCCGCAACCACGCCGTATCGGGGCCGATGAACTGGCTGTATTGTTGGTCGATGGGTGGTTTTTGTCCGGTCAGCGACAAGGCTTTTCGGGCAAAGGCACGAAAATAACGGTCTTCTCTGACCTTGCTGTTATAGATGAATCGCTGACAGCCAATCCAACGCAGCAGGATATTTTCCTGCTGGCGACCGGGATAGCAACGAAAGCGATGTCCGATCATGCCCATGCCTGCTATCGTTCCATGAAAACCACCAAGGCGCAACCATGGAAAGTAGCACTAAATCTCGTTCTCACACCGTTTATGACATTAAGCTGCATGTTGTTTTTGTGACCAAGTACCGTCGCCCTTGCCTGCATGAAGAACTGAGGGACTACCTGGAGGGGGCGTTTTCGGAGATCCTGGCGGCATGGCGTTGTGAGCTGATCGAATTTGGTGGCGAGGCTGATCACGTTCACCTGCTGATAGCGATCCATCCGGCATTGAACCTTTCCACGCTGGTCAACAATCTCAAGACAGCCAGCGCCCGCCGCGCCCGCAATCGTTTTGCCGAGCACTTGGCGGCGTTTTATTGCAAACCGATGTTTTGGCACCGCGCCTATTACGTTGGCTCTGTCGGTGGGGCATCCCTGGAGACGGTTCGGGCCTACGTGGAATCACAAGGCACCAAACCCCTCAAAAGAAACCCCGCTTGACCCCCTCCTGGCTAACGCCTAGCAGGGGGAATGCGCGGGGAAATGTTCAATCTGGTCCTGACTCGCTACGCCCTTGAACGCCTGCTCTATCGGCTCAGCGTCTCGCCTCACGCCGACCAGTTCCTGCTGAAAGGCGCGCTGCTGTTCGACTTGTGGTTCGACATCCCGCACCGCCCGACGCGCGACGCGCGCTGGCGGCCGATGGGGCCGGACACCACCTGCATTGGGCCACTGGCATCGTCGCGCCAGCCGCCGACCTTGATTTTGGAAAGGCCGGAGTAGCCGGTGGGAAACAGCGCGGCATGCCAGCCGGACAGGCGTTCCCGTGTGACCGGTGCCTGGCAGTTGGCCGTGGCATCGAGCACCATCTCCACCACGCCTTCGACGTGACGATCGACCGGAGCCAAGGCACCGATGTCCACGCCGAGCCTGCGGGCGATGGACGAGCGCACGGATTCGACGTTGAGCTGCTCACCTTCGATCTCGCTCGCAACCACCGCCCCACTCCCGCAACTGCTCGACTATCAGCGGAATCGCCGGTGGTTCCTGATCGGTAAAGGGCATGCGCACCAGCAGACCCCGATGGGATGCGGGCACGATCACCGGTGCCGGGGCACCCTCGAAGGGCAGCGAGACCACCGGCACGGCACCGTCTCCCAGAGACTCCCCGGTGGAGGACCACCAATCCTCGACCCGGACCGGCAGGTCCTCGATACCCAGTTCCTCGGACAGGGCATCCAGACTGGCGCGCATCGCCGGGGTGGGTTCGGTCAGCTGGCCACCGATCACGCGCGCCGGGACTTCGGGGGGCCAGGGCCTGCGGTTGAGATCCCGCAGAAATTCACTGTCGGGTCGCAGGTCGATCTTGGCCGCGCCGGTGCCGTCACGCAGACCGGCCCAGAGGGAAAACCGGCCTTCGGGGATATCCGCCAGCCATTCGCGCACTTCAAGCCAGACCCGCAGTCTGGCCCAGTCTGATCCCTGGTTGGGCGTCCCCACCAGGATGGCGCCACCCACGGGAGGACCCTGCATCTCCGCATCGGCCGCCGCCGGGTGTCGCCGGCGGGTCACGAAATCCCGGATGATCAACCCCCCCATGCTATGCCCGATCAGGATGACCGCTCGCCCGTCGTCCAGCGTTTCCCAGTAATCGGCCAGCAGATCCGCACTATGATCAATGGCCTGATCGTTGGGATAACGGAATTCCCATACCGTCAGGCAGGCTGCCTCCAGCTCGGGCACCAGGTCATCCCAGATTCCACCCGGCTCGTCCAGGCCGTGAATCAGCACGACGTCCGGAACATTCGCCGCCCCGCCATCGCCGCGGGGGATGAAACCGATCAGTTCCGGCGGCAGGGACATGGCCTCCGGAAACCAGGTTTCCAGCCGCTCCTGGACCGTGATACGGAACTCCCGTTCCAGATCGGGATGACGTTCCGTCCAGAACACCCATCCGGTGAACGGTGTGAAGACGACCAGCAGCAACAGCAGGAGGATGAACAGCGTTAATCGGCGCATTATCTCCGGCTCCCAAACACTCCTCGGACAGCACCATGTTCGGCGTGAAGGTGCCGTGATGCAAGGGGCCGACCCGAACTCAGACCTCCTGGCCCAACAGACGGCGCAACCCTGCCCGATCCTTGAGCAGCAGTGTCTCACCGGATACCTCCACCAGTGCCTGGGTCCTCAGCCGGGCCAGAATCCGTGACAGGGTTTCGGGTTTCATGGACAGACGCGAGGCGATGATCTGCTTGGGGAGATCCAGTCGCACCTCCCCGGCGTCATCCCGTGGCTGCGACAGCAGGTACGCCACCAGGCGGTAGGTGGCGTTGTGAAGCGTGAGTTCATCGATGTGGCTGAGCAGACCGTGGACCCGACGGCTCAGACTGCCGAGCATCTTCAGGGCCAGATCGGGGGCCTCGGCGAGCAGGGACAGGAAGGTGTCATGATCGAAGATCACAAGTTCCGTGTCCGCCAGGGCCGTGGCATTCACCGGATAACGCCGCTGCTCCATGAACATCACCGCTTCGGCAAACAGCTGACCGGTCTGTATCACCTCCACGACCTTCTCATCCCCGTCGCGGGACAACAGGAACAGCTTGATGGCACCTTGACGCACCAGAAAGAAATGGCGGGCAGCATCACCCTGTGAGAACAGGGGCTCGCCGGCCAGACAGCGCTTCTCCCGGGCGGCACCGCGGATACGCTCCAGTTGCGCCGTCGTCAACGGCTCGAACAGTGCCAGACGTTGCAGTTCAGCCTCTTGAATCATGGAACTCCCCCCCCCCCGGAGTGACTCACCGAATCCATGTTCAAACCTTCAATGTCTGATAGGCGCCGCGAAAATACAGCAACGGCGGTGCCTCCCTGGGCGTCGACAGCGCCAGCACCTCACCGATGAAAATGACATGGTCGCCGCCATCATGGGTCGCCACGGTACGGCATTCAAAGCTGGCCAGCATCTCCGGCAGGATCGGCGCCCCCGTGGACCAGACGGCATGCTCGATGCCCGCCCAGCGATCAGGATCACTGGAGGCAAATCGGGCGGATACTTCCATCTGATCATGGGCCAGCACATTGACGGCAAAAGCGCCACTGCCGAGGAATGCAGGCAGGCACTGGGCCTCCCGGCGCAGGCTGAAGAGTACCAGCGGGGGGTCCAGGGATAACGAGCTGAAGGAGTTCGCGGTAAAGCCCTGGGGCTGTCCAGTGCCGGGATCACGACAGGTGATCACGGTAATGCCGGTGGCAAAACGCCCCAGGGCATCACGAAAGAAGCGGTCATCAGTGACCGGCCTCGGCTCGGGAAAGATCATGCCGGAAGGCTTCATCAGTTTGCGCCTATGCAGGGAGTGTGCCATAAGGTTACGCCGGAGCACCCGGAAGACGCGCTCCAGCAGAGGCGGACCAGGCATCTGGACTGATTATGAAGGAAAGCCGGTCAGCGGTGAGTTATGATGCCACGGTCCATCCTGTGATGCAGCTCACAACCCTGATAGCCCAGCCAGCCGATGTCCAAAGACGAACGCACTTCGGAACACGCCAGACACATCCGAGAACAGGCCCAGGAGGCGCTGCGCCGGGGTGAGTTCGATCTGGCGCAACAGATGCTGGAAAAAGGGGAAACCAACCTCGCCGAGATCACCCAGAAACTGCGGATCTATCAGGCGGAACTAGAGATCCAGAATACCGAACTCAGGGAGGCACAGCTCACCACCCAACGGGCACTGGAACGCTATACCGCCTTCTTTGCAGGCATTCCCATCGCCGCGATCGTGGTGGATCGTCATGGCCTGATCCTGGACTCCAACGACCAGGCACACCGACTGTTGGGTTTACAAACCAGTCAACTGCGTCGCTATTTCCTGCGTCGGCTGATCCCCAGGGAGGAAGAAAGCCGTCTCCATCAGGCCCTGCTTAAGACTGAAGAAAAGGGCCAGCATATCGTCGAACATATCAGCTTCATCCGGCCCGAGGGGGATGCCTTCATGGCCGAACTGCACCTTGCCCGACTCCCCGGCCGGGACGGCAACGCCCATGAGTTCGTCTGCGCCGTGGTGGACCTGACGGAACATATCCGCCACGAGATGGAAATCTCCCTGGCCCATGATGAACTGAGGGAAAGTGAAGCCCGCTACAAGATTCTGGCCGACTACTCTCCGGTGTGGGACTACTGGCTGGGAGCGGACGGCCAGTACCGATATGTGTCTCCGGGGTGTCTTGAGATCAGCGGCCATCCGCCCGAAGCCTTCATGGACAACCCCCGCATGATGGATCAGATCCTGCTCCCCGCCGATCTCTCCCGCTGGATTGCCCATCAGGAAATGATCAAGCACGCCAAGGCACAAGAACCCGCCTGCAGCATGGAATTACGCATCCGTCATGCCAGCGGCGACATCCGCTGGATCGAGCACGAATGTCAGCCCGTCATCAGCAAGGAGGGTCAATACCAGGGTCGAAGAGGCGTCAACCGGGACATTACCGAGCGCAAGCGGGCAGAAATGCAGGTGGCCCAGATCAGCATGCTCTACGCCACCCTGAGCGCGGTCAATCAGGCCATCGTGCGCATCGAGGATGAACAGTTGCTGCTGGACAACCTGACCCGTATCGCCGTGGACTACGGCCGCTTCAACGCCTGCGTCATCAGCCTGTGCCCGGAACCCGGGGCGGACCCGGTACCCAAGTCGTTCAACGGCTTGACACCGCAACAATGCCGCTCCATGCCGCTGATGGAGGCCTGGCGCGCCATCAACCACCAACCGTACGTCTATGCCCACCGTGACGACCCGGATGCCCCGCTCCTGTGGCAGGCCTGGGCAAGGCGCAACGGCATCCACACCTTCGGACATTACCCGCTCATGCGGGAATACCGCCTGGTGGGCATGGCCAGCTTCATGTCGGATACGGCGGAGAGCTTCACCCCGCAGATCGACCGCCTGGTACAGGACATCACGGAGGATTTTTCCTATGCCCTCCAGCACCTGGCACTGGAACAGAAGCGACGGGCCACCGAAACCGCCTTGCAGGAAAGCGAATCCCGCTATCGCAGCCTGTTCGAAAACAGTCACTCGGTGATGCTGCTGATCGACCCTGAAGACGGCAGTATCGTGGATGCCAACCCCGGTGCCTGCCAGTTCTACGGCTGGGAACGGGCCGTACTGGCGCAACGACATTTTTCGGATCTCACGATACACCCTCCCGCGGAAACAAGAATTCAGCTGGATCACCTGTCTCGTGAACGACAGGAACATATCAGGGACACCCACCGGCTGGCCAATGGGGAACTGCGACAGGTCGAGATCTATACCGGGATGATTCAGATCAAGGGCAAGGACCTGCTCCATGCCGTCGTGCATGACATTACCGATAGAATCCGTACCGAGGAACGCCTGCGCCTGGCGGATCGGGTATTTCAAGCGGCGGCGGAAGGCATCATGGTCACGGATGTGCAACGGCGCATCGTGGCGGTCAACCCCGCCTTTACCGAAATCACCGGTTATTCGGAGCAGGAAGCCCTCGGCCAGACACCGAAATTGCTCAGATCGGGCCGACACGACGAAAGCTTCTACGAAGCCCTCATGCAGCAATTGCATGACTCCGGCAACTGGCGCGGCGAAATCTGGAACAAGCGCAAGGACGGCACCCTCTACCCCGAATGGCTGACCATCAGCGTGGTCAGGGATGACCAGGGAGAGATCTCCCACTATGTCGGTGTATTCAGCGATATCGGTCAGGTCAAGGAGGCCCAGAGACAACTGGAGCTGATGGCCCATTTCGACCCTCTCACCGGCCTGGCCAATCGGGCCCTGTTCAAGGATCGCCTCAACCACAGCCTGCGCAGGGCAAAACGGCAGGGCAATACCCTGGCCTTGCTGTTCATTGATCTGGATCGGTTCAAGACCATCAATGACACCCTGGGACACAACCAGGGGGATCTTCTGCTGCAGACCGTCGCCAAGCGCATGGCAGACAACGTTCGGGCCTCGGACACACTGGCGCGCCTGGGCGGCGATGAATTCGTGTTGCTGCTGGAAAACGATGCCACCATGAGCAACATCCAGACCCTGTGCCAAAAAATACTCACCGTGCTGTCGGCCCCGGTCAGACTGGATGAGCATGAGGTGGTGGTCACCGCCAGTATCGGCGTTGCGATCTATCCGGAAGACGGACGGGATGCGGACACCCTGCTCAAGCACGCCGACCTGGCCATGTATCAGGCCAAGAGCGATGGACGCAACGACTATCACTTCTTTGCCCCCAATCTCTCGGCCGGTGTACTGGAAAAGCTGAAACTGGAAGCCGCCCTGAGAGGGGCCTGCTCCCGCAACGAGTTGATCCTGCATTATCAGCCGCAGATCGATCTGAATACTCGGCATCTTCAAGGAGTCGAGGCCTTGGTACGGTGGCTTCATCCCGGCCTGGGCATGACCTCTCCCGCGGACTTCATCCCGCTGGCGGAAGATATCGGCATCATCGGAGAAATCGGCAACTGGGTCCTCAGGGAGGCCTGCCGGCAAATGCATCAATGGCGCCGGGATGGCCTGCATATCCCGCAGGTGGCCGTCAACCTCTCGGTGCAGCAACTGGAGCGGGAAAACCTGGTGACCCAGGTGCGCGAGGCCTTGAGAGACTTTGACATCCCCGCCCAGTGCCTGGAACTGGAAGTCACGGAATCCCTGATCATGCGCGCCCCCGAAAAGACCTTGAGCGCATTGCAGGAACTCAAGTCGCTCGGGGTGAAGCTGGCGGTCGATGACTTCGGCATCGGTTATTCATGCCTTTCCTATCTCAAGCGTCTGCCCCTGGACCGGATCAAGATCGACCAGTCCTTTGTTCGTGACGTGGGACGGGATACCAATGACGAAACCATCGTCCGGGCCATCATCGGCCTGGGCAAGAGCCTGGGGCTGGAAACCGTGGCGGAAGGCATCGAAGAGGCACGTCAGGTCAGCTTCCTGCTCAGGGAGGGGTGCCTGTCGGGGCAGGGCTACCTGTTCGGCATGCCTCTGCCCGCCGAGGATTTGATCACACAATGGCGGGAGCAGATCCCGGGTCAGGGCAACCGGCTACACTGACCGCGCCCTCTCCGGCTACGACGCCTGCGTTTCGGCGGGCGCCTGCGCCTGGCCGAGGATCCAGTCGGTAATCTCCAAGTGACTGACAATGGCCCCGCCATCCGGATGATGCAACTTGCCGGCATGCATCAGGAACCAGCGCCGCGTGTCCGCCGAGTGGCAAGGGTACTCAAAGCTGAAGCCGTCCAGATCCCCCTTGAGTACCCTCTGCAAACCCTGCAATGCCTTGAGTGCATAGGGTGCATCGGGATTGTCCGTATCTTCCATCTTGCAGGCATCCAGATAGTTGACGCCTACCCCCGAGCCATTGAGCGTCCGGTCGCCGTTCCTTTCCGCAAAGGTGTGCCAGGCCTTGTTCACCATCAGGATGACGCCGTCGTTGTCGATCACGGCCACGTGGTGATCAAGGGAGTCCAGTACCGCCTGCAAAAGGGCCACATCCCGGATGGAGGTGATATCCACCAGGGTGATCACCGCGCCCCGGGTGGAAGCCCCCTGCAGGGTATAGGGCAGGATGCGTAGCAGATAGTGGCGTCCGGACTCCGAACTGACCTCATGCTCCTGCATCCGGCCTTCACGCAGGCTGTGACGCAGATCATGCATGAGATCCGGGTAATCCAGGGAATGGGTGAAATCATCAATGGGACGCCCCACATCCCCATCCCGGATCTTGAAGATCTGCGTGGCCTCCGGCGTGAACCGGGTGATGCGCATCGACTCATCCAAAAACAGGGTGGCGATGGATGCCGCCTTGGCCATGCTGTCCAGGTCTGCATTGAGCCGATTGAGGATCTGGATCTTTTCCTGGTTTTCCGCGTTGACCGTATAGAGCTCCTCGTTGACGGACTGCAACTCCTCGTTGGAGCTTTGCAACTCCTCGTTGGCGGCCATCATTTCTTCGTTGGTAGCCTGAAGCTCCTCATTGGATGCCTCCAGTTCCTCGATGGTGGCCTGGAGGCTTTCCCGGGTCGCCGCCAGCTCCTGTTCCAATGACTGGATGCGCTCCATCGCCTCCGCATTCACATCCAGTGGCGGGGCGCCATCCGTCACACCGGCATTGCCGACATCCTGGGGCTCGAAGGACAGCAGCATGAACACGGCATTACGATCATCCCCCGCCAGCGGCTGGGCCGAAATGCACAACCGCTGCGAGGATCCGTCAGGCAACCGGAAGGTACTGGCTTCGGAACGGACCAGCTCACGGCTCTTGGCGGCACGCCGCAACAGCGCCTGCGCCACCGGCACGATGCCGGTCGGCAAGAGCTTGGATATCTCCAGCGAAATGCTCCCGGAAGGAAAGTGCAGATAGCGCTGGGCCTGACCGAAGATATGGACCAGTTCCATCCCTTCCGACAACAGGATGCTGGGCGGCGCATGGTCACGCAACAGCAACTGCTGAGCGGCATCGATGGCGGAAGCATCCAGACTACGCCCCGGCTGCGCACCCAGGCGCCGCCCTCGAGTCGACGCAGGACTGCGTGACCCCAGGAGCGCGGAACTGGAGTGCGAATCCAACGGCAAGCTGGTACTGCGCAGCATCTGAAACAGCTTGTGCTTGCTGCTCACCGGGGTGAAGTCCGAACTCAGTCCGGCCAGGGACTCGCTGCTGCCCAAAAAGAGATAGCCGCCCGGCGCCAGGGCATACTGGAGCCGACGCAGGGCCCGTTCCTGGGCCCCGGGCACGAAATAGATCAGGACATTGCGGCAGGTCACCATGTCCATGCGCGTGAACGGCGGGTCTTCCAGCAGGTTGTGACGCGCAAAGACCAGGGTCTGGCGCAGGTCCGGCTTGACCACGAAATGACTACCCCGCTTGATGAAGAAGCGCTCCAGCCGCTCGGGCGACACCTCGGCCATGATGGCCTCGGAAAAGGTGCCGGCGCTGGCGGCATCCACATTCTTCTGCTCCACATCCGTGGCGAAGATCTTGATGTCCGGCCAGCGCCTTGCGCGATCAAAAGCCTCGGCAAACAGGATGGCAATGGAATAGGCCTCCTCACCGGTGGACATGCCCGCCACCCAGACCCGGATAGGATGGGATCCGGAAGCCTGCTGGACAATCTGCTCCACCGCCTTGGAAGCCAGGGTGTCGAAGGCTTCCGGATCGCGAAAGAAATTCGTTACCGGAATGAGGATCTCACGGCGCAGCACCGACACCTCGCCGGCATCATTCTCCAGCAGTTCCAGGTAATGCTCGAAATCCGGCACATGACGCACCTGCATGCGGCGTTCGATGCGTCTGAGTACCGTGGCTGGCTTGTAGTCACGGAAGTTCACCCCGCCGTGGTTGTGCAGCAAGTGAAAGATGCCCTCCAGGGCCGAGCCGATATCCAGGTCCGAGGCGGTCCTTGGCGGCGGCCCCACCCGGGTTTCCGGTTTTTGCAGAATATGGTCCTTGATCCGTCGCCCCAGGGTCTCCGCCGGCAGAATCTCATCCACCAGGCCGGTGGCGATGACACTGCGGGGCATGCCGTCGAACTTGGCACTCTCAGGATCCTGGGCCAGCAGCAGACCACCGGCGTCATTGATGGCCACCGATCCCCGAGTGCCATCCGACCCCGTACCGGACAGGATCACACCGATGCAGCGATCCCGAAACTCCCGCGCCAGGGAAGAGAAGAACAGGTCGATGGGCAGGGAGAGCGCCTTGGGGTTCTTCGGACTCAGCCGTAGCTGGCCCTCGGAAATGGTCATCAGGTTGCCCGGTGGGATCAGGTAGATGGTTTCCGCCTCGATCTCCATGGCGTCGCGCACGGTCACCACCGGCATACTGGTATGGCGTGCCAGCAAGTTGGCCATCAGGCTCTTGTGGTCGGGAGACAGATGCTGGACCACCACGAAAGCGGCCCCCGAGCCTGAAGGCATGGCATCAAAGAGCTGTTCCAAGGCCTCCAGTCCACCGGCCGACGCACCGATACCCACCACATGACCGCAGAAATCGCTACGGATCATTTCCTGATCCTCGGCCTCCACGGGCATTTCAGGTTCTTCATCCCGGGGCGTCCGCCCACCCGCCTTCACCTCGCCATCGTCAATGGCCTCCACCATGCCCACATCGTCGATATCATCGTCCGTCCTGGTCGTGGTATCCGGGGCTGAGTCAGACAAGGGAGCTTTTTTCGGGGTCATAGGGTTCCTTTGCAGGATCTGAAGTACTCATCAAGGATTGTAGTGCATGGCGACACCGATTCAGAACCGACTGATGGGCGGGGGGATAGGCATGATGCGCCAGCCGGCAAGACGACCAAAAAAAACCCGGCAAGGTCGTGATACACGAAAACCTTGCCGGGTGATGGGACTGTCTGATTGATTGGCGGAGAGGGAGGGATTCGAACCCTCGGTACACTCGCGTGTACAACGGTTTTCGAGACCGCCCCGTTCGACCACTCCGGCACCTCTCCAATACGGTCGAAAAGCTACCGACAGGGCACGACCACATCCCGGTGCGGCCCGACGGTAAAGTGGGTTATCATAGCCGATTACAAAATTTTTTTTAAGCCCTTGAAACGTCGCCGCCCCCGTTGGACGCTCAACCAGCGCCTGGAAGCGCTTGCCTTTGTGCTGCTGCTGACGCTGGTTCTGCTGTTTGCCTTCATACGGCCGATGACGGAACTGGAGCGGGTGCTCGCGCACGGCGAGCTGGTGGTGGCCACCCGCATCAGCACCACCACCTACCGACCGGGTCCCGAAGGTCCCGATGGACTGGAATATGACCTGGCCACCGCCTTTGCCGACAGTCTGGGCGTCCGTCTCAGACTGGTCACCCCGGAGCGATTCGATGAGATCCTGCCCATGGTGGCCAGCGGCCGGGTGGACATGGCGGCAGCCGGCATCACGGTGACGCGCGCCCGTCTTAGCAAGGTCAGGTTCGGCCCTGCCTACCATCAGGTCACGGAACAAGTCGTCCATCGCAATGGTGAACCTGCTCCCGAGTCACCGGAGGCGCTGCAACAGCATACACTGGCAGTCATTGCCGGCAGCAGTCATGTGGAAACCCTGCAGGCGCTCAAACAACAGTATCCCGACCTCCAGTGGGAGGAGCTGACGGACATCACGCCGGCGGAACTGCTCAGACAGGTCCGGGAAGGCGACAGGGCGCTGGCCGTCGCCGATTCCATCGAGTTGGCTTCCCTGCGCCGATTCTATCCGGAACTGAGAGCGGCCATGGACCTGTCCGAGCCCCACTTCCTGGCCTGGGCCTTCCCCCGGCACAAGGATCAGACCCTGGTCCAGGCCGCGGAACGCTTCTTCGAGGAATACGCCGCCGATGGCCGGCTGGCACAGTTGCTGGAACGGCATTACGGCCACATGGAAGTGCTGGATTACCCAGGCATCCTCACCTTCATGAACCGTCTTCGCGAACGGTTGCCCCGCCACGAACCCCTGTTTCGGGAGGCCGCGGAGCAGTTTGACATGGACTGGCGACTGCTGGCCGCCATCAGTTATCAGGAGTCCCACTGGAACCCCAACGCCGTCTCCAGAACCGGGGTTCGCGGACTGATGATGCTGACCCTGGCGACCGCCGGCCAGCTCGGCGTCCAGGATCGGACCGACCCACGGGAATCGGTATTCGGCGGTGCGGAATACTTCACCAATCTGCATGAGCGACTACCCATGGGCATCGAGGAGCCGGATCGCACCTGGATGGCCCTGGCGGCCTACAACGTCGGCATGGGCCATCTGCATGACGCCAGGCGCATCACCCGCTCACAGGGCAAGGACCCGGACCGGTGGATTGATGTCATGGAGCATCTGCCTCTGCTGAGTCAGCCCAACTGGTATCGTAATACCCGCTACGGCTATGCCAGGGGTTGGGAACCGGTCCAGTATGTGCAGAACATCCGCGGGTTCTACGACATCCTCACCTGGTTCACCACCCCAGAGCAGGGCCGCGAGCAGATATCGCCACGGGACCCGGGCCCGTCCAACCCCCACCCGCCGGATCCACTTGAGATATTACCCCTGGGATTGTGACTGTCCTGAACCAGCCGCACCCCCGGACTTGCGGCGAGCGCGAAAGAAAGACCTGAGACGCTCACCGCAGACATCCGCCAACACCCCGCCCGTCACCGTCAGGTCATGGTTGTAAAGCGGCAACCCCAATGCATCGGCGGCACCACCGAGCGCCCCCGTCTTGGGGTCATGGGCGCCGAACACCACCCGCTCCACCCGTGCATGCACCATCGCCCCCAGACACATGACGCAGGGCTCCAGGGTCACATAGAGCGTCGTGCCGGGCAGACGGTAATTCCCCGTCGCCACGGCCGCGGCCCGCAGAGCCTGGATCTCCGCATGGGCGGTGGGATCGCACTGGGTGATCGGACGATTCCTGCCCTCCCCCAGTACCTGCCCGTCCCTGACCAGCACGGCACCGACGGGGACCTCTCCCTCGTCGCCGGCCCGGTCGGCCAGTACCAGCGCCCGTGTCATCCAGTAGCGATCCTGTTCCTCGTCCATCATCACTCCGCACGCGCCTGGAGCGCAGTTATGTCATACTGGAAACCCTTGTCACTCTCCCGTCCCTGCCCCACGTGAACAAGCGTCTCGACCCCAAAGAAATCGTCGACGAGTTCATCAGCGACCTGCGCCAGGACCTGCAGAACAACGGCATCCAGATTCCCACCCTGCCGGACATCTCCATCCAGGCACTGTTCACCATCAACCGGGATGACAGCTCCATCGATGAAATCACCGCCGTGGTGGCGCGGGATACCGCCATGGCGGCACGACTGATCCGCTATGCCAACAGCCCCATCTACCGGGGACTGAGCCGCTGTACCACCATCAAGTCTGCCATCACCCGGCTGGGCCTGGAGAAAACCAAGAACGTGGTACTGACCCTGGCCATGCGGGACGTCTTCAACACCGGGCATCGGGGCATTCGCAGCCGCATGGAAGCGCTCTGGAACCACAGCGTGGAAGTGGCCATCCTCAGTTCCCTGCTGGCCTGGCAGTACCGGCACCTGGATCAGGAAGTGGCCCTGCTGGCCGGCCTGGTCCATGATGTCGGTGTCATCCCGATCCTGAACAAGGCCAAGAACATCGACGTGATCGTGGAAAACGAAAAGTACCTGGACATGATCATCGCCAGCCTGCACATGAGCGTGGGTCGCGCCATCCTCAAGGCCTGGAACTTTGATCAGCAGATGATCGACGTGGCGGCCGAGCACGACAACCTGAAACGGGACCCCGGCGACGACGCCCCCATCGACTACGTGGACATCGTCCAGGCCGCCAACATCGAAAGCTATCAGTCCACCGGCCATCGCCTGGCCAAGGTCGATCGCCTGGGTGTCCCATCACTCAGGCGCCTGGGCTGCACCCCCGAAGATCCCACCCTGCACTGGGACGCCGATCAGGCCGTCATGGAACAGGTGAGCCGGATCTTCATGTAGGACCCGGCCCTTTCAGCGGGATCACTCCCACTCAATCGTCGCCGGCGGCTTGCCGGAGATGTCATAGACCACGCGGGAAATGCCCTTCACCTCGTTGATGATGCGCCGCGAGACCTTGTCCAGGAACTCGTAGGGCAGGTGCGCCCAGCGGGCAGTCATGAAGTCGATGGTCTCGACGGCGCGCAGGGCCACCACATAGTCATAGCGACGACCGTCCCCCATCACGCCGACGGATTTCACCGGCAAAAAGACCGCAAAGGCCTGGGACACCTGGTCATACAGGCCGGCACCGCGCAGTTCCTCGATGAAGATGTGATCCGCCTGGCGCAGCAGGTCCGCGTAAGGCTTGGTGACCTCGCCCAGGATGCGCACCCCCAGCCCCGGCCCCGGGAAGGGATGCCGGTAGACCATCTCCGACGGCAGCCCCAGTTCCACGCCGATGCGCCGCACCTCGTCCTTGAACAGTTCCCGCAACGGCTCCACCAGACCCATCTTCATGGTCTCCGGCAGACCGCCCACGTTGTGGTGGGACTTGATCACATGGGCCTTGCCGGTCTTGGAACCGGCAGACTCGATCACATCGGGATAGATGGTGCCCTGGGCCAGCCAGCGGGCATTCTTGAGCTTGGCGGCCTCTTCGTCGAAGACCTCAACGAACAGGCGACCGATGATCTTGCGCTTGGCCTCGGGGTCCGACTCCCCCGCCAGGGCCTCAAGGAAACGGGCTTCCGCATCCACCCGGATCACCCGCACGCCCATGTGACGGGCAAAGGTGGCCATGACCTGGTCACCTTCATGGAGACGCAAAAGGCCGGTATCGACGAACACACAGGTGAGCTGGTCGCCGATGGCCTTGTGCAGCAGGGCACCCACCACGGAGGAGTCCACGCCGCCGGACAGGCCCAGGATGACCTCGTCGGTGCCCACCTGTTCCCGCACCCGTTGGATCATGTCATCGATGATGTTGCCGGCGGTCCAGAGATTCTCGCAACCGCAGATATCATGGACGAACCGGGACAGGATACGCTGCCCCTGACGAGTATGGGTCACCTCGGGATGGAACTGGACGCCGTAGAAACGACGCGCCTCGTCGGCCATGCCGGCCATGGGGGCCGAGTCCGTGGAGGCCATCAGGGAGAAACCTTCCGGCAGGGCGCAGACCCGGTCACCATGGGACATCCAGACATCCAGCAGGCCATGGCCTTCGGGGCTGGTGTGGTCTTCGATGTCCGTCAGCAGGCGGGTATGGCCGTGGGCCCGGACCTGGGCATAGCCAAACTCCCGATGATCGGAACTCTCGACCCGCCCGCCCAGTTGGGCCGCCATGGTCTGCATGCCGTAGCAGATGCCCAGCACCGGCACCCCCAGTTCGAACACGCACTGGGGAGCGCGGGGCGGATCGCTTTCGATCACGGACTCCGGACCGCCTGAGAGAATGATGCCGCTGGGGTTGAAGTCGCGCACGGCGGCGGCGTCCATGTCCCAGGGGTGGATCTCGGAATAGACCCCGGACTCCCGCACCCGCCGGGCGATGAGCTGGGTGTACTGGGAGCCGAAATCGATGATGAGAATGCGATGGGCGTGAATATCCGGGGCAGACAGGGGCATCTTCTTCAATCCATCCGGTAGTTGGGGGCTTCCTTGGTGATGGTCACGTCATGGACGTGACTTTCACGCATCCCCGCCGAGGTGACCCGCACGAAACCGGGACGGGTCCGCATCTCGTCGATGTTGCTGCAGCCCACATAGCCCATGGAGGAACGCAGTCCGCCCACCAGCTGATGGATGATGGCCACGATGGTGCCCTTGTAGGGGACACGACCTTCGATGCCTTCCGGCACCAGCTTGTCCACCACGCCGCTGCTTTCCTGGAAATAACGGTCCGAGGAACCCTGCTGCATGGCGCCCAGGGAACCCATGCCCCGGTAGGACTTGTAGGAACGGCCCTGATACAGCTCCACTTCACCGGGCGCCTCTTCGGTACCGGCAAACAGGCTGCCGAGCATGACGCAGTGGGCACCGCCGGCAATGGCCTTGGCAAAATCGCCGGAGAAGCGCACGCCGCCGTCGGCGATCAGGGGCACGCCCGTACCTTCCAGGGCCTGGCGCACGTTGTCGATGGCGGTCATCTGGGGGACGCCCACGCCGGCCACGATACGGGTGGTGCAGATGGAGCCGGGGCCGATACCCACCTTCACGGCATCCGCGCCCGCCTGTGCCAGAGCACGGGCGGCCTCGGCGGTGGCGATGTTGCCGCCGATGACCTGGACGTCCGGATAGGTTTTCTTCACCCAGGCCACCCGGTCGAGCACGCCCTGGGAATGGCCGTGGGCGGTATCCACCACTACCACGTCCACCCCGGCTTCCACCAACGCGGCACAGCGCTCCTCGGTACCGGCACCCACGCCCAGGGCCGCCCCCACCCGCAGACGACCGCGGTCATCCTTGCAGGCGCTGGGGAAATCGGTGGATTTCTGGATGTCCTTGACGGTGATCATGCCCCGCAGGTGGAACTGATCGTTCACCACCAGCACCTTCTCGATGCGGTGCTTGTGCAACAGGTGCTGAACCTCTTCCCGGTCGGCCCCCTCGCGCACGGTGACCAGACGTTCCTTGGGGGTCATGATCTCGGACACCGGGGAATCCATGCGGGTCTCGAAGCGCAGGTCACGACTGGTGACGATACCCACCAGATCGACGCCCTTGACCACCGGGACGCCGGAGATGGAGTTGGCGCGGGTGATGGCCAGTACGTCACGGATGCTGGTGTCCGGGGTGACGGTGATGGGATCGCTGATGACGCCGCTCTCGTATTTCTTGACCAGACGCACCTGCTGGGCCTGGGCCTCGATGCTCATGTTCTTGTGCACGATGCCGATGCCCCCCTCCTGGGCAATGGCGATGGCCAGACGGGCCTCGGTGACCGTGTCCATGGCGGCGGAGACCAGGGGAATGTTCAGAGTGATGTCGCGGGTGAGGCGAGTGGTGAGGTCCACGTCTCTGGGTAGCACCGCCGAATGGGCGGGGACCAGGAGGACGTCGTCGAAGGTGAGGGCTTCCTGGACGATGCGCATGATATGTCTCGGGGGGAGGTATTGGTGAATCGTACAATTATAGAGAGGCACCCGGGTGGGGTAAACCCGACCAGGCCTGTGGGGACTGGATATGATGCCGGTTTCCGTGGCATGGTTCCCGGTTATTTTCATCCACTACGGAGCGCCTGCCTTGCCCGAGCCGTCAACGGAAAAAGAGGTCTACAGCGTCTCTCGTCTGAATCAGGCGGTGCAGGGACGCCTGGAGAGCGGTTTTCCCCTGCTGTGGGTGGAAGGGGAACTGTCCAATCTGGCCCGACCCGCCTCCGGTCACTGGTATTTCTCCCTCAAGGATGAAGGGGCCCAGGTGCGCTGCGCCCTGTTCCGCAACCGGGCCCAGGGGGTGCGCTTTCGACCCCGGGACGGCATGCAGGTACTGGCCCGGGCCAGGGTCAGCCTCTATGTGCCCCGGGGTGATTATCAGCTCATCGTCGAACACCTGGAGGAAGCCGGGGACGGCGCCCTGCGACGGGCCTTTGAGGCCCTGCGTCGCCGGCTGGAGGCCGAAGGGCTGTTCGACCCCGCCGGCAAACGTCCCCTGCCCCGGTTTCCCCGCCGCGTGGGGGTGATCACCTCCGCCACCGGCGCGGCGGTCAGGGATATCCTGGCGGTCCTCGGGCGCCGCTTCCCGGCGCTGCCGGTGATGATCTATCCGGTGCCGGTACAAGGCGGCGAGGCGGCCCCGCGCATCGCCGCGGCCCTTGCGACCGCCTCGGACCGCGGCGACTGTGACGTAGTGATCCTGGCCCGGGGCGGCGGTTCCCTGGAGGACCTTTGGGCCTTCAACGAGGAGATCGTGGCCCGCGCCATCCGCGCCTGCGCCATCCCCGTGGTCAGCGGCATCGGCCATGAAACGGATATCACCATTGCCGACCTGGCCGCCGATCACCGTGCCCCCACCCCGTCGGTGGCCGCCGAGCTGGTCAGTCCCGACGGCCGTGAACTGCTGCAGCGGGTGAATCAACTGGAGCGGCTGCTGTGTGAACGTTTTTCCCGTCGGCGGCAGGCACAGGGCCTGCGGCTTCAGGGCCTGGAACAACGATTGCGGCACCAGCATCCCGAGCGGCGCCTGCAGGCCCGCGCCCAGCGCCTGGATGAACTGGAATCCAGACTGCGCCAGGCCCTGGCCCGGCGGCTCCGGGAGCAACGCATCGAGTTGGCCCATCTGTGGACCCGCCTGGGGCAGTGTTCTCCCCGGACCCGCCTGACCGGCATGGTGCATCGGCAACAGGATCTATCCCTGCGCCTGGAGCGGGCCATGGCCCTGCGCCTGGAACGCCTGCACGCCCGGGTATCCCTGCAGGCACGGACCCTGGATGCGGTGAGTCCCCTGGCCACCCTGGGCCGGGGTTACAGCATCCTGCTCAGTGCCGAGGGTCAGGCCATTCGCGCCCCGGAGCAGGTGAAGTCCGGTGAACGACTGGAAGCCCGCCTTGCCCAGGGACGGCTGTGGTGTCGGGTGGAATGATTGTTCAGGGAAGCAGGGCATCCAGATAACCGACATCGACGATTCCGCGCTTTGGCCCCTGCCCCCGAACGACCCGCCCGGGCATCTCCGGCTCCCCTAGATGCTCCAGCACCGCGGCGGCCCCGGAAAAATCATCCTCCACCGTATATCCGCTCACCGTGATCACCGTGACAATCCCCGCTCCCCGCGAGGCCCGCAGCCCCTGGGCGGAATCCTCGATGGCCACACAGTCCCGGGCCGACAGACCCAGGCGCTCCAGCACGTGATGATAGATATCGGGCGCGGGCTTCTTCGCCGGCACCACGTCGCCGGCCCCGATCACCCGGAACCAGTCCAGTGATGCCTCTCCCAGGTTGGCCCGCAGCAGGGACTCCACGTTGGTCAGTGATGTGGTGGTGGCGATCGCCAGCAACAACCCCGCCGAGCGCGCCTCCTCGATCAGCCGCAAAACCCCCGGCCGCAGGGGGATGCCACCCCGCTCCAGCATGGCCACGAAGTGCCGGGTCTTGCAGGCGTGCAGATCACCGATGAACCGGTCCAGGTCGGCGGGCGGCGTGAATTCGGGCGCGAATGCATCCAGGTAATGGCGGATCCGCTCCTTGCCGCCGGCCACCTGCAGCAGCCGCCCGTAGAGCGGCACGGTCCAGTCCCAGTCCAGCCCCATCTCCCGGAAGGCGGCATTGAAGGCGGGACGGTGGCCATCCCGTTCCGTATCCGCCAAGGTACCGTCCACATCGAATATCAGGGCCTTCAGATCAGACATGCTGCCTCCGGTAGTGATCATCGTTTTCATGGGGTCGGCCGGGCGGGCCGTTCGGCCTTTTGCTTGCGCCCGGGCCGATTCTCTGGTATCTAGACTCGCCTTTTGACACTCAGGAGTTTGCGAGCGATGGCCTCCAGCAAGAGTACGCCAAACGGTTCCGGCAGTCTTTCCCAGTCTGGTCAGGGTATCGCCCCCTACCAGCCGGCCGAGGGCGAGGAGTACATGTGCAAGCCCCAGAAGGATCACTTCCGCACCATTTTGCTGGCCTGGAAGCAGGACCTGATGGAAGAAGTGGACCGCACCGTGGGCCACATGAAGGAAGACGCCGCCAACTTTGCCGACCCGGCGGACCGCGCCACCCAGGAGGAGGAATTCAGCCTGGAACTGCGCACCCGCGACCGGAAACGCAAGCTGATCCGCAAGATCGACGAGGCCCTCAAGGACATCGAAAGTGGCGACTACGGTTACTGCGAGGCCTGCGGCGTGGAAATCGGTATCCGCCGCCTGGAAGCCCGCCCCACCGCCACCCTGTGCATCGACTGCAAGACCCTGCAGGAGATCAAGGAAAAGCAGATGGCCTGATGACACAGCCGGTCAAGGCAATACGGCTGACAGCACCTTCCCGTGAGCAGGCGCCGCCCTGCCACGGGAGGGTCTGATTCGCCGGTCATCCATGACCTACATCGGTCGTTTCGCCCCCTCCCCCACCGGCCCCCTGCACCAGGGTTCCCTGGTCGCCGCTGTCTTCTCCTTTCTGGATGCCCGCGCCCACCAGGGCACCTGGCGGGTGCGCATCGAAGACCTGGACCCACCCCGGGAACAACCCGGCGCCGCCGATGCCATCCTGCGCACCCTGGAAGCCCATGCCCTGCACTGGGACGAAGACATCCTCTATCAGAGTTGCCGCCTCGAGGCCTATGCCGAGGCCATGACCGCACTGCGGCGCCAGGGACAGGCCTACGACTGCGGCTGCACCCGCCGGGAGATCACCGCCGCCGGCCGCACCGGACTGGAAGGCCCGGTCTATCCCGGCACCTGCCGTCGGGGACTGGCCCCCGGACGGGCTCCCCGTGCCCTGAGGGTACGTACCCACGATGATCCCATCGGCTTCCACGATCGCTACCACGGCCTTGTCAACCAGCGCCTGAGCCGGGAGATCGGTGACTTCGTGATCCGCCGCGCCGACGGACTCACGGCCTATCAGCTGGCGGTGGTGGTGGATGATGCCTTTCAGGGCATCACCCATGTGGTCCGGGGCAGCGACCTGCTGGACTCCACCCCCCGCCAGATCCACCTGCAGCGACTGCTGGCACTGCCCACGCCGGTCTATCTGCACCATCCCCTGGTGCTGAATACCACCGGCGACAAGCTCTCCAAGCAGACCCACGCCCCGGCGGTGGACGACGCCACCCCCCTGACCAACCTGGCCGCCGTGATGGGCTTTCTCCACCTACCCCTGCCCCGGGACTGGCGGGATGCCACCCCTGCCGCGCTGCTGGACCATGCCCTGGCGCACTGGCCCTTCCGGACCTGATGCTGGCCTGAACCGGCCGGATGCTGCATCCTTGCGGGTTTGAAGGATCCATCCCAGGACCCAATCCATGTCATCCCAGGACAAGACACTGCTGCTGTTCCTGCTCGGCGTGCTGCTGTTCGCATCGCCGCTGGTGGCGTGGTGGACCCGTTCGGGCGCCCCCTGGTATCTGCCCTACCTGCTCTGGGGCGGGATCATCGCCCTGGCCTGGGTGGTGCAATGGCGACGGGGTCGCCATGATCTCTGAGATCGGTCTGCTCTACGCCGTCGGGGTCGCCTACCTGGCGCTGCTGTTCTTCATCGCCCACGCGGCGGAAAAGGGCTGGCTGCCGGGCCGACTGGTGCACCACCCGCTGGTCTATACCCTGTCCCTGGGGGTCTACGCCACGTCCTGGAGCTTCTACGGCAGCGTGGGGTTTGCCAACACCGAAGGCTATCAGTTCCTCACCATCTATCTCGGGGTCACCCTCGCCTTCCTGCTGGCACCGTTGCTGCTGGCGCCCCTGCTGCGTCTGGTGCGGGAGTATCAGCTCACGTCCCTGGCCGACCTGTTTGCCTTCCGCTATCGCAGCCAGTGGACCGGGGTCATCGTCACCCTGTTCATGCTGGCGGGCATCCTTCCCTACATCGCCCTGCAGATCAAGGCGGTCACCGAATCCGTTTCCGTGCTGACCCGGCAGGACACGCCTCACCTGCTGGCCCTGGGTTTTTGCGCCACCCTGATGCTGTTCGCGATCCTGTTCGGCGCCCGCCACATCACCCCCCGGGAAAAGCACGAGGGCCTGGTGGTGGCCATCGCCTTCGAGTCCGCCGTCAAGCTGCTGGCCCTGCTGGCGGTGGGCGGCTTTGCCCTGTTCGGGGTCTTCGGCGGCTTCGGTGGACTGGATGCGTGGCTGACCGCCCACCCGGAGGCCCTGGAGGCCCTCTATGAACCGGTGCGCGAAGGCCCTTGGATGACCCTCATGGTGCTGGCCTTCGCCGCCGCCTTCCTGCTGCCGCGGCAGTTCCACATGACCTTCGTGGAGAACATCAACCCCCGCTCCCTGCAGACGGCCACCTGGGCCTTCCCCCTGTTCCTGCTGCTGCTCAATCTGCCCATTCCCCTGATCCTCTGGGCCGGTCAGGCCACCGGCCTGCAGACCGCGCCGGACTATTACGTGCTGGGGCTGCCGGTGGCGGCAGACCAGGGCTGGCTGGCCCTGTTCACCTTCATCGGCGGGATTTCCGCCGCCAGCGCCATGATGATCGTCACCACCCTGGCCCTGGCCGCCATGTGCCTGAATCACCTGATCCTGCCGGCCCATTACCGCCAGCAGTCCCTGCCCCGGAACAATCTCTACGGCTGGCTGTTGTGGGGCCGGCGGGTGCTGATCCTCCTCATCATCGGCATGGGTTACGGCTTTTACTGGCTGCTGGAATTCAACCAGGGCCTGGCCCAGATCGGCCTCATCTCCTTCGTCGCCGTGGCCCAGTTCCTGCCCGGCATCCTGGGCCTGCTGTTCTGGCCGCGGGCCAACCGGGTGGGCTTCATCGCCGGCCTGATGGGCGGCATCCTGGTGTGGCTGCTGGCCCTGATCGTCCCGCTGATTCACGACTCCGGCCTACCCATGGTGGATTTCAACCTGATGCGCTGGATGGGGGCCGAGGAGGAAAACCGCTGGGCTTTTGCCACCTTCTGGTCACTGACCCTCAACAGCCTGCTGTTCGTTGCCGGCTCCCTGCTCACCCGGCCCACCCGGGAGGAACTGGAGGCCTCCCAGAGCTGCCGTCGGGAACAACTCACCCCGAGCCGGTTGCTGGGGGACGGCGAGATTCGCAACGTGGAACAGCTGCGCACCAACCTGTCCCAGGTGATCGGTCCGCAGACCGCCGCCCTGGAGATCCAGCGCGCCCTGGGCGACCTGAAGCTGGACCCCCGGGAACAACGCCCCAACGAACTGCGCAAGCTGCGGGCACGGCTGGAACGCAACCTGTCCGGCCTGATGGGGCCTCTACTGGCGCGCATGATTGTGGACAATCGCCTGGAAGTCCCGCCCCAGACCCAGGTAGCCCTGGCGGACAGCCTGCGCTTCGTGGAGGAGCAACTGGAACACTCCACCGTGCGTCTCAAGGGACTGGCGGCGGAGCTGGATACCCTGCGTCGCTATCACCGCCAGGTACTCCACGAACTGCCGCTGGGAGTCTGTTCCATTTCCTCGGGGGGCGACATCCTGATCTGGAACAACACCATGGCCGCCATCTCCGGCATTTCCTCCTCCTATGCGGTGGGACAGACCCTGGACGGACTCAAGGACCCCTGGGACGGGGTGCTACGCACCTTCATCAACGGCGATGACCGGCACCTGTACAAGCTGCAGCTCACCGTGGACGGCCGCCAGCGCCGGCTGAACCTGCACAAGGCCGCCATCGAGTCCGCCGGGCTGGGCAGTTCCGTGGCCCATGGCCTGGGGGGGATGGTGGTGCTGGTGGAGGATCTGACGGAACTGCACAATCTGGAAAGCGAGGTGGCCCACAACGACCGCCTGGCCTCCATTGGCCGTCTCGCCGCCGGGGTAGCCCATGAGATCGGCAACCCGCTGACCGGCATTGCCTCCCTGGCCCAGAACCTGCGGTACGAAAAGGACCCCGCGGAGGTGGACCTGACTTCCCGTCAGATCCTGGAACAGACCCGACGCATCAACGACATCGTTCAGTCCCTGATCACCTTCAGCCATAGCGGCGAGGTGCCCCGCATGCGGCCCGCGCCGGTGAACATGCGGGCCTGCGTGGACGAAGCGATTCATCTGGTACAGTTGAGCGACAGCGGTCGGGACATGCGCTGTTTCAACGAAGTGCCCGACACCCTCATCGCCCGGGGCAACGCCCAGCGCCTGTTGCAGGTCTTCGTCAACCTGATCAACAACGCCCTGCAGGCCGGCCGTCCCGGCGACCGCATCGTCATTCGCGGCGAGTACGTCCTGGGCAGCGTGGAGATCCAGGTGGAGGACGAGGGCAGCGGCATTCCGGAATCCGTGCTCGACCGGATCTTTGAACCCTTCTTCACCACCAAGCCCCCGGGCGAAGGGACCGGTCTGGGGCTGTCGGTGGTATACAGCATCATTCAGGACCACGGCGGCATGGTCTACGCGGACAACCTGCCCGAGGGCGGAACCCGCTTCCATATCCGGCTGCCGGCCGTCGAAGAGGAGACCCTGGCTTGAACCGAATCCTGATCCTGGAAGACGAAGCGGTGATTCGCCGTGCCCTGCGGCGTCTCCTGGAACACGAAGGCTATCGCATCGAAGAGGCGGCCTGCATCGCCGACGCCCGCCGGCTGTGCGAGGCCTCCCGCTTCGACCTGCTGATCTGCGATCTGCGCCTGCCCGACGGCGAAGGCATCGAGATGCTCGGCCACTGCGGCGACACCCCGGTACTCATCATGACCAGCTATGCCAGCGTCCGCTCCGCCGTCGACGCCATGAAACAGGGGGCCACGGACTATATTGCCAAGCCCTTCGACCATGACGAGATGCTGTTGTGCGTGGCCCGCATCCTCAAGCAGCGGCAGCTGGAGCGGGAAAATGCCCAGCTCCAGTCCCAGCTCGGCCAGGTCTATCCGGTGGAGGGCATGGTGGGCGAGTCGCCCGCCATGCAGCAGGTATGCAGGACCCTGGACAAAGTGGCGCCCACCGATGCCACGGTCCTGATCCGGGGCGAATCCGGCACCGGCAAGGAACTGGTGGCACGGGCCATTCACAAGAAGAGCCGCCGCGCCCAGGCCCCCCTGGTCTCGGTCAACTGCGCCGCCATTCCCGAAGGACTGCTGGAATCGGAGCTGTTCGGTCATGAAAAGGGGGCCTTCACCGGTGCCGCCCAAAGCCGCCAGGGATTGGCGGAAGCCGCCGACGGCGGCACTTTGTTCCTGGACGAGATCGGTGAACTCACCCCGGCTGCACAGTCCCGGCTGCTGCGGGTGCTGCAGGACGGCGAGATTCGAAGGGTCGGTGCCAACAGCAGTCGCAAGGTGGACATCCGCCTGCTGGCGGCCACCCACCGGGATCTGGAGCTGATGGTGCGGGAAGGGGACTTTCGCGAGGACCTCTACTACCGGCTCAAGGTCATGGAAATCGGCCTGCCGCCCCTGCGTGAACGGCTGGAAGACCTGCCCCGGCTGGCGGATTTTCTGCTGGAAAAGGCCTGTCGGCGTCTCAAGCAGGCACCGGCACGACTGGCACCGTCGGCCCTGGCGGCCATGCAGGCCCATCGCTGGCCCGGCAACGTGCGGGAGTTGGAAAACGCCCTGGAACGGGCGGTGATCCTGGCCGACGGCGACTGCATCGCCGCCGAACACCTGGGCCTGACCCCCGGACCGAGCCAGGAAGCGACCCCGGACACCAGCCTGGAGGACTACTTCCGCCGCTTCGTGCTGGAAAATCAGGCCCGGATGACCGAAACGGAACTGGCCCGGCGGCTGGGCATCAGCCGCAAGGCCCTCTGGGAACGGCGCAACCGCATGGGCATCCCCCGCCCCAAAGCCTGAGCCTGCCTGTTACCTTGGGTAACATCCGTTACCCAAGGTAACAGGCATCCCGCACACACCCGTCACAAGTCCTTGTTTCCACAAGGAACAAAAACCTGGCACGCCTTCTGCAATGGTAGCCGTCAAGACCACGGCCATCCATGGATACCATGCAGACAGATCCAGGCAACAGCGCAGACCGGCAACGGGGCGTCCTCATCCCCGTGATGGAATTCCTGGGGCGCCACGAGCCCTTTGCCCGGATGGACCCGGTCCATCTGGAATTCCTTGCCAAACGCCTGCGTCTGGTCTTCTACACCCGTGACGAGCAGATCCTGAACCCCAAGTCCGGGCCCGCCGACCGATTCTTCATCGTCAAGCAAGGTCGGGTACTGGGAGAGTCCCTGGACCCCAACGGCAATCCCGTCAGCACTGCCTGGGTGCTGGCACCGGGGGAATGCTTTCCCATCGGTGCCCTGCTGGCCCGCCGGCCGGTGAAAACCCGCTACCGGGCCGCCGAGGACACCTTCTGCTTCGAGATGGACCGGGACGATTTCAATCATCTGCTCAAGATGTGCCCCGAGTTCCACGATTTCTGTACCCGCCGCCTGGCCAGCCTGCTGGACACGGTGCAGCGTCACGTGCAGTTCAGCACCGCCTCGGGGCTGGGCGGCGACACCTCCCTCAACACCACCGTCGGCGAACGCCTCCAGCGCGAACCCGTCACCTTCAGGCCGGACGCCCCCATTCGCCGGGCCCTGCAGGCCATGCAGGATGAACGCATCGGCAGCGTCATCATCACCGATGACGAGCAAAGGCCCCTGGGCGTCTTCACCCTACACGACCTGCTCAAGCGGGTGGCCTTGCCCGAGATCGGCCTGGATCAGCCCATCAGCGCGGTGATGACCCCCGATCCGGTCACCCTGCCCTCCAGCGCCTTCGCCTTCGAGGCCGCCATGCTGATGGCCAGCCACGGCTTCCATCATCTGTGCATCGTCGACCGGGGCCGGCTGCGGGGCGTGATCTCCGAGGGCGACCTGTTCTCCCTGCAGCGGGTCAGCCTGGCCAACCTGAGCCGCTCCATGAGCCAGGCCGAGGACGTCAATGCCCTGGCCCGCCTGGGCACCGACGTGCACTTGCTGATCGGCCAGATGATTGCCCAGGGCGTTCGGGTGGACCAGATCACCCAGATCATCGCCATGCTCAATGATCAGCTCACCCGCCGCATCATCACTCTCTGCCTGCATGAAACCGGCGGCGACATCCCCGAGTTCGACTGGCTCTCCTTCGGCAGCGAGGGCCGTCAGGAACAGACCCTCAAGACCGACCAGGACAACGGCATGCTGTTCTTGCCCCAGGACGGCATGACTGCGGACCAGATCCGTGCCCGGCTGCTGCCTCTGGCGGAACGGATCAACGAGGCCCTGCGGATCTGCGGCTTCCCCCTGTGCCGAGGGCGGGTCATGGCCAGCAGCCCGGAGTGCTGCCTGAGCCTGGAAGAATGGCGTACCCGTTTTTCCCGCTGGATCGACCAGGGCACGCCCGAGCACCTACTCAAGGCCAACATCTATTTCGATTTCCGGGTGCTCTACGGCGGCGAGCAGCCGGGTGCCGGGCTGAGGGCCTGGTTCCTGGAAAAAACTTCAAAGAATAGCCGTTTTCGCCGCCAGATGGCGGAAAACGCCCTGCGCCTGCGCCCCCCGCTGGGGCTGTTCGGTGACTTCAAGGTCAGTTCCGGCGGCGGGCGCCACCCGCGCAGCCTGGATCTCAAGGTCAACGGCACCACCCCCTTCGTGGACGTGGCCCGCATCTTCGCCCTGGCACTGGAGATGCCCGACAGCAACACCACACGCCGTTTCGAGGCCTGTGCCGAGGCCGGGGTGATGAAGCGGGAAGATGTGGCGGCCTGGCTCAACGCCTACCACTACATCCTGCTGCTGCGCATGCGTAATCACCATGAGCAGGCCCAGGCCGGCCAGCCCCTGAGCAATTTCATCAACCCCGAGCGTCTGGACGAACTGGAACAGCGGATTCTCAAGGAGGCATTCCGGCAAATCCGCAAACTGCAGTCACGCCTGGCGCTGGAATATCAGCTGTAAGGACATCAGGGCAGAACCCGGGCCCAAGGGAATGCAGAGCCCATCACCCACAACAGGACAAGGAACCCAACCCCTTGATTCACGCATTCAAGATGGAGGCAAGACCACATGCAGTCCGACCCTAACCCGGCATACCGAATGTATCGGAGGAGTCCATTATGAGTGAAAAAATGAGAGATCTTCTCAAAAAGATCCTGGCGGAAGAAAGCGGCATCAGCGCCAAGACCCGGGAGCAGATTCAACAGACCCTGGCTTCCGCCGGTAGCCTGGAAGAGCAGAGAAGCGCCTACTGGAAGGCCAATCTGAGCATCCTCGGCTGGTGTCTGGGGGTGTGGTTCATCGCCGGCTACCTGCTGCCCATCTTCATGGTGGACGCGCTCAACACCATGTCCATCGGCGGTTACCCGCTGGGCTTCTGGATGGCGCAGCAAGGCTCCATCTACACCTTCCTGGTGCTGATCTTCTTCTATGCCTGGTGGATGAACCGCCTGGACAAGAAGTTTGACGTCCACGAAGAATGATAACGACTGGGGGATAATCCTATGGATCTTAAATTAATGATCTACCTGGTGGTCGGTGCCACCTTTGCGCTGTACATAGGCATCGCCATCTGGGCCCGGGCAGGCAGCACCGGGGAATTCTACGTGGCCGGCAAGGGCGTCAACCCGATCGCCAACGGCATGGCCACGGCGGCCGACTGGATGTCCGCGGCCTCGTTCATCTCCATGGCGGGTCTGATCGCCTTTTTGGGCTACAGCGGCTCGGTCTACCTGATGGGCTGGACCGGCGGCTACGTGCTGATGGCCCTGCTGCTGGCGCCATACCTGCGCAAGTTCGGCAAGTTCACGGTGCCTCAGTTCGTGGGGGATCGCTTCTACTCCAACGGCGCGCGCATCGTGGCGGTGATCTGCCTGCTCATCATCTCCATCACCTACGTGATCGGGCAGATGCGCGGCGTGGGTATCGCCTTCTCGCGCTTCCTGGAAGTGGACATCCTCTGGGGCCTGATCGCCGGCATGAGCATCGTGTTCGTGTACGCCGTGCTCGGCGGCATGAAGGGGATCACCTACACCCAGATCGCTCAGTACGTGGTACTGATCTTTGCCTATACCGTGCCCGCGGTGTTCATCTCCATCCAGCTCACGGGTCACTTCCTGCCCCAGACCGGCCTGGGCGCCACCCTCTCCGGTGACGACAGCCGTTACCTGCTCGACGCCCTGGACGGCATGATGGTGGATCTGGGCTTTGCCGAGTACACCACCAACGCCAGCTTCAGTACCCTCAACATGTTCCTGCTGACCATGGCGCTGATGATCGGTACCGCCGGCCTGCCCCACGTCATCATCCGTTTCTTCACCGTCCCCCGCGTGCGTGACGCCCGCAAGTCCGCCGGCTGGGCCCTGATCTTCATCGCCCTGCTCTACACCACCGCTCCGGCCGTGGGTGCCATGGCCATGTACAACCTGGTGAACACCCTCTACCCCGGCGGTGTGGGCAACGTCAGCGAAGCCATGGTCTACGACGAGCGTCCGGACTGGATGCGCACCTGGGAAAACACCGGCCTGCTGGTATTCGAAGACAAGAACGAAGACGGCCGCATCCAGTACTACAACCAGAACAACCCGCCGGCCTTCGTGGCCGAGAACGACCTGCAGGGCAATGAACTGGTGCGTCTGGACCGCGACATCATGGTGCTTGCCAACCCGGAAATCGCCAGCCTGCCCAACTGGGTGATCGCGCTGGTGGCAGCCGGTGGTATCGCGGCGGCTCTGTCCACCGCGGCGGGTCTGTTGCTGGCCATCTCCTCGGCCATCTCCCATGACCTGCTCAAGGGGGTGTTCATGCCCAAGATCTCGGAGAAGAACGAGCTCATGGCAGGACGCATCTCCATGGCGGCGGCCATCCTCCTGGCCGGTTATCTGGGGCTTAATCCACCAGGCTTTGCGGCCGAGGTGGTGGCACTGGCATTCGGCCTGGCGGCATCCTCCCTGTTCCCCGTGCTGATGCTGGGTATCTTCTACAAGCGGATGAACAAGGAAGGCGCCATCGCCGGCATGCTCACCGGTCTGTTCACCACCCTGATCTACATCTTCCTGTACAAGGGCTGGTTCTTCATTCCGGGCACGGCCATGCTGCCTGACAATGCCAGCGGCTGGATCATGGGCATCTCGCCCCAGGGCTTCGGTACCATCGGTGCCATTCTGAACGTCACCGTGGCACTGATCGTCTGCAAGCTGACGGCTCCGCCGCCGAAGGAAATCCAGGCCCTGGTGGAAAGCGTGCGCGTGCCGCGCGCCGACACCGCCTGATCTTCCACCCAACCGGGGGACCCGCACCGCGGGTCCCCTCCCCATGCACCGGATCAAGATGTCTGTGCCGGCGCCATCCCGAAAGGCGTGACGCCCACACAGACTGCTTGTTCAGAACCTGGCCGAGGCAATGGCCAGAATGACGTCGGATGGGCATGATATGGGGTTTCCCCGCATCAGCCCGGAAGACAAGACGGATGGATGTAAAGACGCTGATCAGCCAGGTGAAGGAGGCTGAGGCACGACACGACCTTGAGCAACTGGGGCGCCGACTCCCGGCACTGCAGATCCGGCTGATCCGCGACAGCGCGGACGCCAACGCACTGGGGCATGCCATCTCGGACCTGGCGGACGCCTTCACGGGGCGTTTCATCCAGCTGGCGGAGGCCTCCCTGGGTCCTCCCCCCATGCCCTATGCCTGGGTAGCCTGCGGATCACAGGGGCGGCGGGAGCAAACCGTGCATACGGATCAGGACAACGCCCTGATCCTGGCAAGGGCCGCGGATCGGGAGGCGTCAGGGTATTTCGGCGAACTGGCCGAACAGGTCGCGACGGGACTGGATGCCTGCGGGTTCGTTCTCTGTTCGGGAGAAGTGATGGCCCGCAACCCGGAATGGCGTCAACCGCTGGAACACTGGGAGCGCAACTTCAGGGGATGGATCGAACAACCGGAACGAAAATCCGTGATGCTGGCGCAGAACTTCCTCGATCTTCGCTGTATTCACGGAAAAATCGATCTTCTGGAGCAATTGCGCCGTCGTATCCTGACCATGATCCGGCACAACGCGGGATTCATGGCGGCGCTGGCCATGGAAGCCCTGCATGACCGACCACCGCAGTGGTTGCCCGGCGGCCGGCTGTCACGACTGATGCGGCAATCGCCGGTGCTGAACATCAAGCGGGCCGGCATCATGCCCATCGTCGGCCTGGCTCGTCTGCTGGCCCTGGCGGACGGTGTGATGGTGCTGGGAACACGCGAACGTATCCGTGCGGCGGTCGCCAGCGGTCGACTGAGTGAGTCCGGCGGACGGGATCTGACAGCCGCCTGGGATTGCATCACCTTGATGCGCGCCCGACACCAGGTGCATTGCCTGGAACAGGGCGGGAAGGCGGACAACCGGCTTGATGTCGGCAACCTGTCGCAGCCGGAGCGGCGACAGTTGCGGGAGGCATTCAAGGTGGTGCGACTCATCCAGAACACGACGGGGCGGCGCGTTGCCGGTTTTTTGCTCCAATAAGGTGCGGATTCGCACAGGAATGTGGCAGCAATAATAAGCCCGGGTTATTCTGGAATAAGTCCGGTCATTGCCGGCCATGACAGGAACCAGGCATCCAGGGCCAACGCACGGCGACAGGACACAGACAGCACAGTCCGTAGAGACCCGGGAACAGGATTTCTGCCGACCCCGATGGTGGTTGGCTACGTTTCAAATGTCTTTTTGAGGAGGAACCCATGTCGGAAGTGAAGATTCACGAAGTACCGAAAGACTTTGCCGCGAATGCCCATGTCAACCTGGAGCAGTACGAGTCCATGTACCGCCGGTCGGTACAGGACCCCGATGCCTTCTGGGCCGAACAGGCCAAGACCTACCTGGACTGGTTCCAGCCCTGGGATTCCGTGCTGGAAGGCAACTTCGAGGGCGAAGCCCGGGTCACCTGGTTCAAGGGCGGCAAGCTGAACGTGGCCCACAACTGCCTGGACCGCCACCTGGATACCCGGGGTGACCAGGCCGCCATCATCTGGGAAGGCGACGATCCTTCCGAAGACCGCACCATCACCTACCGTGAACTGCACGCCGAAGTCTGCAAGTTCGCCAACGTGCTCAAGGCCAAGGGCGTGAACAAGGGTGATCGGGTCTCCATCTACCTGCCCATGATCCCCGAAGCCGCCGTGGCCATGCTGGCCTGCGCCCGCATCGGTGCCGTGCACTCCATCGTCTTCGGCGGCTTCTCTCCGGATGCCCTGCGCGACCGGATCCAGGACGCCGAGGCCAAGGTGGTCATCACCTCCGACCAGAGCCTGCGCGGCGGTCGCAAGGTGCCCCTGAAGGCCAACGCGGACAAGGCCGTTGCCCAGTGCCCCAGCATCACCACCATGGTCGTGGTCAAGCGCGGCGGCGAACCGGTGGAATGGAAGGAAGGCCGTGACGTGTGGTACCACGAGGAAGTGGCCGCCGCCGCCGCCGACTGCCCCGCCGAGCCGATGGACGCCGAAGATCCGCTGTTCATCCTCTACACCTCCGGCTCCACCGGCAAGCCCAAGGGCGTCATGCACACCACCGGCGGCTATCTGCTGCAGGCAGCCATGACCCACAAGCTGGTGTTCGACTACAAGGACGGCGAAGTCTACTGGTGCACCGCCGACGTGGGCTGGGTCACCGGTCACAGCTACATCATCTACGGCCCGCTGGCCAACGGCGCCAAGAGCCTGATGTTCGAAGGCGTGCCCAACTATCCGGACAACGGCCGTTTTTGGCAGGTGTGCGACAAGCACAACGTCTCCACCTTCTACACCGCCCCCACCGCCATTCGCATGCTGATGGGTGCCGGTGACGAATTCGTCACCAAGCACAAGCGCTCCACCCTGCGCCTGCTGGGCACCGTGGGCGAGCCCATCAACCCGGAGGCCTGGGAGTGGTATCACCGGGTCGTGGGTGACGGCCGCTGCCCCATCGTCGATACCTGGTGGCAGACCGAGACCGGCGCCCACATGATCGTCAACCTGCCGGGTGCCGTGGACATGAAGCCCGGCTCCGCCACCAAGCCCTTCTTCGGCGTGGAGCCCCTGCTGGTGGACGACCAGGGCAACGAGATCACCGAGACCCCGGCGGAAGGCAACCTGTGCATCAGAAATCCCTGGCCGAGCATGATGCGCAGCCTGTGGGGTGATCACAAGCGTTTCGTCGAGACCTACTTCAAGATGTACCCGGGTCTGTACTTCACCGGTGACGGCGCCCGTCGTGACGAAGACGGTTACTACTGGATCACCGGTCGCGTGGACGATGTGCTCAACGTCTCCGGTCACCGCCTGGGCACCGCCGAGATCGAATCCGCCCTGGTGCTGCATCCCAAGGTGGCCGAGGCCGCGGTGGTGGGCTATCCCCACGACATCACCGGTCAGGGCATCTACGCCTACGTCACCCTGATGGCGGGCGAGGAAGGCGACAAGGCCCTGGCCGATGAACTGGTGAAGCTGGTGCGCACCGAGATCGGGCCGATTGCCAAGATCAACCTGATCCAGTTCGCTCCCAGCCTGCCCAAGACCCGTTCGGGCAAGATCATGCGCCGCATCCTGCGCAAGATCGCCGCCAACGAACTGGAGAACCTGGGTGATACCTCCACCCTGGCCGATCCGGAAGTGGTGAACGTCCTGATCGACAACCGCCTGAATAAGTAAGCCAGGTCGGGCACAACAAGGATGGTTGCGACGGGGGCACGGCATGCCGTGCCCCCGTTCAATTTATCCGCCCCAACGCTCCCTGAGGCCATCCCGATTCAAGCGCAGCCACTGCAGGGCGATGATGGTCATGGCCGTATCCACCTGCATCCGGTCCAGGCGGTCAAATGCCTCCTCCGCGGGCAGCACATGCACCCGGATCTCTTCTCCCTCGTCGGCCAGGCCATGGACGCCTCCGGCCTCTCCCAGATCCGCGCGCGCCACGAACAGGGAAATCCGTTCCGAGGAACTGCCGGGCGTGGAATAGTAGTCATGGATGTGCACCAGTTCATCCAGCCGGCAGTCCGCCTCTTCCAGCGCCTCCCGGCGTGCCACGGATTCCGCCCGCTCTCCCGCGTCCATGAGGCCGGCGATGATCTCCATCAGCCAGGGACCGTGGGGCGACTCGATGGCGCCCACCCGGAACTGCTCCACCAGCAGCACGACATCGCGTACCGGATCATAGGGCAGCACGCCGGCCGCATGACCACGGTCCAGGAGCTCCCGCTCAATGACCATGGGCTCTCCGCCTTCAAACCGGCCATGGGACAGACGCAACCGGCGCAGGTGGAAGAAACCCCGATACAGGTCTTCGAGCTTGAGTATTTCCCATTTCATGCAATGATCACCTGTAAACAACCCGCGACTGAAGTCGCAGGCTTTATCGTAGGACGAGACAATGCCTATCCCCGACATTAGGCCGGTTTACAGCAGCCCTTGGCGAGACGGCAGTCTCGCCAATCCGCCGATATTAGCGCCTCGGTGGAGAACGGCTACAGATCCTGTACTCCCACCGCTTTGCGGTAACCTGGGATGCCGGCCACCGGGAACCCCGGTGCGCACCATTGGATTGGGAGCCATGCACAGCGACTTGAACGCAAGTGGCTTGATTTTACCACAGGGTGCGCTTCGCCCAACCGCAATTCCTCCCGCGATTGAAATCGCGGGTTTCCTTGCGGAGGTTCTATGAAAGGCAAGGATATCGGCACGCCCGTCACACCATGACGCCGGGCTACCCCTCGGGCAAGCCCCAGACATCGAGTATACTGAGAGCCATGAAAGACCTGCTCAAACTACTGGAATCCCTGATCGGCCGCGAGGCCACGGTGGACGGCATCCACTGCGAGGTGATAGAGATCCTGGAAGCCGGCCCCCGGGTGGTGGTGGGCCAGATGGATGGCGAACATGTGATCCAGCCGGACCAGCATGGGGAACCCCACCGGCGGGTACTGCAGACCTTCACCCTGCCGGTACTCAATGACGAGGCCACCGACATTCACCCCGTGATCATGACCATGGCGGGCGAACCCCTGTCGAGCCGGATCCGCGAGGCCCTGCTGGAACAGCATCGGCTACCCTGATCCATCAACCGCTACGGCTCCACCCTGCCCCGCAGGGCCTTGACCCTGCCCCGCTGAATCTTGCTCTCCAGACGCCGTTTTCGGGAAGCCAGGGTGGGACGGGTGGCCTTGCGCACCTTGACCGGCTTCATGGCCTCCAGGATCAGATCCTTCAGGCGGGCGAGCGCGTCCTCCCGGTTCTGTTCCAGGGTGCGAAAGCGTTGCGCCTTGATGATCACCACGCCCTCCTTGCTGATCCGCTGATCGGCCCGTTGCAGCAGTCGTTCCTTGTACACCCTCGGCAGGCTGGACCTGGGAATGTCAAAGCGAAGGTGTACCGCGGAAGACACCTTGTTCACGTTCTGCCCACCCGCCCCCTGGGCCCGGATCTGGGTCAGTTCGATTTCCCAGTCAGCCAGTGTCACGCTATTGGAAATGATCAGCACGATGCCTTCCCGGGTCTTTTCCGATCGAGCCCTCAAGTCTGCGGCAAATCCGCCGATAGACTGATTGAGGGGCCTTGCAGGCGCCTCGGACACTCACGCAAAACCCAAAGGTTTTCATTATGGACGTCAACGCAATCGCCGCCCTGGCTACCCAGATGTCCCAGCAACAACTCGCGCAGGATGTCGGTACGGCGGTACTCAAGAAGGCCATCGACACCCAGGCCCAGGGTGCCCTGGCCCTGGTGGAGGCCCTGCCGGATGTGAGCAGTGCCGCACTCCCCCCCAACGTGGGCACCATCATCAATACCACGGCCTAAGCCGCATGTCAGGCCCCGCGGAGATCCGTCATGGGTCCCCGCGGGGTTAGCCACACACGCTTTCCCCCTATACCGAGAACATCGCCTCCAGGTCATGCCTGGAGTAGGCCTTGAAGGCCAGCAGGGTATTGGTCTTCTCCAGTCCCTCGATGGTCAGCAGATGGTGGGTCACCAGCTCGGCCAGATCATCGTTGCGCGGGACGCGGACGATGGCGATGAGGTCGTAATTGCCGCTCACCGAGAACACCTCGGATATCTCCTTCATGTCCGCCAGACGATCCGCGATCGCGTTGATCCGGCTGCGTTCCACATTCATGAGGATGATGGCTGTGACCATGCTGACTGGCTCCTGCTGGGTTGTTTGGTGATCCAGGGCAGGCTAACCCGAACCGCCCCGCGGGTCCATGCCCCCGTGACGGCCCGAGGATGATCCCTCGCCTACTGACTGATCCCATGCTCCCGGGTGGCGCTGAAGGTGATCTCCGGCCACTTCTCCATGGCCATCTGCAGATTCACCCGGGTGGGCGCGATGTACACCAGATCACCGCCATGGTCGATGGCCAGGTTGGCGGCGGCCTTGTCCTTGAACTGCTCCAGCTTGCGCTCATCCTCGCAGGTGACCCAGCGGGCGGTCTGCACCGAAACCGTCTCGAAGGCGGCGTCCACGTTGTATTCGGATTTCAGGCGATGGGCCACCACGTCGAACTGCAGCACACCCACCGCGCCGAGGATCAGGTCATTGTTGGTCAGCGGCCGGAACAACTGGGTTGCCCCCTCCTCGCAGAGCTGCTGCAGCCCTTTCTGCAGCTGCTTCATCTTCAGGGGGTCGCGCAACTGGGCGCGCCGGAACAATTCCGGGGCGAAGTTGGGAATCCCGGTGAAGGCCAGGGCCTCGCCCTGGGTGAAGGTATCACCGATACGGATGGTGCCGTGGTTGTGCAGGCCGATGATGTCCCCGGGATAGGCTTCTTCCAGGTGTTCCCGGTCCGAGGCCAGGAAGGTCAGGGCATCGGAGATGCGTACATCCCGCTTGATGCGCACATGGTTGAGCTTCATGCCCTTGGTGAAGGTGCCCGAGCAGATGCGCAAAAAGGCAATCCGGTCCCGGTGCTGGGGGTCCATGTTCGCCTGGATCTTGAACACGAAACCGGAAAAGGTTTCCTCGTCCGGGGACACCTTACGGGTCTCGGTGGGGCGAGGCTGGGGCGCGGGGGCGTGCTCGACAAAGTCATCCAGCAACTCCTGGATGCCGAAGTTGTTGATGGCCGAACCGAAGAATACCGGCGTCTGCCGTCCGGCCAGGTACTCGTCCTTGTCGAACTCGTGGGACGCCCCCATGACCAGTTCCAGTTCCTCGCGCAGTTCCGCCGCCTGGCTGCCCAGCACCTCGTCCAGACGGGGATTGTCCAGACCCTGGATGATCTCGCCCTGCTGGATCTTGCCGCCGTGGGTGGGCGAGAACAGGTGCACCGCATCCCGCTTGAGATGGTAGACACCCTTGAAGCGCTTGCCCATGCCGATGGGCCAGGTCACCGGGGCACACTGGATCTTGAGCACATCCTCCACTTCATCCAGCAGTTCGATGGGCTCGCGGCCTTCCCGGTCCAGCTTGTTGATGAAGGTCATGATGGGGGTATCACGCAGGCGACACACCTCCATCAGCTTGATGGTGCGTTCCTCCACCCCCTTGGCCACGTCGATGACCATCAGGGCCGAGTCCACCGCGGTGAGGGTGCGATAGGTGTCCTCGGAGAAGTCCTGGTGACCGGGGGTATCCAGCAGGTTGACGATGCGGTCCTTGTAGGGGAACTGCATCACCGAGGACGTCACGGAAATGCCGCGCTGCTTTTCCAGCTCCATCCAGTCCGAGGTGGCGTGCCGGGCCGCCTTGCGGCCCTTGACGGTCCCCGCCAACTGGATGGCACCCCCAAACAGCAGCAGCTTTTCGGTCACCGTGGTCTTGCCGGCATCCGGGTGCGAAATGATGGCAAAGGTACGGCGGCGGGCGGTTTCAGTCGCGTATCTGGAGGGCATGGGCGGCACGGCCTGTGGGTAAAACCGTGCATTTTACGACAGATGGGAGGATGGCCCAAGGATTGCGGGCCCCGGCATCACCGCCCGGGAGACCCGCTTCGCTCCCGGATGGCCTGACGCTCCTCCGGACTCATCTGCAACCAGCGCTCCCGCAAACGCTCCCGCTCATCCGGCGGCAGGCGCTGGAAGTGCTCCAGACGCTCCCGGTGCAATCGACGTTCATGCTCGGGCATGGCCTCCATCCGACGACGTTGATCATGCAACTGCCGACGCTCCTCGGGCGAAAGCGACTCAAGGCGCCGCAGATCGCCACTGAAACGGGCCCGCTGCTCGGGCGTCATATCCTGCCAGCGATCGGCCACGCGCAGCAAATGCAGGCGCCGGTGCGGGGGCAGATCATCCCAGCGCTCCGCCAACGGCGCCAGTATGGCGCGTTCGGCACGGGTCAGTTCCGCCCAGTCCGGAGCGGGTTTGTCCATCGGCATCATCATCCGTTCGCCTCGCCCACGGTCACCGGGGCCCCGATCAGGGAAAGGACCCTGGCCAGGTTCGGGCGGCACACCGAAGGCCACTCCCGGCAGACATAACAAAAACATAACCAGCAATCCAGGCAGATACCGACTCATCCCGATTCCTCCATCACCCATTGCAGAAATGCCGGATCATTCATCAGGAAGGAGTCATCCATGTCCAGCACCCACTCGATGTCATCCATTTCAGCCAGGACCACCGGCAAGGGTGGATGCCCCATGGTGTCCAGATTGAGCACAAGCACCACCGCCAGCATCACCGAGGCCGCAGCGGCAAGGCCGCCCAGAGGCATCCATCCGTGCCTTTTACTGGCATCCGCCACCGACCTGGGCCCGGCCCCGGCATCCGCCCTTGCAAAGGCTTCACGGCGGGCCCGCTGCAGACGCATTTCCTCCTGCAAGGACAGGCCAGCCTGCCGATCAAGGGTCTGCCGGACCCGGCAGAGCCAGGGCTCCATCTCGCGATCTTCGGGACTCATCGGTAGGCCTCCAGGTGCTGTCGAAGGGTTTGCAGGGCGCGGTGCAGATGGGTCTTCACACTGCCCTCGCTGACGCCCAGTGCCGCCGCCGTGGCGGCGGTATCCAGCCCCTCCCAGTGACGCAACAAAAAGGCCTGCTGCTGTCGAAGGGGCAGTTGTCTCAGAGCCGACTCCAGATCCACGGAAAAACGGCCATCCTCCAGGGACTGGTCCGGGCCGGGGGTGAAGGTGTCCGGCAGCGTCAGCATGGGATCTTCCTGGGCGTCATCCCCCAGCCCCAGCACAGCCATCACCCGCTGCCGCACCCGGCGACGCCGGTAAACATCCCGGATGCGGGTCTGCAGGATGCGCCAGAAAAGGGGTTCCCATGCCTCCGCCGACCGGTCGCCGTAACGGGAAATCAGCGCGGTCATGGCATCCTGAACCACATCCAGCGCCGCCTCCCGATCCCCCAGGGCCAGGGCTGCCATCCGTACCCCGCGACCCTGAACCTGTTCCAGGAACCGTTCCAGGGTCGCGGGTGATGCCGCCTCGGCGGGCGTGTCGCCATGCACGTCGGCATCATCCACATACACCTCCGTTCGCAGGGCAAGACCTTGCATCACTGTGACTCCGGCTCGGCATCATGGATCCTTGTCATCGTTTTCAGCCTCGCTGCTGTTCAAACCAGGCGCGACGCTCATCGGGTGTCATGTCCCGCAGTCTTTCCCGAAGTTCGAGGCGTTCCTGCGGGTCCAGGCTGCGCATCTGTTCACGCATGCTTCGCATATTCTCCCGCATGGACTGACGTTCTTCAGGACTCATGGCCTCCCATGCCTGACGCCGTTCCTGAATCTGTTCCTGCATCGCGGCCCGTTTTTCCTCATCCATGCCCCTTGGACCGAATCGCTCGGCACGCTCTGCCCTGAAGGCCTCCCGTTCTTCAGCCGACATGGCCTCCCATGCCGCGCGCTGTTCTTCGCGCCATGCAAGGAATGCCTGGCGATCTTCCGGTGACATGCGGGGATGCTTTGCCTCGCCCCACATCGGATCACCCCGGCGATCCTGTCTCCAGGAACGCTCCATGGGCCTGTCTTCCGCCAACGGACACTGTGCACGACGCTCGCCACGGGTGGTCCGCATGGCCTCGCGGCAGGCCGCCCAGGCGTCATCGGTCAGATCCCGGCACACCTGCCGGGGTGTATCACGATCCATCGCACCAAGACCACCGGGAGCGGCCATGGCGCCCATGGACAGGGAAAGTGCAACCGCGCCCACCAGTATGGCAGCGCCCGTGACACGGCGGGAAAAAGGCAGTTGGAATGATTTCATGATGGATCTCCTGGTTGAGCCGGCCTCATCATCCGGCCTTCAACCCGCAATACGCATGAGCATGACATCGGTTGACTGGACCGATGCGCATGCCGGGACAATTCCATCGTCACGGCACGGCCTGTGTTGATAGAATCCAATCTCGTTTCCCGCTGGTTTCACCCCTGAAGAAGGCGCCATGCCTGAAGACAACTCCCCTCAATCAGATGCAGATGCACGCACGCACGCGACCAGGGCCATCAGGGAAGGAGACGTCGATCAGTTACGCAGGCTCATGGAGGCAGGCCATCTTGATCTGACCGAACTGCTGGAAACCCTGCGGATCTATCAGAGCGAGCTGGAACTGCAGAACCGGGAACTCAGGGATTACCAGGCCCTGAACCAGCGTCTGCTGGACAATTACGCCGCGTTCCTGGGCGGACTGCCCATCGCCGCCCTGGTGGTGGATCGGTATGGCCTCATCCTCCAGGCGAACCGTGAAGCCGAAGCACGGTTCGGTTTCAGGCTACAGTCAAGCCGACACATGCTGCTGCGACGCCTGGTCCACCCCCAGGATGAGCCAAAACTCAACCTCGCCCTGCTGCAGGCGGAGGCCAAGGGGCAGGCCAGCCTGTATCAGATCACGCTACTGTCGGGAGGCGAGCGAACCGAATCTTTCCCCGCGGAACTGCACATCGCCCGCCTGCCGGGACGGGAGGAACGTCCTTGCGAATTTTCCTGTGCCGTGGTGGACCTCACCGAGCAGATGCGCCATGAGGAGGCGCTACGCATCGCCCATGTCCAACTGCGTGAACAGGAAACCTGCTACCGCATTGCCGCCGACCATTCCCCGGACTGGGATTACTGGTACCACCCGGAAGGCCGGTATGTCTATGTCTCCCCTGGATGTCAGGATATCAGCGGATTTCCACCCCAGGCCTTCAAGGATGACCCGCAGCTGATGGAACGCCTGCTCATCCCCGAGCATGTCGAACGCTGGCAACGGCACCTGCAGGAAGTCCATGAAGGCTGCGAAAGCTCCCATGTATCCATGGAGTTCAGCATCCGCCGTGCCGATGGAGAACTGCGACATATCGAGCATCAGTGTCAGGGCATCGTGGACAAGGACGGCACCTATCTGGGCCGGCGCGGGGTCAACCGCGACATCACCGCCCGCAAGAAGGCCGAGGCCCAGGTCACCCAGCTGACTCGGCTCTACAGCACCCGCGCAGCCGTCAATCAAGCCATCACCCGACTGGAAGACGAAATCCGTCTGCTCAAGACCACCGCCCGCATCGCCGTGGAACAGGGCGGCTTCAGTGCCTGCGTCTTCACCGCTCGCGCACGACCGGGGCAAACACCCAGGATCTGGGCCTCCCACGGCCTGACGGCGACGCAGCTGGCGGACATTCCCCTGGAAACCCTATGGGAGTCGATCCGAAAGCAACCCTGGCATTTCATCAACGAACAGCCCCTGATCTGCAGCGATTGTAAGGAACATGCTCCCCATGTTCCCGACCGCTGGCGGTCGTGGGCGATTGAGCGGCGGATTCACAGCTGCGGGCACTTTCCCGTCTTTGTCGGTGACGAGTTGCTCGCCGTGGCCAGTTTCCTCGCCGGTGAACCCGAACATTTCACCCCCCAGATCACCGACCTGCTCAAGGGCGTGGTGGAAGATCTGTCCCATGCCCTGCGGCAAATGGCCCGGGAGCGGCAACGCAAGGCCAAGGAGGCGGAATTCCAGAAGCAGGAGAGCGAGGCCCGGGCCTTTGCCCAGGGTATCATCGACTCACTCAGCGCCAATATCTGCGTACTGGACATGTCGGGAACCATCGTCGCGGTCAATCGTTCCTGGCGTGAATACGGGCGCAAGGGGCAGGCACCGGAAGACCGGATCTCCCAGGGCATCAACTATCTTGACGTGTGTGACCGGGCCGCCGCCCGGGGCATTGCGGATGCGGCCCGTATCGCGGCGGGCATCCGCGGCGTCATCGCCGGGGATCTTGAGGTCTACGAAGATGAGTATCGCATTGATCCGCAGACTCACAGGATTCGGGTGACGCCCCTGAAAGCCGTCGCGGAGCAACAACGACATCACCTGGTGATCAGCCATTTGGACATCACCGACATCAAGCGCAACGAGACCGCCCTGGTGGAAGCCAAGGAGGAAGCCGAACGGGCCAGTCGGGCCAAGTCCGAATTCCTGTCCAGCATGAGTCACGAGCTGCGCACGCCCATGAATGCGGTGCTGGGATTTGCCCAACTCCTGGAAATCGATCCCGGACTCAATCCCGAGCAGCAGGAACACGTGCAGGAAATACTTCGGGGCGGACGGCACCTACTGCAACTGATCAACCAGGTACTGGATCTGGCCACCGTGGAGGCCGGCCGGGTCGAACTGTCACTGGAAAATGTCCCCCTGCGGGAACTGGTGGACGAATGCATCATGCTGGTACGTCCCCTGGCCCAGGAACACCAGATCCGCATCCAGAGTCGCTGCCCATCCCGTTGCGTTGCCTTCGCCGACCGGATGCGTTTCAAGCAGATCCTGATCAACCTGCTCTCCAACGGCATCAAGTACAACCGTCATGCCGGACTACTGGAAATTTGCGGCGAGGAGCACCCACGGGACGGCACCATCACCGTCAGTGTCACGGATACCGGTCGCGGCATCCCGCCGGATCGCCTGGCGGAATTGTTCGAACCCTTCAACCGGCTGGACGCGGATGTGCTGGAAACCGAAGGGACGGGCATCGGACTGGCCATTTCCCGACGCCTGGCCGAAGTGATGGGGGGCGATATCGAGGTGGACAGCCTGCCGGACAAGGGCAGTACTTTTCGGGTGCGCCTGCCACGGGGAGAATGGAACGATGACAGCGATGGATCATCACCGGACACCCGGCCGCACCCGGTCCCGGATCGAGAGCATGCACCGCGCACCATTCTGCATATCGACGACAATCCGGCCAATATCAGGCTGGTCGCACAGATCCTGCGTCGTCATGGCCATCTGCGGCTGCTCAACTCGCCCAACCCCAGATTCGGCCTGGAACTGGCCGGTGCTCACCAGCCGGACCTGATCCTGCTGGACATCAACATGCCTGACCTGGACGGCTATCAAGTCCTCAAAAGACTGCGGGCCGCCCCGGCCACGGCCGACATCCCGGTCATCGCACTGACCGCCTTCGCCACCCGCAGGGACATGGAACGGGGGCATTCGGAAGGCTTCGATGCCTATCTCACCAAACCGCTGGACGTACCCCGATTCCTGCAAATCCTGGAAAAGCTGCTGGCTCAGTCACCGGACGAGGCCTCCGGACCCGCGGCGCCCCGACACTGACCGAAGGCCGACAGCACCTCATCCAGGTCCTCCAACCGAAAAGGCTTTTCGATGTAGGTGCAAAACCCCCGCTCCAGGGCCTCGGTGACCCGCAGTTCCCCGGCATCGGCACTGACGGCCACCACGGGAATGCCCGCCGTGGCCCTGTCCGCCCGCAATTGTCGCAATACCTCAAAGCCATGGATGTCGGGTAGCCCCAGATCCAGCAGGATCAAGCCCGGCAGTTCGGCGCGCGCCAGCGCCAGACCGGACTGCCCATCCCCGGCCTCCAGCAGCCGCACCCCGGGGCGGTGGGCCAACATGCGCCGAACCAGGCGCATATTGGCCCGATTGTCCTCCACGTAGAGTACTTTGAGTGCCCGCATACAGCCGGCGGCAACCGGTTTTTCCCGCAGACCTGTCTGCCTCTCATCCGTCGCGGCTTCGGAAGCGGCTTCCTCCGACTCGGAACCGGTGGTCACCCACTGCAGATCCAGGGTGAAGACGCTGCCTTGGTCCGGCACGCTCTCCACACGGATGTCCCCCCCCATCATCTGCATCAGCCGCTGGGACAGGGACAGCCCGATACCGATACCGTCCTCGGAGCAGATCTCACGGCTCATGCGCACGAACGGCCGGAACAGGTTGGCGATCTGTTCCGGGGTCATGCCGAGGCCATCGTCCTCGACCCTGATCCATACACGATCCCCGTGCCGGGTGGCGGACACCTTCACCGTGCCGTTCGGGTGGTTGTACTTGATGGCATTGGACAGCAGATTGATCAGTACCTGACGCAACCGGGTCGGGTCGGCGCGCACCAGCAACGCCTCACCCGGAACGACCGTCACCGTGATTTCCTTGGCCTGCGCGGCCTGCCGCAGGGTTGCCACGCACTCCTGAACGATGGCATCCACGCTGAAGGAATCCGCCTGCACATGCAGGCGCCCACTTTCCAGCATGGAGAGGTCAAGAATGTCGTTGATCAGGGCCAGCAGATGCCAGCCCGCCCGGAGGATCTCGCGGATCGGCTCGCTCAGGGCGGGCTCTTCGGCATACTCATGTTCCAGGATCTGGCTGAACCCCAGAATGGCATTGAGCGGGGTTCGCAACTCATGACTCATGTGGGACAAGAATTCATTCTTGGCCCGGTTGGCCCGCTCCGCCTCGTCCCGCGCCCTGGCAAGACGGTATTCATCCCGCTTGCGCTGGGTGATATCCAGTGCCTGCATGCAGGCCGCATAGGCCAGTCCCTTTTCATCCCGCAGGGCAAAATGCTGCGCCAGCAGGATCACCTCCCCCGTCTCCAGATGCAGATGGTGCTCCCGTTCCAGCACATCATCCCGGCACATGGCCTCATGATCCGCTTGCCGGAACAATCGGGCCACCGCCTCGGGCAGGCATTGTTCGTCCACGTGTCCGACCACCTGCTCCAGCGCCACGTCCAGACCGGCCAGAAAGCAATGGTTGACCATCTGATAGGAACCGGCTCGATCCTTGACGTAGGCCCACAGGGGGGATTTGTCCATGATCTGCCGTAACCGGGACTCGCTCTCCCGCAGGGCCCGATGGGCGCTGAGCATGTCGGCGTTATCCCAAAAGGTCACCACGGCACCGCTGTGCCGGCCGCTCCTGTCCGTGAAGGGCTGAACCCGTACCAGATGCTCCGAAGGCAGACTGATCTGGGCCTGTGCCGGTGCCCCGGTTTCCATAACCTGCTGTACCAGGGTCACCAGTTCCGGCAGGCGCCGAAGGCGTTCCACCGCCGTGAAGGGGCGGGTCAGATCCGCCTCCGTCACGCCAAAGAGTTCCGTGGCCCTGGGATTCACCAGGGCAAGGCAGAGATTGCGATCCACCACCAGCAGAGCGTAGGGCAGGCTGTCCTTGACGTTGCGCAGGGTGGTGTTCAGGGCAGCCAGTTCCTCGGTCTTACCCTGCAATTCCTGGTTAACCGTGAACAGCTCCTCATTGGTGGCCTGCAACTCTTCGTTGGAGGTTTCCAGCTCCTCGTTGGCCGACTGCAATTCCTCGTTGGTGGACTGCAGCTCCTCATTGGCCGACTGCAGCTCCTCGTTGGTGGTTTCCAGTTCCTCCACCACGGTCTGCAGATGTTCGCGGGTGGCCGTGAGTTCGTGTTCCAGGGCATTCACCGCATCGGCTTCCGGTGGGCCGACCGGCATCATCTCCTCGGATCCTGTCTGCCCATCCCTGCCGATGCGCTCGAACATCACCAGGTAGAGGTCTTCATCATCGTCGGCCAACAGGGGGCGCACCACCAGCCGCAAGGGCTCGGACTCGTTGTCCCCCGGCAAACGCATCCGATGCCCGGGAGCCACGACACCGGTACGCTTGGCCCGGGACACCAGGGCACGCAGATCCAGCGCCAGGGGCCGGGGCAACAGTTCCTGGGCGTTGAGACTGGTCTGGCCGGCGCCATGACTCAGAAAGTCGCCCGCGTTGCCGAAGACCCGCCGGATATCGAGTTGCACATCCACCAACAGGCCCGGCGGCACATAGGCTTCCAGCAGTGCGTCCAGAATGCGCTGGATCTCGCGGCCGGAGCCGGCTCCGCGGCCACGGCCCGACGGGACGGCGCCATCGCCGAGGCCGCTGCGCCCGGTGGCGATATAACGGGACGTCCCGGGCTCACGCTGATACAGACGCGCCGGCTTGGATACCGGACTGAAGAGATGTGAACGACCGCCAGGGGTCTCGGAACGCCCCAGGAACAGCAAACCGCCCACTTTCAGGGCATAGTGAAAACTTTCGAAGACCCGATCCTGCATGGGGGTCTTGAGATAGATGAGCAGATTACGGCAACTGATCAGGTCCAGGTGCAGAAAGGGCGGATCCTTCATCAAGTCGTGACGGGCGAACACGATGGAGTCCCGCAACACCTGACTGACGCGAAACTGTTCCCGACTGCGGGTGAAATAGCGCTGCAGCCAGACCGGCTCCAGCACCTCCAGGGCACCGGCGGAGTAAAGCCCCCGGCGCGCCTGGGCCAGGGCATCCAGGTCCACGTCGGTGGCATAGATCTGCAGTTTGAGATCACGGCCGCTGTTGCGCAGGGCCTCGTGCATCAGGATGCCGATGGAATAGGCCTCCTCGCCGGTGGCGCAGCCCGGGATCCAGACCCGCAGGGCCTCTCCGGCATTTTTCTTCTTCACCAGTGCATCGATGGCCCGCTGCAAGCCCTTGAATGCCGATTCATCCCGGAAAAAGCTGGTGACCAGGATATGCAACTCCCGCACCAGAGCCTCGGGCTCATCCGCATGATCATGCAGGTACTCAAGATACTGGAACAGAGAGTCTGACCCGGTACCGGCCAGGCGACGCTGCAGACGACGCAGCATGGTGGCTTCCTTGTACTGGCCGATATCCACGCCGGTACGACTCCTGACCAGTCGCAGGATACGCTCCAGTTCGCCGGGATCCCCCAGATCCTCGGGACGGGGAGCGTGTCCCGCGGGAAGCTGGTATGCCGTCCGTGACAGGGCATCGGCGATCTCTTCCGGTGTCAGGACGGCATCCGCCATCCCGGTGGCTATCGCCGCCTGGGGCATCCCGGGATATTTGGCGGTCTGTTCGTCCTGCACGAACACCCTGCCGCCGGCCTGCTTGATGGCGGTGACGCCATCGGCCCCATCGGAACCGGTGCCGGACAGGATGACCCCCACGGCATGATCGCCCAGTTCGATGGCCAGGGAGCGGAACAGCAGATCCACGGAAGGCTTCGGGATGCCGCGGGTACTGGTTTCACGCAACCGCAATCGACCATCCTGAAACAATACATTGGAAGCCGCCGGGGTGATGTACAGAGTATCGGGACGAGGCACCGTGCCATCAGACAGGGACAGCACCGTGAGGCGGGTCTCCCGGCCCAGTATCTCCGTCAGCATGCTCTGATAATCCGGCGACAGATGCTGGGCCACCACGTAGGACAGCCCGGAATGCTCGGGCAAGGTCCGCACCAGACGGCTGAGCGCCTCGATCCCGCCGGCCGAGGCACCGATTCCCACCAGGGTCAGCACGGACGGGGCATCATCGCCCTTCCCTCCGGAGGGATCGGACGCTGTTTCCACGGCCGGCCCGGTCACATCCGCGGGGGCGGACTCGGGCAGCGCCGACATCACTGGATGATCATCACTTTCCATGGAAGTGGAGAAACCCTTTCAACAGTGAACGCTGATGCTATAGGGTTGGACCCGGGTTTCCAAGCCGCCTGCACGGGCACCGGATGGATCAAAGCTGCAGGGCCAGGACAAGGGCATCCTCCCGTCCCCGGTCAGCGGGATAGTACCGCCTGCGAACGCCCACTTCATTGAATCCCAGGGAACGATACAGACCGACTGCCGGTGCATTGGACGGGCGCACCTCCAGAAAGACCGTTTCCACCTGGCGATCGCGGGCGATGTCCAGCAACGTCCCGAGCAGATAGCGCCCGAACCCCTGCCCCTGGCATTCCGGACGAATGGTGAGATTGAGCACATGACACTCACCCACCGCCAGGGACATGACCCCGTAACCGATCAGTTCACCGGTGGAACGACTGGTTAGGACCCAGCAGGAATAGCCCACCCGCAGACAATCCCGAAAGATCCCTTCCGACCAGTAATAGGCGTACGCCCTGGGTTCTATCTCCATGATGGCCTGAAGGTCACCGGCACGCATGGGGCGAAGCTGCAATGGGATCGCGGTCACGGCATTCACGGAGATGATGATCGGTGCGGGGTACCGATCTGGTCAGCGGCACGGGTCATCAAGCGCCGCGCCAGGCACAAATCATCCCAGGCCTTGCGCTTGTCCAGGGGTTTTCTCAGCAGATAGGCGGGATGGTAGGTGACCACCACGGGAATGCCCTGGTAATTCAGCGGCTGCCCGCGCAGAGCACCCAGGGCCGCGTCCGTCGCCAGCAGGTTCTGCGCCGCGATCCGCCCCAGGGCAACGATGACCCGGGGTCGGATCAGGGCAACCTGACCATCCAGGAAGGCCCGACAGGCATCGGCCTCTTCCGGCTTCGGGTCACGGTTGCCGGGCGGACGACACTTGAGGATGTTGGCAATGTAGACGCCCTCCCCCCGGGTCAGACCCAGGGCGGCCAGCATGCTGTCCAGCAACTTGCCGGCCCGGCCCACGAAGGGCTCGCCGCGACGGTCTTCCTCCGCCCCCGGGGCCTCGCCGATGAACAACCAGGGGGCCTGTCGATCACCAACCCCGAACACGGTCCGGGTGCGGCTTGACGCCAGCTCAGCGCAGCGGGTGCAGGTCTCAACCTGCCGTGACAGGGTTTCCCAGTCAGGCACCCTGTCGCCGGGGGCATCGGCCTGCCGGGGAACGGGTACCGCTTTCGCGGCCAAGGGTGCTTCCACACAGGGAGTACGGGGCACCCATTGCTGGATGCCCATGACCTCAAGATAACGACGCCGAAGCCCCTCTTCCATGTCGGATCAGACGTCACCGCGCTGGGGGTGAGCACGACGATCCGGCATCACCAGACGGTTCAGGGCATTGAGATAGGCCTTGGCCGAGGCAATCACGATATCCGTGTCCGCACCCTGGCCGTTGACGATGCGCCCCGCCTTTTCCAGCCGGACCGTCACCTCGCCCTGGGCATCGGTACCGCTGGTGATGTTGTTCACCGAGTAGAGCAGCAACTGGGTGCCGCTGGGCACGATGGTCTCGATGGCCTTGAAGGCCGCATCCACCGGACCGCTGCCCTCGGCCTGGCCGCTGCGCTCGGCGCCGTCCACGCTGAGGGTGACATTGGCCAGCGGCGTCTCCCCCGTCTCGGAACAGACCCGCATGGACACCAGCTTGAGCTGTTCGCTGTCCATGGCCATGGTCGCCTCCGACACCAGGGCCTGAAGGTCCTCGTCGAAGATCTCGTGTTTCTTGTCCGCCAATTCCTTGAAGCGGGAAAAGGCCTCGTTCAGTTCCTCCTCGGCGGTGAACTCGATGCCCAGGTCCTTGAGGCGGGTGCGGAAGGCATTGCGACCGGAGTGCTTGCCCAGCACGATGCGGTTTTCCGACCAGCCCACGTCCTGGGCCCGCATGATCTCGTAGGTATCCCGATGCTTGAGCACCCCGTCCTGATGGATGCCGGATTCATGGGCAAAGGCATTGGCACCCACGATCGCCTTGTTGGGCTGCACCGGAAAGCCGGTGATGCTGGACACCAGGCGGGAACAGGGCACGATCTGGGTGGTGTCCAGGGTGGTGTCGCAGGGGAAGACATCCTGACGGGTACGCACCGCCATGACGATCTCTTCCAGAGCCGCGTTGCCGGCCCGCTCCCCCAGACCGTTGATGGTGCACTCCACCTGACGGGCACCGTTGAGCACGGCGGCCAGGGAATTGGCCACGGCCACGCCCAGGTCGTTGTGGCAATGGACCGAGAATACGGCCTTGTCCGAGTTGGGTACCCGTTCGATCAGGTTCCTCATCAGCTCGCCGAACTGCTGGGGGATGTTGTAACCCACGGTGTCGGGGATGTTGATGGTCCTGGCACCAGCGTCGATCACCGCCTCGATCACCCGACAGAGAAAGTCCAGCTCGGAACGGCCCGCGTCCTCGGGGGAGAATTCCACGTTATCGGTCCACTGCCGGGCCCGCTTGACGGCGGCCACCGCCTGGGTGAGCACCTCGTCGGGGGACATCTTCAGCTTGTACTGCATGTGGATGGGCGAGGTGGCAAGGAAGGTGTGGATGCGGGCGGAATTGGCCTCCTTGAGGGCCTCGCCGGCGCGATCGATGTCCACGTCCTTGGCCCGGGCCAGACCGCAGACGGTGCTGTCCTGCACCGCGCGGGCCACCGCCCGCACGGATTCGAAGTCACCGGTGCTGGCGGCGGGGAAGCCGGCCTCGATGATGTCCACGCGCATCTTTTCCAGCGCCTTGGCGATGCGGACCTTTTCTTCCCGGGTCATGGATGCGCCGGGGCTCTGCTCGCCGTCGCGCAAGGTGGTGTCGAAGATGAAGAGTTTGTCTTTGCCTGCCATGTTCTGTGACCTCTGCGCGCCGGAGGGGTCCGGGCGCTTGCTCTCTGGGGGAAATTCTACATGACCCGCACCCGGCCTGGGGCGGATGTCATGGGATCAGCGAACGCGTTTGGCCTCGCCAGGCGTGAGAGAGTGTGCCGCTAGCGCGGCAGTCGCAGCAGGGATAGCAGACGGGCAATGCGGGACGCACGCATCCAGGCGCCGCTCCTGGAGGGCGGCGCCTGGATCACACCATGTTGTGCGCGCGGATCGGTCATGGGGGCATGATTTCTGGACTTGGTCTCGACTCTACCAGAGGCTCCACAAGGATGCAAAGCCTACCGCAACCATCAACCATTAGCGATGCCCCCCGGGATTGGACGATCAGGACATTCGGTGGGAAAATACCTCCCGTTCCAGAGACATCCGTTCCCCCCTCAGTCAGGACCTCGCCCATGCCCGCCCGACTCATCGATGGCCGCGCCATTGCCCAGACCGTTCAACAGGAAGTCCGCCAGGCGGTGGAGGCCCGTCTTGCCGCGGGCAAACGGGCCCCCGGACTGGCCGTGGTGCTGGTGGGAGACGACCCGGCTTCCCATGTCTATGTCCGCAACAAACGCCGCACCTGCGAAGCCATCGGCATGGAATCCCGCTCCGTCGACCTGCCGGACAATGTCTCCCTGGGAGACCTGCTGGACGTGATCGATGAGCTCAATGCCGACCCCACCGTGGACGGTATCCTGGTCCAACAACCCTTGCCCGGACACATCGACACCGAGCAGGTGGTGGAGCGCATGGACCCGGCCAAGGACGTGGATGGCTTTCATCCCTATAACATGGGCCGACTGGCCCTGCGCCTGCCACGCCTGCGTCCCTGTACCCCCTATGGCGTGCTGCGACTGCTGGAAGCCACGGGGGAAACCTACAAGGGCCGTCATGCGGTGATCGTGGGCGCCTCCAACATCGTCGGCCGTCCCATGGCCCTGGAACTAATGCTGGCGGGGGCCACGGTCACCGTCTGCCATCGCTTCAGCGTCGACACCCCGGAGCATGTGGGACGCGCGGACATCGTGGTGGCCGCGGCGGGCAAGCCGGGGCTGGTGCGCGGGGACTGGATCAAGCCGGGGGCCACCGTGATCGACGTGGGCATCAACCGGCTGGAGGACGGCAGCCTGGCGGGAGACGTGGAATTTGATGCGGCGGCGGAACGGGCCGCCTGGATCACCCCGGTCCCCGGCGGCGTGGGGCCGATGACCGTGGCGATGCTGATGAAGAACACCCTGCAGGCCTGTGAGGACGCGGAACGGGTGGCCAGCTGTTTCTTGCCCTGAACCTATCCCCTCACCCCAACCCCTCTCCCACAAGGGGAGAGGGGCTTTGCTGTTCTCTCAGCCGCGGCGCCAGGTGGTGCCGCCCGGGCCATCCTCCAGTACCACGCCCTGTTCCTTGAGGAAATCCCGAATCCGGTCCGCCTCGGCAAAATCCTTGCGCCGACGGGCCTCCAGACGGGCCTCGATCTGGGCCTGGATCTCGGCCTCGTCCGGTCCCTCGCCAGCCCCTCCCTGCAGATAGGCATCCGGGTCCGACCCCAGAATCCCCAGCACCCCGCCCATTTCCCGAAGCAATCCGGCCAGACGCCCCGCCGCTTCCGGCTGACTGTCCCGCAGACGGTTCACCTCATGGGCGATGTCGAACAGCACCGACAACGCCACCGGCGTGTTGAAGTCATCCTGCATGGCGGCATCGAACCGGCTCCGGAACGGCGCCCCCTCCCCTTCCGGCGGCAGCGGCGCCACCCCCCGCAAGGCGGTGTACAGACGGTTCAGGGCGGCACGGGCATTGTTGAGGGGCTCGTCACTGTAGTTGAGCGGGCTACGATAGTGACTGCCCAGGATGAAATACCGCACCTCCTCGGGCCGGTAATGCGCCAGCACTTGGCGCACGGTGAAGAAATTGCCCAGGGACTTGGACATCTTCTCCTCGTTCACCCGCACGAAACCGTTGTGCATCCAGTAATTCACATAGTGTTCGCAGGAGGCCGCCTCGCTCTGGGCGATCTCGTTCTCATGGTGGGGGAACTGCAGATCCTGCCCGCCCCCATGGATGTCGAAATGATGTCCCAGATAATGGGTGGACATGGCCGAGCATTCGATATGCCAGCCGGGCCGCCCCGGTCCCCAGGGCGAGTCCCAGGCCGGCTCGCCGGGCTTGGCCGCCTTCCAGAGCACGAAATCCAGCGGATCCCGCTTGGACTCGTCCGGCGCCACCCGCTCGCCCGCCCGCAGATCCTCGATCCGCTTGCCCGACAGCTTGCCGTACCCATCGAACAGGGAGACGCTGTAATACACGTCCCCGTTATCCCCCACATAGGCAAAGCCCCGCCTGAGCAGGGTGCCGATCATGTGCAGGATGTCGTGGATGTGGGCCGTGGCCCGGGGCTCGAAGCTGGGACGCGCCACCCCCAGGGCATCGGCGTCCTCGTGCATGGCCTGGATGAAACGGTCGGTCAGGGCCTCGATGGATTCACCGTTTTCCGCCGCTCGGCGGATGATCTTGTCATCGATGTCCGTGATGTTGCGCACATAGGTCACCTCATAGCCCAGCGCCTTGAGGTAGCGGTAGACCACATCGAACACCACCAGCACCCGGGCATGGCCCAGGTGACAGTAGTCATACACCGTCATGCCGCAGACATACATGCGCACCTTGCCGGGTTCCATGGACTGGAACGGGTCCTTGCGACGGGTGAGGGTGTTGTAGATATGGAGCATCGAGGATTCTGTCTCTGGTTCGTCAGGGGATTGATCTTACCAAGCCGATGGATACGGGGCCATCACCCCGGGCTTTGCCCGTCCGCGTGGTAGCGGCTATCATCGCAGATCGTCAACCGGTATCACCGATGGACATCCACCAATGAAATCAATGATTCGACAGCTTGCCCTTAGCCTCACCCTGCTGTCTGCAACCATGGGAACTCAAGTCATGGCCGAAAACACTGCCCCCAGGGTCACCATCGAGACCACCAAGGGCACCATCGTCCTTGAACTCTACGCCGACAAGGCCCCCGAGACCGTCGCCAACTTCCTGGCCTATGCCAATGACGGCTTCTATGACGGCACCATCTTCCACCGGGTGATCCCCGGCTTCATGGTCCAGGGTGGCGGCTTCACCCAGGACATGCAGCAAAAGCCCACCAAGGACCCGATCCGCAACGAGGCCAACAACGGCCTGAGCAATGAAGTGGGCACCGTGGCCATGGCCCGTACCCCCAATCCCCATTCCGCCACAGCCCAGTTCTTCATCAATGTCCAGCACAACCGTTTCCTGGACTTCACCGCCGAGACGCCCCAGGGCTGGGGCTATGCCGTATTCGGCAAGGTGGTGGAAGGCATGGACGTGGTGGAAAGCATCGTTGCCGTGCCCACCGGCAACCATGGCATGCATCAGGATGTCCCCCGGGAACCCGTCATCATGACCCGCGTCAGCGCCGAGTGACCCCACGGCTGTGAGCGAGACGTTATTCATCTCGGATCTGCATCTGGACAAGGATCGTCCACACAGCCTGCGGCTCTTCGAAGGTTTTCTGCAAACCCGCGTACCCGGTGCGGACGCCCTTTACATCCTGGGCGACCTGTTCGAGTACTGGGTGGGCGACGATGACCCGGCGGAACATCTGAAACAGGCCTTCGACCTGCTCAAGTCACTGAGCGACCGGGGCATGCCCCTGTACTTCGTTCACGGCAACCGGGATTTCCTGGTGGGCGAGGCCTTTGCCCGGCGCTGCGGCTGCCGGCTGCTGGACACGGAGACGGTGGTAGACCTCTATGGTACCCCCACCCTGATCATGCACGGCGACAGCCTGTGCACCGACGACGTGGACTATATGGCCTTTCGCGCCATGGTTCGGGATCCGAAGTGGCAGGCCGCGTTCCTGGCCCGTCCCCTGCCCCAGCGCCATGCCGAGGCGGAAGAAGCCAGGGCCCGTAGCCGCTCATCCACCCGCGGCAAGTCCGCGGAGATCACCGACGTGAACAGCCGTGCCGTGGAAGATGCCCTGCGCCGCCATGGTGTCCACACCCTGATCCACGGCCACACCCACCGCCCCGCCATCCATGATCTCGATTTGGACGGCCACCCTGCCCGCCGCATTGTGCTGCACGACTGGTACGACACAGGGGGACTGCTGGTGTGCCGCCCGGACGGGATGTCGCTGGGTACCCTTTGAGGATTGCGACCGCTATCGCCCCTGCAGACGGTACAGGGCAAGACCGATATTGGCCTGCTGCACGAAATGCCGAAAGGCACGGAAATCCTCCTCGGTCAGCGGCTGGCCCGTATAGGCGCGATCACAGTAGATCAGCCCGATGGGTTTGTCCTCGGAATACATCGACATGAGAAAACAGGGATGCCTGCCCACCACCGCCACATCATGGGCGGTACGCAATCGGCCGTCATGATCCGAGGAGATCCAGTCACCCTCGCGGCTGTCGAGGGCCTGCTGAAACAGATTGGGTGGTGACTGAATCAGAGGGAAGGCAATGGTCTGCAACGGGCTGTCCCTGCGCCAGCCCAACGCCACTTTCTCCCGCAACGTCGCGCGGTCGGGGGAGAGCACCGCAAACATGGTTCGATCCATCCCGATGCCGCGCTGTATACCCTCCAGAACCATCTCCAGCAGAAAACTGATATCCAGCGTGCCGCCACTGAGAATCCCCGAAATCTCCTGCAGGATCTGAAACTGCAGTTCCTTGCGGTCCGGCACCGCCGCGATGGCCGTGGACGCTTCCTCCGCAAACCGGCGCGCCTTGCGCTGGATCAGCTCCGCGGCCTCCACGGCCCCGAACTGACGGGCAATATGGGCGGCCGCATCGGTATGGGTCCGCAGACTTTGTTTGACCTCATCCCGTGTCTGTCCGGTGATCGCGGTGATTCGTTCCAGACAGGCATCATAGGACTTCGGATCGGCTTTCTCCTTCAGGACACCGACCACCTCGCAGCCCAGATTGACGATACGCATCCGGGGATCCATGACCTGCGGATGCTTGCGAATGGCCTCTTCGATCAAGCCCTTCAGATTCCAGCTCCTGCACAGGGACACATCCAGTTCCGATAGCTTGAAACCCAGCACCTGACGCTCCGCCACATCCTGGGGAATATGGCCGTCGGCCAACAACGCTTCCAGACGTTCTCCCTGCTCCCGGCAGAAACACCAGAAGGCGATACGCCCGATATTCTGCAACAGGGCCGCGATGAACACCTCCTCGGGATAATCATCGCCCGTGGCGACGGCGATCGCCTTGGCATGTACGGCGGCATGAATGGCCTGGGCGATCTCCTCATGGGCCCGGCGTTTGTTACGGGGGGAGAGGATGGCCTCAAAAAACGAACAGGCCAGCACCAGTTCGCGGATCACGTCGATGCCCAGGATGACGATGGCGCGACTGACCGTCACGATCTTCTTGCGATAAGGGTTGTAATAGAGACTGTTGCTCAGTTTGAGCAGCTTGGCGGTCAGGTTGGGGTCCTGAAGAATGGCGGTCGCCAGATCCATGGCGCCCTTTCTCTCATCCCCGATGATATCGTGGATGGTCTGAACGGTACTGGAGAAGATCGGCATCTCCTGTTCCCGCAGCATGTGTGTCCAGTCTTCCAGCGTGGAGGGATCCGCAACGGTCGGAACGGTGGGAGTCTTGTTCATGCCTGTCAGGTCTGGGGACGGGAACGGGAAGCGCCAAGGCACGGCAGATGCGGCCGCTGCATGACATCGTCAATAATCCGTCAAGATTGCCTGATACCGATCACCAGGTCCATCACATTGGTGCCCGTCGGCCCTGTGGTCACCAGATCACCGCAGGTCTTGAGCAGCACATGGGCATCGGCACCGGCCAGGGCCTGTTCCACGTCCAGCCCCAGCGCACCGGCGCGGGCCACCGTGCCGGCATCCACCAGGGCACCGGCCGCCCGGGTATTGCCGTCGGAACCATCGGTGCCGGCGGCCAGCAGGGCCGTGCCGGGATGCCCCGCCAGCACCCGGGCCGCCGCCAGCGCCAGGTGCTGGTTGCGTCCGCCCAGCCCCGGATCGGCCGGCAGGGTGACCGTGGTTTCGCCGCCCCAGATATGGATGCCCGGCGGGCCGGCCAGCAGTTCCCGGGCCAGGCGCTCGCCGCAAGGCACAGCCTCTCCGCGGAGAAATTCCCCATGCAGTGTCACATTCATGCCGCAGCGTTCGGCCGCGGCCGCGGCAGCCCGACAGGCATCCCGCAACGTGGCGACCACATGGACCGGGACGGCCACTCCCGATGTATCGGTGCAATCCGGCACCCGGGCCGCCATCGCGGTCACCCACTCACGGATGCCCGGCGGCAGCTCGGGCAGAGGGCGGACCACCGAAGGCGGCACCAGCAAACCGGAGCCGATCACCGCCGGATCATCCCCGGGCACATCCGAAATCAGATAGGCCTCGGTGCGGCGCTGCCCCAAATGGCTTCGCAGGCGCCCGCCCTTGATGCAGGAGATGGCGGCGCGCACCCGGTTCATGGCCAGGATGTCCAGACCGGAGCCCAGCAACCAACCGTTGACCCGTTGCAATTCTCCCAGCCCAGCCCCCGGCGGCAGCACCTCCACCAGAGAGGAGGTCCCGCCACTGATGAGAAAGACCATATGCCCCTGCTCGGGGGTCAACCGGATGAAATCCAGCAGCCGGCCGCCCGCCAGCAGACTATCGGCCCCCGGCAGGGGATGATCGGCCTGCAGGCAGATGAAACGCTGATCCCGCGACAGCCGGGGATCGGCATGACCATGCCGCGTGATGACCAGCGCGCGGACCAGACGTTCTCCCAGGATCGTTCGCGCACCTTCCGCCATGGCGGCAGCGGCCTTGCCGATGGCCACCAGATGGATGGGGTCCCGTCCCTTCAGACGCCCCAGTGCCCGACGGACCACCGTGCCGCCGTGGACCGCCTCCAGGGCGGCATGGAAACAGTGCAGCAGGCAGTCTCGATCACGCATCGGCGAACAGTGGCGGTCTCATCTCAGCACAGGCTGTCCAGGCCCCGGGACAGATCTGCCTGGATATCCGCCGGGTCTTCCAGGCCCACCGCCATCCGCACCAATCCTTCGCGAATGCCCTGCTCCACCCGTTGCTCCGGCGTGATGCGCCCGTGGGTGGTGGTGGCCGGATGCGTGATCGTGGTCTTGGCATCCCCCAGGTTGGCGGTGATGGACAGCATCCGGGTACTGTCGATCACCCGCCAGGCCGCCTCCCTGCCCCCCTTCACCTCGAAGGCGACGATACCGCCGAAAGCGGCCTGCTGGCGGGCGGCCAGGGCATGCTGGGGATGGGAGGCCAGACCGGGATAGTGCACCATCTCCACCGCCGGATGCTTCTCCAGCCAGTGGGCCAGGGTCAGGGCGGATGCGCTATGAGCCCGCATGCGCAGGGGCAGGGTTTCCAGCCCCTTGTGAAAAACCCAGGCGTTGAAGGGACTCATGGTGGGCCCGGCGGTACGCAGGAAACCGAAGATCTCCTTGCCCACCCGTTCGCCATCCCCAACCACGGCGCCGCCCACGCAGCGTCCCTGGCCATCCAGGTATTTGGTGGCGGAGTGAATCACCAGGTCCGCCCCCAGGCTCAGCGGGCGTTGCAGCACCGGGGTACAGAAACAGTTGTCCACCGCCAGCAAGCAGTCGTGGGTATGGGCCAGTTCCGCCAGGGCACGGATGTCTACCAGTTCGGTGAGCGGATTGGAGGGAGTCTCGGCGAACAGCATCCGGGTATTGGGGCGCAAGGCTCGCGCCCAGGCCTCCAGATCCGACAGGGGCACATAGCTCACCTCGATGCCGAAGCGGGTGAGGTAATTGCTGAACAGGTTGGTGGTGGAACCGAACACGGACCGGGACGAGATGATGTGGTCCCCCGCCCGGAGCAGGGACAGGCAGGTGGACAGGATCGCCGACATGCCGGAGGCCGTGGCCACGCAGGCCTCTCCGCCTTCCAGCGCGGCCAGCCGGTCCTGGAAGGCGCGCACCGTGGGATTGGTGAACCGTGCATAGATGTTGCCGGGCGTTTCGCCGGCAAACCGGGCCGCCGCCTCGGCGGCACTGGCAAAGACGAAGCTGGAGGTGGCGAAGATGGGATCGGAATGTTCCTGTTCCGCCGTGCGGGTCTGACCGGCGCGAATGGCCAGGGTATCGAAACCGGGATCACGGGAACCGGAGGTATCCAGAGGATGGGACATGGGCACTCCTGTAACACCCGCCCCGTCGGGCAAAGAAAAAGACCCGCCAAAGCAGGTCGTCACCCGCTTTAGCCGTATTTCTTGAGCGCCCGCAAGCTGGAATCAAATCGGCGCTGTCCGCTTGCCCGAAAACATCGGGACTCGGCAGGTGCCGGCCCCGGGGCAAGGGATCATTTCGATTCTGAAAAAACGGTTGCGAAGTGTCAATGCCTGGGCTTTCCCGTCAGGGAGACGGACAGCACCTCATCCGCCCATCGGCCTGCTTCCAGCGTCACTTCACTGATGTCCCGGGCGGACAGTCCGGCAAAACCCGCCGCCTCGATATCGCCCCGCTCGCAGGCCCCGGCACAGGCCAGCACCTCGGCCATCTCGCCCTCCCCCCGAAGCAGCGCCGCCTTGACCGCATCCCCCAGGGGCAGCGGCGGAATGATCTGCTCCAGCGGTCGCTCCATGATCAGGTCCAGGGCAGAGAACAGTCCACAGGTGAAATAATTTTCCACCGGCCCCCTACCGGCGCGCCCGGCCAGGCGCTCGCACAGGGCGGCCCGCTCCAGAGCCAGTTGTACCAGTCCCGCAGGCCGATCCTCCAGGCCACGGATCACCAGCATGCAGGCCCAGGTGGCCAGTTTGCGACGTCCCAGAATCAGGATGGCCCGGGCCAGAGAGTCCACTTCCCGGCTCAGGCCGAAGAACGGTGAGTTGATCAACCGCAGCAGCTTGACCGCCAGTCCGGCATCCTGGGCAATGAGATGCTGCAGCTGATGGACATCCAGGGTCGGGTCCTGCAGGCCGGCCAGCAGGCGCAGTACCGTCAGCTTGCCTGCCTCCAGCCCGACCGCCCTGAACAGCCGCGGACGACTGAGAAAATAGCCCTGGAAATAGTGGAACCCCAGATCACGAAGAAATTCGTAGTCTTCCAGCGATTCCACCTTTTCAGCGACGATACTCACGTCATGGCGGGCCAGCCGCCTGTGAACGGACCTCAGGTCGTCCGGCTTGAGCCGGGCCGTATCCACCTTCACTTGATGCACCATGGACAGGAGGCGGTCATGGAGCCCGCCGGGCGCATAATCGTCCAGAGCCAGGATGTAGCCCCTGCCGGCCAGTCTTTTGAGGGTTTCCAGGGTTGCCTCATCCCCCGGCAGATCAGGGGGAAGATCCACGATCAGACGCCCGGCGGGCACGTTCAGGGATTCCAGTTCCCGCAACAGGCGCGGCGTCATGTTGATGGCGGCCAAGCGGGAACCGACGAGGGTATCGAGGCCAATCTCGCCAAAGACGCTCAGAATGACATGGGACGTCGCCGCATCACTGCCGGTGGCCGACCGCAGGCTGGAGGCGGAGCGGAACAACAACTCGTAGGCATACACGCCCAGTTGACGGTTATAGATGGGCTGCCGGGCGATATAGGTACTGTCGTTGTGTGAAGCCGCCTGTTCCATCGTCTCTTCCATTGACTCCCAAGACTTCCGCTGCTGATCCTCACCGGGCGGATACGACAGATACGGTATCCCCCTACCCGGTCACCACCTGTACCCGATCATGCACGCGACAGAGCAGATCATAGCTGATGGTCCGTGCCGCCGCCGCCACTTCATCCACCGGCAGCCCCTCGCCCCATAGCGTGACCACGTCCCCCACCTGGACCGTCTCCAGATCGGTCAGATCCAGGGTGATCATGTCCATGGAAACACGACCGATGAGGGGTACCCGCTGTCCGCGCACCAGTACCGGCGTGCCGTTGGGGGCGTGACGGGGATAGCCGTCGGCATAACCGATGGCCGCCACCCCCACTCGGGTGGGCCGCTCGCTGCGCCAGGTGGCGCCGTAACCCACGGCCTCTCCCGGGGCCAGGGCATGAATGGCAATCAGCCGGGTACTCAAGGTCATCACCGGACGCAGACCCAGGCCGGCGGCGGATTGGTCCGCCAGCGGCGAGCCCCCGTAGAGCATGATGCCGGGACGAACCCAGTCGGCATGGGCATCGGGCAAGGCCAGGATGGCGGCGGAGTTGGCCAGGCTGCGCTCGCCGGGCAGATGCCGGGTGGCGGCCTCGAATCGGGCCAGCTGGGCGGCGTTTTCCGGGCGCTCCGGCGCGTCGGCACAGGCCAGGTGGGTCATCAGCCCGGGCACCGCCGTCACATTGGGGTCCGAAGTCAGCGCGGCCACCAGCTCGGCGGCCCGCGACGGGGCGAACCCCAGGCGTCCCATGCCGGTATCCAGTTTCAGCCAGACCCGTACCGGACGATGCAGGCGGGTGGCCGCCAGCAGGCGCAGCTGACTGTCCTCGTGCACGGTCACGGCCACGTCGAGTTGGGAGGCGGCGCGCAGATCCCGTTCGTCCTTGAAGCCCTGCAGGGCGAGAATGGGTTGATGGTGACCGGCCTCGCGCAGGGCGGCGGCCTCGTCAAGGCAGGAGACCGCCAGGGCATCCACCCGGGGGGCCAGAGATTCGGCCACCCTGAGCATGCCGTGGCCATAGGCCTCGGCCTTGATCACGGCCATGACGCGGCTATCGGGAGCCGCTTCCCGGACCCGGGCCAGATTGGCCGACAGGTGGCCAAGACACAGGCGCGCCGAGGCGGTTCTTCTCACTAGAAACCCTCATTGGAGTAGATTTCGGGCACATAATTTTCGAAGCGGGTGTACTGCCCCAGGAAGGTCAGTCGCACGGTGCCGATGGGGCCATTACGCTGCTTGGCGATGATGATCTCCGCCGTGCCCTTGTCCGGACTGTCATCGTGGTAGACCTCATCCCGGTAGATGAAGACGATGAGGTCCGCATCCTGTTCGATGGCGCCGGATTCACGCAGATCCGACATCACCGGGCGTTTGTTGGGACGCTGCTCCAGACCTCGATTGAGCTGGGAAAGGGCGATCACGGGGACCCCCATTTCCTTGGCCAGGGCCTTGAGGCCGCGGGAGATCTCGGAAATCTCGTTGGTTCGGTTCTCCGAACTGCCGGGTACCTGCATCAGCTGCAGGTAGTCCACCACAATGAGGCTGAGCTGCTTGTGCTCTCGCATCAGCCGGCGGCAGCGGGAACGCAGGTCGGAAGGAGACAGCGCCGGACTGTCGTCGATATACAGCTGTGCCTCGGACAGCATGGACACGGCACTGGAAAAACGCGGCCAGTCATCATCTTCCAGACGCCCGGTACGCAGACGCTGCTGATTGATTCTTCCCAGCGAGGAGAGCAGACGCATGGACAGTTGCTCGCCGGGCATTTCCATACTGAACACCGCCACCGGCGACTTCTGCTTCAGCGCCGCATATTCGGCGATATTCATCGCGAAGGTGGTGTTATGGACACAAAAATCCTCGGCAATGAAGTTGTGCGTACCCTCTACCGTCAGGTCATAGACCTGATGTTCACCCTGATAGTCGATGGAGACGACTTCATCCCAGTAAATATCTGAAGTTGACAAACTGGCCAAATAGCCATCATCAAGAATCCTCGCCAACCGCCCGGCGCGGACACGGGAAATTCCTCTGCTCCCCCTGCCCGCCAGGTGAGGGTTGAAACCGGGCGGGCATTCCAGCCCTGCCTGCTGATGCCATTCACGCCAGCTCTTTTCACCCTTTCTAGCCAGCACATAGGTATTCACACTCAGAGGCAATGTATCCAGATTGGTGTGCGGACGCTTGTTCGCCAACAGCGCATCCAACTTCGCCAAGGCAACTTCCTTGCCGAAGATGCCGATCTCACGAATGAAACGACGCAGGCTTTCCTGATCCAGGATCTCCAGTTCCATGGGTGAACACCGTAACCTCGGATAGGCGTTTTTCTTGATCCGCACCTTGCTCAGAATACCGAACCGAAGCAGCAAGTGCTGTAGCCCCCGGACCAGAAGAGGACTGGAAGAAGCATAGCTGATACGCCCCTGCCCATTGGCCTGAACAAAGGCGCTGCCATCGCAGGCAAACAGACGATTGATGAACAGGGCCAAGGAATCTCGTTCCAGGGTATAAATGACGCTAGGGATATCCTTTTCCAGCGCCGAGCACCCCCATACACCATGTCTTTCAAGAAAGCGGCGCACCGGATTAGGGCTGTTTTTCGAGACATGTTCATGAGCATCCACACCAAGATCCGCGGGTGACAAGGACAACACATCACACAAGCGTTCGAAGTGGGTACCCACGGGCATGGACTGCCCGGATCGCCAATAACTGACCGTGGCCTTGCTAACCCCCAAAACTCGGGCCAGGTAATCCCCGGTGATTTCAAAATCGGACTGCACACGTCTCAGGGCAGAAGCAAAACGTGCCCGAGCCTGAATCAGATAATCCCGATCACGACTGACACGCATGGAGGGAGCACGGGTCATATCGGCGATGAGTTTGCAAGTCATACCGGCAAAACCACTCACTGCATCAGTAAAATCTTCACGCAGGCGAGGGCTCGTGTTGGTAAAAATCGGGCATGTCTGGGTGGTACCCCCATCACCGATAAAATACGCCAGTGTCTTCACTTCATGACTCGGCATCCATGTCTTCCCGAACACTGGAATACAGCGGGGCACCGCGACCTTCTCCCCCACTTGAATCTCCCCCAACGGCCGCCAACCCGATCCGGTGAGGAAGGGATGGGTCAGGGTTGTGGAAATCTCGCGCCCACTGGCGGTCCGGACCCGGTAGACAGGCTTGATGCCGTCATCCACGAAAGCCGTGGCCTGCCCCTTGCGCAGGCGAAAATCTTCCCCCAGGGTCAGCAATTCCGCCTGACGGCGAGCCACCCGCTCGTCGATGGTGACCAGGGCACCGGTCTGCGGATCGACCAGCCTGGACCCTGCCATGATGCACTTGCCCATTGACGGGCGTCCCGCCACGATCACCAGATCCCCAGCCTGCAGACCGGAGGTCATCTCGTCGAAATCGTCATAGCCCGTGGACAGGCCGGTGATGGGATTGTCCCGCTCGAAAAGCAGTTCGATGTGCTCCACGGTAGACTTGAGCAGGGTACGCATGCCGCGAAAACCCTGACGATTGCGCGCGCCCTGCTCGGCAATCTCGAATACCCGCCGCTCCGCCTCGTCCAGCAGTTCCCGGCTCTCCCGCCCCTGGGCATTGAAACCGCTGTCGGCGATCTCCGTGCCCACACTGATGAGCTGACGCAGTACCGAACGCTCGCGCACGATGTCCGCGTAGGCCCGGATATTGGCGGCACTGGGGGTGTCTTTGGCCAGCAGGCCCAGATAGGCCAGGCCACCGGCCTCCTCCAGCTCGCCGTGTGCCTCCAGGCGCTCGGAGATGGTCACCACGTCGAAGGGGGCCTGCCGGTTCGCCAGCTCGGCGATGGTACGGAAAATCAGACGATGATCATGACGATAGAAATCCACCTCGGCCACATGGTCGGAGACCGTGTCCCAGGCATCGTTTTCCAGCATCAGGCCACCGAGCACGGCCTGCTCGGCTTCGATCGAATGAGGGGGAATCTTGAGGGCTTCGGTCCCATTGCGGGACGCGGCGGCGCGGGGCTTTTCGGGCATGGTCAGGACACCACTGGACGTGACGACAGACATGGGGAGCTGTCTTGATCACCCCGGACCCGGACCGGTTCCGGCATGGGTCCCGCGGGGCATGAAGCCCCGCGGGCGGGGCGGCATTACTCTTCCACGCCCACCACAACCACCTTCACGGTGGCGTTGACATCGGTGTGCAGGTGCACGGCCACTTCGAACTCACCGGCATGACGCAACGGGCCTTCGGGCAGGCGCACTTCGCGCTTTTCCAGCTCCACGCCGGCGGCCTTGGCGGCATCCGCAATGTCGTTGGTGCCGACGGAACCGAACAGCTTGCCTTCGCTGCCAGCACGGGCGTTGATGGTCAGGGTCATGGCTTCCAGCTTGGCCTGACGGGCCTGAGCAGCGGCCAGGGCCTGAGCGGCGGCCTTTTCCAGTTCCGCGCGGCGGGCCTCGAACTCGGCGATGTTCGCCTCGGTGGCGAACTTGGCCTTGCCCTTGGGCAGCAGGTAGTTACGGGCGTAACCGGGGCGCACGCGCACCTTGTCGCCCAGGCTTCCCAGGTTTTCCACCTTTTCGAGAAGAATCACTTCCATCGGTCTATACCTCAGTCAAAGATCAAATACGTTATCTGCCGGGAGGCACAGGATGCGCAGGCATCAGGGGGCGTCATTACCCGCATGCGCGATCCGTCCACGAAGATCCAAGAAGCTGTCCACCATCCCCAACGTGGCCAGGACGACCATCATCTGCGGCAAGGCAAAGGCCATCACCACATAGGTCATCACCAACCAGAGGCGGCTCAGGTTCAGCTTGCGATTGATCCCGTGAATCACCGCCAGCCCGTGCAGGAAAAAGGCGGCCAGAAACACCAGGGACAACTCGAACATCAGAGTCATGCCGGCAAACAGCCCCAGCACCAGCAGCACCAGCAGCAGGATGGCCGGAACCCGGCCCATGCTCAGCTGATGAAACTCCTGGGCAAAACCGCCAGGGTTGTAGAGCACCGACTGCCAGTAGCGGGCCAGCACCAGGGAGAGCGACAGCGCCAGCAGGGAGACGGCGGCCAGCATGCCCGTCATCACCGCCGCGGCCTGCCTGAAGGCCTCTTCCCGCTCCAAGGTCGTCATGCCGGACTGATCGAACAAGGGACCGACGGTCTGCTGCAGCACCGAGTACCACATCTGCGTGATGTCGGGCACGGACAGGTGCAACATCAGCACCACACCACAGCCGATGACAATGCCGGTGACCAGTGTGGCGGCCCATGACACGGTGCTTCGCAGCACGGTGGCCAGGGCCAGGGCCGGTACCCATTGCACCAGGGCGGTCACCAGACCCACCACCGGCGACAGGCCGGCAATCCAACCGATCAGACCCACCACCACCGCGGCCAGAGCCACTACCGCCAAGGCCTGTTGCGGCCCCACGCGCAGGGTCACCAGGGCCACGGCGGCACTGCTGACCAGCGCCAGGGGCGGGATCAGCAGGCCGATCACGCCAAAGCCGACGGTTGCGGTTACGGCCCGCAGCCGGCTTTGCATGATGAATGATGCCAGTTGCCTCATGGTCTCTCGCACCCGCGCCCCGGGGCGCGGATGTCTGACGTCCTCAGTGGTTGTCGGAGTACGGCAGCAGGGCCAGGAAGCGGGCGCGCTTGATGGCGGTGGCCAGCTGACGCTGATAACGGGCACTGGTGCCGGTGATGCGGCTGGGCACGATCTTGCCGGTCTCGGTGACGTAGTTCTTCAGGGTGTTCAGATCCTTGTAGTCGATGAACTCGACCCCTTCGGCACTGAAACGGCAATACTTGCGACGACGGAAGAAACGGGACATGGTCTATCCTCGGGATGATTCAGGTGAACAGTGGCTCAGTTCGAAGCAGCGGACGGACGATCATCGTCATCGGAATCGTCGTCATCGCTGTCGTCGGAGAAGGAAGAGGATGAGCTGGAGTCATCATCGTCCCGGTTCTTGGCCAGGGGGGAGACCTCGGTGAAGGCACGCTCCATGCGCATCACCAGGTGACGGATCACGGCGTCGTTGAAGCGGAAGGCACTGACCAGTTCTTCCAGGGCGCTTTCCGGGCACTCCACGTTCATCAGCACGTAGTGGGCCTTGTGCAGCTTCTGGATCGGGTAGGCCAGCTGACGGCGGCCCCAGTCTTCCAGGCGATGGATCTCGCCCTCGGCCCCTTCGATGATGCCGCGGTAGCGCTCCATCATGGCGGGGACCTGTTCACTCTGGTCCGGATGGACCATGAATACGATTTCGTAATGACGCATCTTCAGATTTCCTTGCGGGTGACAGCCTCCCGACCAGCGGTGAGGCAAGGTGGATCTCCGGGAACGCCCCGGAAAAGAGCGGAATCTTAGCCGTTCGGGGCGGTGGAAGCAATCCGGCGCTGCCTCACCGCCTCATACAGACAGACTCCGGCCGCCACCGATACGTTCAGGCTCTCCACCTGTCCCAGCATGGGCAGCTTCACCAGGGCGTCACACCGCTCCATGGTCAGCCGCCGCATGCCCTTGCCTTCCGCCCCCAGAACCAGGGCGGTGGGGCCGGCAAGATCGGCGTCATACAGATCCCCGGTGGCCTCGCCGCTGGTTCCCACGATCCAGATGTTGAACTCCTTGAGCAGATCCAGGGTGCGCGCCAGGTTGGTGACCTGGATGAAGGGTACGCTTTCGGCGGCACCCGAAGCCACCTTGCGCGCCACCGGGGTCAGGCCGGCGGCCCGGTCCCGGGGCGCGATTACGGCCGTGACGCCCGCCCCGTCCGCGGTGCGCAGACAGGCTCCCAGATTATGGGGATCGGTCACCCCGTCCAGCACCAGCAACAGCGGCACCGTGGCGCTCCCCTCCAGCCCCATGAGCAGATCGGGCAGATCCCGCTCGCCCAGGGCCGCCACCGGTTCCACCGTGGCGATGACCCCCTGGTGACGGGCTTCACCGGCCACGGCTTCCAACTCCCGGCGGGCCACCCGGCGGACACTCACCCCGGCCTGGGCAGCCAGTTCCAACAGCGCCTGCACGCGCCCGTCCACCCGCCCTTCCTGGATGCGCAGTTCGCGCACCCGGGAGGGACTGCGACGCAGCAGGGCGTCCACCGCATGCAGACCAAATACACTCTCATTGGCTGACATGTCTTACTCCGAACGCTTGCGCCGACGGCGACGGGAGGACGAAGACCTGGATTTCTCTGCCGGCTCGGACTTCCCGGCGGTGCCCGGTGCCGGTCCGGCGGTCTTTGCGGTCTTTCCGCGGGCCTTCTTGCCGGCTTGCTTGTCGGTGGCGGCAGGCACCTCCTCCGGCACCGGCTGCAACGACGGCTTGTCCGCTGCATTCTCCACGGGCTTCCGGCTCGACCGGCGACGACGGCGTCCCGACGACGGCGCCGCCTCACCGGACTCATCCATCCCATTGGGTGGAACCGTCGCCTCCGTGGCGACAGGCGCGACCGCAGTCTCCGATTCCTGCCGACGACCCTTGCGCCGACGGCTGCGACCCGACTTGCGGCCTTCACCCTCTTCGCCCCGGCCACGCCGCTCCCCCGGACCGGGCTCATCCGGCACGAAGTCGATCTTGCGTTCATCCAGGTCCACCCGGGCCACCTTCACCCGCACCGGATCACCCAGGCGATAGACCCGGCCGCTGCGTTCACCGCTCAGGCGATGGCCCGCCGGATCGAAGTGGTAATAGTCATTGGACAGGCTGGTGACATGCACCAGGCCTTCCACGTAGATGTCCTTGAGTTCAATGAACAGACCGAAGGAGGTCACGCTGGTGACCACCCCGTCGAACACCTCGCCCACCTTGTCCAGCATGTACTCGCACTTGAGCCAGGCCGTCACGTCCCAGGAGGCCTCGTCCGCCCGGCGTTCCCGCATGGAACAACTTTCCCCCAGGGACACCATGTCGATATGGGCGTAGCTGAAATCCTTGGGCTTGCCGCCGTCCAGCACATGGTGAATCGCCCGGTGCACCAGCAGGTCCGGATAACGGCGAATGGGCGAGGTGAAGTGCAGGTATTCCTCGTGAGCCAGGCCGAAATGTCCCAGATTGTCCGGGGCATAGACTGCCTGGGACAGGGACCGCAGCAACGCGGTCTGCACCAGTCGGGCATCGGGCCGATCCTTCACCTGCTCCAGCAGGGCCGAAAAATCCGCCGGCGTGGGCTCGTCGCCCCCGCGCAGATACAGGCCAAGCTCGCCCAGGAAACGACGCAGGTCCTCCAGCTTGGAGGGCTTGGGCCCTTCATGCACCCGGTACAGGGTGGGCATGCGCTTGCGCTTGAGGAAACCGGCCGTGGCCACGTTGGCGGCGATCATGCACTCTTCGATGATCTTGTGTGCATCATTGCGCTCATAGGCCACGATGCGCTCGATCTTGCGATCCGCGCCAAAGATGATACGGGTCTCTGTGGTCTCGAAATCCACCGTGCCCCGGGTATCCCGGGCCTTGCGCAACAGCTTGTAGAGACCGTAGAGATTTTCCAGGTGAGGCACCAGGGATTCGCGGCGACGGATGGTGTCGGCCTTGCGCTCCACCAGGATCTCGGCCACCTCGGTATAGGTGAGACGGGCATGGGAACGCATCACCGCCTGGTGGAACCTGGCATCCTTGATGCGGCTGCGGGAATTGACGGTCATCTCGCAGGCCAGGCAGAGGCGGTCCACTTCCGGGTTCAGGGAGCAAAGGCCGTTGGACAGCACCTCCGGCAGCATGGGAATGACCCGTTCGGGGAAATAAACGGACGTGCCCCGATTGCGGGCCTCCAGGTCAAGGGGATCGCCCGGTCGCACGTAATGGGCTACATCGGCAATGGCCACCCAGAGCTTGTAGCCCCGGCGCCCCAGGGACTCACAGTACACGGCATCGTCAAAGTCCCGGGAATCCTCACCGTCGATGGTCACCAGGGGCATGTCCCGCAAGTCCAGGCGTCCTTCCAGGGCCTTTTTGGGCACCTTGTCGGAAAAGCCCTTGATGGCTTCCAGCACCGCCTCGGGCCATTCGAACGGCAAACCGTGAGCGCGCACGGCAATGTCGATCTCCATGCCGGGGGCCATGTGCTCTCCCAACACCTCGACGACCTCGCCGATGGGGCGGGTGCGCTTGGTCGGCTGTTCCTTGATACGAACCGTGACGATCTGGCCGGGCCTGGCCTCACCCATGGATTCCGGCGGGATCAGGATGTCCAGGGGCATGCGCTTGTTGTCGGGGGCCACGAAACCGATCCCGCCTTCCATGGCCAGGCGACCCACCACCGTCTCGGTATTGCGTTCCAGCACCTCGATGATGGCCCCTTCCCGGCGCCCGCGGCGATCGATGCCGATAACCCTGGCCACCGCCCGGTCGCCGTGCATGAGGGCACGCATCTGGCGGGGAGACAGGAACAGATCCTCGCCCGGTTCGTCGGGGACCAGAAAGCCGAAACCATCCGGGTGGCCGATGACCCGGCCGCGCACCAGATCGGACTGGTTGACCGGCAGCCAGCCGCCAGCACGGTTGCAGACCAGCTGACCGTCCCGTTCCATGGCCCGCAGGCGACGACGCAGGGCCTCCAGATCCACCTCTTCTTCCAGACCGAGGCGACGGGCCAGGGGATCAAAACCGATGGGGCCATCCGACTGGTCCACCACCTGCAGGATGAGTTCTCGACTGGGGATGGGGCGTTCGTATTTGCGGGCTTCGCGATCGAAGTGGGGATCCTGGGGCAAACTCTTTTTCTTTTTTGTCATGTACAGGCCGATAAATTTTTTTTGGCGGAGGTGTTGACAACACCTCCGGCGGGTACTAATATGGCGTCTTCAGCTGAGACGCAAGAGCAACACGCTTCTCACTGAGATTGCCGAGGTGGCGGAATTGGTAGACGCGCTAGTTTCAGGTATTAGTGGGGGAGACCCCGTGGAGGTTCAAGTCCTCTCCTCGGCACCAACTTGATTTCGATGAACGGCCCGCTCACTGCGGGCCGTTTTCGTTTCAAGCGCCGGATTGTACCCCCTTTTCGCCGGAAATCCCAGCCCAGGCTTGCCCACGCGGGCAGACTCAACCCGTCAGAAGGAAGTACAGGATGACGAGGGCACCGAGCAGGGCGATGGCGGACATGACGCCCATGAGTCGCCACATCAACACGTCCATCGGGCCCGGCAGGCGACAGACCTGACCGGAACGCCCTCCCCCGGCTCCCTGCCGAACCGGGATTTTTCGCCCACGACGCCACCCACCCATGACCGGCAACCCCATACGGGCCTGGGTCAGTCCAGTGCCAGCGCCGATTCCGGCAGGGTCTGGCCGCCGTCCACCACCAGGGTCTGACCGGTGATGTAGCGCGCCTCCTCCGAGGCCAGGAACAGCATGGCCCAGGCCACGTCTTCCGGCTCCCCCAGATACCCCATGGGGATGGAGGCCTCCATCCGGCGCAGGTATTCCGGCCCCACATCCTTGAGACCCTCGGTGCGGATGTTGCCGGGCAGCACCGCATTGATGGTGACGTTGTCACGGGCATATTCCAGGGCTGCCGAGCGCATGAAGCCCAGCATCCCCGCCTTGCTGGCACCGTAGTGCGCCCAGCCGGGGAAGCCCGTCATCGGCCCGGTGATGGACGAGGTGAGCAGGATGCGGCCACTCTGCTGGCGCCGCATGGCCCAGGCGACGGATTTGACACAGAAGAACACGCCTTTGAGATTCACGGACATGACCCGGTCCCACTCGGCCTCGCTCATGTTCTCGATGGTGGCGGACGGGAAGATCCCCGCGTTGGCCACCAGGATGTCCACGCTGCCGAAATGGGACATGGCCTCCCCGATCATGGCCTCGGCGTCGGCGCGCTTGCTCACATCCGCTTGACAGGCCACGGCCTGACCGCCGTCTTCCTCGATCAGGGCCACCGTGGCCCGGGCAGCGGCCAGATCCAGGTCCGAGACCAGTACACGCGCCCCCTCGGCGGCAAAGACCCGCGCAATGGTGCGACCGATCCCCTTCCCTGCCCCGGTAACCACCGTACTGCGATCCTGAACCCTGCTGACCATGGATATACCTCTTGAGTTGTGCGTCTCATGGGCAGCCCCCGGAAGGGGCCGTTACCCCGCCCTGGAGGCCGGCGGATGCTGCCCGTGTTTCTTATGACTGATTCGATTGCGAATCCCCTTCTCCAGTTCCAGAATGATGAACAACACCACGCCCACGGCGAGGATGACACCCCATTCCAGCAGGCCCACCGGCTCGCTGTCGAAGAAGAACTGCATGAAGGGCGCGTAGGTGAACACCAATTGCAGGCCCACCACGATGAGGATGGCGATGAGCACGGCCCGGGTACCGATGAGGCCCTTGAAGCTGAGCGACGTCACCTGCATGGAACGTACGCTCAGCAGATAGAAGATCTCCATCACCACCAGGGTGTTGACCGCATGGGTGCGGGCCATTTCCACGCTGTAGCCCTGCTGCACCGACCACAGGTAGATACCGAAGATCCCGATCAGGAACAGGAACGACACGAACAGGATGCGCCAGATCAGGAACAGGGACAGGATGGCCTCTCCCGGCGCCCGGGGCGGCCGCTTCATGACATTCTTCTCCGCCGGCTCGAAGGCCAGGGCCATGGCCAGCCCCACGGAACTGACCATGTTCACCCACAACACCTGCAGGGGGGTGATGGGCAGGGCCATGCCCAGCATGATGGCGGTGATGATGGAGCCGGACTCACCGCCATTGATGGGCAGCAGAAAGGTAATGGCCTTCTTCAGGTTGTCGTAGACCCGGCGCCCTTCCCGCACCGCGTGGGCAATGGAAGCGAAGTTGTCGTCCGCCAGCACCATCTCCGATGCCTCCTTGGCGGTCTCGGTGCCGTTGCGTCCCATGGCCACGCCCACGTCCGCCTGCTTGAGGGCCGGGGCATCGTTGACGCCGTCACCGGTCATGGCCACCACATAGCCATGCCATTGCAGGGCACGCACCAGGCGCAGCTTGTGTTCCGGAGTGGTGCGGGCAAACACGTCCACGTCCGGCACGGTACGGCGCAGGGTCTCGTCGTCCATGGCATCCAGATCCCGGCCGGTGAGGACCTTGTCCCCATTGGCCAGGCCCAGTTGCCCGGCAATGGCCCGCGCCGTGCCGGCATGGTCGCCGGTAATCATCTTCACCCGGATGCCCGCCTGCTGACAGTCGGCCACCGCCTGGATGGCCTCCTCCCGTGGCGGGTCGATGAGTCCGAACAGACCGATCAGCTCCAGACCGTCCTCCACGTCGGAGAACTTCAGTTCCCGATGCCCCGCATCCGCGGGCATGCAGGCCACGGCCAGCACCCGCTCGCCCCGGGCCGCCAGGGCCTCCACCCGTTCCAGCCAGGCATCCCGATCCAGTGCCGCCGGGCCATTGGCGGTACGCACGCGGCGACACATCTCCAGCAACTGCTCGGGCGCACCCTTCACATGGATCATGCCCTGCCCTTCATGGTCATGGTTCAGGGTGGCCATGAAGCGGTGTTCCGACTCGAAGGGGATGATGTCGGTGCGGGGGCGATCCTTGTGTTCGAAGACCGGGTCCATGCCGGCCTTGATGCCGGCGGTGAGCAGGGCCCCTTCCATGGGGTCCCCCTCCACCTGCCACTGCCCATCCTTCTGGCGCAGACGGGAGTCGTTGCACAGCACCATGGCCCGCAGGGCCTCCAGCAACAGCGCCTCCCCGGCCGGGTCCACCTCCCTGTCATCCACGGTGAAACCACCATGGGGATCGTAGCCCACCCCGGTGATCTCGTAGTCCCGCCCGGCCAGGGCAATGGAACGCACCGTCATCTCGTTGCGGGTCAGGGTGCCGGTCTTGTCCGAGCAGATGATGGACACCGAACCCAGGGTTTCCACCGCCGGCAGGCGACGGATGATGGCGTTGCGGGAGGCCATGAACTGGACACCGATGGCCAGGGTCACGGTGAGGATGGCGGGCAGGCCCTCGGGGATGGCCGCCACCGCCAGGGCCACGGAGGCCATGAACATCTCCACCACGGTGTAGTCGCGCACCAGCATGCCGAAGGCGAACACCAGACCCGCCAGACCGATGATGGCCACCGTCAGCCAGCGGGCAAAGACGTTCATCGCCCGCAGCAGCGGCGTGGTGAGGGATTCCACGTCGGACAGCAGGGTGCTGATGCGACCGATCTGGGTGCGGGCGCCGGTTTCCACCACCACGCCGGTGGCCTGCCCCGCCGTGACCAGAGTGCCGGAAAAGGCCATGGAGGTCTGGTCCCCCAGATCGGCCCCGGCGGAGACCGCCTCGACGGACTTGTCCACGGGGACGGATTCACCGGTGAGCATGGCCTCCTGCACCTGCAGCCCCTTGACCCTGATCAGTCGCAGGTCAGCGGGCACCTTGTCGCCGGGTTCCAGCAGTACCAGGTCACCGGGCACCAGCGCCTCGGCTTCGACGGTCATGCGTTCACCGTCCCGGATCACCGCGGCATGGGGCGAGAGCATGTCCCGGATGGCCTGCAGGGCCTTTTCCGCCTTGCCTTCCTGGACAAAGCCGATGATGGAATTGAGCAACACCACCGCCAGGATGACGCCGGTGTCCACCCAGTGCCCCAGCAGGGCGGTGATGAGCGCGGCGCCCAGCAGGACGTAGATGAGCAGGTTGTTGAACTGGGCCAGGAAACGGCCCAGCGGGCCGCGGGTCTTGGGGGGCGGAAGGCGGTTGGGGCCATATTCGGCGCGGCGGCGCTCGATCTCGTCCGTGGTCAGGCCTTCACGGTCGGAGGTCTTCAGCTGCCTGACGGCATCCCCGGCATCCAGGTGATGCCAGCGGGAAGTGACTCCGGTCTCTTTTTCCTCGGACATGGGGCATCCTTCTTGTGAGTGAACTCACGCGTGAGCGTACCCGGCGCCCCTCTCCCCGGCGCGGGGGAGAGGAAGGGAATGAGGGGGGGAGAACCGGACAGCGGTGGCGCCGGCACTCCCCCCTGCCCTTACTGGAAGGGATGACGCATCAGGATGGTCTGATCCCGGTCGGGACCGGTGGAGATGATGTCCACCGGGATGCCGGCGATCGCCTGGATACGCTCCAGATAGGCGCGGGCGTTGGGGGGCAGGCGGTCGTATTCGGTGATCCCCAGGGTGGATTCCTGCCAGCCGGGCATCTCCTCGTACACCGGTTCGCACTCGGCATAGGATTCGGCGCCGGCAGGGGGTTCGGTGACCATGGTATCGCCGCAGCGGTAGCCCACGCAGATCTGCAGAGTCTCCAGGCCATCCAGCACGTCCAGCTTGGTGATGCAAAGGCCGCTGATGCTGTTGATGGACACGGCCCGCTTGAGGGCCACGGCGTCGAACCAGCCGCAGCGACGGGGACGGCCGGTGGTGGAACCGAACTCATGACCGCGACGTGCCAGGTGCTCGCCCATGGTATCGAACAGCTCGGTGGGGAACGGACCGGCTCCCACCCGGGTGGTGTAGGCCTTGGTGATCCCCAGCACGTAGTCCAGGTCCAGCGGACCCACGCCGCTGCCGGTGCAGACGCCGCCAGCGGTGGTGTTAGAGGAGGTCACAAAAGGATAGGTGCCGTGGTCCACGTCCAGCAGGGTACCCTGGGCACCTTCGAACATCACCGCCGCCCCTTGATTGCGCAGGGTGCGCAGACGTTCCGGCACGTCGATCACCAGGGGTCTGAGCTCCTCGCCCATGGCCAGGGATTGTTCCAGCACCTGCTGAAAATCGATGGTATCGGTGTGGAAGTAATGCTTGAGCACGAAATTGTGATAGTTGAGCACCTCGCCCAGCTTGGCGGCGAAGCGATCCCGATGGAACAGATCCCCCAGGCGCAAACCGCGGCGGGCGACCTTGTCCTCATAGGCCGGACCAATACCGCGACCGGTGGTGCCGATGGCGGCGGCGCCCCGGGCCTTCTCCCGGGCCTGATCCAGGATGACGTGGAACGGCAGGATCAGCTGGCAGGACTCCGACAGGCGCAAACGCTCGCGCACCGGCACGCCGTTTTCTTCCAGCATGGCCATTTCCTTGAGCAATGCCTCGGGAGAAAGCACCACGCCGTTGCCGATCATGCACTCCACCCCTTCCCGCAGGATGCCGGAGGGGATCAGATGCAATACCGTCTTCCTGCCTTCGATCACCAGGGTATGACCGGCATTGTGTCCACCCTGGTATCGCACCACGGCGGCTGCCTTTTCGGTGAGCAGGTCCACGACCTTGCCCTTGCCTTCATCGCCCCACTGACTGCCCAGGACTACCACGAATTTACTCATGTTCAAGCGTCCACCACTGTCCACTGATTGTTTGTCTTGACCAGCACCCGGTCACAGCCCAGGGCCACTGCATCGTTATCCTGCCCGTCCAGCCCCTGAATCACCCGTTCACCCCGGCGACGCAGGTCGACGACGGCGTGGATCAGGTCCGGGTCCGGGTCCGCCGGCGCCAGGATGCCTCCCGGCGCGGCACACTCCGGACACCGGGACAGGCGCACCAGAGTCTTGAGGTCGGCGCTGAAACCGGTGGCCGGACGGGCACGGCCGAAGACGCGCCCGATGTCGTCGTAGCGACCGCCACGGGCCACTTCCTGGCCAATGCCGGGCAGGTAGGCGGCAAAGACCAGGCCGGTGTGATAGTGATAGCCACGCAGTTCCGCCAGATCCACATGCAGGACCACATCGGGATGGGAGGCCTGCACCGCCCGCGCCAGGTGTTCCAGGGCGTCCAGGGCGATCATCACGGCGTCGTCGGCACCGGCCAGTTCGATACGGGCCCGGTCCAGGGTATCCCGATCGCCGTTGAGATCCGCCAGGACGCCCAGGCGACGGCGCTGATCCGCACTGACCGGCAGCTGGGCCAGGCAGTCGCGGATTTCCGGCAGGGCCTTGCGCTGCAACAGGTCGAACAGACGGGTTTCCTGTTCCGGGTCCAGTGCGGCATCGGCGGCCAGGCTGCGGAAAATGCCCACATGTCCCAGGTCCACACAGGGGGTGTCCACCTCGCAGACCGCCAGGGTCTCCAGCATCAGGCGCAGGATCTCCACATCGCTGGCAAGACCGGCATGGCCGTACAGTTCGGCCCCCAGCTGCAGCAGGCTGCGGGAACCGGCAAAGCCGTCAGGACGGGTATGGAGCACAGTGCCCGCATAGCACAGGCGGCTGACCCCCTCACGCTTGAGGCGATGGGCATCGATCCGGGCCACCTGCGGTGTCATGTCCGCACGCACCCCCATGAGCCGGCCGTTGAGCTGATCGGTGAGCTTGAAGGTCTGCAGGTCCAGGCCGTGGCCGGTGCCCGTGAGCAGGGACTCCAGGTATTCCACGAAAGGCGGCATCACCAGCTCGTAGCCCCAGCTGTGATGAAGGTCAAGGATGCGGCGGCGGCAGGTCTCCAGGCGCTCAGCCAGCGGCGGCAGGGCCTCGTCGATACCTTCCGGTAACAGCCAGCGGTTGGAATCAGTCATGTGAACAAATCGCTTGGATTGGCGCCGCATTATAACCCGAGCCGCCCGGCATCACGAAAAATGGCTGTCATGCCCGAATCCACCACAGGGCCAGGGCTCCGGTCAGCAGGCTGAACAGACCGATTCCCCGCAGCACGTTGTCGGGCAGTTCGGCCACCTGCAACAGGCCGCGACGAAAACCGGCGGGATTGAGAAACGGCAACACGCCTTCGATGATCATGAGCAGGGCCAGTGCCGCCAGCAGATCGGACCACATGATGAGGGAAAGACCTCGCGATGATCAGCCCCGCCAGGGGCAGGTAAGGATGGTGAGGGTTGCCGGACGACAAACGGCGGCCACGGGGGCCGCCGATGTCATGGACTTCAAACCACCGGGCTCAGTTCTCCCGGGTCCCACGCATGCCCATGGGATCCTGGAAGTAACGGAAGAACTGCGAATCCGGCTCCAGGACATAGAAGTTGTCCTTACCCACCATGGTGTTGCGATAGGCCAGCAGGCTTCGGTAGAAGGTGAAGAACTCCGTATCCTGCTCATAGGCCTGGGCGTAGACCGCCGCCGAGGTGGCGTCCCCTTCGCCTCGGATCTGTTCCGCGTCACGATAGGCATTGGCGATGATCACGGTGCGCTGACGGTCGGCGTCGGCACGGATACGCTCCGACTGCTCCTGACCACGGGCACGGAAGTCCTGGGCGATACGCTCACGCTCGGCACGCATGCGGCTGAACACCGATTCGCTCACCTCGTCGGGCAGGTCCATCCGGCGGATGCGCACATCCACCAGAGTCACACCCAGCTCACCGGCGGTGTCCAGGGCCTGCTGACGCACGGCCCCCATGATGGTGATGCGATCACCGGACACCACTTGATCCAGGGTGTACTTGGCGAACTCGTTACGCATGCCGTCGCGCAGGATCTGGGCCATGCGGTCCTGGGCGTTGCGTTCGTCACCCCGGGTGGCCCGGAAGAACTGACCCACGTCGTCGATGCGCCACTTGGCGTAGAAGTCGACGATGACGTTCTTGGCCTCGCTGGTGAGGAACCGGTCCGGCGGGATGTCCAGGGTCATGATCCGGGCATCGAACTTGCGCACGTTGTTGACGATGGGGAACTTGAAATGCAGCCCCGGATCCAGGTCCGTGCGCTTGATCTCCCCCAGACTGAACACGATCACGCGTTCTCTCTCGTCCACCGTGAAGGTGGACAGCCACACGACCAAGGCCGCAACGGCTATGGCAATCGCTGCGATCCTAAACATCAACGCACCTCCCGGGAACGGGGATCAGGCCGCTGCTGATTCAGGGGCTGCAACGGCATGGGACGGGTGGAGAGAGTGGATGGCGCGGTGGTGGAGGCGCGGGCATCCCGCAGGGCCTGACCATCGCCGCCCATGATCTTGTCCAGGGGCAGGAACAGCAGGTTGTTGCCGCCCTTCACGTCCACGAACACCTTGCTGGCGGAGCCCAGCACCACCTCCGTGGTCTCGATGAACAGGCGCTCGCGGGTCACTTCCGGCGCCCGCTGGTACTCGGTCAACAGCTGGGTGAAACGGGCGGCGTCACCTTCCGCCTGGGCCAGAACCTGATCCCGGTAGGCCATGGCCTCCTCCATCAGGCGAGCCGCCTCACCCCGCGCCCGGGGGAGCACGGTATTGGCGTAGGCCTCGGCCTCGTTACGGAAGCGTACCTCGTCCTCTCGGGCACGGATGGCGTCGGCAAAGGCCTCCTGCACCGGCTCCGGCGGCTGGGCCTGCTGCATGCTCACTGCGGTCACGGCAATGCCGGCACCATAGGCATCCAGGGCCTCCTGAATGACCACGCGGGCGGAAGTGGCCACATCGCCACGACCGGCACCCAGGATGAACTCCAGGGTACTCTTGCCGATGCGCTCGCGAATGGCGGATTCCATCACCTGACGGGCGGTGGCGTCGGGGTTGCGGACGTTGAACAGGAAACGCTCAGGGTCCATCACGCGATACTGCACGGCGATGTCCACATCGATGATGTTTTCATCACCCGTGAGCATCAGGGCCCGGTGCTGGATGGAACGGATGTTGTCGATATCGACGATCTCCACCCGCTCGATGGGATAGGGCAGATGCCAGTTGGGGCCGGGAGTGGCCACGGACTGGAAGGCGCCGAAGCGAAGCACCACGCCCCGCTCACCTTCACTGACGATGTAGAAGCCGGAAGCCAGCCAGATCACCAGGGCCAGGATGGCGGCCAGGCTGATGCCGGCCGAGGCATGCTTGCCCATGCCGCCGCCATTGCCGCCCTCGCCACCACCACCGCCGCCGAAGACGGCGCCCAGCTTGTTGGACAGTTTCTTCAGGACCTCATCCAGGTCCGGTGGACCCTGGTTGCCGCCACGGTTGCCACCGCCGCCACCCCAGGGGTCTTTGCTGTTGTTTCCTGGTTCGTTCCAGGGCATGAGCTGACTCCGTTGAAAACGCGATCAAACGTCTGATGATAACAGGAAAAACGTGCAGATCAGGCGTACAAACCGGCCATTTTAGTCATCCATCAGTTTCGGTGTGAACCCACCCCCCCGAAAAAGTTCCTCCAGGCGCCGCCGGGGCAGCCTGACCTTGAGGCGCAGCTCACCGGTATCACTCACCTCCTCGGCCTCCACTGCCTCCAGGGCATAGAGTCCCGCCCGCTCACGACCGGCCTGGGGCGGCAACGCCAGCCAGCCCTGGACGATGGATTCGGCGAAGTAGTCCCCCAGCCACTGCAGCAGGTCATCCACCCCTGCCCCGGTTTGGGCCGATACCCAGGCCCGGGTGGGCGTGCCCACGGTACCCGGCTCGATCCGCGGCTCGGCGCCGGGAATGAGATCGATCTTGTTGAAGACCAGCACTTGGGGCACGTCTCTGGCGCCGATCTCCTCCAGCACCTCGTCCACCTGCCGCAGATAGATGTCCCGCTCGGCGGCATGGGCATCCACCACATGCAGCAGCAGCGCCGCTTCCCGGGTCTCGGTGAGGGTCGCGCGAAAGGCCGCCACCAGGTCATGGGGCAGATGACGCACGAAGCCTACCGTATCCGCCAGGATGACGCGTTGCTGAGAAGGCAGGTCCACCCGCCGCAGGGTCGGATCCAGGGTGGCGAAAAGCTGGTCGGCGGCATAGACCCCGGCCTGGGTGAGCCGATTGAACAAGGTGGACTTGCCGGCATTGGTGTAGCCCACCAGGGAGACGGTGGGGATCTCCGCCCGCCGCCGCGACTGACGACCCTGCTCCCGCTGCTGCTCCACCTTCTCCAGCCGTTTCTGGATCTGCTTGATGCGCACGCCCAGGAGCCGCCGGTCGGTTTCCAGCTGGGTTTCACCCGGTCCACGCAGGCCGATGCCACCTTTCTGCCGCTCCAGATGGGTCCATCCCCGCACCAGCCGGGTGGACATGTGGCGCAACTGGGCCAGCTCCACCTGCAGCTTGCCCTCATGGGAGCGGGCACGCTGGGCAAAGATGTCCAGAATCAAACCGGATCGGTCCAGCACCCGGCACTGGAACAGCCTTTCCAGGTTGCGCTCCTGGCTGGGTGACAGGGCATGATCGAAGATGACCAGTTCAGCCCCGTGGGCCGCCACCAGATCGCGGACCTCCTCCGCCTTGCCGCTGCCGATGAAGTAACGGGGGTCAGGCGCCTTGCGGGTACCGGTTACCAGGGCCAGCGGATCGGCACCGGCGGAACGGGCCAATTCCATGAATTCGGTGCAGTCCTCATCACCGTCCTGAGCGGGAAGGTCCACATGGACCAGGATGGCGCGCTCGCCACTGCGGGGTCTTTCGAACAAGTGGTGTCACAACCTCGATGTGAATGGGGGGGACGCCTTTCCCCATGAGAGGGAAAGGCGTGTCGCAGACATCAGTGCTGGCTGTCCTGGTCGCCATCATCGCCCGTGGAGAGCTTGACCGGCCGGGACGGCACGATGGTGGAGATGGCGTGCTTGTAGACCATCTGGCTCACGCTGTTCTTGAGCAATACCACGAACTGATCGAAGGAATCGATCTGTCCTTGCAGCTTGATGCCGTTCACCAGGTAGATGGAGACCGGAATGCGTTCCTTGCGAAGGGTATTGAGAAAGGGTTCTTGTAGCGTCTGCCCTTTTGACATGGTCTGCTCCCGGGTTATGGTCATCATTATTGTGTTCGGCAGGCGGGGATGGACGATCCCGGCCCCAGGCCTGATGGTTTCAGTCTAGCATACCGCCTGAGTCAAAAATCCCACGCCGATTCCGTTCCCGAACAGACGTGGACGGGCGCGCGGCAGTCATTGCGATCCAAGGTGGACCCGCACCCGCGCCAGCACGCCCGTGGGGTCAAGGCGCTCAGGATCCAACACCTCCACCTCAGGATAGCCACGCAACCAGGTCATCTGTCGCTTGGCCAGCTGTCGGGTGGCGGTGATCGCCTGGGCCACCATGACGTCATGGTCGATCCGACCCTCCAGATACTCCCATGCCTGACGATATCCCACCGCCCGCATGGCGGGCAGGTCCAGACTCAGGTCATCCCGCGCCCGCAGGGCACTGACTTCATCCAGCAGACCCTGTCCGAGCATTTGACGGAAGCGATGGGCAATCCGTTCCCTCAACCGGGTACGATCCGGCGGCATCAGGGCCAGGCGCAACACCCGCCAGGGCAGTTGCGAACGACGGGGACCCCCATGGAACGAGGACAGGGGTGACCCGGTGATGCGGTAGACCTCAAGGGCCCGCTGCAGCCGCTGGGGGTCGTTGGGATGGATGCGTGAGGCCGATACCGGATCCACCCGGGTCAGTTCCCGATGCACCGCCTCCCAGCCCTGCTCGGCCGCCAGGGCGTCGATTCCGGCCCGGATGACGGGATCCGCTTCCGGCAGGGTATCCAGACCAAAATCCAGGGCCCTGAAATAGAGCATGGTCCCACCCACCAGCAGGGGCACCCGCCCCCGCGCCGTGATGTCGCCCATCAGGGCCAGGGCGTCCTCCCGGAACCGGGCGGCGGAATAGGCCTGGGCCGGGTCCAGGATATCCACCAGATGATGGGGGACCCGGGCCAGCACATCGGCCCCGGGCTTGGCGGTGCCCACGTCCATACCCCGATAGATCAGCGCGGAGTCCACGCTGATGATCTCCAGGGGCAGGGACTCGCACAGGCGGATGGCCAGATCAGTCTTGCCGGTGGCCGTCGGCCCCATCAGGAAGACCGCCGGCGGGAGTGTCGGGGCAGAGGTCATGTCAGCGGCCCCGCAGGAACAGACGGTCCAGCTGTTCCATGGACAGGCTGACCCAGGTGGGCCGGCCGTGGTTGCACTGGCCGCTGCGCTCGGTGGCTTCCATGTCCCGCAACAGGGCGTTCATTTCAGGAATGCTCAGGCGCCGGTTGGCCCGCACCGAGCCGTGGCAGGCCATGGTGGCCAGCAGGGCGTTGACCTGCGCCTCCACCCGACGGGACAGGCCATGGGCCTTGAGATCGGCGATCACGTCCCGCACCAGGGTGGCCGTATCACCCCCGGACAACAGGCTGGGCACCGCCCGCAGCCGCAACTGCTCGGGCCCGGCCCGGTCCACCTCGAAACCCAGGCGCCGGAAGTCCTCCTGATGAGTCTCGGCGGTGTCCGCCTCGGCCCGGCTCACGGCCAGGGTCTCGGGCACCAGCAGGGGCTGGGACTTGAGTCCCTCCGACCAGTAGGCCCGCTTGAGACGCTCATAGGTCACCCGTTCATGCCCCGCGTGCATGTCCACCAGCACCAGTCCGTCCACGGTCTGGGACAGGATATAGACGCCCTGCAACTGAGCCAGGGCATGGCCCAAGGGGTGGTCCACCGGTTCGGCGGCCGAGTCGGCGGACCGATCCGGCTCCGGGTGCAGGCGGGCATAGGCGGCCATGGACTCGGCCACCGGCAGGTGCAGGCTGCCCTGGCGCACAGGCCCTGGCCCATACCCTCCCCCGCTTCCCCGACCCGACGGGGAATGCGCCGGAGCGGATGACGGCGACACGGCGGGCACAGGGACGACAGGCCCCGTCGTCGGCATCGTGGCCGCCAGGGTGGGCTCCTCGCCGGCGGCAGGTTCACCGGCAGCGGGCCTCGCCCCGGGACGCAATTCGGCCAGGGCCCGGTGCAGACTGCTGAAGAGGAAATCATGCACCATCCGCGATTCGCGAAAGCGTACTTCATGCTTGGCCGGATGGGCGTTCACATCCACCAGCACCGGGTCCAGGGTCAGGTAGAGCACGAAGGCCGCATGGCGGCCGTGATAGAGCACGTCCTGGTAGGCCTGACGCACCGCATGGCTCACCACCTTGTCCCGGACCATGCGACCGTTGACATAGAAATACTGCAGATCCGCCTGACTGCGGGAAAAGGTGGGCAACCCCATCCAACCCTCCAGCCTGAGACCGGCGGCGGCCTGTTCGATGAAGACCGACTGCCCGATGAAAGCCTGGCCACAGACCTGAGCCACCCGATGATCCCGCTCGGCCTGGGACGAGGCCGCCGGCAGCCGCAGGGTGGATTTGCCGTTATGACTCAGGTCCAGGGTCACATCGAAGCGGGACAACCCGATCCTTCGCACCACTTCTTCCAGATGGCCGTACTCGGTGCGTTCCGTGCGCAGGAACTTGCGCCGTGCCGGGACATTGAAGAACAGGTCCTTGACGTCGATGGTGGTACCCACCGGATGAGGGGCCGGCTCGGGATCGTCGAAGCGGTCGCCGCCATCGCCCCGCAGGCGCCAGCCGCTGCCCTCCCCGGCCACCGCCGAGGTCAGGGTCAGGCGGGAGACCGAGGCAATGCTGGGCAGGGCTTCGCCGCGAAACCCCAGGCTGGCCACCCGTTCCAGATCCTCCAGACTGGTGATCTTGCTGGTGGCATGGCGGGACAGGGCCAGGGCCAGTTCGTGGCGCGGAATCCCGCATCCATCGTCCCGGATGCGGATACGCCGCACCCCGCCCTGCTCCACCTCGATGTGGATGCGATTGGCACCGGCGTCCAGGCTGTTCTCCAGCAACTCCTTAACCACGGAGGACGGGCGTTCCACCACCTCGCCGGCGGCAATCTGGTTGATCAGCTGGGGGGGGAGTTCCTGAATGGGCACGCGCGTCAGCTATCCCGCATGGGAATTTCCAGCACCTGGCCCACCCGGATGACATCGGAACTGAGATTGTTGTGCGCACGGAGCTGGGATACCGGCACCTGGTAGCGGGTGGCGATGCCGGAGAGGGTCTCGCCGCGCTGGATCACATGCCGCCCGCGGCGCCGTTCCGCCAGCAGGGTGCCCGGCGGGGCATGGCCGTCGAAATAGGCCCGCAGGCCGCCGAGCAGGGCCTCGGCCATGGACTGCTGGAAGGCCGGCGTGCGCAACTTGCGCTCCTCGGCGGGGTTGGAGATGAAGGCGGCCTCCACCAGCACGGAAGGGACATCCGGGGAACGCAGTACGGCAAAGCCGGCCCGCTCCACCCGGGGACTGCGGACCTTCCCCACCCGGTGCAGTTCACCGATCATGGCATCCGCCAGGGTCTTGCTGGCCTCCAGGGTGCCGTTCTGGGTCAGGTCCAGCAGGACCGAGGCCAGGACGTCATCCTTGTCGTTGATAGGCACCGCCCCCAGGCGCCGGTCGGCCTCGTTCTCCCGCTGGGCCAGCCAACGTGCCGCCTCACTGGTGGCGCCGCGATCGGAGAGCATGTAGACAGAGGAACCCTGCACCTGGGCATTGGGGGCGGCATCGGCATGGATGGAGATGAAGACGTCGGCATGCTGCTGCCGCGCCCGGTTGATGCGTTCACGCAGGGGCAGGAAATAGTCGCCGGTACGGATCATCACCGGCGTCATGCCCGGCTCCCGCTGCACCAGGGTCTCCAGACGGCGGGCAATGGCCAGCACCACGTCTTTTTCATAGGTACCGCCGGGTCCGATGGCGCCCGGGTCCTTGCCCCCGTGTCCGGCATCGATGGCGACGATCACATCCCGGGACCGAACCGCTTCCCGGACGGACTGGGTGACGACCGGCTCGGCAACACCTTCCTGCTGGAGGTCGATCACCAGACGGTGACCGGCCCCGTCGGCGGGCCGCAAGAGGAAGGTTCGGGGACTGACGGGATGCCTGAGATCGATCACCACCCGCAGATCCTGTTCATTGCGAGGGGCATGGCGCACGCCGCGCAAAGGCCCCGAGGCGGCACCGGCGGCACGCAGATCGACGGCGGCCCGGGCCTTGCGCAGATCAAGCACCACCCGGTCCGGATTGCTGAGGGTGAACACGGCATGATCCACCGGACCACTGAGCTCGAACACCAGACGCGTCACCTCGCCGTCCACGGAGGTGCGCACCCCTCTCACCGCCGTCTGACCGGACGCCCATACGGCCCCCGGCCACCACAGACCGGCCGCCGTCGCACTGGAGGCGAACAGCAGACTTCGCAGGAATTGCCGCCGCCTGGCTTGGTATCCGTCGTCGGTCACGGTTCCGACCCCCTGAAAAGATTCAGACTCTCTCTCCTATAGTGTGGCTGATGAGACGGGAATTGCAAGCCTGAAAGGGCTGTAATATTAGCCAGATACGCGGCTGTCTTAGGGTGAATTCTCCATCACCTGCCGTACCCACTCCGCACCGGCGGGGCTTTGCGCCGACACCACCACACGACGTCCCGCGCCGCTGGCCGTCAGGGACAGGCACAGATCCGGCGCCGGCAACCAGCCCCGCCCCTGCCGCGGCCACTCCACCAGATTCAGTGCCTGCCCCCCCAGTTCCTCGCGAACCCCCAGGTATTCCAGCTCCTCGGGGTCCTCCAGTCGGTAGAGATCAAAGTGCAGGATGCGACGACCGGCGATGTCATAGGGTTCCACCAGGGTATAGGTGGGACTCTTGACCGCCCCCCCATGCCCCAGCCCCCGCAGGAAACCCCGGACCAGGGTGGTCTTGCCCGCCCCCAGGTCCCCTTCCAGAAACACCACCCCCTCGTGGGGGCAGGCCGCCGCCAGACGAGCCCCGAAGGCTTCGGTGGCGGCCTCGTCCGCCAGTTCCAGGATCATGAATTGATGACCTCGCGCAGATGACATAGAAGATCGGAGGCCAGCAGCCCCCGCTCACCGACCCGGGCCGCCCGATCGGCGGCCGCGCCATGGACCCAGCAGCCCAGGGCCGCCGACTCTGCCAGGCTCCCGCCCGCGGGCAGATGCTGGGCCAGCAACCCGGCAATGATACCGGTCAGCACATCCCCCATGCCGCCGGAAGCCATGCCGGGATTACCGGTATCACACAGATGCAGCCCGGATGCATCCCGGATCAGACTGCCCACCCCCTTGAGGACACAGACGCCGCCATGGCGCCGGACAATGGCGGCGGCCGCGCCGGGTCGGTCGGCCTGGATCGTCGCTGTGTCACACCCCAGCAGGCGCGCCGCCTCACCGGGATGCGGGGTCAGAATCCAGTCTTCCCGGCATCGGGGGGCGGCGGCCAGCAGATTCAGGCCATCGGCATCCACCACCATCGGCCCATCCCAGTCCCCGAGGCGCGCCCACAGGCGCCGCCCCCAGTCTCCGGTGCCCAGCCCCGGCCCCACGGCCACCACGTCGGCCCGCGCCAACAGGACCTCCAGGTCACCGGGGCGCTGGATGCCGTGGCACATCAATTCCGGTCGCGCCAGGGGAATCAGGGCGGCATGATCGGGATGGGTGGCCAGGGTCACCAGTCCCGCCCCCACCCGGGCCGCCGCCTCTCCCGCCAGCCGAACAGCCCCCGGCATGCCCTGACCGCCGCCGATCACCAGCACATGACCAAAATGGCCCTTGTGGGCATCCCGGGATCGCGGCGGGAAGGCCCGGGACAGGTCGGGCCGGACCCGCCGGGCCGCCGGCGGCAGGTCGTCGAACACCGGCGCCGGAACCCCCAGCCCATCCATGAACAGTTCCCCCCGACAGGCCGGCCCCGCCCCGGTCATGAGCCCCAGTTTGAGGCCGATGAAGCTCAGGGTGACATCGGCCTCCACCACACATCCCATGACGGCGCCGGTATCCGCATTCAGCCCCGAGGGGATGTCCAGGGCCAGTATCGGGCCGGCCGCCCGGTTGATGGAGCGGATCAGGCGGGCCATGTCGCCTTCCACCGCCCGCGTCAGCCCCGTCCCCAGCAAACCGTCCACGATCACGTCCGCGGCCGCCAGGGCCTCGTCCGGCGCCGACAGGGGCTGACCGCAGGCCTGCCAGTCCCGCCAGGCCCGCTCGGCTTCGCCGCGGAGCCGGGCGGGATCGGTGGCCGCCACCACCCGCACCGACAGACCCGCCTCCAGGGCCAGGCGAGCCAGCACATAGCCGTCCCCGCCGTTGTTGCCCGGCCCGCAACAGACGGCCAGGGTACGGGCCCCGGGCCACTGCCGCCTCAGCCGGTCCAAGGCGGCCGCGCCGGCCCGGCACATGAGGGTGTAACCGGGAATACCGTGATCCTCGATGGCCCGGCGGTCCAGCTCCCGGACCTGGGCTGCGGTGTAAAGGGCTTCGGGCAGGTCGGCGGACATGGCAGGCTCGATCCGGTGGCAAAGGGCTTGTCAGCCGTAGTATAAGCCCAGGATGACCACCACTGATCTGCTCGCCCTGACCCAACGGATCAAGACCTGGGCGCTGGAACTGGGCTTTGACCGGGCCGGCATCTGCGACACCGACCTCGCCGTCCACGAGGCCCACCTGCTGCGCTGGCTGGACCAGGGCCGCCATGGCGAAATGGACTACATGGCCCGCCACGGCACCCGGCGCTCCCGTCCTGAAGCACTGGTCCCGGGCACCCTGCGCATCATCTCCGTGCGCATGGCCTACTGGCCGCCCCGGACCCGGGACGCCGGCTCCGTGCTCGACGATCCCGAGGCGGCCTTTATCTCCCGCTATGCCCTCGGACGGGACTACCACAAGGTGATCCGCAAGCGTCTGCAGACCCTGGCCGAGCGCATCGAGTCGGTCACCGGACCCTTCGGCTACCGGGCCTTTGTCGACAGCGCCCCGGTGCTGGAAAAGGCCCTGGCGGAGAAGGCCGGACTGGGCTGGATCGGCAAGCACACCAACCTGCTCAGCCGGCACCACGGTTCCTGGTACTTCCTCGGTGAACTCTACACCGACCTGCCCCTGCCCCTGGATGAGCCGGAGCGCAGTCACTGCGGTCGCTGTCGGGCCTGCCTGGACGTCTGCCCCACCGCGGCCATCGTTGCGCCCTATGAACTGGATGCCCGGCGCTGCATCTCCTATCTCACCATCGAGCACCCCGGCAGCATCCCCGAGCCGCTGCGGCCGCTGATGGGCAACCGGATCTACGGCTGCGACGACTGTCAGCTGGTCTGCCCCTGGAATCGCCGGGCCGGGGTGGCGGTGGAACCGGACTTTCGTGCCCGGCATGGGCTGGATGACATCGGCCTGGTGACTCTGTTCGACTGGGACGAGCCGACCTTCCTGCGACTCACCGAAGGGTCGGTGATCCGGCGCATCGGCCATGAACGGTGGCTACGCAATCTGGCCGTGGGGCTGGGCAATGCCCGGCCCTCACCCACCGTCCGGGAAGCCCTGACGCGGCGACTGGAACATCCCAGCGCCTGTGTGCGGGAACATGTGCGGTGGGCCCTGGACCGGCACGGTCAATGAGAGAATGCCGGTTATCGGGCCTCGGCCAGGAACCGCTCCACATCCTCCACCATTCGCCGCGAGCCGACATAGAACGGTACCCGCTGGTGCAGATCTTCCGGCGGGATCTCCAGAATGCGGCGGGCGCCGTCGCTGGCCTTGCCGCCGGCCTGCTCCGCGATCATGGCGATGGGGTTGCACTCGTACAGCAGACGCAGCTTGCCCTGGGGGGCCTTCTGGGTGGAGGGATACAGGAACACCCCGCCCTTGAGGAGATTGCGATGGACGTCCGAGACCAGGGAACCGATGTAGCGCGAGGTATAGGGACGACGGGTGTCCGGGTCCACCACCTGGCAATGCTTGATGAACTGCTTCACCCCCGCCGGGAAGTGGGCATAGTTGCCTTCGTTGATACTGTAGATGGTGCCGTTCTCGGGGGTGCGGATGTCCGGGTGGGAAAGGCAGAACTCACCGATGGTCGGGTCCAGGGTGAAACCGTTCACCCCCTTGCCGGTGGTGTACACCAACATGGTGGATGAGCCGTAGATCACATAACCGGCCGCCACCTGCTCCGTCCCCGGCTGCAGAAAGTCCGACAGGTCCGCCGGGGTGCCCCGCTCGGTACGGCGGCGATAGATGGAAAAGATGGTGCCGACGGAGACATTCACGTCGATGTTGGACGAACCGTCCAACGGGTCCATGCAGAACACGTACTTGCCGTCACGGGACAGGCCGTCATCAAAAATGGTGATTTCCTGGTCTTCCTCGGAGGCGATGGCGCAGCACTCGCCGGTGGAACGCAGGGCGGCGATGAAGTGCTCATTGGCGAACAGATCCAGCTTCTGGACATCCTCACCCTGGACGTTCACGTCGCCGGCCCGGCCCAGAATGTCCACCAGCCCCGCCTTGTTGATCTTCTTGTTCACCACCTTGGCCGCCACGCCCACATGGTGCAGCAACCGGGACAGCTCCCCCTTGGCATAGGGAAAGTCCGCCTGACGCTGGATGATGAACTCGTTGAGGGTGGTGATGTTGTAAGTGCCGGTCGCTCTTGTCATGATTTACCCGTCAGCCATCATTTTGTTCGGCAAGAGCATACCATGGGTCCCGACCCATGGCCCCCAGCCCCAAGGGCCGCCGCTTCTTGTCCACCGCCATCCCGTCATGCCCGTCAGCGGCATGACATGACCGGCGGCTATACTGCGGTACACCAATGCCACCTGATACCCGGATATCGGGCATGGCCGTCATATCCCAATGGAGAGCATCATGACTTCGTCCACGGAAGCCGGCACATCCACCGCGCCCAAGCCCGCCTCGCCTTCCCTCTGGCGGCCCAGGCTGGGGCTGGTGCTTGGCCCCCTGGTCTTTTTCGGCATGCTGCTGGCGGGCCCGCCCGGGGAACTGGCCGCCCATACCTGGGCCGTGGCCGCCCTCACCGCGCTCATGGCCATCTGGTGGGTGACCGAGGCCATCCCCATCCCGGCCACCGCCCTGCTGCCCATTGCCGTACTACCCCTGCTGGGGGCAAGCACCATCGCCGAAGCGGCGGCACCCTATGCCAATCCCCTGATCTTCCTGTTCCTGGGCGGATTCATGATCGCCCTGGCCATCCAGCGCTGGAACCTGCACCGGCGCATCGCCCTGTTGATCCTGGGCCTGGCCGGACAACGACTGGATCACCTGGTGGCCGGCTTCATGGGCGCCACGGCGGGGCTGAGCATGTGGGTGAGCAATACCGCCACCGCCGCCCTGATGCTGCCCATCGGCATCTCGGTGCTGATCCTGCTGGAAGACCGGGGCATGGACAAGGCGCAGGTCCGCAACGTGGGGCTGGCCCTGCTGCTGGGGATCGCCTTCGGCGCCAACATCGGCGGCATGGCCACCCTCATCGGTACCCCGCCCAACGCCCTGCTCGCCGCCTACATGAACGACAACTACGACCATCAGATCGGCTTTGCCCAGTGGATGATGGTGGGTCTGCCGCTGGCCCTGACCCTGCTGGTGGCCTGCTGGTGGGTGCTGTGTCGCTGGGCCTTCCCGGTGTCCCGGCGGCCGTTGGAGGGGATCGGTGAACTGCTGCGCCAGCAGCGGGAACAGCTCGGCCCGATGACCCGGGCGGAACTGCGGGTGCTGCTGGTGTTCGTCGCCGTGGCCCTGGCCTGGATCCTGCGTCCGCTGCTGGAATCCCTGTTCCCCGGCGTCTCCATCACCGACCCGGGCATCGCCATCGTCGGTGCCCTGGCCCTGTTCCTGATCCCGGCGGACTTTCGGCGTCACCAGTTCCTGCTGGACTGGGAGTCCACGCGCCAGCTGCCCTGGGGGGTACTGATCCTGGTGGGCGGGGGCCTGAGTCTGGGCTCCGCCATCGGCGGCAGCGGCCTGTCGGACCACATCGCCGCCTCCCTGGTGCAACTGAGCAACTGGCCCACCTGGACCCTGGTGGGCATCGTGGCCCTGAGCGCCATGCTGCTCAGTCACGTCACCAGCAACACGGCCACGGCCGCCACGGTGCTGCCGCTGGCGGCCGCCCTCGCCGTCAGCCTGGGTCACGACCCCCTGCTACTGGCGATCCCCGTCGCCCTGGCAGCCTCCTGCGCCTTCATGCTGCCCGTGGCCACCCCGCCCAATGCCATCGTCTTCAGCAGCGAACGGATCACGGTGCCGGACATGGTGCGGGCGGGATGGCGCATCAGCCTGATCGCACTGATCCTGGTGACCGCCGCCGTGTTCGGCCTGGCGATGCCGCTGCTGGCCGGGGCATGAGGACCGGGCTTACTCCCGTGCCAGCCGCTTGTAGTAGTTGATCAGCCCGTTGGTGGAGGCATCATGCCCCGCCACCGGGTCCGGATCCCGCAGTTCCCGCAACACGGTGCGGGCCAGCTGCTTGCCCAGTTCCACCCCCCACTGATCGAAGGAGTTCACGTTCCAGATCACCCCCTGGACGAAGATCTTGTGCTCGTAGAGGGCGATCAGTGAACCCAGGGTACGGGGCGTCAGGCGCTTGAACAGGATGGAATTGGTGGGCCGGTTGCCCTCGAACACCCGATGGGGCGCCAGGGCCTGTACCTGGGCCTCGGACATCCCGGCGGCCAGCATTTCCTCCCGGCATTCCTCCAGGGTCTTGCCCCGCATCAGGGCCTCGGTCTGGGCAAAGAAATTGGACAGCAGGATGGCGTGATGCTCCCCCAGGGGGTGATGGCTCAGGCAGGGGGCCAGAAAATCACAGGGGATGAGCTGAGTCCCCTGGTGGATGAGCTGGTAGAAGGCATGCTGGCCATTGGTCCCCGGCTCGCCCCAGATGGCCGGCCCCGTGTGCCAGCTCACCCGCCGCCCCTGCCGGTCCACCGACTTGCCGTTGCTCTCCATGTCCCCCTGCTGGAAGTAGGCCGGGAACCGATGCAGATACTGGTCATAGGGCAGGATGGCATGGCTGCGGGCGCCGAAGAAGTTCACGTACCACACGCCCAGCAGGGCCAGGATGACGGGCATGTTCTCCTCCAGCGGCGCGGCACGAAAATGCTCATCCATGGCGTGGGCACCGTCCAGCAGGGCCTCGAAGTGGGCCATGCCCAGGGACAGGGCAATGGACAGGCCGATGGCGGACCACAGGGAATAGCGTCCCCCCACCCAGTCCCAGAACTCGAACATGTTGGCCGGATCGATGCCGAAGGCGGCCACCGCTTCCCGGTGGGTGGACACGGCCACGAAATGACGGGCGATGGCCGCTTCACTGCCCCCCTGTTCCAGGAACCAGCGCCGGGCCGAATGGGCATTGGTGAGGGTCTCCTGGGTGGTGAAGGTCTTGGAAGCGATCACGAACAGCACCGTCTCCGGGTCCACCTGGGCCAGAGTCCGGGTCAGGTGGGTGGCATCCACGTTGGAGACGAAATGCATCTGCAGGCGCTCATGGGCATAGGGTTTCAAGGCCTCGCAGACCATCAGCGGCCCCAGGTCCGAGCCGCCGATGCCGATATTCACCACATGCTGGATCGGTCGACCGGTATGCCCCGTCCACTGCCCCGATCTCACCCGCGCCACGAAGTCGCCCATGTGGGACAGCACCCGGCGCACCCGGGGCATGACGTCTTCCCCATCCACCCACATGGGCCGGTCACCGCGGTTGCGCAGGGCCACATGCAGCACCGCCCGATCCTCGGTGGTATTGATGCGCTCACCGGCGAACATGCGGTCCCGCCACTGGGGCACCAGCGCGGCCCGGGCCAGTTCCACCAGCAGATCCCGGGTTTCGGCCGTGATGCGGTTCTTGGAATAGTCCAGCAGGATGTCCTCGAACTGCAGGCTGAAGCGCTGAAAACGCTGGGGATCCTGGCGAAAGAGCTCACGCATGTGAAGATCGCAAACGGCCTCGTGATGGGCTTCCAGGGCTTGCCAGGGGAGGGTCTTGGGCAGTGCGTTGCTCATGGGTCACTCCATTTCTATGTTCACGAACGCGAGAATATTTATCTATTATGATGGCCCTACACCCATCATAAACAGGGAGCGCTTCATGGCCGTGACGTCATCAAGGCGCCGCGACCATGACATTGGCCTATGCGAATTCTCTTCGCCACCAGCGAGGCACACCCCCTCATCAAGACCGGCGGACTGGCGGACGTCTGCGGCAGTCTGCCCCCGGCCCTGAAACGGCTCCGGCACGATATCCGTCTGATCCTGCCCGCCTATCCGGCCGCCCGCGCCGCGGCGGGCAAGCTGGAAACGGTGGCCGAGTTCCCTCTGGCCGGCAGCGAACAGCCTGTCAGGATACTGGAAGGCTTGCTACCCAAGACCCGGGTCAGACTCTATCTGGTGGACTCCCCCCTGCATTTCGACCGCGCCGGGGATCCCTACCGGGCGGCCGACGGGCGCGACTGGCAGGACAATCACCTGCGCTTCGGCGTGTTCGCCCGGGCCATCGTGAAACTGTCCCTGGACCAGGCGGGCCTGGACTGGAAGCCCCAGGTCCTGCACTGCAACGACTGGCAGACGGGCCTGGCACCGGCCCTGCTGAGCCAGCACGGGGAGCGGCCGGCTACCCTGTTCACCATCCACAACCTGGCCTACCAGGGCCTGTTCCCCCGCCATGCCCATGAGGACCTGATCCTGCCGCCGGAATTCTGGGGCATGTACGGACTGGAGTTTCATGGCCAGCTTTCGTTCATCAAGGGCGGACTGGTCTATGCGGACCATCTCTCCACGGTCAGCCCCACCTACGCCCGGGAGATCCGTACCGCCCAGTTCGGCCATGGACTGGACGGCCTGCTCAATACCCGCGCCCATGATCTGACCGGCATCCTCAACGGTGCCGACTACCGGCACTGGGACCCGGCCGGAGACCACCATATTGCCCGGCGCTACAGTGTCGAACAGCCGGAAGGCAAGGTCGAGTGCAAGGCCGCCCTGCAGGCCCACTTCGGCCTGGAGGTCAACCCGGACATACCGATCCTGGGCCATGTGGGACGCATGGTGGCGCAAAAGGGGGTTGATCTGATCCTGTCCGCCTGCGAACCCCTGCTGGCAACCGGTCAGGCCCAGCTGGTCATCCTGGGCAGCGGGGACCGAACCCTGGAATCCAGAGCGCGGGCCATGGCCAGCCGATACCCTGGCGCCATGGGTCTGCACGTGGGTTACAACGAGGCCCTGGCCCATCAAATCGAGGCCGGCGCGGATCTGTTCCTGATGCCCTCCCGGTTTGAGCCCTGCGGCCTGAACCAGCTCTACAGCCTGCGCTACGGCACCGTGCCGGTGGTCCGGCGCACCGGCGGCCTGGCGGACACGGTGATCGACGCCGACGCCCACCACATGGCCGAGGGAACCGCCACCGGCCTGGTCTTTGACGGCCCCACCACAGAGGCCCTGGGCGAGGCGATTCAGCGTGGCCTCACCCTGTACCGGGACCATGCCGCTTGGGCCCGGCTCATGCAGCACGGCATGCGTCAGGAATTCAGTTGGGACCGCAGTGCCCAGGCCTACCAGGACCTCTACAAACGGCTGGTGAACCGATGATGCCCACCACCAAGGACACCTCCCGCCTCCTGGTCCCCAGGGACAGGGAACTGCGCGCCCGGGTGAAGCTGTTCGGCAACCTGCTGGGCAACATCATCCGTCGCCTGGAAGGGGAAGCGGTACTGCAGGCGGTGGAGGCCCTGCGCAAGGGTTTCGTGGCGCTGCGCAAGAAGGACAACCCGGACAAACGGGAACGCCTGATGCGTTACATCGACGCCCTGGACCCGAAGACCCTGGAAACCATCATCCGGGCCTTCAGCATCTACTTCAGTCTGGTCAACCTGGCCGAAGAGGAGTATCTGCACCGGGAACGCCGCCGCCAGGTCACGGAAGGCGGCCCCCTGTGGCTGGGTTCCTTCGATCACACCATCCGGGTCTTCCACGGCCGGGGCGTCCCCCCGCAGGCCCTGGAAGGGCTGCTCGGCCGGCTGGAATACATGCCGGTGTTCACCGCCCATCCCACCGAGGCCCGACGGCGCACGGTGATGGAGGCCCAGCGGCGCATCTTCCTGGCGGCGGAGCGCCTGGACATGCCGCGCCTGGGCCGGGAGGAACGGGAAGAACTGACCCGCCAGCTTGAGGTGCAGATCCAGATACTGTGGCGCACCAATGAAGTGCGGGTGAAGAAGCCCCAGGTGCAGGACGAGATCAAGTACGGGCTGTTCTATTACGTGGAAAGCCTGTTCGACGCCGTGCCCCATACCTACCGCCTGCTGGAAAAGGCGATCCGGCGCAGCTACGGCAGCGACGAGCACGGCAACCCGGCCGTCAGGGTGCCCAGTTTCCTGCGTTTTGGTTCCTGGATCGGCGGGGATCGGGACGGCAATCCCTACGTTACCCCGGCCATCACCGAAATGGCCTGTCGCCTGGCCATGGAACAGGTCCTGTCCGAATACCTGCGCCGGGTGCACACCCTGCGTTTCGTCCTGACCCATTCCCTGCTCATGTGCCGCCCCACCGAGGCCTTCATGCAGAGCCTCAAGGAGGATGAGAACATCTCCAAGGCGGTGTTCAAGGACCTGCCGGACAAGATGGAATCGGAACCCTACCGGCGCAAGCTCTACATCATCCGTTACCGGCTGCGCGAGACCCTCGACACGGTACGTCGCCGGCTTGCCGGGGAAACGACGGTGATGCCCACCCATGCGGCCTACGGTTCCAGCCAGGCCCTGCTGCGGGATCTGACCCTCATCCACGACTCCCTCATCAGCCATGGCGACGGCAATGTGGCCCGGGGAGAACTGACCGATCTGATCCGCCTGGTGGAAACCTGTGGCTTTCACCTGCATCACCTGGATATCCGTCAGGAGTCCACCGTGCATACTGCGGCAGTGACGGAGATCCTGGCCCAGTGGGCGCCCGACATGGACTATGAACGACAGGACGAGTCCAACCGCCTGCAACAGCTGGCGGCGCTACTGGTGGACCGGGAGAACCTGCCGGAACTCTCCCACATGACCCTCTCCGAGGCCACCGGGCAGACCCTGGAGGTGTTTCACGTCATGGCGCGCCTGCGCAGGGAGGTGGGCCCCGAGGGCATCGGCACCTATGTGATCTCCATGACCCACGCGGCCTCCCATGTCATGGAGGTGATGCTCCTGGCACGGCTGGCGGGTCTGTGCGGCTGGACCGAGCAGGGCGCCCCCTTCTGTCACATCCGGATCTCGCCACTGTTTGAAACCATCGAGGATCTTCGGCATGTGGAGGCGGTGCTGCAACACCTGCTGAGCAACGCCACCTACCGGGAATTGCTGCGGGCCTCTGGTAATCTCCAGGAGGTCATGCTGGGCTACTCGGACTCCTGCAAGGACGGCGGCATCCTCGCCTCTGCCTGGAATCTGTACCAGGCCCAGCAGCAGATCATCGCCATCACCGCAGCCCATGAGGTGCAGTGCCAGCTCTTCCACGGTCGGGGCGGCACCATCGGGCGCGGCGGCGGCTCCACCCATGAGTCCATCGTGGCCCAACCGCCTGGCACGGTGCAAGGCCGGATCAGGTTCACCGAACAGGGGGAAGTGCTCTCCTACAAATACAGCAACACGGAAACAGCGGTCTACGAGCTGAGCATGGGCGCCACTGGCCTGATCAAGGCCAGCGCAGGGCTCATCGGTCTGGGCAATCAGGATCAGACGGATCATCTCAAGATCATGGATACCCTGGCTCAGCAGGGCGAAAAGGCCTACCGCAATCTGACGGACCGCACCCGGGGGGTGCTGGACTATTTCTACGAGGCCACCCCGGTGGAAGAAATCGGCCAGCTCAACATCGGGTCCAGGCCCTCCCATCGCCGTAAGGCGGATCGTTCCAAGAGCTCCATCCGAGCCATCCCCTGGGTGTTCGGCTGGGCCCAGTCGCGCCATACCGTACCCGCCTGGTATGGCCTGGGTTCCGCCCTGCGGCAATGGCGAACAGATGACCCCGGGCGCCTGGAACAGCTCCGGCAGATGTATCGTGAATGGCCCTTCTTCCGCGCCTTGCTCTCCAACAGCCAGATGTCCTTGGCCAAGGCGGACATGGACATTGCGGAAGAATACGCAAGGCTGTGCCATGACAAAGATCTGGCGAAACGGGTGTTCGGGCTCATTCGGGAAGAATATCTTCGCACCGTGGAGGAGGTGCTGACGGTATCCTGCAAAGACTCCCTGCTGAATGATAATCCAGTGCTGGCCCTGTCCCTGATGCGGAGAAATCCTTATCTGGACCCCCTCAATCACATCCAGATCACCCTGCTCCGACGCCACCGTGCCTTGCAGGGTACAAGCGCCGTTTCACCGGATGACCCGTGGCTCTCGCCCTTGCTGCGTTCCATCAACGCCATTGCCGCAGGCATGCGGAACACCGGCTGACAGAAGGAAGAATTGACGACGTGACCGGTAGTGTCGGCGGAGGGAAAAAACAGGAAAAATCGTGCTCGGGCGACCATACTCACTGAGCCTTGTCCGCATACGCCATGCGTTTCGCGGACTTTCAGGCATGGCGGTCAGTACCTTGAAGGCTGACCCGACTTGTCCGGAACCCTGCTTGCCGCAGGACACGGCGGAGGTGATCTGCCATGAACTTGGCTACGGTTCGTTACATCGCCATCAGCAAAGGCATCGACCCCGGGGCACTCCCCAAGGGGGAGCTGATACGCACGATTCAAATCACGGAAGGGCATTCGCCCTGCTTCGGCAGCGCCGAAACAGGGGACTGCGAACATATGGAATGCCACTGGCAGTTGGACTGCCTGAGGGCATCATCACGCCGGGATAACTGATTCCCCTGCCCCACCAGGGCTTGAGTTATGGTGATTGCAGGGACAAATCAAAACCTGCTCAGGCGGCCTGGGTTGCGATCTCGTCACCGGTGCCGGTGACGTGGTTGTGCTCGTTCAGATAGACCAGGGAGGGCTTGAACAGATCCGCTTCGGCTGCGGTCATCTGGGCGTAGGCACAGATGATCACCCGATCCCCCGGGCTGGCCTTGTGGGCCGCGGCCCCGTTGACGGAAATCACCCGGCTGCCCGCTTCGGCGCGGATGGCATACGTGGTGAAACGCTCCCCATTGGTCACATTGTAGATCTGGATCTGCTCATAGGGGCGAATGCCCGCCAGTTCCAGAAGATCCGAGTCAATGGCACAGGAGCCTTCGTAATCCAGTTCGGCATGGGTCACCGCAGCCCTGTGGAGCTTGCATTTGAGCAGAGTCAAGAACATGTTTCTAAACATCCTCCAGGCATTACGCCCCTTTGAATCCCCGAGGGACTGTCGTTATCATCCTTGCGCGGAAGTGGTCCAACCGATGTCGGCCGTTGCACCCTGAGGGACCCCGTTCATTCCATGGACGAGGGGAGATCCAGGCATAGATTGTCAATGAGCCTTGCCCGGCCAAGCCATGCGGCCGCCAGGATGACGAGCCGGGCATCACCCGGCTGCGGCAACAACAGATCCTGCCTTCGCCGCACCGCAACATAATCAGATCGCAGGCCGCGTTTTTCAAGTACTTTCTCCGCCTCCCGTTCCAGGGCGGAATAATCACGCTCACCGGCCTTCAGCCGCGCGGCCAGTTCCGACAGGGTCTGATAAATGGCCGGGGCGAACATACGCTCACCGGCGCTCAGATAGGCATTGCGCGAACTCATGGCAAGACCGTCCGCCTCCCGGACGGTGGCCACGCCTTCAATTCGAACCGGCATATCAAGATCGCCGACCATGCGCCGGATCAACAGCAATTGCTGGAAATCCTTCTCGCCGAACACGGCCACATCCGGCTGCACCAGATTGAAAAGCTTGCAGACCACGGTGGCCACGCCGGCAAAATGGCCTGGCCGATGGGTCCCTTCCAGCAGATCGGACAACACGGGTACCGTCACCCGGGTCACCTGCTCCCGTCCATCCGGATACAACTCACCTTCCGACGGAGCAAAGACCAGGTCCGTGGCCTCGTTGGCCAGCCGGCGACAGTCCTCCGCCAGCGTGCGGGGATAGGCCGCCAGATCCTCGGCGCGGTCAAACTGCAGGGGATTGACGAAGATGCTCACCACCACCCTGTCCACCAGCGTGCGGGCATGGCGCACCAGACTCAGATGGCCTTCATGGAGATTGCCCATGGTGGGTACGAGGGCAACCGTGCAGCCCTCCAGCTGCCAGGCCCGGCGTGCGCCTCGCAGATCCTCAACGTGATGTACGATATCCATGATCAGGAAAGGAAGCTGTGTTCCACTGCAGGGAACGAGCCTGACTTGACTGCCTGCACATAGGCCGCCAGGGCGGCCTGCACGCTGGCCTGACCGGTGAGGAAGTTTTTCGCAAAGCGGGGGGCATGATCGGTCATGCCCAGAATATCCTGCACCACCAGGATCTGCCCATCACACTGGGCACCGGCACCGATGCCGATGACAGGAATCCGGGCCATGGCGCGGATCTCCGCCGCCAGGGTGGACGGCACGCACTCCAGCAGCAACATGTCGGCGCCTGCCTCCTGCAGGGCCATGGCATCCTTGATCATGCGCTGTGCCGCCGCAGCCTCCCGCCCCTGAACCCGATACCCTCCCAGTTTGTGCACCGACTGCGGACGCAACCCCAGGTGGGCACAGACCGGAATGCCGTGATGGGACATGGCGGTGACCACCGCCACCTGCTGGGCATCCCCCTCCAGCTTGACCATCTGCGCCCCGCCTTCCTGCATCAGACGGGCAGCATTGTGCAGCGCCTGATCCACCGACACGTAGCTCATGAACGGCATGTCGGCCATCAGCAAGGCACGACGCAGACCCCGGGCAACAGCCCGGGTGTGATAAATCATGTCATCCATCGTCACCGGCAGCGTGGTTTCATGCCCCAGCACCACCATGCCCAGGGAATCCCCCACCAGCACCAGATCCACGCCCGCCGCGTCCATCAGGCGGGCCTGGGTGGCGTCATAGGCGGTGAGACTGGCAATGGGTTCCTGTCTGTCGCACAAACCCTGCAAGTCCCGCAGGGTCAGCCGCTTTGTCTGGGAGTGTACGCTCACGCTATATCCGGGTTATCAGAATGAAAATGATGGTCTGTCACACCGCCCGCCCCTCAGATGGCGGACGGCAACGGGTTGAAGTAGTGACGCCCCGCCCGCACCGTGCGCATGAACGCCAGCAACTGCTGAAAATCCTCGTCCCGCTTGACCCAGTCGATCTCGCCAGCGTTGACGATCAGCAGCGGAGCCTCCGCATAATGATAGAAGAAACTGGCATAGGTATCACTCAGGCGCTGCAGATAGACGCTGTCCATCATGCGCTCGTAGCCACGCCCTCGCTGGGCGATGCGCTCCCGCAGGACCTCGACCGGGGCCTGCAGATAGATCACCAGATCCGGAGGGCGCACATTCCTGTCCAGTTCGTCGCAAATCTGGCGGTAGAGGCGGTATTCGTCCGAATCCAGAGTCACCTGGGCAAACAGATCATCCTTGGCCAGCAGAAAATCCACCACCCGGACCGGATGGTGACTCACTTCCTGCCTGGCCAGGCTCCGCAACAGATCCAGACGCTGCATGAGAAAACAGAGCTGGGTCGGCAGGGCAGTTCCACGGGGATCCTGATAATACCGCTCCAGAAAGGGATTATCCTCAGGGGATTCCAGCACAAGCTCCCCATTGACGGCCTCGGCCAGACGCCGGGCCAGGCTGGTCTTGCCCACCCCCACAGGCCCCTCGACGGCAATATGAGTCGGTTCTGTTTCAGTCATGCAGGCTCTTCCAGCAGTCTTTGCAGGCCGGACCGAGGGCACTGGGCCACCAGATCCTCCACCCCCCCCAGCCCGGGGATCCAGAGATCAGGAGCTATCTCCGCCAGAGGATACAGGACAAAGGCCCGCTGCTGTATCCCGGGATGGGGTACCGTCAAATGCGCTGTCTGAATGACCTGGGTGCCGTAGAGCAGGATATCCAGATCCAGGGTCCGGGGCCCCCAGCGCTCCCCCTGACGGACACGGCCACATCGACGTTCCAGTTCCAGCAAGGATTGCAGCAGGACCAACGGGGAAAGCCGGGTTTCCAGCTGGGCCACGGCGTTGATGTAGTCCGGCTGATCCGCCGGCCCCATGGGTGGGCTGCCATAAAGTGAGGACTGACGCAGCAGGCGGCTCTCGGGCAATGCCGCCATGGCCTCCAGGGCTCCAAGAACCTGAGCCCGCGGCGCCCCAAGATTGGCGCCGATACCGATATAGGCCATTACAGGCGTCATGATGTCAGGCGTTGCCGGATGACTTGCTGCGAGAGCGGCGGCGCCGACGGGAACGGGGCTTTTTTCCCGAGACTTCCACCATCCGGCGTTGCTCGGCTTCGTCCACTTCCTGCAACCGGGTCCACCACTCGCAACCTTCGGCAAGGGCTTCACCGGAACGGGCCCGCAGACAGTAAAAATCGTAGGCCGCACGAAAGCGTGGGTGGGTCAGCAGGCGCAGGGCGCGGGCCCCGAGGCGTTGCTCGAAACGGGGTTGCAGCTCCCATATCTCCCGCATCGGCAAGGCAAAACGCTTGGGAATCATGATATGCCGGGCCTGCCGGGACAGAATCACCCCGCCTGCATGCTGCAGGGCCGGCAGTTCGGCCTCACCTTCTTCCATGAAGCGGCGCGCGGCATGGCGTACCGGCTCCCATAACAGTACCGCATAGAGGAAAGACGGATTCACACCCTTGCCGGACTGAATGCGCTCGTCCGTATTGCGCAGGGCGTTGGCCACGAAGGTGATGGGAAAACCTTCCTCTTCATGGGAAAGGGCCTCTTCCGTCAACGGGAACATGCGTCCGAACAGATCGTGATGCCGCAATGCCTCGAAGGTCTGCAGCCCGCAACCGGCGTGGAAAAGCTTGATTACCTCGTCGAACAGGCGCGCCGGCGGCACATCCAGCAACTGGTCGCCCAGACGGGACAGACAGGACTCCGTGGCCTCGTCCAGGCGAAAACCCAGCTTGGTGGCGAAACGGATGGCACGCAACATGCGCACGGGGTCTTCCCGATAGCGTATTTCGGGATCACCGATCAACCGCAACACACCCTGCTTGAGATCGTCCATGCCACCGGTGTAATCCACCACCGAGAAATCCCGGATATCGTAATAAAGGGCATTGATGGAAAAATCCCGGCGCCAGGCATCCTGCTCGATGGTGCCGTAGACATTGTCCCGGATGATGCGGCCGTCCTCGATCAGTGCCTCGGCGGCACCGTCGGCATCTCCGTCATCGACAAAACTGTCATGGGGGGCGCGGAAGGTGGCAACTTCAATGATTTCGGGTCCGAAGAACACATGGGCCAGGCGGAAACGCCGCCCGATCAGCCGGCAATTCCGGAACAGGCTTCTGACCTCTTCCGGATGGGCGTCCGTGGCCACATCGAAGTCCTTGGGCTCACGCCCCAGCAGCAGATCCCTGACGCCACCACCGACCAGACAGGCGCGAAACCCCGCGTCCTTCAGGCGATAGAGGACCTTGAGGGCGTGCTCGCTGATATTGGCGCGGGAAATACCATGCTCTGCGCGGGTATAGATGCGGGGAGCACCGGCACCGGATTCAGGTTTGAGTGGGTTGAGTTCGTTGGACACGCATGTCTTATGCTGCTTGTTGTGGGCGCTATCATAGCAGCTTCGCATGGGTATGAGGACCTTGATGAAACCGACGCCCTGGACGGGCTGCGCCCGTCCGACGGCTTCAGGCCACGATTCACATGGCCATTTCGGAATACGGCAGCATCGCCACCTGACGGGACTGACGCGGCCCCTTCACCTCTGCCAGCAGGGCGCTGCTCACCTTCTGGAACCGGCGGAGATCCTCACCGGTCAGGCGCTCACTGCGGGGCAGTTCAGCCCGCATGGCATCAACGGGACGACCATTCACATGCAGTTCATAGTGCAGATGAGGGCCGGTACTGCGGCCGGTGTTGCCGGACAGGGCAATGCGCTGCCCCCGCTCCACCGCCTGCCCCGGGCGCACCAGGGCACGACTCAGGTGCAGATAGCGGGTGGTATAACCCTGACCGTGCTCGATCACCAGGAAACGGCCGGCATAGGGATGCTCGTCCACGCGCACGACCCGGCCATTGGCGGGAGCCACAATGGGCGTACCGATGGGCATGGCGAAATCGGTGCCATGATGGGGAGCAACCGTGCCGGTCACCGGATGCCGGCGCCTCAGATCAAAAGGCGAACTGATGCGGTAGGTGCCGGCGAAAGGACGCCGATCAAAGGGCGGCAGCAGGCTGTGCCCCTCGGGGGTATAGAAACGCCCGTCCACATATCGGGCGGCACTGATGTTCAACTGCGCACCCTGGTAGTCAAAGGCCAGCAACCGCAGTTCGATGGGCTCATCATCACCGGCCAGGGTTTCCTGCTCCACCAGCAGGGAGAAGACATCCCCGCTACGGGCATGCATGCGTACCGGTAGATGGCGGTCCAGCAGCACCGCCAGGGCGGCGGCCGCGCGGCCGGAGAGTTCCTCCCTGCCGGCCAGGGCGGAAGAAATACTGCCCTCGACCCTGGCCGTGATCACCATATGGGTGATTTCACGGCTGTTCTGCACTTCGCGACGCTCAAAATCCCAGCCATCCGGGACACGTTCCCATTCCACACCCTTGCCGCGCTCGGTCCAGATACGCAGACGGGTCAGATAACCCTCATCATCGGTCTGCCACTCCACCTGCTGCCCCACGCTGAGACGATTGAGCACGCGGGCATTTTCGGCGTCTCCCAGCAAACGATAAAGCGTGGCCAGGGGCAGTCCCCAGTCACCCACCCAGAGAGAGGAAAGACGATCGCCACGAGCGATGGTGTACTCGAACCAGTCGGATGCCTTGGCAACTTCCTCATCGTCACCCAGGCTGAAAGACTCATAGGAGGTCGGGTTTTCATCCGGTCCGGACGCAGGAGCCAGACGTTCCTGAGACATGAAGGCGACCCGCTGCAGATCACCCTGCCCTCCCTCAGCGGCTGAAGCCGTCGCAATCCGGCGCCGCTCCTTGGGCTCGGCGACCGTCAGCGAAGCACCCCCTCCTTCGGCCGACGGGCTGGCGGGGATATCCAGGGGTTGAGAAAGGGCTGCGGATGGGGAGGCATCGCCACCGAAACCGGAAAGAATCTTGGGAAACAAAGCGGTGATGATCAGGAAAACAGCAAAGATTCCCATCACCATCGAAAAGCTTGGTCTTGAAAACGGCATAGATGCCCCCGTAATTTGCTCACAATGCCTTGCCCTTGTCCCGCCGGCTTCTGACGGCACGCATGTATCGGGCGCAGGGACAATTCCGGTCACACCGGAAAATCCCGGACGGTCAAAGCGCTGGAGACATCGGCGGCGCCGACTCCCCTTTGCGGGCGATCTCACGACGCCCGCCAGACAGGGCGGAAACCACGCTCACGGCGTTTCCGCTCAACCCCAAAACACGAAGGAGAATAGCATCAGATAAGCGCTGACGCGAACAAATATCATCAAATCAAGGATTGGGGATGCATATTTACCACGTCACTTTCACTTTTTTGTGACACCCATCACGCTTCATAAAAGAAGCCAAAGACAGTGAACGGGCCCCGGTATCAGGGCCCGTTCGTGGTACAAGTCTCTGCAAATTCGGGAGACAAGTGACTTAGAAGGAGGTGAACAGACCACCATTCACCGGGATGTTGGCTCCGGTGATATACCCCGCCCCGTCGTCGCAGAGCATGGCCACGGCGAAGGCGATATCCGCCGTGGTCCCCATGCGACCGGCCGGAATCTGAGCCACGATGGCGTTGCGCACATCTTCGGGCATGGCGTCGGTCATGGCCGTGGCGGTATAACCGGGAGACACCGTGTTGACGGTGACACCCTTGGCGGCCGTCTCCTGGGCCACCGCCATGGTGAAGCCGTGCATGCCGGCCTTGGCGGCGGAGTAATTGGCCTGGCCGAACTGACCTTTCTGACCGTTGACGGAGGAGATATTGACGATACGACCAAAACCACGGGAGGTCATACCTTCCACCACGTGACGGGTGACATTGAACACGCTGTTCAGGTTGATGTTGATGACATCCTGCCACTGATCTTCGGTCATCTTGCGCAGCGTCTTGTCTTTGGTGATACCGGCACAGTTGACCAGGATGTCGATGGGCCCCACGCGGGATTCGATCTCCTGGACCATGTCGGCACAGGACTGGAACGAGGACACATCACCAGCGGCAATGTGCATGTCCAGGCCCTCGGCCTTCATCTGCTGCTGCCAGGCCTCGGCCTGGGATTGCAGCGCGGGCAGATAATTGGCCACGACCACATGCCCTTGACGGGCCAGCTTTTTGCAGATCTCGGTGCCGATTCCACCGGTACCGCCGGTCACTAACGCTACTCGCTTGGTCACTATTCGGGCTCCTTGTTGCTTGACTGGCCTTGAAGACTGTCCAAAAGGAAATCAGGCAGCCTTCTTGGCGACAGCGCTTACGTGCTTGACGGTTTCTTCCGCCACTTTAACGGAGTCATCCATCAACCGGGTCATGGAATTGCGGGCGTCATTAAGGATCTCGTTCCCATTCTTGCAAGTGGCAACCATCTTCTGGCCGCAATCACGCAGCAGGTCCGCCTGCAGGGTCACGAGTTCCTGATAGCCTTTGGCCTTGCCCACCTGCTCAAGGTGTTTCATGCTCACATTCACCAGGTCCGTGGTCAAGTCCAGTTGCTGCTCCACCAACTTCTGAAAGACCTGCTGGTTGATATCGCTCAACTTGCGGAAGGTATCGAAACTGGACTGATTGGCCTTGTTGAAAAGTTCGATCATGTCATTCACGGGTTCATTCTCCTGGATAAGGTTGATATGGGCACAGCAGCAGACTTGCCACCACGAATGCTGCAGCGCAACATATAACCTTAACCAGAATCATCGTCAAGCCAACCGGTCCGGTTTGAGACAAAAGCCCAGCCACCCTCGGCCCACGGGTCGCAAGCACCCTATTTCGGCTTTTTACCCGTCTTGCCTTTCCCTTCCAGAACGTCTGCGCCTGAATCTTCATCGGGCCTGTCTTCCACCGCCCCGCCCGACTCCTTCTTCGCGTCCTGGCCTGATCCCGGAAAGACCGCGGCCTTGAAGAACTGATCCTGCATGCCCTTCCAGAACTCCAGGTTGCGGCGGGTCATCTCCGTAATGTCCCAGGTGGCCCGCCCACCCAGCACATCGCGCATGCGGTCATTGAAGTCCCGCTGCTGATCGGCAAAAAACCTGAGACTCTGGTCCAGATAGCCGGAAAAGGCCTCGTGAACCGCTTCATCGTAGAAGCGGATGAAACGCACCAGCATCTCGGTGGTGAAGAGCGGCTCCCCGGCCGTTTCCTGCTCGGTGATGATCTGAATCAGGATACCCCGAGTGATGTCCTTCCCCGACTGGCTGTCCACCACCTTCACGTTGATCCCGCGGCGCACCAGCTGCTGCACATCGGCCAGTGTCACATAACGGCTCTCCTCGGTATCGTAGAGTCGCCGATTGGGGTACTTCTTCACTATCCGCGGTTCGTTCACCCGCTTCTCCCTACATCATTGCAAGTGCATGGCAAGAACCGGATCCCGGGGAAGGCCCCCGCGGATCCGGTCCGGGGCATCACGGCACTCAGACAGCCTCGACCGCCAGGGCCACACCCTGACCGCCACCGATGCACAGGGTTGCCAGACCTCGTCTGGCACCGGTGCGTTTCATGCCGTGCAGCAACGTCACCAGCACCCGTGCGCCCGAGGCACCGATGGGATGGCCGATGGCGATGGCGCCGCCGCTCACGTTCACCTTGGACAGGTCCCAACCCAGCTGCTTGTTGACGGCGATGGCCTGGGCGGCAAAGGCCTCGTTGGCCTCCACCATGTCCAGATCGGCGGGCCGCCAGCCGGCCTTTTCCAGGCACTTGACGGTAGCGGGGATGGGGCCGGTACCCATGATTGCCGGGTCCACGCCGGCGGCGGCGAAAGAGACGATGCGGGCCAGCGGGTTGAGACCCAGCTCGCTGGCCATGGATTCACGCATGACCACCACGGCAGCGGCACCATCATTGATGCCGGAGGCATTGCCCGCGGTCACGGTGCCGTCCCGGCTGAATGCCGGGCGCAGTCTGGCCAGGCCTTCCGCCGTGGTGCCATGACGAGGAAACTCATCCGTATCGAAAACCTTGACCTCCCCTTTCCTGAGGGACACTTCCACCGGCACGATCTCATCCTTGAAATGACCCGCCTTCTGGGCGGCCTCGGCCCGCTGCTGGGACTGGGCGGCAAAGGCATCCTGCTCTTCCCGGCTGATCCTGAACTCGCCGGCGATGTTCTCGGCGGTAGTACCCATGTGGTAATCGTTGAAGGCGCACCACAGGCCATCCTTGATCATGGTGTCCACCATCTTCCAGTCACCCATCTTGGTCCCCTGGCGGGAACCGGGCAGGACATGGGGAGAGGCGCTCATGTTCTCCTGACCACCGGCGATCACCACATTGGAATCACCGCACAGGACCGACTGCCAGGCCAGGTGAACGGCCTTGAGACCACTGCCGCAGACCTTGTTGATGGTCATGGCCGGAGAAGAATAAGGGATGCCGGCCTCCACGGCGGCCTGACGGGCGGCATTCTGGCCCACCCCCGCCTGCAGCACCTGCCCCAGGATGATCTCGTCCACCTGCTCGGGAGACAGGCCGGTACGGGCCAGCAACGCCTTCATGACCATGGCCCCCAGGGTCGAGGCCGGAATCTGTGACAGAGAGCCGTTGAAGGTACCGACCGGGGTGCGTGCCGCATCGACGATGACAATGGATTCAGCCATATAAATCCTCCTGATCAGGTGCGTATTTCTGAATATTGGGATGCCTGAGGGCCATACCTTGACCGGACTTTCATATCGGACACCGGGTGATGGCTCGCACTTTCAGGGCACTCGGTCTTGCTTTCCTGGCATATTTGATCCAAAAGGAGTGACAGCTTCAAGGATCAAGACATTGCTCCGGCAGTTTATACCAGAAGCGCTGCGCCCCTGACCAACCATGAAGCACCATCCCGGCAGGATTGTTGCACCGCACAAAATCTATGCTAACCTTATCTTTACGATGTTGTACCCTGTCGGATCGCTCCAAGTGCTGACCACCCAGGCCCGGGAATGCCCGCCGGCCCGGGCCTTTGATTGACCGGCCGCAACAGCGATCCCGGATGATAACCACCTGGCCCAGATATGGACCCAAAGGAGATGATTGATGGCTGACTCAAACCCCTTCAACCCCGAAGACTGGATGGAAGCCCAGCGAAAATACTGGTCTGCCTGGATGGACATGAGCCGCAAGGCCGTGGGGGGCAGTGACGGTACCGCCAACTGGGGGGACGGACTGGATCAGTGGTGGAAGACCGTTTCCAGCGGCATGCCCCTGTCCGGCAATGACGCCATGGATCAGATGATGAAGATCGGGCGCAATTATTTTTCCATGGCGGAAAACCTCTATCGAGGCGCGGAAGGCAACAACGCCGCCGAGGCCGTAAACAAGTGGCTGGACCAGATGAGCAATGCCTTCCAGGGTTTCACCAACATGCCCGGAGCCAGCAGGGACGCCAATGCCTTCTGGCAGATGCCCCTGGACACCTGGCGGCGCGCCACATCTTCCTTCATGCCCATGCCGGGCGACTACATGCAGGCCCTGCGGCCGCCGGCCCGCGCCCCCTACGGTGATGCCGTGCAGGAACAGCTGGACCGTTTCCTGTCCGTGCCCGGTGTCGGTTACACCCGCGAATCCCAGGAGCAGTACCAGAACCTGGCCAAGCTGATGGTCAATTACCAGCAGGCCATGCAGAACTATCAGGCCGCCTTCAACAAGGTCGGCATGGACTCCATCGACCGTTTCCGCGCCCGCCTGGACGACGCCGGTCGTCAGGACAAGCCCATCACCTCCATGCGCGCCCTCTACGATGAGTGGGTGGACGTCTGCGAAGAGGTCTACGGCGAATTCGTCATGTCCGAGGAGTACGCCAGGATCTACGGCGAGATGGTCAACAGCCTGATGGCGGTGAAGCGCCAGGGTACCCGCCTCATGGACGAGGTCACCGAAAGCCTGAACATGCCCACCCGCCGCGAGGTCAATACCCTGCATCGCCGCCTGCAGGAAAGCCGCCGTGAACTGCAGGCCCTCAAGGCCGCGGTACGCAAGCTGACCGACCAGGTGAATGACAAGGCCGCGCCGGCAAAGGTGGAAGCCCCGGTGGAAAGCAAGGCCGAAGGCAAGGACAGCGCCAGCGCTTCCCGCGCCGCCACCGGCACCCGCAGTCGCGCCACGGCCACAAAACGCCAGACCGCAACCACCACCAAGGCCAAGCAGAGCGATTAAAAGGAGATCCGGCCAATGATTCCGATTCAGATCAGACCCGATCAGGTCATGGACGAACTGACCACCTTCCAGAACAAGCTCACCCAGGGCCTGCAGAACCTGGCCGATGCCGGTGACATCCCCTCCGGCGTGACGCCCAAGGAAGCGGTCTACAAGGAAGACAAGCTCACCCTGTATCGCTTCCAGGCGCCCGCCTCCGTGGTCCAGCACCCGGTACCGGTACTGATCGTCTACGCCCTGGTGAACCGTCCCTACATGACCGACCTGCAGGATGACCGCTCCACGGTCAAGGGCCTGCTGGAAGCCGGCATGGATGTCTACCTGATCGACTGGGGTTATCCGGACAGGGCCGACCGCTTCCTGACCATGGACGATTACCTCAACGGTTACGTGGACCGCTGCGTGGACGAGATCTGCCGTCGCCACAACCTGGACAAGATCAACCTGCTGGGCATCTGCCAGGGTGGCACCTTCAGCCTGTGCTACAGCGCCATGCATCCGGAAAAGGTGCAGAACCTGATCACCATGGTGACCCCGGTGGACTTCCATACTCCGGGCAACATCCTCTCCCACTGGGTCAAGCACGTGGACATCGACACCCTGGTGGACACCATGGGCAATATCCCGGGCGAACTGCTCAACTGGACCTTCCTCAACCTCAAGCCCTACCAGCTCATGGGCCAGAAGTATCTGGACATGGTGGAAGTGCTGCAGGACAAGGACAAGCTGGACAATTTCCTGCGCATGGAGAAGTGGATCTTCGACAGCCCGGACCAGGCCGGCGAGACCTATCGTCAGTTCATCAAGGACTTCTACCAGCAGAACAAACTGATGAACGGCGATCTGCACATCGGCGAGTACGAGGTGAATCTGGCCAACGTGACCATGCCGGTGCTGAACATCTTTGCCGAGCAGGATCACCTGGTACCGCCGGATGCCTCCAAGGCCCTGGCCGGCAAGGTGGGCACCAAGGACTACACCGAACTGTCCTTCCCCGGCGGCCATATCGGCATCTATGTGAGCGGCAAGGCACAAAAGACCGTGCCGCCGGCCATCGGCAAGTGGGTCAAGGAACGGGGTTAATCAATCCCCTGTCGTCCCTCTCCCCCTCCCCCATCGGGGGGAGGAGGGAGCGGCGCCACCCGGCCCGTACGCCGGAATTCCAGATAGTCATCCAGTATCCGGCGATGATCGAAGGCCAGGGGCCGGTCCACTTGGTCCGGGGCCACGATCCAGACCGCCTTGGCATCATCCGCCGCCACCGGCCTCCCCCGGGCCACCGCCCCATAGACGGCACTCACCGTATGCCCCCGCTCATCCCGGCCGGGATCCGAATAGCATCCCAACAGAACCTCCAATCGCACCACCAGCCCGGTTTCCTCCCGGGCCTCGCGGACCGCGGCCTGCTCCAGTGATTCCCCCACATCCATGAAGCCGCCGGGCAAGGCCCAGCCATGGGGCGGATTCAGACGCTCAATCAGCACGATGCAATCGGCCTGATCCTCCAGACGGATGATCACGTCGGCAGCGATGAGCGGTGTCACGGGCCTGGGCATGGGGCTACTCCTTGCCGATGAAGCGGCGGATATGGCGCCGGTCACGGCGATCCGGGCGATGCTCGGTATGGGGCACCGCCAGGCGGGCCAGACGCCGCGCTTCGGCCTCCTCGGTGCGGCGGGCCTGACTCTGTTCAGACTCCCGGTACAGGGCCTGAGCCTCGGTGGCGGGCCGGCGCCGGTCGTTCAGCCCCAGCACCTCCACCTCCCAGGCCTCGGCATTGCGCGTGATGCGAAGCTGATCGCCCACCTTGACGGCTCGGGCCGGCTTGACCCGCTGCCCGTTCACGTGGACATGCCCCCCGCTCACCGCCTCGGCGGCCAGGGCACGGGTCTTGAAGAAACGGGCCGCCCAGAGCCATTTGTCGATTCGCACAACATCCAATGGGTCACTCATGAATCATGCCCCTGCGTGGGTTGATACACTGATCAGCTTACCAAACCTAAGGAGTCCCCTCTCTCCATGCATCTGAGACTCATCAGCTTCGAACTGTGCCCCTTCGTCCAGCGCAGCGTTATCACCCTGCGCTACAAGCAGGCCCCCTACGAGATCGACTACATCGACCTGGAACACCCGCCGGAATGGTTTCTTGCCCTCTCCCCCACCGGCAAGGTGCCGGTACTGCAGGTGGACCGGCAAACGGTCCTGTTCGAATCCGCCGTCATCAACGAGTTCATCGACGATATCACCCCACCCAGCCTCAAGCCCGCCGACCCGCTGACCCTGGCCCTGAACCGGGCCTGGATCGAGTTCGGCAGCCAGGCAATCATCGACCAGTACCGGATCATGATGTCGGAAACCGAGCATGACCTGGAACAACATCTGGCCGCCGCCATCGCCGGCCTGCGCCGTCTGGAGGCCGCCCAGGGAGAAGGCCCCTGGTTCAACGGTGAGGCCTTCTCCCTGGTGGATGCCGCCTACGCCCCCCTGTTCATGCGCTACGCCCTGCTGAACCAGGCCATGCCCCTGTTCGACGGGGCCGACTTCCCCCGCATCCAGGCCTGGGCAGACCGGCTCAATGCCCTGGAGGCGGTCAAGGGATCCGTGGTGCCGGATTTCGCCGCCCGTTTCAAGGCCTATCTGCGGGCCAGGGAGGGGTACGGCCCCCGGCAGTTTGCCGGGATTCCGGGCTGAGAACGGGTCAGTCCGGTCCATCCTGACAGGGCCAGAGGACGATCCGTGACTCCCAGTCATCCCCCATCTTCTGCTCACAGAGGATGCGGCCACGCACGGACACGCCCGCCCGGTGCACGCTCTCCGGGTCATGGGTGAGCAGGGGATGCCACGAGGGCAGCCCCCTGCCCTCGTGCAGCCGCCGATAGGCACAGGTGGGCGGCAGCCATGCCACCTGGCTCACCTCATCCGGACTCAGCCGGACGCAATCCGGCACCCGGGACAGACGATCCTCATAATGGCTGCAGCGACAAGTATTTGAGTCCAGCAGACGGCAGGCCACGTCGGTGTAGTAGATTTCGTCAGTGTCCTCGTCCTGCAGCTTGTGCAGACAGCAGCGACCGCAACCGTCGCAGAGGGCCTCCCATTCTCGGTCGTTCAGGTCGGCCAGCGACCGCCCCTCCCAGAAACCGGGTTTGTGCGATGCTCCGGTCATGGCAGCATCCGGTCCAGGCCCTCGCCGGCCAGAATGCGCCCCTGGGCCTCGTCGAAACGGGCCGGCGCGACATAGTGCAGCACATCCCGCCCCCGGCGATTGAACATCAGCACCAGCCCCTGTTCCGGATAGAGCCAGTAGCGGCGCCCATCATCCATGGGCAGGCGCCGGGCAGGTTCACCGAAACGGGCCAGCACGGAATCCTCGTCATACCGGGCCCTGGGGACATAGGTGATTTCCACCACCGGCAAGGCCAGCGCGGCCCGGGTGTCGTTTTCCGACAGTTCGAGGCGGCGCGCGCCGCTGGGAGTGGCCTTGCCATGGACCGCCCGCTCGGCAAACCCGGCCAGGGTCTGCTCATCCGCCGCCAGCACCGCCAGGAAGTTGGCCTCGAAAGGCCCCAATTTCACCGGTCCGAAATAGGCCTCCAGGCTCTGCCCGTCCTTCCGGCTCTGAAACAGGGCCAGACTGGGAAACACCATGAACCGCTCCCGCAGTTCCGACAGGGGCGTCTGTTCCAGATGGATACCGAAGACACTGGAGGTCCCGTCGGCATGGACCTCCACATCCCAGGGCAGATTGTCGTAATGGGTCCGGGGGGGCGAACCGGTCAGCAGAAAGGCCAACCCGAAAAAAGGGATGGCCACGGTCAAAGTCAGCAGGATCTTTTTGAACATGATGGGGTCACACAGGGAAACGCCGTGGGATGAACAAGATTAGCATTCCTGGACCGGCCGGGCGCAGTCACTGAACGGCATGAAGAATCCGCCCGACGGGAAGACATTCGCCCATTGTTCAACTAGACTTGTAGTAAGCATTGAACCAAGACAAGCCGATGGTCATCACAACTGCAAGCCAAAGTGCGCTTTCCGGAATTCATACCGGCCTGAAGGGGCTGCGCGGAAACGCGGCGGAGATTGCCAGTGCCGACCAGATCAACGGTACGGCGCCACGCGGTCTGACGGCCCCCCTGGTCGAGCAAATTCAGCACGCCACCCAGGTGGAAGCCTCCGTCAAGGTCCTGCAGACGGAAAACCGGATGCTGGGCACACTCATCAACGTGAAGGCCTAACGGCGAGGAGTCCAAGCCATGATGGTCACAACCCCTGTCATGAACCCGGTTCAGCCGGTGATTCCCAACCCGGTGATCCCCGCGCCCGTGGAACGCGAGGGCGGCGGCGGCACGGTGACCCCCACCGAAACCGACCGGGCCGTGCTCAACAACGAGGAAGTCGAGCAGGGACGTCCCGACGCCGCGCGTTCACAGGAAGAAACCATCGCCCGTCAGCAGGGCAGCAGCGAGCTGGCAGCCCAGGCCCGGCTGCAGGCAGCCCGCGAGGCGGAGAGTGCCCCGACCGGCTTTGGTGTCGATCCCGCCCGGGCAGCGGAACCAGGCCCCACCCCGCAGGCACCCGAAGCCGCCGGCAGCAACAGCACCGGGGCGACAAGCGGTTCCTCTGCATCCGGCAGTGCCCCCGAGCCATCTGCCATGACCGAAATGCAGGAGCGTCTGGAAGCACGCATCGTCCGCGACATGTTCCCCGACCCCAATCGGCCGTCGGAATCCAGCCGGTTCTTCGATGTGACCTGAAGATCCATTAAGGCCTTTTGTATTTCTGTCCCCAGCCCCCTTCCCTCAGGGGGCTTTTTCTTTCACTGCATTTAATCCCGTCCACCTGCCGCAACGCCTCCCCCGTATTGGCGCCACACCGGCCTCCCCGTATACTGAGCGGCTTACCCCAAGCACGCATCAGGCAATGACCGAACCGGACACCCAGGGCCCCACCCACTTCATCGGCAACCGCATCCGCAAGGAACTGGAAGCGGGCCAGTATCAGCAGATCATCACCCGTTTTCCGCCGGAGCCCAACGGCTACCTGCACCTGGGTCATGCCAAGTCCATCGCCTTGAACTTCAGTGTGGCCGAGGAGTTCGGCGGCTACACCAATCTGCGTTTCGACGACACCAACCCGGCCAAGGAAGAGCAGCGTTACATCGATGCCATCAAGGAGGATGTGCACTGGCTGGGCTATGCCTGGAAGCATGAGCGCCATGCCTCCGACTACTTCGAACAGCTCTACGAGTGGGCCCTGCACCTGATCGACCACGGCCTGGCCTATGTGGACAGTCAGGACGCGGACACCATCCGCGCCCAGCGCGGCACCCTCACCGAACCCGGCGTGGAAAGCCCTTTCCGCAACCGCCCCAGGGAAGAGAGCCGTGACCTGTTCCAGCGCATGCGGGCTGGCGAGTTCGCGGACGGCGCCCATGTGCTGCGGGCGAAGATCGACATGGCCTCCGGCAACATCAACCTGCGGGACCCGGTCATTTACCGCATCCGCCACCTGACCCACCCGCGTACCGGCAACCAGTGGTGCATCTACCCCAGTTACGACTACGCCCACGGCCAGAGCGATGCCATCGAGCACATCACCCACTCCCTGTGCACCCTGGAATTCGAGGATCACCGCCCCCTGTATGACTGGCTGCTGGCACACCTGCCGGTACCGTCCCGCCCGGTACAGATCGAGTTTTCCCGGCTGAACCTGGACTACACCGTCCTCTCCAAGCGCCGCCTTACCCGCCTGGTGGATGAAGGCCATGTGAGCGGCTGGGACGATCCCCGCATGCCCACCCTGGCCGGGGTCCGTCGCCGGGGCTTCACCCCCGAGGCCATCCGTGCCTTCTGTGCCGAGATCGGCGTCACCAAGTCCGACTCCATCATCCCCTTCGGCGTGCTGGAAAACGCCCTGCGCAATGACCTGAACGAACGCGCCCCCCGTACCATGGCCGTCCTGCGCCCCCTCAAGCTGGTGCTGACCAACTTCCCGGAAGGCGAGACGGAGTGGCTGGAAGCGGCGGTCCATCCCCAGAAGCCGGACATGGGAACCCGCCGGATCGCCATGTCCCGGGAAATCTTCATCGAGGCCGACGACTTCATGGAAGAGGCACCGAAGAAGTTCTTCCGTCTCAAGCCCGGCGGCGAAGTACGCCTGCGCAATGCCTTCATCATCCGCTGCGACGAAGTGATCAAGGACGCGGACGGCCAGGTGGTGGAACTGCGCTGCACCCTGGACCCGGACACCCGCTCCGGCCAGCCCGGCGCCAACCGCAAGGTCAAGGGCACCATCCACTGGGTCTCCGCCGTCCACTCGGTACAGGCCGAAGTCCGGCTTTACGACCGTCTGTTCCAGACGCCCGACCCCGCCGGCGACAAGGCCGTGGACTTCATCGAACATCTGAACCTGGAATCCCTGGTAGTGATCCCGGATGCCCGCCTCGAACCGGAGACGGCCCAGGCACGTCCGGGCGAGTCCTTCCAGTTCGAGCGCCTGGGGTATTTCGCCGCCGACCCGGACGGCACCCCGGAGCGTCCGGTATTCAACCGGGCCGTCACCCTGCGGGATACCTGGGCAAAGATCGAGAGTCAGGCCTGATCCGCCCCCCCGAGGGAGTCAACCCGCCAGGCGCACCTAAAAAAAGCCCCCGCCGATGATCCATCGGCGGGGGCTTTTTTCATGTCACATCATTTCATTTCCCATCAGCCGCACTTGCTGTCCCCACAGTTCAGGCAGGTGAGGCAGTTGTCCATCACCACCACCGCCTTGGTGTGGCACTTGCCGCAGAGCTGGGCACCGGGGGGGAAGCTCTCCCGGGCCTGGGGATCGTCGCTGGCCTGATGCACGCTGGCCTCGTACTGGGCGCGCTTTTCCTCCACCAGGCGGCGCTGATGTTCGTCCAGACCCTCATCCTTGATCAGACCGATCATGCGCATGTGGCTCTCGATGGCATCGCCGATCTCGGCCACCAGGGAAGGCATGTACTTGCCGCCCTTCTTGAAATAGCCACCCCGGGGATCGAACACCGAGCGCAACTCCTCCACCAGGAAGGTGACGTCACCGCCCTTTCTGAACACCGCCGAGATGATGCGGGTCAGGGCCACGATCCACTGGAAGTGATCCATGTTCTTGGAGTTGATGAAGATCTCGAAGGGACGCCGCAGCTCGTGCTCGGTGCCCGGGTTCAGGATCACATCGTTGATGGTCACGTACAGGGCATGCTCGGAGAGCGGGGTCTTCAGCTTGTAGGTGGACCCCAGCAACATCTCCGGCCGTTCCAGCTTCTCGTGCATGTGCACCACCTTGGGGGCCTTGTCGGCCGTGTCCGCGGCCGGCGCCGCCACGGGCGCCGGTTCCTGGGGCATTGCCGGCGGCTGGCTCTCACCATCGGGGTGAGGCTCGCGACTGATGCCGAAATCCACGATCTTACTGCTGATCTTGATGGTCATGATGATGCCCCTGTTCAGAATTTACCGTAATACCCTTCCTTCAGGGCATCGTAAAGATTGGCGGCGTTGTGGGTCTCGCCGTCGTATTCGATTTCTTCGTTGCCCTTGGCCAGCACCACGCTGCCGTCTTCCAGCACGAAGCGATAGGTGGTGTTCTCCAGATCCTTTTCCTTCACCAGCACGCCCTGGAAGGCCTCCGGGTTGAAGCGGAAGGTGGTGCAGCCCTTGAGCCCCTGCTCATAGGCGTACATGTAGATGCCCTTGAAGTCGTCGAACAGATGGGCCGTGGGCACGTTGATGGTCTTGGAAATGGACGAGTCGATCCACCTCTGTGCCGCCGCCTGCACATCCACATGGGCCTTGGGATCGATCTCGTCGGCGGTGATGAAATACTCGGGCAGCTGGGCCTTGGGGTCTTCCGCATAGGGCATGGCCTCGGGATTGACCAGGTGCCGGTAGGCCAGCAGCTCGAAGGAGTACACATCCACCTTTTCCTTGGTCTTCTTGCCGGAGCGGATCACGTTGCGGGCATAGTGATGGGCGAACGAGGGCTCGATCCCGTTGCTGGCATTGTTGGCCAGAGACAGGGAGATGGTCCCCGTGGGCGCGATGGAAGTGTGGTGGGTAAAGCGGCAGCCCTGGGCCGCCAGGGACTTCATCAGCTCAGGGTCCACCTGGGCCACCTGCTGCATGTAACGGCTGTAGCGGGCATGCAGTACCTTGCCCTTGATCCTGTCGCCCACCTTGATGCCGTCCTGCTCCATCTCCGGGCGCAGGCGCATCAGGGTGGGGGTCACCTCGAACTCTTCTTCCATGATGGGTGCCGGCCCCTTCTCCCGAGCCAGGGACAGACCGGTGCGCCAGCCCGACAGGGCCATCTCCCGGGTGACGTCCTCGGTGAAGCGCAGGGATCTTTCCTCGCCGTACTTCATGCCCATCATGGTGATGGCGGAACCCAGCCCCAGGTAGCCCATGCCGTGGCGGCGCTTGCGGATGATCTCCTCCCGCTGCTGGGGCAGTGGCAGGCCGTTGATCTCCACCACGTTGTCCAGCATGCGGGTAAAGACGGCGACGGTCTCCCGGAACTGTTCCCAGTCGAACCGGGCCTTGGCGGTGAAAGGCTCGCGCACGAACTTGGTGAGGTTGATGGAGCCGAGCAGACATGCGCCATATTTTGGCAGAGGCTGCTCGCCGCATTGCCCGGTCACCAGACCGTTGAACACCACCGTGTTGTGATCCGGCTGAGTCGTGTCGTAGACCGGCTCACGACCGCAGTATTCAATTGAAACAATCTTGGTTGTAAAGCGTTGGGTCTTTCTGAGCAACTTGTCAGCCACCCATTGCCGGTATTTATCATTCTTGTAGTCCAGCAGGAAGCCGATTTCCTCCATGAAGATCTCCCGGGACTGACCGTCGATAATGAGTTCATGATCCGCCTGACACAGGTATTCCCGTTGCCCCCCCTTGCCATCGGGCAAGGTACGCAACCCCGGCAAACGCCGCTGATGGATGCGGCAGAATATGCCGAAGTTGGCCAATAGCCTCTGCACCTCCTGCAGCAGATCCCTGTGGCTGGAAGCCAACCGGATGGAACAACTCTGACTTTTACCCGAAATATTGATCGTACCGTCCGCCTGGAACAGCCCACGCAGATACCCCCGCACACAGGCCTCTGAACCCCGCCAGATGACCTCGGGCACGGAAAACTTGCTATCGGCCGTGAAGCCGTAATGGGCCAGTACCCGTTTCAGCAATACCGAACGAATGAATAGATGATTGCGCTCCGGTACCGCCACGGGAGACACCGAATAGGTACGGGTATTCCTGGCAACGCCAGCAATCAGCGTATTGACGTAGGCTGCCATGTCATCGGCAAGCTGCCGGTCATCGTTCCAGAAGTTGATCAGAACGGCCTCTTTACCGTCGCCGCGATGGGTGAAGTGACCATCCCCGGTGATCAGACCCAGCAGTACACCCAGTTTTTCATCGCCCTCTTGTCCAAACTGCCCCTTGCCCGATTGCACCAGCAGTTCATCACCCGCGCGCAGATCGCGCAGCTTGATCTTGCCCCGTTGGGTGTAAAAATCATGCCATTCCGTAGCCTTGATATCGTAGCCGTCCCGGGTGACCACGCGATAAACATCCGCCTCGCTGGCAGTCATGAATGCCGGCTTGGCCGGCCTTGAGGAAGTACCCATGCCTTCCTCCCCCAAGGCACGACGATCCACCGTCACTTCCAGCGGCACGCCGGAAGCATGAAGGTCGCCGATGCGCACCAGACCGTACTGGGTGTGCAGTCGGGTATCGGCAGTCACGCATGGGTTCGTCGCCCGGATCTGCTCGCACCACCAGTTGTTGTTCATCTCATTGACCTTGTCGATGAGCACGAAGCCCGGCTCGGCATAGTCATAGGTGGAGGTCATGACCACGTTCCACAGCTTGCGGGCCGGCAGACGCCGGTAGATGCGGCAGGCCACCAGGCCGTCATTATTGGTGATGTAGTCGGCGGGATCGGGCCAGTCGCGCCACAGCACCTGCGCCGGATCATCCAGGTCGATGCCGTCCTGCTCCGCCTCCTGCAAGGTCATGGGAAAGGCCAGGGGCCATTCGGCGTCATCCTTCACCGCCTGCATGAAATCGGCGGTGATGAGCAGGGAGAGGTTGAACTGGCGCAGGCTGCCGTCCGCGCGCTTGGCGCGGATGAAGTCCACCACGTCCGGGTGACCGATATCGAAGGTGCCCATCTGCGCGCCACGCCGCCCCCCGGCGGAGGACACGGTGAAGCACATCTTGTCGTAGATATCCATGAACGACAAAGGCCCGGAGGTATAGGCACCGGCACCGGAGACATAAGCCCCACGGGGACGCAGGGTGGAAAAGTCGTAACCGATGCCGCTGCCCGCCTTCAGGGTCAGGCCCGCCTCGTGGAGCTTCTGCAGGATGTCGTCCATGGAGTCATGGATAGTGCCCGACACGGTGCAGTTAATGGTGGAAGTGGCGGGCTTGTGCTCCCAGGCACCGGCATTGGCGATGATGCGGCCGGCCGGGATCGCCCCCTGGCGCAGGGCCCAGAGGAACTTGCCGTACCATTTCTCCCGCAGTTCGGGGGTGGCCTCCACATCGGCCAGGGCCCGGGCGATGCGCTTCCAGGTATCGTCCAGGGTCTGATCCAGAACCTCTTCGGTGCGGGTCTTGAGACGATACTTCTTGTCCCAGATGTCCAGGGAGGCCGGCTGCATCGGCACTTCCCGTGAAGACGGATTCGCAAGGGCTTGTTCGGCCTGGGATTTCATCGGGGGATTCCTTTTTGAGATACAACTTGTTGTGCCCTGCAGAATGCATTAGCACAACATAGGGGAATTTCGTGGGCCAAGACTAGCCCCTGGACGGGAGAAATTCAAGCTGGAAAATCGGTGGGGAATGGGCTATGGCGCACAAAAAAACGCCCCTCTCCCCGACCGGGGAGAGGGGCACCGGGCAGCACCCTCAGCCGCTGGTGATCAGGGCGTTCAGGCGCCGCACGAAGCCGGCGGGATCTTCCAGCTGACCACCTTCAGCCAGAATCGCCTGATCCATCAGCAGGCTGGCCCAGTCGGCAAAACGGGCGTCGTCGGTCTCCTCGCCCATGCGCTCGATGAGACGATGGGCCGGGTTGACCTCCAGCACCGGGCGGGTATCCGGCAGGTTCTGACCCGCCTGCTTGAGCAGCTGCTGCATGTACAGGGCCATGTCGTGCTCGGAGAGGACGATACAGGCCGGTGAGTCGGTGAGCCGGTGGGAGAACCGCACGTCTTCCACCCGCGACTCCAGAGCCGCCTTGATGCGCGGCAACAGATCCTTGACCTTCTCCTCGGCGGCCTGCTGAGCCTGCTTTTCTTCCTCGGTCTCGGTGTCGCCCAGGTCCAGTTCGCCCTTGGCCACGGACTTGAGGGACTTGCCGTCGAATTCGTGCAGGTGGGACACCAGCCATTCGTCTACCCGGTCGGACAGCAGCAGCACTTCGATGCCCCGCTTGCGGAAGACCTCCAGATGGGGGCTGTGCAGGGCCGCCGTATGGCTGTCGGCGGTGATGTAGTAGATGTGCTGCTGGCCTTCCTTCATCCTCGCCACATAGTCCGCCAGGGAGACGGTCTGGGCGGATTCACCGGTGTGGGTGCTGGCAAAGCGCAGCAAACGGGCGATCTGTTCCCGGTTGGCATAGTCCTCGCCGGGGCCTTCCTTCATCACCCGACCAAAGGCATCCCAGAAGGTCCGGTACTTTTCCGGCTCGTTGGCGGCCATGTCCTCCAGCAGGCCCAGCACCTTCTTCACCGAGCCGGCGCGCATGCCGTCGATGAGTTTGTTGCTTTGCAGGATCTCGCGGGAGATGTTCAGAGGCAGGTCGCTGGAGTCCACCACGCCGCGCACGAAGCGCAGATAGGTGGGCATCAGGTGTTCGGCGTCGTCCATGATGAAGACCCGCTGCACATACAATTTGATCCCGTGGCGACGGTCCCGATCCCACAGATCGAAGGGCGCGCGGGTGGGGATGTACAGCAGGGAAGTGTATTCCTGGCGCCCCTCGACCCGGTTGTGGGTCCAGGCCAGGGGGTCCTCGAAGTCGTGGCCCACGTGCTTGTAGAAAGCCTTGTACTCGTCGTCGGTGATCTCCGATCTGGGACGGGTCCACAGGGCATTGGCCCGGTTCACCGTTTCCCATTCGCCGTTGGGCTCACCCTTGTCGTCGGTGCCGGGCATGGCGATGGGCAGGGGGATGTGGTCGGAATAGCGGGTGATGATGTGACGCAGCCGCCACTGATCCAGGAACTCGTCCTCGTCCGCCTTCAGGTGCAGCACCACTTCGGTGCCCCGCTCGGCCTTTTCCACGGTTTCCACGGAGAATTCGCCGGTACCGTCGGAGACCCAGCGCACGCCGTGCTCCGGGGTCATGCCGGCACGGCGGGTGGTGAGGGTCACCCGGTCGGCGACGATGAAGGCGGAATAGAAGCCGACGCCGAACTGGCCGATGAGATGGGCGTCCTTCTTCTGGTCGCCGGTGAGCTTGCCGATGAATTCCCGGGTGCCGGAACGGGCGATGGTGCCGATGTTCTGGATCACCTCCTCCCGGCTCATGCCGATACCGTTGTCACGCACGGTGATGGTACGGGCCTCTTTGTCAAAGCTCACCTGGATCTGCAGCTCCCCCTGCCCTTCCATCAGGGCGTCGTCGGACAAGGCCTCGAAGCGCAGCTTGTCGCAGGCGTCGGCGGCATTGGAGATGAGTTCGCGCAGGAAGATCTCCTTGTTGGAGTACAGCGCATTGATCATCAGGTGCAGCAGTTGGCTGACCTCGGTCTGGAACTGTCGGGTTTCCTTGTGGGTATCAACGCTCATGGATGCTCCGCGATTGAGAATTGGCTCTGATCAGGTGAGAGGTATTTGGGGATGATCAGTCGGGTTTCAAGGGGGGCTCAATCCCCTTGCGGAGGTACCCGCCATTCCAGCGTGCTGCTCCCCTGCCCCTGGGGGTCAAGGCAGGCGTACAACCAGGCCTGTACGTCGGCCAGAGTCCGATCAAGCTGCCAGGGCGTATTGAGGATGGCCATGCCCGATCCATTGAGCCCCATGGGGGTCTGCGGCGGGGCAATACACAGCTCGCTCACCAGCAGGTCCTTGACGCCGCCCCGCGCCAGCCCCTGGACCAGGCCCCGGTGCCGCCCGGCGGACAGGATGGGATACCAGACCATGACGACCGCGGTCGGCCAACGACGATGGGCCTCCAATATCAGATCCAGGGTCTCCCGGTACTCCCGGTCCCGCTCATAGGGCGGGTCCACCAGGACCAGTCCGCGACGGATCACCGGCGGCAGCAGGGCCTTGGGGAGTTCACGGGCGTCCCGCTGATGCACCGCCACCCGCGGATCGCCGGAGAAGTTGGCCCGCAGCACCCCATGATCCGCCGGGTGCAGTTCATTGAGGATCAGTCGATCCTGATCCCGCGTCAGCATCCGGGAGACGGTGGGGGATCCGGGATACAGGGTCAAGGTGCCATCCGCCGCGTTCAGGGCGCGGATCATCTCCAGATAGGGTGACAGGGCCTCGGGCGGATTGGGTGCGGACCAGACCCGCATCACGCCATCCCGGTACTCGGCGGTCTTGAGCGCCAGTGGATCATGCAGATCATAAAGACCGGCCCCGGCATGGGTATCCACCACCGCCAGCGGCTTGTCCTTGCGGGTCAGGGCCGCCAGCACACAGGCCAGCAGCGCGTGCTTGTGCACGTCGGCAAAATTGCCGGCGTGAAAGCCGTGACGGTAACTCAACATGTAGGGATTCTCTCGGGACTCAAGACAAGGGCGATGCCGGGGAAGAAAAACGGCGGACAGGCACGAGCCGTCCGCCCGGAAGTCCCCCATGGACTCCGCGGAGATGATAGAGGTTTTACGTCACTCAGGGAAAAGATTCGGGACATCCCTGTCCCGGGCGTGACCGTCATCTGGCGTGGCGGGAGTTCACCGGCGATTCCGGGTCCAGCAGGTAGGCCATGATGTGGGCAATGCTTTCCTGCGTCAGGAACTGGTTGACACCAAAGCGAGGCATCTGGGTACAGGGGAAGAAGCTATGAGGATTGTAGATCATGTCGTAGACGAATTTGCGCACCGCCTCGCTGTCACCGCGCAGGGCACCATAGGCGGCCAGGCTGGGCCCCAGATTGCCGAAACCCAACTCATCCGGGTCCAGCTGGTGGCAGGCGTAGCAGTTCCCGCCCACGGGCTGGCTGTGATCATCCACGTTATGTCCGATGCGAAACCCCGTCCCGCTGCGGGCCAGTTCGGCACCCTGGCGCCAGTCTCCCAGCTGGATGCCGCCCTCGGGATAGACGATGCTGTCCCGAGCTGCCCCAACGATGCGCACGGCCAGTTCGGGCTGAGGACGATTACGAGCCTCGCTGCACATGCGTTGCAGGACATCCTGTGTCATGCGATCCGCCGCCGTGGTGCCTTCCTGGGTGGCCTGATCCAGGTTGAAACTGCCCGAACGGAAGATCAGGTACTCGGCGTAGGCCTCCGGGGACATGCGACTGAAATCCCGCTCCGCCTGGGTATCCGGCCGAGGCTGGGCACATCCGACGATCAGGGCCGCCGAGGCCAGCACCATGCCGATGGTGACCAGGGCATATCCGACAATATTGTTCTGTTTGTTCATGATCCGCTCCCCCCCGGCATCAACGCTTGAGATCAGGCAGGGTGGCCACGCCACCCCGGGCCTGATGGGTCCAGTAGGAAATGATGGCAATGGAGGCATCCGACCCGAACTGGATGCCGGCCTGGCGCATCTGGTAATAGCAGCCCCGGACCCGATGCTGGGAAGTCCTCACCACCCCGTGACCGATGCGGTAGGCGGGCCAGGAGATGGCCTTGGACCATTCCTCAACATTGGATTCCACCGGCAGGAAGGATAGCCGGATGCGCTTGCGGGGCGTGGTGTGGCAGGTGGCGCAGGCAAAATCCATGCTGCCGGCACGACGATGGAACAGGACCTCCCCGGCGTTGCGGGTCAGCCGTTCCATGGGATGATTCATGGGAGGGTTCCACTTCATGCCGTTGGACTGGCTGGCCACGTAGGTATAGATGGCCACCAGGTCCGCCTCGCGGGTGTCGCTGGAGTGCTTGCGGGCAATGGGGTCATCCTGGTCGGTGAATCCTTGGAGGGTTTTCATGCAATGGATGATCCGGGACTCAAGATCCATGACCCGCCCGGCATCCTCGAACCAGCGCGGCATCCGCACATAGGCCCCTTTCAGCACCCCGGGCCCCAGCCCGAAGTCACAGCGCTCCAAGGATGCGTTCTTCGGTCCCCGGACCTCATGAAACAGATCCTCACCACGCCACTGGGTCAATTCCGCGGGATTGTCATCGGCCAGCATGAGCAGCTGTTCACGCCCGGTCAGATACGGTGAATCGGAAGCCATGGCACCACCCACCAAGCTTCCGGCCAGCGCCACGCCGGCCAAGATATTCTTCAGCATACCCCTGTCCTCCACACGTTTTTCCAACGCCGTTGTTGTCTTTCTCAGCCCCCGAAAAGCACGCAAACGGGCGCCCGAAGCCCTTGCGCATAAGACTGAGCGCAACATAGACAAATGTCAATACATCAAGGAATACGCTAAGAACCCGAAGGAATAACGAAGCATGACGAAGACACCGACACGCCTTCGTGCGCCAGCAACCAGGATTTGATCTCAATCCCGGCACCACGGGTCGCGCCTCCATAGCCGCACAGACTGCCGTCGGCCGCGATCACCCGGTGACAGGGAACGATCACCGGCAGTGGGTTGGCCCGGCAGGCACCACCGACTGCCCGGGGACCGGACCCCTGCCGGCGGGCAAGCCCCCCATAGCTGAGCACCTCACCACTGGGAATTCGGCACAGTGCCGACCAGATGCGCTGCTGAAACGGGGTCCCTGCCAGGTCCAGGGGCAGGTCGAAAATGAAGGCGGGATCATTGAAATAGTGCCGCAGCTGTGCCGCGGCCCGGGACGAAAGGGGATTGCGGGGATCGCGCAGGGGGACTTCGCCGGTGACATAATCCAGCGCCGTCAGCCCCCGATCGGAGCAACGCAGAGCCAGTCGCCCCAGGGGCGAGTCCATGACCAGATCGTAATCGGGACTGCAAGGCATGGATGAAACCATGCCCGGCAGCCTACTGCTGCAACTGCAACTGTTGCAAGCGTTGCCTGAGCACCACCCGGCGCTCCGCCTCCGGGGTACGACGGATCAGGTCCTCGTAAATGACCCTGGCATCCCGGACCAGACCCGCCTCCCCGAGCGCCTCGGCCGCCTGGAACCGGGCACTGAGCGCCCACATGTCGGTACTGTCCCCCAGCAGGGCGGAGCGCAGATACAATCGGGCGGCCTGCTCATGCTCGCCCAGAGCACGGTGGGAGTCGGCCTGCCAGAACATCAGTTCACGCAACCTGCGCCGCTCCGTCAACCGGGGGGCAACCACCTGAAACAGGTTCAGGGCATCCTGATGACGACGGACCGACTGCAGATCGAACAATACCTGCATGAAACGGTCCGCCGCCTCACCTTCCAGCTGACGGACCCCGGACAGCACCCGGTAAAGGCCATCGATACCCGCCTCCTCCTGGCCGCCCAGAATCAGGGTACGCGCCCGGCGCAATCCCCACAGGAACGGGTCCACCCCCTCCGGCGCCCGCTCCAGACCCGCCATCAGACGGGAAGCGGTGTCGAGATCTCCCTGTCCCAGGGCGGTTTCCGCCAGCAGATGACGCACCGGAGCCGGGACCCGGTCGGCTGCTCCGAACGGGCCGTCGCCAAGATAGAGGGCCTGCAGCAATGACTCACCCAGACCTTCGACGGTCGCCAGCTGCTCACTCAGACGCCGATGGGCCTGGGCCTGCCCCTGCGGCATGGGGCTTCTCAGGGCAACGACCGCCAGCAGCCCACGGGCAGCCAGGGGCTGCCGGGCCTGCAGACTGTCCACCAGCGTGAACCAGGCCTCGTCATCACCGATCAGGAGCTGACGCTCGTTGGCCAGACGCTCCCCCAGGCGCAGATAGCTCTGCCAGAGCGGCTCTGCCGTCAGTCGATACAGGTCATCCCCGCTACCCAGCCGGGACTGTGCCACCAGGGCGGATTCCAGCACCGGAATCTGCTGCACTGGATCCTGCAACGACCGGGCGGCCACGGCCGCAACCGCCAGATAGCGCGCCGCCGCCACCGAGTCCCGGTCCTGTCCGCGGGCGGCCCGACCGGCCTGGCTGACCGCCTCCTCGGCGGCAAGCGCGCCGGCCCGGAATCGGGCCAGGATGCGCAAGGCGCCGGCCTCGTGACCGTCCACGCCGGTCAGGGCGTTGACCGCTTCCTCATGCCGCCCCACCGAGAGCAGGATGCGCGCTTCCAGCAGTGCGGCATCCCCAGCCTCGCCGCCGTAATCCAGGCGGTAACGACGCAACGCGGTCAGGGCGTCTTCCGGCCGACCATCCAGGCTGTAGGATTCCGCCAGCATGCGGCGCCAGGCCCGAAACCAGGAGTCCGTGGCGTTCGGGGCACCAAACCAGATCAGGGGCCTGAGTACATCCCGTGCCTCCCGCCCCCGTTCCAGGGCGATGAGGGCATGGGCCTGCCGGGTGCGGGTCCAGATCAAGAAATCCACCGGCAGTTCCACCGGCACCCCCTGAGTCCGTTCCACCACCTGCTCCCAGCGCTCGCTGGTTCCCAGGATCTCGATACGCGCCTGCTCCCGGGCCATCCATCGCCCCGGCTGGGCCTGGTGATCCACCGGTTGCCTCGCCAGCACCCCCAGGGCCAGATCGGTGGCACCCAGGCGCGACAGGGCCATGGCCTCATCCACCACCGGGTCGGCAAGGACCCGCGGCATCCCGCCCAGCAGCAGGCTCATCAGGAAAAAGACCAGGAAAACCTTCGGCATCCGTAAACCAGGCATGACGATACTCCTTGACCACATCCTCCGGCGGCCCATCAACACAGGCGAAAAAAAAGCGCCCCGGTTTCCCGAAGCGCTTTCTTCATGACTCTCAAGACCACCGCTATTACTTGATGTCTTCCTTGATGCGGGCGGCCTTGCCGGTGCGGCCACGCAGGTAGTACAGCTTGGCGCGGCGCACGGCGCCACGACGCTTCACCTGGATCTCCGCCACGGTGGGGCTGTAGGTCTGGAACACGCGCTCCACACCCTCGCCGTGGGAGATCTTGCGCACCGTGAAGGCGGAGTTGAGTCCGCGGTTACGCTTGGCGATGACCACGCCTTCAAAGGCCTGCAGACGCTCACGGTTGCCTTCCTTCACCTTCACCTGGACGACAACGGTGTCGCCTGGCGTGAAATCGGGCACCTCGCGGTTCATCTGCTCGGCTTCCAGTTGCTGGATGATGTTGCTCATGTTTCGACCCCTGTCAGTCACTGCTCGGCGCGGCCTGCGCGTCCGCCAGCTCGCGTTGATATTCTTCCAGCAGGCGGCAGTCCGCCTCGCTTAATTCCTGTTGTGCCAATAAATCGGGTCGCCGTTCCCAGGTCCGACCCAACGCCTGCTTGCGACGCCAGCGCTCGATCCGGCCATGATCACCGCAACGCAGCACTTCCGGCACGCCCAACCCGTCCACCACTTCCGGCCGGGTGTAATGAGGACAATCCAGCAGTCCCTGGCTGAAGGAATCCTGCGTGGCGGACAATGCGTCCCCCAGGGCCCCGGGCAAAAGCCGGGCGCAGGCATCGATCACCACCATGGCCGCCAGCTCGCCACCGGACAGCACGTAGTCGCCGATGGACCACTCCTCGTCCACTTCCAGCTGAATCAGCCGCTCGTCGATACCTTCGTAACGGCCTGCCAGCAGTATGACCCTGGGCAGGGCTGCCAGGTGGTGAACACCTGCCTGGTCAAGCCGCCGCCCCTGGGGGCTCATGTAGATCACCCGGGCCGGTGTTTCGTCGTCGACCCTGGCCGCCTGAATGGCCTGGCGCAGGGGATCCACCTTCATCACCATGCCGGGACCTCCCCCGTAGGGACGGTCATCCACGGTGCGATGCCGGTCACGGGTAAAGTCCCGCGGGTCCCAGCAATGGACGGACATCAGCCCGCGTTCGCGGGCACGCCCCGTGACGCCCCAGTCGGCGACCGAAGCCACCCAGTCGGGGAACAGGCTGACGACATCGAATCTCACCGTGGCGGACCTAGAAATCCGGGTCCCAGTCCACGCGAATGATGCCTGCCTCCAGGTCAATCTCCTGGATCACCTGATCCCTGACATAGGGAATCAGGCGTTCCCGATCTCCACTGACCACGAGTACGTCGTTGGCGCCGGTCTCCATCAGGTGGTCGACCCAGCCCAGACTGACGGCCTCAAGGTTGATCACTTCCAGGCCGACAAGATCGGCCCAGTAATACTCGCCTTTCGGCAAGGGCTCCAACTGCTCCCGGCGAATGCCGATGGAGGCACCGATCAGCGCCGCAGCGGCATCGCGATCATCGACGCCCTCCAGCTTGGCCACCACACCCTTGCCGTGGGCACGGCCGGATTCCAGCTTCAGGACCTTCCATTCACCGCCGATCTGGATGGACAGCGGATCATAGTCCACGATGCCTTCGCGGGGCTCGGTCTCGGAAAACAGCTTGACCCAGCCCTTGACGCCGTAAACCCCGGCAATGCGTCCCAGTATGATCCAGTCCGGACGGCTCATCGGCGGGGGGACTCGAACGGGCCGTCGCCTCAGGCGGCGGCAGCGTTCTGCTTGGTGAATTCCTTGATCAGCCTGGCGGCACGGTCGGAAGCCGCGGCACCCTTGGACAGCCAGTGCTCCACGCGCTGGGCGTCCAGGTGCAGGCGCACCTCCTGACCACGGGCCACGGGATTGAAGTAGCCCACGCGCTCAATGTAGCCGCTGTCGCGGCGGCTGCGGGAATCGGTCACCACGATGTGGTAGAAAGGCGCTTTCTTGGCGCCACCGCGAGCCAGTCGAATCGTTACCATCTGCTGTTAGCCCTGCTTGTCTGGTATCGTTTGGGGGACATGCCCCGGAAAAACGCGCCATTATACACGCGCTTCGGCAAGGTACAAGCTTCAGAAGGGCAAACGCCCTCCCGGCATGCGGCCCTTGAGGGATTTCATCATCTTGCTCATGCCACCCTTGGAGAACTGCTTCACCATCTTGCTCATCTGCATGTGCTGCTTGAGCAGGCGGTTCACGTCCTGCACCTGGGTCCCGGACCCGGCCGCAATGCGCCGCTTGCGTGACCCCTTGATGATGTCCGGATGACGACGTTCCTTGGGGGTCATGGAGTTGATGATGGCCACCATGCGCTGCAGATCCTTGTCATGGGACTTGTTCTTGATGGCATCGGGCAGATCCCCCGCCCCAGGCAGCTTCTCCAACAGGGAACTCACGCCGCCCATCTTGGACATCTGCCCGAGCTGGTCACGCAGGTCCTCCAGATCGAAGGTCTTGCCCTTCTTGATCTTGCGGGCCAGCTTCTCGGCCTTGTCCTGGTCCACCTGGCGGGAAGCCTCTTCCACCAGGCTGAGAACATCCCCCATGCCCAGAATGCGGGAGGCCAGGCGGTCGGGATGAAACGGCTCCAGGGCGGCGGTTTTCTCGCCCATGCCCAGGAACTTGATGGGCTTGCCGGTGATATGGCGTACCGACAGGGCCGCTCCGCCCCGGGCGTCACCATCGGCCTTGGTGAGGACCACGCCGGTGAGCGGCAAGGCGTCGTTGAAGGCCTTGGCGGTATTGGCGGCGTCCTGGCCGGTCATGCTGTCCACCACGAACAGGGTCTCGGCGGGATCCAGGCGCGCATGCAGGCGCCGGATCTCGTCCATCATCTCCCCGTCGATGTGCAAACGCCCGGCGGTGTCCACGATCAGCACGTCCTGATACTGCTTGCGGGCCTGCTCCAGGGCGGCGGCGGCAATGTCCAGGGGGTCCTGACCGGACTCGCTGGGGAAGAAGTTCACACCCACTTCGCCCGCCAGGGTCTGCAGCTGCCGGATGGCGGCGGGACGGTAGACGTCACAGCTGGCCACCATCACCTTCTTGTCCTGACGCTCCTTGAGCCAGCGCGCCAGCTTGGCCACGGTGGTGGTCTTACCCGCCCCCTGCAGGCCGGCCATGAGGATCACCGCCGGTGGCTGCACATTGAGCTTGAGGCCGTCATTGGCCTCGCCCATGACCTTGATCAGCTCATCGTTCACCACCTTGACCAGGGCCTGGCCCGGGGTCAGGCTGGCCAGCACTTCCTGGCCCACCGCCCGCTCCTTCACCCGGGCGATGAACTCGCGCACCACCGGCAGGGCCACGTCCGCTTCCAGCAGGGCCTTGCGGACCTCGCGGATGGTGTCCTGGATGTTCTCCTCGGTCAGGCGGGCCTGGCCGCGAAGGCGCTTGATGGTGCCCTGAAGGCGTTCTGAAAGGCTGTCGAACATAGGCTTTGAGGCGCCGCGGCGCTGCATGCAACCGGTTGGAAGGGTGAGGGATTATATCGTGAAAACATCGCCACTGCAGAGCCGCAGCAGCTCCCGCCCGGGAACCCGGGCCTGCAACGCGGCAAACACGCTGTCTTCCTCGCCGGACTTGAGGTGGGTGATGCCGACCCGGGGAGCATGACGCAGCTTGGTAAGATCCCTCGCCAGCAACGCGGGACAGTAATGTCCCGCCTGCTGGCCCAGGGCCTGCTCCCGGTCCGGAAAGGCACATTCCACGAACAAAAGATCCAGGGTGTCATGGGCGTTGAGGGCATCCCAAAAACCGTCATTGCTGGTGGTGTCGCCGCTGAAGGCAAAGGCCGCCCCGTCCCGCTCCACCCGATACCCCACCGCCGGTACCGAATGGGCCACCGGCAGCATGTCGATGCGACGTCCGTCCAGATAAATGGGGACAGCGGGTTCCATGGCATGGAACCGCACCACCGGCCGCTCCCGTTCCGGCAGCTCGAAGAAATCCGGCCAGATCTGCCAATTGAAAATGTGATCATGGATAATATGCATACAATCCGCACGGGCATGGATCACCAAGGGCCGGGACTGCAGCCGGCTGAACAGGGTGTCCAGCAGCAGCGGAAGACAGGCTATATGATCCAGGTGGGTATGGGTGATCAGCAGATGCCTTATCCTGGCCATGGCTTCCAGGGACAGGTCACCCACTCCGGTGCCGCAGTCGATGAGGATGTCGTCATCGACCAGGAAGGCGGTGGTACGACGGCCGGCGCCGATGCCGCCGCTGCAACCAAGGACCGTAATCTGCATGCTCCTTGCGCACCTTGCTGGACCAGAATATTGAGCTTGATCCTAACACGCTGTCCGCCGGGACCGATATCATGTTCGATCCCTTCTCCGGGAAGGGAATTTATGCAATGATTCTCAATTGAAATCTAAGGTTTGGTGCTCATAAATGCTCGTAGCCGCCATCGGATTCATCACCACCGTGCTCTACTTCACAGGGGGCGCTCTGCTCATGCAGCGGTTGCGCAAGGGCTCCGGCGGCGCCGCGCCGCCCGCCCGGGGCAAGATGCTACTGTTCTCCGTCTGGGGAGGGGCGGTTGCCCTGCACGCCCTGCTGCTCTACCTCCACGTCTTCAGTGCCAACGGCACCGGCATGGGGGTCTTCAGCGTGGTCTCCATGGTGGCCTGGCTCATCGCCTTCTTCCTGCTGGTGGCCTCCATCCGTTACCCCATCCATATCCTCGGCATCCTCCTGCTTCCCTTCGCCGGGGTTACGGTATCCCTGGAGCTGGCCCTGGCGGGAGACCTTCATACCACCACCGCGGTCGACCCCAGCCTGCGCGCCCACATGCTGCTGGCCATGATCGCCTTCAGCCTGCTGACCATCGCCGCCATCCAGGCCGCGCTGCTGGCCTTGCAGAACTACAGCCTGCACAACCACCGCCCCGGCGGACTGATTCGCGCCCTGCCGCCGCTGTCCACCATGGACTCCATGCTGTTCCACGTCATCGGCTGGGGCTTCATCTTCCTGACCGCGGCCCTGGTGACCGGCCTTTTCGTGCTGGAAGACCTGTTCGCCCAGCACCTGGCCCACAAGGTGGTGTTCGCCATCATCGCCTGGATGATCTTCGCCACCCTGTTGATCGGCCGCTTCCGCTTCGGCTGGCGGGGCCGGCTGGCCGCCCGCTGGACCCTGATCGGATTTGCCCTTCTGTTTGTGGCTTACGTGGGCAGTAAGATGGTCCTGGAAATGATCCTGGGCGTCTGACGGCAAATCGCGCCGGATGGCGGGACGGGGCCGGCTTCCACGACGGCCCCGTCCCGCATCGCGGCACGCCCCTTGACAGAGACATGATCCGGCCCGTGTAATTCCACGGGTGTTCAATCGCCCCGTGGTACCGGACCCACCTTGGAACAAATACCCCTGAGTGTACTGGCGGCATTGCTGGTCACACTGTTTTTCTGCTCCGCCTTCTTCTCCGGCTCCGAAACTGCGCTGATGGCGCTCAACCGCTACCGCATGCGCCACCTGGCCCAGGCCGGGCATGGGGGCGCCGGTCGGGCCCAGCGGCTGCTGGACAAGCCGGACCGGTTGATCGGCCTGATCCTGCTGGGCAACAACTTCGTCAACATCATCATCACCCAGCTGGCCACCTATATCGGCTTCCGGCTCTACGGGGATGCGGGCATCGCCATCGCCACCGGCCTGCTGACCCTGGCCCTGCTGGTCTTCGCCGAGGTGGCTCCCAAGACCCTGGCGGCCCTGCACTCGGAGAAGGTGGCCTACCCGGCCGCCTACGTCTACACCCCCCTCATGGTCGTCGCGTACCCCCTGGTGTGGACGGTCAACCTCCTCTCCAACACCGTCCTGCGGCTGCTGGGCGTGCGCGCCCAGGCCCGCGCCCAGCACGCCCTCTCCAGCGAAGAACTGCGGGTGGCCGTGAACGAGGCCGGCGCCCTGATCCCGGCCCGCCATCAGCGCATGCTGGTCAACCTGCTGGATCTGGAAAAGGCCACCGTGGAAGACATCATGGTGCCCCGCAACGAGATCGTGGGTATCGACCTGGAAGATGACTGGGATGAAATCACCCAACAGCTCATTCACAGCCAGTACACCCGACTGCCGGTGTTCGAGGGCAACGTGGACAACATCCTGGGCTTCATCCACCTTCGTCGGGTTCTGCCCATGGTCTACCGCAACGAACTGACTCCGGGACAGCTACGCGAATCCCTGCGTGACCCCTACTTCATTCCCGAAGGGACCAACCTCAATCGCCAGCTCCTCAACTTCCAGCGGGAGAAGCGGCGCATCGGCCTGGTGGTGGATGAATACGGCGACATTCAGGGGCTGGTCACCCTGGAGGACCTGCTGGAAGAGGTGGTGGGCGAGTTCACCTCGGACCCGGGCGCCATCACCCCGGAAATCCTCCCCCAGGCCGACGGCAGCTATCTGGTGGATGCCACCATCCATCTGCGCGAACTCAACCGACTGCTGGGCTCCCACTTCCCCCTGGATGGCCCCCGCACCCTCAACGGACTGTTGCTGGAACATCTGGAAACCATTCCCGATGCCAATATCAGCGTGCTCATGCAGGGGTATCCCATGGAAATCGTGCAGGTAAAAAACAACGCCATCCGCACCGTGCGCATCAGTCCGCGCCTGCCGCCGCGCCCGACGGCACAGGAGTGAGCGCGTCGTGGCCAAGCCAAAGACCCAGTACCAGTGCACCGCCTGTGGCGCATTGACCCCGAAGTGGAGCGGCCAGTGCCCGGACTGCGGCGCATGGAACGCCATGGAGACGGTGATCTCGGCGCCCGCCGCGCCCACCACCGGCCGCTTTGCCGGATATGCCGGCGCCGCCGCTCCCCAGGTGCGCCGCCTGGGCGATGTCGGCGGCGGCGAGCAGGCCCGCACCAGCACCGGCATTTCCGAACTGGACCGGGTTCTGGGCGGTGGGCTGGTACAGGGGTCGGTGGTACTGATCGGCGGCGACCCGGGTATCGGCAAGTCCACCCTGCTGCTGCAGACCCTGGCTACCCTGCCGGAGCTGCACAGCCTGTATGTCACCGGCGAGGAATCCCCGGAACAGGTCTCCCTGCGGGGGCGCCGCCTGGGCCTGCCCTGCGACGACCTGCGCCTGCTCACCGAAACCTGTGTCGAACGGATCACCGCCCACGCTGAGCGGGAACGGCCTCAGGTGATGGTGGTGGATTCCATCCAGACCATCTACTCCGAACAGCTGCAGTCCGCCCCCGGCTCGGTGGCCCAGGTACGGGAAAGTGCCGCCGTCCTGGTGCGCTACGCCAAACAGACGGGGACCGCCCTGTTCATCGTCGGCCATGTCACCAAGGAAGGTCAGATCGCCGGTCCCCGGGTGCTGGAACACATGGTGGATACCGTTCTCTATTTCGAGGGGGACCCCGGGGGACGCTACCGGGTCCTGCGAGCGGTCAAGAACCGCTTCGGCGCGGTCAACGAACTGGGCGTGTTCGCCATGTTGGAAACCGGCCTCAAGCCGGTCACCAATCCCTCGGCCATCTTCTTGTCCCGCCACGAAGCCCCCGTTTCCGGCAGCGTCATCATGGTCACCCGCGAGGGAACCCGGCCGCTGATGGTGGAGGTGCAGGCCCTGGTGGCCGAAAGCCATGCCCCGCAGCCGCGCCGCATCACCGTGGGACTGGAACAGAACCGGCTCACCATGCTGCTGGCGGTACTCCACCGCCATGGCGGCCTGGCCCTGTATGACCAGGATGTCTTCGTCAACGTGGTGGGCGGGGTCCGGGTCACCGAGACGGCAGCGGACCTGCCCATGCTGCTGGCGGCCCTGTCCAGCTTCCGCGACCGCCCCCTGCCCCATGAACTGGTGAGCTTCGGCGAGGTGGGTCTGGCTGGAGAGATCCGTCCCGTGCCCAACGGCGAGGAACGCCTGCGGGAAGCCGTCAAGCATGGCTTCACCCGTGCCATCGTGCCCGCCGGTAACGCCCCCAGAAAGCCCATCGACGGCATGGAGGTGATGGCGGCCAAGCGCCTGAGCGACATTCTGGAGTGGATCTGACCCGATCCAGGACAGGCAAACTCGCCGTTGGGCTTTCCCGTCCCGCCGGATTCCTATAAGTTAGCAGCCTTTCAGGTACATCCCCGATCAAGGACCAGGAGTGATGGTGAAGAAAACGCCCCCGGCCGCCGAGCCCGCCACCTTCGAGCAGGACCTGGAGGCACTGGAGGCGCTGGTCACCCGCATGGAGCAGGGAGAACTGAGCCTGGAGGCCTCGCTCAAGGAATTCGAGCGCGGCATCGCCCTCACCCGCCGATGCCAGCAGGCCCTGACCCAGGCTGAACAGAAGGTCCGCCAACTCACCGAAAGCGGCACCGACATCGACTTTGACACGTCGGACCACGGCACCGACGAGGAAGGAGAACGCTGAGTGGAGTCCCGCATTTCCGAACTGCAGCAACGGTTTGAGAACGCCCTGGCCGGCTGGCTGCCGGGGGAAAACATCCTGCCGGCGCGCCTGCACGAAGCCATGCGCTACTCGGCCCTCAACGGCGGCAAGCGGATTCGTCCCGTCCTGACCTATGCCACCGGCATGGCCCTGGGCGTCCCGCTGGAACGCCTGGATGGTCCCGCCTGCGCGGTCGAGTTGATCCATGTCTACTCCCTCATCCACGACGATCTACCGGCCATGGATGATGACGACCTGCGCCGCGGCAAGCCCACCTGCCACAAGGCCTATGACGAGGCCACCGCCATCCTGGCCGGTGACGCCATGCAGGCCCTGGCCTTCCAGATCCTGGCCTGCGACCCGGCCATGGTGGACGACTCCCGGGCCCGACTGCGCATGATCGAACACCTGGCCCGGGCATCCGGCTCCCGGGGCATGGTGGGCGGACAGGCCATCGACCTGAGCTTCGAGGGCCAGACACCGGACATCGCCCAGCTGGAAAACATGCATATCCACAAGACCGGCGCCCTGATCCGGGCCGCCGTGATGCTGGGCTTCAACAGCTGCCCGGATGTGGACGAACCGCTGGCGGCCAGACTGGACTGCTTCGCCAAGTCCATCGGACTGGCCTTCCAGATCCGTGACGACATCCTTGATGTCGAGGGCGATACCCAAACCCTGGGCAAGACCCAGGGCGCGGACCAGGCCCTGGGCAAGGCCACCTACCCGGCCATCATCGGCCTGGAGGCCTCCAAGCAGCAAGCCCGGGAACTGGTGGATCGCGCCCTGGACAGTCTCAAGGAGCTGGACGAAGGCGCCGACCTGCTGCGCTGGATCGCCCGCTACATCATCGAACGCATCCATTGAGCCGCCGCCGCGGCACCCGGCCCATGCAGGTTTCGGCTTGCGCGGCCGGGCGCCCCTCCGGATAATGCACTTTTCGCCGAACGACAGTGAAATGACACACACCGTTTCGTACCCCCTGCTGTCTCGCATCCAGTCACCGGAAGACGTGCGCAAGTGCTCTCTCAATGAGCTCCCCGTACTGGCGGACGAGTTGCGCGGCTTCCTACTGGAATCGGTTTCCCGCACCGGCGGTCATCTGGCGGCCAACCTGGGCACCGTGGAACTGACCATCGCCCTGCACTACACCTTCGCCACCCCGGAAGATCGCCTGGTCTGGGACGTGGGCCATCAGAGCTACACCCACAAGATCCTCAGCGGTCGCCGGGATACCATGTATACCCTGCGCAAGAAGGGCGGCCTGGCCGGTTTCCCCAAGCGGGACGAGAGCCCCTATGACGCCTTTGGCGTCGGTCACTCCAGCACCTCTATCGGCGCGGCCCTGGGCATGGCCCTGGCGGCCCGGCAGAAAGGGGAAAAACGCAAGTCCATCGCCATCATCGGCGACGGCGCCATGACCGCCGGCATGGCCTTCGAGGCCCTCAATCACGCCGGCGACGAGAAGGCCGACCTGCTGGTCATCCTCAACGACAACAACATGTCCATTTCGCCCAACGTGGGCGCGATGAACCGCTACCTGGCCCGCCTGCTGTCCGGCCCCATCTACTCCACCATGCGGGAAGGCAGCAAGAAGGTCCTGGAGCACATGCCCCCCATGCGCGAGTTCATGCGGCGCGCCGAGGAGCACGTCAAGGGCATGATCATTCCGGGCACCCTGTTCGAGGAACTGGGCCTGAACTACTACGGCCCCGTCGACGGCCATGACGTGGTCGGACTGGTCAAGATGCTGCGCAACCTGCAGGCCATGGACGGACCGCTGCTGCTCCATGTAGTCACCCACAAGGGCCGCGGCTACGCCCCGGCGGAGGAAGACCCCTGCACCTACCATGGCGTGGGCAGCTTCGATCCGGAACAGGGTATCCAGAACGGCAAGAGCGGCGGCACCCCCACCTATACCCAGGTGTTCGGCGACTGGCTGTGCGACCAGGCCGCCGCCGACGAGCGCATGGTGGCCATCACGCCGGCCATGTGCGAGGGCTCCGGCATGCGGGCCTTTGCCTGCAAGTATCCGGAGCGTTACCACGATGTGGGCATTGCCGAACAGCACGCCCTCACCCTGGCGGCCGGCATGGCCTGCGAAGGCTTGAAGCCGGTGGTGGCCATTTACTCCACCTTCCTGCAGCGCGCCTATGACCAGCTGATCCACGACGTGGTGCTGCAGGATCTGCCGGTGCTGCTGGCCATTGATCGTGCCGGCGTGGTGGGTCCCGACGGCCCCACCCATGCGGGCAGCTTCGACCTGTCCTTCCTGCGCTGCATCCCCGGCATGGTCATCATGACCCCCGCCGACGAAAACGAATGCCGCCGCATGCTGTCCACTGGCTATCTGCTGGATCAGCCGGCAGCGGTGCGTTACCCCCGCAGCAAGGGCACCGGCGCGACCATCGACGAAGGCCTGCTGCCCCTGCCCGTGGGCGAGGCCGACATCCGCCGCAAGGGCAAGGGCGTGGCCATCCTGGCCTTCGGCACCCTGCTCACCCAGGCCCTGGAAGTGGCCGACACCCTGGATGCGACCGTGATCAACATGCGTTTTGTCCGCCCCCTGGACGAAACCCGGGTGCTGGAAGCCGCTCGTACCCATGACCTCATCGTCACCATCGAGGACAATGTGGTCGCCGGCGGGGCCGGTAGCGCCGTGGCCGAGTGCCTGGCACGCCATGACGTGACCGCCCGCCTGCTCCACCTGGGCCTCCCCGACCGTTTCCAGAGCCACGGCACCCGCGAGGAACTCCTCGCCGATGCGGGACTGGACACGGCCGGCATCGAGGCCGCCATCAAGGCTCGCCTGTGATCAGCAGGCTTGTGCCGCTCATGACAGTCGCGTAATATCCGACAAAACTGGTAAACAATAGCCCGCCGTGCCCAAATACACCCTCAAGGTGCTGACCGATTTCGCGTCGGCACATACGCTCCGTGATTACCCGGGGAACTGTTCCCGCCTGCATGGTCATAACTGGAAGGTCGAAGCCGAAGTGGAGGCCACGGTGCTGGATTCCCTGGGCATGGCCGTGGACTTCAAGACCATCAAGTCGCTGGCGAGAGAAATCGCCGGCGAGCTGGATCACACCTATCTCAACGATCTGGCACCCTTCCGGGACATGAACCCCACGGCCGAGAACATCGCGGCCTGGTTCTTCCGGGAGATGGCTGCCCGCCTGAACGCACCGGGCGTCCGGGTCAGCGCCATCACCCTGTGGGAGACCGAGCGGGCCTGTGTCCGCTATACGGAAGAGTAGCCAAAGGACACCGTCATGAGCACAACCGCCTCCCCGGCCCGCGCCTCGGCCATCCCCGATGTGCAGTCCAGCGCCGATACCCGGCGCATCCCCATCAACAAGGTGGGCATCAAGGACATCCGCCATCCGGTACGGGTGCGGGATCGCACCGGCAAGGACCAGCACACGGTGGCCTCCTTCAACATGTACGTGAACCTGCCCCAGGACTTCAAGGGCACCCACATGTCCCGCTTCGTGGAGATCCTCAACACCCACGAATACGAGATCACCGTGGACTCGTTCAAGACCATGCTGCACGAGATGGCGGAGCGCCTGGAAGCCGCCACCGGGCACATTGAGATGCGCTTCCCCTTCTTCGTCAACAAGGCGGCGCCGGTATCCGGCGTGCAGAGCCTGATGGACTACGAAGTCACCTTCATCGGCGAGATCAGTGACGGCAGACCGAGCATGAACATTCAGGTGGTGGTGCCGGTCACCAGCCTCTGCCCCTGCTCCAAGGGCATCTCCGAGTACGGCGCCCACAATCAGCGTTCCCACGTCACCGTCAATGCCCGGGTGGAACAGTTCGTCTGGGTGGAGGAACTCATCGATCTGGTGGAATCCCAAGCCTCCTGCGAGCTCTACGGTCTGCTCAAGCGGCCGGACGAGAAATATGTGACGGAGCGGGCCTACGACAATCCCAAGTTCGTGGAAGACCTGGTTCGCGACATCGCCATCCGCCTGAACGGGGATGCACGGATCAGTGCCTATTCCGTGTCCTCGGAGAACTTCGAGTCCATTCACAACCATTCCGCCTATGCCCTGATCGAGAAGGACAAGACGGCAGGTTGACGCCAGGGAACCGGGCAGGGCGCCATGCCCTGCCCGCGTGAAGCGAATGACCCTACCCCTGATTGCCGCCGGGATTGAGTTCCTGCTCGATCCGCTCCAGTACCGCGGCGGCCTCGCCGCCTGACAGGGCTTCCCCGGCCTGGGAGCGGGGAATCACCTGCACCCAATCCCCGGCCTGCCGCAAATGAATCTGGTACTGGGTATCGGGTCGCAGCCTGGCACTCTCACCGGTACTGAACAGGCGACTGAAGAAACCGCCCCGGCGCTCATGGGCCTCGGGCCGGAAGGTCACGTAATACACCCCTTCACTGCGGTCCTGGTCATCCACCAGCAGAGCGGCCCGATCCAGCAACACCCCCATGCGGCGCCAAAGCCCGGTGAACTCACCCCGAACCTCCAGGGCGGTTTCACCATTCGCCTCACTCAGGCGCAGCCCCGGGGTGAGATCGGGGGCCTGCCCCAGGGCTTGGGCGGCCTGCTCGGGCTCCAGACCCAGATGCACCATCAGGCGCACCAGCATCTCGGCCTCGGCTTCCGGATCGGAGGGACGCATGCGCCAGCGGACAATATCCTCCCGCTCGGCCACTTCCTCGACACTGCGATGGCTGACAAAGACGGCCGTGCCGGAGTCCCCCTGGGGCTCCAGCCGCACACGATACTGGTCCCGGGTACTGGCATCGTAGAAATCGCCGAACAGCCTGCCCAGCAAACCTCGGATACCGCCCTCCATGGGCACCTGGGCACGGGCCTGGAACCACTCGGTTTCCAGAATGCCCAACGCCGGCTCTTCCCGGTTCAGGGGCAGCGACTGGGCCTGGAAGAAGGCCCTCAGCTGGGGCCAGAGATCCGCCGGCGGCGTATCCTCCACCTCCAGCCAGCGCACATTGCCTTCGCGACGAAGCTGCAGCGTGCTCGCATCCACCAGGACCGGCACCCGGGCCTGGGTGCCGGAAGAGATCTCTCCCGGCACTGCCCGGCGATCCTCCAGGGCGCTGGCCCTGGCCGTGGTCTGCTCGGGGATGCGGAAACTCGGGTCCACGTTCGGGGCCACCAGGTCGGGGGGGACTTCCAGGGCCCGGGTTTCGCGACTGTCGGCGTGACCATCACGGGAGCCGAGGCTCCCGCAGGCGGTCAGCACCATGACGGCAGTCAGGCCCGGCAGCAGTATCCAGGCCCTGGCCATATTGAGAGATGTCTTCATGCAGGATAGGTACTCAAGGGTATGCCGGCGGCCCGCAGGGCTTCACGCAGGGGCTCGCGCAGGGGTTCGGACAGGGGCGTCAGCGGCAGGCGGATCCCGGGCGGGATCAGGCCCATCTCATGCAGGGCCCACTTGACCGGAATGGGGTTCGACTCCAGGAACAGGGCCTTGTGCAGCCCCTTGACGGGGGTATCGGCGGCCACGGCGGCCTCCCTGTCGCCGGCCAGTGCCGCGGCGCACATGTCATGCATGGCGCGCGGTGCCACGTTGGCCGTGACCGAGATGATGCCCTTGCCGCCGGCCAGCATGAATTCCAGGCTGGTGGCATCGTCGCCGCTGTAGAGATCCAGACGGTCGCCGCATCGCTCCATCAGGAGGCGGGCCCGGTCCAGGTCACCCGTGGCTTCCTTGAGACCGACGATGTTGGAAATATCCGCCAGGCGTTCCACGGTCTCGGGCAGCAGGTCCACGGCGGTCCGCCCCGGGACATTGTAGAGGATCTGGGGAATGGGCACGGCATCGGCGATGGCCCGATAATGACGGTACAGCCCCTCCTGGGTGGGCTTGTTGTAATAGGGCGTCACCAGCAGGCAGGCATCGACGCCCATCTGCATGGCCACCCGGGTCAGGTCGATGGCCTCCGCCGTGGAATTGGCCCCGGTCCCGGCAATCACGGGAACGCGTCCGGCGGCGAACTCCATCACAAGGCGGAGCACCCGGCAATGCTCGTCCACATCCAGGGTGGCGGACTCCCCGGTGGTGCCCACCGCAACGATGGCGTCGGTCCCCTGGTCGATATGAAACTCCACCAGCCGCTCCAGCGCCGATTCGGAGATGAAGCCATCCTCCTCCATGGGTGTGACCAGTGCCACCATGCTGCCGTGAAACATCGAAACCTCCGCGCTGAATGCAAGCGGACATAGTAATGTCCGCCCTCCTCACCATCAAGCCATGACGCGGGTACGTGCGGGATTGTTTCCACGCCGCCGCGGACGCCTCGCCACCGCCGCGGCCTTGATAGGCGAGGCAGGCGGAAACTGATACCCTTTGCCCATCATCATTGCCTGTCCGTGACCATGCCCCAGCCCACCAAGCATCCCCGTACAACTCATCTGGTCATTTCCGCCATGGGGGAGGACCGCCCGGGACTGGCGGAGCAATTGTCACGGGTGATCCTGGAAAGCGGCTGCAGCATCCAGGACAGTCACATGTCGGCCCTGGGGGGCACCTTTGCCGCCCTCATGCTGGTATCGGGCAACTGGAACACCCTGAGCAAGCTGGACGGTGCGCTGGCGGCCCTGGGACGACAGGCGGACCTGGAAATCCTGTCCCGGCGCACGGGTCCGCGCCAGGATACGGTGGTGCCGAGCCTGCCCTACTCCGTGGATGTGATTTCCCTGGACCAGCCGGGGATCGTGCATCAGCTGGTGGGCTTCTTCACTGCCCGCGGGGTGGGCATCCGTGAACTCAACAGCCATGCCTATGTGGCCGTTCACTCCGGCACCCCCATGTTCAATGCCCACCTGTCGGTGGAGATCCCCACCACGGAACATATCGCCTCCCTGCGGGAGGACTTTCTGGATTTTTGTGATGAACTGAATCTGGATGGTGTCATCGAACCCATCAAGGGGTAGGTCAGTGACACATGAGGCCACCCCCAGGCTGATTTGCAGTGATTTCAGGCTCAGGAGACCAGGCCCATGACGGACAACACGATCGAAATCGGCGGGAGCGTGCCCGATTTTGAACTCCCCGCCACCGGCGGCGACCCCATCCGACTCTCGACACTGCTGGCGCAAGGCCCGGTGGTGATCTACTTCTACCCCAAGGACGATACCGCCGGCTGCACCACGGAAGGCAAGGACTTCACCGCCCGCCACGATGCGTTTCGCGCCGCCGGCGTCACGGTGATCGGCATTTCCCGCGACAGCCTCAAGTCCCACGAGAAGTTCAAGGCCAAGCACGGCTTTCCCTTCGAACTGCTGGCCGATGAATCCGAAACGGTCTGCGAGCAGTTCGGGGTCATGAAGCTGAAAAACATGTACGGTAAACAGGTGCGAGGCATCGAGCGCAGCACCTTCCTCATCGACCGGGACGGCATCCTCCGCCGGGAATGGCGCAAGGTGAAGGTGGCCGGCCATGTGGACGAGGTGCTCAAGGCCATCGACGTGCTCTGACCCACCCGCCCCCGTTCCGGAGCCCGTTCATGGTCAAGAAGGACATCCACGGCAAGCGCCTGTTCGTGCTGGACACCAATGTGCTCATGCACGATCCAGCGGCGCTGTTCCGCTTCAAGGAACATGATGTGTTCCTCCCCATGGTGGTCCTGGAGGAACTGGACAAGGCCAAGAAGGGCGTTTCCGAGGTCGCCCGCAACGTACGCCAGGCCAGCCGGTTCATCGATGAACTGATGGCTGACGCGAGCCACGCCCAGATTGCCCAGGGGCTGCCCCTGACCGGCGCGCGCCTGGGCGACTCGGATGCCGCGGGTACCGGCCGGCTGTTCTTCCAGACCCGCGTGCTGTCCTCCCATCTGCCGGACAACCTGCCTGGGCGCACCCCGGATCACACCATCCTGAGCACTGCCCTGGCGCTGCAGGGAGAACGGCCGGACGAGGCCGTCACCCTGGTCTCCAAGGACATCAACCTGCGCATCAAGGCGGCGGTACTGGGCATCCATGCGGAGGATTACTACAACGACCAGGTCCTGGACGACGTGGACCTGCTCTACCGGGGCACCTGCGAGCTGCCGGCGGATTTCTGGGACAGCCACGGCAAATCCATGGATTCCTGGCAGGAGAGCGGTCGCACGTTCTATCGCCTCACCGGCCCGCTGGTGACCCAGTGGCACCCCAACCAGTGTCTCTATCGGGAAGACGATCCTGCGTTCACCGCCCTGGTACGACGCCGGGAAGGTGACTCCGCGGTGGTGGAACTGGCCCGGGATTACACCGGCGCACGACACACGGTCTGGGGCATTCACGCCCGCAACCGGGAACAGAATTTTGCCCTGAACCTGCTGATGGATCCGGAGGTGGACTTTGTCTCGCTGGTGGGCACGGCGGGCACCGGCAAGACCCTGCTCACCCTGGCGGCGGGCCTGGCGCAGACCCTGGAGGACAACCGCTACCGGGAAATCATCATGACCCGGGTGACGGTGCCGGTCGGCGAGGACATCGGCTTTCTGCCCGGCACCGAGGAAGAGAAGATGACCCCGTGGATGGGGGCCCTGATGGACAACCTGGAAGTGCTCACTCGCTCCGAGACCGGGGGCGACTGGGGTCGGGCGGCGACCCAGGACCTGATCGGTAGCCGAATCAAGATCCGCTCCCTGAACTTCATGCGCGGGCGCACCTTCCTCAATCGCTTCATCATTCTGGACGAGGCCCAGAATCTCACGTCCAAGCAGATGAAGACGCTGATCACCCGGGCCGGCCCGGGGACCAAGGTGGTCTGCCTGGGGAACGTGGGGCAGATCGATACCCCCTACCTGACGGAAACCACCTCGGGCCTGACCTACGTGGTCGATCGCTTCAAGGACTGGGACCATGCCGGCCACGTACTGCTGCAGCGGGGCGAACGCTCACGACTGGCGGATTTTGCCTCCGAGCATCTCTGAAAACCCGCGCTCAGGCCGCCTCGTTGTCGTAACGTGTCTGTTCCTCATGATCGGGCATGTTGCCATGGCGGGGCCAGGAACGGATCACCGCCTGGATCAGGGTGGCCAGCGGGATGGCGAAGAAGACCCCCCACAACCCCCACAACCCGCCGAACAGGATCACCGCGGTGATGATGGCCACCGGATGCAGATTCACCACCTCGGAGAACAGCAGGGGCACCAGCACATTGCCGTCCAGGAACTGGATCACCGCATAGGCAATCAGCACATAGGTGAACTCGCTGCTCACCCCGAACTGGAAATAGGCCACCACCGCCACTGGAATGGTCACCAGGGCCGCACCGATGTAGGGGATGATCACCGACAGCCCCACCATGAATGACAGCAGCAGGGCGTAGTTGAGATTGAAGTAGATGAAGGTCAGGTAGCTGGCGGCCCAGACGATGAGGATCTCCACGAACTTGCCGCGGACGTAGCTGGCGATCTTGATGTTCACCTCGGCCCAGACCTCGTTGGCCAGGCCCCGGTCCCGGGGCAGGAAACCGGTGATCCAACCCAGGATGGCATCCTTGTCCTTGAGCAGGAAGAACACCATGATGGGCACGATGACCAGGTAGACCATGATGGTGACCGCATGCACGGCCGAGGCCAGGGTCAGGTTCACCACCCGCTGCCCCAGGGCGATGGATTCCGCCCGGATCGCACCCATGATCTCGCGCACCTGCTCCTCGGTGATGAACTGGGGATAGCGCTCGGGCAATTGCAGCAGGATGTTCTGTCCCTGCACCACCATGTTCGGCAGTTCCCGTACCAGCTGGGTGATCTGCTGACTCAGCACCGGCACCACCACCAGCAGGGTGGCCACCAGTACCGCCATGAACACCAGGAAGACCAGGGTCACCGCCGCCATGCGCGGAATGCGCCAGTTCTGCAGGCGACGCACCGCCCCCTCCAGCAGGTAGGCAATGATGATGCTGGCCAGCAGCGGCGCCAGCAGCCGGCCGGCAAACAACACCACGGCAAATCCCAACAGCAGAAGGAACGCCAGGATCACCACCTGGGGATCGGAAAAATGGCGTTCGTACCAGCGACGCAGGACCGGGATCATTCGCGGGCCTCGCACAGACGCTGATAATGGCGGGCAAACACCGCCTCCAGTTCATCGATCACTTCCACCGCCGCCCGCCCCTGCATCACATGTTGGGTCATGAGCTGTGAAGTCTCGTTGAGCAGACGCGCCTTGTCCAGCATCGGATAGGTGGCGGACAGGCGTTTCATGGCCCGGATCACGCTCTCCTCCTCGGGACGGGGAATGGGTTCGGGTGCGGGAATGGACGTGGGTACCGCCGCGGCTCGGCCGGCAAGGAACTCGGCAAAGGCCAGCAGGGTATCCCGATCAGCGGTCGACAGGCCACGATACAGACTCCGCAGGCGTCGCTCGGAGGTGGAATGGGGCGGCAGACTCACTTGGGCTCCAGTTTGAGATTGAACACGGGCATCTTGCGGCGCTCCTGCATCAGGCCCAGCGCCGTCACCAGGGCCGCCACCACCCGGGCCGTCATGTCCTGCATCCGCGGCCAGAGATCCCGGGCCTGCACCAGCAGTGCCGTGATGTCGGGGGGCGGATTGTGCCCGGGCTCCATGATGATGTCTTCCAGCATGCCCGGCTTGAGCTCGGGCCGAAACAACAGACCGTAGGTCAGGGGATCGGGCCGCACCGCCAGCCAATGCCCCGACTCGTCCACCAGGATGGGCTCCAACCCCTCGGGCAGGACGACGTTACCATGGTACATCACCAGTACCTGCTGCCCGTCCACGGCCTCCGCCAGGGGATCGCCCTCGCCTGCCGGCGTCTTGCGGGCGGTGACGAAACCCGCGGTGCAGTCAGGCGACAGGGTCGCCTCGCCGCCGGCGGCCTGCGCCACCAGCAGCCCCCCCATGCCCAGCCCCACCACCGGACGCCGGGCCTTGCGGAAAATGTCGATCAGGCGCAACTCATCGGGCACCTGGGGATTGCGGGCCGCGTCGGCGGTGGGCCAGGCGCCTCCCAGCAGCCAGAGGCCATCGAACTGGGCAGCCGATCCCGGCAGCCCCTGTCCGACGAAGGGACGGAAATAACTGAAGCCGATATCTCGACGCTCCAGGTGGCTCTCGATCAGGCCGAGAAACTCTGCATAGCTGTGCTGTACAACCGCATAGTTCTTCATGGCGGACTCCCTTGCAGGGTCTCGCGGCCTGAAGCACCGGATCCTGGGCGGGGACCGGTCAGGAAGACGGACAGCGCTCCTCCTCGGCAGCGGACTGGGTTTCGCAGTAATCACGGGCGAAGGACAGGAGTTCCTCCATGGCCCGCAAGCGGAACTTCTGGCGCTGATGCACGAACGAAAACTGTCGCGTCAGGGGCGGCTCCAGCGGGATGCCCACCAGACGTTCCAGGGCCAGTTCCTTGTCGATGGTGGAACGGGAGAGGATGGAGACCCCCATGCCGGCCTCGACAGCTCCTTTGATCGCCTCGGGGCTGCCCAGTTCCAGACAGATGGCCAGGCCGTTGCGATCCACGTCCTGGGCGACCAGATAATCCATGATCACCTCGCGGGTGCCCGAGCCCTCTTCCCGACAAATGAAGGGGAACGGCAGGATCTCTTCGATGCTCAGGCAGTCCTTCTTCGCCAGGGGGTGGGAGGGCGGGACAATGACCACCAGTTGATCCAGTCGGCACATCTCCACCTGCAGGTTGCGGTTGGACACGGGGCCTTCCACCACGCCAAGGTCGATGATGTTGTTCTCCACCATGGAGACGATCCCCTCGGAATTGGACACCTTCAGGCGCAGGTTCACTTCCGGATACTTCTTCTTGAAGTTACCCAGCAAGGCCGGAAGCATGTACTCGGCGATGGTAGTGCTGGCCCCCAGGGTCAGTGCGCCGGTGACATCGCCGGTGATCTCCCGAATGGCGTTGTCCATCTCCGTGTAGGCCTCGAAGATGCGCTCGGCATACCCGTAGGCAGTGCGTCCCGCCTCGGTGAGACTGACCCGGTTGTGGGTACGATCGAACAAGCGCGTATTGAAGTGTTCCTCCAACTGGCGGACCTGAAAGGTGACTGCCGGTTGGGTCATGTGCAGGGCCTCCGCCGCCTTGGTGAACGACAAAAGTCGCGCCACCGTATAGAACACCTGAAGTCGTCGGTCAGCCATGATGGGATATCCCTGATTTCGTCCTACACTCTGATGATTGGGTATGGTGACTGCAACGGGAGGGTATGCATGAGCAAGGCTTGGAGGCAGCTGGACCTCAAGGGGGCCGGTCTGCAGCAGATGAATGCCGAATACATCCGCGACATGCGCCGCCCTGTCGTTGCCTATGCCCTGATGGCCGCTTTCCCGCTGGGCCTGCATCGATTCTATCTGAAGGAACCCCTCGGCGGGATTGCCTACCTGATCCTGAGTCTGAGCCTGCTGTTGGGCCTGCCCATCGGTGCCGGGATCTGGCTGCTGCTACCGGCCCTGGGTCTGCTGGGCGGCGCGATTTTCGATCTGTTCTGGATCGACCGCCGCGTCACGCACCTCAACAAGACCCTGCGCATGCGCCATTTCCTGCGGCCGGATCATCGGCCGCCGCCGGGTTATCAAGGACGAGGAGAAGAACCGGATCCGCGAGAAGAGCGGAGCACCGGGGCGCAACCGGCCTCTTTCAATCAGCAGGAAGCCATGCTCCGGGCGCTGATGAAGGCCAACAAGGGCCGCCGGACGCCACCCTGAGGCAAGGGTCGTCCGGCATTCACGGATCGCCCGGGCGCCAGATACCGAAGGCCTCCTGGGGGGCGTGGGCAGGCTCCGGCGGCACCTGACGCTGCTGTGCCACCACGTCCTCGAACACGCTTCCCATGAAGGCCTGCAGTTGCTCCAGAAACTCCCGGCGTCGATCATCCGGCACGTGCTGGCAGGCCAGCAGGTAGCCGGTGACGGCGGCCATGTACTGGACCGCCACCAAAGGATCCCCGCAGCGCGGGTCGTGGCCGGCCAGCACTTCCTGCAGTTGCTGGACCAGTTCACCTGATAGTTGCAGTGTCTCGCTCATGGGCGAAGCATATCGCGATCATTGCCGAAGGTCAGCCCCTCCCCGGCACAATCCACCGCCACCACATCCCCGGGGCCGTACTCGCCCCGCAGGATGCGCTGGGCCAGCGGATTTTCCAGCTGCTGCTGAATCGCCCGCTTCAAGGGGCGGGCGCCGTAGACCGGGTCGAACCCGGCTTCGCCCAGGCGATCCAGGGCCGCCTCGGATACCGTCAGTCGCAGGTCGCGATCCGCCAGGCGACGACGCAGATAATCCAACTGAATGGTGGTGATGGCCCGGATCTGATCCCGACCCAGGGGATGGAAGACCACCACCTCGTCCACCCGATTGATGAACTCGGGACGGAAATGGGTGCCGACCACCTCCATCACCGCCGCCTTCATCTGATCATAGTGTTCCTCGCCGGCCATCTCCTGAATCAGCTGGGATCCCAGATTGGAGGTCATCACGATCACGCTGTTGCGAAAATCCACCGTACGGCCCTGGCCGTCGGTGAGACGACCGTCATCCAGCACCTGCAACAGCACGTTGAAGACGTCCGGATGGGCCTTTTCCACCTCGTCCAGCAGGATCACCGAGTAGGGCTTGCGCCTGACTGCCTCGGTCAGGTAGCCACCTTCCTCGTAGCCCACGTACCCCGGAGGCGCGCCGATGAGCCGGGCCACGGAATGTTTCTCCATGAACTCCGACATGTCGATGCGCACCATGGCCTCGTCGGTGTCGAACAGGAATGCGGCCAGGGCCTTGGTCAGCTCGGTCTTGCCCACCCCGGTCGGCCCCAGGAACAGGAAGGAGCCATTGGGGCGGTTGGGATCGGAAAGCCCCGCCCGTGCCCTGCGGATGGCATCGGCCACGGCCCTGACTGCCTCGTCCTGCCCCACCACGCGCCGGGTGAGGGCCTCCTCCATGCGCAGCAGCTTCTCCCGCTCCCCTTCCAACATCTTGGCAACAGGGATGCCGGTCCAGCGGGAAACCACCTCGGCAATCTCCTCGTCGGTCACCTTGTTGCGCAACAACCGCATCTCGTGCATTTCCGCCTGGGCGGCCATGTCCAGCTGCCGTTCCAGCTCGGGAATGCGACCGTATTGCAGCTCGGACATGCGTCCCAGGTCGCCGGCCCGGCGCGCGGTCTCCAGCTCCAACCGGGCCCGCTCCAGTTCTTCCTTGATGGAGGCGGTGCCGGACAGGGCGGCCTTTTCCGCCTTCCAGATCTCGTCCAGGTCCGAATACTCCCGCTCCAGGCGATCGATCTCCCCCTCCAGGGCCTCCAGGCGCTTGAGCGAAGCCTCGTCGGATTCCTTTCTCAGGGCTTCGCGCTCGATCTTGAGCTGAATCAGACGCCGCTCCAGGCGATCCATGCTCTCGGGCTTGGAGTCGATCTCCATGCGGATGCGGCTGGCCGCCTCGTCCACCAGATCGATGGCCTTGTCCGGCAGCTGGCGATCCGTGATGTAGCGATGAGACAGGGTCGCGGCGGCGACAATGGCCGGATCGGTGATCTCCACCCCGTGATGGACCTCATAACGCTCCTTGAGGCCACGCAGGATGGCGATGGTGTCCTCCACGTTGGGTTCGTTCACCAGCACCTTCTGGAAGCGCCGCTCCAGGGCGGCGTCCTTCTCCACATACTTGCGATACTCGTCCAGGGTGGTGGCGCCGATGCAGTGGAGCTCTCCCCGCGCCAGGGCCGGCTTGAGCATGTTGCCCGCGTCCATGGATCCCTCCGCCTTGCCGGCGCCCACCATGGTGTGCAGCTCGTCGATGAACAGGATCACCCGTCCCTCCTGCTTGGCCAGGTCACTGAGCACCGCCTTGAGCCGCTCCTCGAAGTCACCACGGAACTTGGCCCCGGCGATGAGCGCCCCCATGTCCAGGGACAGCAACCGCCGGTCCTTCAGACCCTCGGGCACTTCGCCGTCCACGATACGCTGGGCCAGCCCCTCGACGATGGCGGTCTTGCCCACGCCGGGCTCGCCGATGAGGACGGGGTTGTTCTTGGTGCGCCGCTGCAGCACCTGAATGGCGCGGCGGATCTCCTCGTCGCGACCGATCACCGGGTCCAGCTTGCCCTGTTCGGCGCGCTCGGTGAGATCGATGGTGTATTTTTCCAGGGCCTTGCGCTGCTCCTCCGCATTGGGGTCATCCACCCGCTGACCACCACGCAGGTCATGGATGGCCTTGTCAACGGCCCCCTTGGTGGCGCCGGTCTTGCGAAGCAGTTCACCCAGTTGACCCTGATGCTCCAGGGCTGCCAGCACGAACAGTTCGGAAGAGATGAACTGATCCTTGCGGTCCTGGGCCAGCTTGTCGCACAGATTCAGCAACCGGCCGAGGTCGTTGGAAATGTGCAGGTCACCGGCCGCCCCCTCCACGCTGGGCAGACGCTCCAGGGCCTCCCCCAGCTGGGACCGCAGCAGATTCACATTGACGCCGCTCTGAGCCAGCAGGGGTCGCACCGATCCCCCCGCCTGGTCCAGCAGGGCGATCATCAGGTGGACCGGCTCGATCATCTGGTGATCACGGCCCACGGCCAGGGACTGGGCATCGGCCAGTGCCAGCTGGAACTTGCTGGTGAATTTGTCCATGCGCATGGTGGCAAAACCCCTTGAGACTATGTCAGATTAATCCTGGATATTGGGCTGGAGCGGCAGGCTTTCAAGCAGGACTGACTTGCAACCCATTTTTATTAACATATACCTGCGCCGGTGATCCATGCTGTCGCCATCACGGCGTTTCGGAACGTCCCGCCTGTGGCACAATCCAAAGTGATATAAGTCATATCTGCCCCCATTCACCGGTTTTTATAATTTTTGGCGGGCGGCACTTCACGACGGCGACGGATCCTGCCCGCCCCCCGGAGCCGCCGGGCGGTCCGGAACGGGAGTGCGAGGCCGGCCACTTGTTCAGAGGATGTACCGTGTCATCAGTCAGTCAATATCCGGTATCACTCGACCAGCCCCTGGGCACCGGTACTCCGGGCGTGGGCCGAGATGCCGGAGGCGACTGCCTGGATACCGGAGGCCCCCTGCATGGGGCGGTGGAAACCCTGCTGGGCCGGATCAAGAACTGGTCCTTCCGCAGCGACCATCTGCTGCACCTGAGCGTACCCGTCCCCCGGACCAACCCCTTCCGCTGGCTGCAGGCCGCGCCGGCCGGCGAGCGCAGCCTGTGGCAGAACCGGGAAGGGGACGAAAGCATCGCCGGCATCGGCATCGCCGCGGCGTTGAGCGCCCGGGAAGCCACTGCCTACCCTGCCCTGCTGCGCCGGATCCATGACATCCTCGACGGACAGGCCACGGCCTTCATCGGCGGCTTTTCCTTCGACGGCCAGGCCGGGAAAGACGACTGGGAGGGGTTTCCGGCGGCCCGTTTCGTGCTGCCGGCCGTCGAGCTGCGACGACAGGGAGGCCAGTGCCGCCTGGGAGTGAATCTGCTGGCGGACTCACGACGGGATTTCATGACCCGCAAGACCCGGCTCATCGCGGCCCTGTGCCGACTGCGTCAGACCCCGGCAGACGGCCTCCCCCGGGCAAGCGTGCGCATCACCCGGCGCGTCGACCACATGGACTTCGACACCTGCAGCCGCCACATCGGCAACATCCTTAACCACATCGCCCAGGGTCCCATCCGCAAGGTGGTACTGGCCCGGCGGGTGGACCTGCAGCTGAACGAATCCCCGCCGGCCTTTCTGACCCTGGAACGCTGGCATCGCAGCAATCCCGGCAGCTTCTGCTTTGCCATTGAAAATGGGGAACGGCTGTTCATGGGATGCTCCCCGGAGCGCCTGTTCAGTCGTTCCGGCCGACATGTATTCACCGAATCCCTGGCCGGCACCGTGCGCCGCGGCGGCACGGCGCAGGAAGACGCGGCCCTGGAACGCGTCCTGCTGCAAGATCCCAAGCTGATCCATGAGCATGAGCTGGTCACCCGCTATGTACGTGAACAGATCGCGCCCTGGATCACCCAGATCGAAGGCCCCGCCCAGGCCCAGGCCGGTGTCTTCAAGCTGGATCGCATCCAGCACCGCTACCTGCCCATCCATGCCACCCTCAGGGAGGACGTGCGTGACGAGCAGTTGCTGGCGGCCCTGCACCCCACCCCGGCGGTCTGCGGCTTTCCCCGCGGCGAGGCCCGGGATCTGATCAGCCGTCAGGAGACCGCCCGGCGGGGCTGGTACAGCGGCGTGATCGGCAGGATCTGTCCGCAGCGCTCGGAATTCGCCGTGGCCATCCGCTCCACCCTGCTCCATCGCAATCAGGCATTGTGCTACTCCGGCGTCGGTATCGTGGAAGGCTCCGACCCCGCCGCGGAATGGAACGAACTGGAGGCCAAGATCGAGTCCTTCCTCGCCGTGCTGGAATCCTGAGGGGCGGTCATGGAGGCACCGTTCACCCACATCAATGAGGCATGGGCGCATCTGCTGATAGATCGTCTTTATCAGCATGGGGTACGGGATATCTGCCTAGCCCCGGGCAGTCGCAGTGCCCCCTTGGCCCTGGCTGCGGCCCGTTATCGGGACGACCATCCCGAGCTGCGGTTGCATACCCACTTCGATGAACGTGGCCTGGCCTTCCTGGGACTGGGGCTGTGCAAGGCCAAGCGACGCCCGGTCGCCCTGATCACCACCTCGGGCACCGCCGTGCCCAACCTGCATCCGGCCCTGGTGGAGGCCTTCCAGACCCATCAGCCCCTGGTGGCGATCACCGCCGATCGTCCCGAGGAACTGGTGGGCTGCGGCGCCAACCAGGCCATCGTCCAACCGGGCATCTTCCAGCACCATGTGCGTGCAGCCCTGAATCTGCCGGCCCCCGACGCCGCCCTGACCGGCGGCTGGCTGGCCCAGCAGCTGGATAAGGTCCTCGCCCGGCTCCAGGGACCCGGACGCGGTCCCGTGCATGTCAATGTCCCGTTCCGGGAACCACTCTACGGCACCGAAGCGCCTGTCGACTTCGGCCCCTGGCTGTCCGACGTGGTACCGGTGGCATCCTCCCCGCCGCCATTGCCCGGCTTCAGCCTGCATCGGCTCAGGGAGCCGGTGATATTCGTCGCCGGGCAACTGGATACCGACGAGGCCGCGGCGGTCCTGGCCCTGGCCGAACGGTCCTCGGTACCCATCCTGGCCGACATCGGCAGCCAGCTGCGGCTCACGGAACATCCCTGCGTCCTGGCCCACCCGGATCTGCTGCTGGCGATCACCCATGTCAGACGCCGCTTCAAGGCCATGCATCAGGTGATCCAGTTCGGCGGCCGCATCACCAGCAAGCGGATCAATCAATGGCTGGCAGGCTTCCAGGGTCAGTACTGGTTGGTGAGTCCCCATGAGGACAGTCTGGACCCGGAGCACCGGGCCACCCAGATCCAGGCCTCGATTCCCGAGTTCTGCGGCCAGATCCAGATCCCGCCCCAGCGAGGGCTGGGCATCGACGCCCTGCAGTCCCAGCTCGGCGAGCATCTGACGTTGGCACTGACCTATCCGTTCTCGGAGCCGGCCGCGGCCCGCATCATCACCGAGACGATCCCGGAGGACATGCTGCTGCTGCCCGGCAACAGCCTGAGCATCCGACTGCTGGACATGGTCGCCCGTCCCGGACGCGGCAATCGCTGCATCACCAACCGGGGGGCCAGCGGCATCGACGGACTGGTGGCCACGGCCATGGGACTGGCCATGGGGCATCCGGCCGGGGCCACCCTGCTGATCGGGGATCTGTCCCTGCTCCATGACCTGAACAGCCTGGCACTGGCGAAACAGTGTTTCCACCCGCTGATCATCGTGGTCCTGAACAATGACGGTGGGGGCATCTTCAACCTGCTGCCCGCCGCCGAGCAAAAGTCGCATTTCCAGACCCTGTTCCAACTGCCCCACGGCCTTGCGTTCCGCAATGCGGCAGCCCTGTTCGGCCTGGCCTACGCCAACCCGGATTCGGCCGCCGGCTTCGAAAAGGCCTATACCGACGCCTGCCGCAAGGGCGGCGTCACCCTGATCGAACTGAACTTCCCCCCCAACCAGAGTAGCCGGATCATCAAGGGCCTGATCGGCGCCCTGGTGGACGTCCGCTACGAGACATGACCCGGCCAGCCCCCATCCGCGCGCTGGGTGCCGCCCATCTCCCCACCCTGGTCCTGCTCCACGGCTTCATGGGTTGCGGTGATGACTGGCGACGGACGGCCCGCCTGCTGTCGGATCGTTACCACTGCCTGCTGCCGGACCTGCCGGGGCACGGAAGTCAGCCCCTGCCGGCAGATCTGGACTTCGAGGGGTACTGTGAGCGGTTCTGGCGGCAACTGGCACCCTTGCTGCCGGCCCGCATCGCCCTGGCGGGCTATTCCATGGGCGGGCGAATCGCCGCCTGGCTGGCAACCCGTCATCCCGAATCCATCGCCGCCCTCGTCCTGGAGGGCGCCCATCCGGGGCTGGAAACCGAGGCAGAGCGCCGGGCACGCCGCCGCCATGACGAAAACTGGGCCACGCGGCTGGCGCGTGAGCCCTGGCCGCAGGTCCTGGAAGACTGGTATCGACAGCCGGTGTTTGCCGACCTGGCACCCGCTCGCCGGGAAGCCTTCATCCGGGTTCGGTCCGCCCAGGACCCCGCCACCCTGGCCCGGGTGTTGCTGGCCACCAGTCTGAGTGGCCAGCCGGACCTGCGCCCCGGTCTGGCCGAACTGACCTGTCCCCGGGTTTTCATCGCGGGCGCACAGGACACCAAGTTCAGTGCCTTGGGACAGGCACTGGCCGACACCTGCGTCGGGCTTGAACTTGTCAAACTGGACGGCCTGGGGCATAACTGCCACGCTCAGGACCCCGGGCAGGTGGCCGCCGTCATGGAACGGGTCTGCCACCCCATGCATTTCACCCAAACGAGTAAAGCATCCTCATGAGCACAGCAGCGTCTTCCATCATCCCGGCACTGGACTGGCAGGACCACTCGGCCCCTTATGAAGATATCCTCTATCACAAGGCCGAAGGCATCGCGAAGATCACCATCAACCGGCCGGAAGTCCGCAATGCCTTCCGCCCGCGCACGGTCAAGGAGCTGCGCCAGGCCCTGTCCGATGCCCGCTTTGACGAGGGGATCGGTGTCATCATCCTCACCGGCCAGGGGGATCTGGCCTTCTGCTCCGGAGGTGACCAGCGGGTCCGGGGGGATTCCGGTTACAAGGATGAACAGGGCGTGCATCATCTGAACGTGCTGGATCTGCAAAAGGAAATCCGCTCCTGCCCCAAGCCGGTGATCGCCATGGTGGCCGGCTATGCCATCGGCGGCGGCCACGTGCTGCATCTGATCTGCGACCTGAGCATCGCCGCGGACAATGCCCGCTTCGGCCAGACCGGCCCCAAGGTGGGTTCCTTTGACGGCGGCTTCGGCGCCAGTTATATGGCCAGCGTGGTGGGTCAGAAAAAGGCCCGGGAGATCTGGTTCCTGTGCCGGCAGTACGATGCCCGGGAAGCACTGGACATGGGGCTGGTCAACACCGTGGTGCCGCTGGCGCAACTGGAGCAGGAAACCGTGGCCTGGTGCCGCCGGATCCTGGAGCACTCCCCCATCGCCCTGCGCATGCTCAAGTCCGCCTTCAATGCCGGGGTCGATGGCCAGGCGGGCATCCAGGAACTGGCCGGCAACGCCACCATGCTCTTCTACATGACCGAAGAGGGGCAGGAAGGCCGCAACGCCTACCTGGAGAAACGCAAGCCCGACTTCCGCAAATTCAGACGTCAGCCCTGAAGTCGTGCCGCCGACGGGAACGGAAAACCCATGGCAGCAGGGATGCCCGCCCCATGAAATCCGGCTTTGGCGTTTCTCCCTGCCCCTCCGTCAGGCGTTATCCATGCCGGGGCACACCCTGACACGACGGGAGGGACTGCTGCTGGAATGGTGTCGGCCCCGCGCGGACAGCCTCTGGTCCGAGATCAGTCCCCTGCCCGGCTTCAGCCGGGCAACGCTGGCCCGATGTCATCAGCAGGTCCGGCAGATCCTTGAACAGGACGGCCCCCTGCCCGACCGCCTCCTGCGTCTGCCGATGGAAACCGCCCCGGAGGTGTGTTTCGGCCTGGAAGCCGGACGGCTGCAATGGAGCGGACAATTGCCACCGGCGGCTCCGGTCCCCCGCTGCCGTCTGATCCGCCATGACGATGCCCTGGACATTGCCGCGGATCGGGCATCCCCCTGTTTCAAGCTCAAGGTGGGGCGCGACGCCCTGGCGACGGACATCGACAGGATCCGCCGGGTCACGGCACGGCTCACGGAAGGGCAGCAGCTACGCCTGGATGCCAATCGCTCCTGGACCCTGGAACAGGCCGAGACACTCTGTCGCGCCATCGACCACCGACGGATCCAGTTCATCGAGGAACCCCTGCCGGCAGGCAGTGACTACCTGTCATGGTGGTCCCGTACCGGCATCCCCTTTGCCTGGGATGAAACCCTCAGAGAAACCATGGCCCCCGATCTGCGGACACCGGGCCTGGGTGCCCTGGTCGTCAAGCCCATGCTCACCGGCCTGAGCCGCGCCGGCATGCTGATACAGCAAGCCCGCCAGCTTGGCATTCCCGTCGTTCTGAGCGCGGCCTATGAAAGCAACCTCACCCTGGACTTCCACGCGCGCCTGGTCCATGACTGGGATCTGCGGGGTCCACAGGGCCTGGATACCTTCGGTATATTTGCCCGGGCGCTGCTGACGCCCATCCTCAGCCAACCGGAACATCGTACATTGCCGGTCACACCACACGCTGAACTGGAATACCTTGGATGCTGGACATGAAACACACCCCGCCCCATGCCGACGTGCCCTGCCTGCTATGGCAGGCAGGCAGGCGTCATGCCGGGACCCTCGCCATCATCACCCCGGAAGACAGCCTGAGCTTCGCCGAACTGGAAACGCGGGTGGATCATCGGGCCATGACCTTTCTGGCCCAGGGCGTGCAGGGTGGAGACTGGATCGCCCTGCGGACCCGGACCACGATTGACGGCATCATCGACCTGCTGGCCGTTCTGCGCAGCGGCGCCTGTCTGTTGCCGGTCAATCCGGCCATGCCGGAAACCCCGTTGCATGCCCTGCTGCGGCAACAGGGTGTTCACTGGCTGGTACGGGAACCAGGGCAGCCCCTGCAACCGACCGATACGACCGAACGGGATGTGATCGTCCCGTCCCCGGCATCCCCTCCCCCGGAACTGCGCCGTCAATTTCAGCCGCACACCCCCTGCACCGGCATTCTGACCTCCGGCTCCACCGGGCAACCGAAGCTGGCCGTCCACAGCTACGCCAACCATGCGCTCAGCGCCGCGGGGGCCGCGACACGCATTCCCCTGCGGCCGGGGGACCGATACCTGCTGTCCCTGCCCACCCACCATGTGGGTGGACTGGCCATCGTGTTTCGCTGTCTGATGGGGGGGGCCGCCCTGGTGCTGGACGGGCGCGCCGAGGATACCGGTTTCCTGATGCACATGGGCGTGACCCATGTCTCCATGGTGGAAACCCAGTTGCACCGCCTGCTGCAACAAAGCGGCCCGCCTCCCTCCAGCCTGCGGTACCTGCTCCTGGGGGGCGGGCCGGTCCGTGACTCATTGCTGGAGCAGGCACGCCGGCAGAACCTGCCCTGCTGGACCAGCTATGGCCTGACCGAGATGAGTTCCCAGGTGATCACCCAACCCCCGGAGGGACCGGCCCGCATCCTGCCTCATCGGGAATGCCGGCTGGCCGAAACCGGCGAGATCCTGGTCCGCGGTGACACCCTGTTCCTCGGGTATCGGGACGCGGGACGCATCCTCCCCGCGACCGATGAAGAGGGCTGGTTCCATACCCGCGACCTGGGTCGCTGGGAAAACGGCCGTTTCCATGTGGTGGGGCGGCTCGACAACCAGTTCATCAGCGGCGGGGAAAACATCCAGCCGGAAGCCATCGAGCAACTGCTGCATACCCATCCCGACATACTCCGTGCAGTGGTGGTGCCGCGACAGGACGCGGAATTTGGCCAGCGCCCGGTGGCCTTCATCCAGTCCGGCACGGAACTGGATGCCCATGCCCTGCGCACCTGGATGCGGGAACGGCTCAAGCCCTTCATGGTGCCGGTGGCCTTCCTGCCCATGCCTCCCACCAGCGGACTCAAGATTCAACGCCGCGACCTGATCCGGCTGGCCAATGTCATGCATCCCCGGGAAATCTGATCATGTCCCTCTGGCAACGCCCCATCGATCTGCAGGCCATCAATGCCGCCCACCAGGGGACCCTCATGGAAGCCCTGGGGATCGAGATCACCCGGATCACGGACACGGCCCTGTTCGGCACGCTGCCGGTGGATGCACGCACCCGACAACCCCATGGCCTGCTCCATGGCGGCGCCTCCGTGGCCCTGGCCGAAACCCTGGGCAGCGTGGCCTCCAATCTGGCGGCCCCGCCAGGCTGGGTGGCCGCCGGCATGGAGATCAGCGCCAGCCACCTCAAGTCCGTCCGCCACGGTCGGGTCCTGGGCTGTGCCCGCCCCCTGCACCGGGGACGCAGTACCCAGGTATGGGACATCCAACTGGAAGACGAGACGGGAACCACGATCTGCGTCTGTCGACTGACAGTGATGCTCAGGGAGAAAAACCCCGTATAGTACGATGACAATCCCTCACCGGAGATCCCCCATGGCGACGCCCGGCACCTTGAGTCCTTCCGCGGACGACTCGATCGGTCCGAATGCCCTCACCCTGGTGTTCGGTGCCAGCGGCTACATCGGCAGTAACCTGGTACCCCGCCTGCTGGCCCGCGGCACCCGGGTTCGGGCCTCTTCGCGCACGCTGAAGGTACTGGAGGCCCGGGGCTGGACCGGTGCCGAACTGGTCCCGGCCGATGCCCTCAAGCCCGAGACCCTGGGGCCGGCCCTCAAGGATGTCCAGGTCGCTTACTATCTGGTCCACTCCATGGGGGCCGGCAAGTCCTTCGGGCGCCTGGACCTGGAAGCGGCGAGACATTTCGCCCGTGCCGCCGCCGAGGCCGGGGTCCGGCGCATCGTCTATCTGGGCGGGCTGGCCCCGGACTCGGCACGCAGCGAGCACATCGTCTCCCGACGCCTGACCGGTGACGAGCTGCGCAAGGGCAGCGTCCCGGTCACCGAATTGCGGGCCGGGATCATCGTCGGCCCCGGTTCGGCGGCCTTTGAAGTGATGCGTGATCTGGTCCTGCACCTGCCGGTCATGGTCACCCCGAAATGGGTCTCCCGCACCTCACCGCCCATCGCTCTGGAGAATCTGCTCGACTACCTGGAGCGCGCCCCCCGGATCCCGGAGGCCGCCGGCGAGATTCTGGATACCGGCGGTCCCGAATACCTCACCTACGCAGACATGATGCGCATCCTGGCCGAGGAGGCCGGGCGCACGCCACCCCGGATCATCCCGGTCCCCCTGCTCTCACCGAAACCCTCCTCCTACTGGCTGCGTCTGGTCACCTCGGTGCCCACCTCCATTGCTCAGGCCCTGATCGAGGGCCTCAAGGAAGACTATGTGGCCGATGATGCACTGACCCGCCGCCTCATGCCCCAGGCGCTGATGGATTTTCGTACCGCGGTGCGCGCCACCTTCGAGGCTGAAAAATCCCACGGAGTCGCCGCCCGCTGGACCGAAGGGGCGTTCATGTTCCGCGACTACCGGGTGGACTACGCCTATTACGCCAAACAGGCTTCCGGCAGTGCCCTGGTGGAGGCCACCCCGGATCAGGTCTGGGAGGTGGTCCGTCGCATCGGCGGGGAAAACCGCTACTTTGCCCATGAACTCCTGTGGAGGATCCGGGAAGGCATCGACTGGCTGCTGGGAGGCCCCGGCCGCAACTACGGTCGCCGTCATCCGACCGAGCTGCGCCTCGGCGACATGGTGGACTCCTGGCGGGTGATGGCCATTGAACCGGAACGACGCCTCACCCTGGGATTCGGCATGCGCGCCCCCGGGGCGGGTGTGCTGGAAATCGAATTGTCACCGGAGGCGCCGGGCACCCGGATCACCGTCACCAACTACTGGCACCCGGCCGGCGTGTGGGGGCTGCTGTACTGGTACCTGATGGCACCGGCCCACGCCTTTGTCTTCAAGGGATTGGCCGAGGGGATCGCCGGAAGGGTCCGGGCCGCTTGACCCGTCCGATGGTCTTTGACATAACCACGCGGGGCATGATTCGTCCCGCCGTTCATGGGAGCTGATTATCAGATGCCGGTCGTTGATCATGACATGCTGTTTCCCGCGGACCAGGAGGAAGTCTTCGGGATGATCCGGCGGGTGGATGAATTCCCCCGCTATGCCGACGCCGTGGAATCCGTCACTCCGCTGGACGACAAGACCTATCGCTGGCAGGTCCGCGCCAACGGCATGGTCTTTCACTGGGACGTGACCATCATCGACGAGGATCCACCGCACATGATCCGCTGGCAGTCCCTGAGCGGCATCCGCAATACCGGACACTATCGGTTTTCCTCCGTCCCCGGCGGCACCCGGGTGCAACTGACCATCGAATATCATCTACCCACCCGGCTGCTGGACAAGACCGTGGGCCGGGTGGCCAAACCGATCATCCATCACATCAGTCGTCAGGCCTTCGAACGTATCCGCCGCTCCCTGATCAATGCCCGAGCGCTGGATTCCCGCAACGGCTCGTCCGGTTCGAAGACCTGACATCCCCCCATTCCCTTGATCGGAACAACCCTGCATGGACAAACAGCAACGCATCATTCAGATGTTCAACGACATCTCTCCCACCTATGACAGGCTGAATCGCATTCTCAGCTTCGGGGTGGACCGGCAGTGGCGACGCAACGGTTGCCGGGCCGCCATGAAAATTCATGGCGGTCCGGTGCGCCATCTGGTGGATGTGGCCACCGGCACCGGTGACCTGATCCTGTTCTGGCGCGAAGCAGCCGCATCCCAGGGCACCACCATCGAACGGGTCACCGGCGTGGATCCGGCCGTGGGCATGCTGGAACTGGCACGCGGGAAGGTGGATGACGTGACGTTCATGGAGGCACCGGCCACTGCCCTGCCTCTGGAGGACGACAGCGCCGACCTGATCAGCATCAGCTACGGCATTCGCAACGTGGTGGACGTGGAGGGTGCCCTGAGGGAATTTCACCGGGTGCTGGCACCGGGCGGGCTGGCGGTGATCCTGGAGTTCATGAGCCGTGAAAAACTCACCCTGATGGACCGGATGAATCGTCTCTACATGAGTCAGGTACTGCCCCGTGTCGGCGCCATGATTTCCCGGGACAAGGAAGCCTACACCTATCTGCCGGAGTCCATCCAGGGCTTCATGAGCACGGAACAGCTGTGTGACATGCTCACCCGGGCCGGGTTTGAGCTGGTGGAGGTGCAAGATGAATTCCTGGGGATTTCGACGCGGTTCATCGCCCGCAAACCGGCCGCCTCCGCAAGCCAGTGACTGGCCGGGCATCGCGGCACATGACTTGATCATCATCAACCCATGCCGGGCATGACAGCCCGCATGGCCATTTCGACACAGATATAGAGAATAGAAAGGGAGACACCCATGCGGGTAGCCATTATCGGGGCCGGTATCAGCGGTCTGGCCACGGCCTTTTATCTGCAACGCGCCCGGAGCGATGCGGACATCGTCATCTATGAAGCCAATCCCCACGTGGGCGGCACCCTGCACACCATCGACATCGAGGGGTTTCGCTTCGAGGAAGGCGGCAACGGCTTTCTGAGCAACAAGCCGGACATGCTGCAACTGGTCACGGACTGCGGCGCCGGTGACGTACTCATGCGCAGTCAGGATGCCTCCCGCAGACGCTTCATTTATACCGATCGAATGCACCCCATGCCCGACTCTCCGGGCAAGTTTCTCAAGACCGAACTGCTCAACTGGCCGCAGAAACTGCGGGTGATGGGCGAGGTGTTCATTCGTCCCAAGCGGGACGATAGCGACGAGACCCTGCAGTCCTTCGGCTACCGTCGTCTGGGCAAGGCATTCACCGACATCTTTCTGGATGCCATGACCGCCGGCATCTATGGCACCACCGCCGACCGGGTCTCCGTGAAGGCGGCCTTCCCCCTGGTGACGGAGCTGGAACGCAAGCACGGCGGCCTGTTCAAGGGCATGATCGCCCGCCGCAAGCAGAGCGCCGGCCCCGGCGGCGTACTGATGAGCTTCAAGGGCGGCATGAACGCCCTGACCGAACACCTTCACAAGACCATCAAGGCAGAATGGCATCTGGGCACACCGGTGGAAGCCGTGGTTCAGGAAGGCAAGGGGTTCCGGGTCGAGGCCGGCGACAAGTCGAGCACCGTGGACCAAGTGATCCTGGCCGTGCCGGCTTACGCCGCCGCCCGCATCCTGGCCGGACTGGACCGAGAGCTGGAACAGCAGCTGGATGCGGTCAACTATGCCCCCATTGCCGTGGTGGGCTTTGGCTGGAAGCATCTGGACCACCCCCTGGACGGCTTCGGCGTGCTGACCACCGCCGCCGCCCGCATGCCCTTCCTGGGCATCCTCTGGGACAGCTCCATCTTCCCGGACCGGGCGCCGGAAGGCATGAAATGCGTGCGCGTGATGCTGGGTGGACAACGGGATCCACACATGGTGGATCTGGACGACGACGCCCTCATTGCCCACGCCCGGGACGGCGTCACCAAGGCCCTGGGGATCGATGTCACGCCTGACGTGCAGTTCGTGAAGAAATGGCCGCGGGGCCTGCCTGGCTACCCGGTGGGCCATATCGAGGCCATGGATCGTCTGATGGCCCATGTGGGCCGTTATCCGGGGCTGCACCTGACCGGCAACGCCTACCGGGGCATTGCCATGAACGACTGCGCCCGCAACGGTCGCCTGACCGGCGAGGCCGCCGCCCTGCTGGGAGAGAAAAAGCTGTAGGGAAGACCTTCCGCCTGTGATGGTCCCACCTCTATCGTCATCATTCCTTCGTCATTCCCGCGTTCTTTCTGTCTTGACGAGGGGGGCCACTTTATTCGTCACTCCCGCGCAAGCGGGAGTCCAGGGTTTTCTGCCCTGTCACTGGATTCCCGCGTTCGCGGGAATGACGGAGGGGTGGCGGGAATGACGCGGGGCGGGAATGACGAGACGGAGGTGGAATGAGAGGCAAGAAAAAACCCCGACCGGTTTCCCGATCGGGGTTTTGGAATAGGTGCCTGGCAGTGACCTACTTTCACATGGGGAGGCCCCACACTATCATCGGCGCTGAACCGTTTCACTTCCGAGTTCGAGATGGGATCGGGTGGTTCCGGTTCGCCATGGCCGCCAGGCAAAACTGACGCTGATGCTGATCAACTCAACATCGGCAAAATCGGGAAAACATCAGGCATGTCATGTCGTTGCAACTACACACCTCAAACTGCTTGGGTGTTATATGGTCAAGCCTCACGGGCAATTAGTACGGGTTAGCTTCACACATTACTGCGCTTCCACATCCCGCCTATCAACGTCGTAGTCTTCGACGACCCTTGAGGGGCATCAAGTGCCCAGGGAGATCTCATCTTGAGGAAGGCTTCCCGCTTAGATGCTTTCAGCGGTTATCCCGTCCGTACGTAGCTACCCGGCAATGCCACTGGCGTGACAACCGGAACACCAGAGGTACGTCCACTCCGGTCCTCTCGTACTAGGAGCAGACCCTCTCAAATCTCCGACGCCCACGGCAGATAGGGACCGAACTGTCTCACGACGTTCTAAACCCAGCTCGCGTACCACTTTAAATGGCGAACAGCCATACCCTTGGGACCTGCTTCAGCCCCAGGATGTGATGAGCCGACATCGAGGTGCCAAACACCGCCGTCGATATGGACTCTTGGGCGGTATCAGCCTGTTATCCCCGGAGTACCTTTTATCCGTTGAGCGATGGCCCTTCCATTCAGAACCACCGGATCACTAAGACCTGCTTTCGCACCTGCTCGACGTGTCTGTCTCGCAGTCAAGCACCCTTGTGCCTTTGCACTCAGTGCGCGATTTCCGACCGCGCTGAGGGTACCTTCGCGCTCCTCCGTTACTCTTTGGGAGGAGACCGCCCCAGTCAAACTACCCACCACACACGGTCCCTGTCCTGGATCACAGGACGAGGTT
>NZ_CP178333.1:257500-807500 GCF_047222355.1 Ectothiorhodospira shaposhnikovii | reverse complement strand
GACTGGCCATACTGCTTCTGTAATTCTCGCCCCATGAGAAGATTGAACTTCTGATCGGTCCCGCCCAGTTCCACGTCGGACTGCAACTGCACCGAGTCATAGCCCTGGATCAGCGGGTAGAGGAATTCATGAATGGCAATGGGCTGACCCGCGGTGTAGCGTTTGTGGAAATCATCCCGTTCCAGCATTCGCGCCACGGTGTGACGAGCCGCCAGCTGGATCATGTCGGCAGCACTGAGCTTACTCATCCAGGCGGAATTGAACGTGACCCGAGTCCGCTCCGGGTCCAGGATCTTGAAGATCTGCTCCTGATAGGTGCGGGCATTCTCGGCCACCTGCTCCGGAGTCAGCGGAGGACGGGTGCTGTTCTTGCCGCTGGGGTCACCAATCATGCCGGTGAAGTCACCGATCAGAAAGATGGCCTCATGCCCCAGGTCCTGGAACTGACGCAGCTTGTTGAGCAGCACCGTATGTCCCAGGTGCAGATCGGGTGCCGTGGGATCAAAACCGGCCTTGATCTTCAGGGGGCGCCCGGCCTTGAGCTTCTCCCGCAACTCCTCTTCCAGCAGGAGTTCATGACAGCCACGACGAATGCGCTCGATCTGATCTGAAACTTCGGTCATTTCCTTTCTCTGTGGATACGTGTATCAGGACGTTGATTTGACATCGGGATGGAGGGCGATGATAACCAAAGAAACGATCCGACACACGGCCCCGCCCTCTGAATCTGGAAGAGAACCTGCATGACCGAACGCTATATCGGACTGATCTCGGGCACCAGCATGGATGCCGTGGATGCCGCCCTGGTGGAATTCAATGCCGACGGACCGCAATGCCTGATGGCCATCGCGCACCCATTTCCCGAGTCATTGCGACAGGACTTGAGGACACTGGCGGCGCCGGACTGGCGCGGCAATCTGGATGATTTCGGACGCCTGGACGCCCTGACCGGCGATCTGATGGCCGACGCCGCCCTGTCCCTGCTGGCGCGGGCACAGGTACCCGCCAGCACCATCACGGCCATCGGCAGCCACGGACAGACGGTACGGCATCGACCGGACGCGCATCCGCCCTTCACTCTGCAGATCGGCAGTCCGGCCCGGATCGCCCAGGCCACCGGTCTGACCGTGGTGGCGGATTTTCGTACCGCCGACGTGGCCGTCGGCGGCCAGGGCGCACCGCTGGTACCGGCCTTTCATCGGGCCGTGCTGCAACATCCGAGGGAGGATCGCGTGGTACTCAATCTGGGCGGGATCGCCAACATCACCCACCTGCCGACCTCGGCCCAGGCCCTGGTACTCGGCTTTGATACCGGGCCGGCCAACACCTTGATGGATCACTGGATCCGTCACCATCGACAGGCGCGGCACGATGAAAACGGTGATTGGGCCATGACCGGACAGGTGTCGGAAGCCTTGCTGGCACGCTGGATGGCGGACCCCTACCTGGATCTGGCACCGCCCAAGAGCACGGGAACGGAATACTTCAGCCCGACCTGGCTCCAGGCCCACCTGGCGACCTGCCCGGGGGTGTCGGCAGCGGATGTTCAGCGTAGCCTGCTGGAATTCACGGCCACGAGCATTGCCCGGGCCATCCAGTCCCACGCCTCCAACGCCGCGAGGGTGATCGTCTGCGGCGGCGGTGTGCACAATGGAGCCCTGATGGCGCGTCTACGGGCACACTTGGCACCCTGCATCGTGGAATCCTCCAGCCGCCACGGGCTGGATCCGGATTGGGTGGAGGCCATGGCCTTTGCCTGGCTGGCCAGGGAACGCATGCAAGGCAGAACGGGAAACCTGCCCGCGGTGACCGGGGCATCCAGGGCCGTGATGCTGGGGGGGATTCATGCCCCGTGACGGGGCATGGCTCGCCGGGGCGTCAGGTCTCCCGGGCCGGCACCGTCATCGGTTCCGCGGCCATCGACCGCGCCTGGGCCGAGGAGGCCTCGGCATCCCAGTCCCGAGCTAGCCCGCGAGCCGTCTCGATCTGTTCCGGCGTCATGTCGGCGGCGTATTGCCCGAGGTTCTCCTCCGCCTGTGCATATCCCTGAAAGGCAGCCAGCTGCGTCCACATGTAGGCCTGAACCAGATCCCGGGGAACACCACGGCCATTGGCATACAACACCCCCAGGTCGGACTGGGCCGCGGGATTTTCCAGATCCGCCGCCATCCGATACCAATGGGCGGCTCGCGCTTCGTCCGCATCCGTACCGATACCGTGCAGGTACAGATAGGCCAGATTGCACTGGGCACGGGTGCTACCCTGCTCCGCTGCCTGCCGGTACCAGCGTAGGGCCTGGACCTCATCCTTGTCCACGCCCCGCCCCTGGACGTACATCAGCGCCAGGTTGGTCTGGGCATTGAGGTCCCCGTTCTCGGCCGCCATCCGGTACCAGCGGACCGCCTCGGCATCATCCTGCCGGACGCCCTGACCTCTGGCATACATGTAACCGACATTGAAACGGCCGGTGTCATGACCCAACTGGGCCATCATGCGATACCAGCCGAAACGGACCAGGGCGAGCAACCGGGGGAGATTCATGCCGACACTCCCGTCAGACGGAGAATGAAGACCCGCAACCACAGGTGGTGGTGGCATTGGGGTTGCGAATCACGAACTGAGCCCCTTCCAGGCTCTCCGTGTAGTCGATCTCGGCCCCCATCAGGTACTGGAAACTCATGGGATCGATGAGCAGGGTCACCCCTGCCTTCTCTACGGTGGTATCCCCTTCATTGACTTCCTCATCGAAGGTGAAACCGTACTGGAACCCGGAGCAGCCACCGCCGCTGACGAAGACGCGCAGCTTGAGCTCGGGATTGTTTTCCTCGTCGATCAGGGCCTTCACCTTGGCCGCCGCGGAATCGGTGAACACCAGCGGGCTGGGCATGGCATCGGTACTGGTTTCGGTTGCGCTCATCTTCTCTGCTTCTCCGTGGTCGCTGTCTTGGGCCCGGGGTGGGCGATCCCGCTACGCTATCATTGGCTTACGGAAACGGTCAAGAATCCTTGGTTACCGCGTCCGGCATGGCGGGCGCGGCTTCAGTCGCCCCCGCAGGCTTCTTGCCGACCTCGCGACGGGCATTCTCCGCCGGGACATCCAGATGCTCAAGCCGCATGGGCTCGTCGGACTGCCTGACCAGACTGCCGTTGACCTCGGCTCCGGCGGCCATTTCCATCATGGTGTAGTGCAGATTGCCGCGAATGCGCGCGTGGGGCGCCAGTTCCACATGCACGAAGGCATGCACATCGCCTTCCACGGACCCATTGATGATCACCCGGGGAACCCTGACATCCCCTTCCACCAGGGCGCCTTGGTTGAGGATCAGAACGGACTCCTGAGACGCATCATCGGCCAGCAGATTGCCGCGCACCGTGCCCTCCAGGTGCAGACCGCCGGAAAATTTCACGTCACCGGTAATGACCGTGTTTCGACCCACGATGGTATCCACTCGGGCGGGCTTGATTTTCTTGCGACGGGACCACATCAGGGGTTGCCTCCACTGAGATTGAAAAGGGATTGCCACGGCAGGGACTGTTCCGCGACACGCAGCCCGCTCCCGGCAGGCTCGGCCTCGATCATCAGACGTTCCGGCAGCAGCTGTTCGGGCAACACCAGACGCCCTTCGAGCACCTGAAAATAGCGGAACGAAAAGCCCCTGCCCCGAGCCTGATCCGGGCAGATGGTTGCGTGGTCGTAACGCACCCGTTCACCGCCATCACGCCCCTCCAGCCCCAGTCGCAAGGTCCCCTCCACCACCTGACTGCCCTGCACCTGGGTCAGCACCACCTGGTAGAAATAATGCCCGGGATTGTCCGGGTCCGGTTCCAGCCTGACCCGCTGGATGTGAAGCCCGCGCTCCAGGTCTTCCGGCGAGATGATGTTACGGAAGAAATCCAGTTCCTCCGTCAGGTGGTAGATGCGTTGCTCCATGTCGTGAATCGACTCACGGACCCGCGCCGACGCCTCACGTTCGATCATCAGGTCCCGTTCCAGCACCGCATGGCGTTGCCTGAGCTGACGGTGGGCCACTTCAAGATCCTTGTATCGGGGCCGCAGTTCCGCGATCTGCAGATCCGAATCCTGCCCGTACAGCAGGCCGCGCTCATAACCCAGCTGATAGACCTGCCATCCGGCAATCAGCAGAATCCCCGCCACCAATACGGCGGACAACCACACCCACCAGGGGCGAGAGCGTCCGCCATGGTAGTACCCGCCAGGGACCCGTCGCCTGACCATGATGTCAGGGCAGCACGGCGATGGATTCCAGCCCAAGTGTCTCCGGCAGTCCGAACATGAGATTCATGTTCTGCACCGCCTGACCGGAGGCCCCCTTGACCAGATTGTCGATGGCGGAAAGCACCACCACCGTATCCCCACCACCGGGTCGATGCACCGCCAGGCGGCACAGATTGGTACCGCGGACGCTGCGGGTTTCCGGATGGCCGCCCGCGGGCAGCACGTCCACAAAGGGTTCCCCGGCATAGCGCGCTTCGTAAAGCGCCTGCAGATCCGTATCGGCGTGGGTCAGCGTGGCGTAGAGACTGGCCAGAATGCCGCGGATCATGGGCACCAGATGAGGCACGAAGGTCAAACCCGGCGATTGTCCGGCAACCGCGGACAGGGTCTGCAGGATCTCCGGCAGATGCCGGTGCCCCGGCACCGCATAGGCCTTGAAGTTTTCGGAAGCCTCGCACAGCAGCGATCCCACCTGGGCCTTGCGCCCGGCGCCGCTGACACCGGACTTGGCGTCGGCCACCAGGCGGGCAGGATCCACCACGCCCTGCTCCAGCAAGGGCAGGAACCCGAGGGTGACGGCGGTAGGGTAGCAGCCGGGTACGGCAATCAGGCGGGCCTGCGTAATCCGGGCGCGGTGGATCTCCGGCAACCCGTAGACCGCCTCGTCCAGCAGTTCGGGGGCGCCATGGGGCTGGCCGTACCACCGGCTCCACAGGTGCGGATCCTTAATGCGGAAATCGGCGGACAGATCGATGACCCGGGTACCTCGCGCCAGCAGGTCACCGGCCATGGCGTGCGCCACTCCATGGGGCGTGGCAAAGAAGACCACGTCACAGTCACCCAGGGCGTCAGCATCAGGTGCCTGAAACACCAGCGCCCCCTGTCCGCGCAAGTTCGGAAACAGGGATTCCAGCGGCTCACCGGCATTGCCCCGCGAAGTGATCACCGCCGGCTCCACCCGCGGGTGGGCCAGCAACAGCCGCAACAGTTCAACCCCCGTATACCCGGTGGCCCCGACAATGCCTGCCCTTATCACCCATTCATCTCCGGTCAGCTGTGAAACGTTCTACCCGGGGCATGATACCCCTGCCCAAGGGACCCATCATACATGCCCATGACCACCGGTTTAAGATCGAACATGGCCGTGTAAGATACAGCCCTGCCCTTTGCAACACGGAAACGGCCGATGATGAAGATGAAAACGAGAGATCTGCTGGTAGGCGCCTTTTTGGTGGTGCTGGTCGGAGGGTTGCTGGCCCTGTGGCTGGCACCGGAAGGCCTGCGTCCCATGCCCAGAGTGGTGGTGCCGACCCTGGATCAATCCCAGGTGGACTTGGCCTCGCTGGAAGGCAGGCCGGTACTGATCACGTTCTGGGCCACCACCTGCATCAGCTGCGTGCAGGAAATCCCTCACCTGCGGGAACTCCATGACCGTTACCATGAGCGGGGCCTGAAGGTGATCGGCGTGGCCATGGCCTACGACCCGCCGGAACAGGTGGCGGAGATGGCCCGAAGACGGGACATCAACTACACCGTGGGACTGGACGCCACCGGCGAGGTGGCCACGGCCTTCGGCGACGTGCGCCTGACCCCCACCTCATTCCTGATCGCACCCAACGGGCGCATCGTCTACCAGAAGGTGGGGGAGATGGACTGGCAACAAGTGGAACGCCATCTCTCCCGGTGGCTGTAGGCGCCACCGGCGACGGAGGCCAACGGTCAGGTCTTGCCGGCCCGCACCAGCCCTCCAAGCCCGGCCTGCACCAGGGCGTTGTTGAGCAGCGCCCGGATCGCCGCCGGCTCTTCCATGGTCATGCACTGATTGAGCAGCTCCCGGGCCCGCTCCCGGGAAAAGCTCCGGATCACCCACTTCACCCGTGACAGGGAGGCCACGTTCACACTGAGTGCATCGATCTCCATCCCCAGCAGCAGGATCACCGAGGCAGGATCGGCGGCCATCTCGCCGCAGACACTGATGGGCTTGCCGGCCTGATGGGCGCCACGGGCCGCATGAACCAGGGCATGCAGCACCGCCGGGTGCAGGGCATTGTAAAGATCCGCCACCCTGGCATTGTTGCGATCCACCGCCAGCAGGTACTGCACCAGATCGTTTGTTCCCACGGACAGAAAATCCACCCGGCGCGCCAAGGCTTCCGCCAGATAGACCGCGGAAGGCACCTCGACCATCACGCCCACCCGGGGCACGGGAATCACATAATGCTCATCCAGTAGCTCATCCCGGGCCCGCTGCAGCAGCTGCAGGGCACCTTTGAGTTCTCCCAGGGAACTGATCATGGGAAACAGGATGTGGAGATTGCTCAGCCCCTGGCTGGCGCGCAGCATGGCGCGCAACTGGGTCAGGAAGATCTCCGGGTGATCCAGGGTGATGCGGATGCCCCGCCAACCCAGAAAGGGGTTGTCTTCCTCCACCGGGAAATACGGCAAGGCCTTGTCACCGCCCACGTCCAGGGTCCGCAGCGTCACTGGCCGGGGATTGAAGGACATGAGGGCCTCTCGATAGATCTCCGACTGTTCCTCCTCTCCGGGAAAGCGGTCCCGGATCATGAAGGGGACTTCGGTTCGGTAGAGACCGATGCCGTCGGCGCCGGACTGGATGGAGGGGGCAATATCCGCCAGCAGGCCACTGTTGGCATACACCGGCACCTCGCAACCATCCTGAGTGATCGCCGGCTCCTGGGCCAGGGCCCGCAGGCCTTCCGCCAGCTCCTGCTCCTCTTCCTGCAGATGCTTGAACTGCTCCAGCAACTCCGGACTGGGCTGAATGTAGAGACTGCCCCGGTAACCGTCCACCACGATCTCGCGGCCTTCCAGCCGCCCCACCGGCAGGTCGGAGACCCCCATCACCGCCGGAATGCCCATGGCCCGGGCCAGGATGGCCACATGGGATGAGCCGGTGCCCTTGGATGACACCACCCCGGCCAGACGATCCGTCGGCACCTCGGCCAACTGGGTGGCGGTGACGTCCTCTCCCAGCAGGATGGTGCGCTCGGGAAAATCCTCCGGGCCGCGCACATGGGACTGCAGGCGCATGAGAATGCGACGGGCGATGTCCCTGACATCGGTAGCCCGCTCGCTCAGATAGGGGTCATCCATCTCCTCGAAGGCCCGGGTGCTTTCCCGCACGGTATCCCTCAGGGCCGAGGGCGCCCAGCTGCCGGCCCGGATGCGATCCACCGTGCCGTTCACCAGGCTGTCGCTGCCCAGCATCATGACGTAGGCATCGAACAGCAGCAGTTCTTCCGTCGGCAAAACATCCTGCATCCGCTGCTTGATCTCATTGAGTTCATCCTGAACCGCCCGCACCGCCTCGCGAAAAACCTGCTCCTCCTCCTGAACATTCTCCGCATCCCGATCGGGCACGGAATCCAGGTCGGCCAGGGCATAGGCCACCACACCCTGGCCCACGGCCACCCCGGAGGCCCCGGGAATACCGGTGATCTGCAGGTTTTCCTGAGGCGGGCGTTCCCGTCGACGGCCCACCTCGCCGATGAGTTCCGCGTGGCTGATGGCCCCGGCCAGCTGCGCCGCCAGGGTGATGAGAAAGGCCACATGCTCGTCATCAAAACGCCGACGCTCCCGCTGCTGCACCACCAGCACCCCCAGCATGCGTCGGTTATGCACGATGGGTACGCCCAGAAAGGCGTGATAACGTTCCTCACCGGTCTCGGGAAAATATTTGAAACGCGGGTGATCGGGGGCGTTTTCCAGATTGACCGGCTCCGCCCGTTCCGCCACCAGGCCCACCAGCCCCTCGCCGGCGGACATTTCCACATGACCGACGGAATCGGGATTGAGGCCTTCGGAAGCCATCAGCAACAGCCGTTGGCCGCCGGGCTCGCTCAGATAGACGGAGCAGACATCGATATCCAGCTCCTGCTTGACGCGCCGAACGATGATGCCCAGGGCCGATGTCAGGTTATCGGCGGCGCTTACCTCCAGAACGATGCGTCTGAGAACATGGAGCATGGGTAAAGGGTGCCGGGACAAGGGGGCCGCCGCCGCGGCCCAGGGTGGCTCAGAGCCGGCGGGGGCGGTAGCGCCGCTCGGCAGGACAGGAGGGCACGTCCTCCTGAAACAGTAACGGTGCCAGCTCCCGCAGGGCCTGGCGATAGACATGGCGCTTGAAGAACACCACCTCGCGCATGGGATGCCAGTAATCCACCCAGCGCCAGGCATCGAACTCGGGATGGGGCGCGGCATCCAGCCGAACGCGGCCGTCGTCCCCCACCAGCCGCACCAGGAACCAGACCTGTTTCTGGCCGATGCACACCGGCCCCGACCGGCGCCGGATCAGGTGCTTGGGTAGGCGGTAGCGCAACCAGTCCCGGGTGCTGCCGATGACTTCCACATCGACGGGCTCAAGGCCGGTTTCCTCCGCCAGTTCACGGTACATGGCCTCCGTTGGCGTCTCATCCCGACGAATCCCCCCCTGGGGAAATTGCCAGGCCTGCTGCCCGATGCGCTTGGCCCAGAACAGGCGGCGATCCCGATTGCACAGGATGATACCGACGTTGGGCCTATAGCCATCACAATCAATCACTTAAGGAGGTCACTTGGAAGCTGGTCTGTGAATTGCATTTTTTCACAAGCGAAGCCGATCGGCAAATGCTCCAGGGCAAGCTTCGGCACGATGGCCTTGCCCGTGCCGGGCTGATGTAGAATGCAGGATTCAGATCAAGATGACGATGATGAGGAGACACGCGGTGAGCCTTGCCCTGTTCGACCTGGACAACACCCTCCTGGCGGGAGACAGCGATTACGAGTGGGGGCGTTTCCTCGTGGATCGAGGCGTCGTGGACGCCGATGCCTACAAGGCCCGCAACCTGGAGTTCTTCGAGGCCTACAAGGCCGGCACCCTGGACATCCTGGAATTCTGCCGTTTTTCCTTCTCGCCGCTGGCGGCCAATACCCTGGAAGATCTGCTGGCCTGGCGCGAGGAGTTCATGGAAACCCGCATCCGCGATCTGATCGCGCCCCGTGCCCGGGAGATCCTGGACCGCCACCGGGAAGCCGGTGACACCCTGCTGATCATCACCGCCACCAACCGTTTCGTCACCCAGCCCATTGCCGAAGCCCTGGAGGTGGACCATCTGCTGGCCACGGAACCGGAATTCCGCGACGGCGCCTATACCGGGGAACTGGAAGGGATACCCTGCTTCCAGGGCGGCAAGGTGAAGCGCCTGGAGCAGTGGCTGGCACGGCAACCGGCGCTGGATCTGGAGGGGAGCTGGTTCTACAGCGACTCCCACAATGACCTGCCGCTGCTGGAGCGGGTGGACAATCCGGTGGTGGTGGACGGTGACGATAAGCTCACCGCCACCGCCAGGGAACGGGGCTGGCAGCAGATTTCCCTGCGGTGAGGCCCTGATGACGGCCCTGGACCGGCCATTCCCGCGAAAGCGGGAATCCAATCACGAAATCAAAACCCTGGGCTCCCGCTTTCGCGGGAGTGACGACAGCCCCAGTTCGTGACGACAGCCCCAGCCCGTGACGACGGCTCCAATAGCGACGGCAGCGCCGGCCTGACAGCGGCCGACCCGCGGTCCGGACTCCCGCTTCAGCCCGCCATCTCCTCGAAATCCGACTTGTCCGCCCCGCATTCGGGACACACCCAGTCTTCGGGGACTTCCTCCCAGGGGGTCCCCGGCGCAATACCGTCATCCGGCAGCCCCTTGGCCTCGTCATAGACAAATCCGCAAATCACGCATTGATAAGTCTTCACGGCAAACCGACCTCCGCTGGTGTGATATCCCGGGCATGGCCCGGGCGAGTGATACACTCTGATGGATTACCCACTGGGAGCTTACCATGACCACCACTCCATCGGTTCCCGTCGTCATGACCCTGGCAGGGCACGACCCCACCGGGGGCGCCGGCATCCAGGCCGACATCGAATCCATCCTGAGCATGGGTTGCCATCCCGTGTCCGTGATCACCACGATCACGGTGCAGGACACCTCCGACGTCATCGGCATCGCGCCCCTGGATGCGGAACTCATTGTCCAGCAGGCGCGGGCCGTGTTGGAAGACATGCCCGTGGCCGCGGTCAAGATCGGCATGATCGGCTCCGTCGAGGGCGTACAGGCCATCCATACCCTGCTCACCGACTACCCGGACCTGCCGGTGGTACTGGACCCGGTGCTGGCCTCGGGTGCCGGCACCGCCCTGGCCACGGAGGAGATGGTGGACGCCATCAACAGCCTGCTGCTGCCCTTCACCACCCTGCTCACCCCCAACAGCCCGGAGGCCCGGGTACTGGCCCAAGGTTGCGATACCCTGGACGCCTGCGCCATGTTCCTGCTGGAACAGGGCTGCGAATATGTCCTCATCACCGGCACCCACGAAAACACCGCGCGGGTGCAGAACGTGCTCTACGGCAACCATCGCCGTCTGGAAGCCTACCCGGTGGACCGCCTGCCCGGTGAGTATCACGGTTCCGGCTGCACCCTCTCGGCGGCGATCGCCGCCCTGCTCGCCCAGGGCATCGAACCGGCTTCCGCCGTCCACGAGGCCCTCACCTATACCTGGCACAGCCTGGACCGGGCCCACCGGCTGGGCATGGGCCAGCTCATTCCCAATCGCCTGTTCTGGGCCGGCGATGAATCCGAGGACGAAGATCCAGCCGATGACGACACCGCTCACTTCTAGGCATGCCCGGCTGCACGGGCTCTATGTGATCACCCCCCAGGATGCCGGCGACACCCTGCTTGAACAGGCCGCGGCGGCGCTGACCGGCGGCGCCCGCATCCTCCAGTACCGGGACAAGAGCCGGGACCATGACCGACGCCTGGCTGAATCCCGAGCACTGTGCCGGCTGTGCCGGCACCATCAGGCCCTGTTCATCGTCAACGACGATGTGGCGCTGGCGGCCCGAGTGGAGGCGGATGGCGTTCATATCGGCAGCGATGACGGTGACATTGCCACGGCCCGGGCACTGATCGGCCCCGAACGGATCATCGGCGTCTCCTGTTATAACCGCCTGGAACTGGCCCGCCGGGCCGAAGCGGCGGGAGCGGACTACGTGGCCTTCGGCGCCCTGTTCCCCTCCGGCACCAAACCCGCCGCCGTCCATGCCCCCTTGAGCCTGATCCGTGAAGCCCGCCAATCGCTCGCCGTCCCCATCACCGCCATCGGCGGCATCACCCAGGACAATGCCGACAGGGTGATCCAGGCCGGCGCCCACATGCTGGCGGTGATACAGGGCGTGTTCTCCGCTCCCGACATCCGTGCCGCCGCCGCCGACCTGAGCGCCCGTTTTTGACCCACGCAAGGTTTGCAGCGCTTTGATTTTCCAAGGCGGGCGGTATCGAGTATCTTGTAGGGCTTTATTTGCGACAGCCCCCATTCACCAGCCAACACAGCGAAAGATCACACCCCATGACAAAATCCCATGATCTCTTCCAGGCAGCCCAGAAGCACATCCCCGGTGGCGTGAACTCTCCGGTCCGCGCCTTCAAGGGCGTGGGCGGCGACCCGATCTTCATCGAACGCGCCCAGGGCGCCTACATGTACGACGCGGACGGCAAGCGCTACATCGACTACGTGGGCTCCTGGGGGCCGATGATCGCCGGCCACGCCCACCCGGAGGTGATTGCCGCCGTGCGCGAGGCCGCCCTCAACGGCCTGTCTTTCGGCGCCCCCACCGAGCTGGAAATCCAGCTGGCCGATCGGGTCTGCGAACTGGTGCCCTCCATGGAAATGGTGCGCATGACCAGCTCCGGCACCGAGGCCACCATGAGCGCCATCCGCCTGGCCCGCGGCTTCACCGGCCGCGACAAGATCCTCAAGTTTGAAGGCTGCTATCACGGCCATGGCGATTCCCTGCTGGTGAAGGCCGGCTCCGGCGCCCTCACCCTGGGCGAGCCCAACTCCCCCGGTGTTCCCGTCTCCCTGGCGGAGCACACCCTCACCGTCAGCTACAACGATCTGGAACAGGTCAAGGACGTGTTCTCTCAGGTGGGCAACGAGATCGCCTGTATCATCGTCGAGCCCGTGGCCGGCAACATGAACTGCGTGCCCCCGGCCCCCGGCTTCCTGGAAGGCCTGCGCAGTGTCTGCGACGAATACGGCGCCCTGCTGATCTTCGACGAGGTGATGACCGGCTTCCGCGTCGCCCTGGGCTGCGCCCAGGCCTATTACGGCATCAAGCCCGACCTCACCACCCTGGGCAAGGTCATCGGTGGCGGCATGCCGGTGGGTGCCTTCGGCGGCCGCCGTCAGGTGATGGAATTCCTCTCCCCGCTGGGCCCGGTCTATCAGGCAGGCACCCTGTCCGGCAACCCCATCGCCATGACCGCGGGCCTGAAAACCCTGGAAATTCTCTCCGCTCCGGGCTTCCATGAAGACCTGACCGCCAAGACCGAAACCCTGGTCTCCGGCATCCTGGGCGAAGCGAAGAAGGCCGGCATTCCCATGGCCGCCAACCAGGTGGGCGGCATGTTCGGTCTGTTCTTCACCGACCAGCCGGCAGTGACCAACTTCCACCAGGTCGGTCAGTGCGACGTGGCCCGGTTCGGCAAGTTCTTCCATCTGATGCTGGATCGCGGCGTCTACCTGGCACCCTCCGCCTTCGAAGCCGGATTCCTGTCCAGCAGCCACAGCGCGCAGGATCTGGAGGCCACCATCAAGGCCGCCGCCGACGCCTTCAAGGCCCTGGCCTGATCCGAAGAAACCCGGCCCCACACGGACTGGCAGCGGCTTGAAGGCCCCATGCCGTCCCCATGGCACCGGATCTGAACGGGCCGCCCAACGGGCGGCCCTTTTTGTTGACCACATCACCAAGGGAGAGCCTGCCCCATGGGAGAGATCGCCACCTATCTGGCGCTGGGGGCCTTTACCGGGGTCATTGCCGGCCTGCTGGGCGTGGGCGGGGGCCTGATCATCGTTCCGGTCCTGGTCTGGCTGTTCACCCGCCAGCAGATGGATCCCGGCGTGATCACCCACCTGGCCATCGGCACGTCCCTGGCCACCATCATTCCCACCGCAATCGCCTCGACCCGCGCCCATCACCGTCATGGGGCCGTGCGCTGGGACGTGCTCAGGCGACTGATACCGGGCATCATCCTGGGGGCGCTGGCAGGCGCTACCCTGGCCGAGTTCATGAGCGCGATACTGTTGCGCCGGGTCTTCGGCGTATTCGAGATCCTGGTGGCCCTGTATCTGTTGTTGAACCTGCCGCCCAAGGTGGGTCGACCCTTGCCGGGCACGGCGGTGCTGAGCACCGGCGGCGGGTTGATCGGTGGGGTTTCGGCCCTGCTGGGCATCGGCGGCGGCACCCTGACGGTGCCGTTCCTGGTGTGGTTCAACGTCCATCTGCGCCAGGCCATTGCCACGGCGGCGGCGGCGGGTCTGCCCATTGCCCTGGCGGGCACGGCGGGTTTCATCATTCACGGCTGGGGCAACCCGGCCCTGCCGGATGTCAGTAGCGGCTACGTGTACTGGCCGGCCTTTGCAGGCATTGCCCTGGCCAGCTATTTCACCGCCCGCTGGGGGGCATGGCTGACCCATCGTCTGCCGGTGACGCTGGTGCGGCGTTTCTTTGCGGTGCTGCTGATACTGCTGGGTCTGCGCATGCTGCTGGGCTGAACCGGCCTGCCGGCGAAAACAATCTGCCGGAAGGACTACGCCTTGCCTGTACGGGACTGGGCTTCCACCTGGCTGCGGACCTCATTCATATCCAGCTCCGCCACCTTGCCCAGCACCTCATCCAGCTGGGAGGCCGTCAGCATGCCCGGCTGGGCAAACACGATGATCTGCTCGCGGAAGATCATCAGTGTCGGGATGGACCGGATCTGGAACATGGCCGCCAGCTGCTGCTCCTGCTCGGTGTTGATCTTGCCGAACGCCACCCCGTCGTGACGCTCCGAAGCCGCCTCGAAGATGGGGGCAAAGGCCCGGCAGGGACCACACCAGGGGGCCCAGAAATCCAGGATCAGGGTGTCATTGTTCTGTATCGCGGCATCCAGGTTGTCCTGGGTGATTTCGATCACGGCCATGGCCGCTCCTTTGGTCTTCAGGGTGTGTGGATCAGCCCGGATGCAGGCCGACGAGGGCATCACGCAGGTGGAACAGGCGGGCCAGGTGGTCATCCATCTCCAGCAACGCCTGTTTTTGGGCCGGATCGAACGGCATGAGTTCCGTCAGGCGGGCACCCACCCAGCCGCATCGGTCGAACTCACCCGTCATGCCGCGATAGGGCGGCGGCAGTTCCTGCAACAGGCGCTGCAGCAGTTCGGACAGGGACAGGAATTCGGCGGGCAGCAACACGTCCGGTGACGTGGGTAGTTCGGCGACCTCCCCCATCATCAATCCATCCTTGCGCACCCAGGTACGCTCCACCCGGAAACGGACCTCTCCCTGAACCGTGATCCCCAGCAGGCCGTCGGGACGCTGGTCCCAGTCGATGATCCGTCCCCAGGTTCCCACGGCGTGGATTCGGGCCGGCCCGGCCACCTCGGCACCCTCACGGATCAGGATCACACCGAAGGGCGCGTCGGTGCGCAGACAATGACGCACCATGTCGATGTAACGGGTCTCGAAAATCCGCAGCGGCAGGACGCCGCCGGGAAACAATACGGTGTTGAGGGGAAACAGCGGCAGTTCCATTCATTCCTCCCCGGCAGGCTCCACACCCCAGCGACGGATCAGATCGTTGGGGACATGCAGATGATCCAGAATCCGTGACACCACGAAATCCACCAGCTGATCCACCCCTTCCGGCCGATGATAGAAGGCCGGATTGGCCGGCAGGATCACCGCGCCCATGCGGGTCAGACGCAACATGTGCTCCAGGTGGATCTCGGAAAAGGGCGTCTCCCGCACCACCAGGATCAGACGACGACGTTCCTTGAGGGCAACGTCCGCGGCCCGCTCGATCAGGGAACGGCTGGCACCGCCGGAGACGGCGGCCAGGGTGGCCGTGGTGCAGGGGCAGATGACCATGGCGTCGGGCGGGGAAGAGCCGCTGGCCACCGGCGCGGTCCACTGCTCCCGGTCGAACACCCGCAACTGGCCCGGGGCCGCATTGAACCGTTCGGAAAAGAACTGCTCGATCTCCCGGGATCGACCGGGCATGGACAGATCCGTTTCCATGCTGATGACCACCTGGGCGGGACGGGACACCATGAGATAGACACGCACGCCGGCCCGGATCAGGCATTCAAGCAGACGCAGGCCGTACTGGGCCCCGGAGGCTCCGGTGAAGGCCAGGGCCACGGTGCCGGGGGTTTCTGCCACGATGGACTCCTGTGCAGCGGATGTATGGGGACACGACGTATCAGCGCATTTCAAGCTGATCATCATAGCGGATTTCCGGGCGGTTGCCTGCCTTGACCATGGTCAAGTGCAACCCCCGATCCCGCCTGATAGTTTGCACTCAACCTTCCACTTTCAAGGCACCCCAGCATGGACACCATTCAGGACTTCTTCACCGCCGACCACCGGGAATGCGACTATCGTCTGGCGGACCTGGAATCCGCCATCGCCGACGGCGACTGGGAGGCGGCCGACACCGGCTTCCGGGAATTCCATCACGACATGGAGCGACATCTGCAACGGGAAGAAACCCTGCTTTTCCCGGCCATCGAGACCGTCAGCGGCAGCGCCATGGGTCCCACCGAGGTCATGCGGCGGGAACACGATCAGATGCGCGCCCTCATGGACGAGATCCGCATCGCCAAGGATCAGCGGGACGAGAACACCACCCTCGGGGTCATCGAAACCCTCATGACCATGATCCAGCTCCATAACGTCAAGGAAGAGCAGATCCTTTACCCCATGGCCGACCGTTTCCTGCAGACCCAGCGCGGTGGACTGATGGCGCGGGTGAAGGCCCTGGAGCCGTGAACACTTCGCGACCCGTCCGTGTCCTGGATGTGCGTGACCTGCCACCACCGGAACCCATGGAGCAGGTACTGGAACGGCTCCCCGGTCTGGCGCCGGGCGAGATTCTCTGCATGCGGCACCGGCGTGAACCCTTTCCCCTCTATCCCATCCTGCGGGACATGGGATTCCAGTGGCGGGTACGGACACCGGCCCATGTCCCCTTCGAGATCCTGATCTGGCATGCCGACGAGCCCGCCCCGGAGGATCCGGCATGATCAACCTGTCCCGTCTGTCCCTGGACCGCACGCCCCCTCTGTGGGTACCCCTGCAGTTCATGGCGGTCGCCCCCCTGTTCGGCGTCCTGTTTGCCGGGGTGATGATCCTGCTCGGCCCGCAGGTGCTGGTATCGCGCTGGATGCCCGGCATGATCGGCGCCGCCCATCTGCTGGTCCTGGGCTATGTGGCCATGGTCATGTTCGGTGCCATGCAGCAGATGCTGCCGGTGGTGGCCGGCTCTCCCGTCCCCCGCGGCGCCATCACCAGCCGCTTGAGCTTCATGCTGCTGACGCTGGGCACACCCCTGCTCGGTATCGGTCTGGTCCTGCATCGGCCCTTCTGGATTGCCGTCGGTGGTGTTCTGGTGTTGGGCAGTCTGGGGCTGTTCACCCTCACCGCCCTGATCGCCCTGGCCCGCAGCCAGGCACGGGGACCCACCACCCAGGCCATGACCCTGGCGGTCATCGCCCTGCTGGTCACGGCGGCCCTGGGCGGGTGGCTGGCCGGGGGCCATCTGGGACTGGGCTGGCCCCTGCCCCGACACATGACCGACCTGCACCTGGCCTGGGGCCTGCTGGGATGGGTGGCGCTGCTGGTGGCCGGCGCCGCCTATCAGGTGGTGCCCATGTTCCAGATGACGCCGGAATACCCCGCCCTGCCGGCCCGCCTGCATGCCCCGCTGGTATTTGCCATTCTGGCCGTGCTGACCCTGACGGTCCTGCTGCCGGTACCGGCAGCCGCAGCCAAGGTCATCAACATGACCGGCAGTGGCATGCTGGCGGCCCTGATGGCGGGTTTTGCCGGCATCACCCTGTGGCTGCAGTCCAGGCGTCGCCGCCGCAATGCGGATGTCACGGTCCGCTTCTGGCACATCGGCATGGTCTCGCTGCTGGCCGCGGTACTGGTCTGGGTGGTGATCCAGTTACTCCCGGGCCGGGGCCTATGGGGTATCTGGGCACTGGTGCTGGCCTGGCTGTTCGTGGCCGGATTTGCCGTGTCGGTGATCAACGGCATGCTGTACAAGATCGTGCCCTTCCTGGTCTGGCTGCATCTGAATCAGACCCGCATGCGCTCGAGCAACTTCGCGATGCGGGTCCCCAACATGCACGAGGTCATCCCCCTGGGACTGACCCGACTCCAGCTTCGCCTGCACCTGGCGGCCCTCGTCGCCGGCCTGACGGCCCTGGCCTGGCCTGGCCTGCTGATCCCGGCGATGCTGCTCTTTGCCGCCTCCAACGGCCTGTTGAGCTGGAACCTGTTCACCGGCATCCGCTGCTATCGCGCCAGTCTGAACGCATCCCGGACGACAACCGGGTGAAAGCCGTCAGCGCCGGTTTTTGGTACCCTGTACGGACCACAGGCTTTTCCCTTTCCGTTCTCGCAAGTGATCCCATGCCCATGCCTCTCCTGAAGGCCCTCACCGTCCTCCCCCTGCTGTGGCTGCTGTCGGCCTGCAACGAGGCCCCGACACCGCCCCAGACCGTGCCGCTGATGATGCTGGTGAATCAGCCGGCCAACCATGACGGTCGCCTGATCACCACCGAGGGCACCGTCCGCCGGGTGGAGGAGCCCCTCCACTACTGGATCGAGGATGCCCAGCTGCGCCGGGTGGCCATCCAGCCCGATGCCCTGATTGCCCCCTACCTGGGCCGCGCAGTCCGGGTCACGGGCCGTTTCAGCCATGCGCCGGATCAGGGCCGCCGCCTGCAAGCGGAGCACGTCATTCCCCTGGATGACTGATCCCGATACCGGGGCGGCATGCCATGCCCCGGCCATGCCCTTTGAAGGCACTCCGTTCGCGACCGAGCGCCGTTTCCCCGCGACATGTCCCTGATCCGTTCGGCAAAGACTCCGTTGCACCCATGGCTTCGACACAGCGGCCGGGAAACCCGTCGGCTGGTCCTGCTCGCCCTGCCCATCTGCGGGGCCCAACTCACCCAGGCCGGCATGGGGGTGGCTGATGTCATGATGACCGGTCGCCTGAGTGCGACCGATCTGGCGGCCGTCTCCGTCGGTGCCAGCCTGTGGATGCCCATGATGCTGTTCATGCTGGGTACCCTGATGGGACTCACGCCCATCGTCAGCGAACGCCTGGGGGCGGGCGATCCCCGGCGAATCCGGGCCCGGGTCCATCAGGCCCTGTGGGTGAGCCTGGCCATGGGCATCCTGGTGGGCCTGATGCTCCGGCAACTGGCGCCGATCATCTTCCAGTGGATGGACGTGCCGCCGGAAGTGGCCGCCCGTTCCGGCGATTATCTCGCGGGCGTTGCCCTGGGCATGCCGGGTATCGCCCTGTTCCTGGCCCTGAGGGCCTTTTCCGACGGCATGAGCCATACCCGGCCGGCCCTATGGATCGGTCTCATCGGCCTGGGGGTCAACATCCCCGCCAACTTCCTGCTGATCCATGGCGGCGGCGGTGTGGCGGCGCTGCTCGGCCCCCTGGCGCCCGCGGGCCTGGAAGCCTTGCCCGCCCTGGGCGCCCTGGGCTGCGGCATCGCCACGGCCCTGTCCTTCTGGACCATGGGACTGGCGATGCTGCTCCATACCCGACGCAGCCCGATCTACAGGCCGGTGGCCCTGTGGTCACGACTGACACCGCCGCGCCCGGCCCTGATCGGTGAACTGCTGTTCGTGGGCCTGCCCATCGGCATCGCCATCTTCGTGGAAGTCACCCTGTTCACCCTCATCGCCCTGTTGGTGGCCAGTCTGGGGGAAATCACCGTGGCCGCACACCAGGTGGCGCTGAACATCACCTCCTTCATTTTCGTCCTGCCCCTGGCCCTGGGAATGGCCCTGACCGTCCGGGTGAGCCGGGCACTGGGGGCGGGCCGCCCCCGACAGGCGCGATTCGTGGCGTGGAACGGCGTGGTGGTATCCCTGGTGACGGCCCTGATCAACGGTGTCTTTCTACTACTGCTGGGAGAGGCCGTCATCGGCCTGTACACCCATGATGCCCAGGTACAGTCACTGGCCCTGTCACTGATTTTTCTGGCGGTGCTGTTCCAGCTCTCCGATGCCCTGCAACTGAACATGGCCGGCGCCCTGCGGGGATACAAGGACACCCGTGTCCTGATGATGATCACGCTGCTGTCCTACTGGGCCGTGGGCCTGGCCGCCGGACACTGGCTGGCCACCCGGGGCCTGGGCGGCGGCATCCCCGCGCTGGGTGTCCATGGCTACTGGATCGGGCTCATCATGGGCCTCACCGTCGCCGCCCTGCTGCTGGGACTGCGCCTGCGGGCCATCAGCCGTCCCGATCCCGCCCTATCCACAGATTCTGTGGATAACTTTGTGGAAAGCATGTCTGAAACCCTTCCGGTCGCAGGCCCCATCACAGGCCCGAACAATTTGAACAAAAAATGACCATACCAAAAAAGTCATTTTATTTCAGAGAGTTAAAAAAATACCGCCAGGAACGCCCTACCGCTTGACAAACAGGCACCGGATCGATAAGCGCCACGGCGAAATGTGCATAACCACTGGCCGCTAGTCCGATGAGGACGACGCCTGAACCAGACGGCGTATACTCTCTGCATGCCTGCCGATACCCCCCAGCCCCAAAGTCAACGCATCTGGGTCGACGCGGATGCCTGTCCCGCCGTGATCAAGGACATCCTGTTCCGCGCCGCCCAGCGCACCCGCATCCCGGTCACCCTGGTGGCCAACCAGTACATCAGGGTGCCGCGATCACCGTTCATCCGTGCCATCCAGGTCGGCCATGGCTACGACGTGGCGGACCAGGAAATCGTCCGCCAGGCCCGGGCCGGAGATCTGGTGGTCACCGCGGACATCCCCCTGGCGGCGGAGGTGATCGACAAGGGCGTCCATGTCCTCAACCCGCGCGGGGAACGCTACACCCCCGAGAGCATCAGGGAACGCCTGCAGATGCGCGATTTCATGGAGACCCTGAGGGCCAGCGGCATTGAGACGGGCGGCCCCGATGCCCTGAATCAGCGTGACCGCCAGGCCTTCGCCAACCAGCTGGATCGCTGGCTCAACGGCCGGTAAGACCTCTGCCTCAGCGGGAGAACAGGGCCTTCAGGCGTTCCAGATCCTCGGCCGACCAGCCCTCGGGTTCCGTCAGCGCGTGCCAGGCATCGATATAGTGCTCGGCCGCGAAGGTGTGGCCGTACCCGGGGGGCGTGGAACCCACCGCCATGTCCGCCGCCAGTTGCAGCATGGTGACAATGGGATACCAGCGCAGATCCGGCGATACATCCGGTCCCCGGGGCGGCAGCATCCACTCCGGTTCCCGGAAGAAGGCATGGGTGTCGAAGAAGGTGACCGGGTCGCTGGCATACTGGAGATAGGCAATGCGGAACGTTCCCCAGGGGCCCGCCCCGTCGTTCAGTCCCCCGGTCTGGTTCATGAAACGCACCACCGCGCCATCCCGGAACCGGGGCAACCAGGCCGGGGAATCCGGATCCCGCTCCTGAGTGGCCTTGCGCCAGGTCTCGCTACGAAACGGGGGACCGCTCCAGAGGGCGCCATGGAAGGGGTCCTGAATGATGTCGTAGACATCGAAGGAGCGGTCGGAATTGAGCGCCCCCAGGCTCAGGCCGTGGAGATACAGGGCGGGCCGGGCATCCCGGGGCAACCCTGTCCAGTAGCCATACACCTTTTCGAACAGGGCCCGCGCCATCTCGGCCCCGTACTCCCCCTCCACGATCAGGGACAGGGCGCTGGGCAGGTAGGAATACTGGGCCGTCACCGTGGCGATATCTCCCCGATGCAGATATTCCACCGTATCCTGGGCCGCCGGGTCCACCCACCCCGTACCCGTGGGTGTCACCAGCAGCAAGACGGAACGCTCAAACCCGCCCACCCGCTTGAGCTCCTCCAGGGCCAGCCTGGCCCGCTCATGGGCCGTGTCCGCCGCATTCAGCCCCACGTAGACCCGAATCGGCTCCAGGGCCGGGGCACCGGTAAAGTCCGCGATCTCGGCGGCGGAAGGCCCCGAGGAGATGAAGTTGCGCCCCTGGCGACCCAGTTCCGCCCAGGGGATCAGGGAAGCACTGCTGCCGGTCTTGAGGGGGTCCTCGGGACGGGCCAGATCGTCCTGGATCAGGGCATCCACCTGCTGATAGGAGTTGTCCGCCGCCCGCAGGGCCAGGGAGAAGATCACCCCGTCGATCAGGGACCAGAACAGCATGGCCGCGACCAGCACCCCCACCACATGGGAGACATGGGCGGGGACGAAGCGCTGCAACCGGCTGGAGAGGAAGAAAAAGGTGTACTTGAACAAGCGCGCCACCACCAGCAGCGCGGTGAATATCAGCAGGGTCATCAGACCGATGGCCACGGTGGGCATGCCGCCGATGGGTTCCATGCCCATGATCCCGCGCAAGGTGTTCTGCCACTCGGTGGCCTGCCACAGGAAAGTGACCACGACCACCGCGCAGGCCAAAGCCGCCAGTGACTTCAGGATCAACTCGTTACGGCGCCGGGGTACCGGCAGTTCCACATAGATCCACAGCCAGCGAAAGAAGAAGCCCACGGCATAACCAGCGGTAAAGGACAGCCCTGAGATCAGTCCCTGGATGCCGAAGGGTCGGGGCACCAGACTGGGGGTCAGGGAAAAGGCAAAGAACAGGGTACCCACCAGCAGCCCGACGACGGAAAACCCCCGGGCCAGATCCAGGATGAAATCACGGATTTTATGCTTAGCCATAAATATCCTTTACTCTGGAATATCCTTGTTAGAATCCCCCGCACAAGGCCCCGGAGCCCCGATGAATCACGACGACCTGCGCCAATGGTCCAAGCGCGCCGCCGACTGGACCCATGAATACCATAACAGCCTGCGCGACCGACCGGTGCGGGCACAGACACGGCCCGGCGACATTGCCGCCCGTCTGCCCGAGACCGCGCCGGAACAGCCCGAACCCCTGGAGACGATCTTCGAGGATTTCACCCGGATCGTACCCGAGGGCATGACCCACTGGCAGCATCCCCGCTTCTTCGCCTACTTCCCCGGCAACGCCGCGCCGGCCTCCATGCTGGCCGAACAGTTGGCCAACGGCATGGCCGCCCAGGCCATGCTCTGGCAGACCTCCCCCGCCGCCACGGAAATGGAAACCGTGATGATCGGCTGGCTGCGCGATGCCCTGGGGCTGGCCCCTCACTTCACCGGCACCATCCATGATACCGCCACCATCGCCACCCTCTCGGCCATACTCACCATGCGGGAAAAGGCCCTGGCCTGGAAGGGCAACTCGGCGGGACTCGCGGCACAGCCCCGCCTGCGCCTCTATGCCTCCACCCAGGTCCACTCGTCCATCGACAAGGCGGTCCGCATCGCCGGCATCGGTCAGGACAATCTGGTCAAGATCCCCACCGACGCGCACCACGCCATGGACACCGCGGCCCTGGATAGCGCCATTCGGGCCGATCTGGCCGCCGGCCATCGACCGGCCGGCGTCATCCTCTGCGTGGGGGCTACCGGCATCGGTGCCAGCGACCGGCTACAGGATGCCATCACGGTGGCCAAGACCCACGGTCTGACTACCCATGTGGATGCCGCCTGGGCGGGATCAGCCATGATCTGCCCGGAGTTTCGTCACCTCTGGGCAGGCATCGACGGCGCCGACAGCATCGTCTTCAATCCTCATAAATGGCTCGGCATGCAGATGGACTGCTCCATCCAGTTCCTGGCCGATCCCGTCCCCCAGGTCCGCACCCTGGGCCTGCGACCCGATTACCTGGAAACCCTGGGGCAGTCGGAGATCACCAACTATAACGAGTGGACGGTCCCCCTGGGGCGGCGCTTCCGGGCCCTGAAGATCTGGTTCACCCTGCGCGCCTATGGTCTGGAAGGCCTGCGCCGACGCATCCGCAACCACATTGCCTGGTCGGAAGCACTGGCCACCGCCATGGCCTCGCTGCCGGACGTGGAGATCATCACCCCTCCGGCCCTGTCCCTGTTCAGCTTCGCCCTCAAGGACGGTGACGCCGCCACCGAGGCCCTGCTCACCCGCATCAATGACCATGGCCAAGTCTACCTCACCCAGACCCGACACCGGGACCGCTTCGTCATCCGGGTACAGGTCGGGCAGTTCGACTGCACCCGGGAAGACGTCATGACGGTGTACCAGGTGGTCAGGGATCTGCTGTCCGGTTAAAACCAAAACATCCGGAACAAAGCAAACGACTCAACCCAGATAGTCATCCAGGGCCTTGGACAGGGCATCCCTCAGCTCGATGAGCTCATCCAGGCGATGACAGGCCGCCTGGATGTCTCCCCGTGCATGCAATTCATACAGCACCCCTGCCGACTGATGCACCTGACGATGCAGGCGGTCCACGGTCTCAAAGCCCGGGCATGGCTGAAAGCCGGACTCATCCATCCAGCGACTGAAAACAGCAGGATCATGAATCAGCTTGGGCAGATCACGACTACCCGCCCTGAGGGCGTCCGCCAACTCCTGAATCCAGGCACGATGTTCCACCTGGGTATACAGCAGCGGCAGATATTCACGGTTCAGTCGCCGTAGTTGCGCCCAGCGGGGGCTGGGCTGCCAGTGCCGTATCCAGTCCCGCAGGGATTCCGCGGGCATCGGCCTGGCAATACCGTAACCCTGGCCCAGCTCACAGCCGATCCGCAGCAGCATGTCGCCATGGCTGGGGGTCTCCACCCCTTCCGCGATCACCTGACGCCCGAACGCACTTGCCAACCCCAGCACCCCGTCCAGGATGGCCAGATCATCCGGGTCCTCCAGGATATCCCGCACAAAGCTCTGGTCCACCTTGACCACCCCCGCCGGCAACCGCTTGAGGTACGTCAGCGACGAGTAGCCGGTGCCGAAATCATCCAGGGCGACATTGACCCCGATGGCCCGACATTCTTCCAGCAGACGCGAGACCTGGACCAGGTCACCCAGGGCACTGGTTTCCAGCACCTCCAGCTCCAGAAAATCCGGCGACACCTCGGGCTGCCTGGCCAGCAAATCCTTGAGACGGGAAGGAAAGTCATTCTGACGCAGCTGCCTGGCACCGATGTTGACACTCACCGGTATCCTGAAACCCTCGGCTCGCCACAAGGCAGCCTGTCCCAGGGCGGTTTTGATCACCCACTCACCCACTGCAATACCCAGCGAGTGATCCTCGATCTCGGGCAGAAAATGGGCGGGAGGCAACAGGCCCCGCTCCGGATGCCGCCAGCGAATCAGTGCCTCGGCACCAATGATCTCACCGGTGCGCAGGTTGACCTTGGGCTGATAGTGCAGGACAAACTCTTCGGCTTCCAAGGCTGCGCGAATACGCTCGATGCTTTCGTGCCGTGTACGCAGGCTACGATCCAGATCCGCATCAAACCGGTGAAAACGATTCTTGCCGGCCAGTTTGGCCTGGTACATGGCCTGGTCCGCCTGACGCAACAGCTGATCGGCCTCGATGGGCTCTGCCTGAGGGTAGAAGGCCACGCCCAGGCTGGCCGACACCTGAAGCACATGGCCATCCATGCGGACGCTGCGGGACGCGGCATCCAGCAGACGCAGCAGCAGGGGGGTACCGGCCTCCGGGGCCGGCAGGTCGAGCAGCACCGCCACGAACTCGTCTCCCCCCAGGCGCGAGAGGGTGTCGCCGTCACGCAAGGATTCCTTCATGCGACCGGCCAGCGCCATCAGAAACCGATCTCCCATCGAATGACCGTACCGGTCATTGATGGCCTTGAAACCATCCAGGTCCAGGTACACCACCGCAATGTGCAGACCACGCCGCTGGGCCTGACTCATGGCCTGGTACAGTCGATCGGCCAGCAGCACCCGGTTGGGCAGATGGGTCAACGCATCATAGTGAGCGATGCGTTCCAACTGCATTTCATGTTCCTTGAGCGCGGTGATGTCGGTGGAGATGCCCAACAGACCGATAATCTCCCTCGCTTCCGTTTCATCATGAATCGGAGTCTTGATCTCCAGATAAGTCCTGTTGCGACCTTGGCTGTCCACCAGCTCCACTTCCTCGCGGGTCTGCTCGCCTCGCAATACCCGCCGATCGATCTGCCGCAGGCGATGCACCGAGGCGGGAGGAAGAAAATCACTGTCTTCGGCCCCCGTCAGTGCCTCGGTGGAGCAGTTGAACAGTCTCAGGGTGGCCCGGTTGGCATAGGTGTAGCGGCAATGCGTGTCCTTCATGTAGATATATGACGAAACATGATCCAGGGCCTCGCGGAAACGACGATTCTCCGCATAGGCGCGGCGCAGCTCCAGTTCGGACTCCTTGCGTTCCGTGATATCGGTGATGACGCCATACCAGGTTACAGCCCCGCCTTCGGCGCGATGGGGAAGCGCATCACCAAACAGCCAGCGAATGGAGCCATCCCGGAGCTGTGACCGATACTCATGCTGCCAGGGAGACAGGTTCCTGGCCGACCGAACGATCGAGGCAATGAACCTCCGGCGGTCCTGGGAATGGACAGCCCTGAGCGCCGACACGGCATGTTCCCTCACCACCTCGGGAGCCAGCCCATATAGCTGGCGAATACCCTCGCTCACATAGGGAAAAGAGACATGCCCATCCGGATACAGCCTGAATTCGAACACCAGGCCAGGAACACGGGCGGCGATGGTCTGGAACTGATCCAGCAGTGTCTCACGGGCCGCTTCCAGGGCCTTGCGCCGGGAAATGTCCGTGCTGGTTCCGATCATGCGCAAGGGGCGACCGTCCGGGGCACGGCTGACCACGACGCCTCGCGACATCACCCATTTCCAGCCCCCATCCCTGCACTGCATCCGGTGCTCATCACTGTAAACGCCGGTTTCGCCGTTCAGGCAAGCTTGCAGGGCCGCCATGACCCGGGATCTGTCATCCGGGTGCAGGCGGCTTTGCCACTCATCCACGGATGTGCCGATCTCTTCCCCGCTGAAATCAAGGATGTGCTTCCAGCGCTCCGAGTAGAACACCGAATCATCATCCAGGGTCCAGTCCCACAGCCCGGCCCCGGAACCTTCGATGGCAAAACGCCAGCGGAACTCACTTTCCTCAAGTTGCGCTTCCCTCGCCTTGATCTCCTCGGTGAGCCGGGCCGCCAAGCGAATGGCGCGAGTGCGGGTGGAGGCGATGGACAGGATCAGCGCCGACAGCAGGCCGGTAAGACCAAGACCGCCGGCCAGGGTTGTCCACGCGGCCCCGTAGTAGAGGCCGACCCCCGGATCAGGCTCATCAAACATCAGCAGCCAGTCACGGTCATTGAAGTGGATGGAACGCCGTTGTTGCCACCGGGACGATGGATCGACAGCCGGCTCATGACTGCTGAACAATAAATCCCGGGAGCCCGGCTCCAGGCCGTCATAGAGGCGCAGGCTGACATTTCGTCCGCTAAGCCGCTCCCAGTTCTGAAGCACACGCCCCATCCAGTCATTCATGGGAAATGGACTGAACGTCCAGCCCACCAGGGCGTCGCGACGCTGCGTCACCGAGTCGACCGGCACGCCCTGCAGGTAGACCGGCATCGCCATGAGGATCGTTGCCTGGGCGGTGTCGATGTTCTCCCGCAACGCGCCGACCTTGCCGCTCAGGGTGGAAAGACCGCTGTCACGAGCCCGCAACAGGGCGTCCCGCATGCCCTGATCCACCAGCATGTCCATGCCAAGGATCCGCAGATCATGGGCACGTAAGGGTTCCAGATACAACACGGGGGCATGGGCCTCTCCGGCCCACCGGGGGTGAACGGTGTAATTCGGAAATCTTTCCCGCAGTTCGGCCTCATGCGCTTCCAGCCCTTCCGGGAGGATCAAGGGCGCAAACCCGAAATGCTGTTCTTCCGAAATGGTGTCGGATACATGCAGTTTCCGAATGAAGGACTGCCACTCCTCGCGGGTGACTTCCTCGGAGGACTCGAACAGCCCAGCCCCGCCGCGCAGGACCAGGGCATAGGCATTGAGGCGCTCCTGAACCTTGATGGTCAGCTGATCACTGGTGAAGGCAAAAGCGGCGATGGTATCCCGCTCGGTGGCTCGACGTACCTGATCGGCGGCGAATACTGAAAGCATGACACCAACGGCCAGCGTCATGAGTGCGAGTCTTGGTTGAACCACCCAGCCTTTGAGCAACATGTCAGCAGCCCAGGTTTCGGGCATCGCATCAGCGTCTGCCGCGGAGTGCCCAGCATACCTTGACAAGGGCCGCGGCGGTATGGGGATGCGACATGTCCACCGGCACCCAGGGAATACGGACGTATCCGGTCATTGAATGGCCTGCATCATTGTTTTTATTGAGGTCCGTGGCATAGATTGCCCCTTTGCCCAACGTGTCCGACCGGCCGCGACGCCGCATCCTCCGCGTCCGCGCCGCTTGGGAATCCATGCCAAAAGTGAACCCATCCATGCCGCACGCACCCACCCTGTTTCACACCTTCCTCGACAGCTGTGAACACTTCAACGATCGCCTGGCCTTCATCTACCGGGTGGGCGAGGAAGAATTCCGGGTCACCTACGAAAAATTCTTCGAGGATGTGCTGCTGCTGGCACGGGCCTTCAAGGCCGGCAAGATCCGCCGGGGCGACAAGGTCTTCCTGCTGTCCGACAACCGCTACGCCTGGATCGTCACCGACATGGCACTGCAGGCCCTGGGCGCGGTGAGCGTGCCCCGCGGCTGCGATACACCGGCCGGCGAGATCGAGTACATCATCAACCACTCCGGCGCCGAATTCGTGATCGTGGAAACGGACGCGGTCTACGAAGCCCACCAGGACCTGCTGCACAGCCTCAAGCCCCGGGGCGTGTTCGTGATGGTGGGGGCGGAAAAGAACACCTGGTTCCACAAGGTGGTGTCCTATACCGAGATCCTGGCGAATCGCACTATTGAGCCCCGGGAGATCGAATGGTTCAAGGGACTGGCGGAGCACATCCAGCCGGAAGATCTGCTGACCATCATCTATACCTCGGGCACCACCGGCACGCCCAAAGGGGTCATGCTCACCCACAGCAACATCATGCACAACATCCGCACCCTGCCCCCACTCATCGCGCTCAACGAGACGGATGTCTGGGTGTCGATCCTGCCCTCCTGGCACATCTTCGAACGGACCGCCGAATACATCGGCATCGCCCGCGGCAGTTGCCTGGTCTATTCCTCGATCCGGACCTTTGCCCAGGACCTGGAGACCTACCGGCCCACCCTGGTGGCCACCGTACCCAGGGTGTGGGAAGCCCTGTACACCCGCATCACCACCGAACTGAAGAAAAAGGACCCGAAAAAGGCCCGGATCTTCAATCTGCTGGTCCGGGTCTCCGCCACCTACCGGCGCAATCAGCGCATTCTGAACAATCAGTTGCCGGTGTTCACCAAACCCCCGGTCCTGCGGCAGGCCGGGGACAAGAGCCGGGCGGCCCTGACCAACGCCCTGCTGTTCCTGCCCAACCTTGTGGCACGCAAGAAATTCCGCCTGGTCCAGGAGAAGTTCGGCGGCCGCCTCAAAGCCGCCATCAGCGGCGGCGGCAGCCTGCCGCCCTATCTGGACGAATGGATCGACGCCATCGGCATCCGCATCATCAATGCCTACGGCATGACCGAGTGTTCACCGGGCATTGCCGGTCGCGGCCTGGAATGTGATGTATTCGGCACCCTGGGTCCGGCCGTGGGCGAAACGGAACTGCGCATCGTGGACGCCACCGATCAACCGCTCCCCCCCGGCACCGAAGGGGAAATCCAGGTGCGGGGCGCCCAGGTATTCAAGGGCTATTACGACAACGACATCGCCAATGCGCAGGCCTTCACCCCCGACGGCTTCCTGCGCACCGGTGATCTGGGGCGCATGACCCTGACCGGAGAACTGGTCATCACCGGACGGGCCAAGGACATCATCGTCCTCGCCAGCGGCGAGAACGTGGACCCGACCAACATCGAGGCCACCCTGTCCATGTTCCCCTTCGTCAAGGACGCCGTGCTGGTGGGACAGGACAAGAAGGGGCTGGGCGCCCTCATCGTGCCCGACATGGAGAAGCTGCGAGAGTTTGTCCAGGAGAAGTACAACCAGATCGTGGGAGAAGCCGACGAGGCCCTCAAGGACAAGCATCTGCTGGATCGCCTCCGTGGCGAGATGAACAAGCTGCTCCACCCCCGCAAGGGCTTCAGGCCCCACGAGAAGCTGCACAGCATCTACTTCCTGGACAAGGAGTTCACTCCGGGAGAGGAAATCACCAGCACCTTCAAGAAAAAGCGCCACGTGATCGAAAGAAAATACAGCGACATCATCAACCGCCAGCTCAAGTAACGGCCTGCCGCGCACCGGATCCACTCCCCCTACCATCCCCCCGCCCAAGCGGGGGTGACCTGTTCAGGCGCCTCCCTCGGCCGTCTGATCACGCCGCAAAATCGGCATTCCCCCCATTCAGGCCCTTTTTCGCCTGGGCCCATCCCGCCCCGGCAAATGACGCCCTTGGCACACATCGTGCTGAAAGAATCGTATCTCCAGTATTTGCAGGCCCAAGTGCCCTTGATACGCACGGAATCAGTGCAATCCCGATAGCCGCTCCAGCCTTTTCCGGCCTCTTTTCCCGTGTTCGGAACTCCGGAGCCGTGGCGACCCGATCAGACAATGAGTCCGTAACACAATGAATAACCACACAAAAAGCAGCATTTACCAGCAACAACCCGTATCAGAAGACAGGCTGACGCACACGATTGGCAATGCCGCACCAGGGATGATCATGTCCAATCCGGAAAATCCGGCGGATCAGGGATATCCGGACGATGCGGCCTACCGTGCGCTGTTTACCGCAAGCCCGGCGGCCATGCTGTTGCTGGAACCCGATGACATGCGGGTGCTGGATGCCAGCCATGGGGCCTGCGCCCTGCTGGGCCGGCCGATTCAGGGCATCGTGGGCATGAAGCCGACACACTGGGCCCCCGGCCAGTCTGGACAGTTGGACCGAATGGCGGGGGAAGCCCTGGCTGAAGACCAGGCAGGGACGCAAGCATTGGAGATCGGACGGGTCGATGGCGTGCTGCTTGAAGTGAATTGCTCCATTCGCGCCGTGACGGTGCAAAAGCGGAAACTGCTGCTGGTGGCCCTGGGTGAAACGCCCGAATCTGACGGGAAACTCATCGGGGCCACAGGGGAAGCGGAGAAGACCCATCCCGTACTCACGGAAGCAGAGCGCCGGGAACGGGACCGGCAAAACATCATCGCGGCCCTGGAGGCCTGTCACGGAAAGGTGTTTGGCCGAGGTGGCGCGGCACAGCTGCTGGGCATTCCGGCCACCACCCTGGCCTCACGAATCAAGGCGATGGGCATTCCCCAGAAATCCCGGCGCAAAAGTCAAGAAAAGAGACAGCGGACCCTCAAGGCAACCGCATGAACAGCCATTCCGCGACGGCGGGGACCTCGACAGGCCAGGGGTTCGTTTTCCGGGACCGCGGGATTCTGACCGGCAACAGCTACTGACACAAAGGGACAAACCGGGCCTGGGTCAGCCGGGCCAGGTCCAGGGGAGACAACTCGATCTGCAGCCCCCTACGACCGGCGCTCACGAACATTGTGGGAAAGCCCTGGGCCGAGTCGTCGATATAGGTTGTCAGGCGTTTTCTTTGCCCCAAGGGACTGACACCTCCCAGGACATAGCCGGTGGTACGCTCCACCAGGGTCTTGTCCGCCATGGCGGCCTTCCTGGCCCCGGCGGCGTGGGCGATGCCTTTCATGCTGAGCATGGAGGCGACGGGTACCACAGCCACGGCCAGTGCGTTACCGTCCAGGCTCACCACCAGGGTCTTGAAGACCCGATCCTCCGGCAGACCCAGCTTTTGAGCCGCCTCCTTGCCATAGGCGTCGCTGGACGGATCGTGGTCATAGGCATGGACCGTATGGACGACCCCCGCCTTTTTCACCTGCTGGACACCCGGTGTCATGGACCGTTCCCCTCGGGCTCAGGCCGCCCCACCCTGCCCCATCAGACGCCGGTTGAGGGCACGCACCGACAAAGGGGCAAAGATGGCGGTAATGATCGCGGCCCAGACCAGGGCGCCCAGGGCGGGGCCGAGTACCGGGCCGCCGGAGAGCAGGCCCCGGCAACTGTCCACCAGCATGGTCACCGGGTTGAGGGCCACCAGGGTCTGCAACCACGACGGCAGCGTCTCAAGGGGCACGAAGGCGTTGCTGACGAAGGTGACCGGAAACAAGGCCGTGAATCCGAACAGCTGGACATGTTCCGGATCCCGGGACATGACACCCACCAACACCATCACCCAGGAAAAGGACAGGGCGAAGGCCAGCAGCAATACGATCATCACCGGCAATCCCCACCAGGGCGCCTCCATGCGAAACCCCAGCAGGAAGCCCACACCCAGCAGCAGCAGGATACACAGCACCTGCTTGACCATGTCTGCCAGGATGCGTCCCGCCAAGGGTGCCCAGCGGGGGATGGGCAGGGCCCGCAGACGATCGAAGACGCCCTTGGTCAGGTCGGAATTGAGGCCGTGGCCCACATAGACGGTGACGAATACCAGGTTCATCACGATGACGCCGGGCAGGATGAAGGACAGGTAATCCTCGGTGGAACCGGCCACCGCGCCGCCGAACACGAACAGGAACAGCACCAGGAACAGGATGGGCTGAATGGAATAGTCGCCCAGTTCCCAGGGGTTGTGACGTACCTGGACCAGGCTGCGCCAGGCCAGAGTCAGACATTGCTGCAAGGCACGCATCAGGCGGACTCCTCTGCGTCGTCCGGGCCCGGTCCGGCACGACGACCGGTGAGGGAAAGGAACACATCATCCAGGCTGGCACCCCGCAGGGCCAGTTCATCCACCGGGACGCCGGCCTCGTCCAGGGCACGCACCAGGGCGGGCAAGTGCTCCGGATCGGCGGCGGGCGCGCTGACCCGCTGGCCCTTGATATCCGCCGGACGACCGGTGATCCGGCTCACCCATGCCGCCACCCTGGCAATGTCGTCCCGCTCCCGCACCACCACTTCCAGGTTTCTGTGCCCCACCCGGGCCTTGAGGGATTGAGCGGTGCCCGAGGCGATCACCCGGCCCTGATCGATAATGGCGATTTCATTGGCAAGGGCATCCGCTTCATCCAGATACTGGGTGGTGAGCAGTACCGTGGTCCCCTCGCCCACCAGCCCGCGCACCAGTTGCCAAAGATCCAGACGGGCACGGGGGTCCAGGCCGGTGGTGGGCTCGTCCAGGAACAGGATACGGGGACGTCCCACCAGACTGGCAGCCAGGTCCAGGCGCCGGCGCATGCCGCCGGAATAGGTCTTGGCGGCCCGATGGGCGGCGTCCAGCAGATGGAACTGTTCCAGCAGACTCCGGGTGCGGTCACGGGCATCGGCGCGGGAGAAGCCCAGCAGACGGGCAATAAGGATGAGGTTTTCCCGGCCGGTGAGTTTCTCGTCCACCGAGGCATACTGCCCGGTGAGACCGATGAGTTCCCGAACCTGATGGGCCTGGGTGCGCACGTCAAAGCCCCCTACCCTGGCTTCGCCGGCATCGGCCTGCAAAAGGGTGGCAAGGATGCGCACCAGGGTGGTCTTGCCGGCGCCATTGGGACCAAGCAGCCCGAGGACCGTACCTTCCGGTACGCACAGATCCACACCGGCCAGGGCCTGGGTGGCACCGAAACGCTTGCTGAGATCGGCAATCTGGATGGCGGCGGGCATCCGGACCCACTCCCGGGATTGGAACTGGCATTATCTTAACAGCCCATCCATCTGTCTGGGCTACACTGACGCCTGCGTTCATCACGGGAGCCGGCAGGCCCAGGCCGACCGCTCCGGGAGATACCCGACCGACATGCCACTGACCATTGACCCTGAATCCATCATCCAGGCCGTACGCGACCAGGTCGGCCTGACCCTGGCGGAACGAACCCGCGCCGCCACCCGCAAGCGTGACGGCTCCTGGGTGACCCAGGTGGACCTGGACATTCAGCACGGCCTGCAGTCCTGGCTGGAACGGCACTACCCCGAGACCGGATTCCTGGGGGAGGAGATGTCCCCGGAGCACCAGCAGGCGGCCCTGGCCGAGGATCGCCCGGTCTGGGTACTGGATCCGCTGGATGGCACCAGCAACTTCAGAATGGGCCTGCCGGCCTATGCCACCAGCCTGGCCCTGCTGAAGCACGGCCAACCGGTCTTCGGCGTGGTCCATGACCCCTGCCGCAATGAAACCTTTTCCGCCCAACGAGGCGCCGGCGCACAACTCAACGGCGCCCCCCTGAAACTGGCCCCCGACGACACGCCGCCCTTGCGAGAAGCCCTGGCCGGCGTGGATTTCAAGCGCCTGCCCAAGGCACTGGCCACCCGGCTGGCCAATACCCCGCCCTACGCCTCCCAGCGCTCCATCGGCTCCATCGCCCTGGATTGGTGCTGGGTGGCCGCGGGACGCTTTGCGGTCTACGTCCACGGCCGACAGAACCTGTGGGACTACGCCGCCGGACAGCTCATCCTCAGCGAGGCCGGCGGCTGCCTTGCCACCCTGACGGGACCGGCATCCGACACATTGGACCTGCGCCCCCGCTCCGCGGTGTGCGCGGCAAGCCCCGATCTGATGCGGGAATGGCAAGCCTGGCTGAGCCTGGTCAGTCCCCCCTGACGGCCATGGCCAGACGGGCCACCGCGGCCCCCACCCCTTCCACCGCCTTGCGAACGCCCTCGTCCCCGAGCTCACCGGCGTCGGTGAATGCCTTGTCCGCCTGACTCACCCCCATCTGCTCGGGGACCACGAGAAACCCGAGGTTGGCCAGATACTGACGGGTATGCTGCAGGGAACGGATACCACCCAGACCGCCCGGAGATGCCGCAGTGATGCCGGCGGGCTTACCCCGCACATGGACCGTCCCCGGCCGACCGGAGCCATCCGGCAAGGGGCGGGACACCCAGTCCAGGGCATTCTTGAGCAGAGGGGTGAAGAAGCCGTTGTACTCGGGAGAGGCCAACAGCAGGCCATCATGACTGGCGAACAGCTGCTGCAGCCGGGCGGCATTGTCGGGCAACCCTTGGGAGTCTTCCAGGTCGCCGTCATAGAGGGGCAAGGGATAATCGCCCAGACTCACCACCCGGACCTCGGCCCCCGCCGCCTCGGCGCCGCGCGCCATCACGGCCAGCACCTTACGGTTCAGGGAGTCCCGGCGGGCACTGCCGGACAGGGCAAGCAGACGTGGCTTGAGCATGGAAATCCTCCGTTATGGCGCATCCAGTTCGAGCGGATGGTTCAAGGACGATTTCTACACTATAACGCGCCAGATACAAATCAAAGGGGCAGGACAATCCACGCTTGCCCGATTGGCTGGAAACAGAGGCGGAGATTCCACTTGGCGGGATTGTCCCGCTTGGGTTCCCCAGGGGAGCCCAGCGCCATGAGGCAGGGATGATCGGGAGCGGGCGAGTCGCGTAAGCGACTGATTTGAATGGTGGGTCGTGTAGGATTCGAACCTACGACCAATGGATTAAAAGTCCGCTCAGTGAACCGTTAGCAGGCATTATGCCAAGCATACGAAGCCGATGATTTTCAATGTATTTTCAGGAAATCATCCTTCCGGCTAATGGTGGATAATGCGCTATAATTGACTTACTTGGGTTCCGTGGTGGTTCCGTGGAACCCAGGCCAAAACGAAACAGGCCCCGAGGATGCGCCAACACCCCCGGGGCCCTGACCACCGGCAAACCTTGAAGGGAGGTTGCCATGGCTATCCGAAATTCTACCACCCGCGCCAACTTCACCCACGGTCGCGTCCAATCCTTTGAACGCCCCGAGGATAGGGACGAGGCTTTCATGTGGGACTTGGTTCAGCCCGGTCTTGGACTGCGGGCAACCAAGTCTGCCGTTTCCTACCTGTTCCAGCGCAAGCTGAACGGTCGAACCGTCCGCGCAGTGATCGGGGACCGGGAGACCTGGACCCTGGCGGAAGCCCGGGCCGAGGCCAAGCGCCTTTCCGCCCTGGTGGATCAGGGCATCGACCCCCGGCAGGAGAAGGCCCAGCGCAAGGCAGAGGCGGATCAGGCCCGGCAGGAGCAGGTCCGGGCCGTTGTCACCCTGGCGGATGCCTGGGACGCCTATGTGGAAGCCCGAAAAGCCGACTGGAGCGAATCCCACCGGCATGACCACGCCCAGGTCATGACCGCCCCCGGACAGGCCCGCAAGCGGTCCCCGAGGAAAACCAAAGCGGGTGCCTTGTACTCCCTGCGGGACGAGCGACTGGCGGACCTGACCCCCGAACGCCTGGAATCATGGCTGGTGCGGGAGAAGGCCGCCCGCCCCGCCGTGGCCGCCCGGGGCTTCCGCCTGCTGAGGACGTTCCTCAACTGGGCCGCCGAACAACCGGAATACCGGGGGCTGGTGGACCCCGCCGCCCTGCTGACCAAGACCGTGCGCCGATCCGTGCCCAAGCCCCGGGCGAAGGATGATTGCCTTCAGCGGGAGCAGCTGGCCCCGTGGTTCAAGGCCGTGCGGGAGCTGCCCTTTCCGGTTCATGCCGCCTACCTTCAGGCCCTGATGCTGACCGGGAGCCGCGCCCAGGAACTGGCAAACCTGCGATGGGAGGACGTGGACTTCCAGTGGCTGTCCCTGACCATCAAGGACAAGGTGGAGGGGGAGCGGGTCATACCCCTGACACCCTACGTGGCCGCCCTGCTGGATGCCCTGCCCCGCCGGAATCAGTGGGTGTTCTCCAGCACCAGCAGCGAATCAGGCCGCATGTCCGAGGGCAACCACGCCCATAACCGCGCCCTGAAGGCTGCCGGGCTGCCCCATCTCACCCTTCACGGGCTGCGCCGATCCTTCGGCACCCTGTCCGAGTGGGTGGAGTGCCCCGTGGGTATCACGGCCCAGATAATGGGGCACCGGCCATCGGCCATTGCGGAGCGGCATTACAAACGCCGCCCCTTGGACTTACTGCGCCAATGGCACACCAAGATCGAGGCGTGGGTGTTGAATGAGGCGGGCATCCCGCAACCCCAGGCCGGGGCCGGTCGGCTGCGGAGGGTGAAGTGATGGCCCTGCCTGAGCATCCGTGGGTCAGGCTGGAGGAGGCCGCCGAAAGGTGGGGATGCACCGTTGACGACATAGAGCGATGGGCGCATGAGGGGCTTATCTGTCTCGGATCACCTGATCCGCTTACCCGTGCTGTCTGCGATCGTTTCAGCGTGGAGCCGCCCCACGGGTATGTGTACCTGCGGGTCATCACCCTGGGAGAGCTGGACCGATTCGAGCGGGAACACCGGATCGGGGGATATGCGGAGAAAGTCACCCATGCGGACTTCCCGGGGCTGGACGCGGGAAAGGGCATGATTCGGGACGCTATCGCCGCCGCCATCGAGGCGCACCAGCAGGAGCACAACAACACACCGTCCGATGACCAGATATGGGAGAGAATCAGGACAGGCAAGGTGCCCGGCTACATCACGGGGCATGCCGATCCCCGCTTGAGGGGCGACGGCAGCAAACAGCAGTGTGTGATGATTGACAGGGAGGCTGTGACCCGGGAGGCGTTCAAAAAGCGGATGAATGGCTACCGGGGCCGCTGACTACGACAAACAGCGCCGTTTCCTACCGTTTCCCACGACAAACCACGCCGTTTCCTTCCGTTTCCTGCCGTATGCCCCCGGGCCGCCCGGCATCCCGCCAACATGAACGCACCGTTAACAACCGCTTAGGTGCGTGAAATGCCACAACCGATCACAAGCAGCGCCACAACCCTGCCCCCCGCCGGCATGGCCCCCGCTGGACTGACTACCCCCCAGCTTGCCTACGCCACTGGTGTGCGCCCGGATAGCATCCGCGTTCACCTGTGCAGACGCGGGCACTACTACGGGCTGCGCCCTCAGCGCCTGCCCAATGGCCGGCTACTGTGGCCCGCTGACTCGCTTGAACGTCTACTGGCCCAGGGGCAGAAAGCCGCCACGCCTGCACCCAGGAAGCCCGGGGAGACTGCGTGATGACCCGACCAAAGAAAAACCCCCACCCGGGGACCAGCCGGGCAGGGGCAAATGGAGATCAGGTAAGGCAGATCACCCCTGATGATATCAGCACCAAGCCCAGCAGGCTGTCCCGCCGCCCGAAGCGCTCATGGCGTCGGCAGCAGGCCCAGATCGACCGGGTATACCTGGATGCCATCGGCAAGCTTATGAGCGGCACCAGCGACAGGGGGAGTAAGGCATGACCCATCGCCAACTTCCGCCCTATGGCAAGCGCATCATCCAGGCCCGGCAGGGCGATCTGTCCCGCTACTGGGGAACTTCGCCCGATGGCCGCCGCCCGTCGCTGTGGTGCGCGGTCGGCACCACCGCATGGGAAGTAGCCCGTGACGCCTGGCACCCAGCCCGGACCCGTGGCCGCTGGCTGGTGGCTGTATGCCCTCCTGATACCGATCCCGCCGCCCTCGACTGGCAGTGCCTGGTGGGTTCTGATCCTGTTCTGCTGGTGCGGGCCGGAAACGTGGACGGGGATCAGGTTCACCGCCTGGTGCTGGCCCTGCTGACCGCTGGCGTGGGCCGGATTCTCGACATGGGCACCGGCAACCGCTACATGAGCAGGGAGGTGGATCATGCCGCGTGACATCGTGATTGAAATCCCGAAACGCGACACCGCCCCCGACTGGCCGGAGCTGATCCCCCTGGATCATCCGGACCTGCCCCGCCTGGACCTGGATCACCTGCCCGGCTGGGCTGGTGCCTATGCCAAGGCCCTGGGCCGTTCCACCGAGACACCCCCGGAGCTGGCCGCCGCCCTGGTGCTGGCCGTGTGCGCGACCGCCACCGCCCGCCGCCTGCGCCTGATGGTGTCCCCCGGCTACTTCGAGCCGCTGAACCTTTGGCCCTGCGTGGCCCTGGAGCCGGGCAACAGGAAGTCGGCAGTGCAAGGGGCCGCCTGTGCCCCCCTGCTGGACTGGGAGCGGGATCAGGCCGCCGCCATGACCGGGGAGATTCAGGCCGCGGATTCCGAGCGCAAGACCATGGAGGCCCGCGCCCGGGAGCTGCGAAGCAAGGCCGCCAAGGCCGAAGCCGACGACGACGCCCGCAACTATGCGAGCCAGGCAGCCCAGATCGAGGCGGAATTACCCGAGGTGCCCAGGCCGCCGCAACTGTGGACCAGTGACGCGACACCCGAAAAGCTGGGGGCACTGATGGCGGACCATGGGGAGTGCATGGCCTGGCTTTCGTCGGAAGGTGGGGTGTTTGATCTGCTGGCGGGCCGGTATTCCAGCGGCATCCCGAACCTGGACCTTGTGCTGAAGTCGTGGAGCGGGGACCCCGAGCGGGTAGACCGGGGAAGCCGCCCGCCCGTGTACCTGCACCAGCCCGCCCTGACCATCGGGCTATCCCCCCAGCCGGACGTTCTCAAGGGCCTGGCCAGCAAGCCGGGATTCCTGGGCCGGGGGCTGCTGGGCCGGTTCCTGTTCCTGATGCCGCCGTCACCGCTGGGACACCGGACCCTGACCCCTGCGGGTATTCCCCAGGGGGCCGTGGACGCCTACGCCGCCGGGGTGCGGGCCATGCTGGAGTGGACGCCGGAGATTGACCCGGAAACCGGGATGGAGCGCCGCCGATTGATCCGGCTGTCAGAAGCCGCCCATGCCGAGTGGTTGGCGTTCGCCCGGCACATTGAGGCGTCCATGTTGCCCGGGGGGGAGTTCGAGCATGCCAAGGACTGGGCTGGGAAGTGCCCGGGGCAGGCTGCCCGCCTGGCGGGAATCCTCCATGGGATCGAGTATGCCCACGGGGAACCCTGGGCCGTGCCCGTGGCCGTGGAAACCATGGGCCAAGCCCTGGAGGTCATGGCCGTGATTGCCCGGCATACCCTGGCTGTCTATGCCCTGATGGGAGCCGATCCGGGGATAGACGCCGCCCGCAAGGTCTGGGACTGGATCAGGAGGGGCCGCCGGGAGGCTTTCAAGGCCCGGGATGCCTTCAACGCCCTGCGGGCCACGTTCCCGAAGATGCACCCGCTGATGGACGCCCTGGCCGTACTGGAGGAGCGGGGGTACCTGGAGGTCATCGAACCCCAGGCCGATGGACCGGGCCGCCGCCCATCCCCCACCGTGCGGGTACGCCCTGACATTGCGGAGGGCTGGCGATGAGCTGGCGGGCACTGCTGGGGGGCAGTTCAACCCCCGATGCCTATACGCACAATGCGCACAATACGTAAAACCCCCAGGCCGGGGGCAATTCTGCGGATTCTGCGGATTCTGCGTATGGGAGCTCAGGGCTGGGAGCTGGCAATGATCCGGCACCAGCAGAAGGGGGCAAGCCGGACGCCCACCCGGGGGAAGCCCTGAGTTCTGCGTATTGTGCGGATTCTGCGTATGGGGATTCCGACGAAACCCGCACCCAAGCCCAAGCCAAGATCACCGCCGCCTGTCGGGAGCTGGGAGCGGACCCGGACAGTGCCCTGGCCTGGTATGCCGATCCGGGGGGCTGGCCCGACTTCGCCAGCCGCCCGATGGAGTGGGTCAGGGCCGTGGTGCTGGATGCCCTGGAACAGCAGTTCATCCGCCCCGCTGGTGCCTGCCCGCTGGTGCTGGACACCGGCACCGACCGAGAACCGGGGCCGCTGGATAGCCTGCCCCTGCTGCCGGAGGACTGGATATTTATCCATGCCCGCACCCTGGGCCGCCAGAACCGGGCCGCCCTGCTGGATGGATACCGGGCCGCCTGGCTGGATGCCGCCGACCAGGAGCCGGTCCCGCACCGGAAGGACAACGTAGGCCGCCGGGCCGCCAACCTTTGGCTGATGGAGATCACCGACCGATGACCGCAAACGATTACCGCCCCCGGCTAGTGCTGGGGATTGATCCAGGCCTGACCGGGGCCGTGGCTGGCCTGGCCCCCGATCACCGCGTGGAGCTGCTGGAGGACTTACCCACCGTGGCCCGCGGCAGTGGCCGGGTACGCCGGGAGCTGGACGCCGCCGGGCTGGCTCACCTGCTGCGCCCGATTGCCGGGGACGTGCGCCTGGCAGTGGTGGAGCAAGTGGCCAGCCGCCCCGGGCAAGGCGTGGCCAGTGTGTTCAGCCTGGGACACACCGCCGGGGCAATCTGCGGGGTTCTGGCGGCCCTGGGCATCCCGCTGGTGCTGGTGCCGCCCACCGCGTGGAAGAAGGCCGTAGGGGTGCCCGCCGGCAGCGACAAGGACATGGGCCGGACCATTGCCGCCCGGTTCCACCCCGATCTGAACCTGAGCCGCAAGCGGGACCACAACATGGCGGATGCCCTGCTGCTGGCCCGGTACGCACTGACCATGAGGAGCGCCGCATGACCAAGCTCGAGAAGATCAAAGCCGCCGCCGATGAAGGCGTGGGCTATGGCCCCCTGGACCCCGTGACCACCCTGCTGGCGTCACACAACCCCGAGAGCATGGCCGAGGCCCTGAAGTATCACCGGCACCCTGCCGTGATGGCCTTTGTCCGATCGTTCGATGAGCACTGCCGACAAGTCATGAGTGACCGCCTGGAAGCCCTGGAGCGGCAGACCGGGGACAGTGTGCTGGCCTGCGTCATGCTGTCCGAAGATGCCCAGGTTGTCCCCTACCTGCGCCGGGAGCTGCGGGAGAAGCTGCACGAGGGGCTGCGTCAATTCCTGCCCGACCTGAAGCCCCTGGGAGTGGATCACCGAGGGACGCCCTGCTACCGCATCGAGGACGTGGCCCGCGCCCTGGGAGCCAGCGAAGCCGCACTGATCCAGCAGGCCCGGGAGGCGGGAATTGATTGCCATGCGGGGGAACCTGACATTCAGCGCATCCAGTAACCCATGGGCACCAAGCCGGACCGGGAAGTGACACTGGATGACGTGGCCCGGGAACTTGGCATCTCACGCGAATGCGCCCGGCAGATCGAGGTCCGCGCCCTGCGGAAGCTGCGCCGCGCCCTGGAGCGCCGGGGGGTATCCGCTGATGACCTGCTGCCCACCCCCTGCACCGCCCCGGGGACCCCTGGCTGGTGCGCCGATGACGGGACGCCCGAGTAAAATGGGAGCGTCATCAACTGCGAGGTTTCAGGCATGTTTGACGATTTTCGGGAGGTTATCGGCCCCGATCTGGCGGGCAAGCTGCAAGATACTCTCGGAGGCACCACAACCCGCATACCCATGACCCCTACACCCCACCTGGTGGCCACCCTCGGCAGCGACGCCGCCCGGCAGCTATGCGCCCTGGCTGGAGGGGAGGCCGTGACCATCCCCAAGGGGCACCGGGCCGCCCTGGATGCCCGAAATGAGCAGATCAGGAGCGCCGCCGCCGCTGGTGCCCGCCGTAATGATCTGGCCCGCTCTCATGGGCTGACCGACCGGCAGATAAGGCGCATCCTCCAGGCTGGCGACGGGTAGGCTTCCGGCACCAGCCGGGCCGGGTATCCCAAGGTTTCCACGAGGGTTCGGAGGGCGAGCGAATAGCAAGGTTTAGGCAAGGGTCTGGCCCCGATCAGGCCGGGGCAATGTCAAGGTTTGGTCAAGGGTCTGGCCACCGATCAGAAGGGGGCCAATGGTAAGGTTCAGGTAAGGGTCAGCGCCCGCGTGAGGAAGGAACCTTAGAAAACCTGAGATTGCCGAGGAAGGAATGGGGAGGTTCCGGGTAGGGTCCAGCGGGCCGGGCTGGGCCAGCGGAATCACCGGAGGGAGGGGACAGGCCCGGGGCGATGGGCTATATTCTGAAAGCGCCCTGGGACCGGCTGGCACCGGCACCCAGGACTTCCCACCGGCTGACCTGCAAAGGAGGTTCCGCCAATGAGCACCGACAATCCTACCACCGAGAGCAACAATCACCGCGCCCTTGATTCCCTGAAGCGCATCGTTCAGGCCCGCGTGGAGGGCCGAATGGATGACGCGGAATGGGATGAGTTCATGGGTGTGGTTGGCCAGATTCTGGCCCGAGTGGATCGGGAGCGGGACGCCCGCCCCGCCTGACCAGCACCAGCACCAGCGCACAAGGCCCCGCCCCCGTGGCGGGGTTTTTTGTGCCTGGGGGAAAGCTGGCATGCCTTGCATGGTGGAATGATCCCTGCATGGCTGCATGATCCGTTCCAGCAAGCAATCCATAGGCCAGCAAATCGCAAGCCGCTGATTCTGAACGCCTGGATTTTCGCATGGCCCAGCGATTGCATGGCGGGTGACACCAGGACCGGGGCCATGGGTCAGCGGATGCCCTGCCCAGGGCCGCACCGGGAGGCGGCTCAGGGACCGGCAGCGCCGCCCACCTGAGCCAGCACCGGCAGCGCGCCCGATCCGCTCACCCACTACCCGAATTATCCGGCTTAGGTTCCGTGGTGGTTCCGTGGGGGAAAGCCGAAGATCAAGCGAAGCGGGACGGGTTGCGTAAGTGACTGATTTGAATGGTGGGTCGTGTAGGATTCGAACCTACGACCAATGGATTAAAAGTCCACTGCTCTACCAGCTGAGCTAACGACCCACGAAGGGAAGCGATATCCGGGGATATGTTGGTTACCCCTGGAAAGGGCAGGTATCTTACTGGATTTTTCAGGGAGTGCAAGTATTTTTTCCACGGTGAGGCGCCCCCGCATCCCCGGCCCTTCTCCCTCGGGGGAGAAGGGTGCATTCGGACAACAGCTACATGGCCTCCAGCTTTCTGAGCCGGGCGGGCAGCAGGCGCAGATCCACCAGGCCGGTGACGAAAGCCTTGAAGAAGGTGGCTTCGTCCTCGTAGAGCATCTTGTAGTACTGGATCTTCATGGTCATGGCCGCGCCCAGGACGATGGCGCCAAAGGTGAGAAAACCACCCAGGGCCAGGGTGGAGATGCCGGTGACACCCTGACCGATGGTGCAACCCATGGCCAGGACGCCGCCAAAGGCCATCAGGACGGCGCCGATGAGGTGGTTGAAGAAATCCCTCGCCGAGGCGAACCATTCCACCCGGAAGGCGCCGGAGACCATGGCCCAGAAGAAGGAACCCACGATCACACCCACGAGGGCGATGACACCGATGTATAAAAGACTGGTGTCGAAACCGCTCCCCACATAGCGCAGGGTCTGCCCCATGGGGTTGATGAAGGTGAAGGACTGGGTGGCCCAGGGAGCCGCCTCGCCGGGACGACCGTCCGGATCATCAGCCAGGAAGTCCCAGTCCTGGACGTAGGCCTGGAGACCGTGCCGACCGTCCATGCCGTCGTCGATCTGGACCGTGCTGGTGACATACCAGGCCCCCACCACCACCAGGCCCACCACGAGACCGCCCAGGATGTGATCGAAACTGCCCCGGAAATCCGCCTTGCGGAAGATCAGGAACAGGGCGGCGGCGCCGATCACCAGCCCGATGACGAGCCGTGCCACGGCGCCATGCTCATTGCCGGCCACCAAGGAGCCCAGGTCCTGCTGGGACCACAGACCGATGCTCATGGGATTGGTCCAGGGATAGAACAGCAGTGAATATAGGGTGTGGGCGGTGCCCGGGAAGGGGTTGATCATGAAGTAGGCGATCAGGGCGATGATCATCAACACCATGATGGACTTGATGTTGCCGCCACCGATACGCACCAAGGTCTTGTTGCCGCAACCGCTGGCCAGGGTCATGCCGATGCCGAACATCAGACCGCCCAGCAGGTGCTCCACCCAGGCCAGCTGGGATGAGCGGTAGGGAGGGAAGGCTCCATCCGCGCTGATGAGTCCGAAGGCCTCGAACAGGATGACCCCCAGCATGGCGACGGTCATGGCCAGAAACCAGGATTTCATGCGCCCGGTGTCTCCCATGTTCACCCAGTCGGAGACGGCGCCCATGGTGCAGAAATTCGTCTTGTTGGCCACCGCGCCGAGGATGAAGGCGAGGACGAAGATGGAGGCCAGTACGGCGGCGGCGGCGGCGGGAAAGCTCTCGAACAGCATGGATCTCCTCCTGGGGCCGGGTGTGCTGCCCCGGTCCGGCTGTCAGCCCGGTGGCCAGGCTTGCCTTTGGCGACGGGTCGGTCTTGTTCCGAATCGGACGGCCGACTTGATTCTTTGGGTCATGTCGGCGTCATTGTGCAACAGGCCGCTGACCGGGACATTCAGAGTTTTGTATGTCCGGATCAGTTTTCCTGGTATGGAGGCCGTCGGATTTCAGGCGCGGTAGCGGGTGACATCGGGGATGCCGGCGTCGGCGAAGCCCTTGGCCCGCAGGCGGCAGGCATCGCAGGTGCCGCAGGCGCGTCCCTCGGCGTCGGCGCTGTAACAGGAAACGGTACGGGAGAAGTCCACGCCCGCGGCCACGCCCCGGCGGATGATCTCGGCCTTGCTCAGGTCGATGAGAGGCGTGCGGATGCGGATGCGATCCCCTTCCACGCCGGCCTTGGTGGCCAGGTTGGCCATGGTCTCGAAGGCCTGAATGAACTCAGGGCGGCAGTCCGGGTAGCCGGAATAATCCACCGCGTTGACGCCGATGAACAGATCCCGGGCCTTGAGTACCTCCGCCCAGGCCAGGGCCACGGCGAGAAACACGGTGTTACGGGCCGGAACATAGGTGACGGGGATACCGTCGGAGAGCTGGTCCGGGACCTGGATGGTTTCATCCGTAAGGGCGGAGCCACCGAACAGGCCCAGGTTCAGATCCACCACCCGGTGATCCGTTGCGCCCAGGCCGTGGGCCAGTTCCACTGCCGCCGCCAGTTCGGCGCTGTGGCGCTGGCCGTAGCGGAAGCTGAGGCAGTGGCAGGTAAAGCCCTCGGCCCTGGCCAGGGCCAGGACGGTGGCGGAGTCCATGCCGCCGGAGAGCAGGACGACTGCGTTTTTCATGGGTGGTTTTCTCCGAAATTCTGGATTCCCGCTTTCGCGGGAATGACGAAGTTACTTATCGGAAATAACGAGGCTACTTATCGGGAATGACGAAGCGACTTACCGGGAATGACGGTGTTCATTATCGGGGATGTCGGATTCCGGGGAGCTTCAGCGCCCCCTGGCATCATCCCACAACCATTTATGGAGCTGGATCTGGAAACGGACCGGCAGGCGGTCCGCCAGGATCCATTCGGCCAGTTCACGGGGCGACAGGCGACCGTGGACGGGGGAGAACAGGATCTCCGCCCGGGCTGCCAGGTCGTGGGCCTGGAGACTGTCCCGTGCCCACTCATAGTCGGCACGGTCGCAGAGGACAAACTTGACCTGGTCCGCCGGGCCAAGGCACTGCAAATTCTCCCAGCGGTTGCGCCCGGACTCTCCGGAGGCCGGGGTCTTGAGGTCCATGACCTTGATGACCCGGGGGTCCACCAGGGCAAGATCCAGCGCACCGCTGGTCTCCAGGGAGACCTCGTACCCGGCATCACACAGGGCAGTGAGCAGGGGCAGGCAGTCCGGCTGGGCCAGGGGTTCGCCTCCGGTCACGCAGACATGGCGCACGCCGTAACCCGCCACCTGCTCCAGGATCTGCGTCAGGGTCATCCAGGCGCCGCCGGTGAAGGCATAGGCGGTATCGCAATAGCCGCAGCGCAGGGGGCAGCCGGTCAGGCGCACGAAGACCGTGGGCCAACCCACGCTGCGGGACTCCCCCTGCAGGGAGAGAAAGATTTCGGTGATGCGCAATCGACCCGACGCGGTCACGGACGCCCTTCCTCGTTCATGCGCCGCAACCGCTGTTCCGCCAGCCGGGCCACCGAACTGTTGGGGTTCTGATCCCGGACCTGGGTAAGTGCCCGCCGGGCCTCAGCCCATTGCTCCAGCTCATAGTGGGTGAAACCCTGCTTTAGCAGGGCGTCTGCCTGCTTGTTGCTGCCCGGATAACGCTCGTTCACCCGTTTGAACTCCGTCAGGGCGCGGGGAAAGTCACGGGTCACATAATAGGCCTCGGCGATCCAGTACTGGGCATTGGATGCCAGGCTGCCATTGGGGAAACGCTCCAGAAAACCGCGAAAGGCGGTGATCGACGGCTCATACCGACCTTGTCTGAGCAGTTCGAAGGCGGCTTGATAAACCGCCTGCTCCGACGCGGGATCGCTGTCGACGCCGACGATCACTTCGCCGAAGGCCGCGCTATCGCCAGCCTCCGGAGTCACGGCAGCGGCAGACCCATCCGGTAATGTGGCGGGCGTCGCCCCGGAGGTGGGTGTCGGTGCGGAAGCCCCACCCCGCTCCAGGTTTTCCAGGCGTCCATCCACGTCCAGATACAGATCCCGTTGACGGGTCCGCAGCCCTTCCAACTCATGACGCAGGGTTTCGGATTCGCCCCGAAGCTCCCTGACATCTCGGTCCATCCCGTCCACCCTGCGCATCAGCTCCACCAGGGCCTCGCTTTCCAGCAGCCGTTCCAGACGCTCCAGACGGGCGTCAAGCTGCTGCATGCGCTCCTCCAGAGCCGCGGCCTGGGCACGGCTCTGGGCGTGAACGGAGGAAAACGGCGCTGCAAGCAGCGCCGTTGCGACCAGAACAGCGGTCATCGTTATCTTCATCTACGGTGGCCCTCATAGATCAATTCCACCCGGCGGTTCTGCTGCCAGGCCTGTTCGTTGCTGCCCATGGCGGCGGGCATCTCTTCACCATAGCTGATCACCTGGATCTGGTCACTGGAAGCCCCCTGCAACAGCATCATGCGGCGCACGGACTGGGCGCGACGCTCACCCAGACCCAGGTTGTATTCACGGGTACCACGCTCGTCGGTATGACCTTCCAGACGGATGCGGGCCTGGGGGTGACGGGCCAGGTAGGCGCCGTGAGCCGCCACCACGTCCACAAAATCGGCGCGGACGTCGTCACGGTCGAATTCAAAATAGATCACCCGCTGGGACAGGGGGCTGGAGGGGTCGGACAGGGCATCGGCCGTCAGGCGACCATCACGACCCAGGGGGCTGGTTTCGACCCCCGAGTGACGGTCGCCCTGGATGCGACCATCGTCGTAAACGTCACCCACCAACACCGGGTCGGTGGTCGCGGTCTTGTCCACCGAGGCACAGGCGCCCAGGGTCAGGAGAACGATGGCCATCAGGACGAACAGCAGGGAACGGCTAATGACATGGGAACTGCGCATTGAGGTGATCCTCGGGGTATCGTTTGGGTTATGGGCCTTGATCCCTGGGGATCAAGGAGTACTGCAACATCAGGTCTGACTCGACTCACTCCCGGAACGGCGACCAGGCGGGTTCACGCACCTCACCTTCCTGCAACACCAGGCGCTGATGGACCCGGCCATCCGCACTGACCGCGGCAAGGACACCCCGGCCACGCTCGGAAGTGGCGTAGATGATCATGCTGCCGTTGGGGGCAAAACTCGGGGCTTCGTCGGCACGGCCATCGGTCAGCACCCGAAACTGACGGGTCTGGCGGTCCAGGATGGCGATGCGAAAACCGCCACCGACGCCATGCACCATGGCCACCCGGCGTCCGTCCGGGGAAATGCTGGCGCCGCCGTTGTAGCGGCCTTCAAAGCTCAGGCGCCGGGGCTGACCGCCGGTGACCGGCACTTCATAGAGCTGGGGCTGGCCGGCCCGGTCCGAGGTGAAGACCAGGGAGCGGCCATCGGGCATCCAGGCCGGTTCGGTGTCGATGGATCGACTCTGGGTGACCCGGCTGACCGAGCGGTCGGCGAGGTTCATCACATAGACGTCCGGCGCTCCGTCCCTGGACAGGGTCAGCGCCAGACGTCGGCCGTCCGGCGACCAGGACGGGGCACTGTTGATGCCCTCGAAGGCGGCCAGGCGGGTGCGGTCACCGCCGTCCACGTTCTGCACGAAGACCTCGGAACGGCCGTTCTCAAAGGACACATAGGCAATCCGGCGACCGTCCGGCGACCAGGCCGGCGACAGGATGGGCTGGGCGGACCGGAAGATGGTACGAGGATGATGGCCGTCCGCGTCGGCCACCTGGAGGGCAAAGCGACGCTCACTGCCCTGTCCCGTGACGCTCACATAGGCCACCCGGGTATCGAACGCGCCACGCTCACCGGTCAGGCGCTCGAAGATGATGTCGCTGATCATGTGGGCGGCCCGACGCAGGTCGGCCCGTTCCACCGGGATGCTGTAGCCGGTCAGCTGACGCCCGCCGGCCACGTCGAAGAGCTGGAACTGAACGGCAAAACGGTCTGCACCGGTGGGCTGCAGGCGACCGATGACCACGTAATTACTGCCCTGGCCGCGCCAGGCCGGGAAGTCCAGTTCATCGGCACGGGTGGGCCGTTGGGGCATGGTCTGCCGCTCCACCGGGGCAAAGCGGCCGCTACGGTGGAGATTGGCGCCGATGATGGCGGCCAGGTCCTCGGGGGCCTGGGCCTCGCCCTGCCAGCCGAAGGGCACCACGGCGATGGGCATGGCCCCCTCCACGCCCTGGGTGATGCGGATCTCGAGGGCCGCCTGCCCCACCAGAGGCAGGCCGAGCAACAGCAGAAGGATGACGTGTCGGATCTGAATCATGACCGGTATCTCATGGCCCCGTTCAGGCGGGCTCGAAGGTGAATCGGATCTCGCGGGCAAAGACATCGGGACTGGGCGGACTGGGCAGAGGCTCGGCCAGGCGCACCGCTCGCTCCACGGAGTCGCAGAAGGCCCGGTCACCCGTGCATTGTTCCACCCGGACCTCGTGCAGGTACCCACCCGGCGCCTGGCGAATGTAGACCACGGCCCGGTAACCGGACTGATGACCGGCCGAGCGATGCCAGCGGCTTTCCACGGCACTGCGGATGGCGGCCACATAGGCATTCTGCTGGTCCTGCCGGATGGCGGCCTGGCGCCGGGCGGTCTCTTCCGCCTGCAGACGGCGCTGTTCGGCGGCCGCGGCCTCCTGACGACGACGCTCCTCGGCGGCGCGCTCTTCCGCCAGCCGTTGCTGACGTGCCTCTTCGGCCCTGCGCTGTTCCTCGGCGCGACGCTGTTCTTCCGCCTTGCGTTGTTCCTCGGCACGGCGCTGCTCTTCCGCCTTGCGTTGTTCCTCGGCACGGCGCTGTTCTTCCGCCTTGCGTTGCTCCTCGGCACGGCGCTGCTCTTCCGCCTTGCGCTGTTCCTCGGCACGACGCTGACGTTCCGCTTCCTGCCGTCGGGCTTCTTCCTGGCGACGCGCCTCTTCAGCCCGCCGCTGCTCCTCGGCGCGGCGCTGCTCTTCCGCCTGCCGGGCCTGCTCCTGGCGCCGACGCTCGGCTTCCGCCTGGCGTTGCCGTTCTTCCTGTTCCCGCCGCAGGGCCTCCTGGCGCTGGCGTTCCGCCTCTGCCCGGGCACGCTGCTCGGTTTCCCGTTGCCGCTGTTCGATGCGGTCGAAGGTGCGACCATCCACCGCCACGGCCTCGATGACCTCCACGACGGCCTCCGGATGGACCTGCGTGGCCCCGGCCTCGTCACGGGACTTGAAATGAATGTTCAGCCCCAGCAACACGAACAGCAGAAGATGGATGCCGAGGATGCCCCCGAACAAACCATAATGACGGCGCAGCAACCACCACATGACATCAGCGGTCCCTGGCCGAGAGATCGGGCGGATCGGTGATCAGTCCCACCCGCTGGGCACCGGCGGACTGGACACTGACCATGGCGTCCACCACCCGGCCGTAGTCCACGAAACGGTCTCCCCGCACATAAACCTGGGTGCCCGGATGCTGGGACAACAGATCGGCCACGATCTCCCGCAACACATCCCGGTCCAGGGAGACCCCCACCTGGGGGCCTTGGTTGAGGCTCAGCTGTCCGTCGCGGGTGACGGTGACCACGATAGCCTCCCGCTGACTCTTCTCGTCCTGCAGCGGCTGGGCGTCAGCCTCCGGCAGGTCCACCTCCACGCCCTGCTGCAGCAGGGGCGCGGTGACCATGAAGATGATCAGCAGCACCAACATCACGTCGATGAAGGGCACCACGTTGATCTGGGACATGGAGCGACGCCGTCCCGCGCGACGGGAAGTTACCGCCATGGCGGCCCCCAGCTGATCACGTACACCGAACTCGGGGATGGCACGCTCATGCTTCCACCTCGTCCCGGTCGCGACCACCCACCTGACGCTGCAGCAGGGTGGCCAATTCCTCGGCGAAGTTGTCGTAACGGGCCACCAGACGATCGATGTCCGAGGAGAAACTGTTGTAGGCAATCACCGCCGGGATGGCGGCAAACAGGCCCAGGGCGGTGGCGATCAGGGCCTCGGCAATGCCGGGGGCGACCATGGCCAGGGTTGCCTGCTGGGCACCGGAAAGCCCCATGAAGGCGTGCATGATGCCCCATACCGTGCCGAACAGGCCGATATAGGGGCTGGTGGAACCCACCGTGGCCAGGGCGTTCAGGTAGGACTCCAGCTCATCGCCTTCCCGGGAGATGGCCACCCGCATGGATCGCTCGGTGCCGCCGGTCACCAGCACGCCGGCGGCGGGATCGCGCAGCTGCTTGCGCCCCCGCAGGAATTCCTTGAATCCGGCGGCAAACACGTGCTCCAACCCGGAGACCTCCGTCTTGCGCCGGATGCCGTCATACAGGTGGGTCAAATCCACGCCGGACCAGAAACGCTCCTCGAACTCGTCCGCCACCCGGCGGGCCTCCCGCAGCACCCGCCACTTGAGGACGATGATCATCCACGAGAACACCGAGGCCAGCACCAGGATCAGCATCACCAACTGGACGATGAGGCTGGCGTCCAGAATCAGGCGGTACAGGGAAAGGTCGACACTCACTGCTCAGAGTCTCCGGCGGTCATGGCGTCCACGATCAGGGCGGGGATGGGGCGAGGCGTAAATTTCCCGGCATCAAGACAGGCTATCTTGACCTCGCCGCGGTTCAACAGTTCCGGTGTGCCGGCCCCGTCATGGCGCCGGATTTCGTGCTCGATTACCAGGCTGGCCCGACGCCGATCCGTCACCCGGGCGGTGACATGCAGCAAGTCGTCGAGTACCGCCGGGCGCAGATACTCCAGGGAGGCGGCACGCACGGCGAAGATCACCCCCTGCTCCCGGCGCAGCCGTTCCTGGCCGATCCCCAGATGACGCAGCCATTCGGTACGGGCACGCTCCATGTACTTGAGGTAGTTGGCATAGAACACCACGCCACCGGCATCGGTGTCTTCGTAATAGACACGGACGGGCCAGATAAAAACGGGGCTCATGGTGGGGGATGGGGTGGTGTCAGACACGGAGATCGGTCACAGTTTGGGGGTTTCAGGGTTTGGGTCCGCCCCGGTGGAGGCGGGCGCAAACAGATCCGGCTGGGCGACCCGGGCCTCCAGGGCCGTGGGCACTCGCAAACCAAAGTGCCGATAGGCGTGACTGGTGGCCATGCGGCCGCGGGTGGTGCGCATGAGGAAGCCCTGCTGGATCAGATAGGGCTCGATCACGTCCTCGATCGTCCCCCGCTCCTCTCCCAGGGCTGCCGCCAGGCTGTCCAGCCCCACCGGGCCGCCGTCGAATTTCTCGATCACCGACAGCAACAGCCGCCGGTCCTGGGCATCAAAGCCATGGGCGTCCACGTCCAGCAGGTTCAGGGCACGATCCGCCACTTGGGCGCTGATAATGCCATTAGCCTTGATCTGCGCATAGTCCCTGACGCGCCGCAGCAGACGATTGGCAATTCGGGGGGTACCACGGGCACGCCGGGCGATCTCCACGGCCCCCTCTCCATCCAGCTCAGCCCTCAGGATGCGGGCGGAACGACGCACGATGTGGGCCAGGTCTTCGGTGGAATAGAACTCCAGGCGCTGGACGATACCGAACCGGTCCCGCAGGGGCGAAGTGAGCAGGCCGGCGCGGGTGGTGGCGCCCACCAAGGTGAACGGGGGCAGGTCCAGCTTGATGGAGCGCGCCGCCGGGCCTTCACCGATGACGATGTCCAGCTGGAAATCTTCCAGGGCCGGGTACAGCACCTCCTCCACCACGGGGGAGAGCCGGTGGATCTCGTCCACGAACAGCACGTCATGGGGTTCCAGATTGGTGAGCAGGGCCGCCAGGTCCCCCGGACGCTCCAGCACCGGGCCGGAGGTCTGGCGCATGTTCACCCCCAGTTCCTGGGCGATGATATGGGACAGCGTGGTCTTGCCCAGCCCCGGCGGACCGAAGATCAGCACATGGTCCAGGGCCTCGCCGCGGGCACGGGCGGCGGAGATGAAGATCTCCATCTGCTCCCGGGCCACCGGCTGCCCCACGTAGTCCGCCAGACGCTGGGGACGGATGGAGCGTTCCAGGGCTTCATCGTCGGGGGTGGTGTCGGCACTGATGATGCGCTCGGACATGTCACATCACTACTTGTTGAGGGTGGACTTGAGGGCCAGCCGGATCAGCTCTTCGCTGGTACGGGCCTCCTCTTCCACCAGACTGACCAGGCGGCTGGCCTCCTGGGGCTTGTAGCCCAGGGAGATAAGGGCCGCCACCGCGTCGGAGACCGGGTCCGCCGGACGCGCCGGCGCGCCGCCGCCGGTCACACCGGGCAGGAATGCCCCTTCCCCCAGCGCCGCCACCCGGTCACGCATCTCGATCACCAGCCGTTCCGCCGTCTTGCGGCCAATACCCGGCAGGCGGGTGAGCTGGGTGATGTCATTGTCCATCACGCAGCGGCTGAAGGCCTCGGTGGTCATGCCCGAGAGGATGGCCAGGGCCATCTTGGCGCCGACCCCGTTGACCCGGATCAGGCTGCGAAACAGGGCCCGCTCCTGGGCACCGGCAAAACCGTAGAGGACATGGGCATCCTCGCGCACATGCAGATGGGTATGCAAGGTCACCTCGACCCCTTCCGCCGGCAGGTCATAGAAGGTGGACAGGGGGGCCTCCAGCTCGTAGCCCACGCCCTGCACGTCCAGCATCAGATGGGGCGGCTGTTTGTGGATCAGCACGCCGCGCAGTCGTCCGATCATCGGGATCTCCTCACATACCCCGCCGGCAAGCGGGACAGGGTGGCCTGGGTGTGGGCGTGGCACAGGGCCACCGCCAGGGCATCGGCGGCATCGGCGGCGGGCTTGGCGGCCAGCCCCAGGATCATGGTGACCATGTGCTGCATCTGGGTCTTGTCGGCGGCGCCGGTCCCGACCACCGCCTGCTTGATGGAGCGGGGGGCATACTCGGCCACGGACAACCCGCCCTGCACCGCCGCGCAGATGGCCGCACCCCGTGCCTGCCCCAGCTTGAGGGCGGAGGCGGCGTTGCGGGAGACGAAGACCTGTTCAATGGCCATCACCTGGGGCTGGTGGCGGCCCACCAGTTCGGTGACCGCGGTCAGGATATGGCCCAATCGGGTGGGCAGATCCTCGCCCCTGACCCGGATACAGCCGCTGTCCACGTGGGTGCTGCGACGGCCATCGGTATCGACGATGCCGTAGCCGGTAACCACCGAGCCCGGGTCGATCCCCAGGATGCGAATAGGTGCCGTCACAGGGCCTGCATGACCTCGTCGGGGAAGTCGGCGTTGGTGTAGACGTTCTGCACGTCGTCCAGATCATCCAGCATGTCCAGCAGCTTGAGCAGGGCCTTGGCCGTGTCCGTGTCATCCACGCTGCTGCCGGTGGCGGCGCGCATGGTGACTTCGCTGCGCTCGGGCTTGAGGCCGACTTCGGTCATGGCGTCGCGCACGGCGTCGTAGTCCTCGGGGCTGGTCAGCACGTCGATGGCACCGTCATCGCTCACCAGCACGTCATTGGCACCGGCCTCCAGGGCGGCTTCCATGACCCGCTCCTCGTCGCTGCCGGCGGGATAGCTGAGGATGCCGGTCTTCTCGAACAGGTAGGCCACCGAACCGTCGGTACCCAGGTTGCCGCCGCACTTGCTGAAGGCGTGGCGCACTTCGGAGACGGTGCGATTGCGGTTGTCGGTCATGCAATCCACCATGATGGCCACACCGCCCGGGCCGTAGCCCTCGTAGCGCAGCTCCTCGTAGTTGACGCCCTCCAGCTCACCGGCACCCCGCTTGGTGGCCCGCTCGATGGTGTCCTTGGTCATGTTGGCGTCCAGGGCCTTGTCCACCGCCAGGCGCAACCGGGGGTTGGTGGCCGGATCGGACCCGCCCATGCGGGCGGCCACGGTGATCTCCTTGATGAGCTTGGTGAAGAGCTTGCCGCGCTTGGCGTCCTGGGCATTCTTGCGATGCTGGATATTCGCCCACTTACTATGTCCGGCCATGTGAAGTCTCGTTGTCTGGTTCGTTCGAAAAAGACGGGGCGAAAAGGATACTGGAATAGCGGCACCGATGCACCGCAAAGCCTTGGCCGTCTCCGCGGGGACCTTCACGCGCCGGGCAGTGCGGGGACGACCTCCAGGATCGCCCGGGCATTGCTCCATGAGGTGGCCAGACGGGCCGCCTCGGCCCGGGGCAACCAGCAGAATTCCAGATGCTCGGTCGGGTTCAGGCGGATCGGGACCGGGGCCGCCAGGGGCAGGCTGAACCGGTGCTCCAGGTTGTCCTCCGCGTCGGGGGCGTAGCGCGACCGCCAGGGAGGGACGATGGGGAAGCGGACCTGATGATGGTGATCCTTCAGCCCGTCCGTGGGCAGACCGGTTTCTTCCTGCAGCTCGCGGCAAGCGGCCTGGAGGGGCGTCTCCCCCCACTCCAGGCTACCGGTGACGGACTGCCAGAAGTCATCGGGCCGACGGCGGCGCAGCATGAGTACCTGCCCGTCCCGGGCATGGACCACCACCAGCACCGATTCAGGGCGCTTGAATCCCGTCACGGCAATCACCCCGTCGCTCAGAAGGTATGGCTGGTACCGGCATAGACCCGGGTCTCGCCGGTGGTGAAGGCATAGCCGTAATCCAGGCGCAGATGGGTCCGCACGAACCAGCGCAGGTTGACGCGCATGCCAAGGCCCGCACTGCCATGGATGTCCGAGAGATCGATATCGTCCCGCGCCCAGACACCGCCCAGGTCCATGAAGCCCACGCCGCGCAGTGCGGTATTACCCATGACCGGTCGCAGATACTCCACGTTCAACAGCATGAATACGTCGCCTTCCCGGTAGTCCCGGGGATAGCCTCGCAGATTGCCGCCGCCTCCCAGGGCATAGGCCTCGTCACCGAAAGGCGTGCCGCTGGCAATGCCGAAACGGGCCTGATAATTCAAGTTGGCGGTCAGGGGATCATCACGCAGGGGGCGATAGGCGCGATAGAACAGATCCAGACGCTGATGGGAGCGCCCGGCCCCGAGGACGTCGCTACCCCAGGAAAACCGCGCCCCATAGGCGACCCCCTCCCGTCTCACCCCCAGGTCGTTGACCTCGGAAAAGGTCAGACTGCCCGACCAGCTCACGTCCTCGCCGTCCCGGGGGATGGGCACGCCTTCCTCCCGGGCGCGATAGCGCCGGCTGTCCCAGCTAATGCCCAAACCCGCCCGCCAGCCGGCACTGGGGCCGCGGCGATCCAGCCAGCGACTGATGGAGAGCCCCACTTGGCGGGCATCTTCCCGATGCGCCCCGTATTCGCCGTCGTCGGACTCGGATTCCAGGGTGTACTGGTCCTTGAAGGAAATACCCAGCCCCCAGGCGGTCCAGGGTAGCCGGGGAATGTCGTAGTCCACGCTCAGGGTGCGGGACTCCTCTTCGGTGGTGTCATTACCGGCATCCTCCCACTCGGCCAGGATGCGCAATTCCTGGTTGAGTCCCAACAGGTTGTCAAAACGCAGTTCGCCCCCAAAACGCAGGTCCCCGTCGGAGGTCCGACTCAGTCGCGGCAGGGGGAAAAGATAGTACTTTTCCTCCAGCAGATAGGTCACCCGGACCTCGCCGCCCTCCTCCTCGGTCCGGGTCGTCACGGACTTGAACAGCCCCAGGTTCATGATGGCCTGACGGTCACGCTCCAGTTGACGGACATCCAGGATATCCCCGGCCCCGAGCACGATTTCCTGCAGCAGTACGGACTCCCTTGTGATGCGCCGGCCTTCAAAACGGATGTCGGAAATCACCATCCCCTGATGTGCGGCGGAAAGCACCGAAGCATCATCGGGTAACCCGGCCGCGCCGGCCTCGCCGGCCGCGCCCAAAAACACGACCAGCAGGATACAAAGCCCGGCCACCATGCGCCGCCACGTCCTGATCATTCACTCCCGCCCCACCGGTCACCCGTCACCGTCACGCCAGCTCTCTCCCAGACGCCTGGCCACAAAGATGACCACAATCACCAACACTAACACGAAGACCAGGGAGCCATAGAAGCCCAGGTAGGGCTCCAGCAGACTCCACTTGGCGCCCAGGGCGTAGCCGGTCAGTGCCAGTACCGTATTCCAGGCGAAGGTGCCCAGGAAGGTCAGACCGACGAAACGGGCCAGGGGCATGGGCAGCAGGCCGGCGGGGATGGACACCAGGCTGCGCACGGTGGGAATCAGACGGCCGCCCGCCACGATCCAGGTACCGTGCCGACCATAGGTCGCCAGCACCCCGTCCAGATCCGACTCCCGCACCAGCAGCCAGCGGCCGCGACGCCGCAGCATGACGCGGACCCGGGCCTCACCCACCCGGCGCGCCACCAGGTAAATCAGCGTGGAGCCCAGGGTGCCGCCCAGACTTCCCGCCAGCACCGCCCACCAGAGTCCCAGCATGCCCTCATGGGCCAGGAAGCCGGCGAAGGGCATGAGGGCTTCCGGGGCCAGCACAATCAGGAACAGACCCAGGGCCCAGTAGCCATAGGTCTGGATGGCATCACCCACCAGATCGGTCACATCCATGGCGCGGGCTCAGACACGGATCAGCGAATGACCAGGGTCTTGGCGTTCATGAAGGTGCGAATGCCGGGACGGGCCAGTTCCCGGCCAAAGCCGGAATCCTTGATGCCGCCGAAAGGCAGGCGCGGATCGCTCTTCACCATGGCATTGACGAAGGCACTGCCGCAGGCCAGGCCACGGGCAAACGCCTCCCCCCGGGCAACGTCACGGGTCCATACGCTGCCCCCCAGACCGAAACGGGTGTCGTTGGCCAGACGCAGGGCGTCGTCTTCGTCCTCCGCCCGCAGGATGCAGGCCACCGGCCCGAAGATCTCCTCGTCATAGGCCCGGGTACCGGGCACCACCCGATCCAGGATGGAGGGGGCATACCAGGCCCCCTTGCCCGGCAGCGGCTCACAGCCCATGACGGGGATCGCGCCTTCGGCAATGGAATCCCGCACCTGCTGGTGCAACTCATCACGCAGATCCGTTCTGGCCATGGGGGCGATGCCGGAGTCCTCCTTCATCGGATCTCCCGGACGAATCGCCGCCACCGCGTCCTTGAGCCGAGACAGGAAACCGTCCACCACCTGAGGCACCAGGATGAAACGCTTGGCGGCAATGCAACTCTGGCCCGCGTTGCGATAACGGGACACCACCGCCTGCTCCACCGCCCGGTCCAGGTCGGCGTCTTCCAGCACCACGAAGGGATCGGACCCGCCCAGTTCCAGGACACAGGGCTTGAGCACGCCGCCGGCGACGGCGGCCACGGCCCGCCCGGCGGCCTCGCTGCCGGTCAGGGTGACGCCGTGGACGCGACGGTCCTCGATCACGCGGCCCACCTCATCCGAGGTGATCATCAGGGTCTGGAAGGCGCCTGCGGGGAATCCGGCGTCGCGAAAGACCTCTTCAATGGCCAGGGCGCAGCGGGGTACGTTGGAGGCATGCTTGAGCAACACCGTGTTGCCCGCCATCAGCGCCGGCGCGGCAAACCGGAACACCTGCCAGAAGGGGAAGTTCCAGGGCATCACGCCCAGAATGGTGCCCAGGGGCTGGAATACCACCCGGGCGTCGAGTTCACCGGCGGCCATGGGTTCATCAGCCAGAAATTCGGCGGCATGATCGGCATAGTAGTCGCAGACCAGGGCGCAGCGGTCGACCTCGGCCCGGGACTCGGTCACCAGCTTGCCCATTTCCTGGGTCATCATGACGGCAAAATGATCCCGGCGATGACGCAGCACATGGGCGGCCTGACGCACCAGTCCGGCACGCTGATCCAGGGGGATCTCGCGCCACTCGGGGACGATGCGGGCGGCCTGACTCAAGGCCTTGTCAATGCGCGGCCGGTCCCAGGTCTCGAACACGTGCAGCACGGAACCGTTGGCGGGATTGACGGAACTCAGGGGCACTGGGGGAACTCCTTTGGATGCAGAGGGCGCATACAATAGTATATTCAGCCCTGGAACAGGAGCTTGTTTGCAGGATCAACGGGGCCTGTTCCGGGCATTCACGGGTTGGACATCGGCAAGGGGAATAGTGTCCCCGGCGGGTCGACCCCATGTCCGGCACGGGCACAATCCAGATCACAGCACTCGACGGCGCTTGCATGCATTCGTCATATAGGACAATTCGAACAATGAACATCCGGACGATATGTGTCCTGGGGGGCACCGGCTTCGTGGGTACCCACGTCGTGGCACGACTGGCCGGCGGCGGCCGCCAGGTCAAGGTCATCACCCGCCATGTCAGCCGTCACCGGCATCTCCTGGTGGTCCCCGGGGTACGACTGGTGGAGGCGGACTGCCACGACCCGCGGGTCCTGCGGCAGCATTTCAGCGACTGCGACGGGGTCATCAACCTGGTGGGCATCCTGAACGAACGGGGACGGGACGGCAGCGGCTTCCGTCATGCCCATGTGGATCTGGCCCGCAAGGTGATTGAATGCGCCCGGGAGGCCGGGGTGAAGCGCCTGCTGCACATGAGCGCCCTGAATGCGGACGCGGCCAGCGGCCCCAGCCACTATCTGCGCACCAAGGGCGAAGCGGAAAATATCGTCCATACCATGGCGGGCAACGTGCGGGTCACCAGCTTCCGGCCCTCGGTGATCTTCGGCCCCACGGACAGCTTCTTCAACCGTTTCGCCGGCCTGTTGCGGCTGAGTCCCGTCCTGCCCCTGGCCTGCCCCGACGCCCGCTTCGCGCCGGTCTACGTGGGTGACGTGGCACAGCACTTTGTCGATGCCCTGGAAGACCGTGGCACCTGGGGCCAGCGCATCGAGCTGTGCGGCCCCTCCGTCTACACCCTGAAGGAGCTGGTGAGCTATACCGCCCAGGTCATGGCCCGCCGCCGCCTGATCCTGGGCCTGTCGGAGGGTCTGTCCCTGTGGCAGGCCCGGATCATGGAATACGTCCCCGGCAAGCCCTTCAGCCTGGATAACTACCATTCCATGAGTCGGGACAGCGTCTGCCGCGGCGGCGGCGGCTGCCCCACCGCCATCGAGGCCATCGTCCCTGGTTACCTGGGTGATCGGGAACGCCATGCCCGGCTGCAGCGCCTGCGCAGCGGGCCGCGCTGACCATGGACATCTATCTGGTCGGCGGCGCGATCCGGGATGCCCTGTTGGGACTGCCGGTGCGGGAGCGGGACTGGGTGGTCGTGGGCGCCACGGTGGAGGAGATGCTGGCCGGGGGTTACCGGCAGGTGGGGCGGGATTTCCCCGTCTTCCTGCACCCGCGGACCCACGAAGAACATGCCCTGGCCCGTACCGAGCGCAAGACCGCCCCCGGTTACCGGGGATTCGAGGTCCATGCGGCGCCGGATGTCACCCTGGAAGAGGATCTTGAACGGCGGGATCTGACCATCAATGCCATGGCCCAGGATGACCAGGGCCGGCTCATCGACCCCTTCGGCGGTCAGGCGGACCTTCAGGCACGACGGCTACGCCATGTCTCCCCGGCCTTTGCCGAGGATCCGGTCCGGATCCTGCGGGTGGCCCGCTTCGCTGCCCGCCTCGGCCCCATGGGCTTTACCGTCGCGCCCGAGACCATGGATCTGATGCGCCGCATGGTGGCCGCCGGCGAGGTGGATGCCCTGGTGCCGGAACGGGTCTGGCAGGAGACGGAACGGGCACTGGCGGGCCCCGGCCCCTCCCGGTTCTTCCAGGTGCTGCGGGAATGCGGCGCGCTGGCCGTGCTGTTCCCCGAACTGGAGCGCCTCTACGGCGTCCCCCAGCCCCCCCGACATCACCCGGAGGTGGATACCGGTGTCCATACCTTCATGGTGCTGGACCAGGCCGAGCGGCTGTCCGGGGACCCGGTGGTACGATTCGCCGCCCTCACCCATGACCTGGGCAAGGGCAACACCCCCCGGGACATCCTGCCCAGCCACCATGGCCATGAGCAACGGGGTGTGGTGCTGATCGACCAGCTCTGTGACCGCTACCGCATCCCCAACCGCTACCGGGAACTGGCCCGACTGGTGGCTGGCTATCACGGCCACATGCACCGGGTCTTCGAGCTGCGCCCGGACACCCTGGCCAAGACCCTGGAAGGACTGGACGCCTATCGTCGACCCGAGCGCGTGGAAGGGATCCTGCTGGCCTGCGAGGCCGATTACCGGGGCCGGACCGGGTTCGAGGAACGGCCCTATCCCCAGGCCGACTATGTCCGCCGGGCCCATGCCCGCTGCCTGGACATCCAGGCCCGGGAACTGGTGGCCCAGGGCCTCAAGGGACAGGCCATCACCCAGGCGCTGCGCCGGTTGCGCATCGCGGCACTGACCGAACTCAAGCAGGCCCACGAGGCCCAGGCCGCCGGCGATCCCTGAATCGTCCGGGTCAGAGGCGGTGACTCAGATCCTGCAGGGCAAACCCCATCAGGGGCATCTCCACCCCCCGGCCCAGGGCCATGACCTGAAACCGTTCCCCCATCTCTCCCGGCAGGGTGAGCATGCGCACCTGGGAGGCCAGCGTCAGTTGGGTCTTGAGATCCTCGGAGCAACGGGCCTGAAAGGCCGCCTCCAGTCCCGTGCCGAACAGAAACCAGGCCTGGCTGGTGTAGCCCAGCAGGGACAGATCCGCCGCGGCACCGGCCTCGGCCACCGCCGAGAAGTCCACGTTGGCGGTGATGTCCATCAACCCCGGCCACAGCAAGGGGTGCTCCAGCATGCGATGGCGGTAATGGGCGATCAGGGTGCCCTGACGGCGCTCGGCACTGTAATACTCCCGTCGGGGATAACCGTAGTCCACCAGCAGCAGCACCCCGGCCGCCATGGCCCCGGACACCGCCGCCAGCCAGGGGGCCAGCCCCGGGTTGAATTCCGACAGATACCCCTCCCCCCAGGACTCGTCCACCCCCTGGTACAGTGACCTCACCTGCCGCGCCAGCCGGGCATCGGCGGGCCGGTCGGCCCATTCCAGACCCGAGGCCGACACCTGCACCCCCCGGCTCAGCACCCCGTCCTTGCGCCAGACGAACAGCTCCACCGGCATGGCGTCGAGCACCTCGTTGGCCAGCATCACCCCCCGGAAGCCGGCGGGCTCGGGCATGGCATCCAGCCAGCGGACCCGGCTCGACAATGCCCGCGGCAAGGTGGACAGGGCGGCCTGCTGACGCTCCCGCAAATCCGGACTGGTCTCCAGGATCAGATAACGGTCCGGCAGTGCATCCATCCCGGCCAGGGTGTCCAGCACCCGGGCCGCCAACCGGCCGGTACCGGCCCCGAACTCCAGGATCTCCCCACCCCCCAGGGCGTCCAGTACCTGGGCGCACTGACGGGCCATGCAATCACCGAACAGGGGGGAGATCTCCGGCGCGGTGACAAAGTCCCCGGCCGCGCCCAGCTTGTGGCTGCCCGCCGCGTAATAACCCAGGCCGGGGGCGTACAGGGCCAGTTCCATGTAGCGATGAAAAGACAGCCAGTTCCCGGTGGCGCGACTCTCGTGCCGCATCCTCTGCAACAGGCGCTCACTCAGGGCCAGGGCCTCGGGCGCGGGTGAAGGCAGTCGGGAATCCTTGGTCAGCGGCATCGTCGAAGCTTTTGATAAAGTCGGACAGGAGGGTTAGGTTAACTTAACCCGACCACGAGAGGGGCCACACGGATACCGCGGCCGCCCCCTCATGGCGCCGGATCATCACACAGGCAGAAGGAAGCAGCGTGGAACAAGAGACACCGTCACTTCAAGGCAAAACCGTGTTCATCACTGGCGGCGCCCGGCGCATCGGCGCCTGCATGGCGCGCCGCCTGCACGCCCAGGGCATGAATCTGGTCATCCATTATCGGCGTTCCAGCGACGATGCCCTCGCCCTTCAAAAGGCGCTGGAAGCCCGGCGGCCGAACTCCGTGAGACTGGTGGGGGGAGAATTGCTGAAACCGGGCGCACCGGAGCGACTGGCCCGGAAGGCGGTTGCGGCCTTCGGTGGCCTGGACGTGCTGATCAACAATGCCTCCACCTTCTACCCCACCCCGCTGGGCGGCATCACCGAGGCCCAGTGGGACGATCTCATGGGCACCAACCTGAAGGCCCCCCTGTTCCTGTCCCAGGCCCTGGCGCCGGCCCTGACGGAGCGGGGCGGCTGCATCATCAACATCGTCGACATCCATGCCCTGCGCCCGCTCAAGGACTATCCGGTGTACTGCGCAGCCAAGGCCGGACTCTGGCTGCTCACCCAGTCGCTGGCGCGGGAACTGGGACCCCGGGTTCGGGTGAACGGGATTGCACCGGGAGCGATCCTGTGGCCCGAGGCGGAGGAAAACGCGGCCAGCCATGAGGAGATGATCCAGCGCACCGCCCTCAAGCGGGAAGGCGGCCCGGACGACATCGCCCGCACCGCCCTGTTCCTGATCCGTGACGCGGATTACATCACCGGGCAGGTGATCGCGGTGGACGGCGGACGCACCACGGCGCAATAGGTCGCCGGTGGGTGGCGGCTACCAGGGAAAATCCACCGGCCTTAGCCACTGATCGGGATCATCGAACCCGGCCCAGAGCACCGCCATGGTCTGCTTCAATATCGGGTGCTCCAGATCAGGGGCCAGGTCCGCCAACGGTCTGAGCACGAAAGCATGGCGGGTGATTTCCCGCCGGGGCAGGTGCAGACGCCCGGATTCCAGAATGCAGTCCCCCAGCAGCAGAAGATCCAGATCCAGGGTGCGGTCCGAATAGGGATCTCCGCCCCGCTGACGACCATACCGATCCTCGATGGCCTTGAAGCAGGCCACCAGAGACGCCGGTGGCAATGGGGTATCCACCGCCGCCGCCAGATTATAGAACGCACGCCCGGCAAATCCGACGGACCCCGTCTCGTACACCGGAGAAACGTCCACCGGGCCGAAGGCGGTCCCGAGTTCATCCACCGCGGCCCTGACATGGCGCTCTCGATCCACATTGGTACCGATACTGATGTAAGCCCGACGCCGCATCAGTTCCGCGCACCCCGCTCGATGGTGACGCCCACTTCCGAGGCCCCCCGCACCGCCCCGGGCTTGCCCAGGGTGAGCCGGAGCCAGGGCACGGAAAATTCCCTCATGATCATCCCGGCGATATCCTCGGCCATGGCCTCCACCAGCCGGCGTTGATTGCCTTCCACCAGTTCGATCACCCGCTTGGCCACTTCCTTGTAATTCAGCACATCCTCGATGTGGTCACTGTGCGCGCCCTTGCGGATATCGCAGCCCAGTTCCAGGTCCAGACGCACGGTCTGCTGGATGCTTTGTTCCCAGTCGAAGATGCCGACCGTGGTTTTGACCCTGAGGTCGCGAATGTAGACGATATCCATGGGAGGCGACTATAAAGGCATGCCGGGGCACAGGGAAGGGACCCGCCTTCAGGCTTGAGACTTCCCCCCCCTTCTGCTATCGTTCCCGGCTTTATTCAAATCAGCCTGGTTTTTCCGGAGAATATCCAATGGCCCGAGTCTGTCAAATTACGGGTAAGCGTCCAGTGTCTGGGTTCAACGTATCCCACGCCCACAACAAGACCAAGCGTCGCTTCCTTCCCAATCTGCATGAACACCGCTTCTGGGTCGAGAGCGAAAATCGCTTCGTCAAGCTCCGGACCAGCAGCAAGGGCATGCGCATCATTGACAAGAAGGGGATCGATGCGGTCCTCGCCGAGCTGCGCGCCCGCGGCGAAAAGGTCTAAGGAGACGCAACCATGGCAAAAGGTGTTCGCGAAAAGATCCGCCTGGTGTCCAGCGCCGGAACCGGCCACTTCTACACCACCACCAAGAACAAGCGCAACATGCCCGACAAGATGGAGATCAAGAAGTTTGATCCCGTCGTGCGCCAGCACGTGATGCACAAGGAAGCCAAGATCAAGTAGTACCCGGCACGACCTGGCTGATGGCCTCGCCCCGGCGAGGTCCTGTGCACGAGGCCCGACTGTCGGGCCTCGTGCACTTTCCTATTCTTCCGGACGCTCGCCCAACCGCTCCACCGCCTCCCGGGCCCAGACCTGCATCACACGGCCCCAGCGATCCGCCGTGGCCGGATCCAGGTCCAGATGGGTGTAGCGCCCGCCGTCCCTGATCAGGACCCGCAACAGGGGCACACCGGACTCGTGCAGCACCTGCCGCAGTTCGATCACCTCCCCCATGGGGGCCGGAATCTGTTCCAAGGCGACCTACCCCACGTTCACCGGGATACGACGCCCCACCCGGACCGAAAGACGCGGCAGCTCGATGCGCAGCACCCCATGCTCGTAGGAAGCCCTGGCCTGATCCGTTTCCACCGGGCCAGGCAGGGGAATGGCCCGTTCAAAACGGCCGTAGGCGCACTCGGCGATGTGGTAGCGCCCGTGGGTATGCTCCTTCTGCACGCTCTTCTCGCCGCGGATCACCAGATGGTCGTCGATCACCTGAATGTCGAAGGCGGCCTTGTCCATGCCCGGGGCCTCCAGGCGCACCACCACCTTGTCGTCGTCGTCGAATACCTCGGCGGCCATGACCCCCCAGCCCACGCTGCGGGCCATGAGTTCATGCTCGTCCCGATCTTCGGCCTCCCCTCCCCGACTGCCGCGCTCCCCGACACTGAAGCGGGTAATGGCACCGGCGGCGCGACCGTAGAGCCGTTGCCACCCCTCCAGCAGACTGTCCCAGGCCTCACTCATACCCTGACGTAACTGACGCAGACTGGACATGTTCTTCTCCTCCTCGGTTGATTCGCCTTCTCCTCTGACGGGAGCAGGGCTTGTGGTGTCTTTTAGAACAGAATCACGACCGCTGCATCCATAACGGCACACGCCGAAACACATCCCGGGGCCGAAAATGGTAAAGTTCCCGGATGCCTTGCAAGTTGCCTGTTCCAGGGCCTCATGCGCACACCCGCCGGATCGTGTCGGACGGCGTCGACACGAGCACCCCGGGTATCCGCGCGGGCCTTTTCATGGAATTCATGATACGACGAAGCCGGATGATCCGATAACATAGCTCCATGGCGCAAAACCCCCTTTCCAGACCCCTGACCATTCGTTTCCAGCACGAAGCGCAAGTTCCGCCGCAGGACCCCTGCCGCCTTGCCCTGATCCGCTTCGGCCGGGAAAACCGCGCGGACCCCGCACGCCCCATGGAACTGACCGTGGCCCTCCCCCCCCTGGTCGAGCCCGTACCACCGGAGCTGTGGCTGGCGGATGAACCGGTTGCCGCCGGTTTCGAGGACGGCGTGGGCTACAGCCGGACCGACAAGGTCCTGTTCGGGTGGATCCTGCTGAACGAAGCGGATTTCAACCACGACATGAACCAGGCCGCCGAGCATGCCTATGACCGCCTGCTGGCCTTTCACCGCGGCCGGGGCTTTCCCCACCTGCTGCGGATCTGGAACTACTTCCCGAACCTGCATCAGGAAGCGGAAGGACTGGATCGCTACCAGGCCTTCTGCCTGGGACGGCACCGCGCCCTGGAACGGGTACCGCTGACGGAAGGGGAGCTGCCCGCGGCCACCGCCATCGGCACCACGGCACCGGGCCTACTGGTCTATTTCCTGGCGGGGCGCGAGCCAGGGGTCCAGATCGAGAACCCTCGCCAGGTGAGCGCCTTCCATTACCCGCGCCGCTACGGGCCCAAAAGCCCCTCCTTCTCCCGCGCCACCCTCAAGCGCTGGCCCGACCGGGCCCATCTTTACATCTCCGGCACCGCCAGCATCGTCGGTCACGAGACCCTGCACACGGATGTCCTCACCCAGCTGGACGAGATCATCGAAAACCTGCGCGCGCTGATCCGCTCGGCCGGCGAGGACATCAGCAACCGGGTCGGCGACCCGGGCGACCTGTCCATGCTCAAGGTCTACGTCCGCCACGCGGAAGATACCGCTGCCGTCAAGGCCCGCCTGGAGGCGACCCTGGGCGATCAGGCGCCGGCCGTCTACCTGCGCGGCGACATTTGCCGGGATGACCTGCTGGTGGAGATCGAAGGCCTGTATGCCTGAACTGCCGGAGGTGGAAACCACCCGGCGCGGGATCGAGCCCCACCTCACCGGTCGCCGGATCACCGGAGTGGTCGTGCGCCAGCCCCGCCTGCGCTGGCCGATACCGGACAGTCTCCCACGGCAGATCCTTGAGCGACGTATCCACGGCGTGGACCGACGCGGCAAGTACCTGCTGCTGGATTGCGGCGACATCACCCTGCTCGTGCACCTGGGCATGTCCGGTAGCCTTCGCATCGTCGAGAATGACAGCCCTCCCCGTCTCCATGACCATGTGGATCTGGCGCTGGACTCGGGCAAGACCCTGCGCCTCCATGACCCCCGTCGTTTCGGCGCGCTGCTCTGCTTCGATCCCCGGGAAGGTCCCCATCCCCTGCTGGCGGAACTGGGGCCGGAACCCCTGGGGGATCAGTTTGACGGCGACTACCTCCACCGGCAAACGCGCCGGCGTCGAACCGCCATCAAGAGCCTGATCATGGACAGCCATGTGGTGGTGGGGGTGGGCAACATCTATGCCTCCGAATCCCTGTTCCTGGCGGGCATCCGTCCCCGTCGGGCCGCGGGGCGGATCACCCGGGCCGAGGCCTTCAGACTGGTGGAGGCGATCCGTGCCGTGCTGACGGCATCCATTGAACAGGGAGGCACCACGCTCAGGGACTTCGTGCACGAGGACGGCAGCCACGGCTATTTCAGCCAGCAGTTGCGGGTCTATGGCCGGGCGGGGCTACCCTGCCTGCGTTGCGGCACGGCAATTCGGCAGGTGGTGGTGGGACAGCGATCGACGTTCTACTGCCCGCACTGTCAGGAGCGCTGAGCACGCCCCGGCGCCCGGGGAAGAAAAGGCAATGACAGGGCAAGGATGATGCGTGGATACGACGCGGATACGACAAGGGGACCCGAGGGGTCCCCTTGTCGTATCAAGGAACTTCCGGCTTGATCAAGCCGCGCCGGTGATGCGCTTGAACTTGGCCATGAGTTCGTCCTGAGTCTCCTGGTTGTCCGGGTCCAGGGGAATGCAGTCCACCGGGCAGACCTCCACGCACTGGGGTGCATCAAAGTGGCCCACGCACTCGGTGCACAGCGCCGGGTCGATCACGTAGATCTCATCGCCCGGGGAAATCGCGCCGTTGGGGCACTCCGGCTCACACACGTCGCAGTTGATGCATTCATCGGTAATCATCAGGGCCATAATGCACTTTCCTCTTCAAACTCAATCACATGTAGTTATATATGGCGTTCAGCGCTTGACCGCACAGTTTAGCGCAAGCGATCAATCAACGCAGCCTTGACGCTATCGGCAACGAAGTGTGAAACATCGCCGCCCAGCATGGCAACTTCCCGCACCAGACTTGAGGATATGAAGGCATATTCCTCCGCCGGCGTCAGGAACACGGTCTCCAGGTCCGGGGACAGGTGACGGTTCATGCTGGCCAGCTGGAATTCGTGCTCGAAATCGGACACGGCACGCAATCCCCGCAGCAGAACCCGCGAATCGTTGGCGGCGGCGAACTCCGCCAGCAGGCCGGAAAAGCCCTTCACTTCCACCTTGTCGCCCATGTCCGCCAGTACGGTGCGCGCCAGCGCCACCCGCTCATCCAGGGTAAAAACCGGCCGTTTGCTGGGATTGGCCGCCACCGCCACCAGCACCCTGTCGAACATCCGGCAGGCACGACGCACGATATCGGCATGGCCGTTGGTAATGGGATCGAAAGTCCCGGGATAAACGACGGTCACAGTCATGGGTTGGGATTCCGGAATATTGGCGCGGGCGTTTCGGGGAGGGAGATGATAACAGGATGTTACGGCAATAGAAGTTTCCGATGTTATCCGCGACGGGACTCCCTCGCCTCGGCCACCCGCCGCCCCCGCGTCTCGTCCAGCCTCAGGGCCGCCAGCAGCGCCAGCCCGAACAACAGGGCGCAGAACAGAATCGACAGATGCAGCCCGAACAGGACCTGCAGAAACCCCAGCCCCAGCAGGCCGACAATGGCCGCCAGCTTGCCGGAGAGCCCCCAGAAACCGAAGAATTCCGCCGCCCGCGACCGGGGCGACAGCACCCCCACCAAGGCACGCCCCGCCGACTGGGTGGAACCCAGGCACAGTCCCGCCACACTCCCCACCACCAGGAAGACATACTGGGCTTCAAAGTCAAGAAAACGCCCCAGCCAGGGCGTGACGAAGATCAGGGTCACGGCGACGACCCAAAGACTCAGGGTAGCCACATAGGTGCGCCGGGCCCCCACCCGGTCCTGCAGAAACCCGAAGGCCAGCGCACCGACCGCCGCCGTGAGCTGGACGGTGATGAACATCCAGACCCGGACCTTTTCATCCCACTGGATCACTTGGGCGCCATAGATGAAGGTAAAGGAAATGATGATGTAGATACCGGCCATGGCGAAGAATACCGACACCATGAGGATGGTGAGATCGCGGTAATGGGCCAGATCCCCGAGCGTCGCCCTCACCCGCCGAAAGCCGATACCCACGTACTGACGCAACCCCGGCAGACGCCTGGCCCGTCCCCGTTCCCGCAGCCACAGGAAGGTGGGAATGGCCGCCACCAGGAAGAACACGGCGGCAAATGGCCCCACCCAGCGGATACGCTCGAAGTTTTCCTCGCTGACCTCACCCAGGGCCACCAGGGCGAAGGCGGTGGCCACCAGTCCGCCCACATAGCCTAGCGCCCAGCCAAACCCCGAGATCCAGCCCAACTCCTCGCGAGGCCCCAGCTCCGGCAGGAAACTGGCGATGAAGGATTCGCCGATGGCATAGGCAAAATTGGATACCACGATCAGCGCCATGCCCAGCCAGATGTAACCGGGCGCGACGAAATACAGCAGGGAGGTGGAGACCACGGTGAGCACATAACTGGCGAACAAAAAGCGCTTGCGAGCGGCGGAAAAGTCCATGATGGCCCCCGCCACCGGCCCGGACAGCACCACCAGCAGATAACTGACCGCCAGGGCGATACTCCACAGCAGGTTGCCGAGCCGGTAGTCCGAATGGGCATCCCCCACGATCACCCGGGTGAACAGGTCCCCGAAGATCACCGTGATGATCAGCAGGGTATAGGCCTGATTGGCGAAGTCGAACATCGCCCAGCCGAAGATTTCCTTGGATGAGGCCCGTTTCATGGGGTGAGGGGACCCTGGCGGACACGAGGCCCGGGAAGCCTGTCATATTAACGCATCAGCGCCTCGACCGCCTCGCCCCGACCTGAAACATTCCCCTGGTTGACCTGGCGGTTGCGGGGGCAGGACAATGAAATCGTGTCCACATTCACATCACCACGAGGCTTCTCCATGACCCGACACCCCCTGATCAGACGCCTGCTGACCCTGCTGTGCATCTTGTCGCTGCTGGCCGCCGTCACCAGCCCCCTTCATGCCGGCATGGTGGGAACCGATCGTCTGATCCAGACGGAACAGGGACTGGTGGACCGGGCGCAACTGCTCTCCAGCCTGGAACGGGCGGATGTACAACAGCAACTGGCGCGCCTGGGAGTCAGCAACGAAGAAGCCGCCGAGCGCATCGCCCGCATGACCGACGAGGAGGTACGCCAGCTCAATGAGCGACTGGAGGAACTGCCGGCCGGGGCCGCCAGCGTCCTGGGCGTGGTGGTGCTCATTTTCATCGTCTTCATCATCACCGATGCCATCGGCGCCACGGACGTGTTCCCCTTCGTCCGCCCGGTGAATTGATTCCCGCCACCGGCCATCCGTGCCGGAGCCACGGGGGGGCTTGGGTGCTCCCCGTGGCCCTGCTGATCATCCTGACCGGCCTGCTGCTCTCGGGTTGTGCCACCCGGTTGCAGGCCCCCGCCCTGCTCGGCAATCCACCCGGCGACCTGCCCCGGCAGGTGGAGCTGGAAGATACCCCGTTTCATCCCCAGGATCTCTATCAGTGCGGTCCCGCCGCCCTGGCCACGGCGCTCAATGTCCAGGGCATCGAGATCACGCCGCAAGCGCTGGTGAGCGAGATCTATCTGCCCGCACGCCAGGGCAGCCTGCAGACTGAGATGCTGGCGGCCACACGGGCCAGGGAGCTGGTGGCATGGCCGCTGCCGCCCCGCATGGATGCCCTGCTACGGGAGCTGGCGGCTGGGCATCCGGTGGTGGTGTTTCAGAATCTGGGACTGAACCTGGCGCCCTACTGGCACTATGCCGTGGTCATCGGTTACGACCTGGACGAGGGCATCGTGATACTGCGCTCGGGCACCATCGAACGCCATGTGAATACCCTGCGCCGCTTCGAGCGCACCTGGCGCCGCGCCGGATACTGGGCCTTTCTGGCTCAGCCACCGGATCGGCTTCCCGCCACCGCCACGCCACTGAGCTGGCTGCGGGCCGCGAATGACCTGGAGCGTACCGGCCGACTGGAAGCCGCCGCCGGGGCCTATCTCACCGCCACCCGGGCCTGGCCCGAACATCCGGTGGGCTGGATCGGCTTGGGCAATGCCCGCTATGCCCAGGGGGATCTGGAGGGCGCGGAACGAGCCCTGAGGGCACTTGTCACCCGCGATCCGACCTCCCACGCGGGCTGGAACAACCTGGCCCACGTGCTGCATGCCCTCGGTTGCGGGCCGGCGGCCCAGGAGGCCGCGGCATGCGCCCTGCGACTGGCACCCGGTGAGCCACTCTACCGGCGGACCCGGGACACGGTGGCATGGCCCCACCCCGCGCCCTCCGGGGAATGCGCCCCGTCACCGGCCACGGACCTTCGCTGCCCACACTGACCGCCCCCCACAAGGCTCAGGCGGCAACCCCGGCCCCGTACCAGAGCACGGCAAAGTAGTGGCAGACCGTCCCGGCCACCACGAACAGATGCCAGATGAAATGCCCGTAGGGCAGACGATGGTCCAGGGCATAGAACACCACACCGCCGGTATAGGCCAGGCCGCCGGCCACCAGCCAGATCAGCCCCGCCGGCGCCATCAACTGATAGAGCGGCACGATGGCGATCAGTACCAGCCAGCCCATGAGCAGGTACAGCCCGGTGGACAGGACGGGGTGAGACAGGCCATTGAGGGACTTGAGAAACACCCCCAGGGCCGCCAACCCCCACACCAGACCGAACAGGGTCCAGCCCCAGGGACCACTAAGCACACCCAGGGTGAAGGGTGTGTAGGTCCCGGCAATCAGCAGATAGATGGCCGAATGGTCCAGGATCTTGAACACCCGCTTGCCCTGCCCCTGGGGCAAGGCGTGATAGAGGGTGGAGGCCAGATACAGCAATGCCATGGTGGCGGAAAAGATGCTGACGCCGACAATAAATCCCGGACTGCCGATGCGCACCGCTTCCATCAGTAGAAACGGCATGCCCACCAACGCCGCCGCCAGGGCCACCCCGTGGCTGATACTGTTGGCGATCTCCTCGCCCAGAGACTGATGGCGGTCACGGCCCGCCACTGCACACGCTGTACTGGTCATGACAACGATACCCCGTGTCTTGATGGTTGCAGAGCTATTCTTTTAGCAGGAAATCGGCAATCTTTCGATCAAACGAATCTCATTTCAGACCATCAGATCCGTGGAGGTTCGCAATCACCGGTCCGGATCACTATCATGTCAGCCCATCCGGACAGGGATTCATCCCCGTTCACCCCCCGTCATCCAGAGGAGTTCCAATGTCTGCCTTGATCTGCGGTTCCTATGCATTTGACACCATCATGGTCTTCCCCGACCGGTTCAAGAACCACATCCTCCCGGACAAGGTGCACATGATCAACGTCTCCTTCCTGGTACCGGACATGCGCCGGGAGTTCGGCGGCTGCGCGGGCAACATTGCCTACAACCTCAAACTGCTGGGGGGTGATCCCCTGCCCATGGCGACGGTGGGCGCGGATTTCGAGCCCTACGCCCAGTGGATGGATGAATGCGACATCTCCCGCCGGCACATCCGCATGATCCCCGAACACTACACCGGCCAGGCCTTCATCACCACCGACCAGGACGACAATCAGATCACCGCCTTTCACCCCGGCGCCATGAATGACGCTCACCTCAACAAGGTCAGCGACGCCGAGGGCGTCACCCTGGGTATCGTCTCTCCCGACGGCCGGGACGGCATGATCCAGCATGCGGAACAGTTTGCCGAAGCCGGCATTCCCTTCATTTTCGATCCGGGCCAGGGCATGCCCATGTTCGACGGGGTGGATCTGCGCCGGTTCGTCAAACAGGCTACCTACGTGACCCTGAACGACTACGAGGCCCAGCTGATGAGTGAGCGCACCGGCTGGAACCCCGAGGAGCTGGCGGCCCAGGTGGAGGCCCTGATCATCACCAAGGGCGGGGAAGGCTCGGTGATCTACACCGGCGGCAAGACCCTGCGCATCCCGGCCGCGCCCATCGCCCGGATCAAGGATCCCACCGGGTGTGGCGATGCCTACCGGGCCGGCCTGCTGTGGGGATTGATGAATGGCCTGGACTGGGAAACCACGGGTCGGGTGGCGGCGGTGATGGGCGCCATCAAGATCGAACACACCGGACCGCAGAACCATCGTCCGAGCCTTGAAGACATCAAGGCCCGGTTCAAGGACGCCTTCGGACGGGAGATGTGACGCCGCCAGGCGGACGCCGACCTCAGCCCAGCTGCAGAATGGCCGTCGCCACGGAAAAATAGACCAGTATCCCCCCCACGTCCGCGATGGACGTGATCAGGGGGGCGCTGGCGGTGGCCGGATCCAGCTTCAGGCGGGTCAGGATCACCGGCAGCAACATCCCGATCATGCTGCCGAAAATCACCACCAGCACCATGGCCACGGCCACCGCCAGCCCCACGTCCGGCCCGCCCAGCCAGATCCCGGCGCCCCAGACGGCAAGTCCCAGGGTCACCCCAAGGGCAACGGACACAAACAGCTCCTTGCCCCATAGCCCGAGCCAGTCACGCAACTGAACATCCCCCGTGGCCAGGGCTCGGACCATCAGGGTGGAGGCCTGGGAGCCCGCGTTGCCGCCGGTGGCGATCACCAGGGGCAGGAAGAAGACCAATGCCACCACGGCCTCGATGGCGGCCTCGAACACCGCGATGGCCGCCCCGCTGAACAGGTTCACGAACACCAGGATCACCAGCCACCCGACCCGCTTGCGGTAGAGCAGACTCATGGCCGCATCCTTGAGGCCGGGAGCGATGGTGCCCACGCTGCCCATGCGCAGGAAGTCCTCGGTGGTCTCCTCCTCCACCACGTCCAGGGCATCGTCCACGGTGATGATTCCCACCAGGACCTCCCGCTCATCCACCACCGGCAACACTTCCAGGTCATAATGACGAATCAGGCGGGCGGCTTCTTCCTGGTCGGCCCGGGTCTGCACCCGGACCACCGCCTCCTTGAGCAGGCTGTCCACCCGGCGGCGGGGAGGTCCGAACAGCAGATCCTTGAGCTTGATCGCCCCCAGCAAGTGACCGTCCGCCTCGGTGACGAAGACCACGTTCACGGTCTCGCCCTGGGAGAAATGATCACGCAGGTAGGCCAGTGCCGCCTCCAGGGTCCAGTCCGGACGCACGGCCACGAAACCGGGCGTCATCAGGCGGCCCGCGCTGTCGGGCGGATAATTCAGCAAGCCCTTGACCACCCGCCGCCGCGGCTTGGGCAACAGGGCCATGAGACGGGCGGACTCCGACTCCGGCAGACGCTCCAGCAGTTCCGCCACGTCGTCGTAGGACGAAGCCGTCAGCAGGCGGGCATTTTCATCATCACTCAGCTCGGCCAGGATGCGGGCCTGTTGTTCCAGGCTCAGATAGGAAAACACATGAGCCATGCGATCCCTGGGCAGCAGCCGGATCAACGGCACCCAGTCCTCGGCGGGCAAGGCCTGGCTCAGTGCCGCCACGTCCTGGTTCTGCAGGGAGGCCAGCATCGTCTTCAGGCTCTCCCAGTCGCGTCGACGCATTTGCTCGAAAAAAGGCGCGTGCTTGAGTGAATCGGTCATTGTCCATGGAGTCCCAGCAAGGTGGCCGCCAGGCCGAAATAGATCATGATGCCCGCCACGTCGGCGATGGACGTCACCAGCGGCGTACTGGCCGTGGCCGGATCCAGGCGCAGGCGGGCCAGAAGCAAGGGCAGGATCATGCCCACCAGACTTCCCACCAGCACCACCAGCATCATCGCCACCGACACCAGCACGGCAATCTCCATGCCGCCCCGCCATAGCCCCAGACCGGACACGGCCAGGGCCATGGTCGCCCCCAGGGCGGTGGCCACTCCCAGTTCCTTGCCCCAGAGACGCAACCAGTCCCGGGGTTGCACCTCGCCCGTGGCCAGGGCACGGACCATCAAGGTGGCGGACTGTGCCCCGGCGTTGCCGCCGCTGTCGATGATCAGGGGCAGGAAGAACACCAACACCACCAGAGCCTCGATGGCCTCCTCGTACCCGGCGATGACGAAACCACCGATGATGTTCACCGCCACCAGGATCAGCAACCAGCCCACCCGTTTGCGATACAAAAGCCAGGGATGGGCCTGGCGCAGGCTCAGGTGCAGGCTCCCCACGGCCCCCATCTTCTGGAAGTCCTCGGTGCTCTCCTCCTGCTCCACGTCCAGCACGTCGTCGACGGTGATGATACCCAGCAGTTCACGGTCCCGGTCCACCACCGGCAGGGCCGGGAGGTCGTAGTGACGCATCATCCGCAGGGCCTCTTCCTGGGGCGCATGGGCGTCGATGGACACCACGCGGCCGGTCATGAGTTCCGATACCGGGACATCCACCCGTGACTTGAGGAAATGCTTGAGGGCCAGCACGCCCAGCAATCCGCCCTCCTCATCGGTGACGTAGACCAGGTTGACCGTCTCGCCGCGACCCGCCTGCACCCGGAGATGATCCAGGGCACGGGCCATGCTCCAGTCAGGACGCACGCTCACCACGGCTGTGGTCATGAGCCGACCGCAACTGTCCTCCGGATACCCCAACAGGGTCAGGGCACGACGAATGGAACGGAACGGCAGCAGGCGCAGCAGTTGCCGGACCTCATCCTTGGGCAGGTCCTCCAGCAGGGCGGTGAGGTCATCCGGCAGCATCTCGGACAACAGATGACGCCCCTCGTCCACGGAGACCTGGCGGATGAGCTGAAGCTGGTGATGGGGGTCCAGGTAGGCAAAGACATCCGCCCGCCGCCCCGGGGGCAGCAAGCGGAACACATCACGACGGACCTCGCCGTCCAGGGTCATCAGGGCCTGGGCGATGTCCTGTATGCGCATCTCGTCCAGCCAGCCACGCACCGCGGACAGATCCCCCTGGGAGAGGTATTCGTTCAGTTCATCCAGATCGTAGATATGAGTCAATTCCATGCCTTGGCCCGGTTGGAACATGCAGTCGGAAAAAACACCGGCGATTCATACAACCGCGGTCAGGCCTGATGGCGACGATGCTGCTCGCACATCAGGGACACGCCGCGACGACGGCCCTCCGGCAGGGACCGGACGATGGTTTCAGTCAGGGGGGCAGGTCCCTGGGCGCACAGGCGCGCCAGAGTGGCATCGGGAAGTCCCAGGGTCAGGCGGCGGATGGAGCGGTCATCCATGGTCTGGAGTACCCGGATCTGGGACTGACCGGCCAGCTTGAGAAAGCTCAGCCGGGCACTGCCGAAATCGCCATGGCGACAGGCACGGGTCACCGCCTCGGCCACGGGGTTGGCATCGGGGGCGCGGCGGGCCGGGGATTCCAGGGTTTTGAGGGCCAGGCTCATCAGCCTGCTCATGTTCTTGATGATCCGGGTCATGATTCTCTCCTTGGCTGCCGCGGCGGCAGACCGATCGGAATACGCTGGGACACGGCCTCGAGGGCCGATGCAGCATGGGGAGAGACCGGGATGACCGGGAAACAGGCAGATCCGGGGCCATCGATACCCGGAGACGGCAGACATTCACCCCGCACGGGGACGCCATGGCGCCCATGACAACACACTTTCGGGATGATGCGATACCGGTTTCCCTGATCCGACCGACGCGATGCGGTCCATCAGGGAGCCCGGGCGCGGTGGATTACCGCTGGAGGGGCTGGCCCCGACGGACGCAGTCACATGCCGGTCCGTGGCCGCTCACGGCCTCACCACGCATGCACCTACAACAACTGTCCATCGACAATTAAGCCTCTGTTGCCTGACAAGTGTTTTCGCGCTCGGCGAAAACGGAACAATGATAACGCCTGGAACACATCAGGGAAACCCCGCTCGTCGGGGTGACGGGTCGGTTCAGCCGGTGCGCAGGGCCTGCAGCAGTGCCTCCATGTCCTCCGGGAGGCCGGCTTCCCAGCGCCGGGAACCAGACCCGTCAGGGTGTTCCAGGGTGAGACGGGTGGCGTGCAGCGCCTGACGCCGAAACCCCCGCAGGATTGCCATGGCCTCATCGGACAGACCGGCCGGGAACCGCGGGCGTCCGCCATAGACCGGATCCCCCACCAGGGGGTGATGCAGATGGGCCATGTGGACCCGGATCTGATGGGTGCGTCCGGTTTCCAGGTTGACCCTGAGCAGGGTATGGTTGGCGAAGCGTTCCTCCACCCGGTAATGGGTGATGGCCTCCCGCCCCCCCGTCACCACCGCCATGCGCTTGCGGTCCACCGGATGGCGGCCGATGGGGGCCTCGACGGTGCCGCCGGACACTAGGGCGCCCTGTACCAGGGCCAGATATTCCCGACCCACGGTGCGGGCCTGGAGCTGGCGCACCAGGTCCGTATGGGATGCCAGGGTGCGGGCCACCACCAGCAACCCGGAGGTCTCCTTGTCCAGGCGATGCACGATGCCGGCACGAGGCAGATGCGCCAGTTCCGGGGCATGATGCAACAGGGCATTGACCAGCGTACCCTGGGGATGCCCCGCGGCGGGATGCACCACCAGCCCGGCGGGCTTGTTGATCACCAACAGGTGATCATCCTCGTGCACCAGATCCAGCGGCAAATCCTCGGCCACATCCCGGCCCGGGTCATCCAGTGACACCCGTATCAGGACCGGCTCTCCCCCGCAGGTCTTCTGACGCAGGTGCGGGCGCTCCCCGGCCACCTCCACCGCACCCTCGTCGATCCACTGCTGGATACGGCTACGGGAATAGTCCGGGAACATCTGGGCCAGCACGGCGTCAAGACGCCTGCCGGCCAGTTCGGGCGGGATTTCCCCCGCGAGTTTGATGGTTCTGGTCATGTGCCGGGGGCCGTCGGTTATACTCAATGCCTCAATTATCTTCCGTCTTAGCGCCCAATGACAGCTCTTCGCCCAGCCTTGACCCTCCTGCTCATCGCCGTCCTGGCCTCCGGCTGCGCCGGCATGCGCCAGGACCCCACCCGGGACTGGTCCGCCAGCCAGCTCTACGAAGAGGCCAAGGCGGCCCTGGACCGGGGGAATTTCGATCAGGCCGTGGAGTACTACGAGATCCTGGAAGCCCGATTCCCCTTCGGCCGTCACGCCCAGCAGGGCCAGTTGGAGATCGCCTACGCCTATTACAAGGCCCAGGAGCCGGAAATGGCGCTGGCGGCCGTGGACCGATTCATCCAGATGAATCCCCGGCATCCTCATGTGGACTATGCCTACTATCTGCGCGGCCTGATCAACTATGAGCGGGATCAGAGCTTCCTCAATCGTTGGATTCCGCAGGATCAGGCACGCCGTGATCCGGTCCCCCAGCGCAACGCCTTCGATGATTTCGGCACCCTGGTGCGCACGTTCCCCGACAGCCGCTACGCCGAAGACTCGCGTCAGCGCATGGTTCATCTGCGAAACCGGCTGGCCGCCCATGAGATGCATGTGGCGGACTTCTACATGCGCCGGGGCGCCTGGCTGGCGGCGGCCCAGCGGGGCCGCTACGTACTGGAACACTATGAAGGCGCCGAAGCGGTGCCCGATGCCCTGGAGGTCATGGTGAAGGCCTATCGGCGGCTGCGGCTCGACGATCTGGCCGGGGACGCACTGCGGGTGCTGGAACTGAATTTTCCGGAGCGGGCCGAACGACTGAGGCAGGGCGCCTGATTCCGGGACGACGATCCATACACGACACAGGGGGAGGTTGAGGATGTGGGATTTCTTTCAGACCGTCAGACACCGGCATTCCATCCGTCGCTACCAGGCCGACATGCCGGTGGAACCGGAGAAGCTGCACGCGATCCTTGAAACCGCGGTGACCGCCCCTTCGGCGGGCGACCTGCAATCCTACCGCATCATCTGCGTGAAGGATGCGACCCTGCGGACCGGGCTGGCGGAGGCAGCCCACGGACAGCAGTTCATCGCCGAAGCTCCTGTTTGCCTGGTCTTCTGCAGCGATGCGGAACGCTCGGCCGAACAGTACGGCGAACGGGGCCGGGACCTGTTCTCCATTCAGGACGCGACCATCGTGGCCGCCTATGCCCAACTGGCGGTGGTGGCGGCGGGAATGGGGTCCACCTGGGTGGGCATGTTCGATGAACAGGCCGTGGCCGACACCTTGTCACTGGAGCAGGGCCTGCGGCCGCTGGCCCTGCTCTGCGTGGGGTACCCGGCGGAACTGCCGGAATCCTCCCATCGGCGGCGCCTGGATGAAGTGGTGACGTACCGCTAGCCGGGTGTCGGGAGAGAGCGGCATAGCCACGAAGCTTGCCGCTCTCTCACTTCAGGCTCCCGCCCGATTTTACAGGGCGTCGCTGTTTTCCTCGCCGGTGCGGATGCGGATGGCCCGCTCCATGTCGGTGACGAAGATCTTGCCGTCCCCGATCTTGCCGGTTCTGGCCGCCTTCAGAATGGCTTCCACGCAAGCATCCACCAGGCTGTCATCCACACCGATCTCCAGCTTCACCTTGGGGATGAAATCGACCACGTACTCGGCTCCCCGGTACAGCTCGGTATGCCCCTTCTGCCGGCCGAAACCTTTGACCTCGGTGGCGGTCAATCCCGTCACGCCGATCTCCATCAGCGCCTCGCGGACGTCCTCCAGTTTGAACGGCTTGATGATGGCTTCAATCTTTTTCATGGTTTGCAATTACCTGCAGAGGTGGGAAGAAGGTGCCACGGGATCGCCCTAGCTGAGCAATCGGCCATAGCCGGAGGTAATGGGATAGCGCCGGTCCTTACCGAAGGCACGACGGGTCACCCGGACTCCGGGCGGGGCCTGGCGGCGCTTGTATTCACTGCGCAGCACCAGGCCCATCACCCGGCGCACGGTGGCCGGCTCGAATCCCGCGGAAACGATATCGGTGAAGGACTGATCCTGTTCCACGAAGCGCTCCAGGATCCCGTCCAGGATCTCGTAGGGGGGCAGACTGTCCTCGTCCCGCTGATCGGGAGCCAGTTCCGCCGAAGGCGGACGTTCGATCACCCGCTCGGGGATGGCCGGCCCCAGGGTGTTACGATACCGGGCCAGGCGATAGACCCAGAGCTTGGAAACATCCTTGAGCGGGGCAAAGCCACCGGCCATGTCCCCGTAGAGGGTGGCATAGCCCACCGCCATCTCGCTCTTGTTACCGGTAGTCAACAGCATGCGACCGGTCTTGTTGGAGATGGCCATCAGGAGGGTACCCCGACAGCGGGCCTGGATGTTCTCCTCGGTGGTGTCCGCGGGCAGACCGGCCAGGACCTCCGCCAGACCGTTCATGAAGGCCTCGACCATGGGCGCGATCGGAATCTCCCGGTAGGACACCCCCAGAGTCCGTGCCTGGGCGGCGGCATCCTCCCGGCTCATGCCGGCGGTATAGTGATAGGGCATCATCACCGCCTCCACCCGTTCCGCCCCCAGGGCATCCACGGCGATGCACAGGGTGAGCGCGGAGTCGATGCCTCCGGACAAGCCCAGCAGGGCGCCGCTGAAACCGTTCTTGTTGACGTAATCCCGCACCCCCAGCACCAGGGCCTGGTACAGGCTCTCCTCGGGGGATGGCGGGGGCGCAAGGATGCCGCCGCTGAAACTGATGTCACGACGATCGAAATGCACTTCCAGGGTATAAATCCCCTCTTTCCAGGCGGGCGCGCTCAGTTTCAATGCACCGTCCCGGTCCACGGCCAGGGAATGACCATCGAAGACCAGTTCATCCTGGCCGCCCACCAGGTTCAGATAGACCACCGGCAGACCGCTCTCATGAACCCGCTCGCGCAGGACCGCCAACCGTTCCTCGTGCTTGGAAAGGTGGAAGGGCGAGGCATTGAGACTGAGCAGCAGCCGGGCACCGGCGGACTGGGCCCGGCGGGCCGGCTCTGAGACCCAGATGTCCTCGCACAGGGCCAGGGCCACCGGCAGGCCCTTGACCTCCACCACGCATGGCCCCTCGCCGGGATGGAAATAGCGCTTTTCGTCGAACACGCTGTAATTGGGCAGGACCTGCTTGTGATAACGGGCCAGCACCTTGCCGTCACGCAGATATGCGGCGCTGTTATGGAGGTATCCCGATTCCCTCAGGGGCAGACCGACCACCACATCGATCCCGGACACCTCCCGGGCAATGCGCTTGAGGGCCTCCTCGGAGCGTTGCAGCAAAGTGCCCCGCATCAGAAGGTCCTCGGGCGGATAACCGGTCAGGGTCAGCTCGGGAAACAGCACCAGATCGGCGCCATGGCAGTCCCTGGCCTCGCGGGCCGCGGCCACCACCCGCTCGGCATTACCTTCCACGTCGCCCACCAGAAGGTTGATTTGCGCCAGGGCGATCTTGAGGATGTCTGTCATGGTCCGAACATTCAAAAACAGGTGACAACAGGAGACCACCACCCCGTCGGGGTGGTGGTCCGTGAACATGGAAACCCTTGGCCGTCAGCCCATCAGGGCCTTGAGCCGCCCCCCCATCTCCGCGGGCGAACGCACCGCAGCGACACCGGCCGCCTCCAGGGCAGCGAATTTCTGATCCGCGGTCCCCTGACCACCGGAGATGATCGCCCCGGCATGCCCCATGCGGCGTCCCGGCGGCGCGGTGACACCGGCGATATAGGCCACCACCGGCTTGGTCACGTGATCGCGGATGAAGGCCGCGGCCTCCTCCTCGGCACTGCCGCCGATCTCGCCCACCATGATGATGCCCTCGGTCTGCGCGTCCTCCTGGAACAGGCGCAGACAGTCGACGAAATTCATCCCATGGATGGGATCGCCCCCGATACCCACACAGGTGCTCTGCCCCAGGCCCGCGTCGGTGGTCTGCTTGACCGCCTCGTAGGTGAGGGTCCCGGAACGGGAGACGATACCCACCTTGCCCGGCTGATGAATATGTCCGGGCATGATGCCGATCTTGCAGGCCCCGGGGGTGATGACACCCGGGCAGTTGGGACCGATGAGCCGGGAACGGCTGCCGGTAAGGGCGGCCTTCACCTTAAGCATGTCCAGCACGGGAATCCCCTCGGTGATACAGACGATGATCTCGATCCCGGCATCCGCGGCCTCCAGGATGGCATCGGCGGCAAAGGCGGCCGGGACATAGATCATGGTGGCATTGGCCCCGGTATCGCGGACCGCGTCATGCACGGTGTCGAACACCGGCAGCCCCAGATGCCGCTGTCCGCCCTTGCCCGGGGTGACTCCGCCCACCATCCGCGTGCCGTAGGCCATGGCCTGTTCGGTGTGGAAAGTACCCTGCTTGCCGGTGAACCCCTGGCAGATGACCCGAGTATGCTTGTCGATGAGAATGCTCATGAAGAATCCGTGTCAGCTTCGTCTGTCTGAATCCGGCATGCCGGCCCGCTCGTCCCCTGCCCGTCAGGCGGCCTTGGCCGCGGCCTTCACCACCTTGAGGGCACCATCGGTCAAACTTTCGGCGGCGATGATGTTGAGATCACTCTGCGCCAGCAGGGCCCGGCCCTGCTCCACGTTGGTGCCTTCCAGGCGTACCACCACGGGCACGCCCACATGGACTTCCTTGACCGCCGCGATGATCCCCTCGGCGATCAGGTCACAGCGGACGATGCCGCCGAAGATGTTCACGAACACGGCCTTGACCGAGTCGTCGGAGAGGATGAGCTTGAAGGCCTCGGTCACCCGGGCCGCGGTGGTGCCGCCGCCCACGTCCAGGAAGTTGGCCGGCTCACCGCCGTGGAGCTTGATCAGGTCCATGGTGGCCATGGCCAGTCCCGCGCCGTTGACCATGCAACCGATATTGCCGTCCAGGCGAACATAATTGAGTTCATGCTCCCTGGCCCTGGCCTCGCGGGCATCTTCCTGGCTGGCGTCCCGCAACGCCGCCAGGGCGGGGTGCCGGTAGAGGGCGTTGTCGTCCAGGTTGATCTTGCCGTCCAGGGCCACCAGGCCGCCCTCTCCGGTGACCACCAGCGGGTTGATCTCGATCAGGCTGGCATCGGCTTCGATGAACAGGGTATAGAGCCGGGTGAGCAGCGCCACGAACTCATTGACCTGCCGGCCTTCCAGGCCCAGGGCAAAGGCGACGCGACGCCCCTGATAAGGCATGATGCCCGCGACCGGATCCACGAACAGGGTCAGCAGCTTCTCCGGGGTGCTGGCGGCCACCTCCTCGATGTCCATGCCGCCCGCCGCCGAGGCCATGATGGCGACACGGCGGGTAGCCCGGTCCACCAGCAGGCCCAGGTAGAGCTCACGCCGGATGTCGGTGAGGGATTCGATCAGCAGGGTGTTCACGGGGAGGCCCGCGGGGCCGGTCTGGTGGGTAACCAGAGTGGTACCCAGCAGGTCCTCGGCCGCGGCCTTGAGTGCATCACGTCCCCGGACCAGCCTGACGCCACCGGCCTTGCCGCGACCACCGGCATGCACCTGGGCCTTGACGACCCAGGCATCGCCTCCCAGGGTATTCATGGCATCATCCAGGTCGTCGAGCCCCTCGATGGAGACACCGGACGGCACCGGAATCCGATAATCGCGAAAGAGGCCCTTGGCCTGGAATTCATGAAGGTTCATAGTTTCACAGTATCAAAGGTATGGATGGAGACGGCGGGTGCCCCGGCGGACATGACGCCTCGGGGCTGACGGACTCACCGCCGACACACGTTCTGTAGTACCTTCTCATACACCACTCAAAATCGAATCACCACGCCATGCAAATCCTGTTCTTGATCGCATCCATCGTTCTGGTCTTCATGGTGGTCCGGCTCATGCTCAAGACACCGGACGTACCCCGCCCCGAGCATCCCGCCAAGCTCCGGCAAAAGACCTCCGGCAAGATGCTGCGCTGTCATTACTGCGGCCTGCACATTCCCGAGGAGGAAAGTCTGTGGGAAGGCGGCAAACCCTTCTGCTCCGAGTCTCACCGGGATCTGGCCCTGTCGCAAGAGTCTACACGAGAATGAGCCGCGTTGTGGTGTGAGACCGGACGTCCACGCAGAATGCGGGCAGCATGTCTTTTCTCCTGTCGGACCGGATGATGCCGGAGCATGGCGTCGTCGGGAGCGCCGCCGGCGATGTCTGGCGTGCGCTGCGACTCTTCAGTCTTTATCGCTTCTTCGTGGCGGGTATGCTCACGGCCCTGGAGGTCTTCGGCACCGGCCCCCAGGCGCTCGGCAGTTCCCATCCCCGCCTGTTTTTGCTGTTCGCCTTCACCTATCTGCTGCTGAGCCTGGGGTTCGGCATTGTCGCACGGTTACGGCGACTTCCGGCATCCTTGCAGATCTACCTGCAGGCGGCCACGGACATCAGCCTCATCACCCTGCTCACCTACACCAGCGGAGGCGTCACCAGCGGCCTGGGCATGCTGGCAATCCCGGCCATTGCCGGCCTGGGACTGCTGGCGCCCGGGCGCCCCGCCCTGTTCTTTGCCGCGCTGGCCTCCATCGCCCTGCTGCTGGCGCAGATCCACGGCTACTGGTTTGAACCCGGCCGCGATTCCGCCCTCACCCAGACCGGCCTGCTGGGGGCCGGCCTGTTCGCCACCGCCCTGCTGGCCCTGGTGCTGGCCCGCAGGGCCATGGAAAGCGAGGATCTGGCCCAGCGCCGCAGCGTGGACCTGGCCAACATGGCCGAACTCAATGCCCACATCATCGACCGCATGCAATCGGGCGTCATCGTGGTCAATGATGACCGGCACGTTTACCTGATCAATGAGTCCGCCTGGCTGCTGCTGGGCAACCCGGTGACCGCCGATACCAGCGACCTGAGCCGCCTGGCGCCGGAACTTTACGGTGCCCTGCAGGAGTGGCTGCGACATCCCACCGGCGCCGGTCACCGGACCCTCCCGGCCAACGGGCACAGCCCCGAACTACGGGTACGATTCACCCGCCTGGGGGTGGACAAGCCCATCGGCACCGTCATCCTGCTGGAAGACACGGCGGAACTGCGCAGACAGATGCAGTCCATCAAGCTCGCATCCCTGGGACGTCTCACCGCCAGCATCGCCCACGAGATCCGCAACCCCCTGGGCGCCATCAGTCATGCCGCCCAGCTGCTCGGGGAATCCGATGAGCTCAATCGGGCGGACCGCCGTCTGGTGGGCATCATCCAGGACCAGAGCCGCCGGATGAACCAGGTCATTCAGAACGTGCTGGACCTGTCCCGGCGTCAGGCTCCCCGGATCGAGGTCCTGGCCCTGCGACCGTGGCTGGAACGCTTCGCCGACGAATTCTGCCGGCACCACAACCTGGAACGCGCGCAACTGGAGCTGTCCATTCGGCCCGAGGACGCCCGGGCCTGCTTTGATGCGGAGCAACTGCATCAGGTGGTCTGGAACCTGTGCACCAATGCCCTACGCTATGGCACCCGGGCCGGACAGCCCGCGCGCATCCTGATCCAGGGCGGCACCCGGGACGTGAGTCGCCACGCCACCCTGGACATCATCGACCAGGGCCGCGGCGTGAACCCGTCGATTGCCCGACGACTCTTCGAGCCCTTCGTCAGCACCGGCAATGAAGGCACCGGACTTGGCCTGTACATCTCCCGCGAGCTGTGCGAAAACAATGGCGGCACGCTCGACTACATCCCGCTACCCACCGGCGGAAGTTGCTTTCGCATTCAGTTTCCGCCCCATGAAACCACCACCCCCGTCATGGAAGGCCGGCGCTCCCGACAGGCATGAGCATCCAGAACGTACTGATCATCGACGATGAGCCGGATATCCGGGAACTCCTGGAGATCACCCTCGGCCGCATGCGGCTCCATACCCGCTCCGCAGGGACCGTCAGGGAGGCAAAACGGCTGCTCGGCAACGAACCCTTTGATCTGTGCCTGACGGACATGCGCCTGCCGGATGGTGACGGCATCGAGCTGGTGGAGCACATCCAGGCCTACTATCCGGAGCTGCCGGTGGCGGTCATCACGGCCTACGGCAGCATGGATTCCGCCGTTCAGGCCCTCAAGTCGGGGGCCTTTGACTTTGTCTCCAAGCCCGTGGACCTGAACATCCTCAGGGATCTGGTGGGCAGCGCCCTGAAACTGGGCAAACCCGGCGACGGTGAAGGCAATGATGCGGCCTCGACCAGACACCAGCCACCCAGGGAGGAGCATCTCCTGGGTGATGCACCGGCCATGCGTCAGCTCAAGGCCACCATCCTCAAGCTGGCCAGAAGCCAGGCACCGGTCTACATCCTGGGCGAATCCGGTAGCGGCAAGGAAAGGGTGGCCCGGGAAATTCACCGCCAGGGTCCCCGGGTGGATCGGCCTTTCGTGCCGGTGAACTGCGGCGCCATCCCCGCCGAACTCATGGAAAGCGAGTTCTTCGGTCACCTCAAGGGCAGCTTCACCGGTGCAGTGGCCGACAAGCAGGGCCTGTTCCAGGCGGCTCAGGGGGGGACCCTCTTTCTCGATGAAGTGGCGGAACTGCCGCTGCACATGCAGGTGAAGCTGTTGCGCGCCATCCAGGAACGGGCCATCAAGCCCATCGGGGCCGCCCACGAGATCGCCCTGGACGTGCGCATTCTCTCTGCCTCCCACAAGGACCTGAGCCGGGAGGTGCAGGCGGGGCGGTTCCGCCAGGATCTGTTCTATCGCCTGAATGTGATCGAATTGCGCGTCCCTCCCCTGCGGGAGCGCCGGGAAGACCTCCCGCATCTGGCGTCACACATCCTCTCCAGGCTGGCCCAGCGCTGGCAGGAACCGCCCAGGCGACTCAGCCCGGATGCCATGCAGGGACTGATGACCTACGACTATCCGGGCAACGTCAGGGAGCTGGAAAACATCCTGGAGCGGGCGGCCACCCTGTGCGACAGCGACATCATTCGGGTGGAGGACCTGCAACTGCCCAGTGCCGTGACGCCGCCTGCCCCGCTTGCCGGGGAACCCCTCAAACCCCTGGAGCAACAGCTGGAACAGCAGGAAAGACAGGTCCTGCTGACCGCCCTGGAACAGGCGGGAGGTCACGGCGCGACCGCCGCCCGGCTGCTGGGGCTGACGGCCAGGCAACTGAGTTACCGGCTCAAGAAGCTCGGACTGCCCCCCTGAAAGCCCATTTTCACGGATGTCCGGGAGGGCGCCACCGAACCAAGCCTTCCAACCCATTCCGGCCCGCAATCTCTGAAAGTCCTTGTTGACTTGATAACGACAGCTACTAACATGCGATAAGAAGGCCCCAGCCCAAACCCAGAGTCCCCATGTCCACACCTGCCGCCTCCATTCCATTGAGCGGGCTTGCCCGGCGCCTGGTTCAAGACGGATTGCTCAGTGAAGCCGACGCCAACAAGGCACTGGATCAGTCCCGCAAGAAACGGGTACCCCTGGTGGCCTACCTGGTGACGGAAAAGATCGTGGAGGCCCGCGGCTTGGCCCAGGCGGCGGCCGAAGAGTTCGGTACCCCCCTGTTCGATCTGGACGCCCTCGACAAGGAATACCTGCCCACCAAACTGGTGGACGAGAAGCTGATCCGCCAGCATCAGGCCCTGCCCATCTTCCGGCGGGGTAATCGGCTGTTCGTGGGCATGTCCGATCCCATGAACATCAGCGCCCTGGATGAAATCAAGTTCAACACCGGCATCCCCACCGAACCGGTGCTGGTGGAACACGACAAGTTGTCCAAGCTGATTGAGGACAGCCTCAACGACGCCTCCTCGATGATGGAAGGCCTCATGGACGAGGACCTGGACAACCTGGAGATGACGGACACCGAAGACCGCGGCCCGGAGGTTTCCGAAAGCGAAGTGGACGACACGCCGGTGGTCCGCTTCGTCAACAAGGTGCTGCTGGATGCCATCAACCGCAAGGCCTCGGACATCCACTTCGAACCCTATGAAAAGGACTTTCGGGTGCGGTTCCGCCTGGACGGGGTACTCGACGAGGTGGCCCACCCACCGGTGAACCTGGCCCCCCGGATCATCGCCCGCATCAAGGTGATGTCCCGCATGGACATCTCCGAACGACGCGTCCCTCAGGACGGGCGCATCAAGATGCAGCTCTCCAAGAACCGGGCCATCGACTTTCGTGTCAACACCTGCCCCACCCTTTACGGAGAAAAGGTGGTGCTGCGAATACTGGACCCCACCAGCGCCTTCCTGGGTATCGACGCCCTGGGCTACGAAGAGCACCAGAAAGCACTCTATCTCAACGCCCTGAGCAAGCCCTACGGCATGATCCTGGTCACCGGCCCTACCGGCTCGGGCAAGACCGTCTCGCTCTATACCGGCCTGGGCATCCTCAACACCCCGGACCGGAACATCTCCACGGCCGAGGATCCCGCCGAAATCAACATGCCGGGCATCAATCAGGTCAACGTGAATCCCAAGGTGGGGCTGACCTTTGCCGCCGCCCTGAGGGCCTTTCTGCGGCAGGACCCCGACATCATCATGGTCGGCGAGATCCGCGACCTGGAAACCGCCGAAATCGCCATCAAGGCGGCTCAGACCGGTCACCTGGTGCTATCCACCCTGCACACCAACGACGCACCCCAAACCCTCACCCGCCTGGCCAACATGGGGGTCCCCTCTTACAACATCGCCTCATCCATCCTGCTCATCATCGCCCAGCGTCTGGCCCGGCGGCTTTGCAACCATTGCAAGGCGCCCGAAGACGTCCCCAAGGAGGTGCTGTTGCAGGAGGGTTTCACCGAAGACGAGGTGAACCAGGGCTTCAAGATCTTCAGGCCGGTGGGATGTGACCAGTGCACCAACGGCTACAAGGGACGGGTGGGCATCTACCAGGTATTGCCCATTTCCGAAGCCATGCAGCGGATCATTCTCGATGGCGGCAACTCGATGCAACTGGCGGAACAGGCCAGGGCGGAAGGCGTCGACGACCTCCGGCGGGCCGGTCTGCTCAAGGTCAAGGCCGGTGTCACCAGCCTTGAAGAAGTCAACCGTGTGACCAAGGACTAAACCATGGCCGAGACAATGACGGTGTTCGTCTGGGAAGGGGTGGACAAGAAAGGCGTCCGGATCAAGGGCGAGACCACCGCCGCCAACGAAAATCTGGCCAAGGCGGAACTGCGGCGCCAGGGTATCAACCCGCTCAAGGTACGCAAGAAACCCAAGCCGCTGTTCGGCGGCAAGAAGAAGATCACCCCCAAGGACATCGCCATCTTCCTGCGCCAGATGTCCACCATGATGAGCGCCGGCGTGCCCCTGGTGCAGTCCTTCGAGATCGTCGGCCGGGGCCACGAAAATCCCTCCATGCAGGAACTGATCCTACGAATCAAGGCGGACGTGGAAGGGGGTGCCACCTTTGCCAGCGCCCTGGCCAGGCACCCGGCCTACTTCGACGACCTGGTCATCAACCTGGTGGGGGCCGGTGAACAGTCCGGCGCCCTGGAAACCCTGCTGGATCGCATTGCCACCTACAAGGAAAAGACCGAATCCCTCAAGGCCAAGATCAAGAAGGCCATGTTCTATCCCGCCGCCGTGATCGTGGTGGCCTTCATCGTCACCGCCATCCTGCTCATCTTCGTGGTTCCCCAGTTTCAGGACCTGTTCCAGGGCTTTGGCGCAGACCTGCCCGTCTTCACCCAGTTCGTCATCGGTATCTCCGAGTTCTTCCAGAGCTACTGGTGGGCCATCTTCGGCGGTATCGGCGCCGCGGTGTTCGGGTTCACCCAGGCCAAGCAGCGTTCCGCCGCCTTCCGCCGTCAGCTCGACCTGCTCTCCCTGCGCATCCCGGTGGTGGGCGAACTGCTGCGCAAGGCCGCCATTGCCCGCTTTGCCCGGACCCTGTCCACCATGTTCTCCGCCGGTGTCCCCCTGGTGGAAGCGATGGAGTCGGTGGCCGGCGCGACGGGCAACGCCCTCTTTTCCGAAGCGACCCTGCGCATGCGCGACGAAACCGCGGCCGGCACCCAGCTCCAGCAGGCCATGCGGAATTCCGCGGTATTTCCCAACATGGTGGTACAGATGGTGGCCATCGGGGAAGAATCCGGTTCCCTGGACGAAATGCTGGGCAAGGTCGCCGATTTCTATGAAGAGGAAGTGGACAACATGGTCGACGGCCTCTCCAGCCTCATGGAACCCATGATCATGGCCTTCCTGGGCATTGTCGTCGGCGGTCTGGTCATTGCCATGTATCTTCCCATCTTCCAGCTTGGAGCCGTGGTGTGATCGATCTTCTCGCCGCAAGCCCCACCCTGCTGCTCACCCTCACCGGTGTCTTCAGCCTCATGGTGGGCAGCTTTCTCAATGTGGTCATCCACCGCCTGCCGATGATGATGGAACGCCAGTGGCAAAGCGAGGCAAGGGCATGGCTGCAGTCACGGGGAGGCAACCTGGATCATGCCGAAGAGGTCCAGGGACCCTATAACCTGGTCATCCCCCGGTCCGCCTGTCCTGCCTGCGGTCACCGCATCACGGCCCTGGAGAACATCCCGCTCATCAGTTACCTGTTCCTCAGAGGCAAGTGCGCCTCGTGCGGCGCCAGAATCTCTCCCCAGTACCCACTGGTGGAAATGGCCACGGCCCTGCTATCCATGGCCGTGGTCTGGCATTTCGGTGTCACCTGGGTGGCCGCGGCGGCCCTGCTGCTGACCTGGGCCCTGATTGCCCTGACCGTGATCGACCTGCGCACCACCCTGTTGCCGGATGTCATCACCCTGCCCCTGCTGTGGCTGGGACTGGTACTGAATCTGGGAGGGCTGTTCACCGATGCCACCAGCAGCCTGCTGGGGGCCGTCTTCGGTTACCTGAGCCTGTGGCTCGTCTACCATGCCTTCCGATTGCTCACCGGCAAGGAAGGCATGGGCTACGGTGACTTCAAGCTCTTTGCCGCCCTGGGCGCCTGGCTGGGCTGGCAGATGCTCCCCCTGATCATCCTGCTGTCCTCCCTGGTGGGTGCCGTGGTGGGTCTGGTGCTCATCGCCGTGCTGGGACGTGACCGCAATCTGCCCATTCCCTTCGGTCCCTATCTGGCTGCCGCGGGCTGGATTGCCCTGCTCTGGGGCGACACCATCGTACAGACCTACCTCGGCATGCTCGGCTGACCCATGCTCACCATTGGACTGACGGGAGGGATCGGCAGCGGCAAGAGCACCGTGGCGCGCCTGTTCGAAGAGAGAGGCGTCACGGTCATCGATTCGGATATCATTGCCAGGCAGGTCGTGGCGCCCGGCTCGCCCGGGCTGGCTGCACTGGTGGAAGCCTTCGGTCCCGCCATTCTGAAGCAAGACGGGAGCCTGGACCGGGCCGCCATGCGCGATCGGGTATTCCGGAACAGCCAAACCCGTCACAGACTGGAAAGGCTGCTCCACCCTATGATCTGGGCAGCCATGGATCAAGAAAAAACAAAGGCCGGGACGCCCTACTGCATGCTGGTCATACCCTTGCTGGTGGAATCGGGGGCCCGCAACCGGGTCGATCGCGTACTCCTGGTGGACTGTTCCGTATCCAGTCAGCTGGAACGTGCCGGGCGACGTGACGGTGCATCCCCACGGCAGATCCAGGCCATCCTGGATGTCCAGGCCTCCCGGGAACAGCGCCTGGCGGCGGCCGACGATGTCATCGACAACGAGGGATCCGCGGACGCTCTGCCTGCACGGGTGGAAGCGCTGCACCAGCAATACCTCCGGATGGCAGTCGCACACTGATGCCGGATACCGAAGTCACCGGTCTCATCCTACCAAGGTGGTAACATGTTCGTTCATTTCGGCCGCAGATCGGAAAACAATGAATACGTGGTTCACACCCCCCCGGCAGCCGCTGCAGTGAAGGGTTCCATCATCTACGAACAACCCCTGCATGAGCGCATGCGCCTGTTCATGCGTCTTGAAGTGCTGATGCAGCGCTTTGACCACAGCCTTCAGCATGACTCGGGGCCGGATACCCACGGCAGTCTGCTCACCCTGATCGAGATGATGAATCTCACCAATCGGGTGGACGTAAAACGTGAATTGATCAAGGAACTCGAACGACAGATCACCAACCTGAACCGGTTGAGCACCGAACCCGGCGTGGACCAACGCCGACTGAACACGGTGATCGACAAACATCGCCGACTCATAGACGGTATCCATGCCCTCAACGGCCAGCTGGACCAGCAAGTCAAGGGCAACGATTTCTTCAACGGCATCCGCCAGCGAACTGCCATTCCCGGCGGCACCTGTGACTTTGATCTGCCGGCCTATCACTACTGGCTGGCCCGTCCCGCCGGGGAACGGCGACAGCTGCTGCTGGACTGGGCCCAGCCCTTTGCAGACATCCAGGAGGCCGTCAGCGTGATCCTGCAGTTGATCCGCAATGCCGGCGCCCCTCGCCCCATGACGGCGAGCCGGGGCTTTTACGAACAGAACCTGGATACCAACCAACCCTGGCAGATGATCCGCATCACCCTGCCCCTCAACGCCCCCTGTTATCCCGAGATCAGCGCCGGACGTCAGCGTTTCTCGGTGCGGTTCCTGCGTGCCGGTGACCTGAAGTCACGTTCGACCCAGTGCGACGAGGAAATCCCGTTCATGCTGAGCTGCTGCGCACTGTAGCCACCGGACACCCGGGGGCGGCGTGCTATTCCCGCCGCAGCTGCACGGGGACACGCAGTTCATGGATCTGATCCCCCAGACGGACGCGCACCAGCGCCAGCCAGTCCATGCGTCCGGACATGCAGACCGGCAGCACGGATTCTGCCTCCCAGTTCCCCGCCGCCACCGACTGGAATTCAAACCGGTGCAGCCCCATGTCCATGCCGGGCATGATGTAGGACACCTCCAGAGGATCCAGGGAATCACTGCCCTCCAGGTGCAGGACAAATCGCTCCAACGGTGGAATCCGCGCCGGCCCCCGGACCCGAATCGCCTCCCCGTCCACCATCATCAGGCAGCCCCGGTCGTCCAGCTCACAACCGGACGGGGCCTCGATGACCGACATTGCCGGATCTCCTGGCGCCAGCAGGGGCCGCAGCCAGTGTTCTCCGGCCAGGTATCCCAGGCCCAACATCACGGGAATCAGTAACCAACTCCACCAGTGCGCCATGCCTGTATCCTCGTCGCAAAAGGATGATCGCCCCGCCGCTCACCCGGGACCGGAACTCAATCCGCCTCCGTCGCCCCTTGCCACAGCCCCCGGATGCCGGCGATGCCCTGCCCGCCGTGATGCCGCGCCGTGGCGATGTCATCCACCGTCATGCCGCCCAGGGCATAGGCCGGTCGGCCCGCCTGCCGGGCCAGTGCCGCAAATCCCGGCCAGCCCAGCACCGATGCACCCGGGTGGGTACGGGTCGGCGCCACCGGAGATACCAGGACAAAATGGGCACCGAGTCGGGCCGCATGGGCCAACTCGTCACGATGATGCACCGAGGCCCCCACCAGGGTCAGGCGATCCAGCACATCGGGACGCCCCGCCAGGGTGGCCAGACGGCGGGCATTGAGATGGACGCCGTCAGCCCCCAGGGACACGGCCAGTTCGGGGTCCGCGTTCAGCAGGATCCGCACACCTCGGGATCGGCACAACGGAATCACCATCTCGGCCAATGCGGCAAAATCCTCCCGACTCAGGCGTGGCGCGCGCAGCTGCAGCAGCGCCGGGCCGCCGGTCTCAAGACTCCGGCGCAGCCCGTCCAGCAGGGTTTCCGGGCAGCGCAGATCCGGCGTGATCACCAGACGGTCCGGCAGGGTCAGGGCCTGGATGATGGCCCGATTGGCGGCCGGAAACGCCAGGGCATGCAGTTGGTCGGCCGACACCCAGCGCAGCGGCTGCCCTTCCATGCCCCGGGGCTGCCCCTCGAAACGGTCGACCTTCACCACTTCCAGGCAGACCCGTCGGTCAGGATAATCGTGATTCAGAGTGATCAGGGGATGATACCGCAGGGGCGTGATGTCCAGTTCTTCCCGCAGCTCCCGACACAGGGCGTCCGCCAGGGTCTCCCCCGGCTCGATCTTGCCGCCGGGGAATTCCCATAGCCCCCCCTGGTGCACGTGCGCGGGGCGACGGGCGATCAGATACTCATCGCGCGCATTGGTGATGGCGGCCACCGCCACCCGCAGCGGCTCAGCCATGACCCTCAGGAACGGTATTCGGCGTTGATACGCACATAGTCGTAGGAAAAGTCACAGGTGTAGACCTCGGCTTCGGTCACTCCCCGCCCTCCCAGATCGATATGGATGAGGATCTCGGCCCCGGCCATCACCCGGCGCCCCATGGCCTCCTCATATTCGGGCGCCCGACCGCCATCGGCGACAATGCGCACATCGTCCAGATGAATGGTCACCCGGTCCACGTCCAGATCCTTCACACCGGCACGGCCCACCGCGGCCAGGATCCGCCCCCAGTTGGGGTCCGAAGCAAACAGTGCGGTCTTCACCAACGGCGACAGGGCCACGGCAAAGCCCACAAGGCGGGCTTCTTCCGCGTCCCGTGCACCGCTGACCCGTACGGTGATGAACTTGGTGGCGCCTTCACCGTCACGAACGATGGCATGAGCGAGTTGCCGACAGACCCGCAACAGCGCCTGCTCGAACAGGGCCTGGTCCGCCTCCGTCTCCACCGCTACCCCGGAGGCACCAGTGGCGGCCAGCACGCAGGCATCATTGGTGGAGGTATCACCGTCCACGGTGATGGCGTTGAAACTGGCATCGCCGCAACGTATCAGCATGGCCTGCAGCACCGCCTTGTCCACCAGCGCGTCGGTGGCCAGAAAGGCCAGCATGGTGGCCATGTTGGGGTGGATCATGCCGGAACCCTTGGCAATCCCGGTGAGGGTCACCTCGCCACCGGACAGACGCACCGTTTCCGATGCCCCCTTGCCCACCGTATCGGTGGTCATGATGGCGCGCATGGCCCGCATCCATCCCTGTTCATCCAGGGCGGCCACGGCCTCGGGCAGGGCCGTCGAGATCCGGTCCACCGGCAGAGGTTCTCCGATCACGCCGGTGGAAAAGGGCAATACCTGGGCCGCCCTGACGCCGGTGCAGCCAGCCACGGCACCGCAACTCAGGTAAGCGGCTTCCAGACCCTGGGACCCGGTACCGGCATTGGCGTTGCCTGCATTGATCAACAGATATCGGGGGCCGCCCTGGAGCAGGTGTTGCCGGGCCACCTGCACCGGGGCGGCACAGAAGGCATTGCGGGTAAACACGGCGGCACAGGTACTGCCCGCCGCCAGTTCCATCAGCACCAGATCGTCGCGCCCCCGGTAACGGATACCGGCGGCCACGGCGCTGAGCCGAACCCCGGGAACGGGTGCCAGGGAAACGGGTTCACTGAGGTTCACGGCCATCGATCATCACTCCAGTCTGCCGTGGCAGTGCTTGTACTTCTTGCCCGAGCCGCACCAACAGGGATCGTTGCGGCCCAGCTTGGGCCCCTCCCGGCGGTAGGGTTCCTGATCCGGGTCTTCCGGCTTGTCCTCGGCATCGTCCTCGGCGGACAGGGGGCTGTCCGGCTGGTCGTGCTTGAATTCCATGCTGGCCGGCTTGGCACTGCCGCGCGCCTGGGCCTCCAGCGTGGCGACGTCATCCGGTGACTGCACCTGCAGGCGCATGAGCATGGAAATGACGTCATGCTTGATGCGCTCAAGCAGGCTCTCGAACATGGCGAAGGCTTCGCGCTTGTACTCCTGCTTGGGATTGCGCTGGGCGTAACCACGCAGACCGATGCCCTGGCGCAGGTAATCCATGGATGCCAGATGTTCCTTCCAGTGACTGTCCAGCACCTGCAGCATCACATCCTTCTCGATCCGCTGGGTCAGTTCCGGGCCGAGCACGGCCCGCTTGGCATCCAGGGCGCCGCTCACCTCCCCCTGCAGACGCTCGCGCAGGGATTCCTCGTGCAGATCGTCGTCCTTCTCCAGCCAGCCGGCGATGTCCAGCTTGAGACCGAACTCGCTCTCCATGGCCTGGGTCAGGCCGGGGATGTCCCATTGCTCGTCGATGGAGCCGGGAGGAATGTAGCGACTGATGGTCTGATCCACCACATCCTCGCGCACGGCGCGGATGGTGTCGGAGATTTCCTGGGAGTCCAGCAGTTCACGACGCTGCTCATAGACCACCCGACGCTGGTCATTGGCCACGTCGTCGTATTCGAGCAGGTTCTTGCGGATATCGAAGTTGTGCCCTTCCACCTTGCGCTGGGCATTCTCGATGGCCTTGGTCACCCAGGCGTTCTCGATGGCCTCGCCCTCCTGCATGCCCAGCTTCTGCATGATCATCTTCACCCGGTCGGAGGCGAAGATGCGCATGAGCGTGTCTTCCAGGGACAGGAAGAAACGGCTGGAACCGGGATCGCCCTGACGACCGGCACGCCCCCGCAACTGATTGTCGATGCGGCGGGACTCGTGACGCTCCGAACCGATGATGTGCAGGCCGCCCGCCTCCAGCACCTGATCGTGGCGCTTGCGCCACTCGTCGCGGATCTTTTCCACCTGGACCGGATCCGGATTCGGACCCAGGGCCTCCAGCTCCGCCTCCAGGCTGCCGCCCAACACGATGTCGGTACCACGACCTGCCATGTTGGTGGCAATGGTCACCGCGCCGGGACGACCGGCCTGGGCAACGATATGGGCCTCCCGCTCATGCTGCTTGGCATTGAGGACCTCATGACTGATCTTCGCCTTCTTGAGCAGGTCGGACAGGATTTCCGAGGCCTCCACCGAGGCGGTGCCCACCAGGACGGGCTGTCCCCGTTCCCGGCAGTGCTTGACGTCCTCGATGATGGCCTTGTACTTCTCCTTCTGGGTCATGTAGACCAGATCCTGCATGTCGTTGCGGATCATGGGCTTGTTGGTGGGAATCACCACCACTTCCAGGCCGTAGATGTGCTGGAACTCATAGGCCTCGGTGTCGGCGGTCCCGGTCATGCCCGAGAGCTTCTTGTAGAGGCGGAAATAGTTCTGGAAGGTGATCGAGGCCAGGGTCTGGTTCTCGTTCTGGATCGGCACCCCCTCCTTGGCCTCCACGGCCTGATGCAGACCTTCCGACCAGCGCCGGCCGGGCATCACGCGACCGGTGAACTCATCGATGATGAGGACCTGTCTGTCCCGCACCAGGTAATGGACGTCCCGCTGGAAGATGGCATGGGCACGCAGCGCCGCATTGAGATGATGCAGCAGAGGGATGCTGGCGGCATCGTAGAGGGACTGGTCCGCCTTGAGCAGCCCGGCCTCCTTGAGCAGTTGCTCGGCGCGTTCCTGGCCGTCCTCGGACAGGAAGACCTGCTTGACCTTCTCGTCGACGTAATAATCGCCCTCGGATTCTTCCTCTTCCTGACGCCGCAGCGTGGGGACGATGTCCTTCATCCGCTGGTAAAGTTCGGAGTTCTCGCCGGTGGGGCCGGAGATGATCAGGGGGGTACGGGCCTCGTCGATGAGGATGGAGTCCACTTCGTCCACGATGGCATAGGCCAGGTCGCGCTGAACCCGGTCCTCGGCACGAAAGGCCATGTTGTCGCGCAGATAATCGAAGCCGAATTCGTTGTTGGTGCCGTAGGTGATATCGGCGGCATAGGCCTCGCGCCGGGTCACCGGGCGCAGATGAGGATGTCCATCCTCCTCGCCGACATGGTCCGGATCATACAGATAGGAATGCTTGGCGCCCTTGGCGCCGGAGGAATTGATCACCCCCACGCTCAACCCAAGGCCGTGGTAGAGACGCCCCATCCAGGCCGCGTCGCGGCGAGCCAGATAGTCATTGACCGTGATCACATGCACGCCCTTGCCGGGCAAGGCATTCAGATAGGCCGACAGGGTGGCGACCAGGGTCTTGCCCTCCCCGGTACGCATCTCGGCGATGCGACCGTCGTTGAGCACCATGCCGCCGATGAGCTGGACGTCGAAGTGACGCATGCCCATGATACGACGGCCGGCCTCGCGGACCACTGCAAAGGCCTCCGGCAGCAAGTCATCCAGGGATTCCCCCTTGCCGAGGCGGTCACGGAATTCTCCGGTCCTGGCCCTGAGCTGCTCGTCGGAGAGCGCCTTGAGATCGGCTTCCAGTTCGTTGATCCGTCCCACCTGTTTGCCGTATCGCTTGACCAGGCGGTCGTTACGGCTACCGAAGATCTTTCTGACTAGGCTTGTGACCATGAAGGGTTCTGCGCTGAGTTGCTGAACTTGAGGCCCGCCATCATACCCCATCCGCGATGGTGACGCAGTGGGGCACCTCGCGGGACCTAACCCGAGGCGGCAATGAAGCGATGAGGATTGACATGGCGGCCGTCCTTGAGCACTTCGAAATGGACATGCGGACCGGTGGCACGCCCGGTGGATCCCATTCTGGCAATCACCTGTCCCTTGCGAACCGTGTCTCCCACGCTGACCAGCATCTCCTGATTGTGGGCGTAGCGGGTGACATAACCGTTACCGTGATCGATCTCCACCAGTTTGCCGAAGGCATCCCGGCGGTCGGCAAAGATCACAATGCCGCCGGCCACGGCAATGATGTCGGAGCCGGGGCGACCGGCAAAATCCACGCCGCGGTGAAAAACCTGGCGGCCGGTAAAGGGATCGGTGCGAGTGCCGTAGCCCGAGGACATCCAGCCGGACACCACGGGGCGACCGCCCGGTGTCACCTCATCCGCCAACTGCCCCGACAGGATGAGACGGCTCAGCAGCCGCAACTGGGACTCCCGGTCATCCATCTGCCGCGCCAGTTCATCGAGTTGCTGCAGCAGATCGGAAGGAGGCGCTTCGTGAAGCAGCTCTTCAGGCCCCCCCAGGCCGGGCAGGGCACCAAAATCGAACTCGCCGTCTTCCAGGTCGGCCATCTTCACCAGCTTGTTACCCAGGGCTTCCAGACGCATCATCTGGGCCTGGAGCTGGGCCACGCGCTGGGTCAGGGCCTGAATGCCGGCTTCGGCGGTATCCCTGGCATATTCCAGCTGATAGCGCTGCTCCCGCAGTTCCTCGCTCCAGTGCGCGAGGCCGGGGTCCGTGGTGCCATGCAGATGACGACCGGCCTGATAACCGGCCCCCAGGATCAGACCGCCGCAGACCGTGAGGGCGGCCAGGGGCATGGAGAGATGGTACCAGCGTGAGACATGAAAGCGCCGGGAACCCGTCCCCTTGTCTGTCAGGAAGATGATGTTCATGCTGACTCAGCCCGCTTTTTTCTGATCAGGACCCGTGCCGGGTGAAGCCGGCCGCGGGCACGCATCCTTCATGGAAGGCACGATCATAATCCAACCACATACTGTGTGGGAAATCCTCGCTACTCCGATACCGAGGATACGGGTAATCTTGCAGGCATCCCGTCCAGCCGACCAGGAACCCCTCAGCTCATGCGTCGCCCCAGAACCCTGCTGGCCCCCGAACTGTTGCATCGGGCCCGAGAACTGGAGAACCTGACCCAAAGCGTCAGGGATCTGCTGCCACCGGGGCCGCGGGAACACTGCTGGGTGGGCGGCCTGGAGGCCGGGGCACTGATCCTGGTGACGGACACCGGCGCCTGGGCTTCCCAACTGCGTTACCTGCAGCGGGAAATCCTCAAGCAGGTCAAGGCACACCATGGCCTGCAGGCAAAATCCGTCCGTATCCGGGTGCGCCCGGCGATGGGGTCGGTGCGGTCCGAATCCCGAGCTCGTCAGCTCGACCCGCTTTCCCCGCGGGCGCGCAGCGCCCTGTTGGGAGCCGCTCGTGCCGTGGACGACCCGGAGCTGAGTCAGGCCCTGCGCCGCCTGGCGGCGCGCAGCCACGGTCCGGTCAGACCGTAGCCGCCGCGTGAGCGTAGGAGATGGGCAGCGGCTCGCCGCCCTCTTCAAAGGTCACGATCTCGTAGGCATCTTCCAAAGTGATCAACTTGCGGATCAGCTTGTTGTTGAGGGCATGACCGGACTTGTAGCCGGTGAAGGCCCCGATCAGGCTATGGCCCAGCTGATAGACGTCACCGATGGCATCCAGGATCTTGTGCTTGACGAATTCATCCTCGTAGCGCAGACCATCCTCGTTGAGGACCCGGTAATCATCCAGCACCACCGCGTTGTCCAGGCTACCGCCCAGGGCCAGCCGGCGACTGCGCAGGGCCTCGATCTCGCGCATGAAACCAAAGGTGCGGGCCCGGCTGACCTCCTTGACGAAGGAGGTGGTGGAGAAATCCAGTTCCGCCGTCTGGATCCCGCCGCTGAAGATGGGATGCTTGAAATCAATGGAGAAACCCACCTTGAAACCATTGAAGGGCTCCAGCCTTGCCCACTTGTCATCCTCGCGCACTTCCACCGGTTGCCTGATACGGATGAAACGCTTGGGGGCGTTCTGCTCCACGATCCCGGCGGACTGAATCAGGAAGACGAAAGGCCCGGCGCTGCCGTCCATGATCGGCACCTCCGGCGCACTGACATCCACGTAGAGGTTGTCGATGCCCAGCCCGGCCACGGCCGATAGCAGATGCTCCACCGTGGATACACGCACCTCGCCGCTCACCATGGTGGTGGACAGGCAGGTGTCACCCACGTTCTCGGGATGGGCCTTGATCTCCACCACCGGATCCAGGTCGACACGGCGAAACACCACACCGGCGTTCACCGGTGCCGGACGCAGCATCAGATAGATCTTCTCACCGGTATGAAGACCAACGCCGGTGGCGCGGATGGTGTTCTTGAGCGTGCGCTGCTTGATCAACGTGATAGTCCTCTGAACCCGTGACGCACCAGGATGAGTGCATTATGCGTGCCAGACCAGGGGAAACCCTCCCGGAACGCCCCAACGGGGAAAAATAGCCGCACATTATGCCACTGGACGGGTTGACTTGCATGTTTTGATGCAAGGCACGCCCTGAAACGGTGCCGGCTCAGGGCGGCGGAGCACACCGGCGGTGCGCTCCGCCCTGCACCTGCCCATGCTCAGTCAGCCTGCTTGCGCAGGAACGCCGGAATATCCAGATAGTCCATGTTGGGATTGCCGGAGATATCGTAAGCGGCATTGCCCTGCTGCTTGCGCATCACCGCGGGCCGGTCCAGCTTGTCGTAATCCATCATGTCCAACTCATTGCCGTGGCCCTGGGCACCCATGGCCGCCTGGCGGGGCTCGACCAGCTTGACGGCCGGTTTTTCCCGGGTCGGGCGTGCCGCCTGGCCAGGGGTTCCCAGACCGGTGGCCACCAGGGTCACGCGCAGTTCGTCGTTCATCTCCGGATCGATGACGGTGCCCACCACCACGGTGGCATCCTCGGAGGCGAACTCCTTGACCGCCGCGCCCACTTCCTCGAACTCGCCGATGGACATGTCCATGCCGGCGGTCACGTTCACCAGGATGCCCCGGGCACCGGCGATGTTCACATCCTCCAGCAACGGGCTGGAGATGGCCGCCTCGGCAGCCACGCGGGCGCGGTCACCACCGGAGGCGGAACCGGTTCCCATCATGGCCATGCCCATCTCGGACATGACGGTGCGCACGTCGGCAAAGTCGACGTTGATCAGGCCGGGGCGGGTGATGAGTTCGGCAATCCCCTGCACCGCGCCCAGCAGCACGTCGTTGGCGGCCTTGAACGCATCCAGCAGGGTCACGTTCTTGCCCAGCACCGACAAGAGCTTGTCATTGGGAATGGTGATGAGGGAGTCCACGTACTTGGCCAGGTTCTCCATCCCCGACTGCGCCACCTGCATGCGCTTCTTGCCCTCGAAAGGAAAGGGCTTGGTGACCACGGCCACGGTGAGGATGCCCATTTCCTTGGCGATCTGAGCCACCACGGGCGCGGCACCGGTGCCCGTGCCGCCGCCCATGCCGGCGGTGATGAAGACCATGTCGGCACCGTCGATCACTTCCTGGATGCGCTCCCGGTCTTCCAGGGCGGCTTCGCGACCCACCGCCGGGTCGGCGCCGGCGCCCAGACCCTTGGTGATGTGTGAACCCAGTTGCAACAGGGTCTTGGCATCCACCCGCTTGAGTGCCTGGGCGTCCGTGTTGGCCACCACGAAATCCACGCCCTCGATGGAGGCATTGACCATGTGCTGGACTGCATTGCCGCCACCACCGCCGACACCGATCACCTTGATGACCGCGTTCTGGGGATAGGTATCCATGAGCTCAAACATATTCACTACCTCCTGAAAAACCACAATGTTCGTTGAAAGACCGTCATACTTCGAATTCAGACCCGCAGACCCAACCGCCCCTGCTTGTTTAGTTTCCAGTCCCTGCCCAGGACATCGGTACAGTCGCCGATGCTAGAGATTGCCCTGAAACCAGCTCTTCATCCGCCCCCAGACGGATTTCATGCCACCGCCCCTGACCCCTTCCCCCAGGGCCTGGTAGCGGCTCTGATGACCGAACAGCAACAACCCCACCCCGGTGGAATGAATGGGATTCTTCACGGCATCCACCATGCCGGTGACATACTGGGGCAGACCCAGACGCACCGGCATGTGAAAGACCTCCTCGGCCAGTTCCGCGACGCCTTCCATCTTCGACGACCCCCCGGTGAGGACCACGCCCGCCGCCACCATCTCCTCGCAGCCCGAACGGCGCAGCTCCGCCTGCACCAGGGACATGAGCTCCTCGTAGCGCGGCTCCACCACCCCGGCCAGGGTCTGCCGGGACAGACGCCGGGGCGGCCGGTCGCCGACACCGGGCACCTCGATACTTTCCTCGGGATTGGCCAGCTGACGCAGGGCGCAGGCGTACTTGATCTTGATGTCCTCGGCGTACTGGGTGGGGGTACGCAGGGCCACGGCGATATCGTTGGTGACCTGATCACCGGCAATGGGGATCACCGCCGTGTGGCGAATCGCCCCGTCGGTGAAGACGGCGATGTCGGTGGTGCCGCCACCGATGTCCACCAGGCACACCCCCAGTTCCTTTTCGTCCTCGGTGAGGACCGCGTGGCTGGAAGCCAGCTGTTCCAGAATGATGTCATCCACTTCCAGGCCGCAGCGACGGACACATTTGATGATGTTCTGCGCCGCGGACACGGCACCGGTCACCAGGTGGACCTTGGCCTCCAGCCGCACGCCGGACATGCCGATGGGTTCACGAATGCCTTCCTGCTCATCAATGATGAACTCCTGGGGCAGCACATGGAGAATGCGCTGGTCCGCCGGAATGGCTACCGCACGGGCGGCATCGATCACCCGCTCCACGTCCGCCGTGGTCACTTCCTTGTCCTTGATGGCCACCACGCCGGTGGAATTGAGGCTCTTCACATGGCTGCCGGCAATCCCGGTGAAAACCGAGTGAATCTGGCAACCGGCCATCAGCTCGGCCTCCTCGATGGCGCGCTGGATGGATTGCACGGTGGATTCGATGTTGACCACCACACCCTTTTTCAGACCGCGGGACGGGTGGGAACCGATACCGACGATCTCGATTCCCCCCTCGTCATTCACCTCGCCGACGATGGCCTCCACCTTGGAGGTCCCGATATCCAGGCCGACGATCATTCCCTTATCGGATCGCTTAGACATAAGCCTTCATCTCCGCTACCGTGCCGATCAGCGCGACTGAAGCATCCCGTGGCGACCCGATGCATAACGCTGTATTCATGACTCTCATTCGCCTTGCCTGCCTAACCTGTCTCATTGTGCACCACCCTCCCGGGGCTTCCAGGCCACGGCGATGCCGTTGGTGTAACGCATGTCGATTCGCCTGATGGGCTCGTCCCGGTGTTCCTCCAGGCGCGGGTACATGCGCACCAGTCGATCCAGCCGATCGGCGTCCATGCCCCGCCCCATCAGCACCTGCCCTCCGTTCTCGAGCTGAATCACCCAGGAACGGCGTGCATCTTCCTTCAGCCCGGAGACTTCCAGGCCCACATCCGCCAACCTGGCCTGTACTGCCAGGAAGCGCTCCATGAGCTGCCGCTGACGTCCCTCGCGGCCTTCCAGGAACGGCAGGCCCTCGGGGGCTTCCGACGACGCCGGTCGGAACAGTTCCCCGTACTGGTTCACCAGGGCATCGCTACCCCAACGCGCCACCGGAACCTGTTCCTCGATCCGGATCACGATCCGGTCCGGCCATTCCCGGTGCACCCAGACTCCGCGCACCCAGGGCAACGCCTTGACCGCCGCCTCCACCTGACGCAGATCCAGGCTGAAGAACCCACCCTGCACGTGGGGTGTGATGGCCGCGGACAGGGCCTCCGGCCCCAGGTAACGCAACTCGCCTTCCACTTCCACGCTGCGGATGGGCAGGGTATCAGGCTCCATCAGATAAGCCACGGCACCCTGACCGGCAAAGGCGAGCATCATGAGCGCCGCCACCAGCAGCAGGGTTCGCAGGGCGCGGCGCAAGCGTGCCTCCCGCCACCAGGGCGGCCGCTGCACCCTTCGCCTTGCCATCGATCTGCCCATATACACCCCATTACCGCGCCCCCGGGGTCAGGGACGTGGCCAGAATCTTCATTACCAGGGCCTGGAAATCCAGCCCGGCGGCCCGGGCCGCCATGGGCACCAGACTGTGATCGGTCATGCCCGGCACCGTGTTGACCTCGATCACCCAGGCCTTGCCCCCGGCATCCATCATCAGATCCACCCGGCCCCAGCCCCGTCCGGACACACCCTCGAAGGCGGCCAGGGCCAGGGCCTGTACGGCGGCCTCTGCCTCGGGGTCCAGTCCGCAGGGACAGTGATAGCGGGTATCCTCGGCGGCGTACTTGGCCTCGTAGTCATAAAAGGACCGGGGAGTTTCCAGACGGATCAGGGGCAACGGCTCACCATCCAGGATGGCCGCGGTGAATTCCCTGCCCGTGATCCAGCGTTCGGCGAATACCGGCCCGCCACAAGCGGCGGCGACTTCAAAGGCGGCCGACAGATCCTCCACCCGGTTGACCCGGGACATACCGATGCTCGACCCCTCCAGGGCAGGCTTGACGATCAAGGGCAGACCCAGGGCTTCCACCACCGCCACCGGATCGAACCCGGATTCCAACACCCGGTAATCCGGCGTCGGCAGATCGGCCCCGCGCCAGAGGCGCTTGCTCATGAGCTTGTTCATGCCCACGGCCGAACCGGCCACGCCGGTACCCGTATAGGGCATGTCCAACAGTTCCAGGGCGCCCTGGATGACGCCATCCTCGCCGCCGCGCCCATGCAGGATGATGAATGCCCGGTCGTAGGCGCCGCGGGCCAGGACCTCCAGTACATCCCGCCCCACATCGATGCCGTGGGCATCCACGCCGGCCGACAGCAATGCCTGCAGCACCGCCCGCCCACTGCGCAGGGAAACCTCCCGCTCCGCGGACCTACCGCCCATGAGTACCGCCACCTTGCCGAAAGCGGTCTGATTTGACAGCGTCATGACACCACCTCCTCGACGGATTCACCCACGATGCGGACCTCAGGGACCAGTTCAACCCCGAAACGGGCGTGAATCTCGGTCTGCACCCGGTGCATCAGCGCCTCCATGTCCGCGGCACGGGCCGTACCGGTATTGATGATGAAATTGGCATGTCTTTCCGAGACCATGGCCCCGCCGATGCGCATCCCCTTGAGACCCGCCGCCTCGATCAGCCGGGCCGCATGATCCCCGGGCGGGTTGCGGAACACCGAACCGCAGGACGGCTGTCCGATGGGCTGGGTCCGGTTGCGCCGGGACAGCAGGTCCTTGACCCGCCGACGGGATTCTTCACCGTCGCCGGCCGCGAAGGCCAGCGTTGCCTCCACGAACCAGCCTTCCCGGCTGCCCTGCACATGGCGATAGCCCACCTCGTAATCCCCCCGGGTGTGAACCTGCAGACACCCGCGCCGATCAATCGTAGTGACCTGCTCCACGTGGGACCAGGTGTCGTCCCCCCAGGCCCCGGCATTCATGGCCAGGGCCCCGCCCAGGGCGCCGGGAATGCCGGCAAGAAACTCGCCGCCGGCAAGATCGTGCTCGGCACAGAAGCGGGACAACTTGGCGCAACTCACGCCGGCCCCGACCCGCACCCGGTATCCCGGCAGGGCATGCAGGGTATCCAACACTCCCGCGTAGGCAATCACCGTTCCACGGATACCACCGTCACGCACCAGGATGTTACTGCCCAGGCCAAGCCAGAACAGGGGTTCGTCCGCCCGCAGCCCGGACAGAAACAGCACCAGGTCATCCAGATCCGCCGGCCGATACCAGCGGTCCGCCGGCCCACCCACCCGCCAGGAGGTATGCCGGGCCATGGCTTCATTGATGCGCAGTTCCCCGCGCAGATGACCGGGACGACGGGCCGCGATCATGGCGCCCCCCCATCGCCGGCCAGTGCCGTCGGCAGGCTGGCCGCCAGTGCCCCCACATTCCCCGCGCCCTGGGTCAGCAGGACATCCCCCGCCCGCAACACGCCCCGCAGGGCGTCCACCAGACGCTCGGGCGCATCCACGAACACGGGATCCACCCGTCCCCGGGTACGAATCGCCCGCGCCAGGGTGCGACCATCGGCACCGGGAATCGGGTCCTCCCCCGCCGCATAGACATCCAGCAGCACCAGCACATCGGGTTCGGACAGTACCTCGGCAAAATCCTCGAACAGGTCCCGGGTACGGGTGTAGCGATGGGGTTGGAAGGCCAGTACCAGACGCCGCTCCGGCCAGGCGGACCGGGCGGCGGCGATGGTGGCCGCCACCTCGGTGGGATGATGGCCATAGTCATCCACCAGCATCACCTCACCCACCGGCGTGGGCAGACTGCCGTAGACCTGGAAACGCCGGCCGATACCCTGGAATGCTTGCAGCCCCCGCTGGATGGCACCGTCGTCCACCCCCAACTCGTGGGCCACGGCCACCGCCGCCAGGGCATTGAGCACATTGTGGCGTCCCGGCAGGTTCAGGGTCACCGGCAGGGCCCGATCGCGGCCCGGCAGGGACAGATCGAAGTGGGTGCGGGTGCCGTCGGGGCGCAGCTCACGGGCCTTGACGTCGGCCGGGTGATCGATGCCGTAAGTGAGCATGGGGCGACCGATGCGGGTGATCAGATCGCGGATTTCCGGATCATCCACACACAGCACCGCCAGGCCATAGAAGGGCAAATGGTGCAGGAACTCCAGGAACGTATCCCGCAACCGGGAAAAATCCCCTTCGTAGGTGGCCAGATGGTCCGCATCGATGTTGGTCACCACCGAGATCATCGGCTGCAGACACAGAAAGGAGGCGTCGCTCTCGTCCGCCTCCGCCACCAGATAGCTGCCCTGCCCCAGCCGGGAATGGCTGGCGGTGCTGTTGAGCCGGCCGCCGATGACGAAAGTAGGGTCCAGCCCGCCCTCCGCGAGCAGACTGGCCACCAGGCTGGTGGTGGTGGTTTTGCCGTGGGTCCCCGCCACGGCAATGCCGTAGCGAAAACGCATCAGTTCCGCCAGCATCTCGGCCCGGGGCACGACGGGAATGCGGCGTTCCCGCGCCGCCCGCAGTTCCGGGTTATCGGAGCGAATGGCACTGGACACCACAAGCACGTCGGCCTGCCGCACATGGGCGGCATCATGACCCAGGCGGACTTCCACGCCCAGTCCTTCCAGACGCCGGGTCACGGCATTTTCGGCAATGTCCGAACCACTGACCTGGTACCCCAGGTTGGCCAGCACCTCGGCGATGCCGCCCATGCCCGAGCCGCCGATACCCACAAAGTGAATCCGACGGATGCGACGCATGCCGATCAGGGCGTTGGGCGCATTCATGGGCGATCTCCTTCCCCGGCCAGGGCCAGACAGGCCTCGGCCACGCGACGGGTGGCATCGGGACGCGCCAGGGAACGGGCCTGGCGGGCCATTTCCAGTAATCGGGGGCGATCCAGGGACGCCAGCCACGTCGCCAGGGCCTCGGGGTCCAGTTCATCCTGAAGGACGAGCCGGGCCGCCCCGGCCTCGGACAGGTGGCGGGCGTTGGCACGCTGGTGGTCATCCACCGCATGGGGATAGGGCACCAGCAAGGCGGCCGCGCCGGCAGCCGCCAGTTCGGAGACCGTCAGCGCCCCCGCCCGGCAGATCACCAGGTCCGCCCAGTTGTAGGCTTCGGCCATGTCATCGATGAAGGCCGTCACCTCGGCCTCCACCCCGGCCCGGGCATACGCCCGGCGGGCCTCCTCCAGCGTGCGCTCCCCCGCCTGATGACGGATCAGGGGTCGGCGCGCCTCGGGCAGACGCGCCAGGGCTTCGGGCACGCGGGTATTCAGGGCCAGGGCGCCCAGGCTGCCGCCGACCACCAGCAGACGCAAGGGACCTTCCCGCCCGGCCATGCGCAGGTCAGGCTCCGGCAGTTCCCGGATGTTCTCGCGCACGGGATTGCCGACGGCCACCGCCTGGCGGCTCGCGGGGAACGTGCCCGGAAAGGCTTCCAGCACCAGGTCCGCACGACCGGCCAGCCAGCGGTTGGTCATGCCGGCAATGGCGTTCTGCTCGTGGATCACCAGGGGATGTCCCAGGGCGGCGGCCATGAGGCCCCCTGGGCCGGAGGCAAATCCCCCCAGGCCCAGCACGGCACGGGGCTTGAGCCGCAGCATCAGGCCCAGGGCCGCCCACAGAGCCACCCCCAGTCGCCAGGGAGCCAGCAACCAGGCGGCCACTCCCTTACCCCTTAGCCCGCTCACCGGCAGGGTATGGAACTCGATTCCCGCCGCCGGCACCAGCCGGGCCTCCAGGCCGGTGGCCGTGCCCAACCAGCACACGGTCTCGCCGCGGGCACGCAGGTGGTCGGCCACGGCCAGCCCGGGAAAGACATGCCCCCCGGTGCCACCGGCCATGATCAGGATGGGACGACGACTCATGCTCCACCTCCCGAGGCACGACGGCGGGGCCTGAAGCCCCCGCTCTCCACCGTTTCCCGGTGCACCCTGGCCAGCAGCCCCATGGCCGCGCAGGTCACCAGCATGGAGCTGCCGCCATAACTCATCAGGGGCAGGGTCAGCCCCTTGGTGGGCAGCATGCCCATGTTCACGCCCATGTTGATGAAGGCCTGCAGACCGATCCAGATGCCGATGCCGTAGGCCAGGTGTGCACCGAACAGGTGCCCTACCCGTTCGGCGGCCTGACCGATGGCAAAGCTGCGCCAGAGCAGAAAGCCGTAGAGGGCCACCAGCACCACAATGCCCACCAGACCCAGTTCCTCGGCCAGCACGGCGAACAGGAAATCGTTGTGGGCTTCCGGCAGGTAGAAGAGTTTCTGCACACTGCCGCCCAGCCCCACGCCGAACCAGGAACCACTGCCGATGGCAATCAGGGACTGGGTGAGCTGGAAACCGGTGTTGAAGGGATCGGTCCAGGGATCCATGAAGCCGGTGAGACGGGCCACCCGGTAAGGGGTCTGAATCGCCAACCAGGCCATCGCCGCGCCCACGACACCCAGCAGCATGAAGAACTGCCACAACCGCGCACCGCCCAGGAACAGCATCCCCAGGGCGATGGCCATCAGCACCACGGCGGCACCGAAGTCCGGCTGCATGAGCAGGGGCACCGTCGCCAGCATGATCAGGATCAATGGCTTGGCGAATCCCAACAGGGTCTCGCGGACCTGACGGGCATGTCGTACCAGGTACCCGGCCAGATAGATGGTCATGAGCAGTTTCACCACTTCGGAAACCTGCAGGTTGAACAACCCCACCGAAATCCAGCGAGTGGAGCCGTTCACCGTCTTGCCGATACCGGGCACCAGCACCAGCAGCAGCAGCACATAGACGGACAGGAGCAGCCAGGGACCCATGGCCTGCCACCAGGCCAGGCGCAGGTTGTACAGCATGATGGCCGCCGCCACGCCGAGGCTGACGAAAATCAGCTGCCGCTGCAGGAAATAGAAGGGATCACCCAGGCTGCGCTCGGCGATGCCGATGGAGGCGGAACCCACCATCACCAGTCCCAGTCCCAGCAGGGCCATCACCGTGACCGCCAGCCCCAGGTCCACCTTCTGATGCAGCTCCACCGCCAAGCGGCTATCCATGTCCCGGGTGGCCTGAAGATCAAGGCCCTTCATGATGTCAGCCTCCGTACCGCGGACTCGAAGACCTCGCCCCGATGTTCATAATTACGAAACATGTCCAGGCTGGCGCAGGCCGGCGAAAGCAGCACGCTGTCCTGGCGACAGGCCAGACGGGCGGCCTCGGCCACGGCCTGATCCATGTCATGGACCCGCACCACCGGTACCACGCCTTCCAGGGCCTGCTCGATGACCGGGGCATCCTGCCCCAACAGCACCACGGCCCGAGCCTTGTCGGCGGCCACGGCACGCAGGGGCGTGAAGTCCTGGCCCTTGCCCTGCCCGCCGGCAATGAGCACGACCTTGCCCGGCAACCCCGCCAACGCCGCCAGGGTGGAGCCCAGATTGGTGCCCTTGGAATCGTTGTACCAGTCGACGCCCTGCCGATGCGCCACCCACCGGCAGCGATGAGGCAGACCCGCGAAGCGGCGCAATACCGCCAGCATGTCGTCCCTGGGCAGGCCGGCGGCCTCGCCCAGGGCCAGGGCAGCCAAGGCATTGGCGGTGTTATGCCGCCCGGCCATGCGCAGCTCCGCCTCCGCCAGCAAGGGCTCGTCCCCCCGATACAACCAGGACCCGCCATCCTGGTCTTTCAGGCCATACTGACCCTCCGCGGGTACATCGAGACCGAAGCTCACCCGGCTCCGGCCGCCGGACATGGCCCGGACCCGAGGATCTTCCCGGTTGATCACCGCCACCCGGGCATGCCGGAAGATACGAGCCTTGGCGAGGGCATAGTCATCCAGTCCCTCGTAACGATCCAGGTGATCCGCGGACAGGTTGAGCACGGCGGCCGCCGCGCACCGGAGCCCGGAAGTGGTCTCCAGCTGGAAACTGGAAAGCTCCAGCACATAGAGATCGGGCGCCGAGCGGGATGCCAGCAGATCCAGTGCCGGGGTACCCAGATTGCCACCGACCGCCACTTGCAATCCCGCCGCCCTGGCCATCTCTCCCACCAGGGTCGTCACCGTACTCTTGCCGTTGGAACCGGTGATGGCCAGGACCGGGGCGTCGGCCTGCCCGGCGAAGAGTTCGATATCACCCAGCACCCGGGCACCGGCGGCCTGGGCGGCCCGGATCGCGGGTTCCCGAATGCTCACCCCTGGGCTCACGATCAGCCGCTCGAAACGGGCCAGCGTGTCCGCGTCAAACGGCCCGGAGAACAGACGGACTTCCGGCACCCGTTCCCGCAGCGCCGCCAGGCCCGGCGGAAATTCGCGGGTGTCGGCCACGCAGAAGCGCTCCCCGCGGGCGGCCAGATGCCGCGCCACGGAGAGTCCGGTGGTGCCCAGTCCCACGATCAATGTCGTCGCCTGCTCTGTCACGTCACTCGCCGTCCTCAACGGATCTTCAGGGTGGCCAGGCCGATCAACACCAGCACCACGGTAATGATCCAGAAACGCACGATCACCCTGGGTTCGGGCCAGCCCTTGAGCTCAAAATGATGATGCAGCGGCGCCATACGGAAGATGCGTCGCCCGGTCAGCTTGTAGGAAGCCACCTGCAGGATCACCGACAGGGTCTCGATCACGAATACCCCTCCCATGATCACCAGCACGATCTCCTGGCGCGTGGTCACCGCCAGCAAGCCCAGGGCCGCCCCCAGGGCCAGTGCCCCCACATCGCCCATGAACACCTGGGCCGGATAGGCGTTGAACCAGAGAAAACCCATGCCCGCGCCCACCAGGGCCGCGGCAAACACGGTCAGATCCCCCACCCCGGGCACATAGGGAATGCCCAGGTAGTCGGCGAAGATGGCATGCCCCGACACATAGGCGAACACCCCCAGCGCCCCCGCCACCAGCACACAGGGCATGATGGCCAGGCCATCCAGGCCGTCCGTGAGATTCACCGCATTGCTCGAACCCACGATCACCAGCCAGGTCAGGGGGATGAACCACAGCCCCAGGTCAATGGCCACATCCTTGAAGACGGGCACGATCAGGGTAGTCTCGATGGGGGTCTGGGCGGTATAGAACAGGAACACGGCGGTCAGGAAGGCCACCACGCTCTGCCAGAAGAACTTGCTGCGCGCAGACAGGCCCCGGCTGTTGCCATAACGCAGCTTCAAGTAATCGTCCACCCCGCCGATAAGTCCGAATAACAGGGTGACCAGCAGCACCACCCAGACGAAGCGGTTGCTCAGATCACTCCACAACAGGGTGCTGACGGCCACCGCCACCAGGATCAGGGCGCCACCCATGGTGGGAGTTCCCGCCTTGCTGAAATGGGTCTGTGGACCATCACTGCGAACCTGCTGGCCGATCTTGTAGCGGGTCAGATGCCGGATCATGGCAGGCCCCACCATAAAGGCGATCAGCAACGCGGTGAGCACGCCCAGAATGGCGCGCAGGGTCAGGTACTGGAATACATTGAAGGCCGTGTAGTACTGGCTCAGATACTCAAACAGAATGAGCAGCATGCCCATTATCTCCCGATTGTTCTTGTCGCTGCCCTTGTTCCGGCATCAATGCCGAGATCACCCGCTCCATGCGCTGCCCGCGGGAACCCTTGACCAGGACCACCACATCGGGTCCCAGGCACCCCGTCAGCACCGCCGTCAGACGGGACTGGTCGTCGAAATGTTCCGCCCCGGCGCCGAAACCCTGAACCGCATGCAGGCTCAGCGGCCCGACCGCCAGCAATTGTTCCACCCCCATGGACCGGGCCAGTGCACCCATTTCACGGTGCATGCCGGCTGCGTCCTCGCCCAATTCGCCCATGTCCCCAAGGACCAGGATGCGATGTCCGGGCTGTTCCGAAAGCACCTGGATCGCCGCCCGGGTGGAAGCGGGATTGGCATTGTAGCTGTCGTCGATGAGACGGCTGCCCGACGGCCCTGGTCGGGACACCAGCCGTCCCGGCACCGGCTGCATCGATGACAGCCCCCGGGTGATGGCCGTCGCGTCCGCCCCCATGGCCAGGGCGGCGGCCGCCGCCGCCAGGGCATTGAGACGGTTGTGACGGCCGGCCAGTGCCAGGGACACACGGATCCGCTCTTCCGGCAGGTGGATCAGCAGATCCTCGCCATCCATCTCGCCCCGGACCCCGGCCCGTGCCGACAGGCCGAACAGGATGACCCGGCGCCCGGGATTCATGGACAACCACAGGTCGGCATAGGGATCATCGGCATTGATCACCGCCACCCCCTCATCCCCCAGCCCCTGGAAAATCTCGCCCTTGGCATGGGCAACCCCCTCGATGCTGCCGAACCCTTCCAGATGGGCCGGCCCGGCATTGGTGATCAGGGCCACGTCGGGCCGGGCAATGCCCGTCAGCAGGGCAATCTCGCCGGCATGATTGGCCCCCATCTCGATCACGCCGAAACGATCCGATTCCGACAGGTTCAGCAGGGTCAGGGGGACGCCGATATCGTTGTTCAGGTTACCGCGGGTGGCCCAGGTCTGGCCGCAGTGACCGAGAATCGCCGCCAGCATCTCCTTCACCGTGGTCTTGCCGTTGCTGCCGGTCAGAGCCACGATCCGGGCCTGACAGCGGCGGCGCCAGCCGGTGGCCAGATCGGCCAGGGCACGCCGGGTATCGTCCACCAGCACCCGGGGTCTGTCGTCCCGCGGACCGGAGTCCCGGCTGACCAGCAGGCCGGCGGCCGGGAGTTGCGGGATGATGAAGTCATGGGCGTCGAACCGCGGCCCCTTCAAAGCGACGAAGAGTTGCCCGGCCGTCACGCCGCGGCTGTCCGTGGATACACCGCGCACGATCGCATCGGCGCCATGCAGACGACCGCCGGTCAGCGCCGCCACCTGCGTCATGGAAAACTGCATCATGCCTCACCCTCCACCAGCCGGCGGGCCAGGGTCCGGTCACTGAAGGGACGCTGTTCATCGCCGAAAATCTGCCAGGTCTCGTGGCCCTTGCCTGCCACCAGCACCACATCCTCCCGGCCCGCCTGACAGAAGGCATGACGGATGGCGGCTTCCCGGTCGGCTTCCACATGCACCCGCGAAAGGTCGCTGAAGCCGACGCAGATGGCCTCGATGATGGCCAGCGGATCCTCATGGCGGGGATTGTCGCTGGTCACCACCACCTGGTCCGCGTAACGCTGAGCCATGGCCGCCATCAGCGGACGCTTGCCCGGATCGCGATCACCGCCGCAACCGAACACGCACCAGAGCCGCCCGCCGCAATGGGCACGCAGAGCCTGCAGCACCTGGGCCAGGGCCTCATGGGTGTGGGCATAATCCACCACCATCAGCGGCCCCCGGGTGCCGCGAAAACGCTCCATGCGACCCGGAACCGCCGGACTGTGATGCAGCCGCTCCAGGGCATCGGTGAGGCTGACGTCAAGACTCAGCAGCCCCGCCAGCACCGCCAGCAGATTCTGCAGGTTGAAACATCCCAGCCAGGGGCTTTCCAGCTCGCCTTCGCCCCACGGGGTCGTGACATGGGCACGGATGCCATCGGCATGAAATTCCGGCTGGGTCGCCAACACCTGCTCGGGGCCGTCGGCCATCGCCCGCAGGCCATAGCCCAGCACCGGGGCCTGCACCCGCTCGACCAGCAAGCGGCCGAAGGGATCATCCAGATTCACTACCGCCGTTTTCAGGCCGGGCCAGGCAAACAGCCGCGCCTTGGCCTCGCCGTAGGCCTCTACCGTGCCGTGATAGTCCAGGTGATCACGGCCCAGGTTGGTCAGGATGGCCACATCGAAATCCACCCCGCCCACCCGGGACTGGTCCAGGGCATGGGATGACACTTCCATCACCACCTGATGCAGGTTGCGACGCCCCATGTCGGCCAGGAAGGCTTGCAGGGATACGGGATCCGGCGTGGTCAGGCCCGGCCGCCCCAACTCGCCGTAGCGTCCGCTGCCCAGGGTGCCGATCACGCCGCAGGGACGGCTGTCACTGTCCAGGGCACTGGCCAGACACTGGGATACCGAGGTCTTGCCGTCGGTGCCGGTCACCCCCACCACCTGCATGGCACGGGAAGGATGCCCATGGAAGCGGGCCGCCAGTTCACCCATGCGCTCGCGCAACCGGGGGACGGCGATACAGGATACCGGCACCTCCCGGGCAAGATCTTCCACCGCTGCCGCGGGCTCCCAGAGTACCGCCACGACACCCCGCCGGACCGCCTCCCGCACATGACTCAGGCCGTGGTGATGATGTCCCGCCACGGCCAGAAACACCTCGCCGGGCATTGCCCGGCGACTGTCAAGACACAGGCCCTGTACGGGGCGGTCAAGGACAGACGGGACCGGCACCATCCCGGCCAGCAGATATGAAAGCAGAGATCGGTGTTCGTTGCTTGGGTGGCGCATCATGCCGGCGCCTCCGCGGAGGAACGGGCGGCGGACCTCAGGCCGGGGAGATTGTCGGGAGGAATGTCCATGAGGCGGAGCGCGCCGCGCATGACCGCGCCAAATACGGGTGCCGCCACCTGGCCGCCGTAGTATTGATCACCGCGAGGCTCATCAATGATCACCACCATCACCAGGCGAGGATCGCTGGCCGGCGCCATGCCGGCAAACAGGGACAGATAGAGCCCCTTGGCATAACCGCCATCCACCAGCTTGCGCGCGGTACCGGTCTTGCCGGCCACCCGGTAGCCCTCCACCGAGGCGCGAATGCCGGTACCCTCGCGGGAAACCGCCACCTCCAGCATGTGCATGAGGCTCTGTGCGGAATGGGGGCTCATGACGCGATAGGCTTCGCGGGGGGCATCGGACACCACCAGGCGAGGGGTGAACATCACGCCCTCATTGGCGATGGCACCGTAGGCCTGGGCCAACTGCAGGGGCGTGACGGACAGACCATAACCAAACCCCATGGTGGCACGTTCCACGTCACGCCAATGGAAGAAATCCCGCAAATTACCCCCGGCCTCTCCCGGGAACCCGCTACCGGTACTGCGACCGAAACCGGCCCGGTAGAAGGTCTCCCACAGCTGCTGGGGCTCGACGGCCAGGGCCAGCTTGCTCGCCCCCACGTTGGAGGATTTGCTGATCATGGTGGTCAGGTCGATCAGGCCGTAGTCGCGGATGTCGGTGACGGTATGACGGCCCACCCGCATGCGGCCGGGACTGGTCTGAAGCAGGGATTCCTTCTGGAACTGACCACTCTCCAAGGCCGCCGCCACGGTAAAGGGCTTGATGGTGGAACCGGGCTCGATCAGATCCGTGACGGACCGGTTACGGGCACTGTCTCCCCGCAGGGTGCCCCGGTTGTTCGGGTTGTAGGAGGGCTGATTGACCATGGCCAGGACATCGCCATTGCGGGCGTCAAGGATCACCGCCGATCCCGCCCTCGCCCCATGGGCCTGCACCGCGGCCTTGAGCTCACGATAGGCCAGGTACTGCAGACGCTGATCGATGGTCAGGGTCAGATCCTGCCCGGGACGGGCGGGACGGATGTTCTCGACGTCCCGGATGACACGCCCCAGACGATCGCGAACCACCCGCTTGGCGCCCGGTTCACCGGTCAGCCAGGTGTTATAGGCCAGCTCCAGTCCTTCCTGACCGCGATCATCGATATTGGTGAAGCCCAGGACATGAGCAGAGACCTCACCCATGGGATAGTAGCGGCGGTATTCCCGCTGCAGGGCGACACCGGGGACCCGCAAGGCCATGACCTGCCGCCCCACGTCCGGGGTGACATGGCGGCGCAGATAGACGAATTCCCGCTCCGCCCGCTCGGCCAGCCGCTGATGCAGATCCCGCGGATTCATCTCCAGCACACGGGCCAGGCCCGCCAGCTGCTCGGGGTGAAGCAGGGTCTCCCGGGGATTGGCCCAGACGCTGTCCACGGGGGTACTCACCGCCATGGGCTCGCCGTTACGGTCCAGGATCATGCCCCGGTGAGCAGGCAGGGATACCACCCGCAGATGACGCGCGTCACCCTGGCCCTGGAGAAAATCCTGCTGCAGGACCTGCAGATCCACGGCACGTGCCAGCACGGCGACAAAGGCCAGGGCAAACGCCCCCAGCACCACACCGCGCCGCCAGCTAGAAACCGTTGTCTTGGGCTCCGACATCAATCACTCCAGCAGAATAACGGTGGAACGGGCATCGGGCAGGCGCATGTTGAGACGGCTGCCCGCCTCCTCTTCGATGCGTCCATGGGTCGCCCAGGTACTCTGTTCCAGCTGCAACTGCCCCCACTCAATATTCAATTCGTCACGCAATCTCAGTTCAGCCTGTAGATCAATGAACAACACCCGGCTTTGATGCTTGCTATGCACCACGGCCAGGGCGCTGGCGACCACCGCCAGAAACAGCAGGGCCAGTAATGCCAGACGCCGATTCACGACAGGCGCTCGGCCACCCGCAACACCGCACTGCGTGCCCGCGGGTTCGCTTCCACCTCATCTTCCCGAGCCCGTTGTGCCTTACCGATCTTCAGCAGGGTTCTTCCCGGTGGCGGCGCCGTGACAGGCAGACCCCGTGGTACCGGCTCCCCCTCGGATTGACGGCGAATGAAGCGCTTCACGCTTCGATCCTCCAGGGAATGGAAGCTGATCACCGCCAACCGTCCTCCCGGCGCCAGTGCCGCCGGTATCTGCGCCAGGCATTCATCCAGCGCCTCCAGTTCACGATTCACATACAGACGAATCGCCTGAAAGCTGCGCGTGGCCGGATGCTTGTGCCGTTCGTGGCGGGGGATGGCCTCGGCGATCAGCGCCGCCAACCGACCGGTCCGCTCGATGGGCATGACGGCCCGCTGTTCAACCAGATGGCGGGCAATGCGCCGGGCAAAGCGCTCCTCGCCAAGGGTCTTGAGAACCCCGGCGATCTCTGCCTCATCGGCCCTTGCCAGCCACTGGGCGGCAGACTCTCCCCGCATCGGGTCCATGCGCATATCCAGGGGACCATCCCGCATGAAGCTGAAACCCCGCTCCGGAGTATCCAGTTGAGGGGAAGACACCCCCAGGTCCAGCAATACGCCATCTACTCGCCCCACCAGACCGCGCGCCTCAAGCACTGGAAGCAACCGGGTGAAGGAGGTGCGCACGAATTCAAAGCGACCATCCCCCGTAAATCGGGCAAGGGCCTCGGCTTCGGCTTCCGGGTCCTGGTCCAGGGCGATCAGGCAACCGGTTGGACCCAGCCGGTCGAGGATGGCGCCGGTATGACCTCCCCTGCCGAAGGTCCCGTCCACGTAGACTCCATCCGGACGGATGCACAAGGCCGTCAGGGTTTCAGCCAGCAGTACCGGACGATGGCCGGTCTTTTCCACCAGGTCATGACTCACAGCGTCAGAGACTCCAGGATCGAACTCAGATCGCCCTCCCGAGCCTCTTGCCGGAACCACGCCTCGCGACTGCTGTTCCACGCATCCTCGTCCCACAATTCAAACTTGTTGCCCTGCCCCACCAGTACCGCCCGTTTAGTCAGATTCGCAAATTCACGCAGGGGACCCGGCAACAGTATCCGGCCGTTGCCATCCATCTCGCAGTCAGAGGCATGCCCCACCAGCAGACGCTGAAGGTTTCGCACCTGCCGATTCATGTTGGGCCGGGACATCACTTGCTGTTCGAGGATCTCCCAGTCAGGCAGGGGATAGATCAGCAGACATTGGTCCAGATGGACCGTAACGACCAGCTGACCCCGACAATGCTCCAGCAGCAGATCCCGGTACCGGGACGGCATCGCGATGCGTCCCTTGGTGTCCAGATTCAGATTGGTAATCCCTCGGAACACGACCGCTCCGGGCACCTCTGCCGATCACAACGCCTGCCCCGCAGGAATCCATCCGACCATTCATCTCGGAAAAGCCCCGAAACGTCGGAAAACTCCACCTGCCCCCACATAAATCCACTTTTCTACACTATATGGATCGGCTCAGCGGGGTGTCAAGAAAAACGCCCTTACCAGGTTCAAGATTTATGCTTGTGTCACAAATACTTACAAAACCTGCTGCAAGGAACACGGTCACACGGCCCCATCCATATCAGGGTTTCCAGATTAATCATAGGGTTGCAAAATAAAGGCGATAATTCACTCAAACAGAGATGAGTGAAACCCGGGATTGACAGCCCCGGCTCAAGCCGAACCGGGGTCATGAAGAGGGAAGCGGAGCCGGCCGATAAGCCGGGTTCTGTCGGGGACAGTCATTCATCTGGGACGCATGTCACCATGCGCCTCGAGCAGCCTACCCGGGTGCAGTGCGGGCCGCACCAATGCACCCCTATTTGGCCTTGCTCCGGACGGGGTTTACCCTGCCGCGGCGTGTTGCCACCCGCGCGGTGCGCTCTTACCGCACCATTTCACCCTTACCTGTGCCCGAAGGCCATCGGCGGTATCATTTCTGTGGCACTTTCCGTCGGCTTGCGCCGCCCAGGCGTTACCTGGCGCCCTGCCCTGTGGAGCCCGGACTTTCCTCCACGGCTGTCAAAACCGCAGCGACTGTCTGGCCGGCTCCGTCGTCATTGTATGTAAGTTCAGGAACCGAGCACAAGACGGGCGAAACCACTCAGCAGACTTTGAAGACGTCATTCTCAACGCAGTTCAAGCCCCCGCTGATAGAGGGTATTTCTGGAGATGCCGGTGATCTCCGACGCCAGACGAGCCGCCGCCTTCAACGGCAACTCTCCCAACAGCAAGCGCAACACGCGCTCCGCCTCCGTTGTCAGTTCACCCGTCTCCTGCCGTGAGGCCCCGGACACCAGCACCACGAACTCGCCGCGCCCGTGATTGGGATCTTCCGCCTGCCATTGCACCAGCCCCGACAGGGTATCCCCCTGCAACTGCTCAAAGGTCTTGGTCAGCTCCCGCGCCACCACTGCCCGGCGATCCCCCCCGAGCACTTCGGCCATGTCCGTGAGGGCATCACCGATACGGTGACTGGACTCGTAGAAGATCAGCGTGCTGGGGATGTCCCGCAGAGCTTGTAGACGCTTGCGCCGTGCCAGCTCCCTGGCGGGCAAAAAACCCTCGAAGAGAAAACGGTCCGACGGCAGGCCGCTGGCGGAGAGAGCGGCGATCAGGGCACACGGCCCCGGGACGGGAGAGACACGAATCCCGGATTCGCGGGCCGCGACCACCAGACGAAAGCCAGGATCACTGATCAGGGGGGTACCGGCATCACTGACCAGGGCAATGGACTCACCCCGGGCAAGACGGGACACCAGCGCCGGGACCTGCTGCTCCTCGTTGTGTTCATGCAGACTGACACGCGGCGTGGCCAGTCCGAAATGGGTCAGCAACCGACCCGTGTGGCGGGTATCCTCCGCCGCGATCAGATCCACCTCCCCCAGTATCTGCAGCGCACGACGGGACATGTCGGAGAGATTGCCGATCGGTGTTGCCACCACATATAAAACACCCGCCTCAATTGACACACTGCACCCCGGCCAAGATACTGGAAACCCCACAAAACGGTTCGCCAGTCTAACCCGCCCCGCCGGGCGGGAGAACCCATGACCCCGTGTGCGCCATGCGACATATCGTCCTGCCCCTGCTGATTGCATTGCTCCTGTCGGCCTGCGCCGGCATGCCCCGCCCCGCGGACCCGCCCACGGATATCCTGACCCGCGCCGCCCTGCTGGAACAGGAGGGGGCACACCGGGCGGCAGCCTCTGAATACCTGGCGGCCGCGGAGCGACTGCGGGGGAGCGACAAGGCGCGCGCCCAGCTCAATGCGGTCAACCTGCTGCTGCGCCCCCCGGTTGAGCCGGAGGCCCTTGAGGAGGCCTCGCGGATCCTGAGCCAGGTGGAGGACCGGCATCTGGATACGGTCGGCAAGGCTCGCCGCGCCGAGCTCAATGCCCGCATCACCTGGATGGAAGGGGATCCGCAGACCGCCCTGGGCCACCTGCCCCCTTCCCTGGACACCCTCCCCATCGGCCTGGCGGCGCGCATCCTGGAGACACGGGCCGGCATCCTCGCCGACCAGGGCCGCTGGCATGAAGCCCTGGAAACCCGCATCCGTCAGGGCACCCTGTATCAGACTCCCGAAGAGCGTCTGGCTAGCCAGGAAGCCCTGTGGGCCATGCTGCAACAGATCCCGGCCCGCCAATTACCGGACCTGACGGCGCGTAGTGGCCGCTCCGAGGCCCGCGGCTGGCTGAGCCTGGCGGAACTGGCCCACGACACCCCGCCGCGACTGGCGGCCCTGGAAACACGACTGGACGCATGGCAAAGGCAGTTTGACGGTCATCCGGCTACTCCCCGCTTCCTCGACCGCCTGCGGCAACAATGGGCAACCTACGGACACTTCCCGGAACACGTGGCGGTGCTGCTGCCGCTGACCGGGCGCTTTTCCACCGCGGCTCAGGCCATTCTTGAAGGCATCCTCGCCGCCTACTACGACAGCCCCGCCGACAACCGGCCGGAACTGCGCATCCACGATACCGGCGAGCAAGCGGAATCCGCCTGGACCCACTATCAGCAGGCCATCGCCGATGGTGCCCGCGGCGTCATCGGCCCTCTGGACCGTCAGGCCGTGACCCTGTTTGCCCAGCGCGAATCCCTGCCCATACCGGTCCTGGCGCTGAACCATGCCGAACCCCAGTCCACCTACCCCTCCGGCCTCTATCAGTTCGGCCTCAACCCCGAAGCCGAGGCCATCCAGGCGGCTGAGCGGGCCATCCTGGAAGGACGTCAGCGCGCCGTCATCCTGATGCCCCGCACCGAGCTGGGTGAACGCCTGCAACGCGCCTTCCGTGACCGCTTCGAGGCCCTGGGCGGCCAGGTGATCAGCACCCAGTTCTTTGCGCCGGAGGCATCGGACTACGGCGCCTCCATCATCGCCGCGCTCGATATCCGTGATCGCAGCGGTCGTACCGGGCGGGACGCAGCGCCCGTGCCGCGGGAGGACGTGGACTTGATCTTCCTGTCGGGCAGTCCCCGCCAGGCCAGACTGCTCTGGCCCCAGCTACGCTTCCATCGCGCCGGACAGATTCCGGTACTGGCCACCTCCCACGTGTATTCCGGGCGGCCCGATCCCCGTCAAGATCAGGATCTGGACGGTCTGGTCTTTGCCGACATCCCCTGGCTGCTGGAAGGCGCCAACCCCCGCCCGGAACTGCGCTCGCGCCTGGACGCCCAGCTCTCGGGCAACACACTCCAACTCCCCCGCCTGACAGCCCTGGGTTTTGACGCCCTTCAGATCTTCCCACTGCTGGAACGGCTCTCGGAGCGCCCCAACGAACGTTACCAGGGAGTGACCGGTGGATTACGCATGGATGCCCACGGACACATCACCCGGGACCTGAACTGGGCACGCTTCATCGGCGGCCGCCCGCGGCTCGTCGGACAGCCCGAGCTACCCGTGGCGGATCAGACCCAATGAGCCGCAAAGCCCAGGGTGACGCGGCGGAAGCCCGGGCTCGCAGCTTCCTGGAACGTCAGGGGCTACGGTTTGTCACTGCGCAGTTCCGCTGCAAGGTGGGGGAAATCGACCTGGTCATGGACGATCAGGGTACCCTGGTCTTCGTCGAGGTGCGTCAGCGCCGCTCCGCCCGCTTCGGCGGCGCCGCCGCCAGCATCAACGGCCGCAAACAGCGCCGTATCCTGGCGGCGGCGGCCTTTTATCTTCAGATTCATGGCTGCAATCGCCCGGCCCGGCTGGACGTGGTGGCCATCGAATCCGACAACCGTCTGAACTGGATACCCAACGCCTTTGAGGCCAGCCCCTGAGTCGCCCGCCCGCATGAGCCTGCAAGACATCATCCGTCGCACCTTCGCCGAAACCGTTGAAACCCAGCAAAGTGCCGCCCTGATCCTCTCGGACACCATCGAGCAGGCGGCCGCGTGCATCCTGGAAACCTTCCTCGGCGGACACAAGCTCCTGATCTGCGGCAACGGCGGTTCCGCGGCCGACGCCCAGCATTTCGCCTCCGAACTGGTGAACCGGTTCGAACACGAGCGTCCCGGCCTGCCCGCCGTGGCCCTCACCACGGACACCTCCACCCTCACCTCCATCGCCAATGACTACGCCTATGATCAGGTCTTTGCCCGGCAGGTCCGGGTCCTGGGACAAAGTGGAGACGTGCTGGTGGCCATCTCCACTTCCGGCAACTCCGCCAATGTCCTGGAAGCCATCAAGGCGGCGCGGGAACGGGATCTGCGGGTAGTGGCCTTCACCGGTCGTGACGGCGGCGCCCTGGCCGGCCTGCTGTCGGACCGGGATATCGAAATTCGCGCCCCGGCGGACCGCACCGCTCGCATTCAGGAGGTTCACCTGGTGGTGATCCACGTTCTGTGCGATCTGATTGACCGGCAACTGCTGGGCATCCGCTAGGGAGCCCTCCGGCCATGGCACTGTCCGACGCATCGCCACCCACGCAACCGCCGCTGCCCGAGGCCCTGCTCCGATCCCTGGAAGCGGCGGTGGGCACGGACAACCTGCTGACCCGGGCCGCCGACCGCTGGCCCTACGGTGGCGACAACTCCCGTCTGCATGCCCCCCCTCAAGCCGTGGTCTTCGCCACCCACACCGAGCAGGTACAGGCCGTGGTACGCGGCTGCCGGGAACACCGGGTGCCCGTGATCGCCCGCGGACGCGGCACCGGCACCACCGGCGCCACGGTCCCGGACCGGGGTGGCGTGGTACTGAGCCTGGAGCGCATGGACCGTATCCTGGAACTGGACCCGGACAATCGGCTGGCGGTGGTCCAGCCCGGCGTCACCAATCAGGCCCTGCAGGATGCGGCCGGCCGTCATGGCTTCTTTTGGCCCCCCGATCCCACCAGCGCCGCCTATTGCACCATCGGCGGCAACCTCGCCTACAACTCCGCCGGCCCACGGGCGGTCAAGTACGGCACGCCCCGGGACAACACCCTGGGGCTGACCGCCGTCACCGGCCGCGGGCAACTGCTGCGTACCGGCGTCCACACCACCAAGGGCGTGGTCGGCTATGATCTCACCCGACTGCTGATCGGCTCCGAGGGGACCCTGGGCATCATCACCGAGGCCATCCTCAAACTCACCCCGCTGCCGGAGGACAAGCGCACCCTGCAGGCGGTCTATGAATCCATGGATGCCGCCGCCCAAGCCGTCTCCCGCATCATGGCCCAGCCAGTGGTGCCCTGCGCCCTGGAATTCATGGACGGTCGCGCCATCGAGATGATCCGCCACTATTCCGAGGCGACGCTACCCGCGGGCGCCGGCGGCTTGCTGATGATCGAGGTGGACGGACTGGCGGCGGGGCTGGATGCCGCGGCGGAAAGGGTGGCGGCGGCGGCCCGGGGGACAGGCTGCCTGTCGGTGGAACTGGCCCGCACCGGAGACGAGGTCAAGGCCCTTTGGGCCACCCGCAAGGCCCTGTCACCGGCTCTGCGCACCATTGCGCCCAAGAAGATCAACGAAGACGTGGTGGTGCCGGTGTCGAAGATTCCCGCCCTCATCAATGGACTGGAGCGCCTGGGAACCGACCACGGCATCACCATCGTCAGTTTCGGTCACGCCGGCAACGGCAACATTCATGTCAATCTACTGGTAGACCCGGACGATGCGGCACAGATGAAGGCGGCGGATGCCTGTCTGGACGGGGTATTCGATCTGGTGCTGGGCCTGCGGGGCAGCATCTCCGGGGAACACGGCATCGGACTGGTGAAACGCCCCTTCGTGGCCCGGGAACTGGGGGAAGAAGCGCTTTCACTGATGCATACGGTCAGGCAAAGCTTTGACCCGGACGGCATCCTCAATCCGGGCAAGGGCCTTCCCCCTGCCACGGACACAACCGCCTGAGGCTTACTTGACCACCCGGAGGCTCGGTCCCTTGCGGCGCCCGCCTTCGCCCTTGCCGCCGCCACCGTCATCATCCCCGCCGGAAGGCGGTGGCTCGTCTCCGTCCTCGGATTCGGCAAACATCATGCCCTGGCCGTTCTCCCGAGTATAGATGGCCAGCACCCGGTCCACTGGGATCATCACGTTCATGGGGCGACCCCCGAAACGGGCATTGAAGGTCACGGCTTCGTTACTGATCAGCAGGCCGCTGACCGCCAGCGGGGCCACATTGAGCACGATGCGCCCGTTTTCCACGTACTCACGGGGTACCACCACCTCCGCGGCGGCATCCACCAGGAGGTGGGGAGTCATGTCGTTATCCACAATCCATTCATAAATGGCGCGGATGAGATACGGTCGACTGGAAGTCATGGCAAGGCTCGAAAGACAATGAAGTGCGGATACAGCCGGGACCGGAGTCAGTGCATCTCCTTCTCGGCCTCGGTCAGGCTCTGCCGGAAGGCATCCCGGGCAAACATGCGCCGGGCGTAGTCACGAATGGGGGCCGGCAGCTTTTCCAGCGGGATCCCGTAATGAGGCAGTCGCCACATGACCGGCGCAATGGCCGCGTCCACCAGACTGAATTCATCACTGAGAAAATAGGGCTTGATGGCGAAGATCTCACTGGCCGCCACCAGGCTCTCGTGCAGGATCTTGCGGGCCTTGGCGGCCTGCTTGTCCGAGGTGGCATCCAGGCTTTCCAGGCCACGGTACCAGTCCATCTCCACCCGATAGAGGGCCAGACGGGCGGTGGCGCGGGCCACCGGATCCACCGGCATCAGGGGAGGATGGGGGAAACGCTCGTCGAGATATTCGTGGATGACCTGAGTGCCGTAGAGCACCAGTTCCCGATCCACCAACGTGGGGACCGAGTTATAGGGGTTCAGGTCGGAAAGGTCTTCGGACTTTTCGCCTGGTTCAAGCTGGTGGATGTCCACCGTGATGTCCTTTTCAGCCAGCACGATCCTGACCGAATGACATCGCGGACAGGTGGGTGCTGAAAAGAGCGTCATGACGGATCTACGATTGGCGATTAACGCCATGGAGGCTCTCCGGTCGGTCGGCCGACAGGATCCAGGCGGCCGGCTGGAAAAAAGGGGCATCCCTGCCCCTTTCCTGGAACGACGATCAGTGCACGTCTCTCCAGTATTCCTTCTTCAGCAGGTAGGCCACGAAGGTAAAGAAGGCCAGGAACAGGAGCACCCACTTGCCCAGCTCGTGACGCTCCACCTTCACGGGGTCCGCCACATAGGCCAGGAAGTTGGTGATGTCGCGGACCACTTCGTTGTATTCCTCGGTGGTCAGCTTGCCTTCGGCAACCTTCTCCAGCTTGATGTGACCCTCTTCACCCACGTTGGCCTGCCAGCCCTGCAGTTCCCACAGGACATGGGGCATGCTCATGGCTTCAAAGATGGCATTGTTCACGCCCATGGGACGGCTGTCATCCAGGTAGAAGCTGCGCAGCGTGGTGTAGATCCAGTCCGTGCCCCGCAGGCGAGCCGTCAGGCTCAGGTCGGGCGCGGGCTGACCGAACCACTCTTCCGCATCATCGGGCTTCATGGCGATCTTGATCAGCTCGCCGACACCCGTCTGGTCACCGGACTGGTCGCGGGTATGGATGAGCCGTTCCCGCAGCTGATCGTCACTCAGACCCAGGTCATTGCCCATGCGGTTGTAGCGCTTGAACTGGATCGAATGACAGCCGATGCAGTACTGGAAGAAGTACTCCGCGCCACGCTGCAGGGAGGCCGTATCGGTCATGTCGATATTGGCCCGATCCAGGGGCTTGGCAGGTCCGGCCGCCAGCGCCGCAACGGGCGCCGCGCAGACCATCATGAACACGAGTGCAATTGTCTTTTTCATCACGAAGTCACCCTCGCCGGAACCGGCTTTTCCTCGTTGAGCTGGGTGTACAGGGGCAGCAGCAGGCAGATCACCAGGTACACGGTCGGAATGAACCACATGGCCACCAGCAGAGTCTGGTCGACACCGGCCTCAAGGCGCAGGTAATCCCAGTAGGTGTAACCGCCCACCAGCACCAGGAAGGACAGCCAGCTGAACAGGGAAGACCGGGGCTGGCTATGGAACCAGAGCACGAAGAAGAACAGCAGGTAGACGGCCGTCAGGCGCAGACCCAGTTCGGCATAGAAGGGCTCCACCGGCTTCAGACCCAGATAGCCCAGCACCACGAAGGTCAGACCGAAGAACACGATGTTGAACTTGTGGATGGTGCTGCGATAGCGCCAGGACTTGATCGGATTGCGGTCGATCCAGGGCAGGAAGAACAGGATCAGCACGGCGCCGAACATGAGCAGCACGCCCAGGAACGGATCGGGCACCGCCCGCAGCACGGTGTAGAAGGTGCCGAAGTACCATACCGGGTGGATCAGTTCAGGGGTCACCATCGGATCGGCCATCTGGAAGTTGGCCTTCTCGATGAAGTAGCCGCCGGCCTCGGGGGCAAAGAACACCACCGCGAAGAACAGGATCAGGAACACGCCGAAACCGAACAGGTCCTTGACGGTGTAGTAGGGGTGGAAGGGAATGCCGTCGGCGGGATGACCGTTGCTGCCGGTGAACTTCTTGATTTCCACGCCATCCGGGTTGTTGGAACCCACGGCATGCAGGGCCACGATGTGCACGAACACCAGCATCACCAGCACCAGCGGCAGGGCCACCACGTGCAGGGCGAAGAAGCGGTTGAGGGTGGCATCGGAGATCAGGAAGTCACCCCGGATCCAGGTCACCAGATCGCCGCCCACCACGGGAATGGTGGCAAACAGATTCACGATCACCTGGGCACCCCAGTAGGACATCTGACCCCAGGGCAGCATGTAGCCGGCGAAGGCTTCCGCCATGAGCACCAGGTAGATGGCCACGCCGATGATCCAGATCAGTTCACGGGGCCGCTTGTAGGAACCGTACATCAAGGCCCTGAACATGTGCAGATAGACCACGATGAAGAAGGCCGAGGCCCCCGTGGTGTGCATGTAGCGGATGAACCAGCCCCACTCCACGTCGCGCATGATGTACTCGACGGAGGCGAACGCCAGCTGGGCGTCCGGCTTGTAGAACATGGTCAGGAAGATACCGGAGACGAACTGGATCACCAGGACCAGGACGGCCAGGGACCCGAAGTAGTACCAGAAATTGAAATTCTTCGGCGCATAGTACTCGGCCAGATGCTCATTCCAGGTCTTGGTGAGCGGGTATCTGGCGTCGATCCAGTCTACTAGGGCTCTCATGCGGCAACTCCTTCGTCATCCTCGCCGATCAGGACGAGGGTCTCCGACAGGTACTTGTGGGGCGGAACCGCCAGGTTGATTGGGGCGGGCACGTTGCGCCACACCCGGCCGGCCAGATCGAAGCGTGAGCCGTGGCACACACAGAAGTAACCGCCGCGCCATTCGCTGCCCAGGTCCGGAGGAGCCAGTTCCGGGCGATAGCTGGGGGAGCAACCCAGATGGGTGCAGATACCGATCAGAATGGAATACTCCGGCTTGATGGACCGGGTTTCATTCTGACAGTAAGCCGGCTGCTGGGAGACAACCGTGGAATCCGGGTCCGACAGACGGGGACGGTTTTCGGGCAGCAGTTCAAGCATCTGCGGGGTTCTGTGGGTAATCCAGATGGGCTTGCCCCGCCATTCCACTCGAATGAGCTGTCCCGGCTCTACCTGGGAAACATCCACTTCAACCGGTGCACCTGCCGCCTGAGCACGGGCACTGGGCGCCCAGGATGCCAGGTAGGGGTAGGCCACCGCGACGACACCTGCACCGCCGACCACGCTGGTGGCCGCGACCAGGAATCGCCGTCGACTCTGGTTCACGCCTTCGTTAGCCATCAAAAAGATCTCCAATTGAGTTCCAAAAAGACCGCTGGTTCACGGGCACCCCTCATCGGCCGGGCACTGAAAATCCCCTCGCCGATCCAAAGACCCGTCAACCCGTCGGGGCACTCAAAACGCAGTAGGATTCCCGAAGACGCCCACAACGTCAAGAGGAAACACCCGGACCTCCAACAACCATCTGATTCAAATAGGATTCTCTACATCTATAAATTCATGCGAAAGTGCTAATGTTCTGGCCAGGTACTCACCCAGCGCCCTGGGTCCGTAGCGCTCGGTGGCATGATGCCCGGCGGCAAAATAGTGAATGCCCGCTTCCCGGGCCACATGCACGGTCTGCTCCGAGACCTCGCCGCTGATGTAGGCGTCCAGCCCCATTTCCGCGGCCCTCTCAACCATGCCCTGAGCACCTCCGGTACACCATCCAAGGCGACGGATCACCTCCGGACCACCGGGAATCCAGAGGGCCTCGCGCCCCAGGCGCCGGGACAGACGCTCCCCGAGCGCTTGCGCCGACAGCGGGGCATCCGGCACACCGAAGAAGCCCACGCCATCGGGACGCAGGACGCCCTGCACCTGAAAATCCAGCAATCCAGCCAGCTGAGCGTTATTCCCCAGCTCAGGGTGCGCATCCAGGGGCAGATGGTAAGCCAGCAGACTGATGTCATGCGCCAGCAGGAGACGCAATCGCTCCCGCTTCATGCCGACGATCCGGGCGTCCTCACCCTTCCAGAAGTAACCATGATGAACCAGCAGGGCATCCGCGCCCTGCTCGATGGCGGCTTCAATCAGCGCCCGACCGGCGGTCACGCCGGTCACAAGACGGGAAACGTGAGGTCTGCCCTGAACTTGAAGCCCGTTAGGGCTATAGTCGGTAAATGCGCCCACATTGAGCAACGTGTCGACATGGCTGATCAGGTCCCGCAGAGCGACCATAAGCTTATCTCCATATTGCAATGTTGGCGGGCCATGACCCTACACCAGTATGGTATGTTATTGCCATGACCCCGATCAGTCGTTTCCTGCTTCAGGTAGTGGGCGTCGGCCTTGCCGTGGCCGCCCTCATGCTGCTGTTCTTTCCCGACCTGCTGCGGGAACCTCGCCCCGTGGTGGAGGTGCGACAAAGCGAGCGCGCCACCCTGAGCGGCCCCATGACGGGTCCGGTGTCCTATGCCGACGCCGTGAGCCAGGCCGCCCCGGCCGTGGTCAACATCCACACCCGCAAGACGGTGGTGCAACGCAGCCACCCCTTCATGGACGACCCCCTGTTCCGGCAGTTCTTCGGTGATCGCTTCGACAATCCCCGACAGCGCACCCAGACCAGCCTGGGCTCCGGCGTGATCATCAGCCCCCAGGGCTTCATTCTCACCAACAATCACGTCATCGAGGGCGCCGACGAGATCGAGGCCCTGCTCGCGGATGGGCGCAGCGTGGCGGCCACCGTGGTCGGCACAGACCCCGAGACCGATCTGGCCATCCTGAGGATCGACGCGGCCGGGCGCACCCTGCCCAGCATCGTGGTCGGCGCCTCCGCCGGCCTGCGGGTGGGTGACGTGGTCCTGGCCATCGGCAATCCCTTCGGCGTGGGCCAGACCGTGACCCTGGGCATCGTCAGCGCCACCGGTCGCAGTCGCCTGGGCATCAACACCTATGAAGACTTCATCCAGACCGATGCCGCCATCAATCCGGGCAACTCCGGCGGCGCCCTGGTGAACGCCCACGGCGAACTGGTGGGCATCAACACCGCCATCTTCACCCGTTCCGGCGGCTCCCAGGGCATCGGCTTTGCCATTCCGGTGGACCTGGCCCGGGACGTGATGACCCAGATCATCGAAAAGGGCACCGTGGTGCGTGGCTGGCTGGGCATTGAGGTCCAGGAGATCACGCCGCAACTGGCCCAGTCCTTCGGCCTCCCGGATGCCCGCGGCATCCTCATCGCCGGGGTGCTCTCCGGCGGCCCGGCGGCCCGGGCCGGAATCCGCCCCGGGGATGTCATCACGCACCTGGATGGTGACCGGGTGAATGACGCCCAAGATGCCCTGAACTTCATTGCCCGCCGCAAGCCCGGCGAGACCCTGGCTATCCAGGGGGTGCGCGAGGGCCGGCCGGTACAGATCCGGACCGAGGTGGGTCAGCGGCCGGCCGTGCGCAGGTCGTCCTGATCCGGGACCGCCCCAAGGCGTCAGAGCACGGCCTCAAGGGCCGCCAGGAAGCGGGCGTTTTCCTCCGGCGCCCCCACCGTCACCCGCAGGCAGTCGGCCAGCAGGCCGCCCTGCCCCGACAGGTCCTTGATCAGCACCCCGCCGGCACGGATCCCCTCGAAGATCTCCCGCCCCCGGGCGGACGGCACCCGGAACAGGATGAAATTCGCCTCGCTGGGGAAGGGCTCCACCCCCGGCAGGGCCGCCAGGGCCTTGAACAACGCCTCCCGGTCCCGGCGAATCCAGGCCGCCTGCTCATCCAGCACCCCGTGATGGGCCAGTGCAAATTCCGCCGCCGCCTGGGTCAGGACATTGATGTTGTAAGGCAGGCGGACCTTGTCCAGTTCCCCGATCCACGCCGGCATCCCGCATAGATAACCCAGCCGAAGTCCGGCCAGCCCCAGCTTGGAGACGGTACGCATCACCAGCAGGCGCCCGTCGCTGCCCACGTCCGGCAGAAAGCTGTCCCGGGCAAAGGGGCCATAGGCCTCGTCCACCACCACCAGCCCGGGTGCCGCCCGGATCAGCGTTTCCATGTCGGCCCGCGGCCAGAGATTGCCGGTGGGATTATTGGGCCAGGCCAGGAACATCACGGCCGGCCGGTGTCGTTCCAGCGCCGCCAGCATGGCCGGCATGTCCAGGGAAAAATCCGGCTTGAGGGGGATACCGACAAACTCCAGACCCAGCCAGCGGGCCACCATCCGGTACATGACAAAGCCGGGCTCCGGCGCCATCACCACCCGCCCGGGACCGGACACGGCCATGAGCAGGATCTGGATCAGCTCGTCGGAACCGTTGCCCAGCAGCAATGCCGCCTCGCCGGGCACCCCCATCACCGTGCGCAGACGGGCCACGAGTTCGGTGCCCTTCGGGTCCGGATACCGGTTGACCGGCAGCCGACTCAAGGTCTCGGCCCAGGCATCGCGCAAGTCCCGCGGCCACTCATAGGGATTTTCCATGGCATCCAGCTTGATCAGGCCCTGTGCCGAGGGCACGGGGTAGGCGGACAGTTCACGGATCTCGGCCCGGATCAGGTGTTCCGGGCAAGGTGCCGTCACGGCTTGGGCGTCTTGGGGCATCGTATCGTGGACACAGGCAATGGGAACAGGCTCAGCGATCATCAACCTTGGGGTCGATGCGGTATTCCGCCGAACAGGCATGGGCGATCAGCCCCTCCCCCCGAGCCAGCACGGAGGCGGTCCGACCCAGATCGGAGGCCCCGGCGGCGGAGCAGTGAATCAGGCTGGAGCGCTTCTGGAAGTCATAGACCCCTAGGGGCGAGGAAAAGCGCGCCGTGCGGGAGGTGGGCAGCACGTGGTTGGGACCGGCACAGTAGTCACCCACGGCCTCGGCTGTGTGACGCCCCAGGAAGATGGCACCGGCATGGCGAATGCGCCGGGCCATGGCCTCGGGCTCGGCCACGGACAGCTCCAGATGCTCCGGCGCCACGTGGTTGGCCACCTCCACGGCCTCGTCCAGATCCCGTACCCGGATCAGGGCACCCCGGGCAGCCAGGGACGTACGAATGATCTCGGCCCGGGGCATGCGTTCAAGCAGGGCATCCATGGCGACCGCCACCGCCTCCAGGAAGTCCGCGTCGGGACTGACCAGGATGGCCTGGGCATCCTCGTCATGTTCGGCCTGGGAAAACAGGTCGGCGGCAATCCAGTCGGGATCGGTCCGGCCGTCACAGACCACCAGAATCTCGGACGGCCCCGCCACCATGTCGATCCCCACGGCCCCGAAAACCATGCGCTTGGCGGTGGCCACATAGATGTTGCCGGGGCCCACGATCTTGTCCACCTGCGGAATGGTCCCGGTACCGTAGGCCAGTGCCGCCACCGCCTGGGCCCCGCCGATGGCAAACACCCGATCCACCCCGGCCACGGCCGCCGCCGCCAGCACCAGGTCGTTCACCTGTCCGTCCGGCGTGGGTACCACCATGATCACCTCGGGTACCCCGGCCACCTTGGCCGGGATCGCGTTCATGATCACCGAGGAGGGATAGGCTGCCTTGCCGCCGGGCACATAGAGTCCGACCCGATCCAGGGGGCTCACCTGCTGGCCCAGCACGGTGCCGTCGGGCTCGGTGTATTGCCAGTCGGACAGTTTCTGATGTTCGGCATAGCGGCGCACTCGCTCCGCGGCCCGCTCCAGGGCCTGCCGGTGCGCCGGGGCGATGCGGGTCAGGGCCTGGTCAAGCCGGTCCCGGTGGATCTCCAACTCAGCCACGGCGGTCTTTTCCAGGCGGTCGAACCGGGCCGTGTATTCCAGCACGGCCGCATCGCCCCGATGTCGTACATCGGCCAGGATGTCGCGCACGGTGGTGAACACAGCCTCGTCGGATACGCTCTCCCAGGCCAGCAACTGATCCAGTCGTGCGCGGAAATCGGCTTGTCGGGAGTCCAGGCGATTGATCTGCGGCATGGGGACGCCTCGAAACGGAATGGATTGGCTAGTGTAGCGCGCCCTTCTCCCCTTGGGGGAGAAGGGCAGAGGCAGACAGGATGGCAACCAGGGCCTTCAACGGCCGCGACGGGCCTTGACCGCGGCGGCCAGCTCCCGCAACAGGGGGGCGGTGTCATCCCAGCTCATGCAGGCATCGGTGATGCTCTGCCCGTAGACGGGAGGCTTGCCCGCCACCAGGTCCTGACGACCCGCCACCAGATGACTTTCCAGCATCACACCGATGATGCGACGGTCGCCGCCATGGATCTGAGCCGCCACGGAACGGGTCACCTCCACCTGGCGGGCCGGGTCCTTGCGGCTGTTGGCATGGCTGCAGTCGATCATGAGCTGGGGCGGCAGACCGGCATCCTGCAGGGCCTCGGCGGCCTCGTCCAGGCTCTTGGGGTCGTAATTGGGCGTCTTGCCGCCCCGCAGGATGATGTGGCAGTCCCCGTTGCCCGCCGTGGAGAAGATGGCCGAGCGTCCCGCCTTGGTCACGGACAGGAAATGATGGGGTTTCGAGCTGGAACGAATGGCGTCGACAGCCACCTGCAGGCTGCCGTCGGTGCTGTTCTTGAAGCCCACCGGACAGGACAGCCCTGAGGCCAGCTCGCGATGTACCTGGCTTTCGGTGGTACGGGCGCCGATGGCGCCCCAGGCCACCAGGTCCGCCACGTACTGGGGGCTGATCAGGTCGAGATATTCGGTGGCGGCCGGTACGCCCCGTCGGGCCAGGTCCAGCAATAGGCCGCGGGCCAGGCGCAGGCCCTTGTTGATCTGAAAACTGTTGTCCAGGTCGGGATCGTTGATGAGCCCCTTCCAGCCGACGATGGTCCGGGGCTTTTCGAAATAGACCCGCATCACCACTTCCAGGTCGGCCGCCAGTTCATCCCGCAATCCCTTCAGACGGGCCGCGTAGTCCCGGGCTGCCTCCACGTCATGGATGGAGCAGGGACCGGCGATCACCAGCAGACGATCATCCTCCCCCTTGAGTATCCGGTGAATGGCGTTGCGGGACTCGTAAACGGTCCGGGCGGCTTCGTCGCTGACGGGATACTCCCGGTGGAGCTGTTCCGGGGGGGACACTTCCTGGATACCCAGGATTCTCAGATCATCGGTCTGGTATGGCATCGAATTTCATGATCCTCTCGGGAAACGGTCAGGGCAATCACAAGTCACCGCGGGAGCCGGCCGTCATTGGGGGGCAGGCGGTCTAGGCCCGCCTCGCCACCGCCGCCTCAAGATCCTTGAGCAGACGCTTGACGCGCGCGGACTTCATCTTCATGGAGGCCTTGTTCACCACCAGACGGGAGCTGATGTCGGCAATGTGCTCCAGGGGCACCAGGCCGTTGGCCTTGAGGGTATTGCCGGTGTCCACCAGATCCACGATACAGTCGGACAGCCCCACCAACGGCGCCAGTTCCATGGAACCGTAGAGCTTGATGATCTCCACCTGCTTACCCTGCTCGGCATAATAACGACGGGTGGTGTTGACAAACTTGGTGGCAACCCGCAGGCGGCCGGCCCGCGCCGCGGCCTCCGGACGCCCCGCCACCATCAGACGGCAGCGGGCGATGTTCAGATCCAGGGGCTCGTACAACCCTTCCCCGCCGTGCTCCATCAGCACATCCTTGCCGGAAACCCCCACATCGGCGGCCCCGTACTGCACATAAGTGGGTACATCGGTGGCGCGGATCACCACCAACTTCACGTCGTCACGGTTGGTATCCAGTATCAGCTTGCGACTGGTCTCCGGATCGTCCTTCGGCTCGATCCCGGCTTCCGCCAGCAGCGGCAGGGTATCCTTGTAGATCCGCCCCTTGGACAGGGCGATGGTCAGTGTCTGTTCTGGCATGGGGCTTATCCGGGCACGCGGCGGATGATGGCGCCGAGCTGGGAGAGTTTCTCCTCGATGCATTCATAGCCGCGGTCGATGTGATAGATGCGATCCACCAGGGTCTCGCCATCACTGACCAGACCGGCCAGAATCAGGCTGGCCGAGGCCCGCAGGTCGGTGGCCATCACCGGTGCCGCCTTCAGGCGCGGAACCCCGCGAATGATGGCGGTGTTGCCCTCGACCCGGATGTCGGCACCCATGCGCTGCATCTCCAGGGCATGCATGAAGCGGTTTTCAAACACGGTCTCGGTGATGGTGGCGGTACCCTCGGCCACGGTATTCAGAGCCACGAACTGGGCCTGCATGTCGGTGGGAAAGGCAGGATACGGTGCCGTGCGCAAACTCACCGACCGGGGCCGACGTCCCCGCATGTCCAGCTCGATCCAGTCCTCCCCCACAGTGATGTGGGCACCGGCCTCTTCCAGCTTGACCAGCACGGCATCCAGGGTCTTGGGCGCGGTATCGCGGGCGCGCACCCGGCCACCGGTCATGGCACCCGCCACCAGGAAGGTGCCGGTCTCGATCCGGTCGGCCAGCACGGTGTATTCACAGCCGTGCAGATTCGGCACACCCTCCACGGTGATGGTGTCGGTCCCGGCCCCCGAGATCCTGGCCCCCATGGCCTTGAGGCAGTTGGCCAGATCCACCACTTCCGGTTCGCGGGCGGCATTCTCGATGACGGTGACGCCATCGGCCAGGGTCGCGGCCATCAGCAGATTCTCGGTGCCGGTCACGGTCACCGTGTCCAACACCAGACGCGCCCCCTTGAGGCGGTTGGCGCGGGCACGGATGTACCCCCCTTCCACCCGGATGTCGGCTCCCATGGCGGCCAGCCCCTCCAGATGGATGTTCACCGGACGGGAGCCGATGGCGCACCCCCCCGGCAGGGACACCTCGGCCTCCCCGTAACGGGCCAACAGGGGACCCAGTACCAGGATGGAGGCACGCATGGTACGTACCAGCTCATAGGGCGCCACGCACTGGTTGAGCGTGGTGGGATTGACTTCGATGCGCATGCGTTCGTCCACCGTCAGGGACACGCCCATGCGCCCGAGCAGTTCCATGGTGGTGGTGACATCCTGCAGATGCGGGACGTTGCCGATGGTCATGGGGCCATCGGCCAGCAGCGTGGCTGCCAGGATGGGAAGGACCGCATTCTTGGCGCCGGAGATGCGTACATCACCCTCCAGCGGGCGGCCACCGCAGATGATCAGTTTATCCATAGGGGGAAGGATGATAGCGGAAAAGGGCGTCCGGGGGGGAGTACCGGCAATCAGGCCTCTTGCCGCAGCACGTCCTCCAGATCGCTGACCGCGACCAGGGCCCGCATGCGCTCGGGCATGCCGGTGAAGATCAGATGATCGCCATGGGTACCAGCGCAGTCCTTCATCCAGCCGACGAGCAGCGCCACGCCGGCACTGTCACTTCGGGTCACCCCCGACAGATCCACCCGGCAGGGGCCGGACCCACCCTGGAGCAGGCCTCGGGATTCCCGCCACAGATCGGGTACCGTGACCAGGGTGAGTTCACCCGTCACCCGGATACCGGCCTCGGTGCGCTCCAGCCGCGCATCGCTCACCGGCTCGCCCCCACATCGGCCTGAACGGCCTCCTCGATGAGGGATTCGTCACCGGCCTCCAGGCGCTCGATCAGGGCATCCAGGCCATGGCGCTCCACCTCGGCACCGAAGTTGGTGCGGAAATTGGTCACGAAGCTCAGCCCCTCCACGGTCAGATCGAAAATCTTCCATTCTCCGTCCACGGGCCGCAGGCTGTAGATGACGGGGATGTTGGATCGCCCCTGCCCCATCACGATCTCGGTGGCCACCGAAGCCATGCGATCATCCTGACGGCTGCGATGGGGCAGGACCCGGATATCCTTGTCCATGTGCTCGGCCATCTGCAGGGTGTAGGTGCGCATGAGCATGTTCTGGAAGGCCGTCGTGAATCGCTCCCGCTGCTCGGGGGTGGCGGTACGCCAGTGCCGGGCCAGGATCAGCCGCGACATGCCCTGGACATCCACCACCGGCAGGATGATGTCGTCCACCAGGGCATAGAGAAACTCCGGATCATTGCGGGTCCGCTCAGGATCTTCCCGCAGTTTGTCCAGCACCCGGGCGGAGGTCTGCTCCACCAGCTTCACCGGGTCCTGGGTGGCCGCCGCCGGCACCAGGCTGAGGACCAGTACCAGACAGGCCGTGAAAGTCAGATGGACAAGGGGCTTCATCACAAGGGGACTCCACATCAGTTTCCGGTAAGGTTGACCAGCACCCGGCCGATCAGTTCCTCCAGCACCAGGGCCGACTGGGTGAACAGGATCACGTCGCCGTCCCGCAGCACCTCATCCTCGCCGCCGGGCTCCAGGGCGATATACTGCTCTCCCAGCAGTCCGGCGGTATAGATGCTGGCCTGGGTATCCGTGGGCAACTGGTCATAGCGGGCGGAGATGGTGAAGCTGACCCGGGCCTGAAAGCGCTCGGCGTCATAGGTGATGGCGCTCACCCGACCGACCCGTACCCCGGCCATGGTCACCGGGGCCCGCACCTTCAGGCCGCCGATGTTGTTGAAATAGGCATGCACCTCATAGCCGTCGCCGCCCCGGTACTCGCCCAGGTTGCTCACCTGCACGGCGAGCATGAACAGGGCCGCCAGGCCCAGGGCCACGAAGATGCCCACGGTGATCTCGATCCTGCGCGTCGTCATCTTGCCGTCCCGTTATCAGATATCACCGAACATGAGTCCGGTCAGAATGAAGTCCAGGGCCAGAATGGCCAGTGCCGTGTGCACCACGGTGCGCGTGGTGGCCCGGCTCACCCCTTCCGAGGTGGGCGTGGCATCGTAACCTTCAAATACGGCGATCCAGGCAGCCACCACGCCAAAGACCATGCTCTTGATCACGCCGTTCATGATGTCTTCGTGGAAATCCACGCTGGCCTGCATCTGCGACCAGTAGGCGCCGGCATCCACCCCGAGCACCCCCACGCCGATGAAATAGCCCCCGGCCACGCCGACGGCACTGAAGATCGCCGCCAGCAACGGCAGGGAGATCACGCCGGCCAGAAAACGCGGCGCAATCACCCGCTTGTACGGGTCCACCGCCATCATTTCCATGCTGGAGAGCTGTTCCGTCGCCTTCATCAGGCCGATCTCCGCCGTCAGCGCGGAACCGGCCCGACCGGCAAACAGCAGCGCGGTCACCACCGGCCCCAGTTCACGGACCAGGGACAGGGCGACGACGGTACCCAGGGCCTCGGCGGCACCGAAGTCCACCAGGGTGATGTAACCCTGATACCCCAGCACCATGCCCACGAACAGGCCGGACACGGCAATGATCAGCAGGGACAACACCCCCACCGAATAGATTTCCCGCAGCAGCAACCCCGGACGACGCACCAGCGTCCCCATGGCCAGCAGGGTGCGCAGCAGGAACAGGTGGCCCCGCCCCAGGCGTTCCAGCACGCCCAGTGCCGAGCGCCCCAGCCGTTGGAAAGGTCCCATCACCGTGTATCGCCTCCCATGAGGTCATCCAGATAATCCGGCGCCGGATAATGGAAGGGAACCGGACCATCCGGCAATCCTTCCAGAAACTGACGGGACCAGTCCGAGGCCTCCCGGCGCAACTGCTCCGGCGGACCGGCATCCACCACCCTGCCCTCGGAAATGAGGTAGACCCAGTCGGCGATGGAGCCGGCCTCGGCCACATCGTGAGACACGACGATACTGGTCATGCCCAGGGCATCGTTGAGGCGACGGATGAGGGACACGATGACGCCCATGGTGATGGGGTCCAGGCCGGTAAAGGGTTCGTCATACATCATCAGCAGCGGGTCCAGGGCGATGGCGCGGGCCAGGGCCACCCGCCGGGCCATGCCGCCGGAGAGCTCACTGGGCATGAGGGACACCGCGCCGCGCAGGCCCACCGCCTCCAGCTTCATGAGCACCAGGTTGCGCACCAGCGGCTCCGGCAGGCGGGTGTTCTCGCGAATGGGAAAGGCCACGTTGTCAAAGACGTTCAGATCCGTGAGCAGTGCCCCGCTCTGAAACAGCATGCCCATGCGACGGCGCAGGCGATACAGCTCCCGGCGAGAAAGACGATGTACGTCCCGCCCCTCCACCAGCACCTGGCCGTGATCGGGGCGCAGCTGCCCCCCGATCAGCCGCAGCAACGTGGTCTTGCCGGTGCCGCTGGGGCCCATGATGGCCGTCACCTGCCCCTGGGGAATGGTGATGTTCAGGCCGTCGAAGATCTTGCGATCACCGCGGGCAAAATGCAGATCACGGATCTCGATCCAGGGCGTCTTGTCGGGAGAGGCGTCGATGGTCCGGGTCCTGGGTTTGAATGGGGGGCGGGTGGTCAGGCACCGTGAATGTTCCCGGGCCGTCCGGGTCCTGTCAAGCCACTCCCAGCAGCGCGGCAATGGTCATGGCCTGATCCACCGTACCGGGTCCGGCATCCATGAACAGCAGCCCCGCCCCGGCCGGGCTGCCGTGGATGAAACACTCCAACTGCCCACGCAAGGCCCGCAGGTCCGGCGGGCCATCCAGTGTCAGCAGGCCCACGCCACCACAGGCGCCCGGGGCATCCATGCCGGTCCAGAGTCGCGCCGAACCGGACTCGGCACGGGATGCAAACCAGGGCCGGCCCGTGCCGGGCGGAGGAAGGGCCGCCCCGGCCGCCATCACATAGCCGGCCAGATGATCACCCAGGACCGCCTCGGCTCTGGCGGGCACGACCGCATCGTCCTCCGGTGACAGCTCCAGATAGAACCGGAACCCCCGGGACACCTCGTCCCGCCAGACACGCATGCCGGCCTCACCGGCGGCCAGGCGCCGCTCCCTGGGCACCAGCACGGCACGAAATTCATTGGCGTAATACGACAAACGCCAGGACGCCGGCAGATCATCCGGGTAGAATTGCGCCAGCCAAGCCGGGTGTTCCCAGTCACGAACCCCGAAGTCCAGGGTAAAATCCGCCCGATCAGCCATGGCGCCCCGTCCCCCACAGCCCTATCGCAAACACCTGTATGCTCACTTCCATCACCGCCGTCCTGCTGGGTCTGGTCATTCTGGTCTGGAGTGCCGACCGGTTCATCTTCGGTGCCGCCGCCCTGGCGCGCAACCTGGGCATCCCCACCATGATCATCGGCCTGACCATCGTCGGCTTCGGCACCTCGGCGCCGGAGCTGCTGGTTTCCGGCATTGCCGCCTGGCAGGGCAACTCCGGGCTGGCCATCGGCAACGCGGTGGGTTCCAACATCGCCAATATCGGCCTGATCCTGGGCATGACGGCCCTGCTCGCCCCTCTGGCCATCACCTCCGCCACCCTGCGCAAGGAAATGCCCTTGGTCCTTGGGGTCAGCGTGCTGGCCTACCTGCTGGTACTCAACGGCACCCTGGGCAGGATGGACGGCCTGATCCTGCTGGGCGGCCTGATCCTGGTCATGGCCTGGATGGTGCGGGACGGCCTCAAGGGACGCAACAACGGCCCCGACCCGATCCAGGGCGAGTTCGAGGCGGAGATTCCGCGGGCGGTCTCCACCGGCAGGGCCGTTCTCTGGCTGCTGATCGGCCTGGTGCTGCTGCTGATCAGCGCCCGGGCCCTGGTCTGGGGAGCGGTGAACATCGCCACCGCCCTGGGCGTGAGCGACCTGGTGATCGGGCTGACCATCGTCGCCATCGGCACCAGCCTGCCGGAACTGGCGGCGGCCCTGATGAGTGCCCGCCGCAACGAACCCGATCTGGTGCTGGGCAACATCCTGGGCTCCAACCTGTTCAATCTGCTGGGCGTGCTGGCCATCCCGGGTCTGCTCCGCCCCGCCGGCGTACCGGCCGATGCCCTGTGGCGGGATTTTCCGGTCATGGTGGGCCTGACCCTGCTGATCATCGTCATGGCCTTCAGTTTCCGGGGGCGTCCAAGGCGCATCAACCGGATGGAGGGCGGAGTGCTGCTGGCGCTCTTCATCGGCTACATGACCTGGGTGTATCTGAGCCTGAGTCCGGCCGGGGGGGCGGCGTAAGCGATGAAGACCGAAAATAATCTTGCTCAACCCACCTGAAGCATTGGTAGCATGACGGCATCATGAAACTCAATCCGGAAAAGACCCGCGAACTTGCTCTGGCGGTACTGGACACGGAGGCCGAGGGCATCCGCGGCCTGATGGCCCGCATCGACGCCCGGTTCATCCGCGCCTGCGAACACCTGCTCGCCTGCACCGGCCGCGTGGTGGTCACGGGCATGGGCAAGTCCGGCCATGTCGGCAACAAGATCGCCGCCACCCTGGCCAGCACCGGCACCCCCTCCTTCTTCGTCCACCCGGGTGAAGCCAGCCATGGAGACCTGGGCATGATCACGCCGGGTGACACGGTCATCGCCCTGTCCAACTCCGGCGAGACCGATGAACTGCTCACCATCCTGCCCCTGATCCGTCGCCTGGGCGTGCCGATGATCGCCCTCACCGGCAATCCCCGCTCGACCCTGGCGCGGGAGGCCACCGTGAACCTGGACGTGAGCGTGGCCCGGGAGGCCTGCCCCCTGGGCCTGGCCCCCACGGCCAGCACCACGGCCGCCCTGGCCATGGGCGATGCCCTGGCCGTGGCCCTGCTGGAAGCCCGCGGCTTCACCGCCGACGACTTCGCCCGCTCCCACCCGGGCGGGCGCCTGGGCCGCCGGCTGCTCCTGCACGTGGCGGACATCATGCATACCGGCGAACGCATCCCCGTGGTGCGGGCCGATGCCCCCCTGGGTGATGCCCTGCTGGAAATCAGCCGCCAGGGCCTGGGCATGACGGCGGTAGTGGATGAACAGCGACGACTCATCGGTGTCTTCACCGATGGCGACCTGCGCCGCACACTCGACCGGGGCGTGGACGTGCATGCCACCACCATCGGTGAAGTGATGACCCGTCAGTTCAAGACCGCCGCCCCCACCATGCTGGCCGCCGAGGCCCTGAAGATCATGGAGGATCACAAGATCAGCGCCCTGCCGGTGCTGGACGAGGGTCAACGCCTGGTGGGCGCCCTCAACATGCACGACCTGCTGCGCGCCGGCGTGGTCTGACCGTTCCTGCCCGACGCGTGGTATCGTTGCCCCATGAACGAAACGCTCACTGAACGCGCACGACGGGTGCGCTTCGTCATCTTTGATGTGGATGGCGTACTCACCGACGGCAGCCTGTTCCTGGACGATGACGGACGCCAGTACAAGGCCTTCAACAGCAAGGATGGTCAGGGCATGCGCATGCTCGCGGACAGCGGTGTCCAGGTGGGCATCCTGACCGGCCGCCGCTCGGGCGTGGTGGAACACCGGATGCGGGATCTGGGCATCCGGCTCGTGGTCCAGGGCCGACGCGACAAACTCGAAGCACTCGGCGGCCTGCTCGCGGATGCCGGTGTCGGCGCCGATGAAACCGCCTACGTGGGTGATGACGTGGTGGATCTCCCGGTCATGCGCCGGGTCGCCCTGGCCGTTGCGGTGGCTGACGCCCATGCCCTGGTAAGGGAACATGCCCACTACGTCACCCGACAACCAGGAGGGCGCGGTGCCGCCCGGGAGGTCTGTGAATTCATCATGGAGGCCCAGGGCACCCTGCAGGCCGCCATGGCAGCCTATCTGAGATGAAACTGCCCTCACTGTTCCTGATCCTGCTGCTGACTCTGGTCGCGGCCGTCGGCTTCTGGCTGGCCCGGGACGCCGATGAACGCCGCCGGGTACTGGAAGAAGCGGCGACCGAAGGGACCGATTTCTTTCTGGAACAGTATGCGGCCATCCATATGGACTCCCTGGGTGAACCCCGTTACCAGCTCCGCGGCCAGCGCATGGAGCAGCGCCAGGCAGACGGGTCCCGCTGGCTTGAGACCCCGGTACTGATCTTGCGGTACAGCCCCGGTGCCACCTGGACCCTGCGCGCCGAACAGGGCTGGATCTCTCCCGCCGGCGATGAAGTCAAATTGCTGGGCGAGGTGCACATCCACCGCGCTGCCGAGGGCGAGCGGGGCCCGATCACCATCACCACCCGGGACACCACCCTCTGGCCGGGTCCCCGTCAGGCCGTCACCGACGCCCCGGCACGTCTGCAGACAACCTATCAGGAGGCCGAGGGTCTGGGGCTGTTCCTGGACCTGCGGCATGAAGTTCTGGAACTCAAACGTGAAGCACGGGGTGTCTATGTTCCCCATTAGGGCTGTTCCCAGTCAGTCATTTCCGCACCAGCGGGAATCCAGGTCCAACGGAATGCGGCCGGCCTCCCCCGGGTCGTCATTCCCGCGCCAGCGGGAATCCAGTCACGGAGTGAAAAGCATGGGCTCCCGCCTGCGCGGGAGAGACGGCGAGGGAGCGATTCAATGCTCACCCTGGCGGCGGCTTGGAACGTGGTTCATGATCCCTGCCCTGGCCATCCTGCTGCCGGCCGGACCACTCCAGGCGCAGGTGGACCGGACATTGCCCATCCGCATCGAGGCGGACTCGGCCACCCTGGACGACAACCGGGGCATCAGCACCTACCGGGGCAGCGTACGCATCACCCAGGGCGCCACGGAAATCAGCGGCGATACGGTCACCGTCCATACCCCGGGCCGGGTGCTGGAACGCATGACCGCAGAAGGTCAACCGGCCACCCTGCGCACTCAGGACCCGCAGGGGCGGGAAGTCCGGGCCGAAGCCGCGCGGATGGAGTTCCTCCCCAACGAGCAACGCATGGAACTGAGCGGCAATGCCCGCGTGCGACAGGGCACGGACGAGTTCCGGGGCAGCCGCATCACCTATGACCTGCGCACGGCCACGCTGGAGGCCCGCACCGGGGACACCGGCCGCGTCGAGGCCATCTTCACGCCCAGGGAACAGCCCCCCGCCCCTGTCGAGGGGACGCCATGAGTCGTCTGCAGACCCACGACCTGGTCAAGCAGTACCGCGCCCGCAAGCCGGTGGACGGTGTATCACTGCAGGTGAACAGCGGTGAGGTCGTGGGCCTGCTGGGTCCCAACGGCGCCGGCAAGACCACCTGTTTTTACATGATCGTCGGCCTCATCCCCTGCGACGGTGGGCGCATCGAACTGGACGGCAGGGACATCACCCCCCTGCCCATGCATGCCCGCGCCCAGTTGGGCATCGGCTATCTGCCCCAGGAGGCCTCGGTCTTTCGCAAGTTGTCGGTGGAAGACAACCTGCTTGCCGTGCTGGAAACACGCCGCGACCTCAGCCGCGGCCAGCGCCATGAGCACATGGAATCCCTACTGGAAGAGTTTCAGATCATGCATATCCGCGAGAGCCTGGGCATCAGCCTCTCGGGGGGTGAGCGGCGGCGGGTGGAAATCGCCCGCGCCCTGGCCACCGAACCGGCCTTCATCCTGCTTGATGAGCCCTTTGCCGGGGTAGACCCCATCTCCGTGATCGAAATTCAGCGCATCATCACCCATCTGGTCTCCCGGAATATCGGGGTACTGATCACCGATCACAACGTCCGTGAAACCCTGGGCATCTGCAATCGCGCCTATATCCTGAGCGACGGACACCTGATCAGCGAGGGGCCGCCGGAAGTGGTGCTGGCAGACCCCCAGGTCAGGCGGGTCTACCTGGGCGATCATTTCCGACTATGAAAGTAAAGTTTTTGAGCCAACGCATGGTTTCCCCACACTGGGTCACATTTTTCGTGCCAGGACGTATAATCCGGATGACAGACCCGGCACGTGGCGGCAAGGCACCGTCGATACTGCCCGGACCCTTCAACTCCTGCCTGACGATTCCGGTGGCACGCCACATCCTATGCTGAAACCTTCTGTCCAGCTCCGTCTCGGCCAGAGCCTTACCATGACACCGCAGCTGCAGCAGGCCATCCGGCTGCTGCAGCTGTCCACATTGGAGCTTCAGGCCCAGATCCAGGAAACGCTGGAGACCAACCCGATGCTGGAAGCCCTGGAAGGCGCGGATGCCGACCTGGATACCGGCATGGATGAAAACACCCAACATGAAGGCATGACCTCCGGCGCCGACAACGCCGACAAGGATGCGGGGAGCCGAGAATTCGACGAGCCCGCCGAACGGGACAACACCAGCGAACCCTCGGAAACCATTCCCGAGGAGCTGCCCGTGGACAGCAACTGGGAAGACCTCTACGACATGCCGACCGCCGGCGGCGGCCAGATGGACAACGACGGTCGCGACCTGTTCGAGAACCAGAGTGCACCCGGCGAAGACCTGCGTGACCACCTTCTCTGGCAGATTCACCTGTCGCCCCTGAGCGAGCGGGACCAGGTCATCGCCATGACCATCATCGATGCCATCAACGATGACGGCTATCTGGCCGAACCCATCGAGCAGATCCACGCCGGCCTGGCCCAGGACCAGGAGATGGAACTGGAGCTGGACGAGGTGGAAGCCGTGCTGCGCATGGTCCAGCACCTGGATCCCGTGGGCGTGGGTGCACGGGATCTTGCCGAGTGCCTGCTGCTGCAACTGGAGCAGTTCGCGCCGGAGACGCCCTGGCTGGCCGAGGCCAGGACCCTGGTGCGTGATCACCTGGAAGCCCTGGGCACCCGCGACTTCAAGGGTGTCCAGCGCCGACTGGGTCTGGCCGACGGCGAATTGCAGGCGGTGATCGCCCTGATCCAGAGCCTGAACCCACGCCCGGGCACCCTGATCAGCTCCAGCGCACCGGAATACATCATTCCCGACGTCTTCGTGCGCAAGCGCGAGGGATGCTGGCAGGTGGAACTGAATCCGGAAGTCGCGCCCCGGTTGCGGGTCAACCCACTTTATGCCAGCTTTGTGCGTCGGGCCGATTCCAGCCAGGACAATGTCTATCTGCGCAACAGCCTGCAGGAGGCCCGCTGGTTCATCAAAAGCCTGCAAAGCCGCAACGAGACCCTGCTGCGTGTAGGCACCGCCATCGTGGAACATCAACGCGCCTTTCTGGAACACGGCGACGAGGCCATGAAACCCCTGGTGCTGCGGGATATCGCCGAGCAACTGGAGATGCACGAATCCACCATCTCCCGCGTCACCACCCAGAAGTACATGCACACCCCAAGAGGGATTTACGAATTCAAGTATTTCTTCTCCAGCCATGTGGGGACGTCCGACGGCGGTGAGTGCTCCGCCACGGCCATCCGTGCCATGATTCGCAAACTGATTGCCGAAGAACCCCAGGGCAAGCCCCTGAGTGACAGCAAGATTGCCCAGATCCTGGTGGATCGGGGCATCCAGGTAGCGAGGCGCACCGTTGCCAAGTATCGCGAGGCCATGGCGATCCCGCCATCCAACGAACGCAAGCGCCTCGTCTGAATCCATAACCAGGCCTCAGCTTCACTTTCACATTCCAAACCAAGGAGTCATCTCATGCAGATCAACCTCACCGGTCACCACGTGGACCTGACCGACGCCCTGCGCGACTATGTCAATGACAAGTTCCAGCGCCTGGAGCGCCATTTCGACAACGTCATCGACGTGCACGTGGTCCTGACCGTGGAGAAACTGCAGCAGAAGGCGGAAGCCAACATGCTGGTCAGCGGCAACACCATTTTTGCCGACGCCACCCATGCCGACATGTATGCAGCCATTGATGCCCTGGTCGACAAGCTGGACCGTCAGGTGGTCAAGCACAAGGAGAAGCTCAAGGACCATCACCGCGCCGAAGGCTCCCACCGCAACCACGTCGGGTGAGATATCCATGAACATCGGTGATCTTCTCGCTCCGGAGCGCGTCTGCTGTCTGCCGGACGTCAGCAGCAAGAAACGCGCTCTGGAGATGCTGGGTGAAATGCTTTCGAGCCACCTGCCCAGGCTGACCCAGGGAGAGATCTTCGACAGCCTGCTGGCCCGGGAACGCCTGGGCAGCACCGGCCTGGGGCATGGCGTCGCCATCCCCCACGGCCGGCTGGCCGGAGCCGACGAGGCCTGTGCCGCCCTGCTCAAGCTGGGCAAGGGCGTGGACTACGACGCCCCGGACAGCGAACCGGTGGACATCCTGTTTGCCCTGGTGGTGCCGACCGAATGTACCGACGAACACCTGCAGATCCTCGCATTGCTCGCGCGCATGTTCTCCGATCCGGAGACCCTGGCCCGACTGCGTAGCGCCAAAGGACCGGAAGATCTGCTGGACCTGGTACACCACTGGGATACCGAAAGCCCAGACTCACCGTGACCACGCCCCCCCTTACCGTCCATCACGTCGTCGAGGCCATGGGAGAACGCCTGGCCCTGCGCTGGGTGGCCGGTCATCAGGGCAGGGAACGCCGGATCGCTCACCAGGCCACGCCTCACGGCAGTACCTCACTGGTCGGACACCTGAACATCATCCATCCCAACCAGATCCAGGTGCTGGGTCCGGACGAGATGCGCTATCTGTGGAACCTGCGCAAGAACTCCCAGCGGGACATCCTGGAACAGCTGGTGAACGGCACGGCGGCCCTCCTGATCGTCACCGACGGTCTGGCGGTTCAGCCGGAACTGTGCGCCCTGGCGGACAGGCAGTCCGTCCCCCTGCTCTCCACCACCCTGCACAGCCACGAAATCATCAATATCCTGCGCTATTTCTTCAGCGACAAGCTGGCGGAGACCATCACCCTGCACGGTGTCTTCATGGAAGTGCTGGGCATCGGGGTGCTGCTGACGGGGGAAAGCGCCATCGGCAAGAGCGAGCTGGCCCTGGAACTCATCAGTCGCGGACACCGTCTGATTGCTGACGATGCACCCGAATTTGCCCGCATTGCCCCGGACATCCTGCGGGGCACCTGCCCGCCGGTGCTGGAAAACTTCCTGGAGGTCAGAGGACTGGGTGTCCTGAACATTCGTGCCATGTACGGTGACAGCGCCATCAAGAGCAGCAAGTATCTGCGCCTGATCATCGACCTGAAAGACCAGGTCGACGTGACGTCCGCCGACATCGACCGCCTTCATGGGGGACGCTGCAACCGGGTGGTACTGGGGCTTCAGGTCCCCGTCATCACCCTGCCCGTGGCCTCCGGTCGCAACCTGGCGGTCATGGTAGAGGCGGCGGTGCGCAACCACCTGCTGCGTCTACGCGGCTATGTTGCCGCCGATGACCTGGCCGCCCGCCAGCGGCGTCAGATGCAGAGCGACTCATGAAACTCGTCATCGTCAGCGGACTCTCCGGGTCGGGCAAGACCGTGGCCCTGCATGCCCTGGAGGATGCCGGCTACTACTGCATCGACAATCTTCATCTGGAACTGCTGCCGGCGGTGGTCGGCCAGCTTCGACAAGCCCCCCAGGCCGGTTACAGCGAGGCGGCCGTGGGCATCGATGCCCGCAGCGGCATCGAATCACTCGATCAGTTCGGTCGCATCGTCAACGAGATCCGTGCCATGGGTGTCGAACTGCAGATCATTTTCCTCTACGCGGAATTGGAAACCCTGCTGCGCCGTTTCAGCGAAACCCGCCGCCGTCACCCTCTGGCCCGTCGGGGCATCCCCCTGATGGAGGCCATCAACCTGGAACGGGACCTGCTGGGCGTCATTGCCGACCATGCCGATCTGGCCATCGACACCACCCGCACCAATGTCCACCAGCTCAGCCAGTCCATTCGGGAGCGGGTCCGTCAGGCCAGCCTGCGAGGGCTGTCGCTGCTGATCCAGTCCTTCGGCTTCAAGTACGGTTCACCGGTAGACTCGGATTTCGTGTTCGATGTACGCTGTCTGCCTAATCCCCACTGGCAACCGGGTTTAGCCGCCTTGACCGGCAAGGATCCGGCGGTGATCCGTTTTCTGGAGAACGAATCCATGGTGGAAGCGATGTTCAACTCGTTGCGTGACTTCCTCACCACCTGGATACCCCGGTTTGAAAGCGACAATCGCAGTTATCTGACCGTTTCCATCGGCTGTACCGGGGGGCGTCATCGCTCGGTCTATCTGACCGAACGACTCTCCCGCCATTTTCGTGAGCTCAGAGGCGACGGTGTAAGCACCCGTCACCGCGAACTTTCCTGAACCAGTATCGGTATGCATCCATGTCCGTCGGACTTCTCATCATCACTCACAATCACATTGGCGAGGACCTGCTGAGCACAGCCCGATCCATGATGGGCTCCATCCCCCTGGAGACTCGCTGCCTGGCGGTGTCCCAGTCCGGTGATCCGGACATCTTGCTGGACCGCGCAATTGACCTTTACCAACGTCTGAATCAAGGGGACGGCGTGCTGGTCCTGACCGACATGTACGGCTCCACCCCCAGCAACATCGCCAACCGACTGCTGCAACAACCCAAGGTACAGGTCATCGCCGGCATCAACCTGCCCATGCTGGTCCGGGTGCTCAACTACCCGAATCTGCGCCTGCATGAATTGGTCAACAAGGCCATCAGCGGAGGCCATGACGGTATCCTGCTCTGCGAGACCCACAGTTAAATGCCCAGCCGAGAACTCACCATCATCAACCGTCTGGGCATGCATGCCCGCGCCGCGGCCAAATTCGTCAACCTGGCCAGCAGTTTCGATGCCAGCCTGGAAGTGGAAAAGGGACACAGGCGCGTCAACGGCAAGAGCATCATGGGCATCATGATGCTGGCGGCCGGCAAGGGCAGCACCGTTCGCCTGGTTGCGGAAGGCGACGACGCCGAAGCTGCCCTGAAGGCCCTGGAAGGCCTGATCAATGACAAGTTCGGTGAGCCGGAGTAGTCGGAGAGGGAACCTAAAGCCCCAGGGGCAGCAACTCCAGTGACACCGCATCCGCGGGCGGCATGCCCGCCATCACCACCCGGTTGCGGCCGTCGCTCTTGGCCCGCAACAAGGCCTCATCCGCTTCCCGCAACAGGGCCTGTGCCGCGACGGACGGATCCTGGCCGGCCAGACGCTGCGGTGTCCAGTGCGCGACACCGATGGAGACCGTCACCGACAAGCGGTGATCATCCACCTGCACAGCCCCGCCGGAGACCACCTGCCTGACCCGTTCCGCGACCGCGCGCACCTCCTGGCGATCCAGCCCCGGCAGAAGCATCACAAACTCCTCGCCGCCGTAGCGCGCCAGCAGATCGGAACCACGCAGATGCCGCCCCAACCGCTGCGCCACCGACGAGATGACCTGATCCCCGACGCCGTGACCATAGCGGTCATTGACAGCCTTGAAATGGTCGATATCCACGAACAGACAGGCCAGGCTCTGTCGCTCCCGCACCACCCGGATCATTTCCTCCTGCAGGCGCAGGTCGAAGAAACGGCGATTGCGCACCCCGGTCAGGGCATCGGTAACCCCCAGTTCCCGTAGCCGCCAGGCGGCCAAGGCATTCTCGATGCAGATGGCGATCACCGCCGCCAGACGTCTGAGCAGATAGGTATCCATTCCCTCGCCATAGCGACCGCTGCAGCGACTGCCCAGGGACAGCGCCCCCAGACGGCGTCCCGCACGCTCCACCGGCACCAGTGCCACGCTGCACAGCTCACCACGGTCGGCGAAGCGCAAAGACTCGGGACAGGCGGCATAATCCCCCAGATAAAGACCCGCCAGGGTTTGCAATGGATCGGCGGAGGACAACAGTCTCAAGGACCATTGTTCGCGGGAGCAGGGGGCCGCTTCCAGTATTCCACTGATGAGGCTATCCGGATCGTGGAGCACCAGACCCACGTGATCCAGCGCGTAATCACGGGGAAAGTCCTCCAGCAACAGGGACAGGATACCCACCAGATCATCGGTGGCCAGCAGGCGCATTTCCAGATCGGTCATCCGGTCCAGCTTGCGCTCGTTGTCACGGGCCGCCGCGATGAGCGTGGCAAGGCGCTCCTTCAGCCAAAGGTTCTCCTGCTCCAGTTTTGTCTGTTCCGCCATGCGTTGCCGTTCCCCTGTCGAGCCTGACTCCAGCCTATCCCATCCATCCTTTACGGATCATGACCTGCATGCACCGAGGGAACAACCTGATTTTGATCAGTCCGAACATACCGCCTGCCGTTTCCCCGGTCCCGGAGACTGGCAAGGTGGCGACCATTGGACTACACACAAGAAAGACATACCCGCCAGGCGACTGGATACCGGCGGCAAGTGATTCATCCAGGATGGTTTTCCGTGGCGATCCCACACCCACCACCGGGAGCACTTCACAGATGCAGATCGACCGGGCTGACCATGACGACCCGACCCTGCAGACCCAGACCTCGCTGGCCGCGGATCTGCTGGACGGGCTCATTGCCTATCGCCAGGAACTGGGCAGGTTGGGAGCAGACCTTGAAGAGATGCTGAGGGCGGCCGGCATCAGGCCGTCGTCGCCCTGGCGCAAGGCCAGGGCCTATCGATACCAGCCGCCCCCGCGCTAGACGGACACCGGAAACTCAGACCTCCCGATAGACCCGGGCACCGCTCTTGACGAACTCCCGGGCCTTCTCCCGCATTCCCTGGTCCAGTCCTTCTTCCGCCGACACCCCCTGCCGGGCGGCGTATTCACGCACATCCTGGGTGATCTTCATGGAACAGAAGTGGGGGCCGCACATGGAACAGAAATGGGCCACCTTGTGGGCCTCCTTGGGCAGGGTCTCGTCGTGGAAATCCCGCGCCCGCTCCGGGTCCAGAGACAGGTTGAACTGATCCTCCCAACGGAACTCGAACCGGGCCTTGGACAGGGCATTGTCACGCACCTGGGCACCGGGGAAGCCCTTGGCCAGGTCCGCCGCGTGGGCGGCGATACGATAGGTGATGATGCCGTCGCGCACATCCGCTTTGTTGGGCAGCCCCAGATGCTCCTTGGGGGTCACGTAGCAGAGCATGGCGGTGCCGTACCAACCGATGTTGGCCGCCCCGATGCCGGAGGTGATGTGGTCATAGGCGGGCGCGATGTCCGTCACCAACGGCCCCAGGGTATAGAAGGGGGCCTCGAAACAGTCCACCAGTTCCTTGTCCACGTTCTCCTTCACCTTGTGCAGGGGCACATGGCCGGGGCCTTCGATCATCACCTGTACGTCGTGCTCCCAGGCCACCTTGGTCAGCTCGCCCAGGGTCTCCAGTTCGGCGAACTGGGCGGCGTCGTTGGCATCCGCCAGACTGCCGGGACGCAGACCGTCACCCAGGGAGAAGGCCACGTCATAGGCCTGCATGATCTCGCAGATCTCGCGGAAATGGGTGTAGAGGAAGTTTTCCTGGTGATGGGCCAGACACCACTTGGCCATGATGGAACCGCCCCGGGAGACGATGCCGGTGAGTCGGTCGGCGGTCAGGGGCACATAGCGCAGCAGCACCCCGGCGTGGATGGTGAAGTAGTCCACCCCCTGCTCCGCCTGCTCGATCAGGGTATCCCGGAACAATTCCCAGGTCAGTGCCTCCGCCTTGCCGTCCACCTTCTCCAGGGCCTGGTAGATGGGTACGGTGCCGATGGGCACCGGGCTGTTGCGCAGCACCCATTCGCGGGTCTCGTGGATGTGCTTGCCGGTGGACAGATCCATCAGGGTATCGCCGCCCCAGCGGCAGGACCACACCAGTTTCTCCACCTCTTCCTCGATGCTGGAGGTCAGGGAGGAATTGCCGATGTTGGTGTTGATCTTCACCCGGAAATTGCGCCCGATGATCATGGGCTCCAGCTCCGGATGGTTGATGTTGGCGGGAATCACCGCCCGGCCGGCGGCCACTTCGTCACGGACGAACTCCGGTGTGATGAGATCCGGGATGTTCGCCCCCAGGGGCTGACCGGGATGCTGGCGTAGCAGGGCGGCGTAACGGGGATCCTCGCGCATCTCCTGCAGGCGGCAGTTTTCCCGAATGGCCACGAACTCCATCTCCGGGGTGATGATGCCCCGGCGGGCGTAGTGCATCTGGGTAATGTTGCGGCCGGGCCGGGCACGCCGGGGGGCGCGGATATGCGCAAAGCGCAAATGGGCCAGCTCGGGGTCCTCGGCACGGGCCTGGCCGTAACGGGAACTGGGGCCGGACAACGCCTCGGTATCCCCCCGCTCCTCGATCCAGGCCCCGCGCACGCTGGGCAGGCCCTGCAGCAGATCGATCTTCACCTCCGGATCACTGTAGGGACCGGACGTGTCATAGACGGTGATGGCGGGATTGTCCTCGGAACCCGTCCCCATCCGGGTGGGGGCCAGGGTGATCTCCCGCATGGGCACCCGGATATCGGGGCGGGAGCCGGTCACATGGATCTTGCGGGAACCCGGAAATGGCCGGGTGATCGCTTCGGAGACCTGGGCGGTCTTGCGGACGAAGTCCTGGGGGATGGCACTCATGCTGCTGTCTACCTCGCGTGAAGGCGGGGAAGACGGAAGGCGCGGACGCCCATCCGAAGCTTCCCTCCGCCGGTATGATCCGGTTCAGGTTCCAAGGGTGTTTCTCAGCCCAAGCCCCATCGGCGGGCACCCCTAGCCTCGTGGCCGTCCAAGCTATAGCAGGCAGCCAAGGTTTGCAACCGAAAAGCAGCCCACCGGCAGCTACTCGGACGACGGCTGCCGCAACACGGCCTCCAGCCGTCGGCACACGGTTTCCAGTACCGTCACCCGCCCGAAACGCTTGTCATTGGCAGCCACCAGGGTCCAGGGCGCGAACTCCGTACTGGTGCGGATCACCATTTCGTTCACCGCCGCCTTGTAGGCCTCCCACTGCTGGCGATTGCGCCAGTCTTCATCGGTGATCTTGTGCTGCTTGTAGGCCACTTCCTCCCGTTCCTTGAAACGGGCCAGCTGCTCCTCCTCGCTGACATGCAGCCAGAACTTCACCAACACGATGCCGTGCTCGGTCAACTGCTCCTCGAAGTCATTGATTTCATGATAGGCACGACGCCAGCAATCCTCGGCGGCAAACCCCTCCACCCGTTCCACCAGTACCCGCCCGTACCAGGAACGGTCGAACACCATCATGCGCCCACGGGGCGGCACATGCCGCCAGAAGCGCCAGAGATAGTGATGGGCCCTTTCCTCGTCCGTGGGGGCGGCCACCGCCACCACCCGGTACAGCCGGGCGTCGATGCCGGCGGTCAGCCGCCGAATCGCCCCGCCCTTGCCGGCGGCGTCCCAGCCCTCGAACACCAGTACCGTGGCCACGCCCTGATCCTTGGCCCGCCAGGCCAGATCCCGCAAGCGGGCCTGGGCACGGGACAATCGCTCCTTGTAGACCGATTTATCCAGCGTCTGGGTCAGATCGAGATGGTCCAGCACGGTGATGCGGGCACTGTCTTCCGGCGGCAGGCTGGGGGCATGGGAGGCAGTGACGGGCGGGCTCGGCGCGGCCGCCAGTTCCAGCCGCTCGCGGATGGCATCGAGCAGGGTGCGTCCCACAGTCAGATCCCGATAGCGCCGATCCGTGGCCTCGATGAGATACCAGGGGGCCAGACCGCTGTCCGTTTCCCGGATCACCCGCTCACCGGTCTCCACCAGGCGACGATACTGGGTTGCCTGCTCCTTGCCCTTGGGCAGACGATACCAGCGGCTGGCAGGGTCCTTGAGACGCTGTTTCAGGCGGATTTTCTGCTCATCCCGGGTCAGATGGAACCAGAACTTGACGATCAGTGCCCCATCGGCCACCAGCATGTTCTCGAAATCGCGGATGCGGCTCAGGGATTCATGCAACCGTGCCTCGTCCCATTCATCCCGGATATGCCGACGAATGGGTTCCGAATACCAGGCACCGAAGAAGATGCCGATGCTCCCCCGCGCCGGCATCGCCTGCCAGTAGCGCCACAGCCGGGGCCGCGCCTGTTGATCACTGGTGGCCTCCCAGAAGGCGTGGGTCTCCACCCCGCGGGTGTCCAGCCAGGCATTGAGTCGGTTGACCACTTCCCCCCGGCCTACCCCATCCACCCCTTCCACAATCACGATCACGGCGGTATCGGTATCCCTGAGCCGACGCTGGGCCTCCAGCAGTTCCGCGCGCAGCTCGGGCACCGCGGCGCCATAGGCCTCCTTGGACAGACTGCGACCGAGTTCGGCAGCTTCAAACATGATGTCCTCCTGGGGTATCGCCACGGATCATGACCCTGCAGCATGCCACAAACCCGATGCTGCATTGGACCGGCCGTGGCCGGTATCATTGCGCATTGCACAAGAGCATCAAGGACTTGCCGGAACATTAGTGAAGGCTTAATCTTTCAGTCTGCCGATCCAACGGCAGCTCGCCGCCAGCTTTGCGGATACTCAACGAGTCAGATAAAGCACGAGACCGGACCACTCTGGGACTCCCATAACAATCACAAGACGGCAGATAACCACCATGAACCTGGATCAAGCTCGCTTCAATATGGTTGAACAGCAGGTCCGTCCCTGGGACGTGCTGGACCCCAAGGTACTGGATGTGATGGAGAACGTCCCCCGGGAGCTGTTCGTGCCCCGGGCCCACGCAAAACTGGCCTACGCGGACCTGGAAATCCCCCTGGGACAGGGTGAGTCCATGATGCGTCCCACCGTGGAAGGGCGCCTTCTGCAGGCCCTGGATATCCAGCCGCGGGATGTCATCCTGGAGATCGGCACCGGCTCCGGCTACCTGACCGCCTGCCTGGCCCGGCTGGGTGGCCAGGTGGACAGCATCGACATCCATAAGACCTTCACCCGCGCCGCCAAAAAACATCTGGACAAGGCCGGCATCACCCATGTCCACCTGGAGACCGGCAATGCCGCCGAGGGCTGGACCGGGCAACGGGGGCATTACGATGTCATCGCCGTCACTGCCTCCATGGCCCGGTACCGGGACTGCTTCGAACGTCAGCTCAGTCCGGGCGGCCGACTCTTCGTCGTGGTGGGGGAAGCGCCGGTGATGGAGGCCATGCTGGTGACGCGCCAGGGCGAGAACGAATTCACCCGCCACACCCTGTTCGAGACCAGCCTCAAGCCCCTGACGGGCTTCGAGCCCAGACCGCAATTCATCTTCTGACCAGGACCAGGTCGATCGGGCGGGTACGGCATCGCCCGATCGACCCATGTAATGTCCCTTTCTCGACGGGCCAGACATGCAACACCTCTCAGCCCCGCAACTCAAGGCGTACCTGGATCAGGCCGGGGACCCTGCCCCGCTGCTGATCGACGTGCGCGAATCCTGGGAATATGACATTGCCCACATCCCGGGCTCACGGCATGTTCCCCTCGGCCGGCTCGGGACCCTGGTCGAAGACATCCCGCCGGACACGGAACTGGTGATGATCTGTCATCACGGCATCCGCAGCCGACAGGCGGGCATGCTGCTGGAGCGACAGGGTTTCACCCGCATCATCAACCTCACCGGCGGAATCGATGCCTGGTCACGGCAGGTGGACCCCAACCTGCCCTGCTACTGATGTCCCGACAGATCCCCTATGCATTTTTTCCCGGTTCCCGGTAGGATAATCAGGATTCACTGATGGAATATTTCCTTCTTGCCCGCCCGGGCCGGAGACACCGATGATCCGTTTTCCCAAAACCCTGCTGGCTGCCGCCCTCGTCGGATTCACCCTGGCAACCGCACCCGTCCAGGCCACCGATCTCATGGAGATCTATCGTACGGCCCTGGAACGTGACGCACAGCTGCGCGCCGCCGAGGCCCAGTTCCGGGCGGCCCTGGAACAGCGACCCCAGGCAAGATCGGTCCTGCTGCCCCAGATCGAAGGCTCCCTGGGATATGCCTACACGGACACCGAACGAGGGGGCGACTCCTTTGATTACCGCACCAGCAGCTTCGAGCTGTCCCTCAACCAGACCCTCTACGATCACCGCAACTATGTGGCCCTGCGCCAGGCGGACCTGGGTATCGCCCAGGCCACGGCGGTGCGTGACGCCACCCGACAGGGCCTGATCCTGCGAGTGGCGGAAGCCTATTTCGGCGTGCTGGCGGCCCAGGACAACCTCTCCTTCGCCCGCGCGGAAAAAGAGGCCATCGGACGCCAGCTGGAACAGGCGGAGCGCCGCTTCGAGGTGGGCTTGATCGCCATCACCGACGTCAAGGAGGCCCAGGCCCAGTTCGACCTGGCCGTGGCCGAGGAAATCGCCGCCCTCAACCGCCTGGATCTGGCCGGCGAGGAACTGATGGTGATCACCGGCCAGTTCCATGAGGCACTGGCCCTGCTGTCGGAACGCATGCCCCTGGTCTCGCCGGAGCCGGGCAACATGGATCAATGGGTACAGACCGCCCTGGAAGCCAACCTGGCCCTGATCGCCCGCCGCTTCGGCACCGAGGCGGCCGCCGAGGAAATCAAGCGCCAGCGGGCCGGTCATTATCCCACCTTGGGCCTCTCGGCCAGCTATACCGACCGGGATTTTCACAATGCCCCCGGCGGACCGATAGCCAACAACTTCCTCGACAGCCGCGACACTCAGGTGGGCATCCAGCTGCGCGTCCCCGTCTACACCGGCGGCCGCACCACCTCCCTCACCCGGGAGGCCCGGGAAAGCTTTGACGCCGCCCGGGAGGAACTGGAACTGACCGAGCGCCAGACCGTGCGTCAGACCCGTAGCGCCTTCCTGTCGGTGAATGCCGGCATCTCGCGGGTCAACGCCCTGGAACAGGCCCTGGAGTCCACCCGCGCCTCCTTCGAGGCCGCCGAAGCCGGATTCGAGGTGGGCACCCGCACCGCCGTGGACGTGCTGCTGGAACTGCGCCAGGTGTTCCGGGCCGAGCGTGACTACGCCGAGGCCCGTTACGCCTATTTGCTGGATACCCTGCGCCTGAAGCAGGCCGCGGGCACCCTCAGCGAGGATGACCTGCTCGCCATCAACACCTGGCTGGACTGATGATGAATCACACCCCACCCTCCCCCCTGTGCAGTGCCGAACACAGCCAGCTCCTGGTGGTGGACATCCAGGCAAAGCTGGCCGTGGCCATGGACGCCGACACCCGCCGTGAGGTCTATCGACGGGCCGGCAGCCTGGCCCAGGGGGCCGGCGTGCTGGGCATCCCGGTGACGGTAACCGAACAGTACCCACAGGGTATCGGGCACACCGCCGGTGAAATCCAGGGCATGCTGCCGGAGGCGGTTCGGGTGCTGGAGAAGACCACCTTTTCCTGTTGCCGCGACGAGGGCATCATGGGCGCCGTGAAACGTGCCGAGCGGCCCCAGGTGGTGATCTGCGGCATGGAGTCTCACGTCTGCGTGCTGCAGACCGCCCTGCTGCTCGTGGAGGCCGGATTCCAGGTCTTCGTGGTGGAAGACGCCGTCTGCTCCAGGGATCCGCGCAACAAGGCCAATGCCCTGGCCCGCATGGCCAGGGCCGGGGTGATCATCACCAATTTCGAGTCGGTGCTGTTTGAATGGCTGGCAGACTCACGCCACCCGAAGTTCAAGGAAATCCTGAATCTGATCCGTTAAGCCGAACCGGCCTTCAAGAGGCCTGTTCCACCCAGTCCAGCACCCGCTCCACCGCACCCCGGTTTTCATCCAGCACCCGTCGGGCCGCCGTTGTCATGGCACGGCGGGCCGACGGGTCCGCCCACAGGGCCGACACCGCCTCCGCCAGCCCATCGGCGTCCGCCACCCGGCACACACCCCCGGCCCGCTCCAGGGCCTGGTAAACCTCGGTGAAATTGAATACCTGCGGACCGGTCACCACCACCACCCCATGGGCGGCCGGCTCCAACGGGTTATGCCCGCCGGTGGGCACCAGACTGCCCCCCACGAAGGCCACCGAGGCCACTCCGTAGAGCAGCAGCAACTCCCCCATGGTATCCCCCAGCCACACGGCATCCCCGACCTTGGGCGGCAGACCGGCACTGCGGCGCGCCACGGCAAACCCTTGCGTCCGGCACAGGGCCGCCACGGCCTCGAAACGCTCCGGATGGCGGGGCACCAGGATCAGCAGGGCATGGGGCCACCTGGACAAAAGGAACCGGTGCGCCGCCAGCACCTGCTCATCCTCCCCCGGATGGGTGCTGGCGGCGATCCACACCGGCCGCTCGCCCACCTGCGCGCGCAACATCGCCACGGCCCGGATCAGGTCATCGGACAGGGTCAGGTCATACTTGATGTTGCCGCTCACCCGCACCTGATCGGGCCGGGCACCCAGGGCCAGAAAACGGCGGGCATCCTCCTCCCCTCGGGCCGCGATCCCGGACACCCGAGCCAGGGTCTGCCGGACCAGGGGCCGGATGCGGGCATAGCCTCGGGCAGAACGGGCCGACAGGCGGGCATTGACCACCATCACCGGGATGCCCCGGCGGGCACAGGCCCGATACAGGTTGGGCCACAGTTCGGTCTCCATGACCAGCAGCCGCTCGGGACGCGCCCGCGCCAGAAAGCGGGCCACCCCATCGGGCAGGTCATAGGGCAGATAACAGTGTTCCACCGAGTTCCCGAAACGCCGGATCACCTCGGCGGAACCGGTGGGGGTGGTGGTGGTCATCAGGATGGCATGCCCGGGGAACCGCCGCCGCAGCCCCGCCACCAGCGCCGCGGCGGCCGCCACCTCCCCCACCGAGACCGCATGCACCCAGAGCCGGGGCCGATCCGGCAGGCGGGGCGACCAGCCCAGGCGCTCCCCCCAGCGGTGACGATAATCCGGATTGGCGCGGCTGCGCAGGAGCAACCGCGCCAGCACCAGCGGCGTGATGAGATAGAGAATCAGGGAATAGAGTACGCGCATGCCGGTCAGAGGGTCGTCAGGTGCCCCGGATCCGGTCGATGACCCGGGTGGTGGACACCCCATCCAGGAACGGCAGCACTTCCACCCGGCCGCCCAGGGCACGGACATGGTCACCGCCCACGATCTCCTCGGGCCGGTAGTCCCCGCCCTTCACCAGCACGTCCGGCGACACGGCCCGGATCAGACGCTCCGGCGTATCCTCCCGGAACGGCACCACCCAGTCCACCGAGGCCAGCCCCGCCAGCACCGCCATGCGTCGCTCCATACCGTTCACCGGCCGCCCATGGCCCTTGAGACGGCGCACAGAGGCGTCATCATTCACCGCCACGATGAGGCGATCCCCCAGACGCCGGGCCTGTTCCAGATAGGCCACATGCCCCGCATGGAGGATGTCGAAGCACCCGTTAGTCATCACCACCCGCTCCCCCTGGGCCCGGGCCTCCTGCACCGCCAGCAGCAGGTCCGCCTCCGACAGCAGGCTACTCCAACCGCCCTGATGCCCCCTGACCGCCGCCCGCAGCTCCGCCGGGGTCACGCAGCCGGTGCCCAGCTTGCCCACCACGATGCCCGCCGCCAGATTGGCCAGGGCCGCCGCCTGGGCCAGATCCTGTCCGGCCCCCAGGGCCGCCGCGATCACCGCGATCACCGTATCCCCCGCCCCGGTCACGTCATAGACCTCCCGGGCGCGGGTGGGCAGGTGCAAAGGGTCCCGGCCCGCCCGCAGCAGCAGCATGCCCCGCTCGCTCAGGGTGATGAGCAGGGCCTCCAGATCCAGGTCCGTCCGCAACCGTTCACCCCGACTGACCAGCAGATCGTCACGGGGACAAGGCCCCACTACGGCCTCGAACTCGGCCAGGTTGGGGGTGAGCAGGGTGGCGCCCCGGTAGCGCTCGAAATCACGCCCCTTGGGATCCACCAGCACCGGCACCCGGGCCTCCCGGGCCGCGCGGATCATGCGCGCCACCTCGGTCAGGGTCCCCTTGCCGTAATCGGACAGCACCACCACCGCCTGCCCGTCCAGATGCCCCGCCAGACGATCCGGCAGGGACGCGGTATCCGCAGCCTCCAGGGGCTGTTCGAAATCCAGGCGCAACAACTGCTGATGGCGGCTCAGGACCCGCAGCTTGGTGATGGTGGTCGCCCGGGACGAGCGGGCGAAATCACAGCTCACCCGGGCCTGGGCCAGGAGCCCTTCCAGGGCATGGCCGGCCTCGTCCTCGCCCACAATGCCCAGCAGCCGGGTCTGCACCCCCAGCCGGGCCAGGTTGACGGCCACGTTGGCCGCCCCGCCGGGACGTTCCTCGACCTCGTTCACGTGAACCACGGGCACCGGGGCCTCGGGGGAGATGCGGGCGGTGGCCCCGGACCAGTAGCGATCCAGCATGAGATCACCCACCACCATGATCCGGGCCTGTTCAAAGGCGGGCATGTGCAGATTCACGGCTTGACTACCTTGCAGAGGAAACCGGGGAGGATCTTACCATGGGGCGCTCCATCGCCCTGCGGACACGGACCCATTTGCTACAATCCGCGGCCAGTCCTCCGCAGACATCCCCATGGCCCGAAAACAGTCCCCCTCCCGCCTGTACCACCCTGTCCACTGGCCCATGTGGCTGGGCGTGGCCCTGTTCCGCACCCTGGTCCGGGTGCTGCCCTGGCACTGGCAGATCCGGACCGGCGAGACCCTGGGCGCCCTGCTCTACCCGCTGGCCCGGCGGCGGCGGCGGATCGCCGAGGTCAATGTCGGGCTGTGTTTTCCCGACCTGGACCCGGCGACGCAAAAGGCCCTGGTCAAGGCCCATTTTCGCGCCATGGGCGCGGGCATCTTCGAGACGCCCCTGAGCTGGTGGGGCAGCGACCGGGCGCTTGAGGGACTGGCCCGTATCGAAGGCCTGGAACACCTGCAACGGACACTGGCAAAAGGCAAGGGGGCACTGCTGCTATCGGCTCACTTCACCACCCTGGAACTGGCGGGACGCCTGCTCTGCGCCCATCAGGACTTTGCCGTCATGTACCGCCCCCACGAAAATCCGGTGATGGAACACTGCTTCCGGCAGAACCGGCAGACCCATTATCTGCGGGCCATCCGCCGCGACCAGGCCCGGGACGCCATCCGCGTCCTGAAGCAGGGCCAGGCCCTGTGGTACGCCCCGGACCAGGCCTTCAAGAACGGCAACGCGGTGATCGTCCCCTTCTTCGGTGTCCCCGCCGCCACCAATCCGGCCACCGCCCGCCTGGCGAAGATCAGCGGCGCCCCGGTCATCCCCTTCTTCGGCTACCGCCTGCCCGGCCGACAGGGCTACCGACTGGTGATCGGCGAGCCCCTTGAAGACTTCCCCGGAGAGGATCCGGCCCAGGACGCCCGACGCATCAACGCCGTCATCGAGGCGGCCATCCGGGTGGCGCCGGAACAGTATTTCTGGACCCACCGGCGCTTCAAGTACAAGCGCGGCTGGGGATTACCGAAATACTATTGAGCACTCACCCGGCAATCCCCCTCCAGCACCCCCGGCAACACCACCACGCCCATCACCGGGCCTGCCCCGGCACCGGATGCCAGCCACCGGGGCATCAGGTCCCCGGTGGACAGGCCCAGTTCCGCCGTGAGCCAGTCCCCAAGCCGACCGGGGATCTGTCGCTGTCGGTCCGCATCCCAGGCCACCAGCAGATCATCACCGGGTCTGCACCGCAGCCCGCCGGGATTCACCCCCGGGATCACGGCCTGACTCCGGGGCAGGCGAAAACGCAGATTGCCCGCCACAAAGGCCCGATCTCCCACGATCAGACCCTGGCTGAAGCCCAGATCCCGGATCTCGCTCACCCGCTCGTCAAAGGGGTAGACATGCCGATGCTGGGACTCCAGCACCGGCCAGGTCTGCACCCGCCAGGCCATCACCACCAGCACCAGCACGGGCACCAGCAGACAGACCGAAAGATACGCCCGCACCCGGGCACGGGTCAGGGCCGCCGTGCCCATCATGGCGAACACGAACAGGGGAAAGACCAGCAGCAGGGGCAGCATCCAGCGGTCCTTGAAGTGGGACACCCCCAGCAGGGCCATCAGCACCAGCAGAGCCAACAGGATCCAGAGGTAGCGGTGGATGGGAAAGGCCGCCGGACCGCCCCGGCGCTTGAGCAGGGCACGGAAAAAATCCCGCCGGAACACCGCCCCCATGACCAGCAGCAGCAATGCCAGGAAGCCCAGTACCGCCAGCACCAGGGAACCCAGCCCGGACCAGGGCCAGAATCCGCCCCCGAAATCCAGCTTGTCCAGGGACTGAGTGCCCAGATCCCGGCTGTGCCAGACCCACAGGGCGTGGGGCATGATCACCAGCAACGCCACCAGGGCACTCCACAGGATGCGCGGATGCAGCAGCAGGGACCGTCCCCGGGCACAGCTCAGCAGGGCCAGCCCGGCGGCGGCGGCGAACACCAGAAAGTTGTACTTGGACAAAACCCCCAGCCCGAACAGCAGGCCGATCAGCAGGTAATGCCCCACATGGGGCCGGTCCAGCCAACGCAGCATCGCGTAAAAGGATGCGGCCGCCACCGTGGTCACCATCACCGAATGGGTCAGATCCCGCTGGGATTCCCAGGCCACCTGGGGAACCAGGAACAAGGACAAGGTGGCCAGCACCGCCAGTCGGACATCCCCCAACAGACGCCGGGCGGAGAGGAACACGAACAGCCAGGTGAGAAAAAGCAGGGTGTTCTTGACCAGGCTCAGGGCCCACAGGTCCATGCCCAACACCCGGAACGCCGCGGCCTGCAGCCAGGCATAGAGGGGTGGCTGCCCGGAATACCCGGCCAGCCACCACTGGGTCACAATGACCTGCTCGGCCTCGTCCAGCTCCAGCACCGCGGACCCGGTGGCGCGGACGATCACGTGGAGGGTGAAATAGACCCCCAACCCCAACAGCAGCCAGAAGCCCCAGTGTCGGTGTGGTTCTCCCATTGTGCCTTTATCCATGCACCAGTTCCTGATAAACCGCCAGATTCCCGGCCACCATGGCCTCCACGGAGAACCGCGCCGCCACCCGACGGCGACCGGCCTCCCCCAGGCGCCGCAGGGCAGAGCGATCCCCCAGCAGATCAATTACCGCCCGCGCCAGGGCCGGGGCATCCCCCGGCGGCACCAGCACACCGGCCTCGTCATCGCCGATGATCTCGGGCACGCCGCCCGCCCGGGTCCCCACCAGGGGCACCCCCGCGGCGGCGGCCTGCAGCAGGGAGACCCCCAGCCCCTCCATGTCCGCCGGATGCACCACCAGATCCAGACAGGGCAGGATGCGTTCCAGGTCATCCCGGAACCCCATCAGACGCACCTGCCCCGCCAGCCCCATATCCTCGATCCGCGCCCTGAGCTGGGCTTCCAGCGGCCCCTGACCGAATAGCAGCAGCCGCACCTCGGGATGGGCCGCCAGGATCGCCGGCGCCGCCGTCAGCAGATGACGATGCCCCTTGCGGGTAATCAACTGGGCAATCACCCCCACCGCCCGCTCGCCGGGCGCAAGGCCGCAGGCGGCCTGGAACCCTTCCCGGTCACACGCCCCCTGCCAGGCATTCATATCCACCGCGCTGGGCACGCAGACCACCCGTTCAGGGGACACGCCTTCCGCCAGCAGCACTTGCCGGATCGCTTCCGAGATGGTGATGACCCGGTCGAACAGACGGTACTTCAACCGCGCCCACGGGGCCGGCTCCGGATTATCCACCCGCCGGGACAGCACCACCGGCACCCCGACCCGCCGGGCCGCGATCCCCCCCAGCACATCCGCGCCGCGACGACTGTGCAGATGCACCAGATCCGGCCGGGTCTCCCGGATCACGCGCTTCAAGCGACCCACGAAGCCCAGATCCAGATCCCCTCCCATGGGCACCTCATGGACCGCCTCGCAAAACACCGCCGAGGCCCCGGCAATGGCCGCCCCCGAAGGGCACACCAGCACATTGGCGACCCCCCGGGCCGACAGCCCTTCCAGCAGGTAACGGACCTGCAGCGCGCCGCCATACAGATGGCGGCCGGTCTCCACATGCAGGATACGCATCAGGACGACTCCTTGATCGGCGTTGTCGGCAACAACCGCTCCACCTCTGTCATGACTTCATCCACCGAGATGCCCGTCAGGCAATCAAAACGCCCGTCGCAAGTGGGATTGCGTCGGCAAGGGGCACAGGGCAGGTCGTGGTAGATCACCACGGTGTTGTCCCGCCCGGTGTCCAGGTAGGGACAGGTGGACCCGAACAGGGCCACCGTGGGGACGTCGAAGGCCGGTCCCATGTGGGTCAGCCCCGTGTCCACCCCCACCAGCAGCCCGGCCCGGCGGATCACGGCCGCTGCCTGGGTCAGGGAGGTCTGCCCCACCCGGTTGTCCACCGCCGCGCCGGCCAGGGCCTGAATCCTGTCGGCGGCCTCCCGGTCATCGGGACCCCCCAACAACACCATAGGCTGTCCCCTCGCCTGATGAATGCGCCGGGCCAGTTCCGCCCAGGCGGCCTCCACCCAGTGTTTCTGTGGCCGGGTGGTGAACGGGCAGCCCACCACATAACCCCGGGCACTCTGGGCCTCGGACACCCGGCACCCCACGGCCTCATCCTCCGGGCGCAGCCCCACCTGCATGAAGAAGGCACCCGGCTCAAGCCCCAGCGCCTGGGCCAGATACCGGTATTCCGAACCGATGCGACGGGGGTCGCCGCCCCGGGGCACCACCCGGGTCATGAACACCCTGCTGCCCTCCCGGGACCCCAATCCCACCCGCTCCCGCGCCCCCGACAGGCGGGTGAGCAGACCGCTTTTCAAAAGCCCCTGCAGATCCACTGCCATATCGTAAGGCTCGGCCCGCAGTTCCCGGACAAATCGGACCACCTCCCGCCCCAGACGGATCCACCGCAAGCGGCGGAACAGGGAGCGCCACTGAGCCTTGGGCCAGACCACCACCCGGTCCACCTGGGGATGCCGGGACACCAGTCCCGCCACCTGGGGCTCCACCAACCAAGTGATGCGCACATCGGGCCAGGCGGCGCGGAACACGGCCGGCAACGGCGAGGCCATTACCACGTCGCCGATGGCGGAGAGACGAATGATCAGCAGGGACTGCATCGAAGATTCCAAAATGGGAGCGACGGCATTTTACCCCAGCCGCGGGGATGGTGTTTTCCCGGGGTGGCGTGCCGACAAGGGGGGGCGAGGATTGTGCTACGATCCTCACAGGCGCCCTGAGCACACTATTCCGGTGGATTACGTCGCGTCATTTGAATGACGTCCCACCGTTTGAATGACGTCTCGTCATTCCCGCGAAAGCGGGAATCCAGTCACGGACCATTCCCCTCGGCTTCCGCATACGCGAAAGTAACGGAAAGGACCCGCCCAAGGTCAACCACCCACGCTTTTTGAACATGTCCCATGGCAAACAGACTCAGGCAAATGGAGATGAGCGTGGACTTCAACGGCTACATCTGGCTGTTCGAGTTCAAGGTGGTAGAACAGGGCCCGAGGGCAAGGCCCTGTAACAACTCAGTGACCGGGGCTATGCGGACATGGTATCGAGGCCGGGGCAAGCCCATTCACTTGGTGGGGGTTTGAGTTTTCCAGGGAGCGAAGGCAAGTGGTGGGTATTCGAGGGGAGGAATGCCTCACTCATGGAATGCAGTCACAAATCGGGTAAAAATATCGGGTCCGGTTCCGGACATGAATGCACAAGTTGCAGGCACGGTAAAGATAACGCATCAGGATTTCCCTCCTTGCCCCCTGTCAGCGGACACGGACTATAATGGCCACCGGCTTCGCGACTCCCTCCCTGCATGCATCCCCAGGCATCTACAATTACCTTGTTCTCTACCGACCTGAACGGCGGCATCGGGCGCAACCTGTTGAATCTGGCCAGTGCCTTCAACGACATGGGCATCCACTGCCGGGTCCTGCTGGAAAGGTCGGAAGGCCCCTATCTGAAGCAGATCGGGCAATACGCCAGGATCGACACCCTGCCCACCACCCATGCCTTGCTGGGAGTTCCCGCGCTGGCCCGATACCTCGGGCGGCACCGTCCCGACGCTATCCTCACACCCAACACCCGGCTCACGGTGCTGAGCCTGCGGGCCAGACGCCTCTCCGGCCACCCCTGTCGGATTGCCGTCAACGTCCACAACACCTATTCCCGCACCTTCAACCGCTTGCCCACTCACAAACGAGATCGGCGCATACGGCGCATCGCCACCCACTACGTCCGGACCGATGCCATCATCGCCGTCTCGCGCGGGGTTGCCGATGACCTTGCCGAACTCACCGGCCTGGCGCGATCCAGCATCCAGGTCATCTACAACCCGGTCATCACTCCGTCCCTGGCGAACATGGCACACGCCGACGCCCCGGAACCCTGGCTCGACGACGGCGGGCCAATGGTCATACTTGCGGTGGGACGTCTGGAACCCCAGAAAGGGTTCATAACCCTGATCGAAGCCTTCGAACAGGTCTGCCGGCAACGCCCCTGTCGCCTGCTGATAATGGGCGAGGGCAGTGAACGCGACGCCCTGACCCGACGCATCCAGGCCTCGCCCGCACGGGCCGACATCAGGCTCCCGGGCAACACCGACAACCCTTATGCCTACATGGCCAAGGCAAAACTGCTGGTGCTCAGTTCCAATTGGGAAGGCTTCGGCAACGTACTGGTGGAAGCCATGGCCTGCGGCACCCCGGTGGTGGCCACCGACTGCCCTCACGGTCCACGCGAAATCCTTGAGGAAGGCCGCTTGGGCCCTCTGGTCCCCGTGAACGATCCGACCGCCCTGGCAACGGCCATGGTCCATGCCCTGGACACGCCGACCGTTGCCGACGTCCTGCAAGCGGCAGCCCAGGCCTACCGCAGCGACAGGATCGCCAGGGCCTATTTGGAACAATTGCTGCCCCATAAATACCGGGGCATCATCACATCGACCGGCAAGGAACCGGAATGACACAGTGGCTCTCCCGACTTCCCGCGGGCCTGCAGGCAAGACGCAGCCTCAGACTGAAGCTTCCGCCCCGAAGTATCCTCTATCCGAAAACACGATCGGAGTGTCCAGGCCATGAGGGTGCCGTCTGATGGTGGACGCGGTCATCACCTGGGTGGATGGGGCGGACCCGGCGCATCGCGCAAAACGGGAGTGGTGGCTGGCGGAAATGGAGGGGCACGAAGCGCAACCCCACCCCGGCACGGCGAATACCCGGTGGGACTCCCGGTTCGAGTTGTATTACTGCATCCGCCTGATCCGTCGGAATGCCCCGTGGATCCGGCGGATCTTCCTTGTCACGGATGATCAGTGCCCCAAATGGCTCACGGAAGATGAGGCCCGGCACTACAACGTGGTACTGGTCGATCACAAGACCATCTTTGCCGGGCATGAACAGGTTCTGCCCACATTCAATTCGACAACCATCGAGACGATGCTCCATCGCATACCCGGATTGTCCGAGCGTTATCTCTATTTTAACGACGATATATTCCTGTTGCGACCAATCCGGGAGCAAGACTATTTCGACGACAACGGTGCGCGATGGCGGGGGCGGTTTCAGGAACGCTACACGGTCAAGAAACTGCTCCAACTTCTCCGCTGGATCACCAATACACCAAAGCGTGATGGCTATGTGGGTGTGCGTGGTGAACAGTCCATCCTTGGTAGGAAACGCATGTTCATGCTAGCACATGCACCCTACCCGTTCGTTCTGGATTTTACTCGGGACATGATCGAGCATGACGATCGGATAGAGAGGAACATCGTCCATCGATTTCGCTGCAGGGAGGTGTTCTTCCCGGCGGCTTTGGTGGCCAATGCCGGTTTTTTGCAAGACCGGGCCACAAAGGGGCCGAATGACTGGGAGTACATCCATGCTCACCACGGCGAGGACGAAATCCTACAACGCATCGAACTCTGCCGTAGGAATGAGAGGGTCAAATCGCTTTGTGTTCAGTCACTGGACATGATGCCAGTTCCCCTCCAGAAACAGATCGAAACACTCTTGCGCGAATGCCTGCAAGAGAGCTGAGCGAAGGTGTTGCGCTAGCGCATGTGATGCCGGGTTTCCAAGCTCCTGCGCCACTGGCCCAACTTCTGGAAATTCTGACACGACCGGGACAATTGATCCCAGTGGCCATGGGTAACCACTTGGACCCGATCCAGCATGTGGATGTGATCACAGGATTCCAAAATGGTGAGTCGGTTTACGACAAGAACTATCACCTGCTTGAAAGAGATTCGGTGTGTGAGACCCGATACCCCAAGCTTACCAGGAGTCTCAGCACCGCGATCTGTCTCGCCTACATCACCCGTTGCTTCCGATCTTACTTTTCAGATAATGCCTAGAGCCGCACCTGCCAAAGACCTATAAATATGGCCCCAACAAAAACTCATCCCGACTTCAGCATATTCATACCAACCTATAATCGCGCCCACACTTTGGCAAGGACTTTAAAAAGCATTCAGGACTCAACCTACAATAATCTTGAAGTCATCATCATTGATGACGGATCCCAAGATAACACCATAGACCTGGTGAAAACCTGGCAGGTAACTGCCCCCTTTCCCATCACCTACGCATGGCAAGAAAACCAGGGCAAGCATGCCGCTCATAACCATGCTCTCAAACTGGCGCGTGGAAAGCTTTTCATCACCCTCGATTCTGATGATTCGCTATTACCTGATGCCCTGAAGCAGCTCTGGAAATACTGGGAAAATATCCCACAGGAAAGTCGGGAAAAATTTGCGGGTGTCGCGGGAATCTGCCTGGATGAAGAGGGCAGATTATCCGGGGACCCCTATCCGAAAGATTTCATGGATTCAAATTATCTGGATATATTCCGTCATTACCGAATGAATGGTGAGCGCAGGGAAGCACTAAGGGTTGAGGTGCTCAGAAAATATCCCTATCCCAGATTTCCCGGCGAGCGTCATATGCGCCCGACTCTTATATTGCGCCGCATGGCTCATGAATACATGATTCGCTTCACTAACACTCCAGTACAGATCAACCGCCATGCGCCGGATGGCATCAGCGCAAACAGATTCAATTATCGTTTTCGCAATCCCCAAGGATTCACGCTGTATTACCAGGAAGAAATCACTTTACACAGAGAGCATCATTTACCAAAGCAACTGTTCCGTCTCCATATTCAGTACCTTCGCTTTGCCCTTCACGCCCGTATCCCAATTGACGAACAAAAATGCCATTGCTGGAAACGACACTGGTGGTACATGGCACTACCCAAAGCCACCAGCTTGTACATTCTGGACATACTCAAGGCCAAGATACGGGGAATCAGACGATGATCCCGGGCTCCCCATCCCGAAAATTGGCGGTATTCCTCGCCACCTCCGGCCACAGCGGGGTGGACCGCATCATGGGCAACCTGCTACCGGCCCTGGTGGATCAGGGGTTGTCGGTGGACCTGCTCACCCTTGAGGGTCATGGTCCCCATCTGCCCAATCCCCCGCCGGGCCTACGGATCGTGCCCCTGGGCCGCGCCCACGTGAGCACGTCCCTGCCGGCCCTGGTGGGCTATCTGCGGCGGCACCAACCCACGGTACTGCTCACCGACAAGGACCGAGTCAATCGCACCGCCATCCTGGCCCGTGCCCTGGCGGGTGTGGATACCCGGGTGTATGTGCGGGTGGGCACGACCGTCTCCGTCAATCTGGCGGATCGCAAGCCACTGGAACGATGGCGGCAACGGCTCTCTATCCGTCATCTGTATCCCCGGGCCGACGGGGTGCTGGTCCCCTCTCACGGTTGCGCAGAGGATCTGCGACAGATTTCAGGTCAGCGAATCACCCGCCTGCAGGTGGTGCCCAGCCCCATCATCCGTGACGATCTGGAATCGCTGGCCGCCGATCCGACTGCGCTGCCCGTGGACATGGACAGTGGCGATCCCTGGGTGGTGGCCATCGGAGAACTGTCCCGACGCAAGGATTACGCCACTTTGCTACGGGCCTTTGCCCTGGTGCTGAAACGGCGCCCGGCCCGGCTGGTGATTCTGGGCGAGGGCCGGGAAAGGTCAGCCCTGGAGACACTGGCTCGGGATCTCGGCATCGCCGACCGGGTGAGTCTGCCCGGGTTCGTGGGCAATCCATATGCCTGCCTGAGCCGGGCGAGGGTCTTTGCCCATGCCTCCCGCTGGGAAGGCATGCCGGTGGCACTGATCGAGGCCATGGCCCTGGGCATCCCGGTGGTATCCACCGATTGCCCCAGCGGTCCCCGGGAGGTGTTGGACGGAGGACGCCTGGGCAGACTGGTGGATGTGGGGGATGCACAGGCCATGGCAACGGGCATTTGTCATTGCCTGGATCATCCCGCAGACCCGCAGACCCTGAAAAGTGCGGTGACCCGATATCGGGTGGCCGATAGCGCCAGGGCGTACCGGGAGGCCATGGGACTGTGAAACGCGATCTCTCCCTGCCTCATCTGGCCATTCTCATCTCCCTCTCCGGCGAGGGCGGCGTCGAACGCATGGTGCTGAACCTGGTCCGGGAACTGGCGGGCATGGGCCTATCCATTGATCTGGTACTGATCCGGGAGGAAAGCCGGCATCTGCAGGCGCTGCCGGAGAACGTCAACATCATCCGCCTGGGCACCCGCCACAGCGCCCTGAGCATCGCCCCCCTGGCCCGCTACCTGCGGGAACACCGCCCGGTCCTGCTGTTAGCCGCCAAGGATCGGGCCGGTCGGGCGGCGCTCAAGGCCCGACGGCTGGCCGGCGTGGACACTCGCGTCTTTATCCGCCTGGGCACCACCCTGTCGGAGGCACTGGAGGGGCGTTCGGGATTGCGAAAGTGGATGCGTTACCGCCCCATGCGTCGGCTCTATCCCCTGGCGGACGGCATCATTGCGGTGTCCCGGGGTGTGGCCGATGATGTGCGCGGGATTACCGGCCTGCCCGAAGAGAAGGTGCATGTGGTGCGCAATCCGGTGATCACCCCCGACCTGGAAACCCTGGCCGCCGAGCCCGCCCCTCATCCCTGGCTGGAGGATGGGGGTGATCCGGTGATCATCGGCATGGGGCGACTCACCCGGCAAAAAGACTTTCCCACCCTGCTGCGGGCCTTTGCCGGGATGCAGGCGCGTCGGACGGCGCGCCTGATCATCCTGGGGGAAGGCGGGGATCGGGAAGCCCTGACGGCCCTGAGCCGTTCACTGGGTGTGGCGGATCGGGTAATGATGCCCGGTTTTGCCGCCAACCCCTATGCCTGGCTGAGTCGAGCGCGCCTGTTCGTGCTGTCGTCGGCCTGGGAAGGTTCTCCCAACGCCCTCACCGAGGCCATGGCACTGGGGCTGCCGGTGGTGTCCACGGATTGTCGCAGCGGACCGCGGGAGATCCTGCGGGACGGGCGATACGGGCCGTTGGTGCCGGTGGCGGATGTGACCGCCCTGGAGGACGCCATGGTCAGGACGCTGGAAGCGCCGTTGCCGGCCGATGAGATGCGGGCGGCAGTGGCGGAATATCGGGCACAGGTGAGTGCCGAGCGCTATCTGGCGGTCATGGGGCTGGAGGCGCCTTGAGCGCAACGGCAACAGACTTTTTCATAATTTCAGACACAAACCCGGACTTTCATTCCCCATGCTTCTGTCCCTGAAACACAACTTCCTGTTCGTCCACATCGCCAAGACGGGCGGCACCAGCGTGCGGGCGACCCTGTCGAAATACCGCTATCAGGGTCCCTGGGGCGTGCCCATGTTCCTCGCCAACAAGCTGGACCAGATCTCCGGGCATCGCATCGGCGCCAAGTTTCCCCGTCATGCCAAGGCCATTGCCGCCCGGGAAATGCTGCCGGCAGAGCTCTATGACGGGCTGTTCAAGTTCGTGTTCGTGCGCAACCCCTGGGACCTGCAGGTGAGCTCATTCTTTCATATCCGCAAGGAACGGCCCCATGTGCTGGAAGGGGTGGAGACCTTCGAGCAATTTGTCAGGCTGAAATTCGATCCGGAGCGCCCCTGGAACTACATGCTGGACACGTCACGGGAACTGCAGCGGGATTATGTGGTGGATCTGCGGGGGAACCGGATCGTGGACTTCATCGGCCATTACGAGTCCCTGCAGGAGGATTTCGACACCATCTGCGACCGCATCGGCATCCCCCGGGTCGCCCTGCCCCATCGGCGCAAGGCGGAGGGGCGGGACGACTTCCGTCGCTACTACACCGACGAGACGGCCCGGATGGTGGGGGAACACTACCGGGAGGATATCGAGATGTTCGGCTACCGGTTCGATGGCTGAATACGGGCAGTTTTCCCTCAGGCCACATTGCGCCGGCGCTCCGCCAGCATGATCAGGCGCCGGTAGAACAGGGCAACGTCCTCGCTGATGCGGTCCACGTCGTACTGGCGGGCAAACCGGCGGGCCTGGGCCGACAGCCGGGCCCGCAGCACCGAGTCCTCCAGTAGCGCCTGCAACCGCCCACCCCATTCAGCGGGATGCTCGCCGGTCTTGTAGCCGTTGATGTCGTTCTGCACCACGTCGTCGATCCCGCTGGAGCGCAACGCCACCACCGGCAGACCGGCGGCCATGGCCTCCAGGATCACCATGCCCTGGGTCTCCGCCTGGGAGGCAAAGACGAAGACATCGGCCAGATGGTAGTAATCGGCCACCGCGCCGGGGGGCACGGCGCCCACCAGGGTCACGGTGTCCGACAGGCCCAGTTCCCGGCAGCGCTGCTCCAGATGGCCCCGCTCGGGTCCTTCTCCGATGATCAGGAGGCGGAAGGGGATCGTCGAATGGCGGCGCACCCAGGCCACGCCCTGAAGCAGGAAATCAATGTTCTTCTCCTTGCTCAGGCGGGACACGGTCACCAGCAGCAATTCATCCGCCGGGGCATGGCGGCGGCGCAGCCGGTCCACCCGGTCTTTGTCCACCGTCTGCAGGGCCTTCACATCCACGCCGGTGGGCTTCACCAGGATCTGTGAACGCACCCCGATCACGTGCAGATATTCTTCCGCGGACAGGGTGGGCACGATCACGCCGTCGCACTTGCTGCCGAACCGTTCCACCAGGTAGTGGGAAATGAGGTTCCTGAACAGCATCCCCGGCACCGGCACATAGTGGGCGAAATGCTCCAGGCGGGTATGGTAGGTGTAGACCACGGGCACCTTCAGCCTCCGCCCCAGCCACAACCCCAGGGACCCCAGCCAGAAGGGATGGTGGACATGGATGATGTCCGGTCTGAAGGCCCTCGCTTCACGGAACAGCCGGGGCGACAGGAGATTGGCCAGCCGGAAAGATCCGCCCTCGCCCCAGGCCAGCAACGTCGATACCCGCAGCACCCGGGGGTCCGTCTCCACCCCCTCCCCGTAGCGGGGGGCCACCACCCTCACCAGGGCACCGCCCCGGGTCAGGCCGTCCACCAGGCGCTGAATGGAGATGGGCACCCCGCCGATGAAGGGCAGATAATTATTGGTGAACATCATCACCCGCGGAGGCCGGGTGGCGGGAGGCACATCCTCTAGCTCGAAATCCCGGTAGTAATTTTTCTCCACGAAGATGGCCCGGTAGAGCCGGATCGCCACCAGGATCACCACGCACACCAGCAGCAGGAAATTGACATAGCCCACATAGAACAGGGAATGGATGATGAACCAGAGGTTTTCCAGCAGGCGCAGGGCCTGGTTCTGCACCGGGTCCACGGGGACCGCCCTGATGTCCACCCCTTCGGGCCCCACATCCACCCGCACGAAATGGTGGTAGCTGGCTTCGTCGCCGGACAACAGGCCGCCGCCGCCCCCGGTCACCACGAACTGGGTGCCATCACGGAACCGGCGGTCATAGACGGGCAGCGAAGCCGAAAACACCGCATCCACCCCATAGCGCTCGAACAGGCGCAACAGGTCCGACCTGAACGCCGGGTGTTCGGAGAGATTGAAGGCGTCGGGGTCGTGCATGATCTGCTCGGGCAGGACGGGCTCGCCCAGGAAGACGAACAGGTGCCGCACCGTCCGCGACAAACTCTCCAGTTCCCCTTCCAGCCAGCGCCGCTGCCAGGAATGGGGGGTCTTGCCGGTCACGTCCAGGAAGATGAAACCGGCCTCGCCCACGGAAAAGGAGAAAAAGTAGGGGCCGAAGTAGTCATAGAAACGGAAACTGCCGAACTCACTGTGTTCGGCCTCGCCGAAGGTCAGCAGATAGGGGATCTGTAACCGCCCCAGGGTGCCGTACAGGGCCTGGTAGTTGTCTTCTCCGCCGCCGCCGACCGCATTGCCCGCCGAAATCATGAACTGTAGATCGGAACGATTGAGTACGGGGATCATGCGCCGCTCGAACAATCCGATGGAGTTGTTGATGTTTCCCACCACGGCGAAGCTGAAGGCCTCCCGCCCGGCCAGGGTGGCCTCGATTCGCTCCAGTTGCTCCACGTGAAGGGCCTCGAAACCGGCCTTGAAAAAACTCAGATAGAGCTTGTAGCCCACCAGCAGGATGAGCAGGCACAGAACGATGAAAAAGGCGATGCCGAGGGTGCGCTTACGTGGGTTCACGGCGGGAAAGATCCTTGCGGAACAGGTGCAGCAGATCCCGGTGAAGGATGACCAAACCGACGATCATGCCCAGATAGATGGTGAGAAAGCGCCAGGCCAGAACCACCAGCAGCAGGTGCCCACCCGCCACCAGTCCGGAAAAAAAGTGCCCGAAACTGCCTTCGGCGATCCCCGACGCCCCCGGCGTGGGGGCGAAGTAGCTGATGAATGTGGTCACCACTTGAATGGCCAGCACCTGAAGGTAGTCCACGTCGTAACCCAGGGCATGGAGCAGGATGACGGGAAACGAAAACAGCACCACCAGAAAGACCAGGGTGCTGAACACCGCCATCAGGGGAAAACGGTGGCCTCGCGCCAGAAAGCCCCGGAAACCATGGCGCAGGCGGATCAGTTCGCGGCGCATCCGGTAGTGCCAGCGCCGCTGTCCGGCCGGCTGGATGAGACCACCGGTCGCCAGTAGTCCCAGCAGGGCATCCAGGGGGCGGGCCAGCAGCCGGGTGTGAAAAATGCAGATCCACAGGAAGCCCAGGTAGAGGAAGATGAACACCCCCAGGGCAAGGGCCAGTGCAGTGCTCCAGGCCACCTTGTCGGCCACCGAGGGGACCGCCATCAGGACCAGGGGAACCGCCGCAAAGATCATCACCATGGCCAGGGTGGTACGGATGGTGGTGGCGGCGGTGGCGGTACCCAGAGGCATGCCCGCCTGCCGCAGATACAGTACCTGCACAAAGCCCCCGCCGGTGGCCAGGGGCGTGATATTGGAGACAAAAAGGTTCACGAATACCAGGCGGGTCATGCACCCGAACCCCGGCCGGTAACCCAGGGCGCGAACGGTGAAATAGAGCCGCAGGCCATCGGTCAAAAAGTATAAAAACAGCAAAAGCGTGCAAAAGGCCAGGATCTGCGGGGAAAACAGCCGGGGATCCAGCTGTACGGGGGTATCGTCGAAAAGGAGGTAGACCAGCCCGGCCCCGGCCAGGGTGAAGAGGATGAACAGGGAGGCAAAGGCCCGCAGACGCCGCTTTTCAAAGAGGCGGGACAGGCGATCAAGAGGGGGTGCGGACATGGCGGCATCCAGATGGCTACGCGGTCTCCTTCCTCCCGGCGGGAGAAGGGTGACAGGCACCGTTTCTCCACGGGGAGGAAGGAGAGTAACCGGATCTTACGGCGCCAGATAGCCCCCGTTGCGAATATGCTCCACGATCAGGTCCGCCGCCGCCTCCGGGGTCATGCGGGTGGTGTCCACATGGATCTCCGGTGACTCGGGGCGTTCATAGGGCGAGTCGATGCCGGTGAAGTTCTTCAGCTCTCCCCGCCGGGCCTTGCGATAAAGCCCCTTGGGGTCCCGGGCCTCCGCCGCTTCCAGGGGGGTGTCCACGAAGATTTCCAGGAACTCGCCGTCCTTGAGCAGTTCCCGGGCCATCTGTCGTTCCGAGCGGAAGGGCGAGATGAAGGCGGTGAGCACGATCAGGCCCGCATCCACCATCAGACGGGCCACCTCCCCCACCCGGCGGATGTTCTCCACCCGGTCCGCATCGGTGAAACCCAGATCCTTGTTCAGGCCGTGACGGATATTGTCTCCGTCCAGCAGGTAGGTATGGCGCCCTTCCGCGTGCAGCTTCTTCTCCACCAGGTTGGCGATGGTGGACTTGCCCGCCCCCGACAGGCCGGTGAACCAGAGCACGCAGGGCCGCTGCCCCTTGAGTCGGGCATGGGCCTCCTGATTGATGTCCACTGGCTGCAGATGGATGTTCTGGGAACGGCGCAGGGCAAAGTGGATCAGCCCCGCCGCCACGGTGTTGTTGCTCAGGCGGTCGATGAGGATGAAACCGCCGGTGTCCCGATTGTCCGTGTAGGGGTCAAAGGCCACCGGCCGGTCCAGGCTGATGTTGCAGACCCCGATGGCGTTGAGTTCCAGCTTCTTCGCCGCCGTGTGTTCCAGGGTGTTCACGTTGACCTGATACTTGATGGTGGTGACCGAGGCGGTGACGGTGCGGGTACCCAGCTTGAGCAGATACTGGCGACCCGGCAACAGGGGTTCGTCGTGCATCCAGATCAGGGTGGTCTCGAACTGGTCCGCCGTCCCCGCCGGTTCCCGGGCGGCGGAAATCATGTCGCCCCGGGAGATGTCGATCTCATCGGTGAGGGTGAGGGTCACGGACTGACCGGCCACCGCCTGTTCCAGGTCGCCGTCCCGGGTGACGATGCGGGCCACGGTGCTCTCCTTGCCCGAGGGCTGGACCCGGATGCGGTCGCCGGGACGCACCACGCCGCCGGCCAGGGTGCCGGCATAGCCGCGAAAATCCAGGTTGGGACGGTTGACCCATTGCACCGGCAGGCGCAAGGGCGCCGCCTGCATGCGGTCCTCGTCGATCTCCACCGTTTCCAGATAGCCCATGAGGGTGGGGCCGCGATACCAGTCCATGTTGGGGCTGGGGCTGACGATGTTGTCGCCCTTGAAGGCGGAGACCGGGATGAAGGTCACCGCCTCCACGCCGATCTGTCGGGCGAAGGCCTCGTAGTCGTCGCGGATGCGGCGATAGACCTGCTCGGAATAATCCACCAGGTCCATCTTGTTGATGGCCACCACGATGGCGCGGATGCCCAGCAGGGACACCAGATAGCTGTGGCGCCGGGTCTGGGTGAGGATGCCCTTGCGGGCGTCCACCATCAGGATGGCGGCATCGGCGGTGGAGGCGCCGGTGACCATGTTGCGGGTGTACTGCTCATGCCCCGGGGTGTCGGCGACGATGAACTTGCGCCGGTCGGTGGAGAAGAAGCGGTAGGCCACGTCGATGGTGATGCCCTGCTCCCGCTCCGCCGCCAGGCCGTCCACCAGCAGGGCGAAGTCGATCTCCTCCCCCTGGGTACCCCAGCGGCGGGAGTCGGCCTGCAGGGCGGCCAGGTGATCCTCGAACAGCATCTGGGATTCATACAGCAGGCGCCCGATGAGGGTACTCTTGCCGTCGTCCACGCTGCCGCAGGTGATGAAGCGCAGCAACCCCTTGTGCTGGTGCAGGTGCAGGTATTGCTCGATGTCGTCGGCAATCAGATCGGAAACGTGAGCCATCAGAAGTAACCCTCCTGTTTCTTCTTTTCCATGGAGGCGGCGCTGTCGTGGTCGATGACCCGGCCCTGGCGTTCGGAGGTGCGGGTGAGCAGCATCTCCTGGATGATGGCCGGCAGGGTGTCGGCGGTGGACTCCACGGCCCCGGTGAGGGGGTAGCAACCCAGGGTGCGGAAGCGCACGCTGCGCAGCATGGGGGTCTCGCCCGGGTTCAGGGGCATGCGGTCGTCATCCACCATGATGAGGGTGCCGTTGCGCTCCACCACCGGCCGCATGGCGGAAAAATACAGCGGGACGATGGGGATGTTCTCCAGATGGATGTACTGCCAGATGTCCAGCTCGGTCCAGTTGGACAGGGGGAAGACGCGGATGGACTCCCCCGGGTGCTTGCGGGCGTTGTAGAGCTTCCACAGTTCCGGGCGCTGGTTCTTGGGGTCCCAGCGATGCTGGGCGGTGCGGAAGGAGAACACCCGCTCCTTGGCCCGGGATTTTTCCTCGTCACGCCGGGCGCCGCCGAAGGCCACGTCGAAGCCGTAATGGTCCAGGGCCTGCTTGAGGGCTTCGGTTTTCATGATGTCGGTGTGGATGGCGGAACCGTGGGTGAAGGGGTTGATGTCCTTCTCCACGCCATCCGGGTTGATGTGCACCAGCAGGTCCAGCCCCAGTTCCCTGGCCATGCGGTCGCGGAAGGCGTACATCTCGCGGAATTTCCAGCGGGTGTCCACGTGCAGCAGGGGGAACGGCGGCACGGAGGGATGAAAGGCCTTCATGGCCAGGTGCAGCATCACGGCGCTGTCCTTGCCGATGGAGTAGAGCATCACCGGGTTGTCGGCCTCGGCGGCCACTTCCCGCATGATGTGGATGCTTTCCGCTTCCAGGCGTTGCAGGTGGGTCAGGGTCATGGGCTGGTGTGGTTCTCTGGCCTTGGTTGAATGGGTTGTAAACAGGGTGCTGCTTACCCTTCGGGAGATGGATGCTTCATCAAACAGCGATTTCAGTCACCTGCCGGATTCCCGCTTGTGCGGGAATGACGGGGTCAGGACATGCCGGAGGGAGACCAGAACCGAAGATCACTCTTCCAGGGTATAGACCGTGCTGCAGTAGGGGCACACGATGCGCCCGTCCCGGGCATCCTGGATCGGCAGGTAGACACGGGGGTGGGAGGCCCACAGGGCCGTGCCTGGCGCGGGACAGTGCAGGGGCAGGTCACGTCGACTGACACTGACGGCGGCCTGGGTGTTGGCCGTCCCGTAGGCGTCCTGGTTCAGTGCGGTCTTTGGATTCGGCATGACGAGCTCCTTTGGGGGATGAGAATGAAGGCTGACACAGCCGGATGGAAGGAACCTTTTGTTATCGTGTTATAGGATTTCCGGAGCTTTTGCCGGTTCCGTTTTTCTGCTATTGACCCGTGGCGGCCTTTCGCAGGCCGTCATTCCCGCGCAGGCGGGAATCCAGTCAACCTCCGGGCATTCCGGACTCCCGCTTTCGCGGGAGTGACGGGGAAATTCACTGCAGTGGCGGGGAAATTCCCCGCGGTAACGGTGAACTTCAATGGAATGGCGGCCAGGTTCCCTGGGGTGAAAGAAGCCCCCGGCGCTTCCCTGGACGCCAGCGTTTCCCTAGACGAAGGTCAGCCAGCCTTCGTGCTTGGGATGACGGCCCTTGACCACGTCGAAATACAGGGTCTGCAACTTCTCGGTGATGGGACCACGACCACCATGACCGATGCTGCGGCCATCCAGCTGGCGGATGGGTGTGACTTCCGCCGCCGTGCCGGTGAAAAAGGCCTCGTCGGCAGCATAGACCTCGTCCCGGGTGATGCGCTTTTCCCGCACCGGAATACCGCATTCATCGGCCAGGGTCATGATGGTGCGGCGGGTGATGCCGTCCAGGGCGGATGTCAGCTCGGGGGTGTAGATCACGCCGTCACTGACCAGGAAGAAGTTCTCGCCACTGCCCTCGGCCACATACCCTTCGGTGTCCAGCAGCAGGGCTTCGTCACAACCGCAGGCCAGGGCCTCCTGCAGGGCCATCATGGAGTTCATGTAGTTGCCGTTGGCCTTGGCCTTGCACATGGTCACGTTGACATGGTGGCGACTGTAGGAAGAGGTCTTGACCCGGATCCCCCGCTCCATGTTCTCCGCGCCCAGGTAGGCGCCCCACTCCCAGGCAGCCACGATGACGTGCACCTTGAGGTTGTCGGCGCGCAGCCCCATGCCCTCGGCACCCAAAAAGCACATGGGCCGCAGGTAGGCACTCTTGAGGCCATTGTCCCGCACCGCGGCCACCTGGGCGGCGTTGAGTTCGTCAGGGGTGTAGGGGATGGTCATGCCCAGGATGTGGGCGGACCGGAACAGCCGGCGGGTGTGGTCTTCCAGTCGGAAAATGGCCGGGCCACGCTCCGTCTGGTAGGCGCGTACCCCTTCGAAGACCCCCATGCCGTAGTGAAGGGTATGGGTGAGTACATGGGTCTTGGCCTCGCGCCAGGGCACCATCTCGCCGTCGTACCAGATCAGACCATCGCGTTCGGCCATGGTGGACATGAAACGTTTCCTCTCGTATTTCGGTATGGGTTCCCGGGTGAGACATGGGGCGGCACGGAACCCGGCGCGCACACCCTTCATGATCGCTGCTATGTCATCAGGCGTTGCCAGAAGGCGCGCACCTGCTCGCGTTCCCTCGCCCAGTCCACAACCGGCACCCTGGCAGGCATTTCCTGCAGGGTCAGCTCGTGGATCCGGTCCCTGAAACTCCGGTAGGTGTCCATCAGGAACAGGGCGTCATCCCTGGGCATCAGGCCGGTCTCGATCAGAGACTCCAGGATGCGGATGTTGTCGGGCCAGGTCGTGAGCTGGGGATGCCGGGCGGCATGGGCCAGAACCAGATATTGCACCATAAATTCAATATCCGCGATACCGCCGGGGTCTCTCTTGAGATCGAACCACGCAGGGTCGCGGGTGGCGTGTTCCTTCCACATCTTTTCCCGCATCTCGCGCACTTCCCGCCGCAGGGCGGCTTCGTCCCGGGGCTGGCGCAGCACGCGGCCACGCATGGCCTGAAAGGCTTCTGCGATGCGGGCATCCCCGGCCACCGGACGGGCACGCACCAGGGCCTGGTGTTCCCAGGTCCAGGCGGAGCCGAGCTGGTAGTCCTCGAAGGCGGGCACGCTGGTCACCAGCAGACCCGAGGCACCGCTGGGGCGCAGCCGGGTGTCCACCTCGTAAAGCCGCCCCGCCCCGGTGAAGACCCCCAGGAAATGCAGTATTCGCTGGCCGACACGGGCAAAGAATTCGCTGTTGTCCAGCGGGCGTTCGCCGTCGGTCATGGCCTGTTCCCCCCGGCTGTCGTGCAGGAAAACGATGTCCAGGTCCGAGCCGTAACCCAGTTCCAGCCCACCCAGCTTGCCGTAACCCACCACGGCAAAGCCCGGTTCGAAGGGCTCGCCGTCGACGAGACAGCGGGGACGGCCGTGTTTGGCGATCAGTTGTTCCAGCACCAGTCCCAGCACCCGCTCCAGCACCACTTCGGCGATCCAGGTCAGGTGGTCGCTGACCTTCATCACCGGCAGCACGTCCATGATGTCGGCGGCGGCCACCTTGAGGACCTGAACCTGCTTGAACATGCGCAGCCGGTCCATGACCTGCTCCAGGTCGTCCTGGGGGACCTGCACCAGTTCGTCGTTGAGGGCATCCATCAGTCCCTGGCGACCGGGCGGGGCGTAGAGACTGCGGGGGTCCAGCAGTTCATCCAGCAACAGGGGGTAGCGGGTCAGATGGTCGGCGATCCAGGGGCTGGCCTCGCACAGTCGCGCCAGCTGGGACAGGGCCAGGGGGTTTTCCACCAGCAGGGAAAGATAGACGGAACGCCGGGCGATGGTCTGCACCAGACGCAACAGGCGCTCCAGGGTGGCGTCGGGGTCCTTGAGGCCGCTGAGCACGCCCAGCATCAGGGGCATGAGCCGGTCCAGGCGCCCGCGCCCGGTGGCGGTGAGATTGCGGCAGGCGCTGCAGTCACGCAGGTGTTCCAGACCCGCCAGGGCGCTTTCCGGGCCGGTCAGACCCAGGGTATCCAGCACCTCCAGACTGCGTTCCCGGCCGAGGGAGCCCAGCCACAGGGCCGCCAGATCCCGTTGCGCCTCGGGCTGGGCGGCCTGTTCGACATCGTCATCGGCCCGTTGGGGGGCGGCAAAGACCTGCTCGAACTGGCCGTGCACCCGGCGCATGTGACGATCCAGGGTGGTTTCGAAGCTGTCCCAGTCCTCGAACCCCATGGACAGGGCCAGACACAGGCGGTCCTGATCCTCCCGGGGCAGCCGGTGGGTCTGCTGATCCGCCACCATCTGCAGACGGTTTTCGGTGCGGCGCAGGAAATCATAGGCCTCCAGCAGGTGGCGCACCGCGTAGGCGGGCATCAGGTCCTGGGCCGCCAGTCGCTCCAGCACGGGCCGGATGCCCCGCAACTGCAGTGAGGGATCGCGTCCGGCACGAATGAGCTGGAAGGCCTGGCCGACGAACTCCACTTCCCGGATGCCGCCCTCCCCCAGCTTGATGTCCTGCTCCTTGCCCTTGCGCGCCGCCTCGCGGTTGATCAGGGCCTTCATGTCCCGCAGGGAGCCGAAGGCACCGAAGTCCAGATAGCGACGGTAGATGAAGGGGCGCAGCAGTGCATGGAGCTGTTCGGCGCTGTCCCGGTCGCCGGCCACGGCGCGGGCCTTGATCAGGGCATAGCGCTCCCATTCCCGGCCGTGGCTCTCGTAGTAATCTTCCAGGGCATCGAAGCTCATCACCAGGGGGCCGGTGTCGCCGAAGGGACGCAGGCGCATGTCCACCCGGTAGACGAAGCCGTCGGGGGTCTTTTCGTTGAGCACCTTGATCAGACGCTGCCCCAGACGGATGAAGAACTGCTGGTTGTCCAGGCAGCGTTCGCCGTCGGTCTGGCCGGTCCGGGGATAGGCGAAGATGAGGTCGATGTCGGAGGAGAAGTTGAGTTCATGTCCGCCCAGCTTGCCCATGCCCAGCACCACCAGACGCTGGGGTTGCCCGTCGGCATCCCGGGGTTCGCCGTGGCGGCACGCCATGTCCTGGTGGAGCCAGTCCAGGGCGGCGTCGATGAGGTGATCCGCCAGGGTGGAGAGGTCATCCAGGGTTTCCTCCAGGGTGGCCGTCCCGGTCAGGTCACGCCAGGCGATGCGAACCATCTCCCGGTTGCGGGCCTGGCGCAGCAGACGCATCAGGCCGGCCTCGTCCCCGGCCGTCTCCAGGGTATCCCGGACCCGGCGACACATGTCCCCATCGCCGTAGACCCGCTCCAGGTCACCGGACGCCAGCAGGGCCATGAATGCTTCCGGACGGCGGATGGCGACACGGGCGACGAACTCGCTGTGGTACCAGACCCGGGCCAGGGACCCGGGCCAGGGGCCGGGAGCCAGACCCTGGCTTTGACAGGCGGACAGATAGTCCTGGGCCAGGTTGAGAATGCCCGGTCGGGCCGCCTGGGGGATGCCGTCCAGGCAGAGGTCTTGAGAGGTGGGCGTGGTCATTACGGCAGCTTACGAGATGGGAGACGAGGGTTCAATTTCGGTGACGGGATCGGGTGCGGACGGGCATCACGGCGGCGTCACCCGGCTTCGGCTCAGTCCTGCTCCCGGACGGCTTCGAATTCGGCCTTGCCGATGGCCTGATGGTAGGCCTCCCGGCCCGTGATCAGACCGGCATCCAGGAGACGGTGCAGGGCACCATCCATGGTCTGCATGCCCATCAGGGCGCCGGACTGCATGGTACCCAGCAGTTGTTCGGTCTTGCCCTCCCGCAACAGATTGGCAATCGCCGGTGTATTGACCAGGATCTCCACCGCCGCGAGACGTCCCTGGCCATCCTGCCGACGCACCAGTTGCTGGGAGATGACGCCGCGCAGGGAGGTGGACAGCATGGCCCGGATCTGGGCCTGCTTCATGGCGGGGAAGGCGTTGATGATGCGATCCACGGTGGCGGCGGCCCCGTTGGTATGCAGGGTTCCCAGCACCAGGATGCCCGTCTCCGCCGCCGTGACCGCCAGGGAGATGGTTTCCAGATCCCGCATTTCACCCACCAGTATCACATCCGGATCTTCCCGCAGGGCGGAGCGCAGGGCGGCGGAGAAACCCTTGGTATGAAGCCCTACCTGCCGCTGGCTGATCAGGCAGCGCTTGCGTTCATGGACGAATTCGATGGGGTCCTCGATGGTGATGATGTGCCCCCGGCGACGTTCGTTGATGTCGTTGACCATGGCCGCCAGGGTGGTGGTCTTGCCCGAACCGGTCTTGCCGGTCACCAGGACCAGCCCATGGCGCTGCATGCCCAGGCTGTTGATCACCGGCGGCATGCCCAACTGGGACAGGGTCAGGGACTTGGAGGGAATGGCGCGAAAGACGGCGGCCAGTCCGCCCACATGCCGGAACAGGTTGACACGAAAACGGGCCAGACCCTCCACGGCATAGGCAAAATCCACCCCGTCATCCCGCTCGAAGATCTCGCGGGCGCCGGGAGGCAGGATCTCGGCCATGAAGTCGTTCAGCGCCTGCCGGGTCAATGGGGTGGACTCGATGACCTGCAGATCGCCGTTCACCCGCATCCGCGGCGGGTCACCGGACACCAGATGCAGGTCGGACCCCTCCGCCGCGATGAGTTTGCCGAGATAATCATCCACATGATGCATGGGCCTCAGCCTCCCGCCAGATCGATCTTGGGCAGCAGGCTCGCATCGGTCACGAAACGCTGCAGACTCTTCTTGTCCAGCGCGAACTGGTAGGCATCATCCGGATCGATCTCATTGCGCTGCACGGCCTCCAGCAATGCCTGATCCAGCAACTGCATGCCCTGGGTGCGCCCGGTCTGCATCTGTGTCGGGATCTGGTGCACCTTGTCGGTCATGATCATCTTGGCGATGGCCCGGTTGATCACCAAGGTCTCCACCACCGCCCGGCGGCCACGCCCGTCGGCGGACTTGACCAGGGTCTGGGTGATCACCCCGTGCAGGTTCTGGGACAGGAAGGTTTTGCCCTGTTCCCGCTGCTCCAGGGGCAGGCTGTCCAGGATCCGGTCGATGGTCTTCACGGCCGATGTGGTATGCATGGTGCCCAACACCAGGTGCCCGGTTTCCGCCGCGATCATGGCCATGATCATGGAGTCCACGTCCCGCAGTTCCCCCACCAGGATCACGTCCGGGTCCTCGCGCAGGGCATTGCGCAGCCCGTGGGCGTAGCTGGGGACATGATTCCCCACCTCGCGCTGGATCACCTGGGCGCGCTTGCTCCGGTGCACGAACTCCACCGGGTCCTCCAGGCTGATGATGTTGACTGCCCGGTGGGTATTGATGTAGTCGATGATGGCCGCCAGGGTGGTGGACTTGCCGGTACCGGTGGAGCCGGTGACCAGCACCATGCCCTGATGATGTTCGATCAGCTGCTTGACCACCGAAGGCAACCCCAGGCTGTCCAGATCCGGGGCCTGCGCGGGGATATGGCGAAAGGTGGCGCCGATGCCGGTTGCCTTGCGGAAGAGATTGGCACGGAAACGCCCCACCTCCTCCGTCACGTAGGAGAAGTCCAGATCATCGCCCTCGCTGAAACGCTGTTTCTGGGCCGGCGTGAGGATCTCCATGATGTAGGTTTCCAACTCCCGGGCCGCCAGGTCGCGAAAACGGATGGGCATGATGTCCCCGTTCATGCGCAGCAACGGCGGCAATCCCACCGCCAGATGAAGGTCCGAGCACCCCTGCTCGCGGGCCAGCTTGAGAAAGGCATCAATTCTGGGCATGCAGTACCTCGCGCACCTGAACCATGGTCTGGTAACGTGCCTCCGGGTCCACCGCCATCATCCGCGCCACCACCTCGGCCAACCCGGGGTCTATCGCGGAGTTCAGCTCTGACAGGGACGTCGCCTTTCCCTGGACATGCTGATACATGATCGATACCTGGTCCTCCCCCAGGTAGGGCGGGCGTCCCGCCAGCATCTCGTAGAGCATCACCCCCAGGGCATAGATATCCGAGCGCGTCGACACCGGCTGCCCCAGGACCTGTTCCGGGGCCATGTACTTGGGTGTCCCGATGAGGATGCCGGTTCGAGTCAGGCGGGTATCGCCCGCCCCGGTGACCGCGGCCACCCCAAAGTCCACGATCTTGAGGATGTCCCGACCGTTGATAAGCACGTTGCCCGGCTTGAGGTCCCGATGTATGACACCCACCTCGTGGGCCGCGGACATGCCGGCCGCGATATCTTCCGCATAGCGCAGGGCGCGGGACACCGGCAGCGGACTGGTTTTCTGCAGAATGGCCCCCAGGGTGGAAGAGGGAAAATACTCCATGGAAATGGCCAGGGCACCCTGTACCACCAGGAAATCATGGATGCGGATGACGTTCTCGTGGGTAATCTTGCGCGACAGACGCAACTCCTGAATGAAGCGTTTGATCATCTCCTCGTCGGCGGCCAGTTGGGGATTCATCACCTTGAGAATGATGGTTTCCGAGATCATGGTGTCTTCCATGAGCAGGACGGTTCCGAACGCCCCCTTGCCGACCCGGCGGACGAAGCGATAGCGATCCCCCAGCAGGTCTCCGGGTTCCAGGGCATTCAGATCCAGGGCGGACTGCCCCGCGGCCCTTGCCGGGCGGGCCATCTGGCGCACCGTCCCGGTGACATGGCTCCCTGTATCGTCTCCCAGCATGGAGGTGACCTCATCCGTGAGCAGGGTCCGCTCCATCACGGCGCCCCCATTGCCGTTGAGGGCAAACCGGTTGCTCAGACGGGTCGAGACATCCCGGCCGGTGATTTCCAGTTCGCCCTCGGTCCCCGAGGCATGCCGTGTTATCGCCTGCAGAATGCGCTGCACATTGGAAGAATCCGCCAGCGCCTCCAGGGCCTGGACCGCGTCCAGGCGGATGGCATCACTGGCCACGGCCAGCTGTTTGAGCAACGGCTCCACGGCACGGTCATCCTTGAGCTTGGCCAGGGCACGGATGACGGCGGGCGCCGCCCTGGTATCCCGTTCCATCAGATCGATCAGCGCCGGTACCGCCGTCTGGTGCCCCATATCCCCCAGGGCATCCACCGCCCGCTCCCTCACCCACCAGTCCGAATCATCCAGGGCCGACATGAGATGCCCCAGCGCCCCCTCGTCACGGGTGGCATTGAGGATCTCCACGGCGGAGCGGCGAATGAACTCATCATCATCCCGCAACAGTTCCACCACCGCCCTGACCACCCGCGGACCGCCGATCCTGGCCAGGGCATCGGCGGCCCGCGCCCTCACCCACCAGTCCTCATCCTTCACCGAGTTCAGCAACAGCTTCACGTCACGGGTGCTACCGATGCTGTTGAGGACTTCCACCCCGGCCCGACGGGCATATTCGGACTCATCCCGAAGAACCGGCAGCAAGTGGGTGATGGTATCGGGATCATGACGGCGAATCACCGCGTCCACGGCCTGCTCCTGAATACCCAGGTCCGGGTCCCGCAAAAGACCGCACAGGAGCGCCAGATCCACGCTGACGCCCCGTTCCACCAGGGCTGCCAGCGCGGCCTGACGCACGCCCTTGTCGGCGTCGTGCAGGGCGTGCTCCAGGGCCTTGCGGGCCTGTGGCACATCAAAGCGGCCCAACACCTTCACCACCAGCCGTCGCATCGCCGGATCCTTGCCCGAGGCACGGTTGACCAACTCGGGGATCATGGCCGGCTCGGCCACCGCCTCGATGACCTGGAACAGGGCATTGCGTGCCGCCGGCTGCAGCTGGTGGGCAATGCGCAGCAGGACGCCGCCGTCCAGACGGTCCTGCTGGGCGGTGAGGGCCTGGATCAGCGGCGCCTTGGGCAATGCGGGGTCGTTGAAGGCCTCGGCCAGAAGATGAGGGTCGTAACCTCGACCATGGCTGAGCAGGTGCGTGATCCGCGCCGTTCCGCGGGGACCCGCATCCGTCAGACGGGACAGGAGCACGGGCAGGGTTGACGGGTCCAGCAAGCCGTCGAGCATCCATTCAATGGCTCTGACTCCGGCGTCATCCGCACTCAGCAGCATGGGTACCAGACGCTCCACGGCGGGCACGCCCAGAGCCTTGAGCTTGTTCCGCAGGTGCAACGCGTCCGTGCTGTCCAGATCCCTTGCCTGCAGCAGCCGCGCAATCAGCCGCTCCGCACGAAAATCAGCCAGAAAACTCATGGGACGCATCATCCGCCGTCAGCTCTTCCACCCGCACGATATAGGCCTTGCTGACGAGTGCCACGGTCTCATCGGGCAGGAAAAGCCGCACGAAGCGCTGATCGAAGATGTTGATGTAATCGTACAGACGGGCATTACCCGGGGGCAGAACCTCCTGGATGGTACCTTCCAGGCAGGAACCGTCCATGAGATGAAGGCGAGCCTGCAGACAGGAGGCACAACCGGCTTCAAGCCGGGCAACTTGTGCCGAATATTCCAGACGGACCACGGCATGCTTGTTGTAGAAACGCAGTTCACCGGATCGGCTACGCATCACGAAGAAGGCATCACTGCCGTTCAGCATTTCCGCCGGTTCTTCCTCGCCGTCGTGCCGGCTGCTTTGCAAGTGAACGAAGATCTCTCCCAGAACCAAACCATCCGGGTGTACCCAGACCTTCACCGGAATGCGTTTTTTAGGGATTTTCAGAGCATCGCTAGCCATCATGTCTCCAGAATATCAGGGGCGCTCCGAAAAGGCCGCGCCGCCGCCGACCATCCCCACGGGATAATGGGTCAGTATGCAGCAATCACCCGCTTTTTTTTCACCGCCGGCCGCCTGGAATCCCACGTCTGTTAACAAGATCGCAATAACTCGGCCATGGGAGCATCTTGACAGCACTCGTGAAACAAATGACACTCGTTCTTGTTTGCAGTCCGCTTACCGGACTTCCTTCCAGTCTCGGCCCAGCATCCCTTGCCCATCACTACCCAAGGAGTGATTCACCCCATGGTCAAAGCAACCTTCCAAAAGCCGGCTGCCCTGTTCGTGGCCTGTGCGCTGGCATTCACCCTGCCCGCGCCGGCCCTGGCCCAGGGTGAGGTCAACGTCTACTCCGCCCGTCAGGAAGCACTCATCAAACCCCTGATGGACGAGTTCACCGAACAGACCGGCATTCGCGTCAACATCGTCAGCGCCCAGGCCGACGCCCTGCTGCAGCGCCTGCGCAGCGAGGGCCGCAATACCCCGGCCGACGTGCTCATCACCGTGGATGCGGGCAACCTGAACAGCGCCAAGGCCGCCGGCGTCCTGCGCCCCATCGAGTCGGCGGTGCTCAACGAGGCCATTCCCGAAAGCTACCGTGACGCGGAGGGCTACTGGTACGGCCTGTCCATGCGCGCCCGCCCCATCATGTACGTCAAGGGCAAGGTGGATCCGGCCGACCTGTCCACCTACGAGGCCCTGGCGGACGAAAAGTGGCGCCGCAGCATCTGCATCCGTTCCTCCAGTAACGTGTACAACCAGTCCATGACCGCTTCCATGATCATCGCCAACGGCGAAGCCGAGACGGAAAGCTGGGCACGGGGCCTGGTGGCCAACATGGCCCGTCCGCCCATGGGCGGCGACCGGGATCAGATCCGGGCAGCGGCGGCGGGACAGTGCGACCTGGCCATCGCCAATACCTACTATCTTGGTCAGATGCTCAATTCCGATGATAACGCAGAGCGCACTGCCGCGCAGTCCATCGGCGTGTTCTGGCCAAACCAGGATGACCGGGGCGTACACGTGAACGTGAGCGGTGCCGGCGTGGTGACCCATTCCCGCAATACCGACAACGCCGTCAGGCTGATCGAGTTCATGGCCAGCGACAGTGCCCAGCGCTGGTATGCGGAAGCCAACCAGGAATACCCGGTCAAGCCCGGCGTGGAATGGAGCGGCACCCTGACGGAACTGGGTGAATTCCAGGCCGACGCGGTCAACCTGGGCATGCTGGGTGACTTCAACGCCGCCGCCGTGCGGCTGATGGACCGGGCCGGCTGGCGCTGAGTCGTACCCTTCTCCCCTCACGGGGAGAAGGGTATTCAAGGAATGCCCGACACCTCCCATTCCGTCACGTCCGCGCATCCCCATTCCGTCACTCCCGCGAAAGCGGGAGCCCAGGGCTTTAACAGTTTTGAGGCAATGACCGCCCCGGAATACCCCCTAAGTGGGAATCAGTCCGAGGATCATTTGTCATTCGGCCAATACCCAGTAGACTATGCCCCTTCCGAAGCGCCGACCCATCGTTGCCACGCCATGACCAGCCACCCGACGACCCCATGAGGACTGACCCGGTATCCCGACAAGGGTGGTTCTCGTCAAGCCGTCTCAAGCGTCCCGATGCCTGGAGCCTGGGCGTCCCCCTGATCGCCGCCATCCTGGCCCTGCCGGTGCTGGTGATCTTTGCCCATGTCTTCATCCCGGCCTCCGACGTCTGGCTGCATCTGCGCCAGACCGTGCTGCAGGACTACGTCACCAATTCCCTGATCCTGATGGCGGGGGTGGGGGTGGGGGTCCTTCTGATCGGCATCCCCACCGCCTGGCTGGTGAGCATGTGCGATTTCCCCGGTCGACGTCTGTTCGAGTGGGCACTGCTGCTGCCCCTGGCCATGCCGGCCTACATCATCGCCTACACCTACACCGGCATGCTCGATTTCGCCGGCCCGGTACAGACCCAGCTGCGGGAGTGGACCGGCTGGGGCTGGGGCGACTACTGGTTCCCCCAGATCCGTTCCCTGCCGGGGGCCATCATCATGTTGTCCCTGGTGCTCTACCCCTACGTCTACCTGCTCAGTCGCGCCGCCTTCCTGGAACAGTCCGTCTGCGTGCTGGAGGTCTCCCGCACCCTGGGCGCCGGCCCCTGGGCGGGCTTTCGTCGCGTGGCCCTGCCCCTGGCCCGACCGGCCATCATCACCGGCCTGTCCCTGGCCCTGATGGAGACTCTGGCAGACTACGGCACGGTGCAGTATTTCGGCATTCCCACCTTCACCACCGGCATCTTCCGCACCTGGTTCGGCCTGGGTGACCCGGGCGCCGCCGCCCAGCTGGCCGGCATCATGATGACCTTCGTGCTGGTGTTGATCGTGCTGGAGCGCTATTCCCGACGCCGCGCCCGTTTCCACCACACCAGTGCCCGCTATTCCCGTCTGCCTCGCTACCGGCTGCGGGGCGTGCACCTGGCCGGCGCCCTGGTGGTCTGCGCCCTGCCCATCATCCTGGGCTTCGTGATCCCGTCCGGACAGTTGCTGCAGTGGGCCTTGCGCACCCCGCACATGTGGATGCGGCCGGAGTTCCTGGGCCTGGTGTGGAACAGCGTCTCCCTGGCCGCCATCGCCGCCGTGCTGGCGGTGGCCCTGGCCCTGGTGCTGGCCTACGGCAAGCGGCTGCGCCCCTCCCTGCCGGTGAACGGCGCGGTGCGGGTGGCCGGAATGGGCTACGCCATCCCCGGCACGGTCATTGCCGTGGGGGTGATGCTGCCCTTTGCCTGGATCGACAACACCATCGACGGCTGGATGCGGGATGCCTTCGGCATCTCCACCGGCCTGATCCTCTCCGGCACCCTGGTGGCCCTGGTGTTCTCCTACTGCGTGCGTTTTCTGGCCGTCTCCCTGCAGACGGTGGAGGCGGGCCTGGCCAAGATCAAGCCGTCCATGGATGATGCCGCCCGCTCCCTGGGCACCCCACCCCGGCAGGTCCTGAGCAAGATCCACATGCCCATCATGCGGGGCAGCCTGCTCACCGCGCTCCTGCTGGTGTTCGTGGACGTCTTGAAAGAACTGCCGGCCACCCTGATACTGCGCCCCTTCAACTTCAACACCCTGGCGGTGCGCGCCTTCGAGCTGGCCTCGGACGAGAGGCTGGCGGATTCCGCCAGCGCGGCCCTGGCCATCGTCCTGGCGGGGATCATCCCGGTGATCCTCATCAGCCGCACCATCAGCCGTTCCAGACCCGGACATGACACGCCTGCTTGAAATCGACCACGTCAGCGTGGGCTATGACGGTACCACCGTTGTCCACGACGTCAGCCTCGCCCTGAACAAGGGGGTCATCGGCTGCCTGCTGGGCCCCAGCGGCTGCGGCAAGACCACGTTGCTGCGCACCATCGCCGGTTTCGAGCCGGCGAGTGCGGGGCAGGTGCTGCTGGACGGCCGGGTGGTGAGCCAGGCTGGCTGGACTCTGCCCCCGGAGCGGCGTCAGGTGGGCATGGTGTTCCAGGATTTCGCCCTGTTTCCCCATCTGACGGTGGCGGAAAACATCGCTTTCGGCATCCGCGGCCAGTCCAGCCGGGCCCGGCGGGAGCGGGTCACGGAGCTGCTGCGGCTCATCGGCCTGCCGGACTACGGCCCGGCCTACCCCCACGCCCTGTCCGGCGGGCAGCAGCAGCGCATCGCCGTGGCCCGCGCCATGGCGCCCAGACCCAGGCTGCTGTTGCTGGACGAGCCCTTTTCCAACATGGACGTGGAACTGCGCGAGGGCCTGGCCCGGGAGGTCCGCGCCATCCTCAAGCAGGAAGACATCACCGCCATGCTGGTCACCCATGACCAGAACGAGGCCTTTGCCTTTGCCGACCGCATCGCCGTCATCAACGCCGGCCGGGTGCTGCAATGGGACACCGCCTACAACCTCTACCACAAGCCCGCGGCCCGGTTCGTGGCGGATTTCATCGGTCAGGGCAAGATGCTGACGGGGACCGTACTCAACGAGCACGAGGTGGAGACCGAGCTGGGGGCCATCACCGGCATGATCCCGGAGGCCTGCCGACCCGGCGATCCGGTGGACGTGCTGGTCCGCCCCGACGACATCCTGCCCGATGACGGCAGCAGGATCTTCGGCGAGGTCACCGACAAGGCCTTCCGCGGCGCCAATTTCCTCTACACCCTGCGTCTGGGCAGCGGCGACACCGTACTGTGCCTGGCCCCCTCCCACGAGAACTACGCCCTGGGAGAACGCATTCCCCTCAAGCTGGGTTTCAATCACCTGGTGATCTTTCCCCGCTGAACCGGGTCATGCCCCTGACACCCGGGTATCCACGGTGCCCCACAGATCCAGCTTGCGCCCGCTCAGGCGAACGCCCCGACCGTGGATCAGCACCTGCCCCGCGCCCGGCAGGAGGGTGATGCCGCCGCCACCGGTCCGAATCCGGATCGGTGCCGTGCCCAGGGGCTCGATCCTGAGTCCCCGGCCAGCCATGACCCGCAGATCCCCCGCCACTCGCCATTGCAGCCCGCCATGGGCCACATGCAGCACCAGATCCCCTCCGGCCAGCAGGCGCACCCCCCTGCCCGCCCGAACGCGAAGATCCTTCCGGGCCGTCATCGAGAGATTTCCCCCGGCCGAGGCCCGCAACCCCTTCGCGGACCGGACCTGCATGTGCCCATCGCCTTGCCGCAGCACGGAACCACGGACCTGCTCCACTTGCCCGCCACCGATGCGGGTGTTCATGTCGCCACCACCGCGCACATGCAGACAGCGCCCGGCGCGGATGATCAGGGCGCCCTCCCGACAGACCAGGGACAGCAAGTGCCCTTCCGTCCCCGCCTCCAGTGACAGCCAGTGCCGTTCACCCGCCGTATGCAGGCGCAGCACCGGCGCATCCCGGTGATCATCCATCAACAGAGTCAGCCCGCCCGGGGTTTGATAACGATGGGCGGCCGGGTATTCCCCATTGACGGGCGAGGGATGGCGGGCATCCGGGAAGGCCCCGTCCAGGACCGCAAAGCCATCGGGATCCCCTCCCAGACAGACCAGCATCAACCGCTGCCCGGGATGCCAGGGGGCATGCCAGCCGCCGGCGGATCCCGTGGTCCCGGGTGGGGCCGCGTAAGGGGTCATGCGATCCAGCCACGGCGTCACGGACACCGGATCGGTTTCCGCCTCCAGCCGTACCCTGTAGCACCCGACGCCATCCAGCCGCGGCCCGGCGACCGGCCCCGGGCCGCCCGCCACCTCCACCGGCAACAGATCCGGCACCGTCCAGGAACGCCTGGGCTCCGGTGGCCGCCAGGGCAGATCCCGGGGTGCCAGTGCCATCCGGCCCAGATAGTTGAGCCGACCGTCGTCCCCGGCGATGGCATGATGCTGCACGGCCGTCACCAGCCAGGCCCCCTCGAGGGCGGAACGGCCGGGGATCTCCCCGAGCCTGCCCCATTCGCCCGCCCCGGGCCCCAGAACCGTGGTCTCCAGCGCCAGGGTGCGATGCCGGCAACACGCCCGCTCCGCCAGTAACCGGGCGCGGTGGTCCAGCGCCTCCACCGTATGCAGCCCATACCCGATCCGGTCCTGCACCCCCTCTCCGCGGCCGGTCAGTGCCGAGGCACGGTAGGCACGGCCGTCCGCCAGTCGTCCGGTGACGGTGAAACAGCCCGGCACCGGACGGATCCGTTCATGGACGGACAGCACGCCGGGCGGCTGCCGGCTCCAACCGCCGGACTGACCCCGCCAGGTCCACTCCGTGGGTGCAGCCGGCGTCAGCCCGGCCGGATCATCCACCAGCACCAGCGTTTCCAGGCCATGTCCCGAAGTGACATGCCAATGGATGCCCGCTCTGGCCAGCACCCGATTCAACAGGCTCAGATCCGACTCGTCGGCCTGCAGGATGCCGGCGCGACGGGGGTAGGCATGCATCAGCCGTTCACTCTGCAGGCGAACTCCCGCCGCCGCCAACAGGCGTTCCGCCAGATCGGGCGGACTCAGATCGCTGAACAGGCGGGTGCGCCGAGTCAGGGCAAGCCGGTAAAGGCGGGAGCGCAGCAGCACGCGAAAACGATGGGGGGCAGCCCAGGTGACATCCAACCCAGGGACGGGACCACACGCACACAGGATGCCGTCGAACACCTTGCGGGCGCCGTGTGCATCGGACACTTCCAGGCGGGCAGGGGCACCCAGCCTGCCCGGATACTCGACACCGGGCCCGATGACCTCCAGCAACACCCGCCAGACCCCGCTGAGGGATTCCGAACCCCGCAGCGACATCACCGGCAGGGATCGACCGGCAATGACGAGACGGGCCTGGACAGGCAGACAGGGTAAGGCTCTGGACATGGTCAGCCTCCTTGCCGACGATGGGACGGGCATTGCGTTGTATGATCCTCCTGAACGCATCACCGGATCAACCGACTTCGCGCAAAATGATGAACACCCCGAGTCCTCCCACCGATGCACAACCCCGCCTGGGCTGGCGGGAACGCATCGCCCTCCCCGACCTGGGGCTGGCCGGCATCACCTGCAAGGTGGATACCGGCGCCCGCACCTGCGCCCTGCACGCCTTTTACGTGGAACCCTTTACGCGGGACGGACAGCCCTGGGTGCGTTTCGGCGTGCATCCCCTGCGACGACGGCGGGACGTGGTGGTGGACTGCCAGGCCCCGGTGGCGGACCGGCGGGTGGTCACCGACTCCGGCGGTCACCGCCAGCAACGCTATGTGATCCGCACCCCGATCATCATCGGCGAACGGACCCATGCGGTGGAAATCACCCTCACCAACCGGGATACCATGAGCTTTCGCATGCTGCTGGGCCGCAACGCCCTGCAATGCGCCGCCTATCTGGTGGATTCCACCGCCTCCTGGCTGGCCGGCGAGCCCCGTGCCGGGGCCGATCGGACCCCATGAAATAAAACTGTAAAAATGCGCCCCGAAGGGCTTTAAAAATCGCTGCCGAAGGGGTATCTTTGCGCCCGTTCCCGGCCGTGTCCGGGGGCACATGTCAGGCCACAGAGGACTTCGTGTTCGTATGGACAGTTGCTGTACAACTTGCACACGCGTGACGACCATTTCGGGTCCGGCATGGGTGTGGTGCAGCGTCCGTCGAGACGAGTTCCCCGCCACGGTCATCTGACCGTCCGGGGCTCCCGGTCCCGACGCGCCGAACCCCATCCAGGGCACGTACGGGAGCCCCCCAACTTACGCATGAATCACAGCCGCCACCAGGGCGGTGTTTTTCGTTAGGGGTTCATGCGGCTTTTCTTCCCGTCGTGTCATGACTTCCACCCGAAACCGGTTCACGAACCCAACCGGATACCCTTGCAGCATGCCCCCGGGGGCAGGAAGGAAAAGTAGACATGAACAATCTGATGAACAACGCAGCCACCCCCTTCGAAGCGGCCAACGACGCCATCCACGCCCTGCCGTGGACCGATGCGGCCCTGGAGACGGTGGGTACGGCGGTGCGGATGGGAGAATACGGCGCGGCGCGCCTGCGGTTTCTGAAGCTGGCTGAACAGTCCCAGATCCGGGTGCTGCTGGATATCTCGCAAAAGGATGCGATTCGTCTGGCCGGGGGGCTGCCCACCTATACGGTGGCCCGCCTGTTCGAACAGCTCCCCCGCCCCCTGGGCCGGGCCATCGTGCAGTCCCTGCCGGAAGTGAAGCGGCAGGGCGTGGTGGTCATCCTGAACCACCGCCGCAGCCGCTCCCCCCGGCAGCAGGCCATGGGCTGATGTTGTCCCGCCCTTCTTCCCCGACGGGGAAGAAGGGCCTTTCCCCCCTTGCCCAAGCCCGTGCAAAGCCTCAAGCTTGGCCCGCCTTTTCCAAGCCTGAAGCCCTGCATGAAAATTGCCATTCTCTCGCGAAACTCCCGCCTGTATTCCACCCGCCGGCTGGTCGAGGCCGCCAAGGCCCAGGGACATCAGGTCCAGGTTCTGGACCCCCTGCGCTGCTACATGAATATCACCTCCGACAAGCCCAGCATCCACTACAAGGGGTGCGAGCTGACCGGTTTTGATGCCGTAATCCCCCGCATCGGCGCTTCCATCACCTTCTACGGCACCGCCGTGCTGCGCCAGTTCGAGATGATGGGGGTGTTTCCGGTGAACGAATCCGTGGCCATCAGCCGCGCCCGGGACAAACTGCGCTGCCTGCAACTGCTGTCCCGGGAAGGGATCGGCCTGCCGGTCACCGGCTTTGCCCATTCCCCGGACGACATCGACGACCTGCTGCGGGAGGTGGAAGGCGCACCGCTGGTGATCAAGCTGCTGGAAGGCACCCAGGGGGTGGGGGTGGTGCTGGCGGAAACCCGCAAGGCCGCCGAGAGCGTCATCCAGGCCTTCATGGGCCTGCGCCAGAACATCCTGGTGCAGGAGTTCATCAAGGAGGCCGGCGGCACCGACCTGCGCTGTTTCGTGGTGGGCGGCAAGGTGGTCGCGTCCATGATGCGCCGGGCCAAGGAGGGGGAATTCCGTTCCAACCTGCACCGGGGCGGCACCCCGGAACCGGTGAAACTCACCCCCCAGGAACGGGCCACGGCGGTACGGGCGGCGAAGATCGTCGGCCTCAATGTCTGCGGTGTGGACATCCTGCGCTCCGACCGCGGCCCGGTGGTGATCGAGATCAACGCCAGTCCGGGCCTGGAGGGGATCGAAACCGCCTCGGGCATCGATGTGGCCGGCCGCATCATCCAGTTCATTGAGCAGAACGGCAAGCCCCACAGGACCCGCACCCGAGGCAAAGGCTGAACCCAGCCCCTTCCCGAACGGCGACCTTTGCGGCTAACCTGATAGGGAAACAAGACTCAGGACGCCGTCATTGATGACTGCCCATCACCCGCCTGCCCGATGCCATGCCCCGATCAGGCGCCCGCTGTCCGCCCTCATCCTCCTGCTGGGCCTGCTCCCCGGCCTGGTCCTGGGGGCTGAGCCCCGCATCCGCATCTCCGATGTGGGTGACGAGATCACGGACAACATTCGCGCCCATCTGGGCCTGGCCCGGGAGGGATGCGATCTTCCCGAATGGCGGGAACGCCCCCTGCTGCGCGCCGCCGACCGGGAAATCCGCGGCGCCCTGCGAGCCCTGGGCTATTACGAGCCCCGCTTCAGCCTGGACTTCCGTCGCGACGAGGCCTGCTGGTCTCTGGACGTGGAGCTGGAACCCGGTCCCCCGGTACGGGTCCGCAACCTGGACATCCGCATCATCGGCGAGGCGGAACAGGATCCCACCTTCGCCGACCTGGTCCAATCTCCTCCCATCCGTCCCGGCGACCGTCTGCGCCACGACCGCTACGAGCAGATCAAGGGCAATCTCAACCGCCACGCGGCGGCACGGGGCTATCTGGATGCCCGCATCACCACCAGTCAGATGCGGGTGGACATCCGGGAACAGGCAGCGGATCTGGTGATCCATCTGGAGAGCGGCCCCCGCTATTTCCTGGGCCCGGTCACGCTGGAGCAGGACACCTTTCATGACCGGCTGGTGCGCAGGTTCATCCCGTTCGAACAGGGGGATGTCTATGACAGTCGCCGCCTGATCAGTATGCAGCAGGCCTTCATGAACAGCGGCTATTTCAGCGACGTGCGCGTGGACCCCCGCACCGATGAGGCAGAGGACCTGGAGGTCCCCATTCACGTCACCCTGACCCCACGCAACAAGTGGTCTTACCTGGCAGGGGTCGGGGCCAGCACCGACAAGGGACCGCGCGTGCGTCTGGGGGTGGAAAACCATCGCGCCAACCGCGCCGGCCACCGCTATCACGCCGAACTGGAAGTCTCATCGGTGAATACCCAGGTAGGGATCGGCTATGAGATCCCCTTGGGTGACCCGGCCCGGGAACGCATCAACCTGACCGCCGGCTATCAGAGCGAAAACACCGACACCTCCGAGAGCGACATCTATAGTCTGGGCATCGCCCATCTGCGACAACTCCCCTCCGGCTGGATCCAGACCCGGTCCCTGACATTCGAGCGCGAAGACTATGAAGTAGCAGACGTTCGCGACAGCACCACCCTGCTGATGCCCGGATTCCAGATGTCCCGTGTCCAGGCGGATCATCCCATCTTCCCTCGCCAGGGCTGGCGCCTGAATTTCAGTCTCAGAGGTGCTTCCGAGGATCTACTGTCCTCGATCAGCTTCGCCCAGGCTACCGGCCGCGCCAGGTATATCATGCCCCTGGGAGAAGGACGCCTGCTGCTACGGGCCGATGCCGGCACCACCGCCGTGCAGGACTTCGCCAGATTGCCCGCGTCCCTGCGTTTCTTCGCCGGCGGTGACAGCAGCGTGCGCGGCTACGGCTACCAGAAACTGGGCCCCACCAACGACGATGGCGACATCATCGGCGGCCGCCACATGGCCAGCGGCAGCATCGAGATGGACTACCCGTTCGCGGATCAATGGAGCGTGGCCGTGTTTGCCGACGGCGGCAACGCCTTCAACCATCTCAATGACTGGAATGCCCGCTACGGGGTGGGTGTAGGAGTACGCTGGCGCTCCCCCATCGGCCCCATCCGGGTGGACATCGCTCACCCCATCGACAGCGATGACAATTTCCGCCTGCACCTGAGCATGGGAATGGACCTGTGATCCGGCGTCTTCTTGCGGCTTTGTTGCTGATCATTCTGCTGCTGTTCACCCTGTTCACCTTCCTGGTGGGCACCGGGCCCGGCGCCCGGCTCCTGGTGCAGGTGGGTGTCGGCTTCATCCCCGGAGAACTGGAGATCGGGCACCTGGAAGGCAACCTGCTCAAGGGCCTGACGGCCAGGGACATCCACTACCGTCATGAAGCCCTCACCGCCGGACTGGCCCATCTGGAGGCCCGGGTGGCCCTGCTGCCGCTGACCGGACTGCGGGTCGAGGTTCTCACGCTGCAGGCGGCGGAACTGGACCTGACCCTCACCCCGGACCCGGATGCCCCGCCCGCCGACGAGCCTTTCAGCCTTCCCGACTCGATCCCCATGCCGGTGGTGGTGAACCTGCCCGAGGGTCACATCCGGCAGATCCGGTTTCGCACCGGCCCCGAGGCCGAACCGCTGGCCGTGGACAGTCTGCGCCTGTCCCTGCATCTGGATCAGGAGCGGGTGCTGATCCGCCGCCTGGCCGTGGACAGCCCCCTCGCCGACATCCTGGCCGCGGGTCACATCGGACTGGCCCTGCCCTACCCGATGGAACTGGGGGTGGACTGGCGCCTGCCCCTGCCCGAGACTGCCGGCGAGTTCCTGCCCGACGCCGATCAGGCCCGGGGGCAACTCGTCACCCAGGGAGACCTGGCCCGACTGACACTCCGCCACCAGGTCCTGGCCCCCTTGAATCTGGTCACCGAGGGTGACATCCACGATCCCGTCACCGATCTGGTCCTGGACCTGACCCACCACTGGCAGGCCCTCACCATCACCCTGGCGCAAGACCAGCCCCTGTCCGTGGCGGAGGGCCGGCTGGTGACCCGGGGTCGGCCCGATGCCTATGTCCTGGACCTGGACACCGCCGTCACCCTGGACCCATGGCCCACCCTGGCCCTGACCCTGAACGCCGAAGGGGATACCCGAACCCTGCGCCCGGCACCGCTGTCGATCCGTGGCGAAGCCGGTGATCTGGACCTGAGCGGCCGGATCCACTGGCACGAGGGCCTGTCCTGGGCCCTGGACCTTCGGGGCCGGAACCTGGAGCCCGGCCGGTTTGTCGCCGATCTGCCAGGTCGGCTGCAACTGGCACTGGGCACCGAAGGCCGCCTGGACGATACCCTGGGCGTCGTCACCCGGGTGGATCTGCGGGAACTCTCCGGCACCCTGCGGGAATTCCCCGTGCGCGGTCAGGGCCGGATCGACGTCGCCGGCAACCGTCTGACATCCCCGGGCCTGCAACTGGCCGTGGGAGACAACCGCCTCGACGCCAAGGGCGAAGTCGCCGAGGGCCTGGACCTGGCCTTTGACCTGCAGGCACCGGACCTGCCGGGCCTGTGGCCCGGACTCACCGGCCGCTTGCAGGCCCGCGGCCAGATCCAGGGCCCGCTGGACAGCCCGCGGATCACCGCCACGGCCCAGGGTCGGGACATGGGTTACAACGATCTGGCCCTGGGCCGGATGGACCTGGACCTGCAGGCCGGCCTTTCACCGCAAAGCCCCCTTGCGCTGAACCTGACCGTCGAGGCCCTGCGCCTGGGAGAGGTCCTGGACCTGACACGCCTGACCCTGGCGGGGGAAGGCCGGGGTGACGACCACCGGATCCGCCTGGACCTGGATGCGGACCAGGGCAGACTGGGCCTGAGTCTGGCGGGCAGCCTGACGGCCATGGATCCGCCGGACTGGCGTGGTCGCCTCACCCGCCTCAATTTGGATCAACCCCTGGCGGGCGCCTGGCAACTGGAAGCCCCCGCCCCCCTGCAGGCCTCGGCAAGCAGCGCCGAACTGGGACAGCTCTGCCTGCTGCAGGATGAAGCCCGCCTCTGCCTGGACGGCGCCTGGTCCGACCGTGAGGGTGGCCGGGGCCAGCTGACCCTGTCAGACCTGGCCCTGGACGGTCTGGCACCGCTGCTGCCCCAGAATCTGCGTCTGGACGGCTACCTGGACGCCCGGGCCGATCTGCGCCTGGACGAACACCTGCAACTGGAGGCCCGGATACTGCCCGGCGACGGCAACCTGCGCATGCTGGACCTGGAGGGCGATGAGAAAATCATCCCCTACCAACAGGCCAGGGTGGATCTGCGGGTCCAGGACCGTGACATCGAGGCGGCCCTGCAGTTCGGCTTTCTGGAGGGCGGCACCGTCAGTGCCCGATTCACCGCCCGACCAGGGACGGACGGTGAACTGGCCCTGGCGGGCAATGCCCGGGCCGACCTCACCGAACTGGGCTGGCTGGAGATGCTGGCGCCCCAGATCCGGGAACCGGCGGGCCGAATCGACGCCGACGTGGATCTGGCCGGTACGCTGTCCAACCCACTGATTGATGGCCGAATCACCCTGAGCGATGGCCGCATGGACATTCCGGACCTGGGCATCACCCTGGATGAACTGACCTTCACCGCCCGCAACGACGGAACGGAACGCCTGATACTTGATGGCAGCGTAAGCTCCGGCCCCGGGCGGCTGACCCTGGACGGCCATGTCCTGCTGGACCCGGACAACCAGTACCCCGTCAATCTGAACATCCGGGGCGATCGCTTCCAGGCGGCACGCCGCCCCGACGTGGACCTGCTGGTCAGCCCGGACCTTTATATAGCCGTGCTGGGTGAACGGGTCATCGTCCGAGGTGACCTGACCATTCCCGAGGCCACCCTCACCCTGCTGGAGCTACCCCAGCAGGCGGTCTCGGTGTCCCGGGACGAGATCATTCTCGATAGCGACACCGAGGAGGCCCGGCCCCTGCAGGTGATCGCACGGGTACGCCTGATCCTGGGTGACCAGGTTCGCATCAGCGGCTTCGGCCTGGAGGCGCGACTCAGCGGCAACGTGATGGTTCAGGAAACGCCGGGGATGTCCACACGGCTGATCGGTGAAGTGCGGGTGAATGAAGGACGCTACAGGGCCTATGGCCAGGATCTGACCGTGGAACGCGGGGTGCTCCTGTTCCAGGGACCGCCGGAAAACCCCGGCCTTAATCTAAGGGCCTCCCGTCGCATACCGATTCATGAGGTGCTGGTGGGCATCGAAATCATCGGCACTCTGGAGGAACCCCGTTCACGGATCTTCTCCGATCCGGCCATGGAAGACAGCGAGGCCCTCGCCTTTCTGATCACCGGCCGCCCCCTGTCAGGTGGCAGCGAGACGGATGCCGGCGCCATTGCCTCGGCCATTGCCATGTTCGGTATCGAACGGGGCGCCTTCATCACCGACCGCATCGGCCGGCAACTGGGCCTGGACGAATTCGCGGTGGACACCGGCACGGACCTGGACGATGCCGCCCTGATGATGGGACGCTATCTCTCCCCCAGGCTGTATCTGCGCTATGCCATGGGGTTGTTCCAACAGAGCTCCACGGTGATGCTCAATTATCAGCTCTCCCGGACCCTGAGCCTGGAAACCAGGTCCAGCACCGACTCCCAGAGCATGGATCTGATCTATCGCCGGGAGCGCTGAGCCTGCCTGCCGGCGCAGCCCCGATCCACCAACACACGGGAATCTGAAAACATGTCCAAGCTGACCTTCCTGGGCGCCACCGGCGAAGTCACCGGCTCCCGCTATCTGCTGGAAACCGGACACAGCCGCCTGCTGCTGGAATGCGGCATCCAGCAGGGCGGCGCCGAGGCCGACAAGGCCAACCGCCGCTCCCTCGCTCACCTGGCCAAAACGGTGGATGCCGTCGTCATCTCCCACGGCCACCTGGACCATGCCGGCCTGCTGCCGAAACTGGTGCGGGACGGCTTCCAGGGCCCCATTCACTGCACCGACTCCACCCTGGAGCTGCTGGAAATCATGCTGCGGGACGCCGCCCACGTCATGTCCAAGGACATCGAATGGGAGAACAAGTGGCGGGAACGGGCAGACAAGCCCCTGATTGAACCCGTTTATACCCAGGACGACGTGGATGCCACCCTGGCACTCTGCCACCCCATGCCCTATGGCCGGCCGGAATCAGTGACCCAGGACGTGCAGCTGACCTTCCGCGACGCGGGCCACATACTCGGCTCCGCCATCGTGGATTTGATCGTGGATGACGGCGGACGCAAACGGCACCTGGTGTTTTCCGGAGACCTGGGCAATCCGGACTCGGCGCTGATGCATACACCGGCCCAGCCGGAACACGCAGACGTGGTCCTGATGGAGAGTACCTACGGCAACCGGGATCACCGTCCGCTGGCGGAGACCCTGGAAGAACTGGCGCAGATCCTGGCCCAGGCGGACCGGGACGGCGGCAACGTCCTGATCCCCGCCTTTGCCGTGGGACGCACCCAGGAAATCCTCTACCACCTGGGCATGCTCTACCATCAGGGCCGCCTGCCCCAGCAGAAAGTCTTTCTGGACAGCCCCATGGGCATTCAGGTCACGGAGCTCTATGCCAGGCGCCGGGATGCCCTCAACGGCAAGGACCTCAAACAGCTCCGCCAGGCCTCCGGGGAACCCCTGGAGGCGTCACTGCCCATCCTGCAGTTCACTCGCCGGGTGGAGGAGTCCATGGCCATCAACCGGATCAAGTCCGGGGCCATCATCATCGCCGGCGCCGGCATGTGCACCGGCGGGCGTATCCGCCACCATCTCAAGTACAACCTGTGGCGCAAGCAGAACCACGTGGTGATCGTGGGGTTCCAGGCCCGGGGCAGCCTGGGGCGCATGCTGGTGGACGGGGTGGAGCGGGTCAAGCTGCTGGGCAGCGAAGTGGCGGTCAAGGCCCGGATACATACCCTGGGAGGCTTTTCCGCCCATGCAGGACAGGGTCAGCTGGTAAGCTGGGCAAAGGGATTCAAGGGCAAGCCGGTGTTCTACATGGTTCACGGAGAACCCCAGGCCCGGGATGCCCTGGCCGGGTTGCTGCGAGAGGAACACGGCATCGACGCCCGGGTGCCGGAGTACGAGGAAACGATCGCCCTTTAGGCCGGGGGAGGGCCGGGCCTGCCCCCATCCCCGGCCCTCCCATCCCAAACCTACCGCTTCACCTGCAACTGGGAAATGTCCCGCACCGCCCCCCGGGCCGCGGAAGTGGCCATCAGGGCATAGGCCTTGAGTGCCTGGCTCACCACCCGCTGCCGGTCAGCCGGCTGCCAGGCCTTTCCGCCCCGCTGCTCCATGGCGACCCGCCGACGCTCAAGCTCCGCATCCTCCACGGCAATGCGGATCACCCGCGCCGGGATATCGATCTCGATGATATCCCCCTCCTCCACCAGACCGATGTTGCCGCCCTCGGCGGCTTCCGGTGACACATGCCCGATGGACAGACCCGAGGTGCCACCGGAAAAACGGCCGTCCGTCACCAGGGCACAGGCCTTGCCCAGCCCCTTGGATTTCAGGTAACTGGTGGGGTAAAGCATCTCCTGCATCCCCGGCCCGCCGCGGGGGCCTTCATAGCGGATGATCACCACATCTCCCGCCTTCACCTGATCACCCAGGATCGCCGCCACGGCATCGTCCTGACTTTCGAACACCCGGGCAGGACCGGAGAACTTCAGAATGCTCTCGTCCACGCCGGCGGTCTTGACGATACAGCCCTCCGGGGCCAGATTGCCGTAGAGCACCGCCAGCCCGCCATCCTGGGAATAGGCATGGGCCACTGAACGAATGCACCCCCCCGTCCGGTCCAGATCCAGGGCGTCCCAGCGCCGGGACTGGGAAAAGGCCTCCTGGGTGGGCACACCGCCGGGGGCGGCCAGGAAACGCTCATGGGCCTCGGCGGCATCGCTGCGTGCCACATCCCAGCGTGCCAGGGCATCGGCCAGGGTGGGACTGTGGACGGTGGCCACGTCCCGATGCAGCAGACCCACCTGATCCAGTTCCCCGAGGATGGCCAGCACGCCGCCGGCCCGATGCACATCCTCCATGTGATACTGCTGAGTGGCCGGGGCCACCTTGCAGATGTTGGGCACCTTGCGGGAGAGGCGGTCGATGTCCGCCATGGTGAAATCCACCTCCCCTTCCCGGGCCGCCGCCAGCAGGTGCAGCACGGTGTTGGTGGAGCCCCCCATGGCAATGTCCAGGCTCATGGCATTCTCGAAGGCCTCGCGGGTGGCGATGGCGCGGGGCAACACGGAGGTATCGTCCTGCTCGTAGTAACGCCGGGCCAGATCCACCACCAGGCGCCCCGCCTCCAGGAACAGCTCCCGGCGCCCGGCATGGGTCGCCAGCAGGGAGCCGTTGCCGGGCAGGGACAGGCCCAGGGCCTCGGTGAGACAGTTCATGGAATTGGCGGTGAACATGCCGGAACAGGAACCGCAGGTGGGGCAGGCGGAGCGCTCGTACTCCATCACGGTTTCGTCGCTCTCCTGGGGATTGGCGGCGGTCACCATGGCATCCACCAGGTCCAGACTGATGACCTTATCACCCCGGGTCACCTTGCCCGCCTCCATGGGGCCGCCGGAGACGAACACCACCGGGATGTTCAGCCGCATGGCGGCATTGAGCATGCCTGGGGTGATCTTGTCGCAGTTGGAGATGCACACCAGGGCATCGGCGCAATGGGCATTGACCATGTACTCCACCGCGTCGGCGATCAGCTCCCGGGACGGCAGGGAATAGAGCATGCCGCCGTGGCCCATGGCGATGCCGTCGTCCACGGCGATGGTGTTGAATTCCTTGGCCACGCCGCCGGCCTTCTCGATCTCGCGGGCCACCAGCTGGCCCAGGTCCTTGAGATGCACATGGCCGGGGACAAACTGGGTGAATGAATTGGCGATAGCGATGATGGGCTTGCCGAAGTCGCCGTCCTTCATGCCTGTGGCGCGCCACAGGGCACGGGCGCCGGCCATGTTGCGGCCATGGGTGGAAGTGCGGGATCTGTACTGGGGCATGGTGAACTCCGAAGTGCTGCCAAGACCCCACAGTTTACACCGTCCACCGACTTATCCGTCACTCCCGTTTACCCGCAGGGGGGACCCTTTTCAAACAGGGCGGTATCCTGTTAAACAAGGCAATGAACCGTTCAGATACATCCCCCAAATCCCGCCCCATCCAATCAGGGAGGTCCGACCCATGAGCATCACCCTCACACTCAGCAACATCCAGTGCGGCGCCTGCGCCAACAGCATCAAAAAGGGCCTGGGACAATTGCCCGGCGTCGGACAGGTGGACGTGGACGTGGCCACGGGCAACGTCACCGTGGACGCCGACCCGGCCTTGCGGGACACCCTGGTCGAGCGACTGAACGAACTGGGGTTCCCGGAAAAGAACGGATGAACATGTCCCGGCGACTCCTGGCGCTGCTGTCGACGCTGCTGCTGATCACCGCCTGCCTGCCCTCCCAGGAGCAGGACAGGCACGGGGCGGCGGCGACGGCCGACCTGGCCGTCATTTCCCTGCGCATCGGCGACCATCCCCTGACCGCCGAAGTGGCCGACACCGCCCCCCTGCGCGCGAAGGGGCTCATGTTCCGGGAGTCCCTGCCCCCTGACCACGGCATGCTCTTCATCTGGGAACAGCCCGAACCGGTGGCCATGTGGATGCTCAACACCCCCCTGCCCCTCTCGGTCGCATTCATCGACGCGCGGGGACGGATACTGAACATCGCCCGGATGCAGCCCCACAGCCGCACCCTGCACCACTCCGACGGCGCGGCCCGCTATGCCCTGGAGATGCCCCAGGGATGGTTCGGGCAGCATCAGATTCTCCCCGGGCACCATGTGGATGGCCTGCCCCAATGACAGACTCACCATTGTCGAAAAATTTTACATAAGCAACATTAATCACTTTGTCAAACAATGATAAGCCACTGTAAATAAACGCCACTTACACTGTGGCGCAGCAATTGCTTTAAAAACGGGCACGCCGCACAAGGCCAGGGACAGGCGCGCACAGGGGAGTATTACATGGACTCTGGCAGAGAATCCTACCATCGGTTGCTCTGGATCGATTTTTCCAAATCACCCGTTGCGCCACCACTGGGCAGTAACTGGGTTGTCCTTTCGGCGACATCCCTGGCTGAAGCGGAACAGTTGCTCAAGCAGGGGCCCGTGCCGGTGGGCACCTTCCTGCTGCACCCCCATATGCTTGACATTCTCCCGACGCTTGAAACTTTCCTGCATCATCACAGTGATACGGAATGGGTCGCCCAGGTGGAACCTCACCTGCTCTGGGATAACCGGATCAGGGAATTCCTGCGCCAGTGCTGCCACGACTTCCATTCCCTGCCCATCGACCCCTATCGTCTGGAAGTGGTGCTTGGGCACGCGGCGGGCATGGCACAACTCCTCCACTCAACCACGGCCGATACCCGGCGCCACAATACGCCGCTGATCGGTGAAAGCCCGACCATGATCCAGGTGATGAAGACCGTGAAAAAAGTGGCCAGGGTGGCTGCGCCGGTACTCATCACGGGAGAAAGCGGAACCGGCAAGGAGCTGGCCGCCAGGGCGGTCCACGATGAATCTCCCCGTGCCGACGGCCCCTTTGAAGCCATCAACTGCGCCGCGGTGCCCGCCTCCCTGATACAGTCGGAACTGTTCGGGCATGAACGCGGGGCCTTCACCGGCGCCCACAAGGCCCGGGCTGGGCGGGTGCAGGCCGCCAATGGCGGCACCCTGTTCCTGGACGAGATCGGTGACCTGCCCCTGGAAGTCCAGGCGGCCCTGCTGCGCTTCCTGCAGAACCAGACCGTTCAGAAGGTTGGCAGTGACCACGAAGAAACCGTGGACGTACGTGTGGTTGCCGCCACCCACGTGGACCTGGAAGCCGCGGTCCATTCAGGGCGCTTTCGCGAAGATCTCTTCTACCGCCTTGACGTGCTCCGTTTCGAGATGCCGCCGTTGCGGGAAAGGGGTCACGACGCCTCCCTGCTGGCAAGACACTTCTTCCAGACGTTTTCCACCGACCGGTCACGGCCCGTCAAGGGCTTCAGCTCCACCGCCATGGAAGCCATCTGCAACCACCACTGGCCGGGAAATGTACGTGAACTGATCAACCGGGTGCGGCGCGCCCTGGTGCTCAGTGAAAACCGCTTCATTCAGCCGGCCGACCTGGGGTTGTCGGATATATTGACTGCCGGTTCCAGGCATGCAAGCCTTGAAACCATCCGTGCAGATGCCGAACGGCAGGCCATTCTGAATGCATTGCAGATCTGCGAGGGCAACGTATCGGCGGCCGCACGCCGGCTGGATGTTTCGCGGATCACGCTCTATCGTCTGGCTCGTCGGCATGAAATCATGATCTCCGGACAGGAGACTTCCGGAACCAAGCTGCCCACCAGCCCCTGATCTCCCCCCGTCCACCATGCAAGCTCCGCCCTTCCCGCAGAGGAATGTCTGCATGTCAAAGTGCCCAAGACCCGGATTCACGGCCATCACCGCCATCTCCCTGTGCCTTGCGGGCACCACGGCCTGGGCACAATCCCCTGAAGCCGTGGGGGAGCGCCCGCCCGAGGAGCAGCGGCAGGCCGATGTGGCGGCGGTGTTCGAGGAACGGGGACTGCTGACCCCCCGGGGCAAATGGGTCGTGGAACCTTCGCTCCAGTATGTACACAGTTCATCCACCACGGTCTCCATCGATGGCTTTACCATCCTGCCGGCCATTGCCATCGGGCTCATTGACGTCAGCGAGGTGCAGCGGGATACACTCTCGGCGGCCATTGCCATCCGCTACGGTCTGAGTGACCGGGTGGAGGTGGGGCTGCGGATACCTTATGTGTGGCGAGAGGAATCCCTGCGGCGACGGGAAATACTGGTGGGGACCTCCGGTGACCAGATTGCCGGTTCGGACGGCAGCGGCCTTGGGGACGTGGAACTGGGCCTGCACTATCAGTTCAACCGGGCCGTGACCGGAAAACCCTTCTTCATCGGCAACCTGCGGGTCAAGAGCACCACCGGCACCTCACCTTTTGAGGTGGAACGCCGGGAGATCTTCAACGAGGAAGGCCAGCGCATCACCGAAGTCTTTGTGGAACAACCCACCGGCTCCGGATTCTGGGCCGTGCAACCCAGCCTGACCATGATCTACCCCACGGACCCGGCTGTGATCTACGGCAACGTCAGCTACCTCTGGAACGTGGAAAAGGACGTGGGCAGAGGCCAGGGGAAGATCGATCCGGGTGATGCCCTGGGGCTGAGCATGGGTGCCGGCATCGCACTCAACAACCGGACCTCCGTCAGCTTCGGCTATGATCACAGCGTTGTCTTCAAGACCCGGCGTGAAATCGGCGATCCCCTGGACCCCGCCTTCGACCGCATCCAGGTGGGCACCTTCCTCTGGGGCCTGTCCCACCGCATCTCCGATCGGACCAGCGTAAACTTTTCCGTCGGTATCGGCGCAACCTCGGCGGCACCCGACGCACAGGTGGCCCTGCGGGTGCCGATCAGATTCTAGGACATCACCGGATTCGCCGGCTTCAGTAGCTGCGCAGCCCCTGGATCAGCCCCGCGTCCAGGACACGCTGCAATTCCAGTCGGGAGAGGTCCAGGCCGGTCAGGCCGATGTTCATGATGGTATGGTTGACGATGAGTTGCTCATTCAGGGTGTTCTGGATCACGGTTGCCCAGCCGCTGCCCGTCAACTGTTCCACGCTCAGCCCGTTCAGACCGGTGGTGATATGGATGCCGCCCAGGACATCCAGTGCGGCCCGGCTCCCCGCCGAATCACGCAACACGGTATGTGCCACCACCTCTCCATTGACGGCGGTCATCCGTTCCAGTCCCAGTGTCAGTTCAAAACCGCCCCGATGCATCAGGCCACCACGCTGCTCCGCCAGCTCCGCGTCCGGCACCCGCGCCCAGTTGAACCGATCCAGCAGATCGGCTCCCTGGACAACCGAGGGCAGACACAGCGCCAACCAGAGGGTGGGCATCCAGGGCAGCTTGCGTAACCATGACAGCGGCATGGGCGGATACCTCAATGTTTACCAGTCAGATGGCCTGGGCAGCGCCAGCAGGAAGCTGGACAATCCGTCCCTTGCCAGGGCGGTACCATAGGGCGGCTTGGTCAGGGCTTCCCAACCCACCGGCGAGTTGAAATGCTGCCGTCCCTGGGTCACCTGGTCCCGGATCAGGAACAGGATGTCATTACTCCATATCTCCTGAAATCCGGCCTTGGTGTAATCCCTCATGCCCAGCGCCGGATCGCCGACCAGCACTCGCCCATCCTGAATCCCCTTGATCACGACGAAATGACGATAACCGTCGATGGTCACCAGGGCGATTGCCGGCACCCCCAGCTCCGTGAGCGTTTCCAGAGGCAAACGGAACCCGTCCGATGCCAGCCCCTCCCGGGTTTGCAAATACCGTTTCATGTCCAGCATGGAAAAACCCTCCGCACGGATGCGTTCCTGGTCTCCCATCTGATACATGGCATCGAAGGCATCCCGCTCCGCGGTCGGGCGTCCGTAATGGTATGTCAGCAGCGTGGCAAGGGCGGCCGAACCACAGCTGAAGTCGTAGCGCTGAGGTATTACCGTCCTGAAACGCATGCCCTGAAGGCTGGTGACGGCCACATCGTGGCTACCGATCACACCGGGAACGTGGACGCTACCGGCCACACCGGCCTGGGCACTCACCAGCAGGGCAAGACCGCCCAGGGCCGGAATCAGGCCCCGGACGAAAAACCTATGGGCTGAGGTTGACATTGAGAATCAACGATTCCTGGATCAGCACATTGTTGCCGGTGTTCTGAATCACACTGCCGATCCCATGGAAATGCTCCAGCGCCCCCGGACCCAGGATGTTGTCGCCCGTGGCAATCACCCCCTCCATGTAGGTATTGGACAGGCCTGCGCTGGAGGTGATCTCGCTCAGCTGGACCGAGGAGATGTTCTGCCTGGCCCGCAGGGATTCCAGTGTGTCCATGTCCACTGCCCCGGGGAGAGACAACTCCTGGGCATGGACCGATACGCTGCACAACACCCCCGACAGCAGGATCAGCGTTATGCCGGAGAGAACGCGATGACCCTCAAAATACCCTGACATGACCCGTTACCTCCCAGTCACTGTGGCCCCGATGAAGCGGGAGACGGTGGAGCAGACGGCCCACCGCCCCCCATGCACGAGACTAAAGGATCACTGGGTTGCGGTTCCGCCGTTGCCGCCGTTACCCGGCAGGCCCAGATGTGCCTGCACGGACACCTGCTGCTGCACCAGACTGTTGGCGCCACTGTTCTGGGCCACCTGGGTGATGCCCGCAGAGTTGGTGAAGCCACCGTCCAGGGAATTCATCGAGGTATAGCTGGACTCACCTTCGACGATCAGGTAGGTGTTGGCCACCGAACCGCTCAGGTCGTTTTCAGACACCACCATGGAGGCAATGTGGGTGTTGAAGGAATCGCTCGTCGTCTTGTTGAACGAGCCGTTCACGCTGTTATCAAAGTTATTGGCAACGCTGTTATCCGAGTTATTCGAATGATCGGAGGAATCGTTGAACGAGTCCGCAATTGACGAATTTTTGCTGTTATCCGAATTATCCGAATGGTCGGAGAAATCGTTATTGGAATCCGTCATGGTCTTGTTGCCGGAATCCGCAATCGACGTGTTCTTGCTGTTGTCCTCCTCGTTGCTCCAGGTATTGTTCAGCGTGTGATTCGTGGTGTCGGTATTGGTAATGACCTTGCTGTTGTCGGAATTGTCATTACCGGAATCCGAAACATTGATCTCGGCCGCAACATTGATGCTGTTGTCGGAATTGTCGTTGTTGGAATCCGTCATGGTCTTGTTGCCGGAATCCGCAATTGACATGTTGTTGCTGTTGTCCGAGCTGTCGTTATGGGAGTCGGCGGTACTGAAATTCTTGCTGTTGTCGGAGCTGTCGTTGAAGGAGTCGGCAGCACTGTAGTTCTGACTGTTGTCCGAACTGTTGTTGAACGAGTCAGCCGTACTCTTGCTGTTGTCCGAGCTGTTGTTGAACGAGTCAGCCGTGCTCTTGCTGTTATCCGAGCTGTTGTTGAACGAATCGGCCGTGCTCTTGCTGTTGTCCGAGCTGTCATTATTGGAATCAGCATAGGACACGTTACCGGAGTCCGTGGCTGACTTGTTGAACGAATCGGAAGCGCTCCACGCGTTCTGAACACCGGTTTCTCCTTCGCCACCGGTGTTCGAGGCATCAGCCCAGGCGGCCCCCGAAATGCCAAAAGTCAGTGCGATGGCAGCAGTGATCGCGGTCTTCTTGAACATGTTCATGAATTATTCCTCCTGACTGGAATCGCGGTGAACAGGCAGGCCACCATGACCTGACGACTTCCGCCCCTGAGAATTAGCAATGGCCGTGCCATTCCAGGAAAACCCATTCAGAACATGAAGTTGAAATACGTCACATTACCAGAAATGTCGAACAGTACCGTTTTACCAGACTGATTCTGCTCCATTTCCGTTACACCGCTCACGATCAAATTTCCCTGCAACCCACCCAGACACAGCCGTGACGTGACTCGGAGCTTGATTTTTTCACCTGTTTCAAACGTGATACATCACCGCCGCCGCATCAGGTCCAGACGCCGCACGAAGTCCTTCATGATGGCCTGATACAACCCCTCCTTGAGCACCTCATCCTCCACGCCCGCATCCAGGCTGGGGTTGTCGTTCACCTCGATCACCATGACGCCCCGGTCGGTCTGCTTGATATCCACCCCGTACAGGCCGTCACCGATCAGGTTGGCGGCCTTGAGGGCCGTCTTCACCACCACGGGAGGCGCCTGCTCCACCGGCAGGGTACGAAAGCCCCCCTGACGCAGATTGCCCTTGGCCTGGTGATTGACGATCTGCCAGTGTTTCTTGGACATCAGGTACTGACACACATACAGGGGCTGTTTGTTCAGGATCCCCACCCGCCAGTCAAATTCCGTGTAGACGAATTCCTGGGCCAGGATCAGGTCCGACTCCTTGAACAGGCGCTTGCTGATCTCTTCCAGCTCCGCCCGGTCCTCCGCCTTGAACACCCCACGGGAAAAGGACCCGTCGGGAATCTTCAGCACCACCGGATAGCCGATCACCTCCTCGGCCGCCAGGATATTTTCCTTGCGCAGGATCAGGGTCTTGGGCGTTGGCACCTTCTGCCCCGCCAGCAACTCCGCCAGGTAGACCTTGTTGGTGCACTTGAGGATGGAATCCGGGTCATCGATCACCACCATCCCCTCGCTGTCCGCCTTGCGGGCGAAACGGTAGGTGTAATGGTCGATCCGGGTGGTCTCGCGGATGAACAGGGCGTCGTACTCGGCCAGCCGGCCGAAATCCTTGCGGTCGATCAGATCCACTTCCAGACCCAGGGCCTTGCCCTGGCGAACGAACTGGTTCAGGGCCGCCCGGTTCGACGGCGGCAGATCCTCGTCCGGGTTCTGCAGGATGGCCAGATCGTACTTGAAGTTGCGCGGCCCCCGGGGCTTGCGCCAGGGGCGTTTGAGGTAATTGTCCAGGGCCTCGAAAAAGGCCGTTTCCTGCTCCGGGGTCAGGCTGTTCAGGGCCAGGGGCTTGATGGCATCGATGCGCCACTGGCCCACCAGCCTGAATTCCACCTTGAACAGGGGCGCCCGAAAGATGGAGAACAGCTGCTGGCCGATCTCGTGCATTTCCTTGGGGGCGCACTGGCCGAAGAAGACCGTGATCTCGAAGGCGGTGGGCTGCAGGCCGGCGCGCTTGCGTCCCAGCACCCGGGCCACCTTGCGGTCGATGTCCTCGGTATCCAGGCTGTAGATGGATTTCCTGGACAGATCCTGCAGGGTGCGCACCGTGGGCACCACCTTGTGCTGGCGGGCCTCCGCCAGCAGGGAGCAGTAATACCCCTCGCTCAGGTAGCGGTGGCTGCGGCACAGGTTGATGACCCGCAAACGGGTATGGCTGGAATACCTGGGATTGGTGAGGTAGTCCTCGGCCACCACCACGGGGTATTCGGGGAAATGGGGCTTCCAGTCCCCCGGCTGCTCGATGAGCAGGACGTGATCCGACATGAATAATGTTCTCCTTATGAGTGAGGGGGAGGCTCAGGAACGAGGATAGACCACCAGCACGGCCTTGAGCCCGGCCTTGCCGTAGCGGGCCATGCGCTCGAAATCCCGCTGCAGGATGGGCATGTTGATGGAATCCGTGGGGGTTTCACCGTTGTCGTAATCCACGAAGGGATCGTGCACATAGATGAAGTGATCATCAAACCCGGTCACCACCACCCAGTGGGGAAACTTCTCGCCGTAGATCTGGTAGGAACTGATCAGCACCACCGGAATGCCGCCGGCCTCGAAACGGGCCCGCAGGTCCGCCGCGCTCAGGGTGCCGTAGCGGAGCGGCACGCATCGCTCCCTCAGCTCGTCCAGCATGTCCTCCTGCACCAGTCGCATGACCTCCTTCTTTTCCTCGCTGCGCACGGAGTCCAGCAGGGGCATGCGCTCATCGCTCAGGGTCAGTTCCACGCCGAAGCCGCGATGGGCGGCGGAAAGCGCCAGCCCGAACGGGCCACAGCCGCCGTGTCCCGCGGTCATGAAAATGGTGGTGGCCTCCCGCCACAGGCGCAATTCCAGACGCCGGTCCATGGCCATGGACGCATCCAGTGCCTTCATGGCCATCATCAGCGAGGATGGCCCGCAGGTGAAATCCAGGGTCTGTTCGTAGAAAGGCACCCGCACCATGTCCGGACGCAGGTGAGGTGCCAGGGATTTTTCGTAGCGCCAGGCATCCATGTGGTCTTCGTAATAATCCCCGTACTCGCCGAAACGGCGATACTCCAGGGACTCGAACAGACGGATGGAGGCCTGATTGTCCTTGCGGATCTCCAGGCGCAGATAGGCACAGTCCCGCTCCCGGGCTTCCGCCTCGGCGGCCTCCACCAGTTGCCGGCCGACGCGCCGTCCGCGGGCCTCATCATCCACGGCAATGGAATACAGGCGGGCCATGGACGTGCCGCGACTGAACAGCAGCAGCACATACCCCAGAATTCCCTCGCCTTCGTCAAACACCAGGGTGTGGGCCTTGCCCTTGGTCAGCAGGTAGCGAAACTGGCGGCGGGAGAGCCGGTCACTGGCAAAGCAGCGTTGCTCGATCGCCAGCAGGGCGGGGATGTCGGAAAGCCGGGCGGGGCGGATCACGGGAGCGAGGACCAGGGCGAAAGGACGCCGAAACAGGCAGGGAGGGACGGTGTGAATTCTACACCCGTTGGGCGCAAAACGCAGGATCAACCCGGTTTCGTCGCGCCGGGGATGTCGGGCCAAAGGGGCTTCCATTAGGATATGACCCTTTCCACTTCGCTTTTCAGGACGTCAAGGTATTGAAACACGCCCCCATCGCCCCCCATGTCGCCTGGTTCCGCGACGCCGCCCCCTATATCAACGCCCATCGGGATCGCACCTTCGTGATCGCCTTCGGCGGCGAGGCGGCGCTGCAGCCGGGGTTCGCCGCCCTGCTCCATGACATCGCCATCCTGCAGACCCTGGGGGTCCGGCTGGTGCTGGTGCATGGCGCCCGCCCTCAGATCGAGGAACGCCTGCGGGCCCGGGGGGCGGAAATCCGCTACGTCAACGGCCTGCGGATCACCGATGAACAGGCCCTGCGGGCGGTGAAGGATGCCGCCGGTTCCCTGCGGGTGGAGATCGAGGCCCTGCTGTCCATGGGGCTGGCCAATACCCCCATGTCCGGGGTCCGGGTACGGGTTTCCTCCGGCAATTTCGTCACCGCACGCCCCCTGGGGGTACGCGACGGGGTGGACTACCAGCACACCGGCGAGGTACGCCGGGTGGATACGGAGGGCCTGCGGCGCCACCTGCAGTGCGGCGAAATGGTCCTGCTGCCGCCCATGGGCTACTCCCCCACCGGCGAGATCTTCAACCTCAGCGCCGAGGACGTGGCCATCGCCGCCGCGATTGCGCTCAAGGCGGACAAACTGATCTTCTTCAGCGACACCCAGGAGCTGCGGGACGAGGACCAGACCCCCATCACCCACCTCACGGCGGATCAGGCCGAAACCCTGCTCCAGGGACCCCGCGCCATTCCCGATGAACTGGCCGCCCACCTGCGCAGCGCCATCACGGCCTGTCGTCAGGCGGTGGAACGGGTGCACATCGTAGACCGGCGCCAGGACGGTGCCCTGCTGATGGAACTGTATACCCGGGAAGGGGCCGGCACCCTGGTCACCGGTGAGCGCTACGAGCGGCTGCGCCCGGCCCGGATCGAGGATGTGGGCGGCATCCTGGAACTCATCCAGCCGCTGGAGGCCGAAGGCATCCTGGTGCGCCGTTCCCGGGAACAGCTGGAGTTGGAGATCGAACGGTTCGCCGTGATCGAACAGGACGGCATGATCCTGGCCTGCGCGGCCCTGTATCCGTTCCCGGAAGAGCAGGTGGGTGAACTGGCCTGCGTGGCGGTCCACACGAATTATCGGGGAGGGGGGCGTGCCGAGATGCTGGCCGAGTACCTGGAGACCCGGGCACGGGCCATGGGCATCACCCGCCTGTTCGTCCTCACCACACGAACCGCCCACTGGTTCCGGGAACGGGGATTTGAGCCGGGTGAACTCAAGGCGCTGCCCATCAGCCGGCAGCAGATGTATAACTATCAGCGCAATTCCAAGATCTTCATCAAGCCGCTGCCTACCACCCGGCGCATGCCGGCCTGATCAGGAGAACCGTTCCTCGCGCTCGTGCCGCTCCTGTGCCTCGATGCACAGGGTGGCGATGGGGCGGGCCTCCAGCCGGCGCAGGCCGATGGGCTCCCCGGTCTCCTCGCAATAGCCGTAGCTGCCGTCATCGATGCGCCGCAGGGCGGAATCGATCTTGCCCAGCAGCTTGCGGTAGCGATCCCGGGTGCGCAACTCCAGGCTGGCATCGCTTTCGCGGCTGGCTCGGTCGTTGGGATCCGGCTCCCGCCACTGCTCCTCCTGCAGGTTGCGGATGGTCTGTTCCGATTCCTCCAGCAACTCTTCACGCCATTGCAGCAACTGGCGGCGGAAATAGGTCAGGTGTCTGGGGCACATATAGGGTTCATCCCCATCGGGACGATACCCTTCGGGCAGATCGACGTTCATCACGGATCCTCACTGCCGAAAAGACCGGAGAAGTTGAAGGGCACAAGTATACCTCCCTTCTTCATCCCCGGGGGAGGACCTGGCGCTTCCTGGCCAGGGTCAGCCCGTCACCAATGGGAATCAGGCTCAGGCTCACCGCCGGATCTTCATGGATCAGGGCATTGAAGGCCCGGATGGCTTCCGTCTCCGGGGCATGGTCATCCGGATCCGCCACCCGGCCCGACCACAGGGTATTGTCCAGGCAGATCACTCCCCCCGACCGGATCAGCCGCAGGCAGCGACGGTAATAATGGACGTAGTTGAGCTTGTCGGCATCAATGAAGGCCAGATCAAAGGAACCGGCGGCGCCATCCGCCAGCAGACCGTCCAGGGTATCCATGGCCGGTGCCAGGCGCAGTTCGATGCGATCTCCCAGGCCGGCCTCATCCCAGTAACGGCGGGCGATCCCGGTCCAGTGCCCGTTGATGTCGCAGCAGAGCATGCGGCCGTCTTCCGGCATCGCCCCCGCCATCCAGAGGGCGCTGTAACCGGTGAAGGTGCCGATCTCCAGAATTCGCCGGGCCCCGGTCAATTCCACCAGCAGGGCCAGGAACTGCCCCTGCTCGGGCGCCACCTGATAGTTGTGTTCCGGCAGATGGGCCGTTTCTTCACGCAGACGCTGGTACAACGGGGGTTCCCGCAGGGAAACCGACCACAGGTAGGCCTGCAGGCGCTGATCCAGGTCCGTGGTGATGTTGGACATACTGATTGTCTCCAGAAAGCCCGGTTTCATGCAGCCTGTCAAGGCAGCGTCAAACTGTTTCGTTATACTCGGAAACAAACCTGCCGTACACGCATCAAACCGCCTGAGTATCGATGGAACCCGTTTGGGTCAAGGAGTCGTCGTCAATGAGCCTGAATGGACCCTTTGCCAGACCGCAGCGCATCATTCAGATCACCGATCTGCATCTGTGCGATTCGCCCGGAGACATCATGGGTTCCGGCGTCGACACGGATCAGAGCCTTCGGCAGGTTCTGGACCAGATCCGTCGCCGGGAAAAGGCCCCGGACCTCATGCTGATCACCGGAGACCTGGTCAATGACCCGGTTCACGGTGCCTATCGCCGCCTGCGCACCCTGCTCAATCCCCTGCCCTGGCCCATCCAGTGCCTGGCCGGCAACCATGATGACCCCCAGCTCATGGAAGACGTGCTGTGCAAGGACAACCTCAGCTGCCGCAAGGCCGTGTCCCGGGGCGAGTGGCTGTTCGTCAGCCTCTGCAGCGTGGTGGAAGGCGCCGCCCACGGCCTGCTGGACGAGGGTGAGCTGGCCTTTCTGGACGAAGTGCTCACCCGCCACCCGGCCCGCAATGCCCTGATCTCGCTCCACCACCCGGTGGTGTTCGTGGGCAGTACGTGGATGGATGCCATCAACCTGCACAATACCGAGGACTTCTTCCAGGTACTGGACCGGCATCCGCAGGTGCGTGGCGTCCTGTTCGGCCATGTCCACCAGCAGGTGGACCAGGTTCGCAACGGCGTGCGGCTCATGGGGACCCCCTCCACCTGCGTGCAGTTTGCCCCCCGCACCCGTCATTTCCAGCTCGACACCCTGCCCCCGGCTTACCGCCGGCTGCAGCTTCACGCAGACGGACGTATCGACACGGACGTGACCTTTGCCTTCCGGGAAGCCGACACCGACAGCGAGCCCCAGCCGACGTCCCTCATGGAATCAACCGCGCATCGGGTCAGCCTGGCCTGACACTGCCTTCCTAATCGCTCCCGTTCTGCCGCCGTACCGGGCGGCTGGCATTGAGCATCAGCACCACCGAACGTGTCTGCAGGGGATACACCTCGTGGCTATGGAACATGCGGTGGTCCGGTCGCGGCCCCCGGGGATAGACCGTGTCCAGCAACACTTCCCAGCGGGTGCGGGCCGGCTCCGGCGGCAACCGGAACGAGATCGGCTCATGCCCGGCATTGATCAGCAGGATCATGTCCGCGTCCCTGACCCGGCGGCCGCGCTCGTCGTACTCCTCGAACAGGTCTCCGGCAATGAACATGCCCAGGCTGCGGGCAAAGCCCTGCAGCCAGTCCTCCTCCTTCATCTCCTCGCCGTCCGGGCGCAACCAGGCCAGATCCTTCACCCCGGCCCCCATGATGGGCCGCCCCTGGAAGAAGTGCCGCCGACGCAGGGCGGGATGATTCTTGCGCAGCCTGATCAGGTATTGCACGAAAGGCATCAGGTCCCGGGCATGCTCATCCAGCTCCCAGTCCACCCAGGACAACGGTGCATCCTGGCAGTAGGCATTGTTGTTGCCCCGCTGGGTACGCCCGCGCTCATCCCCCGCCAGCAGCATGGGAATGCCCTGGGACAGGAACAGGGTGGCCAGCATGTTGCGCTTCTGCCGGGCGCGCAGGTCCAGGACTTCCTTGTCATCGGTGGCCCCCTCGGCCCCGCAGTTCCAGGACAGGTTGTGGTTTTCCCCGTCCCGGTTGTCCTCGCCGTTGGCCTCGTTGTGCTTGTGGTTGTAGCTCACCAGGTCTTCCAGGGTGAAGCCGTCGTGGCAGGTGACGAAGTTGACGCTGGCATAGGGACGGCGTCCATTGGACTCATAGAGGTCCGATGAACCGGTAAGCCGGTAGGCCATGTCACCGATCAACCCGTGCTCCCCCTTCCAGAAGGCCCGCACGCTATCCCGGTAACGACCGTTCCACTCGGTCCAGCCCACCGGGAAGTTGCCCACCTGATACCCACCCTCCCCCAGATCCCAGGGCTCGGCGATCAGCTTCACCTGGGACAGCACCGGATCCTGGTGGATGATGTCGAAGAAGGCCCCCAACCGGTCCACCTCGTGCAGTTCCCGGGCCAGGGCGGATGCCAGATCGAAGCGGAAACCGTCCACATGCATCTCCTGCACCCAGTAGCGCAGGGAATCCATGATGAGCTGCAACACCCGGGGATGGCGCATGTTGAGGGTATTGCCGCAGCCGGTGTAATCCATGTAGTAGCGACGGTCTTCCGGGACCAGGCGGTAGTAGGCGCTGTTGTCGATGCCCCGGAAGGACAGGGTCGGCCCCAGGTGGCTGCCCTCGGCGGTGTGGTTGTAGACCACGTCCAGGATCACCTCGATGCCCGCCGTGTGCAGGGTCTTCACCATGGTCTTGAATTCGTTCACATGGCCGGAGGCGCAGTAGCGCATGTCCGGCGCAAAGAAACCCATGGTGTTATAGCCCCAATAGTTGCGCAGCCCCTTTTCCACCAGATGCCGGTCATCCAGGAAGGCCTGCACCGGCATGATCTCCACCGCCGTCACTCCCAGACGCTGCAGATAGGAGATCACCGGCGCCGTGGCCAGCCCCGCATAAGTCCCCCGCAGGGCGGTATGGACATGGGGATTCAGGGCGGTAAATCCCTTTACATGCAGTTCATAGATCACCGTCTCGTGCCAGGGGGTGCGAGGCGGCTTGTCATCCCCCCAGGTGAAGGCGGTATCGATGACCTGACACTTGGGCATGCCGGTGGCCGAGTCGCGACGGTCCATGAACAGGTCTTCGCGGCTGGAACCGATTCGGTAACCGAACAGGGCATCGCTCCATCGCACCTGACCGTGCAGCGCCTTGGCATAGGGGTCCAGCAACAGCTTGTTGGGATTGAAGCGATGACCGGCTTCCGGCTCATAGGGGCCATGGACGCGATACCCGTAGAGCATCCCCGGACGGGCCTCGGGCAGATAGCAATGGAAGACCAGATCCGTCTGCCAGCGCATCTCGATGCGCTCCAGCTCCCGCCGACCGTTGGGATCGAACAGGCAGAGCTCCACCTTTTCGGCATGTTCTGAAAACAGGGCAAAATTCACCCCTTCACCGTCCCAGGTGGCCCCGAGCGGATAAGGACTCCCGGGCCAGATCGCCCAGTTGGATGGGGGCATGCAGCATACCTTCCGCATCGTAAGCGATGCGTGCTTGAAACGTACCGGATATTGCCCTGCAGTATAGGGTCCGGTGGAAACCCTCCGCAATCGCGAACCGGCCCTTGGCGAAGCCGGCAGGCATGCAATAATGAGGCTCCCCCACCGGAACCCGCCCTGCATACTGATGAAAACCAGTGCCACCCCCAATACCCGACGCGCCAATCTGCATGCCTGGCTGCGGGGAATGATCGGGGAAGACACCCCCATGCCCCGGCTACTGTCCGCCGACGCCAGCTTCCGGCGCTATTACCGGCTGTGGGAATACAACCGTAGCTGGGTGATCATGGATGCCCCCCCGGACCGGGAATCCGCCGACGACTTTGCGCGCGTCGCAAGACTCCTCCTTGAACTGGGCCTGAGCGCCCCGCGCATCCATGGCCTTGATGCCGAACAGGGCTTTATGCTGCTGGAAGATTTCGGTGATCACACCTTCAGCCGCGCCCTCGCCGACGGCGCCGACGAGCACGGGCTCTACCGCCTGGCCACGGACGCCCTGATCGCCCTGCACCGCGGCTGGAGCCATCACCACGGCCACCGGATCGAAGCCTACAGTGAAGCCGTACTGCTCAACGAGGCCCTGTTGCTGCTGGACTGGTACTGGCCCGAGGCGATGGGCGAGCGCTGTCCCGAGGCAATCCGCCGGGACTTCATCACGGCCTGGAAAGACATCCTGCCCCAAACCACCGCCCTGCCCCATACCCTGGTCATGCGGGACTACCATGTGGACAACCTGATGGTCCTGCCCGGTCGTCAGGGGGTGGCCGCCTGCGGCCTGCTGGACTTCCAGGACGCGCTCATCGGCTCGCCCGCCTATGACCTGGTATCCCTGCTGCGGGATGCCCGGCGGGACGTGGACCCCGGTGTGGCCGAGGCCATGATGGCGCGCTACCGGGACGCCTTCCCCGGCCTGGATGCCACCGCCCTGGACGACAGTTTCTGGATTCTGGGGGCCCAGCGCACCACCAAGATCATCGGCGTCTTCACCCGGCTGTGGCGGCGGGATGCCAAGCCGGCCTATCTGCGTCACCTGCCGCGACTGTGGCGCCTGCTGGAACAGGAACTGGCCCACCCGGCCCTGGCACCCGTCCGGGCCTGGTATGACACCCACCTGCCCCACGACCACCGGCTGGCACTGTCCCGCAACGGCATGCACCAGCCCTGGGAGCCCTCGCGCAAGTCGGGACAGGCCGCAATCCTGCTGCCCCCGGCATCAATGCCCCCGACACGGAGAGGCCCCTGATGCATGCCATGATCCTGGCGGCGGGCCGGGGCGAACGGATGCGCCCCCTCACCGACCACACCCCCAAACCCCTGCTCACGGTGGCCGGACGCCCCCTGATTGAGCACCATCTGTCGCGGCTCCGGACCGCGGGCTATCAGGATATCGTGATCAACCTGGCCCATCTGGGCGAACAGATCCGCGCCCACCTGGGAGACGGTAGCGCCTGGGGGCTGCGTATCCACTATTCACGGGAGGATGTGGCCCTGGAAACCGGCGGCGGCATCCTTCAGGCACTGCCCCTGCTGGAATCAGACCCTTTCCTGGTGATCAACGGCGATATCTGGACGGATCATCCCCTGAACCCGCCAACCATGGCGGGGGACGATCTGGCCCATCTGATCCTGGTGGACAATCCTCCCCATCACGGAGCTGGAGACTTCCGGCTCATGGACGACAGGGTGCTGGCGGAAGGCCTTCCCCGCCTCACCTTCGCGGGCATCGGCTGGTATCGTCACGCACTGTTCTCAGGCTGCCGGCCCGGGCGTTTTCCACTGGCGCCCCTGCTGCGCACGGCCATGGCCCTGGGCCGGGTCAGCGGTCGGCATCACACCGGGGTCTGGCAGGATGTGGGCACGGTGGAGCGACTGCGGGCCCTGAATGCCCTGCCCGGCACGCCGTGACGGGGCTGGCCGCCCGGCCTCGATACGGGCTAGAATTTCGGGCTACCAGGAATATTCCGTCATACCGAGACAGTCACAGGTATCGCCATGCACCTTCCCAAGCCTCCCATCCTGCTGCCCCTGGGCGTCGGCCTTCGTCTGCTGCCGGATGCCGTCCACACCCGGGTATTCTCCGCCCTGATGAACCACGTTCTCAAGGGCCAGCCCGCCGCGGATGAACTGGGTCCGCTGGAAGGCAAGCGCATCTGTCTGGCGGTGACCGATCACGCCGGCAGCATCTGTTTCCGGGTCAAGGACGGTGGCGTCACCCATTGGGACTGCAAGAGCCCGAATGACTGGGATGTGCGCATCCGGGGTCGTCTGGAAGATTTCTGGCGCCTGGCCACGCGCAGCGAAGACCCGGACACCCTGTTCTTCAGTCGCCGACTGGATCTGGAAGGGGAAACCGAGGCAGGCCTGTACCTCAAGAACCTGCTGGACACCGCGGAACCAGACTGGGAAAGCCACATCCACGCGGTACTGGGAAAACGGGCCGGCGCCAAGGCCGTGAAGATGCTCAGCCACCTGGGTCTGGGGCGTTACCTGCCCGGCGGCCTGCACCCCACCAGCCACTGACGGGAAAGTCGCCCGGCCACGCCGTGGGAGCCGGCCCGCCGGCGAATGCGGGGGCGAATCAACGCCCCCCTTCGCCACCAGGGTCCGCTCCCACCACGGGACCGTAACCGGCCTCGGGGGGGAAACGGGAGCGGGCTTCAGTCCAGGATCTGCAGATCGGCAGGATGCCGGATGCGGATGCGCGGCTGCCCCTGGTGGCTGTAGACGATTCCCCGCCCCATCACCTGACGGCCTTGCAACGTCGCCAGATCAAGCCCCGGGAAATGGGTCATGTCTTCATGGTCGATCCGGAAGGCCACATTGCCCTCCAGATTGATCCAGTGGGAACGCTGGCTCTCCCCCAGACGCACCACCCGTCCCTCCACCAGACGAAACCCCTCGCTGTCCGGAGGCAGCTCCCGGGCGGCAAACACCCGCAGGTGTTCCTGCTCCCAGATCTCCAGCCCGGCATCACGGGCCTGGGCCTCCGCATCCCGGTAGCACTGCAGGTTCCAGTCATTGGGAGGGATGGTCAGCGCCACCGCCAGCCCCCGGGCCAGCAGTTCGGCATGGATGGATCTGCCGTCCGGGGTGAACAGATGGGCCAGACGCCGCTGGTAGCGGTCCTGCCGCTCCCGGTCATGCACCAGCAATACCTGGTGGTCGTGGGCCTCCAGGATCTCGATCAGGGCATCCCTGGCCTCGTGGCCGAAGGGTTCGGCGCTGTTCTCCCGCCAGAAGATCTCCGGGGTGTCCAGACCGATCATGCGCACCCGGGTGCCGTCGGAGAGACGCACGGTATCCCCGTCATGGACGTGGTTGACCCGCGCCTGCTCCACCCGTCCCGCCGGTCCACCGCAGGATTCCGGCAGGGTCACGGCCTGGGCCATGCCCGCCATGGACGCAACAAGGGCGCCGACCAGCAGCGCCCTTGTCTTCAAACCGTGCAATCGAGCCATGAATCCGGCCCGATCTTACATTCCGTAGCGACGACGGAACTTGTCCACCTGGCCGGCCGTGTCGACGATCTTCTGCTTGCCGGTATAGAACGGATGGCAGGCGGAGCATACTTCCACCTGCAGGCTGTCACCGGCCTGGGTGGAACGGGTGGTGAACGTGTTACCGCAGCTGCAGCTCACGGTGACATCGTGATAATCGGGATGGATATCCGCCTTCATGAAAGCACCCTCGAAAGCCTGTATAGCGCCAAGAAAAGAGCGGCAATATACTGGATGCTCCCATCAGATACAAGGCGCGCGTGGACGGACTGCCCTTTTGGCCACCCCGCCGCCCCTTTTGCGAGTCATCCGTGAACCAGCTTTCCACTGCCATCCCTCCCCGCGTCGGTTTCATCAGCCTGGGTTGCCCCAAGGCCCTGTCCGACTCCGAGCGCATCCTCACCCAACTCCGCGCCGAAGGTTACGGCGTCTCCCCCAGCTATGCCGACGCCGATCTGGTGGTGGTCAACACCTGCGGCTTCATCGACGCCGCCGTCACCGAATCCCTGGACGCCATCGGCGAGGCCCTGGCGGAAAACGGCCGGGTGATCGTCACCGGCTGCCTGGGCGCGGACGCCGACCGGATCCGCGAGCGCTTTCCCCAAGTCCTGGCCGTCTCCGGCCCCCATGCCTACGAACAGGTCATGACGGCGGTGCACGCCCATCTGCCCGCCCCCCATGCCCCCTTCGAGAGCCTGGTGCCGCCCCAGGGCGTGCGCCTCACGCCCCGGCATTTTGCCTACCTGAAGATCTCCGAGGGCTGCAATCACCACTGCAGCTTCTGCATCATCCCCCGCTTTCGCGGCGATCTGGTCAGCCGCCCCGTGGGCGAGGTGATGCAGGAAGCCGAGAATCTGGTGGCCGCCGGCGTCAAGGAGTTGCTGGTCATCTCCCAGGACTCCGGTGCCTACGGGGTGGACGTGAAATACCGCACCGGGTTCTGGGGCGGCAAGCCCCTGCGCACCCACATCCAGGGCCTGGCCGAGGCCCTGGGCAGTCTGGGGGTCTGGGTGCGGATGCATTATGTCTACCCCTACCCCCACGTGGATGACCTGATCCCGCTGATGGCGGATGGACGCATCCTGCCCTACCTGGACATCCCCCTGCAGCACGGCAGTCCCCGCGTCCTCAAGGCCATGCGCCGACCGGCGGCCGCGGAACGGGTACTGGAGCGAATCCGGCAATGGCGGGAGGTCTGCCCGGACATCACCCTGCGCAGCACCTTCATCGTCGGTTTTCCGGGAGAGACGGACGAAGACTTCGAGACCCTGCTGGACTTCATCCGCGAGGCCCGGCTGGACCGGGTGGGCTGCTTCACCTACTCGCCGGTGGACGGCGCCCCCGCCAACGACCTGCCCGGCACGGTACCCGAGGCGGTCAAGGAGGCGCGCATGGCCCGATTCATGGAGGTTCAGGCCGGGATCAGCGAGACCCGGCTGGCGGAGAAGGTGGGGCGGCGGATGCGGGTTCTGGTGGACGATCTGGACGAGGACGGCACCGCCATTGCCCGCTCCAGCGCGGACGCCCCGGAGATCGACGGTCTTGTCTTCGTGGAAGATGGGGAAGCATTGCGTCCCGGAGACTGGGCCGACGTGGAGATCATCGACGCCTCGGAACATGACCTGTTTGCCCGGCAAACAGAGGGGAGTGCCGGTCCGGCAAATTAAAGATTCGTCATTCCCGCGAACGCGGGAATCCAGTCACGGACATTGAAAAAATCCCGAACACCCCCCTTCTCCCCCAAGGAGACAAGGGGGGCGACACACCGTCAGGGCAGCAGATGCGCCACGCCGTCGCGCTCTTCCCGCAGCTCCTGCTCGGTCACGGTCATGCGCTGGCGGCTGAATGCATCAATCTCCAGCCCCTGCACAATGCTGTAATCACCATTCTTGCAGGTGACGGGGAAGGAGTAGATCAGACCTTCCTCGATGCCGTAACTGCCGTCGGAAGGCACGGCCATGCTCACCCAGTCGCCATCCGGCGTACCCAGGGCCCAGTCACGGATGTGATCAATGGCGGAACTGGCGGCGGAAGCGGCGGAAGAAGCACCACGGGCCTTGATGATCGCGGCACCGCGCTGCTGCACGGTGGGAATGAAGTCGGTTTCATACCATTCACGGGGCACCAGGCCGGCAGCGGCGTCACCCTTCACGGAGGCCTGGCTGATGTCCGGATACTGGGTGGCGGAGTGGTTGCCCCAGATGATCATCTGACGGATGTCCGTGGTGGCGGCACCGGTCTTGCCGGCCAACTGGGCCAGGGCACGGTTGTGATCCAGACGGGTCATGGCGGTGAAGTTGCGCGGATCCAGATCCGGCGCATTGCGCTGGGCGATCAGGGCATTGGTATTGGCGGGATTCCCCACCACCAGCACCTTCACCTGACGGCTGGCCACCGCGTTCAGGGCCTTGCCCTGCACGGAGAAGATGGCCGCATTGGCTTCCAGCAGATCCTTGCGCTCCATGCCCGGACCACGGGGACGGGCACCCACCAGCAGGGCGTAATCCGCATCGGCAAAGGCCTCTTCCGGCTTGTCGGAGATCACGGTACCGGCCAGCAGCGGGAAGGCGCAGTCTTCCAGCTCCATTACCACGCCGCGCAGGGCGTCCATGGCCGGGGTGATTTCCAGCAGCTGCAGAATGACGGGCTGATCCTTGCCGAGCATGTCGCCGGAGGCGATGCGGAACAAGAGGCTGTAGGAGATCTGGCCAGCCGCGCCGGTGACGGCAACGCGCACGGGGTTCTTCATGAAACTACCTCCAGAGTACTCGATGGGATGAACAAGGGCGGAATTCTAGCAGAAAGCAACCCCGCGCACCGGTAGGTCATTTCTTCTTGTCGGCATCACCGGCACTCTGGGTAAACGCCTGCCAGAACATCTTCTGCATGGCGTCCATGTTGGCGATGCCGCTCTGCAACATGGGCTGCATCAGGGCCAGGGCCTCGTAACCCTGCTGGCCCTCGCGGATGCGCCGGGACAGGTCGTCCATCATCTCCTTCTGCAGCGGCGCCACATCGGGCAGCCCGAGAAAGGCACGCAGTTCTTCCGGGGTGGCATCCAGCTCTACGGTCACCTTCATGACAACTCCTTCGCCGGACAGACGGCAGTTTTTGGGATCAGAACTGCAAGTTAACAGATATCGCGCCCACGGGAAGCCTTCCCCCCGTGCCCGTCCTGATACAATCCCGCCGTGAACACGCCCACCTACCTTGTCGACACCAGCATCTTCATCTTCCGCGCCTGGTTCGCCCTGCCCGACACCCTCACCTGCCCACGGGGTCAACCGGTGAACGCGGTGGTGGGCTTCATGAATTTCGTCCGCACCCTGATGCGGGAAGAACGTCCCGAGCGGATTGCCTTCGCCTTCGACGAAAGTCTGGGCAGGCACTACCGCCAGTCCATCTACCCCCCCTACAAGGCCCACCGGCCGCCGGCGCCGGAGGCCCTGAAACGTCAGTTCCGACTCTGCCGTGAACTGCTGGATGCCTGCGGCCTGACCACCCTGTCCAGCCGGGAGTTCGAGGCGGACGACCTCATCGGCACCCTGGCCGACCGTGAACGCCGTGCGGGACGCGCGGTCATCCTGGCCACCGGCGACAAGGATCTGGCCCAGCTGGTGCATGACGGCGACCTGTGGTGGGACCCGCGCCGAAACCGGCGCCTGGACCCCGACGGCATCCGCAAGCTGCTCGGCGTCCGTCCGGACCAGGTGGCGGACCAGCTGGCCCTGGCCGGCGACAAGGTGGACAACATCCCCGGCATCCCCGGCGTGGGCATGAGTACCGCGGCCCGCCTGCTCCGGCGCACCGACACCCTGGATGCCCTGCTGGCGGACATCCCGGCCGTGGGCCACATGCCCATCCGCGGCGCCCGGCGGCTGATGGCGCTGATCGAAACCCACCAGGACACGGCGCGCCTGGCCCGGCGGCTGACGGGCATCCATTGCGGGATACCGCTGCCCGACGGCCTGGACCTGCGACCCGGCCCCGGCGACGAGGACCGATGGTGCTCCCTGCACGGGGAACTCGGCCTGGCGGGAACCCCGACCGCCCGGCCGCTGTCCCTATAACCCGACGAATTTCAGGCAAGTTTGCAACCATGTCATACCCAGGCCTCACACGCCCCCTGCACTGCCTCTGCTGCCTGCTGCTCCTGGCCGGGCTGGCCTTGCCCGCCGGCCCGGCCGGTGCCCATCCCCATGCCTGGATCGACCTGGAGGTCACCGCCGTGTTCGATGGGGCCGGGCACATCACCCGGCTGCACCAGACCTGGCTGATGGACCCCTTCTACAGCGTCTTCCTGCTGGACGAGATGGCCCACAACGCCGCCGGCGATACCCGGGAGGAAAAACTGGCCGACATCGCCCGTCAGGTGATCGAGAACCTCACCGACTACCATTTCTTCACTGAAATCCATCACGGTGAACAGGTCATCCGCGACGTGCGCGCCGAGAACCCGACCTTGAAGGAGATCAACGGGCGCCTGGCACTGAGCTTCAGCCTGCATTTCCGCCAGCCCGTGGACCCGGTCCGGGCACCCTTGCGCTACGCCGTCTTCGATCCCACCTATTTCATTGAAATCCTGCACGCCGAAAACACCGTGCCCCATCTGGAGGGTGGCTCGGAGCGCTGCGAGATCCGCATCCGTCAGCCCCGACCCGACCCGGTCATGGTGGCCAGGGCCATGGCCCTGGATTACGACCAGACCGGCGACCCGGATCTGGGCAAGCACTTTGCCGAACGGGCTGAAATCCGATGCACCGACTGATCATCCTCTGTCTGGCGGCCCTGCTGCTGCCCCTGCACGTCCATGCCTCGGCGCTGACCGGCGGCGGTCCGCCGCCCAGCGCGCCCGCTCAGCCGTTGATGCTGTTCGAGGACGAAGCCCCGTCGCAAGCCGGCTTGCGGGATCGCATGGTGGCCTGGGTCATCACCCAGCAGCGCCAGTTGCACCGCCGGCTGGCCGATGGCATGCAGCAGGTACGGGAAAACCCCGGCGCCGCCAGTGCGGGGGCGCTGATCCTGGTGAGCTTTCTCTACGGCATCTTCCATGCCGCCGGCCCCGGCCACGGCAAGGCCGTGATCACCACTTACCTGCTCACCCACCGCCAGCACCTGCGGCGCGCCCTGAGCCTGTCCTTTGCCTCGGCCATGCTGCAGGGCATCACCGCCATCGTGCTGGTATCCGGCGTCCTGCTCATCGCCGGCATGGCCGCCCGTGAAGCCATGGGCCGGGCCTACCTGCTGGAACAGATCAGCTTTGCCCTGGTGGCCTTGCTGGGGGCCTGGCTCAGTTTTCGGGCGGTACGGGGTTATCTGCGGCTGTATCGGGCGCCGGCACCGGCGCCAATCCAGCTGCAACCGCTCACCGTCGCCCCCCTGGCCGGCCATGGCCTGCGTCCCGTCCTGCCCCGAGACGTGACCCACCCCCACGGCCCCGGCTGCGGCTGTGGTCACGCCCACCACGTCACCCCCCGGCAGGCCGCCGAGGCGGGCAGCCTGTCCGCCATGATCGCCACCATCGTGGCGGTGGGCATCCGGCCCTGCACCGGCGCCATCCTGGTGCTGGTGGCCGCCCATCTGCTGGGTTTATGGCTGGCGGGCATCTTCGCTGTCCTGGCCATGTCCCTGGGCACGGCCATCACCGTGTCCGTCCTGGCCATCCTGGCCGTCAAGGCCCGCCATCTGGCAGTCCGACTGGCGGGCGGCGGCGAATACCGGGCCATGGCCTGGGCGGGCCAGACCGTCACCCTCATGGGCGGACTGCTGATCCTGGGCCTGGGCCTGATGCTGTTTGCCGGCAGCCTGGGCAGCGCGGGGAGCCATCCCCTTGGCCTCTAGACCCGGACCAGCACCCCGACGGCCCGCCCGGCCGCCACGCAACCCTCCGACCCGCGTCATTCTGCTGAACAAGCCCTACGATGTCCTCACCCAGTTCACCGACGGTCAGGGGCGTCGCACCCTGGCCGACTTCGTTCCCGTCCCCGGCGTCTACGCCGCCGGCCGACTGGACCGGGACAGCGAGGGTCTGGTGGTACTGACCAACAATGGTCGCCTGCAGGCCCGCATCACCGATCCGGCCCATCACATGAGCAAGACCTACTGGGTGCAGGTGGAAGGGGTGCCGGACCCGAAGGCCCTCCACACCCTGGCAACGGGGGTGCTGCTCAAGGACGGCCCGACCCGACCGGCCGAGGTACGGATCATGGATGAACCGGCGGGACTCTGGCCGCGGAACCCGCCCATCCGTGAGCGCCGCCACATCCCCGTCACCTGGCTGGAACTGACCCTCCATGAAGGCCGCAACCGACAGGTCAGGCGCATGACCGCCGCGGTGGGCCACCCCACCCTGCGTCTGATCCGCCACCGGATCGGCACCTGGACCCTGGACGGACTGGCGCCGGGACAGTGGCGGGAGGCCTGAAGATCCGGCAACGGCAGCCCCCCCTTGCACGACCCGGGATTGCCACTTTAAAGTCGCATCTTAAGAAGGGTTCGGAACACACCAGGAAGATTCAAAGCATTCGTCATTCCCGCGAAAGCGGGAATCCGGTAACACACCGAACATTCTGGACTCCCGCTTTCGCGGGAGTGACGGAAAAGGGCTTACCCGATGTTCCTCCAAGGTCGCCATTCCCCCAAGCCTACGCCGGTCCACCCGGAAGGGGTTACATCCATGTCATCGCGTCGTCTGACGGGCTACCTGCTCCCGCTGCTGATCCTCCTCTCCGGCCCGGCCACGGCCCTCACCACCGGCACCGACGCCCAGCGCGAACGTTTCGTGCAAACGGAACGTGCCCTGCAGCAGGGCAATCGCGCCGCCTTCCAGCAAGGCGTGCGGGAGCTGCAGGACTACGCCCTGCTGCCCTACCTGATCCATGCCGACCTCAACGCCCGCTTCCCGCGGATCGAGCCGGCCGAACTGGACCGGTTCCTGGAGCACTGGGGCGACAGTCTCCTGGGCCAGCGCCTGCGCACCCGCTGGCTCGGCCATCTGGCCGGGCAGGGTCGCTGGGAAGACTACCTGCGTTATTACCAGGACGGCCTCGGTGCCACCTACGCCTGCCAGTACCACAACGCCCTGCTCAGGACCGGTCGCCGTGACCAGGCCCTGGACGGCGTGGAAACCCTCTGGCTGGTGGGGCGCTCCCAGGTCAGCGAGTGCGATCCAGTGTTCAATGCCTGGCGCGAGGCGGGCCGCCTGACACCCCAGCTCGCCTGGGAGCGCTTCCGGCTGGCGATGGAGGCCGGTCAGCCCGGCCTGGCCCGCTACCTGCGCCGCTACATGCCCGAAAGTGACCGGGTGTGGGCCGACCGCTGGCTCAGTCTTTACGAAGACCCCGCCGGCCTTGCCCGCATCCAGTGGCGGGCCGATGCCCACCCGGGGGCCCGCGATGCCATTGCCCAGAGTTTCAACCGGCTGGCCCGACACGACCCCCGCGAGGCCCTGACCCTGTGGGAGTCCGACCGGCGCAACTGGGGCATGGCCCGGGAAGACGCCTACGAGACCCAGCGCTTCATCGCCCTGCGCCTGACCCTGAGGGAAAAACAGGACGCCCTGCCCTATCTGGCCACCCTGCCCGACGCGGTGTTCGATGACCTGCTGCGGCAATGGCAGCTCCGGGCCGCCCTGGCCAAGGGCGACTGGGAGACCGTCGCCAAGGCCGTCACCCGCATGAGCGGCGAGGCCCGGCAGGAGGCCGCCTGGCGTTACTGGCACGCCCGCGCCCTGGAACAGATGGGAGACCACCGGGGTGCCCGGGCCCTCTACGACGGCGTCAGCGAGGAACGCAACTTCTACGGTTTCCTGGCCGCCGACCGTCTGGAACGCCCCTACCGCATCGGTCACCGTCCGCTGGACGTCACTCCCGACCGCATGGCGCGGGTGAGTGAGGACCCGGGGCTGGCCCGCTCCCTGGAAATGCTCGCCCTGGGCCGTCTCATCGACGCCCGGCGGGAATGGATACATCTGCAGAATCGCCTGCAGCAACGGGACCGGGGCGACCTGGAGGCACTGGCCCTGATCGCCGGACAGATCGGCTGGCATGACCGGGCCATCTTCGCCGCCGCCCGCGCCCAGCATTTCGACGACATCGACCTGCGCTTCCCCCTCGCCCATGCCCCCCTGATCATGGAAAGGGCCACGGCACAAGGCATCAATCCGGCCTGGGCCATGGCGGTGGCCCGGCAGGAAAGCGCCTTCATGCAGGACGCCCGTTCCCATGCCGGCGCCATGGGTCTGATGCAGATCATGCCGGATACCGGTCGCGCCATGGCCCCCCATGTGGGCGCCACGGTCAGCAATCCCATGCAGTTGCTGGACCCGGACCTGAACGTGAGCATCGGCACCTACTATCTGCGCCGCAACCTGGACAACTTCGGCGGCCATCCCATGCTTTCCACGGCGGCCTATAATGCCGGTGCCGGTCGCGTGCGCTCATGGCTGCCCCAGGACGAAGAAGTCCCGGCCGATATCTGGGCCGAACTGATCCCGTTCTCCGAGACCCGGGATTACGTCAAGCGGGTGCTGGCTTACAAGATCCTGTACGAGGTGCGCATGGGCATGAGTCCCACCACCCTGAGCAGCATCCTGCCCCCGGTGACGCCTGCCGCCCGCCTGAGCCAGTCCCAGGTGCAGCACCAGGCCCGCTGGAGCGGCGCCAACGGCGGCCGTCCGGCGGTGAATGCCTACTGCGATGCCCCGGGCTATACGGACACGCCCTGCCTGTGAGGCATTTCCGTTGCCCTGAAAACCACCCTCACCTCACCTCCGCCAGCAACCGCCGGGCCACCCGCTCCGACTGCCCGGCATACCCCCCGCCGAACAGATTGAAGTGATTGAGCAGGTGATAAAGGTTGTACAGATCCCGCCGCACCCGGTAACCCGGGTCCAGGGGCCAGGCAGACTCATAGGCGGCATAGAACTCGGGGCCGCAACCGCCGAACAGCTCGGTCATGGCCACGTCCGCCTCCCGGTCACCGTAATACACCGCCGGATCGAAGATCACCGGCCGACCCTCCCGGTCGGTGTCGTGGTTGCCGCTCCACAGATCCCCGTGCAGCACTGAAGCCACAGGACGGTAGCCCGGAAACAAGGCCGGCAATCCCTCCATCAACCGCTCCACGGCATCGATCAGGCCCGCCCCGCCCCCGACCTTTGCAGCCCGACGGATCTGGAAGCCCAGCCGATGCTCCCGATAGAACACCACCCAGTCGTCACACCAGGGGTTGATCTGGGGGGTGCTGCCGATGGTGTTGTCCCGGTGCCACCCGAAGCGGGGGGCCACATGCCGGTGCAGCGCCGCCAACTGCTCCCCGAACAGGGCCGGGCGCGACGGTCCCCCCAGGGGCACATGCTCCATCACCAGGAAGCCGCGCCCCTCGACCACCCCGTGGCACAGGGGCTCGGGCACCCGGATCGCCCCCGGCGTCCGCAGGGCCAGCAGGCCTTCCGCCTCGGCGGCGAACATGTGGGCCAGATCGGGGCGATTGAGCTTGACGAAGAAGCCACGACCGTCCTGCCCCCGCAGCACGGCGGTTTCGTTGATGCATCCCCCGGCCGCGCCGCGCCGGTCCCGAAGCACAAAGGGGCTGCCGGAGGCCCGGGAGATCTCGTCGCACAGGGCGGACAACAGGGTCACGGGGCCACCAGCCTGCCGAACACGTCTCCGGCACGGGTCTCGCGCAACACCGTCCACCCCGCCGGCAGTTCCGTCTCCGGCTCCGACAGGGCCTGCTCCAGATACAGGCGTGCCCCGGGCCGCAGCAGACCGGGGCGGCTCAGATGGGCCAGACAATCGGGCAACAACCCCTTGCCGTAGGGCGGGTCCAGAAACACCAGGTCAAAGGATTCATCACAGGCGGCCAGATAGGCCAGCCCATCCCGCGCCATGACCTGGACCCGGTCCGTCTCCAGGACTTCCACCTGGGCTCCGAGATGGGCGGCCACCCGGGCATCCCGCTCCACCATCACCACCCGCGATGCCCCCCGGGAGGCGGCCTCGAACCCCAGCGCCCCGCTGCCGGCAAACAGGTCCAGACAGCGGGCGCCCTGGATCACCGGCTGCAGCCAGTTGAACAGGGTTTCCCGTACCCGGTCCGGGGTGGGACGCAGGCCGGGGCCATCGGGCACCGACAGCCGCCGACTGCGCCACTCGCCGCCGATGATGCGCAACCGCCCCGGCGCGGCGCGCCGGGGCGGCTTCGATACACGGGCCCGCATCAACCCTCCCCACCGACGATGACCGTCACCAGACGATCCGGATCCACACGGCGCCCGAAGGCCTCGTTCACCGTGGCCGGATCCAGGGCCTCCACCTGGTCGGTGAAGGTGTCCAGATAGTCCAGCGGCAGGCCGTAAAAGCCCATCATCGCCACGTGATCCAGGATCCCCGAGTTGCTGGCGGTGCGCAGGGGGAAACCGCCGACGATATTGGACTGGGCGGCCTTGAGTTCATCCTCGTCCAGCCCCGAGGCCACAAAGTCCTCCAGGGTCCGGCGCATCACCGCCACCGCCTCATCCGCCTGAGAGGCCTGGGTCTGCACCCCCATCAGAAAGGGTCCCGCCGCCGCCATGGGCGAGAAATAGCTGTAGACGCTATAAGCCAGCCCCCGCTGGGTGCGGACTTCCTCCATCAGCCGGGAGGTGAAACCGCCACCACCCAGGCGATGATTGCCCACATACAGGGGGAAATGATCCGCATCCCCCCGGGCCATCCCGGGATGCCCCATGAAGACATGGACCTGCTCGGAGGGGAAGTTTACCCGGATGGTTTGCCCTGCCTCGGGCATGGCCACCTCGGGCAGGGCCGGGGCCGCCTCCCCCGCCGGCAGGGCGGCGGCGATGCGCTCGGCCAGGGCCTCGGCCTGGGACCGGTCCAGCCCGCCCACCAGGGCCAGGATGCCGTTACGGGCCACATAGTAGGTCTGATGGAAGGACTTCAGCTGTGCCGGGGTGATGCCGGCCAACCCGTCCTCGGTACCCAGGGGAGAATGGGCGTAGGGATGCCCGGCATAGACCGTCTCAAAGAAGGTGCGACCGGCAATGGCGCCCGGGTTCTGCTGCTGGGCCTGGAGGGCAACCAGAGCCTGGCGCCGGGTACGGTCCAGTCCCCGCTGGGAAAACGCGGGTTGACCCACCACGGTCACGAAGGTCTCCACCGCCGTCTCCAGCCAGTCGGGCTCGGTCAGGCTGCGCAAGTTGAGGATGGCCATGTCCCGCTCCGAAGTGGCACCGAACTGAGCGCCCACCCCTTCAAAACGTTCGGCAATGGTGTCGGCATCCCAGTCGCCGGCACCGTCCCGCAGCAGGGTGTTGGTCAGACGGGCCAGGCCGGGGTGATCACCATCCCGGGCGCTGCCAGCATTGAACACCAGTCGGGCATCCACCATGGGCAGGGCCGGAGAAGGCACGAAGTAGACCTTGAGGCCGTTTTCCGTCTCCCAGTGCTGGACCGCGGAGGCGGCGGAGGCCGTCATGGGCACGAGCAGCACCAGCAGGAGCAGGCCTGTCCATCCGGATCGTTTCAGGGCTGACGGGAAGAAAAATGTCGTCATGGCATGTTCCTTGAGAATGGCGAATCAGACGATCAGCGCAGATGGCCGTCGAAATATCCCGGCGGGTTTTCCGGATCAATGGGCAGCGGGTCCAGCCAGGCCACCGTGCGCCGATCCACATCGAAATAGCGCCGGGCCACCGCCTGCACCTGCTCCGGCGTCACCGCCCGGATGCGTTCGGCAAACTCCTCCCCCAGCTGCCACGGCAACCCCACGCTCTCCAGCATTCCCAGCCCCATGGCCTGCCCCTGGATGGAATCCCGGCGATAGACCTCCCTGGCCACCACCTGGGCCTTCACCCGTTCCAGTTCAGCGGTGCTGACCAGTTCATCCTTCAGGCGTTCCAGAGCCTCGGTGAGGGCGGCTTCCACCTCGGCCCGGTCCACGCCGGCGGATGGCGTGGCACTGAGCATGAACAGGGTATCCAACCGGGACAGGGGGCTGTAACCGGCCCCGGCAGAGGCCACCAGTTCCCGCTCGCGCACCAGCTCCCGGGAGAAACGGGCGCTCTCGCCGCCGTCCAGCACCCCGGCGGCCACCTGCAGGGCATAGGGCACCCAGTCTTCCTCGGCGGTCATGATCACCGGCACCTTGTAGCCCATCAAAAGATAGGGAACCCGCGCCGGCGCCCGCACCGTGATCCGTCGTTCGCCCAGCTGCGGGGTCTCGGTGCGGGATTTCACCGCCGGCAGATCCCGCGCCGGGATGGGGCCGAAATGGGTCCTGGCCAGGTCGTGCACGGCCTCCGGTTCCACGTCGCCCACCACCACCAGGATGGCGTTGTTGGGGGCATACCAGCGGTCATACCAGTCCCGCAGATCGGCCACCGTGTATTCGTCGATGTCCACCATCCAGCCGATGACCGGAATCCCGTAGGGGCTGTTCAGCCAGGCAACGGCATTGAAGTGCTCGAAGGTCAGGGCATTGGGATTGTCCTCGGTGCGCAGGCGCCGCTCCTCCCGCACCACCCGCATCTCCTGGATGAACTCATCCTCCGGCAGGGCCAGATGCTGCATCCGGTCGGCTTCCAGCTTCAGGGCCGTCTCCAGATGTTCGGCGGCCAGTTGCTGGAAATAGGCCGTGTAGTCCCGGCTGGTGAAGGCATTCTCCCGCCCGCCCAGGGCGGCGATGATGCGGGAGAATTCCCCGGCGGGATGGGTGTCGGTACCCTTGAACATCATGTGTTCCAGGGCGTGGGAGATCCCGGTGATACCCCCGTGCTCATGACTGGAACCCACCCGGTACCAGACCATGGACGACACCACCGGCGCCCGCTGATCCGGCAACACCAGCACCTTCATGCCGTTATCCAGCATGAATTCATGGACAGGGCTTCCCTGATCGGCCTGGAGCCAGAGCGGCACCAGCAGGAGCAGCAGCAGACCTATGCGCGGCATCTTATGTTTCATTTCGGCAGACGTCCCTCAGTGGTAGGATGTGCATTCTTGAACACCGTAGACCTCATCAGCGCATGTTCGGTTTCCGCAAGAAGAAAAAGCCCGTAGACCAGCCCAAGCAGGCTGCCGAGCCCGTGGAGTCCCTGGAAATCATCGAGGGGCTTGAGATCATCACGCCCCTTGAGGGTATCAGGTCTCCCCGGGACCGAGGCAAGGCCACGCCGGTGCCGCCGCCCGTGAGCCCCGCTGCCGCCAAACCGGAACCGGCATCCAGCCCGGCCGCGAAAGCACCCGCCGCCGAAGCGCCCACACCGGTGATCGAGCCGACCGCCCCCCGGCAGGAAACCGCCAAGCCGACGGCGCCGGCCACGGCAGCGCCCCCGGCGGCCTTGAAACCCCCGCCCGAGATCAAGCCCGAACCCAGCCCCCCGGTGATGCCGACCGGTCTGCCGAAAACGCCCGACCCGGCATCCCCCGGCCTGGAGGCCGACAAGCAGGCGGAAGCTGAAAAGACCGGGAAGATCGAGAAGACCGAGAAGATCGAAACGGCCGATACAGGCGAGGAAACCTCGAAATCGGGCCTGTTCTCCCGCCTGCGCAAGGGGCTGTCCAAGACCTCCTCCACCCTCACCGAGGGCATGGCGGGCCTGGTCCTGGGCAAGAAGACCATCGACGACGAACTGCTCGAAGAGCTGGAGACCCGATTGCTCATGGCCGACGTGGGTATCGAGGCCACGGAAACCATCCTGGAAGGCCTCACCCGGCGCGTCGCCCGCAAGGAACTCAAGGATGCCGAAGCCCTGGTCAAGGCCCTGGAAGCGGCCATGGTGGACGTGCTCAAGCCGGTGCAGAAGCCCCTGGCGATCGATGCCGGGAAAAAGCCTTATGTGATCCTGGTACTGGGCATCAACGGTGCCGGCAAGACCACCACCATCGGCAAGCTCACCCACCATCTGCGCCGGCAGGGCAAGTCGGTCATGCTGGCGGCCGGCGACACCTTCCGGGCCGCCGCGGTGGAGCAGCTGCAGACCTGGGGTGAGCGCAACCAGGCCACGGTGATCGCCCAGGGCCAGGGCGCGGATTCGGCGTCGGTGATCTTCGATGCCTGGCAGGCCGCCAAGGCCCGAGGCATGGATGTGCTCATCGCCGATACCGCCGGTCGTCTGCACACCCAATCCAACCTGATGGATGAATTGAAGAAGGTGAAGCGGGTGATCCAGCGCCAGGCCCCCGACGCCCCCCACGAGGTGCTGCTGGTGGTGGACGCGGGTACCGGCCAGAACGCCCTCAACCAGGCTCGGGAATTCCATCAGGCCATGGATCTCACCGGTATCGCCGTCACCAAGCTGGACGGCACCGCCAAGGGCGGCATCCTGTTCGCCATCGCCGAACGGGTGGGTGTGCCGGTGCGTTTCATCGGCGTGGGGGAAAAGATCGAGGATCTGCGGGAGTTCAACGCCGAAGACTTTGCCAGGGCCTTGCTGTCGGATCGGGACTAGGTCCGCGCTTCCATGATCCTGCTGCGCAACGTCACCAAGCGCTACCCCAACGGCCATGAAGCCCTGTCCCGGATCAACCTGAGCCTGGACCGGGGCGCCATGGCCTTCCTCACCGGCCACTCCGGGGCCGGCAAGAGCACCCTGCTCAAACTCATCTCGCTGATCGAGCGCCCCAGCCGGGGCCAGATCGTCGTCAACGGCCAGAACCTGGAATCCCTCTCCGCCCGTCAGGTGCCCTACTTCCGGCGCCAGATCGGCATCATCTTCCAGGATCACCACCTGCTCCACGACCGCAGCGTCTTCGACAACGTGGCCCTGCCCCTGGTGATCCAGGGCTACCGGCAACAGGAAATCGCCCGCCGCGTCCGCGCCGCCCTGGACAAGGTGGGGCTGCTGCACAAGGAAAATGCCGAACCCGTCACCCTGTCCACCGGCGAACAGCAGCGGGTAGGCATCGCCCGCGCGGTGGTCCACAAGCCCGCCATCCTGCTGGCGGACGAACCCACCGGCAACCTGGACCCCCACCTGTCCCGGGAGATCATGCAGCTGTTCTTGCGCTTCAACCAGGTGGGAACCACGGTCATGATCGCCAGCCACGACCTGAACCTGATCTCGTCCCTGGGCAAACCCATGGTGCATCTCCATGAAGGACGGCTGCACCGCCGGGAGGCCGAGGCATGAGACGTCGCCGCGCCCTGACCCTGCCGCCGGTCCATGCCCGGTTCCAGGCCTATGGCATCAATCACCTGCGGGCGCTGGTGTTCAGTCTGGGCAAGCTCTACCGTGCCCCTTTCTCCAGCGCCCTGACCCTGCTGGTGATCGCCGTCGCCCTGACCCTGCCGACCCTGCTTCATGTGTTCCTGAACAACCTGCAACAGGCCACGCCCCAGTGGTCGCAGACGGCCCAGATTTCGGTATTTCTCGAAGATTCGGTGGCGGATGCCCAACTGCCGGCCCTGGCCGCCCGTCTGGCCCAGCGGGCCGACGTGGCCGAGGCCCTGCCCGTCACCCGCGCCCAGGCCCTGGAGGAGTTCCGTGCCCACTCCGGTTTTGCCGAAGCCCTGGATACCCTGGGTGAAAATCCCCTGCCGCCGCTGATCCTGGTGACACCGGCCCTGGAGCACCGCTCCACGGCCGCCCTGGAAGGACTGGTCAATGCCCTGAACCACATGCCGGAGGTTTCCCGGGCGCTCCTGGACCTGCAATGGGTCCAGCGTCTGTTTTCCATCATGGAAGTGCTGCAACGGTCCATGGTGGTGCTGTCCCTGCTGCTGGGATTGGGCGTGCTGCTGGTGGTGGGCAACACCATCCGGCTGGACGTGCAGAATCGACGGGAAGAGATCGAAGTGGCCAAGCTGGTGGGGGCCACGGATGCCTTCATCCGACGGCCGTTTCTCTATGGTGGGTTATGGCTGGGGCTGGGTGGTGCCATGATGGCGGTGGTGATCGTGGCGATCACCATCCTGCTGCTATCCGGTCCGGTGCAAACCCTGTCGCAGCTCTACGGTGGGGAATGGCGCCTCGACGGCCTGGGTTTTCGGGGCACCCTGACCCTGCTCGGCCTGGGCGCCCTGCTGGGACTGGCGGGATCATGGATCACGGTGAACCAGCACCTGCGCCACATCGAACCCCGTTAAGGATGCCCTGAACCCAAGCGGGAGCTAAGCCACCATCGCCTGCCGCAACTTGCGAATGGAATTGTTCTCCAACTGCCGGATCCGCTCCGCCGAGACGCCGTACTCCGCCGCCAACTCATGGAGGGTCGCCTTCTCCTCCGCCAGCCAGCGGCGCGCCAGGATGGCCCGGCTGCGCTCGTCCAGGGCCGCCAAGGCCGCCTGCAGACGCGTCTGGTGATAGCTATCCCAGTCGGAACGCTCCATCAGCATGGCCGGGTCGCCCTCGTGGTCCATCAGCACATCGGCCGGGGCGGCGGTGTAGGTGCCTTCGTCTTCCGGCTCCGGATCGAAACTCACGTCATGACCGGCCAGGCGGGACTCCATCTCCACCACCTCCCGGGCGGAGACACCCAGATCATTGGCCACGGTTTCCACCTCGTCCTGACTGAACCAGCCCAGACGCTGCTTGGCGCCGCGCAGGTTGAAGAACAGCTTGCGCTGGGCCTTGGTGGTGGCCACCTTGACGATGCGCCAGTTGCGCAGCACGAATTCATGAATCTCGGCCCGGATCCAGTGCACGGCAAAGGAAATCAGGCGCACATTCATGTCCGGGTCAAAGCGCTTGACCGCCTTCATCAGGCCGATGTTGCCTTCCTGGATCAGATCCCCCAGGTTCAGGCCGTAACCGGAATAGCCGCGGGCGATATGCACCACGAAACGCAGGTTATGCATCACCAACTTGCGGGCGGCTTCAAGGTCCTGTTCGTCCCGCAGACGGCGGGCCAGCGCCTGCTCTTCCTCGGCCTCCAGCACCGGCAGCCGGTTGACGGCCGAGATGTAGCTGTCCAGATCCCCGACCGGGACAGCAAGGTGATTGGCAGCCGGAGTCAGTGCGGTTGTCATGGATTGCGGTCCTCCCCAATTCCAAGCGGAATGCTGCGAGTTTAGCACTCGCGAAGTTGGAGTGCTAACCGTGTTGGAGAGTTCCCGCCCCCCTCACCCCAACCCCGGCTCAACGCCCAAACAGAATTACGGACAGAAAACTCAGCCAGGACACCACCACCAGCGCCACAATGAACGTCATGGCCGCATTGTCAAAACTGAACATGGGGTGATTCAGCACCGGCAGACGCCGCAGCGCCCGCCCCCAATCAGCCAGTTTGTGCATCGTCAACTTGTTCATCACTCACCCTCCCCGGAATCGGGTCTGTCATCCCGACGACGGCGCGGAATCCGCGGATCATCGTCATCCATGAGGATCCGGTGTGCCGGACCCTCCATGTCGTCGTATTGCCCGGACCGTACCGTCCACAGGAACGCCACCAGGGCCAGGCCGAGAAAAATCATCCCCAGGGGGATCAGAATGTAGAGCATCTCCATCAGCGCGAATCCCGTAACCTTAGTGCATTCACCACCACCAGCAGCGAACTCAGGGACATCCCCAGGGCCGCCAGCCAGGGAGTGAGCAGTCCCGCCGCCGCCACCGGCAGCGCCAGGGCGTTGTAGCCGATGGCCCAGCGGATGTTCTGACGGATCACGGCCACCGTCTCCCGGGCCTTGTCCAGACCGGCCGGCAGCACCCCGGGCTGATCCCGATACAGGATCATGTCCGCCCCCGACTGGGCCAGCTGGGTCCCGCCCGCCATGGCCACCGATACATGGGCCTTTGACAGCACCGGGGCATCATTGACGCCGTCCCCCACCATGGCCACCGTCCGACCCGCCGACTGCAACGCCTCCAGGGCCGTCAGCTTGTCCGCCGGGGACAGCCCGCCCCGGGCATCCTCGATCCCCAGTTGCCGGGCAAGAAAGGACACCGCCGCCGGGGCATCCCCGGAGAACAGGTGTACGGTGATGCCCCGTGCCTTGAGTCCCGCCACGGCTTCCAGGGCGTCCGGGCGGGTGCGGTCCTCCAGCACGAAGGCCGCCAGCAGGCCCTGATCGTCGCCCAGCACCACATGCCCCCCATGGGGCCATTGTTCGGCCAGACGCACCAGACGCGGGTCGGCCTGGGTATCGGCGCCGAGTTCACGGACAAAATCCGGCGCGCCGATGCGCAGCCGACGGCCCCGGATCACCCCTTCCATGCCCCGGCCGGGATGGGCACGGACCTCCCCGGCGGCCGCGGCCTCCGCCGAAGATGGACCGCCGCTTGATCCGACCCGCTGAAACACCCGCCCCACCGGATGCTCGGAACCGGCCTCCAGGATGCGGGCATATTCCAGGCAACCGGCTTCATCCACATCCCCCAGCACCGCCACCTTCCGCAGGCTCAGGCGCCCCTCGGTCAGGGTCCCGGTCTTGTCGAACACCACATCCGTGATCCCGGCCAGGTGTTCCAGGGCCTGACCCCGGGCCGTCAGCAGACCGCGGCCGGTCAGCGCCCCGGTGGCCGCCGTGATCGCCGCCGGGGTGGCCAGGGCCAGGGCGCAGGGACAACTCACCACCAGCATGGTCACCATCACCCAGAAGGCACGGGCCGGATCCACCCACAGCCACCACACCAGCCCCGTCACCAGGGTCAGCAACAGGACCGCCGCCACGAACCCACCCGTACCCCGTTCCGCCAGCAGGGCCATGGGGGGCTTTTCCGTCTGCGCCCGCTCCAGCAGGCGCTGGATGGACGAGAGCACCGTATCCTGACCCACCTGATCCACCCGCATCACCAGCGGGCTTTCCACATTCACCGTGCCGCCCACCAGGGCATCCCCCGTCGCCCGGCGCCGGGGCAGGCTCTCGCCGGTGAGCAGGGACTCGTCCACGCTGGAGGTTCCCGAGAGCACCACCCCGTCCGCCGGCACCGGTGCCCCGGGCCGGATCCGCACCCGGTCTCCGGGCAGCAGTTCGGTCACCGGCACCTCCTCGTCCCCGTCGTCCCCGACGCGCGTGGCCACCGCCGGCAACAGCCGCCCCAGGGATTCGGTGGCCTGACCCGCCCGCTGGCGGGCCGCCATCTCCAGATAGCGGCCGGTGAGCAGGAAGAACACGAACATGGTCACCGACTCGAAATACACATGCTCCGGATGCCCGGTCATCGTGGCCCAGGCACTGGCAACGAAGGTGGACCCGATGGCCAGGGCCACCGGCACGTCCATTCCCAGGCGTCGCCGGCGCAGGTCCCGCCAGGCGGACACAAAGAAACCGGCACCGGCATAGAACACCACCGGTGCCGCCACCAGCATGGCCACCCAGCGCAGGAACTGCATCATGTCTTCCTGGCCGGGCACCCCATGGCCCAGCCACAGGGCCACGGCGATCATCATCACCTGCATCATCCCCAGGCCCGCCACCGCCAGACGCCGCAAGGCCCGGTCCCGCTCCTTGCGAAAGACCGCCTCCTGGCGTCCGGGATCAAACGGATGGGCCCGGTAACCGATCTCCGTGATGGCCCGAAGGATGGCGCTGAGGCTGATCCGGCTCTGATCCCATCGCACCCGGGCGCGATGGGTGGAATAGTTCACGGCAAAGGACACCACCCCCGGCAGGGACTGCACATGGCGTTCGCTCAGCCAGACGCAGGCGGCACAGACGATGCCCTCCAGCATCAGCGAGGCCTCCCGCAAATTCCCCGGCGTCACATGCACAAAACCGCGCTGTACCTGCTCGCTGTCGTAGAGGGCCAGGGCATCCAGGGCCGCGGCGGGATCCGGCGGGGCGCCGGCCTTTTCCGTGCGATGGCGGTAATAATCCCCCAGACCGGCATCGATGATGGCCGCCGCCACGGCCCGGCAGCCGGGGCAGCAGAAGCCCCGGATCTCGCCGTCCACGGTCAGGCTGAAATCGCTGCCGGCGGGCACCGGCAGACCGCAATGAAAGCAGGCCCGGGCCTCCCCCGGGGCGTCGGGTTCCAGGGCGGATTGCAGGACCGCGTTCACCCTTCACGCACCGAGGTCACGGCGCGCTGTTCGTGCAGGTTTTCCCCCTGGCGGACCTGCAAAAGCAGATCCCAGCGGCCGGGAGCGGGAAAGCGCAACTGGGCCTGATACAGGCCAGGACCGATCTCGGTCATCTGAAACGGCTGATCCAGGCGCTCATCGGAGGGGCGCATGAACTCCCCCATCACCTGGGCCCGGCTGATCGGGGCGCCGGTACGGTCCGTGACCTTCACCTGAAAGATGCTGTCCTTGTCCAGACGTGGGGCCTCCAGCCAGCCCTGACGCACCTGCCACCCCCGCTCGGCCTGGATCCGGGCCTGTTCCATGTATTTCTGGGCCAGGGCCTGGTTCTTGTGGGAGATGTGGGCGGCGGTGCCGGGAAAGAACGACGTCACCTGCTCGGCGCCGCCGCGGGGTTCGGGCAGAAGCCGTCCCACCATGCCGCTGGGCATGCCCTGGTGAGCCAGGGTCACGAGGATTCCGTTGACGGTGGCGATGACCAGGAAGAAGCCGACGATGGTGGCGGGTGCCCAGTGGATGCGCGGCCGACCGGTCTGCCGGCTGTCGCGGACCTTCTGGTTTTCCAGCTGGGACATGATGATGCCCAGGCCATAGGGTGTGATCACGTAGAGGGCCAGATGGATGGCGAAGACATCGGCGCCGGGCCAGAACACGATGGAAACGGGGATGAACACCAGCAGCACCGCCGCCAACACCGTGAGGGACACCTGATAGGCCCGCAGCCGGGTGAAGCGGTAGAGGATGAAGAACAGCACCATGGCGGCGCCGACGCCAAGACCCAGGCTGAGGACGAGTGAATCCATGATCGTGTCTCCGGTTAAAACCTATCTCAATATGAACTGCGACCCCACCAGCACCGGGTCCAGACCCGCCGGCATCACCGGCACCAGCTCGAACACCAGTGCCTGCTGGCGCGCCGCCCCCGGCGGGGCCTGATAACGCACCCGGGCCAGCAACGTGGTCCGATGCTCCGGCATCAGCATCACCTGTTCGATCCGGCCCATGTCCAGCACCGCCCCGTCCAGCCCCGACACCCGTACCTCCAGGGTCATGGGATACTGGGTCTTGTTGTTCACCTTGATCTCGTAACTGTTCTGGATCGAGCCGTCCGACAGACGCACGAACAGCGGCTGACGGACCTGACTCACCGAGGCATCCAGCGGGGCCTGATGGGCCACCCCCCACGCCAGCAGCAGGGTGATCAGCAACAGCGGCACCCCGTAACCCAGGGTCTTGGGCTTGAGCAGACGGGTTCGCTGTCCCGCCAGGGCATGTTCGGAGGTGTACCGCACCAGCCCCCGGGGCCATTTGAGACGATCCATCACCGCGTCACAGGCATCCACGCACAGGGCGCAGTGGATGCACTGATACTGCAGACCGTCACGGATATCGATGCCCACCGGACACACCTGCACACAGTAATCACAGTCGATGCAGTCACCCACCCCGCCCCCCCTGCGCGCGGCAAGGTCGCGGCCACCGTCCCGCAACGTGGCCCGACCCGCGGTGCCCTCTCCCCGATCCCGGTCATAGGAAATGATGAGGGTGTCCCGGTCGAACATCACGCTCTGGAACCGGGCATAGGGACACATGTAAGTACACACCTGCTCCCGGAGCACCCCGGCCAGCAGCCAGGTGGTCAGGGTGAGCAAACCGGTGGTCGCATAGGCGGCAAAGGGGGCCTGTCCGGTGAAGAAGGCCGCCGTCAGGGCGGGCGCATCGGCCCAATACAGGGTGAAGGTCAACCCGGTGAGGAAGGCCACCCCCAGCCAGACCGCATGGGTTGCCCCCTTTTTCAGGAGTCGCCCCGCCGTCCAGCCCGACCGGTCCAGACGCATCCGCGCCCCCCGGTCACCCTGGATGGCCCGCTCGATGGCCATGAACACGTCGGTCCACAGGGTCTGGAAACAGAAATAGCCGCAGAACACCCGTCCCGCCAGCCCGGTGACCATGAACAGCAGCAGGGCCAGGATGATGAGCACCGCCGCCAGCCAGAAGATGTCCTGGGGATGCACCAGCAGATCGAAGAGATAGAAACGTCTGCCGGGGATGTCGAACAGCACCGCCTGGTCAGGCCCGAATGCCCGTTCCCAGCGGAGCCAGGGCAACAGGAAGAACACCCCGTAGGCCAGGGCCAGAACGGCCCACTTCAGGTTGCGAAAACGACCCTTGACACTGCGGGGATAGATGGGAATACGGGCCTGGTATTGCTCGGACATTGCATCTCCATACCGCGTTTAAAGCCCCCCGCCCAACTGATGCACATAGGTGGCCAGCACCCGGATCTCCGCCGGGGACAGGCGATCACCAAAGGCGGGCATCTCCCGCTGTACCCCGCGCAGAATCAGATCCCGGACCAGGGCCTGACGCTCGGCATGGCCTGGCGCGCCCGTCACATCGATGTTCTGCCAGATGTCGTTGGTCAGATTCGGCGCCCCCAGGGACTTGAGACCCAACCCCTCGCGACCGTGACAGGCATAACAGCCACCTTCGTAACCCTGGAAGATGGACCCGCCCAGGGATACCTGCTCCGGGTCCCCGCCCTCGTGTCCGGCCAGACTCAGCACATAGGCGGCCACCGCGTCGGCCTGCTGGTCATCGAAGGTTTCACGATAAGGAGGCATGTAGCCCATCCGCCCCCGGGTGATGGTCTGTTCGATGGCCTGAATGGTCCCGCCCCAGTGCCAGTTGTCATCGGCCAGGTTCGGATACAGACCGATGATGCCTGCCCCGCCGGTCTGATGGCAGGCGGCACAGAAGTCACCGAAGATCCCCCGGGCATAGGAATTCACGAACGCCAGCATGTCCGTATCGGACAGCACCGTGTCATGGTCGGCCTCGGCGATCACCTGCAGGAACTCCCGCTGGCGCACCGCCGCGTCACCGGTCTGCATATCCCGCACCAGCAGGGCCCGACTGTTCCAGTGACTGCGCTGGGACTCGCCCTCCACCTCGTAGTTGATCCAGGCAATCCCCTTGGTATACGTGCCGGCGATGGGCCAGGCGGGATACAGCAGCCAGTAGATCAGGGAAAACACCACCGTGGCATAGAAACTCCACAGCCACCAACGGGGCAAGGGATTGTTGTACTCGCGCAGGTCACCGTCCCAGACATGGCCGGTGGTCTCCACTTCCCCCGGCTTGCCGGGGGCCGACTGCTGCTCGTGTCCGGGCTCGTTCATGGGTGTTTCCCGTCTTGGTGCTTTTGATCCGGTTCATCGTCGTCAAAGGGAATGAACCGGTAGGACTCCAGCCGCTCCGACCGCTTGCGGCTGGAAAACAGATAAATCAGGATGCCGACGAAGGTGCTGAAGAACAGCAGCAGGGCCACCATCTTGCTGTTATTGAGATCCGTGATCCAATACCAGAGATCCATAAGAACTCCCGAAAACTACCTGAATTCCACGAAGTACCCTTCGTCATACCGGGTGAAGTCCACCAGCGTCCCCAGCATCTGCAGATAGGCCACCATGGCATCCATCTCCGTGATCCGGGAAGGGTCCCCGTCATAGTTGCCGCGACGGGCCTGGGCCTCCAGATTCTCCCGGGCGCGGGCAATGTCCAGCTGCCGGGCCGTTTCCTCGCCAAAGCGCTCCACGTTGGCGGCGAACTCCTCCTCGGTCAGGGAATAAGGCACCCCGGCGATGCGCAGGGCACGCATGCGTCGTTCGATGTCGTCATAGCGCAGATCCCGGCGCGCCAGCCACGGATACCCGGGCATGATGGATTCGGGCACCACGGCACGGGGGTCGATCAGATGGCGCACATGCCAGTCGTTGGAATACTTGCCCCCCACCCGGGCCAGGTCCGGGCCGGTGCGCTTGGAACCCCACTGGAAGGGATGGTCATACATGGACTCCGCCGCCAGGGAGTAATGCCCGTAACGCAGCATCTCGTCCCGGAACGGACGGATCATCTGGGAGTGACAGGTGTAACAGCCTTCACGCACATAGAGATCCCGGCCCCGCAGTTCCAGCGGTGTGTAGGGGCGCACCCCTTCCACCTCCTCCACGGTATCGTCGATGTAGAACAGGGGCACGATCTCCACCAGCCCCCCGATGCTGATCACCACCAGGGTCAACGCGATCAGCAGGCCGGCATTGGTTTCTATGGTTTCATGTTTCATGACTGTGCAGCTCCCCCGTCAGGCCCGCGAGGCGGATGCCGTCGTTTCGGTACGGCCGGACGCGACCTGCCGGGCCGCCTCCCGCCTGACCGGCTCGACGGTCTTGTAGATGTTGTATGCCATCAGCAGCATCCCGGCCAGGAAGAGCCCGCCACCCAGGGCACGGACCACATAGGGCTGATGGAGAAACACCACCGTCTCGATGAAGGTGTAGGAGAGATTGCCGTACTCATCGAAGGCCCGCAGCATCAGGCCCTGCCCGATCCCCGCCACCCACATGGCGGTGATGTAGAGCACGATGCCGATGGTGGCCAGGAAGAAGTGCACGTAGACCAGCCGGATGCTGTAGAGCTTGGTATCCCACAGCCGCGGGATCAGGTGATACATGGAGCCGAAGGTGATCATCGCCACCCAGCCCAGGGCCCCGGAATGCACATGGCCCACGGTCCAGTCGGTGTAATGGGACAGGGCATTCACGCTCTTGAGGGACATCATCGGCCCCTCGAAGGTGGCCATGCCGTAGAACGACAGGGAGGTGATCATGAACAGCATGATGGGATCGGTGCGCAGTTTGTGCCAGGCCCCCGAGAGGGTCATGACGCCGTTGATCATCCCGCCCCAGGAGGGCAGCAGCAGCAGGATGGAGAAGGTGGCCGCCAGGGTGGAAACCCAGTCCGGCAGGGCCGTCCAGTGCAGGTGGTGCGCCCCCACCCACATGTACAGGAACACCAGGGCCCAGAAGTGGACGATGGACAGTCGATAGGAATAGATGGGCCTGCCCGCCTGCTTGGGCACGAAGTAGTACATCATCCCCAGGAAGGCGGCCGTGAGGAAGAAACCCACCGCGTTATGGCCGTACCACCACTGGGTCATGGCATCCTGCACCCCGGAGAACAGGGAGTAGGACTCCAGGCTGAACAGGCTCACCGGAATCGCCAGGTTATTGAAGATATGCAGGATGGCGGTGGCCAGGATGAAGGCCATGAAGAACCAGTTGGCCACATAGATGTGGGGTTGGGACCGGCGCAGCAGGGTCATCAGGTAGACCAGGAAATAGGCCACCCAGACCACGGTGATGAGCAGGTCGATCTGCCAGGTGAACTCGGCGTATTCCCGTCCCTGGGTGTAACCCAGCATGTAGGTGACCACCCCCAGCGCCACCGCCAGGTTCCAGCCCCAGAAGGTGAACTCCGCCAGCTTCGGCCCGAACAGGCGGGCCTGGCAGGTTCGCTGCACGATGTAGTAGGACGTGGCGAAAAGGGCGTTGCCGCCGAAGCCGAAGATCACCAGGGTGGTATGCACCGGCCGGAAGCGGCCGAAGGTGATCTGCGGGATGTCGAAGTTCAGGAAGGGAAAGGCGAGCTGCGAGGCGATCCAGACCCCCACCCCCATGCCAAGCACGCCCCAGACGATGGACATGATGGCGAATTTCTTGACGATGTCGTAGTTGTACTGCTCGGAGGGCGCGACCTGGGTACGACTGCGGTCGACGTCGGCGGAGGGGGTCTGTGCCATGGCGAGATCTCTGAGTCTTCCCTTTTTTACTTAAGGGTATAGACCGTTCCCTGGAATTTTGCGAACCCGGCAATCGGCGGTCGCGCGCGCTTCATACCTGACTATAACCCAAGGAATTGAAGGGTTCGACTCAATGGAATTAATGGGGGCAACAGAAAGACTGATCAACCCCGGGCAATCGGGATCACTCCCCGCTCCGGCATCGGACTGGGCGCCGGTGTCGCCGTCACCCAGGCATGCCCGTAAATCACCTCATAGGTCGCCGGCAACACACCCTCGGCATTCCGGAACGACTCATAGGCCGCCTCCGCCGCCCGCAACCGAGACGGCGTGGTCAACCCCCGCCCCCGCCCCAGCAGGGCATTGGTGGCCCCGATCGCCTGCAGATCCCGCATCAGGCGCCGCATCCCCGGATAGGTCACCGTGATCCGCTCCACATCCATCACCGGGTCCGCAAATCCGGCCCGCACCAGGGCATCCCCCACGTCATGCATGTCCAGAAAGGCATTCACATGGGCATGACCGTCCACCGCCTCCCAGGCCGAACGCAACTCATGCAGGGTATCCGGCCCTAGGGTCGTGAACATCAGCAGCCCGCCGGGAGCCAGCACCCGCCGGAATCCGGCAAACGTCCGGTCCAGGTCATTGCACCACTGGATGGTCAGACTGGAAAAGATCAGATCAAAACCGGCATCGGCAAACGGCAGCGCCTCCACATCCGCACACACCAGCCCCGGCTTGCGCCACCAGCCGCCCCCCTTGCCCGCCTGCCGCAACATGGACGGCGACAGATCCAGCCCCACCGCCCGCGCGCCGCGATACCGTCGACGCAGCCCGCGCAGCCCCTGCCCCGTGCCCGTACCCGCATCCAGCACCCGCGACGGCTGCAGCCGGATCCACGCCAACCGCTCCAGCAACCGGCTGCAGACCTCCTTCTGCAACACCGCCGCCTCGTCATAGGACGGGGCGGCCCGGTCGAAGGTGGCGCGTACCCGCTGCTTGTCCACGCGGTATCGGGAGAGATCAGTCATGCAGGAAACTCCGGAGAACGGCCTCGAATTCGGCCGGTCGGGACAGAAACGGGGCATGGCCGGCGCCCTCGATCACGGCGGTGCCCATGGCCGGCCGCAGCGCCTTGAACGAAGCCTCGGCGGCGGCGGGCACCAGGGTGTCGTACTCCCCGAACACGGCATGCACCGGACATGGCAGCGCGGCCAGAATGGGGCGCAGGTCCATGTCCCGCAACAGTCCCAGCCCCTCGGTCAGGGCCTCGGGCGTGGGCGGGCTGTCCAGCAGACGGCCACGCAGGGTCTTCAATGCCGCCTGGGCATCGGGCAGACCGTGAAACTGCAGGGACAGGAAGCGGTTCAGTGTCACCCGGTACTGGGCGGCCAGACCCTGGGCAAAGGCATCCAGCACCGGCAGGCGCATGGCATGGGGCCAGTCCGGGGCCTGCACGAAGCGCGGCGTGCCGGCCACCAGGATGACCCGGTGAACCCGCCGCGGATGGCGTGCTGCGGCCTGCAGGGCCACCAGCGCACCCAGGGACCAGCCCACCAGGGTGGACCCGGAAATCGGCAGGGTGGCGGCCAGGCGATCCGCCAGGGTATCCAGATCCCCCAGCAGGACTTCATCGGCGGCGGCGCCATGGCCGGGCAGATCCACGCAACAGACCTGGAAATCATCGGCCAGGGCGCGGGCCAGATCCTCCCATACCCCGGCATTGAGACCCCAGCCGTGGATCAGGGTCAGGCTCGGGCCATGACCCTGGGAATGGGTTGTCAAGGCAACAGTCACTCACACCCCTCCTCCGGGCCGGCATATTTCCGCATTCCCAGTATATTTCTGCATTCAGATGATCTTCCCCTCACCCCAACCCCTCTCCCACAAAGGAGAGGGGCTTTAAGGCATGTTCTCGGTTATCATGCGCGGCAAACCCAACCGCCCGACCGACCCAACAGGCCGGCGAGGATACGCCACCCCATGCTGCTGCCCATCATACTGACCATCGCCGCCTACCTGATCGGCTCCATCTCCACCGCCATCATCACCTGCAAGCTGCTGGGCCTGCCCGACCCCCGCACCCAGGGCTCGGGCAACCCCGGCGCCACCAACGTCCTGCGCTCCGGCGGCAAAAAGGCGGCCATCATCACCCTCGTGGGGGATCTTCTCAAGGGCCTGATCCCGGTATTGATCGCCCAGGCCCTGGGGCTGGAAGGTCTTGCCCTGGCACTGGTGGCCCTGGCCGCCTTCCTCGGCCACCTGTTCCCGGTGTTCCACCAATTCAAGGGCGGCAAGGGCGTGGCCACCGGCCTGGGTGTCCTGCTGGGCCTGCACTGGGCCGTGGGACTGGGCGCCCTGGTCACCTGGCTGCTGGCCGCCGCCATCACCCGTACCTCCTCCATCGGTGCCCTGGCCGCGGCCACCTCGGCCCCCATCTGGGTGGCGCTGATCATGGGAGATGCCTGGGTCACCATCGCGGCCTGCTTCATGATGGCCTTCATCTATGTAAGGCACGCCAGCAACATCCGCCGCATCATGAACAAGACGGAACCCAGAATCGGGCAGAAAAAGCAGCCCTAGGCCCGACGACACATCCCCGGCCCGAGGGGCCGGGGGCCGCTCCCACGGCGCGACCGAAGGTGCTACACCGGCGCCAGCTCGTCAATGCTCCACCGGGCCCGGGCCGGAATCTCCAACCCGCACTGGGCCCCGGCGGCCAGGCGCAAGGCCCCGGCCAGGGCGATCATCGCCCCGTTGTCGGTACAGAACTCGATGCGCGGATAGAACACCTGCCCGCCCTCCTCGGCCGCCATCGCCGCCAGCGCCGCCCGCAGACGACGATTGGCCCCCACCCCACCGGCCACCACCAGGCGCCGCGCCCCCACCGCCTGCATCGCCCGCCGACACTTGATCACCAGGGTATCCACCACCGCATCCTCGAATGCCCGCGCCACATCCGCATCCAACCGGGCATCCCGGGAACCGTCCCGTAGCGTGGTCAGCGCCCGCGTCTTCAGACCGGAAAAACTGAACGCCAACCCCGGCCGATCCGTCATCGGCCGCGGGAAACGAAACCGCCCCGGGTCTCCCTGCTCCGCCAGCCGCGCCAGCGCGGGACCACCCGGGTACCCCAGCCCCAGCAACTTGGCCGTCTTGTCGAAGGCCTCGCCCGCCGCATCATCCAGACTTTCCCCCAGAATCCGGTATCGGCCCAGACCCCGTACATCCACCAGCATCGTGTGCCCACCGGACACCAGCAAGGCCACGAACGGAAACGCCGGCGCCGGTTCCTCCAGCAGGGGCGCCAGCAGATGTCCCTCCATGTGATGCACGGCCACCGCCGGCACGCCCCAGCCCCAGGCCATGCTGCGGGCCACCGACGCCCCCACCAGCAGCGCCCCCAAAAGCCCCGGCCCGGCGGTGAACGCCACCCCGTCCAGGTCATCGCCACTCACCCCGGCCTCCCCCATCACCTGACGCACCAGCGGCAACACCCGGCGCACATGGTCACGGGAGGCCAGCTCCGGCACCACCCCGCCATACTCCGCATGCAGGGCCACCTGACTGTGCAGGGCATGGGCCAGCAGCCCCCGGCGGGTGTCATACACCGCCACCCCGGTCTCATCGCAGGAGGTCTCGATCCCCAGGACACACAGGGCGTTTTCGGCATCAACAGACTTTTTCAGGCTCATTTCACTCACGGGGCTTTGGTTTTTGGTCCGCACCATCCTATAATGCGTGATTCTCCGCCGGAGGTGGAGTAGCTGTGCCCCTGAACCTGTGAACTGAATTGACGGACGGTGACGATTTTATGCCCCACGTGCGAGTAAAAGAGAACGAACCCTTCGAGGTCGCCCTGCGCCGCTTCAAGCGCACCTGCGAAAAGGCCGGTGTACTGACCGAAGTGCGCCGCCGCGAGTTCTATGAAAAGCCCACGGAAGTGCGCAAGCGCAAGGCTGCTGCTGCCGTGAAGCGTCAGATGAAGCGCCTCTCGAAGGAAATCAGCCGCCGCGAGCGTCTGTACTAAGTCCTCTACGCGCCATGACGACCTCCTCGCTCAAGTCCCGGATCACCGAGGACATGAAGGCCGCCATGCGCGGCGGCGACAAGTCCCGTCTGGGTACGGTGCGTCTGATCCTGGCTGCCATCAAGCAGATGGAAGTGGACAGCCGCACCGAACTCGACGACGCCCAGATTCTGGCGGTGCTGGACAAGATGGTGAAGCAACGCCGCGAATCCATCAGCCAGTACCAGCAGGCCGGCCGTGACGACCTGGCCCAGGTGGAGCAGGCGGAACTGGAGGTGATCCAGGCCTACCTGCCCCAGGCCCTGACGGACGATGAAATCCGGCAGATGATTGATGCTGCACTGGCCGAATCCGGTGCCGAATCGGTCCGGGACATGGGCAAGGTCATGAACCTGCTCAAGCCCCGCATGCAGGGCCGCGCCGACATGGCGGCGGTCAGCGGAATGGTCAAAACCCGCCTGTCCTGACCCGCCAAGGACCGGCACATCGGCCGTTTTCATGACCTGGCCCCGGGTAAACGCCCCTCCATCCATATACGTACACGGACAACCCTTCGTATAATCGGGGGTTTAACCCCATGTGCATCGAGAACTCATGAGCCAACTGAAAAACGACCGACTCCTGCGGGCCCTGCTGCGCGAACCCGTGGACACGACCCCCATCTGGATCATGCGCCAGGCCGGCCGCTACCTACCGGAATACCGCGCCACCCGGGCCCATGCCGGCAGCTTCATGGGCCTGTGCGAAAACCCGGAACTGGCCTGCGAAGTCACCATGCAGCCGCTGGATCGCTTCCCCCTGGATGCCGCCATCCTGTTCTCCGACATCCTCACCATTCCGGACGCCATGGGCCTGGGCCTGTACTTCTCCGAGGGTGAAGGCCCCCGCTTCGAGCGCCCGGTACAGGACGCCGCCGCCATCCGCGCCCTGGGCGTGCCCGACCCGGAAGACAAACTGCGCTACGTGATGGACGCCGTGCGCCTGATCCGCAAGGAACTGGACGGCCGGGTGCCCCTGATCGGCTTCTCCGGCAGCCCCTGGACCCTGGCCACCTACATGGTGGAAGGCGGCTCCTCCAAGGAATTCGCCCGCATCAAGGGCATGATGTATGACGACCCGGCCACCCTGCACCACCTGCTGAGCGTGCTGGCCGACACCGTCGTGGCCTACCTGAACGCCCAGATCGCCGCCGGCGCCCAGGCCGTGATGATCTTCGACACCTGGGGCGGCTCCCTGAGCCCGGAGAACTACCGTCTGTTCTCCCTGCAGTACATGCAGCGCATCGTCGAAGGCGTGACCCGCGAGGCCGAAGGCCGCAAGGTGCCGGTGGTGCTGTTCACCAAGGGCGGCGGTCAGTGGCTGGAAATCATGGCCGACACCGGCTGCGATGCCCTGGGTCTGGACTGGACCGTGAACATCAGCGATGCCCGCAAGCGGGTGGGTGACCGCGTGGCCCTGCAGGGCAACCTGGACCCGGCCGTGCTGTATGCGTCCCCCGACAAGGTCCGCGAAGAGGCCAAGAAGGTCCTGGCCGGCTTCGGCCACGGCAGCGGCCACGTCTTCAACCTGGGCCACGGCATCCATCCGAAGATCGATCCGGAAAACGTTGCCGCCCTGGTGGAAACCGTGCACGAGGAAGGCAAGCAGTACCACGCCGGCTGATAGGACGGGGTGAGGGGCCTACCCTCACCCCTCCAGCATCTGCTCCACCACCTTCAACCCCGCCCGCTTCATCGGTCGCCCGTCCACCGGGCTCGGCGGCGGCTGACGGATCCCGTCCACCGGGAACACCACCACATCCACATCCACCCCTTCCGCGCCGAACTCAATGCAGGGATAAAACACATGCCCCTGCCCGCTGCGCAAACGACGCTCGTCCGCCCGCCAGGTCACACCCCGGTCCTGCAGAAAGAAGATGACCTCCTCCGGACTGTCCGCAAACACATGCAGGGTCAGCTCATCCCGGCCATTGACGATCCCCGCCAGCACCGGCCCCACCAGACGGGGATTGAAGGGCTCCAGCATGCGCATCGCCTTCACCGCCACCTGCCGCAGATGCCGAAGCTGAAGCCGTGACGCGTCATCCTCGAACAGACGCTGACGCTCCATCACCGCCTCCTCGATCTCCGCGTTCCTGGGCAGATTCCGGGTCTGACCCGCGCCCAGCCGGTCCGCCGCCTTGCGCTTGGCCAGGCGGTAATCCACCACCCCCTCGTCCAGGATGATGCGGGCCGCCTCCTCGGCGATCATCTGACGCACGCGAAGATCATTGGTGGACATGACGCACCTCCCGACAGCTTCAGAAAATGCTTTCCGGCGTGTGCTCGTCCGCCCTCGGACCCGGCGCCTCCCGGGGCAACTCCGGCGGTAACTGCTCCGGCGTGAACACCTCGAAGATGGCCCGCTGGGTGCGACTGGTCACCCGACCGCCGGTTTCCGCGTCGATCCGCAGGCTCACCATGCCGGACGGCTGGGACCAGCGCCGCTGGGGCTGACCCTTGAGCGCCTCGCCCATGAAATCCACCCAGATGGGCAACGCCGTGGAACCGCCGGTCTCGCGGCGCCCCAGGGACGTGTACTGGTCAAAACCCACCCAGGCGGTGCTGACGATATTGCCACCGAAACCCGCAAACCAGCCATCCCGCAGCTCGTTGGTGGTCCCGGTCTTGCCCGCCACATCCTCCCGACCCAGGGCCCGGGCACGCCCCCCGGTGCCGCTTTGCACCACATCCCGCATCATGCTGTACATCTGATAGGCGTTGGAGGCCGGAATGGTCCGCTCCGCCGGTGCCTCGCAGGGGGAGGACTCGCAGACCCGCCGGGGCACGTTGAGGAACACCACCTCGCCGGCGTCATTCTCAATCCGCTCGATGAACCAGGGCTCCACCCGATAGCCGCCGTTGGCAAACACCCCATAGGCGCGGGTCAGCTCCAGCGGCGTCACCGAACCACTGCCCAGGGCCATGGACAGCGACCGGGGATGACGGGCCGGCTCCAGCCCGAAACGGTCCAGATATCCATGCACCCGGTTCACCCCCACCTCATCCAGCAGCCGGATGGACACCAGGTTGCGGGAATGGGCCAGGGCCTCCCGCAATCGGGTCGGCCCGTAGAAACGGCCGCTGTAATTGCGCGGCCGCCACTCCCCCTGCAGGGAGACATCCTCGATCACGATGGGCGCATCATTGATCACGCTGGCCGGTGAATAGCCATGATCCAGGGCCGCCGAATAGATGAAGGGCTTGAAGGCCGAGCCGGGCTGACGCTCCGCCCGCACCGCCCGGTTGAAATTGCTGCGATAGAAATCATAGCCGCCCACCAGGGCCAGCACGGCGCCGTCCCGGGCGTCCAGGGCCACCAGCGCCCCTTCCACCGCAGGCACCTGACGCAGCACCCAACGGTCCTCGGCCTCCCGCAGCAAACGCACCACATGCCCGGGACGCACCACATCCGACACCCCCCGGGGCGCCGGACCGCGCGTGGATTCATCCACATAGGGCCTGGCCCATTCCACCGCGGCGCGATTGAGCGTCACCCGCTGGCCCCGGCCCACATAGACCGTTGCCCGGTCCGCGTTCGCTTCAAGCACCACCCCCGGCCACAACTGCCCGGCCACCCGGGGATACTGCGCCAGCACCCGGTCCAGGGCCTCGTCGGTATCATGCCGCCGCAGGTCGATCTCCGCCTCCGGACCGCGATAGCCATGGCGCAGGTCATAGGCCATCAAACCCGCCCGCAACGCCCGGCTGGCCGCCCCCTGCATGGCCGGGTCCAGCGAGGTGTACACCCGATACCCATCCGTATGGGCCGCCTCGCCGAAACGGGCCACCATTTCCAGGCGGGCCATCTCGGCCACATGGGCCGCATCCACCTGCACCACCGGGTTATGCAGCCGGGCCGTCTCCGGTGCCTGCCGGGCCGCCTCGAACGTGGGCGTATCGATGTACCCCAGCTCGTGCATGCGCCCCAGCACATAATTGCGACGGGCCACGGCACGGGTGGGGTTGGTGATGGGATTGGCCCGCGAGGGCGCCTGGGGCAGACCGGCGATGGTGGCGATCTGAGGCAGGGTCAGGTCATGCACATCCACCCCGTAATACACCTGCGCCGCCGCCCGCACCCCATAGGCCCGGTGCCCGAGGAAGATCTTGTTCAGATACAGCTCCAGGATCTCGTCCTTGGTCAGCTCCCGCTCGATGCGAATGGCCAGAAAGATTTCCGTCAGCTTGCGGGTATAGGTCTTCTCCCGGTCCAGGAAGAAGTTACGGGCCACCTGCATGGTGATGGTGCTGCCCCCCTGGGTCTTCTCGCCGGTGGCCACCAGATTGAGCGCGGCCCGGATCAGACCCACATGATCCACCCCGGGGTGGCTCTCGAAACGGTCATCCTCCGCCGCCAGGAAGGCCAGGCGCATCAGCTCGGGCACATCCTCAATGGCAATCGGCTCGCGGCGCTGCTCACCATATTCCGCCATCAACAGCCCGTCCCGGCTGTATACTCTCAGGGGTACCTGAAACCGGACGTCCCGCAGGGTTTCCACCGCCGGCATCTGGGGCGCCAGATAGGCATAGGCGGCTGCGGTGAAGAGCACCCCCAGGGTGAACACGCCGAACACGGCCATCAGGCCAAACACAAGGGATTTGATCAGGAATCGCATGAAAATGCCTGCAGGCTCGACAAAACGGCCCGATATCGGGAGAAGGCAACCACTCTTCGGAAATACCGCACACCCCGGGGATGAACGGCGGGCGTTAAGGTAGTAATTCCGAAAACTTGGGTCTAGTATCGTGAAAAAACTATAAGCCAGTCCGCCCAAGTGCCGCAATGAATTGAAGGGGTCACCGTGATAGGATTCGCCCGCAAACGCCCCACGCTGATCGGAATCGACATCAGCTCCACCTCCGTGAAGATGGTGGAACTCTCCCGTTCAGGCGCCAGTTACCGGGTGGAAGGCTACAGCGTGGAGCCCTTGCCCGGCAGCGCGGTCATGGAAAAGGTCATCCAGGACGTGGACGCCGTCGGCCAGGCGATCAAGACCGCCTACCGGCGCCTGGGCAGCGCCAACAAGCACTGCGCCCTGGCCGTCCCCTCCTCGGCGGTGATCACCAAGGTCATCACCATGCCCGCCAACCTCAAGGAAGACGAGCTGGAAGGACAGATCCAGGTCGAGGCCGACCAGTACATCCCCTTCGCCCTGGAAGAAGTCAACCTGGACTTCGAGATCATCGGCCCCGCGCCCAAGAATCCCGATCTGGTGGAGGTGCTGCTCTCCGCCTCCCGCAGCGAAAACGTGGAGATGCGGGTGGCCGCCGCCGAACTGGCGGGCCTGACCCCCAAGGTGGTGGACGTGGAGGCCTACGCCATCGAGCACGCCTACCCCCTGCTGGCCGCCCAGGCCCCGGAACTGGACCCGGACGGCCTGGCCGCCGTGATCGACGTGGGCGCCACCATGACGGCCATCACCATCCTGCACAAGCAAAAGATCATCTACACCCGGGAACAGAGTTTCGGCGGCAAGCAACTCACCGAGGAAATCATGCGCCGTTTCGGCATGTCCTACGAAGAAGCCGGCCGCAGCAAGAAGGACGGCGGCCTGCCCGACAGCTATGTCCCCGAGGTACTGGAACCCTTCAAGGACACCATGGCCCAGCAGGTTGCCCGGTTCCTGCAGTTCTTCTACGCCGCCAGCAGCCATGCCCACGTGGACCAGATCATCCTGGCCGGCGGCTGCGCCGTCATCCCCGGCGTGGACGAACAGATCGAATCCCGGCTAGCCACCCTCGCCCGGGTGGGCAACCCCTTCAGCCAGATGAGCCTTCACCCCCGCGTCAACCCGCAGCGCCTGGGCGGTGACGCCCCGTCACTGATGATCGCCTGCGGCCTTGCGATGAGGAGTTTCGACTGATGTCCCGCATCAACCTGCTCCCCTGGCGGGAACAACGGCGCAAGGAACAGCAAAAGGAATTCACCGTCATCGCCGTGCTGGTGGCCCTGGCCTGCCTGGTGACGATCTTCCTGGCCCATGTCCAGGTCAACAACCTCATCCAGCAGCAGCAACAGCGCAACAACTTCCTGCAGAACGAAATCCGCATCCTGGACCGGCAGATCGCCGAGATCCAGGACCTGGAAGCCACCCGCCGCGCCCTGGTGGACCGCATGACCATCATCCAGGAACTCCAGACCAGCCGGCCGGTGGTGGTCCGACTGTTCGACGAACTGGTCAACACCCTGCCCGGCGGCACCTACCTCACCGCCGTCACCCAGCGCGGCAACAATCTGGAGATCACCGGCCGTGCCGAATCCAATGCCCGGGTCTCCGCCTACATGCGCAACCTGGAAGACTCCCCCTGGTTCACCGAACCGGTCCTGCTGGTGATCGAAACCCGTGAGGAACAGGGCGTGCGCCTGAGCGACTTCCGCCTCACCGTTCGCCAGGCCACCCCGGGCGCCGAGAATACGGAGGCCTCCCGATGAAAAAGGGCAGCTTCAATCTCAACGATCTCAACAACATCGACCTCAAGACCATCGGCTCGGCCCCCCTGCCGGCGCGCCTCCTGGTACTCGTGATCATGGCCGCCGCCCTGATCGGGGCCGGCTACTGGTTCGACACCAAGGGCCAGATCGAGCGCCTGCGCCAGGCCGAGGCCCGGGAAACCCAGCTGCGCCAGCAGTTCGAGACCAAACAGCGCCGCGCCGCCAACCTGGACGCCTACAAGGACCAACTGGAAGAAATGCGCCGCAGCTTCGGCACCATGCTGCGCCAGCTGCCCAGCCAGACCGAAATCCCCAACCTGCTGGTGGACGTCTCCCAGACCGGCCTCGCCTCCGGCCTGGAGATCGACCTGTTCCGCCCGGAAAACGAGATCCGCCGCGGATTCTATGCGGAAAAGCCCATCCGCCTGCGCATGAAGGGCAACTACGAACAGGTGGCCACCTTCACCAGCGGCGTCGCCGCCCTGCCTCGCATCGTCACCCTGCACGACATCAACCTGCGGCCCGAACAGGGCTCCAACCGGCTGACCATCGAGGCCACCGCCAAGACCTATCGCTACCTGGAAGGCTCCGATGGCTGATCCCAGACACCCTCAAGGCCTCGCCGGCCTGCTCGTGGCCGGCCTCCTGGCCGTCACCATCCCGGGCCTGACCGGCTGCGGCAGCGACCTGTCGGACCTGCAGCGCTATGTGGAGCAGACCAAGCAGCGCCCCGGCGGCCGCATCGAACCCATCCCCGAGATCGTGCCCCATGAGGTCTTCACCTACCCGGGCCACGAACGCGACCCCTTCGACAGTGCCGTCATCATCACCCGCGTGGCCGAAGCCGCAACCCGCACCCCCAGCGGCGTCACCATCGACGTGGATCGCACCCCCGAATACCTGGAACGCTTCCCCCTGGACACCCTGCGCATGGTCGGCACCCTGGAACAGGGCGGCATGCAGTGGGCGCTGATCCGCACCCCGGAACGCACCATCCAGCGGGTGACCGAAGGCAACTACCTGGGCCAGAACCACGGCCGCATCCAGCAGATCAGCCCCAGCGGCATCGACATCACAGAAATCGTGCCGGACGGATTCGGCGGCTATATGGAGCGCAGCGGCTCCATTGCGCTCACAGAATAGGCAACGAGGAACAGACGCATGACACCGGCAACCTTGCGACGCACCCTGCCCCGGACGGCACCCGCCCACCGGCACTCCTTCGCCCTGCTGGTCCTGTGCCTGCTGGCCCTGTGCTGGCAAGGCGCCGCCGCCCAGACCCGCGCCCTGGAGCAGATCATCTACAACACCCTGCCCGGCGATCGGCTCCAGGTCATCATGCGTTTCTCGGCGCCGCCGCCGGAACCCATGAGCTTCACCATCGACAACCCGGCCCGCATCGCCCTGGACTTTCAGGACACCCGCAACGCCCTGCCCCAGCGCAGCCAGACCATCAACATGGGCCTGACCCAGTCCGTCAACAGCGTGGAGGCCTCCGGCCGCACCCGGGTGGTATTCAACCTGGTGCGCATGATGAGCTACGACACCCGTCTCGACGGCAACGACCTGGTACTCACCCTGGCTCCCGGCGGCGCCCCGGTCACGGCAACCGCCCCGCCGACGGTCTCCGGCCTGCCCGGACGGACCCGGGAAGCCCCGTCACCGGCCCAGCAGGCCCGCGGCATCTCCAATGTGGATTTTCGCCGCGGTCCGGAGGGCGAAGGCCGGGTCATCATCGCCCTCACCGACCCCCGCACCCCGGTGGACGTACGCGAACAGGACGGTCGCATTGAACTCTCCTTCCATCGCACCCACCTGCCGGAACAACTGGAACGGCGCCTGGACGTGACCGACTTCGCCACCCCGGTGCAGACCATCGACGCCGTGCTGGAATCCGAACGGGTGCGCATCAGCGTGGCCACCACCGGCGAGTACGATGTCCTCTCCTATCAGGCCGAAGGCAGCTACACCCTGGAGGTCAAGCCCCTCACCCGGGAAGAGCGCGAAGCCCTGGAGCGGGAACGCTTCGTCTATACCGGCGAGCGCCTGTCCCTGAACTTCCAGGACATCGAAGTGCGGTCCGTGCTGCAGCTCATCGCCGACTTCACCGACCTCAACGTGGTGGTCAGCGACACCGTGACCGGCAACATCACCCTGCGCCTGCGCAACGTACCCTGGGACCAGGCCCTGGACATCATCCTCAAGACCAAGGGACTGGCCCTGCGCCAGAACGGCAATGTCCTCTTCGTGGCCCCCACGGAAGAAATCGCCGCCCGCGAACGGCTGGAACTGGAATCCCAGCGTCAGGCGGCCGAACTGGCCCCGGTACGGGCCGAATTCATCCAGGTGAACTACGCCCGGGCCGCCGACGTGGCCGGCATCATCAGCGGCGAGCAGACCCGGTTCCTGTCGGAACGGAGCAGCATCACCGTGGACTCCCGCACCAACACCCTGCTGGTACAGGACACCGCCGACAAGCTGCAGGAAATCCGTCGCCTGATCAGCACCCTGGACATCCCGGTACAGCAGGTGCTGATCGAAACCCGCATCGTGGTGGCCACCGACGACTTCGCCCGCGACCTGGGCATGCGCTTTGGCGTCACCGGCGTGCGGCAGGACGGCAACACCCTCTACAGCACCGGCGGCGGGCTGGCCGCCACGGACGGCATCATCCGGGATGCCGTCAATAACCTCAACAGCACCGGCTCCCCCTTCCCGGTGGGCGTCCCCAGCCTGAACGACCGGCTGAACGTGAACATGCCCGTCACCTCCCCCGCCGGCAGCATCGGCCTGTCCATCCTGCGTCCGGACGTACTGCTGGATCTGGAGCTGACGGCCCTGCAGGTGGAAGGCCGGGGCGAGATCGTCTCCACCCCCCGGGTCATCACCGCCAACGGCCAGACCGCCGTGATCAAGCAGGGTGAGCGCATCCCCTATGAGGAAGCCACCTCCTCCGGCGCCACCGCCATCCAGTTCATCGACGCGGTGCTGTCCACCGAGGTGACCCCCCAGATCACCCCCAACGGCAACATCATCCTCAACATCCGGGTGAACAAGGACAATGCCGGCACCCGGGAAGTCCGGGGCACCCCCTCCATCGAAACCCGCGAAGTGAACACCCAGGTCTTCGTCCGCAACGGCGAAACCGTGGTGCTCGGCGGCATCTACGAGATCACCAGCCTGGACCAGCTGCGCAAGACCCCCTTCCTGGGTGATCTGCCGATCATCGGCCAGCTCTTCAGGCAGCGCAGCCGAAGCGAGAACAAGGCGGAACTGCTGGTATTCGTGACGCCGAAGGTGGTGGAGGAGTCGACGTTGAATCGTTGACGAACGAACCGAGGGATAGCGCGCACAACCAGGCGATGGGCGCCCCGTGACAGGCACCCCGTCAGTCTCAATATGGTCGCTTCAAGTGGGCAATCCCTACTTGGGCAAGGGCAGAATATGATCAACAGACATCCAGGCATTCCAGGTGTGAAAATCGGCGGCATTCTGGCGGCGGCGTTGCTGCTGTTCGCCTGCGGAGGAGGAGATGACGGGGGTTTCTCGGGCGGAGATCAACCAGGTACCGTCATCCCGGCCGCCGACAGTATCCAGGCCTTTGCCGTCGACAATAAGGTTCAGATCAACGCCAACGGCGTGGACTTCGCCGATATCAGCGTCCTGGTCAAGGATGCCCGGAACCTCCCCATGGGCGGCGTGCCGGTGGTCATGTCCGTGGACCCGGATGGGTCCCGGCCCGGTAGCCGTGGCTACAACTTGATCGTCAACAGTGCCGTCACCGCGGAAGACGGCACCGTGACCGCCCGCCTCGGCAGCAGTCAGAGCCTCCTCGCCGGCAACGCCGTGGTCACCGCCCAGGTGGAGAACAGCAGCCTGAGCACTTCCATCGGCTTTGTGTTCGTCGGCCCCGGCCTCACCGCCAGTCCCAGCCAACTGTCGATGGTGCAGGGAGACCGGGACACCGTCACCGTCACCGCCACCGCCGGTGCGGGCACCCCGGGCAGCAATCAAACCCTTTGCATCGATGCGCCGTCCATTACCCAGGTGGTTGCCGATGCCGGGGTGAACACCACCGGCACCGCCGATTGCCCTGCCTCGGTGGTCACCAACAGCACCGGCCAGGCTACCTTCAGGCTGGATGCCCAGACCCTGGGCACCGGCACCCTGCGGCTCACCGGCCTAGGGCTGACCGTGGACATTCCCGTTTCCGTGGTCGCGGCGGGCGTGCAATTCTCCACCCCATTGCCGGAGGATGCCTTCGAATTGACGGAAACGGTCGACATCGCCGTTCAGGTCCCCGGCTATACCGGCAACCTGCAATTGGCCACCACCTCCGGCATCATCAACGGCGGCACCAATCTGGCTGTGGTGCCCGTCAGCGGCGGCACGGCCACCGCCACCCTCACCGGCTTCAGCAGCGGCCGCATCACCCTGTCGGCGGAAAAACAGGACGGCTCGGGCGAACGGGCCATCACCACCTTCTTCGCCTTTGATGACAGCCCCCTGATCCCGGACCAGACCAACGTATCCCTCCAGGCCAGTCCGGCCACCCTGGCGGTAGGTTCCACCAGCACGGCCGACATCACGCTGACGGCCACCCGTGATTTGCCAGGGCAATCCAACGACATTCCCGTGCCCCCGGGTGAACTCATCACCTTCGGGTTCGATGGCCCCAGCCAGGGTTCCAGCCTCAGCAGTCCCTATGCCTACACCGACGCGGACGGCATCGCCAGCGTGCGTTTCCTGGCGGGCGGCACCGCTTCTTCGGGCGAGGGCGTGCGGATACGCGGCTGCATCACCTCCATCAACAAGTGCGCCACAACCACCGTCACCCTGACCAATCGGCCGGGCTCCCTCACCATCGGCCTGTCCAACACCATCGGCGCCACCAACAACGACACCGCCTACGTACTGCCCATCTCGGTCATCGCCACCGACATCAACGGCGGTGCCCTGGAAAATGTCAATATCTCCCTGCGCGCCTGGCCCACCCGTTATCGCACCGGGTTCCGTGACCTGGAAGGTGACCTGATTCCGGTGGATACACTGACCAACGAGGATACGAACCGGAACGTGGCCCGGGACCTCAACGATGACTGGTCCACCACGACCCGCGTCAGTGCCACCCTGGGGCTCGCCCCCATCCGTCGGCGGTGTGAACCCGCCGACGGCCCCGAGCCCACGCCTGCGGTCACCGACAACCTCCAGGCCTATCAGGCAGGCTGCAAATTGCTGCCGGAATCTTCGGTTGCCAGCCTGCCCGGCGTGGTCACCACCGATGAAAACGGGCTGGCGACATTCAATCTCACCTACCCCAAGGACCGGGCTCAGGTGGTGGAGATGGAGGTTCTGGCCACCACCCGGGTACAGGGCACTGAAGTGCAAAGCTCCCGCATCTTCTTCCTGCCCCGCGAGGAAAGCGACGATAACTTGCCGCACTCCCCTTACAACATTTACTTTGAATCTCAATAGTATTTCATGTTGACGCGGGGGCGAGATGCCCCCGCACGGGACTCGAAAACGACCAACGCACACTATCCCGTGGTCGCTTCCCTTTACAATCAAAACATTGCCCAAAACCGCAGTCCCGATTATTCCCCCAAAGATTCCGTTCATCGACCCGGCAGCGACTGCGGCCCGATACCCGTCTAGACTCTATTCCATGAAAAGAGCCAACGGATTCACACTTGTCGAGTTGATGGTCACCCTGGCCGTGGCCGCCATCCTGGCGACCGTGGCGGTGCCTGGTTTTACCCAGATGATCCAGAGCAACCGGGTCACCACGCAGACCAATGAACTGGTGTCCGCCTTCGCCCTGGCGCGCAGCGAAGCCATCAAGCGTGGGGGCCAGGTTTCCGTGACCGCCACCGGCAATAATTTTGCCACTGGCTGGTGCGTGCATTTGGGAGCAAACTGCACCGGTACGGACATATTGCGGCAGTTCCCGGCAATGAAAAACATGACGGTCACCCCCAACAACCAGGCAGCCATCCGCTTTGATGGCCGTGGCGCCAAGACAGAACCGGCCGGGGTGATCAGCCTGGAAATCAAACCCCAGGGATGCCCATCCGGAAAGGCCGGCATGCGCCGGACCCTGGAAATTCACAATACGGGACGCTCCAGCGTTACCTCTGGACCTTGTTGATCATCGAAGGGGAGTCGCAAATGGAATGCCGTCGCACCACGTGTTTCCCTCCCCCACCGCAACAAGGCTACACCCTGATCGAAGCCATGGTCGCGGTTCTGGTCCTCGCCATCGGCTTGCTGGGACTTGCCGGTCTGCAAGCCACCGCCATGCGTTTCAACCACGATGCCCAGCTTCGCTCCCAGGCAACCTTCCTGGCCTACGACATTACCGACCGCATGCGCGCCAACCTGACCGGCGCCTACGAATCCGGTTTTTCCGGCAACCCGAACTGCGATACGGACTTCACCCCTTCCGGTGCCGATCCGGCCTCCGACGATCTGGAAGAATGGCGAAACCTGCTGGCCTGCCTCCTTCCCCGCGGGGACGGCGCCATCACCCGGGCCGGAGACACGGTCACCGTCCGCATCCGATGGAATGAACGGGAAGACCAGAACGCCGACTTCCTTCAGCAGTTCGATTTCAGCACGAGGCTGTTTTAGCCATGGACAGACCTGACATCGCCAGCCTGCCGCCTTGCGCACGCCGTGAAACCGGGCTTTCCCTGGTCGAACTGATGGTGGCCATGGTCATCGCCCTCATCATCACCGCCGGAATCATCCAGCTATTCCTGGGCACCCAGCAGACCTACCGCCTCCAGCAACAGCTGTCCGTGATCCAGGAAAACGCCCGCTTTGCCACCGACGAGATCAGCCGCGACGTGCGCATGGCCGGCTTCGTCGGCTGCTTAAGACCCGACAACGTCAATGTCAACATCATCGCCAGCCCGGCCGGTTCCGTGGTTTTTAACGCCGATCAGTTGCTCGATGGGCTAGACAACGTTCCCGCCGGCACCACCATCGGCGGCCGTGCCGTGACCGAGGGGACGGACCTGCTGATCATGACCGGTGGCCGCCCCCCCGTGGGTCGTCTCATCGAGGAAAAGGTAGCCATAAAGTGGACCCCATCGTCAAGACAGAAAGAGTATGAGTTTAAGCAATAGCTTGGGGGTCGCTCGCAGCGGAACAGCGCTGCCCTGGTACTGCGGTTTCACTGGGTGGCGTCACAGCCGACGGGCCGTACTTATCCACGATCAGTGCGCCTCCGCCCTGCCGGTTCCGATAGACCGTATCCGGTGTCTCGTTCGCCAGAGCCGCGTGGGGGCGTTCGCCGTTGTAGAACGCGAAGTAGTCCATCAGTCCCAGCGTGACTTCCTTGAGATTGGCGTAGCCCTTGAGGTAGACGTCTTCATATTTCACCGTCCGCCAGAGTCGCTCGACGAAGATGTTGTCAAAGGCCCTTCCGCGGCCATCCATGCTGATAGTGACTCCCTCTCGCTTGAGCACGCCAGTGAACGAGTCAGCCGTGAACTGCGAGCCCTGGTCACTGTTGAAGATCTCCGGTGGCCCGTACAGCTGCAGGGCCTCTTCGAGGCAGTCAACGCAGAAGGTCGTATCCATGGTGTTGCTGAGCCGCCAACTCAAGACCTTGCGGCTGTACCAGTCCATGATCGCGACCAAGTAGGCGAAGCCCTGAGCCAGACGGATGTAGGTGATGTCGGTACTCCAAACCTGGTTGGGCCGGTTGACCACAACGCCACGCAGCCGATACGGATAAACCTTGTGCTGCGGGTGCGGACGACTGGTATGCGGACCCGGCGCGATCGCCGCCAACCCCATCCGACGCATCAGGCGCTGGACACACTTACGGTTGACCTTATGGCCCTGGGTCCGCAGCTCGACCACCATGCGCCGACTCCCGTAGAACGGCCGTCGTGTGTAGATCTCGTCGATGAGTCCACACAGCAGCAGGTCGCCGGCCTCATCCGGTGACAAACGCCAGCGCGCATACACGGTCGCCCGGGAAACCCCGGCCAGCGCACACTGGCGAACGATGGAGATCTCGCCACCCGCGTCAATCCAGTCTTGACGGTTCACGGCAGGTTGATCCCGGACTTTTTTTTGAGCCAATCGAGTTCCATCTTCAGGCGCCCAATCTCACCGTAGAGACGGTCCGGGGCATCCTTTTCCGACACTGGCTTGGGGCCCCGCTTGCCTTCGAAGAGCGTGCCAGCCTGCTCGAGGATCGCCTTCTTCCACTGGGTCACTTGGGCGGGATGGACCCCGTAGGCTTGACCGATCTCGTTGACGGTCTTGACCCCCTGAATCGCCTCAAGACCAACTTTCGCCTTGAATTCAGCGTTGTACGTGTTTCTCTTCCGTTTTTCAGTCATCTTGTTAGTATCCCGATTCAGCCCCCCACTCAGAGCTTAAACTGCTGTCTAGATATCGGGGTCCACTATACCAATGCCAACGCCAAGCTTGAAAGCAACGTGGGGCAATGGAAGGCCGGAGACATCCTGATCATCTCGGACTGCGAATCCATGGATATTTTCAGGGCCACCAACGTCTCCCAGAACACCTCGCCCATCACCATCGCCCACGCCTCGTCAAGTAATACCACCAACTTCCTGTCCAAGGTCTACGAAGAAGGCGCCGATGTCATGTCCTTCCTTCAGACCACGTTTTTCATCAGCCAAAGCGATGTCGTCCCGGCCCTGAATGCACTCTGGCGACGGACATTCCCCGGGCAAGTGGAAGAATTGGTCACCGGGGTCGAAAACATGCAGATTCAATACGGTGTGGACACCAACCGAAACGGCGTGATCAACCTTTACCGGACCGCGGACCAGGTCACCGCCACGGATGATTGGCCCAACGTCCTGAGCATACGCATCAGCCTCCTGCTGGCATCCTCGGCCGACAATACCCTCGACGCGGCTCAAACCGTCTATTTTAATGGTGCGGCCTTCACCGCCGAGGACCGACGAGTCAGACAGGTGGCCACCACCACCATCGCCATTCGCAACCGACTGCGCTGAGGTCGCCCCATGACCGGCCATCCCCTGAAGACCGCGCCCTGCCAACAAGGCTCGGCCCTCATCATCGCCCTGGTCTTTCTGCTGCTCATGACCATGGTGGGCGTCTCCGCACTCCAGCAGACGACACTCCAGGAACGTATGGCCGGCAATTTGAGGGACCGCAGCCTGGCCTTTCAGGCCAGCGAGGCCGCCTTGCGGGCCGGTGAACGCTGGCTGGACGAGGGTGCCAACATGCTGATCGCCGAAGGCACGGCGACACCGAACGATCCCAGGAACTGGGATGGCGTCACGCATTCCGGCATCTACGCGATGAATGACCCCCAGCTTGTGCAAAACCCTAGATACCTGGTGTCCACCCCGAGGCTGGTGCGCGGATACACGGTCGATATCGCCGGCGAGGGCGCCGCCGGGGCCGGCAGTGTCCTGAGCTATTATCCCGTCCTGTCCCGTGGCATGGGCGGAACGAACTCGGCCATCGCCATCGTGCAGAGCTACTGCCTCTGGCCCTGCAGACCTTAGTGACCCCCGGACGCACGTAATCAGGAGTTGCCAATGATGACATCCAGTCCCCTCCAACGGCGGCCCCAGGCCCGCCCACTGTCCGCCGGACTCCTGGGATTTGGCATGGCACTGTTCACGGCGCTCCCAGCCGCCGCCCAGGTCAACATCGCCAACGCTCCCCTGTTTCTGACCGCCAGCGTCGACCCCAACGTGGTCTTCATCATCGACGACTCGGGATCGATGCAATGGGAAACCATGCCGGATGAACTGACCAAGACATTTGGTAACGATCTGAACAGCCAATACGTCATGTGGACCTTCCCCCGGGTGCAGAACCTGCACGGTGGCAGTTCGCAGTACAGCAACCAAAGGACGGTCCGTTTCAGTCACAGCAACAACACCGCCTATTTCCGCTCATCCCACAACAACACCGTCTACTACAACCCGGCCATCACCTATAAGCCCTGGTTCAACGCAAATGGCACCACCATGCCCAACGCCGATCCGAAGGCAGCCCCTAACCGCCCCCTGTTTCCGGAATTCGGGACGCGCAACCTGACGGTGGACAATACCCAGACCACCAACTGGCTCAACAGCAGCGGTGGTCACACGAATACGAGCCAGACCTTTTACCCGGCACTCTACTACCACTACAACAGCGGCCCGGTGATGAGCGCCGATAGCTACACCCGGGTGGAAATCCGTTCCACCACGGAAAGTTACACCGGTCATGGGCGGCAGCACCGCACCGACTGCGCCAATGCCGCCGGCGCCACCTGCACGTATGCCGAAGAAATCCAGAACTTTGCCAACTGGTACAGTTACCATCGAAGCCGCATCTTCGCCGCCCGCGGAGGCATCGGCGCCGCCTTTGCCATCCAACCGGAAAACTTGCGGGTAGGCTACGGGGCGATCAACAAGGGCTACAGCAACATCGATGGGATCAGCACACGCACCGTGGTGAGCGGCGTACGCCCCTTTTCCGGCAGCAACCGGGAAGCCTTTTTCAATGAGCTCTACACCCGGCCGGTCCCCGCGGCCGGCACCCCCCTGCGCATGGCCCTCAGAGGCGTGGGCGAATACTATGAGCGCACCGATGATCGCGGCCCCTGGAGCAGTACCCCGGGCCAGAGCGGCGGCCAGGACTTGAGCTGCCGCCATAGCTCCGCCTTTCTCATGTCCGACGGTTACTGGAACGGCCCCGACCCGGGCGTGGGCAATCAGGATGGCAGCGGCAATACCACTCTGACCGGCCCCGGCGGTGTCACCGGCGGCTATACCGTCTCGGCGCCCTTTTCCGACAGCCACAGCAACACCCTGGCCGATGTGGCCATGAAGTTCTGGAAAAACGACCTTCGCCCCGACCTTCCCAATCGGGTCCCCGTCAGTGAACGCAACCCGGCCTTCTGGCAACACATGGTCACCTATACCGTGGGACTGGGGGTATCAGGCAGCATCGACAAGGACCAAGCCTTCCAGGCGGCCACGCCGCCCTACTCGGCCCTGTCCACGCCCTGGCCCAACCCCCACCCCAGTGACGCCGACTCCGCCAAGATCGATGACATGCTCCACGCGGCCATCAATGGCCGAGGCGGTTTTTTCAGTGCCTCGGACCCCAAAACCTTTGCGGACGAACTGGCCGCGGTGCTGGAGGAATTTATCGGACGGGTGGAAAGTTCCGCCACCTCCGCCGCGGCCAGCTCGGCAGTCCTGCAGGAAGATACCCTGCTCTACACCACCGGCTTTCGGTCCGGTGACTGGTCCGGCAGCCTGACATCCAAACAGATCGGCGAAGGCGGCAACCTGGACGGCAACTGCCCGGCCTGCTGGGACGCCGAACAGAAGCTGCGTGCCAAAGGGCATGCGGCTCGAAACATCGTCACCACCAATGGCACCGGACAGGGCATCTCTTTCCAGCCCGGCGCCCTGACATCCGCCCAGATCAATGCCCTCAACCACACCCCTAACGGCACTCAGGACAACCTTGCCGCCGAACGGATAGCCTGGCTGCGCGGCGATGAAGCGGCCCACCAGAGCTTCCGTAGCCGCTCCGAGTCCGGACCGGCCCGATTGCTGGGAGACATCATCAACTCGGATCCCCAGTTCATCGGACAACACTACAATGGCTTCAGCCGTCTGCTGGGAGCGCCCGCATTCAGACAACGGGCGCGGGTGATCTATGCCGGTGCCAACGACGGCATGTTGCATGCCTTCGATGCCGATACCGGAGAGGAGTTGTTTGCCTTTATCCCCGGCGAGTTGCTGAAACCCGAACCGAACACCTCGTTTTCACCCCTGGCCCGCCTCATGGACCCGGAATACAGTCACCGCTTCTACGTGGATGGAACCGCCTATGTCGACGAGGCCCAGATCGGTGGCCAATGGAAGACCATATTACTGGGCACCATGGGGGCTGGCGGGCGCAGCATCTTCGCGCTTGATGTCACCGACCCGTCAAGCTTCGGCCCCACCAAGGTGCTATGGGAATTCACCGACAATGACCTGGGTTACAACGTGGGGCAGCCCACCATCGCCCGCGTCGGTAGCAACGGTGAATGGGCCGCCATCTTCGGCAACGGCTACAACAGCAACAGTCACCAGGCGATGCTTTTTGTCGTTCGCCTCAGCGACGGCCAGCTGATCCGCAAGATCAGCACCGGCACGGGTAGCGGCGGCTCGCCCAACGGGCTGGGGGCGCCACGCTGGACCGACTGGCCGGACCGCAGCCTGAAGGCTACCAGAGCCTATGCCGGTGATTTGCAGGGTAACCTGTGGCGATTCAACCTCAGCCACAACAACGCCGGTCAGTGGTCCGCCACCAAGCTGTTTACGGCCCAGGACCCTGGCGGCAATCCTCAGCCCATCACCTCGGCCCCCGTGCTGGCCCTTGACGAAGACGGCGACAACATCATGGTGGCCTTCGGCACCGGCAGCTATTTCCGGGTGGAAGACGGCGGCAGCCCCGGCAATCAGGTACAAACGATCTACGGCCTGGTGGATACCAACAGCCTGATCAGCGGCCGTAACCAGCTCCTCAAGCAGGAAATCGTCGCGCAAGGCTCCCACACCACGGGGGGCAGGAGCTACACACTTCGCCGGATCTCCGACTACGATCTCCAATCCAACCACCGGGGCTGGTACATCGACCTGAGTTGGATCACGGGGGAACGGGTGATCAGTGGTCCGACGCTGCCGCGCGGCTTCAACGAGCAACGGGTGCGCTTCACCACCATGATCCCGGATGAAGACCCCTGCGGCACCGGCCGCAGGGGGTTCCTGATGGAACTGAACCTGTTTTCGGGATCACGGCCGGACCGTGTGATCTTTGACTTGAACGAAGACGGCGAGTTTGACGCGGACGACCACTGGAATAACGCGCCCCCCACCGGCCTTGAATTCGGCACGGGAGAGCGCCCCATCAGTGTGTCCGGCTATGTCTTTGACGGTCAGGGTAGACGGATCACGGTCGAAGACCCCCGGATGCACGGACGTCAGTCCTGGCAACAACTGAGGTAACGGATATGGATTGGCACAACACCACCAACGCCCGCCTCGTCGGCGGGCCATGGATCGGCAAGGGCCTGCGGGTCATGCTGCTCGCGGCGCTTGGTGCCTTGCCGGTCACCACCCTGGCAGACCCGGTCAGCATCGTGGGGAACATAAACGCCGTGGATATCGCCCGAGGCAGCATCATCATCGATGAAACCGTCTACAGGCTGAGCAGCAATCTGAAGATCACCGCCCTGGATGACGGTCGATCGCACTTTGAGCAGCTCCGGCCGGGGACGTACATCAGCTATCTCACCACGGGGTCGGGTGACGCCGTCAGTGTCACCCATATTCAGATATTGGATTATTTGCCTGAATAAGGAAGTTGTAAATATCAACCGTGGAGGGGCTTGGTCTTATCCCGAACCATTGTCATCATCGCGGACATGGAAAAGGATTCTCGACCAAGCTCCTCCAGAAGCAGGAAAAGCATTCAATCAAAACGGTTTAATGATACGACCAGCTACTCAGAGAAGACCGTCCCTGCCTTTCCACAACATCGTTATCCACTGACTCCACGGGATTCCACATTGCCTTGGCCTGCTCATTCAACAACTCGCGAGCCGCAACAAGTGCACCTTCGTCATAGCGATAAGTAGAAGTACCACCACCGTCAACATCAAACTCAAAATTTGCCTCTGCATTACCAAACTGCCATTGACCATCACAGCCTATCACCGGATTTGCAAAAACAACCGAACCACCAAGATTACCGCCTTTCCCACCACCGGATACATTGAAGCTTTGACCGGTCACAATAATCAGACCATCAAAATTAGGCGTACCACTGAAGCTAAGATTCCCCTCGACAAGGAGAATACCCGCACCGGAATTATTACCCTTCAGCTCCAAGTTACCTTGGACCACGGTAATTTTCAAAGATCCGGCAGACCCCATATTATTGGGAGCGCTACCCGCGACGGCAGGATTATCAATCACTGTCTGCTTGATCTGAGAAATAAACTCCATCAAAGCTTCTGGATTACCAAAAGGCGTATCAAAATCGACCTCGGCTATCCCTCCATGATAGTTATCCATTCGACCCTTGGCTTCGATATCCTCAACAATAATGTCATAGTTTGATTTCTCGGGAACCACTTCCTTGCATCCACCGGCCCCATCGGACACTGTCTGGCGCTGAGCATCCATCCGCGTTGTTGCTATGGCCGGACCAATATAACCACCCTCACCATCCCCTCTGCCATATACTTTAAGGGCATTGGAATTCGCGGTATCGAATGAACCGATGGTGCCTATGATGTTGATCGCCGCGGTCCTGCTCAGGACCGGATCGGCGGGGGAATAACAAATCAACAAGACCCTCTCTACATTTGTTGCGACAACACGCCCCGTGCTTTCAATTTGAAACTGCGCCGGCGGTTCACAATGATCACCATCACCGGCGGGAATAATATTGGCAACCCACTCAATATCTACATTATTGCGCTTAAAATCATCGGTAACAGTGGTTGGGCAATTCCCCGCGTCACACTCCAGCTTCGCTGCAACCAAGCCTGTCTCGGCAGCAAAAAAAGCCTCGGCCATCTGCCGCTGATTACCAGCCATGCGCTCATTCATTTGAGAACTATTCATGCTGGCAATACTAACAATGGTCAACAGCAGCAACATGACGAGACTTACAACCAGCGCCACACCTCGTTGTTGTGCGTACATAACGGAACTCCAGAACAAAATGAAAATTCTGATTGAGCACACTCAAAAAACCAGCAACAATCAGACTCGAACAAGCCTCAGTTGAGCATCAAAAAACATAAAACAGAAAACCACAGAGCAATCTAAATCATATTGATCACTCTATTACGCAAAGCCACATTAAAAACAAGCTCACTTTCCACCGCGCCCGACACCACCAAAAACTCAAAACGAACCAAAACCGCATTATCCGAGACATCACATGAAGCGGCAGAAGCAAAACTTGCCGCGCCGACATCATATGTCATGCAGCCAACGTCCATGCTTTGAAACAGAAAATCGTCGCCCCCTCCCAACTCCACCACAACACCATCGTCATCTTCACATCTAAATTGACCCTGCACTAAAAAACACTCATAGCTTTCATCGCCATTCTGAAAACCAAGCCTGTTGTCGGAAGAATCCCAAACAACATTTTCGGCACCCCTCAGACTGACTACCAGATAATCGGAAAGAAACCCCACATTATCCTGCATTGCAGATATTCGCTGAAGGTCAGTATAGGACATGCGGGCACTTAAAAATACATGCCCGACTCCGGCCAGCACGATCAGCCCGAGCACCATTGCAATCATCAATTCAACAAGGCTGAAGCCGGATGAAAACCTGCGGGAATAATATTTTTTCTTCATGAGCGCCAGACCAGCCATCATTTAATCAGGAATCACCTGAGCAAGTTAACTCGATAAGAAAAAGAAGATTGTTGCTCTCCATCACCGGCAAAGCGCCCCTCATCCCATTCCACGGTAACCAAGTAAGTGCCGTCATCCAGCGCAATGCTTGAGCCCATCCCTCCTGGCAAACGAAAAATACCCGCATCCTGACCTTGCCAATCACTGAGCCATGCCGTTTCCAAGGCAGTGATATCCGCGGCATCAGGCGCCTTGTATGCACTTAAGGCCCAGAGCCTTTCACCTGCATCAATAGCCATCACACTGGCCACCGTCCTCATATAAGCAGACTGCCCGGATTGAAGCGCTTTGATTTGAAGCGCGGCCAAACCAAGCAACCCCATGGAAAGAACAACAACTGCAACCATGACTTCAACGAGAGAAAGACCTCTCTGGCAACACATGCGTGGATAGGGAAAAATCATTACTCTTGCCATAATGTTTTGCTCGGTTACATACTTCGCTGGTTGTCCTGACCACAGATGAATCAGTGATATACCCCAACAACAAAGACCCTGAATCCAACAAACCATTGAATACCAGCACATCCAAATCAAAAAATAAATTACAAAAGACCAGAATCAATATTTAAAACCACAAAGACCAGCCAAGGCTTAAATGACCTTGGATCAGTATAGCAGGACCAACCTCACCTCATTGACGAACTCGACAAACGGGGGATTAAAGGGAATGACCGGCCAAGCAGGATAGTTAACGACTTGACAACCAGCGCCATCAATACATAATCAACGGCAAACCCACGGGAACACCATCACAACAGAGACAACAACCAATGAAACTGAAATCCACCGCAAAAGCCATCGCAGGGTTTACACTGATTGAAGTCATGATTGTCGTAGTCATCATCGGCATCCTTGCCTCGATCTCCTATCCTTCCTATGTAAGATATGTGGAAAGGACCCAGGCCACTGACGGAAAAGTTGCACTCCTGGATGCGGCGCAAAGGCTTGAGCGCTGTTATACAACACAGCTCTCATATGAAAATTGCGATATTCCCAATTCATCCCCCGAGGGATTCTATTCAGTTGCTTCAGAAAGCGAGTCCGCCGGAACTTTCACAGTGACGGCAACCGGCATAACGGGGCGTGTGCTCTCTTACTGCAACGAAATGACCATCAACCAAGCAGGCGTGAGAACACCGGATGAGTGCTGGTAACATTTACAAATCAGGCCCTTGACTTCTCAGTCGGGCAATTTCTTCGTGCTGAGCCTTGATCTGTGGATCATAAAGAGACTCGACTTCTCGTAATTGTTTCGACAGGGAACGCAGCCAGCCGGTGTCGTTTTGCCGGCTCTGCTCCATCAGCATGAGACGATGGCGCTCATCGACCTCTGCCAGCTTGACGCGCCGCTCATGTTCAAGCCTTCGTAGTTCACGTTCGGCTTGAGCAAGACGCTGCCGATGCTCCGTTTCCGAGGCATTGGCTCTGGCCATCTCCCGCATGCGCGCAGCACTCGTGGGGTCTGATTTAGCCGCGCGGATATCAATGATTTCGGCATCGGGGGCACAGGGAGCCTGGGAAAAGATTGCCTGACCATCAGGCCCTGTGCAGCGATACACCTGCCCTTGAACCGGGCTGATCACGGCGACGAGAAGGATCGTCATTACCGAAGCCACTGATTTCATTTCGCTACCTCCAGCAGGAACTGGTAGCTAATTTGACAGCAAATCAGGCTGTTAGTGGGATTTCAGGCGACGAAAGGCCATTCAAAGTGGACGGAAGACGTCAGCGCGCCGTTCCCGAACCCACCAAGGCTTCAATTTGATACCGGCTGATGAAGTGGCCACGCTCGGCGGCGCGTCGGATCCAGGAGAGTCCCAGGGCCTCATCCCTGGGCACCCCCTCTCCCGTGATGTGACAGCGGCCCAGCCAGTGCATGGCGTCCGGGTATTGCTGGTTCGCGGCGGCTGTCAGCCAATGGATGGCCAGCTCTTGGCAGCCGGCCTCCATCAACATCAGGGCCACGTCGTGGCGGGCAGCGGGGTCACCGGCGTCCGCCTGTTGGATGACCTGAAGATCCTCGTCTTCCAGATCCGGCAGGGGGATATCCCCGCGGATCAGTTCCAGCTCGATCCTGGCATGTCCCGGCCCTCGCCCTCCTGTCCTGCCCAGGCGCCTTACCGTGCCGGTGGCGATGCGCCGCCAGAGGGTCCTTCTGCTTAGACCGGTCAGCTGGATGGCCGATTCCAGGGTGATTGATGGCATGCGCGGGTCCTCCATTGGATGGAGTTTAGGTTCTGTCTGAAAAGTAAGATCGAAAGCATCGGACAATGCAGGCGAGACAGACCATGGCACGGAAACTCCTGGCGAGCTTGTCGTATCGGGTACCCACACGTCGCATCTCCTTCAACCAGCCAAAAAGGCGCTCCACAATATTCCTTTGTCGATAGCGCGCCTTGTCAAACCCCCGACTCCGACCTGGACGTGGTTTTCTGTGCATCTTTCGGCTGGCGATCACAGGCCTCATGCCATAGCGATCACAGTATTTCCGAAGAGCGTCACTGTCATAGCCTTTGTCGGCCACGATGTCGTCACAGCGTTTGACAGGGCGACCAAAAGCGCCAGGCAAATGAACACGTTCCAGCACAGCCGTAAACCATCGCGAATCCGCATCCTGACCCGGCGACAACTCGAATGCTAGCGGATGGCCATGACGGTCGCACACCAGGTGGAATCTTCGTGGTCAAGCCACCCCGACTACGCCCCAAAGCATGGTTTACGGGTTCTTCAGGCCCCCTTTTTTACCGCCTCCGGAAGCGGCTCGAGTCGCGCGGATTGATGTCGAATCGACCATCCAGGTCTCCAAGTCCATCAGGCCATCCTGGCGAAGGCGTAAATGCAACCGTTCCAGCACCCTGTTGAAAGTGCCGTCATCTCGCCAGTTCCGAAAACGGTCGTACACAGTCTTCCAGGGACCAAACCGTTCCGGCAGATCACGCCACTTCGCGCCAGTGCACAGAATCCAGAGGATTCCATTGAGCATCTGACGATCATCACGCCGCGGACGCCCCATGGGCCCAATACCGTCAACTTAACCAACAACAATAACCGTATGATTTTGTTAAAATAAAAGCAATTCACGGCAAAGCTTGAGACATTCAAATCATGAAAAACTTGTTGACGGCACTTCAGAAACCCGCTTGCCTTTATGAGAATAATTCTTAACCGTATCGACTCATCGGTGAGTGATCCCACGTTCATCCGGGAGCACTGCTACCACCCCCGGGATTTCTCCCGGCAACGCTCGCTGACCTTCAAGCGCATGGCGCTGTTCTTCCTCTCCGGCGCGGTCCCTTCTCTCCAGTTCGGCATTGACAAGCTGTTTCGCGGCTTGGGAGAGGAGACCCGTGTCACCAAGCAAGCGGTGTCCAAAGCCTGCCAAAAGTTTCCCTATGAAGCCCTGGTCAGCCTGCAGCAGCAGGCCGTGAACACCTTCCATGCAGTGCAGGCACCCCGCCGCTGGATGGGCTACCGGCTCGTCGCCGTGGATGGCACCAAGATACGACTGCCACTCAACGACGACCTGGCCGATGAGTTTGGCACCCAGGGCAACCAGACCAAAACCCGGCGACCGATGGCCCTGTTGGTCAGCCACCAGGATGTCCTGACCCGCGTGCCGCTGAGTTGTGAGCTTTCACCGGTGTACATGGGAGAACGTTTCCTGGCCGAACGCCTGCTCAGTGGTTTGCGAACTGACGATCTGGCCATCTATGACCGTGGTTTCCCCTCATTTGCCCTGTTCGCTGCCCATCGCCATGCCCAAGTGGCTTTTTGTGCCCGACTGACCCTGAATTTCACTACCCAGGTCACGCAATTCGTTGCCTCCGGCGACACCGAGACCGTGATTCAGTGGACACCCAGCGCCGCGATGCGCAGTGACTGCGCCGCCCTGGAGGTCTGTGACCAACCCCTGACGCTGCGCCTGATCCGCATCGACCTGGGCAAGGGACACATCGAGATCCTAAACCAAAGGACACCCACTTATCGTTGACCTCCCCCGCCCTCTCTGAGATCCTCACCCCATGACCCGACCCCGCTCAGAACTGGTGTCCGTCACCGACACGCCCTGGTATAAATTTAAAGGACACCCACTTTTCGCCGAACTCCCCCACCTATAAATTTAAAGGACACCCACTTTTCGCCGAACTCCCCCACCCACCCTGAGACCCTCACCCCATGACCCGACCCCGCTCAGAACTGGTATCCGTCACCGACACGCCCTGGTATCACGTGGTGTCGCGCTGTGTCCGCCGCGCTTTCCTCTGCAAGAGATCTAAAGGACACCCACTTTCCGCCGACCTCCCCCACCCTCCCTAAAAGATCTAAAGGACACCCACTTTTCGCCAACCTCCCCACCCTCTCTGAGATCCTCACCCCAAATCTAAAGGACACCCACTTTTCGCAAATCTAGAGGACACCCACTTTTCGCCAACCTCCCCAAAAAATCTAAAGGACACCCACTTTTCGCCGACCTCCCCCACCCACCCTGAGACCCTCACCCCATGACCCGACCCCGCTCAGAACTGGTATCCACAATCTAAAGGACACCCACTTTTCGCCGAACTGGTATCCGTCACCGACACGCCCTGGTATCACGTGGTGTCGCGCTGTGTCCGCCGCGCTTTCCTCTGTGGGCAGGACCACCACACCGGCCAGAACTTCGAACACCGGCGCGGCTGGATCGAGGCCAGAATTCGGCAACTGGCCGCCGTCTTCGCCATCGACGTGGCGGCCTATGCGGTCATGAGCAACCACTAAAAGCAATCTAAAGGACACCCACTTTTCGCCGTAGCTGTTCAGGCTGTCGCTATCTTAAGGACACCCACTTTTCGCCGACCTCCCCCACCCTCCCTGAGACCCTCACCTCATGACCCGACCCCGCTCAGAACTGGTATCCATCACCGACACGCCCTGGTATCACGTGGTGTCGCGCTGTGTCCGCCGCGCTTTCCTCTGTGGGCAGGACCACCACACCGGCCAGAACTTCGAACACCGGCGCGGCTGGATTGAGGCCAGAATTCGGCAACTGGCCGCCGTCTTCGCTATCGATGTGGCTAAAATCTAAAGGACACCCACTTTTCGCCGAACTCCCCCACCCACCCTGAGACCCTCACCCCATGACCCGACCCCGCTCAGAACTGGTATCCGTCACCGACACGCCCTGGTATCACGTGGTGTCGCGCTGTGTCCGCCGCGCTTTCCTCTGTGGGCAGGACCACCACACCGGCCAGAACTTCGAACACCGGCGCGGCTGGATCGAGGCCAGAATTCGGCAACTGGCCGCCGTCTTCGCCATCGACGTGGCGGCCTATGCGGTCATGAGCAACCACTATCACATCGTGCTGCGGATCGATCAGGGCCGCGCCCAGGGTTGGTCGGATGAGGCGGTATTGCGCCGCTGGACCAGCGTGTTCTCCGGGCCGCCGGTGGTGCAGCGGTATCTGGACCCACAGGCCCGGGACACCCTCCACGATGCCGAACTGGCCCAGGTTCGGGAGTGGGCGGGTATCTATCGTTCCCGTCTGGTGGATCTGTCCTGGTTCATGCGGGTGCTCAACGAGACCATCGCCCGCAAGGCCAATGCCGAGGACGGGGTTCGGGGGCGGTTTTGGGAAGGTCGTTTCAAGAGCCAGGCCTTGCTGGATGAGCAGGCCATTCTCAGTGCCATGGCTTATGTGGATCTCAACCCCATCCGGGCGGGGATCGCCGACACGCCGGAAACCAGCGAGCACACCAGTCTTGAGGCCCGCCTGTGCCCGGACAGGGCCGAGGCACGGATGCGGGCGGCATTGGCCAAGCACTCGGTCCAGGGGGACGAGGCACGGGTGTCCGGGGAGACCGGGACCGACATCCCGCACTGGCGTGATGCACTGCGTTGCGAGCACAGGTTGGCGCCCCTTGCCGTCGCCCCGCTGATGCCCTTTGATGCCACCGGCCGGGAGCCCTGGGCGGTGCCGTTTGCCTGGGCGGATTATCTGGCGCTGGTGGAGGTGCTGGGTCGGTGCGTGCATCCCGCCAAGCGGGGATTCATGCCGGCGCAGACACCGAAGTTGCTGGATCGTCTGGGCATGGACGCGAAGGCCTTCATTGCCCACGGCACGAGCCTGTTGCAGGCATTCGGCCACGCCGTGGGCAAGCCGGCGAAGCTGGTGGAACATGCGGCCTGCCGTCAGGCAAAATTCCTGCGCGGGATGGGCGCGGCCCGGCGGGTGTTTGAGCGACGGGCGGTGTTGTAGGCTATTCACTTCCAACAGGAGTGGAACCATGACCGATCAAGACACCGCCCGGCCCACGGATCATGACAGCCCGTGGAAGGAGGCTCTGGAATACTACTTCCAGGAATTCACGCAGTTGCTGTTCCCGGCGATCCACGATGAGGTGGACTGGTCGCGGGGATATACCCCCATGGACAAGGAGCTGCAGCAGATCACGGCGGATGCCGAGAGTGGCCGGCGCCATGCGGACAAGTTGATCAAGGTCCAGGCCCGTGACGGGGCGGAGACCTGGGTGCTGATCCATGTTGAGGTTCAGGGTGAGCCGGAAGACCCCTTTGCCGAGCGGATGTACACTTACCAGTATCGTCTGCGGGACCGCTACGGCATCGATGTGGTGAGCCTGGCGGTGCTGGCGGATACCCGCTCAAGCTTTCGGCCGATGTGCTATCGGTATGCCCGCTGGGGTTGCGAGCTGAGTTTCACCTTCCCCACCGCCAAGCTGATCGACTGGGAGGAGCGCTGGGCGGAGTTGGAGGCAAGCGCGAATGTCTTTGCCCTGGTGGTGATGGCGCAGATCAGGGCCAAGCGGTTGCGACAGGGTGGCACCCGCAGGGATGCCAAGGTGGCCTTGATCCGGCTACTGTACCAGCGAGGCTACGGTCGCGAGCAGATTCTCAGGCTGTTCCACATCATCGACTGGATGATCCAGTTGCCCAAGGGACTGGAACGGGAGTTTCTAGAGACGGTCTACGCCATCGAGGAGGAAAATCACATGCCTTACATCAATACGGCTGAACGGCTGGGACGGCAAGAAGGGTTCCAGAAAGGTCTGCAAGAAGGTCGACAGGAAGGGCGGCAGGAAGGACGGCAGGAAGGACGGCAAGAGGGTCGACAGGAAGCGGCCCGCGACACGGCCATCAATCTGCTCAAGTTGGGCGTGCTCCCTGATGAGCAGATCGCCCAGGTCACGGGCCTGCCCCTGGACGAAGTGAAGGCCCTGCATCCGGATCCGTCTCATTGATGGCTGTTCTCGGCCCGCTCCCACGGCGCTTCACAACGAAGGTACCCTCCCGCCGTCATTCCCGCGCAGGCGGGAATCCAGGGAAAGACTGCCGAATCCCCCGGACTCCCGCTTTCGCGGGAGTGACGCTCTCAAACGAATCGCGAAAGGACACCTGCCTTTTGCTCTCGTAAAGCACTGCCGCAGAACCCGGCCACGAGAATCCAAGTGAGAACAACACTGGAACAATCCAAAAATCCAAAATCCAAAGGACACCCACTTTACGCCGAACTCCCCCACCCACCCTGAGACCCTCACCCCATGACCCGACGAATCTAAAGGACACCCACTTTCCACCGAGATGCTGGCTCGGTGCGTGCATCCCGCCAAGCGGGGATTCATGCCGGCGCAGACACCGAAGTTGCTGGATCGTCTGGGCATGGACGCGGAGGCCTTCATTGCCCACGGCACGAGCCTGTTGCAGGCATTCGGCCACGCGGTGGGCAAGCCGGCGAAGCTGGTGGAACATGCGGCCTGCCGTCAGGCGAAATTCCTGCGCGGGATGGGCGCGGCCCGGCGGGTGTTTGAGCGGCGGGCGGTGTTGTAGGCTATTCGCTTCCAACAGGAGTGGGGCCATGACCGATCAAGACACCGCCCGGCCCACGGATCATGACAGCCCGTGGAAGGAGGCTCTGGAATACTACTTCCAGGAATTCACGCAGTTGCTGTTCCCGGCGATCCACGATGAGGTGGACTGGTCGCGGGGATATACCCCCATGGACAAGGAGCTGCAGCAGATCACGGCGGATGCCGAGAGTGGCCGGCGCCATGCGGACAAGTTGATCAAGGTCCAGGCCCGTGACGGGGCGGAGACCTGGGTGCTGATCCATGTTGAGGTTCAGGGTGAGCCGGAAGACGCCTTTGCCGAGCGGATGTACACTTATCAGTATCGTCTGCGGGACCGCTACGGCATCGACGTGGTGAGCCTGGCGGTGCTGGCGGATACCCGCTCAAGCTTTCGGCCGATGTGCTATCGGTATGCCCGCTGGGGTTGCGAGCTGAGTTTCACCTTCCCCACCGCCAAGCTGATCGACTGGGAGGAACGATGGCCGGGGCTGGAGGCGAGCGAGAATGTCTTTGCCCTGGTGGTGATGGCACAGATCAAGGCCAAGCGACTCAAGCAGGGTGCCTCGCGCAAGGACACGAAGGTGGCCTTGATCCGGTTGCTCTATGAACGAGGATACCACCGACGGGAAATCATGCGGCTGTTCCACATCATCGACTGGATGATCCAGCTGCCAAGAGAACTGGAACCCGAATTTGTTCAGGCGGTCCATGCCATTCAGGAGGAGAGACACATGCCTTACGTGAACACCATTGAGCGCTTGGCGATTGAGCAGGGAATCAAGCAGGGCCTTGAGCGGGGCCTGGAACGGGGCCGTCACGAAGGAGTCGAAGGCACTTTACGCAAGTTGATTACCCTGAAGTTTGGCGATCTGCCCGCATGGGCTGATAAACGCTTGGCCTCAGCCACGGATACCCAGCTGGACGAGTGGGTCCTGCAGATTCTGTCGGCCGACAGCCTGGACACCTTACTCGGTAAACACTGATCCTGCGTCATTCCTGCGCGGGATGGGCGCGGCCCGGCGGGCGGTGTTGTAGACATACACGGCTATGTAGTTGTCCCATGAGGCCGTGCCGTCAGATCAACACCAAGCGCTCGCATTACGGTCAGCAACGTTTTGAGTGTTGGGTTGCCTTGCTCACCATGATGCGCGAGAAGCCCCCGGCTTTAGCCGTGGGGAGGGATAGCGCTCGCCGAAGGCGGTGATTGCTTGTGTTATCCTGAGGCCTTCCCGCATCTTCGGCGCAAGTTGCCGACGCTATGGAGCAATAGCTATTTTGTGACCACGGTGGGCGGTGCGCCCCTGACGGTGGTGAAGCAATACATCGAAAGCCAGCAAACATCCGAGCGCCCGAAAGAGCGCGAGAAGTGGGCACGCTATCTGGAGACCTTGAGTTGACTGATGCCGCCAAAACCATCATCAAGACCCTGAGCGTGCGGGTGAAAGACCGGCACGCCAAGGTGCTTGATCGCATGGGGTTCGAGGTCAATCAGGTTTGGAATCTGGCCAATGAAATGGCCTATGAGGCTTGGCATGTTCCCGTGCCCGAGGTGGGCTGGATTCAGGGGGTCTGGTTGCATCCCTTTGACATCCAGAAAGCATTGGCCGGAATCAACAAGGCTCGTGGATGGCTGATTGGTTCGGCCACGATCCAGGAAGTGATCGCGGTCCATGGCAAGTCTCGAAAACAGTTCAACAAGAGCAAACTGCGCTGGCGGGTATCCGGTGGCCCTCGTCGCAGTCTGGGCTGGATTCCGTTCAAGTCCCGCGCCGCGCGGTTTGAAGGCGGCAAGGTGCGTTTTGCCGGGGAAAGTTTTGGGGTATGGGACAGCTACGAGCTTGAAAACTTTAAATTCCGTGCGGGGAGTTTTTCCCAGGATGCCCGAGGCCGTTGGTACTTTCATGTGCAGGTAGAGGTTGCTGCTCAGGAAAAATCAGAAGGTTCCAGTGCGGTAGGCATTGATCTTGGACTCAAGGACGTGGCCACCTGCTCGGATGGCGAGCGTTTATCGGCCTCGCAGCCCTATCGAACTTTGGAAGAAAAGCTGGGCATTGCACAACGGGCCGGAAAGAAAAAACGGATCAAGGCCATCCACGCAAAAATCAAACACCGGCGCAAGGACGCCATCCATAAATTCAGCACCATGCTGGTGGAACGGCATGGTGCCATCTTCGTCGGTGACGTGAGCAGTGTCAGCCTGGCTAAAACCCGCATGGCAAAGTCCGTGCTGGATGCCGGCTGGGGCATGCTCAAGACCCAGCTCCAATACAAGGCGATAGCGCGGGGAGTTTGGTTTGAGGAAATTGACGAGGCGTATACCACCCAAGCCTGTTCGTGCTGTGGTCATATCGGCAACAGCAGTCCGAAAGGTAGGACAGGACTTGGAATCAGAGAATGGACCTGTCAGGCGTGCGGTACGCGCCATGACCGCGACATCAATGCCGCAAGGAACATTCTCGCGCTTGGGCACAAGCGTCTCGCAGGAGGAATCACCCGGCTTTAGCCGTGGGGAGGGTGTCAAGGGAAAGTTCCGTCATGCCTTTGGCGCGGGCTACCACGCCCACGGCTTTCGCAATGTAGGCGGCATCGCCTGTTTCCAACGCATCTGCAAGGAATACGGCAATCGCCTCTTCACTTTCAAGGGCTGCCGCCGGATCGTAGTCGTAAATCTTTTCTCTCATGTGGCCTCCCACTCGAATTTAAAGGACACCCACCATTTTGCACCGTGGTCTAGTATATCGTTGCCTGGTTTGCCGAGACTAGGCCATTGAACTACACTTGACGCATGAATTTCGAATGGAATCAATCCAAGAGCGATGCATGTTTTGCCGAGCGAGGCTTCGACTTCGGCTACGCCGCCAGAGCCTTCTTCGACCCAGACCGCGTGATTCATGAAGATCTTCGCCATAGCTATGGCGAAGATCGTTATCAACTGATGGGCAAGATCGAACAGCGGGTATTCGTGGTGGTCTACACGCCAAGAAACAACGCCATCCGTATCATCTCAGCTCGCAAAGCCAACCAACGTGAGGTCAGGCAGTATGAAAACAGTCAGAATGACGATTGATCCCGCGAGTCCGGAATCGCTGGTTTCCGGGCGCATTGACCCGGCGCGGGTGGACGCCACGACCGAGGCCGATATTGCCAGGCAAGCGGCGGCTGATGAGGAGGCAAGCATGCAGGATACGGCCCGCTTCGTGCGCCGTGTTCGCAAACGTCTGGGATTAAGCCAAGCCGAATTCTCCAGACGGATTGATGTCCCCCTGGAGAGCATCCGCAACTGGGAGCAGGGCAAGCGGTGTCCCACGGGCGCGGCCAGATCGCTGCTCAAGGTGCTGGACAAGGCCCCGGAAGCCGCGCTGGCTGCGCTACACTAACTGCCGTTCGAGGACTTTAAAGACACCCACTTTTTGCCCACGGCGCTTCACAACGAAGGTACCCTCCCGCCGTCATTCCCGCGCAGGCGGGAATCCAGGGAAAGACTGCCGAATCCCCCGGACTCCCGCTTTCGCGGGAGTGACGCTCTCAAACCAATCGCGAAAGGACACCTGCCTTTTGCTCTCGTACAGCACTGCCGCAGAACCCGGCCACGAGAATCCAAGTGAGAACAACACTGGAACGCTTGACGGAAATGGCATCGGCCGACAGGGAAATAGCCGTGCTATGGCTTTATGGCTCTCGTGCGAAAAATACCGCTACCGAGACGAGCGACTACGACTTGGCGGTTGCCTTCCGAACACCTGACGGTGGAAATCGAGTACGTGAGCGCCATGCGGGAGCATCTGGCCACTCTGACTGAAGAGCTTGAGCAGCTTCACGCATTGAGTCAGGCGCCGCAGGGCCTGTCGCCCCTGATATATCGTGCGGCAGAGCGCAACCTGCAACTATTGACGGAGGCCTGCATAGGGATTGCCAAACAGAGGTTGAACATTTCCCCGCGCATTCCCCCTGCTAGGCGTTAGCCAGGAGGGGGTCAAGCGGGGTTTCTTTTGAGGGGTTTGGTGCCTTGTGATTCCACGTAGGCCCGAACCGTCTCCAGGGATGCCCCACCGACAGAGCCGACGTAATAGGCGCGGTGCCAAAACATCGGTTTGCAATAAAACGCCGCCAAGTGCTCGGCAAAACGATTGCGGGCGCGGCGGGCGCTGGCTGTCTTGAGATTGTTGACCAGCGTGGAAAGGTTCAATGCCGGATGGATCGCTATCAGCAGGTGAACGTGATCAGCCTCGCCACCAAATTCGATCAGTTCACAACGCCATGCCGCCAGGATCTCCGAAAACGCCCCCTCCAGGTAGTCCCTCAGTTCTTCATGCAGGCAAGGGCGACGGTACTTGGTCACAAAAACAACATGCAGCTTAATGTCATAAACGGCGTGAGAACGAGATTTAGTGCTACTTTCCATGGTTGCGCCTTGGTGGTTTTCATGGAACGATAGCAGGCATGGGCATGATCGGACATCGCTTTCGTTGCTATCCCGGTCGCCAGCAGGAAAATATCCTGCTGCGTTGGATTGGCTGTCAGCGATTCATCTATAACAGCAAGGTCAGAGAAGACCGTTATTTTCGTGCCTTTGCCCGAAAAGCCTTGTCGCTGACCGGGCAAAAACCACCCATCGACCAACAATACAGCCAGTTCATCGGCCCCGATACGGCGTGGTTGCGGGAGGTGCCCTCCCAGGTATTGCGCAATGGCGCGGTCCGATGGAAACAAGCCTACAGTCGCTTCTTCCAGAAATTATCCGGTCGCCCAACGATTCATGGAAAAGGCGGCGAACAAGGCGTCTGGCTGACGCGGGAGTTATTTGCTTTCGAGGATGATGGCGAAGGGGGTTATCACCTTCGGGTCGGCACGAAAAAGCACCCGCTCGGTCGGTTGCGCTATGTCGCGGATCGGCCTCATACATTGCCCGCATCCATCGTCATCAGCATCAACGCCGGTCAGTGGCATGTGTCATTTGCCACCGAGGATGATGTGATCCATCCGCGCCCTGCAGAGATCCAGGCCGAGTTATCGCAGTGGGATGAGGCTTCATTGCACGCGGCCACCATCGGCGTGGATCGCGGCGTGGCGGTGCTTGCCTACGCCAGCACGGGATCGGTGTATGCCTTCGACCCGGTGCAAAAGCAGCGAATGGCCCGCAAGGAACGCCAGCGCCTTCGCTGGCAGCGGCGCATGGCGCGACGTGCCAAGGGCTCATCCGGCTGGCACAAGGCCAAAAAGCGCGTGGCCCGCACCCACACCTACGCCAACAACGTGCGCAAGGACTTTGCCCATAAGACAAGTCACGCATTGGTGATGGCGCCGGGGGTGAGGCTCGTGGTCATGGAAGACCTCAAGGTGGCCTCCATGAGTCGTCGCCCGAAGGCAAAGACCGACGAGCGGGGGCGCCACGCACCCAACGGTGCCCGCGCCAAGGCGGGGCTCAACAAGGGCATCCTCCATAGCGCCTGGGGCAAGATCAGAACCTATGCCCAGTACAAGGCACCGAGAAACAACGTGCTGTTTCTCGTGGTGCCGCCGCACCATAGCTCGCAGGAATGTGCCGTTTGCGGCCACATTCATCCCGACAATCGGCTCAGTCAGAGCCGATTTGTCTGTCAACGCTGCGGGCAGACCGATCATGCCGACCACAACGCCAGCCGGGTGATTGCCCGACGCGGCGTCACAACGGTGATCGGTCAGTGCAAATCTCTTCAACAGGTAGGGGCGGTGCGCCCCGAACCGCCGTTCCCGGACGGCTACGCCGGTGGAGATCAGGGTCAGTCGCAGAAGGGCAAGCGCCCAACTGCGCACAGATCATCGAAACCGGAAACCATGCCTACAACCGCTCAAGCGGTTTAGGGATGGTAGTTCATCATCTAAACATCCAAAGGACACCCACTTTTGCCTTTTGCCTTTTGCCTTTTGCCTTTTGCCGGGTCGGTGCGTGCATCCCGCCAAGCGAAATTCCTGCGCGGGATGGGCGCGGCCCACGGATCATGACAGCCCGTGGAAGGATGCCCTGGAATCCTGTTTCGAGGAATTCACCCAGTTGCTGTTCCCGGCAATCCATGCCGGGGTGGACAGATTATTGTAGGGAGGAATCGTTCTGGAAGACATCTTCCAGGCGTTCCGCGATGAGGATGTTATCGATCCACTGGAGGAGTTGAGCCTCACCGGCCTGTTGGACGCGCTGTTGGCAGTGCATCCTGGCCTGGGGACCGAATTTGCGCTCGATCTGACGCAACAGGGTCTGAGCTTCGCCCTGTTGAAGCCCCTGTTGAAGCCCCTGCTGAAGCCCTTGTTGAATGCCTTTCTGGAGCCCCTTGGCTTCGCCGCGATCCATCCATTCCTGAGCCAGCGACATGGTAAGTGCCTCCACGAGATGGGGTTTGGCCATGGCCACCCCTTGCTTGAATTCATCTTCGGTCATTGTGTGGACCCGGACGATGTAAATCAATATCTGCCGGGTCAGGGGGTGTTCATCGGGTAAATCCCGCAGTAACCGGGCCAGTTGTTCGGGGTGAAACTGTTTGACGAAGGCCCATGCCAGGGCCGCCAGTCCTGCCCGCAGCAGGGGGTGGTCGGAGAAGTTCTCGTAGGCCGGGGTATTGCCGTTGAGGTCTTTGACCGCATAGCCGCCATCCCGTTGCAGTGCCAGCAGATCCTCGTCGGCATCGATGCAGTCGATCAGGCGGGTGGGCACGTTCCATGGGGTCCGGCCATGGTAGACCAGCAGAGTGATGATGGGTGGCAGCTTGCGCAGTCGTTCCGGTTTGTCCTGGGCGTAGCGGGTCCAGATGCGGTGGCGGTAGCCCATCAGTTGCAGGGGCGCCCCCATGTCAGGCCAGGACTTGTGCTCGATGAGGGTGTAGATGAAGGCGCTGCGGCCATCCCTTAGAGCCACCTGGAACAACCGGTCACTGTGGGTACCGCGCAGGTTCTCGTCGATGAAGGAACCCTCGACGGGCTGGAGATCACCAGCCATCTTGTCGGTGAGGGCCTTGGGCAGGCTCTCGCGCAGCAGGGCACCGGCCCGTTCGGGATCTTCCAGCTTCAGCGCCGCCCCGGCACCGGCATGGGTAACCACCTCAGCAGGCTCATGGCCGCCAATACCAGCACCAGCACGGGGCCAAAGGGCTGGTCCAGGACCACCGCCAGCACGAAGGACAGCAGATAGGCCACCACGGCAATCCCGGCCGCCAGCCACAACACCCACACCCAGCCACGGGCCAGGCGCCAGGCGATCCAGGCCGGCACGAACAGCAGGGCGAAGGCGGCCATGACACCGAAGCTGGTGGTGGTGATGGCCACGGTGGCCACCACCAGCAGGTCGAACGTGATCTGATGCGGCCGCGCCGAGAGGCCGTTGGCCGAAAAATGATCCGGATAGAAACGGGACATGAGCAGACAGCCGGACAACCAGGGCAGGCACAGCACTCCCGCCACAATCAGGGCCACGGCCGCCATCAGATGAGGACGACCGGTGAAATAAAGCTGTCCATCCATCAAGGATTTGCCCACCATGTCGCCGTGGGCGCTGAAGGCCGAGGCCACCAGCGCCACGCCCCACCCCACCAGGATGAAGATCACATAGTGGTCGTTGCCGGGACGAGTCAGCAGGCCCTTGATGACGGCCAGCCCACCGGCGGCCACCACGGCACCCAGCATGACCGGTGCGTGCAGTGCCACAGCCACCACACCACCCGCCCCCGCCAGTTGGGCATAGGCCAGGGCCGCCAGCCATTCATCCCGCAGCCGCAGATAGACACCCACCATGGCCGCGACCGGTGCCAGCAACAAACCGGTCACGAAGGGCAGGTGAAACAAGGGATCCAGAAGCAGTTCAAGCATCACGGACTCACGGGCACGACACGGGAGCAGACCGTCTGGATGAAGTCGGCTTCATGACTCACCACCAACAGGGTCCGCCCGCCCAGACCTTCCCGAATCAGGCGGATCAGGCCGGCGGTGGCCTCCGGGTCCAGGTTGTTGGTCGGCTCATCCAGCAGGATCAGATCGGCCGGACTGCCCAGACAGGCCCAGATCTGTACGATCTGGAACTGCCCGCCACTGAGCTGATCCATGCGGCAGTCCAGCAACCGGGCCACGTCACCGGGGGGCGTCCGTCGACCGGCCCCGGTGAGGCGCACCAGGTCATCCCCGGTGAGAGGACACTCCCGGGGGCGAACGGGCTGCTGGCGATGATGGGCCATGCGTAGCCCCGGTGCCCTGGTCAGGCAACCGTCGAAGATCCGGGCCTGACCGGTGAGGGCCTTGAGCAAGGTGGATTTTCCCGCCCCGTTACTGCCCAGCAGACCCACCACTTCCCCGGCGTAGAGGTCGAAACTGACCGGACCGACCACCGGCCTGTCATAGCCGGCGATCAGTCCGTCACAGACCAGCAGGGGCTGCATCACCGAGCATTCCCGACCATGGCCTCCACCCACTGGTCGATCAGTGCCAGATAGGCCTCGGCATCCGCGCCCAGGGGTGGATCCAGCGGCAGGGCATGCAGGGGCCAGTCCAGCTGTTCCGCCACAAAGCGCGGCCCCCGCTCCGGATGGTGAACGGCCCGGATCACGACGCCGTCCCGGCCCGTCAGGTCACGCACCAGATCGCGCAGATGCCGGGCGGTGGGCGGAACACCCGGTACGGGTTCGACGTAACCCAGCACCGGCACCCCCAGTCGCAACGCCAGATAATCCGCATCCTTGTGGTAGAAGACCACCCCCGGCGCCCCGGCCACCCGGGCCTGCCACGCCGGCAGTCGGGCCTCTACCTTATCGGCAAAGGCCTCGGCATTGGCCCGGAACCTGGCGGCATCCTCCGGCACCAGCAGGGACAGGCGCTCCGACAGCGCATGGGCCACCTCGGCCATGCGGACCGGGTCCATGTTCACATGGGGGTTTCCGGCGGGATGGACATCCCCCAGGGACCGATCCGCCGGACCGCCGACGTCGATCAACGCCACCTGGGCGGCGGCTTCGAAGTAACCCGTTCGGCCGGGGTTCAGGGCCGGGTTGGCGGCCCCCTGGATGGCCGCGGGCAGCCAGCCCACTTCCAGGTCCGCCCCCACGGCCACCACCAGATCGGCGCCGCGCAGGGCCGCCATCATGCTCGGGCGGGCCTGCAGGTAATGGGCATCCCGATCCGGCGGTGCCAGCACCCGCACCGTGACGGCGTCACCGCCCACAGTCTGCGCCAGCATGCCCATGGCCGAGGTGGTGGCCACCACCTGGAGGGAGGCCTGGGCCGTGACGGCCAGACACATCAGCAACAGTCCTGCCAGCCATTTGTGCATCGTCCTGATCTCCTTTAAAACCGGTGGGCACCGTGCACGCCCAGTGCGACCTGGAACTGCAGCATGAAGGCCCAGCCATCCTCGTCATGATCGTCCTCACTGGCGAAATCTGCCCGGTTAACCTGGGCACGCAGCAAGGAGAACTCGGTGGGACGGAAGGTCAGATTGGCGGCATAGCGGTAGGAGGTGCCGAAGGACTCGTAACCCTGATGTCCGTGTCCCATCCACTGCAGGGTGTTGCGGTTGGTCATGCCCAGGGCATCGGCCCGGACACCGAACTGCCAGCGGGGTGCAATGCCGTACACCGCCTGCACATACAGGCCGTCCTGGCGGGCCACGCCGGACACCGGAGGACGCTGGTTATTCCGGAAATCCACATCGATCTCCCGGTGGTAATACTCCCCCTGCACCACCCAGTCCCCATGACCGAATGACCGACCGGCGTCGTATTTGTAGACGGCGTCCACACCGGCAAACCAGGCGGTGCCGTCCCAGCTCAGGCGATGACCGTGGTCGCCGTGGTCGTGGAAGTCCGACAGCTGGAAGGCGCGGGCATGGCCATAGGAAAGGCCGAACTGGGCGGCGTGGTTGTAGCCCAGATCCGGAGCCAGCTTGGCAAAGCCGGTGATGAGCCGGGGACCGGACTTGTCGCTGAAGGGCTTGCCCTCGCCATGCCCTTCATAGGAGGCGATGCCGGCAGTCTCGCCCTGGAGCAGTTCCAGGCCGAAGACGCTGTAGAAAGCGGTCTTCGGGGTCCAGGTGAGCTGGACGCCCTTCTCCTGCAGTCCGTGGTCGCCGAAGAGGTATTCGTTCACCAGGGGGCGATCCACGAAGGCCCAGTCATGGGTGTGCTGGGCGTTGATGTAGCCGATGTCCGAGAGGAACTTGCCCGCCTTGATCTGCAGGCCGGCGGGCAGGCTGCGGGTAGTGATGTAGGCCTCCTCCACCTCCACGTGGTCTTCATCCAGGTGCAGGGTGAGGAGTGCATCGAAGTAATGATCCACGGAGGCGGTGAAGGTGAGTTCCGCGGAACGGAAATTGAAGCCCTCCTCCAGGCCGTGATCATGGTCATGGCCGTGATCATGACCGTGGTCGTGATCATGACCGCCGCCGAATCCGGCCGGGGTGCCCACATGGCCGCTGAATTCGTTCAAATACACGGTATCGATGATGACCGAGATATCCGGGTTGAAGGCGCTGCCGGAAGACACCCGTTCACCGCCCAATGCCGGCAGCGGGGTCATGGTGGCGCCGGCAAGGGTGCTGCCGCGTGGCGGCTCCTGGGCATACACTCCGGACAAGGGAAACAGCAGCAAGGCAGCCGCTGTCAGCGGAAGGCGTTTCGTGGCCATGGTCATCTCCGTTTCAGTCTGGTGCGTTGATTCGGCAAACCAGGCAGATGTTATAACATAACAAACCAGAATCAACAGTGGAGATGAGACAATTCCGGGCGAAGGCGCCCTCCCGCCGTCATTCCCGCGGAGAATTCCCAACCAGAGCGCCACCCGCCGTCATTCCCGCGGAGGCGGGAATCCAGGGAAAGACTGCCGAATACCCAAGACTCCCGCTTTCGCGGGAGTGACGCTTTCCTGTCATTCCCGCGAGGGGTGGGTATTCATGAATGTGAGGTCAGGTGAGTATGAAAACTGTCAGAACGACACTTGATCTCAAGCGCCCGGAATCACTGGTTTCCGGGCGCGTTGACGTATCAGGATTTGCGGCGCCTCATCGCAGCCATTCCGGCTAGCCCAAGCCCAAGCAAGGCCAAGGATGCGGGTTCCGGAACCGGTGAAGGATTACCGATTTCAACCCCTCCGATGGTTGCACCGTCGAAGGCGAGTCCGGACTGATAAGCAGTATCTTCCCAGTTGACCACGCCAAACTCAAGAACGTAACGACCCGCCTCTCCAATGACGTAGGAGGCCAAAATCCATCCAGTGTGTCCGCATCCCGACGAACTAAAGCACCGCCCCGAATCACTGCCAAGTGGCGACCATGTCGTCTCACTAGGGATGATGGGGCTTGCATCAGGGGTCAGCGTCGCATTGAGTTCCGGCATCTCAAAGCCGGGCACCGTATCTCCCGCTGGCGTGGTTCTCGCCGTGAAGAGCAGTGCAACTTCTTCCAGCGTCTCATCAAGAAGCAACCGGGCCCACCCATAGTCGGCAAAGCCCGCGCCGTCGGAGGTCACGTAATTGAAGTAAAACTCCAGCAGATCCCCCTCGCCGGCAGTGAACATCGTGCTTCTCAGCCGTGACCCTGTTGTGGGTACGCCCTCACCACCGATACCTTCCAGTGCGACACCTTCTACCCCCTCCGCAGTGGAAACCCAGCCATACTGGGTGGAACCTTCGAAGGGAGAAAGCGTGACTACGCCGTCCGCACCCGATGTACCGAAATTACCCTCACCGGTCCAACCCGAAATGGAGATCGCAGAACTGGTCCCGGAAAAACCGAGCAAACCCGCCCCAACCAATGCCACGGCTATTGTTGATCTTCTTAAACTCATTGAGTTGCCCCTTTTTCTTTGAATTACAGAATTCCGGGCAACTAAAAGCAAAAATAAGGCCAAAAAAATAAAAATCAATAAAAATATAAGCTTACAGGAAAAAACACGTGACCCGATCGACCGCATTGAAAACGGCCGTCAAGAAATTCGACATGTTCAGCACATGATCAAGAGGCTTCCTCATTCAGGGCATAGAGGTCCATTTTTTCTTTCCAGGCCCAGGTGAAATCGGGGCGCACGGGATCCCATAGACGATGCTCGGTGAGCTTTGCCAAGGCTTTACTGCTGTAACGGATATCCACATTACCCACCAGTCCGCCGCCCGAACCCTGATGCTCGCCAAGCATGACCACCACGGCACCATAGAGGCTGACGTCGGCCTGTTCAGCATTGAGGATGACGCCATCCCGGAGGATAACCAGACCTTCAAACGTGAATGAACCGCTGGAGGGGAACAGGTTGACCGTCTGTTGTGACGCACCGGAGGAAGGGTCACCGGAAATGATCAGTACACCGGCACCGTGAACATCTCCGGAAAGACCAATGCTGCCGGATCCCGTGATGTGATAGACCCCGGGCTCGCTTGTGCCGATGATCTCGCCAAGCGCTGGACTGTCAGCATCTGCGGAGGCACCAAGGTCCACATGGATAATGCGATCAGACGAACCGGCCAGCAAGGTCTGCAGGTATTGCTGCCAGCTACGCACGCCCCCCTCGTTCGGCGAGGACGGCAGTGAAGTGATCCTCAGCTGGGGACTGCCGATCACTTCGCCTTCGGCATCATGCAGTTCGAAAGAACCTGCTTGGTCGCCAGCATCCTGGGGCATCAGGTGGATACCCGCCATGGGCCCGACACCCTCTTCCTGGCTGATCTCCGCCTGACAGCTACCCGACTCACAGCTGACCTGGCTGGGGGGAGTCCAGTCCCTGCCATCGTACTGGATGGTCCTGTACCTTCGCATGGGCAACACCCGATCCTGTTCACAAGCCGCGCCGATGCAGGTGTAGGCGGAATCGGGAGAGGGATCGAACCAGCGGCTGACTTGCAGGACGAGGGCGCGCTGGGCGGCGATCTCCGAATCGGAACTGCGGCCGATCAGGACGACTTCCGCCTGATGCCCGTCAATCATGCTGGCGCTCTCGTCGAGCTCCCAGTAGGCACCCGGGCCGTCGGCCCCGCCCACATAGTGGCGACCGGCACCGATGAGTTGGACCATGTCCTCCTTCGAACTCCAGAACTCCATGCCGGATGGCTCCGGATCCGCAACAACCGCCTTGACGACGTTGCCAAGACCTCTCTCCGCCGCCATGAAGGCATCGGAGATCTGCTTGTGATTACCGGCAATCCTTTCCTGAATCACCGCCGTGCTGATGCCGCTCACGCCCACAAGGGTGGCCAGGACAAGGAGCACCAGGCTGACTACCAGCACGGCACCCCGCTCGCGAACCGGAGAAATGGACATCTCAACCTCCCTGACAAGTCCGTCTGTCGCCTCGATTCATCCATTAAAGCAACCCGATACCCGGAAAACCTTGAACTGGTTCAGAGTTCGGTGCAGGCAAGAGGCTATTGAACGTAAGGCAGAAGGGCGTTGCGCAGCGCCACATGAAATTCCACGGGGTGCTCATGGACGGGCTGATTGGGGGCGGAACGGCTTTCAAAAACCAGTTCTATACGGACGCCGATGACTTGGCCGTTACTCCATATCAAGTCGCCGTCGACTACAATAGGTTGATCCTTCAGCCCCGGCACCAGCTCATGGTTCTGGGTGGCGCCGTCACCGCAGCGCAGACCACCGGCCGCCACGTAGTAGAAGACATCCCCCACACCCGCATCGACGCCGCACCAGGCCAGATCCCGGTCGCGGGTCACCCGCAGCATCCCGTTATCCACCTCCAGGGCAATGGCGCCCCGGATGTCCCGAACCATGAAGTCCACGCCGTAGCCAATGGCCTCCTGCAGGGCGGCCAGGCGTTGAGTCTCCCGGTAAGTGGTCTGATTGCCCAGAAAGACCTGGATCACCCCCGCCAGCAGCAGAAGGCCCAGGACCATGGCCACCATCAGTTCCACCAGGGACAGGCCCGACTCACGCGGCAAGGGAATCCGGCAAGAGGAAGGTGCGCTCATGAGCCACCCCCTGTAGGCAGGGTGAGGCGGTACTCGAACACCGACTGACCGGAGGGCTCGTCAAATCGTCCCTCGGACCAGCGCACGGTGATAATCCATCCCCCATTGTCAGGGTCAATGGAACTGGCACTCAAGCCCGGCAAGGTGGCCCTGCCCGGAGTGTAACCGGGTGAATCTGTGTCATTCCCCCAGTCGCTCAGCCATTCGGCCTGGATGTCCTCCGGTTCTTTCCCATCGGCCAGACTCATCCACAGCCGCTCGCCGGCATCCATGGCGATCACGCCGGCCAGGGTGCGCTGATAGGCGGAGTGCACGCCCTTGAGGCCGTTCAGTTGCAGGGCCGCCAGCCCCAGCAGGCCGATGGACAGCACCAGCAGGGCCACCAGGACCTCGGTCAGGGAAAAACCTCGGTGCCGTCCGGCACGGTCATCACACATATCACAGGCAGGCAACATGGGTCGGCACCTCTGGCCAGATGTTCATCCTTGAATCCTTGAGTGTACACAGCCCGAGACATTTTTTAATGCACAAAGACCCGGCCCCGCGGAGGCAGGGCCGGATCAGGCGTCCATCACTTCAGCTGCGTCAGCAGGGCCTCGGCCGCCGCACGCTCGCTGAAGGCACCGGAACCGGCCAGCACGGACTCAAGCACGGAACGGGCTTCCGCCGAACGCCGGTTGTGATGCAGGGCCAGGGCATGGTGGTAGCCGATGGTGGGATCCTCCGGCAGGGCCTCACGGGCGGCCTGGATCAGTCTCAGGGCTTCGGCGGCATCCCCCTGCTCCAGCAGGGCCATGCCCAGGGTGTCCTTAATGTGGGGAATCTCGGGCGCCAGCCGATGGGCTTCCCGGGCCATCGCCAGGGCGCGCTCGTCTCCCTGCCTCAGATACATGAAGGCGAGATTGTTGAGCACGATGGCGTTGCCCGGTACCTGCTCCACCAGGATTTCATAATGGGGCAGCGCCCGGTCGTATTCCCCCGTTTCCAGGTAGGACGTGCCAAGCACCATCCGCGACTGGGCATCGGCGGGAACCGCGTCCACCCTGCCGGCCAGTAGCCGGCGGGCCTGCTGCAGATCTCCCGCCCGGCGCCGGGCCTCAAAGTACTTGATGGCGGACTCGGTGGTGGCCTGGGCCTGATAGGAGGACTCATAGGCGTCGGCCGCCTTGCCGAAGGACTCAGCCACGTAGTGAACATCCCCTTCCAGCAACCAGCCGAAGGCGCGGCCGGCCTCCAGGGACTGCAGGCGCCGGGACAGGGCGAGCACTTCCTGCGGGCGCCCTGCCTCCCGTTCCAGGTTGGCCAGGGCCGCCAGGGCGCCCAGGTGCTCGGGGTTCAGCTCCAGGGCCTGGGCCTGGGCGCTGCGCGCCTCGGACTGACGCCCCGCCTGCTGCTGCAACAGTCCCAGACGGTGATGCACTTCCGCATTCCGGGGCGTGATCTCGGTGAGACGGCGCAGGTTGGTGATGGCATTGTCCATCTGCCCGGAGGCCGCCTGGGACAAGGCGAGGGTCTCCAGCAGGGCGGGATTATCCGGGTTGGCGGCGCGCAACCCTTCCAGCAGTGAGACGGCGCGTCGGGACTCATCGGTGTTGAGGTAGTAGCGGGCCAGCAGGATCTTCGGTTCCAGTGCCTCGGGAGCGGCGGCCACCGCTCGTTCCAGCAAGGGGCCGACCCGCGTCCGGTCGCCCCGGTTTTCTTCCAGATTGGCCAGCAGCAGCAACAGGCGATGGTCATCGGGACGCTGCCGCAGGGAGGACTCCAGAATCTGCCGGGCCTGATCCGGCCCTTCCATCTGCATTGCCAGGACCGCCAGATTCCGGGTGGCAATGAGATTGCCGGGTTCCTGGCGGCGGGCCTGCTCGAAGGCCTCCCGGCCCTGGGCCAGATCCCCCAGTCCCAGATGGGCCACGCCGATCAGGTTGCTGAGCGCGGCCTGACCCGGCTGCTTTTCATCCAGCTCCTGAGCCAAGGTCAAGGCTTCCTGGAAGTTGCGTTCTTCCAGCAGGCGCACCACCGTGGCCAGTTCCAGCATCTGCTCATCGGGAATGAGGGACTGCAGGGATTCTAGTTCCTTGAGTCCGGCGATCCGGTCACCCCCTTCGATCAGTGCCCGGGCCAGACGCATGCGGGCGGGGATGGATTCCGGATCCAGCGCCACCCGCTCCCGCAACAGACCGATGCCGGCGGCGGCATCACCGCGCATGGCTTGGACGCCGGCCATCAGTTCCAGCGCCAGCAGGTCCGCGGGATCCCGGGTCAGGACCCGATCCAGCAACACCTCGGCATCCTCCACCTGTCCTGTCTGCATGCGAACGGCGGCCAGCAGGCGATTGGCGGCGACCGAGTCGGGCTGCACCCGCACGAATCGCCCCAGATGGGTATCGGCCTGCTGGAGATTGCCCAGGGCAAAATGGGAGGCTCCGGCAAAGAACAGGGCCGGCAGATAGCCGGGATTGCCACGCAGGGTGGTTTCCAGGGCGCGCACGGCGCCCTGGAAATCACGCTCGTGGAAACGAATCATGCCATCAATATAGGCCGTGGCAGGCAGATCACCGCCCAGCCGCGCCAGTGCCCGCTGATCCGCCGCGGCACCCTCCCAGTCCTGCCGGGCAATGCGGGTCAGGGCCCGCTTGAAATGCCCCATGTACGGCATGGCGGCACTTTCGATCATGCGGGTGAAGGCCAGTTCGGCATCATCCAGACGCCCCTGGGCGCGGAAGATCTCCCCCAGCAGGTCCCAGGCATCGGTGTAGTCGGGCTGGTGTTCCAGGGCTTCGGTCAGACGCAGCCTGGCCCGGTCCGTCTCGCCCTTGAGCAAATGGACCTGGGCCAGACCGGTCAGGGCGGGGGCATGGCGGGGCGCCAGTTCCAGCGCCTTGCGGAAGGACTCGGCGGCATCGTCGGGACGCTCCAGTCCCAGCAGCGCCCAACCCATCAGCACTTCGGCGTCACGGATGTCCTCCGGGCGCTGCAGCCGGGCCGGATCAAGGCCGCTGACCACGTTGTCGAAGCGACCCTGCATCTGCTGAGCCCGAGCCATGAGCACCGCGGCCTCGGGCGCATCCCAACCCAGCTGCATGGCGCGCCGGAATTCGCTCTCGGCGGCGGCGGCCTCTCCCAACTCCAGATGAGCCAGCCCCAGACGCCAGCGGGCTTCCACGTGCTCCGGTTCCGCCTGCAGGATGTTTCTGTATTCGATCATGCCGGCACGCAGATCGCCTTCTGCCTGAAAGCTCAGGGCGCGCTCCAGTCGTTCCTCGGTGGAATGGCTGGTCTGGCCGCACCCCGCCAGCATGAGTGTCGGCAGCAGGATCAGGGCCGTCACGGAACGGGAAAGCAGTGTCTTTTGCATCATGCGAATGACTCCATGGTGAGGTGCGCACTGGAATGATTGCGGTCCTTCCTGAGTGTAATCCAGTTCCGTTGCCGCCGACATGTCCGCGGTATTTGCCATCCTTCACCGCTCCATGCCACCATCGCAACCACGTGAAACCAGTGGGATTCCCCGTCTTGGCCGGCATGACCAACATCATCCTCATCGGCCCCATGGGTGCCGGCAAGTCCACCGTGGGCCGGCACTTGGCCACCTATCTGCATCTGCCTTTCGTGGACAGCGACAAGGAAATCGAGCGGCGCACGGGGGTGAGCATCCCCACCATCTTCGAATACGAGGGCGAGACCGGTTTCCGGGACCGGGAAGCGGCCGTGATCGATGATCTGTGCAGCCGTCAGGGCATCGTGCTGGCCACGGGCGGCGGCGTGGTGATGCGTCCGGAAAACCGGACCCGGCTCGCCCGCTGCGGCCTGGTGGTCTATCTGCGCGCCTCGGTGAATACCCAGCTCCGACGCACCTCGCGGGATCGCAACCGTCCCCTGCTGCAGACCGACAACCCCCGCGCCCGCCTGGAGGCGCTGTTCCGTACCCGGGACCCCCTATACCGGGAGATCGCCGACCTGATCGTGGACACCGACCGGGAACACCTGCGCGGCACGGTCAGGGCCATTGCCCGGCGTTTTCGTCGCCCCCGAGACACGTCCTCCCGCCCCCGGAGCGCGGGCGCGGACCAGGTCGCGGGGACCTGAGCCTGCCGGCGGACACGCATCTGGCCTTGGTTTTCACACGTCGAGTATGATGACCCCATGGACACACTCACCGTTGAACTTGGCGAACGCAGTTATCCGATCCATATCGGCCGGGGCCTGCTGGATGAACCGGCATGGCTTGACCAGGCCCTCAAGGGCCGCCGGGCCATGGTGGTCACCAACGAAACCATCGCCCCCCTCTATCTGGACACCCTCACCCGGACCCTGGCACGGACCGACACCGGCCCGGTGGAGACGGTGATCCTGCCCGACGGCGAGCAGTTCAAGAACCTGCAGACCCTGGACACGATCTACACCGCCCTGCTGGAACGACGGCTGGACCGCGGCGCCGTGCTGATCGCCCTGGGGGGCGGGGTGATCGGCGATATCACCGGCTTTGCCGCCGCCAGCTATCAGCGGGGCATCGATTTCATCCAGGTGCCCACCACCCTGCTCTCCCAGGTGGACTCGTCCGTGGGCGGCAAGACCGGCGTCAATCACCCCCTGGGCAAGAACATGATCGGGGCCTTTCACCAGCCCCGCCTGGTGCTGATCGATACCGACACCCTCAACACCCTGCCCGACCGGGAGCTGAGCGCGGGCATCGCCGAGGTGATCAAGTACGGCCTCATCGATGATCCGGAGTTCTTCCAGTGGCTGGAGCAGCACCTTCCCCGCCTGCTGGCGCGGGAGCCGGAGGCCCTGGCCTTCGCCATCCGCCGTTCCTGCGCCGACAAGGCCCGGGTGGTGGCGGAGGATGAACGGGAATCCGGTCGCCGCGCCCTGCTCAATCTGGGGCATACCTTCGGTCACGCCATCGAGACCGGCCTGGGCTACGGCCGCTGGCTGCACGGCGAGGCGGTGGCCATGGGCATGGTGATGGCCGCGCGGATGTCCTGCCGCATGGGCTGGATGAGCGAGTCCGAAGTCGCACGCATCACCGCCCTGATCAGTGCCGCCGGGCTGCCCGTCGAGGCCCCGCCGGGTCTCTCCGCCGCCCGCTTCCGGGAGTTGATGGCGGTGGACAAGAAGGTTCAGCAGGGCCGGCTGCGCCTGGTGCTCATGCAGGGCATCGGCCGGTCGCTGGTCACCGCCGACTTCGATCCCCGCGCCCTGGACGACACCCTGGAGGCCCTGGCCCACCCATGAACACCCACCCGGCGCCTGTCATGGACCCCGAGCGCTTTGCCCCCTATGCGGCGCATGAAGGCAACAGCCGGGGGCGCCATCACCCGGAGGACCCACCCCGCTATCGCAGCCAGTTCCAGCGCGACCGGGACCGCATCATTCATTCCACCGCCTTCCGTCGCCTGGAATACAAGACCCAGGTGTTCGTCAATCACGAGGGAGACCTGTTCCGTACCCGCCTGACCCATAGCCTGGAAGTGGCCCAGATCGCCCGCGCCATTGCCCGGGTGCTGCGCCTCAACGAGGATCTCACCGAGGCCATCGCCCTGGCCCACGATCTGGGACACACCCCCTTTGGACATGCCGGTCAGGACGCCCTGAACCTGTGCATGGCCGATTACGGCGGGTTCGAGCACAATCTGCAGTCCTTGCGGGTGGTGGATGTGCTGGAAGCCCATTACGCGGAATTCGACGGTCTGAACCTGACCTTCGAGACCCGGGAAGGCATCCTCAAGCACTGTACCCCGGCGGCGGCCGCCGCCCTGGGCGATGTCGGCGCCCGCTTCATCCAGGGTCACCAGCCCAGCCTGGAAGCCCAGCTCAACAATCTGGCGGACGAGATCGCCTACAACAACCACGACGTGGATGACGGTCTGCGCTCGGGGCTGATCACCGTGGACCGGCTCATGGAAGTCACCCTGTTCCGGGAGGCCTTTCAGGAAGTGCGGACCCGCTTTCCGGATCTGAGTGAAAAGCGCACCCGTCATGAAGTGATCCGCCGCATGATCAACCGCCTGGTCACGGATCTGATCGACAGCAGCCAGGCCCGCATCCTCGCGGCAGCGCCGGACAGCCTGGAGGCCGTGCGCCTGCAACCTCGTCCGCTGATTTGCTTCAGTCCACAGATCCGGGAATATAACCTTGAGTTGAAACGGTTTCTGCGTCAGCATCTTTACCGTCATTACCGGGTCAAACGCATGACCGTCAAGGCAGCCAGAGTGCTGACGGAGCTGTTCCAGGCCTACATGGCCGACCCCGCCCTGCTGCCGACCGAACACGAACACAAGGCGAAGCGCCTGGCCGCGGAGACCGGCGATGCCGGTCGGGCCCGCGCCATCGCCGACTATCTGGCAGGTATGACCGATCGCTTTGCCATTGCCGAATACGGTCGCCTGTTCGACCCGAACACACTCTCATGACATCCAGGTAAGCCATGGCCAACGATATGCTGTCCGCCGACTGTCTCGAACGACTCGGACTCCGGCAACAACCTTTCGGTCCAGTCGCCAACGAAGAATTCCTCTACACGGACCCGGCCACCGACATGCCGGTGAACGTGGTCCTCGAACATCTTCGCAATGACCAGAACATCGTCATCCTCAAGGGCGAGTTGGGGGTGGGCAAGAGCACCCAGCTGCTGCGGATCCTGGGACAGGGCCGGGAGAGCATGGACTTCTGCGCCTTCAAGGCCCGCGCCAACATCAGCCTGGCGGCCATCGACTACACCGTGCGTCAGTACTGGAAGGATGCCGCCCCGCCCCAGGGCGGTGAGCATCTGGACAGTTTCATGGCCGCCATGGTCCAGCAGGGCATGCGCCCGGTGCTGGCCATCGACGACGCCCATCTGCTTGACTCGGCGGTGCTGGCGGAACTGGTCCAGGCTCGGCGCCGGGTTCACGATCAGACCAACCAGTGCTTCAGCCTGCTGCTGGTGGGCGAACCGGAGATCGAAGAACACCTGAGCGCCCTGGACGAATCCCTGGACAGCCCGGAAACCCAGATGACCGTCCAGATGCGCCCCTTTACCCGGGAGCAAACGGCCGCCTACCTGCGACATCGCCTGCAGGCCGCGGGACTGGAAAACCCCCGCCTGCTGGACGACGACGCGATCCAGGCCATCCATCGGGATTCAAACGGGCTGCCGGGACGCATCAACACCCTGGCCAACAAGCGCCTGGCCGCCCTTTTCGGTGGCACGACCGATACCGCCGGGGACAGCGAGGATGAAACAGACGACGACGCCGACGGCTCACCGGCCTTCTGGCAGCAACGCTGGTTTGCGCCGGCGGTGGCCGGCGTGGTTCTGGTGGGCGTGGTGCTGATCCTGACCAGCATTTTCACGGGTCGTGAAGATCCGGCCGAGACCACCCTCAGCCAGCCCATCATGCTGCCTCAGCAAACCCCGAGACCGGCACCGGCGGAAACACCCCAGGATCGCGTGCTGCAACCGGTACCGATTCAACCGGTACCGATCACCCCACCCCGGCCGGCGCCCGAACCGACCCCGATGCCGGCGCCGGAACCCGAGCCCGAACCGGTGCCGGAACCGGAGCCCACGCCGCCCCCGGCACCGGCACCGGCACCGGCACAGCCGACTCCGGCCCCGGCTCCCACGCCACCGGCTCCGGCGGCACCGCGCCAACCGTCGCCACCCGCGGCCGCCCCGGCACCGACCACCACGGCCGACGGCAAGCGGATCCGTGATGCCCAGTGGCTTCGCGCCCAGTCCCCGGATCGCTTCACCATCCAGATCCTGGCCAGCGGCAATGAGGCGGCGGTTCGGGACTATGCCCGCAACACCAATCTGCCCGGCGATGTCGCCTGGTTCCCCATGCGGCGCGGGGATCAGACCCTGTATGTGCTGGTATTCGGCTCCTATGCCTCCGCCGATGCGGCCCGTAGCGCCATCCCGGCCCTGCCGGCGGAAGTGCGGCGCAATCAGCCGTTCATTCGCAGCTTCCGGTCGGTACAGGACGCCATGGCGAACTGATATCCGTCGCAGGCCCGCCCTTCTCCCCACCGGGGAGAAGGGCTTGGAACATTCATGTCCCGCATCCCCCAAGCCTTCATTGATGAACTGCTGGCCCGCACCGATATCGTGGAGCTGGTGGGTAGCCGCGTCACCCTGAAGAAACAGGGCCGGGAATATGCCGCCTGCTGCCCCTTCCACGCGGAAAAGACCCCATCGTTCTACGTCACCCCGCAAAAGCAGTTCTACCACTGCTTCGGCTGCGGCGCCCACGGCACCGCCATCAGCTTCCTGATGGAGTACGACAACATGGATTTTGTCGAGGCGGTGGAAGAACTGGCCCGGCGGGCCGGCATGGAAGTACCCCGGGAAAGCGGCCCGGGCCGCGGGGACAGTGAAGGCTTCCAACGCCTCATCGCCGCCCAGGAGGCCGCCGCCACCCATTTCACGGACAATCTGCGCCGCCACCCGGAAGCAGTGGACTATCTCAAGCAACGGGGACTCACCGGCGAAATTGCCCGGGACTTCCGCCTGGGCTTTGCCCCCAATCTCCGCGATGACCTGCTGCGGACCCTGGGCAAGACCTTCAAGGAACAGGAGCTGCTCGACGCGGGCCTGGCCACCCAAAGGGACGGCGGTCCACCCTATGATCGCTTCCGGGGCCGCATCATGTTCCCCATCCGCGACAGCCGAGGCCGGGTGGTGGGCTTTGGCGCCCGTCTGCTGGGGCCGGGAGAACCCAAGTACCTGAACACCCCGGAAACCCCGGTCTTCCACAAGGGACAGCAACTCTACGGCCTGTACGAGGCACGCAAGGCCTCCCCCCGGCTGGAGGAACTGCTGGTGGTGGAAGGCTACATGGATGTCATCGCCCTGGCCCAGTTCGGACTGCGCAATGCGGTGGCCACGCTGGGCACCGCCACCACCCGGGATCATCTGGAGCGACTGTTCCGGGTGGTCCCCCATCTGGTGTTCTGCTTCGACGGTGACCGCGCCGGCCGGGAGGCCGCCTGGCGTGCCCTGGAACAGACCCTGCCGGTGATGCGGGATGGACGCCAGGTCCGTTTCCTGTTCCTGCCGGAAGGGGAAGACCCGGATACCCTGGTGCGCCGGGAAGGCATCGAGGGTCTGCGGGCACGCATGGGCCAGGCCCGCCCCCTGTCGGATGTCCTCATCGACGAACTCAGGCAGCGACATGATGCCGGCACCCGGGAAGGCCGTGCCGCCCTGGGTACCCAGGCCACCCGCCTGATCCGGGACATGCCCGACGGCCTGCTGCGCGCCCAGATCGTCAACGAACTGGCACAACTGGCCACCGTGTCCACGGATCAGTTTGAGCGGGGCCTGGCGCCACGTGAAGCCGACCCACCTCCGCCCCCCTCGCCTTCCCACCGCCCCACCCCGGCAAACCGGCGGCAACGCTTGGAGATCACGCCGGTGCGTCTGGCATTGTCGATCCTGCTGGATCAACCGACGCTGGCCCGGGAGCTGGACGACATGCGCTGGTTGCAGGATCTGCAAGCCCCCGGGGTCAAGGTCCTGGTTCAGGTGCTTGAAACTCTGGCGCAGAACCCCAATCTAACCACCGCGGGGTTGCTGGAGCGCTGGAGAGACAGCGAAACCGGACGACATCTACTAAAATTGGCTCAGTGGCAACCGCCGCCCAGCCAGGAAGAATCGGTGCCGACACTGCTGCGGGATGCCCTGGGCCGCCTGCGCGGACAGTACACCGAGCAGCGCACCGAAGCCCTGCTGGCCAAGGCGTCCCGGTCGGCCTTGTCGGAGGATGAAAAGGCCGAGCTGAAGGCCCTGCTGACGAGAAAGTCCCGGTAAGCCGCGCCCGGCGCCGAAGCTGCCAGGAGGGTACCGTCCCGTTTCGGGCGGAGATGGCAGCCACCCATGATGGGTGCTATACTTGAACGTTTCAGTCCCGGCCAGAGCCTCCCCGGTTTGCGCACAGTTCCCAGCTTGAGCAGGTTTCCATGAATCACGAAGAACAGCAATCCCGCCTGAAGGAGCTCATCGCCAAAGGCAAGGAGCAGGGCTTCCTGACCTATGCCGAGGTGAACGATCACCTGCCGGACACCATCGTCGATCCCGAACAGATCGAAGACATCATCGCCATGATCAACGACATGGGCATCACCGTCCATGAACAGGCGCCTGATTCCGACAGTCTGATCCTCTCCGACAGCTCCGTTTCCACCGACGACGACGCCGCCGAGGAAGCCGCCGCCGCGCTGGCCTCCGTGGATGGTGAATTCGGCCGCACCACCGACCCCGTGCGCATGTACATGCGCGAGATGGGCACGGTGGAACTGCTGACCCGCGAAGGCGAGATCCAGATCGCCAAGCGCATCGAGGACGGCCTGTCCCAGGTGCTGTTCGCCCTGGCCCATTACCCCAAGTCCATCGCCTCCCTGTTGGCCGAATGGGACCAGGTGGAAGCGGGCGAAACCAAGCTCACCGATGTGGTGGTCAGCTTCATCGACCCCAACGCGGAAGAGATCGCCGCCGTTTCCCTGCCCAAGGAAGACACGCCTTCCGTGAAGGCGGCCGATGACGGCGACGACGGCGACAGCGATAGCGACGATGACGGGGATGAGGACGACAGCGACGACGAAGCCGCCGCCCCCGAGGATACCGGCCCGGACCCGGAAGAGGCCCGCATCCGCTTCACGCACCTCAAGGCCATGTACGAGAAGGCCATTGCCCACGCCGGCGCCGACAAGCGTGAGGAATACCGCCAGGCCCGCGAGGAACTGGCCCGCTACTTCATGGAATTCAAGCTGGTGCCCCGGCTGGTGGATCAGCTCACCGCCGACCTGCACGAGATGGTGGAACGCATCCGCAACCAGGAGCGTGCCATCATGCGCCTGTGCGTGGACACCTGCCAGATGCCCCGCAAGGACTTCATTCGCACCTTCCCGGAAAACGAGACCAACCTGGAATGGCTGGATGGGTGCCTGAAGGGCAAGGCAAGCAAATACAAGGAACTGCTGGCCGAGCACCGGGATGACATCCTGCGCGCCCAGAAGCGATTGGTGGCCATCGAGGAGGAATCCAGCCTCACCATCGGCGAAATCAAGGACATCAACCGCCGCATGTCCATCGGCGAGGCCAAGGCCCGTCGCGCCAAGAAGGAAATGGTGGAGGCCAACCTGCGTCTGGTGATCTCCATCGCCAAGAAGTACACCAATCGCGGCCTGCAGTTCCTGGACCTGATCCAGGAGGGCAACATCGGCCTGATGAAGGCGGTGGACAAGTTCGAATACCGGCGCGGCTACAAGTTCTCCACCTATGCCACCTGGTGGATCCGCCAGGCCATCACCCGCTCCATCGCGGACCAGGCCCGCACCATCCGCATCCCGGTGCATATGATCGAGACCATCAACAAGCTCAACCGGATCAGCCGGCAGATGCTGCAGGAGATGGGCCGCGAAGCCACCCCGGAGGAGTTGTCCCAGCGCATGGAGATGCCGGAGGACAAGGTGCGCAAGGTGCTCAAGATCGCCAAGGAGCCCATCTCCATGGAGACGCCCATCGGCGACGACGAGGACTCCCACCTGGGGGATTTCATCGAGGACGTGAACGTGCAGTCCCCGATCGAGTCCGCCACCCGGGAAAGCCTGTCGGAGACCACCCGCGAGGTCCTGGCCAGCCTGACCCCGCGGGAAGCCAAGGTGCTGCGCATGCGTTTCGGCATCGACATGAACACCGACCACACCCTGGAAGAGGTGGGCAAGCAGTTCGACGTCACCCGCGAGCGTATCCGCCAGATCGAGGCCAAGGCCCTGCGCAAGCTGCGTCACCCCTCCCGCTCGGAGATGCTGCGCAGCTTCCTGGACCTGGAATAAGTAGAGTGAAATACGCCTGATTCGCCGACAGGTCGGCTCCCACACCGATTGCCACAGATGCAACCGTGGGAGCCGACCGGCGAGCAACAAGGCACCCACGGACAGCAACACCCCGCAAAGGCCGGAACGCCAAGGACACGCTTCCCCTGCCGCCCGATCTCTTGTATCTTCCCCTATCCTGATTTCCTTCCCCTTGGGCCTGTAGCTCAGTTGGTTAGAGCAGGGGACTCATAATCCCTTGGTCGTCGGTTCGAGTCCGACCGGGCCCACCATAAAATCAGGCACTTACAGCCGCTCAACGCTTCCACGGCCTCCCCCCCTCCCCTGCTGGGTACCACTGGGGCACCCAAGCGGGACAATCCGGGCGGCTGGGTCGACATCCATACCCACGCAAACCACGCAAATACATGAACTTACTTGCCCCGGCGGGCTCGATGCTATCCTGCTCTCCGAGAGTGGAGCCGCTGCCGCGTCACATCTTGTTAAGGTGCAGTCAACCCCATACACTGAATGCACTGAATGCAATGGGAGACACCTCCAATGGCCATGCTGACTGTTCGCAATCTTCCCAATGAGGTACACCGTGCCCTGCGCGTCCGTGCAGCCCTGCATGGGCGCAGCATGGAAGCGGAGGTACGCGAGATCCTGGAGGCTGCTGTAGCGCCGGAGGGGCGCATCAAGCTGGGTTCGCTACTGGCCGACATCGGCAAGCAGGCCAAGCTGACCGACAACGAGTTTGCCGTGTTTGAGCAAGTCCGTGACAAGACGCCAGCCAAGCCGGTGAACTTTGAATGATCCTGCTCGACACCAACGTCATCTCCGAGCCACTGCGCCGGGAGCCAGAGCCTCGTGTTGTCGAGTGGATCGACGCACAGGCTCTGGAAACCCTTTACCTGTCCGCCATCACTGTGGCTGAGCTACGATCGGGCATTGCCCTGCTTCCGGCAGGAAAGCGCCGTACCGGCTTGCTGGAGAGCCTGGAACGGCGGGTACTGCCGCTCTTTGCCGGACGTGTGCTTCCGTTTGATCTCCCCTGCACCCAAACCTACGCCGAGCTTATCGCCAAGGCTCAAAAGGCCGGGCTGGCGATTGCAGCAGCTGATGGCTTTATTGCTGCTACGGCGGCAGCCAACGGCTTTGCGGTGGCCACGCGGGATACCAGCCCTTTTGAGGCAGCGGGTGTAACGGTTATTAACCCGTGGAAAGAATAAGCCCCATGTGGCCAATGGATAGCAGTGAGCAAGCGGCCGGGCGAGGCGTTCGCCATGCTCCGGGCGCTGCTGCTCGGTGGCGGCCAGCCTGGGGAATGGCGCATCTTCTGGCGTCACGTCCGGCTTGCGCTGCGTCGGCGGTTCGAGTCCGACCGGGCCCACCAATCAATCCATCCACCACGTTGGTTTGACATCATGAGACATCAGCCGGCTGGGTGCCAATGGTCACACGCAGCGGCTCAAACTCGATGTCCGCAACATCCGGCATGGCCAAGGCATCAGCAATATTGCGGCGCTGCCTTGTCAGCCGCTGGTACTCCTCAATGCTCAACAGCACATGCGCCGGCTTGCCGCGATCCGTGATGAACACCGGGCCACTCTTGGCAGCCTTCTTTGCGCGGGTAACGTTCTGGTTAAGCTCTCGACTGGATAGGGTCGTGATGGCCATAGTGACACCTCCGGCACGAATCATTCATATAGGCATGTTGCTGCATCAATGACGGACTGTCCATAAGCGGCCGGCAGGCTATCGTGACCAGGATGTGCGGCGTCCCGACGCGCCCTGGATGCACGACATCCCGGCGAGACGGGGATAAAGAAAGAACATCCCGACGATTTTCAGGGCATTTTTTTGTCCCAGATCGTGGACACCCCGAACAAGACCCGTCGATACTGCTAAGCTAGATTGTGGTTTTCTGCAGGGTCGGCATTGATCACGTCTGCAAGACACATACCCGCAGACGGGTTCAGGGGGAGAACAGGCCTGTCGGCCCGCACTCAAGCTGATGACAACCCACAAGGGAGCAAACATGAGCACTGCCTATCCGACTGTTGGTGTGGCCTCCGGGCTACCACGCTATTCCTATCTGCTGCGCCTGCTGCACTGGGTGATCGCCGTCCTGCTCATCACGGCCCTGATCGGCGGCATGACCCTGGGCACGCTGGGCTATGAACGTCTCGTGGAACTGGTCGGGGTAGAGATGGCCGGCTATGCCTACATGGGACACAAGACCCTGGGCATCACTATCCTGGGGTTGATGGTCCTGCGCCTGCTGGTACGGGTGAGCCAGGGCACCCCTGAATATGCCATCGACCTGTCCCGCGCCCAGCATTTCTTTGCCGGTCTGGTGCATTTCCTGCTCTACGTGCTGGTCATTGCCATGCCCATCATCGGCTGGCTGGCCACCGCCGCCGCGGGCAATCCGGTGAATTTCGGCACCTATGAACTGCCCGGCTTCATCGGCCAGGATCCCGAGCTGTCCAAAACCCTGTTCCAGGCCCACACCGTGGTGGCCCTGTGCATCATCGCGCTGATCGTGATCCATGTGGCGGCGGCGTTCTACCATGCCCGCGTGCGCCGGGACTGGGTGACCACCCGTATCAGCCTGTTCAACTAACGCCGGACTCAAAAAGCCGTCGACATAAGCAAAAGGCCGGGCATTTGCCCGGCCTTTTGCTTTGCCTCAATCCCTTCCCTGCCTACGACGGGATCTGCGACAACTGAGGCTTTTCCACCCAGGGCATGCCGCCCTGGTTGAGGGATTCGATCACCAGGGCGGCCGCTTCGGCCACCTGATCGGCCAGCCCCTTGATGCCCAGCTCCACTTCCCGGCAACCGTTCTCCGATGAAGGCAGGCTGGACATGCGAATCTCCGGAAACCGCTCCAGCACCGCCTCCATCACCGGCACCAGCTCGCTCTCCGGGGTGTTACTGACCAGGATCAGCCGTTCGATGCACGGAATCCGGGAGAACAAGTGATTGTAATGGGTGTCCAGCACCCACTCCACCATCGGCCAGGCCATGTTGGGGAAACCGGGAACACAGTGGTGGTGGCGCATGCTGAAACCCGGAATCTGATTCACCGGGTTGGGAATGAGCGTGCTCCCCACGGGCAGTTCCGCCATGCGGATCCGGTGCGGATAGGCCTGCTCGCCGAAGCGTTCCTCCAGAATGGCAACGGCCTCGGGATGGAGTCCGAGTTCCACATTCGCGGCACGGGCGAAGCATTGACGCGTACGGTCATCGGGCGTTGCACCGATGCCGCCGAAGCTGAAGATCAGGGCCTGGGAGTCCAGCGTCTGACGCAAACTCTCGGTCAGCAGGCCGGGATCATCTCCGACGAAACGGACAAAGGACAGTTCCAGCCCACGCCGGGCCAGTACCGAAATGAGAAAATCCATGTGCTTGTCCCGCCGCTTGCCGGACAGCAGCTCATCACCGATGATCAGGCCACCGATCTGCATTCCTGCCACATCCCCCCGCCGGTTACGCTTCAGTTCTTCGCACCCATGGCCAGCGCCCGGGCACGAATCAGTTCACCCGCCTCCCGCTGTGCCTCGCGATCATAGTTCTCGTCCGCTTCGGGCCAGCCCTGCACATGACGGCAGATCAGGTCGGCCAGGGCGTCCGTGTGGTCCTGACGGGTGTTGAGGGAGGGAATGTAGCTGAATCGCTCGCCACCTGCCTCGATGAAGGCCTCGCGGCTCTCGTCGGCGATCTCTTCCAGGGTCTCCAGGCAGTCGGCGGAAAAGCCGGGGCAGACCACATCCAGGGATTTCACGCCCTGCCCGGGCAGACCGACGATGGTCTCCAGGGTATAGGGGGTCAGCCACTGGGCCTTGCCGAAACGGGACTGGAAGGAGACCAGCCAGCGATCTTCCGGCAGCTCCAGACGCTCCGCCACCAGGCGGGCCGTGGTCTGACAGTAACAATGGTAAGGGTCGCCCTGGTCCAGATAGTCGCGGGGAATACCGTGGAAAGAAAACAGCAGACGCTCGCCCCGGCCATGGGTCGCCCAGTGCTCACGGATGCTGGCGGCCACGGCATCGATGTAGGCGTCGTCGTCGTGATAGCCCATGACAAAGCGGGTCTCGGGTACCCAGCGCCATTCACTCAGGGCGCGGGTGACGGCATCAAAAGTGGAGCCGGTGGTGGAGGCCGCATATTGGGGATACAGGGGCAACACCAGGATGCGTCGGGCACCGGCCCGACGCAGCTCTTCCAGACCGGAACGAATGGAGGGGTTGCCGTAACGCATGGCTACCGCCACCTTGACCGGCCCGTAGAGCCGTTCGGCGATTCGGCGGCCCACCGCCTGGCCCTGGGCCTTGGTGATGGTGAGCAGCGGGGAGCCGTCCTTGCCCCAGATACGGGCATATTTGGCCGCACTCTGGCGCGGGCGGGTATTGAGAATCAGGCCGTTGAGCAACAGCCACCACACGGGGCGCGGCACCTCCACCACCCGGGAATCCCAGAGAAATTCCTTGAGGTAGCGCCTCAACGCCTGCGGCGTGGGCGCATCGGGCGTCCCCAGGTTGGTGATCAGCACCCCCAGGCTATGGAGACTCCCATGTCGGTAATTCGGCTCGCCAATATAGGTCATGGCTTGTTCTGCTTTATGGTTTGACGACAACCCTCGGGCCGCGTGATCGGCCGCTGAAGCGACAGAATCACCCTCCCCCCGCAGTGCGGGGCCGCGAAGGCCGAGTGTACTCCTCCCTACTTCAAGAGCCATCTGGACCCTTCCCCCCAGGACATAAGGCGCGACTGTAAACCGGCCGGCGAGGATGCACCAGCACCGGGGTACGGCCCCGCGGACGGACAGCCTGCCCCCTCAAGGCAGGCCGAAGGAAACCAGATCCCGGACAGGGCCACGCCGCCGATGATACCTGACACGTGGCGCACTACTGCCGCGGACGCAGCCGCAGGGGACTGGTTCTTGGAAAATGAGCCTGCAGAAATTCCATCTGGTCCGCCAGTACACGGCGCCCCTGAAGATAGATGTATTCCGCATGGGTCGGAATGAACGGCACCGCCAGCAACTGCATGCCGGCCTGCTCGGGCGTGCGGCCGGCCTTGTGGTTGTTGCAGCGTTTGCAGGCGGTCACCACGTTGCACCATAGATCCTGCCCCCCCTGACTGATGGGGGTGACATGATCCCGCGACAGGTCGCGGTGCTGAAAGTGATTGCCGCAATAAAGACATAAATGAGCATCACGCTTGAACAAGGCCGCATTGTTGAGTGGCGGTGAATAGGCCTGACTGACGGCCTTGTTGGTGCCGTGGGTGGCAATGATGGAATTCACCTCCACCAGACTGCGCCGGCCGGTTCGGGCATTGATGCCGCCACGAATCCGGTACAACAGGGAGCCGCAGGTGTAGGCCACCTGCTCAGCGTGGTAGAGCCGCACCGCATGCTGATAATCGATCCATTCCATCGGCATGCCCGATGCGTCAGTTCGCAGTACCTGCTGACTGAACTCGTACACCTCTGCACCCTCGGGAGGTTATACCGGCACCGCCCGACTCTGCCGCAAACGGACCCAGAAAGCAATTATCAAGCCGTTGATTCGTTGACCTGAGCCCCCATGTTCGGCAGGGTCCGACACGATTTTTCGTACCCGGATTCCAACATGATCGACATTGGATGTTCAAAGGCCGGAAAAATTCCGCTACCATGCCCTGTTTTTGGGCATCCCCGCCTGACGGCGGCGCCCGAACTGGTTCGCATCCACCCAAAAACCGTTGCAGTCCTCATCGTCAGGATCGGTCGTCATCCGGCCATTACCCCTGCACGGGCAGACGGAGTCAACCCATGCCGATCAAGATAGCCGTACCCAAAGAAACCGCCCAGGGCGAGCGGCGCGTCGCACTGGACCCCACGGTCGCCGCGCGCTTTGCCAAACTGGGTCTTGAAGTGATGATCCAGAAGGGTGCCGGGCGCGATGCCCAGTTCCCGGACGAGGCCTATGCCGACACCCGCGTGGTGGACGATGCCAAGACCCTGATGTCGGAAGCCGACATCGTGGTCAAGGTGGCCCCGCCCACCCAGGAGGAAGTGAACATGATGAAGGATGGAGCCACCCTCATCGGCTTCTTCCATGCTCACAAGAACACGGATGTGGTCAAGGCGCTGCAGAAGAAGAAGATCACCAGCTTCGCCATGGAGCTGATTCCCCGCATCTCCCGTGCCCAGAGCATGGATGCCCTGTCCTCCCAGGCCGCCGTGGCCGGGTACAAGGCCGCCATCATGGGTGCGGACCTGTCCTGTCGCTTCTTCCCCATGCTCACCACCGCGGCCGGCACCATCCGTCCGTCCAAGGTGCTGGTGATCGGTGCCGGCGTGGCCGGCCTGCAGGCCATCGCCACCGCCCGCCGCCTGGGCGCCATCGTCGAGGCCTATGACGTGCGCTCCGCCACCAAGGAGCAGGTGGAATCCCTCGGCGCCAAGTTCCTGGATCTGGGTGTGAAGGCGGAAGGAGAAGGCGGCTATGCCCGCGAACTGACCGACGAGGAAAAGGCAAAACAGCAGGAAGCCCTGGCCAAGTTCATCAGCCAGTGCGACGTGCTGATCACCACCGCCGCCATCCCCGGCCGCCCCTCGCCCATGCTGATCCCCCAGAAGATGGTGGACGGCATGAAGTCCGGCGCGGTCATCATCGACCTGGCCGCCGAGGGCGGCGGCAACTGCGAGCTGACCAAGCCCGGCAAGACCGTCACCAAGGGCGGCGTGACCATTCACGGCCCCCTGAACGTGCCCAGCCAGGTGCCGCTGCACGCCAGCGAAATGTACGCCAAGAACCTGCTCAACTTCCTGTCCCCCGTGCTCGCCGACGGCAAGCTGAACCTGGACTGGAACGACGAGATCATCGCCAAGAGCTGTCTGACCCACGACGGTGAGATCAAGCACGACGCAACCCGCAGCCTTGTGGAAGGAGATCAAAAGTGATCGAGGGTTTTGTTGCACTCTACATCTTCATGCTCGCCGCCTTCACCGGCTACGAGGTCATTTCCAAGGTGCCGGTGATCCTGCACACGCCGCTGATGTCCGGCTCCAACTTCATCCACGGCATCGTGCTGGTGGGTACCATGGTGGCCCTGGGCCACGCCGAAACCACGGCCCAGATGTGGGTGGGCTTCATCGCCGTGATCCTGGCCGCCGGTAACGCCGTGGGTGGTTACGTGGTGACCGAGCGCATGCTCGAGATGTTCAAGTCCAGCAAGGGGGCCAAGTAAATGGGTTTCATCATCAACGTAGCCTACTTTGCGGCGGCGGTGCTGTTCATCGTCGGCCTCAAGCAGATGGCCTCGCCGGTCACCGCCCGTCGCGGGATCATCTGGGCCGGCTGGGGCATGGTCATCGCCACGGTGGTCACCTTCCTGCACCCTGAAGTCCGCGGCTTCATCAACTACCTGCTGATCATCCTGGGCATCGGTATCGGTGGCGGTCTGGCCTGGTACACCGGCAAGCGCGTCGCCATGACCGACATGCCGCAGATGATCGCCCTGTACAACGGCATGGGCGGCGGCGCGGCCGCCGGTATCGGCATCGTGGCCCTGATGGGTTCCTACGAGCTGAGCTGGACCATCCAGTTCATCGCCGTGCTGGGTGTGATCATCGGCGCCGTGGCCTTCTCCGGCTCCCTGATCGCCTTCGCCAAGCTGCAGGGCCTGATCACCAAGTCCCTGCGCTTTGACATGCAACAGAAGATCAACCTGGGCGTGCTCGGCGCCACCGTGCTGCTGGGCATCATCATCAGCTTCAGCGGCGCTCAGGTGAACGGTGCCCTGCTGACCGTGTTCCTGCTCCTGGCCCTGGCCTTCGGCATCCTCATGACCCTGCCCATCGGCGGCGCGGACATGCCGGTGGTGATCTCCCTGTACAACGCTCTCACCGGTCTGGCCGTGGGCCTGAAGGGTCTGGTGCTGGACAATGCCGCGCTGATGATTGCCGGTATCGTGGTGGGTGCCGCCGGTACCCTGCTGACCCAGCTGATGGCCAAGGCCATGAACCGTCCCATCTCCAACGTGCTGTTCAGCCACTTCGGCGAGAGCAGCGGTGGCGATCAGTCCGAAGTGACCGGCACCATGAAGGAGATCGAGGCCTCCGACGCCGGCGTGATGATGGCGTTTGCCGACAAGGTGATCATCGTCCCCGGTTACGGCATGGCCGTGGCCCAGGCGCAGCACAAGATCTGGGAACTGACCCAGCTGCTGCAGGAGCGGGGCGTGACGGTGAAGTTCGCCATTCACCCGGTGGCAGGCCGCATGCCCGGTCACATGAACGTGCTGCTGGCCGAAGCCGGCGTACCCTACGACATCATCTACGACCTGGATGAGATCAACAGCGAGTTCAAGACCGCCGACGTGGCCATCGTCATCGGTGCCAACGACGTGGTGAACCCGGTGGCCCGTTCCAACCCGGAAAGCCCGATCTACGGCATGCCGATTCTGAACGCGGACCAGGCCAAGAACGTCATCGTGATCAAGCGTGGCAAGGGTGCCGGCTTCTCCGGCGTGGAGAACCATCTGTTCTTCGCCGACAACACCCGCATGCTGTACGGCGACGGCCAGAAGGCCGCCAGCGAGCTGATCTCCAGCATCAAGGAAATCGGTTAATCCCGATCCCGCAACGGAAAGTGACAAGGCCCGGCGTCATCGCCGGGCTTTTTTCGTTTTACTCCCTCACCCCAACCCCTCTCCCGCCAGGGGGAGAGCAGCTTTATCATCGGGCGGATGTGGCATTATTTGCCACCATGCCTCAGTCCTCCGCGCCCACCATCCTCCGTGTCGCCGTTCCCACCCCCGTGCAGGGGTATTTCGACTACCTGCCCGCTCCGAATGAGGCCGACCTGCCCGCCATCGGTGCCCGCGTGCGGGTGCCCTTCGGACGGCGTCAGGTGGTGGGTGTGGTCATCGGCCACGGTGACGCATCCAGTGTGCCGAGCCACCGGCTACGGCCCATCGGCGCCACCCTGGATACCGGGCCGCTACTGAACACCGCCCTGTTGAACCTGCTCGCCTGGGCCGCCGACTACTATCAGCACCCCCTGGGTGAGGTGATGGCCGCCGCCCTGCCCGTCACCCTGCGCCAGGGCAAACCGGCCGAGGCCCGGGGCATCGAGTATTGCACCCTGACCGAGGCGGGCCACCGCACCGACCCGGCCACCCTCACCCGCGCTCCCCGTCAGGCCGCCCTGCTGCGCCTGTTGCAGGACGCGAAGGAGGATCTGGCCCTGGAACGACTCAGGGAGCAACAGGACACCGATCCCCGCCAGTCCCTCAAGGCACTGGTGGACAAGGGACTGGCACGGATATACGCCCGCCCCTGCCTGAGCCCGGCGGATACGCCCCCGGCTCCGGCGCCCGCACTCAACGCCGCCCAGCAACAGGCGGTGGACGCCATCGCGGCGACCCTGGGCCGATTCACCTGCCATCTGCTGGAAGGCGTCACCGGGAGCGGCAAGACCGAGGTCTATCTGCAGGTGATCCGGCAGGTGTTGGCAAGCGGACGCCAATGCCTGGTGCTGGTGCCGGAGATCGCCCTCACCCCCCAGCTGCTGGGCCGCTTCCGGGCACGCCTGGATACCCCCATTGCCGTGCTCCACTCCGGCCTTGGCGACGGCGAGCGTCACTGCGCCTGGCTCTGTGCCCGTGGCGGCGAGGCCGGGGTCATCATCGGCACCCGCTCGGCGGTCTTTGCGCCCTGGGCACGGCCGGGCCTGATCATTGTCGATGAGGAGCATGATCCTTCCCTGAAGCAGCAGGACGGCTTCCGCTATCACGCCCGGGATCTGGCGGTGATGCGCGCTCACCGGGAACAGGTGCCGGTGGTGCTGGGGTCGGCCACCCCGGCCCTGGAGAGCCTGGCCAACGTGGAGCGGGGGCAGTACCGGCACCTATCCCTGCCGGGCCGGGCCGGCGGCGCTTCGGCGCCCCGCCTGAAGTTGCTGGACGTGCGCAGCCAGTTCATGGACGAGGGCCTGTCCGTCCCCCTGCTGGACCGCATGCAGCAGCACCTGGAGGATGACGGCCAGGTGCTGCTGTTCCTCAACCGGCGCGGCTATGCCCCAGCCCTGATCTGCCATGAGTGCGGCTGGGTGGCCGACTGTCATCGCTGCGACGCCCGCATGACCTGGCATGCGGGCATCCGCCGCCTGCGTTGCCATCATTGCGGCCATGAAAGCGGCGTGCCCGCTCAATGCCCGGACTGCGGCCGCCCCCTGGCCGGCCGGGGCCAGGGCACCGAGCGGGTGGAACAGGCCCTGCGACGGCACTTTCCCGCCTGGCCGGTGGTGCGCATCGACCGGGACAGCACCCGACGCAAGGGTGCCCTGGCATCCGCCCTGGAAGGGGTGCGCAGCGGCCGCCACCGGATCCTGGTGGGGACACAGATGCTGGCCAAGGGCCATGACTTTCCCAACGTGACCCTGGCGGCCATCCTGGAGGCGGATCAGGGGCTGTTCAGTGCCGATTTCCGGGCGGTGGAGCGGCTGGCCCAGACCATCGTGCAGGTGGCTGGACGGGCCGGGCGCGGCACCCGGCCCGGAGAAGTGCTGATCCAGACCCATCACCCGGAGCATCCCCTGCTGCTGACCCTGCTGGGCGCCGGCTACGGGGCCTTTGCCCAGGCGGCACTGGCCGAGCGCAGGGAGGCCCGCCTACCCCCCTACGCGGCACTGGCGCTGCTCAGGGCGGAAGCCACGGCAGCCGAGGCGCCCCGGGTGTTTCTGGAAGGCGCTCGTCACGCCCTGGAGTCGAGCAACCCCCGGGGGGTGCAGGCCTGGGGGCCGGCCCCGGCCCCCATGGAACGCAAGGCGGGACGGTATCGGGCCCATCTGCTGCTGCAGGCAGGGCGGCGGCAGGACCTGCAAAAGGCCCTGGCGATCTGGCTGCCCGATCTTCCCCGGCTGCCCGGGGCCAGAAAGGTCAGGTGGTCCGTGGACGTGGACCCGGTGGATCTGCAGTAAACCGCGGGCTCTTTGCCCCATCCCGGCCGCTCCCCGGGCGCCTCATCCCGGCAAGGGTATTCACCCCCCTTGCCATTCCCGATAGAATCTGCCCTCGTTCAGATTTCCCCGCCGTTCGCTCTTCTTCGGATACCGAAACCTTGAAACCTCAATTACAGGCTCTGCTCGAACAATCCCTCCACACCCTCACCGGCAACGGCACCCTGCCCGCCGACCGGTCGGTGGAGGTTCAATTGACGCGCACCCGGGACAAGGCCCACGGTGATTTCGCCACCAACCTGGCCCTGCAACTGGCCAAGCCCCTGGGCCGCAAACCCCGGGACGTGGCGCAGCTGATCATCGACCATCTGCCCGAATCGGACATCCTGGACAAGGTGGAGATCGCCGGTCCCGGCTTCATCAACCTGTTCATCAGCCGTAATGCCCGTCTGGCGGTGATCACCCAGGTGCTGGAGGCCGGAGAAGCCTACGGTCGCAGCCGTCTGGGCGCCGGCAAGAAGGTGCAGGTGGAATTCGTCTCCGCCAACCCCACCGGCCCCCTGCACGTGGGTCATGGTCGCGGCGCCGCCTACGGCGCGGCGGTGGCGGACCTGCTGGAAGCGGTGGGCTTCGATGTGCACCGGGAATACTACGTCAACGACGCCGGCCGACAGATGGACATCCTGGGCACCAGCGTCTGGCTGCGCTACCTGGAACGCTGCGGGGTGAAGTTCCACTTCCCCACCAACGCCTACCGGGGCGACTACGTGCGGGACATCGCCGACACCCTGTTCCAGGAACACGGCCAGGACTATGCCGTCACCACCGAGGCCCTGATGGACGGCCTGCCGGCGGACGAACCGGACGGCGGCGACAAGGAAGAATACATCGACGCGGTCATCCAGCGGGCCAAGGGGCTGCTGGGCGACAACCGCTACCGTTACGTCTTCGAACTGGGCCTCAACGTCATCCTGGATGACATCCGTGACGACCTGGCGGAATTCGGCGTCACCTATGAGACCTGGTACTCGGAGCGCTCCCTCACCGACAAGGGGTCCGTCAACAAGGCCCTGGAACAGTTGCGGGACAAGGGCGCCCTGTATGAAAAGGACGGCGCCCTGTGGTTCCGTTCCACCGAATACGGCGACGAGAAGGATCGCGTGGTTCAGCGGGACAACGGCCAGACCACCTACTTTGCCTCCGACATCGCCTATCACATGGACAAATTCGACCGGGGCTATGACCGGGTGATCGATGTCTGGGGCGCCGATCATCACGGCTATGTGCCGCGGGTGAAGGCGGCACTCCATGCCATGGGCCGGGACGATGCCCGTCTGGACGTGCTGCTGGTACAGTTCGCCATCCTCTACCGGGGCGGCGAGCGGGTGCAGATGTCCACCCGCTCCGGCAGTTTCGTCACCCTGCGGGAACTGCGCGAGGAAGTGGGCAACGACGCCGCCCGGTTCTTCTATGTCATGCGCCGCTGCGAACAGCACCTGGACTTCGACCTGGATCTGGCCAAGTCCCAGTCCGCCGACAACCCGGTCTACTACATCCAGTATGCCCATGCCCGGGTGTGCAGCGTGCTGCGACAGATGCAGGCCAAGGGTCTGACTCATGACCCGGCCAACGGCCACGCCCACCTGGACCGGCTGACGGAGGATCATGAATCCGCCCTGCTCGGCAGCCTGGCCCACTTCCCCGAACTGGTGGAAGCGGCCGCCCTGGCGGAAGAACCCCATCAGGTGGCCAACTACCTGCGGGATCTGGCCAATGACTTCCACACCTACTACAACGCACACCAGTTCCTGGTGGACGATGCCGATCTGCGGGATGCCCGCCTCAACCTGATCCTGGCCGTGCGTCAGGTACTGGCCAACGGTCTCACGCTGTTGGGCGTTTCCGCGCCCGAGGAGATGTAATGGCCCGCGGCTCCCGGCGCCAGGCCAGCCGCCGCCGACAGGCGGAAGAAAGGCCACCCCTGCCCGGCTGGGTCTGGGGCGTGGCCGGTCTGGCGGTGGGCCTGTTCGCTGCCGCGGTGGTCTATCTGCAGACCCAGCGCGACGCACCGACCACCACGACGACGGTGGCGGCGCCCCAGATCCAGCAACAGCCCGTCCAGCAGCCGCAACCCGCCCGCCCGGCCCAGGCACCCGCCCAGAAGCCGGCGGAAGAGGCGCCCAGGCCCCGGTTCGACTTCTATACCCTGCTGCCGGAACTGGAAGTGGTGGTCCCGGAACCCCAGGTCCAGCCCCGCACGGCCCCCGGCGGCCCGCCGCCCCCGCCGACCCCGGTGCAGCAGCCCGGCCGTTATCTGCTGCAGGCCGGTTCCTTCCGCTCCCATCAGGAAGCGGACCGCCTGCGCGCCAGCCTGGCCCTGATGGGGGTGGAGGCCCGCATCCAGCCCGTGACGGTGAACGGGGATACCTGGCACCGGGTACAGGTGGGACCGTTCACGGAACTGGACAACCTGAACCGGATGCGCGAGCGACTGCACGCCAACCAGGTCCAGACCATCATGGTGCGGGTGCCTGACGCCTGACGGCGTCAGTGCTCCATACCGACACGTCTCCATGTCTCACCCGGACCCCGATCAGCTCGCCGCACGCATTCCCCTTTGCCTGACACGGGACCATGACGCCCTTCGCAAGGAGCTGGACCGCGCCCGCCGCCGGCTCCGGACCGGCAAACCCGCCGACCGTCTCCTGGAACGCCTGACCGGCCGGATCGAAGCCTCGGTCCTGGCCCGTGAACAACGCCGCCAGGCCCTGCCCTCGCCGAACTTCCCCGACGATCTGCCCGTCAGCGCCCATCGGGAGAAGATCGCTCGTCTGATCCAGGCCCATCAGGTGGTGGTGATCTGCGGCGAGACCGGCTCGGGCAAGACCACCCAGCTGCCCAAGATCTGCCTGTCCCTGGGCCGGGGGACCGATGGCCTCATCGGCCACACCCAGCCCCGGCGCATCGCCGCCCGCTCGGTGGCGAGCCGCATTGCCGAGGAACTGAACAGCCCCCTGGGGGAGCAGGTGGGCTTCAAGGTGCGCTTCTCCGATCATGTCGGCCCCCGCACCCTGGTCAAGCTCATGACCGACGGCATCCTGCTGGCGGAACTGCGCTCGGACCCGCTACTGAGTGCCTACGACACCCTCATTATCGACGAGGCCCACGAGCGCAGCCTCAACATCGACTTCCTGCTGGGCTATCTCAAGCGTCTGCTACCCCGGCGGCCGGACCTCAAGCTCATCATCACCTCCGCCACCCTGGACCCGGAACGCATCGCCCGCCACTTCGCCGATGCCCCCGTCTACGAAGTCCCCGGCCGCACCTACCCGGTGGAGATCCGCTACCGCCCGGTCACCGGCGAGGATGACGCCGACACCGAACGGGATCTGAATGAGGCCCTGCTGGCGGCGGTGGATGAACTGGCCCAGGCCGGTCCCGGCGACATTCTGGTGTTCCTGCCCGGAGAGCGGGAGATCCGCGAAGCCGCCGAGGCCCTGCGCAAGCACCATCCCCGGCATACGGAGATCCTGCCCCTCTACGCCCGGCTGTCGGCGGCGGAACAGAACCAGGTCTTTGCCCCCCACACCGGCCGGCGGGTGGTACTGGCCACCAACGTGGCCGAAACCGCCCTCACCGTGCCGGGCATCCGCTATGTGATCGATTCGGGGCTGGTGCGCATTGCCCGCTATGCCTGGCGTTCCCGCATCCAGCGCCTGTCCCTGGAGCCGGTCTCCCAGGCCTCCGCCAACCAGCGGGCGGGGCGCTGCGGGCGCCTGGGGCCGGGGATCTGCATCCGCCTCTACGGCGAGGAGGACTTCCAGCTTCGCCCGGCGTACACCGACCCGGAGATCCTGCGCTCCAACCTGGCCTCGGTGATCCTGCAGATGGCCCACCTGAACCTGGGCGATCCGGAGGATTTTCCCTTCGTGGAGCCGCCGGACGCCCGTCTGATCCGGGACGGCTTCAAGCTGCTGCAGACCCTGCGGGCAGTGGACGATGCCCACGGCATCACCGCCACGGGCCGGCAACTGGCCCGGCTGCCGGTGGACCCGACCCTGGGGGCCATGCTGCTGGCAGCGGCCCGGGAGCAGGCCCTGGCGGAAGTGACCCTGATCGTGGCCTTTCTGGCCCTCCAGGACCCGCGGGAACGCCCCGCCGAGAAACGTCAGGCCGCCGACGAGGCCCACGCCCGATTCCGGGAACCGGGATCGGACTTCCTGGGTTACCTGAAGCTGTGGGCCGCCTGGCGGGAACAGTCCCGCCATCTGTCCAAGGCCAAGCTGCGGGCCTGGTGCCGGGAGCATTTCCTGTCCTTCATCCGCATGCGGGAATGGCAGGATCTGCACGGCCAGCTACGCCAGAGCCTGCGGGAGATGGACCTGAAGGAGAACCAGGAACCGGCCGATCCGGCGGCCATCCACCGGGCCCTGCTCACCGGGCTGGTGACCCAGGTCGGGGTGAAGACGGAAAAGCACGACTATCTGGGCGCCCGCAACCGGCGCTTTCACATCCATCCGTCTTCCGGACTGTTCAAGGGCGCCCCGGCCTGGGTCATGGCCGCCGAGATCGCCGAGACCACCCGGGTCTATGCCCGGGAATGCGCCGCCATCCGTCCGGAGTGGCTGGAAACGGTGGCGGGTCATCTGCTCAAGCACCACTACCATGAACCCCATTTCGAACCCCGCCAGGGCACCGTGGCGGCCTGGGACCGGGTGACCCTGTTCGGGCTGATCGTCAACCCCCGGCGCAAGGTGAACTATGGCCGGGTGGACCCGGCGGATGCCCGTCGAGTGTTCATCCGCGAGGGTCTGGTGGCGGGTCGGCTGCGTAGCCGTGCCCCTGCCCTGGCCCACAACCAGGCCCTGATCCGGGAGATCGAGGACCTGGAAGCCCGCGGACGGCGCCGGGATCTGCTGGCGGACGAGCAGGTGCTCTACGATTTTTACGATGGCCGTCTGCCGGCCGAGGTCCATGACGGCGCGGGCTTTGAACGCTGGCGCAAGCAGGCGGAGCGGGATGATCCCTCCCTGCTGCGTCTGGACCGGGACACCCTGCTGCAGCGCGAGGCCCCGAACCTGGGCGGGGAGCGCTTCCCGGACGTGCTGGAGAGCGGTGGCCTGCGGCTGCCCCTGAGTTACCGTTTTGAACCGGGCCACGAGGCGGACGGCGTCACCCTCACCCTGCCCCTGGCGGCCCTCAATGCCCTGGCCCCTGATCGGGGGGACTGGCTGGTGCCGGGTCTGCTGGAGGAAAAGCTCGCCGCCCTGATCAAGACCCTGCCCAAATCCCTGCGCCGCCATTTCGTGCCGGCCCCGGAGTTCGCCCGGGCGGCCCTGGCCCGGCTGGGAGAGCCCGAGGGCGAGTTGATCCCGGCCCTGACCCGGGCCTTGCGCCAGATCACCGGCACCGACGTCCCTCTGGACCAATGGCAGCCGGAGCGCCTGGAACCCCATCTTCAACTGCGCTACCAGGTGGTGGACGCCCAGGGCAAGACGCTGGTGACCGGCCGGGATCTGCAGGCCCTCAAGGACAGCTTGTCCGGACGGGCGGTGGAGAGCTTCGAGGCTCACCGGCCCGAGGACATGGAACGGGACGGTCTTACCGACTGGGATTTCGGCCCCCTGACGGAGTACGTGGAATTTCGTCAGCACGGCGCCACCCTGCGGGGCTATCCAGCCCTGGAGGACCGGGGCGACAGCGTGGCCCTGATCCTGGCGGACAGTCCGGCCCGGGCCGGACAGATCCATCGTGCCGGCCTGCGACGGCTGTTCATGCTGGGGGCAAGGGAGCCGGTGAAGTACCTGTACCGAAACCTGCCGGACATTCAGCGCCTGTGCCTGCAGTACAACCCCGTGGATCGCTGCGAGGCCCTCAAGGATGACCTGGTGTTTGCGGCGGTGGAGCGGGTATTCATGGCCGAGCCCTGGCCCACGGACGCGGAAGGGTTTCGGCAGCGCCTGGAGGCGGGCCGGGGCGAACTGGTGGACGCAACCAATGCCCTGTGCGCCCTGGCGGGGGAGATCCTGGCCGTCTACCAGCGCATCCGCGCCCGCCTCAAGGGCGCCCTGCCCCTGTCCTGGGTGGAGGCGGCGGGAGACATCCGGGACCAGTTGGAACACCTGATCCATCCCCACTGCCTGCTGGAAACGCCGCCGGACCGGCTGGCCCAGTATCCCCGTTATCTGGCGGCCATCGAGCGGCGCATGGAACGGCTGGACCATGCGCCGGACAAGGACCGGCGCGCCCGGGTGGACGTGGAACCCCTGTGGGAGGACTGCAAGGCCCGCCGGGCGGCCGGACGCACCGGCGGCGAGTGGTCGCGCTACCGCTGGCTGATCGAGGAATTACGGGTGTCCCTGTTTGCCCAGGAACTGGGGACGGTGGAGAAGGTGTCGGTGAAGCGACTGGAGGACCTGCGCAAGAGCCTGGATCGGGCGTGAAGGACGGCGGGGAGCGCAGAACGAAAACCGGGTGACCGGGTCAATGGGTATATCACCCGAACCCTGCCCCGCCATGCCCCACACAGCCCACCACCTGCACAACCGCCTGCAGTCCCTCGCCCTGGTGGGGGCCATGGTGCTGTTGCTGGGGACCATCGCCTGGCTCATCGGCGGCCCGGTTCACAGTACCGGGGTGGTGACCGCGGTGGTGGTGCTCTATTTTCTCAACCCCATGGCCTCGCCCGGCCTGGTGATGCGCATGTATCAGGGTTACCGGTGCCGGCCGTGGCCTATGACCCGCGCCCGATCCTGGAGCAGATCCCGGCCAGACCCCGCTGGCTCATTGGCAGGTCGTGGTTTTGATGCACTGCAGCTTTCTGGAGTAATCTCTTGACTTCCTGCATTGCGGACGCATCGCGAGAGATCCCATGGACACACTGCTCATCATCAAGACCGGTACCAAGATCGACTCTCTTCAGGACTTTCCCGGGGATTACGAAGACTGGATCGCCGCCGGCATGGACTGGCCCCAAACCCAAACGAAGGTGGTGGATGTCCAGGCCGGTGATCCGCTGCCGGCACCGGGGGACGTTGTCGGCGTGGTCATCACCGGCTCCGGCGCCATGGTCACGGAGGAGGCCCCCTGGATCCAGCAGACCGCCGACTGGCTGGCGCGCGCGGTATCAGCCGGTGTGCCGATCCTGGGGATCTGCTTCGGCCACCAGATCCTGGCCCACGCCCTGGGCGGCCGGGTGGACTGGAATCCCCGGGGGATCGAGGTGGGCACGGTGGAGGTCCGGCTCCACGGCGAGGCCGCCGAAGACCCCCTGTTCTCGGTGCTGCCGGGCCGGTTCTACGGCCAGGTCAGCCACAGCCAGTCGGTGGTGGCGTTGCCGCCCGGGGCGATGGCCCTGGGCGAGAGCGACATGGAGGCCCACCAGGGGTTCGTGGTGAACGGGTGCGCCTGGGGGGTGCAGTTTCATCCGGAGTTCGATGAACGCATCACCCCCCATTACGTCATGTACTACCGGGACCGGCTGGCGGAACAGGGGCGGCAGATCGACGGCCTGCTGGCCAACATCCGGCCGACCCCGGAGAGCAGTCGGGTACTGCGGCGGTTCGGGGAGTGGCTCAAGACCCCGCGCTGACCGGATTTCCCTCCCGTTTCCAGCGCCGCCAGAGCCCCTTTTCCAGTTCCACCAGCAGCAGTACGAACACACCGTAGCCCAGGATCAGGCCCCAGTGCTGCAATGACAGCGGCGCGCTCTGGAACAGCAGGTTCATCCACGGTGTGTAGACGAACAGGAGCTGGACCATCCACATCGCCCCGATCCCCCACCAGATCCAGGGATTGGAAAACGGATGGGTGCGAAACACGCTGCGGGAGAGGGAACGGCAGTTGAGCAGGAAGAAGCTCTGCACCACCACGAACAGGCTCACCGCCAGGGTGCGGGCCTCCTCCAGGCTCGCACCCTGGGCCAGTGACCACTGGAACAGACCGAAGGCCCCCACCAGCAGCAAGGCACTGACCGAGAAGATGCGGCCGATGATTTCGCCGCTGAGGATCGGCGCATCGGGCCGACGGGGCGCCCGGGCCATGATCCCCGGCTCCCGGGGTTCGAAGGCCAGCATCAGGCCCAGGAACACCGCCGTGGTCATGTTCAGCCACAGGGCCTGCACCGGCAGCACCGGCAGGGTCAGGCCCAGCAGGATGGCCACCATGATCACCAGCCCTTGCCCCAGGTTGGTGGGCAGGACCCAAGTGATGAACTTGATCAGGTTGTCGAAGACGTTGCGCCCCTCCTCCACCGCCGCCTCGATGGAGCTGAAATTGTCGTCCGCCAGCACCATGTCCGAGGCATCCCGGGACACTTCCGTGCCGTTGATCCCCATGGCGATGCCGATGTCGGCCCGCTTGAGGGCGGGGGCATCGTTGACCCCGTCACCGGTCATGGCCACCACATGGCCCCGGGCCTGCAGGGCCTCCACCAGCCGAAGCTTCTGCTCCGGCGCCACCCGGGCAAAGACCGAGACCTGGTCGGCGGCCTTGCTCAATTCATCCGGCGGCAACTCCGCCAACTGGCGCCCGGTCAATGCCCGTCGCTGATCCTTGTCTTCATCCCGGATGATGCCGATGCGTTCGGCAATGGCGCGGGCGGTGAGGACATGGTCGCCTGTGATCATCTTCACCCGGATGCCGGCCTTGCGGCACAGGGCCACGGAATGGATCACTTCCTCCCTGGGCGGATCGATCATGGCCTGCAGGCCCAGGAAGATCAGCCGATCCTCGTCCTTGTCCGGGTCGGGAACATCCAGCCGGTTGGCATCGGTCTCACCCATGGCAAAGGCCAGCACCCGCAGACCCTGGGCCGCCAGCGCCTCCGCTTGTGCCTGTAATTGTTCCCGATGGATCGGTACCCGCTCTCCCTCGGCATTCATGGCCCGATTGCAATGGGCGATCACCCGCTCCGCCGACCCCTTCATGTAGACCCGGTGGCCCTCATCATGGCGGTGCAGCGTGGCCATGTACTGTCGATCCGACTCGAAGGGAATGACATCGACACGGTGCAGCCGACCACGCATGTCGTGACGGTCGAACCCGGCCTTGAGGGCGCTGGCGATCAGTGCCCCTTCGGTGGGATCGCCGTGGACGCTCCAGCGACCGTCCCGTTCCACCAGCTCACTGTCATTGCTCAGCAGGCCGGCCAGCAGGCAATGGTACAGGGCCTGATGGTGAGCAGCGGGAGCCTCGACCGGGCTGCCGTCCCTCAGAATCCGGCCTTCGGGATTGTAGCCGCTCCCGGTGAGTTCGAATTCCGTATCGGCGGCGATGATCCGCTGCACCGTCATCTGGTTCTCGGTCAGGGTGCCGGTCTTGTCGGAGCAGATCACGGTGGTGGACCCCAGGGTCTCCACCGCCGGCAGCTTGCGGATGATGGCGTTGCGCAGGGCCATGCGGCGTACCCCGATGGCCAGGGTGATGGTGACCACCGCCGGCAGTCCCTCCGGGATGGCGGCCACCGCCAGGGCCACGGCGGCGATGAAGGTGTCCACCCAGTCCTGGCCGTAGAGCAGGCCCACGCCGAAGGTGATGCCGGCCAGCACCAGGATCACCCAAAGCAGGATCCTGCTGAAGGCGTTGATCTTGCGGGTCAACGGGGTTTCCAGGGTGACGGCGTCATTGATCATGCCGGCGATCTTGCCGGTCTCGGTACGATCGCCGGTGCCGATGACCACGCCCCGGCCGGTACCGTAGGTCACCAGGGTGCCGGCAAATCCCATATTGCCGCGATCCGCCAGCACCGTGTCCCGGGCCAGCTGTCCGGGCTGCTTGTCCACCGGCACGGACTCCCCGGTGAGGGCGGACTCGTCGATCTGCAGATCCCGGCAGGACAACAGACGCAGATCGGCCGGGACCTTGTCGCCGGAAGCCAGCAGGACAATGTCGCCGGGCACCAGATCGGCGGCGGCAATGGTGATGCGGCTACCGTCCCGGACCACGGCGGCGGATGAGGAGAGCATGCCCTTGAGGGCATTGATGGCATCCTCGGCCTTGGACTCCTGAACGAAACCGATGACGGCATTGATGAGGACGACGCCGAAGATGACCGCGGAATCGATGTATTCCCCAAGCGCCAGGGTCACGGCCGAGGCGATGAGCAGGATGTAGATCAGGGGATTGTGAAACTGCAGCAGCAGGCGCTTAAGCCAGGAGGTCTGCCGGGCCGCCGTCAGGGTGTTGGGGCCGTGGGTGGCCAGACGTTCGCGGGCCTGCTGTTCCGTGAGACCGTGCTGCTCGTGGGTGTCCAGGGTTTCGAGCACTTCGTCATGGTGCAGGTGATGCCAGAGATCCTTGAGGGGAGTTTCCATGGATTGCGTCTCGGTCGGGTGACTGTGTGCGGGTCCATCCAAAGGACGGGACAAGGTAGCGCAAGCGCGGCCTATCCGGGCGGCAGCAGCAGACCGTCCAGAATACGACGGATCATGGCGGGCGTATCCTTCAACAGATCAAAGTATTCCGGCTCCAGCAGCCACGCATAGAACAGGCCGGTGAAATAAAGTTCCAGGGTGAGCTGCCCCATTTCCGGCGTCACCCCGGGGCGCAGTCGCCCCGCCGCCTGGGCCGCCTGGAAACATTCCAGCATGACCCGGGCCGCCCGGCGCCGCCCTTCCAGTTCCGCATCCCGCCAGACCTGGTTGTCCGCCTCCCGCTCCCGACGGTGAAAGACGATGGTATACACCCGCTGCACCTGGGCATCGCCGGCCAACGTCTCCAGCGCCGCAAGACAGAGCCGTTCGATGACCTCGGCGGGGTCCGCGTCAGGCTCCCGGACGAATTCGTCCCGCAGCCGTTCCAGCGGCAGACGCACCCGGTCCAGCATGGCCCCGTAGAGGGCCGCCTTGTCGCGGAAATGCCAGTAGATGGCCCCCCGGGTCATGCCCGCCTCGCGCGCGATGGCCTCCAGGCTGGCCCGGGAAACCCCTTGTTCCAGAAAGACTTTTTCCGCCGCATCCAGCAACAGGTTTCGTGTCTGTTCGGCTTCTTCTTTGGTGCGTCGCATGGTTCCCGCGCTTGACAGTCAGAATTTCGGACCTATTATACATGCACGTCTGTATGTTTCTGTAAACACCCCCGCTCCGGAGACTCGCTCCATGTCCACCCCCTCCCGTACCCGCCGGGCCCTGCCCGCCGCCGGCCTGACCGCGACCCTGCTCGCCGCCCTCTGGCTGTCCGCCTGCGGCAGCGGCGACGAAGCCGCGGGTAACGGGTCCGGCGGCATGCCCCCGCCGCCGGTGACCCTGAGCACCCTGACCACGGAGGATGTGAAGGTCCGTGGCGACTACGCCGGGCGGGTGCGCGGCTCACGGGAAGTGGAAGTGCGCGCCCGGGTGGACGGGATTCTGGAAGAACGGCTCTACGTGGAAGGGCAGGCCGTCGGCCAGGGCACTCCGCTGTTCCGCATCGACCCCGAGCCTTACGAGATCGCCCTGAAGATGGCCGAGGCGGAACAGGCCAACGCCCAGGCCGGGCTGAATCAGGCGCAGCGGGAATGGAACCGGATCTCCGACCTGTATCAGCGCAACGTGGTCAGTACCCGGGACCGGGATCAGGCCCTGTCCGAACTGGAACTGGCCCGCGCCCGGGTGGATCTGGCCCGTGCCTCGGTCGCCGATGCCCAGCGTAATCTGCGCTATACCACTGTGGTGGCGCCCATCGAAGGCACCACGGAACTGGAAAGCCTGCCCGAGGGGAGTCTCATCAGCCAGGGCACCCTGCTCACCTCCCTGACCCAGCATGATCCCGTCCATGTGCGTTTCTCCCTGCCGGAGCAGGATGCCGCCATCCAGCGCACCGCCCGCCAGGCCATGATGGGGCGCGAAGAAGTCCAGAGCCACGAGGTCCAGTTGCTGCTGCCCGACGGCAGCCTGTATGAACACACGGGCCAGGTGGACTTCACCGACAGCAGCATCGATCCCCGCACCGGCACCGTCTCCGCCCGCGCCGTGTTTCCCAACCCGGACCGTCTGGTGGTCCCTGGTCAGTTCGTGCGGGTGCGCATCATGGTGCAGGAGCTCAAGGACGTGTTCCTGATCGATCCGACCGCGGTCAGCCAGGACCGGGACGGCCCCCGGGTCTTCCTGGTGGACGATGAGGATACCGCCCACGCCCGGCACGTGCGTCTGGGACCGATGGTGGATGGCCGGCAGGTGATCCTGGACGGGCTCTCGGCCGGTGAACGCCTGGTGATCAACGGCCACGTGGGCCTGCGTGACGGCGTCAAGGTCTCTCCCGTGAACGCTCAGGGACGGGACCAGTAATGTTGCGCTTCTTCATTGATCGGCCGATCTTTTCATCCGTCATCTCCATCATCATCATCGTCGCGGGGCTGGCCTCGCTGCGGGCGCTGCCCATCGAGCAGTACCCGGACGTGGTGCCGCCCCAGATCGTGGTCCAGGCCAGCTACCCCGGCGCCAGCGCCCAGGTGCTGTCGGAGTCGGTGGCGGCGCCCCTGGAGCAGGAGATCAACGGGGTGGACAACATGATCTACATGGAGTCCTCCAGTACCGACGCCGGCACCATCCAGATCACCGTGACCTTCGAGATGGGCACGGACCCGGACCAGGCCGCCATCAACGTCAACAACCGGGTTCAGGCCGCCCTGCCCCGCCTGCCCCAGCAAGTGCGCGACCAGGGGGTGCGGGTACAGGCCCGCTCCACCAACATCCTGCTGGTGACGGTGCTCAGTTCCCCGGACGGCCGTTACGACCCCATCTTCATCAGCAACTACGCCCTGCTCAACGTGCTGGACGAGTTGGTACGCCTGCCCGGCGTGGGAGATGCTTCCCTGTTCGGGGCTCAGGACTACTCCATGCGCATCTGGCTGCGGCCGGACAAGCTGGCCCAGTTCGATCTCACCCCGTCCGACGTGGCCAACGCCATCCGGCAGCAGAATGCCCAGTTCGCCGCCGGGCGCCTGGGCGCCGAACCCGCCCCGGTGGATCAGGCCTTCACCTTCACCGTGACCACCCGCGGACAGCTGGCGGACCCGGCGGAATTCGAACGCATCATCCTGCGCGCCCAGCCCGACGGCAGCACCCTGCGACTGGGAGACGTGGCCCGGGCGGAACTGGGGGCGCAGAACTACGCCTTCTCCGCCACCCATAACGGCCGGCCCACGGTGCCCATGGGCATCTACCTGCAGCCCGGGGCCAACGCCCTGGACACGGCCCGGGCAGTGCGTGCCGCGCTGGGTGAGCTTTCGGAACGTTTCCCGGAAGGGCTGACCTATCACATCCCCTACGACACCACCGAGTTCGTGGAGATCTCCATCCGCGAGGTGTTCATCACCCTGTTCATTGCGGTGGGTCTGGTGATCCTGGTCACCTTCCTGTTCCTGCAGCACCTGCGCGCCACCCTGATCCCGGTGGCGGCGATCCCCGTGTCCCTGATCGGCACCTTCGCCGGCATGCAGGCACTGGGGTTTTCCGTCAACCTGCTGACCCTGTTCGGACTGGTGCTGGCCATCGGCATCGTGGTGGACAACGCCATCATCGTGATGGAAAACGTGGAACGCCTGATGGCGGAAAAGGGCCTCAAGGCCCGCGAGGCCTCGATCCAGACCATGCAGCAGGTGGCGGGCGCCGTGGTGGCCTCCACCCTGGTCCTGGTGGCGGTGTTCGCGCCGGTGGCCTTCCTCGGCGGGCTGACCGGCGAGTTGTATCGCCAGTTCGCGGTGACCATCGCGGTCTCGGTGGTGGTCTCGGGCATCGTCGCCCTCACCCTCACCCCGGCCATGTGTGCCCTGTTGCTGGACAAGCAACCCCACGCGCCCAGCGCGCCGTTCCGCCTCTTCAACCGGCTGTTTGACCGCATCACCGACGCCTTCGTGGCGACGGTGGCCTTCCTGCTGCGCCGCTGGATACTGGGTGTGGTGCTGTTTGCCGGCTTCACCGGTAGTGCCGTGTGGCTGCTGGAGCGCATGCCCACGGGACTGGTGCCCCAGGAAGACCAGGGGGTTTCCCTGGTGGTGGCACAGTTGCCGCCGGTGTCGGCCCTGGGACGCACCGAACAGGTGCGGGACACCCTGTCCGCCCAGCTCATCGGGCAGGAGGAGATCCAGGACTTCACCTCGTTTGCCGGCTTCGACATCATCGCCGGCTCCCTGCGCACCAATGCCGCCGTGGGCTTTGCCAACCTGACCGACTGGAATGATCGCCAGGGTGAAGGACAGGATGCCGCCTCCATCGCCCGCCGCGTCATGGGCATGGGCATGGGGATTCAGGAGGCCAATGTGTTTGCCTTCATCCCACCCCCGATCATGGGCCTGTCCCTGACCGGCGGCGTGGAAGGCTATCTGCAGGTGCGGGGAGACACCAGCCCGGCGCAGATCGAGGCCCTGGCGCAGAAACTGGCGGCTCTGGGCAACGAGCGGCCGGAACTGACCAACGTGCGCAGCACCCTGACCACGGGCATCCCCCGCTACCACGCCGAGGTGGACCGGGAGAAAGCCATGGCCGCGGGCGTGCCCATCACCGAGGTCTTCGATGCCATGCGCAGCACCTTCGGTTCCCTGTATGTGAATGACTTCACCTATTCAGGACGTCTGTGGCAGGTGAACCTGCAGTCCGAAGGTGAGTTCCGCAGCCAGGCCGACGACCTGCGTCGGGTATTCGTGCGCTCCGGCAGCGGCGACATGATCCCGCTCAGTTCCCTGGTGACCCTGGAACGCACCAGCGGCGCGGACATCATCAACCGCTTCAACATCTTCCCGGCGGCCAAGATCCTGGCTGACCCGGCACCCGGCTACACCACCGGCCAGGCCAAGGAGGCCCTGGAGGCCGTGGCGGCGCAACTGAATCAGGACGCGGACACCGTGCTGGGCTGGATCGGTGAGGCCTACCAGCTGGATGCGGGGGCCGGGGCCGGCGGTGCCGCCTTCGCCCTGGGAATGCTGATGGTATTCCTGATTCTGGCGGCCCAGTACGAGCGTCTGACCCTGCCGCTGGCCGTGGCCTCGGCGGTGCCCTTCGGGGTACTGGGGGCGGTGATCGCCTCCTTTGGTCGGGGCTTCCCCAACGACATCTATTTCCAGGTGGGCTTGCTGGTGCTGATCGGTCTGGCGGCGAAGAACGCCATCCTGATCGTGGAGTTTGCGGCCCAGAACCGGCGCGAGGGAATGTCCACCACCGAGGCCGCCACGGCCGCGGCACGGCAGCGTTTCCGTGCCATCGTGATGACCGCGTTCACCTTCATCGTCGGCAGCCTGCCGCTGGTGTATGCCAGCGGTGCCGGCGCGGCCAGCCGTCAGGAGATCGGCACCGTGGTGGTGGGCGGCATGCTGGCGGCCAGTACCCTGGCCCTCCTGTTCGTGCCGCTGTTCTATAAACTGCTGGAGGACATGGCCGACTGGTGGAGGGCCCGTCGCGACCAGGCACCGCTGGAAAGCCGGTAAGTCACTGGCCTTGTACCGGCGGCATCAGACGCTGCGCTCCCTGCGCCAGCGCCTGGTGCCGCTCCGGGATCCAGGCATCCGGGCCAAGCAGGGCGTCCAGCCCCAACTGGGCCAGCCGCGCCCTGGGCTGGTCCTGCACCCCGGACATGATCACCTGCACACCCCCGTCCAGGGCACCCCGGATGGCGGCCTCCAGGGCCACCGCCGTGGTCACGCCCAGATGGGGTACCCGAGCCAGATCCACCACCAGCACACCGGCCCCTTCCAGCTTGGGTTCCTGACGGGTGATCGCCTCCGCCGCGCCGAACACCAGGGGACCGCTCAGATGCAGGATCTTCAAGCGCCCCTTGCCCTGGGCCAGCAGCGCCCGTTCCTCCGGTGACAGGTCGGCGCAGCGACCGTTGGTGTCGTTATCCTCGGGTCGCCGGGGCGGCAGGATGCAGACCGACTCCGCCTGCACGTCCGCCAGTCGCCGGATGGTCATCACGTTGGCCACGAACAGGCCGATGGCCACGGCGGTGATCAGATCCACGAACACGGTCATGGCGATCACCCCGTAGAGGATCAGGGCACCCTTGGGAGACACCCGGTGGGCACGGCGCAGAAAGCGCCAGTCGATGATGTCCAGCCCCACCTTCACCGCGATTCCGGCCAGCACCGCCAGAGGGATGTTGGCGGTGAGTCCGGCGGCCCAGATCACCACCACGGCCAGGATCAGGGCACGCACGATACCGGACAGGGCCGAACGCCCGCCGGCCTGGATGTTCACCACCGTCCCCATGGTGGCCCCCGCCCCCGGCAGGCCCCCGAACAGACCCGAGGCCAGGTTGCCCATGCCCTGCCCCACCAGTTCCTTGTCCGAGTTCGATTCATGGCGGGTCATGCTGGAGGCGATGACGGACGACAGCAGGGCATCCACGGACCCCAACAGGGCCAGCACCAGGGCGTCCACCACGATGATCAGCCACTGTTCCGCCGTGAACACCGGCAGTTGCAGGGAAGGCAGCCCGGTATTGATGGGGCCGATCACCCTTACCTGCTCACCGCCCAGCCAGTACATGACCGCCAGCGTTCCCAGCACCAGCACGATGAGTTGGGGCGGCAGATAGCGTTTCAGGCGGGCCGGCATGAACAGCAGGATGGCCAGGGTGGCGCCACCCAGCAGCAGTTCCAGCGGATCAATGGCCGCCAGCAGGCCGGGCAACCCCTGCAGGGTGCCGATCACCCCCCCCGCCGGGGTGGCATGCCCGAGCAGGCCGGGCAACTGCAGGATGATGAGGATGATGCCGATGCCGGTCATGAACCCGGAGATCACGGTGTAGGGCATCATGGTGACGTAGCGTCCCAGCTTCATGGCCCCGAAGGCCATCTGGAACACGCCGGTGAGCATCACCACGGTGAAGGCCATGGCCATGCCCTGCTCCGGATTGGCGGCGATCAGGGAGGCGATCACCGCCGTGAACACCACCGTCATGGGGCCGGTGGGTTCGGAGATCAGGGTGGGCGTACCGCCGAACAGGGCGGTGAACAGGCCGATCAGGATGGCGCCGTAAAGCCCCGCCTCCGCGCCGGCGCCGGAGGCCACGCCGAAGGCCAGGGCCATGGGCAGGGCGATCACCGCCGCCGTCACGCCGCCGAACAGGTCTCCCTTCAGATTGTTGAACCGGATCTCGTTGAAGACTCGCATCTGGGCTTCCTCATTGAGTGGCCCCATTATCGAAGGGGATTCAGTTCAACAATAATCGAATTTCGTAAATGGACTCATATCATTGAATCTATGAGTACTCCGGATTCGGGCATCGCCATGCCTGAACAGGTTCCCGAGTGTATGAAGGTCGGTCATTCCCGTAACCTGATCCGTCATTCCCAGCACTTGATCCGTCATTCCCGCGAAAGCGGGAATGACGGTGTAAAAGGGCACGGGCGCAGACGTGCAGACGTGACGCTCACTCATCAAATGTCATCACGACCTTCCCACCCATACATAGACTCCTGTCAATCCATTAAATAGAAACAATCGATTTATAGATATACCCACTCCTGCTGTAGCTTTCCCATAGAGCAAACGTCGCCTTCCCGTCAGAGGCGGGGCACAGACCACAGGAGCTGATGACCATGAGCGTGAAGACCTACGACGCGGGTGTGAAAGAGTACCGCGAACTCTATTGGACCCCGGACTACGTCCCCCTGGATTCCGACCTGCTGGCCTGCTTCAAGGTCACCGGACAGCCGGGAGTGCCGAGGGAAGAGGTGGCCGCCGCCGTGGCCGCCGAGTCCTCCACCGGGACCTGGAGTACGGTGTGGTCCGAACTGCTCACCGACATGGAATTCTACAAGGGGCGAGCCTACCGCATCGAGGACGTGCCCGGCGACAAAGAATCCTTCTACACCTTCATCGCCTACCCCATCGACCTGTTCGAGGAAGGCTCCATTGTCAACGTGCTCACCTCCCTGGTGGGTAACGTCTTCGGTTTCAAGGCCCTGCGCCATCTGCGCCTGGAAGACATCCGCTTCCCCCTGGCCTACGTGAAGACCTGCATGGGTCCGCCCAACGGCATCCAGGTGGAACGGGACAAGCTCAACAAGTACGGCCGCCCCCTGCTGGGCTGCACCATCAAGCCCAAGCTGGGCCTCTCGGCCAAGAACTACGGCCGCGCCGTCTATGAATGTCTGCGCGGCGGCCTGGACTTCACCAAGGACGACGAGAACGTCAACTCCCAGCCCTTCATGCGCTGGCAGAACCGCTTCGAGTTCGTGGCCGAGGCCGTGGCCGCCGCCCAGGCGGAAACCGGCGAACGCAAGGGCCACTACCTTAACGTGACCGCGCCGGACCCGGAACAGATGTACGAGCGGGCCGAGTTCGCCAAGGAACTGGGCCAGCCCATCATCATGCACGACTACATCACCGGCGGCTTCTGCGCCAATACCGGCCTGGCCAAGTGGTGCCGCAAGAACGGCATGCTGCTGCACATCCACCGGGCCATGCACGCGGTCATCGACCGTCATCCCAAGCACGGCATCCACTTCCGCGTCCTGGCCAAGTGCCTGCGCCTCTCCGGCGGCGACCATCTGCACACCGGCACCGTGGTGGGCAAGCTGGAAGGTGACCGGGCCTCCACCCTGGGCTATGTGGACCTGCTGCGGGAGTCCTTCATCCCCGAAGACCGCTCCCGCGGGATCTTCTTCGACCAGGACTGGGGCTCCATGCCCGGGGTGTTCGCCGTCGCCTCCGGCGGTATCCACGTCTGGCACATGCCCGCCCTGGTCACCATCTTCGGCGACGACTCCGTGCTGCAGTTCGGTGGCGGTACCCAAGGCCATCCCTGGGGCAATGCCGCCGGCGCCGCCGCCAACCGGGTGGCCCTGGAGGCCTGCATCAAGGCCCGCAACGAAGGCCGTGATCTGGAGCGGGAATCCCGCGAGATCCTTACCGACGCGGCCCGTCACAGCCCCGAACTGGCCATCGCCATGGAGACATGGAAAGAGATCAAGTTCGAGTTCGACACCGTGGACAAGCTGGACGCGGGCTGATCCCGCGCACCGGGCCGGATCACTCCCCCTTCCGAACATGAGGACCTGCAGACATGCCTTTCCAGAACACCATGGGTGACTACCAGACCCGACAGACCCTGGAAACCTTCGGTTTCCTGCCCCCGCTGACCCAGGAAGAGGTCTTTGACCAGATCGCCTACATCATTGCCCAGGGCTGGACGCCGGGCATCGAACATGTGCATCCGGACTTTTCCATGAACCACTACTGGACCATGTGGAAGCTGCCCTTCTTCGGCGAGGTGAACCTGGACCATGTGGCCGCCGAGTTGGAGGCCTGCCATCGGGCCTACCCGGATCACCATGTGCGGCTCACGGGCTACGACAACTACACCCAGTGCCAAGGCGCATCCTTCGTGGTGTTCGAGGGGCGGCGCTGATCACGGACCAAGGCAGACCACGAGCGGGGAAAGACCATGGCTAACAGACCATCCAGCAGTTCCAGCGGGCGCCAGGCCGCCCTGGCGCGCCGCCAGGCCCTCTCCAGCCGGGGCAAGGGCAGCACGGGTGCCGCCCCTCGACCAGCGGCCCCACGGCCGGCGCCGGAACCGGCCGTGAGCCGGCCGGCACCCCGTGCCCGCCTGTCCGCGCCGACGGCGACATCCCCCGCTCGTGGTCGTGCCACTGCCGCCCGCCCCGTGGTCGCCGAGGCTTCCGGTCGCGCCCAGGCACTGGCCCGCCGTGCCGCCCTGTCCCGGGCCGGCAAGCGGGCCGACACCTCCAGCGACCGGGTCCGGCAGGCCCCCGTGGCCGCCACGCCGGACACCGTTCAGCCGTCCACGGCCTCCGGTTGCCAGTGCGGCGGGCAATGCGGCCGCAACGACGAATCCGCCACACCCCGGACCGAGCGGACCGTGACCCGCAGTCATTCCCTCTCCCGTCGGAGCAGCGACCGTACCGGAAACGGCACCGCCCAGGACCGTCGCCGGAACGTACCGCGCCGCAATGCCCCGAACACCCAGCCGGCCGGACGCCTGCAGTCCCGGGCCCGGCGCGCCGCCCTGTCCACCCGGGGCAAGTCGGCCGCCGGCACCCCCGCCTCGGCGGCCAGCCTGGCCCGGCAGGCCAATCCCCGCCTGTCCGGGCGGGAACTGGCCCGCAGTGTGCGGGCCCAGCGCAGCCAGGGCGGTGCCATGGGTACCCGTCGCACCGCTCCGGCCGGACGCACCCGGCCCGGCCGGTCCGGACCGGCCCAGGATCAGCCCTGGAAGGTGGGGCTGTCGGAAACCGCCGCAGGCCAGTCGGTGACGGGTACCCGGGTGGGGCGTAGCCGCAGTGTGACCGGTGATGACTCGGGCACCTGCCGCGCCGTCACCGGCACTGAATACCTGGGTGCGGAGATCTTTCACGAATTCTGCCAGACCACCCCGCCCAACCGGCCGGAAAAGGTGCATGTCACCCGCACCGGTCAGGGCAGTCGGGTGACCGGCAACGAACTGGGCCGTGGCGCCCGGGTGACGGGCAACGAGCCGGGCACCTGCCGCCGTGTGACCGGGAACGAGTACGTCGGCCAGGAGCAGTACGAACAGTTCTGCGACACGCCGCCGCCGGGACCGACCCAGCCGCCCAAGGTGACCCATGCCACCACCGCCCGGGGTCGCACCGTCTCCGGCAGCCTGCCCGGCCGCTCCCGTCAGGTGACCGGCGACGAACCGGGCACTTGTCAGGCGGTGACCGGCACGCCCTACACCAGCCCGGAACAGATCGCGGACTATTGCCCGCCCGAGGCCCAGGCCCGGATCGAGCAGCGGACTTCCCTGGCCGCCCAACCCGGTCAGCCGGATTTCCCGCAACCCCTGGAAACGACGCCGGGACAGGGTTTCACCGTCACCTCGCCGGCCCGTCAGGTAGAGCGTGAACGGCGCAGCGTGGGCGTAACCGGTACCCGCTATGACCAGCAGGGCGGTCGCATCACCGGCCCCTTCGACATGGCGGCGGACAAGATCACCGGTACCGATCAGGCCCGTCCGGAACGGCTGCCCGCCGCGCTGGGGGATCTGGACGCGGGTTTGCCGGAGGCGGCATCCACCGACTTTGATCCCCAGCCGGAAACACCCCGCCGTGCCCGTATCACCGGGGAAGGCCAGTCCAGCGGCAGCAAGATCACCGGCGATGACTGGGAACGGGGCGACCGGGTGACCGGCACCGAGGGCAGTTCCGCCCGCCGCCGCAATCCCACCCGGCCCGGTCTGATGGGTGCCATGCCGGCCGTCACCCACAAGCGTAACCAGGATGTGCCGCCGCCGGTGAGTCGCGTGACCGGCAGCAGCGGCAATACGGAAAAAGGATCACTGGTTACCTACTCAGGCGGCGCCCGGGGCTGACCCGCACGGACCCTGTCCCTTCAAAACCACTGAAACCACCACTGAAACCGACCCACACGAACCAGAGACCGACACACCATGCTCACCCGCCGCCGCTCACACCGTGACAGTCTGATCTGGGCCACTGCCCCGACGGTTCGTCGTCATGGCCGCGGCGCGGCATCCACCCAGCCCTCGCCGATCGCCCGGACGGAGCCGCCGTCCGAGGCGATGCCGGTGCGGGAAGCGCATCCCCGGCATGTGCATCGGGTTTCATCCCCGGCCGGGAACGGTCGGTCCCAAGCTCAGTTGCATCCCCTCACCGACAAGGCGGCCAACCACCGGCTCCAGGCCTACGAAACCGCGGTGAAGTCATCCTTCGACCGGATCCTGCCGCTGTTGCGGGAACTGGCCGGACTGCAGCGGGAAAAGGGCTTTGTCGGCAAGGCCCAGGCCCTGGCGGAACAAACCCTGGGATTCCGGCTGCCGGATCATCTGCTGGCGGATGCCTGGATCAAGGGACTGGATCTGCCCCGCCTCCACGCCGCCTGTCTGTTCGAGACCTACTGCCGCATGGCCGATGGTTTCTTTGCCCACGACCCGCTCAAGGGCCATGACACCCGGGCATTCAATACCTTCCTGCAAGGCTGTGGCTTTCACCTGATGGACGTCACGCCCTGTGCCGACGGTCGTCTGGCCCACGCCATCAGCTATGTGCTGCGCCTGCCCTTCGGCGCGGTCAGACGGCGCTCATCCGCCGGCGCCCTGTTCGACGTGGAGGACACGGTGAGCAAATGGGTGGAGGTGGAGCATGCCCGCTACCGGGCCGGCACGCCCAACACCGCCGATGCCCCGACCCGATATCTGAAGACGGTGATCTACCACTTCAGCTCCCGTCATCCCGCCCACGAAGGCTGCGCCGCCCACGGCTCCGACGATACGGCGGCGGCCCGGGCCGGTCTGGAACGTTTGCAGGCCTTCCGCCAGGCGGTGGAAAACGGATTCTGCTGCGGCGCCTCCGTCGCCCTGCTGCTCATCGGCCTGGACACGGATACCGATGCCCTGCGCATCCATGTCCCCGACGCCGGTGGGCACATGGACCTGCAATCGGGCCTGGATACCCGTGACATCTACCGTCAGACCCTGTCCATGACGCCGGAGGCCGCCCGCGGCCACATTCTGGAGCAGGTTCGCCGACACGCCCCCGCCGCACCCGACGAAGGCATGGTGAAGCTGATCGCCCATCTGGTGGAACACAACCTGTCCCAACTGGACTACGTGGACCGCCGTCACGGCGGTGCCTACCCGGACCAGGGCCACGCGGAGCGCTTCATGGGCGTGGGCATCGGTTTCGAGGAGATCCAGTTGCGCAACCTCACCTTCTTCGCCTACCTGCACACGGTGGAGGAAGGTGCCGCCGACCTGGATGTGGGATGCCGCATCCTGGGGGGACTCAATCACCCCCACGGCCTGCCCATCCCGGTGGTGATCCGATTCGACTACCACGGCCAGGTGCCCGGCGCCCGGGAGCGGGCCATCGCCCGCTGCCTGCAGGTGGACCGGGCCATGACCGAACGCTACGCCCCCCTCGTCCGGGACGGCCTGCTGCACCGCCTGCTGGTGGTGCGGGACTGTGACACCCGCGGCGGTCTGGAGCGGGTGGCCGCGTCCACGGACCCAAGCGGACAAGGAGGACACTGATGAAGATCTGTCAGGTGGAACGCCCGCTGGTATCCACCAACCGGATACCCGGCTTTGAACACAAGCACCTGCTGGTGGTGCGCGACGGCAGCTCCCGTCAGGTGGCGGTGGACTCCGTGGGCTGCATCCCCGGTGACTGGGTGATCTGCGTGGGCAGCTCGGCGGCCCGGGAGGCCGCCGGCAGCAAGGAGTTTCCCAGCGACCTGACCATCGTCGGCATCATCGACCGCTGGCCGCCGGAAAACGAAGCCGGCGGCGGGGAGTCGAGCTGATGGAAGTCCGGCAAGTGGTGGGGTCGGTGGTCTGTACACAGCGAATTCCGGGGCTGGCCCATGTGGATCTGCGTCTGGTGCGGGACCCCCAGGGCCGCCAGGCCGTGGCCACCGATCCGGTGGGTGCCCGCCCGGGTGACTGGGTGTTCCTGGTCAGTGGTTCCGCGGCCCGCTATGCCATGGGCAACGCGGACATCCTCACCGACCTGACCGTGGGCGGGGTGATTGACCAGTGGGAACCGGCATGACGGGGATTTTGACAACGATGATCCGAAACAACACAGGAGAGACACCATGAGTGGCGACAAATACGGCATTGCCCTGGGGATGATCGAGACCCGCGGCCTGGTCCCCGCCATCGAGGCGGCCGATGCCATGACCAAGGCCGCCGAGGTACGGCTGATCGGGCGGGAGTTCGTCGGCGGCGGCTATGTGACCGTGCTGGTGCGCGGCGAGACCGGCGCGGTGAACGCCGCCGTGCGGGCCGGCGCCGATGCCTGCGAGCGGGTCGGTGACGGCCTGGTGGCCGCCCATATCATCGCCCGCCCCCACCGGGAGGTGGAGCCCATCCTGCCCGTGGGCGGCCCCAGCACCGAATGACCCGGCAATCGGGATGAACACACATCAAAGTGAATGATCGGAGAGACGAAGATGGCCAATGACAACTACGGTATCGCGCTTGGGATGATCGAGACCCGAGGCCTGGTGCCCGCCATCGAGGCGGCGGACGCCATGACCAAGGCCGCCGAGGTGCGGTTGATCGGACGGGAATTCGTGGGCGGCGGCTATGTGACCGTGCTGGTGCGCGGCGAGACCGGCGCGGTGAACGCCGCCGTGCGGGCCGGCGCCGATGCCTGCGAGCGGGTGGGTGACGGCCTGGTGGCCGCTCATATCATCGCCCGTCCCCACCGGGAGGTGGAGCCGATCCTGGGCAAGACCGGCGGTAGCGCCGCCTGACGATGATGGGACGTCCGGTGTCATCCGGCCGCATTCATCCCCGCATCCCCGGCTATCTCGGTCGCGCCCTGAGCCTTGAGTTTTCGGCAGTCCAGCAGTACATGACCCAGGCCTCGCTGGTGGAGGCCTGGGGCCTGCCGGAAGCCGCGGCACGGTTGCGCCGGGAGATGGTGGAGGAAATGCACCACGCCGACCGTCTCACCCAGCGCATGCTCGCGCTGGGGTTCGCCCCCGCTGCCTCCCAGCTGCGTCCGGCCCGCGCGGGCGGTGACCTGGCAGCCCTGCTGCGGGAAGATCTGCGCCTGGAACGGGAGATCATCGCGCTTTATCAGGATGCCGTGACGTGCTGCCGCCGTCTGGGTGACGCCGGCCACGAAGACTTCTTCGCCGCGCTGCTGGAAGAAGAGATCCATGGATTTCATGGACTGGAACAGTGGCTGGCGTCGCTGGCCCCGACACGGCATCATGATTTCGGAGATCGTGTCTATTTCTGAAGGAGAGCTGCCCATGCATCCCGACTGGACCCGCCGTGAACGCCCGTTGCGACTGGAGCGCCGTCTGGCTTTTCCGGACTACGAGGCCACACGCCGCTTTCTGGAACAGGCCGGGGCACTGTCGGAACAGGAAGGGGTGTACCCCGACATCAGTTTCGGACGCACCTATGTCAACATCACCCTGCATGCCGACGACAACGCCACCGAACTGAGCGACGAACAACGCCGTTTCGTCGACGCCCTGGATGCCTTCCAGCCCACGGACACCAACGAGGCGCACCCATGACCGAACCCAAGCACGAGCAATCACCGCCCACGGCTGGCGCAAAGCCCTCGGCCCCCGCCTCATCCGCCGATACGACCCGGGCCAATCCGGAAGTCACCCACACGCCCACGGCACAGGGTAGTCCGGCCACGGCCACGCCCCGGCGCCGTCGGAGCCCGGCCACGGCCGGCAAATCCGGCCCGTCCACCCGCAAGCCACAGCCCCGAACCGCCGACACCGGATACCTTCCGGGCCGCCGGGTCTGGCCCGACTGAGTGACCCTCATGGACGAGCGACACGACACCGGCACGGAGGATGCGGGATCCCAGGATGAATCGCGCCAGCCGGACATGCCCAACCGGTTCATCCGCCACGCCAGCCTGCGGCAGTTGCAGATCCTGGAGGCCATCGTCCGGCTGGGCAGCTTCACCCGGGCCGCGGAAGAGCTGTTCCTGACCCAGCCCACCGTCTCCATGCAGATCAAGAAACTCTCCGAGACCGTGGGCGCGCCCCTGTTCATGCCGTCGGGACGCAACGTGGAACCCACCGAGGCAGGCCGGGAGGTCTATCAGGCCGTCAGGGGCATCCTGGACACCCTGGCGGACCTGGAAATACGTCTGGCGGATCTCAAGGGCCTCAAGCGGGGCCGGTTCCGCCTGGGCGTCATCACCACGGCCAAGTATTTCGCCCCGGAGATCCTTGGGGCCTTCTGCGAGACCTACCCCGGCATCGATGTCTCCCTCAAGGTCAGCAACCGTGACCGCATCATCGAACGGATGCTCAACCATGAGGACGACCTGTACATCTTCGGCGAACCGGACTCCATCGGCCTGTCCGTGGAGGCCACCTATCTGGCGCCCAACCCCCTGATCATTGTCGCCCGTGCCGACCATCCCCTTGTCGGGGAAAAGAACATCCCGCTGGAGCGGATCATCCAGGAGCGCTTCATCCTGCGCGAGCCGGGCTCGGGCATCCGGGATGCGGTAACCCGTCTGTTCAGCAAGCACGGCCTCAAGCCCAACGTGCGCATGGAACTGGGCAGTAACGAGGCCATCAAGCACGCCATCATCGCCGGCCTGGGAATCTCCACCCTGTCCCTGCACTCCCTGAACCTGGACGGCGGTGCCGGACGACTCACCATGCTGGATGTGGAAGGCTTCCCCATTCAGCGTGCCTGGTACCTGGTCCACCCCAAGGGACGGGACCTGTCACTGATCGCCCGGGCCTTCCTTGCCTTTGCCGTGGAACGGGAGGCCGAGATTCAGGCCTCGCTGGATCGGACCGATGCGGCCTTGCGCCTTTCCAGTCCGTCCGCCTGAGCCCCGACGCCGCCGGCGTGACACCGGCGGTCCCGACCGCTGTGTCCTTGGCTCAAGAGCCCTGCCATCGCTGGTGTTATCATGCATAAAATCAAGACCGGCGACCCAGAACATGCAGGTGCACACCTACCCCATCGAGGAACGCATCCAGTGGCTGATCAACCTGTCCCGCAAGCATTCGGAACTGTTCTGTAGCCCGGCGGCCTCTCTCGCCCGGGATCGCTATCTGGCACGGCATTCCACCCGCATCGCCGTGCTCAAATGCATGGACGGGCGCATTCACATCCCCCACGCCACCCGCACCCCGCTGGGCATCATCCGCCCTTTCCGCAACCTGGGCGGACGCTTTGATCTGGGCTGGCCCTTTCTGGGCAAGCTGATCGCAGAGATGGCGCAGGATGCGGCTTCCGCCGGGCATCGGGTGCTGCTGATGATCACCTATCCCGGGGCGATTGTTCGCGGGGCTGTGCCGGTTTCGGCTACGACACCGAGGCCGCCATCGCCCACACCCATCAGATTCGTGCTCAGGCAGAGGCCCTGTTCGGCCGTGACCGGCAGCAGGTGTACCCGCTGGTCTGCGGCTTCGAGACCGATAGCGATGCCCTGATCATCCACGGTGACCGGGACGAGGTGCTGGATATCAGCCGTCTGGAGACGGAGAATGCCGCGGATCTGGAAGGTCTTCTGATGCCGGTCTGTCCCGACATGCCGACGGAAGTGCGGCGGGATCTGTTGCCCCTGCTGGAGGGTAACCTGGCCCATGTACAGTCCCTGCGGGGCGTGCCCCGGGAGCTGGACATCCAGCATCGGGAATGGGCCATCTGCGTCGGCCGGGGGTTCGACTTCCTGCACGTACCCAACACGGCCCTGATCATCGGCCCCTACAGCCCGGATCTGTCCACCCCCGTGCACAAGGCCGCGGGGATCATCGAGGACAACATGGCCGCGGGACGGATACCCGATGACGGCTTCATGCTGCTGACCTCGGCGCCCTATGAGGAGATCGGCCCGGACCGGGCGCGGGCCATGCTGGAATCCCGCTTCCTCACGGATTTTGCCCGCGAGGTCATTCGCAAGGATTTCCCTGAGCTGGCCCGCCGCATGGTGCCCCACACGGCGGTGGTGAACTGGCGTACTCGCGGGCTGGAACTGCTGGATTAAAGTCCGTGGACCTTGAGTTTCGCCCTGAGGGTATTGCGAGAGATGCCCAGTTCTTCCGAGATCCGGCTGCGATTGCCCTCGAAGGCCTCCAGCAGACTGCGCAGGGTCAGGGCCTCGAATTCCTCCAGCAGGTGCCGCACCTGCCCCCCGGCCACCGCCCGCTTCACCAGTGATTCCAATCCACCACCCGATCCGACCTCGTGACCGGCCGGGCACTCGCCCGCCGCCCCGACGACGAAGGGAAAGCCGGTGATGCCGCCGACACGGGTTCGCACCGCGGCCTGATAGACGAGATTCTTCAATTCCCGCACATTCCCGGGCCAGTGATAACTCAGGGCAGCCGCCTCCGCCTCCTCGGAGACCTCGGTGATCTTGAGACCCAGACGCAGATTGGCCTCAGCCACGAAGGCACGTACCAGGGAACGGATGTCGTCGGGCCGCTCACGCAGGGGCGGGATGCTGATGGGGAACTGGGCCAGGCGATAATACAGGTCGCGCCGGAACCGTCCGGCCTCCACCTCGGCCAGCAGATTCCGGTTGGTGGCGGCAATGATGCGCACATCGGCGGAACGGGCGGATGCATCCCCCAAGCGGTGAAAATGCTTGTCTTCCAGAAAGCGCAGCAGCTTCGCCTGGAAGGTGGGCGACATGTCGCCGATCTCATCCAGCAGCAAGGTGCCTCCTTCCGCCGCCTCGATCTTGCCGATGCCGTCATTGACGGCGTTGGTATAGGCCCCGCGGGCATGGCCGAACAGTTCCGCTTCCAGCAGACCTTCGGGGATGGCGGTGCAGTTGATGGCCACGTAGGGACCGCCGGCCCGGGCGGAGTGACGGTGAATACAGTAAGCAGAGACCTCCTTCCCCACCCCGGTCTCGCCGGTAAGCAGGACGTTCAGGTCATTGGAGGCCGCCACCCCGAGTTGCTTGAAAACCTCCACCATCTTGGGAGAGGAGCCGAGGATCGAGGGACAGTCCTCCCGGATGACCTCGTCCACATGGGCGCTCAGGCTGCTGAGACGGGCCTGCTCCAGGGCGGCCATCAGCCGATCGGTATCCAGTGGCTCGGGCAGAACATCCAGCGCCCCCATCCGGGTGGCCTGCACCACCTGCTCCGGTAGCAGACGATCCCCCACCAGGATCACGGACCGGGTGTTGCCGCTGTCATGCAGGGCCTGCAGTACCGGCAGTCCCGGGGCCCGGGTACCGCTTTCCCGTACCAGCAGAACCTCCGCGGACTCACTCACGGGGCCGACGACCTCTTGCGTCGGTCGATGCTCGCATGCCAGTCCCTGTGCCGTGAGAAGTCGTTCCACTGCCTTGCCTTGAGCACTGCAGTCCCAGCCGATCAGAATGACATTGCCGCTCATGGTGTCCACTCTTCTCTCCTCGCCCCAGGTCGCATGTCGGCCGTTTTTCTCAAGGCGCCGGGTACATGGCCCGGCACTCTTTCGGCCTTTGATTATTGTCAAATGTGATGGACATATAACCACAAATAAAATGACTGTCAAGTTACAGGGTCTTTATGCCGGCCCGGGATGCCACCTCCAGCACCAGGAAATCCGTGGAAAAACTCCAAAAAAAACCCCTCCCTGGAAAAATCATTGGGAGGGGTCAAAAGGACGAACACCTGTCATGGCCGGGGGACTGAAAGCCCCCCGGTCATCCCATCACCGAGGCCGAATGTCATGGACCTGGCTGATGTCCGCGTCACCGCCGGGACCGTGGCAGGTCAGGCAGTTTTCGCCGCCAGGATCCAGGTTGTTGATACCGGCGGACATGGAACCACCCCGGGGCTGGATATGGTTCTCAAACCAGTCCGGATTGGTGTGGCAGGAGGTACAGACCGAGGCAATCGGGCTGAACTTCCGGTGCTGCTCCAGGTTATTCAGCTCGTTATCGGCACCGAAGGCCACCGCACCGGCATTGGCGAAGTTGCCGGTCTCCCAGTCGAAGCTGCGATGGGTGGAACCAATCACCCCCTCGGCCAACGGCAGCTTGTAACTGTCGTTGACGTGGCAGGTATTGCAGTTGGCAATGCTGCCCGGGAAGTGATGGGCGTTCTCCCACTGACCATCCTCATCTCCCCGCGGAGCCGGACCGCCGAATACCAGGGCACGCAGCTGGATGCCGTCCGCCCCCATGTTGGCCCTGTGGATGTGATGGATCATGCGCTTGAAGTCCTTGGACTCCTCAAGCTTGCCATCGAATTGCCCCTCCACGCCCCGGCGTGCCGCGTGGGAAATGTCCGTATTGTTGGGATTGTGGCAATGGACGCACAGCTCCGGGTTGTTGCGGCGGTTGCCTCCGTGCTTGGCGAAACGGATATGGCAGGACCGGCAGGTGTCCTCCACATCCACCACCTGACGCCGAGGCGTCGGAACCGCGTTGCCGATGGCAAAGGTGGTCACCCGATGCAGGGCGTTGACGATGGGCGTGCGGCTGTCATCCCAGACGCTATCCACCGCACCCAGGGCATCCAGCGGCACCACCTGATGCTGCACCGCAATGGAGCCGGTGCCGTTTTCGGGCATGGTGTCGATGATGGAGGACACATCCAGGGTCACCGTGTAATACCCGCTCCCCGTGGGTCCGGCAATGGTGATGTTGCTGCCCGAGCCACTGGTCCAGCAACCGGCATTACAACCAAAGTCCGTGGTACGACCCGGCCAGTTGTTATTGACGTCGCTGGAGTGGGTGAAGTCGGCAAAACCTTCCTCGCGCCAGCCCATGACGAAGCCCAGGGAGAAGGTGGCATTGACGTCGTGTCTCAGGTAGACGTTCTTGGCGTCATCCCGCACCCGCAGGCGGAAGGTCACGGTCTCGGCGGCCGGATCCAGGGTGGCCGGTTCCAGCTCGATCCGGAGCTGGTCCTGGCGAATGCCCGCCCGGGTGAAACTCAGGTGGGCCCGGGTCACGCGAACCCGGTTGTTGCCGCCCTGCTCGATCCCCCGCAACCCGATGTTGGCGGCATCGCCGACAGGGGTCTGGTTGTGACAGCCGCCACAGTTCCCAGTGACAAACAGGGAACTACCCAAGGCGCCGGCCAGGGTGCCGTCACCCTGCCATCCGGTATCCGGATTGAACCCGGTCCGGTGGCCGCTGCGCCAGTCTCCCCTCGGCCCTTCGGTTGAGGCCCCAAAACGCTGGGCCAGCAGAGCCGGCAGGGTCTCATCCGGATGAACGCCACCCGGCAGCGCCACGTCGGCATCGGAGAAGTTGTACCAGAACACGTTGTCGTGGCAGGCGGCGCAGGCCTCGACGGTACGGGTGGGACCCCACCAGTTGTCACCGTCCGGGGTCACCCTCGCCAGCTTCTGCTTGGCCAACAGATCCTCGCCGCCGGCGATCAGCACCAGCTCGTCCCGGGTCTCCTGACCCATGTGACACTTCACGCAATTGTCGATGCCGAAGGAGGCCTGACGTGGGATCGGGTTGCCATTCGGCAGGACGCCGTGGGAGGCATAGTTGCCCACATGACCGATGTTGCCATTGTCATGCACGGCCTGAGGGAATCGCAGCTTGCTGAAGTCGTTGTTGCGGATGAAATAGGGCACACCGGCACGCACGCTGGGCAGTGACTGTCCCCGATGGATTTTGTGCACCATCTGCTTGAAGTCGATGCTGCGGCCGCTGACCGGATCCACGCTGCCCGGGTTGTGACAGGTGACGCAGTACTGGGGCTCCACCCGGTTGCCGCCATGCTTGCGCAGGGTGCCGTCGTGGCAGGTGTTGCAGCTGTCGAGGGAAATCATGTCCCGGGTGGCATCCACCCCATGGGTGGGACGCTCGCCGGTGGCCGGGATGAAGTCATACCAGGCGTTGGCCACCAGGCCGCCTCCCAGCTGCATGCCCACCCGGTGGGTCCAGTCGTCGTTGTATTCCACCGTATAGGTCAGGGTATTGCCACTGCCCTCGATGCGAACCCCCCGGGGCAGCGTGGTGCCATCCGCCCAGGAACAGCGGATGGCCTCGCCCAGCTCAGTCTCTGCCTGACGGCGATCGGAGAATTCATGGCTATCATGAGAGCCATCTTCCACGCAGCGCCACAGCTGACCCACGTTCTCGCCGGTGATGGTCCGGCTGGCCTGATTCACATTGAGATTGTAGGTGTAGCGATACTCGCCGTTGCCCAGATTCTCCAAGGTACCGTTGTTCTCGATATTCCCTTGAATGGCATTGCCGAACATGGGCGCCCCGGTGGGATTGTTCTCCGAGACCGCCAGCATCCACCCGGAATCGGCCACCGGACGTTCCCGGGTGATGTAGTTCACCCAGTCATAGCCCTGACCATACCGGCTCCTGGGGGCCAGCTTGGCAAAGGTGAAACTGGCCGCGGACAGGTCGGTGATGGGCGCACCCCGTCCATCCAGCAGGGTGAATTCCACCACCGGATGCCCCTCATTGTTGACCTGTGCGCTAGTGATGCGCAGATCCGGGCCGGCGGCCGAATCACCCGGCAGCGCCGGCAGACCACCACCGCCACCACCGCCGCCGGTGGTGGTTTCATCAAAACCACTGTCGCTGGCTAGACAGCCCGTCAGCACCAGGGCCAGCAGGGTGACCAGGGCCAGATGCATGCCGTTCCTCACGACGACATTCATGCGGCCATGAGACCGACCTTGCCCCACCTCACTGAGAGTGACCGGGGGTGAAGATCCCCCACCGGTGAAGTATTCCATTTTCGATCGTCTGATTCGTGCCATGCTCCCCACCTCCAGGTTGATTCGCCGTGGACGCTCGCAGCGATTCCGGCACCAGGCCGAACATCGCTCATCCATATCGCCCAACCCATCGAATTAATTATTTTAAAATCAATAATCTAGAATCGATAACGCAACGTGCCCGCGATCAGGTGCGAGGTGTAATCCGGGCTTTCCTGATCCAGCAGGATGAGGTTGCCGACACCGGTCACGCCCACGCCATCCAGAGCCCAGTCCTTTTCCCGGTAACGCTCCACCATGTAGCGCAAACGGAAATCCAGGTTCTGGCGCAGTCGGTAATCGCCGTAGAGGCTGAATTGGGTCAGGCGTGCCTCCAGGCTGGGATAGACGCCGTTGCCGAGCTCGGACCTCACCCGGGCACGGCCCGAGCTTTCGATATGAATCAGCTCGGTCCCCAGGGTCAGCTTGCCCGGGCGAACCACGTATTCACCACCCAGGCCCAGGGTCAGGGAGTCCTCATCCCGCTGCGAACGCCAGAACTCGCCGCCGGGACGGGTCGGGGTCGGTGCCCGGAAACCGTCCTGATCCGCCTTGACGTTCTCGTAGGCATAAAAGGCAAAGGCAGTCATCCGGTCAGTGGGGACATAGGAGACATCCATGGCCCAGATCTGGCGCTCGGCGGACTGCAGTCCCAGCTCGGAACGTGAATAGTCATCGTCGATCCACTGCACCCGTGGCGTGAATTGCAGCCGGCCATTGGCCTGGAAGGTGGCCAGCAGGGTGATGCTCTGACGGTCACGATCCGCCAGGTAGTACTTGCGCAGGGCTTCGGGTGCCGTGTCCCGCTCCCAGTTGGAACCCCGCTGTTCGGCATACTGGAATTCAGCGCTGAGGGTGGTGCGTGGAATCGCCCGGGTGCGAATGCCGGCCTTGTAGGCGGTTTCATCCGTGCGTTCCCGGTCATCGAAGGTCCGTTCCCGCTCGTCCCTGACCACCCCCAGATTTAGATAGGTCCGATCCTGCACCCGGTAGCTGGCATCCACGTGATAGCGGTGCTGGGTGGAACTGACCGGACGTGAAGACCAGGTCCGTCCGTTGTGTTCCACGTCATAGGCGGAGGTGCGGTTGTCACGGTCGTCGTAGCGATACCCCGCGCGTAGGTTCAGCCGCTCGTGGGGACGGCCGCTGGCCCGCAGATTCACCAGGGTGGTATTGATCTGACCGTCCAGGGATGAAGGCAGCCCCGCGAACGCCTCCACGAACCGCTCATCCTGGGTCATTCTGCCCAGGGCCACGTCGGCACCGACCCGGGCGGTGCTGTCGGTGAAGGTATAACCGATGGAACCGGTGATCTGATGAAACTGATTGTCCGGTTCCAGCGCCACCGTGCGGCTCGGTGCGTTGTCCCAGTTGGCCACCGTGGCGTCGGGGACCTCCAGGCTCTGGCCGTCACGCTGGGAGAAGACGGACAGGTGATACCCCAGCCGTCCTTGCAACTGTTCACCGTCATAGGTGATATCGGCTTCGAAGCGCGTGGTCTCGTAGTCCACCGGCACCGGTACCACGGCGGATCGCTGCAACGCCCAGAAGTAGTCGTTGTTCACACCCCGGGCAATGAGGCCGTCCTTGCGGTCGTAATGCACCGCCGTGCTGGCCCGCCAGCGGGTATCCAGATTGACCCGCCCCCCCACGCTCAGACGCTGACGGTGGGCGCCCAGATCCACATCTCTCAGGAAATCCTCGGCCGTTGCGGCCCCGCCGCCGGCCGGCAGGCTCAGATTTCCCGACCCGGTCCCACGGTAAGGCGTGCCCACGTCCCGATACTGATAGCTGGGCATTTCCTGGTAATAGAGGAAGGTGCTGTAGCGTCCCCGTTCGCCGGCATCCAGTTTCAAGCCGCGGGAATCCAGTCCGAGGTTGCGGCCTTCCAGCCGCCAGTAGCGATTGGTGTCACCGTCATGGGGATCCAGCCCGCGCAGCAGGAACCCCAAATCCAGGAACACACCGGCCTGATCGACGCCGGTAAAGCGTCCCAGCCGGAAGGAGTCCTCGCTCAGATAACCGACGCCGGCCCGGATCTCCTTTCTCACGATCTGGTTTGATCCCTCCTGGGCGGCCAGGGTCAACGGCGTGGCCAGACCCACGGCGCAGACCGTGGTGGTCAAGAGTGATTTCGACATTCTGCTCATGATTCTCTCCTCGCACCTCATCCACCGGCAGTTGCCGGTGACGGTTGGCCTCATTCCTTGAACACGAAGCCACGGGGATGGTTGGAACCGTGGACCTGGCTATGGCAGTTCAGGCAGCTGCGACCCTGCACCCGGAAGTCCATCCGCGCCCCGGTGAGTGCCACGTCGGAATGGGAACCCAGGTGGCACTGCTGACACAGCATGGGGGGACGGCTGACCAGCATCGGCCGGTGGATGGAACCGTGGGGGTCGTGGCAGGTGGTGCAGGCCTCCCGGGCCGGGTTGTGTTCCCACAGGAAGGGTCCCCGCTTTTCGGCATGGCAGTTGTAGCAAGTCTCATTCACCGTATGGCCGATCAGCTTGCTGGGGCCGGGCGTGCCATGGGGGTTGTGGCAGTCGGTACACTGCATGAGGCCTTCAGGGACCGGATGATGGGAGGGCTTGCCGAAATCGGCGCGACGATCCAGATGGCAGGCACCGCACACCTCAAGCTGGGTATCGGCCTTGAGCAGTCTTGGGCGCTCATTGTGCATGGCATGGCAGTTGACGCAGGCCAGACCGGAGAATTCATGGGTACTGCCGTGCCAGTGGCGACGGGCGCCCTCCTCATGACAGCTCAGGCAGGGCTGGTTCATGCGCTCGGCGGATTCCTTCTCCGGATTGAAGAAGATTTCCATCCCCGCCCCATGACAGCGATTGCACATGCCCTGGGCAAACGGCGTGCGCTCATCCGCGAAGTTGGCGTGGGGTGTCCTGAAGATACGCTGCACGTGTTCCTGGATACGGGCGGAGCGGTCCACCTCCAGCTTGGGCACCTTGTCAACACCCCGCACGGGCCGCTCGGGATCACCACCCACCGCCCAGGCGGGCGCCACGGGTACCAGCACCATCGCCAGTGCAATGCCGAATACGAGTAACCAATGCCTCATCACAACCCCCTCTGGTTTGCCCCTGTTTGTTATTGCGCAGGCCCTGTGCAGACCTGGAGGTCAGCATCGACTGCTGGATGGTGGGGCAAGGTTCGCCAGCCTGCTGATGCAGGATGCGGGCCAACAAAAAAACCATATGTAAATCGTTGATTCTTATGTTGACCCCCGGGTTGAAACGATCATGGCCGGTGGTTAAAAACAGATCGACCAACGCCGGGCTGGTAAAAAATCTTCCAGCACCCCACCCTTCAGCTCGAATGGAATCAAGGCCGTCAACAGGCGCGGTCATCGGCGATGACGTGAGCAGGTTATGATCATCTTGCGCAGAGAATGAACAGCACCAGCGCATTCGATCCCCCAGGATTCGGGGAAAAGTGCGCATCCGGCATCAACGCCGGGCATCCCGACAAGCCCCGGCATCGATCGCTAAAACCATTGAGATCACAAGCTTTTATGCGCACATAAACCAAGAACGGAACGGGGTGTCCGTCGTCGGGGCATCACGCCCATGAAGTGATGCAAGCAGGATGGCACGCTCTCTGCAGAAGGTCTCGACGCTGTCAGCACACGACAAAAGCGAGATAGAGGAGAACAGCAACATGAGTGACAAGAATGCTTCCATGCAGCGTCGCCGGTTCCTGAAAATGAGTGCGGCCGGTGCCGCGGTCACCATCCTGCCCCTGTCATGGCACACAGCCCTGGCGGCAGAACGCCTGGATCCGAACAGCGCACAGGCAAAGGCCATGAGCTATGTGGAGAATGCTTCGGATTCCACCCACAGTGCCTATAAGGAAGGCCATAACTGCGCCAACTGCCTGATGTTCAGCGATCCATCCCAGGCGGAATGGGGACCTTGCGCCGTCTTCCCCGGCAAACTGGTGGCGGCCGGCGGGTGGTGCAACGCATGGGTGACCCGTGGCTGAGCGGCTGCGCTGCCGACCAAAAGCTGTCAGATCCAACAAAAAAATGAGAACTCTTCCCAAAAAATCAGGCCAGGGACTTGATCCTTGAACAACGCCGGGAAATGATTCTCTTCGATCCCAGAGGCAAGGACGCCCCCCATGTTCACGGCTGCCGGTGGCGCCTCCGATCAGGAGGTCCATTACTTTGACGACACGGAAGTTCTCACCATCTTTCGAGGGGGTAGCCTGTCCTGGCGCACCCAGAACCCGGGGCTCCTGGGCCTGGGCATGGCGGCCCTGGACAATGGCAGTATCGGCATTGCCCAGGGCCTGCCCGTCTTCCCCTCTCTGGAACAAGGCCGGCGGGCACTCAAGGCCTGGCTCGGAGGACAGGAAACCGCGCATCTGACGCTGGCCGGCCTCTATCGCCGCATTGATCCCGACTGGACACTACCGGAGACCTCCACGCCGGATGGCGGGCGAACAAGCCGTTGTCCACGGACCGGCCTGGGTGGTGATGTCCTGCTGGGCAGGCTGAACCCGGGAGACATTCGAGCCATCGCCGATGCTGTTGAAGCTCACATCGGTCTGATTCCGGGCACCATCCTCACCCGCCCACTCAGTTCGGGAGAACCTGAGTCCGGTCACGCGGGAGGCGACTCACCCCGGACTTCCGGTAACCGGAACATCGCCATCAACGGTCGCAGCGCGGTCCATGCCGGCTCGGAAGGCATCCTCACCACCATCGACGTCTGCCGCACCCGCATCGGCAAAAAGTGCAAACCCATCCCGTACATGAATGTGGCCGAGAGCATGGATGCCGTCGGCACCGCCGGCAGCATCCTCATCAATGGTCACCCCGCCTGCCACCTGGATTCACGGTTTTCCAGAAGTCGAGGCGACGAAGCCGGTCACTGCGGTGGCCTTCGCTCCGGTACCCGGCAGGGTCATGCGGAGTTTCTGACCGCTTCCGGCAATGTCTTTTTCGAAGGACGCCCGGCCGTCCGGCAATTCGACCAGATGGTTTCCAATTGCCGCAACACACCGCCGGCACCCTTGATGCAGCCAGGCTGCGCACCCCCGCCTGAAATCGATCTCGAGATACTGCAGGCACCGCCTGTCGAGGAATCTCCTTACGCCCTGCGTCTGGACATCGATCTGGATCGCGCCGAAGGAAAAGGACTGCTGATGGAATTGACAACCCAGGGTTCCACCCAGCGACACATGGAAGCCTACCCCGAACCGGAACCCGGTCACCGAGGCCATCATCGGATGATCTTCACCGGGCTCGAAGAAGCGCCTGTCGACCTCGCATTGCGGCTGGATGATCCCTTTCACGGCATCTACCGGGTTCCGCTGGCCAGTGGAGTCATGCCGCGGAAAAGGAACCTTGCAGGTGACCCGGAACTCAGGGTGCATCGCCACCACCATCAGTTTGCCGCTATCGTCCTGCATCGGGCACTGGACCTGGATCAGCGGGAAACCGCCCCGATACGTCCCGGATGCCGGGTTTACCTCTTTCGTGACGGACATCTCTGGCGGGAACTGGAAGCCGGCCCCGAGGGCAGTTGGTTTGAAGTCAACCTGACTCAATGGCAGGGCCAGGACGAGCGGCCTGCGCACTGTCCTCTGGGCGCGAGAATACTCCTACCCCACTACGTGGCAGGACATCTCCATGAATATCACCTGGCCATGAGCGAGATCCCCTGGCACTGGGAACGGATCGAGGGTTTTGGGGGGATGGCGTGGGGGGATTTGAGGAATCAATCCTCATCAATATCAATGAACACAAATAAGCCTAACCGTAATGATTCGATTGTGGCAGAAAGGTTTCAACCTCTATGTTTAGGCAGAGATAGCGCAAGGTCGGGTCGCCTTGGATATAACGCAGAACATGGAGGGCAACCACGTAGACATTTTCAGCTGCAAGACGACAGAAATGACATGCTCACATTACGAGACGCCTCCAGCTGTCTTATAGCAATATTTCAAGACCCCTTGCAGATGACAAGAGATTTAAAAAATCAACTAGACGAGCAACTAACCACACTAGAAAAAATTGAAGAATCCGCCACAAAAGGAGAAATAGCACTTGGAAGACTGATCCAGAAAATGATAGAGAAAAACCCAGAACTAACAAAAGTAGCGGACACCATAAGAATAAAAAGAAGACTTACCGAACTGGATCAAATAACAACCAGATCCAACAACATAAAAAACTCAACAGAAAGAAAATTAGCAAAAACACTAAACTCAATAGAGTTTAAAAGATCCATGGAGGATTTTACCAGCAGCAATAACCCGGAGACACGTGCCATAGGGATATTGCACTGGGGATATGCGGTTTTTGAAAATGAGTCTCAAGAATCTCTGGGCTATCTATATAAAATAGCGATAGGAGAGACAGAGGAAATCCCAGTTATCAATGGCAAGGATAGCGAAGCAAGATCAATCCTATACACCTGGCTTGAAAACGAAGAAAGACTAAAAACAAAAAGCAAACCCTTAGAAAGCCTAAAGGAAATTGACCGATTAAAGTTAATCACATTCTCCGCAGGCGCCATTGAAGGCATATTACAGGCACTGACAGAAGCCACGCTGAACATAAACACTGAAACACCAGAGAAAGGAATTCAAGAAACAGCAGAAATGCTAAGTAGGATAACAAAAGTAAGGCTTGAAATAACAAAAACCAAACTAGAAGAAATCAATAGCACAAACATAATCGGACAGACAATAATTCAGTCCAAAAAAATAAAATTACCGAAACCACCAAAAATAATCGACCCAGTACACTACATCCAGATCAGCCAAAATATTACATCCAGCCCACACTACAGAGCAACTGCAAACTCCATAAAAATACCAATAATCACAGCAAACATCTTCAGCGCCGCAAGCAATCCAAAAAATGCAACACTTGAAGAACATCTAAACCTAATGTCCGCCTTATCAACTCTTGCGATATTCGCAATAAATGAATTAGAAACAGAGACAGCAAGAAAAATCGCTAACAGAAAAAGCTTCCATGAAAGAATGCTACAAAGAACAAGCAGACGATTGACCCGTGGCGCAGGGCTTATAGAGTCTGCAACTGCCTTAATAGCCATAAGAAATGGAATCAAGTCTCAAAATATGGGCCAAGCCTTCGGCGGCTCACTAATATTTATTTCAGGAGCTATAACTTTTCTCATCCCAGCAGGATCAGGAATAATAATACTAACAGCGCTAGCTATTGGCGCATTAGGGCAAGCAATAATAACAGCTAACACAAGAAGCAAAACAGAAAAGGCAATAATAAATAGCCACTTTGGAAAAACACCAAAAACAAAAAGCAAAAACCAAATAAAAAAGGAAATTGAAAAAATAATAATCTCGACAATAAGAATAAAGCTAGAAACAAAAATTCACGACATCAAGTCAAACAAAATAAAAAACAAAAAACCGAAAACCCACGAAGATCTAGTAAAAATTCACAGAAAAACACAAGATCTAGGCCCGGAAGACCCAGTCATCATCGAAATAATAATATCCACTCAACCCAACTTGATAAAAAGACAAAACATCAGCGGCAGCATACAATTAAATTATTACAAAACCACCAGAAAAATCACGAAAAAAACAAAATCAAAAACAACAAAAACAGAAGAAGAACAAAGAATCCACTTATATCTAGAAGCAAAAAGAAAAGAAATAATACATGGAATAAAAACAAAAATAGAAATAAAGCTACAAGGGATAGAAAACGAACTTACCGAAAAAATAGAGCAGACTTGGCCGACGAACAATATATTTACGAAAAGACATCGCTAAAAATCAGTCAACACAACAAACCATAAATAAAAATAGCATGAGCATCGCAAGATCAACTATAAAGTCACCACTAATTGAAACCTTCAAAAGATCTGACGTAAGGATATCAAAAGAAAAAAATACATCACTAATTTCAGAAAAGAATATCGCAAAGATAAAAAACAATGAACTACAAAATCCGGCGCCAGCAAGACATGATGAAAACTTATTAATATACGGAGACAACAGTTGGAGCTCAACCATTGACACGATCGCTACAACAATGCTTCTAGCTGGAGTAATCATGCCGATATCGGCATTTTTTTACAATATAAATCTATGGATGACGTGGCTTATCCTGCTAATACCCGCGGGTATTTTATTATTCAAAATAACCGACCACAAAAAACACAACAGATTCGTAATCTTTGACAAAAAAAATCAAATCGTCCACATCCCGAAACTGCTATCAAAAAGACAAGACACTGTAAATTGGAGCGACATATCATTCTTAATTCACGACATTCATAACCCAGTTAAGCCAACAAAATACGAAGAAACACACCTAAGCATCATAAGACCACCAGCCGACTTAATTACCAACGGAGCGCCAAGCGCCTACCTGACATACAAACTAATAAACATATCAGACTGCCTGGAAAACAAATACACAGCGGAAGAAGCAGAAGAAATTTACTGCTACATATTAAGATTCATGGAAAACAAAGACCAAAATCACCAAGAAGATGCGCAAGCAAAAAAGAACGCGCCTATAAATATCAATTCTGAAGACTGGCAATGGTCACTACTAAAAACTGAAAAACTACCAAAAGAACCCAACTGGATACGCCACCCAGACGGCAGATGGGAGAGAATTGGGCCCGGAACTGTTATCAGGAAAACCCTTTTTGATAGCATTTTAAAAAACAAAAAGATGGATAAAGACATCATTTGACAAATTCAATTCAACATCAGGCAATCCAACATCAGGGAAAAAAGCCCCCTCCCTGCCGTCATTCCCGCGAAAGCGGGAATGACGTATTCAAACTATGCCTTATCCAAGGTTTCAAGCAAGCAGACCGGTTTCCACATCAAATATTCAAATGGAGCGCAAAAAAAGAAGCACTCTGAAATTCACTTCAGAGCGCTTCTCGTTGACCTGCCTTGACTTATTACCAATCCAGAAACTCAATGACTTGACTTTTCAAGGCTTTTATTTTCCTCTAAATCAAGCATCCATACCGGCCAAATTGTATATGTTTAATTAGCGAATTAAAAATCAAGACTGAGCGGCCAGATACGCTTCCATGGTTTCCGCATCTACCGCACGGACAGTGCTGCCCAATGGACCGACGCCGATACGTGCCACATGGTTGCCACTCTTCTCCTGTCCAGGCTTAAGTACCCACAGACGCCCATCCTTCGCCTCTACCTGGAATCCGGGCTTGGCGGCCAGATATTCCAGCGCGGTATCACGGTCCACGGCACGCACTGTCATCCCCTGGGGACCCGCACCGATCAGGGCCACGTGCTCACCACTTTTTTCCTGGCCCGGCTTGAGCACCCACAAACGGCCATCCGAGGCCTCCACCCTGAATCCAGGGCGATCAAAGGCTGGGCTATCCCCACGTTTTTGCGGGCGGAATTCCTTGTGAAACAGTGGGATAAGGGGAGGTGGGGGTGGACATGCACCGGCAAGATCGTGATTCTTTAAGGTGACGAAGCCAAAAAAGAGCCACGAAACACACCGATGCACGCCACGGACCTGATTCACGCAAACTTGGGGGTTGCTTGTCAATCCATTCACCGCACCCGCTTCAACGCGCTGCTGATCGCCACGGCGGCGGCTCTGGACGGGCAGACCACCTCGGTCACCGGTCTTGGCCGGGCATCGCAGCGAAAGATCACCGAAAAGGCGAGCATCAAGCAGATGGATCGGCTCATCGGTAACCCCAGGATGCATCGAGAGGCGGCGACGGTTTATCAGGCCATGGCTCACTGGCTGGTTGGGCAGGAAGAGCGCCCAGTGATCTTGGTGGACTGGTCGCCGGTGGCGGTGGATGAGAGCATTCACGTGTTGCGCGCCTCGGTGCCCGTGGGCGGCCAGGGAAGAACCCTGTACCAGGAGTGCCACCCTCAGTCCAAGTACGCTAACCGCGAGATCCAGGAGGACTTTTTGAAGCGCCTCTCGGAGGTCTTGCCCGCCGGAGTCCGCCCGGTGATCGTCACGGACGCCGGTTTCAAGAAACCCTGGTTTCGCGCCGTGGAAGCTTTGGGCTGGGACTGGGTGGGCCGAGCGCGAGGTCTGGTCCAGATGACGCGGCCAGGCGAGGACATCTGGCTCAATACCCGCGAATTGGGATGCTTGCTGGATGAAAATCAGCCGACCTTCATGGGTGCCTTTGCCATGACCCGCCACGATTCCCTGGAATGCCAGGTGTATGGCCTGCGCAAGCGCCTTCAGGGTCGTATTCATGCGACCCGGTCTGGCCGGCGCGCCCAGGCTGGCAAGAGTCGCGCGCATGCAACTGGGCAGAGAGAGCCCTGGGTCATTGCCACCTCCCTGCTTGGAGGGGCGAAGATCACCGACCGGGTGATAGCGCTCTATTCGCTGAGGATGCAAATTGAAGAGGATTTTCGTGCCAGCAAAAATGAGCATTATGGACTTGGCGTGAATCGTTCCCGCTCCCGCTCTGCGCAAAGATTTGATGTGCTGTTGCTGATTGCCGCCCTGGCCAGTTTTGCGGCCTGGTTGGTGGGTCTGGCGGCAGAGCATGAGGGACGCCACCGTCATTACCAGCCCAACACCGCGAAGCGACGGGTGTTATCCCATTTTTTCCTGGGCTTGAGAGTGCTGCGGCGAGAATCAGCCAACATCCTCGACGACACCTTACAGCGCATCAGATCGACCATACGAACCGTGTTTGCCGCCGGGATCCCTGCATGATTTCGTGGGGATACTCCAGGATCAAAGGGGCCCTTCATGTCAGCCTGTTTTGACACCCTCGCCACGGCTAAAGCCGGGGGATTCCTCCTGCGAGACGCTTGTGCCCAAGCGCGAGAATATTCCTTGCGGCATTGATGTCGCGGTCATGGCGCGTACCGCACGCCTGACAGGTCCATTCTCTGATTCCAAGTCCTGTCCTACCTTTCGGACTGCTGTTGCCGATATGACCACAGCACGAACAGGCTTGGGTGGTATACGCCTCGTCGATTTCCTCAAACCAAGCTCCCCGCGCTATCGCCTTGTATTGGAGTTGGGTCTTGAGCATTCCCCAGCCGGCATCCAGCACGGACTTTGCCATGCGGGTTTTAGCCAGGCTGACACTGCTCACGTTACCGACGAAGATGGCACCATGCCGTTCCACCAGCATGGTGCTGAATTTATGGATGGCGTCCTTGCGCCGGTGTTTGATTTTTGCATGGATGGCCTTGATCCGTTTTTTCTTTCCGGCCCGTTGCGCAATGCCCAGTTTTTCTTCCAAAGCTCGATAGGGCTGCGAGGCCGATAAACGCTCGCCATCCGAGCAGGTGGCCACGTCCTTGAGTCCAAGATCAATGCCTACCGCACTGGAGCCTTCCGATTTTTCCTGAGCAGCAACCTCCACCTGCACATGAAAGTACCAACGGCCTCGGGCATCCTGGGAAAAACTCCCCGCACGGAATTTAAAGTTTTCAAGCCCGTAGCTGTCCCATACCCCAAAACTTTCCCCGGCAAAACGCACCTTGCCGCCTTCAAACCGCGCGGCGCGGGACTTGAACGGAATCCAGCCCAGACTGCGACGAGGGCCACCGGATACCCGCCAACGTAGTTTGCTTTTTTTGAACTGTTTTCGGGACTTTCCGTGGACCGCGATCACTTCCTGGATCGTGGCCGAACCAATCAGCCATCCACGAGCCTTGTTGATTCCGGCCAATGCTTTCTGGATGTCAAAGGGATGCAACCAGCCCCCCTGAATCCAGCCCACCTCGGGCACGGGAACATGCCAAGCCTCATAGGCCATTTCATTGGCCAGATTCCAAACCTGATTGACCTCGAACCCCATGCGATCAAGCACCTTGGCGTGCCGGTCTTTCACCCGCACGCTCAGGGTCTTGATGATGGTTTTGGCGGCATCAGTCAACTCAAGGCCTCCAGATAGCGTGCCCACTTCTCGCGCTCTTTCGGGCGCTCGGATGTTTGCTGGCTTTCGATGTATTGCTTCACCACCGTCAGGGGCGCACCGCCCACCGTGGTCACAAAATAGCTATTGCTCCATAGCGTCGGCAACTTGCGCCGAAGATGCGGGAACTCTGCCCTCAGCAGACGCGAACTGAGCCCCTTGAGGGCTTTGACGAAGCGATGGATGCCCCACTGAGGGTCTACGCTCACCAGCAGGTGGATATGGTCCTGATCGGTTTCCATTTCGATGATTTCCACATCCATGGCTTCCGCCACTTCACGCGCAATGGCTTTTAGCCGATTCTCCACCTCACCCACCAATACCTTCCGCCGATACTTCGGACAGAAAATGACATGGTACTGACAGGCGAACACCACGTTTTTGTTGGACCGGTATTCCATATCGATGGATTATTCCGAAGGCCTCAGGATAATACAAGCAATCACCGCCTTCGGCGAGCGCTATCCCTCCCCACGGCTAAAGCCGGGGGCTTCTCGCGCATCATGGTGACGACCCCTGAGCCATCGGGGACTTTTCCGGCGCAGTCTGGCAACCCGTCACGCCCAGCACCAGCACAAGACCTGCGAGCAGGAGGGGAAATTTCGGTTTCATTACAATCATTCCTCACAGCCAGCCATTGTCGAGATGAGATTCGATAAGCAAAACACGCTCATGCTATGCATTCACGATGACAATTTGCTGACAATGCCGTGTCTTTGTAAAAGTTCACGCGCCTGTCATGCCCGCATGGTATTCACGGGTGGATGCGTGGAAATGGCCACGCGCGATACAGGTTCTCCAACCCATGACTCAGCGCCCCGCCTCGGCAACCCCGGATGCCTCTCTGGCAGACCTCAATACCTTGACGGATGCCATGCTCAAGCTCAGGAGCGAGGTGGTGTCCGGCGCTGAACAGCGGCTGAAGAAATTTCATCCCGATTGCCCGGACATCATTCCCTTTTCCGCCCGCAATCTGGCCCAGTATCTGGCATTGAGGGCAATAGACCTGCGCCCCTTGCAGACATGCCTGGCAAGACAGGGGCTCTCTTCCCTGGGGCGCACGGAAGCCCATGTCATGGCCAGCATCAATCAGGTGCTGCGGGTACTGACCCGGCTCACCCACCGCAACCATGAAGCCGATCCCGAACCCGCAGGGATCGATTTCGAACGGGGTCAGCACACGCTCAAGGAAAATGCCGACCATCTGTTCGGAACCCCGCCGGCCGGAAGGCAGGTGCGCATCATGGTCACACTGCCCAGGGAAGCCGCCCTGCATGAGGATCTGGTGCAGAAACTGATGGAAACCGGCATGGACTGCGCCCGCATCAACTGCGCCCATGATGATCCGGAAGTCTGGTCCGCCATGATCCGCCACCTGCGCGCCGCCGAGCGAAGACTGAACTCCCGCTGTACGATCCTGATGGATCTGGCGGGTCACAAGCTACGCACCGGTCCCTTGGCCCATCGCCCGCCGGTTTCTCATGTCAAACCACGGCGCAACCTGCTTGGCAGGGTGATGCAACCAGCGCAGATCATCCTGAATCCCGCGAACGGGACGCTGATGACTGTGGGTGAGGGTGTGTATCAATATCTGCTGCCGGCTCCTTGTCTGGATCGCATGCAGGCCGGTGACCGACTGGTTTTCGAAGATACCCGGGGCAAGAAGCGCCGGATGAGCATCGTGCAGACACTGGACCATGGCGGTCGGCTGGCCACCCTGGACCGCGGCGCCTATTTCACCCAGTCCACCCATTTCGTTCATGAACGCCGTAACGGTATGGGTGACTGGCAGGAGATACAGACACTGCAACTGGACTGGCCCGCGCTGGAACCCGTCACGATCCGACTGTTCAAGGATGATCTGCTGCACCTGACTCGCACCCAGACCCCGGGACAACCGGCAACGGTGGACGACAGGGGGCAATGTCTGCTGCCCGCACATATTGCCTGTACCACGCCCGAGGCATTGGCGGCCCTGGAGGCGGGACAAAAAGTCTGGATCGATGACGGCAAGATTGGCGGTACGGTGGATCACCTCACTGACGACGGCGTCATGATCCGCATCACCCATTGCCGTCCCCAGGGACATCGCCTGCGGCCGGACAGGGGCATCAATTTCCCCGGCGCCTCGCTGAACCTGCCCGGCCTGAGTCCGCAGGATCTCGAACACCTGGGTTTCGTGGCAGCCCACGCGGATCTGGTGGGTTATTCCTTCGTCGAATCCCGGCAGGACATGATGCTGCTCATGGATGAACTGGCCCGGCGAGGAGGCTCGGGCCTGGGCATCGTGGCCAAGATCGAGACCTGCCGAGCCGTGGAGAATCTGCCGGAGATCATCCTGGCCACCTTGGGGCGCCACCGCTTGGGGGTGATGATCGCTCGCGGCGATCTGGCGGTGGAGATCGGGGGAGAACGTCTGGCGGAGATACAGGAAGAGATCCTGTGGCTCTGCGAGGCGGCCCATGTGCCGGTGATCTGGGCCACCCAGGTATTGGAAAGCCTGGCCAAGGAAGGCCTGATCTCGCGGCCGGAGTTGACGGACGCCGCCATGGCGGGACGGGCCGAATGCGTCATGCTCAACAAGGGTCCCTATATCCTGGACGCCCTTCAGACCCTGGACAGCATCCTGGTGCGGATGCAGGCCCATCAGCACAAGAAGACCGCCCAGCTCCGGGCTCTGCGGCTGGCCGGCTAGACCGCCATAAATATCAAAAATGAATCGATAAGTTACATTTTATTCTTTTTTGACCATCCGCAATCCTTGCTACTGTACCTCCAACGACGAATGGAGGAACACGGCATGTCAGCACCGGCCATTGAACGGCACAACCACGAAAACCTGGAAGGCATCAACCGCACACTGGCATCCCTGGATGCGCAGGCCCGGGTGCGCTGGGGACTGGAGCACTTCGGCGAGCAAATCGTGCTCAGTTCCAGTTTTGGTGCGCAGGCCGCGGTGATGTTGCATCTGGTGACCCGTGAACAACCGGATATCCCCGTAATCCTGGTGGATACGGGTTATCTCTTTCCAGAAACCTATCGGTTCGTGGATGAACTGTCCTCGCGCCTCAACCTGAACCTGCATGTGTACCGCGCCGCCCTTTCCCCGCACTGGCAGGAGGCGCGCTACGGCAAGCTGTGGGAACAGGGGCTGGAGGGAATCGAGCGTTATAACCGGATGAACAAGGTGGAACCCATGCAGCGGGCACTCGGTGAACTGGGGGCACGCGCCTGGTTTGCCGGGCTGCGCCGACAGCAGTCGGCCTCCCGGGCAAACCTGGATATCGTGGCCTCACAGAATGGGCGGCTGAAGATTCACCCCATCATCGAATGGACCGACCGGGATGTGCACCGCTATCTCACCCGCCATGAACTGCCCTATCACCCGCTGTGGCACGAGGGCTACCTGTCCATCGGTGATGTCCATACCACGCGCTCGGTACATGAGATTGATGACCCGTCACAGATGCGGTTCTTCGGCCTCAAGCGCGAGTGCGGGTTGCATGAGCATGTGTGAGCCAGTGGTAGTGTTCGGCTACTGACCGTCGTTATGGGAGCTGTAGACCCAACTGCGGCCTTCGGCATCGAAGGCCATGACGTCATAAGGCTGGGTCCGGCCATCGGGCATCTCCATCCCGGGAGAACCCAGCGGCATGCCCGGGGCGGCAATACCCACCGCTCCCGCCGGACGCTCGGCCAGGAAGCGATGCACCACCTCGGCAGGAACGTGTCCCTCCACGATCACCCCATCCACAATGGCGGTATGACACGAGGCCATGGCACGGGGTAACCCCACCTGCGCCTTGACCAGACCCATGGCACGGGTTTCCCGGCTGTCCACCCGGAACCCGTTGGCCTCCAGGTGCTGTTCCCACAGGGTACAGCACCCACAGTCGGGGTCCTTGTAGACGGTGATGGCCACGTCTTCCGCCTGTACCCCCCCCAGAGACAGGGCACCGATCAACAGGGACAGCATCAGGATGGGTTTCAGGAAAAATGGAACATCCTTTGCGGGGGACATGATTGACTCCGGACCGGCTACGGTCATCGATTGAAAGAACTACTGATTGATCCAGCGCCCCTGGGCATCCCGGCAGGCCACGCCGGTGATGGTTTCCCGTGAACCGTCGATATTGCCGATGACGGTATATTCACGGCAGTCCTGACCCGAGGCCTGGTAGGTACGCGTGGGGGTGGCCTGGAAACTGTGGCCGGTATTCGGGTTTCGCCAGGCCACCGGGCGATTGTCGGGGGAGGTTTCCAGGGCACGGGAGACGTTCATGCGATCCACTTCGTCCATGGTCCGTCCCACGGAACCGCCGACCGCCGCGCCCGCCAGGGTGCCGGCAATGATGGCGGCGGTACGCCCCCTGCCGGCACCAACCTGACTGCCGATGACGCCGCCCAGGGCCCCGCCGATCACCGCCCCGGTCTGCTCCTGGGTCGGTCCCGTCGCACAGCCGCCGACGAGGACGGCCGCGCCCATGATGGCGGCAATGCTGATCTTGCTCAGAATGGTCATGATGATGCTCCCGGGTCTTTTGCGCAGACAGGTTCAGGCTTCCGTGGGAGGATAGACCAAAAGACCTGAACGGGGCCTGACCAAAGCCATATGGAAATTGGAGACCGGACGATCAAGCGGTTCTGAGCAGATCATACTGCAGATCCGGATAGGCCCTCGGACTCCTCACACCGTTCAGCACCGCCTGCGGATCTTCACTCTCCGGCAACTGGAAGGCGTTGAAACCGACCCGGCGCATGAAGTCCAGCTGATCCCGATAGACCTCGCCGGTCGCCCTGAGTTCGCCCTGATAGCCGTGCCGGGTACGCAGCAACCGGGCAGTGCTGTAGTGCCGGCCATCCGCCACCCGGGGAAAATGCAGTCCGATCAGGTTCAATCGGCCGAGCCACGGCAGGATCGGCTCCAGGCTGTCTTCCGGTTGCAGGATCACGCCCAGTCCGCCGGGGCGCTGGGAATAGAACAGGGCGTTGGCGACGAACCGCTCATACCCGAACAGCAGGTTTCCGTCCGGCGGCAGGGATTCGTCATCCCTCACTGTGCGCCAGTGATCCGTGGTGAGTTGCCCGTCGAGAATGATCATGTTGTTCATAAACCGTTTCCTTGAAAGTCTTGAGACCGATGCGTTGCACCGTCTCCGCAAAAGGCTCCCCCGACAGCCGCCGGGCGGCGTAAAGGGCGAGTATTGTTTCGATGGCGTCCGGGACTTGCTCCGCCCGCAGGGCCGGCCCGAGCACGCGCCCCAGCCGGCTCTCGGCCCCGGCACGGCCTCCCAGCAGCAGCTGGAACCAGGAACCGCCCTGCTTTTCCACACCCAGCAGACCGATGTCCGCCACGTGGTGATGGGCACATCCGTTCATGCAGCCGGAGATCTTCAGGTGGACCTCCCCCAGGTCATGGAGATAATCCAGATCCTGGAAACGCTGCTGGATCTGCTGCGCCAGCGGCAGGGTGGCCGCATTGGCCAGATTGCAGTAATCCAGTCCCGGACAGGCGGTCACATCGTTCACCGTGCCGATGCCGGGATTGGCCAGACCCAGGATGTCCAGGGTCTGCCAGACCTCCCGCAGGGCCCGCACCGGAATATGGGGCAGCAGCAGGTTCTGATCATGGGTGGTCTGCAACCGGCTGAAGCCGTGCTGATCCGCCAGATCGGCCAGCACGCGCATCTCCACCGCCGTCAGGTCGCCGGGCGCCCGTTCCAGCCCCTTGAGCAGGATGAAGACCACCCGGTACCCGGGTACCCGGTGTTCACGGGTGTTGTACCGGAGCCAGCGGGCAAAAGCCCCGGTGGGCGTGGGCTCGATCCGGTCATCGGCCAGCGCGGGATCATGGGCCGGCTCGGTGAATCGGGCCTGGATCCGCGCCAGGGCGGCCAGGGCCGAGATGGACCGGGTTTCACGAATGTCCTGCCAGGTTGCTTCCACCTGATTCGAGAAGGCCTCGATCCCCAGGCTCTTGACCAGGATCTTGATACGGGATTTGTAGAGATGATCCCTGCGCCCGGCCTGGTTGTAGACCCGCAATACCGCCGTGAGATAGTCGATGAGATCATCAGCGGGCAGGAACTCCCGCAGGCACTGGGCCAGATGGGGCTCTCGACCCAGGCCGCCGCCGACCCAGACCCGGAATCCCGGCTTCTCCTGTTCATCCCGCCGAAGTTCCAGCCCCAGATCATGAATCCGGCAGGCGGCGCGGTCGTGCAGGCGGCCGCTGACGGCGATCTTGAACTTGCGCGGCAGGAAGGTGAACTCGGGGTTCAGGGTGGCCCATTGCCGGATCAGCTCGCACCAGGGCCGGGGGTCATCCACCTCGCCGGGCAAAAGTCCCGCCAGCGGATCGGTGGTGACGTTGCGGATGCAGTTGCCGCTGGTCTGGATGGCATGCAAACCCACCTCGGCCAGTTCGGCCAGGACATCGGGGACCGACGCCAGCGTGAGCCAGTTGAACTGGATGTTCTGGCGGGTGGTGAAATGGCCATAGCCGCGGTCATGGTGCTCGGCCACATGGGCCAACCCCCGCAACTGGTCCGAGGAGAGGACACCATAGGGGATGGCCACCCGCAGCATGGGGGCATGGCGCTGCACATAGAGGCCGTTCATGAGGCGCAGCGGACGGTAGGCATCCTCGGTCAGCTGCCCGGCCAGAAAACGCTGTGTCTGGTCGCGGAATTCCGCCACCCGCTCCCGCAGCAGGGCCTGGTCCCATTCATCCTGTTGGTACATTGTCTGCCGTCTCCTGCATTCTTGAGCTTTGCAGGAGGTTACTTCAATTGATAACGATCAAAAAAGAATTTGTATTCATCTATTGATTCTTTTAGTGAATATGAGGCAGGTCAAGGGGAGTGTCGGCCAGATTCAGGAACGCCCCGCAAGGCCTACAATGAAGCCCAGGCAGTTGACCACCTGGAGGCATCATGGAATTACCCGAGCTGACAGTCCGCCTGCCCGACTGGTTGCAGACACAACTGCGAGGACCGGTTCCCGTGCTGGAGACCGCCGAGGCACAGGTCCGGTTCGCCATCGAACTGTCCCGACAGAATGTGATCCACGGCACCGGCGGGCCTTTTGGGGCCGCTATCTTCGACGAGGACGGGACCCTGGTGGCACCGGGGGTGAACATGGTGGTGAGCCGGGGCTGTTCCATCCTGCATGGGGAGATGGTGGCACTGGCCATGGCCCAGCAGAGGGTGGGGCGGCACGACCTGAGCGATGGCGGGCAACACCGGTATCGGCTGGCGGTATCGGCCGAACCCTGTGCCATGTGCATGGGTGCCCTGCCCTGGTCCGGCATCCGGGAACTGGTCTACGCGGCCCTGGACGAGGATGTTCGGGCCATCGGGTTTGACGAGGGCGACAAGCCCGCGGCCTGGCCGCAGGCCCTGGAACGGCGAGGCATCCGGGTGACGGGAGGGGTGCTGCGGGAGGAGGCCGTGGCCGTGCTCAATCAGTATCTGGCGACCGGCGGCCGGCTCTACTGAGAGCCGGGCACCAGCAGTCACGATGCGGGAGACTCCCGCGAGGGCGGCCTATTCCTCTCCCGGCGTCTCGCCCCGGGCAGCCCTTTCCATCTCCTCCAGACTGACGTGGCGCACGTCCTTGCCCTTCACCAGGTAGATCACATATTCGCACATGTTGCGGGCATGATCGCCGATGCGCTCCAGCGCCCGCAGGGCCCAGATCACGTCCAGGGCACGGGTGATGGTGCGGGGGTCTTCCATCATGTAGGTGATGTGCTGGCGCATCACGGACTCGTACTCCCGGTCCACGTTCGCATCTTCCCTGGCCACCGCCAGGGCCACTTCCACATCCATGCGGGCAAAGGCATCCAGGGCCTCATGCACCAGACGCGCCACCCGTTCGCCCAGGGACTGAACATCCGCGTACTGATTCTTGGGTCTGTCCTTCTCCGCCAAGTGCACCGCCATGCGGGCCACCTTCTCCGCCTGGTCGCCGATACGCTCCAGATCGGTGATGGTCTTGACGATGGAGATAATGAAGCGAAGATCGCTGGCCGCCGGCTGATGGCGGGCCAGGATCTCGGCGCACTGCTCGTCGATGATGACCTCCAGGCTGTTGACCCGGGCATCGTTCTTGATGACCTGATCCGCCAGGCGCACGTCGGCGGCCACCAGTGCGTTCACGGCATCGATCACCTGGGATTCCACCAGACCACCCATGGCGAGGACGCGGTTGCGCAGGCTCTCCAGTTCCTCGTTGTATTTCTCCAGGTAGTGACCACCCAGTTTGTTCTTGTCCATCGCTATTGCCTCGAAAATGTCGGTGAAGAACGGCCGATCAGCCGTAACGACCCGTAATGTAGTCCTCGGTGGCCTTCTTCCTGGGATTGGTGAACAGGGTCATGGTGTCACCGTATTCGATCATCTCGCCAAGATACATGTAAGCGGTGTAGTCGGATACCCGGGCCGCCTGCTGCATGTTGTGGGTGACGATGAGGATGGTGTATTCCTTCTTCAGCTCATAGATCAGCTCTTCGATCTTGGCGGTGGAAATCGGGTCCAGGGCCGAGGCCGGTTCATCCAGCAGGATCACCTCCGGCTCGATGGCGATGGCCCGGGCAATGACCAGACGCTGCTGCTGACCCCCGGAAAGCCCGAAGGCGTTCTGGTGGAGACGGTCCTTGACCTCGTCCCACAGGGCCGCGCCCCGCAGGGATCGCTCCACCACCTCGTCCAGCACCTTGCGGTCCCGCACACCCTGCAGGCGCAGGCCGTAGGCCACGTTCTCGTAGATGGACTTGGGGAAGGGGTTGGGTTTCTGAAACACCATGCCCACCCGGCGACGCAATTCAGCCACGTCCACCTTGCGGTCATAGATGTCGTCCCCCTCCAGCAGGATCTTGCCCTCGATACGGCAGGCATCCACCAGGTCGTTCATGCGATTGAAACAGCGCAGCAGAGTGGACTTGCCGCAGCCGCTGGGGCCGATGAAGGCGGTGACCCGCTTCGCGGCCACCTTCATGGAGATGCGCTTCAGGGCCTGGGCCTCACCGTAGTAGAGGTTGAGGTCCTGCACTTCCAGGGCAATGGTCTCGTCGGCCAGGCGCAGACGCTTGCGCTCGGTGTTCTCGAAGAGACCGGCGGTGACGCCGTGGGTCATGGTGTTCTGCTCTGTCATGGTTGTCATGCCGTCCATATTCTTGAATCTCTTCGATCGGGATCAATCCGACTCGCCACGATATTTCTCGCGCAGATGGTTGCGAATGCTGATGGCGGTCAGGTTCAGCACCACGATCAGGACCACCAGGGTCAGGGCGGTGGCGTAAACCAGCGGCTGGGCCGCCTCCACGTTGGGACTCTGGAAGCCCACGTCAAAGATGTGGAAGCCCAGATGCATGATCTTGCGCTCCAGATGAATGAAGGGGAAGTTACCGTCGATGGGCAGGGTCGGAGCCAGCTTCACCACCCCCACCAGCATCAGCGGCGCCACCTCGCCCGCGGCCCGGGCGATGGCCAGGATCAGGCCGGTCATCATGGCGGGCGTGGCCAGGGGTACCACCACCTTCCACAGGGTCTCCGCCTTGGTGGCACCCAGGGCCAGACTGCCGTGACGGATGGTGCTGGGAATCCGCGACAATCCCTCCTCCGTGGCCACGATCACCACCGGCAGGGTCAGCAGGGCCAGGGTGAAGGACGCCCACATCAGACCCGGCGTGCCGAAGGTGGGCGACGGCAGCGCCTCCGGGTAGAAGTTGCGGTCAATGGCCCCGCCCATGAAATAGACGAAGAAGCCCAGGCCGAACACCCCGAAGACGATGGAGGGTACCCCCGCCAGGTTGTACACGGAGATGCGAATCACCCGCAACAGCGGCCCCTGGCGAGCGTATTCCCGCAGGTAGATGGCCGCCAGCACACCGAAGGGGGTGACGATGATGGACATGATGAACACCATGGTCACGGTACCGAAAATGGCCGGAAAAATGCCGCCCTCGGTGTTGGCCTCACGGGGATAGCCGCTCATGAACTCCCAGAACTGCTTGAGATACAGGCCGATCTTGCTGAACACATTCATGTCGTTCGGCTGGATGGCGCGAATGATCTGGGCCATGGGAATTTCCCATTCCCGACCATCCATCACCCGCGTCACCAGGGTGTCGCGACGCACGTCCTTGTACAGCGCGTCCAGCTGCTCCTGCAGCACGGCGTATTCCTGGTCCAGTACCAGGCGCTGGGCGGCCAAGGCCGCCATGCCCTGATCCCGCTCGGCCACGGTGATGCGGCCTTCACGCAGTTGCAGGTCCAGGCGCCGCTCGCTCAGACGCACCCGCTCCATGCGGTGATTGACGTTGCCGATCTCCCGTCGCTCGATGCGGCGGATTTCATCAAAGATATCGTTGGCGCGGCGAATGCGCTGCTGCAGCTCCGGCCACAGCTGGTCTCCTTCCGCCACGGTGCGGCCCTGTTCCAGGATGCGCACGGGGAAGCCGTAGAAATCGCCCCATTCACGCCGCTCCAGGCGCATGACATCTCTCGGATAGGACCACTGGCTCATGCCGATTTCCGGATACCAGACGAAGTCCCGCCCCCAGACATCCCGGTTACCCTGCTTGATCAGGTGACGGGTGACCAGTTGGATATCGTCATCGATGGGCACCCCCGCATCCCGCAGTACCTGGGCCGGCAGCACCTGGGAGCGGGACAGTTCGCCAACGATGCGAATTTCGCGACCGTCATGGGTGATCAGATCCGTCATCAGGATCGGCGAGGGCCAGAAGTGGGAGAAACCGCGCACCAGGATGAGGGCCAAAAGGCCCACCACCATGATCATGCTGATGGCGATGGCGCCGGCATTGAGCCAGACCCAGGGGCTGCCGCTCTTGAACCAGTTCTTGAGAGTCATTTGCTTGTTCCCGGCATGTTCCGGTCCAGTTCCAGAAAAATCATCATGTCATGCCCTCCCCGGCCTACAGATTGCTGTAGCGCTGACGCAGGCGCTGGCGGATGATCTCCGCCGCCGTGTTCACCACGAAGGTGAGGATCAGCAGCACCAGGGCGGAGAAGAACAGGATGCGGTAGTGCGTGCTGCCCACGGCGGTCTCGGTCAGTTCCACGGCGATGTTGGCCGAGAGGGTGCGCATGCCTTCGAAGATGTTGAAGTTGATCACCGGGCTGTTGCCGGTGGCCATCAGCACGATCATGGTCTCGCCCACGGCCCGACCGAAGCCCATCATCACGGCGGCGAAGATACCGGGGCTGGCGGTGGGCAGCACCACGCCCACCACCGTCTGCCAGGGGGTGGCGCCCAGAGCCAGGGAACCTTGGGTCAGGTGCTTGGGCACGTTGAACACCGCATCCTCGGCGATGGAGAAGATGGTGGGAATGACGGCAAAACCCATGGCGATCCCCACCACCAGGGCATTGCGCTGGTCGTAGGTAATGCCCACGTCGGTCAACCACTGACGCATGCTGCCGCCGAAGAACAGCACCTCCATCAGGGGACTGGCGGCGACGCACAGCCAGCCCACCAACAGGATCACCGGCACCAACACCAGGATCTCCATGCCCAGGGGGACGTACTGGCGCACGCTCATGGGCACGCGGGTCCATGCGAAGCCGGCCGCCAGCATGGCCAGGGGCATGAGGATGAGGATACTGAACACCGCCGGCAGATGGGACTCGATGAACGGCGCCAGCCACAGGCCCGCCAGGAAGCCCAGAATCACGGTGGGCAGGGCCTCCATGATCTCCACCGTGGGCTTGACCACGGTGCGCAGGTGGCGCTGCATGAAATAAGCGGTATAGATCGCACCCATGATGGCCAGGGGGGTGGCGAACAGCATGGCAAAGAAGGCGGCCTTCAGGGTACCCAGGGTCACGGGAATCAGGCTGAACTTGGGCTCGAAATCATCGGTGGCGCCGGAGGACTGCCAGATGAATTCGGGCTGACTGCGCCCCTCGTACCACACTCGGCTCCACAGAGCCTGCCACGAAGCCTGCGGGTGGGGATTGCGCAGGTCCAGGAACAAAATGTTGTCGGCCTCGTCCCTCACCAGCATGGCCCGATTCACCGGTGACAGACCGATGTCCAGGATCGGACCATCGGTCACCTGACGCTTGAGCAGGGTCCGGTGGGAGGTGGCGTAATGAATGCCCAGTACACCGGAGGCATCTCCCACATAGAATCCCTTGCGGGCCAGTTCCGGCGTGATGGCGGTGATGGGCGCGGCATGGGGCTCGAACTCCCGTACCAGGGTCAAGTGATGAAGATTCTGCTCATCCCGCACCAGGAACCACTGGGACACCGAACCGTCGGACCCACCGACGATGATGGACAGGGTGCCCACCAGGAAGTCCATGGCCGTGATCTGATGTCCCTGGGGAACCACCCGGCCGGAATCGGCCAGACGGGCATTGGCCGGCACGGAGATGTCGTAGTAATGGAGCTGTCCCAGGTCATCGGCAACGAAGACGCTGCGATGATCCCCTGACACCAGGATCTGCCGGGTGTTACCGGGTGGAGACGGCAACTGGAAAGAGTCCCGCCGCACGTCCACGGCCCCGGTGAAGAGGTTGGTGGTGCTGCGTACCCGGCTCATGAGCAGACGGTTGTCTTCGGTGAGCGCCGCCAGCACGAAACCCTGGGGGCCTTCCTGGACGGCAATCTGGGTGAGGGCCCTGCCTTGGGGGTCCACCACCACCGGGTCATCCCCCAGAGGGAAATCCACCTTGGGCGTGATGTAACGGATGTCATCCGGATAGCTCAGGTCATAGGCATGGCGGCCGATGATGGCGCTGCCGTCCGACAGGCCATAGGCCACCAGTCGCTGGCGAGCCTCGCCATGGGCAAAGCTGGTGACAGCCACCCCTTCGGGAATGGGCATGGCCGCCTGGGCGCGGACGCGGCCATCGCCGGTTTCAAAGAAGGTGGCGATACCGCGGTCGGAAAAGCGCACCCCCAGTTCCTGATAGCGCTCCAGGGTCAGAAACAGGGTATCGGCGTCGGCATCACCGGGGAGCTGGTAGGTGCTTTCGACGGAGACATCCGCCGGCACCAGCAGCGGGAAAACCTCGTAAAAGAGGTAGACGAAGATCAGACCCAGGGCGAACACCACCCCGATACCGCCGGCACCCACGCCATAGCGGGACACACCGTCCTTGAAATAGCGCCACTTGCGCAGGCGTGCACGTTTTTCACCGCTGGGGAGCAGCGTGGCCGACGGCCTGCTGTCCTTGCCCGGGGCTGTGATGGATGCATCAGTCATGGGGAAATCGCCGTCCGAAGGGATTGCACTTTGCGCGCACGGTAACCCATGAAAGTGACAGTATGGTTACGGACTGTCATATTTCATGAAAGGCACGCATGTCTTCATTCCCGCAAAGGCGGGAATCCAGTGGTGGACTGAAAGGCCTGGGCTCCCACTTTCGCGGGAGTGACGGGAGTGACGGAAGCGAGGCACAAAAAAACCGGCCCCGGCGATACCTCGCCGGGGCCGGTTTGCAGTCGATCGCAAGGACCGCTTACTTCACACCGACGCGCTCGCGCACCTGAGCGGCCACGGAGGCCGGCAGGGGGATGTAGCCGTCACGGAACACGATTTCCTGCCCCTGCTTGGACAGGATGAGCTTGACGAATTCGTTTTCCAGCGGCGCCATGCCCCGGTTGGGGTGGGCATTCACGTAGACCAGCAGCTGACGGGCCAGCGGATAGTCACCGGTGGCGGCATTTTCCGCCGTGGGCTCAAAGAGCTGGGACTCATCCTTGCCGATGGCAATGGCGCGCACACCGGCGGTCTGATAGCCGATGCCGGAATAGCCGATGCCGTTGATGGACTCGGTCACGCCCTGAACCACAGAGGCGGAACCAGGCTGCTCGTTGATGCTAGGCTTGAAGTCACCCCCGCAAAGGGCGAATTCACGGAAGAAGCCATAGGTGCCGGAGACGGCGTTACGGCTGTAGAGGGTGAAGTCGCGGTTGGCCCAGGCACCGGTCAGACCCAGTTGACCCCAGCGGGTGATGTCTTCGGGATGGCCGCAGCGGCGGGTGGCGGAGAATACCGCGTCCACCTGGGGAATGGACATGCCCTGGATGGGGTTATCCTTGTTCACGAACACCGCCACCATGTCGATGGCCACACCCACTTCCGTGGGCGGATAGCCGTGGGCCTGTTCGAAGGCCTGGATCTCGGAGGAGCGCATGGCACGGCTCATGGGGCCGAAGTTGGCGGTACCCTGGGTGATGGCCGGCGGAGCGGTGCCGGAGCCGGCACCCTGGATCTGGATGTTGACGTTGGGATAGAAGCGATTGAACTCCTCGGCCCAGAGGGTCATGAGGTTGTTCAGGGTATCGGAGCCGATGGAGGACAGATTGCCCGAGATGCCGGAGACGCGCTGGTAGTCGGGCAGGTTGGGGTCGACGCGATCCGCCATGGCGGGCGCGGAAACCATCAGGGCCGCGGCCACGCCGGCGACAAGGGCCTTCTTCAGGTTCATCATTGATTTCCTCTGGACAGGGGTGTGCGTGTGTCGAGAAGCCCGCAAGGGCTACCTACCGTCTTGACGTGAGGCAGTATGAAAACCTGCGGTGTCAGGTTTGTGAAGAGAGCATGACATTTTGGTGACAGACCCGTCCTGGACACAGACCCGCAGGAGCGGGCCTGTCCACGAACGGGCGCGGCCCCGATGGGTCAGGGTTGCTTCACATCCCCGGCACCATCCTTATCGCCCCGTACCGATCCCTCATCGGTCACCAGCGCCTTCAAGGTCATGCCGCCCAGGCGCTCCCGCAGCATCTCGTCCCGCTCCCTCAATACCCGGTCCACCCGCCGATCCTCGCCGGGCAGCCCGTCATCCAGCAACGAACTGCCATAGCCGCGCACCGAATCCAGGATCTCCTTCAAACTGATCCGTTCCAGATCCCGCCCCGGCACATAGGTTGCGTCCTCTTTCCTCGCCGCCACCAACAGACCGGCCTGCTTCAGCGCCTCCAGCACCGGCGCCAGGGCCTCTTCGGGCAGATTGAAGTCCCGGGCCATCTGTATCCTTGGCGTCGGCCCCTCGCCCTGATAGAAACGTTCCGCGGTGAGCCGCATCACCCTCAGGGCCAGACGCTCCTGCAGATCCCCCGAGAGTCTGACCGGCACCCCCTGGGCCACATGCAGATAGCCGGGATTCTGCACATAGAAGGCCACATGGGAGCCCACCAACAGGATCAGCCAGTTCAGATACAGCCAGAACAGCGCCATGATGACGATGGCAAATCCGGAATAGATGGCATCGTACCGGGTGGACCCGGCCATCATGGAGGCAAAGCCCCAGCCGGTGGTCTGCCAGAGCAGCGCGGCCACGAGCGCCCCCGTCAGCGCGGGCAGCGGTTTCACGCGGGTATTGGGCACGAAGACATAAATGAAGGCGAAGGCCATCGTCACCAGCAGATACGGCACCAGGCGACTCAACAACGCCACCGACTCCCCCACCAGACCATAGTCCATGGCCCTCTGTACGACATCCGTGGCCATCACCGAGGCCGTGATGCCAAGGGCGGAGAAGATCAGCACCGGCCCCACCAGGATCACGCTGAGATAATTGGCGAACCGCTGGGCAAAACCGCGCGGACAGGTCACATGCCAGATGTAATTGAAGGCCGTCTCCACCTTCTGGATCAGACCGACCACAGTGAAAAAGAGGAAGATCAGGCCGATAAAACCCAACACCCCGACCCGCATGTTATCCACGAAGCCCACCACGTTGGCGGCGATCTCTTCTCCCTGCTCGCCCAGGGGCTCCAACACCATCAGCAGGAATGGTTCCACCGCGTTGTGGGCACCAAACCCCTTGAGCACGGAAAAGGACAGGGCCAGCAACGGCACCACCGACAGCAGGCTGGTATAGACCAGGCTCATGGCATGCAGGTTGAGTTGACCGGCGGAGACTTCCCGGCCGATGCTCATGACCGCCCGCGCCGCACCCACCGCCCGGGCCTGGGATCGGGGCATGCGTCGCAGGTCACCCTGCTCCACCAGTTTTCTCAGGTGCTCGGGATAGTCCGCAATCTTCACCGATCGGCTCCTTTGCAGAATACGCATGACACCATGATAGGCCGCGCGGGAGCAGGCTGTCACATGTGAGATAAGGCCCGATGCATCTCAAACAGTGTCACAAGACGCGGCCCCATCGGTGATCGGGGTATTTCCGGCATCATTTCCGGGAAGTCCAGCCATCAGGCCCGGAATTGCCATTACCAATGCATCCGCCTCGACCGCGGGAGAAAACAGCCATCCCTGAAAGCGATGGCAGCCCATGCCACGGAGCAGTCGAAACTGCTCCGGCGTTTCCACCCCTTCCGCCACCACCGTCAGGCCCAGCGCGTGGGACAGGGCCAGAATCATGGCGCAGATCTGACGATCCCCTTCGTCGTGGGCAATGTCGCGTACAAAGGCCTTGTCGATCTTCAACTCACCCGCCGGCAGTTTCTTGAGTTTGACCAGGGACGACTGCCCGGTGCCGAAATCATCGATGGACAGGCCGAATCCGGCCTCCCGCAAGGCCACCACGGTGGGGATGACCTCGTCATCAAGCATTTCCGATTCGGTCACCTCCAGCATGATGGTATCAGGAGAAGTGCCTTCCTCCCGTGCGATGTCCAGCAGTTGACGGGCAAGCTCCGGTCGGCGTAGCTGTACCGCCGAAATATTGATGGAGACGGCTCCGATCTCTACCCCACCCTGCCGCCATTGCCTCAACTGCCGACAGACAGACCGGAAGATCCACTCCCCGATGGGTACGATCAGTCCGGTGGACTCGGCCAGGGGAATGAAATCCTCCGGCGAAACCGGCTGGCCATGCACGGTCCACCGTAACAATGCCTCTGCCCCCACAAGCCGCCCGGCCGCATCCATTTGCGGCTGATACAGAACATGGAATTGTCCTTCCGGCAGGGCACGATGCAGCAGGGTGCTCAATTCCAGGCGCTTACGGGCGATGAGCGTGTATTCCTGCAAATAGAAGCAGTAACTGTTGCGATTGCTGGATTTCACCTGATTCAGCGCCAAGTCTGCGTTTCGGACCAATTCCATCACGGTGGAAGCATCGTCCGGGTACAGGCTGATGCCGATACTCGCAGTGACAAAATGCGGCTCTCTGCCGCTTTCCAGGCATGGCTTGGAAAACCCCTGCAGAATCCCTTCGGCCAGCTGTGCAACCTCCGTTCTGGATCGGCACTGTTCCACCATCACCATGAATTCATCACCGCTCATGCGGGCCAGGGTACACCGATCATCCAGCGAACGACTGATCCTGGCGCTGGCTTCACACAACAACATGTCTCCGGTGCGGTGGCCGTAAATGTCATTGATCTGCTTGAAATGATCGAGGTCCACCAGCATGAAGGCCACTCGATCATGGCGTCGAGCCGCCATTTGCAAGGCGTGTTCCATCTGGTTCTCGAAGAACAGTCGGTTTGGCAAATGAGTCAGGGCATCATAATGAGCCAGCCGGAACATCTGCTCCTGATTCTGCAAAATGGCCGTTTCCGCCTGACGCAGGCGCTCCAGCACCTCTAACATATGCGTCTGGCGCACCCCCACCAGCAGCAGCGTCAGCAAACAGCAGACGAAAATGATGCCTCGCTCAAACCCCGTTTCAGTCAAGGCATAAAAGAAATGGAACAGCAACGCCAGGGCCAGCAACATGGCAAGCAGGGGCACATGATTCATGACCCTCTCACAGGCATTCAGATATCCCGGCTCCTGTCGAACCTCGATGCGCCAGAAACGGGCACCCAGGCCCAACAACAAAGCACTGACGCCAAAGGCCATGTTGAATAGCATGCCTGCCTGCAGCTGGCCATCCAGCACCATCAGATTCCACTGCATCCAGGTCAGCCCATAGGCGGTGATACCGACCATCAGCAGCAGATGGGCCGGCGCCATGCGCAGGGCCATGCCGGGGATCATCAACAGGGCAAAGAAGGCGGCACTGAGAAAACTGACCGGATAGAAGACCAGCACCAGCAGGGCAATCAGGGAAATCTCCTCTCCATGGGGGACATAGAGCGTGAGCACCAGCGCCAGCAGGGCAAATACCATTCCGCAGATGTCCAGCATCGCGGAATGGAAACGGTCCGCGGGCAGATGCAGCTTCAATGCGCGCATCAGTCCGATCATCCAGAGGGGACCCACCGCCAGGAACAGGACATCGGCTAGGGAGGGAAAAGGATTCCAGCCGGCAAGCACCTGCAGATTCCAGACCAACTGGCCAACCAGCATCAGCCCCGCCCCCAGAACGAGCCAGAACAGCACATCCGCATCGTGCGTGGCCGCCAGGCGCATGCCCCGCCATGCCAGGGCCAGCGACAGGGCAAAGGCGGAAGTCCAATGGAGCATATCCAGGATCACTACTCTGGCGCCGCCTTCAAGCAACCATGCTGTCAGGCCGAGCAGAAAGGTGATCAGCACCCAGAGCCCGAACAGGATCAGTTCCGGCGGGTTGACGATCCTCTGCTGCGTTACCGACATGAACTGCCTCGTTTGTGCATCGTCACGGAATGGGTGGAGCCGGTGAACATGATCAGGTTGTAGCACAATCCCGTGAATACTTATCTATTACTCAACGAGCGGCTACACTGCCCCACCCGGATTGATTCAAGGAGCGCCCGTCATGCCCATCCAGGTCGGCGATCAGATCCCCGAGATCACCCTGCGCGTGATGACACCGGCAGGTGACCACCCCATCACCACCACGGAACTCTTCAGTGGCTACCGTAGCGCCCTGTTCGCCGTTCCCGGCGCCTTCACGCCCGCCTGCTCCGGTGTTCATCTGCCCGGCTTCATCCACAAGGCGGAGCAGCTGCGGGCCGCCGGCATCGAGCGCCTCTTGTGCCTGGCGGTGAACGATATCTTCGTCCTTGATGCCTGGGCCGACATCCATGCAGTGGGCGACCGGATCATGATGGTCTCCGACGGCAATGGGGACTTCACCCGGGCCGTGGGACTGGAATCCGATGCCACCGGCAGTCAGATGGGGGTCCGCTCCCGGCGCTATGCCATGATCATCGACAACGGCCGGTTGGAGTGGATCGGCGTGGACAAGCCCCGTCAGGTGGTGGAAAGTGCCGCCGATGCCGTCCTCAAGGCCCTCGACCGGGGCTGAGGGATCGGCCCCGCCACCGGCGGGGCGGACGATGCCTGGGGCGACGCTCCGTGGGGCGATGAAATCCTGAAACACCCTGCCGCCTGATCCAGCTCCGCCGCCACTTGCTTCTGCTCCCGGGCAGCCGCGGCCTGCTCCGCCATGGCCAGCTCGGTCTGATTGGCCTCCCGCAGCAAAACCTCCAGACGCCGGCGCATGCTCAGGGTCTTGCCGCGCTGCACGTCGGTATCCCCGGAGACCTGTTCGGTCACATGGCGGATGGCCTCCACCGCCTGCCCGATGGATACCAGCGCCGTCACCGCCTCGCCGGTCTCGGTCACACAGCGCTCGGCGGTCTGCCGCTCGTTTTCCATGGCATCCACCACCTCCCGCATGTTGCCGTGCAAACGCTCCACCATGCCCTGGATGCGCCCCGTGGCCTCGCGGGTATCGGCGGCCAGACCGCGTACCTGTTCCGCCACCACGGCAAAGCCACGCCCCTGCTCTCCCGCCCGGGCCGCCTCGATGGCCGCGTTCAGGGCCAGCAGATTGGTCTGTTCGGCTATCTTGCGGATGGTGGTGAGCACGGAATCGATATCCCCGGCAGCCACTTGCAGTGCCTGAAGATGTGCGCTGGACTCGGTGACCTGCCGGGCCAGTTCATCCGTCAGTCCGGCCACGTCCCGCACCTGGGCCTGGCCACCCTCCGCCAGCCGGGTAGCCGACGAGGCGGATTCGGCAACCCGTTGCATCTGCTCGACGATACGATCGGTCGCGGACTCCATGGCGGTCGCCTCTGCGTCCAGCGCATCCAGGGCGGCCCGCTGGTCGTGCACGGAGGACAGGCACTGCTCGCTGGTGGCGGCATTGCCGTCCGCCAGGGCGGCAGTACGCCCCGACCGGGTCACGATACCGCCCACGAAGGACTCCAACTCGCGGAACAGGCCATCCAGGGCAGTGGCAATCATGCCGATCTCATCCCGGCGACCATTGGAAAAACGACGGGTCAGATCCTGATGGGAGGCGGCTTCGCCGATGTTGCGGGCCAGATCCCTCAGCGGGCGGCTGATGAGACGGGCGAACCACCAGGAAGCCAGCGCCGCCAGCAGGGACAGGACAATCACTCCGGAAACGGCGCCGACACTCAGATCCCGCCGCATCTGCGTCAATGGCGCCATGATCTCCAGAGGATCCTGCTGGGTCACCAGGGCAAAACGATGGCCCGCGATCTCCAGGGGGGTCCAGGCCATGAACATGTCCCGTCCCAGATAATCCGTTTCAAGGCCCATGCCGCCATGCCCTGCCAGCGCGGCGCGGACCGCGCCGGTATCCAGGGTCAGGTGCCCGGCAATCCGGCCCTGGCCGGCGGCGCGCTGAAAATCCGGAGACAGGGCGTCGGGACGAACCGCCTGCAACCGGCGCAGGAATTCCGTGCGATTCTCCAGCATGGGCCGCAACTCGGTCACCAGACGATGGCGTTCATCCACCAGATAGGACTCTCCCGTGGCCCCTAGCCCCGCCTGTACCCAACCACCGGCATTGGTCATGATCTGGGTGAAACGCGCCGCGGGGATCTCCGCCACCAGCATGCCCAGGGGACGCTCGGGACTGTAGACGGCATGAAAGACCGGCACGCCGATGAAGACCACCGGTTCATTGAAGCGTCCCGAGAAGTCCTCGAAGGGGGCCATGCGAAACCCGTCCGCCCCCCGATTCTCCATCATCCCCCGGGCCAACGCCCCCAGGGCGCTGTCAGAAAAAGGCCCCTGGCGCAGGGAGGTACCGAAGACAGGCCCCTTGGTCACCGAGTAGATCACCGCCAGGGACTGGGCATCAATGAGCATGAGGTCATTGAACCCCAGGCGTTCAAGGGTATCCCGCAAGCTCTGGTGATAACGCAGATGCTGCTGTCCGTAGATGCTGCCGTCACGGCGGTCCACCAGGGCCTTCAGGTCTTCCGGGTCATGGGGGTTGTCGGCCACATAATAGCGCTGGATCAGCAGGGCCTCGTGGGACATGGCCCCCAGCCAATCTCCCAGGGGCGCGCTCAGGCCCCCGGTACGGGCCGCGTACAAGGGCGCATAGCGATCCTCATACCACCGACCCACCTGTTGCCGCAGCTGTTCCGTGGACCCACCCTCGACCTCGTAGCGGTAGGAAGCAAAGGGGCGGATGAAGCCGTAAACCGCATCCTGCACCAGACGGCCATGGGCCAGGGTCTGCAGCAGATTTTCCAGCCCCTGCATCTCGTCCAGCAATCGTGCCTGACGACCATCCGCCACCGTCTGGAACTGCTGACCGATGGCATGTTCGATCACCTGGGTGGCACTGCGGTCGGCCACATGGCTCGTGGTGACGGCAGACAACAGCACAGCCAGGCCGGTGAGCACGGTGGCTCCGGCCATCAATCGGATCGTGATTTTCATGGATCACCAGGAACGGGGCTTGAGTATGACGCAGGAAACTGTCAAAAACCCCGACAGATTAACGGCCATTCATGACATGACCATGACCGCCCCCAGATAGATCGCCACCAGCATCGACAGCACCAGACCGATGAACAGCAGCCCCAGGGTCTCCCAGCGCAGCAGCAGGCGCTCGCCCCGGGCCACCCGGACCAGCCATGCCGCCCAAAGCCGGGGCAGCCCATGGACCAGGGCCAGGGTGAACCCGCCGCCCGGCATGTGCCAGAACCCGGGGGTACGGGAAATCCATCCCAGCACCCCCTGACCGCCCCGCTCCAAAGGCACCCACAAGTCCCCCTCGGGAATCCATCGGGGCAGGGTCCAGCCCCGGAAACGGGCCAGCAACAGGGCAATGCCGCCGATCAGCAAACCCAATCCCATCGGCCAGAGCAACGCCAGCGCAGGCTCGACGGCCAGGGCCTTGAAGGCATCCTCCGGCGCCAGCACCCAGGGCAGGGCCACCGTGCCCAGTACCAGCACCAGACAGGGCATCCACAGGGACACCGGCACCGGGCGGGGCTCCCGCGAACCACCGGCGGCAAGCACCCAGAACCGCAGCATCAGCAGGAAGGTGCCGGCCGCGGCCGTGGACAGCCACAGGGTCACCAGGGACAGATCCACGGGCGCATCGTACATGGGTGTCTTGAGCAGGGTCTTGGCCACGGCCCCGCTGGTCAGGGGCATCCCCGCCAGCGCCAGTCCCGGCAGCAGCAACCAGGCCAGCGCCGCCGTTCGCCCCACCCGCTGGGCAATGCCCACCCCCAGGAACAGGGCGGCCTTGGCAATGCCGTGGTGCAGGGCATAGAACACCAGGGCCGGTATCAGCACGGGTGCCAGGGCCGGATGCAGCATGGCCACCCCCAGGCCCGCCGTCATCAGGCCCATCTGACTGACGCTGGAATAGGCCAGCACGGTCTTGACCCGATACTGAAACACCCCGGCCAGCACCCCATAACCGGCCCCCACCAGACCCAGCACCACCAGGACCGTGCCCAGGGCTTCCGGCACACTACCCGGCGGCAGCAGGCGCATCCAGCCCAACAGGCCCGCCTTGATCATGGCCCCCGACAGGACGGCGCTGGCCGGGGTGGGCGCGGCCGGGTGGGCCAGGGGCAGCCACAGATGCAGGGGCACCATCCCGGCCTTCACTCCCAGGCCACCCAGCAACAGGATCACAGCCGCCGTCCCCGGCGGCTGCTCCCAGACCCGGACCAGACCATGCCCGCCGGCATCATGGACCAGCAGGATCAGGCCCGTGAACAGGGCCACCTCGCCCATCAGGGCCATGCCCAGATAGACCCACCCGGCCCGCCAGGACTCAAAACGCTGTTCATGCACCACCAGACCCATGGAGGCCAGGCTCATGAGGGCGAAGCTGGTATAGAAAAATGCCACGTCCGCCGCCACCACCAGCCCCAGGTTGCCCGCCATGGCCAACAGGAAAAAGGCGTGGAAACGCACCCGGGCCGGACCTGCCCCCAGATACCCCTGGGCGTAAACGGCCGCCGCGCCCCACAGCAGGGCGGTGAGCAGCAGAAAGCCGCGTCCCACCGGATCCAGGGCCAGTTCCGTGCCCAGCAGCAGCCAGGGGTAGAAGGCCCATGCCCCTTCCGGCAGCCACAGCGCACCCGCCAGGGCCGGCAGCACCGCCAGCGGGGTCAGGCGCCAGAGATGACGACCCACCACCGGTAACGCCAGGGCAGACACCAGCAGCAGCGGGGTCAGGGGAATCAGAAGCAGCCAAAGATCCGGGGTCATGGCGTCTCCCATTCGAAGATGGCGCGCCAGATATGATCGTAGCCGTACTCGAATTCCACGATGAAGGTCACCCAGTACAGGGGACTGATGGTCAGGGAGGCCAGTAGCCCCATGCCCAGGGCCATGGCGGCGACGGTCACCGTGGGCAGCAGCAGCATCCAGTGGGTTTCCAGCCGTCGTCCCCCGTGACGTTCATCGGGCCACGGCCCCTCCCGGCGACTGAACCAGCCCCGCAGGATCGGCGGCAGGAAATACAGGGCGTTGAGCAGACTGCTGACCACCAGCACGCCGGTCACCCAGGCCATTCCCGCCTCCAGGGCGCCCAGGCCCAGATACCATTTGCTGATGAACCCGGCCAGCGGGGGAATGCCGATCATCCCCAGGGCCGCCAGGGTGAAGGCGGTCATGGTCCAGGGCATGCGCCGGCCCACCCCACGCATCTCATCCACCCGATGGATGCCCAGGGTCTCGGCGAAATTCCCGGCGCAGAAGAACAGGGTGATCTTCATCACCCCCTGATGGACCAGATGCACCAGCCCCCCCACGGCACCGATGGGTCCGGCCAGGGCCACGCCGAGGATGATGTAGGACACCTGGCTGACGGTGGAAAAGGCCAGCCGTTGCTTGAGATCATCGGCAAACACCGCACGCACCGAACCATAGACGATGGTCATGATGGCCAGCAGCAGCAACGGCAGGGTCACCCCCAGATCCGCCGCCAGTTCCACCCCGTAGACATCATTGAGCACCCGCACGATGCCGAAGGCCCCGGCCTTGACCACGGCCACCGCGTGCAGCAGGGCACTCACCGGGGCCGGGGCCACCATGGCCCGGGGCAGCCAGCTATGCAGGGGCAGCAAGGCCGCCTTGACCCCGAATCCGGCCATGAGCATGGCAAAGATCATGATCAGAACCGGACCCTGGTCGGCACTCAGATGCCGCAGATAACCGCCGGCGACAAAGGGCTCGGAACCCGCCAACAGGGTCAGCCAGACCACGGCCCCCAGCAGCACCGCGCCCCCCAGGAGGGTGTAGGCCAGATAGATGCGCCCGGCCCGGAAGGATTCCGCCGTGCCCCGGTGTACCACCAGGGGCCAGGTGGCCAGGGTCAGGATCTCGTAGAAGATCAGCAGGGTGATGAGGTTGCCGGAGAAGGCGATCCCCACCGTGGCGCTCACGCACAGGCTGAAGAAACCGAAGAAGCGGCTGCGGTTGGGGGAATCCTCCAGGTAGCCGATGGCGTAGATGGTGGTGACCAGCCAGAGCACCGCCGAGAGGGTGGCAAACAAGAGGGACAGGGCATCCGCCGCCAGCACCAGATCGATCCCCGGCAACAGGTTCACGCTCAGGCTGTAGGTCTTGCCATCCCGGTACACTCCTACCAACAGGGCAATGATCAGCAGGAACTTGAGGGTGGCGCCCCCCAGGTTGAGGGCCGTGCGCAGGGCAAACTGCTGCTCCCGCAGGAAGAAGATGGCCACCCCGGGCAGCAGGGAGCTCAGGAGAATCAGCAGCAGCATGTATCCCCCCGTTGCCATTTCAGCCCCCTCCCCCGGCCAGGGTTCGGGCCAGCAACGACAAGGCCGGGCTACCGGCAAACCCCAGGCCGATGGTCAGCAGGGCCAGGGCCAGGGGCGCCCATTCCATCACCGCGGGTAAGGGACGCCCCCGATCCGCGGGGCCCGGCTCAAAGGCCGGCCCCAGCAGACGGAACACATAGGCGCCGGCCAGAAGCCCGCCACCCAGCACCACTAGGGCCCAGATCCACAGCCCGGCCTCCAGGGCGGTCTGCACCAGCAGCCATTTGGCGATGAAACCCCCGGTGAAGGGCAAACCCACCAGACCGGCACCAGCAATCCCCAGGGCAAAACTGGTCTTGAGCCGCCCCCGCATCACCGCCCCCAACTCCGCCAGCCGGTCGTGACCCGCCGCCCGCTGCAGGGTGCCGGCGGCCAGGAACACGGCGGCCTTGGCCACCCCGTGGGCAACCGCGAAAAAGACCACCGCCTTCCAGCCCTCCGGATGCGCCCGGAGAAACGGAAACAGCAGGAACAGATAGCCCACCTGGGCCACGGTGGAATAGGCCACCACCTGCTTGAGCCGAGGGCCCCGCAACGCCATGAGGCCGCCCCAGAGCACCGCCCCGGCGGCCAGCGCCCCCATCAGCACATCCAGCCCCGACAGAGGCAATGCCGGGAAGACCGTCAGCCAAAGCCGCAGGATGAGATAGAAGGACACCTTGACCACCAGGGCCGAAAGCGCCGCGCTGACCGGCGCCGGGGCACTGCCATGGGCGGGGGGCAACCAGACATGCAGCGGGAACAGGGCGGACTTGGCCAGCAACCCCACGGTCATCAGCACCGCCGCCAGCATGGGGGCCGACGACAGTACCACCTGGGCACCCAACCCCTGCAGATCCAGCGTGCCATAAGCCCCGTAGAGCAGGGCCACCCCCATCAGGTAGGCCATGGATCCGAGCAGGCTCACCAGCAGGTAGCGCATGGCCGCCACCAGGGGGGCGGCACCGCCGGCCAGGGCCACCAGGGCCACCGACGCCAGCACCACCAGTTCCAGGGTGACATAGAGATTGAACACATCCCCGGACAGATACAGGGCATTCATGGCCGCCCACAGCCACAGCCAGAGGACCCAGAACCAGCGGCCCCGGTCTGTTCCGCCCAGGTAGCCCAGGGCATACAGACTGATGGCCAGCCCCACTCCGGCGGTCATCAGCACCATCAGGCTGGCCAGGCCGTCCACCACCAGGGTGATACCCAGGGGCGGCGCCCAGCCCCCCAGATCCAGGATCACGGGACCCTGGGCATGCACCTGCAGGGCCAGCAGCAGGGCCATGACCAGGGTGAGCAGCGCCGTCAGCAGCCCCCACCACCGGGCCGCGGCAGGCCACAGTCCCGCCAGCAAGGCACCCGCCAGGGGCAGGATCACCAGCCAGGGAGCCAGGAGCACGTCTGCCATGACAGCGGCCAGCGGCATGTCAGTCCTCCGGCCCGGAGCGGGGCAATCGCGCCAGGCCGGTGGCCGCCTTCACCCTGAGCATCAGCACCAGCGCCACGGCCGTGGCGCTGAGTGCCACCACGATGCCGGTAATAACCAGGGCATGGGGTACCGGATCCACTCCGCCATCACCGCCGGCGGCCACTCCCAGCAGGACCATGAATATCCCGGAACCCATGATGTTGATGGCGAGGATCTTCAGCAGCAGATGACGACGCACCACCAGGGCATGCAGTCCCATCACGAACAGCAGGGTGCCGCACGCGAGGTAGATCTGAAGACTGACGGGCTCAGTGGCCATGGCGCCCTCCCAGGAACAGCAGCACCAGGGTCAGGGCGATGGAGAGGGCGGCGACCAGTTCGATACCCAGGATCAACGGGTAGGCCCAGGCGGGGGGATACCCCATGAAGCCGTGACCAGCCAGCAGACCCGCGGTGCCCACCGCCAGGAAAACACAGACCCCAAGGGCCAGACCCAGGTGCTGCAGCGGCGCGGGCAACATGGGCAGCTCGCGGGGACGCGACAACATCAACATGACGCCGGCGGCCCCCAGCACGGCCCCGCCCTGGAAGGCGCCGCCGCTGTCGCTGCTGCCTACCCAAACCAGATAGCCCCCGGTAACCACCGCCACCGGGATCAGATGACGCAGGGTGCCGTGCAGCACCGGCCCCTGCACCGGTCGGGCCGGAATGGGATCACGACGCCCCAGGGACCAGACCGCCAGCACGGCCAGCAACAGCACCGCCAGTTCCAGGAAGGTGTCGTAGGCGCGAAAATTGAGCAGCACCGCCGTGACCGGATGATCCACACCGGCCCGGTCCATGGCGCCGGCCACCGGTTCGACCAGCCCGGGCTGTGGCGGTAGATCCAGCACGGCAACAAGGAGCAGCCCAGCCAGGGTCAGGCTCATCAAGGGCACCAGGGCCGGTGCGGAGCGATGCCGGATCATCGCTTTTTTCCTCCCCCGAAGACCCGGGTTTCCAGACGCCGCAACCGTCCCAGGGCCACCAGCAGCAGGGCACCGGTGACGCCGGCACCGATGGCGGCCTCCGCGAGGGCCACGTCGGGGGCGGACAGACGCACCCAGGCCAGGGACAGCAGCAAACCGAAGGCAATGAACAGGACCACGGACCGGAATAGATCCCCGCCCGCCAGCAGACGCCAGGCAACCCCCAGCAGGGTGAGGACCAGCAGGGCATCAAAACCGATCAAAAACCAGGTGGTGATCTCTTCAGGCATCGCGTGGTCGCATGAACGAACAGGGAAGTCAGAGCCGATGGGATTCCCGCCGGCGGGCCCGCTGGGCCACCAGATGGCACCCGGCCGCGCCGGCCGCCAGCACCAGGCCCCAGATCAGGATCAGCTTGAACACTTGGGGCAGGCTGCCGACTTGCAGGGCCACCCCCGCGACCACCAGCCCCAGCCCCAGATTGTCGGCCTTGGTCAAGGCATGGAGCCGGGTATAGACGTCCGGGAACCGCAGCATGCCGATGCTGCCGGCGGCAAAGAACACAAGCCCCATCAGCACCAATCCCATGCTGACGGCATCCATGACCTGACCCATCATGCCTGATCTCCCCCCTGCCGTGGCAAACCCCGCTGTCTGACGAAGGCCACCGTGGCCACCGCCGCCAGCAGGGCGAAGACCAGGGCCACGTCCACCAGGGCCGGCTGTTCCATGGCCAGGGAGAGCAGCAGCAGGATGGCCACCCCGGCGGTGCCGAAGAGCTGGGCCGCCAGCATCCGGTCTCCCGGCGTGGGGCCGGACAGTACCCGCACCATGCCCACGGCAACGGTGAAAAGCAGAAACAGGGCGCAGAAAAGCCAGAACACGGTCATGTCACGAAGCCTCCAGCCGCAGACCAAAGAGCGCCGCCACCCGATCTTCCAGCCGGGACAGGGAAGCATGCAGCGGCATCCCCACATCCAGCACATGGAGCTGAAGGCGGCGTCGATGCAGCCCCACGCTCAGGGTGCCCGGAAGCAGGCCGATCACGTTCATGAAGAAGGTCAGTGCCGGCCCCCGCGGCAACCGGACCGGGTAATCGATGAATCCGGGAGCCAGAGGCATCCGTGGCGACAGGGCCCGACGGGAGACATCCAGGCCGCCGACGAAGGACTGCCAGAGGAAGAAGCCCATGAACACCATCAGACCACGCAAGGATAGCCGGTAGCGCCGCCCCGGCGGCAGGACAAAGACCGAGGCGGCAGCCAGCAGGGCCACCGGGATACCGATGGCCCAGGCACCGGGCGCGCCGCCGGTCAGGATCCACCACAGGACCAGAGCTGCCGACAGGGTGACCAGGAAACGGCGCGGAGGAGAGGGAGCCAGGCGGCGATATCGATCCGACATGGAAAGAAGTGTAGCCGATGCAGTCATTCACCCTGGACGGCTACTTCTGCCGCCACTGTCCCCGCTCATCCTGGTACCAATATCCCCGTGGGGCCTCCTGCACCCAGACCCGAGCGAAGGTGGCGCGGATGTCCGACTCCCACTCGGGACGGTCATTGGCCCTGGCGATCTCCCGGTACAGGGCGTTGCGGTCGGCATTTTCTTCCGTCACCAGGCGCTGTACCGCGGCCCGGTCCCGCAGGGGTACGGCATTGAGGTCGCGAATGGTCACCAGCCCGTCCCGGGTGAAGCCGATGGCCCCGGAGGCAAAGTGAGGCTGCAGTGACGGCGTGCGCGAGCGCATGGAGGCCCGCAGACCGTCGATGGTGGCGGTGCGAATGTTGATGTTGGCCTGCTGGGCCTGGGCCGGCGGGATGACCGTGTCCAGGATCAGCGCCAGCACACGCCGGGAGGTGCCGTCCAGACGGGCGTCCGGAGCGGTTGGCGCGGCTTCCGGGGACTCATCGGCGGGCCGCACGGTCTCGCCCAGCACGTCCCGCACGATGGTGCGGGCGGCATCCTCGGCGGCGGCGGCGGGGAAATAGATGTTGATGGTGACGCAGGCGGTCAGGAGCAGCACGGCGCCGAACCAGGCCAGGTGTCGGGGTAATGCGATGAAGTGGCGTGTCATGGCGATGGATCCTTGAGTTTATTGACATCTGCAAACGGCAGACGGTTCGACGTCCAATCTAACCCGAAAAAACATCAAACCCTACAGGGGCAGGCTGAAAAAGGCCGACAAACTGGCCCCGATCCGTCCGACCTGCTACCTTTAATCATTTTCCCTGCCCCCGCCAAGATCATGACATCCGATACCCGCAACATCCTGGTCACCAGCGCCCTGCCCTACGCCAACGGCCCCATCCACCTGGGCCATCTGGTGGAATACATCCAGACCGACATCTGGGTGCGTTTCCAGAAGATGCGCGGCCACCAGTGCATCTACGTCTGCGCCGATGACGCCCACGGCACCCCCATCATGCTCAAGGCGCAAAGCGAAGGCATCACCCCGGAGGTCCTGATCGAGCGCATCGGCCGGGAACACCGGGAGGACTTTGCCGGCTTCCTGGTGGATTTCGACCACTACCACAGCACCCATTCGGAAGAAAACCGCCATTTTGCCGAACTGATCTACACCCGGTTGCGGGATGCCGGACATGTCGCCCGGCGCACCATCCGCCAGGCCTACGACCCGGAAGCGAAGATGTTCCTGCCGGATCGCTTCATCAAGGGGGAATGCCCCCGCTGCGGCGCGGCGGACCAGTACGGAGACTCCTGCGAGGCCTGCGGCGCCACCTACGCCCCCACGGACCTGAAAAACCCGGTCTCCGCCATCTCCGGCGCCACGCCGGTGGAAAAGGAGTCCGAGCACTACTTCTTCAAACTGGGCGACTTCCACGCCATGCTGCGGGAATGGACCGGCTCCGGCAGCCTGCAGGGGGAGATCCGCAACAAACTGCGGGAATGGTTCGAGGCGGGCTTGAACGACTGGGACATCTCCCGGGACGCCCCCTACTGGGGCTTCGAGATCCCGGATGCACCGGGCAAGTACTTCTACGTCTGGCTGGACGCCCCCATCGGCTACATGGCCAGCTTCAAGCACTACTGCGAGCAGCAGGGCCTGGACTTCGATGCCTGGTGGCGCGCCGACAGCACGGCGGAGCTACATCACTTCATCGGCAAGGACATCGCCTACTTCCATACCCTGTTCTGGCCCGCCATGCTCAGCGGCGCGGGCTTTCGTACCCCCACGGCGGTGCACTGCCATGGTTTTCTCACCGTCAACGGCCAGAAGATGTCCAAGTCCCGGGGCACCTTCATCAAAGCCCGCACCTATCTGGACCACCTGCAGCCGGAATACCTGCGCTACTACTTCGCGGCCAAACTCGGCCCCGGCGTGGATGACATCGATCTGTCCCTGGACGATTTCATCGCCCGGGTGAACAGCGATCTGGTGGGCAAGGCGGTGAATATCGCCTCCCGCTGCGCCGGATTCATCCACAAGGGCTTTGCCGGCCGCCTGGCCGACAGCCTGCCGGATCCGGATCTGTATGACCGCTACGTGCGGGCCGGCGAGGAAATCGCCGGACACTATGAACGGCGGGAATTCGGTCAGGCCATGCGGGAGATCATGGCCCTGGCGGACTTGGCCAACCAGTATGTGGATGAACAAAAACCCTGGGTGCTGGCCAAGCAGGAAGACGGTCAGGCCCATGTCCAGGCCGTCTGCACCCAGGGCATCAACCTGTTCCGGGCCATTCTCACCTATCTGCGACCGGTGCTGCCGTCCATGGCGGAGAAAGCGGAAGGGTTTCTGGGTATTCCCGCCCTCACCTGGGAAGCGGTGCGGCAGCCCCTGGTGGGAACCCGCATCAACGCCTACGAACCCCTGATGACCCGGGTGGACCCGCAGGCGGTGCAGACCCTGCTGGAGGCCTCGAAGGAAAGTCTGGCACCCACGCCGACCCAGCCCCAGGGGCCGCTGGCCCGGGACCCGATCCGGGAAGAGATCACCTATGACGACTTTGCCAAGGTGGATCTGCGCATCGCCCGCATCAGCCGGGCCGAGCATGTGGAAGGCGCCGACAAGCTGCTGCGCCTGACCCTGGACCTGGGCGGCGAGACCCGACAGGTCTTCGCCGGCATCAAGTCGGCCTATGATCCGGCCGACCTGGAAGGACGCCTGACGGTGATGGTGGCCAACCTGGCACCGCGCAAGATGAAGTTCGGCCTGTCCGAAGGCATGGTGCTGGCCGCCGGTCCCGGCGGCAAGGATCTGTTCATCCTGTCACCGGATACTGGCGCCCAGCCGGGCATGCGGGTGAAATAGGCCGCCCGTCAGCCGGCGGCGACGGGAATCGGATGACTGAACCCGGGGTTGTGGGGCTGCCGACTCGGCAGGCCCTGCGCTCCGGTAGCTTGGTGTACCTGGTTCAATTCTTCTTCCAGGTGACGCAATTCCCGCTCCAGCGCCACCATGCGACGTCTGAGCGCGACTTCCCGATGATGGGCCTGGGCAGGGGTGTGGATGCTGGACTGGGCCATGACGGGTCCTCCTCATTTGATTGAAATCAAATCTAGCAACCCCCGAAGCCAGGTTGAAAGAATATAAATTTGTGTTGTAATCACCCAATAGAATTAGCAACACAGACCCGGGTCCCCATGAAGCTCCAGCAGTTGCGTTATCTGAAGGCCATCGTCGAGAACAACCTCAATGTGACGGAGGCCGCCGAGCGCCTGTTCACTTCCCAGCCTGGGGTGAGCAAGCAGGTGAAACTGCTGGAAGAGGAACTGGGGCTGGAGATCTTCCATCGCAGCGGCAAGAATTTCAGTCACGTCACCCCCGCCGGTCGCCAGATCCTGGCCCGGGCCGAAAACATCCTCAGTGAAGTGCAGAACATCCATGCCCTGGCGGAAGACTTCAGGGACGAGGAGCGGGGCACCCTGCGCATCGCCACCACCCATACTCAGGCCCGCTACTTCCTGCCGCCCCTGATCACCCAGTTCCGGCGCCGCTATCCCCGGGTGCATCTGCTCATCCACCAGGGCACCCCGGTACAGATCTCCCAGATGGCCGCCTCCGGTGAAGTGGACTTTGCCATTGCCACCGAAGCCATCGCCCTGAACCGGGAACTGCTCATGATCCCCGCCTATCGCTGGCACCATTGCGTGGTGGTCGACAAGGGGCACCCGCTCACCGGGGTCAAGTCCCTGGCCCTGGAAGACGTGGCCGGCTACCCCATCGTCACCTACGTGCACGGCTTTTCCGGTCGGGGCCGTCTGGAACAGGACTTTGCCAATGCCGGGCTTGCGCCGGAGATCGTGCTCAGCGCGGCGGACTCGGACGTCATCAAGACTTACGTCAGACTGGGACTGGGGATCGGCATCATTGCCCACATGGCCTATGAGCCCGGCCAGGATACGGATCTGGCCTACCTGGATGCCAAGTCACTGTTCAGGGAAAATGTTACCCGGGTCGGGTTCCGCAAGGGCGTCTACCTGCGCCGCTTCATGTGCCACTTCATGGATCTGCTCGCCCCCCACGCGGGAGAGGAAAGGGTCCAGGAAGCCCTGAATGCCCGGACCCAGGAGAGCGTGGACCGGATCTTCGAGGGCATTGACCTGCCCGAGCATTGAATCCACCGATAGACCGGCTCCCGCAGGGGGGAATGATGAACGGGTCATTCCCGCGCAAGCGGGAATCCAGTCACGGGCCGAAAACCCTTGTCTCCCGCTTGCGCGGGAGCGACGGCAAAGGCCCTGGAATGACGGCAGCAAACCTCTTGGGTGTTTCTCGGAGGGGCGGATACATAACGCAAGATTATATATGTATACTTGGGCCGATACAGACAACGCTCCCTTTCGGAGCCGATTGATCCGGGGCCATTTGCCCTTGATCACAGGATAATCTCGACATGAAACTCCAGCAACTTCGCTATCTGCAGGCCATTGCTCGCTACAACCTCAACATCTCCGAAGCCGCGGATCGCCTGGCCACCTCGCAGCCGGGCATCAGCAAGCAGATCCGCCTGCTGGAGGAAGAACTGGGTGTCCCCCTGTTCCAGCGCAACGGCAAGCATCTGTCCGGCATGACCGCCGTGGGTCGCCGGGTGCTGGAATACAGTGAAGTCATCCTCAGGGAAGTGGAAAACATCCGCGCGGCGGCGGAAGAGGCCCGGGATGAACAAGCCGGGGATCTGCGCATTGCCACCACCCATGCCCAGGCCCGCTACATCCTGCCCCCCATCGTGGACGCCTTCCGCCATCGTTTCCCCCGGGTCAGGGTACAGATCCACCAAGGCACGCCGCGGCAGATTGCCGACATGCTCTCCCATGACGAGGTGGACTTCATCGTCGCCACCGAGCCCATGCTGGCCTCCGGCCAGGTGATCGTGCTGCCCGCCTACCGCTGGTCTCACTGCGTGGTGGTTCCCAAGGGGCATGAGCTGGCCGGTGCCGGCGCCATCCCCCTGGAACGGCTGGCGGACTACCCCATCGTCACCTATCTGGACGGCTTCAGCGGCCGCACCAAGCTGGACGCGGATTTCCGCCGCGCCGGACTCACCCCGGACGTGGTGCTGACGGCGGCGGACGCGGATGTCATCAAGACCTACGTACGCCACGGCATGGGCGTGGGCATCATCGCCCGCATTGCCCTGGAAAAGGGCCATGACGACGACCTGGTGGCACTGGACACGGAACCCGGACTGTCGGAGAACATCACCCGCATCGGCTTTCGCCGGGGCGCCTGGCTGCGCGGCTACATGTATGATTTCATCACCCTGCTCGCCCCGCATCTCACCCATGAGCACGTGGCGCGGGCGGCCCAGAACCCGGACCCGGAAAACCTGGAAGCCCTGTGCCGCAACATGGAGGTCCCGGAGGGCATTTCGCACTGTGCCTGAACGAAGGGACCGGCAGGATGGACGCGGCCGCATGGGTCGCGTACATTAACCCGCTGTTTTCCCTTTGATCAGGCAGGTATGGAAGAGACACACGAGCACCTGGGGGCACGTGCCGCCCAACTCATCTCGGCAGGAAGCTTCTTCTATCACCGGGGCTGGATGCCGGCCACCGCCGGCGGTCTGTCGGCGCGCCTGGACGATCACCGCATGGTGATCACGGAATCCGGTCGCAACAAGGGCGAACTCGGACACGACGGCCTGATGATGGTGGATCTGGACGGCAACGTCCTGTCCCCCGGCAAGCAGCCCTCCGCGGAGACCTTCCTGCACATCATCCTCTATCGCCGTTCCCCGCGGATCGGTGCCGTGATGCATACCCATTCCGTCAGCGCCACCGTGCTGTCCCGCATCGTGGAGGGCGCCGAACTGACCCTCACCGACTGCGAAGTCCTCCGTACCCTGCCGGGCATCGCCTGCCGGGACGCCTCGATCACCCTGCCCATCTTCGGCAATGATCAGGACATCCCCCAACTGGCGGCGCAGGTGGATGATCACATGAACCGTCACCCGGACACCCCCGGCTACCTCATCGAGGGCCATGGATTCTATACCTGGGGGCGGGATGCGGCCGAGGCCCGGCATCATGTGGAAGCCTTCGAATTCCTCTTTGACTGTGAACTGCAACTGCGCAGACTCAAGCCATGATGACACCCATCCAGATCCGGAAATCACGGCCATGATCAGGGCCATCATCACTGATATCGAAGGCACCCTGTCCGGGGTGTCCTTCACCCGGGAAGTGCTGCTCCCCCATGCGGTCAAGCACCTGCCCGAGTTCGTCCGCACCCACCGGACGGTACCGGAGGTGAAGCGCCTGCTGGCCGACATCCGGGCCTATGCCGGTGGCTCCCTGGATGACGAGGCTCTGATGCAACGCATGGTGGCCTGGATGTCGGCGGATCAGAAGATCACGCCCCTCAAGGCCCTGCAGGGCCTGATCTGGGAAGAAGGCTACCGCCGGGGGGATTTCAAGGGACATGTCTATCCGGACGCCGTGGCCTGCCTGCGGGCCTGGCATGACCGTGGAATCACCCTGCATGTCTTTTCGTCGGGCTCCGTACGCGCCCAGGAAGACTTCCTGGCCCACAGCGAGGCGGGCGACCTGCGCCCCCTGTTCAGCGGCAACTTCGACACCCGCATCGGCGGCAAGACCCATATTGCCGCCTACAAGCTCATCACCGAACGCATCGGGTGCGCCCCGGGCGAGGCCCTGTTCCTCTGCGACGACACGCGGGAACTGGATGCCGCGGCGGCAGCCGGCCTGCGGACCACCCTGGTACAGCGACAGGGCGCGGCCGCCTCCGGCTCTCATCCGGTGGTGACGGATTTTCACCAGATCCGGCTGGAGCCCTGATTCCATGCGATTTCCCCATGACCCGCCCGGTTGCAGGCAGCGCGCCCGGTAGCGGATACTCAATCATCAGAGCGGGAGACCCATGTCCGAGTACCTACTGATCCTGGTCAGCACTGTCCTGGTCAACAATTTCGTCCTGGTGAAGTTCCTGGGCCTGTGCCCGTTCATGGGGGTTTCCAAGAAAGTGGAAACGGCCATCGGCATGAGCCTGGCCACCACCTTCGTGTTGACCCTGTCCTCGGTCTGCAGTTATCTGGTCAACGAGTATCTGCTCGCGCCCTTCGGTCTGGAATACCTGCGCACCATTGCCTTCATCCTGGTGATCGCCGCCGTAGTGCAGTTCACCGAGATGGTGGTACACAAGACCAGCCCGCTGCTTTATAACGTACTGGGGATCTTTCTGCCCCTGATCACCACCAACTGTGCAGTGCTGGGGGTCGCCCTGCTCAACGTGCAGGAAAGCCATGGATTCCTGGAGTCGGTGATGTACGGCCTGGGTGCCGCCGCCGGCTTCTCCCTGGTCATGATCCTGTTTGCCGCCATGCGCGAGCGGGTTGCCGCCGCGGATGTGCCGGTACCGTTCCGCGGCAGTGCCATCGCCCTGGTCACCGCGGGCCTCATGTCACTGGCATTCATGGGTTTTCTGGGGCTGGCCCCCTGACCCGGATGCCGCCATCGACGCGCCAGGAGCCGTAATCGCCCATGCTTGCCGCCGTCCTAGTCATCAGTTCGCTGTCCGCCTTGTTCGGCATGATCCTTGGCTATTCCGCCATCCGCTTTCGCGTGGAAAGCGATCCGGTGGTGGAGAAGATCGACAACATGCTGCCCCAGACCCAATGCGGGCAATGCGGCTTTGCCGGCTGCCGTCCCTATGCCGCCGCCATCGCCGAGGGCAAGGCGGACATCAATCTCTGCCCTCCAGGGGGGACCGGCCTGCTCATGGCCCTGGCCGACATGCTCGGGCGCGACGCCAAGCCCATCGAGGGCAAGGTCAAGGAAAAGGCCCTGGCCCGTATCGACGAAAACAGCTGCATCGGCTGCACCCTGTGCGTGCAGGCCTGCCCGGTGGACGCCATCGTCGGCGCCGCCAAGCAACTGCATGCCGTCATCGAGACCCAGTGCACCGGCTGCGAGCTGTGTCTGATGCCCTGCCCGGTGGACTGCATCCGCATGGTGCCCATTGCCCAGGACCTGAATACCTGGAAATGGCCCTTCCCCATGGACACCGCCGCCGATCGCCTCTGCCTGGTGGATCTGGCCCGACCGGCATCCGCGGGCTCCGGCGCCTGAGGCGCAAAAGCCCCCGCTGACCACGACAACCCATGACCGCAAGTTCCCACACACTCTGGCGATTCCATGGCGGCGTCAAGCTGCCTGACCACAAGGCGGAAAGCACCACCGAGCCGGTGGCCGCCGCGCCCCTGCCGCAGCGGCTGATCCTGCCGCTGCGGCAGCACATCGGCGAGGCCGCCGTGCCGGTGGTCAAGCGCGGCGAGCACGTCAAGAAGGGACAGCTCATCGCCCGCTCGGATACCTATGTGGGTGCCCACCTGCACGCCCCCACCTCAGGTCGCATCGCCCTCATCGGCGATCAGCCGGTGCCCCACCCTTCCGGCCTGTCCGCCCCCAGCATCGTCATCGAGGCCGACGGCGAGGATGACTGGGGCGATAGCCGGATGCCGCCCATCGAGGACTATCGCAACATCGATCCGGTCAAGCTGCGCAACCGGGTGCGCGATGCCGGCATCGTGGGCCTGGGGGGGGCTGCCTTCCCTTCGGCGGTGAAGCTCAACCCCCGCCCCCACCAAAAGATCGACACCCTGGTGATCAACGGCGCCGAGTGCGAACCCTACATCACCTGCGACGACATGCTCATGCGCACCCAGGCGGAGACGGTGATCGCCGGCATGCATCTGGTGCGCCGCGCCCTGAAACCCGAGCGATGCCTGATCGGCATCGAGGACAACAAGCCCGAGGCCATCCGCGCCATGACCGAGGCCCTGGGCGGCGAGGAACGGGACAACATCCGCATCGTCCCCATTCCCAGCATCTATCCCACCGGCGGCGAACGCCAGCTCGTGCGCGTACTCACCGGCCGCGAAGTCCCCAGCGAGGGGCTACCCGCCGACGTCGGCGTGGTCTGCCACAACGTGGGCACCCTGGCCGCCATCTACCGGGCGGTGGTCCTGGGGGAACCCCTGATTTCCCGCCTGGTGACGGTCACCGGCAGCGGGGTCCACCGCCCCCGCAACCTCCAGGTCTACCTGGGCACCCCGGTGGCGGACCTGATCGCCCTGGCCGGGGGCTACACCGACGACGTGGAGCGACTGATCATGGGCGGCCCCATGATGGGTTTTGCCCTGGCCAGCGACGCGGTACCCATCATCAAGGGCGGCAATTGCATCATCGCCGCCCGCGCCGCCGACGTGGAGCGCCCCGGTCCGGTGATGCCCTGCATCCGCTGTGGAGAATGCGTCAAGGCCTGCCCTGCCGGCCTGCTGCCCCAGCAACTGTATTGGTTCAGCCGTGCCCGTGACTTCGACAAGGCCCAGGAATACAGCCTGTTCGATTGCATCGAATGCGGCTGCTGCGCCCACGTCTGTCCCAGCAATATTCCGCTGGTGCAGTATTACCGCTTTGCCAAGAACGAGATCTGGTCCCAGGAACGGGAGCGCCGCCAGGCCGAGGCCGCCAAACAGCGCCACGAACTGCGCCGGGAACGCCTGGAGCGGGAAGAACGGGAAAAGGCCGAGCGCATGAAGCGCAAGCAGGCCGCCGCCCAGCAGACGGCCCCCACCGCCGACGGGGGGGAAGATCCCAAGCAGGCGGTGATCCGTGCCGCCCTGGCGCGGGCTCAGGCCCGCAAGGCCGAACAGGCCGCCCAGGACACCACCGCCGCCGCGCCGGCCTCCGAAAACGACAACGAAAACCGCTGATGCGCTTCAAGACCTTCAGTTCGCCGCACATGGCGCCCGCCCGCAGTGTCAACCGGGTCATGGGACAGGTACTGCTGGCCCTCATCCCCGGCACCGCGGCCATGACCTGGTATTTCGGCTGGGGGGTGCTGATCAATGTCTCCCTGGCCGTCACCGTGGCCCTGGCCTGCGAGGCCCTGATGCTGCTGGTGCGTGGTCGCACCCTGACGCCCCACATCACCGACCTGAGCGCGGTGCTGGCCGGCTGGCTGTTCGCCCTGGCCGTGCCGCCGCTGACACCCTGGTGGGTCACCCTGGTGGGGGTCGGGTTTGCCATGGTGGTGGCCAAACATCTCTACGGCGGCCTGGGCTACAACCCCTTCAATCCGGCCATGGTGGGCTATGTGGTGGTGCTCATCTCCTTTCCGCGGGAAATGACCCTGTGGCTGAGTCCTTCCGTCATCGCCGAACTGAACCTGAGCCTGCCCCAGACCTTTGCCGCCATTTTCGCCGGCACACTCCCGGACGGGCTGACCTGGGACATGATCACCGCCGCCACGCCGCTGGACCGGATCCAGACCGGGGTGGGACTGGCACACCCCATCAGCGAGATCCAGAACTCCCCCTTCTTCGGCTATCTGGGAGGCGTCGGCTGGGAGTGGATCGGCCTGTGGTTCCTGGTGGGGGGGCTATGGCTGCTCAAGCGCGGCGTGATCGGCTGGCAGATCCCGGTGGCCATGCTGGGCACCCTCACCTTGCTCTCCGGCCTGTTCTGGCTCATCAATCCGGAGACCTACGCCTCCCCCCTGTTCCACGTCTTCAGCGGTGCCGCCATTCTCGGCGCCTTTTTCATCGCCACCGACCCGGTTTCCGCCAGCACCACGCCCCGGGGACGCCTGATCTTCGGTGCCGGAGTGGGGGCGCTGGTATTCGTCATCCGTACCTGGGGGGGGTATGCGGAAGGGGTGGCCTTCGCGGTCCTGCTCATGAACATGATGGTCCCGCTGATCGACCATTACACCCAGCCCCGGGTCTTCGGCAAGACCACGGCCGGCAAGGAGGGCTAGGACGTGCTGCGGGAAATCTATCTCTCCACGGCCCTGCTGGCCGCCTTCGGACTGGTGGGGGCCGGACTGGTGGCCCTGGTCCACATGGGCACGGCGGAGCGCATCGAAGCCAACCGGGAGGCGGCCACCCTGGCCCGCCTGCATGAAATCCTGCCCGACGGTGAATACGACAACGACATCATCAACGACACCACCGTGCTCGGCCATGCCCTGCTCGGCGGCGGCAATCATCTGGTCTACCGGGCGCGCCTGGGAGACGAGCCGGTGGCCGCGGTGTTCACCGTGATTGCCCGCGGCGGCTATTCCGGTGACATCCACCTGCTGGTGGGCGTGCGCGCGGACGGCCGCGTGGCCGGCGTGCGGGTGGTCAGCCACCGGGAGACGCCGGGGCTGGGCGACGACATCGAGGCCGGCCGCTCCGACTGGATCCTGGGCTTTGACGACCTGGAACTGGGCAATCCGCCGGTGGAACGCTGGGCGGTGCAACGGGATGGCGGCATCTTCGACCAGTTCACCGGGGCCACCATCACCCCTCGGGCGGTGGTGCGCGCGGTACGCGACACCCTGATCTACTTCGACACCCATCGGGAACAGGTATTCGAGCCGATGCCCGTCGATGACACGGATGAAGAGGCGCACACTGATGAATGACACCCCCTACGGCAAGATCGTCGCCGACGGCCTCTGGTACAACAACGCCGCTCTGGTGCAGCTGCTGGGCCTGTGCCCCCTGCTGGCCATCTCCGGCACGGTGGTCAATGCCCTCGGGCTGGGCCTGGCCACCACCCTGACCCTGATCGCCTCCAACGTCAGCGTCTCCTTCATCCGCAACTGGGTGCGGCCGGAAATCCGCATCCCCATCTACGTGCTCATCATCGCCTCGGTGGTCACCGCCATCGAACTGGCCATGAATGCCTACTTCCATGAACTCTACCTGGTGCTGGGAATCTTCATTCCGCTGATCGTGACCAACTGCGCCATCATCGGCCGGGCCGAGGCCTTTGCCTCCAAGCACACCATCCCCAAGGCCTTCGTCGACGGGCTGATCATGGGCATCGGCTTCACCCTGGTGCTGGTGGCCCTGGGGGGCATGCGCGAAGCCATCGGCCAAGGCACCCTGTTCGACCAGGCCCACCTCATGTTCGGCGAGGCGGCCCGGGGACTCACGGTGACCCTGATCGAGGATTACCGGGGCTTTCTGCTGGCCATCCTGCCACCGGGGGCCTTCATCGGCCTGGGCCTTTTGCTGGCCATGAAGAACCTGGTGGATGATCGATTGGCAAAACGGGCCGCCCGTCGCGCCGAGGCCCTCGGGGAGGCCCGGGCCTGAGGCGGACGGCTGAACGATGAACAACGACAAGCGCCGGGAGATCTTCACCCGCTGGCGGGCGGCCAACCCCCACCCCACCACGGAACTGAACTACCGCACCCCCTTTGAACTGCTGATCGCCGTGATCCTCTCGGCCCAAACCACCGACAAGGGGGTCAACAAGGCCACGGCCCTGCTGTTTCCCGTGGCCAACACCCCCCAGGCCATCCTCGACCTGGGGCTGGAAGGCCTCAAGAGCCATATCCGCACCATCGGCCTTTACAACAGCAAGGCGGAAAACATCATCAGGACCTGCCGGATCCTGGTGGAACAGTGGCAGGGAGAAGTACCCCATGAGCGGGCCGCCCTGGAGGCCCTGCCCGGGGTCGGGCGCAAGACCGCCAACGTGGTGCTGAACACCGCCTTCGGCGAGCCTACCATCGCCGTCGACACCCATATCTTCCGTGTGGCCAACCGGACCGGCATCGCGCCGGGCAAGACGCCGCTGGCGGTGGAAACACGCCTGCTCAAGGTGGTACCCGCGGAATTCAAGCGGGACGCCCATCACTGGTTGATCCTGCATGGGCGCTATACTTGTATCGCGCGCATCCCCAAGTGCGGGCAATGCCTGATCGCCGACCTGTGCGATTTCAAGGACAAGACACCCGCCGCCGCAGGCCGGTGACGAACCGAAGATTCAAGCGGCAGGATCGATGGGTCAACCGGACATGGTCAGTGTGCATCCGCTGTGACATGCTGACCCACGCAGCTGAGACACGAGGCATGCAAACAGGATGCGCGGCAACGGATACGCGATGCCCTCGGGCATGAACCAGGCTTGCCCGACACGAGATGGATGCCGTTCCCAGACCGGACCCGACACCGGGTACTCCGGTCGGTCAACCCGTCAGAGGGAGTCGTCCCGATGACCGAACTGGCCAGTCATATCGAAAAGACCCGCTACCTCTATGAGGGACTGCCCGCCACCGTGGCGGTCTCCATCGGCGCGGCCGCCATCCTGGCCCTGATTCATCTGCCGGTGCTGCCGGTCCCCATATTGCTGGGCTGGTTCTGCCTCATCCTGCTGGTTGCCCTGGTCCGGGGCGGACTGTGGCTGGCCTACCAGCGCACCGACACCCCCGAGCGCCCCGTCTGGCTCAGGTACTTCAGGGCCACCACCCTGGCCGCCGGCATCGGCTGGGGCATCGGCTGCGTCCTGCTCACCCAGTCCGGCGACTTGAGTTTTCAGGCCTTTCTGGCCTTCGCCATCGCCGGCATCACCGCCGGAGCCATCATTTCCCTGGCCACCGACCGGCTGTCCACCCTGTTCCTGGTCGGCCCCATGCTGGTGCCCCTGGCCATTGCCCTGCTGATGCAGGATGAACCCCTGTCCGTGATGGCCGGGCTGATTGTCTGCCTCTTCCTGCTGTTCGTCTTCGTCAGTGCGACCCGCATCCAGGCCAGTTTCAATGAGAACATCCGTCTGCGGATTCAGGCCGAGGCCCAACAGGCCACCATCCTGGACAATGAACTGCGCTGGCGCTTTGCCCTGGAGGGCAGTCATCAGGGCCTGTGGGACTGGAATACCGTCACCGGGCAGACCTATCACTCTCCCCGCTGGGCACTGATGCTGGGTCATGCGCCCGAGGAGGTACCGCCATCGATTGATGCCTGGAGGGAGCGCCTGCATCCCGATGACCGGGATCGGGTGATCAAGGATCTCCAGCGGCACCTGGACGGCCTGACATCAATGTATGAGTCGGAGTACCGACTGCGCTGCAAGGACGGTAGTTATCTCTGGGTTCTGGACCAGGGGCAGGTGATCAGCCGGGACGCACAGGGCGTACCCACACGGGTGATCGGCGTGCACAAAGACATCCATCGCCGCAAGGAGGCGGAAGCGGCGCTGGCTGAGAGTGAACGCTATAACCGCGCCCTGCTCGAAGCCATGCCGGACCTGATGTTCCGCCTGAGCCATGACGGACGTTATCTGGACTGGCATGCCGGTCAGAAAGGCCTCCTTTACAAATCCCCCGAGACCTTCCTGCACAAGAACGTGTCCGAAGTGCTGCCCCTGGAGATCGCCGTCCGCGTTCTGGACGCCATTCGGCGGGTCCTGGCGGAGGACCGCATGCATTTCGTGGAATACACGCTGGACGTATCCGGCGCCCGGCGCACCTTCGAGGCGCGCCTGGTGAAGCTCAATGACCGGGAGGTCATGGCGGTCATCCGGGATGTGACCGAACAGAAACAGGCCAGTGAGCGCATCGCGCAGATGGCCTTCTATGACACCCTGACCCGGCTGCCCAATCGTCGCATGCTGCTGGATCGACTCGACAAGGCCCTGGTTTCCTGCAGACGCAGCGGCCAGCACGGTGCCCTGCTGTTCATGGATCTGGACCGGTTCAAGGTCCTGAACGACACCTACGGACACGGCATGGGAGATCTGCTGCTGCAACAGGTCGGCGATCGCCTCAAGGCCTGCGTCAGGGAAGTGGACACCGTCGCTCGACTGGGCGGAGATGAATTCGTGGTGATGCTGGAAAATCTCGGGTTACGGGAAGAAGGCGCCATGAAGATGGCCAAGGAGATCGGCGACAAGATCTTCAAGACCATGAGCAGGCCCTATCTGCTCAAAACGCTGGAACACGTCGTCACCCCCAGCATCGGCATCAGCCTCTTCAACGGCCATACGGTCAGTACCGACGAAGTGCTGCAACAGGCCGACATGGCCATGTATGAGATGAAACGCCAGGGACGCAGTGGCACGCGCGTCTTCGAGCCCTCCATGCAGTCATCCCTGGAAACCCGCTCCGCCCTGGCCCATGAACTGCATCAGGCCATGGTCGATCGACAACTGACCCTTCATTACCAACCGCAATATGACCTCGATGGCCGTATCCGGGTAACGGAAGCCCTGTTGCGGTGGCAACATCCCCGCCGGGGCCTCATCAAGGCCGCTCAGGTGATATCGGTGGCGGAAGAATCGGGGCTGATCCTGTCCATCGGTCAATGGATCATGAAACAGGGCTTCCAGGATCTGAAACGCTGGTCCGAACATCGGGACTGGTCCAACGTGGTGCTGGCCATCAACCTGAGTCCCAGACAATTCCGTCAGCCAGGGCTGGAAGCCATAATCATGGACATGGTGGATGAAACCGGCGTCGATCCCCGACGCATCCGCCTGGAAATCAATGAAGAATGCCTGAACGGGGAAATGGGAGAGGCCATTGCCAGGATGCAGCGACTCAGGGCAAGGGGCCTGCGCTTTTCGCTGGATGATTTTGGGATCGGGAAACTGTCATTCGGGGATCTGCACCGATTGCCCCTGGACCAGATCAAGGTCCACGAAAGCTTCCTGCACCGGGCACTGGATCACGAGGATGATGCCTCCCTGATGCGGATGGCTCTGTCCCTGGGCGAGGGGCTTGGTCTGGAAGTGTTGGCCGAAGGCGTGGAAACCCCGGCGCAGAAGGCCTTTCTGGAGAAGATGGGATACCGTATCTTCCAAGGCTATCTGTTCGGACAGCCCATGAGCTGGGGGGAGCTGATGGGCCTGCCGACCTCCGAGTCGTCATGACCGCCGGGCGGCGTCGTACTGAAGCTCCATCAACAGTCGGTTCAGGGAACGATCCGCACTGGGGCTGAGATCCAGAAACAGCACGCCCAGCCTGAGCAGTGACCTGCCGTCCACCGGCTTGATGCTGCGGACTTCGGCGCGAAGATCCGACCACTGCTGGCCGCCGATGCGCAGCTCCCGGATCAGCACGGCATCGCCGACCTGGGGACACATCTCTTCCGACAAATCGCACTCCAGACACAAACCCTGGATGGAAAGGTCCGAAGGACGGCTTTCATGGACCAGGGTCTCTGCCACTTCCCCCGGCATCTCGCCGGTGGGCGGGTTCTGCCCATGTCGCTCCCGCACCCACAGAACATGGCTGTCCATGCCGCGGGGAATCTGCACCCTGAAGGCATTGCGACGTTGCTGGTAATCCAGTTCCTCGGGCCACCGACAGACCAGCACCGCCTCTCCCTCATGGCGATCAAGACCCATAAGATAGGTGTCAAAGCGCACCGGCACCCCCTGCAGAGCGCCTCTCACCGTCAGACGCACGCCCTCTTCAAGTCCCTTCACCAAGGTTTCATCGTTGGGAATGTCGAACAGCAACGCCTCACCCTCAAGATCCGACGCGATGATCTGCGTAAGCCCCTGCTGCTTGCGTTCCGGGGCATGCATCATGAGCAGCGCCCGACTCTGCTTCAGCGCGATAAAAATGCTGTTCTGGCGCTTTCTGTTACGGATGATCGTCGAGGAGTTCTGAGTCATTTGGCGGGAAAGGTTTGATTGAAATGGCTCAGGGGCCGAAGCGCCGGGATACGGCGGAGAATACCTGCCATCATCACTCAGGGGATCACTGCATTCTGAATGATTCGACCGGCCGAGATTCTACAGTATTTTCCTGCGGGCGACATTGAAGCCACCGGTCCCCGCCAACACGGACGTGTCATCGTGTTATGATCATCCGACCATGGAGTCTGCTTCCCAACATACCTCCAGCCACCTGAAATGGACTTGATTCAGGTCCCGGCTACCTAGAGCCCGCGAGATCACCCGAGTCATCTCCACATCCATGAGCCAGTCCCCCCAGTCTCCGGCCGACAAGCCATCCACCGAACACACCCCGGCAACCCTCCACGCACCCAACCCCCATCACTTCGAACAGATGGTGGAACAGGCCTCCGATGCCATCCTGCTGCTGAACGCCCAGGGTGTCATTCAGTATGCCAACCAGGCGGCGGCCCACCTGTTCGGGTGCCCCCTTGAGCGACTGCGTGGAGAAACCTTCGGTTTCGTGGTGGCCCCCGACGAACCCACCGAGATCGAGATCGCCCATGCCACCCGGGGCATGCTGTCCGCCGATCTGCGGGCCGTTCCCATGCGCATGGAAGGCTGGGAAGTCTCCGTGGTCTATCTGCGGGACGTCACGGAACGCAAGGAAAGGCTCCGGGATCAGTTGCGTCTTCAGGAAGCCATCAAGGGCGGGCGCATCGGCCTGTTTGACTGGGACCTACAGACCGGCGAGGTGTACTACTCGCAGGAATGGAAGACGCAACTGGGCTACGCCCAGGAAGAGATCGGCAGCGATTACGCCTCCTGGTGGACATTGCTGCATCCCGATGACCGGGAAGCCACGGAAAAGCAGGTGGCCGAGTACCTGAAATGCGCCGATGGACGACGCTATGTCATGGAGTTTCGCATGCGCCACAAGGATGGTTCCTACCGCTGGATACTGGCCCAGGGCTCGCTGATCCATGGGCCGGACGGTCGACCGTCACACATGGTGGGCTCACACCTGGACATCACCGAACGCCGCCGCACCGAAGGGCATCTGCAACGCCTGGCCTTTGCCGTGGATCAGAGTCCGAGCATCGTCGTCATCACCGACCCGGACGGCGCCATCCAGTACGTCAACCGGCGTTTCTGCGAGGTCACGGGGTTTGCCCCGGAGGAAATGCTGGGCGTCAACGCCCGCGCCCTGGCCCAGACGCCCACCGAGGAAATAATCCAGCAGAACCTCGCGTTCACCCTGCGACAGGGGCATACCTGGGAAGGTGAATTCCGCAACCGCAAGAAATCGGGGGAAACCTACTGGGAACAGGCCCGCATCTACCCGGTGCGCGACGAGGACGGCACCATCGTCCAGTACATCAAGCTCGCGGAAGACATCACCGACCGCAAGCAGCTCACGGATCGACTGGACTTCCTGGCCTTCCATGACACGCTCACCGGGCTGCCCAACCGAAGTCTCATGATGGATCGCCTGGGCCAGGCCCTGGTTCAGGCCCGCCGGGACAGGACCCTGCTCGCCGTCGCCTTTCTGGACCTGGACGATTTCAAGACCGTCAACGACTCCCTCGGCCACGGACAGGGAGACCAGTTACTGCGCATGGTGGCCGAGCGTCTGAAGGGGCTGCTGCGCGAAGGCGATACGGTGGCGCGCTTTGGCGGCGACGAATTCATCCTGATGCTGACCCAACTCCAGGCCCCCCGGGATGTGATACCCGTGGTGGAAAAGCTGCAGATGGCCTTTACCCAGCCCATTACGTTGGGTCAGATCCCGCTGGTCACCGGCTTCAGCATCGGCCTGGCCATGTACCCCACCGACAGCCATCGTGCCGAAGACCTGATCCGACACGCGGATATCGCCCTGTCACGGGCCAAGGCACAGGGACCGCGCAGCTATCACTTCTATACCCGCGACCTGGACGAACAACTCCATGAGCGCATGCAACTGGAACAGGCCATGCGACGGGGTCTGGAACGGGGACAATTCCTGCTTCACTATCAACCCCGCATGGACATGCGGGACAACCGCATGCTCAGCATGGAAGCCCTGATCCGCTGGCAACATCCGGACTGGGGGATGGTGATGCCCGGCAGGTTCATTCCCCTGGCGGAAGAGACCGGACTGATCATTGAATTGGGGTCCGAGGTGCTCAGACAGGCCTGCCTGCAGCTCAAGTCCTGGCAGTCCAGTGGACGTCCCCTGTTGCCCCTGGCCATCAACCTGTCTCCCAGGGAGTTCCATCAAACGGATCTGCTGGAACGGATCATGGGGATCATGGAGGAGTATGAGGTGGACACCCGGCTGATCGAATTCGAGATCACCGAAAGCGCCGCCATGAGTTCGGTGGAACAGACCATCGACATCCTGTCCCAGTTGACCCGCATGGGCTTTCGCATCTCCATCGACGACTTCGGCACCGCCTATTCCTCCCTGAACTATCTCAAGCGCCTGCCGGTACAGAGCCTGAAGATCGATCAGTCCTTCGTCAAGGATCTGGCGAACGATCCCGCCGCCCATCCGGAAGATGCCGCCATCATCCGGGCCATCATCGGCCTGGCCGGAAACCTGGGACTTGAGGTCATTGCCGAGGGGGTGGAGACCACCGCCCAGCGGGACTTCCTGCTGAAACACGGCTGTCCGGTGGGGCAGGGTTACCTGTTCAGTCGCCCGGTGGCGGCGGCCGAGATCGAGACCCGGTTTACCGCCTGAGTTCCGTGGGCCCGCGGGCGGGGTGGTTCACCGGGTGTCGCGCGCGTCCCGGGCCTTGTCGCAAGGGGAGCCGCAGCCGCACTGTCCCGTGCCGCAACCGCCCCCCTCCCGAAACGGACCCAGCTCCGGGTGACGCCGGGCCAGGCGGCGGGCCGCCGCCTGTACCAGCACCCAGCCGGTGAACATCAGGAAGATCAGGCCCACCGCCAGCAGATAGGTCTTCATGCGGTGCCGCCGCCCAGCCCCGCAAAGCCCATGAAGGCCAGGGACAGGATACCCGCCAGCATCAGGCTCATGGCCGCGCCCCGGGCGATGGCCGGCACATCCGCCAGTTCCAGCTTCTCCCGCAGCCCCGCCATCAGCACGATGGCGATGATGAAGCCCGCGCCGGCTCCCAGGCTGTACACCAGGGACTGGCTGAAACTGTACTCGTAGTTGGTCTGGAACAGGGCCACACCCAGGATGGCGCAGTTGGTGGTGATCAGGGGCAGGAAGATCCCCAACGCCCGGTACAGGGGCGGACTGAACTTCTTGATGGTCATCTCCACCAACTGCACCGCCGAGGCGATCACCGCGATATAGGCGATCAGGCGCAAAAACTCCAGGTTGAAGTGCAGCAGGAATTCATTGATCAACCAGGCCGACACCGAGCTGATCAGCATCACGAAAGCCGTGGCCAGCCCCATGGAAAAGGCCGTGCTGATCTTGCCGGATACCCCCAGCAAGGGGCAGATCCCCAGAAACAGGGCCAGCACGAAGTTGTTGATGATGGCCGCATTCAGAAAGATGTAGGTCAGTGAATCAGCGTGCATGGACACCCGCCTCCCCGGCGCCGGCCGTCTTCTGTTTGAGCTGCCGTTCCTTGACCCAGGCGAACAGGAGCAACCAGGCCCCCAGGACAAAGAAGCCACCCGGCGGCAGCAGCATGATGACCCAGGGCTCGAAGCCTTCGCCGAACACCGGGATGCCCAGCAGGGTACCGGCCCCGAGCAGTTCACGCACAGACCCCAGACACAACAGGGCAATGGTGAAGCCGACCCCCATGCCCAGGGAATTCACCAGGGTGGTGCTCACCCGGTTGCGGGAGGCAAACGCCTCGGCCCGGCCCAGGATCATGCAGTTGGCCACGATGAGCTGGATGAAGGCACCCAGCGCCTGATAGATCTCCAGGCTGATGGCATGAATCAGGTAGTCCACCACGGTCACGAAAGTGGCGATGATCACGATGTAGGAGGCAATGCGCACCTCCTTGGGGATGTGCCGCCGCAGCAGCGCCACCAGAGCGGTGGAGCACAACAGCACGAAGGTGGTGGCCAACCCCATGGCCAGGGCATTGACCACGGAGTTGGTCACCGCCAGCACCGGACACATGCCCAGCAGCATGACGAACACCGGATTCTCCCGCCATAGACCGATCAGGAAGGTATCCAGACTGATGGGTTTTTCGGTATTGGCCGCCATGTTCAGGCGCCTCCTTCAAGCAGGGTCCAGTACGGCGCCAGTTGTGGCAGTACCGTACCGGCACTGTCATTCAGCATGCGTCCGATGGCATTGGCGGAAATGGTGGCCCCAGTGATGCCGTCGATCTGCCAGGGATGTTCCTTGTCACCCTGCTTCACCGTAACGATGGCATTGGCCAGGCCGGTACCAGCCGGGTTGAGGCGAGCATCCAGACGCTCGAAGTTGGCCACGAACCGGGCATCGGTCTCGATCTTGTCGCCCAGGCCGGGGGTTTCCCGGGTTTCCAGCACGGTCATGCCGACAATGCACTGACAGGAGGGGTCATAGCCGTAGAGGACGCGGATCACATCCGCATAGCCGCGGGCCGAGGCCTGCAGTGCAATGCCCCGCAGGTTCCCCTCGGCATCGTAGGCGGCAAACACCCGCTGTCCCGGGGCTGGTGCCTCCGCCGCCGGGAACAGACCCTGGGCGGTGAGCACGAAGTCCTGGCGGGTCACCGCGCCGGGCACCACCCGGAAGACCGCGGCCTCCAGGGCACGACGCTGGTTTTCCGCAATATAGGGCTTGGTGAACTCGAACACGCTCACCACCAGCAACCCCGAGAACAGGGCGATCAGACCCAGGGTGGCCACCAGCTTGAAGCTGGAGGTGGGTGCCGGGCGTTCCGCGGCAGTGGTCTGGGGAGTCGTGCTCATGCCGCGTCCCTCCGCTTGCGAGTACCGTAGGGCCTGGGCTGGGTGATGCGCTCGATCAACGGCGCCATGGCGTTACCCAGCAGGATGGCGTACATGATCCCCTCCGGCAGACCACCGAAGAAGCGGATGATCACCGCCAGGAAGCCGATCAGGATGCCGTAGATCCAGATACCGGAACGGGTGATGGGCGAGGCGATCATGTCACTGGCCATGAACATGGCCCCCAGCATCAGGCCGCCGGACAGCAGCACGAACCAGGGTGTGGGGTAAAACGTGGGATCCATCCAGTAGAACACCGAGGCGGTGACGAAGGCGCTGCCCAGCACCGCTGCCGGGATGCGCCAGTTCATCATGCCCCGGGCGATCAGATAGAGGCCGCAGAGCAGGATGAGGATGGCGGAAGTCTCGCCCACGGAGCCCGGCGTCATGCCGGTGAACAAGGACCATGTCTCCACATGGACACCTTCGAACTTCCACTGGGCCAGCGGCGTAGCCGTGGTCCAGGCATCCACCGGCGCCGGCGTGGTGAAGGGCATGGCCAGGGTGGATGGCAGGAATTCGGTGAACCGATCCGGATGACCCGGCACCGTCCAGGTGGAGACGGAGACCGGAAAGGCGGCCTGGGCAAACGCCCGCCCCACCAGGGCCGGGTTGAACAGGTTGTAGCCCATGCCGCCGAACATCACCTTGGCCAGGGCGATGCCGATGAAACCGGACAGGGCCGCCATCCACAGGGGGAAGGATGGCGGCAGGGTCAGGGCCAGCAACAAGCCGGTGATGACGGCGCTGAAATCGGACACGCTGCTGCGCTTGCCGGAGAGCTTGGCGAACAAGTGCTCGGTCAGCACGCAGGTCACCACGGTGGTGATGATCAGTGCCAGGGCACTGATGCCGAAGTGATAGACCGAGAAGGCGCAGATGGGCAAAAGGGCGTAGGTCACGTGGCGCATGATCTGCTCCACGCTGCCCGCCTGCTTCAAGTGCGGCGAGGTCTTGAGTTCGATTTTCAGCGGGGTCACTTGAGGCGCTCCCGGTTCAGGGACTTGGCGATGCGAAAGTACTGCACCAGGGGGATGTTGGAAGGACAGACATAGCTGCAGCAACCACACTCGAAGCAGTCATTGAGATGGTAGCGCTCCTCCATCACCTCGTACCGGCGAACCGCGGCCAGCTTGCCCAGATCGGAGGGGTTCAGGCCCACGGGACAGGCCTCCACGCAACGGCCGCAGCGGATGCAGGGCTGGATGCGAATGTCCTCGTCCTCCGGGTCGGGCAACACCACCACGCCGGACACCCCCTTGGTGATGGGCACGTCCAGGGACGAGACGGTATTACCCATCATGGGTCCGCCCAGGATGATGTGGCTGGCGTCATTGCCCGTGAACCCCACGTGCTGGAGCAGATAGCGCAGCGGAGTCCCGATGGGCACCCGGTAATTCCCCGGACGGGTAATGCCGGGACCGGCCACGGTCACCACCCGCTCCACCAGGCCCTCGCCCCGGGGCAACAGCGTCCCCAATTGGGCCATGGTGCCCACATTGTTGACCACCACACCGATGTGATACGGGAAATGCCCGGAAGGGACTTCCCGCTTGAGCAGGGCCTTGATGAGCATCTTCTCCGAGCCCTGGGGGTATTTGCTCCGAACCTTGCCCACGGTGATGGGGCCTTCCTTGTCCAGCCGGGCCTGGAGGGCCGCGATGGCATCGGGTTTGTCATCCTCCACACCGATGACGGCGCGGGTGGCACCCAAAGCCTTCATGGCGATGCGAATACCGGCGATGACGGCATCGGTCTGCTCCAGCATGATGCGGTGATCGGCGCTGAGATAAGGCTCGCACTCGCACCCGTTGACCACCAGGGTATCGATATCGTACCCATCCGGCACCGACAGTTTCATGTGAGTCGGGAAGGCCGCCCCACCCTGCCCCACCAGGCCGATCTCCTGGATGGCCTGGATCAGCTGTGGGCGATTGAGCCGTTCCAGATCCCGGGGCCGGGCCCAGTGGATGGCCTGGCTGTCGCCGGGCGCGGTACGGATCAGGATGGATTCGGTCTTGGGTCCCCGGGATGTGGCCATGAGTTCGATCCCCTCCACCACCCCGGTCACCGGGGCATGCAGGGGCACGGACTCGAAACCATCCGCCTCGGCAATGGGCTGTCCCCGCAGCACTTCCTGATGCTTGACCACCAGGGGCCGGGCAGGCCGGCCGAAATGCTGCTGCAGGGGCACCACCATGCGGGGCGCAAAGGGCAACCGACGAATGGGCTTGTCACGGGTGTCTTCCTTCAGCCCGGGGGGATGAACCCCCCGGGGGAAGGTGAGCCCCGTCAGAAATGACAGGAGGCCCATGGTCAGTTGAACTTCATGGCCCGCTTCATCAGCTTTTCAGCGTCGGGCTCGTTGGGGTTGAAGGGGGTGCCCGGATGCACCGCCATCACGGTGCACTTCTCGGCGGCCCGCACGATGTCCTTGTACGGCGCCCCCTGGGGGTTGGTCACCACCGCCTGGCGGTTGTCATCGTAGGCGAACACGCCGGGAGCGATCTGCACGCACTCGTCACAGGCGGTGCATTCGGTAGTCTCCACCCAGACCGGCTCGTATTCCAGTCCATTGCCCTGGGCGGCATGACCGTTGCCGTTGCTGCCATTGACCGGCGCCGCCGACACGGCGGGTGCCGGTGCCGCCGGGGCGGCAGGAATCACCACCGGTGCGGGCGCCGGTGCCTGCAGGGTATCCGCCAGCTTCGCGGCGCCCTCGCCGCTGACCAGGGACAGCAGGGCACTGGAGAGACGCTGGGCCATGTCGGCACGGGTCTGGGCCGCCACGGCGTCCACATCCACCACCTCGTGATCCAGTCCCAACAACCCCTTGAGCTGATGCCAGAATTCCAGTCGTTCCTCGGCGGAACGCACCAGTTCCTCGGACACCAGCACCCGGGTCAGGCGGTTCTTGGCATCCACGGCCCAGACATAGGGGAAGCGACCTTCCCGCTCGTCCTCGGACAGCTTCAGGAACTCAGCCATGGGGACCATGTCGTCGTTCCAGGTCTCCACCGGCGCCTTGCGGAAGTGCTTGCGGAAGCGACCTTCGGTCAGGGCGAAGTCGGCAAAGGTCATGGGCAGTTCCATGGTGGCCTCGCCGCCGTCCTCTTCCTGATACTTCAGGGTGTAGGTGGGCCAGTCCTGATCGATGGCCGGGTTGCCTTCCAGGGTGCAGCACTCACGGAAGGTCACGCCCTTGTCCGGGTTGTAGCGGAACAACGGATAGGCACGGGACTCCACCGCCAGCTTGGACTGGGCGAAGGCCACATCGTCACCCACCCCATGCTCCGGCGGACACACGGCATAGACGTTGAACAGGGCCGGACGACGGGCGTTGAGGCCCTCGATGAAGCTCTCCAGCAGGTGGGTCACATGGGAGATGGCGCCCTGCATCACGTAGCTGGTACGGTGGGCCAGGCCGATCAGGCTGATCTCCTTGCGGATCTCCTCCTTGCCCTTCCAGGCCTTGCCGTAGGGAGCCATGTCGGACACCTGGCTGATGAAGCCGGAGGTACAGGCCTGGCCGCCGGTGTTGGAGTACACCTGGGTATCCACCACCAGCACCTTGATGGGCATGCCGGACATCAGGGCGCGGGACAGGTTCTGGAAGCCGATGTCGTACATGGCGCCGTCACCACCGATCCCCACCACCGGCGGGCAGAGGTGGAATTCCTCGTCGCTGAACTGCTCCCAGTTGAACTGGGCGAAGAAGGGCTCATGCTCCACCGGGTTGTAGGTACCGGCCAGCTCCAGCTCCGCCATGCGGATGGCCTTGAAGCCCTCTGCCATCTTGGCCATGTGACCTTCGAAGATGCCCATGGCCATGGACGGGGTGTCCTGGAACAGATGGCTGGCCCATGGGAACGGATACGGGCTGTAGGGGAAGGTGGAACCCCACACGGAGGTGCAGCCGGTGGCGTTGATGACACCCATCTCGGTACGGCCACGACCGGAAGGCCCTTCCAGATAACGCCACCGCAGGTCCTTGAGCTTGGCCAGCACGCCGGTGATCCACTGCAGCCAGTCCGGATCGACGGTGTGGCTGCCGCCGGCATCCAGGGCGGTGGACAGGCGGGCCAGGGTCAGATCCTTGTCGGCATGCTCGCCGATCACCTGGTTGACGGCCTGGACATTGGACAGATCCATGCCTTCGGCCAGCTTCAGGCGCACATGCTGTTCCAGCCGGCCGATGAGATCATCCAGCTTCTTGAGCTGAGCCTTGACGCGGGGCTGCATCAGGGCGGTCACGGTGGCCGTGAACAGATGCACGGTGGTCTTTTCGCCGCAACCCAGGCAGGCGGAATCGCCGCAGTTCAGGGAACCGTAGGCCTTCTTGTCCAGCAGCAGGGTTTCCAGGGCGCCGATGCCCTCGTCCAGATCTTCGATGCGGATGTAGTCCGGACGGGTGGTGGGCAGATCCATCCAGAAATCCCAGTTGCGGCGCATGGTGTCCACGCTTTCCGGGGTCTGGGGGGTCACCACCAGGGCCTGGTCCTCACAGATGCGCACGCATTCCATGCAGCCCTTGCAGGTGTAGGGGTTGAGGGTCAAGGAGAACAGACCGCCGCTACCCTTGGCACGCTTTTCCATGGCGCTGAAGAAGGGACGGGTGGCGGCGAACTGGAAGTCGCCGATGGACTCCTTGAGCCAGCCCAGTTCCTTTTCCAGACGGCTCTTGTCATCACCCTGCAGGTCGGTTTCGGCCAGCAGATGGGTGATGGCAAAGTCCAGCTCGGCGCGCACGTCGGCACCGTCGCCGGCCTGGGTCAGGGCATTGCGCAGACGTTTTTCCAGGTCACGCACGGCACGGCGCAGGTGACGGGTGGGCTTGCCGCCGATCTCGATACGGCGCACGGCGGTTTCGAACACCTCGCCCAGGGTGTGGACCAGGCCGGGGATGGCGCTGTCGGGGCAAACGGTGTAGCAGTCGCCGCAGGCAGTGCACTTCTCCGGCAGCCACTCCGGATAATCGAAGCGGATCTGGGTCATGTCGCGGAAGATGCCGGTGGAGGCCGGGATCAGGGACATGCCGATGAAGGGGTCCACCAGATTGTCATTACCCTGGCCGGAGAGATAGAAGCTGCCGGTCTGCTCCCAGAAGCGATGGATGTCGCCGGAGGCACTCAGGGACTGAGGCATGCGCTTGAGCATCACCGGCATTTCCGGTGCACTGCGATCCGCCAGGGCCGGCAGGTTGTCGGTGGTGGGCTGCTTCTCGGTGACTTCCACCAGTTCCTCGAAACCACGCCGCACCACGCGCAGGTTGTCCTGCACCACACGGGCGCCCTTGCTGCCGAACTTCTCCTGCAACTGCTCTTCGATGGCCTTGAACAGGGTCTGCTCGGTGAGGTTCTTGCGCTGCATCACCGGGGAAGCGGCGAAGAAGGCACCCTGGAAGGCGATGCCCTGCATGCGGAACTGCAGATCGGCGTTGGAGGCTTCGTCGCGAGCGATCTTGAAGGCGTCCAGATAGAAGACGCGGATCTCGTTGTCACGGATATAGCGCTGGGCGGCCGGCGGGAAACTGCGCCATACCGCTTCCGGGTTCTCCAGGGAAGACTGGATGATGAACACGCCACCCTTGTTCAGACCGGACAGGGGATCGGAGTGATCGAACACATTGGGATCGGGGGACAGCACCACGTCCACCTGCTTGAGCTCGTTGCTGATGCGGATGGGCTCCGGCGCCGCGGCGAGGTAGTAGGTGGTGGGCTGCCCCTTTTTCTCGGAACCGTACTTGGGGTTGGCCTTGATGTGAAAGTCCAGCAGGTCGAACAGGGTCATGGCCAGGTTCTTGCCGGTGGTCATGGCACCCCAGCCGCCCACGGAGTGCAGGCGCACGGCGATGGCGCCCTCGGGCATCAGGCTCGGATTCTCGGAACCCCGCAGGGCCATGCTCTTGATGTTGGGATAGGCCTCCAGCAGGGCCTGCTGGTGCAGTTCCTGCTTGGGACTGGCGGCCTGGTCGCGGATGAAATCCACCGACAGATAGAAGAAGGTGCGCTTGCCGCCCTCGGGCAGCATGTTCTCCACGGCGGCGATCAGCCCTTCGGGCTGCAGGTCGCGGGAACCCAGGCCGAAGGCACCGGAGTACAGGCGAGGAATGTCGCCGTTGCGATCAAAGGCCGGATAGTCGGGATACGGCAGGGCCTCGCCCTTGCCGGCCAGACCGTTCTCGATGGCCTTGCCCAGGGCGGCGCGGGTCTCGCGCATCAGCGGCAGGTCTTCCGCCAGAGGCTGGTCGGTGCGCTCCAGCACGGCCACGCCCTTGCGGCCCTTGAGCAGGGCGGCCAGCAGATTGCCGGGGAAGGGACGGAACATGGTGATGTTCACCACGCCCAGCTTGATGCCCCGGGTTTCGCGCAGGTAATCGGCCACGGCCTCGGCGGTGGCCACCATGCTGCCCTGCCCCACGATCAGGTACTCGGCATCGTCGGTGCGATAGCCGGAGGCACGGGCATAGCGACGGCCGGTGAGCTGATAGAACTCTTCCATGCACTGATCGGTGAGTTCGGCCACATGGTCGTAGAAGTAGGGCCGCTGGGCCGCCACCTGCTGCATGTAGGCGTCCTGGTTCTGCAGGGCACCGGACACCATGGGGTTGTCCACGTCCCAGGTGGCCGGGATGCGGCGTCGCTTCTCGCCGAAGATCATCTTCTGGGCCGGGGTCGGGCACTCGATCATGTCATCGGGACGGCCCAGGAACTCGGCGATCAGTTCCCGCTCCGGTACCTTCATGGACTCGATCAGGTGGGTGGTGAGGAAGCCGTCCTGACCGACGATCCCGGGGTTCAGAGCCAGCTCGGCCACCTTGTGGGCGATGATGTTCAGGTCCGCCGCTTCCTGGGCATTCTTGGCGAATACCTGGAAGAAGCCGGTGTCGTCCACGCAGTGGTAGTCATCGTGGGAGGCGTGCACGTTCAGCGCCGCCTTGGTGATGGCACGGCAACCGATATTAAGGATATAGGGTAGACGCTTGCCGGCGGCGGCGTACAGGGACTCGTGCATGAAGGCCACGCCCTGGGCCGAGGAGAAGTTGATCGCCCGCATGCCGGTCATGGCCAGACCGGCGGTGACGGCAGCGGCGGCATGCTCGGATTCCGGCTCGATGAACACCAGGGAACGGCCGGAGATGTTGATGTGCCCCTTGGACACCTCTTCCGCCCACATCTCGCCCATCTGGGTGGACGGGGTGATGGGGTAGGCCCCCGCCGCATCGGAAGACTCACGCTCGCAATAGATGACGGCGGTATTGCCGTCCAGGGCCGCGCGGGTACCCTGATACTTGAAGCCCTGCGATGACTTGCGCTTGAACAGCATGTCGTTTCTCTCCTGCCGGCTCGCTGGCCGTCACGTTTTTGTAATCGGTATCTGCGCCTTCCATGCGGGGATGCCAAAGGGCCGGTCGACGCCATGTCGACCGGCGAGCCCTGGTGCTGCCGTGCGTGCGGTCAGACGCGCGGCAGGGGCTCCATGCGAGGCAGTGGTTCCTTGCGGGTGACTTTGCGGGCGCCCGAACCCTTGCGGGGCGCCTGCCCTTCCAGCCAGACAATGGCCCCCGTGGGGCAGCGCTGGATGGCCACGGGGGAGGCCAGGGCATTCTTGGTGTAATCAATGACGGCCAGGTTGGACTCCATCCGGATCAGCCCCTCCGGCGCATCGGCGGCGCAGCGACCGCAGGCGGTGCAGACCACCTGGCAGTGGGCCATGGCCTCATCCTGAGGATCCTGGTTGAGACAGGCCACCCAGAGACGATGACTCTCCGGCTGCAGGCTGAACAGGTCCTTCGGGCAGACATCCACGCAGTCGCCGCAGCCGGTGCAACGCACCGGATCCACCACCGGCAGGCCGTAGCGGTCCAGGCGGATGGCATCGAAATCACAGACCACCTCGCAATCCCCCAGCCCCAGGCAACCCCAGGTGCAGCCCTTGCCGCCGCCGGAAACCAGGGCGGCGGCACGACAGGACTTGAGGCCCTGATAACGGGCACGGGTGGCGGCCACGTGGGAACCACCGGCGCAGGCCAGGCGGGCAATCTGCCGCTCGTGGCTGCCCAGGGCCACACCCAGCATGTCGGCAATCTGCTGGTTCATGTCGGTGGAGTTCACCGTGCAGCGGGCCGGCTCCAGACGGCCTTCCAGCAGGGCCTCGGCAAACGGGCGACAGCCGGCCACGCCGCAGGCACCGCAGTTGGCGCGCGGCAACAGGTCTTCCAGCTGGTCGATGCGCGGGTCCTCGAAGACGTAGAGCCGTCGATTGGCAATGGCCAGAATGCCGGCCAGGAGTATGCCCAGACCAGCCATGAAACCGCTTGCCAGCGCTATTTGCAGGATCGGAGAAGTCACGGTGAACACATTTCTTAGTGAATAACCAGGCTTTTGTGCAGTGAACAATTGATGACAAAACGTACCTTGCGGCGCTGACGGGGTCAAGCGGATTAAAGACCAAAGGCGATGAAAAATCGCTTTTTCGGCAGGGGATTTGCGAATTCACAAGGATTAGAAGGATATTCCGGAACCAGTCATGAGCGCCATAAACTCAGTTTCTACAGGGAGATAGAGCGTGACCGGTTCTCATTCGCCCGTGCCGCCCCCGGATTCGGACAGTCAGCCGCCGTCGCCGGGCACGGGCCGAGAACTCACATGACGCGCGGAAAAATTGTCTACATCCGACCCCGCCGGGCGACCGGGTGGCGGCGTCATACCCCCTGGGTGGAGACGCGGCGAAGGCATTCCAGATAGGCGGCCTCATCAGGCGGCCGCCCCGACCGCTGGGCCTCCCACAACGCCTGTCCCAGGCAGTCCATCATGGCGTGCTCCGCCTCCAGGGGACCGAGCCGGGGCAGCAGGCGCTCGTAGGCCGCGCGAACCCCGTGGGGGCGATCCGTGGCCACTTGATCCCGGATGGCCAGATGCATGCCCATGTGCAGAAAGGGATTGACCGCACCCTGCTCCGGCGTGAACTCTGCCGCCAAGGCGGCTTCCGGCGCCTCCAGCATGGCCTGATACTCCGGATGATCCCGAACCACCCTGGCGATTTGCTGTTCCAACGGCTGCAAGGGTTCCCCGGCCCGGGATTTTCTCCAGGCCTGACAATACATCTGTCTGAGCTGCTCTCGGCTCTGGCTGGCAAACATGGCTGGAATCCGGTGTAAGTAAGGAGGGGGTCAAGCCTATCGCCCCGACCGAGAGCAGACAAGCAAGCCGCCTTAGCCTACACTCATGACGGCTGCCGCACTCGATAACACTTGGCGAGGCGGGCCTTTTCAACCCTGATCCTGGACGATGCACACGGAGAGACATGCGGTCACACAAGGGTGAGGCGCGGCAGATGGGAATACTCACCCGGTCGCTGTGCCTTCTGTGTTTCTTTTTTTGCCTACCCATACCCGGCACGTCAGCCCCCCCGTCCGAGTACCAGCTCAAGGCCGCCTTTCTTTACAACTTTGCCCTGTTCACCGAATGGCCCGACCAGGTCGGAGACACCCTTTACCTCTGCATCCATGGCCGCGACCCCTTCGGTGAGGACCTGGCCAAGCTCGATCACAGACAGGTGGGGACACGCACGATCCTCACCCGCCACACCCTGACGCTGAACGAAGTTCAAAGCTGCCACATGGTGTTCATCAGCAATACCGCCATCGGCCAACTTTCCCGGATACTGGAAGCCTTGGAAGGCATACCCGTGCTGACGGTGGCCGATACCCCGGGCGCCATGCGTCAGGGTGTGGCGCTCAACATGGTCAGGCAGCATAACCGGATTGCCTTTGAAGCCAATCTGACGGCGGCACGGGCACAAGGCCTGAACCTGAGTTCCAGGCTGCTTCGCCTGGCGACGGAGGTGGAACAATGAAACCCACCTCATCGACCGGCAACCGCCCTCTTACCCTGGCGGAACGGCTGCGCCGCATCAATGGTGCGGCCCTGGGAATCTCAATCACGATCATGGTCGTGATCACCATCCTCGGCGCCCTGACCGTCAATCTCCTCAGTCTGGTGGATGCCAACCGCGTCCAGACCCGGGTTCTGGCGGAAAACGCCGCCGCCAGCCTGTTGTTCGGTGACGAAAAGGCCGCGCTTGACCTGCTGGCCTCCCTGCGCCACTCCCCCGATGCTCGGGCGGCAGTGATCTACGACGGGGATGGCCGTCCCTTCGCCCGCTATCAGTCCACCACCGCTATCCGGATCAATGATCAGGTCAGGCTGCGGGAATACACGGACTATGGGCTGACCACGGTCAGGCTGACCCAACCAATTACGATGGAAGGCAGAACGCTGGGGGCGATTCAGATCGCCATCGGCCTGCGATCACTCTATGCGCAGATGCTGGTGCTGATCCTGATCACCGCACTGGCCGCCGCGCTTGCCCTGCTGGCCAGCCGAATGCTGATGACCCGCCTGGGAACGCTGGTGATCCGGCCGGTTGCGGATCTGACCGAACTGATGGGACGTGTCACCCAGGACGCGGACCTCGGTGTTCGGGCCGGTGATGCCGACCTTCTGGAAATCAACACCCTGGCACGGGGCTTCAACGGCATGCTGGAGGAAATCCAGGAACGGGACCGGCGGCTTGGTCGGCAAAAGGAACATCTGGAAGAGGAGGTGGCGACCCGAACCTTCGAGTTGCTCCAGGCCAAGGAAGCGGCCGAGGCCGCCAACCGGGCAAAGGGCGAATTTCTCGCCACCATGAGCCATGAGATCAGAACCCCGATGAACGGGGTGCTGGGCCTGACCGAGCTGCTGCTTAACACACCACTGGATGCCAGGCAACGCCGCTATGCTGAAACCGCCATCCAGGCCAGTCGCCAGCTACTGAGCATTATTGACGACATCCTGGACTTCTCCAAGGCCGAATCCGGCCACATGCATCTGGAGTTGCTGGACTTCGAACTCACCGCGCTGGTCCGGGATTGCGTGAAGCTGTTCCATGAGTCGGCAGCAGGGAAAGGCCTGAAACTGTCGATGGACTTCTCGCCGGCGGATCGGCCGCTATGGTTTCAGGGCGATCCATTAAGGCTGCGACAAGTGGTGACCAACCTGCTGAGCAATGCCATCAAGTTCACCCATCAGGGCGAGGTTCAGGTCCGTGTCGAGGTCGACAGGGTATCCGGGCAGGCGGACACGATTGTTCTCATGGTGAAGGATACCGGCATCGGGATCGCAGCCGAGGCCAGGGAAAAGATCTTCGATCGGTTCGCCCAGGCGGATGGATCGACCACGCGGCGTTACGGGGGCACCGGCCTGGGACTCGCCATCAGCAACCGTCTGGTGGAGCTCATGGGGGGCAGCCTCAGCATGCAAAGCACCCCTGGACAAGGCTCGACATTTATTGTCCACTTGAAGCTGCAGGCAAGCGACGGGCCCGCCGTCTCGGAACACCTCCCCGATGGGATAGCGCCGGCTCGGGACAGTCACGACATCGGGACGCTGGCTGGTCGCATCCTGCTGGTGGAAGACAACCCGGTCAATCAGCTGGTCGCCGGCAGCATGCTGGAACAACTGGGACTCAGGTACAGCATTGCCAATAATGGAAAAGAGGCGCTGTCCATGCTGGATGCAATCAAGGCGGATCTGATCCTGATGGATTGCCGGATGCCGGTGATGGACGGCTATCAGGCCACCGCGGCGATACGCCGGGGACGGGTATCGGGTTACCGGGATGTACCCATCATCGCACTAACCGCCAACACGTCGAAGCAGGAGCAGCAGCACTGCCTGGCCGCAGGCATGCAGGCCTGCCTGTCAAAACCCCATACCCTCCGGCAACTCCACGACATCCTGCAACCATGGCTTCCCGCCGGCGGCGGCCCTGCCATGGGCGGCGCGGAGGCAGCACTTTCCCCGGAGTCGCCTGATGACGGTCCTCTCCTTGACCCGCGGACCCTTGCCGAACTGCGGAGCCTGAATGAATCCACGGGCCATCATCTGCTCATCAAGGTGTTTCAGGCCTTTCTGGACACCGCCCCCTCGCTGGCAGAACAGATCAAGACCGCCGTGGCGGCGGAAGATGCCGAGTCGTTACGCCGCGCCGCACACGCATTGAAATCCAGCTCGGGCAATGTCGGCGCCATGCGCCTTGCAAACATCTGCCGACAACTGGAGGCCTGCGCCCGCGACCAGCGCATGGATGCCGCGGGCAGACTGCTGGGAGAGTTCCAGCCGCTCTCGCACGCGACTCTGGATGAGATCAGTCATCGTATCCGGGCGGCAACATGAACGAGATGCCTCGGATTCTCCTGGCTGATGATGACATCACTGCACTCATGCTGATGGGTGCCGCCCTGGAAAAGGCCGGCTTCACCACGTTCAGCGTGCAGGATGGGGCGGAGGCCCTGACCGCGTTTGAACAGACACGCTGCGACATGGTGCTACTGGATGTGGACATGCCCCGCATGGACGGCTTCCAGGCCTGTATCCACCTGCGTCGGCAGGCCGGTGATGAGTTGCCGATCGTCATGGTCACCGGCATGGATGACCTGGACTCCATCGCACGGGCCTTCGAGGCGGGTGCCACGGACTTCCTTTCCAAGCCCATCCACTGGAACCTCATCGGACACCGGGTGAAATACCTGTGGCGTGCCCATCTGACACGACTTGCCCTGCATCGGGCCAATGCCCGCAACGCGGCCATCCTGAGCGCGTTGCCGGACATCATGTTCCGTCTCACCAATGACGGCATGGTACTGGACAGGCTGGCCGGTCAGGATGACCATACCCACCCCCAGCCCGGCACCCACCTGCAACACAATCTGCCCACCGAGGTTACCCAGGCCTATCTGGACGCAGTCAGGCAGGTGCGCGCGGAAGGGGGATTGCAACATATCGAATACACGCTCCCGGGGAAGGATCAGTCCTCCCGCTACTTCGAAACCCGGATCGTGCTCATCGACAGCCAGGAAACGCTCTGTCTGGTTCGTGACATCACGGCGCGCAAGGAAGCCGACTCCGAGATATACCGGCTGGCCTACTTCGATACCCTGACAGGGCTGGCAAACCGCCAACATCTCATAGAAAGACTGGAGGGCGAGATTCGCCGCGCCAGCGGCAACCACAGTCAGCTTGGGGTGCTGTTCCTGGACCTGGATGGATTCAAGCACATCAACGACACCCTCGGCCACGCCACCGGTGACATGCTGCTGCAACATGCCTCCCAGCGCCTGCGACTGGGCGTCCGCCCCACTGATACGGTATCCCGCCCATCGCATGAATCCCGGGGGATGAATCTGGCGCGCCTCGGCGGTGACGAATTTACCGTGATCATTCCGGACATGATCCACCCCGAAGATGCCCTGACGGTGGCCCATCGGATACAGGAACTCATGCGCCAGCCCTTCTTCATCACGGGACGGGAAATGGTGCTGACCGCCAGTATCGGTATCGCCGTGTATCCGGATGATGGCGAGGATGCCGATACCCTGATCAAGCATGCGGATACCGCCATGTATCATGCCAAGTATCTGGGACGAGACAACATTCAGTTTTACAGCCCGTCCCTCACGCATCAGGCCATGCGGCGTCTGAACATGGAAACGGCACTGCGTCGCGCCCTGGAAGCCCAGGAGTTTTATCTCGTCTATCAGCCTCAACTGGACTTGAGCACGGGGCGGATCCTGTCGGTGGAAGCCCTGATCCGCTGGGCACATCCCCAGCAGGGCATGATCTCGCCGATGGAATTCATTCCCCTGGCTGAAAGCAATGGGCTGATCATCCCCATCGGTGAGTGGGTGTTGAGAACGGCATGCCGGGAAGTCGCGCACTGGCATGCCCGGGGACATCCCCTGCGGGTTGCGGTCAATCTTTCCCCGGCACAGTTCAGACACGGCGTCCTGACGGACATCGTTCGGGATATCCTTCAGGACACCGGCCTGAAGGCCGCTCATCTGGAAATGGAAATCACGGAAAGCACCCTGATGGACGAAAGCGCCACCACCCTGCAGACCCTGCGCGAGCTACATGAAATGGGCCTGAAGATTTCCCTGGATGATTTCGGCACCGGCTATTCATCCATGAGCTACCTCAAGCGACTCCCCCTGCATAATCTCAAGGTGGATCGCAGTTTCGTCAGCGGCCTGCCCCATGACACGGAGAGCCTGGCCATCATAAAAGCCATCATTTCCCTGGGGGAAAGCCTGGGTTTCACGGTGACCGCCGAGGGAGTCGAAACCCTGGCGCAGGCGGAAATACTGAAACAGCAATCCTGCCATGCCCTGCAGGGATATTATTTCAGCCAACCCGTATCGTCGGATCGGATTCTTGCACTACTGGACAAGCACAAGAAAAACGACGGGCCGGCCTCGATCTGAGGCAAGCCGCAATCCGAGGCCGACAGCGGCATCATTCACCGAGTGAGCGCATCATGGACAGACCGGCAAACCCAAGACGAATGCCCTCCATGGTACTCCCCGTCTTGATGCTCGGCTGTGTCCTGCCGCCCTCCCAGGCCGCGGCCATCGAACACTTTCTGGAACTGTCCCTGGAAGATCTCCTCCAGCAGGAAGTCATCTCCGTCAGCCGTCGATCCCAGCGTCTGTCCGATGTCGCCGCCGCCGTGCATGTCATCACGGCCGAAGACATCCGCCGCTCGGGAGCCCGTTCCCTACCGGAAGCACTGCGACTGTCCCCGGGGGTGGACGTTGCTCGCGTCAGCGAGGATCGCTGGGCCGTTTCCATTCGCAGTCACACGGAGTATCTGTCCAACAAGCTCATGGTGCTGGTGGATGGACGCAACGCCTACAGCCCGAGTTTCTCCGGCGTACTGTGGAATACCCTGCAGATCCCTCTTGAAAACATCGACCGCATTGAAGTCATCCGAGGCCCCGGAGGCGCGGTCTGGGGCGTGAATGCCGTCAACGGGGTCATCAATATCATCACCCGCTCCTCACACGCCGCTCACGGCACCCTGGTCAGCGCGGGCTTCGGCAACGATACCGGTCTGTTCGCCCTGTTGAGGCAGGGCGGCCCCTGGGGAGAAGACCGGAGTTTCAACGTGTATCTGCAAACCCGGGAGGGCCGCGACTCCCTGACCGAGACCGGCGATGATCACCATGATCGGTCGGATCATCTGTCCGCCGGTTTCCGCCTGGATGGAGGACAGACAGGCGACAATTGGATGATGGCGGGGAGTCTGTTTCGAGCCGACTCGGATGGTATCGGCGTTGTCCGTGACCCGCTCTCCCCACCCACCTACCGGCGGGTGGAAACCATCACCGACCGCTTCTCCGGCGTGGATCTGCAGGGGGAGCTGATCCGGCAGACCTCGGAACATTCAGAGATCAGGTTCAATGCCTCCTGGAGTTACTCCGACGTGGAGGCGATCATGCTGGCGGATCAGCAACAGCACATCGTCGACCTGGAGTTCCAGCAGCGCCTGGATGTTCCCGACCGGCATGCCATCACCTGGGGGGCCGGCTATCGCTGGTACGACGACAGCATCTCCGGCGGTCTGACCACCCGCTTTGATCGGCCCCGGGAAACACTCCATATCGCCAGCCTGTTTGCACAAAATGAAATCCTGCTGAATCAGGGGCTGCGCCTGAGTCTGGGCGGCCGCCTTGATCACAACAGCTACACGAGCACGGAATTCCAGCCGACGATCCGCATGTTGTGGAACGTGACACCCCGGCACAGTCTCTGGACATCCCTGTCCCGTGCCAAACGCATCCCATCCCGGGGCGAGCGCACGGCGGACTATATCCTGACGGTGGCCCGTCCGGGTCAGTTCCGGCTCGATCGACCGGTGGATGACGCCCTGGCAAACCTGCCGATACAGGGTGAGGTGCGCGGCAACGATGCCTACGGCTCGGAACGTCTGACGGCCTTCGAAGCAGGTTACCGCGGCCACCCCTCTCCCGGTCTCTACCTGGATCTGACCGCTTTCGTGCATCGCTATGACAATCTCAGGTCAGCAACGACGGTGACGGACCCTGACATGCTGTTGATGGGTGAAAACGATGCCTATCTGATCGCCCCCACCCAATTCATCAATCGCGGAGAACTCACCGTCACGGGGGTGGAACTATCGGGTGACTGGCGTGCCGGTGAAGCCCTGCGTTTCCAGCTTGCCTACAGCTTCAACGATATCGGTGAATTCACCGGCGGCGATCGCCTGTTTTCCAGCTTCATCCCCAGGCATATCGCATCCTTGCGCAGCGCATGGAACATCGGTCACCAGATGGACATGGACCTCTGGATCAGGCACGTGGACAGGCGCCACCAGCCTTTTCTCCCCCCCCTGGACGCGTATACCACGATGGACCTGAGACTGGCCTGGCGACCGGAGAGGCAACTGGAACTGGCCCTGGTAGCCCAGAATCTGCTGGATTCCGAACGCACGGAATATTATTCCCTGACCCCCACCTTCCTGCCGACCCAGACCCGTCGCGGTTTCTATGGACAAATCAGGCTGAGTTTCTGAAATGTTCAAAACAACGTCAAAAAAAAAGAACCCCCCTGTCATCCCTGAGTTCTAGCTTCCGACTCATGACACTGAACCCATGGGGTCATGTCATCCGTCGGATCGCGAATAACCGACGGTCATCCGAAAACACGCCAGAACTTTTATTATTTCAGGGAGGCAAGACCCGTGATCCTGCGCAAGAAATCCACCCGCCCAGCGGCGGCGGCCGCCATGCTCCTGACCGCCATGTGGCTGGCTACGCCGGCCCATGCCACCCAGGTCCGCAATGTCATCGTCCTCATCCCGGACGGCATGTCCCAGTCCGTCGTCACCCTGGGACGCCTGTATCGAGGAGAAAACCTCGCCCTGGACGAGATCGCCAGCGGCATGGTCAATACCAGCATGGCCAACTCGATCATCACCGGCTCCGCCGCCGCCGGCACGGCCTTCTCCACCGGTTACAAGACCACTGAACCCTTCATCGGGCTGGCCCCGCGCCCGGACGACGCCATCAGCAACTACACCCTGCCGATGGACGTGCCCGGGGCGTCGGAAGCCGATCGCTGGGACTGGCTGGCCTATCGCCCCCTGGCCACGGTGCTCGAGGGCGCCAAACTCAAGGGCAAGTCCACCGGCCTGGTGGCCACCAGCCGCATCAGCCATGCCACCCCGGCTGCCTTCGGGGCGCATGTGGACAACCGCAATAACGAAAACGAGATCACCCGTCACCTGGTCTATCAGAATCTGGACGTGGCCTTCGGTGGCGGCAGCCGCCACCTACTGCCCAACAGCGCCGGCGGCAGCCGCACCGATGGGGAAAACCTTAGGCAGGTCCTGCTGGATCGTGGCTATGCGTATGTGGAAACCGCCCAGGAACTGGCCACCGTGCGCACCACACCGGTATGGGGCATGTTTGCCTCCAGTCACATGATGCCCGACCTGGACCGGCGCTACCTGCTTGAAAACGGCCATCGTTACCCCGGCAATGCCGCCGAGCAGGCTCAGGCCGAGCCGTCCCTGGCCGAGATGACCGCCAAGGCCATCGAACTGCTCTCCCAGAATCGCTCCGGCTTCTTCCTCATGGTGGAAGGCAGTCAGGTAGACTGGGCCGGCCATGCCACCGATCCGGCCTACAAGCTGCAGGACTTCCTGGCCTTTGACGATGCGGTACGGGTCGCCCTGGACTTCGCCGAGAAAGACCGCCAGACCATGATCATTGTGGTCCCCGACCATAATACCGGCGCCCTCACCCTGGGCAATTTCGCCACTTCCAGCAACTACACCAGCACCTCCGTGGAAAAGGTGATCGACCCGCTCAAGGGCATGAAGGTGACGGCAGGCTTCATTGCCGCTCAGTTGCCCCGCAACCCGGGCAATGACGACATCCGTCAAGCGGTACAGAACTACTGGGGCATTAGCCTGACCGAAGACGATGCGAACGCCATCCGCAGTGCCGCCGCCAGCGTCGGCATGACCTATGCCATCGGCCGCGTGGTGAGTGAGCGCCACACCATTTTCGGCTGGAGCACCCATGGTCACACCGGTGAAGACGTTCCCCTGTGGAGCTTCGGCCCCGGCGCCCCCAGAGGCTACCTGGACAACACGGAAATCGCCCAGGCGGTGGCCAAGGCCTTCGGCCTGAACCTGTCCCTGACCCACCCCGCCGGCCTCAATCAGCGTCTCTTCGTGGATGTGCACGAACACTTCCCCGAGGCCGTGGTTGACCGCTCCAATCCGCAGAAGCCGGTCATCCGCATGGGGGAATGGCACATGTCCTCCGGCACCGACCTGCTCTACCGGAATGACCAGAGCTGCCAGATGGAGGGCTTGGCGGTCTATGTGCCCCGGGCGGCCAACAATCAGGGCCGCGCCTTCGTTCCGGCCCAGGCCATCGAGCTGATGCAAAACTCCAATCAGTGGCAGCGCCACTGCGGCAGCCACCTGCCGAACCTGGGTCAGAGCATCCGCGACCGGGTTCAGGAAAGACTGTCTGAAAGACTGGGAGACCGCTTCCCCCGCTGAGCCCCCGAGTCTCATTGCGCGCCTTCTCCGCCGTCACGGCGGAGAAGGCCTGGCTGTTATGGAAGGCCCCGAATACAGTCTGCCACCACCTCGATACGATCCCGACCACTATGCTTGGCCCTGTAGAGGGCGTCATCGGCGCAAATGTAGAGCCGATCAAAGGAAGTACCGGCCGAGGCAAGGGCAATACCGAAGGAAGCCGTCACCCGAAGTCCGGGATGACCATCCCGGCGCACGGCACGAATGGCATCGGCAATGCAACCTGCGCAGCCCAGCGCCTTACCGGCGATCTGCCCGGGCAAAATCACCGCGAACTCTTCGCCCCCCAGTCGGCCGCACAGGCCATCCTCGGGAGCGAGGGTGCGCATGGCCCCGGCCACATCCCTTAGAATCTGGTCACCCACCGGATGTCCATAGCGGTCGTTGACCTGCTTGAAATGGTCGATATCCATCAGAATCAAGGCCATTGCCTGGACCGCCAGCAAGGCTTCCGCCTCGTCAATGAGGGTCTCCCGATTAAGCAGGCCGGTGAGGCCGTCGTGCCGGTTCCGGTAGGCCAAGCCGCGGGTCAGCTCGGTGAGGCGCTGATTGGCCCGGCTCAGCTCCCGCTCCGTGCGATCGGCATGGTTGATGAGACGACGCATGTCCCTGATGACCCGGTCGAACTCCCGGATCAGCGCCTCCAGAGCGCGCCGATGATCCTGATGATTACCGTTGTCAAGGGCTTGGCAAGCAGTCTCCAGGGCTCGGATTTCGGACTCAAAGAGATCCGGCGGCTTCCCTCGCCCGTCCCGGCCACCATCCGCAAAATCTGCAGGGGTTCCGATGCTCATGAAGTCTCTATCGGGAGAGTCCGAAAGTGGATCTCAGGAAAGTCATCCGCCAGCTCCTGGCCAAACTCCAGCATGGTGTCGTCCTCGGCGTCGTGGTACCAGTCCAAGGTAATCTGGTTGCCGAGCTTGGCAGCGGCGTTGAGTTCGTCCACCAGATTGAACAGCATCTTGGTGCTGGAGCTGTTGAAATACCGGAGCTCGATGATCACCTGTACCTCACCCTCTTCCAGGGAGCCCAGGAAATCCCGGGTACGTTGCAGGATCTCGTGATAGAAGCCGACCGCACTTTCGGGATAGGACTCCCCCCGAATGCATAGACGGCGAGCGGCAAAATCGAAGTCTATAGTGGACCCCGATATCTAGACAGCAGTTTAAGCTCTGAGTGGGGGGCTGAATCGGGATACTAACAAGATGACTGAAAAACGGAAGAGAAACACGTACAACGCTGAATTCAAGGCGAAAGTTGGTCTTGAGGCGATTCAGGGGGTCAAGACCGTCAACGAGATCGGTCAAGCCTACGGGGTCCATCCCGCCCAAGTGACCCAGTGGAAGAAGGCGATCCTCGAGCAGGCTGGCACGCTCTTCGAAGGCAAGCGGGGCCCCAAGCCAGTGTCGGAAAAGGATGCCCCGGACCGTCTCTACGGTGAGATTGGGCGCCTGAAGATGGAACTCGATTGGCTCAAAAAAAAGTCCGGGATCAACCTGCCGTGAACCGTCAAGACTGGATTGACGCGGGTGGCGAGATCTCCATCGTTCGCCAGTGTGCGCTGGCCGGGGTTTCCCGGGCGACCGTGTATGCGCGCTGGCGTTTGTCACCGGATGAGGCCGGCGACCTGCTGCTGTGTGGACTCATCGACGAGATCTACACACGACGGCCGTTCTACGGGAGTCGGCGCATGGTGGTCGAGCTGCGGACCCAGGGCCATAAGGTCAACCGTAAGTGTGTCCAGCGCCTGATGCGTCGGATGGGGTTGGCGGCGATCGCGCCGGGTCCGCATACCAGTCGTCCGCACCCGCAGCACAAGGTTTATCCGTATCGGCTGCGTGGCGTTGTGGTCAACCGGCCCAACCAGGTTTGGAGTACCGACATCACCTACATCCGTCTGGCTCAGGGCTTCGCCTACTTGGTCGCGATCCTGGACTGGTACAGCCGCAAGGTCTTGAGTTGGCGGCTCAGCAACACCATGGATACGACCTTCTGCGTTGACTGCCTCGAAGAGGCCCTGCAGCTGTACGGGCCACCGGAGATCTTCAACAGTGACCAGGGCTCGCAGTTCACGGCTGACTCGTTCACTGGCGTGCTCAAGCGAGAGGGAGTCACTATCAGCATGGATGGCCGCGGAAGGGCCTTTGACAACATCTTCGTCGAGCGACTCTGGCGGACGGTGAAATATGAAGACGTCTACCTCAAGGGCTACGCCAATCTCAAGGAAGTCACGCTGGGACTGATGGACTACTTCGCGTTCTACAACGGCGAACGCCCCCACGCGGCTCTGGCGAACGAGACACCGGATACGGTCTATCGGAACCGGCAGGGCGGAGGCGCACTGATCGTGGATAAGTACGGCCCGTCGGCTGTGACGCCACCCAGTGAAACCGCAGTACCAGGGCAGCGCTGTTCCGCTGCGAGCGAACCCCAAGCTATTGCTTAAACTCGTACTCTTTCTGTCTTGACGATGGGGTCCACTTTAGTCCACTTCGGGGGTATTGGGGGAAGGCGGAATATAGAGTCTGGTTTCCATGAAGTCGCTCCTGCGAATCGGACCTTAGAGGGTAGCCTTGAGGGTGAACAGCACATCCCCGCAAGGATTGGTTTCCAGGGCATATTCGATGGGTCCGCTGCTGTCACGCGCGATGGTCAGAAGCCCAAGCCCCGCCCCCTTGCTGTGCTCCGGTGCTTCCCGGCGCAGCTGCTCCCGGTACGATTGCCGTATCTGGTCCACGGACATGACTCGCAAGGCCTCCAGCTCCTGGCGCAGCTGCTGTGCCCACTCAGGGGTCACCGGGTTCTTGCAGATAATGAGAAAGTGCCCCGACTCCTGCGTGATACACACCGAGCCGGCCCGCATCTCATGCGTCCGGTCCGACTCAAGGGTCAGCTGATCGCTGGAGTAATGGACGATGTTCTGCGCCATTTCGATGAAGATGGAAAAGATCTTGCGGCGCAGACTACCCGGAGTCTCGGAACATTCCAGCCGCAGGCGCACCGCATCACCGATGGCGTTAATGATGTTCTGGGAGAAATAGCCGACGTAATAAAACACCAGCCCCTGGTTCCGAGTGATGCACGCCTGGCGATCGTGACAGGGAGAAAGATACTGATTCATGTGGGTCATCCGCTCAGGCACCAGGCCACAACAAGGCGAGTAAGGTGAGGTCATCCCGCAGCACCTGTCGGCCGCGATATTCGTTGAAGGCTTGCATGAAGACATGCTTCTGACCGGACATGTCCAGTGCGCGAGTCTCCAACAGAGTCTGGACAAGCCGTTTCTTGCCGAAGGCAATCCGTCGACGACCACCGATCTGGTCGATCACCCCATCGCTGGCCAGATAGAGACGCTGCCCGGGGGCCATGTCCAGCCGCTGGTTGCGCCACTCGTGATCCACCGGTGTAGCCGCGTAGCCCACCCCGCGACGCTCGGAGCGGATCACCTCGCCATGCCCCCCGCCTTCCGGGCGGATACGGATCAATGGCATCCGCGCCCCCGCATGCAGAACATGACCGGCGTCGGGAAACCCGCGCACTATGAGCCCCTCCAGGCCGTCATCAGAGTTGTCCGGATGCTCCGAACTCCGGGAAGATGCGCTATGCTGGCTCAAGGTCTGCTTGATGTAACGGTTCATGGAGGCCAGGAGCAGCGCCGGATCATCATGGCCATGGCTTGCTATGGCCCGTTCCAGGGCGGCCCCCGCAATCAGGGTCATGAAGGCACCGGGCACGCCGTGGCCCGTGCAGTCGAACACGGCGACAAGAAAGCCATCCGCCAGGTTGAAGCACTGAAAGATATCGCCGCCCACCGTGTCCCTGGGCTGCCACAGCACCCAATGGGCATTTGGAAAGCGATCCGCCAGGGCCTGGCGGGAAGACTTGAGCAGGGAGGACTGAATCAGGCTGGCGTAATCGATACTGTCCACCAGCTGGCGGTGCTGCCGGGCCTGTAGATCGTTCATGGCCTGCATCAGGTCCAGAACATGTCCCACGCCCCGATAGCAACCATCCTCCACCAGGATGAACCCATCCGCGAACACCTTCTCTCCCGTTTGTACCGCCAGGGCAGTCAGGGTGTCGATGGAGGTATCCACGTCCACCACCAGGGGATTCTTGTCCATGAAGGCGATGCAGCTCTGGCGGCTGTAGAGTTCAGGGTAATAGGGCTTGGCCATCATGTTATGAAACAGGCTGCGATTGATCAGCCCCATGGGACGCTCTCCATGCACCACCGGCAGATTCTGTAGCTGGCGCTTGAGGCTGAAGATCTGGGCAATCTGCTCGTTGGTATGGCCCGGGGTTACGGGATCCACGTGAATCAGCAGATCCTGGGCAGACCCGATGAAATGGCGGGAAAGGGCCGAGGGAAGATTGTCCCCATCCTGACACTGAACGGGTGAAGCGGTCATGGCTGCACCAACGATTCCGAGCGGCAGGCGGATTCGATGGCGAATCCGGTCATGGTGTCACCCCTTGCCATGCGCCTGTCCAGAAACAGGGTATTGCCTGCCTCTTCCTTGGCCCGGCACTTGACCTCGGAAGCGCGCTGAGAGATCTCCAGATGGGAACGGAAGCCACCCGGACACACCTGAACGGCCCCGATGGATAGACTCAGCAACGGGAAAAATCGCTCCTCACCCCGCCGGTCCAGAGTATGGATTCCTCCCATGCGTCGCTCCGCTTCATCGTAGAAACCCGTGACGGAAACCGCAAAACGGTCCAGCACCTCCCTGCACTGACGGCGCCATTGGTCCCCGGTCAGCACCAGGATGAAATCGTCTCCCCCCACATGCCCCAGGAAGTCCTCGGTTTCCTCCTGCACGGACCGCAATATGTCTCCCAGTGCACAGATGACCTGATCCCCCCGGGCATAACCATAGTAATCGTTGAAGGGCTTGAAGTTATCCAGATCACAATAGGCCACCACAAAGGGCACGCCCAGCTCGATGAGGCGATCCACGTGCTCATTGACAGGGACGCTGCCGGGAAGCTGTGTCAGGGGATTGGCATAGCGCGCATAACGTACCTGCAGGGCGGTGATCCGGCGCAACAACTCCAGCAGTCGACCGACACCCACGTATTGGCCCTCTCCGTCGATGATGATGAACTCATCATCGACGGTATCCCGAGCGGTCAGGGTTTCACTCAACTGCTCAAGGGGTTGGTCCTGACAAACCAGCAGCGGGTCCCGTTTCATGAAGAAACGGATGGGGCTGCGGTCGTGCAGTTCACGACTGAACCGTTGTGAATAAAGCGCGAGGATGTCATGGCGACGGATGATGCCCACGGGACAGCCGTCGTGAATGACCGGGAGACAATGCAGGCCGGGCTCCGCCTGGAAGCGGCTGACCGTGGTACCCAGGGGCTGTTCGGGGGAAGTGGTCGGATTGGTCTGGGCCAGCACAGCCACCGTCTCTCCCCGGTGACGCAAGCGGGACATCTCACCGCCCCGATGCCGAACAAGACAACGCAGCTCCCGCGGCGGGTTCGCGGCCGGTCTGGCAAAGTGATAACCCTGCCCATAGGGAATCTCCAGGCTGCGCACCACCTCGTACTCGGCTTCGGTCTCAATGCCTTCGGCAATCAGACGGGTACCCAGACTGTGGGCAATCTCCCGGATGGAATGCAGGAAATGGCGCTTGACCGGATCATTGTGCACATTCTGTACAAAGTGCATGTCGATCTTCACATAATCCGGCCGCAGCTCCGACCAGTGGCGCAGACAGCTGTAACCCGCCCCCAAGTCATCCAGCGCAATGGCGAAACCCATTTCCCGGTAATGTCGTACCGCCTCGCGCATGATGTCGTACTCATGGATGGGCTGCTGCTCGGTGAGCTCGATCACCACCTGCTCAGCGGCGATGCCGTTCTCCTGCAAGAGCTGCAGCGTCATGCCATGAACCGCATTGCGATCCGCCAGCACATCCGGATTGACGTTCAGGAAAAGGCGGCCCTGGAGCCCCAGCTCGGCAAAGCGCGCCAAAATCACTCGACGACAAAGCAGATCCAGTTCAAACAGACACCCCGCGCGGGCTGCTTCGGCCAGTAATTTCTGCGGGGCATGCAGGGGGCTGTCGGAGGGACCGCGGATCAGGCCTTCGTAACCCATGATCCCGCCTTGCTGCAAGGCTACGACCGGCTGGAACAGGGCATGCAGTTCACCGCGGGCAAGGATGCATTCTATGGTCTGGCAGGTAGTCACGGTACAGGTCCGGAACGGAGGGAATTCGCCCGATCCCGGGGCGCGATAGGTGCGTCACTTTAACCGGACACTGTGACACGCCGTTGACAGACCGCCCCTAGGCTTGTCGCGGAGCTTCATCAAGGTGACCATTTACCCGATTACCCAACGGCAACGGTCGTTCGAGAATGTCCGACAACGGCGCCGGCCGCCCGAACAGATACCCCTGCATCATCGGACAACCCAGGCTGCGTAAATAATCCATCTGCACCTCGGTCTCCACCCCTTCTGTAACCACCCCCATCTGCAGCCCCTTGGCCATGGACACGATGGCATTCACCAGGCAGGACTGATCTTCGCGGGCGTTGATCCCCTGAGTGAAACTGCGATCGATCTTCAGGGTATGCACCGGCAGTTTCTGCAGATAGCTCAGGGACGAATAGCCCGTCCCAAAATCGTCAATGGCAATGCGTATCCCCCGCCGACTCAGGGCAGCGAGCTTCTCCACCGTGGCATGGGCATCGCTCATCAGCAGGCTTTCGGTGATTTCCAGCTCCAGCAGATGGGGCGGGAAACGGGTCTCCGACAACGTCTCGCTGATCCGCGCAACGAAATCGTCATGCTCGACCACGATGGCCGAGAGATTCACGGCCAGTCTCATGTCGGCGCAGCCCCCGAGATGACGCCGCCCCACCTCTTCCAGAGCCGAACGCAGCGTCAGATGATCCAGGTCGATGATCAGACGGGTTTCTTCCGCCAAGGGAATGAAATCCGCAGGACTGAGCACACCATGGACAGGGTGAGGCCAACGGACCAGCGCCTCCACGCCGGCCAAGCGGCCTCGGTCCGCATCCACCTGGGGCTGATAGAGGATCTGAAACTCCCGCCGCTCCAGCGCCCGCCGAAAATCCTGTTCCAGCTGCAGAGGCTGGGCATCGCTGCCCATCTCGGGGTCGAAGACACGGAACCCGTTCCTGCGGGAACGCTTTTCCCGGTACATGGCGATGTCGGCGTGCTTGATCAGCTCATCCAGCCCCTGCCCCTGCTCCGGATACAGGGCGATACCGATACTGGCTCCCACATAGAGCTCGTGACCACCGATCTGGAAGGGACGGCTCAGACAGTCGATGATCTTCTGCGCCACCTGTCCGGCGGCGTGGGCATCCTGGACCTCCGGCAGCAACAGAGTGAATTCATCACCGCCGAAACGGGACAGGGTGTCACCCTGTCGGATGGAAGCCAGTAGCCGCTGACTCACTGCCTGCAGCAGCCGGTCCCCCAGAGTATGTCCCAGGGAATCATTGATGACCTTGAAACGGTTGAGGTCGATGAACATGACGGCCAGCCGCACCCCTTTGCGCCGGGCCTGGGCAATGGCAAGGCTGACCCGGTCCTTGAACAGGGCCCGATTAGGCAGGCGAGTCAGCAGGTCGTGATAGGCCTGAAAAGTGATGAAGGCCTCGGATTCCTTGCGCTCGGTGATGTCCCGGGCGGTCCCGTAGATGGAATGGGCCATATCACCGAAGGGACCATGCTCCAGCTCTTCCTGCTGGGGCCAGACCGCCACCTCGAAGTGTCTTCGGCTATGTATCTGCCCGGAAGGACGCAAAATCAACTCCACGGAACGGACATCCCGGTGCCGGCGCATCACCTGACCCAGGAAATAATGCGCCTTTTCCTGGTCTTCCTCGTCCACCAGAGACAATAGCGGGCATCCCAGCAGGGCTTCGCGCTCGTAGCCCAGCAGATCCGTCACCCGGGAATTGATGAAACTGAAATGTCCCGCCTCGTCCAGAATGAAGACGATATCGGGAGAATTGTTCACGATCAGCCGGTGCAGGCGTTCCGAACGCTCCAGGCGCCCTCGCATGCAGCGGTTCATTTCCTCCAGATGCTTTCGACGCAGGGCATTGTGGACGGTCGCCAACAGCTCTTCCGAGACATAGGGTTTCTTCAGGTAATCATAGGCACCATCCCGAAGCGCCCCCGTCATGTCCTGGATCGAACTGTTGGCACTGACCACCACCGTGATGCAGGGTAGCTGCTCGGCGGCCATGAAGCGCAGCACATCCCGCCCCCCCACCTCGGGCATGCCCAGATCCAGCAACACCAGGTCATAGCTGCGCTCCCGCAGCTTTTCCATGGCCTCCCGCCCGCCTCCCGCCGTGTCCGCCCGAAAACCATGCAGTTCCAGCAGTGAGCGCAGACTCGACAACAGACGAAGATCGTCATCCACCAGCAGAATGCGGGCGGAGGCAGGGTCTTGCGGTTCGTGAAAAGGCGGTGCTGAATTCATCTGTCGGGGTCCGGGAAATGTTCATGGTCGCATCATCCCTGACCATCGAGCGGAAACAGAATCTGGAAGCGGGTACCCTGCGTGCCGCTGGCACAGACAATGCTCCCGCCCATCTCGTCGATCAGGCGCCGGGTGATGCTCAGACCCAGGCCGGAATGCCCTTCCCCCTTGGTGGAGGTCACCGGAGAGAACAGCCGCGACTGGATCGAGTCCGGAATGCCGGGACCATCATCCTGGACTGTCAGCTCCGCGTATGGACAGCCGTTGAGATTCACCGGAGCGCGGGTCCCAAGCAGGATTTCCCCGCCCTCTCCCAATGCCTCAATGGCGTTTTTCAACAGATTGGTCAGGATCTGGCGCAGGTGATCGGCGTGACCGAGGGTACCCGCTTCACCCGCGGCCAGACTCAGGGACAGCCGTATCCCGCGGGTCTGACATAGGGAATTACTGAAAATCTCGGCCACCTGTTGCACCAGTGGATCCAGAGGCAAGTCCTCGGCCCTGCCCGGCGCCGGCACGTCCTTCATTCGCAGCAGGATCCGTCCCACCCGGTCGATCTCCTCACGGATCAGATCCAGATCCTGCTGCAACTCATGGGTCTCTCCCAGCTTGATGCGCAGCATGGCCAGATAGTTCTGGATGATGGTCAGGGGATTGCCCGCTTCATGGATGATTTCATGGACATGCTTCTGCAGATCGGATCCATCAACCCCGGGAGGTTGCAGATCATCGGCCAGTAACCGGGCGATTTCCCCTGCCAGGGCCAACACAAAACCGCGGCGCCCTTCCAGGCGGGCCGACTGGGCGCCGGGGACACCCAGCACCAGCACGCCGACCACGTTACGATCCCCGCCGACAAGGGGCAACAGCCAGAGCAGATCGGCATGACAGGCCCTGAAGAGCTGACGATCCACCACGGGAAGGCTTTCCTCTTCCGAACGGGACAATACCCGCGGGCGGCGATCAAGGTTCGTATCGATCACGGCACTCCTGCCACGCTCCAGGGGCAACACGAAGGCGGCGTCATCGGCGGGATCCATCCATGCACTCATGAGGCCCTGACGGGCATCCATGAGAAACAGCAGGCTGTGTTCCACCCCCAGGGTCATGAACAGGACCTTTTGCACGGCCTGGCAGCCATGCCTGACATCCCGCACCCGACTCAACTCCGCCTGCACCCTGTCAAGTTGACCCAGGTCGCTCAGACACTCGCCCAACCGCCGCTCGGCGTGGCGATCGGACATCGTCCGGTCCTGACCATCAAGATCGATTTCCAGGGCCGCCGCCAGACGCCGGACATCTCCCTGCACCCCGGCCCTCAGTTCAGTGCTCAAGCCCTCGTTGAGCCCGAACAGGATGTCGGCGGCCTCCAGAGCACCATCACGGAGGTTCTCGCCCGCCCCCAGCCCATGGGCCAGATTCACCAACTTCACCAGGTGATGGGCATCCCGCACCTGCAGCGCCGGTTCCAGATGATAGCGAACCGCATCGGCCAGCAAGGGGCTCAGTCCCCATTGCTCCATCAGACCGGCCGCCAGCTCGCAATGGCTACCGCCGTAGGTGGCCTGTTCCCGGCGGATCAGGTCCTGATCGTTCTCTGCCGCTTCCAGAAGTGCGGGATAACGGGCCTCATCCAGAGTCAATCGGGCCAGACGTCCCAGATTGACCAACAGGCCGCACAGATAGGCCTCTTCCGGACGGGGGTAACGGGTCAGGGCGGCCAGGGCCTGGGCCAGGGCGGCGGTGACCAGGGTGCCACGCCAGGATTCCTTCAGGAAACGACGGTGACGACGGCCAAATTCATCGAACACCTGCTTCATTGCCGCCGTCATGACCACGTTCTTCACCGTGCGCTGTCCCAGGATCATGACGGCGCGATCCAGGGAATGGCAGCCTCCGGCCCTGGCATAGTGGGCGGAATTGGCGACCGCCACCAGGCGTGCGGTCATGGCCGGGTCCTGCAGGATGATCTCGCCCAAACTGCGCAGATCGGCCTGCTCGTCCTGAATCGCATCCAGAATGTTCAGCAGAACCTGCGGCAGGCTCGGCATCGTCTCCATCAGCAAATTTTCCTGGGCCATGACTATCCAATGGCCCGACGGGTCGTTACGCGCATACCGCTGGCTCTCCCCCTGGTGGCAAACGCCCCCGGTCGGACCGGCCGACCGATGAATGATAACGTCAAGAAAGCTTCCCCACCGTCATTCCCGCCCGCGCGGGAATGACTTGATCAGAGGAGAATACTTAAACTCTGTTTGATCACAAATATAGTGTGGATTTTGAGATAAAGTATGTTCCTCGACAAACCTCACGCCAAGGCCGCTCAAGCGCCGGCGCACCCCCGATCGGCAAACAAAGCGGAGTACCGGCGCCCCCAGGTCATCGCCATTACCAGCGGCAAGGGCGGCGTGGGCAAATCCAGCATCGCGGTCAACCTGGGCTTGTGTCTTTGCATGCGCGGACACAGCGTCTGCATCCTGGACGCGGATACAGGGCTTGCCAATGTCAGCCTCCTGCTGGGACTGAGGCCGGAATACAGCCTGGAGCACGTACTCTCGGGCAAGCACACCATTGAAGCGGTCATCCAGAAAGGCCCCCATGGTCTGAAGTTGATCCCCGGTGCCCATGGCATCTCCGAGTGCGTGGACCTGGATATCCACCAAAAACAGCACCTGGCCCGGGAGCTGGCCCGCATCGAGGACGAGTTCGACTACCTGCTGCTGGATACCGCGGCGGGCATTTCCGAGACCACCCTTTCGTTCATCGGTGCCGCTCACCGCATGCTGCTGGTGCTGACCCCGGAGCCCACCTCCCTGACGGACGCCTATTCCCTGCTGCGTCTGGCCCTGCGGCAGGGCGACGTGAACTGCCAAGTTCTGGTCAACATGGTCGGTGATGTGCATGAGGCCCGCAATGTCTTTCAGCGCTTCAGTGGCGCGGTTGAGAAATACCTCAAGGCCCGAGTCAACTTTCTGAGCTTCATCCAGCGGGATGAGAGCCTGCGCAACGCCGTACTGCTACAGTATCCCGTGGCCCTGTTCCCCGAGCATGACCCTTCCCACAGGACATTCCAGCGCATGGCCGATGCCCTGGAAAATGCACCGCCGGTCGAGACTCCCGGCCGTCGGTTCAGCCAGTGCTGGCTTGATACCAGGGCGCCTGACAAGGTACCGGATGAGACTGAAACACCCCGGGATGAACCCGATACAATGCCGTCGGCAGAATCCCCATCACCCCCGACTCCACGCTCGGAGGCCCTTTTCAGCCGAGACGATACCGTCACGATGCGTGAGCATGAACTGCCCTTGCCGACCCGTCGCCATGGCTACGATGAAGCCCGCTTTGGTCCGCAGGAACAGCTGGCCGATCAGCTCAGACAACTGGGACAACAAGGCATCGGCCTCATGGAACGACTCAAGCGTCTGCAGAAAGCGCCTTAGGTACCTGCATGACCCATTGCACTGTGATGCCCGCATTGCATATCTTGAGTCTTTTACGGCTCGGCCGTCACTTTGTCCCTCACCCGCCCTGGAGGTCCTTCCATGACCAGCCCTAACCCATCCACATCCCGAGGCAACGCCACCCTGACACTGGATGGGCAGACCATCAGCCTCCCCGTGGTGGAAGGCAGCGAGGGCGAGCGCGCCATCGACATCTCCAACCTGCGCGGCCAGACCAACCACATCACCCTGGACCCCGGCTACGGCAATACCGGCAGCTGTGAGAGCGGCATCACCTTCATCGACGGCGATAAGGGCATCCTGCGCTACCGCGGCATCCCCATCGAGGAGTTTGCCGACAGTCCCTCCTTCATCGAAGTGGCCATGCTGCTGATCAACGGCACCCTGCCCACGGCCGAGGAATACGCCTCCTTCTCGGCGGATCTGACCCGCTTCGCCAACATCGACGAGGGCATGAAGTATCACTTCCAGGGTTTCCCCCGGGCCGCGCCGCCCATGGCCATCCTGTCCGCCATGATCAACGCCCTCTCTTGCTTCTATCCGGAACTGCACGAACTCGAAGACGAGCAGCAGTTCCGCCAGGCCTCGGCCCGCCTCATCAGCAAGGTGCGCACCATCGCCGCCTACGCCTACCGGCATTCCAAGGGCCTGCCCTACATGTATCCCCATCCGGCGATGCGGTACGTGCCCAATTTCCTGCACATGATGTTCTCCCAGCCCTACGAGCAGTACGTCTGTCCGGAAATCGTCAGCAAGGCCCTGAACCTGATCCTGATCCTGCACGCGGACCATGAGCAGAACTGCTCCACCTCCACCGTGCGCATGGTGGGCTCAAGCGGCGCCAATCTGTTCGCCTCCTGTGCCGCCGGGGTCTGTGCCCTGTGGGGACCGCTGCACGGCGGCGCCAATGTGGAAGTGCTCAACATGCTGGAGCAGATCCACCAGGGCAACATCACGCCGGAGGAATACGTCAAGCTGGCCAAGGACAAGGACAGCAAGGTGCGGCTGATGGGCTTTGGTCACCGGGTCTACAAGAACTTCGATCCCCGCGCCCAGATGCTGCAGAAGATCGCCCAGGAACTGGTGCCTGTACTCAACCGCAACGATCCCCTGCTGGACATTGCCCGTCGGTTGGAGGAGATCGCCCTGTCGGACCCCTACTTCGTGGATCGCAAGCTTTACCCCAATGTGGACTTCTACAGCGGCATCATCCTGCGGGCCATGGGCATACCCACCAACATGTTCACGGTGATCTTCGCCATCGGACGGCTACCCGGCTGGATCGCCCACTGGTGGGAACAGCACCAGGCGCCGGGTAGCCGGATTGCGCGGCCGCGGCAGATCTACACGGGGACCACAAACGCCCATTACCTGCCCATGGAAGAGCGCAACAAAGCGGACTGAGGCCGTCCCCGCCTCCCTAGGGCCGGACCTCGGCAGCCCAGGGGAGGCCAAGGGAAGCCAGTTTCCACGAAAAATTCCCCTGTCGATGCAGGATCAGATCCACTTGCTGAATCGGGTCACGCTCGCTTTCGATGGTGACCACAAACCGGTCCAGACCCGCATACCCCATGCGGATGCGGGTCTCGCCCTGGGAAGTAAAGCTCATGCCGCGACCATCCGGCTCGGGGATGTATCCCTCCATGATGGTGGCTATCCCGGCCGGAGAAACCACGGCATCCACCAGCGGCTTGAGCAGCGCACCCGCCACCGCCACACCGAGCCCGCCGAACGGGTTGTCCCGGCGAAAATCCGCCAGTTCCTGGGCCAGAACCTCATTGAGGCTCTGACGCACATCTTCCCTCAGGGCCGGAAAGTCCACATGGCGGGCCAGCCTGTCCGCATCCCGGGCTTCCACTGCCACCTGCATCTGGGAAGCCGTGTAGTAAGGCGCATAGTAATACCAGCCGCCCAGTGCAAGCAGGCCGGCAATGACCAGGGGTTTGACAAGCATTTTCATAGAACCTCCGCAAGGAAACCCGCGATTTCAATCGCGGGAGGAATTGCGGTTGGGCGAAGCGCACCCTGTGGTAAAATCAAGCCACTTGCGTTCAAGTCGCTGTGCATGGCTCCCAATCCAATGGTGCGCACCGGGGTTCCCGGTGGCCGGCATCCCAGGTTACCGCAAAGCGGTGGGAGCACAGGATCTGTAGCCGTTCTCCACCGAGGCGCTAATATCGGCGGATTGGCGAGACTGCCGTCTCGCCAAGGGCTGCTGTAAACCGGCCTAATGTCGGGGATAGGCATTGTCTCGTCCTACGATAAAGCCTGCGACTTCAGTCGCGGGTTGTTTACAGAAGAATGACCATAAAAACTGAACTGAAATGGCCACGAATCCTTGGCTAAGGCCCGCCATCGACGGGCAGGAGCGAAAAAATAGCCGATATCCTAGCGGAATCGGCGGCTTCAGGCATGCCATTCGACGGGCCGCGAACATTGCTCTCTCGAAGCCACGAGAAGCCGGGGCTTGAACAGTTGCATCCACCCGGGGCTGGATGAATCAACGGTCCGGGGCGGAAGATGGCGCCAGTGATACCACCATCAGCTGGGCACCAAACCACTGCTGGCGCAGGCCGCGCTGCTGCCCAAGCATGAGGGCCAGGTAATCGGCCAGCGGATGCCCCGAGGGCAGGCGTGCCGCATGGTCACGCAAGATTGCCTGGCAGGGTTGCTGCTCTGCGGGCAGATGCCCGGCGGTGGCCCGCTCGGCCAGCCAGGCGATAGGCGGCAGCAAAAGATCGGTCGCGCCACTACTCAGGGCATGGCGGACACCCGCCGCATCGAAGTCGCCGAAGTAGACATGCGCCCTGCCCGTGCCGGCCCAGGCCTGCGCCAGCCTGCCGAAACCACCGCCATAATGACTGTCGCCGCGATAGAGCAGCAGTGGACGGGACCAACGTGCCAGCACGGGAAGACCCGGTTCCAGGTCGTAGAAGCTATCCAGGTTCTCCACCTGAACGAGGACATCGAAGGCGGACAGATCGATATGGCGCCAGTCGAGATCCTGGATGTCCCGGGGCGCCGGAGTGATGCCGGGCCGGGATTCTCCGGCTGGCAGGCTGACCAGCACACGGTGGTGGCGCGGGCTTTCCCGCAGGCCCTTCTCTTCGAGATTGCCATGACGGGCCTGTTCGGCAGTGGTCAGGCCGCCAAGATCGACCGCAAGGGTCGGCAAACTCGATGCCTCAAGGATCGTATCGATCTGCGCCAGCAGGTCTTGGTCGAAGCGAAAGGTGCGGCCGGCGCAGCGCATGCCCAATTCCACGTCATGCGCATGGCACCAGGCCTCGATCTCCGCCATGACCTTGCCACCGCGGGACTTGTCGACGCGGGTTTCCTGGCGCAGCTTCCTGCGCACATCACGCAACAGCCGGTAGGCACTCGCTGAAAGGCTCATGCGGGTAGCGCCAGCCGTAAGTGCACATCGTGAATCAGGCGCAGATGGTTGAAGGGGCTGGCCTCGGTCTCCACCCGGTGCAGCCGGAAGGCACGCTGCTCGCTTCGCGGCAGCGCCTGATACTCGGCAATCACCTGGAAGAGCCAGAGTTCCTCGTCCCAGTCCAGATCGCTCCCCTGCAGATACTCCAGGGCGCTCACCCCCTCGCCGTCCTGATCCACCACCGCCAGATAGAATCCCTCCACATCTTCCTTGAGGGCCTGCCGGCGAGCGGCCACCCGGGTGTCCTCCGGCCACTCGGCGACACCGGCGGCGGTGACCGGTTCCGGGCGCGACACCGACCGTGGCAGGCAGTGCAGCAGTTCGGTGATCAGGCGTGCGTCGGCATCGTGATCCAGGGCAACCGCCCCGGCGGGCCTGATGGGTGCCGCCCGGTTGATCAGTTCGGGCACCTCGCTGCGTCGAGCGTAGTTTCCAGGCACGAAGCCTGGGTGCTCGCGCAGGAAACCCACCATGCCGGCCACCAGCCGGCTGCGCGACTGCTGCTGACGGAACCGCGCCATCAATTCGATCAGCCGCCGCTGCACCTCCCGCAGGCTGGTGTAATGGTGGGTGAGTTGCTGCTGCAGGCCGCTGACCAGCAGTTTGCGCAGGGCACCGTCGCTGCCCACCAGTTCGATCAGTTCGTCGAACTTGATCAGCTCCAGGCCGTCCAGCAGGCGCACGATCTGTTTCTGGGCGCGCTCGTTCTCGCGGATCTTGTCGCCCAGGCGACTGACGAAACCGAAGTCACTGTTGAGGCGCCGCCACAGGCTGTCGATGGCGTCGGCGAAACGACCGTTCAGGTCATCCACCTCCTGGCGCAGGCGCAGAAGCTGCTGTTCCTGGCGCCAATATTCGCCGGCGTCGCGGGCCTCGCGGTAGCTCTGCACCAGACTGTGCATCAGCTCCAGGGTCTCGGCCACATCGGCATTGACGTGACGGCGGGCCTCGTCGGCCAGCATCTCGGCGATCAGCTCGCGCACCTTGGGGGCCAGCTTCACCCCGCCCTGTTCGTCGGGGCGCCACAGGATCCGCGCACCCAGCAGACGGTTCAGGGCCTGGGTGCTCAGACCTTCCAGCGGTACCTCGTCGCGGGCGTAGCCCGCCATCAGCGTCTCGGCGTGCCGGCCCAGCAGCCCCAGGCGGTCAATACCCAGGCTGATCAGCCGACTCTCCAGGGCATGAGGATCACCGCTGCTCATAGCAGACTCTGCTGACTGGACGAGGACTGATCCTTGATGGGCAGATGCTCCTCGTCGCGGATGAAGCGTACCAGATCAATCAGGTAGTCGATCTTGCCGGTCACCACGTAGTACTGCCGGTCGGCATGGGGCTGCAGCAGGTAGCCATGCTCCTTGAGACGCTTGAAGACCTGCTTGAGCTGGGCATCCAGCTGGTCACTCTGGGAGCCGAAAAAGGGATCGGAGGCCAGCCGATCCAGGCGATCCCGCAGGCCCTGGTGATCCTCGCAGCGGGAGCTGAAGTCGGCGGGCTTGAGTACGTCCCCGGGGGCCGCCAGACCGTCGCGACCCAATGTCTCCTGCACCAGCTGCAGCCACTCCAGCATCGGCAGCAGGCTGCCCACCGTGTCGCTGAGTTGCCGGGAAAGCTGCTCACGGGCGGCCTCATCGATCCGCAGCCAGGCCAGGAAATACACATTCCCATCGGTGTTGGTGGCCAAACGACGATTGAGCGGACGCAGGTAGGCGTCGATCTGCTCACGGACCGTCTCATCCTGAAGGTGGCGGAAGGCGGTTTCATCGCTCACCGCGCAGAGGAATTCGCCGGCCAGCAGACGCTCCAGCAGCGGGCCCTGTTCGATCATGGGGACACCTCCTCGGCGCGCGCCTGCAGACGCTGGGCCAGGCGGCTCAGACGCGGTTCGATGCGTTTGAGACGGCGTTTGCCGGGATCCGACTCATCGCGGTCAATCAGGTAGCGGTTGTGGAACAGCAGCAGCACGTCCGACTCCGGGTTGGGGAAGGCACCGACGATATGGATATCGTTGTTGTCGCAGGCGTCGAAGATCTTCTCCACGTTGTGATAGGCCAGGGTGCCGATCTCGTCGATGGGCCAGTGAACGGCCACCTGAGCCTGGCCGCGCAACAGGCGAGTGAAGGCCAGCAGGAACTTGCACAGGATCAGGTAAGCCATGCCGTGACTGGAGGACTCCAGCAACTGGCGGTCACTCTTGATCACCAGGTCCGTGCCGCCTTCACTCAGGTGCAGTTCCAGGCGCAGCAGGCTCTCGAAGCTGTACTGCTGATCACTGCGCAGCAACTCCACCACGTCGGCCAGGGCATCCAGATAGTCGTCTCCGGGCAGCGGCTGGCCCGAATCACGCCACTCCCGGTAGCGCTGGGTGAAGCGCTTGAGCGGCTCCCAGAACCCCAGTTCGTCGATGGTGGACTGGATCTTCACCTCGGCGCGACCAATGCCCTCCAGCTTGAGGTCATCGGCCACCTCGTCGGAGAGGCGTCGGCTCTGAGCGTTGATGCGTCGGTTGAGGTCGCGGAACACGGTGAAGAACTTGTCCAGGTCGTCGCCCATGTTGCGTCCTTCCTGCTGGAGCTGCTCCTGTCGGCTCTCGAGCAGTTGGAGCATGCCGGCCAGCACACCGAGCATGCGACGGGGGCCGGTGTCGTCGAGCCGGGCGCGCTCTGCAGCCAGGGTCTCGTGAAAATCCGCACTGGCACCCTTGATCAGGTCAGACTCCATGTTCTGACAGCCCTGACGCAGCGCGTCCTGGGTGCGGGTGTGATCCGCCAGCGCCTGACGGACACGTTCGATGCGCTCGCCGACATCCCCCGGAGCCTCGCCCTGGGAGGCCGGTGCCGGCTCCAGGTGCAAGTCGTCAAGCCGGGTGAGCAGTGGTGCAAGGGTCTCGACCAGTTGCTGTTCAGCACCGCGCCGCTTCTCAAGATCGGCAACCGCTGCCCCATGTGCCTTTCGGGCCGTCTCGAACTGCTGCTTGAGCTGTTCCCGTTCGTGCACGGCACTCTGGTGCTCGCGGCCCAGCTCGGTCTGCCGGGTCAGCAGATGCGGCTTGCGCTCGCCCCAGTCCACCCGCATGAAACGCGCGTAGGCTTCGAGTTCCTCACGACGGCCCTCGGTCTGACGAATGCGTTGCTCCAGCGCCTTTGAGCGTGAGCGGGTCTCGTTGAGACTGGCGGTGTCCACGCCCTGCTCGGCCAGTTCACGTTCGAAGGCGGCCTCGAGTTCCTCGCGCTGACGACGGTTTTCGTTCTTGAACTCGGCCAACTGGCGCCGGTGCTGGGCGATCTGCTCATCGAAACCGGCGAGACGCCCGCGGAATTCGTCGTTGAGTGCCTGGCGCTGGGCGTGGTGGCTTTCGGCCAGCGCCTGCAGGGCCTGTTCCCGCTCCTCATTCAGTGCCTGCTGCAGGCTCTCCTGTTCCTTGAGGGCCTCGCGGCAGGCGGCCCGCCGGGCCTGACGGGCCGCCTCGTGGCGCTGGTGGCACTGGTTGCGCGCCTGCAGGGCATAGTTCACGTCTTCAGCAGCACGGCGGTGGGCGGCGCGGGCACGATCGAGCCGTGCGGAGGCCTCCTGTACCTTGTCATGGCGGGCCTTGAGGGCTTTCTCGGCAGAGTCTTCGGCCTTACCCGCCTGATCCAGCGCCTGCTGGGCAGTCTCGATCTCGGCCAGCAAGGTGGCCTCATCCCAGGCGTGATCAGGCAGGGGGATGGCAGCGAGATCCACCACCAAGCCATAAAGATCGTCGCTGGCAGCGTCGTTGAACTGCGGGGCCAGGTCGCGACGATCAAGCAGTTCCGGGGCGATCACCTTGCCAAGGCTCTGCTCCCAACCCGGGCGTTGGTGGCGCAGAAAATGGCGCAGGCTGCCCTGGGCGGGATCACGCTGGATCAGCAACCCATCAAGGCGCCGTTCGGCCCGGGAGCGCTGCTGACGGGCAAGCTCCAGATCCTGCTCGGCATGATCCCGTTCACGCTTGCACGCTTCGAGTTCGCCGCGAATCGCCTCCACCGCGGCGGCCGCCGCTCCCTGTTCGCTCTGGGCCTGGTCGACCCGGGCCTGGACCTGCTGGGCCTCGTGGACCTCCTCGGTCGTCTGGCCGTCATGGGACAGTTGGGCCTTGAGCTCGGCAAGCCGGTTGGCCCCCTCATCCAGGCGGCTGCGGTAGCCATCATCCACTGCCCTTCGGCGTTCCTGATGGTCGGCCTCCAGGCGTTGTTCCTGTTCACTCCGGGCCTCGCGACAGGCTTCCTTCTCCTTGTCGAGGGCGTCGATGCGGGCCTGAGCCTCATCGCCGCGGCGTTCGAGCAGATCGCCAAGCTCCACCAGCCGGGCATTCAGGCGTGCCCTGCTCTCCTGCGCCGCCTGCTGCATCAACTCCAGATGATCACGTAGTTGCTGCAACGCTTCACGCCAATGGGGCAGTGCCTCAAGGTCGCGCTCAAGCCCGGGCATATCGGCTGCCTTGAAGGCCTCAAACTGGCGTTGCAGGTCGTCGAGCACGCGTCGAGTCTGATCCAGTTCGCTGTCCAGTTCGCTGATGCGGTCGTTGAGGGCACCGCGGGCCTCCTCATGGGCCTCTTCGCGGGCCTGGAACTCACGCCGAAGCGCATTGAGCTGAGCCTCAAGGTCAGCGCCTGCGCGCTCGGCACCTTGGAGGTCCGCCTTGAGCCTGGGCTGTAGCCGAGACAGTGCAGCCTCCAGATCGGCCATCTCGCGGTCGAGGCGCTGCAGGTCTTCCAGGGCCCGTTGCAGGGGGGCGAGACGCATGGACTGGCGCATGCGAGCGATCCATTCCCGGGCCTTGGTATTGCGGATACGGGTCACCGGCAGCTCGACGCCATCTTCCTCGAAGATGGCCGCCAGCATGGTCTTGAGGGTGTCCATCTTGCCCTCCTTGGCGTGCACCGCCGAGACCAGCTTCTCCATGTGGCGGATGCGATGCCCGGTACCCACCAGGCTGAAGCGGGCCGCCATCTGGCGCAGGCGCAGCGATTCGCGGCTGTTGCCGTATTGCTGGGTGAAATCGTTCTGGATCACCGCGCGGTATTCGGAACTCGCACCGAGTTTCTGCGATACCTCGATGCCCTGGCGGCGCAGGCCGGTGGCCCACTGGACGTAATCCAGCGCGGTCACACCCCCCTCGCTCACGACCAGATAATCCTCGGGGCGATAGGGAGCACCGACGAAGCGATATTCCACCCCACCCTCGCTCTTGCGGGTGAGGACCGCTTGACAGACATCACCCGCCTCGCGACGGTACTCATAGACCAGGTAGCTATTGCGGTGCGGCAGGTAGAAAAGGTCGAACTTGAGCCGCGTCCGGGGCACCACCTTGTTGGGCAACTCGCCGTAGAACACCGGCACCAGCCGCTGCAGGGTCGTCTTGCCCGAGGCATTGGTGCCGCAGATATTGGTGTGACCATCCACATCCAGCTCGACCACCCCTTCGAGATGGCCATGAATCATCACGATGCGTAGCAGGTGCGCCATGTTGCGTCCTTGATCCCCTAACATCCGGAATGCCTATTTTGCCTGTTCTTGGAGTCCAGCCCATCATGTTCAATCCCGCATAAGGGATCAAGCACGGCGGCCACTGCAAACTTCTTTCTCATCAACCGTTTACTCGGGCATGCAGTCGACTCTCAGACAGCACGATGAGCGGTTCGACCATCACCAGGGCCCGGTTTTGTTGTCGTGACAGCGGGCGCCGCCCCCTGTCATTGTTTCGTCCGAGGAGCTTCATGCCTCCATCACTTCGCTGTCATACCCTGACGCTAGCATTGCATCCGGTGACTTTACGGAGAGGCTGCCATGCGACATATCCCGTGCAGAGAGCCCCTTCGTGTCTCGACCTTAGCCTTGGCACACTGACTTTATCATTGAAGGGACTAGACCTAGGGGGTTGATTTCCAATGAGAAAGGTGATTTTCACTCTACTCCTGACGGGCCTACCCATCTGGCTGATCGGGTGCAACTCGTCAAATTCTTCGAGCAATGACCAAGATACGGTTCCACGCGCCACTCTCACCTTGCTACACACGAACGACATTCATGCCCGTCTCGAACCTGTTTCCGCGACGTTTGACGGCGACCCCGAACATGGTGGCGTGGCCCGCGTGAAAACCGTGGTCAACCAGGTCCGTTCCGAAGTCGGTGACGACAACGTGCTGCTCGTGGATGCCGGCGACTACTCGCAGGGAACGATCTTCTGGAACGCCTGGAAGACCTCCGATGCGATCATGTTCCTGAACGACATCGGGTACGACGCCATCACGCTGGGCAATCACGAATTCAATCTGGGTCCGGCTAACTTGGCGGCCCGCCTTGAGGGGCTGCCCGTGACCATCGCGGGTGTGGACTATGCCACCGAAGCAGCTGCAATGCCTGTGGTGGTGACCAACCTGGATCTTTCCGGTGTTCCTGAACTGGATGCTCGCGTTCAGCCCAGCGCGATTGTGGACAAGGCGGGAGTCCGGATCGGCATCGTTGGTCTGATCACCGACACGACACAGAACATTTCCAGCCCGGGATCCGACGTGGTGTTCCTTGATTACGTCGACAGCGTGCAAGCAGAGGTCAACCGGTTACACAACGACGGTGTTCGGCACATCGTATTGCTCTCACACGTCAACTACACCGATGACCTTCGTCTTGCCGGACAGCTCTCTGGCGTCGACATCATCGTATCTGGCCATGACCATGTGTTGCTGGGAGACGAAAACGATTTGCCGGAGTGGACGCATCGCCATATCCGGGGTCCCTACCCGGCAGTGGTCGAAGACCTCGACGGCAACACGACACTCGTGGTCAGCGCATGGGAGTGGACACGGGCTGTTGGGCGTCTTGATGTGGAATTCGATGACCGCGGTCGGGTCGTCAACTGGTCCGGTGGCCCGATCATGACTGAACTGAGTATCGCGGAGGAACCCGACCTGGCGCAGAAGGTGGCGGATTACCGGGTCCCTGTGAATGCGTTTGCCGATGTGATCATCGGCTCCTCTGGGATGGTCTTCGACGGTAACCGTAACCGCATGCGCTACGAGGAAATGCCCTTGGGCAACCTGGTGACCGACACCATGCTGAACTTCGATCAGATCGCACCCCTGAACGTCGACGCAGCCCTCGCCAACGGGGGCGGCATCAGGGCCTCGATCGATTCGGGAGATGTCAGTTACGGCGACGCGCTCTCGGTCTTGCCATTCGGCAACTCACTGGTTGTAATGGATGTCACTGGAGAGGAGCTGGTGGCCGCACTCGACAACGGACTGACCCATGCCTACGACGCCGGCGAAAACCGTATTCGCTCAACCGGTGCCTGGCCTCAAGTCGCGGGCATGACGGTCACCTACTGCCTGGCAACGGTTGCGGACATTCAGGCCGACCCGGCGGTTCTGCCTCCGGCCTCGTGCGCGGATTCACTGCGTGATGGCGGCGTGGTGACACGTGTGGAGATCGGTGGTGAGGAGGTTACCCTCGATCAGACCTACCGCATCGTAACCAATAACTTCCTGGCGAGCGGTGGCGATTTCTATGAATCCCTCGCACAGGCCTGCAAACGCTCCGGTAATTTCTGCGAGGACACCTTCTTTCTGATGCTTGATGCCTTCATCGCTGAATTTGAGAACCATTCCCCGGTCACCCGGGCAGTTGAGGGTCGCCTCGTGGCGGAGTGAGTAGTTTCGACTGTATCAGAGTCGAATGGGGCACCTGATGGTGCCCCATTGCCTTTAAAATCCCAGCAGCTGTCTGCCCGGCCCCACTGACCACACCATCCATGGATCAGCCCTTGCGCTTAGGGCAATCCTTGCAGTGTTTGCGATCTTTGTCTTTGTACTTCTTGCAACATTTGGGCTTCTTATTTTTTGACATCGCTCTCGCCCTCATCGCCGCTGCGTGTGGGCCGGCACAGTGGCGGGTCAGACCAGCCCACGGATCTCCACGTCCGGATTGACGTCGGCATCGTAGTCCACGCCCTCAACGTCGAAGCCGAACAGACGCAGGAACTCGTGCTTGTAGCCGGCCAGATCGGTCAGTTGATAGATATTGTCGTCCTCGACCTGGCCCCACAGCGCCTCGACCCGCGCCTGTACCTCCGGATCCAGCTCTTTGTAGTCGACCCGGATGCGACCTTCGTCGTCCAGCACCGGGGCGCTGCCGTACAGGCTTTCGCGGAACAGGGTGTCGATCTGCTCGATCACGCCCTCGTGGGTGCCCTTCTCCTTCATGACCCGGAACAGCAGCGCCAGGTAAAGGGGCATGACGGGGATGGCCGCACTGGCTTGGGTCACCACCGCCTTGAGCACGGTCACCCGGGCATCGCCGCCGCGCGCGGCCAGCTGCCGGCGGAGGTCCAGTACCCGCCGGTCCAGATCCTTCTTGGCGGCGCCGATGGTGCCGTTCCAGTAGATGTCGTGGGTCACCTTTTCGCCGAGGTAGGTAAAGGCGGTGGTCTGGGCGCCCTCGGCCAGCAGGCCGGCGGCGTCCAGGGCATCGATCCACATCTGCCAGTCCTCGCCACCCATCACGGCCACGGTGCTGTCGATCTCCTCCTGGCTGGCCGGTTCGATGGTGAAATCCTTCACCACTTCCTTGTCGGTGTCCAAACCACGTTGGGTGACGGTCTTGCCGATGGGCTTAAGGGTGGAGCTGAAGATCTCGCCGGTCTTGGGATGGGTGCGGCGCGGCGCGGCGACGCTGTAGACCACCAGGTCCACCTGGCCCAGGTCCTGCTTGATGGTCTCCAGGGTCTTGGCCTTGATCTCGTCGGAGAAGGCATCGCCGTTGATGCTCTTGGCGTACAGCCCCTCGGCCTCGGCAAACTTGTGGAAGGCGGCGGAATTGTACCAGCCGGCGGTACCAGGCTTCTTCTCGCTGCCTGGACGCTCGAAGAACACCCCCAAGGTCGCGGCGCCGGAGCCGAAGGCAGCGGTAATCCGCGCAGCCAGGCCGTAGCCGGTGGAGGCCCCGATCACCAGGACCCGCTTCGGCCCAGCGGCGACCGGGCCCTGCGCCTTGACGTAGTCGATCTGCTGCTTGACGTTGGCCTCACAGCCCAGGGGATGGGTGGTAACGCACATAAAGCCGCGGACACGGGGTTTGATGATCATTGCGGGTTTCTACTCCTGGTTGTTCGCCACGGAGGTGACGGCTTGGGCTCAACGGCGCCGAGCGGGGCGCCAAGGCTGTCGATTCTAATCCAGCTCCGCCCTAATTGAGAGGTTTTGGGGAAAGAGGCATCGAACTGCCGGCGTCCCCCGACCCAAGAGAGGTGCCTGGGACCCGGCGGCGGCATGAGTCCGGGCGCGGGGCATCGTGACCCTGCCCCTCCCGGTTCCTTCATCCTCGCACCCATGGTATATGCTTCCAAGTGTTGCCACCGCACGAGGAAGGACCCCTTGCCACAGAGCACAATTCCACCCACCAGCCACCCCTCGACGGATGGCGCACCCCCCCCGGAACCCATGGTTTCCCCCGCCCCGACCGTGATCGTGGGCATCGGCGCCTCGGCCGGCGGCCTGGAGGCCCTTGAGCACTTTCTCACACCCGTGCCGGCAGACTGTCCGCTGGCCTTCGTGGTGGTACAACACCGACTCCCCGATCACGGCGGCCTGCTTCCGGAACTCCTGCAAAAGGCCACGCCATTGCCGGTAAGGGAGGCACAGGATCACATGCCGGTGCGGCCGGGCGAGGTCTATGTCATCCCGCCGGGCAAGAACCTGTCCGTGCAGCATGGACAGCTGCACCTGCTGGAGCCACCCGCCGGACGGGGCGCCAAGCTACCCATCGATTTTTTTCTGCATTCCCTGGCCACGGATAAACAGGCCCGCAGCGTTGGCGTGATCCTCTCCGGTAGCGGCTGTGACGGCACCTTGGGACTGCGGGCCATTCGCGAGCACGGTGGCATCACTCTGGCGCAGAGTCCGGAGGAGGCTCGCTTCCCCGACATGCCACGCAGCGTGATCGACGCCGGCGTGGTGGACCTGGTCCTGCCGGCCAGTGCCATGTTTGAGCGCATCACCCACTTCCTGGGGCGACATCATCAGGGTGACTCGGCGCCATGGCATCCCCGCGATGGGAACCTGGGCATCGGACTGGAGGAGATCATCGTTATTCTGCGCGCACGTACCGGCCATGACTTCACCCACTACAAAACCAAAACGCTGTGCCGGCGCATCGAACGGCGCATGGGCCTGCACCAACTGGACAGTCTGCCGGGCTATATCCAGTACCTCAGGAACAACCCCCAGGAGGTGGACCTGCTATTCCAGGAACTGCTCATCGGGGTCACCCACTTTTTCCGGGATCCCCCTGCCTGGGAGGCCCTGATCAAGCAGGCCCTGATCCCCATGATCCAAAGAGCCGGCCCCTTAAGTACCTTGAGGGCCTGGGTAGCGGGGTGCTCCACGGGCGAGGAGGCCTATTCTCTGGCCATTGCCTTTCGCGAGGCACTGGAAACGGTTGCCCCCACCGGCCAGGTGACCTTGCAGATCTTCGCCACGGATCTCAATGAAGAGCTTCAATCCACCAACGAGGAACTGACCACTTCCAAGGAAGAAATGCAGTCCCTGAACGAGGAACTGCAGACCATGAACGCGCAGTTACAAGCCAAGCTGGAGGAACTCACCGAAGCCAATAGCGATATGAACAACCTGTTTAACAGCACCGACGTTGCCACGATATTCCTGAGCAGCAACCTGACCATCCGACGCTTCACCAGTCCGGCCCAGCAGATCTTCAAGTTGCTCCCCGGCGACGTGGGGAGACCGCTGAGCGACATCGTCACCGACCTGGACTACCCCGACCTGTTTGAAAACGCCCGGGAAGTCTTGCAAACGCTGACGTTCTCACTGGAAGAAATCCCCACCCGCGACGGCCGCTGGTATCAGGTGAAGATCATGCCCTATCGCACCCTGGATGACGTGATTGCCGGTGTCGTGATCAGTTTCTCGGACATCACCAAGGCCAAAACACTGGAATCAAGACTCCGGGCTCTGACGTCGTGCTCGGGCACCAACGAAGAGGCCGGCAAACATGAGCACTGACATCTCCGAAGATGCCGATGAGTTGCGACGCAAGGCAGAGGAGGTGCTCGCACAAAGACAGCCTCCAGCGGACCCGACTCTCGACCAAGCCAGTCTCAAGGCCCTGATTCACGAGCTAAGGGTGCACCAGATCGAACTGGAGATGCAAAACGAAGCCCTGCAACAGGCCTGGAAAGAGGCGGAGCGCACCCGGGATCTGTTTGAGCAACTCTATGACCATGCCCCGGTGGCCTATTTCAGCCTGGATCCGGAGGGGACGATCCTCAACACCAATCTGGCCGCGTCCCAACTGCTGGGCATCCCCCGTGAGCAACTGGTCGGACGCCGGCTTGGGCTGTTCGTCACCCAGGATCAGCGCGGCGCACTCATTGACCTGCTGCGCCGAGCCTTTGCCGGTGAGTTCACCCAGCGCCGGGAAGTGACCATTCACCCCGTGGGCGGGGGCCAACGGGTGCTCCAGATCGAGGCCGGGATCCACCCCGTCGAAGCCACCCACTGTCTGCTGACCGGCACGGATGTGACCGCCATGGCGGAAGCCCGTCGGACCCTGGCCGTGGCGGCCTCCGTCTATGAGGCCCTGGATGAGGCCGTGATGATCTCCGACGATCGCCGGCGGATCGTGTCGGTCAATCCCGCCTTTACCCGCCTGACCGGTTACACCACCCACGAGACCTGCGAACAGACCACCGATCTCATTCGCGCCCACCAGGAGCCGGAGGGCTTTGATGCGCATCTTGACCGCACTTTGAGCACGATCGGCCATTGGCAGGGAGAAATCGGGCATCGTCACAAGAATGGCGTGCATTACACCGCTTGGACCACGATCCACTTGCTCAAGGACGAACAGGGCCACCCGCTGCGATACATCACCGTATTCCGGGACATTACCGAACAGCGCCGCGCCGAAGAAGCCATCTGGCGTCAGGCCAACTATGACTCGCTCACGGGCCTGCCCAACCGATTGCTGTTTCAGGACCGACTGCGCCAGGGAATCGCGCGGGTACGGCGTCACGGCCACTTTCTGGCCCTGCTTTTCCTCGATCTGGACAAGTTCAAGGAGGTCAATGACCGCTTTGGCCATGACGTCGGTGATGCCCTGCTGGTGGAAGTCGCCCAGCGCCTCAGCCGGAGCATGCGCAAGAGCGATACCCTGGCCCGTCTCAGCGGTGATGAATTCACGGTGATCGTGGAGGATCTGGCCGGTGATGCCGGTGCGGATGATTTGGCCGGCAAGATCCTCACAGCTATGGAGCAACCCTTTGTCGTGGAGGGCCACACACTCAGCCTGTCCACCAGTATCGGCATTGCCCTTTGCCCCACCGACGGCATCGAGATCAGGGATCTGCTCAGGGCCGCGGACCAGGCCATGTACGCCGCCAAGCAGGAGGGAGGACACCGTCTGAAGCATTACTCAGGCAAGGGTAATGCTGCCCTGGCGCTTCGCAATGCCTTGATGATCGATCTGCCTCGGGCCCTGGAGCGGGGCCAGTTCTCCCTGCATTTCCAACCCATTGTCGAGCTGGCAACGACCCGAACCGCCATGATCGAGGCGCTGCTGCGGTGGGATCACCCCGAACTCGGCATACTCCATGCCAGGCAGTTCCTGGGTCTGGCCCAGGAATGCGGCCTGTTACACCGGATCGATCAGTGGGTATTCAAGGAGTCCCTGGCCGTCATCAAGCAATTCAACGCCGGCCGTGGCGCCCCCCCCTTGCAAGTGGCCATCAATGAGTCGGCTCAATGCCTGGGGGATGTCCAGGGCGTGGATGAATGGAAAGCACAGTTACGTTCCTTTGGCGTGGCACCGGAATGCGTGGTCATCGAGATCACCGAGCGTCTGCTGCAGGAAGACGGCCAGCGGATTTACGACTGGATCACTCAGGTTCACGACAGCGGAATGAAGATTGCCCTGAGCCAGTTCGGCATCAGCCGCACGGGCATCCCCTGCCTGCAGCGCTATCCCATCGACCTGCTGAAGATTGACCAGGGCTTCGTGCAGAACATGCCCCATCACGCGACGGATCGAACCATCGTGAATACCATGATCAGCATGGCCCATCGCTTGGGTCTGCGGGTGATCGCCGAGGGGGTGGAGACACCCGAGCAACGGGACCTGTTGATCGCGGCGGGATGTGACTACGGCCAGGGTCATCTCTTTGGCGAGCCGCGGCCCCACAGACAACTCGCTGCCTTTTCCTGAGCGGCACTGGGTCGACATCGGCCGCGGTTTCGAACATATCGCGCTGACGGTGATCTTCCTGAACATCGCACACACGCACTTCGCACGGAACGACAGCCATCGCTGGAACAAAGAGATAGCCCGGACATGGAGAAGAACGCCGGGTGCCACTGCGGATAGTGGCGTGGTGCTCATCTTGCTTGGATTAGCCATGATGCTATTCATAGGCCCGATGCCCGTTGAGCATCATCACGGCTGAAAGCGATCAATCGCATTCTCGCCCTCCACCTACAGATTGGACTGTGGAGGTGGTTCGGGCGGCGTTAGGCGGGTGGCAAGAACTTGTGTAATGTGGAAGTGTTCCACCGCGACGACTTCGAAGCGGTAACCAGCATGCTCGACGGCGTCGGCGCGGCGAGGAATCTTGCGCAGCTTCCACATCAGGAACCCGGCCAACGTTTCGAAATTCTCGTCTTCTTCGAAGCGTTCGATCTGAAGCACCGAGCAGACCTCATCCACCGGGGTGAGGCCATTGATGAGCCAGGAGTCGCCGTCGCGACGGACGATCATGCGTTCTTCCACGGCCCAATTGCTCGCGGCCATGACGGTATCCATCACGTCGCGTAACGTGATCAGCCCCACGACCATCGAGTACTCGTTGATGATCAGGGCGAAATCCTGGCCGGCGCCCTGAAACGCCTCCAGCGCTTCGAGCAGGGTCAGCGTATCGGGAAAAACCAACAGGTCCCGCCGGATCGTCTCGGGGGTGAGGGCCATGGGTTCACCCGCCAGCAGACGGGAGAGCAGATCGTGTGTCTCGACATAGCCCACGGGGCGATCGAGCGACTTTTCGCACACCGGAAAGCGGCGCCGCGGATGCTTGCGCATCAGTTCCGACAGCCGCTCCGGCAGGGCTTGCTGGTCCAGCCAAACAATGTCGTCGCGACTCGTCATCGACGAGGTAACCAATCGCTGATCCAGTGCAAACACCTTTGAAATCAATGTCTGCTCTTCAATGAGCACCTCGCCGGACTGCGCCGCGGCCTCGGTCATCGCGATGATTTCGTCCGCGGTGACGGCTTCCTTTTGCGTGAGTTGGATCCCCAGGCGTCGAATGATGGCCGTCGCGAGACCGTCGATCGCCCATGCGACCGGACGCAGTACCCAGATCAGTATGCGCATCGGCCGGGCAGTGTACGCCGCAACGCCCTCGGGAGCTGACAATGCAATGCGCTTGGGGATCAAGTCAGAGAACAGAACAAAGGCCAGCGTGACCAGCAAGAAGGCTGCAATTGAGGCCACAAGACTGGTCTGGAGTTCAAAGCCGCCAGACAGACGCCACGGCTCGGCGCCGCCCATCAGCGACTGAAACCAAGGCGCCAAGACCGCCTCTGCAAGCATCCCTCCGAGCACGCCAAGAACATTCACACCAACAAGGATGACCGTGAAGAAGCGACCCGGCTGCTCCCGTAGCTGCAACGCAAGACGCGCGTGCCAATCACCTTGACGTACGCGCATCTCCAAGCGCGTCCGCCGAGCCGCCGCAAACGCGATCTCCGAGAACGACAAGAACGCCCCTGCCGCCACCAATAGCACCAACCAGAACATGCCGTGCATTGCGAATCTCTCCGGAAATAGGGGCCCTTGAGCAAGGGCGCGAGGAAGATACCCGGCGCATGCTTGCCCGACAGATCGTCAAGAAGTACGGTGCAATTCCCACTTGGGCACAGACCCGACTCGACCAGACCAATACCGAGCCACTAAAAACCTGGGCATATGCCATCACCCATCAACACGGCAATCACAACCGTTCCCTCATGCCTACCCAAACCTGCTCAGAAGTGTCTAAATGCGGGCATGCAGTCGTGCCAGTTTTGCCTTGGCCTTGTAAAGTGGACCCCATCGTCAAGACAGAAAGAGTACGAGTTTAAGCAATAGCTTGGGGTTCGCTCGCAGCGGAACAGCGCTGCCCTGGTACTGCGGTTTCACTGGGTGGCGTCACAGCCGACGGGCCGTACTTATCCACGATCAGTGCGCCTCCGCCCTGCCGGTTCCGATAGACCGTATCCGGTGTCTCGTTCGCCAGAGCCGCGTGGGGGCGTTCGCCGTTGTAGAACGCGAAGTAGTCCATCAGTCCCAGCGTGACTTCCTTGAGATTGGCGTAGCCCTTGAGGTAGACGTCTTCATATTTCACCGTCCGCCAGAGTCGCTCGACGAAGATGTTGTCAAAGGCCCTTCCGCGGCCATCCATGCTGATAGTGACTCCCTCTCGCTTGAGCACGCCAGTGAACGAGTCAGCCGTGAACTGCGAGCCCTGGTCACTGTTGAAGATCTCCGGTGGCCCGTACAGCTGCAGGGCCTCTTCGAGGCAGTCAACGCAGAAGGTCGTATCCATGGTGTTGCTGAGCCGCCAACTCAAGACCTTGCGGCTGTACCAGTCCAGGATCGCGACCAAGTAGGCGAAGCCCTGAGCCAGACGGATGTAGGTGATGTCGGTACTCCAAACCTGGTTGGGCCGGTTGACCACAACGCCACGCAGCCGATACGGATAAACCTTGTGCTGCGGGTGCGGACGACTGGTATGCGGACCCGGCGCGATCGCCGCCAACCCCATCCGACGCATCAGGCGCTGGACACACTTACGGTTGACCTTATGGCCCTGGGTCCGCAGCTCGACCACCATGCGCCGACTCCCGTAGAACGGCCGTCGTGTGTAGATCTCGTCGATGAGTCCACACAGCAGCAGGTCGCCGGCCTCATCCGGTGACAAACGCCAGCGCGCATACACGGTCGCCCGGGAAACCCCGGCCAGCGCACACTGGCGAACGATGGAGATCTCGCCACCCGCGTCAATCCAGTCTTGACGGTTCACGGCAGGTTGATCCCGGACTTTTTTTTGAGCCAATCGAGTTCCATCTTCAGGCGCCCAATCTCACCGTAGAGACGGTCCGGGGCATCCTTTTCCGACACTGGCTTGGGGCCCCGCTTGCCTTCGAAGAGCGTGCCAGCCTGCTCGAGGATCGCCTTCTTCCACTGGGTCACTTGGGCGGGATGGACCCCGTAGGCTTGACCGATCTCGTTGACGGTCTTGACCCCCTGAATCGCCTCAAGACCAACTTTCGCCTTGAATTCAGCGTTGTACGTGTTTCTCTTCCGTTTTTCAGTCATCTTGTTAGTATCCCGATTCAGCCCCCCACTCAGAGCTTAAACTGCTGTCTAGATATCGGGGTCCACTATAGCGCAAAAGCTGGACACGCGGGCATAGGCCACGGTGCGCGGCGCTGGACGCATCCCGGAGGAGAGCGTAGGCTGCCGGAAGAATGCCAGGAGTCATACCGACGTTACCGCAATCGCCGACACGGAGGCACCCCAAATGCCAGTTCGACCGAATGTCGTCGTTTTCGATGTGTTAGAAACCCTGCTTGACCTTGATCCACTGGCGGAACGCTTCAAAAAGGTAGGCCAACCGGCAGCCATGCTGGGTCCGTGGTTCATGCGATTCCAACGCGATGCCATGGCACTGAGCCTTGCCGGCGATGCCGCCCCCTTCGAGCCGGTTGCCCGTCAGGCCCTGCGGACCGAGTCGCGGCAGACCCTCAGCGAAGCCGATATCGACTACATCCTCGCGGGCTTCGCCTCGCTGCCCACCTTCGATGACGCTGCACCGGCCCTCCGCACTTTGTCGGAGGCAGGGATCACCGTCGGCTGCCTTACGGTCGGCAGCCCGGATAACACGCGATCGTTCCTTGAGGGTGCCGGACTGCTTCAGTGTGTTGATCACGTGATCACCGCGCAAGCGGCCGGCATGTGGAAGCCTCACCCGAGAATCTACCACTTCGCCGCGGAGCAGATGCGAACACCGATAGGCCGCATGGCGCTCGTTGCCGTGCATGCCTGGGACTGCCACGGCGCCAAGCGGGCCGGCGCGCTTGCCGGCTGGTGTGCCCGCCTTGAACTTCAACCTGGCGACGTTTTCCTGCCCGCCGACGTCACCGGCAAGACCCTTACCGAGGTGGCGGAAAAATTGGTGGCATTAAAGTAAGGGGAGCCTTTCCGCATGGGCTTGTGCAGATCTTTCTCAGTCAGTTATCCCAGCGACCGCCAGGCCCCATGCCGTTACCCGGACCCATGCCCCCTGCACCGGGCCCCATGCCGCCGCCGGGTCCCATGCGCCCCCCTTGGCCCGGGGGGGCGTCCGGCAATTCAATGCCCCTTTCCTCGGCCCTGGCCTTCATGCGGTCATGATGTTCCTCCCGAATTTGGGCCCGTTCCTCGGGGGTGGTTGCGGCCCGCATCCGGGCACGATATTCGTTTCGTTCCTCCTGGGTCATGAGCTGGCTGCCGTAGATGGGGAGCTCCGGTGTCGTCTGGGCCGCACCGAAGCCGGGCAGCAGGACGAGGGTCAATCCAAGGATGAGTGACTTGTTCATGAAACAGCCTCCTTGTGAAGTGAGCAGGTGTTCCCGCAATCTTCGCTCAGGCGAAGGTTGCCACAGGCGATGTGGTATTACCGGGGGTGAGCCGTCCTGAGCAGGATGTAGCACGCCTGCGGGTCCCGCATCCGGGAACTGCGTCGCGTTTCGTAAATGATTCGTATCGGGGAAAAATGGTCATTCGGGAAGGGAGATGGATTCACCGATCCATTGATCGGAAACGTCGAGGTCTTTGGGATAGCTTCCGAAGGTTCCCCGTGCCATCAGCAAACATAGTGCCCCATCCGATATGGGGAAGAGTCTGCAGTCGGTCATTAGCGGCCACTCCTCCCAAGCCCCGCGCGTCGCTTGCGTCCGCCTGCAGGATCCTTGGCTCTCAACACGTTTGCCCTGCCACGGCTGAGCCCCAGCAGCCTTGCCTGTTTGCCGTCGGCGCAGCCAGATATCCCAGCCCACCGCGCCGGCGGCAGCCAGCAGCGACAAACTGACCCCGCGGTGGCGGCGGAACCCGTGCACGACCGCCAGCGCCGTCAACACCGCGAACAGTGCGATCGCCCCGACCCAGATGCCTTCGTCGAGCGGGAGGCCGATTCCGAGAACCGCGAGCAGCCCCAGCCCTGCCCCTCATCCTGAGCGGCCGGTCGGAATACGATTCCGGGCACGTCCAAAGCACCCCACGAATCAAAGTTGATCGCGGTTTCAACTGCCCAATTTATCCCGCGCTTCCGTCATAACGCCCGCATTCACGGCTGGTTTTGAGCCCAGCGAAAAACCAGTCCGCCTATATGCGCTTGTGACCAGAACAGGATTGAGCGGCATGCGCTCGAAAGTACCGGCGAGTCATCCTCTTTTGCCAAGCACTCGGCAGCGACAACGGCTATCTTTGGTATCAGGCCGACACGGTGAACGTGTCTCGTGCCGCCGCCCCTACCCACATCCTCCAGGAGCCAGCCCCATGAACTCGCCGCCCCATACCGTGCCGCCCCCGCCGAAGAACCTTTGGTTTCATGGTCTCATCATGCTGATCCTGGTGCTCCTGGTGAATCTCGCCCAAACCGTGCTCGGTATTTGCGCCATCCTCCAGTTCTTCTGGATGCTGTTCACCAACGAGCGCAACGCGGGTATCGCCTGGTTCGGCCAAGGCATCGCCCATTGGCTGGCGGTCACCGCCCGTTTTCTGACCGGCGAGTCTGACGAACGCCCGTTTCCATGGACAAGCTGGTCAGGGCCACACACCGACTGAGGGGAGCCCCTGCGACGATGAACCACCTTGCCCGGGAATTGATCTCGTTCGCCGTGCGTGCCCCGTCAGGCCATAACACCCAACCGTGGCAGTTTTCGGTGGATCGAGACATCATCAGGATCTACCCCGACCTGTCCCGGCACCTGTCCGTCGTCGACCCGGACAATCACGCGCTGTTCATCAGCCTGGGTTGCGCGCTCGAAAACCTGAGCATTGCGGCCGCACATCAAGGGCTTTCAGCCCGAACTGACTACTTTCCTCCCGACGAGCCCAAGGAATGCCTGCGGGTTCGTCTGTGTGAGGGGGCTCAGGAGAATGTGGAGGCACTGTTCCGGGCGATTCCCGCCCGGCAGTCGAACCGCGGAATTTACGATGGTCGCGCGATCAATGAATCGGATCTTGAAAGGCTTCTGGAGGCCAATCCTTGCGAATCAGTGATGGTGCGATCCTTCCGGGTCGGTCATCCGGATATCGAACCGATCATCGGTTTTGTCCGGGAGGGCAACATCGCCCAGTTCAACGAACCGGCCTTCGTTAGGGAACTCGTGTCGTGGATCCGGTTTTCCCGGCGAGAGGCATCGGAGCAAAGGGATGGCCTGACCGCACAAGCTTTGGGGTTTCCTGCGATTCCCCGCTGGCTTGGATACTGGATCATGACGAAGCGGGTCAAACCGGAAAGTGAGGCCGCCCGGCAGGAGAAGGCCATCCGCAGTGCCTCCGCGCTGCTGCTCTTTATCGTCCGGGATCACGACAAGCGTCACTGGGTTGACCTGGGCCGCAGTTTCGAACGGGTGGCGCTGGTTGCGACCTCCCTGGGCATCGCCCACGCTCATGTCAACATGCCCTGCGAAGTCGAGCCGATTCGCGGGCGGCTCGCAGCTCACCTGGCACTGAATAGCGGGGAACAACCCCTGTTGCTGATACGCCTGGGCTACACGAGAAAGCGACCGCCACCCTCCCCTCGACGGCCAATTGACCAAGTGATCATGACACCAGGCAGAGCCTGGGACTGAACCCAGCGACACCGGCAAACTCAGTCCTGCCTTAGCACCAGTGGTTTCCAGGACGGTCCGCTTGGGGCACCACTGGAGACCTTCATCCGCAGAGACCGGATGTCCGGTTCGGGTCGGCAAAAGCCAGATATTCGCAGGCACCAGATCACATGGTACGCCGTTTGATAGACGCAATTACGTTTCGTGACAACATCGACCATGGGTCATGGTTTACACCACATGGTGCGCTTCGCGAACCAGAAAGACAGACAGATCATTTGAGCGCTATAATTAAAAGAGCGATCAAGTGTTCCATAACGAAACAGGCCATTTCCCAGGAGGTGCCCCATGCAGACGATGACGACGGAGCAACGCCAGACACTGGCTGCCGCCGGTTTGCGGGCTTATCCAAACATTGCCCGGGCATGGGGGCTCAAGGAGCAGGAGGCAGCGCGACTGCTGGGGGTCTCCGGCCCAACCTATCGACGCTGGAAGCGTGACCCGGAACGGGTACAGGCGGATGTGAACCTGCTGGAGCGTCTCTCCCTGATTCTCGGCATCTACAAAGCGCTGCATATCCTGCTGCCAAGGCCCGAATCCGCGCATGGCTGGGTGAGACGACCGAACACCAACCCCCGCTTTGGCGGACACCCCCCCCTTGAACGCATGCTTGGGGGGCATGTAGCAGACCTGGTGGCTGTGCGGGAGCATCTGGATGCCGCCCGAGGCTGATCTTCTCGCCCAGTTTTCAGAGGTGGAGGTGCATTGGCCCAAGAGCTACCGGATCGTACCTTCCCGTTTCCCACCCATAGACCTCTTCGAGGGTGTTGCCGGACAAGCCGGCGATCTGGCGGCCCTCCATGAGCTCGAGGGCCTGACCTCGAATCGCCTGCGCGAGGCGGCCGGCGAGATCCATCTGGTACCCGAACAGGATCGCCGATTCGGGCCCGGATACACGCCGGTCATGGCCGCCTTTACCTACCCGGCCCAGAGTCGTTTTTCCGATGGGGGCTACGGCGTGTATTACTGCGCCCGAGACGAGCACACCGCAGTGGCCGAAACCCGTCATCACCGCGAGCGTTTCCTCCGTGAATCATCGGAACCCTCGATCAACCTGGAAATGCGGGTTTATCTGGCAGAGTTGCGGGCGCCGCTGCTCGACCTCTGCGCCCCCACTGGCACTCCCTACCTCGACCCCCACGATTGGCGGCCTTCGCAGCATCTGGGACTTCAGGCCCGACAAGCAGGTCGTTACGGATTCATCTATCCCAGTGTAAGGGATGCCGAGGGCGGTCTGTGTGCGGGTGTCCTGAGGCCACCCGCCCTTGGGCCAACCCGGCAGGGCAGGCACCTGCAATATCGATGGGATGGCGAAAGGATCACCGACATCATTGAACTGAGGGCAACGGGATATTGACCTCGGGCCAATGATTTAGCCCTGGAGAAGGTCAGCGGCTCCTATGTGACCGACGAACTGCGTGATCGCGAGGATGACATCATCTGGCGCATCCGCTGGGGAAAGGACTGGCTGTATGTGTACCTGCTGCTGGAATTTCAAAGCAGCGTGGACCGGTTCATGGCGGTGCGCATCATGAGCCATGAACTATGTGGGACTGCTCTACCAGGACCTGATCCGCCAGAACAAACTGACGCCCAGCGGCAAGCTGCCGCCTGTCCTGCCGGTGGTGCTCTACAATGGAGAGGAACGCTGGCGCCAGGAGGGGCTATCGATCATGTCGTCGAGGTAGAAACGCCATTCGCGCTGCCTGGCATCAGACATTGACTCGCTCCTGTTCAATGTAGGGGCGAAGCTCCGGCCGCAGGGCCTTTTCTGTGACCAGGTCGACCGGGCAGCCAAACATGTCCTCCAGGTAGAACTGCACGCCGAAGTAACGTTTGGAGGTGGCAGGGCCGTCGAAGGCCACCAACACATCGATATCGCTGCCACTGCTCGCCGTATTACGGGCAGTGGAGCCGAACAGGGCCAGTCGGGTCACGCCGAAACGGGCCTGCAACTCAGGCTTGCTGCGGCTTAGCAGGTCAAGGGCACGCTGTCTGTCCATCGCTCAGCCTCCAGAGGGGGATTCGTCGTCCGGGCTTTCGCGCACCCGAAATCACTGGGCGGACGAGGGCCGTTCAAAACCACCCGGCAATATAACATCTGCCATCTGCGCAAACGCATCGGTGAAGGCCGAGGGCATAATCCGGAAAAACCCTCGGCCTGCAGCCAGAATCCGTGTGAGAAAAGGAGGGTGGAATAATCTGGGAAACAACAGGCGGGGAAGCCGTATTCATGATCCTCGATGCTCGCGATGACTCGGTAGTTGCCCACCCGGTAGCGCCATAGGTCTCCCAGCTGGCCGGTCAGCGGCTTCCCGATTTGCCGGGGATCCTCCAACGGTTGCAGACGATGACGCAGAAAGTCCCGGATGCGCTTGGCATCTGCATGACCGATCTTCTTCAGCTGCTTCAGGGTGTCGTCGGTGAGCTCAATCCGCCAGGCCAAGATCGCGCTCCACGTCCTCGAGGCTGTGCGTCTTCATCTCCCCGCGTCGAACTTGGGTCAAGGCCTTCTCGGCCATGTAGATGTCCTCCAGGTCGTCCAAGTGTTCCAGGATGGCCTCGCGGGCGTAGTAGCTCTTGGTGCGACCGGTGGCCTTGGCCAGCGCCTCAAGGCGTTGCTCAATTTCAGGAGGGAGGCGTACTGCCAGCATGGGGACGTTCCTATGAGGGTAGATGTCATACAAGTATAGCGCATGGGTGGGTCAGCTAACCCCGGGGGTAGCTGGTTCAGGCAGGACCGGGCGGGTCAAGCTCACCCTTGATCTGTATCATGACTGAGCAGAACGTATTTTTCGAGGTTACCTCTAAAGCGTTGTTGGGGTTGGCACGATGGCTGGATCAGCGGCGTGACCCGGAGGCGCTTGTAGATCATCACGAAGCCCTGACCATCCCAGTACAGGGCCTTGAGCTTGTCGCCGGCCCGGTTGCGGAAGACGAACAGCTCGCCGCTGAGCGGATCCCGCTCCAGCACCTCAACAATCTCGATACACAGGCCATCGAAGGCCTTGCGGAAATCCACCGGCGCCACTGCCAGATGGATGGCCATCCCCGTGGGCCAGCCGATCATGCCTCCAGCACCTGCATGGCCCGTTTCAAGGTCTGCGCGCAGAACCCCGGATACAGTTCCAACCATCGGCCATTGCCCAGCGCCACGACCACCGGTCCAACCCCGGGCTGCAGCGACAGGGCCACGGGATCGGGCTTGTCCTCCACCGTGCGGACCGCCAAAAACCGCTGCGGCACGGCTGTCGGCTTCGAAGGCGCGCGCCCTGGCTCAGCCTCGCCCAGCACCCACTCCGGGTATCGCGCCGCCCATTGCGATAACTGGGCGTGACCCCATGCTGACGGGCGAAGGCCGCCTTGCTCTGGCCTGAGGCCGCCCACTGCTGGACCAGATCCTTCCAGAAAGCACGCTTGCGCTGTCGGACACCTCTGCTCATCCGCCACATCCCCTTATTGCTTGAGATCGTACCGGTGACGATGGAGGATCAGTGGGGACTATGGAATACGGGGGCTACCGGGCAGGTACTCCCGCCCTGGGTACCCACATGCTGGAGACTGAGCGCGGGCGCTCCACAACAGCATAGCGGTAGGAGGCGCCAGGTGACGAAGGTCGGCACTCGGCCCATAGCGGACGGTCTGTGGAAGTGTAGAGAGACTCCAGTCGTACTCACAGCTGCCACTCGAAATACCCCGGATGCGATGGGATTGAAGACCACAGATCAAGCCCCCTGCGGGATGAACTGTGACTTGATGATTGCGTATGTCGACCAGCGCCGGGGCGGTCGGGTGATCCACTGGTCAACTTACCATCCGGTACCGCGTTATTTCGGGCGCATACCCCGCAGTCCCAACACTAAGCCGCCTTGCCGTGGCGCTCACGCCAAAGATCGTAATCGAGTTGCATTCCCGCCCAGACTTCGGCACGTCCGCCTCGCTCCACACCCAGCCAGCGCTCGATGCGCAAAGCCATCTTTGGTGAAATACCCGCGTGACCGTGAAGCACACGGGACAGCGCTGCCCGCGTGACGCCCAGTTCGCGAGCCGCGGCCGCCACCGAAAGCCCCAGCGCTGGCAACACGTCATCTCGCAGGATTTCTCCGGGGTGCGGTGGATTGTGCATCGTCATCATGACCCTCCTCAGTGGTAGTCCTGATAATCGACCAGGATTGCATCACCGTTATCGAACTTGAAGGTCAGCCGCCAATTGCCGCTGACCGAAACGGACCAATGCTCCGACAGGTTGCCTCTGAGTGGGTGCAAAGCCCAGCCCGGCAGATTCATGTCCTCCGGGGTGCTAGCCCGATTCAGCACAGCGAGTTGACGGGACAGTTTGGCAGCATGCCCGCTCTGGATACCCACCTTGGACCCAGTCTCGAAGAATTTTTGAAGGCCTTTGTGCCGGAAGCTCTTGATCACGCTCCTGATCGTATAGCATCGGTATACGCCATGCAATGACGTCCATCACTTGACGCACCAAGTTTCATCCACACCTGATTCCGACTGCTGAGACCAACTTTGTGAAACCCGTAAAACCTTCACCCTTCAACCTCGAAGGCCTTCCCGAAGCGCTCCCCATGTGGATCAGGCTGGTTCGGCGTGTCCGTTAGAGAATCGACTTCAGCCGCTCAGATCCAAGCCCTCCGATGTCCGCTCAGGGCCGAAATCAGGCATCCATATCGGGAAGTCGAAACAATGACTCTGAAAGATTCAGCAGCGTGGTGGACAAAGGTGGCAGCCATTAGCGTACTCATCGGATTGGTGATTGAGCGCTTCTTAGCGGGTGGGCTACCAGGTTGGCCGAGTCCAGCTATCCCCCTCGCCCAGTTACTGGTGGTCTTCGGTGGCTGCATCACGCTGGCGCACTACGCCCTACTTCGCCGCAAAGGTGTGACCTGCACTGAGCCGCAGGACCCGGTTCGGCTGGTTCGCAGCGGTGGTCTTTTCCCTACGCGCCACCCAATGTATCTTGGGGACGCCGTCACCTGTGTTGGCCTGGTCATGCTTGCACCCAGCGTTGCCGCTGGACTGATACTCCCAGCCGTTTCTTCACCGAGAGGGAGGGAAGGATGTCAAGACAGCCGACCAGTGCTCTTCACCCATCCAGTTGCTTTGCAGATCGAAATCCACCTGGGTGCTGGATCACCTCAAAATCCACACTCATTGGTCCACTGCCCTGGTGCTTGAGATACCGCACCGACCCGTAATAGGTGAATGGCGCGGCCTTCCCCTGCTCCAGCTTGTTTTCCCGGATAAAGAGATGGATACCGATGCCCATCTCCTCATGATGGAGGATCTCCCGGCCCCGCTTGCTCTGGGGCGTTGTCTGATTCTGGGTCTGCCAGTGGAACCGGGTGTCGTCCACCCAATGGTCCAGATAGCGATGATCGGCCGCCTTGCCCTGCTTGTTCAGCGTCACCAGCAGCACATGGACCTTTTGGTCTCCAAGCACCACATGACCAGTGTTCCAACTGCCCGGATTGAACTCCGCGTTGAAAAGGCCGGGTATCTCCTCTCGGGCAAACCGCTCCCCCACCACCATCGATAACGGATCCAGCACGCCCTTGAGTCGGGCAAAGGTGCGGAACTGCTCCTGCAGCTCCGGCGTGACCACGATGTCCTCATAATCCGGATTGTTGGCCCGGAGCCGATACTGCCCGTTGGGGTCCTTGAGCACCTTGCGCAGCAGGTACTGGTTGTCGCCCGCCCCATCCTGGCGCTCGATGGCCAGGATGTCGCCGGTGATCCGGCCCGCACTCTCGGCACTGGCCAGTTCCAGCAGCAGATAGTCCCCATCCTCCACCGGCTGCTTGCCGCCGTTCATGGAGTTGCCGGAGGCGCGGGCGATGAAGTGCCGACCGGGATCCAGGCGGCCGTAGCCTTCCAGCGGCAGACTGCGGTATTCCTCACAATCGGCGGTGCCCGTCTTGAAGTGGCCGCAGGCGATCTTGAGGTTGGGGAAATACGGCAGCGAGACCTGTTCCGGCCTGCGGCTGGACAAGGCCGTGACCGTGGCGCCACCCAGACCCTGCCTGACCTCATAGGTGGCCAACCGGTAATCCACCCCTTCCTGTACCAGGGCTGTCAGAGTGGCAATGTGGTCTGGAGCCACCGTCGTGACGCCGATGAAACGATCTCCCTCAAGGGTGAAAAAAGACCCTCCGGCCCAGGCCGACACCGGATTCTTTCGCCAATAGCCCAGCCAGTCATCCGGTGGTTCGGTGAGGTTCTGATAGGCGTCCGGCAGGTCGGCCAGCAGCGGGCGTCGACGCTGCAACACCTGCCAGGAGCGGGTAGCAAGATCCGTCAGGGTGGGCGCCTCCCGCCAGCCATCCAGTTCCTGGAAGGCCTCCAGCAGGACCATCTTGAAGCTCTTGGTCATGGCGGTGGTCTCCAGTTCCCGGAGCAGATCCGCCTGCCGCTCAATCACCGCCCGCTCCTCGGCCTGAAGATTGGGATCCAGGGCAGCGATCAGCCCGAACCAGTGACCATACTGGCGACGCACGGCCTGCAGGCTGGCACCGGCGCGGTAGAACTCGGTCAGGGTCGGCCGACGGCCGAGGGTGTCGCGCAGGGTGTGGTACTGATCCTGAAGGTCGTTGCCGCCCAGGGATTTGAGAAAATCGATGAACCGCAGATCGTAGTTGACGTAACAGCCCGTGGGCAGATCCAGGCTCTCGTTTTCCAGATCGCGGGCAAACCGGGCCAGATCATCATGGGTCATGGTCCGGTTCATCAACGCCATGGGCTTGTGCAGAAAGCTCTGGTGATTGGCCACAAAATCCAGCACCACCAGTCTCTCCTTCGCCTCGGCCTTGCGCAGGCCCCGACCCAGTTGCTGCAGGAACAGGATGCGGGATTCGGTGGGGCGCAGCATCATCACGGTGTCGATGGCCGGCAGGTCCACCCCCTCGTTGAACAGGTCCACGCAGAACAGCACCTGCAACTGGCCGTTGGCCAATTGTTCCAGCGCCTCACCCCGGGACAGCCTGGAATCGGCATAGACCGCCGCCGCCCTGACGCCCTGCCGAACAAATTGATCGGCCATGTAATCGGCGTGGCGGATGGAGATGCAAAAGGCCAGGGTGCGCCGCTGCGCCCGTTCCCGCCAGGTGTTCAGGGCATGACGGGCACGAGCCAGGGTCGCCAGCCGGTTGCCCAGCAGGTCCGGGTCGAAACGCCCATTGCGCCAGGGGATGCTCTGGTAGTCCACGTCCTCGTCGAAAACGCCGTAGTAGTGGAACGGCACCAGCAGATCCTCGTTCACCCCGGTGAACAGATCACTCTCGAACACCAGATTGTCATCGCACAAGGAAAGGATGCTGGCGTTGTCGGTGCGGTCGGGGGTGGCGGTGAGGCCCAGCAGGAAGGCGGGCGCAAAGTGGTTTAGCAGGCGGTGATAGGTGGGCGCGGCGGCGTGGTGAAATTCGTCCACGACGATGTAATCGAAATGCCCCGGCCCAAAGCGCTCCAGGTGATCCACCCGGCCCAGGGTCTGGATGGAGGCGCAGAGGATATCCACCCGGGCGTCCCGCTGGCGGCCGTGATAGAAGCCGATCCGAGTGCTGGGGCGGATGCGGGCAAAGGTGGCGGCGGCCTGGTTGAGGATCTCTTCACGATGGGCCACGAACAGGATCCGGCGGGCGCCCATCTGCTGCGTGTCGAAGGCGGCGAGCCAGGTCTTGCCCAGGCCGGTGGCCATGACCACCAGACCACGCCGGTAGCCGTCCAGGCGTGTCTGCGCCAGTGCCTCCAGGGCCTGCGCCTGGATGTGCGAGGGCGTAGGCGGCGGCTCCGACTCGGTGCTGCCCGGCTCCCATGAACGCTCCGGCGGGATGCGGCGGGCTTCGTAGGCGTCGATCCACTCATCCGACAGCGGCACGGTGGCCGGATCACTGAACAGGGCCTGGAAGCGCGCCCGGGTTTCCAGAAAGCCCTTGTCACCCGGATAGTTGATCCGGTAGTTCCATTCCAGCCCCTGCTGCAGGGCCTGGCGGCTGATGTTGCTGGAGCCGATGAAGGCGCAGCCCCAGTGGGCATCGCTATCCTGCGAACCGGCAAACAGGTAGGCCTTCAGGTGAAAACTGCCGCCCCGGCTCTGGTAAACCCGCACCTGCGCCCCCTGCTCCTGAAGCAGCATGAGGGCCCGCAGCGCCTGGGGATCGGTGATGTCCAGGTAATCGCTGGTGAGGATGCGGATACGCGCGGGACGGCGGCCGGCCGCCTCGCGGTCCAGCGCCGCCTGCAGATCAGGCAGCAACAGGCGCAGGCCGGTGTGCTTGATGAAGGCCACCGCCATATCGATGGCATCGGCCCGGTGAATGCCGCTGCATAGATGGGGCAGGAAGGGGTTGTCGTCACCACCGGTAATGAGTTGACGGGTGGCCTTGTGCAGTAGACAGTTCAGCCACTGTTCCTTCCGATCCGGGCGCTGATCCTCGGTGAACCAGTATTCCAGACCGGCCAGTCCGGGGAGTTCCCGAGTCCAGACGCGGACCTGGTCTTCATCGGCATCGGTGAAGTGTCGGCCGTTGCGATCACGTTCACCCTTACCCCGCTTGAAGCTGCAGTAGAGGACGCCACCGGGCTTCAGGGCCTGCCACAGTGCCTGGAAGTTACTGGGCATCTCGGCGGTGGGCACATGCAGCAGGCTGGCGCAGGCCCAGATGCCGTCATACCGTTCGACCTCGTCCATCTCATCGAACCGCTGCACGGGCACCGGCTGGTCGAGTAATTGTGAGGCATGATCCGCCAGCGCCGCGCTGGCATCAAAGGCACTCACCCGATAGCCCCGCCGCTGGAAGGCCAGGGCGTCGCGCCCGGCACCGCAACCGGCATCCAGCACCCGCGCGCCGGCCGGCAAGTGGCGCAGAAAGCACTGGTACAGGGGCTCCATGTCCACGTGCAGGGTGTCGGCGATGAACTGGCCGGCGTGCTGGTTGTAGTAATGGGTGGTGTCGTTCACGTCCCTGGTGCCATGAATGGATTCAGCTGTCGCTTGAGGATAGCGCCTTGAGGGCACTGACCAGGATCTGGCAGCGGTGTCTGTTGTTCATGACGCAGTCTCTGACTGCGCAGAAGTGGATTTCGGGGTTCTTGACGAGTACCAGCGTGAGGAGCAGCGTCAGCACGTCCCGGTCCTGCTCATTTTCGATCCAGTCCCAGGCGGTCTCCGTCAGCGGCAAATGCCGGGAGGCACACTCCCTGAACAACAAGCGGCGGGTGACCGAGACCACAGACCCACCGCTGGAACGGGCTTGCTCATCGGTCGACTCTTTGACCGAACACCAGGCTGGATGCAGGCTTTGAGCAAAAATGCCAAGGATGTCCTCGTCACGCTTAAATTCCTCTTCATAGGAGAGCTCTTCTGCAAGGGAGCCATCAGACTCGTCCATGATGGAGTCGATGGACCCTTCGAGGGCAGTCAGCGCATCCAGGAAAGCTCTCTTGTGTTCTTCAAACCGGACCATCAGGCGCTCTCCTTCAGCGGTACCAAAAACGGTCACCAGGGCATCTTTCAGGGCCCCGACTTCCACAACCGGAGGCCGCGGGTCAGTAGCGAAGGATGACTGACTCAGAACCCTTCTGACCATGAGGGCACTGAGTGAGTCTGCGTTCTCCAGGCGCTGGTTTGCTTCCACCACCCAGCGCATCTCCTCGTCGGTGCTGCCAATCCCCGCCTCAGCGAGGGACTTCAGGACATCTTCGGGCTTGAATTGGGGCCCCGCGGGAGACTTACAGGTCATCACAAACAGCTCCTTCAGATCTGACGTGGCCTGAATCCAGCTGAGGCAGCACTTCCCGGCACCGATGGAACCCGGTGATAACACCCTGAAGTGCTTCAGGAACCATTCCCGGGCCAGCCCCCATTGATTGTGGTCCACAAGAGTCTTCAACAATTGCGATGCTGCTTCCCGGGGTGGACTGTACACGCGAATGAATTGCTCCAATCCATTGATGTCCCCCTGCCGGCCCAGAACCTTCTCCAGAAGGCGCGAGGAATCGGTGAGCAAGGGATGAGGAATCCTTTCGCCCAAGTGCCTGAATACAATGCTCTGTGATTGATCAGCCTGCGACGCATCAATATCGCCAAATGTGATGGCGCAGTCAGGGAAGCGGTGCTCAGCGAGCATGGCAACTGCGAGCAAGGGAATATGGAAGGCAAGGCCCTGGGTCTTGGCAAAAAAGACCAGGCAGGATTCCGCCTCACCCGCCTCATCATCCACCGCGTCGACGATCCCAGCGGCTTTGGAACCTTCCCCCGGACTCCTGTACCTCTGCAACGCTCGGAACATCCGGAACGATTGAGCTGTGGCCAGGTATTGCTGGTCCTTGGCCGCCTCCATGACGCTGATGTCCCGCATCGAACCCGAGACATGCCAATGGCGTGACATCGGATCGTCCAGATCTCTCTCAATGTCATGAGAGTAGCTGACGCACTCGAACCCCTGGATGATTCTCCGGTTAGGGCTGATAAGGGGCTCGGAGAAGGAGACGAGTAATCGGAGCGAATCGTCGTAGAAGTCACCCCAGTCGTCCGGGTGAATTCGGTCTGGAAATATCTTGAGTCCGAGAAACACACCCACTATCCACCTCCATGGCACTTTCGTCTTCTTGTAGCATGAACGAACTCTACCGGAATGCAATGCAAGCCCCGCATGCCCCTCCCTGCCCCATGACACTATCGAATATCTCAGGCCACCGTACGCGAGGACGGCCGCACACTGATATCGCGATCTGCCCGGGAGGAGCCGGTCAATTCATGCTTTTGAGGCCATGATCACGGTAACATATCAGTAACACAGCACCTCAGCCGTCTGATTCAGGACCAAAAAAAGCCGCCCAGAGCATCCCGTAAGCGGCTGTTTTTACTATCTATTTTATGGCGCGCCCGGCAGGATTCGAACCTGCGAGAATCTCCCCCGGCATGTAGCCCTCCCGCGCGGCTGCCTTGAAGCCGTGCTGGCCCTATTGCAACAGAACCAGATCCATCCAGAGTTGCAGGATGAACGCCTTGCCGGGCAGAAAGTGAAGGCCAGGTTCACCGGCACCTTGCGCCCGGATCAGAAGGCAGCCATGCGGGAGATGATCCAACACGAATTCGGCGTACTCTGTGCGCCGACGGCCTTCGGCAAGACCGTGACCGCCGCCGCACTGATCGCCCGGCGAAAGGTCAGCACCCTGGTACTGGTGCATCGCACGGAATTACTCCGTCAGTGGCAGGAGCGCCTGGGCGGATTCCTGGATCTTCCCAAAGGTGGACTGGGTGTCATTGGCGGGGGCAAGAAAAGGCCCTCTGGCCAGATCGACATCGCCGTCATGCAATCACTGACACGCCGTGAAGACCTGGGCGAGTTCCTGGACCAGTACACCCAGATCATCATTGATGAATGCCACCACCTGTCAGCCTTCTCCTTCGAGTCGATACTCAAGCAGGCCAGGGCGAAATACGTGGTGGGTCTGACGGCCACCCCCGTTCGACGCGATGGCCATCACCCCATCATTTTCATGCAGTGCGGCCCCATCAGGCACACCGCCAGCAGACCTGAAACGGGTCCAACAAGGCTCGAAGTCTGGCCGAAAATGCTACCCGCACCCGAACTGGCGCCGGACTCCCCCATACAGGACGTATTCCGCACCCTGGCCACCGATGATGCACGCAACCGGTGCATCGCTGAGGATGTGCTGGCCGCCTACCGGGAAGGACGCAAAGTGCTGGTGCTCACCGAGCGAACAGACCATCTGCCGTTATTGCAGGGCGCTTTGGGGAATGAAATCGAACATGTTTTCGTGCTGCATGGCCGGCTGTCGAGGAAACAGCGCACGGCGGTGTTTGCCGAACTGGAATCACTGGACGAATCCACGCCCAGGGTATTGCTGGCCACCGGTCGTCTGATCGGTGAAGGCTTCGATCATCCACCGCTCGATACCCTGGTACTGGCCATGCCCATCTCCTGGAAAGGCACCCTGCAGCAATATGCCGGGCGCTTGCACCGAGAGCATGCCGAAAAAAGGGATGTGCGGATCCACGACTACGCCGAGATCGATCAGCCCCAGCTCGCCCGCATGTGGGCCAAGCGCCAGCGAGGGTATCGGGCCATGGGGTACGAATTGAAACCGACTTTGATGCCGGCTGCCGGGCACGCGGATGAGAGAGGAACGTAATTGACCCTCTGGTGAGCCACCAGTATAGTCTGGATTAACCCATATGGTTAACTTCTGGCATGGAAAAACGTAGCCCCCACTACTCGCTCGAGCGCATCAAGGATCAGGTGGCCAAGATCGGCATCCGCGCATTTACGCGAACAGCGCTGGATGGAGGCGCACAGACGGGGCTATTGTGATTTCATTCAAGAGGCGATAGTGATGACCAATCGAACCTGCACACTTTGCGAAACCGGGCAGATGAATCTCGAGACACGCACTGTGAAGGCCAGCCTGGACGGGCTCACCCAAGAGGTGGGCAACGTACGCGGTTGGTTCTGTGACCAGTGTGGGGAGATCGAGTTTGCTGACAGTGACAGCGCGGCTCGGTACGCCTCAGCGATGGATAATCTGGTGATTGAACGCCGGAGGCAGCGGGGCAAGGAGGTGCGCCGAATTCGCACCCGCCTCAAACTGACCCAAAAGGCTGCTGCCGAGGTATTCGGAGGCGGTGTGAACGCCTTTAGTCGGTATGAGCGTGGTGAAGTCGATCCACCACGATCCGTGGTAAAGTTTCTGCGAGTGCTGGATCGCCATCCAGAATTGCTGGAAGAGGTAAAGCGGGCCTGAAGCCGTTGAGTAGATCATGAAGCCCTCTGAAGCCTTGAACTCGAATCGTTCCGCGATCCGGCATGTGGTCGAGTCTCACCGCGCCTGCAATGCTCGGGTGTTTGGATCTGCCCTGCGCGGCCAAGACACGGATGGCAGCGACCTGGATATCCTGATTGATCCGACGCCTGATACGACCCTGCTCGACATCGGCGCAATCCGCCACGAACTCGGCAAGCTGCTCGGTGTTCCTGTGGACGTTTTGACCCCCAACGCCTTGCCCGAGAACTTCCGGGCCAAGGTGCTCGCGGAGGCACGCCCCGTATGACCCGCGACCAGCGTGGTCGCCGCCCTCTTCCGCCTGGAGAACAACTGTGACGAGCAGGAGATGCTCATTGTCCTGGGCAAGCAGGTCGACTGGCTCAAGGCACCCGAGCAGATGGGCCTGCGCCGGGCCTTCGTGGTATGAATAAGGCGCGTGTTGCTCCCCTACCAGAAGACAGGATCATTGAGCGCCGGGATACAGCGCGGCGCCCCCTTGAAAGGCACCATCTCCCCACCTGTCAGGGATTGTCCCAGCCAGCCTTCGGGCTGCTTCAAGATAAAGGGCGCCGGGGCCAACGACTCGTTGATGGGCTTGAAGCCGACACGCGAATAGTAGTCCGGATCACCATAGGTCAGCACCACGTCAACCCCGGCGTTTCTCAGTGCTTCCAGACCATGGGCCAGGAGTTTCTTGCCGACGCCCTGCCCCTGCCACTCGCTCGCAACGGCCACCGGTGCGAGGATGAACACGGATCGGTCGTCCTGATCGTAGGTCAGCCGGGAAAAGATCGCCCCGCCAACAATGGCTCGATCCCTCTCGGCGAGGAAGACATGGAGATCCGGCTCGGCGGTACCGGCCATCTGATGGCGGACCAGATTGCCGATCAATGCGCCCTCCTCCGCGCCCTCGGCGCAGGCAAAGGTCGCATGGAACAGATCAATGATGTCCTGCTCCCGCCCTCTGAACGTTTGCGAAAATTTCATGGGTGGCTCTCCTTCAGGTCTCCTCCCATCAACACGGCAATCACAGCTCCCGAAGCGGCAGTCGGCGCCCGAAAAGATGCAACGCCTGTGCGTGGCCGTGGCCGTCACGGACAAAATAGCCGGTGACGCCCGGCAGTGGCCCGTCCACAAACACGTACCGGTCCACATGGCCGCTCACGAGTTTCGCATGCAGCGTGGTTGGCTGGGGCGACGGCGCTTCATCCTGCTCAAACATCTGGGCAAGCATGTCGGGGTCATTGTGCAGGGTGAACAACAGATCACCGGCCTCGCCGAGGGTGACCCGGCAACGCATGCCACGGCCCCCGTATAGCCCCTCATACGGGGTGAGCACCTCGCACGCCGCCGACACCGGCAGAGGCGTTTCCTCGACGATACCGGTACACGCCGCCAGCACCCGTTGCCGGACCACCGGATTCAACCCCAGGCCGCCCGGGCTGGCATTGGTCAGCAAGGCCAGCGCCCAGTCATGTTCCGGCAACAGCCACAGACTGGCCTCCTGGCCGTTCGTGCTGCCGTCATGCCCCACCCTGCGCACGCCGCCGATATCGCCCAGAAACCAACCGATGCCCAGTGCATCTCCAAACGCGCTACCCGGCATGCACACCGTGGGCTCACGCAGGGTCTGCAGCCCCGCAGTGCTCAACACCCGCGTACCATCCGCCCCCCGGCCATCGCCCAGATGAAATCTGGCCCATGCCAGCAGATCGCCGATGCAGGTGGCCAGGCCTCCGGCCGCCGCACCGTTGCGCGGCAGTGCCCAGGGTCGGGCCACCTGCAAGCTGCTATCGGCCGACGGCTTGTGACCGACGGCAAAGCGGCGCGTCATGACCTCGTTGGGAAAGAAGAAGGACTCACACAGTCCCAGAGGCTGGAGGATCAGCCTGCGTATAGCGGTCTCATAGGTGTCGCCGGTGACATGCTCGATCACGCGGCCCGCCAGGCAGAACGCGGCATTGTTGTAGGAAAAGGCCGTTCCCGGCGGCGTCAGCTGCTCCAGCTCATCCATGCGTGCAACGAAACGCGCCAGCGCATCATCACCCTCCCCCGTATCCGGAAAGAAATCCCCTTCCCAACCGGCGGTGTGATTCAGAAGCTGAAGCAACGTGACCTGCACGGTTGCAGCGGAATCCGCCAGACGCAATTCCGGCACGTAGCGGCGTACCGGCGCATTCAGTTCCACGTGCCCGGACTCGGCCAACCGGACCACTGCCGTGGCGGTCAACGTCTTGCCAATGGATCCCGCCTGGAACAGCGTGCGCTCATCGACCGGTAACGGGTTCTCGATGCTCGTCACCCCATGGCAAGCAAAACTCACCTTCCCGGCGTGCCACACACCCGCGGCCACGCCGGGCACGGCGAACGCCTCGGCGAGATCGGCAATCCACTCCTGCAGCGCATGCGGGTTCATGCGCCATAATGTCTACCCACCGGCCCGGGTTGTCCACCTGAAATCCTTCGATAGCGCCTACATGCTGGACGGTCTGGCCCCCAACACCACCCGCAGAGCCGGTTTTACCTGCATGCGAAGGTAGGCTGGTGTCGGGTGTCGGCCCGAAGCGGCCACTGATGCGAGCCAGGCCAGAGACTTTTTTGCAACGAACAGCGGACTTTCGCCAAGGCGGTCCTGGCAGTGGCCAAGACATCAAACCCGACTTCCCCTGCTCGCTAACAAGCTCACGGCCCCATGGGCTAGGAGTTGCGGAAAAGATTTTCGAGTTCCATGCGGTGCGCGGCATGTTTGGCTGCGTTCTCGTGCGCGAGCTTTTTCAGGTTGAAGAGTTTCCAGCGGACGGCTGGAAGGATTTGTGCCTGCGGCAATCCGATCGCTTCGAAATCAGGTTCGCCGTCATGCAGGCCGAGTAGGAATTGCGCGGTGTTGTCACACAGGCGACCGCGGATATCGGCGATGAGCCGAACTCTGGTCGCTTCGAGCTCTTCGACGGAGATCGGGATGGTCGTCATGCCGACGAATTCCCTGGCATAGGGTTCATGCAGATCGCTCAGTCCGGGCCCGAGCAGTTCATGCGTCGGGCGCGGGGAGCTGGCGATATAAACCAGGAAGGTGCGGAACAGTGCGTCGGTCAGCCCTTCGTGTTCGTAGAGCAGCTTGATATCGAACAGGTCGCGCGGGTGCTGGCGATCGACCGCCGCATGGAGTTTGCCACCGAACAAATCCTCAAATGACACAACCTGGACGGCGGCATACCCGAATTCATCTTCGACCGTTGGGGATACGGCGCGGCGTTCAGGATCGTGCACGACGCCCCGCGTGACCGGTGAGATTTCAATTTTGACTTCGGCACTGTCAAGCCGGGCTCGGATACGGGTGGCGCCGCCACTGCCACCCTCGATGCGCTGCGCGCGGAGACGCGGAATGCCGGCGTTGGCCGCGTCCATGATCCTGTCGAGCGTCTCGTTGATCTCCCTCAGACTTTCCGCTCGGTCCTTGACCGGCAGGTAGGTCAGGTCGATATCTACCGACAGGCGCGGCATGTCGCGGTAGAACAGATTGATGGCAGTGCCGCCCTTGAGCGCGAACACGGGTTCCGCCTCGATGAAGGGCAGCAGGCGCACCAGAAGCGCGACCTGTGCACTATAGGCGTCACGGGCCATCGGCATCTCCCGTTGGGACATCAACGAATTCGGGCGGGACCATGATGCGGTAGCGCGGATGGATTTTGCCGCCCGTTATCAGGGCGCGGTCACCCGTGCCGAGGTTGAAGTCGCCGGGGTCAAGACGCTCGCGCCAGACATGTTTGTGGCGGTCGGCGAAGACGAAGAATAGGCGTCTGAGCTTGATCTTGCGGCAGCTCTGCAGCAGCGCCGTCAGCTGGCGAGGCCGCATCGTCGCCAGCCCCTCGAAAACCATGTCAAGGTGATGGAAACTCTCATGCGCGGGCAGTTCGTCAAGTGCTTCGAGGATCGCGCGCTCGGGCGAGGATATTCGGAGCGTCCAGCCCCAGGGCAGCGTCGGGGCATTGCCATGTTTGTATTCCGTCAGACCGAGCAACGGGTCATCGAACAGGGACAGGGGGCGGCTGATGAGCGGTGCGTCGAGGTTGAGGCGCGACAGCCAGCTTGGTGTGTCACTGCCGTAGACCCACACGGGCGGATGCGCGCCCAGCGGGAGATAGTGGCGGTAACCCTGGAGGTCAAGGGCGGACATGCCACCGACATGGACTTGATAACCCATGATTTTCTGGAGAGACAGGATGCAACTCTTCCAGTCCGGAGGGGCTGAATGCGGCGTGGGGCGACGGAAGACACCGCGCTCCAGGCGCTCCAGCCAGCCGCGATCCACATATTTCCGGGTGAGGAACCGGCTGACGCCGTGGTTCTCCAGCCAGCGCGCATCCACCACAAAGCCTGCGGGAACAGCTTTCAAGACATTCTTCAGCTTTCCCTCTTTTTGTGCACTCATGGTACACATTATGTGTAATGCTCGAAGATTAATGCAAGCCTGCTTCGGACTTGCAAGATTATGGGGCTTCCGGTCGCCGGCATGAATTGCAATATCCCAAAAAAGGATGCCCGCGATGGAGGTTTTCTGGCGTCCGCAGGACAGTAGTGAGGAGTCGTTCGTGAGCAACGGCTCGACGGCGGCTCAAGGTCGACTGCAGGCATCCATCCCGACGCCACGTCCCCAGCCTTGCCAGGCGCCAACAACTTCACTCGTCGAAGGCCAACTCGCCCTGCTCCCAGACTCCAGGATTTTCAGCGACATCGGCAACCGGCACCAGGGCGCGCACGCCCAGCAACCGCAACGGCCTATCCATAGGCGCCCGACGCAGGCATTCCCGGCTCGAGGCCAGCTCCCCCTGCTCGTCGAACGGGCTCGCGCAGCGTGTGGTCCCGGGTCAGTGTGCGAAAATCCGCGTACCCACGGTCCGTCCACGCACGCCCAACGCCTGCAGATCAGCGGCCACCCGTTCGCAAAGTGCCACCAGGATCCCGGTGAGTTCGGCACGGTCTCGGGTGCAGGTCACGCTCGAAGGTGGTCTCGCGGCTGACCGACTTTCGCTCGGCCTCCGTGACCACCGGCCGGCCGTCACGCCCGTGCACGGCATCGTGCAGCCAGGCGGCATATCGGGGCCCGAAGTGTTCCTGCAAAAGCCCGAGTTCTGCCCGGGCGAGATCACCGATGGTATGAATGTCCAGACGCGCCAACCGCTCTGTGGACTTGGGCCCGATCCCGTTGATCTTGCTGGCCTTCAACGGCCATATCCGGGCCACCAGATCCGCCGGACCCACGCGCGTCAGACCGTCCGGCTTGTCGAACTCCGAAGCCATCTTCGCCAGCAGCTTGTTGGGCGCGATGCCGATCGAACAGGACAAACCCGTCGCCGCACGCACCGCCTCCTTGATGCGGAGGGCGATCGGCTCAGGGTCGCTGCTGTGGGAGGTTAGATCGATGTAGATCTCGTCAATCCCGCGGTCCTCGATCCTCGGTACTAGGGAGGCAACCGCCGTCTTGAAGCGCATCGAGTAGTGCCGGTAGGCCGTGAAATCAGCGGGCAGCAGAACCGCATCCGGCACAAGTCGAGCGGCGGTCATCAGGCCCATGCCGGAACGCACACCCCGGGCGCGCGCCTCGTAGGTCGCGGTGGTCACCACGCCTCGCCCACGGTAATCACGCAGATGGGTAAACTGAAGAACACCGTCGTCGCCGGCCATCGGGGCCGTGACGCGCCGTCCACCGACCACGAGGGGCCGCCCCCGCAGTTGCGGATAACGCAGCAATTCCACGGACGCATAGAACGCATCCATGTCGAGATGGGCAATGCAGCGGCTGCCGTCCATTGGCGGCCTTGTCCATGAATCCGCCGAATCGTGCACAGCCCCAAGGATACCGGGCTGCTGATCGTTACCCTCGCCCTGGCCGTTCGTTGCGTCGGGCGTCTTCCCATCAGGTAACACCAGGGCATCTCGTCGGCACAGCGCTATCCAGGGCGGAAACCGGCCAACAGATACCGCTCCTGAAGCGCATTCTCAATCGCACCCGTCCGGACCGCTCGCACCCTGGCCATGGCGTCATCCGGGGCATACCCGCGTTCGATCAGTAACCGGGCGGCCACCGTGCCGGCACGCCCCAGGCCGCCCTTGCAGTGAATCAGCAACTGGCCGCCATGATCCAGCAGCGCGTGCATTGATGGGGACACACCCTGCCAGCGCTGCTCCCACCCCGGATCCGGCACCGACATGTCCGGGATGGGCAGGTGATGCCAGGTCATGCCCAGGGCACGTACCATGTCGCCCAGGCCCTGCACGGACAACTCGGCAAATTCGTGATCCTCGATGAGCGTGATGACCGCTGACGCGCCCCACACTTGGATGGACTTGAGATCGGCCTGAAGATCCCGCTTCCACCGGCCCGTCATCGCATCCCGCTGATGCTTTCCAGGACAGAAGGTGATCCCGATCTGGCCACCTCCGGGCAGAGTGAGCGCGTCAATCCGCAGAGGGTGCATTTCACTGGTGCGTACCAGGGTCATGTCGTCGCTCCCGGATCCGTATTCAGATGAGGCCCATCCCTGCCCTCTTCGGACAGGGACAGCAAGGCATCCGCCAACTCCACCATGAGATCCCCGCAGGTTATCCTGGAACGCCATGCCTCGGGGATGCCCTGCTCGCCATGGAACGCGCCGGCAAGCTGGCCATAAATCGCTGCGGTCGTATCGGCATCATCGCCCAGATTGGCGGCAAGCAGCGCACCCTGGCGGAAATCCTGGCTTCGGTAAAAGGCCCAGAGCGCCGCCTCCAGACTTTGCACCACATAGCCCGTGCCACGAATCCGGGGCGGGTGGCCCTGACGATAGGAACCATGCATCACGGATTTCACGGCCGGCTCCAACTCGTCCTCCGCCACAAAGCCCGGCAGTTCCTGCCAGGATGCGGTACACAGTCTCTCCTTGCTCCAGCCCTCCAGTGCAGCCAGCAACAAGCCACTGAACGCCCGGCAGGCATCCAGGCACTCCGGGGCTCCGGGGGTGGTTTTGGAACTGGCCGCGGCGGCCGCCATGGCGCGGGTGGAATGACGGCGATAGGCCAGGGGCACGGGGCCGAGCCGCATCAAGGATCCGTTGCCCGCGCTGCTTCTGGCCGTCGAGCCGCTGATGGGGTTCTGGCTGTGCAAGTAAGCGGAGAGGGCTTCCTTCACTGTGTTGCCGATATCGAAACAGGTACCGGTGCTGCTGAGATAGCCATCGCGCCACCAGGCTTTGCGCCAGACACAGGGCCATGGAGGTGTCATCGGTCCACTGCCCCGGCTCAAGCTGGAAAGGCCCACCTCCCACCATGTCGCTGATCGGCTCAAAGCTGCCCGGTGAAGCGAATTCCAGCGTCGTGCCCAGGGCGTCGCCGGCTGCGAGGCCGAGCAGTACACCCCGGTAACGTGATTTCAGGCTGGGGGATACATGTGAACTCATCAGACCCACCCGTGTGGCAGTTGCTGCTCACGATCATCCTGCATCATTTGGCTTGACTCTCCTGAGTTCATTCACCCCGCCTGAAGCAGAGTCGCGGCACCACGAGGTTCCGACTGCCGCTGACCGTGAAGCATTCGCATCCGGTGACCCACCTTCGTGAACATGATTGCTTATCCTACGCCACATGGTTCTTTGGGAAGGATGGGTTCATACCGTGACCCACTTCGCCGGGCACCCTTATGTGGATCAAGGCCGCTCTTTACAGCCCTCACCCTGCTGAGAGCAAAAGCGCTCACGATAACCCCAGAAGCTGACGGAACAGATGCTTTGGATCGCCGATCGACCCACCCCCATCTTGCCGTCGGGATTGAAACCGTAGGACTTGCCAATGCCCCCACCGGATGGGGTGTCCATTGCAGTGTCTGGTGAGCGAGAATCAAGCCTCTCTCAGTACACTGAATGCCTGAAACAGCCTGATCGGCAAAGGAATGCCCAGTTTCCAGTGGATACTCATAGGCTTTTCACCTTCCGCACCCTCCAGGGTTACCGGGCCGCAGGCGTGGTAGGGGTCCCCCTTTGCTGCACGCACGAAAAGCTGGAAGCGCCAGCCGTTTCCAGGGCTTTCCAGGTAACGGCACCCAGCGGTGGTGTTAGGCCCGGCTGCATTCTGAGACTGCCAGTGGAAGCGCTCTGTGCTGATGGCGTAATCATGATAGGCGATGCGCTCATGGTAGCCTTCCCGCTTGTCCAGGGTGACGAACAGCAATTCGATCTTGCGATCCTTCAAGGGCAACACGCCGGCCTGAAACGGGGCGCGGCGCTCCGCTGTGAGCCACCCCAGCGCCGTCAATATCTCACGGATACCATAGCGGCCATGCAGGCAGAGCGGCACATCGTCCAGCCCGGGGACTGGACGATGAAGCAGACGCGAGCGTGTCTGCAGCACCTCCCCCAGCTCGCCAACCTCGGCGATGAGCTCCGGATAGGCATGCAGCCGATGCAGAAAAGCCTCGCCGGTGCCAGACTGATGGTGCTGGGCATCGATCTGATAGGCGAGCATCTGCATCAGTAGGCGTTCCCGATCGCTACCGGGTGGATAGCCTGCCTTGCTCTCTCCCACCTTGAGCAGCAGATCGATGCGCTCGGGATCATCAAAATGCAGCAGGTCGGAGAAACGACGCCCGAAATAGGCTTCCTCAGCACCAGCATCCTGGTTCAGCAACCCGGTATCACGCTTGAGATGGGTCCAGCCGGAGCGGCCACTTCGGCGATAGATATCTTCCAGTTCGATGGCTTGCTCCCGCAGGAAATCGACCAGACGGATATTGTTTCGGCCACGCAAGGCAGCATAGGTCTGCAATTCGGTGCGCAGGCGTCTCCAGTTTTGCTGCACCAGCCTTCTCAGGCTGTCTAGCACCTGTTCACGCGTTTTGCGTTGCAGATGCAGGTGGCAGCCCGGGGGGAGAGAGCCGAAGCCTTTTTCCACCGCGTCAATCAGCTCCCCGCGAGGCAAACCGGTGAGGGAGGAAAGTAGTCGATCGAACCGGAATTCCTGACGGTGCCGCCCCACAAAATCCAGGATCAGACAGCTTTCCTTGCCGTGGGCCAGCCGCAAGCCCCTGCCAATCTGCTGCTGGAACAGCACGGGGCTCTGGGTAGGGCGCAGCAGTAACAGGGTGTCCACCAGCGGCAGGTCAACACCCTCGTTGTACAGATCGCAGGTCACAATGGCGGAAACTTCGCCCCGTGCAAGAAGCTCCGGTGCACGCCGCCGCTCATCTGGTGCCGTGGCGCCGACCACACAGACGGCTTTGATGCCGGAAACGTTGAGCCTGTCCGTCATGTATTGCGCATGGGCCACGGAAACACAGAACACCAAGGTTCGGCCCCGCGCCGGGTCACCGGCCAGACGACGCCATTCATTCAGCACCAGCCGTGCACGCACGTCATTGCCGGTCACCAGATTGTCGATGGCCGCCAGTTCCCCGGGCTGATTCCACGGCACAGTGGAAAAGTCCGTGTCGTCGTCACAGGCGTAATACTCGAAGGGACAGAGCAGTTGCAGATCCAGAGCGTGCCAGAGTCGCAGTTCCACCGCCGGTGAGCCGTCGGGCCGATTATCAAAATAGTGCAGAATCGGCTGGCCGTCACTGCGCTCCGGGGTCGCGGTCAGGCCCAGCAGGATATTGGGCTTGACTGCGCTGACAAAAGCGTGAAATCGCTGCGCTGCCAGGCGGTGGCATTCGTCCACGATCACCGTGTGCCAGTGCTCGGGACCAAACCGGCCCACCATATTCCTGGCAGTCACGCTGTCGATGGTGGCAAAGATGTGGTCGAACTGCTCGGGCTCGCGGCCACCGGCCAATATTTCACCAAAGCTGTGATCCCGCAGGACCTCCCTCCAGGTGCGCAATGCCTGTTTAAGGATCTCTTCCCGGTGCGCCACGAACAACAACCGAGGCAACCCTCCAGCCTGTGTGCAGGTACGTTTGTAATCGAACCCAGCCACCACAGTCTTGCCGGTGCCCGTGGCCGCCACTACCAGGTTGCGACGGCGCCCGTGGTCCCGCTCGATCTGCAACTGATTGAGCATCTCCTGCTGATAGGTTTTCGGTTCGAGGTCGAAATAAGTGGGGCGAGCGATGATATCCTCGCCTGATTCCCGTTTCAGGGCCTCCCCTAGCGCTTCCCTATGCTGCTGATTGTACGGATCAAAGGGCTGAAACTCCCGATCCTCCCAAAGTGTTTCGAAATGGGCCTTGGCCCGTTCGAACAGATCGGTCTGCCCGCGCTCGGTGAACTTGACAGTCCACTCCAGGCCACCCATCAGCGCAGCACCCGAGAGGTTAGCGCTCCCCACATAGGCGGTGCCGGAACCTGATCTCCGGTGGAACAACCACGCCTTGGCGTGCAGGCGGGTACGGCGACCGTCCAGGGAGACACGGATTTCGCAACCTGGCAGCCGGGCCAGTGCATCCAGGGCCTGGACTTCTGTGGCGCCGGTGTAGGTGGTGGTGAGGATACGCAGCCCGGTTCGTGGTCGGCCATCCGCCCCTACTGCAGTCGCAGACTGGAGGATATCCAAAAGCTTGCGCACCCCGGAAAGGGTGATGAAGCTGACCAGAATATCCACCTGATCGCAGGCGGAGAGTTCCCGGCGCAGTTCGGACAACAGGGATGGCGAGCCCTTGCCGGCTGTGAACAACCAAGGCAGGGCCAGCCCCGTATCCGGCAACACGGGTGCGGAGGAATGCCGATGGACGGCATGCAACAGTTGCAATGGCTCAACCAGGGCATCCCCCCTATCCTCATGGCCATCAAGATGCTGGCGAGCATGTAACAGCACGGCGTTGGCAAGCGCCAGTTGGCGCTGGATTTTCTCCTGTCCGTCACCTGGCAGGTCGTCCAGTATGCGGCCAAGCTGGGATGTTATCGCTTCAACCAGCCGTTCAGAAGCATCCCCGGTGGACAGCCCTTTGAGTGTACGGCTCCGCTCGTCCGCGACACTGGCGAGGGCATCCCTTAACGACTCCGTGAGCAGCCGGTCGTAGATACCATCCGGCAATTCCATCGATTCTGCATTCCTGTTATTGATGGGTTTCGTAGATGGCTTTGCGTCATCTGTTCGACCCCGAACACTACCACCTACTGAGGTAGGATGCCGCCCTCACTCCAGGGAACCTTGATTCGGCGCCTGTACTCAACCCGAGACGCGGCAACGCCGCTGAAAATATCTTTTGGCTAGCCTTTCACAGGCATGCATAGTGCTTTGAAGGAGGGCGCGGGGATGGGCACACAGTACTATTTCCATGTGACCAGGCAACAAAAAAGCCGCCCAGGATATCCTGTAAGCGGCTGTTTTTACTATCTATTTTATGGCGCGCCCGACTGGATTCGAACCAGTGACCCCTGCCTTCGGAGGGCAGTACTCTATCCAGCTGAGCTACGGGCGCGTGAAAGAAGATGTTAGCACGTTTCAGGGCGAATGTGCGCCGGGAAACGCCGCCTGCCGATGCGGGAAATTTCGACTGCGGCAAGGTGGCGCAGGATAGCCTAAACCGTGCCAGGTTCCAAGGGGGGGGGTGGCCAGAGAGAAGGGGAGATCCGCGTTGGATCCCCCCCCTGGTACGGAATCACCGGGCGGCGGGAACCACGTCGATGGCAAAGACCGTCGTTGTACCGCTGACGGCGCGGATATACCCAGGAATATGCACAGCATGGGAAATACCTGATGCAGCGACATGACAACCCTAAGCTCTGCTCGGGTAGAACCGTAAACGAAATTAAAAAACTTTAAAATCAATCAATTAAAGACCTGGTCATTTCATGACCAATTCAGCCGCCCCCTGCTCTCATGCGCTCTTGACCCGGTTTCCGACATCCTCTCCACAGACTTATCCACAGCTTTTGTGGATAGTCGGCATTTTCCCTCTGACGCCGAGCAGTTAGCCGCTTCGCGGGAGAATTCCCATGAGCTGCCGCCGGTAAGTGGGATATCGGCACGCACGGCTTCCGATCCGGGCTGGAAATTGAGATAGTTCCCGGGTGCGAAAATACCCGTCCAAACCCCGTCGCCGGTCCCTGTGGGGGCGCTTGCTGCGCTGGCTCCTGGCGAGCCTGGCGGCGCTGGTGCTGCTCAGCGCCCTGATCGTGGGCAGCCTGCGGTGGGTGGATCCCCCCACCACCGCCTTCATGCTGCAGCATCAGTGGTCTTCCCGCCCCGCCATCGGCACCATCCCGGTCAACCACGAGTGGGTGCCCCGGCAGCAAATTTCCGCCCATGCGGCCCTGGCCATGATCGCCGCGGAGGATCAGCGTTTTCTGGATCACCGGGGATTCGACTTTCGCTCCATCCGTGCCGCCATCGACGAATACCGGGACGGGGGGCGTCTGCGTGGCGCCAGCACCCTGTCCCAGCAGGTGGCCAAGAACGTGTTCCTGTGGCCCGAGCGCAGCATGACCCGCAAGGTGACCGAGGCCTACCTGACCGTTCTGATCGAGGCCCTCTGGCCCAAGGAACGCATCCTGGAGGTGTATCTGAACGTGGCCCAGTTCGGACCCAACGTCTATGGGGTGGGGGCTGCCAGCAGGATCTATTTCGACAAACCGGCGGCGGAGCTCACGGCCGGGGAAGCGGCGCTGCTGGCGGCAGTACTGCCCGGACCGGTGCGATACCGGGTGGCCGCCCCCTCGGATTACGTCCGTGCCCGGCAGGCCTGGATAGAACGCCAGATGGGGTATCTGGGCGGCACCGGCTTTCTGCAGGAGGTCTGGGACACCGCACCCTGAGCCGAAACGGTCTTACCCGACGGCCCGATGACCACCGCCACCGCCGCCGTCCGTGGGCGGTGTCCAGACATTGCGAAAGGGCTGGTGTACATGGGCCGGGATCTCCCGGGAGAACCGCAGTTGCACCCCGTGGGCGGTCCGGACGCCGCTGATGCGCCCTTGGGTGAGACGATACATTCGCGCCACCTCATCGCAGCCACGCAGGAAACCGGGTGGCGCGGTCCCCCGCAAGGTCCGCGCCCTGCCCTTCTCCAGCGTGATGACGAAGGCGGTACGGGCATGCCATAGCAGCAGTACCAAGCCCAACAACAGGATCAACAGCATCACGGCAAGGGTCAGCAGCATCGTTTTCTCGTTCGGTCGTATTGGCTCAACATCATCAGAGCGGCAGCTCCATCTGCATGCCCCCGTCGGCCGGCGCATCCCCGTCACCGAAACTCAGTCCCGACACACGCACTCCCAGCAAGCGAAGCCGCTGCTCCAGGGGCACCCGGCGCAGGCATTCCCCTGCCGCCCGGCGGATATCCATCGCCGCGGACACCGGACGCGCCAGGGTAATGTCACGGGTAAGGGTGCGGAAGTCCTCGTAGCGAAGCTTGATACCCACCGTGCGGCCCCGGCAGCCCTTGCGGGCCAGATCCTGGGATACCCGCATGCACAGGGCGGTGAAGATCTCCGACAGCTCGGCCCGGTCCTGACGAGGATGCAGATCCCGCTCGAAGGTCGTCTCCCTGCTGACCGAACGGGGTACCGAAACGGTTTCCACCGGCCGATCATCGATGCCCCGTGCCGCCTGATGCAACCAGGCCCCGTAGGTGGGGCCGAACTGCTCCCGCAACAGACCGGGGCCGCAGGCGGCCAGATCTCCCACCGTGAGGATACCCAGGGCTTCCAGCCGGGCGGCGGCCTTGGGTCCGATGCCGTTGACCTTTCCCACCGGCAGAGGCCAGATACGGGTCGGCACATCATCCGTGGTCAACAGGGTGAGACCATCCGGTTTGTCCAGTTCGGAACAGAGCTTGGCCAGAAGCTTGTTGGGGGCGATGCCGATGGAGCAGGTCAGGCCGGTAGCATCACGCACGGCCTGCTTGAGCCGCTGCCCCAGAGGTCCGGATGCGCCGGGAACGTGGGTGAGGTCGATATAGATCTCGTCGATGCCCCGGTCCTCGATGCAGGGGGCGATGGCGGCCACCGCCGTCTTGAAGCGACGGGAATAGTCCCGGTAGGCCTCGAAGTCAGGCGGCAACAGGATGGCTTCAGGGGCTTTCCGGGCCGCCTTCATCAGCCCCATGCCCGAAGACACACCCAGCGCCCGGGCCTCGTAGGTGGCCGTGGTGATCACTCCGCGTCCGGCATATTCTCCCAACCGCGCGGCGACGGCCTGCCCGGGTTCCCCCAAGGCGCGACGACGGCCGCCGATCACCACGGGCCGGCCACGCAGCTCCGGGTGACGCAGCAGTTCCACGGAAGCATAGAAGGCATCCATGTCCAGATGGGCGATGCGTCGGGACAGTGTCATGGAGGCTGAAGATAGCCGATTACCCCCGGAACGTCTGCACCCGACCGCATCGCTGCTTTCCGGCGGGCAGGGAGAACTACTCGGCCGGCGTCGCGGCGATGGCCTGGGTCACGACGTTGAAAGCATCTTCACCCTCTCGGGTGGTGACACCGTCCAGCCAGTCTTTCAGGATATCAGGATTGTCTTGCAGCCAGACGCGTGCCGCCACCTTGGGGTCCACGTCCCGGTTCATGATCTGATCCATGAGATGGTTTTCCATCTCCAGGGTGAAGGACAGCTGACTCAGCAGACGCCCCACGTTGGGACACTGCTCGGCATAGCCGGTACGTACGTTGGTGTGTACCGTGGCGGCACCGAAATCCGGACCGAAATACGCCTCTCCACCTTCCAGGTAGGCGATGTCAAAGCGCGTGTTCATGGGATGGGGCTCCCAGGCCAGAAAGACGATCCATTCCTCACGGGAGGTGCTGTGACGCACTTCCCCCAGCATACCGGCTTCACTGGACTCCATGAGGCGGAAACGCCCCAGGTCATAGGCATCGTCATCCATCATCTGCTGAATGATCTGATTACCGTCGTTACCGGATTCGATGCCGTAGATGCGTCCGCCGAATCGGCGGCGGTGCTCCGCCAGATCACTGAAATGGGTGACGCCGGCATCATGCACATACCGGGGCACCGCCAGGGTGTACTTGGCGCCCTCCAGGTTGGTGGCAATGGTTTCCACTGTCCCCCGCTCCAGATAGGGCTGGATGATACTGGCCATGCTCGGCATCCAGTTGCCCAGAAAGACGTCGAAATCCTGGTTCTCCAGCCCCGCATAGGCGATGGGAACGGACACCGTGAGACTGCGGGTGTCGTAACCCATGCCTTCCAGAACCACCTGGGCCGTCGCCGTGGTGGCGGTGATGTCGGTCCAGCCCACCTCGGCGAACCGCACCTGCCCGCATTCATCGGGTTCGGCGGCGTGGGCGATACCGGTCAGGCTCATGGCGGATACGGTGATTGCGCTCAGCAAACGATGCATGTCGACTCTTCTCCTCATTCGCCCCGGAACGGGCATGACATTCGGGATGTTCCGAGTCAGTCACTCCCGCGAAGGCAGGAATCCAGTCACAGAATCGTAATTCTGGACTCCCGCCTTCGCGGGAGTGACGGAAGTCCGCGAGTGTGACAATAGATCGCAATCCGTAACAATAGATCGCAACCCGTCACACTAGATCTGCAATTCGTGACTGTAGATCACAGGAGTAATAGCGGCTGACTGATTCAGTATTTCCTTTTCAGGATGCCCAGTCACCGCCGACAAATCAACCCTGATTGAACGATCAATCAAACTATAATTGAACGATTGTTCAATCTGATTTAGAGTGAAACACAAGCGCCCGATGGAGAACAGAATGCAACCTTCCCCCATGGCGTCCGGACGGCGCCGACAACTGATCAGAGCCACACTCACGGCGATTCACCAGTACGGCATGGCGGATGCCACCATTGCGCGTATTGCACGGCTGGCCGGGGTCTCAAGCGGCATCATCAGCCATTATTTCGGGGACAAGGCGGGGCTGATGGAGGCCACCATGCGCTACCTGCTCCAGCAGCTGGGAGACGCCGTAGCGGAGCAGCGCCGCAAGATCCCTCCGGAGGATGTTGCCGGTCATGTGGACGCCATCATCGACGGCAATTTCGACTCCAGCCAGACCAATGTGGCCGCCATGCGGGCCTGGCTGGAATTCTGGGCCGCCAGCATGCATCAACCGGCCCTGCGTCGCCTGCAGCGGGTCAACGAACGGCGCCTGTACGCCAATCTGTGCCACCAGTTCCGCCAGGTCCTGCCGGCGAATCAGGCCCGGGATGCCGCCCAATCCGTGGCTGCCCTGATTGATGGCCTGTGGCTGCGGGGCGCCCTGACACCGGAAGGCATTGATATCGAAGCTTGTCGGCGGCTGGCCCGGGACAACGCCCGGGCCTGGCTGGAGAGCCACCGGCCAACCGGAACCTGAGCAGGCCCCATTCCACCCGCGAATCACCGGGAGATCCCATGCCCCATACCCAGCCCACCACCGCTCCCCTTCAGGGCAGCTACGTCCATGGACGCGCTGTCCAGTCTCCGGATACCCCCCATTTCGAGACCATCAACCCGGCCACCGGACAGACCATCGCCCGTATTCAGGCGGCAGACCAGGCCCTGGTGGATGAGGCCGTGCGCTCGGCGGCGCGGGGTCAGAAAACCTGGGCTGCCATGCCCCCCATGGCCCGAGGTCGTATCCTGCGCCGGGCGGCGGATCTGCTGCGGGACCGCAACCAGGCCCTGGCCACCCTGGAAACCCGGGACACCGGCAAGCCCATCAGCGAAACCGCCAGCGTGGACATCCAGACCGGCGCCGACGCCCTGGAATATTTCGCCGGACTGGCCATGGGACTGGAAGGGGAACAGATCCCCCAGGGCGAGCAGGCCTTCATCTACACCCGCCGCGAACCCCTGGGGGTATGCGCCGGCATCGGCGCCTGGAACTACCCTCTGCAGATCGCATGCTGGAAGGCGGCCCCGGCCCTGGCCGGCGGCAACGCCATGGTCTTCAAGCCCAGCGAACTCACCCCATTGAGCGCCTTGGCGCTGGCGGACATCTTCACCGAGGCAGGTCTGCCGCCGGGCGTCTTCAACGTGGTGCAGGGAGACGGGGAAGTGGGTCGGGCGCTGACCCATCATCCCGATATCGCCAAGGTCTCCTTCACCGGAGAGGTGGAAACCGGCAAGGCGGTGATGGCCGATGCCGCCCGCAGCAGCCTCAAGCAGGTCACCATGGAGCTGGGGGGCAAATCGCCACTGATCATCTTTGCCGACGCGGATCTGGAGCAGGCCCTGAACGCGGCCCTGATGGCCAACTTCTACAGCAGCGGCCAGATCTGCACCAATGGCACCCGGGTTTTCGTGGAGGCCTCCATCCGCCAGACCTTCCAGGCCCGGCTGCTGGAACGCATCCGGCGCATCCGCGCCGGGGACCCGCTGAACCCGGCCACCACCCTGGGACCGGTCATCAGCGAGGCCCACTGCGAGCAGGTCATGGACCGCATCCGACAGGCCCGGGAAGACGGCCTGCACTGCCTGATCGGCGGGGAACGACTGCGCCCCGACGACGCCCCGGAGGGGGCTTTCGTGGCACCCACCGTGTTCGCCGACTGCCCGGATGACCACCCCCTGGTACGCCGGGAGATCTTCGGCCCGGTGATGGTGTTGCAGTCCTTTGAGGATGAAGCGGCCGTCATCCAGCGGGCCAACGACACCCGCTACGGCCTGGCCGCGGGCGTATTCAGCCGGGATCTGGCCCGGGCCCACCGGGTGATCCACCAACTCCAGGCAGGCATCTGCTGGATCAATACCTACAACCTGTCACCGGTGGAGATGCCGGTGGGCGGCTACAAGCAGTCGGGACTGGGCCGGGAGAACGGTCGCGCCGCCCTGGAGCACTACACCCAGCGCAAGTCGGTGTACGTGGAACTCGGCGGGGTGGACAGCGTGTTCTAGCCCGGCGCCCCACCCTCCCTCCCCCACCTGATCCAGGAGCCCCATGCAGGACATGACCTACGACTACATCATCATCGGCGCCGGTTCCGCCGGCGCCGTACTGGCCGCCCGACTGACCGAAGACCCGGACACCCGGGTACTGCTGCTGGAGGCCGGTGGACGGGACTGGCGACTGGACTTTCGCACCCAGATGCCCGCCGCCCTCGCCTATCCCTTGCAAGGACGTCGCTATAACTGGGGCTTTCAGACCGAGCCGGAACCCCACATGAACGGGCGCCGCATGGACTGCGGTCGGGGCAAGGGCCTGGGGGGATCGTCCCTCATCAACGGCATGTGCTACATCCGCGGCAACGCCCTGGACTATGACCACTGGGCCGCGGACTTCAACCTGCCGGGCTGGGACTATGCCCATTGCCTGCCCTACTTCAAGAAGGCGGAACATCGGGATATCGGCGCCGACGCCTATCACGGCGACCAGGGCCCCCTGCGGGTGACCACACCCCGGCCGGGCAACAACCCCCTCTATCAGGCCTTCATCCAGGCGGCCCAGGAAGCCGGCCACCCCCATACGCCGGACGTCAACGGCTACCAGCAGGAGGGCTTTGGCCCCATGGACCGGACCACCACCCCCCGTGGGCGCCGCTCCAGCACCGCACGTGGCTACCTGGACCTGGCACGCCCGCGCCCCAACCTGCACATCATGACCCGTGCCCTCACCGAGCAGGTGCTCATCGAAAGGCATACCGCCCGGGGGGTCAGCTTCATCCACCGGGGGCGGCGCCGACATGCCCATGCCCGGCGAGAAGTGGTGCTCTGCGCCGGCGCCATCCTCTCGCCGACAGTGCTCAAACGCTCGGGGATCGGCCCGGCCGCCGAGTTGGAGGCCCTGGACATCCCGGTGGTCCATGACCTGCCCGGCGTGGGCGAAAACCTGCAGGATCACCTGGAGATCTACATCCAGTACCAGTGCAAATGCCCCATCACCCTCTATCCGGCCCTGAAATGGTGGAACCAGCCCTGGATCGGTGCCCAGTGGCTGTTCTCGGGGCGGGGCATCGGCGCCAGTAACCACTTCGAGGCTGCGGGCTTCATCCGCAGTGATCCCGCCTTCCAGTGGCCCAATCTCCAGTACCACTTCCTGCCCATCGCCATCAATTACAACGGTACCCAGGCGGTGGAGGCCCATGGTTTCCAAGCCCATGTGGGCTCCATGCGCTCCCCCAGCCGGGGCTGGATCCGCCTGGCCGGCAAGGATCCGCGCCTGGCCCCACGCATCCGCTTCAACTACATGAGCCACCCCCAGGACTGGCGGGAATTCCGGGATGCGATCCGCCTCACCCGGGAGATCATGGTCCAGCCGTCCCTGTCACCCTATCTGGGACGGGAACTGTCCCCCGGCAGCGAGGCCCGCTCGGATGCGGCACTGGATGCCTTCGTGCGCGAGCACGGTGAAACCGCCTACCACCCGGCGGGTTCCTGTGCCATGGGTTCGCCCCAGGACCCCATGGCAGTGGTGGATGCCGAAGGACGGGTATTCGGGGTGGAGGGCCTGCGGGTGGTGGACGCCTCCATCATGCCCCGCATCATCACCGGCAACCTCAACGCCCCCACCATCATGGTGGCGGAAAAGATCGCCGACCGGATGCGGCAACGGGCGCCGCTGCCCCCGGAACACGTCCCCGTGTTCCGGGGGGGTTCCACCTCCGGCTCCCATGGCACGGGTCAGTAAAGATCACTCAGGGCCAGCCCGAAACCCAGGGTGTTCTGGCGCCAGTTGTAGTCGATCATGCTCTCCCCGTAGCCGCTGAAAACCTGGGTATAGGCCCGTAGCGGCCCCAGTATCGGGGGACTCATCCAGGTGGCCTGGACGGCGCCCTTGCCGGTGGCGGGACGCCCCCTGAGCATCAGGGTGTAGCTGTGGCCGCCCTGCTGCCAGAAGGCGGTGAGGTCGCCGTACCCCAGATAGTCGGTGATATCCGGATTATCGTCCCGGGTGTCGCTTTCCTGGACCCGGTGCCAGACCCGGGCATTGAGGACCAGGTCGCCCCGCTCCACACCCACTTCGGCAAAGAGGCGGTCCCAGCTGCGGGACAGGGGCTCGGCCCGACCGTTGGACTGGTGGTTGTAACCCACGCTGAACAGGCGCCAGTGGAAGCCCCCCAGGGACAGATCCGGCCGGTAGCTCAGGATCAGCTCCGGCATGTAGTTGGTTTCGCGGAAAGGTCGCGACACCCCTTCCCGGTCGTTATAAACCTGCCACTGACTCTGCTGGGTATAGGCACCCCACAGGCCCCAGCGGCGGTCATCCGTGGTCCAGAGCCGGGTCTTGAAACTGAATTGGAACCTGGCCTCCACCGAGTCCAGCTCCACCCGATCGGCATCGGCCAGTTCCGCCAGGGGCGAGAAGGGCTGTTCGTTGGGCCGGTCGCTGTAACGGGCCGGCAGCAGGTAGCTGGGGCGGTGGGAGGCGATCACGTAACGGCTGCTGTCCGGGGCAAACCCCCAGACGGCGTCGATGCGAGAGCTGGACCGGCGGGCCGGGTCGGAGCCCCGTGCCTCAGCCCCTCCGGGCAGTGCCAGGGTTCTGGCCCGTGGCGTTGTTGCTGGGGTGTCACCATCCGCGCCGGGCTGTTCCGCCAGACGGTCGTAGCAGGCCAGGCGGGCATCGGCATCGGTGATGCCGGCGCAGGACTGCAGGGCTTCAGCCAACGGGGTCGCCGGCGCCGTGGCGGGCAGGAGCAGGAGCGGCAGAAGGCAGGCAAGGAAACGAGGGCTGGGTGTGTGCATGCGGGGTCCAAGGATATCGACAGCCTTCGCCCGAAGAGAGAGAAGGGGTGGAAATGAACGGCGTGCCTATTGTTTGGTACTTTAGCAGAACCGCATTCCCCTCACCCCAGCCCCTCTCCCGCGAGGGGAGAGGGGCTTGCGCGGCGTTTACCTTACTGCACTTACTGCACCTTGGGCGCCAGCTCGCCGGACTTGTAGCGCTTGACCATGGCTTCCAGGCTCACGGGCTTGATCCGGGAGGCCATGCCGGCGCAGCCGAAGGCCTCGTAGCGCGCCTTGCAGATGTCCTTCATGGCGGCGGTGGAGACCTTGAGGAACTTGCGAGGATCGAATTCCTTGGGGTTTTCCGCCAGGAACTTGCGAATGGCACCGGTGGAGGCCATGCGCAGGTCGGTATCGATGTTCACCTTGCGCACGCCGTGCTTGATGCCTTCCTGAATCTCTTCCACCGGCACGCCGTAGGTCTCGCCCATGTCGCCGCCGTGCTCGTTGATGATCTTGAGCCAGTCCTGGGGCACGGAAGAAGAGCCGTGCATCACCAGATGGGTGTTGGGGATGCGGGCATGGATCTCCTTGATGCGCTTGATGGCCAGGATGTCGCCGGTGGGCGGACGGGTGAACTTGTAGGCGCCGTGGCTGGTGCCGATGGCGATGGCCAGGGCATCCACGCCGGTCTTCTTGACGAAGTCGGCGGCCTCGTCCGGGTCGGTGAGCAGCTGGTCATGGGACAGCTGGCCTTCGGCGCCGGAACCGTCTTCCTCGCCGGCCATGCCGGTCTCCAGGGAACCCAGGCAGCCCAGTTCGCCTTCCACGGACACGCCCAGCCAGTGGGCCATCTCGGTCACTTGGCGGGTCACTTCCACGTTGTACTCATAGGTGGAAGGCGTCTTCATATCGGGCATCAGGGAGCCGTCCATCATCACCGAGGTGAAGCCGGACTGGATGGAAGCCAGGCACACCGCCGGTTCGCCGCCATGGTCCTGGTGCAGCACAATGGGGATGTGGGGATACTGTTCCGCCGCGGCGATGATGAGATGGCGCAGGAAGGGTTCGCCGGCATATTTGCGCGCACCGGCGGAGGCCTGGATGATCACCGGGGCATCCACCTCGTCGGCGGCCTGCATGACCGCGTGCACCTGCTCCATGTTGTTGGCGTTGAAGGCGGGCATGCCGTAACCGTGCTCGGCGGCATGGTCCAGCAACTGTCTCAAAGAAATCAGGGCCATGAGGGACCTCCTGTGGGTTGTGGTCTTCGAATCGCTATGCGGTTCGGTATCGTTGTCGTTATGGGTTCGAGAATCAAGGGCGCTTACGGAGCAAAGTCCTGCAATGCCCCCACCTGGACGATCTTCATGGCGTTGGTGCCGCCCATGACGCCGGTGAGATCTCCCTTGGTGATGATGACCAGATCCCCGTCCCTGACAATACCGGCCTCCTGCAGCATGGCCACCACTTGACGGTTGTTGGCCGCATGGCTGGTATTGTCGCTCTCGAACAGGACCGGATAGACCCCCCGGTACAATGCCATCCGTCGACAGGTGCACTGGTGACGGGTCATGGCGAAGATGGGGATGCCGGAACTGATGCGGGACATCCAAAGGGCCGTGGAGCCGGATTCGGTCATGGCGGCGATGGCGCGCACATCCAGGTGGTTGGCGGTGTACATGGTGGCCATGGCAATGGCCTCGTCCACCCGCTCAAAGTAGCTGTCCATGCGGTGGGTGGACACCCGAGCGCTGCGCTGGCGCTCCGCCGCCTCGCAGATCCGCCCCATGGCCTCCACCGCCTTGTGGGGATAGTTGCCGGTGGCCGTCTCCCCGGAGAGCATGACCGCGTCGGTGCCGTCCAGTACCGCATTGGCCACGTCGAACACCTCGGCCCGGGTGGGGATCGGGTTCTGGATCATGGATTCCATCATCTGGGTGGCGGTGATGACCACCCGGTTGCGGGTACGGGCCTGCTGAATCAGGCGCTTCTGCACCCCCGGGAGCTCCGCGTCCCCGATCTCCACCCCCAGGTCGCCACGGGCAATCATGATCACATCGGTGGCGGTGAGGATCTCGTCGATGGCGTCCACCGCCTCGGCCCGTTCGATCTTGGCGCAGATGGCGCCCTGCCCGCCGGCCTCCCGCAACAGTTCCCGGGCGCGATTGACGTCGGCGGCGCTACGGGGAAAGGAGATGGCAAGAAAGTCCACGTCCAGCTCGGCGGCCAGGCGGATGTCCTCCCGGTCCTTGTCGGTGATGGCGGGGGCGGACAGGCCGCCCCCCTGACGGTTGATGCCCTTGTTGTTGGACAGGGTGCCGCCCACGGCCACGCGGGTATGGATCCGCGGCCCGTCCACCCGTTCCACCGTCAGCACCAGGCGACCGTCATCCAGCAGCAGGCTGTCGCCGGGGCTGACGTCGCCGGGCAGTGCCTTGTAGGTGATGCCCACCCGCTCCCGGGTGCCGGCATTGGGAGCCAGGTCCGCGTCCAGAATGAAGTCATCGCCCTCCTTCAGTTCCACGCTGCCCGAGACAAAGCGGGCGGTGCGGATCTTCGGGCCTTGCAAATCCCCCAGCACGGCGATGATGCGTGAGGCTTCCCGGGCGGTCTCCCGCAACAGGGCCACCCGCTTGCGGTGATCGTCCGGATCGCCGTGGGAAAAGTTGATGCGCACCACGTCCACGCCGGCCTTCACCAGCGCGCGCATGGCGGACGGGCTGTCCGTGGCCGGTCCCAGGGTTGCTACGATCTTGGTTCTACGCATGTCGGGCCTTGTCCTTGCTCGGTAGGTACCGAAGGTGGTGGGTGATGATCGCTCAGCCCTTGGCCCGGGCCTCCAGCATGGCGACGGCGGGCAGGGTCTTGCCTTCCAGGAACTCCAGGAAGGCACCTCCGCCGGTGGAGATATAGGAAATGCGGTCCGCCAGACCGTACTTGTCGATGGCGGCCAGGGTGTCGCCACCGCCGGCGATGGAGAAGGCGTCGCTGGCGGCGATGGCCTCGCCCATGGCCTGGGTGCCGGCGGCAAACTGGTCGAACTCGAACACGCCCACGGGGCCGTTCCAGACGATGGTGCCGGCCTTCTTCAGCAGTTCGGCATAGCTGGCGGCGGTGTCCGGCCCCACGTCGAAGATCATGTCGTCATCGGCCACGTCGCTGACCTTGCGTGTGGTGGCCGGAGTGGATTCGGAGAACGCCTTGCCCACGGTGACGTCGGTGGGAACGGGAATGTCGCCGCCCTTGGCCCGTGCCGCTTCCATCAGGCGCTTTGCCTCGGGGATCAGGTCGTTTTCACACAGGGATTTGCCCACCCCGTGACCCTGGGCGGCGATGAAGGTGTTGGCGATGCCGCCACCGACGATGAGCTGATCCACCACCTTGGACAGGGATTCGAGCACGGTCAGCTTGGTGGACACCTTGGAACCGCCGACGATGGCCACCAGCGGGCGCTTTGGATTGTCCAGGGCCTTGCCCAGGGCTTCCAGTTCCGCTGCCAGCAGGGGGCCGGCACAGGCCACCGGGGCGAACTTGCCGGCACCGTGGGTGGAGGCCTGGGCCCGGTGGGCGGTGCCGAAGGCGTCCATCACGTAGATGTCGCAGAGGGCGGCGTATTGCTTCGACAGGGCTTCGTCATCCTTCTTCTCACCCGGGTTGAAACGGACATTTTCCAGCAGCACCACCTCGCCCTCGGCCACCTCCACCCCGTTCAGGTAATCGCGTACCAGGCGCACTTCCTTGCCCAGCAGACCGGAAAGATGAGCGGCCACCGGTGCCAGGGAGTCGGCCTCGCTGAACACGCCTTCCTCCGGGCGGCCCAGGTGGGACATCAGCATGACCCGGGCGCCGGCCTTCATGGCGTGCTCAATGGTGGGCAGGCTGGCGCGGATGCGGGCATCCGAGGTGACCTTGCCGTCCTTCACGGGGACGTTGAGATCCTCGCGGATCAGCACCCGCTTACCCTTCAGGTCCAGATCGGTCATCTTGATGACGGACATGCGCAACTCCTTGGATGGTTTTCGGATTGTTGTTCTGGGTCTTGCAGGGAGCAAACGCCCCTCTCCCCAAGGGGAGAGGGGTCGGGGCGGGGGCAGACCGCTTACTGACCACCCACGTGCCGCGCCAGGCGCAGCATGTTGCAGGTGTAGCCGTACTCGTTGTCGTACCAGGCCACCACCTTGACGAAGGTCTCATCCAGCTGGATGCCGGCTTCGGCGTCGAAGATGGACGGCAGGTTCACGCCGCGGAAGTCCGTGGCCACCACTTTCTCGTCGGTGTAGCCCAGCACGCCCTGCAGGTCACCGCTGGTGGCGGCGGACTTCATGGTCTGGCAGATGGTTTCATAGGAGGCCCCCTTCTCCAGTTCCACGGTCAGATCCACCACGGAGACATCGGAGGTGGGTACGCGGAAGGCCATGCCGGTGAGCTTGCCGTTCAGGGCGGGCAACACCTTGCCCACGGCCTTGGCGGCACCGGTGGAGGACGGAATGATGTTCTCCAGGATGCCGCGGCCGCCGCGCCAGTCCTTCTGGGACGGACCGTCCACGGTCTTCTGGGTGGCGGTAGCGGCGTGGACGGTGCTCATCAGGCCGCGCTTGATGCCGAAGTTGTCGTTGAGCACCTTGGCCACCGGCGCCAGGGCGTTGGTGGTGCAGGAGGCTGCGGAGATGATGGCCTGACCGGCGTATTCCTTGTGATTCACGCCGTACACGAACATCGGGGTGGCATCCTTGGAGGGGGCGCTCTGGATGACCTTCCGGGCACCGGCATCGATGTGCTTCTGGCAGGTTTCCTCGGTGAGGAAGAAGCCGGTGGATTCGATCACCAGCTCGGCACCCGCCTCGTTCCACTTGAGGTTGGCGGGGTCGCGCTCGGCGGTCAGGCGGATCTTCTTGCCGTTGACCACCATGTGGTTGCCTTCCACGGAGACTTCGCCGTCGAAGCGGCCGTGGACGGAGTCATAGCGCAGCATGTAGGCCAGGTATTCCGGATCCAGCAGATCGTTGATGGCCACCACCTCCAGTTCCGGGAATTCCTTGGCAATGGCCCGGAAAACCATGCGACCGATGCGGCCGAAACCGTTGATACCGACTTTGATTGTCATCGTTTGTTGTCTCCAGCTTTTGCTTTGAAAAATTCAATATCGGGCGAGGATTCAGCCCAGTACGGCTTCCACCGCACTGATCACATTGTCCGCCGTGAAGCCGAAATGTTTCATCAACTCGCCGCCGGGGGCGGATTCGCCGAAGCGGTCCATGCCCACCACGCGACCATCCAGACCCACATACTTGAGCCAGCCGACAGTCACGCCGGCCTCCACGGCCACGCGGGCGCGCACGGCGCCTGGCAGCACGGCCTCCCGGTAGTCGGCATCCTGGGCATCGAACACTTCCTGGCAGGGCATGGACACCACCCGGACACGCTTGCCCTTGGATTCCAGCGCCTTGGCCGCCTCCATGGCAATCCCCACCTCCGAGCCGGTGGCCAGGATAATGGCATCCGGCTGACCGCCGGCATCGTGCAGCACATAACCGCCCCGGGCGATGTCGGCCAACTGGGCCTGGGTACGGGTCTGGTGGGGCAGGTTCTGGCGGGACAGGCTCAGCAGACTGGGACCGTCGGTGCGCTCGATGCCCGCCTTCCAGGCCGCGGCGGTCTCCACCGCATCGCAGGGACGCCAGACATGCATGTTGGGAATCAGCCGCAGGCTGGTGACCTGCTCCACCGGCTGGTGGGTGGGGCCGTCTTCGCCCAGACCGATGGAATCATGGGTCATCACGTAGATCACCCGTTGCTTCATCAGGGCAGACATGCGCAGGCCGTTACGGGCATAGTCGCTGAAGATCAGGAAGGTGCCGCCGTAAGGGATGAAGCCGCCGTGCAGGGCGATCCCGTTCATGATGGCGGCCATGCCGAACTCCCGCACCCCGTAGAACAGGTAGTTGCCGTCGCCGTCCTCCTTGCTGATGCCCTTGGAGCCCTTCCACAGAGTGAGGTTGGAACCGGCCAGGTCGGCGGAGCCGCCCAACAGTTCCGGCAGGGCCGGGGCATAGCCGCCGATGGCATTCTGGGAGGCCTTGCGGCTGGCGATGGTCTCGGCCTTGGCCACGGTCTCCTCGATGAAGGCCTGGGCCTTTTGTGCCCAGTCGGCGGGCAGTTCGCCGCTCATGCGGCGGGTGAATTCGGCGGCCAGTTCCGGGTGGGCCTCGGCATATTCGGCAAAGCGGGCCTGCCAGGCGTTTTCGGCCTGGGCCCCCTTGTCACGGGCATTCCAGCCGGCGCGGATCTCGTCCGGGATCACGAAGGGTTCATGGGGCCAACCGAGGGTCTCGCGCACCAGCGCGATCTCGTCCTGGCCCAGGGGCGCGCCATGGCACTCTTCCTTGCCCTGCTTGTTGGGGGAGCCAAAACCGATGATGGTCTTGCAGCAGATCAGGGTGGGACGATCCTTCACTGCCCGGGCCTGCTCGATGGCCTGCTTCACCGCCTCGGCATCGTGACCATCCACCCCCGGCACCACATGCCAGCCGTAGGCCTCGAAACGCTTGGGGGTGTCGTCGGTGAACCAGCCTTCCACCTCGCCGTCGATGGAGATGCCGTTGTCGTCGTAGAAGGCCACCAGCTTGCCCAACCCCAGGGTGCCGGCCAGGGAGCAGGCTTCGTGGGAGATGCCTTCCATCAGGCAGCCGTCGCCCAGGAAGACGTAAGTGTAGTGGTCCACCACCTCATGGCCGGGGCGGTTGAAATGGGCCGCCAGGGCCTTTTCGGCGATGGCCATGCCCACCGCGTTGGTGATGCCCTGGCCCAGGGGACCGGTGGTGGTCTCGACACCGGGGGTGTAGCCGTATTCCGGGTGGCCGGGGGTACGGGAATGGAACTGCCGGAACTGCTTGAGTTCTTCGATGGGCAGGTCGTAGCCACTCAGATGCAGGAGGGAATACACCAGCATGGAACCATGACCATTGGACATCACGAAACGATCACGGTCCGCCCACTGGGGATTGGCCGGATTGTGCTTGAGATAATCATTCCAGAGCACTTCGGCGATGTCGGCCATGCCCATGGGCGCACCGGGATGACCGGAATTGGCCTTCTGGACCGCGTCCATGGAAAGCGCACGAATAGCGTTGGCTAGCTCTTTGCGGGAAGGCATGCAGATCTCCTGACAAGGGTGGAAATAAGGGTCTTCATGGTCTGCCGCGCTGACACCGTTCAACGGTGTTCTGGTTATTCGGACGACTGGGAAAGACGCGGCACACCTCAAACTGGTCGCTGAAAAAGTCTTCGGGGACAGCAAGTTGAATCAATCCCCGGGCATATCATCCGGTCATGAATACCACATGGAATATGCATTGACCACAGCGTTATCGGCCTGCATTTTCCCTGACAGGGGGGCTTGTCGCAAGCCCGAGCGAAACGGGGGGCTTTTTGCTGCACTGCCCCATAAAGTATTCAGATACAACGATAAATCGAATAAGGAAAGGCAAAATACATATAAATAATGAGATTTCTCAAACCGGCTCGACGCACCACAAGCACCGCATTCAGGGTAAAATCCGGCGCGGATCACCATCATCAATCCGTGGGTGGGCCGCCAGGCGGGCACCCGAGAGCCGGAGTAGCTGAAAAACATGAAAGATTCCCATCTGTTTACTTCCGAATCCGTGTCCGAGGGTCATCCGGACAAGATGGCCGACCAGATCTCCGATGCCATCGTGGACGCCATCCTGGCGGAAGACCCCCACGCCCGCATCGCCTGTGAAACCCTGGTGAAGACCGGCATGGTAGTGCTGGCCGGCGAGATCACCACCCCGGTGCACGTGGATTACGAGAACCTGGTCCGCGACGTGGTCAACGACATCGGCTACGACAACTGCGACACCGGCTTCGATGGTCACACCTGCGCCGTCATCAACGCCCTGGGCAAGCAGTCCCCCGACATCGCACAGGGGGTGGATCGCGACGTCAGCAACCGTCTGGAACAGGGCGCCGGCGACCAGGGCCTGATGTTCGGCTATGCCAGCAACGAAACCAGCGCGCTGATGCCCGCCCCCATCCACTACGCCCACGAACTGGTGCGCCGTCAGGCCCACGTGCGCAAGTCCGGTGAACTGGCCTGGCTGCGCCCCGACGCCAAAAGCCAGGTCACCTTCCGCTATGAAGGCGGCAAGCCGGTGGGCATCGACGCCGTGGTGCTGTCCACCCAGCACGCCCCGGAAATCGATCAGAAGGCCCTGCGCGAAGCGGTGATGGACTGCATCATCAAGCCGGTGCTGCCCGCCGAATGGCTGGCCACCTGCCGTGACGAGAACATCCACATCAACCCCACCGGCAAGTTCGTCATCGGCGGCCCCGTGGGCGACTGCGGCCTGACCGGGCGCAAGATCATCGTCGACACCTACGGTGGCATGGCCCGTCACGGCGGCGGCGCCTTCTCCGGCAAGGACCCCTCCAAGGTGGACCGCTCCGCCGCCTATGCCGGCCGCTACGTGGCCAAGAACATCGTCGCCGCCGGCCTGGCGGAGCGCTGCGAGATCCAGGTCTCCTACGCCATCGGCGTGGCCCGCCCCACCTCCATCAGCGTCGACACCTTCGGCACCGGCAAGATTTCCAACCAGCAGATCGTCGACCTGGTGCGCGAGCATTTCGACCTGCGCCCCTGGGGCATCATCAGCATGCTGGACCTGCTGCGTCCCATCTACCGGCAGACGGCGGCCTACGGTCATTTCGGCCGCGAGGACGTGGACCTGCCCTGGGAACGCACCGACAAGGCGGACGCTCTCAAGGCCGCGGCCGGTCTCTGATCGTCCCGACCACCCGCGCCCCCAGGGGGGCGCGGGTCTTCCCGGCACATCCCCCGCCGATGCATGATTCCGCAAGATATTCCCGGGCCACCGTCCGCGTAAACAGGTCCGGCCCCCATACCTGCCTCGGGCGGACCAGGAGTGACCATCATGCAAGCGCCTGCCCTCACCATCGCCGGTTCCGACCCTTCCGGGGGCGCGGGACTGCAGGCGGATCTCAAGACCTTCCACCAGTTCGGGCTCTACGGCATGAGCGTGGTGACCCTGCTGACCGTGCAGAACACCCGGGGTGTCACCGGCGTGCAGGGCATTGACCCCGCCTTCGTCCTGCGGCAGATCGACGCGGTGCTGGAGGACATCCCGCCCAAGGCCGTCAAGATCGGCGCCCTGGGCAGTGCCGCCATGGTGGAGACCGTGGTCGAACGCCTGTCACGGCCCGACGCAGCGGGTCTTCCCCTGGTGCTGGACCCGGTCATGGTCAGCAAGCATGGCGCTCCGCTGGTGGATGATGCCGCCCGCCAGGCCCTGTGCCGACGGCTGCTCCCGCTGGCCGACGTGGTCACTCCCAACCTGCACGAAGCCGCCGCCCTGACCGGCCTGACGGTGGATTCCGAAACCACCATGATCAAGGCCGCCGCGGCCCTGGCCGATCTGGGAGCGGCCCATGTGGTCATCACCGGTGGCGCCCTGGTCGATGCCGCCACGGACATCCTGTTCAGCAACGGCCAGGTCACCCGACTACCCGCCGTCCATCAAGACACGCCCCACACCCACGGCACCGGCTGCGTCTTTGCCGCCGCCGTCACCGCCGGCCTGGCCCTGGGCAAGGACGTGGAAAGCGCCGTCCGGCAAGCCAAGTCCTTCATCCACCGGGCCATCCAGAGCGCACCCGGCCTGGGACACGGGCGCGGGCCGGTCAACATGCATGTCCCCTGCACGGATTCGACCCGATGAAGATCCTCTTTCTCCACGGCTGGCAGTCCAGACCCGGCGGGCTCAAGCCGTCATACCTGCTGTCACGGGGTCACGAAGTCATCAACCCGTTGCTGGACGACGACGACTTCGAGGCCGCCGTCGACACGGCGCAATCCGCCCTGGAGATCCATCGTCCCCAGGTCATCGTCGGTTCCTCCCGCGGCGGCGCCGTGGCCATGGCCCTGAACAGCCACCGGATCCCGCTGGTGCTGCTCTGCCCGGCCTGGCGACTCTGGGGTACGGCCGACCGGGTGAAGACGGGAACCCTCATCCTCCATTCCCCGGCGGACGAAGTCATCCCCTTCACCGATTCCCGGTATCTGGTCGACAACAGCCGGCCCGCGGTCGTCACCCTGATCACGGTCGGCTCGGATCACCGCCTGGCAGACCCGGACTCCCTGCAGACCATGCTGCGGGCCTGTGAAAACCACGGTACGCCTTGAACCCCTCACCAGAAGGACCTGACAATGCACCCCAAGCCCCTCACCCGCCTTGCCCACGAGCAGATGGCCGAAATCCTCAAGCCCGGCGATCTGGCGGTGGACGCCACCGCCGGCAATGGACATGACACCCTGTTCCTGGCCCGGACGGTGGGTGATGCCGGTCATGTCTGGGCCTTCGACATCCAGACCGCCGCGCTGGACGCCACCCGCAAGCGCCTGGAAGCCGCCGGCGTGGCGGAACGGGTCACCCTGATCCGGGACGGACACCAGCACCTGGAGCGCCACTTGCCCGATCAGGCCCGAGGCCGGATCAGGGCGGTGACTTTCAACCTGGGCTACCTGCCTGGGGGGGATCATGGCATCATCACCCGGCCGGAGACGAGCCTGGCCGCCCTGGAGGCGGCTCGCGCCGTGCTGGGGCCGGACGGGATCATCAGCCTGATGATCTATCGCGGCCACAGCGGCGGCCTGGAGGAATTCGAAGCCATCCGCGCCTGGCTGCAACAGGTCCATCCGGAACTGCACTGCTTCCCCCATCAACCCGCCGGAGATGACGGCCCGGTACTGGTCCTGCTGGGCAATGGCCTGCCCTGTCCGGATTGCTGAGTCATTGAGGTCACCCCTGATGAACGAGCTTCGCGGCAGCACCCTGCGCCACGCCATCGGCCCCGGCCTGCTCATGGCCGGCGCGGCCATCGGTGTCTCCCACCTGGTACAGTCCACTCGGGCCGGTGCCGAATTCGGCCTGTTGCTGCTGCCGGTGGTGCTGCTGGCCTGTCTGCTCAAGTATCCCTTCATCGAATTCGGCCCCCGCTACGCCGCCGCCACCGGAGAGAACCTGCTGGTGGGCTACCGCCGGCTCGGGCGCTGGGCCCTGGGCCTGTTCGCCCTGGTCACCCTGGGGACCATGTTCATCATCCAGGCCGTGGTCACCGTGGTCACGGCGGGCCTGTTCGGTCTGGTGTTCGGGCTGGATGCCTCGCCGGCCACCCTGTCGGCGTGGATCATGGGGGCCTGCCTGCTGCTGCTGGCCATCGGCAATTACCGGGGGGTGGACCTGGGCATGAAGCTCATCATGGCAGCCCTGACCGTGTCCACCCTGGCCACCGTGGCGCTGGCCTTCGGCGGAGAGCCGGACTGGTCCCGGCTCTCCGGCTGGCAGGACGCGGGGCTGATCTGGAGCGCGGCCGGCTTCGCCTTCCTGCTGGCCCTGCTGGGATGGATGCCCATCCCCCTGGACGTGGCCGCCTGGCACTCCCTCTGGACCCTGGAACGGGCCCGGGAAACCCGGACCCGTCCCAGTCTGCGCCATGCACTGACGGACTTTCGCATCGGCTATATCGCCGCCACCCTGATGGCCGCGGCATTCCTGCTGCTGGGCGCCCTGGCCATGCACGCCAGCGGCGTGGGCTTTGCCAATTCCGCGGTGGGCTTTTCCGCCCAGCTGGTGGACCTTTATGCGGGCACCCTGGGTGAATGGAGCCGACCCATCATCGCCGTGGCGGCACTGACCGCCATGTTCAGCACTACCCTGGCGGTGACGGATGCCTATCCCCGGGTCATCACCGCCCTGTTCGACGCCGCCCGGGCCGGCGACCGGGGTCGCACCCCCGGTCCCGAGGAACACCGGCGCGTCCCCTATCTGCTGGCCCTGATCACCGTCCTGGGCGGTGCCCTGATCATGATCTACTTTGCCGGGGCACGCTTTACCCAATTCATCGACTTTGCCACCACCGTTTCCTTCCTCTCGGCCCCCATCCTGGCCTGGCTCACCCTGCGGGTGGTCACCCACGAGCACGTCCCGATATCCGCCCAGCCGGGCCGGGGCCTGCTGGCCCTGGCCTGGACAGGGCTGATCTTCCTGCTGAGCTTTTCCCTGGTCTGGCTGGGCTGGCGTCTGCTGGGCTGAGCCCCCCCACCGGATTCCACAAGGAGTGACCCTTGGATACCTTCAAACTGGTAAGACCCGAACATCTGAATCACTACGGCTATCTCTTCGGCGGCTTCCTGCTCAAGTGGGTGGATGAGATCGCCTGGATTGCCGCCAGTCGCGACCACCCCGGCTGCCGTTTCGTCACCGTGGCCATGAACGGGGTGGAGTTCCACCGCGGGGTGCATCAGGGCGCGGTGCTGCGCTTCAACTCCCGTGAGCACAAACGAGGCAACACCTCGGTGCAGTACGCCGTGAGCGTCTTTTGCGATGACCTGGAAAGCGGCACGGAAGAACCCATCTTTTCCACCTGCATCACCTTCGTGCGCCTGGACAACGAGGGCAACAAAATCCCGCTGCCGACCGCCGATGACACCGTGACGCAAGGGTGATTTTTTCAGGACATCCACCGGCAAAGACGGGATAATCCTCCTTTTCCAGGGGTTAAACCGTCATACACAAAAACCTGTCAGGGGGAGTCATGCTGAAAAAGACCACATTATCGGCCGGCGCGCTGGCACTGCTCATGGGGATGGGCAGTGCGCAGGCCGGATGGGACTGGGGTGGGGACCTGCGGGTCCGGGTCACCGACCTGGACAGCATTCCCACTCAAGCCGGCGGCTTCCAGTTCGACCTGCTCTTCAACCGCACCCGCACCCGGCTCTGGGCCGGTTATCAGTTCAATGAGGACGTCGCCTTTCACGGGCGCCTGATGAACGAATTCCGCATCTATGAACGGGGCGAGGACCGGTCACGGTACGAAGATCAGAAGTTCCTCAGCGAGGTGGTGCCCGACCTGCTGTACATGGACTTCAACAACCTGGCCGACGGTCTGCTGGATCTGCGCGTGGGTCGTCAGGAGCTGATCTACGGCACCGGCAACATCATCCTCAACGGCACCCCCCTGGATGGTTCCCGCTCCCTGTTCTTCAATGCGGTCAAGGCCGGCCTGACGGTGAACGAGGGCCACACCCTGGACCTGCTGGCGATCTACAACGCCAGGCAGGATGCCCTGACCATCAACCGGCAGTCCGGGCTGAGCCTCATCGAGCACAATGAACGGGCCATGGGTGTCTATGGCAGAAACAGTCAGTCCGAAGCCATGCCGTTCGAGTATTACTGGATCTACAAGGAGGAACTGGGTTCCAGCCTGACGGGCAAGCCAGAAGACGGCAAGGCCGACGCGGATTTCCATACCCTGGGTGTCCGCTTCATGCCCCGCAACGGCCCGATCTCGGCCAACCTGGAGCTGGCGGCCCAGGACGGCAGCCATGGCGATGCCAACCTCAAGGGGCGGCTGCTGGATGCCTCGTTGACCCTGCGCCCGGCGATCTGGGGCCAGACCCGCCCGGCCTTCACCGCCGGCTATTACTACCTGTCCGGCAATGAGGCCGGCACCGGCGACAACGAAGCCTGGTATCCGGTGTTCTCCCGCTGGCCCCAGTTCAGCGAGCTGTATGTCTACTCCTATGTGGGCACCCAGTTCAGCATCGCCGGCTGGACCAACCTCAAGGCCCCCTTCATCGGCCTGGACCTGAACCCGTCCGGCAACACCTCCCTGAAGCTGCGCGCCCACCGTCTGTACGCGGACGAGAAGGACGGCAGCGGCGACGGCGACCACCGGGGCGATCTGTTCACCGCCGTGCTGGGCATCAACCTGAGTCCCAGCCTTCGGGCCCACCTGTGGGCGGAGTATCTGGATACGGGAGACTACTACCCGTCCGGGACTTCCGACGCCCACTTCCTGCGGGCCAACGTGGAGTACACGTTCTAATCACCGGAAAGCCTGCCGGCATCTCATTCGCCGGCAGGCAGGCTCCCACGGATACCCGGCTCCGTCACCAGGGCACTTCGGCGCTGTCCGACCCGGAGAGCCCGAACAGTCCGTCCAGACGCGCCAGTAACCCTCGCATCTCGTGGATCAGCAGGGTGAACTCGGCATCGAACCGGGCGGCCGGGTCATCGGCCTCCAACACGCCGCTGTCCTCGATCAGCTCATCGGTCAGGCGCAGACGCTTGAGGGACAAATCTTCCGCCAACACCAGGCTCAGACGCTGCTCCCACTCCAGGGCCAGCTGGGTCACCTGCTTGCCGGCCTGCAAGTGGGTGGCGATCTCGTCCCCGGCCAGGTCCTGCCCCCGGCAGCGCACCACCGACTGCTTGTCCTTGGGATCCCTGAGTTCACAGGCATCTCCCAGCTCGAAACCCTGCTCGCCGCGACCTTCGGAAACCCAGCGGGTCATCAGGGTCGGCGGCGGCACCGAGGGACGCAGCAGACTGGCGGGCAGTGTGCCCAGGGTCTCCCGCAGCAGGCTCACCAGATCCTCGGCCATGCGCTCGCTGGCGGCATCCACCACCACCCAGTGGGCCACTGTGTCCACATAGGCCAGGATGCGTCGTGAACGGGTGAAGGACTGGGGCAGCAGTTCGGCCGTCACCGCTTCCTTGAGCTGACGGCGCTCCGCGCGGCCCACCGTGCGGCCCTCGGCGGTCTCGATGTCCGAGACCCGTTCTTCCAGCACCTCCGCCACCACCGACGCGGGCAACAGGCGTTCCTGACGCTTGGCGCAGATCAGCAGGCAGCCGGCGGCCTCATGGACCAGGGCCTGTGACTCGCCGCCCAAGGGCTCGGACCAGCCCATGGTGGACAGTGTCAGGGGACCGCAAGGCTGGAAGCGGCGAGTGGAGAGCTGCTGCTCCAGGGCCATGGCATCCTGGCCCAGGGCATCCTGGAGACGGAACAGGCGGGCATTCTTGAACATGAAGATTCCTGTGGCGACAAAAGAGGGGATTGTACTCTCTGCGGGACTGGCGGGGGGCTTCCCCCCTTCGTGGCCGAGGGCCGCTCCCACGGAGGGAACACACAGGCCATGCCCACAAGGGAAGCAGGACGGATATCGCCCCGTTCAGAGAGGCATCGAATCGCTCTCCTGCCGTCACTCCCGCGAAAGCGGGAGTCCGGAATGCCGGCCCGCGACTGGATTCCCGCTTGCGCGGGAATGATGGGAATGATGGAGAGTCAGCGATGACTCAGGGCATCGTGGACCTGGGACAGGATCTCGGTGGCCACCATCAGGACATGATCCCGGGCAAAACCCGCCTGGATCATCTCGTCATACAGGGTATGGGCCATGAGGCGAGCGACCCTGGCCGGATCCTGGGTGATGGCGCCATCATGACGCTGAGCCTCCCGCGCCAGGGCGAGTTGCATGAAGTTGGTCTTGAGCAACCCCTTGAGCCGATGAATCTGCACCGACTTGGAAACCACCAGCGCCAGGATGGTGGCCAGACGCAGATCCGTCATGCTCAATCGCGGCCGATCCAGCGGGCTGTCCACGTTGATCACGCCGATCACCCGCGCCTCCAGACGAATGGGGACCGAGATCACATCCACCGTCCCCGGCTCTTCACGCCGGGCCAGACCGGCATAGACGGAGCGGTGCAGATCCAGGATCAGCAGGGGCTTGCCGGTACCGGCCACCTGACCGGCGATTCCCGATCCCAGCGGCTGACGATGATCCCTCACCTCCGCCGGCAGGCCGCCGGAATGGGCCTCCACCCGCAGATGGGGTTCGGTGCTGTTGCCCTCGTCGGACACCAGCATGATGGAACAATGCCGGCAGGCCATGGCATGGGCCACCAGGGTGGTGAGATGCTCCAGTCCCGCTTCCAGGGAACGGGTGGATTCCACAAAGCTGGCCAGTTCCGAGAGCTTGTTGATGAAATCGTCATCAGACATGGCTGGACACTCCAGGGTCAGGGGTACTTCAGTTGGACGACAGCCTGGGAAGCTGCAGGGTGAAACAGCCGCCCCCCAGTTCCCCCCCGTTGGACAACTCGACGTATCCACGCTCACCATCGCCGCCGTGCATGTCGGCAACCAGGGCACAGAAATAGAGTCCCAGACCGGTACGGCCCTGCTGGGGGTCCAGTTGGGCACCATCCCGGATGGCCTGGCGCCCCAGCATGGCACTGGGAAAACCCGGACCATCATCGGTCACCTGCACCAGCAGCCAGTCACCCTCCGCACGGGCGGACATGCAGATCTTGTGACGCGTATAGCGCACTGTATTGTTGACCACGTTTTCCAGCAGACTGTTCACCAGATAGCGGTCCAGGGTCCAGACCAGGTCGGTATCACACTGCACGAGGCACTCCACCCCGCGGTGGTCCATCAGGACCTTGTTGTTGAGCCAGTATTCTTCCAGCAGGTCATGAATGGGCACAGGCATGAAACGGGGCTGATACAGGCCCTTGACACTGCGATACAAGGCCAGCAGCTGGATCAGTGTGTCATTGACGCGACGGGCCTCGTAACGCAGCATCGCCAGTCGCTCCGCATCCATCGAGGGACGCTGCTCCTCCCTCCGCATCAAATCATCCAGGGAACCCAGGAGCAGATTGAGGGAGTTTTTCATGTCGTGGATGCTGATGGCCAGCACCGTACTGAAATCCAGCTTGCTCAAGTCTCCTCCTTGGCTCTACGTCGTCAGTCTGGAAGCTGCTGACGCAGCAGCTCCGCCCGTGTCACCTCCCCCAGGCCCTCGAGGACTTCGATCAACTGCCGGTGAATGTCGATGGGGGGTATCGCCTTGAGCATGAGGGCATCCAGGGCATCCAGGGCGGCCTCCCTGTCGCCGTGATTCACCACGGCGATCCGAAGCCGCCCCAGCATGGACCACCAGCGTACCAAGGGGTCCGCCGTCACCGACTGCCGCATGTCTTCGAGCACCTGAGCGGCCTTGGCCGACTCACCCATTTCCATCAGGGCACAGACGAGGTTGAAGAAGTCCTCGGCACGCACCGTCTGCGTGGGTTTGCCCAGCTCGATCACCTGACGCCAGGCGCAGCGCGCCAGATCCCATTCCCGAACCTGCATGGCCAACCAGCCCAGACGCCGCTGACGGGGTAGGGAACGGGAGGAGCGACCCACTGCCTCCTCCAGAATTTCCATCGCCTCCCGGGACCGGCCCCGCAGCTCCAGCACGGCAGCCAGGTGGTCGTAGGCCGCCATGAAATACGGTGTCACCACAATCGCCTGCCGAAACAGGGTCTCTGCCCGGGGCAGTTCACCACGCTCCATGGCCGCCTGTCCCAGGGAAGTGATGGCCCAGGCCACCGGTCGCTCCTTGATGACGATTTCGCAGACCTCCTGAACCAGGTCCAGAGCCCCCATGTCCAGGGCCAGTTCCGCCTTCAGGCGCAGGATGTCGGCACGCTCTCCGCGCCCGGCCGAGAGCATGGTATCCAGCAATTGAAGGGCCTGCCCGGTATCTCCTTGCCTGAGCACCCGGGCGACGGGCAGCATGGGCATGCGCCGCCGCAGGGCCTTGAGCAGACGCGCATGGAGCAGTTCCTTGCTGATGGGTTTGGCCAGATAGGCATCCGGCCCGCTTTCCAGGGCCCCCATGACCATCTCCGTGGAGTTTTCCGCCGTGACCATGATGAACACGGTGGCCACGTCCACCCACCCCTCGCGGCGGGCCAGATCGAGAATCTGCTGGCCGTGCATCCCTTCACCCAGGTTGTAGTCACACAGGACGATGTCATAGCGCCGGGAACGCAGATGCTCCAGGGCCTCCTCGGCGGATGCGGCCACGTCAGGCTTGCGCTCAACACCCAGAGACCCGAGCATCTGCACCAGCTGTGCCCGCATGTTCTGGAAGTCATCAATGATCAATACCGCCTTGCGGCCCAGGGTGATGTCCATGGTGTTTCCGGATAGGGCGTACGGTTCGGGCAATGTTCCGGATGAATCGAAACCGGCTTGACATTAGCATGAAGCCTTCCGAGTCGGCTAACCAGACCCTGTTGCCACGGAAGCCACCTGAAAAATGAGACTTTCCGGAACTGGGTCAACTTCATCACCTCCCATACCCATGCAATTTTGCTACATTTTGTAAGAGTTAACAGTATCCGGGGGCAGGCCGGCAGACCGTTGTTTCAAGGACAGGCCCGTCCACGGCTTCACTCAAGACGTTCCCCGGGAGCATGTCGCCATGGGCAAACTCTGGATTACCCTGATCATCCTGCTGGCCCTGGGCCTGGTCGTCGCCGGCGGCGTGGGCGGGCATCACGTCTCCACCCAGAACGACTTCTGCATCACCTGCCATGCCTATGAGAAGGTTTCCTGGGACCATGGTAGCCACCCCCAGGTGGACTGCCTGGCCTGCCACACCAAGGGCTTCTTCACCGATAAGATCCAGGGCGCACGCAAGGTTTACCTGATGTTCAGCGGTCAGGTGAACCCTCACCACGACGCCCCCTCGCAGACCCATCCGGAAAAGATCTCGGAAAACTGCAGTGCCTGCCACCTGAGTGACGACATCCGGGAAAACGATCCGGATTTCTACCGGGAGCACACCGAAATCATGGCGGGGGGGCGCTACACCTGCCTGACCTGTCACGGCGACAATGGCCATGACCCGGCATTGCAGGCCCTGCGCTTCAAGGCCCCCCGCTACACCCAGTGATACCGCGCGCGGCAGGCGGGAGACGGCCCCCGCCACCCCGCCTGCTCAGACATCCGGCGACGTCGCGCCGCCCTCTTCCCCGTTGAGTCGCGCCAGACGCGCCAGACGCCGGTTCACCGCCTTGCGGCGCTGCCGGAGCAGCACCATCTCGACCACCATTGCCAACAGGGCCACCCCGTAGGAACCCCACACATAGGGGGCGTGCCCCCCCATGGCAAGAAACTCGATCATGCCTTCTCTCCCGTCCGTTCCAGCACCCAGGCGGCCCGTCGCTCACGCTCCAGCAATTCCAGTCGCGCCCGCCACAACACCACCGCAATGGCATACATCCAGCAGGCAAAGGTCATGACCAGCAGGGCGACGAACATCACCGTCTCCATGGTCGGCGCGCTGGTCACAGTGATCGAAGCGCCCTGATGCAGGGTGTTCCACCAGACCACCGAGAAATAGATGATCGGCACGTTCACCACCCCCGCCAGGGCCAGGATGGCGCTGGCATTGGCCGCCCGCTGGCGGTCCTCGATGGCCGCGTGCAGGGCCATGTAACCCAGATAGAGGAACAACAGGATCAATTGCGAGGTCAGGCGGGCGTCCCAGACCCAGTAGGTGCCCCAGGTGGGCTTACCCCACAGGGCACCCGACCACAGGCACAGAAAGGCGAACATCGCGCCGGTGGGGGCAATGGCCTTGGCCATCACCTCGGCGGTCTTCACCCGCCAGATCAGGCCGATGGCCGCGTACACCGCCATCAGCACGTAGAGGAACATGGACATCCAGGCCGTGGGCACATGAATGAACATGATCCGGTAGCTGTTGCCCTGCTGATAATCCGGCGGCGCCAGGATAAAACCGATATAGAGACCCACCACGAACAGGATGGCCGCCAACCCACCGAACCAGGGGGCCAGCCGCCCGGCCAGGTCATAGAAATTGGGTGGCGATGCGAACTTGAACCACTGCACGCGCTGTTCAGCCACGTTATTCCTCCGTCAATCCAGCATGATTCTCAGCGCCGCGGCAATGGCCCAGGGCGCCAGCAACAGGGTCAGTATCAGCAGGGCGGCCATCAGGGAAAGATGGGCCTGGGCACTGGATCCGTACATGACCGCATCCACCGCCCCGGCGCCCAGCACCAGGGCGGGCACGTACAGGGGCAGGATCAGCAGGGAAATCAGGACACCGCCACCCCGCAGCCCCAGGGTCAGGGCCGCGCCGATGGCACCCACCAGACTGAGGATGGGTGTCCCCAGCAGCAGCGCCGTCATCAGGATGAGGATTTCCGTGCCGTCCAAGCCAAGCTGCATGCCCAGCAGCGGGGAGATCAGCACCAGGGGCAGGCCGGTGATCAACCAGTGGGCCAGGATCTTGCTCCCCACCAGCAGGCTCAGGGGCTGGGGCGACAGCAGGATCTGTTCCAGGGAGCCGTCGCGAAAATCGTCGGAAAACAGCCGTTCCAGGGAGAGCATGGTGGCCAGCAGGGCCGACACCCACAGCACGCCGGGGGCCATGCTGCGCAAAAGCTGAGGGTCCGGGCCGACGCCGAGGGGAAACAGGGACACCACGACGACGAAGAAGCCCAGCACCACCAGGGCGTCCTGGCGCCGGCGCAGGGCCAGGATGAGGTCACGCCGGAGCAGGGTGATCAGAGCGGTAGCCAGACCGTTCATGCCGCTTTCCCCAGGGTCAGGGTACGCTGCCGACCCTCGATGGGCACGGCCTGATGGGTGGTCAGGATGATCATGCCGTTGGCGGCCAGATGGGCCTCCAGGGCCGAGCGCAGCACCTCGATGACCTGCACGTCCAGGGCGGCAAAGGGTTCGTCCAGGATCCACAGTGGACGACGCACCAGCAACAGGCGCGCCAGGGCTACCCGACGCTTCTGCCCCTGGGAAAGGAATTTCACCGGCAGATCCTCATGCCCGCCAAGGCCCATGCGTCCGAGCACTTCCCAGGCCTCGTCCCTTCCCACCCCGCGCCCCTGCAGCGCCGACTGGATGCGCAGGTTCTCCTCGCCGGACAATTCGTCCTTGAGGGCGTTGGCGTGTCCAAGGTAGGCCAGGTGGGCCGTGGGCCCCTCTTCCTGATGCTGAACCGGGACACCATCCCAGCAGACACGGCCTTCCAGGGGACGGGACAGTCCACACAGGATGCGCAGCAGGCTGGTCTTGCCGGCACCGTTGCGGCCGGCCACCTGCAACAGCTCACCTCCCGCCAGGGAAAACCCCAGATCCCGGATCAACAGGCGTTCACCTCGTTCAACGACGAGGCCTTCCACTTCCAGCCGATGGGCCGGAAAGACGACATGGGAAGCATGACTCATGGACGGCACGGGTTACTCGGCGAACGGGTGATGGTACACGCAGCCCCCCGGGCTGTCAGCCTTCCGCGGGAGCGGCGCCGATCTGTCCCAGCCGATCCCGGACCGCCTGGGCCAAATCATCCGGGTGATACTTCTGGATGAACTTGTTGGCGCCGGTACGGCGCACCATGTCCACATTGAAGACGCCGCTGATGGAGGAATGCAGCAGGATGTAGAGATCCTTGAGCCTGGGGTCCTGGCGGATGCGGGTGGTGAGTTGATACCCATCCATCTCCGGCATCTCGATGTCGGAAACGATCATGGTGAAATAGCGGGCCACGTCCACACCGTCCGCCTGCAGGCGCAGAATCAGCTCCATGGCGTGCTTGCCGTCGGTCACCAGGCTGCACTGCACCCCCAATTGCTCCAGGGACGCCCGGATCTGGTTGCGGGCCACGCTGGAATCATCCACCACCAACACCTTGCAGTCCTGCGCCCGCACGGTCTCGCTCAGGTCACGGGAGACTTCCGTACTGGCATGCACCACCTGATCCAGCACCTTCTCCACATCCAGGATCTCGACGATCTGGTCATTCACCAGGGTCACGGCGGTCACGTAGGCATTGCGGCCGGTACCGCGGGGCGGGGGCTGCACCTTGTCCCACTGGGTATTGATGATCCGATCCACCCGCCGAATCAGGAAACCGTGCACGGAACGGTTGTACTCGGTGATGATGATGTTGCCCTTTTCCGGTTCCCTGAGCGCCGGCCCCCCGATGGCCAGCGAAAGATCCATGATGGGCATGGTGATGCCGCGCAGGGTGGCGATCCCCTTCACCAGCGGGTGTGCCCCCGCCAGCCGCGACATCGGCTGGTAGGGGATGACTTCCTGCACCTTGAAGACGTTGATCCCGTAAAGCTGCCGCCCTTCCAGCTGGAACAGCAGCAACTCGAGACGGGTGCCGGCAACCCGATTGGATTCCAGGGATGACCCCCAGTGCTGATCCGCCATGAGCAGACTCCCGATGATCTGGACTTGCACCCATGTTAAGACAAACAGGAGCTGCCTTGGGTGAATTCATTGTGGACGGCGACAGCCCCGGCGGCTTGACGCAAATCAAGAACCGGTCCAGCGGTTTAGAACCAGGACAGCTTTCGGGTGTCACTGAAACAGCCCCGTGAAACGGCAGCCGGGCCTTGTGGGCGCGGTTGCGGCTCCACCCGGATCGGTGATATCAATGGCCCGCTACCCGTCGGGCCGGTGAATCCTGCACCGACGCCCCGGCGGCAATCGGGGCACAGGCTCCCATCGCAAGACCCCTCAGCAGGCAGGAGAGTGCAATGACACCTCGACAGAAGAGACGGATGGCCGGCGTGGCGCTGGTGGTCCTGGCGGTATCCGGGGCATCCGCCCTGGCCCTGAGCGCCTTCCGGGAAAACCTCATGTATTTCTACGGCCCCACTCAACTGGTGGAAGGCGAAGCCCCCGGTGAGCGCATCATCCGTCTGGGCGGCCTGGTGGAAGACGGCTCCATCCGTCATGCCGAGGAGGGCCTGACGGTCTTCTTCAGCGTCACCGACACCAAGAACAGCATCCCGGTGGAATACGTGGGCCTGCTCCCCGACCTCTTCCGCGAAGGCCAGGGGGTGGTCACCCACGGTCGCATGGGCGCCGACGGCGTGTTCCGCGCCGAACGGGTACTGGCCCGCCATGACGAGAACTACATGGCACCGGAAGTGGCCGCGGCCCTGAAGGCGGCGGGCTACGAAGAACATCCCGGCAAGAAGGCGTACTGAGCATGATGCCCGAAATCGGCCAGCTCGCCCTCATTCTTGCCCTGCTCATGGCCCTGGTCCAGGGCACCATCCCCCTCATCGGCGCCCATCGCGGCACCACCTCCTGGATGGCCACCGCCCACACGGCGGTGGCGGGGCAGTTCCTGTTCCTGGCCATCGCCTATCTGGCGCTGACCTACGCCTTCATCACCCACGACTTCTCCGTGGCCTATGTGGCCAACCACTCCAACTCCGCCCTGCCCCTGGTGTACCGCATCTCCGGCGTCTGGGGCGGTCATGAAGGCTCCCTGGTCCTGTGGGCGCTGATGCTGGCGGGCTGGTCCCTGGCGGTATCCCTGTTCAGCAAGGGACTGCCGGCGGTGATGGCTGCCCGCACCGTGGCGGTGATGGGCCTGGTGAGCGTGGGCATCCTCTCCTTCACCCTGTTCACGTCCAACCCGTTCGAGCCCATCTTCCCGGTGCCGGCGGACGGACGGGATCTCAATCCCCTGCTGCAGGACCCGGGTCTGGTGATCCATCCGCCCATGCTCTACATGGGCTATGTGGGCCTGGCCGTACCCTTTGCCATCGCCGTGGCCGCCCTCATCGGCGGCCGTCTGGATGCCGCCTGGGCACGCTGGACCCGCCCCTGGGCCACCACCGCCTGGGCCTTTCTGGGCGCCGGCATCGCCCTGGGCAGCTGGTGGGCCTATTACACCCTGGGCTGGGGCGGCTGGTGGTTCTGGGACCCGGTGGAAAACGCCTCCCTCATGCCCTGGCTAGCGGCCACCGCCCTGATCCACTCCCTGGCGGTGACGGAAAAGCGCGGCGCCTTCCGCAGCTGGACCGTGCTGATGGCCATCCTGGCCTTCTCCCTGAGCCTTCTGGGCACCTTCCTGGTCCGCTCCGGGGTCCTGGTATCGGTGCATGCCTTTGCCACCGACCCCACCCGCGGGGTCTACATCCTCATGCTGCTGCTGGCGGTGACGGGGATCTCCTTCGCCCTCTACGCCTGGCGTGCCCCCACGGTGCGAAGTCACGCGGAGTTCGACCCGGTGTCCCGGGAAGGCGCCCTGCTGGCCAACAACGTCATCCTCATGGTGGCCCTGGCCGCCGTGCTGCTGGGCACCCTCTATCCCCTGCTGCTGGATGCCCTGGGCATGGGCAAGATCTCCGTGGGTCCACCCTACTTCAATGCGGTCTTTGCCCCCCTCATGGTCCCGCTGATCTTCCTGGTGGGCCTGGGGCCGCTGCTGCGCTGGAAGCATGTCTCCCCCCTGGAGGTGACCCGTCGCCTGTGGCATACCCTGCTGGCGGCCTTGGTGGCCGGGGTGGTGTTTCCCCTCGCCATGCAGGGGAGCGTCACCCTGATGGTGATCCTGGGCACCACCATGGGCTTCTGGATCCTGTTCACCATCGCCCGTGACCTTTACGGTCGCGCCACCCACCGGGGCGGCAACCCGCTGACCGCCCTGCGCAAGACCCCGGCCGGCTACTATGGCATGACCGTCAGCCACCTGGGCTTTGCCGTCCTGGTGATCGGCATCACCCTGCTGATGGCCTTCGAACAGGAGCAGGACGTGCGCCTGGGTTACGGCCAGAGCCACACCCTGGCCGGCTACACCTATGAACTGCGGGAAACCTACGGTGTGCGCGGCCCCAACTACGAGGCCATCGAGGCCCGGGTGGTCGTGACCCGGGACGGCGAGTTCGTCACCGAGCTTTTCCCCCAACGCCGGGTCTACCGGGTACAGACCCAGCCCATGGCACAGGCCGCCTATCAGACCCGCTTCACCCGCGACATCTTCGTCGCCCTGGGCGAGCCCCTGCCGGGCGACACCTGGTCCCTGCGCCTCTATCACAACCCGTTCCAGGTCTGGCTGTGGATCGGCGCCACCCTCATCGTCCTGGGCGGCCTGATGGCCGCGGCGGACCGTCGCTACCGGGTGTTCGCCCGCCGCGCCAGCGAAAGCCGCGCCGACGACACCGGCAGGGAAAGCACCGAAGACCTGTCCGAAGCTGCCGGTAGGAGTTCCGCCTCATGAAGCGTCTGCGTTATCTGCTGCCCCTGATCCTCATCATGGTCCTGGGGGGATTCATGATGGTCGGACTGACCCTGGACCCCCGCCGAGTCCCCTCGCCGCTGGTGGATCAACCCGCACCCCGGTTCCAGCTGCCCGCCCTGGAGGACCCCGAGCGGCTGGTGGGCAGCAGCGACTTCGACGGCGAAGTGGTGCTACTCAACATCTGGGCCAGCTGGTGCGTCTCCTGCCGGCAGGAGCACCAGGTGCTGGTGGCCATGGCCAACCGGGGTGTCCCCATCTACGGCCTCAACTATAAGGATGAACGCAGCGATGGCCTGAATTACCTGCGCAGCATGAGCAATCCCTATGTCTGGAACGCCCATGACCTGGAAGGGCGGGTGGGCATTGACTGGGGGGTCTACGGCACCCCGGAGACCTTCATCATCGATCGCCAGGGACGGATCCGCTACAAGCACATAGGCCCCCTGAGCTGGCAGGACGCCCAGAACAAGATCCTGCCCATGGTGGAACAATTGCGGAGGGAGTCCCTGTGAAGTCCCTGCTCACCACCCTGAGTCTGTGCCTGGCGCTCTGTCTGTCCGGCCCGGGTCTTGCCGGTGGACTGGATCCCACCGATTTCGACGATCCGGTGCTGGAACAGCGCTACCGGGCCATGCTCCACGAACTGCGCTGCACCGTGTGCCAAAACCAGTCCCTGGCGGACTCCGACGCCGGGCTGGCGCGGGACCTGCGCCGGGAGCTACGGGACCAGCTCCGGGCCGGTGCCACCGACGAGCAGATCATCGACTACATGGTGGCCCGCTACGGTCAGTTCGTGCTCTACCGCCCGCCCCTCTCCGCCGCCACCTTCCTGCTCTGGACCGGGCCGTTCATCCTGCTCCTGATCGGTCTGGCGGCCCTGTATCTCACCGCTCGCAAAAGCCGCCAGCGGGATGAGCAGCCCATTGCCGATGCCGCCGCGCGGGAGCGTGCCCGCCGCCTGCTGAACGAAGGAAAAGACGCATGAGTACTGGATTCTGGATCGGTGCCGCCCTGTTGTCCTCCCTGGCGGTCCTGGTGATCCTCTGGCCCTTCATCCGTCGACGGCAACAACAGGCCGACGTGGCCTTCCGGGGCCTGAACCTCACCATCTACCGCCAGCGCATGGCCGAGCTGGACCAGGAACTGGCCAACGGCCTGCTCACCCGCGAGCAGTACGAGGCCGCCAGGGCGGAGCTGGAAGACAACCTCATCACCGATGTGGAACAGCCGGAGGAAACCCCGGCCACCCCCTCACCCGCCCCGCGCCAGGGCATGGTGCTGCTGGGCATCACCGCCGTGCTGGTGCCCATGGCGGCCCTGCTGATCTATTTCCAGCTGGACACCGCCCCCCGCATGTCGCCCACCCAGACCCTGGCCATGGGCCAGGAACCCAGCCACGACATGATGGACATCGAACGCATGATCGTGCAGCTGCGGGAGCGCCTGGAGATGGACCCGGACAATACCGAGAACTGGCTGTTCCTGGCCCGCACCTACGGCTTCGTCGAGCAGTTCGAGGACGCCGCGGCAGCCTTTGACGAGGCCTACCGGCGACTGGGCGACCAACCGGACCTAAACGTGGACTACGCCGAAGCCCTGATGATGGCTGCCGACGGCCGGGTGACCCGCCAGGTGACCCGTCTGCTGGATCGCGCCCTGGAACTGGACCCGGACCACCAGAACGGTCTTTGGCTGGGGGCCATCGCGGATTTTCAGCAAGGGGATTACCCTCGCTCCGCCCTGCGTCTGGATCGTTTGCTGAGCCAGTTGCCGGAAGACAGCGACTCCGCCCGTTCCGTGGCCGAGGCCCTGCGTGATGTCCGGGCCATGACCGGTGGCACGGCCGGTGATCAGACCGATGCGGCCGACGCGGGTGCCGATGCCGACACCCTGGCCATCGAGGTGGAAGTGGTGCTGGACGAATCGCTGGTGGAGCGGGTGAGCGGCGAGGAGTTCATCATGGTCTTCGCCCGTCCGGCCCAGGGCTCCCGCATGCCCCTGGCCATCGTCCGCGCCCGGGCGGACGCCTTCCCCATGACCCTGCGCCTGGAAGACGAGGGCGGCATGGTGGCAGGCATGTCCATGCGCGAGTTCGGCGAAGTGCAAGTGGTGGCCCGCCTCAGCCGCACCGGCATGGCCCAGGCCGAGAGCGGCGACATGGAAGGCGTCAGCGAGCCGGTCACCGTCAGTGCCGACGCCCCCGCGCCGAAGGTCAGGCTGACCATTGACCGCATTCTGCCTTGAGTTTGATGCGTCGCCCCCGGTTTTTTTTCGAAACACGAAAATCCAGAGATCCAGTGCCGTGACCGAAGCCGCCGCCATCCCCCACCGCGACCTGTGTACCGACTGCGGCCTCTCCCGCACCGCCGATCCCCGGCGTTGCGGCCGGGCCTGCCAGTTCATCCACCCCCGATATGACCGGCTGGAGACCCAGGTTCATGGCCGGGCACGGAACCCGGACCAGGAAGACGAACTGTTCTTCGGCCCCTATCGCCGGATGCTGCAGGCGGCCATGAACACCCCGCGAGATGGCGCCCAGTGGACCGGCATTACCACCCGCATCGGCGAACGCCTGCTGGAGACCGGTCAGGTGGATGCGGTGCTCACCATGACCGCCGACCCCCAGGACCGCTGGCGCCCCCAGCCGATGCTGGTCACCCGCGCCGAGGACATGGCCCGGTGCCGGGGCATGCGCATGGGCTACGCCCCCCTGCTGGCCCACCTGGAACCGGCCCTGGCCCAGGGCTATCGGCGTCTGGCGGTGATCGGCCTGCCCTGTCAGATCTATGCCCTGCGCGCCATCGAACCCGAACTGGACCTGGATGCGCTCCACGTCATCGGTACCCCCTGCTCCGACAACACCACCACCGAGCATTTCCATGAATTCCTGGCCCTGCTGGCGGACCGTCCGGAAACGGTGACCTACCTGGAATTCCGTGCCGATTACCATGTGGAACTGAGGTTCGAGGACGGCCGGGTACAGACCATCCCCTTCCTCAAGCTCCCCATCTCCAAGCTGCCCCGGGATTTCTTCCCCCTCACCTGCCAGACCTGTGTGGACTACACCAATGTGCTGGCGGACATCACCGTGGGTTACATGGCGGGACGGGGAGAACAATGGCTGGTGGTGCGCAACGAAAAGGGCGAGGCCCTGCTGGATCTCCTGGGTGATGAAGTGCGCACTGCGCCCTGCACCAGTGCCGGCAAGCGGCAGGGGCCGGTGAAGGGATTCATGAAGAATACCGAGCGGGCGGCGGGCGGCCTGCCCCTGCGCGGCATGCCCGACTGGGCACGCCCCTTGGCGGCCTTTCTCATGCCCCGTATCGGACCCCGGGGTCTGGAATTTGCCCGGGCGCGGGTGGAGATGAAGGCGGTGGAGACGGTGCTGCACCTGCGCCGGGCTCAGCCCGGACGGATGAAACACATGATCCCGGACCACGTATGGCAACTGGTGAAGCCCTATGAACTCGAACCACGGCCGGGGGAGCGGGGAACCTAGTCCGCCTTTCCGGACAAGGCATCCAGGCGCTCCCGCGCCAGTCGCCGCCCCAGATCGATCACGGGGCGGGCACGATGGAACTCGTGAATCATGCAGACGTTCTTGGGCACGCTGATGACCACGTCCGGACGGAACACCGCCAGGTGCTGGCGGGTGATGGCCGCCTGCATGGTTTCCAGGGAACGCATCAGCACCTCGGTCAGGGCCAGCCCGTCCTCCTTGGCGCCGCTGTCGCCGCCGAAGGATTCCACGTAGCCGCGCATGCGTTGCAGCAGGCCGGACTGCCCCGCCTCCGGCTCCCGGCCCAGTCGCTCGGATTCGGGGGTGTCTTCCTCCGCTTCCGGCGCCGGTCCGTTCACGTCCACCACAATGGTCAGGTCCGTCAGCGTCCTCAGGGTGGGCGCCACCGGCACCGGATTGAGCAGGCCGCCGTCCACCAGGGTACGCCCCCGGTAACGATGGGGCGTGAACACCGCCGGGATGGCAATGGAGGCGCGGATGGCATCGAACAGCGGACCGTCGCTCATCCAGACCTCCTTGCCCCGCTCGATGTCCACCGCCACCGCGGTATAGCTGATGGGCAGGTGCTCGATGTCGCTGCAACCCACCAGCTCCTTGAGCTTGCGGATCAGCTTGTCCCCCCGGATGATCCCTCCGCCCGACAGGGACCAGTCCACCAGGGCCAGCACGTCCGTCTGATCCAGTCCCGTCACCCAGTCCGTGTAGGTCCCCAGTTCGCCCAAGGCATGAATCCCGCCCACCAGCGCCCCCATGGAACTGCCGGCAATGGCCTTGATCTCATAGCCCCGGGCCTCCAGTTCCTGAATCACGCCGATGTGGGCCAGCCCCCTGGCCCCGCCCGAGCCCAGTACCAGCGAGACGGTGCGATGATCCTGTTTGTCTTTGTCTACCATGAACGTTCCGCTCAAGCCCTGACCACTGACGCAAGTCCCCCAACTGGGGCACAATAGGCACTCAGGGGTGCACGCCCCGATCCTACTGCCATTGTCCGGCAGAACACAGCCCGACATCCAGCACCCTCGCAGGATACCCAGAGGTCCGTCTTTTCATGTCCACCCACCAGCGCCTGACAACCCAGCTACTGCTCATGCTTGCCCTGTGTCTCGGGCTCGGAATGCCCGTCCTGGCTCAGGAGGCCGGCGTGGCGCCGCCGACAGGTTCGGCGCCGGTCACCCAGATGGAACTGGATGCCCAGCGGGAAGCCCTTAACCAAGGCATCACCCGCGTCCGTCCTCAGGTTCAGGCCATCGATACCGGACCGGCCGAGGCCTGGCTGAGGGCCAGCCCCGAACAGCGCCTGAGCCAGCGAGCCGGTGACGGGGAACTGTCCGACGCGGAACGCGCCCTCTGGCAGACAGCCCTGGAACAGGAACGCTCCGCGGCGGAGCGACTGCGCGGCGCCCTGGATCGTGCCGGCATCGCCAAGTCGGCTGTCGAGCGTCTACAGGAGGCCCGTCAACGGCTGGATCAGAACCTGCGCCTGCCCTACACCCCGGGTCAGGAACGCAGCATCAGCCAGATCGAGGACGACATCGGTCTGCTGGAGCGGCGCCGGGACCAAACCGCTCTGGAACTGGATCAGAGACGCGCCACCCTCACCCGCCTGGAAGAACAGTCCCGCACCCAGGCCGAAACCCTGGAGCGCCTGCAGCGCCAGCGTGCCGAGGAACTGGAGGCCCTGCCGCCCGATCCGGAAGACGCCGAACTGGCCAGTGCCGTGGAGGCCACCCGGCAGGCCATCACCCGGCGCGCCGATGCCCGCGTCATCGCCGCCCAGCTGGACGGCCAGGGTCTGCCCCCCCGCATCGAAGTCCTGCGCCATGAGATCCCTTCTCTGGAACTGGAGCTACGCTGGCTGCGGGCCACGCTTTCCGCGCTGGAACAGGAACTCAACGAACGCGCATCGGAGGAACTGCGGACCCTGCAACAGGGCCTGCAGCGGCTGGTGGAACGGGAACCGGAGGCGCGAACCCGCTTTGCCGGGGAGATACAGGCCCTGCGGGATCGTTTCGACCGCATCGCCGAGACCCAGACCCGCATTCGCACCCTGCAACAGGAACGGGATCGCTATACCCGTATCGAACGGGAATTGACCCAGACCCTGGCGAACGTGCGTGAACGCCTGGAAGTCGGCGGCCTCACCGAGGCACTGGGCAGTCTGTTCCTGGAGGAACAGCGACGGCTGCGGGACCTGGACGAGGCCCGCTTTGCGGTCCGGGGCATCGAACGGGAACTGGCACAGTCCAGGCTGCGAGCCATCACCCTGCGGGAGCACCTGAGCGTTCAGCCGGGCGCCCCGACCCTCAACGGCGACGACCTGGGCCAGGCTGAGCTGCGACGACTGCAGGAACAGACCCTGACCATCCAGCTCCATGCCGAGGAAAACCTGGCCGATCAGCTGCGCCAGACCGACCTGCGGCTGCGGGCGGTGGTGGCCCTGGTGGACGAACTGGACCAGATTCTGAGGGAAACCCTGCTCTGGTGGCCCAGCCACGTGGCCGTGGGCACGGACTGGATCGCCCGCATCCCCTCCGCCTCCCTGGCCCTGCTGGACCCGGCGGCCTGGCAGGAGGTACGCCATGTGCTACGGGAGGTAACCCTGGGCAGCCCGATCCCCCTGGGACTGACCCTGCTGCTCTCACTGGTACTCTACGGGCTGGGCCGGGGCACCCCCAGCCACCTGGAAGACCTGGCCGCCCGCACCCGACATCGCTTCACCGACAGCGTCAAGCTGACCCTGCAGGCCCTGGGCTGGAGCCTGCTGCGGGTGCTGCCGGTCCCCGTCCTGCTGATGGCCACCTCCCTGCGCCTGGAGGCCATCCCGGAAGTGGGTCACGGAGTGGAGGTCCTGGCCACCATCTTCTTCAGCGCCTCCATCTGGTGGCTGGCTGGTCACCTGTTGCTCCTGCTCACCCACAGGAACGGCGTCGGCACCGCCCACTTCAAGTGGAACCCGCTCATGGTCAGGCGTCTGCGTCGACATCTGGTCTGGTTCCTGCCCACCCAACTGCTGCTGATCCTGTTGCTGGCCCTGACCTTCAGTCATCCGGCGGACCTGGTCTTCGACATCTTCGGCCGCATGGCCCTGCTGGCCGCGGTGGTGATCAGTGCCCTGTTCGGCTGGTGGCTGCTCGGCCCCATCCCCGAAGGCGAGGAACCGCCCCTGACGGAACGCCGCCGGCGCCTGCTGCGGATGCTGATCGGCGTGACGGTGCTGGCACTGACCGGACTGATCCTGGCCGGCTACCTGCTGACCGTGGCCGAACTCATGGGTCGCAGCATCGACACTTTGGTGATCGTGGGTATCGTCTGGCTGGGCTATAACCTCTCCGCCCGGGCCCTGATCCTGAGTGAAACCCGGCTGCGGGTACGGCGCATGCGCGAGCAGCGGGCCAAGGCGGCGGCCATGGAAAGCAGCAGTGCCGGTGGCGGTGCGGAAGGGGGCATGGACATCCCCGAGCCCCACCTGAGTATGGAAGACGTGAACCTGCAAACCCGCACCCTGATGCGCATCACCGTGTGGGCGGCGGTGGTCCTGGCCCTGTTCTGGGCCTGGTCCGATGTGCTGCCGGCCCTCACCTGGCTGGACGGCATCACCCTGTGGTCGCGCACCATCATGGTGGGGGAGGCCGAGGTGCTCAGCCGCGTCAGCCTGCTGAACTTCCTCATGGCCATCTTCCTGGGGGTGGTCTTCACCCTGGCGGCCCGCAACCTGCCCGGCCTGGTGGAGATCCTGCTCTCCCGCAGCACCCAGATGGACGCCGCCGGCCGTTACACCGTCACCATGCTGCTGCGCTACGCCCTCACCGTGGTGGCCATCATCAGCGTGTTCTCCCTGCTGGGGCTGCGCTGGAGCGAATTGCAATGGATGGTCGCGGCCCTCACCCTGGGTCTGGGCTTCGGCCTGCAGGAGGTGGTGGCCAACTTCGTGTCGGGCCTGATCATGCTGTTCGAACGCCCGGTGCGGGTGGGCGACACCATCACCATCGGCGAATACAGCGGCACCGTGGCCCGCATCCGCACCCGGGCCACCACCATCGTGGACTGGGACAACCGGGAGGTGGTGATCCCCAACAAGAACTTCATCACCGAACGGCTGATCAACTGGACCCTATCCGATACGGTGACCCGACTGGTGATTCCGGTGGGGGTCAGCTACTCGGCGGACGTGGACCTGGTACGGGAAACCCTGCTGAAGATCGCGGCGGAAAACCCCCAGGTGCTCAAGGAACCGGCCCCCAGCGTGTTCTTCATCCACTTCGGTGACAGCGCCCTGAACTTCGAGCTGCGAGTCTACGTGAGCCAGTTGCGCGAGCGTCTGCTGACCACCAGCGAGCTGCACACCAGCATCATCAAGCGCTTCCGGGCGCTGGGCATCGAGATCGCCTACCCCCAGATGGACCTGCATGTACGCGACATCGTCCCCATGCCCGGCGGTCCCACCCAGTCGCCGACCGCCGGTCAGCCGCCCCGCACACGCAGCGCGGCAGACCCGGACCCGGGCCTGGAGGCGCCGGAACCAGCACCGGATCCGTCGGGTTCCGAACCATCGGCAAGCAGCGAGCCGGGCGAGCGCAGCGATTGATCCCCACGCCGGTCGGAGGTAAACCCATTCGGTCAACCGGGAAGAGCCGAGATTGAAAAAGGCCATGGAAGGCCCTGTCACCTGCACCGAATCACGCACGAATTGCCCGGCATTGGTGCATTCCGATGACCGATGCCCGGTCCGCGCCCGTCTTCCAGTGTCTTTCCCCCTGAAATCCGCACGGATCTGGCACGTAGATTGATATGGAACAGGAACGACGGAAAAAACGCACCACCAATGGCCCCGGATTCCGTTAAAAGCACAAAAATTGCTCAAAAAGCGCCCCAAAATAGTTCATAAGCGCACCAAAGCAGTGCATTTTTGCAAGTTCCTGATGGAAGCGCCCGCCGCCCTCTGGCGTCTCGGACACTTTCGCTTTAATCTCCCCAACCCGCCGGAATTCGGCGTATTCACGGAAAGTCAATAGCAGGAGATCGGCGACGGCAACACCGCCCCGATCCCCCGGCACCAGACCGCCGCGGATGCCGGCCAGCGACCAGATACCAGCGAGGTCAATGATGAGCTTTCATGCCTTACCGCCCGAGCAGGGCCTCTATGATCCAGCCCACGAGCGCGACGCCTGCGGCATCGGCTTTGTCTGTCATATCAAGAATCAGAAAAGTCATCGGATCGTCCAGCAGGGTCTGGAGATTCTGGAGCGGATCAATCACCGCGGCGCCGTGGGCGCCGATCCCAAGGCCGGTGACGGCGCCGGCATCCTGGTGCAGATTCCCGATGCCTTCCTGCGCGCCCAGGTGAGCTTCGACCTGCCCGAGACCGGAGACTACGGCGTCGGCATGATCTTCCTGCACCAGGACGCGGATATCCGCGCCCGGATGCAGGCCATCATCGAAAAGCACATCCTGGAAAGCGGCCAGACCGTCCTGGGCTGGCGCGACGTGCCCACCGACAACAGCGACCTGGGCGAAAGCGTGCTGCCCAGCGAACCCAGGGTGCGCCAGGTGTTCATCGGCCGCGGCGACCACTGCGCCGACCAGGATGCCTTCGAGCGCAAACTGTTCGTCATCCGCAAGCGCATGGACAACGAGATCCGCGACGCCGGCCACGGCTTCGAGGCCTGCTACATCGCCTCCATGTCCTCCCGCACCCTGAATTACAAAGGCATGTTGCTGGCCGGTCAGGTGGGCCAGTACTACCTGGACCTGCAGGACGAGACCTTCGTCAGTGCCCTGGCCCTGGTGCACCAGCGCTTCTCCACCAACACCTTCCCCACCTGGGACCTGGCGCAGCCGTTCCGCATGATCTGCCACAACGGCGAGATCAACACCCTGCGGGGCAACGTCAACTGGATGGCAGCCCGCCGCCATACCATGCGTTCCGAGATCCTGGGCGACGACCTGGACACCATCTGGCCCCTGATCCCGGAAGGCCAGTCCGACTCCGCCTGCTTCGACAACGCCCTGGAACTGCTGGTGATGGGAGGTTACTCCCTGGCCCATGCCATGATGATCCTCATCCCCGAGGCCTGGTCCGGCAACACCCTGATGGACGAGAAGCGCCGCGCCTTCTATGAGTACCACATGGCCCTGATGGAGCCCTGGGACGGCCCCGCCGCCATGGCCTTCACCGACGGCCGCCAGATCGGCGCCACCCTGGACCGCAACGGCCTGCGTCCCGCCCGTTATCTGGTCACCAAGGACGACCTGGTGATCCTGGGATCGGAAATGGGCGTGCTGGACATCCCCGAAGAACAGATCGTCAAGAAGTGGCGCCTGCAGCCGGGCAAGATGCTGCTGATCGACCTGGAAGAAGGCCGCATCATCAGCGACGACGAGATCAAGACCCAGCTGGCCGAGGCCCGCCCCTACGGCGAGTGGCTGAAGAAGACCCAGATCCGCCTGGAAGACCTGCCCACCGGCGTCGGCCCCATGGCCCCCGATGACGCCACCCTGCTGGATCACCAGCAGGCGTTCGGCTATACCCAGGAAGACCTGAAGTTCCTGCTCACCCCCATGGTCCTCACCGGCCAGGAAGCGGTGGGCTCCATGGGCGCGGACAACCCGCCCTCGGTGCTGTCGGCCCGGCCCAAGCACCTGTCGACCTATTTCAAGCAGAACTTCGCCCAGGTGACCAACCCGCCCATCGACCCGATCCGCGAGGAACTGGTGATGTCGCTGGTGTGCATGATCGGTCCCCGCCCCAACCTGCTGGGCATCAACGAGGCCGGCCGGCACTGGCGTCTGGAGACCCCTCAGCCGGTACTGACCAATCAGGACCTGGAGCGCATCCGTCACATCGAATACCACTCCGGCGGTGCCTTCCGCACCCGCACCCTGGACGTGTGCTATCCCGCCGCCGAAGGCGCCGAGGGCATGGGCGCCGCCCTGGACCGCCTGTGTGCCCAGGCGGAACAGGCGGTACTGGATGGCTTCAACATCCTCATCCTGTCCGACCGCGACACCAACCGGGACCGGATCCCGATCCCCATGCTGCTGGCCACCTCGGCCGTGCATCATCACTTGATCGAGAAGGGGCTGCGCACCGCCTCGGGCATCGTGGTGGAGACCGGTGCCGCCCTGGAAGTGCATCACTTCGCCACCCTGGAAGGCTACGGCGCCGAAGCCATCAACCCCTATCTGGCCTTCGACACCATCCAGTCCATGTTGCCGCGTCTGCCGGAGCGGCTGAGCTTCGAAGAGGCCCAGAAGCGCTACATCAAGGCCGTCGGCAAGGGGCTGCTCAAGGTCATGTCCAAGATGGGCATCTCCACCCTGGAATCCTACTGCGGCGCCCAGATCTTTGATGCCATCGGCCTCAACACGCCGTTCGTGGACCAGTACTTCTCCGGCACCCACAGCAAGATCGAGGGTATCGGCCTGTCCCAAGTGGCCGAAGAGGCGGTGCGCTGGCACCGGCAGGCCTACGGCAATGCGGAGATCTACCGCAAGCAGCTGGACGTGGGCGGCGACTACGCCTTCCGCATCCGCGGCGAAGATCACATCTGGACCCCGGACAGCATCGCCAAGCTGCAGCACGCCACCCGCGCCAACGACGCCGGGAGCTTCGCCGAGTTCTCGCGGCTCATCGACGAGCAGTCCGAGCGCCTGCTGACCCTGCGCGGTCTGATGGACTTCAGGTTCGCCGATACCGAAATCCCTCTGGACGAGGTGGAACCGGCGGCCGAGATCGTCAAGCGCTTCGCCACCGGTGCCATGTCCTTCGGCTCCATCTCCTACGAGGCCCATTCCACCCTGGCCAAGGCGATGAACGCCATCGGCGGCAAGTCCAACACCGGTGAGGGCGGTGAAGAGCCGGAACGCTTCCTGCCCCTGGCGGACGGCTCCATGAATCCGGAACGTTCCGCCATCAAGCAGGTGGCCTCGGGCCGCTTCGGCGTCACCACCGAGTACCTGGTGAACGCCGACGACATCCAGATCAAGATCGCCCAGGGCGCCAAGCCCGGCGAAGGTGGCCAGCTGCCCGGCCACAAGGTCAATGCCCAGATCGCCCGGGTGCGTCATTCCACCGCCGGCGTGGGCCTGATCTCGCCGCCGCCCCACCACGACATCTATTCCATCGAGGATCTGGCACAGCTGATCCACGACCTGAAGAACGCCAACCCCAAGGCCCGCATCTCCGTGAAGCTGGTCTCCGAGGTGGGTGTGGGCACCGTGGCCGCCGGCGTCTCCAAGGCCCATGCGGACCACATCACCATCGCCGGTTACGACGGCGGCACCGGGGCCAGCCCGTTGACCTCCATCAAACACGCCGGCAGTCCCTGGGAGATCGGCCTGGCCGAAACCCAGCAGACCCTGGTGCTCAACCGCCTGCGGGGCCGCGTGGCGCTGCAGGTGGACGGCGGCCTGCGCACCGGCCGCGACGTGGTCATCGGCGCCCTGCTGGGGGCCGATGAGTTCGGCTTCGCCACCGCGCCGCTGATCGTGGAAGGCTGCATCATGATGCGCAAGTGCCACCTGAACACCTGCCCGGTGGGCGTGGCCACCCAGGATCCGGAACTGCGCAAGAAATTCACCGGCAAGCCGGAATACGTCATCAACTACTTCTTCTTCGTGGCCGAGGAAGTCCGCCGCCTGATGGCCAGGCTGGGCTTCCGCACCATGAAGGAGATGATCGGTCGTGCCGATCTGCTAGAGATGCGCAAGGCCATCAGCCACTGGAAGGCCAAGGGGCTGGACTACACCCGTCTGCTGGCCCGGCCCCAGGTGCCGGCCGAGGTGGCCATCTACAACACCGAGACCCAGGATCACGGTCTGGACAAGGCGCTGGATCACGAACTGATCCGGCAGGCCCAGCCAGCCCTGACCGAGGGCAAGCCGGTGAAGATCGAAACCCGGATCCGCAACTTCCACCGCACCGTGGGCACCATGCTCTCCGGTCAGGTGGCGGCCCGCTACGGCCATGCCGGCCTGCCGGACGACACCATCCACATCAAGGCCAGCGGTACCGGCGGCCAGTCCTTCGGCGCCTGGCTGGCCAAGGGCGTGACCATCGAGATGGAAGGTGAAGCCAACGACTACGTGGGCAAGGGCCTGTCCGGCGGTCGCATCATCATCTATCCGCCGGCCCATGCCGCCATCGACCGGGCCGAGGACAACATCATCGTCGGCAACACCGTGCTCTACGGCGCCATCAATGGCGAGGTGTTCTTCCGCGGCGTGGCCGGTGAGCGTTTCTGCGTGCGCAATTCCGGCGCCACCGCCGTGGTGGAAGGCGTGGGCGACCACGGCTGCGAGTACATGACCGGCGGCATCATGGTGTGCCTGGGCCGCACCGGCCGCAACTTCGCCGCCGGCATGTCCGGCGGGGTGGCTTACGTGCTGGACGAGGACGGTGACTTCGCCCAGCGCTGCAATCTGGCCATGGTGGAACTGGAGCCCATCGCCGCCGAGGACGATGCCCTGGAAGCCCTGGATCACCAGGGCGGGGATCTGGAAACCCACGGCCGGGTGGACCTGAGCCACGACATGACCAACCACGATGCCCGGCGCCTGAAGACCCTTATCGAGCGTCATCTGGCCTACACCGGCTCGGCCCAGGCCAAACGCATCCTGGCGGACTGGAATAATTTCCTGCCCCGTTTCGTCAAGGTGATGCCGGTGGATTACCGTCGCGCCCTGGAAGAACTTCAGGCCCAGAAGGCCCGTCCGCCGGGTGCCAACCGACCATTGACCGCCAACCAGCCGCTTGAGGGGAGCGCCGCTCATGGGTAAGCCAACCGGATTCCTGGAATTTGTACGCCGCGACCGGCGCTATGCGCCGGTGAGTGACCGTATCGTTCACTATCGGGAGTTCGTCATCCCGCTGAACGTGGCACAGGTGCGTGAGCAGGGGGCCCGCTGCATGGACTGCGGCATCCCCTTCTGCCATCAGGGCTGCCCGGTGAACAACATCATCCCGGACTGGAATGACCTGGTGTACAAGGACGACTGGAAGCAGGCCATCGAGGTGCTGCATTCCACCAACAACTTCCCCGAGTTCACGGGCCGCATCTGCCCCGCCCCCTGCGAGGCCGCCTGCACCCTGAACATCGACGACACCCCGGTGACCATCAAGACCATCGAGTGCGCCATCGTCGACCGGGCCTGGGAAGAAGGCTGGATCCGGCCCCAGGTGGCCCAGCGCCGCACCGGCAAGCGGGTGGCGGTGGTGGGCTCCGGCCCCGCGGGCCTTGCGGCCGCCCAGCAGCTGGCCAGGGCCGGTCACCATGTGGAAGTGTTCGAGAAGGCGGATCGCATCGGCGGCCTTTTGCGTTACGGCATTCCCGACTTCAAGCTGGACAAGGGCCACATCGATCGCCGTATCGCGCAGATGCGCACGGAAGGGGTGCAGTTCCACACCCTGACCCATATCGGCGTGGACATCCCGGTGTCGAAGCTGCAGGCGGAGTTCGACGCGGTGGTGCTGGCGGGCGGTTCCGAGAAACCCCGGGATCTGCCGGTGCCCGGTCGTGAGCTGCAAGGCGTACACTTCGCCATGGATTTCCTCACCCGCAACAGCAAGCGGGTGCAGGGCGTGTTCGTGCCCGACGAGGACTTCATCAGCGCCCAGGACAAGCACGTGCTGGTCATCGGCGGCGGCGACACCGGTTCCGACTGCATCGGCACCTCCAACCGTCATGGTGCGATCCATGTCACCCAGGTGGAGATCCTGGACAAGCCGCCGGTGAAGGAAGACAAGGGACTCACCTGGCCCAACTGGCCCAACCGCATGCGCACCTCCAGTTCCCAGGAAGAAGGCTGCACCCGGGAGTGGAATGTGGCCACCAAGGCCTTCATCGACGATGGCCATGGCCGGGTCAAGGCGGCACGGGTGGTGTCGGTGAAGTGGGAAAAGGATGCCCAGGGCCGTTTCCAGATGAGCGAAGTGCCGGGCACCGAGCGGGAAATCCGCTGTGATCTGGTGCTGCTGGCCATGGGCTTCGTGCATCCGGTGCAGGAGGGCATGCTGGCCCAACTGCAACAGGAGTCCGGCCTGGAGCTGGATGCCCGGGGCAACGTCAAGGGCGTGACCGAAGGCGCCAAAGCCTACCACACCAGCGTGGATGGCGTTTTCGCCGCCGGCGACATGCGTCGCGGCCAATCCCTGGTGGTCTGGGCCATCCGCGAAGGGCGTCAGTGCGCCCGGGCGGTGGACGAATGGCTGATGGGGAGTTCCGACTTGCCCCGGTGAGGCATCGCGTTTGGCGCCGGCCCGGTAATACCGAGCCGGCGCCAAGGCCTTTCCGGACCCGCGCTCTGTATTGATTGGTTCCTGTGGGTACCTGCCGCATGCGCGTCGGCAGCACCTATACTCTTTTTGATCTGATGATTCACGCCTGATCAAGAAGCCGCCTTCATGCCCGCACCCTTCAAGCTGACCCCCGCAGGTATCGCGCTGAGCTATGCGCTCTTTGCTGCCCTGTGGATCATTGCCTCGGGCATGATGCTGGGTCTCGCCCTGTCGGAACCCCTGGCACAGACCCGGATCGAGATGCTCAAGGGTCTGGTCTTTGTCGGCGTCACCAGCGGGCTGCTCTACCTGTTGCTTCGATTTTGGGAAGTTCGCCGCTCGGCTGACGACATCGACCCTCGGGCCGGGAGGCTATCCCGGCGGATGTCCGGCAGCACCCTGCGCCTGGGCGTGATCCTGCTGGTCCTGGCCCTGCTGGCTCCCGGCATGGGCCTGCTGGTCACCACCCTGCAACAGCCCAGGCTGGAGCAGGAGGCGATCGAGAGCCTCGACAACATTGCCCACCTGAAAGCCCGACAGATGGAACACTGGCTGATGGAACGGCAAAGCGATGCCATGGTTCTGGCCGAGCATCAGCATTTCCTGGACAAGGTGCAAGCCCTGTCGGGGCCGGGGGGCGCGGCGCTACGGGCGGAAATCCTCAGCCGTCTCGGTACTGTCCAGGCCCATTATGAATACCGATGGCTCATGCTGCTGGACCCGGAAGGCACACCGCTGATCAGCACCGGTGACCTGGAACCCCCCTCACCGGCCACGCTGGCGCTGCTGCCCAGGGCCAAAGCCCAGGGCGGCCCCATCCACAATCAGATGATGCATGATGATGCCGGGCGCATCTGGCTGGATTTCGTGGTTCCGTTGCCTCCCGCTTCCTTACACGACGGCACGGACTTCCTCGGTTTCATCCTGATCCGGGTCGACCCGGAGAAATTCATTTTCCCCACCCTGAATTTCTGGCCATCAGCCACACAAAGCGGGCATACGGAGCTGATCCGCCACCACAATGGCCATGTGGAGGTGTTCCGGTCCAGCCGACACACCCGTTCCCCGGACAAAGACGACCGCCGGGGAGAGAAGCGTCCCGCGCCCCTGTGGGATGCCGTTGCCAGCCAGGGAGAAGCGGTCGGTACCCTGCGGGGCATTGACCAACGGGGCATGGAAGTTCTGGCCGCCTTCAGACCGATCGACGGCAGTGAATGGACCCTGATCGCTCAGGTTGATCGTGAAGAAGTCCTGGCCCCCCTGCAACACCTGCTGTTCTGGAGCATCATCATCACCCTGATGGCGGTAGCCATCATCAGCGCCATGCTGCTGTTGGTGTGGTATCAGCAGCAGCGCCTGCAAAGCCTGGCGCTCACGGCCGAACAGATGCGGGCGGATCGCATCCTTGATCACTTCTATCGCCAGCCCTTCATCGGCATGGCCATCATCACTCCGGCGGGAAACTTCGAGCGTTGCAATGACCGGCTCCGCGAGATCTTGTCACTGAACTTGCAGCAGATGAAAGTCACCCTCTGGCAGGACCTGATTCATCCGGATGACCTCCCGGTCTGGCGGGCAGCCCTCCAGGGAATCCGTGAAGGGACGCCGGACACCCGCACCCTGGAGCAACGCCTGCTGCGAGAGGACGGCAAACCGGTGTATGCCTCGATCAATGTGAAGGGCATCCCCGCCCCTTCGGGGGCGGAACCCGCGCTGCTCATCACCGTGGAGGATATCTCCGGCCGCATGGAAGCCGAAGCTTCGTTACGGGAAAGTGAAACCCGCTACCGCAGCCTGTTCGAGAACAATCACACGGTCATGCTGCTGGTCGATCCGGAGGATGGAGCCATCATCGACGCCAACCCCGCCGCCTGTCAGTTCTACGGTTGGGATCGCGAGCAGATGCGACGGATGAAAATCAGCCAGATCAACCAGCTCTCCCCGGAAGACATCCAGAAGGAAATGCAGAAGGCCCGCCAGCAGGAACGCAAGTACTTCCAGTTCCGGCACCGGCTGGCCGATGGCAGTATCACCCATGTTGAGGTATACAGTGGCCCCATCAATATCCAGGGGCGTCAGCTGCTCTATTCCATCGTCCACGACATCACTGAAAAAATCATGACAGAGCAGAGGCTGGTAGAGACGGAAAGCCTGATGCGGATGGCCTCCACCCTGGCCAGGCTGGGATGGTGGCAGGCGGACCTGGTCAGCGGCCGGGTCTACTGGTCGGATGAGGTATGCAGGATTCATGACATGCCGCCAGGCACCATCGTCGCACTGGAAGACGGCATCCGCTTCTACGCCCCGGAATCACGCCCGAGGATCATCGAGGTCTTCCGTGCCTGTGCCGAAAAAGGCATTCCCTATGACGAAGAACTGCGGATCCGGACCGCCAAGGGCCGAAACCTCTGGGTCCGGACCATGGGCACCCCGGTCAGGAACGAAGCCGGGATCATCATTCAGGCCACGGGGGCCTTTCAGGATATCACCGAGCGCAAGCAGACGGAGGAACGCCTGCAACAGTCGGCCACCGTCTTCGATGCCACCAGCGAAGGCATCATCATCACCGATGCCGATGCCCACATCCTGGCCGTGAACCGGGCCTTTAGCCGGATCACCGGCTACAGTGAGGATGAAGCCCTGGGCCGCAATCCCAGCCTGCTCAGCTCAGGGCGCCATTCACAGTCGTTCTACGAGCAGATGTGGGCCAGCCTGCACAACGCCGGCCACTGGCGGGGGGAGGTCTGGAATCGTCGAAAAAACGGCGAGATGTATCCCCAGTGGGCCACCATCAATGCAGTCCGCGGCGATGACGGGACCATCACCCACTATGTCGCCGTGTTCTCCGACATCAGCGACATCAAGCGGACCCAGGAGGAAATCCAGCGCCTGGCTTACCGGGACCCGCTGACCAATCTGCCCAACCGACTGCTGTTCCGCACCCGTCTTGAACAGGCCCTGCTGCGTGCCGAATCCCGGCAATCCGGCGTGGCGGTGCTGCAACTGGATCTGGATGAATTCAAGCACATCAACGACAGCCTGGGACACAGCGAGGGGGATCAGATCCTGAGCGAGGTGGCCGATCGCCTGGAAACGGTGCTGCAGAAGGACGAAACCTTGGCACGCATGGGGGGAGACGAGTTCGCGATCCTGGTGGAAGACTCCAGCAAGAGCCGGACACGTCCGGAGATTGTGGCCGAATCGGTTCTGCAGGCCCTGCAGGCGCCGATCCAGTTACGGAACCAGGAAGTCTTCGTCACCGCCAGCATCGGCATCGCCACCTATCCCCATGACGGCCAGGACGTGGAACAACTGCTCCAGCACAGCGATGCCGCGACTTACCGGGCCAAACACGCCGGTGGCAATACCTATCGCTACTATGCCCAGGATCTGACCGAATATGCCCGGGATCGGGTGGTCATGGCGACCGAACTGCGTCATGCCATCCAACGCAATGAACTGATCCTCCACTACCAGCCGCAAGTGGATCTGTCCACCGGAGAGCTCCACGGGCTGGAGGTGCTGGTCCGGTGGGAACACCCCAGTCAGGGCCTGATTCCCCCCAACCGGTTCATCCCCATGGCCGAGGACACCGGCCTCATCCTGCCCCTGGGGCGATGGGTACTCGAACAGGCCTGCCGACAGGCCCTGCACTGGGATCGGGAGGGGCTGGTGTTCGGCCGTATTGCCGTCAACGTCTCGGGCATCCAGATCCAGCGCAGCAACATGGTGGAAACCGTGGCCACGGTGCTGCAAGACACCGGGCTGGATTCCAGACTGCTGGAACTGGAAGTCACGGAGAGTTTCATCATGGATCGGCGGCAGGGTGCCCATGAGCTGCTCGAAGCACTCAAGGCCCTGGGGGTGACGCTGGCAGTGGATGATTTTGGTACCGGCTACTCGTCCCTGTCCTACCTCAAATCCCTGCCCTTTGACTGTCTGAAGATCGATCAGAGCTTCATCCGGGGCATTCCGGAAGACACCCACGACTTGGCGATTGCCAAGGCCATCATCACACTGGGCACGAACCTGGGATTTCAGGTCCTGGCTGAAGGCGTGGAAACCGAGAGTCAGCGGGATCTGCTGACCGACCTGGGATGCCATCAGGCCCAGGGCTACCTGTTCAGCCGCCCCCTTCCGGCCCATCAAATCCACGAATTCCTGCGGGCAAGACCCGAAACGACCTGATCGCCCACACGCCGGCTTGTCCATCACGAAAAGAGAGAATCCATGGCTGCAGCCTCCTGTCCGCTCTGTACCCCACAAGATGAGACCCTGATCTGGCAGGATGAGAACTGCCGGGTCATCCAGGTGGATGATCCCGATTATCCCGGTTTTTGCCGGGTGATCTGGCATGATCACGTGACTGAGATGAGCGACCTGCCCCCGCTGGAGCAGCAGCACCTGATGAGCGTCGTCCTGGCCACGGAACGGGCGCTGCGGGCGCTGATGAAACCCGACAAGATCAATCTGGCCAGCTTCGGCAATCAGGTCCCTCATCTTCATTGGCACGTGATCCCCCGCTATCGGGAGGATGCTCACTTTCCCGAATCGATCTGGGGTTGCCGGCAGCGGGAAAGCAGTCCGGGACAGGCACCGGAGCGGGAAATCCTGGCCCACTGGATCACCTCCATCCTGGGACACCCGGGGAAACCGACCGGCGGCACCATGGTCTGAAGGCGGACATAGCCGTCTTTGGAAATCATCACCATGCTGACTCCCTGTATCAAGATCTGCCGGGCGGAAAACGGCCGCTGCATCGGCTGCGGACGGACACTGGAAGAAATCGGGATCTGGCGGGATCTGGGAGACATGCAACGACGCCGGATCATGGCTAGACTCTTGATGGAAGGCTATCCGGGATCTGCCGGAACCCAGCCTGAGACTACCCCGACATCCCGCCCCCCCAGGGAACAAGGACAACACGACACGCTCGGGGCTCAGCCGGGTCCGGAAATCACGTTCAGACCAGCCTGCAGACGCTATCCCAGGGCGGTCTTGATCGATGGCATTCCCTACGGTGAACGAGTTGTCGCGCTGGTGGAGGCGCTGCAGAAGATCGCGGACGGCGACCTTGCGGCAAAGACCTGTGAGTCCATCGCCCGCCGGGCCTTGGGAAGACAAGGCTGACACGCCCGCGCAAGCGGGAGTCCAGGGTTTTCGTATCCGTCCGGTAGCCCCCGTATAGCCAGCCGTCAGTCGGGGCTGGCATGCTCCCCGCAACTCTGGGCCAGCGGTGCCCAGTGATAGGGCAGCAGTTCGTGGAGGCGATTGGCGGGATGATCCTGGATGCGCTCAAGCACATCGATCAGATAGTGACGGGGGTTCACCCCGTTCTGCTTGCAGGTCTCCAGGAGGGTGAGCAGGATGGCCAGGGCGTGACCGCCATTCTCCGAGCCGGTGAAGTTCCAGTTCTTGCGACTCACGCATACGCCGCGCAGGGCACGTTCGCCGCGGTTGTTGTCGGGCTCCAGGCGGCCATCCTCGGTGAAGCGCAGCAGGGCCTGCCAGTGGTTGAGGGTGTAGCGGATCGCCCCGGCGAACTCCCCCCGGGGAGGCAGGCTGGGCAGGATGCGGTCCAGCAGCCGACGCAGGCGCTTAAGGATCGGCACCGTGCGCCGCTGGCGTTCCTGCCGGATCAGCTCGGGATCATTGATCCCTTGCCTTCGCAGGCGCGATTCCACCTGGTAGATCGCGGTGATCAGCTTCATGATGAGATGCACGCGGCCGCGCTGCTTGTGTTTGCGGGCGATCTTTTCGAACGGGCGCCGGGCATGGGACCAGCAGGCACACCAGACCAGCGCCGCCTGGATCCGTTCGGCATTGAGGTAGCCCGCATAGGCATCGGCTTGCAGATATCCCTGGTAGTCACGCAGGTGTGCCAGTGGACCTTCCTGGGATCGGTTGGTGGTGTAGTCGTAGAACACCGGGATGATGCCGTCTTCCCGCCCGCGGCCCAGGTAGAGCCACAGGCGGCAGGTTCGGGTTTGTCGTCGACCCTTCTCCAGTTGCGGCACCGTGGTGTCGTCACTGTGCAACACCGGACTGGCCAGGGCATCCTGGCGGATGAGGTCGGCCAGCGGGGCCAGGACCGAGGCGGACAGCAGCACGTAATCGCACAGCCGCTGGCGGGGAACGTCATAACCATCCCGGGCCAGCTGCTGACTGATGCGGTTGAGCGGCAGGTGATCCGCGAACTTGCTGATCACGGTATGGGCCAGCAGGCTGGCACCCACCTGAGCGCCGGGGATCGGCGGCGAGGGGCGTGGTGGGGAGACGATGGTGCGCTCCCCCTGATCACCCCGGATTGCATACTTGGGCACTTCATGGCGCTTGACGTACAGATGCCCGGGGGCGTACTCGAGGGTCTCGGTCACATCGACGCCGATCTCTTCCAGCGGGCCACCGTTCTGTGCCTCCAGCTGGGCCCGGGTTTCATCGTCGTAGTCGTAGCGCATCGTCTCCCGGGGCAGTTCCGGTGGCAGGGCACGGCGGCCCCGGGGCGGTTGGGTCTTGCGCCGTTTCGTGGGCGCCTGGGCGGCGGCCTCTTCTTCGTCCTGCTCGGGGATGGGTGCCTCCAGCGGATGGAATAGATCCTCCTGGAGGTAACGGCCGCGTTCAGAGCTTTGCCCGAAGCGTTTGCGCTGTGCTTCAAGGACCTGGTCCTTGAGGCGCTGCAGTTGTTCGCTCAGTTCATTGACCGTGGACTGCAGCTGAACGAGCTGCTGGGACTGCTGCGCGATGACCTCATCGCGCTCTGCCACGGCGGCGCGAAGTTGAGACTCGCGCAGGTTGGGAGGGGGCGTCGGCAGGCCTTGTGCAGCGGTGTTCGACATGCCCGCATTTTACCATTCATGGCGCGCTAAGTGGCTGACTTATAGATAATAATTATCTATTAACCGGTGGCGGTGGCAAGGCATCGTGGGGGCATTTCCAGGCGCCGCCAGTCGATGCCCTCGAACAAAGCCTGCAACTGGCTGCGGGAGAGCCGAACCTCCTCTGCATCACCCTCGGCGTGATGGGGCCACTTGAAGCGCCCCTTCTCCAGGCGCTTGTAGATCATCACGAAGCCCTGACCATCCCAGTACAGGGCCTTGAGCTTGTCTCCGGCCCGGTTGCGGAAGACGAACAGCTCGCCGCTGAGTGGATCCCGCTCCAGCACCTCAACAATCTCGATACACAAGCCATCGAAGGCCTTGCGGAAATCCACCGGCGCCACTGCCAGATGGATGGCCATCCCCGTGGGCCAGCCGATCATGCCTCCAGCACCTGCATGGCCCGTTTCAAGGTCTGCGCGCAGAACCCCGGATACAGTTCCAACCGTCGGCCATTGCCCAATGCCACGACCACCGGTCCAACCCCGGGCTGCAGCGACAGGGCCACGGGATCGGGCTTGTCCTCCACCGTGCGGACCGCCAAAAACCGCTGCGGCACGGCTGTCGGCTTCGAAGGCGCGCGCCCTGGCTCAGCCTCGCCCAGCACCCACTCCGGGTACCGCGCCGCCCATTGCGATAACTGGCGGGGCGTGACCCCATGCTGACGGGCGAAGGCCGCCTTGCTCTGGCCTGAGGCCGCCCACTGCTGGACCAGATCCTTCCAGAAAGCGCGCTTGCGCTGTTGGATACCTCTGCTCATCCGCCACATCCCCTTATTGCTTGAGATCGTACCGGTGACGATGGAGGATCAGTGGGGACTATGGAATACGGGGGCTACCGGACGGATACGGGTTTTCTGCCCTGTCACTGGATTCCCGCGTTCGCGGGAATGACGGAGGGGTGGCGGGAATGACGGGCAAGAAAAAACCCCGACCGGTTTCCCGATCGGGGTTTTGGAATAGGTGCCTGGCAGTGACCTACTTTCACATGGGGAGGCCCCACACTATCATCGGCGCTGAACCGTTTCACTTCCGAGTTCGAGATGGGATCGGGTGGTTCCGGTTCGCCATGGCCGCCAGGCAAAACTGACGCTGATGCTGATCAACTCAACATCGGCAAAATCGGGAAAACATCAGGCATGTCATGTCGTTGCAACTACACACCTCAAACTGCTTGGGTGTTATATGGTCAAGCCTCACGGGCAATTAGTACGGGTTAGCTTCACACATTACTGCGCTTCCACATCCCGCCTATCAACGTCGTAGTCTTCGACGACCCTTGAGGGGCATCAAGTGCCCAGGGAGATCTCATCTTGAGGAAGGCTTCCCGCTTAGATGCTTTCAGCGGTTATCCCGTCCGTACGTAGCTACCCGGCAATGCCACTGGCGTGACAACCGGAACACCAGAGGTACGTCCACTCCGGTCCTCTCGTACTAGGAGCAGACCCTCTCAAATCTCCGACGCCCACGGCAGATAGGGACCGAACTGTCTCACGACGTTCTAAACCCAGCTCGCGTACCACTTTAAATGGCGAACAGCCATACCCTTGGGACCTGCTTCAGCCCCAGGATGTGATGAGCCGACATCGAGGTGCCAAACACCGCCGTCGATATGGACTCTTGGGCGGTATCAGCCTGTTATCCCCGGAGTACCTTTTATCCGTTGAGCGATGGCCCTTCCATTCAGAACCACCGGATCACTAAGACCTGCTTTCGCACCTGCTCGACGTGTCTGTCTCGCAGTCAAGCACCCTTGTGCCTTTGCACTCAGTGCGCGATTTCCGACCGCGCTGAGGGTACCTTCGCGCTCCTCCGTTACTCTTTGGGAGGAGACCGCCCCAGTCAAACTACCCACCACACACGGTCCCTGTCCTGGATCACAGGACGAGGTTAGAACTCCAAACATGCCAGGGTGGTATTTCAAGGTCGGCTCCACCGAAACTGGCGTTCCGGTTTCAATGCCTCCCACCTATCCTACACAAGCAGGTTCAAAGTTCAGTGTGAAGCTGTAGTAAAGGTTCACGGGGTCTTTCCGTCTAGCCGCGGGTACACTGCATCTTCACAGCGATTTCAATTTCACTGAGTCCCAGGTGGAGACAGTGCCGCCATCGTTACGCCATTCGTGCAGGTCGGAACTTACCCGACAAGGAATTTCGCTACCTTAGGACCGTTATAGTTACGGCCGCCGTTTACCGGGGCTTCGATCAAGAGCTTCGCCTTGCGGCTGACCC
>NZ_CP178333.1:0-252500 GCF_047222355.1 Ectothiorhodospira shaposhnikovii | reverse complement strand
GGCAAGCCATCGGCAGCCACGGACTGCCAATAAGCGTGATTGCATCCGTGGCCCCGTCGAATGGTCGTGCCATTCTGCGGCACGATTCCGTTTCAGCCTATCGGCATACCGATCAGGTCTGACCCAAGGCGCTTCCGCCAGGATTTCGACGACTTGTGGCATCGCGCCGCCGATTGTCACAAGGTCGGAGACAGTGGCGAGATCAGCCCATTCCCAGTTGGTCTTGCCAGCACGTCGCGCAGTCATGATCCTCGCATGCGCGGCAAAGGTGCAGGACATCCCCATCCAGCTCTCTCGATGAAGCTCGATTCTTCGGCAGGGCCGCGTGGCGCCAGCCTTCGATTCGGGGAAGGCAGGGTCCTTGATGGGGGGCAACAGGGAGGCAACCACATGCAAGGGAGTTCGCTTTCGGAGGTGTACTACCGCCCCATCGACGCGGCCATCCGATGGGCCGGATTGTACCGATTCAGAGATGACATCCTAATGACCGTCAGGCCCGGACGTCTGTCGGCAATACAGGATTGCCCGCGCTGTGGCGAGCTTCGTCTGTATACCGATCGTATCTATGACGCCATCTTCCACGGTGAGCTGCCCTACGGACTGAACGGCATCACGATGAACGACAAGTCGCTGTGGGACTCACCCGATCTGACCGTTCGCCACGTCGATCTCAAGCGGTGGATGCTTCGAACCTATCCGGAGCAGCGGCCGGCCTTTCTCTTCTCCCGCCACGAGCGGATCGTCCACCCGGTGATCACCCTGGAGGCCGGCCATGCGCTTCTGGTGGAACGGGAGGCGTTGAAGTCCCAGCTGGAGCAGTGTCGCCACCAGTTGCATCAACTCAAGGAGCAGCAGAAGAAGCAGGGTTCGCCGAATCTCACCGGCGTCCTGTACCCACTGAGCGATCGCGCCGAGACCACCTATCTGAACATCATCGGCGCGATGTTGGCATTGATGCTCGGACGCACCCCGTCCGGAGCCCCCTACTCCAGCTTCAACAGCCAGGACGCGATCATCAGCGCCCTGATCGCCCACCACGACAAGCTCATGGGGATCACCGAGCGCACGCTGCAAGCCAAGTTCGCCCAGGCCCGCCGCAAGGTGCAGGCATCGAGCCCTATAGTGGACCCCGATATCTAGACAGCAGTTTAAGCTCTGAGTGGGGGGCTGAATCGGGATACTAACAAGATGACTGAAAAACGGAAGAGAAACACGTACAACGCTGAATTCAAGGCGAAAGTTGGTCTTGAGGCGATTCAGGGGGTCAAGACCGTCAACGAGATCGGTCAAGCCTACGGGGTCCATCCCGCCCAAGTGACCCAGTGGAAGAAGGCGATCCTCGAGCAGGCTGGCACGCTCTTCGAAGGCAAGCGGGGCCCCAAGCCAGTGTCGGAAAAGGATGCCCCGGACCGTCTCTACGGTGAGATTGGGCGCCTGAAGATGGAACTCGATTGGCTCAAAAAAAAGTCCGGGATCAACCTGCCGTGAACCGTCAAGACTGGATTGACGCGGGTGGCGAGATCTCCATCGTTCGCCAGTGTGCGCTGGCCGGGGTTTCCCGGGCGACCGTGTATGCGCGCTGGCGTTTGTCACCGGATGAGGCCGGCGACCTGCTGCTGTGTGGACTCATCGACGAGATCTACACACGACGGCCGTTCTACGGGAGTCGGCGCATGGTGGTCGAGCTGCGGACCCAGGGCCATAAGGTCAACCGTAAGTGTGTCCAGCGCCTGATGCGTCGGATGGGGTTGGCGGCGATCGCGCCGGGTCCGCATACCAGTCGTCCGCACCCGCAGCACAAGGTTTATCCGTATCGGCTGCGTGGCGTTGTGGTCAACCGGCCCAACCAGGTTTGGAGTACCGACATCACCTACATCCGTCTGGCTCAGGGCTTCGCCTACTTGGTCGCGATCATGGACTGGTACAGCCGCAAGGTCTTGAGTTGGCGGCTCAGCAACACCATGGATACGACCTTCTGCGTTGACTGCCTCGAAGAGGCCCTGCAGCTGTACGGGCCACCGGAGATCTTCAACAGTGACCAGGGCTCGCAGTTCACGGCTGACTCGTTCACTGGCGTGCTCAAGCGAGAGGGAGTCACTATCAGCATGGATGGCCGCGGAAGGGCCTTTGACAACATCTTCGTCGAGCGACTCTGGCGGACGGTGAAATATGAAGACGTCTACCTCAAGGGCTACGCCAATCTCAAGGAAGTCACGCTGGGACTGATGGACTACTTCGCGTTCTACAACGGCGAACGCCCCCACGCGGCTCTGGCGAACGAGACACCGGATACGGTCTATCGGAACCGGCAGGGCGGAGGCGCACTGATCGTGGATAAGTACGGCCCGTCGGCTGTGACGCCACCCAGTGAAACCGCAGTACCAGGGCAGCGCTGTTCCGCTGCGAGCGACCCCCAAGCTATTGCTTAAACTCATACTCTTTCTGTCTTGACGATGGGGTCCACTTTACCCCTGAGGCGCGGCAAACCCGGCGTCAAGCTCCAATCTGCGGTTCCGGAGACCGCATTTGCGGTGTTCATTTCCCAGGAGTTCCTGTCAATTACGGGGTACGCATAACAAGCGCCAGTAAGCGCTAAGGAGTGCCCCTCATGTCGGACAAGCCACTTCCGCCGCCTGTTGGCGAACGCCGCATCCTGCGCCGCGATGAAGTCGAGGCCAAGACCGGCTTCAAGCGCGCCCACATCTACAACCTGATGAAAGCGGGCAAGTTCCCGAAAGCCATGCGCCTGGGAGTTCGAGCGGTCGGCTGGGACTCGCTCGAGGTCGAGCAGTGGATTGCCGAGCGCCGCAGTGAGCGCATCTGATCCTCGTTCCGTTCCCCATCAAACGCGACGAGGAGCCTGACGATGCTGGTCATCTCGATCATCTCGACCAAGGGCGGTGTGGGCAAGACGACGACTGCCGCCAACCTGGGCGGCTTCGCCGCCGACGCGGGGCTGCGCGTGCTGCTGCTCGATCTGGACGTGCAACCCACGCTGTCGAGCTACTTCGCCCTGGATGCGCGTGCGCCCGCCGGCATCTACGAATTGCTGGCATTCAACGAGCGCCGCCTCGATCAACTGGTGTCGCACACCACTATCGCCGGGCTGAACCTGGTGCTGTCGAACGACGACCGCGGAGAACTGAACACACTGCTGCTGCTGCATGCGCCGGACGGGCGCCTGCGGCTCCGACACCTGCTGCCGGCGCTGGCACCGTTCTACGACCTGTTGCTGATCGACACCCAGGGCGCTCGCAGCGTGCTGCTGGAAATGGCGGTACTGGCCTCGGACCTGGCGCTATCGCCAGTGACGCCGGAGATCCTGGCGGCGCGCGAACTGCGACGTGGCACGCTGCAACTGATCGAGGACATCGGGCCGTACCGACATCTGGGCATCGAGCCGCCACCCCTGCACCTGCTCATCAACCGGGTGCATCCGGTATCGGCGAATGCGCGGCTCATCCAACAGACGCTGCGGCAGATGTTCCAGGGACAGGCTGGTGTGCGAGTGCTGGACACCGTCGTGCCGGCCATCGAAGCCTACCCGCGCGCCGCGACCCGAGGCTTGCCGGTGCATCGGGAGGAGTACCGGCGGCCGGTCGGCCGTGTCGCGCCCTCGGCGCTGGCGACGATGCGTGCCCTCGCCGGCGAACTGTTTCCACAGTGGCGGGAACGGTTTGAGTGCGTGACTGGCCGGCACGACGCGGGGAGCGAGAGGCATGGCGGGCACACGTGACCTGGCGCGCGGCCACAAACGGCTGCGCGCGCTGATCGACTTTGCTCTGAGCGAAGGCTGGCGCGTCGTGCGCACGCCGGGCGGTCATCTGAAGTTCACCAAGCCAGGCTGCGCGTCGATCTACACCAGTTCAACGCCGGGCGACCGCCGCGCCGGGCTCAACGCCCGCGCGCAGCTTCGCCGTGCCGACCGGCAGGCGGCCATCGACGGACCGGTGCCTTGGAAGAACGGTCATGGCTGAGCTGACCCCGCGGGACATGGCCGCCAAGCTGATGGAAACCGGCTTCGAGCGCAGCGGCCCGACGGCCGCAGCCCTGAGCGACCCCATCGCCGACACACCGATGGTGGTAACGCTGGACCAGTTGCGCCCCTACGACCACGACCCGCGCGTGACACGCAACCCGGCCTACGAGGAAATCAAGGCATCGATCCGCGAACGCGGGCTGGACGCGCCACCCGCGATCACGCGCCGGCCCGGCGAGGCCCACTACATCATCCGCAACGGCGGCAACACGCGCCTGGCAATCCTGCGGGAGCTGTGGGGCGAGACGAAGGAGGAACGCTTCTTCCGCATCGCCTGCCTGTTCCGACCTTGGCCACAACGCGGCGAGATCGTGGCGCTCACCGGCCACCTGGCCGAGAACGAACTGCGCGGTGGGCTCACCTTCATCGAGCGGGCACTGGGCGTCGAGAAGGCACGCGCCCTGTACGAGCAGGAAAATGGCGGAGAGGTGCTGTCGCAGTCCGAACTGGCGCGTCGCCTGACGGCCGACGGCTACCCGGTGCAGCAGTCGCACATCAGCCGCATGCAGGATGCGGTACGCCACCTGCTGCCGGCGATACCGACGGTGCTGTACGGCGGGCTGGGCCGGCATCAGGTGGAGCGGCTCGCGGTGCTGCGCAGGGCGTGCGAGCGCACCTGGGAACGGAGAGCGCAGGACCGCCGGCTCGCCGCGGACTTCGCTTCGCTGTTCCAGGATGTGCTGTCGCAGTTCGACACGCGGCCGGATGCCTTCTCGCTCCAGCGGGTGCAGGACGAACTGGTGGGCCAGATGGCCGAGCTGCTGGACACGGACTATGACACGCTGAACCTGGAGATCGACGACAGCGAGAGCCGGCAGCGGGCGTTGATCAGCGAGCCGTCGCCGGTGATCCCGGCCGCACCCACGGTGCCTGTGGCACCTCGGCCCGCACCGCCACCCGCCGCGGCGACTACCGGACAGCGGGACAGCGCACCGGCAGTACCCACTGCCGAGACGCCCTCGACGCAGACCGTCACGGCTCCCGCGGCTGGCGGCGGGAAGGTCGAGGAAGCAGGCGCTGCGCCGGTAGCGGCCGACAGCGACGCGGAGCGTCTGCAAGGGCACATCGTGTCTCCCGCATCGACCACCGAACGCCTGCAATCCATCCAGCGCCTGGTGGCTGACCAGTTGGGCGACAAGCTACCCGACTTCGAGACCAATGCCTTGCGCGCAATTCCCGTGCAGGTCGATGGGCTCTACCCGATTTCGGATGTCTGGTACATCGAGCCCGGGCTCGATGCGCCGGACCGGCTCCGGGTGCATATCGCGCAGTTTGCCCGGGAGGTCGCCGAGGAGGCAGCGGTAGCGAGGCACATCGAGCCTCATGAGGATGGCATCGGCTTCATCTGCGTGGCTCCGTCCGTTTCACAGGCGAAGGTCTTGCCGGCCTTTGCTCGTGCCGTGCTGACGCTGCTGCATGCGCTGAGCGCGGCGTCGGCATCCGCGACAGCGCTGGATCGCGCGCGATTGGCCGACGACCTGGCGCCGCTGCTGCATGGCGGCGGCGGAGCATCCATCCGCCTGAGCGATGCTGGCCTGGTGAAGCTGTTCCGGCTGCTTCGCCTGGCCCGCCGGCTGCTGGACCTGGAGAACGGCGCGGCGCCACCCGATCCGGGCGACGATTCCTGAGCGCGCGAGGCCACCATGTCGCCACCCCATCCGCTCAACCAGGCCGTCATTGCCCAGGCGCTGCACGATCTGCGCAACGGCCAACTGCGCCGCTGCAAGGCGATGGGATTTGGCGAGGAGGAACTGGATGCGCTCAAGCATCCAGCGCTGGTCAGCGTGTTGGTCAATGCCACGGTGTCGTGGTGTACGGTCTCGGTCAACCGCGAGGTGCTGAAGCGGCTGCTGAGCCAGATGCATGACGTGGAGCGGGAAATCGCCACGGTGGACCGCATGCTGCGTCTGGGCGCGAGCACGGAGATGGTGAGCCGGTTCTACGGACTCACGCATCAGGAAGTCGCCCTCCGGCGCGACATCCTCGGATTGCCCAAGCGCAAGGGGCGGCATCCCGTGCTGGACGAGGCGCAGGATGCCGCCCTTTGGGAACACTGGAAAGCCGGGGTCACCGAGCGCCACATCGCGCTGGACGACGAGTTGGCCATGCTGGACCTGACCATGGACCTGGCCGAAACCCTGACGCTGCCGATGTCGGTCGTCTGGGCGGCGATAAGGAACTGGATCGACCAGGGGCTGGTGTAGGCCATGACGACGGGCGGCGCACCGCGGCGCGATGGTCCCATGGCGCTGTCGACGCTGTTCGACGAGGCGCTGCAAGGCCTGAAGCAGGCGCAAGGCACGGCATCGACCGGCGACGGATTTCTTTACAGCGGCAATCGCCATGAAAGCGTGCCGCGCGCCCTGTTCCTCGACCGGCGCCTGACACCGCTGGAGCGCAATGCCTGGCAGGTCTTCCGCCTCCAACTCAACGACGATGGCGTGACTGCCTTTCCGACCTATGATCAGCTTCGGCCTTATCTGGCCTCGATGCCGTGCGGGTCGCAGGCATCGCACGAGACCGTCTCGCGTGCCTTGACGCTCCTGCGCCTGACGCGCTGGCTCAGCCTGGTGCGTCGCCGCCGCGACCCCAGGACCGGCCGCATCCTGGGCAACCTCTATGTCCTGCATGACGAACCGCTCACGCCCTTCGAGGCGATGCAACTCGATCCCGACTATCTGGGTCTGGTGAGCCAGGCACTCACCCATGCCGCCAAGGCGGTGCAGATCGTCGGCATGCACACGCTGAAGGAGATCGCCGAAGACCCGCTGCTCAGCGGCCGCACGCTGCCGACGCGCCTGCAGGTGCTTGCTCAGCACATGGCCCGGCATGGCTGGACGACGGCGAGTTATCCACAGGAGGATGTTGGCCACGAATCCGAAGAAGGGCAGGAAGCCCCTCTACGGAACGGTGAACGCCCGTCTTCGGAATCCGAAGTGGGGTCGAAACCCGCACCGGATGGCTCTCTTCGGAATCCGAAGGACGACCGTACAGTACGTAAGGACCGTATTGATGAAGTACGTACGGTACCGCGCGCGAAGGCGCTGCAGAACCTGCGACTGCCCGAGCGATTCCTGCGCTTGAAGGAAGAGCAGCAGGCGGGGGCGTTGATCGCCTTGCAGCAGGTGGACGAGCCTCTACGGCAGGCAGTGCTAGACGAGTGGGCGGCGCGGTGCCGCGGCAGCACGGTGCGCAACCCGGCCGGCTACCTGTTCGGCATCATCCAGAAGGCGATCCGCGGGGAGTTCAGGGCCTGGGCAGGTCAGGCTGTCCACGAGAATGCGCCCCCATCAACGCTATCCCCAGGGGATAGCGCTTCCACCCCCTCCACCCGCGAAGTTGCCCTGCAGCACATCGCCCAACTACAGGGAAAGCTGCGATTACGGTGATTCCGGACCTACCGTCCGGCCGAAACCGTACGTTCGCGGTGAATTGGACCTTGACGCCTCACCGATGGAGCAACCACCGCCGTCATCCTCCGCACCGAAATAGAGAGCCTGCCGCAAACCCTTTTCGCCCCTGACTGAATGGCCCCCTTGTCCATGGACGGCTATCATGGCGCTTCAATGCTTCTCATAGACAAAATCGATCGTCATCAGGCCAGTGCCCGTACATCACAGAGGAGCATGCGCCAATTGGAACAGGTGAGGTCCAGACTTGAGCACCGCGAACGACGAATCTTTGCGCGTCCTGCGCTTCTGGCGCGACCTTGAGATTTTCAACATCCCGACAGCCCCTTCCAAGCGGGATAGCAGCGACCAGACAAAAGTCGACACTTTTCGTCGTGGCAAATCCTTGCCCTGGCAGTCAGAGAAATTCGCCCCCACGGACACGATTGGCTACGTCCATGTCGTCTATCTGGGCGTGGCTGACACGGAAGACCTGTCTTGGCTGTTGCTCCGAGGCATTTTTCCAGATCGCGACCTGAGCGAACGCGAGCGCCAGCGTGTGACCGGCAATGGTTGGCTGGCGGCCTTCGTAGTGGATGAACTGGGACGACCGAAACCCGACAGCTACCTTCCAGCCAGCTTTGCGCACGGCGTGGCGGCACTCCGGGAGACAAAGGCGCTGGACAACATCAACGCCCGCCTGGAACGCGCGAAAGAGGAATTCGCCCAACGTCGTCACCGGCTCCCAGAGAATCAGGAACAGGAAGGCGCCGCCGCCAATGCCGCGAACCGCGCTCCGACCGAGGCCATCCTGGATTGGGAGGATCTCGATGAGGAACTGCGCATCGTGCGCGGCCTGTTCGGCGAAGCGGCGAACGAACCGAATCTGGACTGGCGTGTCGTCGTGCGGACCAGCCGAGTCAAGCGGCGCTACCTGGATGACAGCCTGCAGGCCGCGACCGATTTCCTGAACTCGTTCTACCTGGACGATCTGGATCGTCTGATCGCTCAGGCGGAAAAGAAACTGTCGTTCGGCAAGGCCTTGAGTGCCTACCTCGGGCCGGCGCTGCCAGAACGCCAGCGTGTCGACATCCTCACCGACAACACCGCCATGGCCGGGCTGGTCAGTGCGAAGCGCTTGCCCAGCGCGCGATGGCCGGCATCCTCCAAACACCCGCTCGTCCTTGCGCAGCAGGCCGCAGTCTCGCAGGTGATCAGCCAGCTTGGCAAGGCGGAAGGGCTGATCGGCGTCAATGGCCCTCCAGGGACTGGCAAGACCACGCTTCTGTGCGACGTCATCGCCGAGATCGTCACCGAGCGAGCGCGGCGAATCGCTGCGCTGGATCGCCCGGTTGCCTTGTTCGAGGACAAGATGACCGTTGCGGGCAAGGGCTTCTTCCCGCTCAAGGCTGAGGTGGTTGCCGGCACCTCGATCGTTGTGACCAGCACGAACAACAACGCAGTCAAGAACATCACCCAGGAGTTGCCCGCGCGCAAGAAGGTCGCGGACGAGTTCGGTTCGGCGGATTACTTCGCGGATGTCATGCACGAAGTCTTCCGAGCACAGAAGGTCCTGGACGAGGAGAAGCAGCCCATAGAGACCTGGGGTGTGATCGCCGCAGCCCTGGGCAACGCAGGCAACCGGCGTTCGTTCGCGCAAGGCTTCTTTCGCGATGAATACCTGCCTCAACGCCAAGCCGAGGAGGCGCAGGGGGAAGAGCACACTGCCGGCGCCGACCTGGCAGACGAAGAAGCAGAAGAACCATCCCCTTCGGATGATCGGCCGCCATCGATGAAGCAGCTTCTCGAGGTGGCCTCCGATGACTACCGGCGGTACCAGGACGAATGGCAGAAGGCCAGGCGGACCTTCCTGGCGCTGCAGGCGGAGTTCGAGCGCTGTCGCAAGGTGTTGGAGCGGGCCGAGAAGGCTGCCCTGCACATCGACGACGAGCGAAGCCGGCTGAACGGCCTTTTGTCCGAAGAGGAAGCACTTGGCCAGGATATTCAGGCCCGCGAGTTCGCCCTTGCACGACATCGTGAAGCCGTGGCCACCCAGCGCGCTGTCGTCGAAGGGAGTCGGATCGTGCTGGAGCAACTGCGTGCCGGAACGCCACCCAACCTGTGGGACCGCTTGATGCAGCTGTTTGGCCGCGAGACCCGCCGGATGGCGGTCTTGCGGCAATCGTTGGAGGCACCGACCCAGGCTTTGGCTGATGCTGCGGCCACCCTCGCGGAAATGTCGAAGGAAGTAGCGGTAGCCGAAGCCCAATTGAGACAGCAACGAGAGCGTCAGAAAGCCGCCTCCTCCGCGCGGGCTGCGCTGGAGCGGGAACTGGAGGCCCATCGGCGAGCGCTGCAAGCCGGCTACGCGATGGGTGCCAAGCACTTCCCCGACGCCCAGTTCTGGGCCTTGCCGGCCGACGCACGTCACCGCGCCAGCGTCGCTGTCGGCCCCAAGCTGGATGAACTGCGCGCCAAGCTGTTCCTTCAGGCGGTGGATATGCACCGCCTTACCGTGCTGGCCAACGCCGGCAAGTTCATCGCCAACCTGCGGGCGGTGAACGGCATGCTCACCGGCGGCTCGCGCGACAAGCTGTCTCCCGAACACCGACCGCTGCTGTGGGACGCCTTCTTCTTCGTTGTACCGGTCGTTTCCACGACTCTCGCTTCGTTTGATCGGCTGTTCGTCGGCATGGGTCAGAACAGCCTTGGCTGGCTGCTGATCGACGAGGCGGGTCAGGCCACGCCCCAGTCGGCGGCGGGTGCGATCTGGCGCAGCCGACGGGCGGTCATCGTCGGCGACCCCCTGCAGATCGAGCCGGTTTTCACCGTTCCGCGCAGCCTGACGGAGGAGCTGCGTCGCCGCCACGACGTGGCAACGCACTGGTCGCCCATCGACGAATCGGTGCAGACGTTGGCAGATCGCATCACGCCTTTCGGCTCCTGGGTCGAGAAAACCAGCAGTTCGTCCCCGAACGACGCGCCCGAACGTCTGTGGACCGGCATGCCGTTGCGCACCCACCGCCGCTGCGACGATCCGATGTTCTCGGTGGCCAACCGCATCGCCTACGCCGGCCAGATGGTGCAGGGTCGCGTCGACGAATCGGGCCAACCTACACCTTGGGAATTCTCCTGCAACTTGGGCGAAAGCGCATGGTTTGACGTGCGCTCAAGCCGCGTGAGTCACCCCGTATCGGAAGACGAAATCGCCTGTCTGCTCGACTGTCTGGCGCAGTTGCAGCGCGAGAGAAGTGGCAAGACCAAGGTCTATGTGATCTCACCTTTCCGCAAGGTTGCCCAAGCATGCGGTATTCGCGCGCGCCGATTCGGCGGCATTGAATGCGGTACCGTCCACACGTTCCAGGGCAAGGAGGCACACATCGTCTTCCTGGTGCTGGGTACGGCCCCAGGCCAGGCCGGCTCGGGGGCCCGCGGCTGGGCAGCTAGCAAGCCGAACCTGCTCAACGTGGCGGTCACCCGGGCTCAATGTCGGTTGTACGTGATCGGTGATGCCAGCCAGTGGGGCGGTCTGGACTATTTCCGCGAGCTGCTGCGCGCACTGCCAGGAAAAAGCGTTGAGGCTGCGCATCACCGGCGTACGGTAGACGATGCAACGTTTGCGCTCGTGGACGATCAGGAATCGATCTCAGAGGTGTAGCGGATCGCATCGGTTTTGGCGGCGACCTAGCCATCGTTGGACAATGACTTGCTCCCTCCAGTTTGTACCATTCGACTTTGATGTGCTCCTGCCTATCCCCAGGGGATAGGCAGGACATACAGCCTTCCGCACCCGGCAAACCGGGCGGACGTTGGATGCGGTTTGATGACTGACGGCCTTCCGGCTGGAGCCGATGCTGACGACTCGTTCATTCACCGCGAGTCGCCTCCATGGCCAACGAACCCCTGCAACTGAATCTAGGATCGCTGCGCAGCGCGATGTCGCTGACGCTGCACACCCACCACGCTTCGCGCATCTGGCACGGCCGCGCGCCGACCGAGGGGCGCCCCGGCATTGTCGGTCTCAACGGCTTCATCAGCGTGATGAACAAGATGAAGCGCGGCGCCGAGCAGGACGACCCCTACTCGGACTGGTGGATGCTGCGCATCGAGGACAAGCTGGCCGATACCAAGGCCAGCCTGCAGGCGCTGCGCGAGCAGGTCGAGCAGGTGCTCGCGGATATCCCTCCTGCGCTCAGCCTGGGGGAGAACCTGAACGTGCAGCCGGTGAAACTGCCGCTCTTCGTCAATGCCCAGCTTGGTTTCGCCGCCGTCTACCTGCTGGCCGACTACGACGAGCTGGCGCGCAAGCTGATCTTGGCGCATCACACGGCGCTGATCGACCGCAGCACGCTGGAGCGCTGGCTCAACGACGGCGCGCATGCGCTGCGCAGCCTGTTCTCCCTGGCGCAGCAATACCGCTATTCCGGAACGACGCGCGATGACTTTGCGGCGAAGAACGCCATGGCGCGGACGGCGCTGGAGAAGTTCGGCGAGTTGCCGCAGGACGTGCTCGAAGGCACGCGCCGTTCGCGCTTCGCGCCACCCATCGCGCGTCGGGGAACTCGGCCCGAAGCATCGGGTGCGGATGTCTCTGAATCAAGCTTGGCCTATGACGCAGGCGGCGCCGTGGGACGAGACGATGAGGGCGCTATCGCATGACGGCACCTTCTTCTTCCGGCCGTCCAGCGCGCTTCATTCCGCTGGGACAGGCGGACTTCCAGCGGCTGGAACACGCAGGCTACCTAAAAGGCCTTTTACAGCCATTTAAAGGTAAGGGGAGTCTGGAGGCCTGGGCCAGCCAGTGCATGGCGCTGCGCGACGAGTTGATCGTCCTGGCGCAACGGCAGGTGCTACCGCAGGCGCGGGCCTATCCCTTCAATCTTCTCGATGTGCAACTGGCCCAGCAGACGACTGGCGCAGGGACGACCTTTCTGCGCTGGCGCAGCCGCGACCGCTCGTCCATGGGCAAGGCCTTGTGGGAGTCGCTGCTCGATCGCTCCACGACACCGCCGTCGCTGATCGACGACCTGTATGCGATGGAACTGCAGCGCATCGCGCTGAACATGCAGATCAGCCTGACCCACAGCACCGCCCGCCTTGCGCTGGAATGCGCCAGCAGGATGGCCCAGGCCGAGGCTACCTATCTGCGACGTGTCCAAGGACATGCCGCGTCCATTTCCACTACCTCCAAGGAGTCACCATGAGCACGCATTTCGTTGGCGAGGGCAATATCGGTTCTGCGCCGGAGTACCGCGAATTCCCCAACGGCAACGACGAGCCGCGCAGGCTGTTGCGCCTGAACGTCTATTTCGACAATCCCATCCCGAAGAAGGATGGCGAGTACGAGGACCGTGGCGGCTTCTGGGCGCCCGTGGAACTGTGGCATCGCGATGCCGAGCGCTGGCAATCGCTGTACCAGAAGGGCATGCGCGTGCTGGTCGAAGGTCGCACGGTGAAGGACGAGTGGGAAGATGCCGACGACAACGAGCGCGTCACCTTCAAGATCGAGGCGCGGCGCATCGGCATCCTGCCATACCGCATCGAGGCGGTGATGCTCAGCGCCAAGTCTGCCTGAGGCCAGTGGCCCAGCATCGCGGGCGGCTGTAGCAACCGTCAGACGCCCGCCTTGCACCAGTGGATTGTCCCCAGGGGATGGTTCCACTGCGGTCCACCGAGTTCCAGGCCGCCCTCCCGACACGAATCTCCCGTCCATCATGTTGCCGCGACCCGCATCTATCACTGCGGTAACCATTCCTCAGCCGATCACAATTCGGTGTCCATGCCGTCCTGCTTCCTTGCTGCCGGTCTCGCCTGGCCCAGCCATGCTGTTGTCCATCTGCTAAACCGCACATTCCCGAGGAGGCTTCAACATGCGCGTGTTCCTGTGCGAGAAGCCTTCGCAAGGCAAGGACATCGCCCGCGTGCTGGGCGCCGGCCAGCGCGGTTCCGGCTGCTACAGCGGCTCGGGTGTCGTCGTGACCTGGTGCATCGGTCATCTGGTCGAAGCGGTTCCGCCCGAGGGCTACGACGAGCGCTACAAGCGCTGGATCCTCGAGCAACTGCCCATCATCCCCGAGCGCTGGCGGGTCGAGCCCAAGGCGGCGACCGCCGCGCAGTTCAGGATCGTCCAGCAGCTCGTCGGCCAGGCCACCGATCTTGTAATCGCCACCGACGCCGACCGCGAAGGCGAAATGATCGCCCGCGAGATCATCGATCTGTGCGGCTACCGCGGGCCGATCCAGCGCCTGTGGCTGTCGGCGCTCAACGATGCGTCGATCCGCAAGGCACTGGGCGCGCTGAAGCCGTCGGCCGAGACCATGCCACTATATTACTCGGCCCTGGCCCGTTCGCGTGCCGATTGGCTGATCGGCATGAACCTGAGCCGGCTGTTCACCCTGCTGGGACGCCAGGCCGGCTACACCGGCGTGCTGTCGGTGGGCCGCGTGCAGACGCCGACGCTGAAGCTGGTAGTGGATCGTGACCGCGAAATTGCGAGCTTCGTCTCCGTACCGTTCTGGGCGATCGAGGTCACGCTGTCCCATGCGGGGCAGTCCTTCACGGCGAGTTGGACGCCGCCGCAAGGCTGTACCGACAATGCCGGCCGCTGTCTTCAGCAACCGGTCGCCCAGCAGGCTGTTGAACGCATGCGCGCCGCCGGTAGCGCCCAGGTGGTGTCAGTCGAGACCGAGCGCGTGCGCGAAGGTCCACCGCTGCCGTTCGACCTGGGCACGCTGCAGGAGGTGTGTTCCAGGCAGTTGGGCCTGGATGTGCAGGAGACGCTGGACATCGCCCAAGCGCTATACGAGACACACAAGGCGACGACCTATCCGCGCTCCGACTCGGGCTATCTGCCCGAGAGCATGCTGGCCGAGGTGCCGACCGTTCTCGATAGCCTGATCAGGACCGACCCCGGCCTGCGCCCATTGATCGACCGCCTGGACCCGGCCCGCCTGGAACGACGGCAAGGTCACGGCGCACCACGGCATCATCCCGACGCTGGAACCGGCCAACCTTTCGGCCATGAACGACAGGGAACAGGCCGTCTACCGACTGATCCGCGCGCATTACCTGGCGCAGTTCCTGCCCCACCACGAGTTCGACCGAACAGTGGCGCAGCTCGCCTGCGACGGGCAGTCGCTGCTGGCCATCGGCAAGCAGATCGCCGTGGCCGGCTGGCGCCACGTGCTGGCGGCGCCGGAGGAAAGCGACGCGGATGGCGACGACGCCCAGCGCAGCCAAGTACTGCCGGCGCTGCGAACCGGCTTGTCCTGCCAGGTCGGCTCGGTCGACCTGAAGGCGCTGAAGACGCTGCCGCCCAAGCCCTACACGCAGGGCGAACTGGTCAAGGCCATGAAGGGCGTCGCGAAACTCGTTACCGACCCGCGCCTGAAGCAGAAGCTCAAGGACACGACGGGTATCGGCACCGAAGCCACGCGTGCCAACATCATCAGTGGCCTGCTCGGTCGCGGCTATCTGCTGAAGAAGGGCCGCGCCATCCGTGCTTCGGATGCCGCCTTCACCTTGATCGACACCGTGCCGGCGGCCATCGCCGATCCGGGTACGACGGCGGTCTGGGAGCAGGCGCTGGACATGATCGAGGCCGGCCAGATGACGCTGGACACTTTCATCGCCAGGCAATCCTCCTGGGTGGGCCAGCTCGTGCAGCAGTACAGCGGTGCGACACTCGCCATCAAGCTGCCGCCGTCGCCCTCCTGCCCACAATGCGGCGCACCGATGCGCCAGCGCACCGGCAAGAACGGTGCTTTCTGGTCATGCAGTCGCTATCCGGACTGCAAGGGAACGCTGTCGGTCGATAGCTCGACAGGCAAGCGTGGAGCGCCGCGCAAGCAGCGAGCTTCCCGCAAGGCGTCCTGACGCCGACGAATCCCCGCGCCACGCCGGCCGTTTCCACCGGCGAGGCCAACCTCCCGCACCCCGCGGGACTCCCCAGCACACGCCTCCTTCTGCAACGGTGTGCACGTCTGGCCGCCCAACGACGGGCTCGCGAGACGAGAAGGCCGTTCATCCACGAATCGCGTCTGCCGCGACGCCATTGATCGAGATGCTCACGTCGATGACGAGGGGTCTCCTGACGCCTGGCCGATCGCTTCGTGGCGAGCCGTCAGGAGACCCCTCGGGTCGATGGTATTCGGTGCCGGTGCCCGCCGGCGGAACAACGGGCTCCCTTTGTGCGCGGATGTGTGCCGAAGGATATCGACCCCAGCCACGACACGGGTCGGGTGCGATTGCTGGTGCAGCGAGCGGCTTTGACGACGGCCGGGACTGCCACAGCCCACGGGTGGTTTCTCTCTTCTCCGGCTGAAGGCTCAAGGGCCTTCGGCCCGATTTGTCTGTGTGTCTTTGTTTGATCCTGATCTATGTCGCGCCGCCTCAAAGCGGCCCTTGTGCGATGCACATTCCTCGAAGACGCCGTGATGCGTCGCGTCCATCCTGCAGTCATGCGTTGCTGGCGGTCGTCAGCACCATGCCCTGGCAGCTTCGGTCTTCAAGGCTGCAACGCGGTCTGCCGCGTGGATCGAACCAGTCCGCCTCGCATCGCCCACCGCGGACGAGCGTCTTCGCGACGCCGATGCTTCTTCCTTCAACCCTTCGGGAGATATCTGCTCCCGTCCGGGTGTGGGCTCCCGGTCCTTCAATCAGGAGAGCCCCATGTCCCTTGCATTCGCATCGGCGCCGCTGAGCGCTGCCCAGGCCCGTGCCGAAGCCATTGGCTATCTGGCACTGGCCTACACCGGCAAGCGCCTGCCCCTGCAGGTACGCCATAGCGCCGCCGGCCATTACATCGGCACCGCCGACGAAGACGGTCCGGTGTCCCGAGAGTCCGTCGAGTACTTCCGCTCGCAGCGCGCCGCCGACCTCGCCCTGTCAACGGGGAGCTGGCAGCAACGCATCCACCCCTGACTTCCACTCACCAGGAGCCATGTCATGAACCAGTCTTTGCCCCAAGACGTACTTGATCAGATCGCCGTGGAAGAACGGCATTTCGCCGAAGCACCGCAGGCCTTCTTCGAAGCGTGGAAGCGCGGTGCGGAAATCGCCGGCCCCGAATGGTTCGGCGACGGCACGCCCGAAGGCCTGCAGCGCGCCACCAGTAAGTGGGATCTGCGCCCCAAGGTGCTGTTGCTCAACGACGCCCTGAACGTTCTCAGCGGCGGCCAGCGCATGTTCCTGTCAGCAATGGTGAGTTTCTACAACGCCCGTGAGGGTGGCGCGATGCTCAAGCGCTGCGGATTCGAGGGGCTTTCCGATCTGGGAGGCCTCGATCTTGAGCGCCGCCAGGTCATCGCCGATCTGGTGCTGAACTACAGCGGCTGGTGATCCCGGTCCGCTTGTTCGCCATCTGTTCCTTATTTTCCACCCACGAGGGACATGCGCCTCCATGCGAGGCCGTGTCCCTCTTTGTTCTAGACGTCTCTTCAACCACCCGCTGGGGCTTGCTCCCCAGCCGGGGAGTGGGCTCCACTTCTTCTGATGGAGAAACCCCATGTCCCCTGATTCCAACCCTTTCCTCCGCGGCTACCAGAACCTGCGCATCGAGCGCGCCTTGTGCATCACCTACGAGGACGACTGTCCGCCGGTCTGGCGCCCGCTGCATCCCAGCCAGGCGCATCTGCCCGATGACCAGGTTGCGCGCTTTCCCTGCGTCTTCAACAACGACTTCGCCCTGATCACCGAAGGCCAGGACATTCCCGAAGACCTGGACGCCCAGTGCCAGACCGAGGGCCTGGTGCGCACGGTGGTCTATGCCGTCAGCGGCGACGACTTCGACCAACCCGTGCACGTCGGCGACACCTACTCGGAGGACGACGCGCGGGAAGTGGTGCGGCGGCTGAACTTCGAGACCGGCTTCTACAGCCGGTGTTGGGAGATCAGCAGCGCCCATCTCACCGCCGAGGCAGGCCGCTTCCTCGCCGAACTGGCGGATATCGCCACGCCGAGCGGCTTTCTGTTCGTCGCCTTCCGCATCCCGTACTGCCCGGCGATCGGCGTGAAGCTGATCGCCACGCCCTGGACGGATGCGAACCTGCAGCATGTCGAGGGCATCACCGCCGAAGAGTTGCGGCAGGAGCACCGGGCCAAGGGCATGCCGGAGTCCCTCGTGGAAGTGCTGCACCTGGCTGCGCTCGCCGATGTTCGCATGTTGGTGTTCGATGCCGACGCGCCCGTGCTGGACGGGCTGACGCTCTACGACGACGAGTAACCCGCAACCCATTCGAGCCCCCACGTCGGGGCTCTTCTTTTTCGCGGAACGCGGTGCCGGCACATTGCCGATTCCCGGCGGACGGCCGCCGCCACGTGCCGCACGCTGGCCGCATGTTCGCTGGCGTTGCCGGCAGCATGCCCAGGCAGTCGAGACCATCGAGACTGCGGCGCGGTTCGCCGTGCTGGTCGTTTCTTTCGCCGGATGCATACCGCGTCCATCCACCTCACCCTCAAGGGACAGACCTCCCTTGCGGGCGGGAGTCCCTTGGTTGCCACAAGGAGTCTCCCATGGATACCCAAGCCATCCGCGCACAGATGCCGACGCTCGTTGTCGGTCATGTGCCTTCCAACGTCCGTTCGTTCAAGTTCAACATCTTCGACGGCCAGCCCAAGGTTTCGACGCTGGGCTTCCACATCGATCCCAAGCCCTTCGAGGGCAAGGTCATTGCCACCACCGACGAGGCCATCGTCGTCAAGACGGGGCGCGCCGAGTTCGCGGTGCTCGATCGGACGCTGGTGACCGAGGTGCCTGACGAGGGCGCCAAGGTACAGGTCGAACCCTACGCCCGGCGCCGCTTCGATGGTCTGCGTGCCGACACGCCGGAGGAAGAGACCGCATTCACCGCCGACGGCAAGCCGTACACGGTGAAGCGGTTCGTGCTCGGTTCCGCACCGGCGAAGCTGCCGATCCCCGAGCCCCGCTGCCCCGAGTTGCAGGAACTGATCCAGCAGATGGAACAGTTGCCCGCGCCCGACGGCTTCCGGCGCATCACCCACATGCTGGTGGATGCCGGTGCACGGGACATCACCTGGGTCGATCCGCTGCCCAGGGACATCATAGCGACGCCGCCCGCCATCAGTTTCACCGTGGCCACGGCGAAGTTCCAAGGGCGCGTCACCGTCCTTTACGAGCGCGGGCTCGACCTGTACGCAGTGGAACTGCATCGAGACGGCGAACTGGTCGAACGGGTCGATGAAGTGTTCTTCGACGCTCTCGGCGAGACGCTGGAACGGCTGATCGACGACGGGAGCTGGAGACGCATCCGCGTGCAGTGCCTGTCGGGCCGCAAGGCTGTTCGGCACTGACCTCCCAGCAGCTTCCCGCCCTCGCGGCGGGAAGCCTCTTTTCCTGCCCTCTGGAGATCACACCCATGACTGTTCGATTCAAAGGCACGGAGCTGCGGCCCGTGCTCGCCGAAGCGGTGGCGAATCAATGCCGCGTCATCCTGGTCAAGGATCAGGGCGTGTACTGCCTGGCCGAGCGCGGCGAGCGCCAACCCGATGGTCGCCAGAAGACCATCGCCTATGCCGCCGGTTGCAACCCGGATGTCGATGCCTTCGACGACTGGTGGGAACTGGCGCGTGCCGAGTTCGGTGGCGACGACTTCGGCGAGTTCTTCGATCCGCAGGAGGGCGTGTTTGCGCGCATCCTGCGCAGCGAGGACGACCTCGACGTGTCCGCCACCGCGACACACCTGTCGCTGCAGGCGGTTCCTCCCACGCCCAGCGGTAACTGACCGCCCATCCCTGGCCCCCGCTCCGGGGGCCTCTTTCTTCCCGGCAATGCGGACCGCCGCGAGTGCCGATTGCCGCTCGCCTGCGCGCCATCCCGGCGCCACGCTTCCGGCCATGTTCCGCTGACGTCCGTCAGCGACATGCCCAGGCAGCCACGATCTTCAAGGCTGCGACGCGGTTCCGGCCGCGTTGATCACCCCAGTTCGCACCGGCATCCATGCGCGAACGTCCATCGGCTTCCGATGGTGATGCCACCAAGTTGTTCCATCAACCCACGCGGGGGTTCCACACCTTCCCCGCCTGGGTCGGGTGTGTCTCCGCAACCTTGTCCTTCAGGAGATTCACCATGACCACTTCCACCGAAAAGTCCTATTTCGATCTGCACATCACCGGCCTCGGGTACCTCAATCGCATCCGCGAAGTGAAGCCCAGGAAAGGCGATGCGTTCCTGGCCTGCGACATCGCGGCTCTGAACGGTCCCAGCGACGACGTCTCATACGTGCGTTTCGACACGCGCGTATCGGGTTCGGAAGCGCAGCACCTGGTTCGTCGCTGCATCGATGCCGTCGAGGCGGAGAAGAAAGTGATGATCGGCTTCCGCCTGGGCGACCTGTGGACCGACACCTTCACCTATTCCAAGGGGAAGCGTGCCGGCGAGCAGGGTGTGAGCCTCAAGGCCCGCCTGCTGTTCGTAAGTTGGATCAAGGTCGACGGCAAGCTCGTCTACAAGGCCGAACCCAGGCCGACCGAGACCGACGGGCGCGACCCGGAAGTCCCTGTGACGTCCGACGTGCCCGCCGCGCAGCAAGCCTCGGCACCGGAGCCTTCCAAGCCCGTCGCCGATGCTGCCGACGACGCTGCCGATGCCCCCGCATTGGCCGCTGCCGAGTCGTTCTGATCCGCAAGGCCCCATCCCCGGGGCCTTGTCTTCTCTTCGTCAGCAGGAGACCTTCATGATCACCATCCCCGGCCAACTGGCCATCAAGACCATCCACGGCAGGAACGGCGACTTCAACGTCGGCCGCCTGGCGACCTCGATCGGCGAGTTCGTCGTGAAGAACGCCGAACTCGATCAGTACCGCGAGGGCAAGTACGACGGTGATTTCGTCATCGTCGAGATTCGCCCCTCCACGTACAACGCCAACGGCCGCATGGTCATCGAGATCCGCGCCCATCTGGGCGGGATGACACTGTCCAACATCGACGCTCTGAGCCGCGACGAAGCCCGCCGGCTGAGTCCGCAGGAAGTCGATCCGATCGACGAGGAAGCGCAGGCGCCCGTGCCGGCAACGCCCCCGGCCAAGCCGAAGGCGAAGCCGCGCAGTCCGCGCGATCCGCTGGTCGATACCACGCCGTTCGGCAGCGAGCCGGCCGCCGCATCCCCCGAGGCCTCGGCCGAGGCGGACGACGTGGCGCTGTTCGGTGCGCTCTGGCCGCTGGGCGAGATCGTCAAGCTCGACGCCACCGTCGATCGCCGCGTCCTGCGTCAGCAGCGCGACCGTCTCGGTGCGCTGGGCTACGAGTTCGCTCCGCTGTCCCAGGACTGGCATCTCGCCAGGGCCTGATTCCCAGCGCCGCGTCAGCGGCGTTCCACCACCCGCCGGGGTTCCTCCCCGGTGGGGCGGGGCTCCGGTCTCTTATCCAAGGAGATCGTCATGCAACTCGCATCCCGTTTCGCTTATCGCTCCCCGGTGCTGCGGTCGAACCACCCGCTGTGCGATGACCAGATTCGCGCCGTCGCGCCCTCCATCTTCGCGGACACCCCGCACGAGAGCCGCTCCGCGCGGTACAGCTACATCCCCACGGCGGCTGTGCTGACCGAATTGCGCAAGGAAGGCTTCCAGCCGTTCATGGTGTGCCAGACCCGTGTGCGCCAGGAGGACCGCCGCGACTACACCAAGCACATGCTGCGCCTTCGCCATGCGAGCCAGATCAACGGCGCCGAGGTGAACGAGATCATCCTGCTCAACTCGCACGATGGCACCAGCAGCTACCAGATGCTGGCGGGCATGTTCCGCTTCGTCTGCCAGAACGGCCTGGTGTGCGGCGACACGTTCGCCGACGTGCGCGTGCCCCACAAGGGCAACGTCACCGACCATGTGATCGAGGGCGCTTACGAGGTGCTGTATGGGTTCGAGCAGGTGCAGGACTCGCGCGACGCCATGCGTGCCATCACACTCGACGACGGCGAGGCCGAGGTCTTCGCCAGATCGGCCCTGGTCCTCAAGTACGACGAACCCGGCAAGACCCTGCCGATCACGGAAAGCCAGATCCTGCGTCCCCGTCGTTTCGACGACAACCACGCGGACCTGTGGTCCACGTTCAACCGGGTCCAGGAGAATCTCGTCAAAGGCGGCCTGACTGGTCGCAGCGCCAACGGGCGCCAGCAGCGCACGCGCCCCGTCCAGGGCATCGATCAGAACGTCCGGCTCAACCGGGCGCTCTGGCTGCTCGCGGAAGGCCTGCGCAAGCTGAAAGCCTGACCCCCAGCGGATCGTGCCCATCGCGGCATGGTCCGCCTTTTCCTTCGCTGATCTGCGAGGTGGGCTTACGATCTCAAAATGACCCGTTGCTTCCATTCGAGCGTCACCGGCCAGCGTCTGCTTTGCAGGGCGTTATCGGTCACTTGCTCTCTCTAGCCAACTGACGATCTCGAGGGGGGCTGCAGCAGTTGGCGAGGCCAATAGGCTCGTCGTGATCCCGAGCACGTTTATGACCGCTGACGGCGTGTGACGGCATCGGCATGTGGCTTCCAGCCCGTCGCTTCAACGCCGGTCACTTCGTCTAGCCACGCGATTTGACCGGCACGTGAGGCCTGAATCGAACTTGCGCCCCGAAAGGCAGTATTGCTTACATGTAGCGGCGTAGACATCGTTTCGAAGAGCTCGCGACGTTACGGCGGATCATCAGAATGCCGCCATGGGCCTAAACCATGCGCTTGCAGGTCAAGTTGGAATTGCTCCGGATCCACGAAGCGGAGGAGACGAAGCTGATCGGGCGCCCGCAGCATCGCATAGGCATCCATACCAGGCAGGTCTGATGGACTCCACCCGAAGAGCGCATCGCGGTAATAAAGGTGGTCCCTGAGCAGCTGATACGGCTTGACGGATGTGCCAACAATGGCCGGTCGCTTCCGTCCCACCTCCGACAGCCTAGCGCCAGCCTGGCGGGATTGGGTGATCAGGTTCTGCAAGCTTGCATCAAAGCGCTGCAGAGGATTACAGATCGCAGACACACTTGGTGCGTGAGTAATTTCGTTGAAGAAGGCCACGCACCCCATCACGTGCGAGTCATAGAAGCTTGGTTTGGGGCGGGGGGACCAGTCCGAGAAGGGTGTCGGAATAGAGTCGATGCACATCTCCATCGACTGCGGCATGTTGTCAATTCGCACGCGCAGCAGGGGATTTAGTGCCTCGAACATGAACGGGCCAGGCCCAGCGAGTCGCAGCGCGATTAGGATGCTCGCAGCGTCCGCAGCGATTTTGCCAAGTTGTCGGCCGTCAGTTCTCGCAACAACCCGATGTAAGCACTGCTGTGCTAATTCATTGCGGCCATGGTGAAGGTGACAGCGCCCCTCTGCGTAGTCGATGACAAACATCAACAAGCCCGACGAGGCGACCGCGTGCGAATCCGCACGCAACTTGTCGAAATTCACTTCGTCCAGATCGTTCACCTGAGCGCCAAGCTGGTGGTACTCCTTTAATAGATTCAAATCAGGGTCGAGGTAGCCCCAGTACATGCGAATGCGGTTTTGCTGTGCTTCCTCTGGGGAGACCCCGTCCCTGTCCCGGCCTGCAAGCAACTTACCGGCAGCTAGCGCAACAAGATCGCGCTCTGGAATAATCTCGGCGGCCATAGCGCACAGCCGCATCGTCGCCATGCCTGCGAGGTAAAGTGGACCCCATCGTCAAGACAGAAAGAGTACGAGTTTAAGCAATAGCTTGGGGTTCGCTCGCAGCGGAACAGCGCTGCCCTGGTACTGCGGTTTCACTGGGTGGCGTCACAGCCGACGGGCCGTACTTATCCACGATCAGTGCGCCTCCGCCCTGCCGGTTCCGATAGACCGTATCCGGTGTCTCGTTCGCCAGAGCCGCGTGGGGGCGTTCGCCGTTGTAGAACGCGAAGTAGTCCATCAGTCCCAGCGTGACTTCCTTGAGATTGGCGTAGCCCTTGAGGTAGACGTCTTCATATTTCACCGTCCGCCAGAGTCGCTCGACGAAGATGTTGTCAAAGGCCCTTCCGCGGCCATCCATGCTGATAGTGACTCCCTCTCGCTTGAGCACGCCAGTGAACGAGTCAGCCGTGAACTGCGAGCCCTGGTCACTGTTGAAGATCTCCGGTGGCCCGTACAGCTGCAGGGCCTCTTCGAGGCAGTCAACGCAGAAGGTCGTATCCATGGTGTTGCTGAGCCGCCAACTCAAGACCTTGCGGCTGTACCAGTCCAGGATCGCGACCAAGTAGGCGAAGCCCTGAGCCAGACGGATGTAGGTGATGTCGGTACTCCAAACCTGGTTGGGCCGGTTGACCACAACGCCACGCAGCCGATACGGATAAACCTTGTGCTGCGGGTGCGGACGACTGGTATGCGGACCCGGCGCGATCGCCGCCAACCCCATCCGACGCATCAGGCGCTGGACACACTTACGGTTGACCTTATGGCCCTGGGTCCGCAGCTCGACCACCATGCGCCGACTCCCGTAGAACGGCCGTCGTGTGTAGATCTCGTCGATGAGTCCACACAGCAGCAGGTCGCCGGCCTCATCCGGTGACAAACGCCAGCGCGCATACACGGTCGCCCGGGAAACCCCGGCCAGCGCACACTGGCGAACGATGGAGATCTCGCCACCCGCGTCAATCCAGTCTTGACGGTTCACGGCAGGTTGATCCCGGACTTTTTTTTGAGCCAATCGAGTTCCATCTTCAGGCGCCCAATCTCACCGTAGAGACGGTCCGGGGCATCCTTTTCCGACACTGGCTTGGGGCCCCGCTTGCCTTCGAAGAGCGTGCCAGCCTGCTCGAGGATCGCCTTCTTCCACTGGGTCACTTGGGCGGGATGGACCCCGTAGGCTTGACCGATCTCGTTGACGGTCTTGACCCCCTGAATCGCCTCAAGACCAACTTTCGCCTTGAATTCAGCGTTGTACGTGTTTCTCTTCCGTTTTTCAGTCATCTTGTTAGTATCCCGATTCAGCCCCCCACTCAGAGCTTAAACTGCTGTCTAGATATCGGGGTCCACTATAGTATGGCCGTGCCGACGCGCGCTTCACGGTGGTCGGGTACGCCGACCTGGAGTGTCCGTACTGCCGGGCCTACTTCCCCGCGCTCAAGCACTGGATCGACGCCCATCCCGAGGTGAACTGGCAGTGGCACCACCTGCCGCTGTCCATGCACGAGCCGGCCGCGACCGCCGGGGCACGCCTGGCCGAGTGCGCGGGCGAGACGGGCGGACATGCCTCGTTCTGGCAGGCCGTGGCATGGCTCTACGCGAACACCCGTGGCGACGGCCAGGGCCTGCCGGAAGGCCTGCACTATCCCGACCTCACGCCAGCCATGCAGGGTTGTCTCGACAGCGATCGCCCCGATGCCGTCATCCGTGCCCAGGCGGCGGAAGCGGCACAGCAGGGCATCGCGGCCACGCCGGCCCTGCAACTGCGCGACCGCGAGTCCGGCAAGACCCTCCTGCTGCACGGTCCCGTCGAAGGCGATGCCTTGCTGTCGGCCATCGACCTGCTCGCCGCCGGCAGCACGACCGCAGCCGAACCCGCCCATTCCCCAGACATGCCCGCCGGCGTCGCCGGTGACCACGGGTCGAGCGCAAGCCCCGGCATTCATGCCGGGGTCAGCGAGACAAGCGTTGCCTCGGAGCCGAAGGCTCCGTCTGAATCGTGGCGAGGAAGCTCCGGCCTTCAGGCCGGAGTAACTCACATGCCCAGGTAGCCATCGATCTTCAAGGCTGCGGCGCGGCTCGTCCGCGTTGATCGAAACCCGTTCGCATCGCATCCCTTGACGCGAACAGCCGCCGCATCCGCGGTGGTGGATGCCCGCTCGTCACCTGTTCCATCCCCATCGTCCCCAGGAGGGTTTGCCCTCCAGGGGCAGGCGCCCTCCGATCTCATCCATTGGAGGTTCGCCATGTCTCTTGTCATCGCCGACTCCTGCCCGGAGTCGCTCACCCTGATCGCCGCCCAGCACGAAGACTGGATCATCCGGCAGGCCATCACCCTGCTGGAGAACCGCGTGTTCAAGGCCGGTCCGGCGCTGGGCAGTCCCGCCGCCGTGCGCGACTACCTGCGCCTGAAACTGGTCGCGGAGCCGAACGAAATCTTCGCCGTCGTGTTTCTCGACAACCAGCACCAGGTGCTCGCCTACGAGCCGCTGTTCAAGGGCACGGTCGACCAGACTTCGGTGTATCCGAGGGTGGTGGTCCAGCGTGCGCTGGCGCTCAACGCTTCGGCGCTGATCCTGGCGCATCAGCATCCCTCGGGGAACACCGAGCCCTCGGCCGCTGATCGTGCGATCACCGAGCGGCTGAAGAGCGCCCTGGCCACCGTCGATGTCCGGGTGCTGGATCACTTCATCGTCGGCAAGGGCAGCCCGTACTCGTTCGCCGAAGCCGGCTTGTTGTAGCCCGCACCGCAGGCGTCCCTTCCGGGGCGCCTGTGGAATTTCTACCCGGCATGGACGCGGGGCCGTGGCGTCCCAATGACGGACCACTGGGGTCACCCAGCTACTCAGGCGGTATTGCCTGCACGACGCACCTTTTGCGACGCACCTCGCTTGACAATCTACATATAGTGTGTTGATCGTCAGTGGATTCGTATATATAGTGTTAGCACTCTCGGTGGCAGAGTGCTAAATAGCAAAGCTGCCACTTATCCTGAACAAGGAGTACTCCGTGGCAGACGTGCATAAGGTTGTCTTTTACCCGGTCGGAAACGGGGACACCACCCAGATTGTCCTGTCTGGCGGCCGCCGCGTTCTCTTCGACTTTTGCCACCGCGATAGAGCCGAAGATACCGACACCCCGGAAATCGACCTGAAGTCCCGTCTCAAGGACGAACTGAAGGCAGTCGATCGCGACTACTTCGACGTGGTGGCTTTCACTCATGCGGACCTGGATCACATCCAAGGCAGCACCGACTTCTTCGAGCTTCAGCATGCCAAGAAGTACCAAGGCGAAGGTCGGATCAAGATTCGGGAGCTTTGGGTTCCAGCCGCCATGCTGCTGGAGGAGGCCGACAAGGACCATCAGCAGGAAGAGTTTGTACTGCTCCGGCAAGAGGCGCGACACCGCCTACTGGAAGGCAAGGACATCCTTGTGTTCTCGAAGCCGAAGGCGCTCGCCGATTGGCTCGAACCTCGACTGAAAGAACGGGGAGAAGCGGCTTCGGCGCGCGATCATCTCTTCATAGACGCCGGCACAATTGTCCCCGGATTCTCGCTGGCCAGCGATGGGGTTGAGTTCTTCTGCCACTCACCTTTCATCAAGCATTGTGACGAAGGAGACATCATCCGCAACCGCGCCTCGCTGGTGTTCAACGTACGTTTCCTGGCAGATGGCGCGTATTACGACTACCTGGAAGTGGGCGATGCCACCTGGGAGGAAATGGAAGACATCGTCCGCACGACGAGGTACCACAAGAACGATGATCGCCTCGCCTGGGATCTGTACAACATCCCGCACCATTGCAGCTATCTGGCACTCAACGAGGAAGGCCAGAAAGGCGACAAAGAGACTGAGCCGAAGCCGCTGATCAAGGAACTGTTGCTCCAAGGGAAGCGCGACGCCTACATCGTCAGTTGCAGCAAGCCCATTCCAGACATCAAGGAGTCCTACGAGCAAGTGCAACCACCGCACATCCAAGCCCGCAACACCTACGAGCGCTACTTGAAGGAAGTCGGCGGACGCAAGTTTCTGGTGACGATGGAGGAGCCGAACGCCAACAAGCCAGAACCGATCGTTTTCGAGATTGCCAGCGGCGGCGTTACCTGGAAGCGTTCAGCGTCCATCGGCGCGCCGGCCATCATCACCTCAACTCCGCCGCGCGCAGGCTGACGAGCTGGATGATGCCGGATGCGTACCACGAGCTCGCTAACGTCGTAGAGGTCAAGGACGCCAGCGAACTAACGATCCCCCGTGCGAAAGCGCTGTTTGGCGCGGTCCAGCGTCAGCGCGACTATTCGCTTGTCCAGATTCTCCGCCATCCCGTTGACGGCGATCCGACGCTCGAATGTCTCGTCGTGGAGGTCGAGTGTGACGACGTACCGCCGAAGAATCCGGTCGGCATCCGGTACCGTGAGCGCTTGGCGCTGTGTGTCCCCAATGACCCCAAGAGGCTGATCGAGGTGTTGGCGCTGCGTCAGGACTTCCCAATCCTGATGCATCAGAACCAAGGCGTACCCGGCACCCCTGCGAGCCTATGCCTATATTTCGAGCCAGCCGGAGCGGTAATGCGCACCTGGACGCCCGAAGCATTCCTTCGTCGCATCCAGTGGTGGCTGGAGAAGAGCGCCCGAGGCGAGCTACACGCGGCGGACCAGCCGGTTGAGCATCTCTTCTTTGCCAGCAAGTACGAACTCGTTCTGCCGTGGAATCTGACCGAACTCCGCAAAGATCCCGCTCTGCGTTTCGCCATCGTTCTCCGGCATGAACGCCCTGACGGCGGTTTCACTTGCTTTCTGGAACCCATTGCGAAGACCGCCCCACGTGTCAAGACGACCAAGCACATTGAACTGGCGCTGCCCCCCATCGTGCACGGCCTCGTCGAGCGTGATCCTGTGACGCTGGGGCAACTGGCGGATGTACTGGCACGACGCGAGGTAGACCTGATTGGTCCTCTACGGGAAGCGCTACAGGCTGACATCGATGAAGCAGGCACGACCGCCTCGGCTGACGACAAGGGCACGATCATCCTCTTGCATATCCCCATTCGCCGAAGCGTCGATGCCGAGCCCGGTGGCGTCGCGCATCGGGCATTCCTCGTACCGATTGGCGGCCTCGAACTCGGCATCGCCTGCGGTGCATTGTTTGTCCATGAAAAACGGTACTACAAGGACCTGCTGAACCAGCAACCAGCAACGGCATGGCGCGAGCAGCCCATCCTGCCCATGGCTGTCCTGACTCAAAACGACCGAACGGCGGCGATGCGTCAATCCGGGGTCACGGAAGAAGGGCCAGCGGGCGTATTGGTCGGCGCAGGCTCGCTCGGCAGCGCGCTGCTAAATCTATGGGGCCGCAGCGGCTGGGGACGTTGGACGGTTATCGACAAGGATCACATCAAGCCGCACAACCTCTCTCGGCACGGTGCCTACGCGCAACACATTGGCGAGACCAAGGCCACGGTGGTCGCAGGATTACATGCCGCCGCAATGGAAGGAGCGACCGAGATTGTCCCAGTAGTGGCTGATGGCTGCGACTTTGCACAGGCGGATGTTGCACAGGCGCTCGCCGGCGCCGCACTGGCCATCGACGCCTCGACCACACTTGAATACCCACGAGCGGCCAGCGTGGTCGATACCCTTCCGCGACATTTCTCCGTCTTCGTCACGCCGAACGGCAACGCTGCAGTGCTGCTTGCCGAGGATGCGAAGCGGATGCAACGGCTTCGCACACTGGAGGCGCAGTACTATCGCGCACTGATCCAGCAGGACTGGGGGAGAGTCCACCTCGACGGCCACGCGAGCACCTTCTGGAGCGGGGCGAGTTGCCGCGACATCTCACTCGTGATGCCTTACTCGCGCATCCTGGGCCAGGCAAGCACGCTGGCGGAGCAGATCCAGGCCGCTGTGGCGCGCGAGGATGCCCTGATTCGGATCTGGCAACGCGATCCTGCGCGTGGCGGCGTCGAGGTGCATGATGTGCCAGCAGTGCCCGAGCGGCGTATCGCGCTGGGTGAGCTTGACCTCTATATCGACGACGGCGTCGAACAACAGTTGCGGACTTTGCGCCAGCAAAGCTTTCCCAACGAAACCGGCGGCGTGCTGCTCGGGTACTACGATTTCAACATCAGGGCTGTTGTCATCGTCACCGGTTTGCCGGCGCCCTCCGACAGCAAGGCCAGCCCCGACTCCTTCGAGCGTGGCGTCGCCGGACTTGCTGAAGCGGTCAAGGACGCCGCCAAGCGCACCGCGGGCATGGTCGGCTACGTCGGCGAATGGCATAGCCATCCGCCTGGCCACTCCGCATCTCCGAGCCGGCACGACCTCGTGCAGCTCGTCCATTTGGCACTCGGCATGGCCGATGACGGCCTGCCGGCTGTTCAGCTCATCGTCGGAGAGCAAGACCTGCAAATCTTGCAAGGTGCGGTGCAGTGATATGCCAGGCGAGATGATCTTGAAGATATGGGACGTTGAACATGGCGCCTGCGCCATGCTCACACATCGCTCTGCCTACGGCGTGGAAGGGCGCCTGGCGATGATCGACTCGGGTGACAACAGCACCACAGGCTGGAAGCCGAGCACCTACATCAAGCACTACCTGAAGCGCAACGTTCTGGACTACCTGTTCGTGACGAATGCGGACCTCGACCACATCAGCGATCTGAACAACCTGTGGAAAGAAGGAATCACGGTATCCACGTTCTTCCGCAATCGCAGCGTGTCACCCGAAGTCATGAGGATCATCAAGGAGGCCAGCGGCGAACTGACCGAGGACATCGAACGATACTTGGACATTCATGCCGGCTACGTCTACCCCGTGGACGTCCCCTTCGATGAGAGTATGGGAGGCATCTCGGTGCGGACGTTTTGGAACTCGACGCCACCCTTTTACGACACGAACAACCTGAGCATGGTGGCATTCTTCAAGTACGGGCCATTCAAGATTCTGTTTCCCGGCGACCTTGAGGAAGACGGATGGCTGGCGCTGCTCGAACAGCCGGCATTTCGAGCTGAGCTCATCGACACGACCGTGCTCGTGGCATCCCACCACGGCCGAGAGAACGGCTACTGCCGGGCGCTATTCGACTACTGTCACCCGCGAGCGATCGTGATGTCCGACAAAGCAATCGTCCATGATACGCAGGGGATGACTCAGACCTATCGCCAGCGCGTCATAGATCACTGGCCGAACGGAGTTCTTGTCGCCACGACTGGAAAACAGCGCCGTGTGCTCACGACGCGACGCGATGGCTGGATTCAATTCAACGTCAATGATCGTGGCGATTTCACCATCTATACGGAGTGCTATGGATGAGGGACACCAAAAACTACGGCAGCAAGACACTCAAGGGCCGCAACCTCGCATGGCTGGTGGCGACGCTCATCCTGGACTTTCTCGTCCTTCTGGTCCTTGCCTTCCACACCGCGATCGAGGATCTGACGCCGACTCGACTGGCGGCCGTTCGCGCCAGCCTGACCGCACTGTTGCCGATCCCGGTGCTGATCTTCTCGTCGCTGATTTCGGCCGACCACAAGGCCATCCTCGTATTCTGGCGCTGCAAGCATCCGTTGCCGGGTTCGCGTGCCTTTTCCGTGCACGCGCCGGCGGATCACCGCATCGACCTGACGAAGCTGAAAAAGAACGTCGGCGAGTTCCCTGTGGGTGAACGCGACCAGAACGCGAAGTGGTATGGCCTCTACAAGCAGGTCGATTCAGACCCCTCGGTCGTGGACAGCCACAAGAACTATCTGCTGTTCCGCGACATTGCCGCGATGTCGCTGCTGCTCGTGCCCATAGTTCCCACGGTGATGTATTTCAGTGGGTTGGATACGCCTCGCATTCTGATCTCGACCGCTTGGTTCCTGGGTCAATATCTGGTCGCGGCATTCGCTGCGCGCACGACAGGCATCCGCTTCGTGCAGAACGTGCTGGCCGTGCATGCCAGCCGGAAAGTGACGAACTCGCGGAAGAAGGAGGCTGATGGATAGGTTCTGGTGCAGCCTCGTACACAAGGTCCTCCAGATGGCAGCGTATTGATCTTGACGGGAGCTTCCAGCTTCCCCGTTTTTTGCATCCTGAGCAGCCCATAACGCTCGCTGCTGTTGTCGCGTCAAACCGGAGAGTGCCGATTCCGGTTTGACAGTCGCTTCCATCGCCCCCCTGGAGTCGACTACCCACCCTGATCGTTTTCACGGTGGCTCGACATGCCAGCTCCCATATCCAACCCATTTGTAGCGCAGTGGCGCCTGCTTGCGGCCGGACTCTTCGCTGTGCTGATCGGCCCCTCCGCCTGGGCCGCCAACGTGCTCGTCGTCACCGACAGCCGTCATCCGGTGCAGGCCCCGGCCGGCGTGCGGATCATCGAGTTGGACCAGGCCGCGCGCATCGAGGTCGAACTCTCCGCGCACCTGCCGGCCGACCCCCAACAGGCCGCGGCCCTGGTGCGGCAGCGGTTGCATGACGGCGGCGAGGCGCTGCAGCGCCGCATCGGCCATGCTTATCAGGGTATCGCGGATGCCTGGGGACTGGGCATCGCCAAGATTCCCGCCGTGGTGGTCGATCGACGCTATGTGGTCTACGGCGAGCCCGACGTGTCCCGCGCCGTCGCGCGCATCAACGCCTACCGGAGCACGCAGCCATGAGCCTCCCGCTGGCACGCCGGCGCCTGCGCGCCACCGCCGCCTCGCTGCTGCTGAGCGCGGCCACGTCGACGTTCGCCCTGGACACCGCCACCATCGTCTCGTCGGCGCTGTCCCCCGACTGCCTCGAATACCGCGTGGTCGGAATCTGCTACTGGCTGTACTGCACGCCCTTCGGCTGCTCGGTGCGCACCTCCGTCAAGGTGCGCCACTACGTCCCCGATGCGGTGGTGTCGAGCTACTCGAACACCGGCGAAAACCCGTGGCTGGAAGTCAGGGCGATGAGCATGCCTAACCCGACCGCGAAGGCTGGCGGTGACGGCACGACCAATCACGACAACGAGAACAACCTCGCCAAGTTCAAGAACGCCGATGTCATCGGCCATCCGGCCGGGATGGTGTTCAGCCAGTTCGCCAGCGCCTCCGGCTACACCTGCGGAGGCGCTGGCACGGCCTTCATGCCGTATCTGCTGAGCACGCTCGACACGATCGCCTGGCGCTACAACATCCCGGAAGCGTTCTACCCCGAAGCGCTCATCCCCGGCCGGCGCGAAATCGGTACGCGCACCGGCCTGAACCTCTGGGGCAACGTGTATCCCCGCGGTGGCTTCCTGCACCAGACCGACGACCACAAGAGCGGCGCCGTGGTCGCGCAGCGCGCGGGCGACATCGTGACGCGCCGCAACCAGATTCACGTTTACCAGCCCCTGCTGGCCAGCGCCCGCGACGGCTACTGGCCGGCCGGCGCGTTGATGGAGACCGACGCCTCGACGGGCAAGTGGCAGGAGCTGACGCCCACGCTCTCGAACAGTTGCGTGGTCTTCCCGCACAGCCGCACCCGCGTGCAGGCCCAGCAGGGCGACTACGCCTGGGCCTTGTGGCGGCCGTACTCCTGCTGCCGGCGCCGTGGCCAGGTCTTCCTCGGCAGCGTCGATTTCATGTGAGGAACCCACGATGAACGCCTCCCTCCCAGACTTCCTGCGCCGCGCGAAGTCGCACCTGCGGGCCACGCTGCTCGTGGCGGCCATCACGCTGGTCGTCGGCGTCGCCTGGGCGCAGACCCGCATCGACCCCAATGGCGTGAACGCCAGCGGCAGCGTGATCGGCGACGACGTGCTCTACAGCATCGGCGGCGGCCGGGCCGTGTCGATGGGTGGTGCCGGCAACATGCAGAGCATCGGCGTCGGCGTCGGCTGGAACAGCAACCTGATCTGCGGCGACATGAGCATCACCACGACGCTGCAGAACCAGCTCAACGGCATCACCAACGGCTTCCAGACGATCATGAGCAACGTGATCCAGAACGCCACCAGCGCCGTGGCCTCGCTGCCGGCGCTGATCATCCAGCGCGCCGACCCGGGGCTCTACAACCTGCTGACCAACGGCATCCTCCAGGCGCGCCTGGACTTCGACCGCTCGAAGATGACCTGCCGGGCCATCGCCAATCGCATGGCGGATATGGCCGGCGGCCAGGCCGGCTGGGACCAGCTCGCCGAAGGGATGGCGCTGCGGGATGCGGTCAGCAGCACCGACGCTGTTTCCGCCATCGAGCAGGCCGAGTCCAACAAAGGGAACAACGGCGTGCCCTGGGTCGGCGGCGGCAACGCGGGTGGCTCTGGCCAGAGTTCGATCAAGGTGGTCGGCGACGTGACACGCGCGGGCTACAACCTGCTCAACGGGCGCAGCGTCACCGATACCTCGTCGATCGCGCGCAGCGCCTGCGGCAACCGCCTGACCTGCCAGACATGGTCGTCGCCCGGCGCGGCCGCGGCCTTTGCGAACCGCGTGCTGGGCGAACGCGAGCAACGCACCTGCGAAAACTGCACGAAGACCCAGACCACGCCTGGCGTCGGGCTCACGCCAGTGATCCAGGAAGAGTACGAGACCAAGCTGCAGGTGCTGCAGGAGCTGGTGACGGGCGCCCGGCCGACGACGCCGACCAACCTCGACGCGGCCGGCAGCAGCTCTCTGCCGATCACCCGCGGCGTGATCGAGGCCCTGCGGGACGAACCCGACCAGGACGTGCTGGGCAAGCGCCTGGCGTCGGAGGCGGCGCTGTCCAGCGTGCTGGAGAAGGCCCTGCTGCTGCAACGCACGTTGCTCACCGGCAAGAAGGAGCCGAACGTCGCTGCCAACGAACTGGCCGTGCGGGCGGTCGACCAGGAGAACAGCGCGCTGGAGGTATCCGTCCGGTAGCCCCCGTATAGCCAGCCGTCAGTCGGGGCTGGCATGCTCCCCGCAACTCTGGGCCAGCGGTGCCCAGTGATAGGGCAGCAGTTCGTGGAGGCGATTGGCGGGATGATCCTGGATGCGCTCAAGCACATCGATCAGATAGTGACGGGGGTTCACCCCGTTCTGCTTGCAGGTCTCCAGGAGGGTGAGCAGGATGGCCAGGGCGTGACCGCCATTCTCCGAGCCGGTGAAGTTCCAGTTCTTGCGACTCACGCATACGCCGCGCAGGGCACGTTCGCCGCGGTTGTTGTCGGGCTCCAGGCGGCCATCCTCGGTGAAGCGCAGCAGGGCCTGCCAGTGGTTGAGGGTGTAGCGGATCGCCCCGGCGAACTCCCCCCGGGGAGGCAGGCTGGGCAGGATGCGGTCCAGCAGCCGACGCAGGCGCTTAAGGATCGGCACCGTGCGCCGCTGGCGTTCCTGCCGGATCAGCTCGGGATCATTGATCCCTTGCCTTCGCAGGCGCGATTCCACCTGGTAGATCGCGGTGATCAGCTTCATGATGAGATGCACGCGGCCGCGCTGCTTGTGTTTGCGGGCGATCTTTTCGAACGGGCGCCGGGCATGGGACCAGCAGGCACACCAGACCAGCGCCGCCTGGATCCGTTCGGCATTGAGGTAGCCCGCATAGGCATCGGCTTGCAGATATCCCTGGTAGTCACGCAGGTGTGCCAGTGGACCTTCCTGGGATCGGTTGGTGGTGTAGTCGTAGAACACCGGGATGATGCCGTCTTCCCGCCCGCGGCCCAGGTAGAGCCACAGGCGGCAGGTTCGGGTTTGTCGTCGACCCTTCTCCAGTTGCGGCACCGTGGTGTCGTCACTGTGCAACACCGGACTGGCCAGGGCATCCTGGCGGATGAGGTCGGCCAGCGGGGCCAGGACCGAGGCGGACAGCAGCACGTAATCGCACAGCCGCTGGCGGGGAACGTCATAACCATCCCGGGCCAGCTGCTGACTGATGCGGTTGAGCGGCAGGTGATCCGCGAACTTGCTGATCACGGTATGGGCCAGCAGGCTGGCACCCACCTGAGCGCCGGGGATCGGCGGCGAGGGGCGTGGTGGGGAGACGATGGTGCGCTCCCCCTGATCACCCCGGATTGCATACTTGGGCACTTCATGGCGCTTGACGTACAGATGCCCGGGGGCGTACTCGAGGGTCTCGGTCACATCGACGCCGATCTCTTCCAGCGGGCCACCGTTCTGTGCCTCCAGCTGGGCCCGGGTTTCATCGTCGTAGTCGTAGCGCATCGTCTCCCGGGGCAGTTCCGGTGGCAGGGCACGGCGGCCCCGGGGCGGTTGGGTCTTGCGCCGTTTCGTGGGCGCCTGGGCGGCGGCCTCTTCTTCGTCCTGCTCGGGGATGGGTGCCTCCAGCGGATGGAATAGATCCTCCTGGAGGTAACGGCCGCGTTCAGAGCTTTGCCCGAAGCGTTTGCGCTGTGCTTCAAGGACCTGGTCCTTGAGGCGCTGCAGTTGTTCGCTCAGTTCATTGACCGTGGACTGCAGCTGAACGAGCTGCTGGGACTGCTGCGCGATGACCTCATCGCGCTCTGCCACGGCGGCGCGAAGTTGAGACTCGCGCAGGTTGGGAGGGGGCGTCGGCAGGCCTTGTGCAGCGGTGTTCGACATGCCCGCATTTTACCATTCATGGCGCGCTAAGTGGCTGACTTATAGATAATAATTATCTATTAACCGGTGGCGGTGGCAAGGCATCGTGGGGGCATTTCCAGGCGCCGCCAGTCGATGCCCTCGAACAAAGCCTGCAACTGGCTGCGGGAGAGCCGAACCTCCTCTGCATCACCCTCGGCGTGATGGGGCCACTTGAAGCGCCCCTTCTCCAGGCGCTTGTAGATCATCACGAAGCCCTGACCATCCCAGTACAGGGCCTTGAGCTTGTCTCCGGCCCGGTTGCGGAAGACGAACAGCTCGCCGCTGAGTGGATCCCGCTCCAGCACCTCAACAATCTCGATACACAAGCCATCGAAGGCCTTGCGGAAATCCACCGGCGCCACTGCCAGATGGATGGCCATCCCCGTGGGCCAGCCGATCATGCCTCCAGCACCTGCATGGCCCGTTTCAAGGTCTGCGCGCAGAACCCCGGATACAGTTCCAACCGTCGGCCATTGCCCAATGCCACGACCACCGGTCCAACCCCGGGCTGCAGCGACAGGGCCACGGGATCGGGCTTGTCCTCCACCGTGCGGACCGCCAAAAACCGCTGCGGCACGGCTGTCGGCTTCGAAGGCGCGCGCCCTGGCTCAGCCTCGCCCAGCACCCACTCCGGGTACCGCGCCGCCCATTGCGATAACTGGCGGGGCGTGACCCCATGCTGACGGGCGAAGGCCGCCTTGCTCTGGCCTGAGGCCGCCCACTGCTGGACCAGATCCTTCCAGAAAGCGCGCTTGCGCTGTTGGATACCTCTGCTCATCCGCCACATCCCCTTATTGCTTGAGATCGTACCGGTGACGATGGAGGATCAGTGGGGACTATGGAATACGGGGGCTACCGGACGGATACCGCTGGAGCAGGAGATCAACAACCTCAAGACTGAGCTGGAGCTGCGCCGCACGCTGGCCGGTAACTCGGCGATGGCGATCATCCAGCGCCACAGCACCCGCGCTGCCGGTTCGCGCGGCGTCTTCGAGGGCGACACCACACGCGACCGTCTGCGGGAAGTCCAGAAGCCGCGGAGCGGTACGCCATGAGCGCGCCCGCACGGCCGCCCGAAGGGCGCGCGAACCTCCCTAGGGGAGGATGTCGCGCTAGCGACAGGAGGGTAGTCCAGTGAGCCGGCTGGCCTGGCTGCGGCTGCCATGGCTGTTCAACCGCCGCGTCGGCGTGGCGCTGCTGTGGACCTTGCTGGTGGTCGCCGCCGCCGTGGCGGTGAACATCGCCGGCATCCACGTGGTCGGCGGCGTCGAGGGCTGGCAGCACTGGCTGCAGGCGCATGCCGGCCATTTCTTCGTGTGGCGGCTGTGCCTCTACGGGGCGACGGCTTACGGCTGGTGGTGGATGCGTCGGCGCCTGTTGCGGCGGGAGCCGTCACGCGAGACGCATCAGCGCCTGCTGCGCACGGAGATCGCGGCCGTGATCGCCGTGGTCGCGCTGGAAGCCAGCCAACTGTTGCAGCACGGCTGACACCGGGAGGCAGGCATGACGCTCTACACCACGGACTACCTGGAGTATTACCTGACCCTGGTGGCTTGGGTGGTCAACAACGGCATCTGGAGCATCCTCGTGGCCAGCGGCGTGTTCGCGCTGCCGTTCGTGGCCATCGTGATCCAGGAATGGCTCAAGGCCCGCAGCGAAGGTGCGGACGAAGGCAACAAGGGCGTGCTGTCGTCGATGCGCATCGAGAACCGGGTGTGGGTGGCGATCGTGGTCATCATGTTCGCCGGCATCCCGTTCATCCCGGTGGATCTCGCCACGATCAGGTTCGACACCACGCGCTCCGCGCAATGCCAGGTCAACGTCCCGCTGCCCAACGACACGGGCTGGTCCAACGTCTACACGGCGCTCAACGACCAGAGCGCGCTGGTGCCGGTGTGGTGGTTCTTCATGCACGCCATCTCGAAGGCGGTCACGGGCGCCGCGGTGGCGGCGATTCCCTGCGGCACCGACCTGCGTCAGATTCGCATGGATGTCGATGCCACGCGCATCGATGATCCGGTGCTGGCACAGGAGGTCGCCGACTTCACGCACGACTGCTACGGGCCGTCGCGCGCGAAGCTGTTCATGAACCGGCCGACGCTCTCCGACGAGCAGATGAACGACGTCACCTGGATCGGGTCGAGTTACTTCCTCGACACGCCCGGCTTCTATGACACCTATCGCGCCAAGACCCCACGCACGGGCTGGCCCTACGACGCGACCCGCGATGCGGGGCTGGCACAGGTGGACAGCGGCGGCGGCTATCCGTCCTGCCGGCAGTGGTGGGCCGATGGCGGCCAGGGACTGCGCAGCCGGCTGCTGGCACAGGTCGCCCCGGACCTGCTGACCCGCATCGGGCGCTGGGTGGGCTTCCTGTCGCAGAGCGAGGTCAATGACTCGGTGATCCGCGCCGTGGTCTCGCCGAGGCAGCAGAAGATGAACCAGGGCGCCGTCTACACCGACTACGGCGGCCAGATCGACAAGACGCTGCCGAACATCGTCACGCGCGGCGCGGGCGACCTGGGGCTGACCGTCGGCTCGCTGGGCTTCTTTCCGGCGATGGACGTGGTGCGCCAGGCGCTGCCGATGGTGCTGACGATACTCAAGATGGCGCTCGTCATCTGCATCCCGCTGGTGCTGCTGATCGGCACCTACGACCTGAAGACGGTGGTGACGGTGAGCTGCGTCCAGTTCGCGCTGTTCTTCGTGGACTTCTGGTTCCAGCTCGCGCGCTGGATCGACAGCACGATCCTGGATGCGCTCTATGGCTGGGGGTTCGGCGCGAGCCGGCCGCACTCGAACTTCGATCCCTTGATCGGCCTGAACAACGCCTTCGGGGACATGCTGCTCAACTTCGTCATGGCGACGATGTTCATCGTGTTGCCGACGTTCTGGGTCATGGCACTCGGATGGGCAGGCGTTCGCGCCGGAAACTTCCTGGGCGGTCTCATCACTGGCACGTCCGATGCGAAGTCGGCTGGGGGTAGTGGCTCTCGCCTTGCGATGACGGCTGTATCGAAAGGTGCTGCGAAGTAAGGAGCACTCTCTCGCGTTGATGCGGCAGCTACGGCTCGTCGGGATCGCCCATGTCGATCCGCCAGTCATCTTTGTCGTACAGGCCGACGCCCGAGTGTCCGTCTCTAAGTTCCGGCTGCTTCTCGTCGTCCTCGTCGGCGTTCCGCGCGAGCCATGCGGCGATCACCGCAAAGGCCAGCAGCAGGACGAGCCAGGATACGGTGTAGAGCAGCATGCCAAGTACGGCCAGCTTGACGATCCAGAGCACCGCCGTCGCCGCGCCCGCAGGCACCCAGCGCGTCACCAGCCAGCCGGCGACACGCTGCTCGCGGCGCAGGTATCCACGCCAGGCACGGCCAGCCCCCCGGCCCAGCCGGTGGCTCCAGCGCCCGTTGTGCGTGTTGGTGGTCATGCTCATGTGCCTCGGTTTCAGTGGTGCCGCTTGCCCTCCAGGATAGACCGCGATCAGGAGGGCGGGTTGCGGCTGGCAGAGCGGTCGCAGGGCGATTAGACTCTGCGCGATAAATCAAACGTTATGCTACTTTCCCTGCACGTTCTTGCGATAGCTCTAGGGGATGATTGGATTCCGTGCTATTCTTATAGCATGGATGGAAATTCTCGGCATCAGGTAATCAAGCGACTGCAGGCGGGACTCCCCCGCGGGGCGCCGTTCGACCTTGCCACCCTGAGCCAGTTCGGGGTGTCGCCCCAGCTCGCCGCCCACTATGCCGACGGCGGGTGGCTCGTGCGCCTGGCCCATGGCGTCTATGCCTTCCCGAACGATGCGTTCGGGGTCTACGGTGCGCTGAAGTTCCTGCAACAGCGCGTGCCCGGCCTGCACGTCGGCGGCAAGAGCGCCCTGGCCCTGCAGGGTGTGCGGCACAACCTGGGCAGCCGGGAGGCGCTGGTGCTGTGGGGCGACGGTCGTTTCGCGTTGCCGGCCTGGTTCACTTCGCGCTTTCCGGCCCGCTACGTCCACGCCCGCCTGTTCGACTGGCCGGATACGGCGCTGGCCGGCAAGACTCTGACCACGCCGCCTGGTCTGCCCGAGGATCTGCGGGTGGCAGCCCCCGAGCGTGCCGTTCTGGAGATGCTGTACGAAGCCGGCGTCAAGCAGAGCCTCGAAGAGGCCCGCAACCTCTTTGATGGACTGCGTTCCCCCCGCAAGGACTTGCTCGGGCAACTGCTGTCCTGCTGCGCCAGCGTGAAGGCCGTGCGCCTGTTCCTCACCTGGGCGCGCGAGACCAGCCTCGTGGATGTCGATGCCCTGCTGGAGCAGTACCCGGTTCGCACCGGCAGCAACACGCGCTGGATGAGCCGGCTCGATGACGGCACCTTGCTGAGCCTGAGACCTCATGGATAAGACCTACGCGGACACCGTTCGCCTGCTGCTGGCCGTCGCGCCCGACGTGTTCGCCAACGACATCTTCGCCATGAAGGGCGGCACGGCCATCAACCTCTTCGTGCGGGACATGCCGCGCCTGTCGGTGGACATCGACGTGGTGTACCTCCCGTGGCAGACGCCGCGCGACGAAGCGCTGCAAGCCATCAACCAGGAGCTGGCCGCCATCGCCACGCGCGTTGCACCACTGGGCGTGCAGACACGCCTGGTTCGCGCCAAGGACCTGGGGGACACCAAGCTGATCGTCGAGAACGACGCCAACCAGGTGAAGATCGAGGTCAACGTCGTGTTCCGAGGCAGCGTGCTGCCCGTCGAGCGGCTGCCGCTGAGCGTCAAGACCAGCGATCTGTTCGGCGTCGAGTTCGAGCTGCCGGTTCTGGCACCGGACGAGCTGTACGCCAGCAAGCTGGTGGCCGCGCTGGATCGGCAGCACCCCCGCGACCTGTTCGACGTGTGGCAGCTCTACGAATCGGGCGACATCAGCGATGGCATGGTCGAGTGCTTCGTGATCTATCTGGCGGGCCACAACCGGCCGCCCCACGAAGTGCTGTTCGGCAACGACAAGGACATCGCCGGCGAGTACGAGCGGGCCTTTGTCGGCATGACCGAAGTGGACTGCTCCCTGGAGACACTGCTCGACGCTCGCGCCAGGATGCGGCGCGAGCTGCCACAGCGACTGAGCACCGCGCACAAGCAGTTTCTGAGCGGGCTGGCGCGCGCAGAACCGGACTGGTCGCTGGTGCAGTGCCAGCACGCCGCGCAACTGCCGGCACTGCGCTGGAAGCTCGCCAATCTCGAAACCTTCCGCAAGCGCCGTCCCGACGACTTCGCAGCGCAATCCGCCGCCCTCGACACCGGCTTGGGCCAGAGCTGACGAACGTCCCGCAGCGACCCACTTGCCGGGATTGCCCCATGCCGCATTCATCGTGGCATCCACGAAGCAGCGGCCCTATACCCAAAGGCTTCCGACAAAGGCCAAAGGGCTGGGAAGGGGCAAAGGAAGGGCGCCAAGGGGAAAGGCCCTATCCTGAAAAGGCCAAAAGGCGCCCCCGAGCAGCCCGTCATCCGGGGTTCGCCATGCTCTCGCTGTTCCAGCGCAAACGGGTGCCACCCACCGCCGGCACACCGCCCACCTCCGCCGTCGAAACTCCGAAAGGGTCGATGCGGCCGGAGTCGGCCGCATCGCTGCTGGCCACGCCGCGTCGGCAGAAACTGCTGGAACACATCTGGCAGAGCACATCGCTCTCGCGCCGGCAGTTCGCCACGCTCTACCTCGCCCCACTGGAGCGCTACGCAGAGCTGGTCCAGCAGTTCCCGGCCTCCGAGAACCACCACCACGCCTATCCGGGCGGCATGCTGGACCACGGCCTGGAGATTGTCGCCTACGCGCTGAAATTGCGGCAGTCATACCTGCTGCCTGCGGGCGTCACGCCGGAGGCACAGGCAGCCCAGGCCGAAGCCTGGACCGCAGGCACGGCCTACGCGGCCCTGCTGCACGACATCGGCAAGATCGCGGTCGATCTGCACGTCGAACATGCCGACGGCACGATCTGGCATCCCTGGCATGGTCCGCTGCGAAAGCCCTACCGCTTCCGTTACCGAAAGGAGCGCGAGTACCGCCTGCACAGCGCCGCCACCGGGCTGCTCTACGCGCGCCTTCTCGATCGGGACATCTTCGACTGGCTCAGCGGCTATCCCGACCTCTGGGCCGCGCTGCTGTACGTGCTGGCCGGCCAGTACGAGCACGCCGGCACGCTCGGCGAACTGGTCGTGCAGGCCGACCAGGCATCGGTCGCCCAGGAACTCGGCGGCGATCCCGGCAAGGCGCTGGCGGCGCCCAGGCACGCGCTGCAGCGCAAGCTGCTGGACGGCCTGCGCTATCTGCTCAAGGAGGAATTCAAGCTGAATCAGCCCCAAGCCTCGGATGGATGGCTGACCCAGGACGCGCTCTGGCTGGTGAGCAAGACCGTCGCGGACAAGCTGCGCGCCCATCTGCTGGCCCTGGGCATCGACGGCATTCCGTCGAACAACACGGCGGTGTTCAACGTCCTGCAGGACCATGGCATTGCCCTGGCCACACCGGATGACAAGGCGATCTGGAAGGCCACCGTCACCAGCGACGCGGGCTGGTCGCATACCTTCACGCTCCTGCGCCTCGCGCCCTCACTGATCTGGGAAGGCGACGAGCGGCCTCCGCCGTTCGCCGGAACGGTGACGGTGGTGCAGGAGGAGGTGGAACCGACCATTCCCGCGTCGCTGCCAGTCGTGGAGGATTCGGCCGTATCCGAGTCTTTGCCGGTGCAGCCAGCCGGTGATGGCATCGAAGCGTTGCTGGGTCTGCTTGGCACCTCCGACGTGGCGTTGGCCGGCTCTTCATCGGCCAACGAGTCTCCCCTTCCCGCCATGGAAGGCCGAACCATCGAGTCCGGTGACCCAGGAGCCACGGCCGACTCGAGAGCACCGGCACCTGCCTCGACCCCAGCGCTGGAGGAGACGCCGTCGGGCGAGCACTTCGTCGCCTGGCTGCGTCGGCGCATAGAGGCGCGCACGCTCATCATCAATGACGCCAAGGCGCTGGTGCATACGGTCGCCGATACCGTCTATCTGGTCAGTCCGGGCGTGTTCCAGCGCTATGCCCAGGAGCACCCCAAGACCGCTTTGCTTGCAAGGCAGGAACAGTTGGCCGATTGGCAATGGGTGCAGAAACGATTCGAGAAGCTGCAACTGCACCGCAAGCAACGGAGCGGCCTGAACATCTGGACCTGCACGGTCACGGGGCTGCGGAAATCGCGGCGCCTCCACGGCTACTTGCTGGAAGACCCGCAGGTCCTGTTCATCAACGCGCCACCGAACAATCCGTATCTGTCGCTGATAACCGATCCCGTGTAGAACCCTCATGTCGGCGACCTGCCGTTGGGGCACTTCAGGCTCACATGCCAAGACCCTCGCGCTGCATCACCTTCTCGCCCACCGCACTGCATACCAGATGCACGGCGACGTGCAGGTTCTCCGGCGTCACCGCATTGATCGGGGACTGCCCCTGGAACAGTCCACTCGGCCGCATGAGCGCGTGGTAGATGTGCCACGTATCCACTCCCGGGGGCATCTGCCTGAGGATGGTCTGGACCAGCCGGCGCTTGAGGGGATCGAGCTGCCAATCCGGTACGCGCTGTCCCCGGTTGCCCAGGCTGATCGACAGGAGGTTGCCGGCCTGGATTTCGTAAGTGATCCAGCGGCGGGACTTGCCGGCGAGCTTGGCATATTCGGCGACGGAGAGGTTGTGGGGCGCCTCCAGGATATCGAGCAGCAGCATCCGTTCGCGCTGGATGTTCGACAGGGCGGGCTCCTCGGATCGGGGCGCCCGAACGGCCGACAGTCGCTGTACCGGGATCGTTGACAGACTCATGCCATCCCGCGGCATTGCCGCCAGCAGAATCGGGGCCGCCGCTTCCCCTGGAGGCGTTCCGGCGTTCCGATCCTCCGCGGCGCCGGTTACGCCTTCCAGGTGGACGGTCAGGTGGGCGCTGGCGGCTTCGACCTGGCCTTGTTCGAACAGGTCGAGCCGATCGCCCCAGTCCTGCATCATGCGGCGTCGCTGCTCCACGTACTCGGCGTGGTTGTAGGCCGCGCTCACCTTGTCCCGGTCGGCGTGGGACAGTTGTGCCTCGATCCAAACCTTCGGGTAGCCGATCTCGTTGAGCGCCGTCGAAATCGTCCCGCGGATGCCGTGGCCGGTCAGTTGCGACTCGTAACCCAGACGCTTGAGCGCCCCATTGATGGTGTTCTCGCTGATGCGCTCATTGAGGTCGCTGGCGTGGGCGAACAGATAGCGTTGGGCCGGCTTGAAGCGGTCCAGCATGAACCTGACGACCTCGATGGCCTGAACGGACAGAGGCACGATGTAGGGAGGGATGTCCGCTAGGTTCTTTCCCGCCTTGATCATCCGGGTCTTCAACTGCTTCACGTTCTCCGGCTCGATGATCCACAGGCCATCGTCCAGAAGGAACTGCCCCGGCTCCGCACGGCGGAGCTCTCCCGTCCGCACACCCGTCAGCAACAGGAGTCGAATCCCGAGCTGGGTTTGCTGTCTGCCGGGGTACTTGCGCAAGGTTCGCAGGAAAGCGGGCAGCTCCTCCATGCGCAGGAACGGGTTGTGGCGCACGGGCGGCTGGGGCAATGCGACGACATCGAGGTCGGAGGCCGGGTTTCGCTCCAGTCCCGGCACGATCACCAAGGCGTAGCGGAAGAGCTGGTTGAACCAGGTCCTCACCTTCTCGGCCACCGACAGCGCCTTGCGCCGCTCGATGCGGCCGACGACCTCAAGCAGGTCGGCGCGGTTGATCTCGTAGATCGACCGCTTGCGCAACGCGGGCAGGACGTCCTTGTCGAAGGCGCGCCGAATCTGAACCAGCGTGCTCTGCCGGCCTTCCTTGAGCTTGAGCGAGCGGTGCGCGAGCCACTTCTCGTAGACCGCCTGGAAAGTGTGCTCGGCGGCCAGGGAGATCGCCTGACGTTCCTTCTCGCGATGGAGCCGGGGGTTGATGCCCTTGGCCAGCAGCGCGCGGGCCTCGTCACGTCTGGCGCGGGCATCGCGCAGGCTGATCTCCGGGTAGGTTCCCAGGGACATCCGCTTCTGCTTGCCAAGCCACGTGTAGCGGAAGTGCCAGGATTTCCCTCCCTGCGCGCTCACGCCGAGGGAGAGCCCGTCGCTATCGCCGAGGGTGTAGTCCTTGCCGGTGGCCTTGGCCTGCCGGACCGTCATGTCGGTAAGTGCCATGTCTGCTCCTGAACAGAGTCAGGAGTCAGATGCTCATCCCATGGCCCGCTCAACCCCAGGAACAATCCGGACTCGAACCCGACCGCTTTGATGGACTACCGGATGGACTGAATCAGTCCAGCAGCGGGTGGATTCCGGTGGATCTCACTGGATCGTTGTCTGGCGAAATACTCTTTGCTGACAACGACTTATGGAACTCAGTGGATTTCCATGGAAGCTGAATTGGAGCGGGTGATGGGAATCGAACCCACGTCATCAGTCGGGTAGGGGATCGGGCCTCGCGGCCCAATCCCCCCCCTAAGAACCCGGCGTGCAAGTTTCCCTGCACCGGGCTCAAGCAGCCGCTAAGTCCCGTCAGTCACTGACGGAACCGGCGACCCTGCCACCGCGTGGTACTGCCGGTGGCAATCTGGGTGCAACATGACGAGGTTTGACGCTTCATCACTACCGCCGTGCGTCCTCCAGATCCGGTGGTGAAGATGCCACCCCGTTTCTGAAGTCACTTGTTGACGGCATATCGGACAAATCCCCGCCTGTCGTTTCCAAAGCCAGGCTACCTTCCTCTGACCCGCCAGGGTTTGCAGCATCCGCTCCCGCGTACGAGAGTCAAAGTACTCGCCCCATGCCGGGTCATGTGGGTTGGCGTCGGACTTGATCTTGTTGTGCCGCCTGATTTTGACATCGGACAGCCTGATCAAAGTCTGAGTTCCATCTGTGAACACCCACTGCCGGGGACCGAGGGTCTGGAAATACCGCCTCCTGACCCATCTTTTCCCCTTGTTCGGGTGCCGACGTAGCGCCCAGCGCCATAAGGCCGTGAAGATCTTGTGATCCATCTTGGCAAACGTGCGCGACGCCATCTGGCTTCGATGATAGTACGCCCAACCCCGTAGAACGGGATTCAGTGCGTGGATCACCTCGGCCTGAGGAGCCGTACGCATCCGCCTCAGGAGATCCCTGACCTTTTGGTAAAACGCCTTTACGTTCCCTTTCCCCGGAACAATCAGCAGTTTCCCCTGCCGCTTGCACACGTTCCAGCCAACAAAATCGAAACCCTCGGTGATGTGGCGGATCTCGGTCTTGGTCGGTGACAGGGTGAGACCCCGTTCCGCCAGAAACGCCTCAATCCACGGCTTGACCTTGTCTTCCAGAATGTCACGGCTACTTGCCGTCACGACAAAATCATCCGCGTACCGCACCACATTGAGCTTCGCCCGCCGTGGGAAATGCTCCTTCAACCCACGTTCCAGCCCGTCCAACACGAGGTTGGCAAGGGTGGGCGAGATAATCCCGCCTTGCGGAGTGCCGGCCTGGGTCGGAAACAGACGCCCTTGGGCCACATACCCTGCCTTGAGCCACTTCTTCAGGATCGACACATCCATGGGGACATGCTTCACCATCCAGTCATGGCTGATATTGTCAAAGCAACCCTTGATATCGGCATCCAGCACCCACTCCGGAGAGTGGGAGCGTCCGAGCGCGTTCCGACATTGGACAATAGCATCCGCCGTGGAACGCTCGGGTCTAAAGCCGTAGGAATTGGGATCAGCCGTGGTCTCCGCGACAGGTTCCAGGGCCAGCAGATACAGCGCCTGCATGGCTCGGTCGTGCATCGTGGGGATACCCAGCGGGCGTTTCCCTCCGTTGGCTTTGGGAATGTGAATACGCCGAAGAGGCTTTGGTCGATAGCCTTTGGGCTCAAGAGCCCGGACGGCCATCATTTTCGACTCCGGAGTGGACCAGGTAATGCCATCCACGCCGGGGGTTTTGCGACCCCGATTCTCGGTGACACGCCTTACCGCGATCGCCTTTGCGCTCGATGAGCGTATCAGCAGCCGCTGCAGACGTCTGGCTTTACGCCAGTCACCAAGCTGAGTCGCCTTCGCTATGCGGGTCTGTAGTCGTCGCACCGCCTGGTAGCTACTGAACCAATGAATCTGGTGCCAGTGCGTCCAGTCGGAGGAGACGACATCGCATTTATGTGAAATAGCGTCCATATCAGTCTCCTAGGTGAACCCCATCCCGGAACGGGACAGGAGTGGAGCGGGTGATGGGAATCGAACCCACGTCGCCTGCTTGGGAAGCAGGAGCTCTACCATTGAGCTACACCCGCGGTACCTTTGAGGACTGATACACGCTTCTCCCCTGAGGGGACCGTGTACAGTCCCCTCAGGGCGATTTCTACAGGCCTATCTAGCGACAGGCCACCACGTGGAAGTCAGCATGCTTTCGCATCGGGGCGATCGTTTCATCCCCTATCCCCACCATTACAGCAGGGCATTCGCTTTCTCCACGATCCTTTACCCGCTACGCCTTCGGCACACCTTGCGGTGGGCCTAGTCCCCGAGGGGACAGCGTGTCGGGCTTACCGCGTTCCGCGTCAATGACACGGTCTACGAGGGTTTCGCCTTTCCGCCGGTGGTGCTGATGTCAGCGTGTCCCGACCAAGCAACAGGACAACCGACCACTTGCCATTTTGGCTCAGGCCTGTCAGACGCTTTGGCCTGTTCAACTTTACGGCGTTTAACAGCGATTAGCTTACGCTAACCCTTTAGACCAGCCTAGCGCCTCACCAGACGCGTCTTCTGGTTACACATGCCACCCCTCGCGGGACGGCATGTACCCGCATGGGTGGCTACATTGTCAGGGCGCTTAGCACCGCGTCGTTACCAACGCCGCACCGCCCCTAGGCTACGGATGGCTGAACATCCGGTCCACTGCAATCGCCCGAAGGCGATGCTGGACAATCATTGAAGCGGCCTTCGCCGCTAGGGCACCATGACCCCCGACCACAAGGGTCGGACGCTGATACCCGATTGGGTGCTACTCTACCCCTCTTAAACGTGGGGGAAGGCTAGCTACCTTTGCGACTCGCGTCGCACGCTTGGGAAGCTGAGGTTCTACCATTGAACTACACCCGCGCAGTGACCATAGTGTATGCGCTCGGGGTTCGCTTCTCAACGGTCACGACGCACACGGGACCATGCGTCCCGAACGCGACGGCTTTACGTTAAGATGCCTCCCCTGCCATCCGTCTACTTAAGAAGATTCCACGATGGACATCATTGTCAATGGCGAAACCCGCCAACTGCCGGAGCCGCCCACCGCAACCGCACTGGTGGAAGCACTGGGCCTGACCGGTCGCCGCCTGGCCATGGAAGTGAACGGCGAACTGCTGCCCCGCAGCCGGTTCGACGCCCACCGCCTTGCTCCCGGCGATCGCATCGAGATCGTGCAGGCCATCGGCGGCGGTTAATCCTCAACACATACACGGTATCCCCATGTCGACCACAAGCCACTCCCCGGATACGACCACCGATTCCCCCCTGGTGATCGGCGGCACCGCCTATCGCTCCCGCCTGCTGGTGGGAACCGGCAAATACAAGGACCTGGAAGAGACCCGCCAGGCCACCGAGGCCAGCGGCGCCGAGATCGTCACGGTCGCCATCCGACGCACCAACATCGGCCAGAATCCGGATGAACCCAACCTGCTGGACGTACTCCCCCCGGATCGCTACACCATCTTGCCCAACACCGCCGGCTGCTATACCGCCGAAGATGCCGTGCGCACCTGTCGTCTGGCGCGGGAACTGCTGGATGGCCACGACCTGGTGAAACTGGAAGTCCTCGGTGACGAGAAAACCCTCTACCCCGACGTGGTACAGACCCTGAAGGCCGCGGAAACCCTGGTCGCCGAAGGCTTCAAGGTCATGGTCTATACCAGCGATGACCCGATCCTGGCCAAGCGCCTGGAAGAGATCGGCTGCGTGGCCGTCATGCCCTTGGCCGCCCCCATCGGCTCGGGCCTGGGCATCCAGAATCGCTATAACGTGCTGGAGATCGTGGAAAACGCCAATGTGCCCATCCTGGTCGACGCCGGCGTGGGCACGGCCTCCGATGCGGCCATCGCCATGGAACTGGGCTGCGACGGCGTACTTATGAATACCGCCATCGCCGCCGCCCGCAACCCGGTCCTCATGGCCTCGGCCATGAAACACGCCATCCTGGCCGGTCGCGAGGCCTACCTGGCGGGCCGGATGCCGCGCCGGCGCTATGCCTCTGCCTCGTCCCCCATCGACGGCACCTTCTTCTAATCCATCGTTACTATCGGCGGACCCAACCGGGTCCGCCATGGCCTGATCCCGCCTCATGAACAACTCACTGCCTTTCACACCCACCGCTGACGGCCGTCGCCGGATCCGCAGTTTCGTCCGCCGCGAAGGACGACTGACCACCGGCCAGCAGCGCGCCCTGGATGACCTCTGGCCGCGCTGGGGGCTGGCATTCACGCCACAGCCGCTGGACCTGCCCGCCCTGTTTGGCCGACAGGCGCCGGTCACGCTGGAAATCGGGTTTGGCAACGGGGAGTCGTTGGCACGGATGGCCGCCGAAGCCCCGGGCCGGGACTTCATCGGCGTGGAAGTCCATCGCCCCGGCGTGGGACACCTGCTGCAACAGATCGAGGCCCTGCAACTCTCCAACCTGAGAGTGGCCTGCCATGACGCGGTGGAAGTCCTGACACTGCAGATTCCGGAAGGATCCCTGGACCGGATACAGATCTATTTCCCCGATCCCTGGCCGAAGAAGCGGCATCACAAGCGGCGCCTGGTACAGCCGGCGTTCGTGGCACTACTGGGATCGCGCTTGCGGGCGGGCGGCGTACTGCACCTGGCCACCGACTGGGAACCCTACGCCGAACACATGCTGACGGTGATGAATCAGGCCGCCGGATTCCGCAACCTGGCCGGCGAGGGTTTCAGCCCCCGCCCCGAATACCGTCCCCTGACCAAATTCGAACAACGGGGACAACGACTGGGGCACGGCGTGTGGGACGTCCTGTTTGCCAGGGAACCGGCGGTTACTTGATGACCAGCACCGGACAGGGGGCATGACCAATGACCCGTTCGGAGACACTGCCCATGAACAGGCGCTTGAGACCGGTGCGGCCGTGACTGCCGACCACGATCAGGTCCGCCCCACGGCCGCGGGCCACATCCACAATCACCGCGTCCGGCCGCCCCTGCTCCACCATGCCCTCCAGCCCCGCACCCCGCCCCCGACGCTCACGCATCAGACTGTCCAGCACCCGCTGCACCGTCTGACTGGCCTCTACCCGCCGCTCTTCGCTCTGATCCGGTGATGTGACCGTCAGCACCGTCAGGGGCAATTCGCAGACCTCGGCCAGGTGCGCCGCCGCCACACAGGCGGCATCCCCCAGCCGGGACCCATCCGTTGCCACCAGAATCCGGCGTCGGGGGCGATCCGCGCCCTGGGCGGCCACCAGCACGCTGCAGGGGGCATGACCGATGATCCTGGCGGTGGAATCCCCCACCATCAGACGGGCCAGGTCACTGCGCTGCCGACGCCCCGCCACAATGCAGTCCACGCGCTTTTCTTCCGCCGCTTGCACCACGGGCAGATAGGCATCCACGCCATGACGAATCACCGTCTCGCAGGCGATGCCCATGTCCACGGCCCGCTTGCGCAGGCGCTCCAGGTCGTCCCGAGCCGCCGCCGTCTCGTCCGCCACCCGGTCGGGCGCCATGGACTCATATTCCGGATTGGTCAGCACCACCCGCATGAGGATGAGCCGGGACTCGCAGCGGGATGCCGCGCCCAGCGCCACGGCTTCCGCGCCGGCACTGCATTCGGTGCCGTCGGTGGCCAGCAGGAGGGTCTGGAACCGCCCCACGGGGGAGAGCTGTGAGTCCATGGCAGGGGTCTCCTGGCGATAAGGTCGTTCAGGGAGCATAGCGAACTTGCTGTCCCACGGACCAGAGGCGCGGCCCTGTCCCGGGGCGCCATGACGCCCCGGATGGGGAGTTGCATTTCAAGAATATGATGAAATAATGGAAAGGTTTGAAATATATATATCATAAACTCATACACATATAATCCAAATGGAATCACTCGTTCTCACACCGCAGATGATGGTGGTCCTGGGGCTGCTGGGACTCACCATCGTCCTGTTCGTCACCGAAGTGGTTCGAGTGGATGTGGCCGCCATCTGCATCATGGTGCTGCTGGGACTGATGAGCCTGGTACCGGGCCTGCACGACATCACCGATGTCCAGAACCTGTTCAACGGCTTTGCCAGTAACGCCGTCATGTCCATCATCGCGGTCATGATCATCGGCGCCGGACTGGACAAGACCGGTGTCATGAGCCAGGTGGCCAGCTTCATCATGAAGGTCGGCGGCCACACGGAACGGCGCATCCTGCCCATGGTGTCCGGCACCGTGGGCGTGATCTCCAGCTTCATGCAGAACGTGGGCGCCGCCGCCCTGTTCATTCCCGTGGTCTCCCGCATCAGCGCCCGCACCGGCCTGAGCATGTCGCGGCTGCTCATGCCCATGGGCTTTTGCGCCATCCTCGGCGGCACCATCACCATGGTGGGTTCCAGCCCCCTGATCCTGCTCAACGATCTCCTGCCGGAGGGCATGGAGCCCTTCCAGCTCTTTGATGTCACCCCCATCGGCCTGGCCCTGGTGACCACCGGCATTCTCTATTTCGTCCTGCTGGGCCGTTATGTGTTGCCCGCCACCAAGGGGGAAAGTACCAATGCCGAAAGCACCGAAGCCTATTTTCAGCGGGTCTACGGACTGGACTTCGTGATCCGGGAAATGCGCCTGAGCGAGGAGAGCACGCTGGCGGGAAAGACCGTCGGCGACCTGGAACGGGAATTCCCCGTCATCGTCGTGGCCACCTTCATGAACGGAGAGCGTCGGGTCGGCCCCTGGAGCGGCCTGACCATCGCGCCCAATGCCCACCTGGCCCTGCTGGGGCGCCATGAAGCCCTGGAGGCCTTTGCCGCCAGAAGCGGCAACCGGCTCAACGACCGGCTGGACATCTTCGCCGACGCCCTGGCACCCAACCGGTCGGGCATCGGCGAGGTGGTGATCCCGCCCAGTTCCCATCTGGTGGGGCGCTCGGTTACCGACATTGCCATGCGCAAGACCTACGGGCTGTCGGTCCTGGGCATTCATCGGGGCGAGGAAACCATTCGCCAGGGTCTGCGGGAAGTCCCGCTGCAGGCGGGAGATGCCCTGGTCTGCCATTGCCGCTGGGACTCGCTGGCCCGGATCGAGAAGGACCGTGACTTCGTCGTCATCACCAGCGACTACCCCCACGAGGAGTTGCGCCCCCAGAAGGTGCATTTCGCCCTGACCTTTTTTCTCATCACCCTGGCCCTGATCCTGTTCACCGACCTGCGGCTGTCGGTGGCCCTGCTCACGGGGGCCGTCGGCATGATCCTGACCGGCGTGCTGAGCATCGACGAGGCCTACCGGGCCGTGAGTTGGAAGACGGTCTTCCTGCTGGCCAGTCTCATCCCCCTGGGGGCCGCCGTGGATCAGACCGGCACCGCCGCCTGGATCGCCCAGCAGACCCTCTCCCTGCTCGGCCAGGTGTCTCCCTGGATTTTGCAGGCCACCATGGCGATACTGGCGACGTTCTTCACCCTGGTGATGTCCAACGTGGGGGCTACAGTGCTACTGGTGCCGCTGGCGGTGAGCTTTGCCGTGGCGGCGCAAGGCATGGGCATGGACGCGGATCCAAGGGTATTTGCCCTCACCGTGGCCATCGCCACCTCCAACTCATTTCTGATTCCCACCCACCAGGTCAACGCCCTGATCATGGGACCTGGCGGTTACCGGGTCATGGACTTCGTGAGGGCGGGGGGCATCATGACGATTCTGTTCCTGATCGTGTCGTTGGTGATGCTGAACCTGGTGTTCTAGGCCCAGCACGACACGAACGGGACTCACGACTTTGCAGCGATGACAAGGCATACGGCCCGGGTCACGGCGACCGTGCCGATAGATACAAATAAATCAAATAAATAATGAGTCGCAGGCTTTTACCATCAAGCAACGAGGAGTCAGAACATGTCGAAGAAACATCCCATCGTGGCCGTCACCGGCTCATCCGGCGCCGGCACTTCCACCGTCAAGAATGCCTTCGAACACATCTTCCGTCGTGAGCATATCAACCCGGTGGTCATCGAGGGCGACAGCTTCCACCGCTACAACCGGGTGGAAATGAAGCAGGCGATGAAAGAGGCCGGCACCCGGGGCAACAACCATTTCAGCCATTTCGGCCCCGACGCCAACCTGTTCGACAAGCTGGAGGAACTGTTCAATACCTACGGCGAAACAGGCACCGGCAAGAAGCGCTACTACATCCACAATGATGACGAGGCCGCCCATCACAATGGCCGTCTCAACGGCAACCTCAAGCCCGGTGAGTTCACTCCCTGGGAAGACATCGCGCCAGGCACGGATCTGATGTTCTATGAGGGCCTCCACGGCCTGGTCAAGCACGGTGACACGGACGTGGCCCGACATGTGGATCTGGGCATCGGCGTGGTCCCCATCGTCAACCTGGAGTGGATTCAGAAAATCTTTCGCGACAACGCGGAACGAGGCTACACCGCCGAGGCCATTGTCGACACCATCCTGCGGCGCATGCCCGACTACGTGAACTTCATCACCCCGCAATTCTCCCGCACCGACATCAACTTCCAGCGGGTACCCACGGTGGATACCTCCAACCCGTTCATCGCCCGCGACATTCCCACCCCGGACGAAAGCCTGGTGGTGATCCGCTTCCGTGATCCCAAACGCTTCGGAGTGGATTTCGTCTACCTGCTGAACATGATCCATGACTCCTTCATGTCACGGCGCAACACCATCGTGGTGCCCGGCGGCAAGATGGGGCTGGCCATGGAGATCATCCTGGCGCCCATCATCCGCGACCTGCTGGAAAAACGCGGCTAAGCCCGACGTGCTCTGTACCCGCCGGGGATTGCCACCCCAAGCCCCGGCGGGACATCCCTCTCGGCCCCATTGCCGTGTCATTGCGGACATCCTGGATTACCATGCCCCTGAACGCTTGAAACGGACGGGAGAACATCATGCAATACAGGACTCTGGGCACTTCGGACATCCAGGTGAGCCTGCTCTGCCTGGGCACCATGACCTGGGGCGAACAGAACACCGAAGCCGAGGCCTACAGCCAGCTGGACATGGCCGTGGATCACGGCATCAACTTCATCGACACCGCCGAGCTCTACCCGGTACCCCCCAGGGCCGAGACCCAGGGGCGCACCGAAACCTATCTGGGCAACTGGCTGGCCCGGCGGGGATGCCGGGACGACCTGGTGATCGCCACCAAGGCCGCCGGCCCCGGCAGCGAGCTGGGCCATATCCGCGGCGGCCCCAGACACGACCGCGCTCACCTGGAGCAGGCCCTGCACGACAGCCTCCAGCGCCTGCAAACCGACTACGTGGACCTGTACCAGATCCACTGGCCCATGCGCAGCACCAACTACTTCGGCAAGCTGGGCTACGAGCACCAGCCGGAAGCCGATGACACCCCCATCGCCGAAACACTGGCGGTGCTGGGGGACATGGTCAAGGCCGGCAAGGTACGCACCATCGGCATCTCCAACGAGACCCCCTGGGGCCTGATGGAATATCTGCGCGTGGCCGAGCGCCAGGGCCTGCCTCGCGTCGTGTCCATCCAGAATCCCTACAACCTGCTCAACCGCGGCTTCGAGGTGGGGCTGGCGGAAATGGCGCACCGGGAACAGGTGGGTCTGCTGGCCTATTCCCCCATGGCCTTCGGTGCCCTGAGCGGCAAATACCTGGAATCACCCCCCGCCGATGGCCGCCTGACCCTGTTCTCCCGCTTCTCCCGCTACTCCGGGGAAACCGGCGTGGCCGCCACCCGCGCCTATGTGGAAATCGCCCGACGTCACGGACTGTCACCGGCCCAAATGGCCCTGGCCTTCGTCAACAGTCGCAGCTTTTTGACCAGCAACATCATCGGCGCCACCCGGCTGGAACAACTGGAAGAGAACATCGCCAGCCTGGAGATCACATTGAGCCAAGCCGTCCTGGAGGAGATCGAATCGGTGCATCAGCGCCACACCATCCCCTGCCCATGACGCCATCACGAGGAGGAAAGCCACCATGGCAAGAACAGAATCAAACATGCTGGAACTGGGCACCCAGGCCCCGGCATTCAGCCTGCCCGACCCGAGCACCGGCAAGCGGGTATCCCTGGATGACTTTCCCGATGCAAAGGGCTATGTCATCGCCTTCATCTGCAATCACTGCCCCTTCGTGCAGCTGATCCGGCACGAGTTCGCCCGTTTCGGCCGCGCCTATACCGAGAAGGGGCTGGCCGTCATCGCCATCAATGCCAATGATGTGGAAAACTACCCGGAAGACAGCCCGGAAAAGATGAAGGACGAGGCCCGTCGTTTCGGCTACACCTTCCCCTACCTGTTCGACGAGACCCAGGAAGTGGCCAGGGCCTATGACGCCGCCTGCACGCCGGACTTCTATCTGTTCGACGCGGACCGGCGGCTGTTCTACCGGGGGCAGTTCGATGCCTCCCGACCCGGCAGCGACATCCCGGTCACCGGCGCTGACCTGCGGGCCGCCGCCGACGCCCTGCTGGCGGGGCGGCCGGCACCCCAGGACCAGACACCCAGCCTGGGCTGCAACATCAAGTGGAAGGCATAGCCTGACACGCCTCCCTTCTCCCCCGGCAGGGGGAGAAGGATCGGGGACGGGGCGCCGTCACGGCCCGATCAGGGCATCCACGTGCACGCAGGCCGACCGCCCCAGGGACGACAGGGCATAGCCCCCCTCCAGGCAGGACACCACCCGCCCTTCCCCATGGCGCAGGGCAATGTCCCTCAGCTTGCGTGTCACCCAGGCGTAGTCGTCCTCGATCAGCATGAAATCCGCCATGTCCTCCTCCCGGTGGGCATCAAAACCGGCCGAGATCATCATCAGCTGAGGCCGGAAGGCCTCCAGGGCCGGCAGCCAGTGTTCCGCCACCGCTTCCCGGAATTCCGTCCCGGTCGTCCCTCTGGCCAAGGGCACACCGACGATATGGTCGGTATCCACCTCCGTTCCGGTAAAGGGATAGAAGGGATGCTGGAAGGTGGAACAGAACAATACCCGCGGCTCATTGCGGAAGATCTCCTCGGTGCCGTTGCCGTGATGCACATCGAAATCCACCACGGCCACCCGCTCCAGACCATGACGCGCCAAGGCGTGGGCGGCGCCCACCGCAATGTTGTTGAAGATGCAGAAACCCATGGCCCGGGCGCGCTCCGCGTGGTGGCCCGGAGGACGCACACTGCAGAAGGCCGATTTAGCCTCGCCGCCCATGACCAGATCCACCGCCAGGATGACCGCCCCCGCCGCCCGTCGGGCCGCCTGCAGGGTGTGCTCGGTCATCACCGTATCACCGTCATCCAGGCAGACCATCCCGCCGGAACCCGGTGCGGAGGCCTCCACCCAGTCGATATAATCCTCGGCATGGACACGCAACAGCTGCTCGCGGGTGACCAGAGGGGCATCATAATGACGCAGCAGCATGCTCAACCCCGAGGCCAGCATGCGATCATCGATGGCCGCCAGACGTTCCGGCACTTCCGGATGATGTGTGGCAACCCGATGCAGGGTACAGTCATGGTGGGTAATGAATGCGATGGTCATGGTCATGGGCTCCTTCGTGGTCATGACCATATTACCCCGAAGCAGTGCAGCAAAAAGAGGCGTGCAAACTGATGAAAGCCCTGCTCAAGAAGCGGTTTCGCCGCACCGCAGCATCTCCCATACTATACTCGGATGAACACTCACTCAGGGGCGTCGACCGTCGAATCATGGGACCACACTTTCTCAGCCGCATCTTCAATCCCCGCAGCGTGGCCGTGATCGGTGCCAGCGAACGGACCAACGCCCTTGGTACCCTGGTTTTCGCCAACCTCATCGACGCCGGTTTCAAGGGCGAGCTCTACCCGGTCAATCCCAAGCATGACACTGTCCAGGGTCGCAAGGCCTATCCGGATGTGGAAGCCATCGGTCGCCCGGTGGACATGGTGGTCGTGGCCACACCCGCGCGCACGGTGCCCGGCATCCTGCGTCACTGCGGCGAACACGGGGTAAAGGGCGCCGTGGTCCTGTCCGCCGGCTTTGCCGAGAGCGGCCGGGTGGGCAAGCGTCTGGAACAGGAAGTGATGGAGATCGCCAAGGAGTACGACCTGCGCCTCATCGGCCCCAACTGCCTGGGCATCATTCGACCCAACCGGGGCATGAATGCCACCTTCAGCAAAAACCGGGCCCTGCCCGGCAACCTGGCCCTGGTGTCCCAGTCCGGCGCCATCTGCACCGGCATCCTGGACTGGGCGGAAAGCCAGGAAATCGGCTTTTCCGCCGTGGTCTCCATGGGGGATGCCTCGGACGTGGATTTCGGCGACGTGCTGGACTACCTGGCCCTGGACCGAGAGACCCGCAGCATCTTGGTCTACGTGGAAGGGGTCCGCAACGCCCGACGCTTCATGAGCGGCCTGCGGGCAGCGGCCCGCATGAAGCCGGTCATCGTCATCAAGTCCGGTCGTCATGCGGAAGGCTCCCGGGCCGCCATGTCCCATACCGGCGCCCTGGTCGGTGCCGACGACGTCTTCGACGCCGCCCTGGAACGGGCCGGCGCCGTGCGCGCCATGACCATCCAGCAACTCTTCTCCGCGGCCCGCATCCTCTCCAGCGGCTACCGGATCGAAGGCAACCGGCTGGCCATCGTCACCAACGCGGGCGGCCCGGGGGTCATGGCCACGGACCGGGCGGTGGAACTGGACATCGCCATGGCCCAGCTCAGCGCCGCCACCATGGAAAGCCTGAACAAGGCCCTGCCGGAACAGTGGTCCCACGGCAACCCGGTGGATCTACTGGGAGACGCCGATGCCAAACGTTTCGAATCGGCCCTCAAGGCCTGCCTGGATGACAACGGCGTGGACGGTACCATCGTCATGCTCACCCCCCAGGCCATGACCGATCCCCTGGGCGTGGCGCAGGCCATCACCCCGGTGGCCCGCAAGACCCAAAAACCGGTGCTGGCCTGCTGGATGGGAGACAATCAGGTACGCACCGCCCGGGAGCACTTCACCAAGGAACGCCTGCCCCACTTCACCACCCCGGAAGCCTCGGTGGAGGCCTTTGCCTATCTGGCCGCCCACAAGCGCAACCAGCGCTTGCTGCTGCAGGTTCCCGGCCCCCTTTCCGACCGCACCCGCACCGACGTGCAAGGTGCCCGGCTCATCATTGAAAGCGCCCTGTCGGAAGGCCGCAAGGTCCTGAGCACCATGGAATCCAAGGCGGTCCTGTCTGCCTTCCGCATCCCGGTCACCCAGACCATGCGTGCCAACACCGCCAGCGAGGCCCTGGTGGCGGCCGGCACCGTGGGGTATCCGGTGGCCATGAAGATCGACTCCCCCGACATCACCCACAAATCCGACGTACAGGGGGTGCGGCTGAACATCGCCAGCGCCGAGTCCGTGCGCAGCGCCTTCCAGACCATGATCGAGGACACCCGGCGCCTGCGACCCGATGCCCGCATCAACGGCGTCACCGTCGAGCGCATGCACAAGAGCACCTACGGCCGCGAACTGATGGTGGGCGTGCTGCGGGACCCGGTCTTCGGTCCGGTGATCAGCTTCGGCTCCGGCGGGACTTCCGTGGAAGTCATCAAGGACCGGGCCGTGGCCCTGCCGCCCCTGAACGAGGTCATCATCGAGGGCATGATCGCCCGCACCAAGGTGGCCAAGCTGCTCAAGGAATTCCGCAACATGCCGGCGGTGGACGACGAGGCCCTGGAGCAGGTACTGCTGCGGGTGTCGGAGATGGTCTGTGAACTACCGGAGATCCAGGACATGGACATCAATCCCCTGATCGCCGACGAACGGGGACTGGCGGCGGTGGACGCCCGCATCTCCGTGGACTATCCGCCGTCGATGCCGGACCGCTATGCCCACATGGCCATCCATCCCTACCCCGCCCACCTGGTGAGCAACTGGCAACTGCCGGACGGCATCAATCTGACCATCCGTCCCATCCGACCGGAAGACGCCAGGATCGAGCAGGAGTTCGTGCGCAATCTCTCGCCGGAGGCACGCTACTTCCGCTTCATGCAGGCAGTGCACGAACTCACCCCCCACATGCTGGTGCGCTTCACCCAGATCGACTACGACCGGGAGATGGCCCTGATCGCGGTGCGTGAACAGCCGGACGGCTCGGAATTGCAGATCGCCGTGGCCCGCTACACCGCCAACCCGGATCAGCAGAGCTGTGAGTTCGGCCTGGTGGTCGCGGACGAATGGCAGGGCCGCGGCATCGGTTCCCACCTGATGAACGAACTCATGGACGTGGCCCGCTCCCGGGGCCTGCGCACCATGGAAGGCGAGGTGCTGACCCAGAACACCAACATGATCGCCCTCATGCACCGACTGGGCTTCACCTCCCGCAACAGCCCCGAGGATGACGGCATCAAGGTGGTGAGCAAGCGGCTCTGACCTCACCGGCCAGGGCCGCCCGTCAGCTGCCGAACAGGATCGCATAGAACAGCGGTACCGCCAGCAGGGTCAGCAGGGATGCCAGGGCCAGGCCGAACATGATGGCGATGGCCATGGGCGCCCAGAACGGACCGGACAGGGCCAGGGGGATCATGCCCAGCACCGTGGTCAGGGCCGCCAGCATCACCGGCCGGACGCGGCTCACCGCCGCCTCCACCAGGGCTTGGCGCGCATCCTCCGCCCGCTCCATCTCCAGATCGATCTGCTCCACCATCACGATGGCATTCTTGATGATCATGCCCGACAGGCTCATCACCCCGAGCAGGGCCATGAAACCGAAGGGCTGCTGCAGCAACAACAGGCCGGCGCTGACCCCCACCACTCCCAGGGGCACGGTCAGCAGGATGATCAGGGAACGGCGATAGCTGTTGAACTGAGCCATGAGCACCAGCGCCATCAAGCCCAGCACCACCGGCACCGGCTGCAGGACACCCCGCTGGGCCTCGGCGGACTTGGCCGCCTCCCCGTCCCAGGTCAGTCGATACCCTACCGGCAATGACAGATCCTCCACCACGCGGGCCAGATCCCGCACCACCTCATGGGCGGTGACGCCGGGTACCAGATCCATCTGCAGGGTCAACGCCCGCTCCCGGTCCAGACGCCAGATCACCGCGTCTTCCCAGACCATCGAGATATCCGCCACCTGCAACAACGGCACCGGCCGGTTTCCCTGCTCCGGCCAGATCACCATGGTCTCCACCCGGGTGGGATCGGTACGCTCCTCCAGGGGGAAACGCCATACGATAGGGATGCGCTTGTCGTCTTCCAGGTAGACGCCGATGGCCTGGCCGGCAAAGGCGGTGGCCAGGGCCTCGGCCACGGCGGCACTGGTGACATTGGCTCGCCGGGCCCGTTCCTGGTCCACCTGGACCTGGATCTGCGGCGTCCTGTCCCGCCAGTTGGGGTGAACATGGGCCACCCGGGGATCAGCCCGCAGCCGGGTCGCGGCCTCTTCCGCCAGTTCCCGCAACACCACACGGTCCGGCCCCAGGATGCGGAGCATCACCGGATAGCGCACCGGATCCCCCAGCTGCATGGGCCGCACCCGGGGTTCGGCGTCGGGGAAGCCCTCGCGCATGAAATCCAGGGTCCGGGCCATCATCGGCTCCAGATCCCCAACCTCGCGCAGATTGACCAGGATCTGGCCGAATGCGGGATTGGGACTTTCGGGCAACATGGGCAGATAGAATCGGGGGGCACCCTCGCCGATGAAGGCCGTTACCGTATCCACTTCCTCGTGGCCTCCCAGCCAGGCCTCGATGGCCGCCATGTCGGCGGCGGTATGGGTGATACGGCTGCCCTCGGGCAACCAGTAATCCACCATGAACTGGGCCCGTTGCGCCGGCGGGAAAAAGATCTGCGGCACCAGCATGAAACCCAGCACCGCCACGATCAAAAGACCCACGAAGGCGGCCACTGCCGTGCGACGCCAGACCAGCACTGTGTGGAGCAGGCCGCGGAACCCGCCGTACAGCCGCCCCCCATAGGGGTCCTGCCCTTCGCCGCCGGCGCTCACCTTCATCCAGCGATGACACATCACCGGGGTGACCGTGATGGCCAGCACCCAGCTCAGCAGCAGACTGAAACCCACCACCCAGAACAGGGAGCGGGTGAATTCCCCGGTGGCGGTTTGGGTCAGGGCGATGGGGGAGAAGGCCAGCACCGCGATCAGGGTGGCGGAGAGCAGCGGCCAGGCAGTCTCGGCCACCGCCTCCCGCGCCGCCTCCAGACGATCCAGGCCCCGCTGCATCTTCACATAGGTGAGCTCCGCCACCACGATGGCATTGTCCACCATCATGCCCAGCACGATCACCAGCGCCCCCAGGGACACCCGGTGCAGGTCGATGCCCGTGATCCACATGGCGATGAAGGTGGCCAGGATGGTGAACGGCACCCCGGACCCCACGATCAGCCCGGTCCGCAACCCCAGGGAAATCAGCAGCACGGCAATGACGATCACCACCGCCATGGCCAGGTTGACCATGAATTCGTTGATCGCCGTGCGCACCTCCCGGGGCTGGTCGGCGATGACGCCGAAGGCCATGCCCACCGGCAGGCCGCGGGTGATCTCGTCCAGGCGTTCGTTCACCAGACGCCCCAGGTCCACCACGTTCACCCCCGAGGTGGGCACGATGCCGATGGCCAGAGCAGGCGTCCCGTCATAACGCAGCAGGGCCTCGGGCGGATCGGCAAAGCCCCGGCGCACCTCGGCAAAATCCCGCAGATAGACCAGATTGCCGGTGACCGGGCTGCGGATGGCCAGGTCCCGGATCTGCTCCAGGGACTCGAACACCCCGCTGGCGAAGATCCGCACCTGCCGGGGCCCCAGTTCCACGAACCCGGCCGGGGCCACCACGTTCTGACGGTTCAGGGCCTGCACCACCAGATGGGGAGTCAGGCCCATCTCGGCGATCTTGTCCCGGGAGGTTTCCACGAACACCCGTTCCCCCTGGGCACCGAAGATCTCCACCTTGGCCACCCCGGGCACCCGCAACAACTCACGGCGCACGGTATCGGTGATGCGGTCCAGATCGTCGTACCCGTACCCCTCCCCGGTGAGCGACAGCAACATGGCAAATACATCCCCATACTCGTCATCCACAAAGGGGCCGACGACGCCATCCGGCAAGCTCAGCGCCGCCTCGTTGACCTTGTGGCGCAACTCATCCCAGATCTGGCGCAACTGGTCGGGGCCATGGCGCTCCTGGATGTCCACAAAGATCACCGACACCCCGTCCCGGCTGTAGGACTCCACCTGATCCAGCGACCCCATCTGCTGGATCTTGAGTTCGATGCGCTCGGTCACCTCCTGTTCCACCCGCACCGCCCGGGCGCCGGGATATTCGGTGTAGACCACCGCGGTGCGCACCGTGAACTCGGGGTCTTCCAGCTGCCCCAATTGGGTATAGGCAACGATGCCGATCAGCACCAGCAGCGCCACCACGAACCCCACGAAACGGCCATTGCCGATGGCCCAGACAGCGGCGTTCATCGGCGCGCCCCCCGGATGTCATCCTCGGTCAACAACCGCACCCGCTGACCTTCCTCCAGATGCTGCACGCCGGCCACCACCACCCGCTGACCGGGCTGCAGATCCCCCCGGACGCGCATGCCTTCACGCTCCAGGGGACCCAGGCTCACCGGAACCCGGTGCACCCTTTCATCCGCCTCGTCCAGGCGCCACACATGGGGATCGCCCCGGTATTCCGTCACGGCCGTCAGCGGCACCAGAAAATAGTCGGCAAGGTGTGCTTCCGGCATCGCCGCGCGAAAATCCACCCGGGCGGTCATGCCCGGCAGGATGCGACGATCCGGATTCTGCACGGCGATGCGCACCGGATAGGTCTGGGTATCCTCATCCACGTCCACCCCGATGGCCCTGACGTGGCCGGCATAGTCGCGGCCCAGGGCGGCAAAATGCACATCCACCGCCGTCAGGCGCTCACGGTGCACCACCAGTGTCTCCGGCATGCCCACCCGCAGCTCGATCACGTCCAGTCGATCCAGCACGAAGACCACCCGCTGGGGGCTCACCTGCTCGAAGGGTTCGACGGCACGCACCGCCACATGGGCATTGAAGGGTGCCCGCAGCACGGTGTCCTCCAGCGCCGCCCGGGCCGTGGCCAGCCCTTCGGCAAGGGCATCCCGCTGCCCCCGGGCCTGTTGAAAACCGGCCTGAAGACGGTCGAAATCGGCACGGCTGATGGTGCCGTCGGCCACCAGGGTGCGGCCCCGCTCAAAATTCGCCCGGGCCTCCGTCAATTTGCCTTCGGCGGCCGCCAGCTGCCCTTCCAGTTCACGCACCTTGAGCCGGTAATCCCGGTCATCCAGTCGTGCCAGCTCGGTGCCGGCGGACACGTAATCCCCCAGATCCGCGCGCACCGAGACCACTTGGCCGGACACCCGGAAGGCCAGGCCGGTCCGTTCCGCCGCCTCGGCCCGGGCGCTGAAACTGCGTGCCGCCAATCCCGTCGGGCTTTCCAGCTCGACCGCCATCACCGGGCGCACCCGGGGTTCAGGTTCCGGTTCCGGCGGGCCACCGCAGGCACCCAGCAAGACGGCAAGCAGGGGAAACACGAAAGGAAACCAGGGTCGGCGGGGGGCAAGAGGAGGCATCCGTTCTTTCCTTTGGCGAGGACGGGTGAGGGTCAGACAGGGTATGGTGCCAGCATAGCAGGGATGAGGCAGCCTTCGGACACGGGAGGGTGGGGCGGGCAAGATCCGAATTGCCGGTTATCAATGACAAGGGGCCGGCTGACGAATTAGCATTCGCTGATGAACGACTCAGGCTCCTGGACACTCTGGCTACTCGTACCCATGGCGTTGGTCGCGGGTATCGGCATCACCCTCTGGGCCACCACCCCGGAACTGACTCTGCCCGAGCGTGCCATCATCGTGCATGTACAGAACCGCACCGGCGAGACCATCCCCACGGTGGAGATCGGTTATGCCAACGTGGACACCGAACAACACACCACCCTGCTGCAGCTGCGAGCCGGCGAGACCCGCACCATCACCCTCAATCATGAACCGGGCCTGGGCTACAACATCGAAGCCCACCTGGCCGATGGCAGGGTGCTGGATATCTGCGGTGGAAGGCATCCCGAGAGCCGGGTGATGCGGGAAGTCATTACCCGGGACTCCATCCTATCGGGCATCGGCCAACCCTGACCGACTCAGGTATCAGCGCGCGGATTCACCAGGATTCGGCCCCAGGTCCTGCCCGCCAGCATGCGGCGGCTGAACTCGGGCAACTGCGACAGAGTAGCCTCCTCGCTCAGGATGGAGTCCAGATGAGGAATCGCCCAGTCACTGCCCAGCCGCTCCCACAGGGGGCCTCGCATGGGCAGGGGGCAGTTGGCGGACGTCACCCCCAGCAGTGACACCCCCCGCAGGATGAAAGGCATGACCGTGGTCCGCAGATCCGCCCCACCGGCCAGACCCACCACCACGATGTTGCCCCAGTCATCCACGGTCCGGGCCAGCCAGCCCAGGACTTCCCCCCCCAGCACATCCACGGCACCGCCCCAGCGGGCCGTCTCCAGCGGGCGAAAGCCCATGGACAGACCATGTCGGTCCAGTACCTCGGACGCCCCCAGCGACCTGAGCCAGGGAGCCATCTCCGGTTTCCCGGTGAGGCCCACCACCTCGTAGCCCTGGGCGGCCAGCAGACTGATGGTCAGGGCGCCGACCCCACCGCTGGCGCCGGTGACCAGGATCGGCCCCATCTCCGGAAGCTGTTGATTTTCTTGAAAACGCTTGAGAATCAGGGCGGTGGTCAGCCCCGCCGTGCCCAGGATCATGGCCTGGCGGCAATCCATTCCGGCAGGCAGGGGCACCACCCAGTCGGCGGGCACCCGGATGCGACCGGCGAACCCCCCGTGGTGATACTCCCCCAGGCCCGCCCCGGTGACCAGCACCGGATCACCGGGCTTGAAGCGGGTGTCCGAAGAGGCGATCACTTCACCGGCCGCATCGATGCCGCCCACAATGGGAGAACGACGCAACACCCGACCGCTGCCGGTAATGCCCAGGGCGTCCTTGTAATTGAGCGAGGAATAATGAACCGCCACCTCCACGTCCCCGGGCATGAGATCGGCCTCATCCATGCGGATGAAATCGACGCGCTCAGACCCTTGAACCTGGTCGCGTATCAGCAGGGCCGGGAAGGTGGCGTCCATGGGACCTCAGAAGTTGTAGCGCATGGCGGCAGCCAGGATGTGGACGTGACCGCGGGTGGTGCCGTCGATACTGACTTCACTCGAGACAGGCGTGTCTTCAAAGAAAGGCCGCGTCAAAACCAGAGACTCCTTGCTGATGTCGATATAGGTATAGGCCAGATCGAAGCCCCAGTGGGGTCCTTGCTGGTAACTGGCACCGAGGGAGAACCAGGTCCGGTCACCATCCGGGGTCCGGGTGGTGCGGAAATCGTCCTGGGTCGGGGTACGGTCATACTGCATGCCCCCACGCAGGGTCCAGCGATCATCCAGGCGGTATTCGGCACCGATGGACAGCGCCCAGGTATCCTTATAGTTCTGCAGAGTTTCGTTATCATTGCGGTCAGTATCGAACTTCACCCGGATCTCGTCGAAGTTGGACCACTTGAACCAGCTGTACTGACCCAGCAACGTCCAGCGGTCATTCAGCCGGTGCATCACACCCAGGGTCACGATGTCGGGAAGACGCAGGGCCGCCTCCCCACCTTCACTGGTCACAGAACCCGGATCGGGAAGAAGGGGGTTCGGGCTGGAAAAATTCGGGGCGGTAATGCGCGCCTTGCCATCAAGAGTGTGCTTGATGCCCTGGCGATAGTGAATACCCAGGCGCGTATCCTGGGTGGGCTGGAACATCACCCCCAGATTGAAGCCATAATCCCAGCTGTCCGCCTCAAGGCTGACTTCACCATCGGTATCCACCGAGGGGCCACCAGGACGGGTCGGATCCGGCACGGCATTCTTCAAAGTGGCATCCGCATACTGGATGTCCAGACCGAAACCCACGGAAAACCGCTCATTGACCTGGTAGGCAATGGAAGGCTGGAAGTTGATGACCTTCAGCTCCGTCTCCGTGGAATCGTAGCGGGCAAAAAAGTCCTTGTCGTAGGTATTGGCCAGACCGAATGGCGCGGTGATTCCGAAGCCATACCAGAGCTGATCATTAAAGGGTCTGGCATAAAAGAAGTTCGGTACCGGCGTCGGATCATAGGGATTTCCGCCGTTGCCGCCCCCATAGGGCAACGGATTACCCAACGTCCCCGGCGTGGCGGCCGTGGAATTGCTGTTCCGGGCATCCGCCTTCGGCACCAGCAGATGCACCGCAACCTGAACCTCCGGCCCCGACAGATACGTCATCCCCGCGGGATTGAAGAAGATGGTACTGGCATCGGAGGCAATGGCGGCATCCCCCGCAAAGGCCCGCCCCAGGCCGCTGACACTTTGCTCCTGAATGTAGAATCCGGCCGCCTTGACCGGCTCGGACCACATGGCGCCACCCGCCAGCGCCAGTGAAACGGCCGCCCCCAGTGAAAGGCCGTTACGAATACGAACTGCCTGCATCGTCATCCCCTGCATCCCCTATTTTTAATGTCGTCTTTGTAGTGTCGTCGATATTATTAAACCGGCAATTAAACAAGCATGACCATTTTCAACTTTAAACGATTGAAATCAATGGCTTGAGATTTTAAGTCAAAGACTTTTGATTGCCGGGTTAATACGTTCTGAAAAGCCCCCTACCACCACTCCCGTCCCTTGCTACCACACCTGCTTTCGCCATCACTCCTGCCCTTTGTCGTCACCCATGCCCCTTGCCGTCACTCCCGCCCCCTTGACGTCACTCCCGCGAAAGCGGGAGCCCAGAACTGTCAATCCATGACTGGATTCCCGCTTTCGCGGGAATGACAAACTCAGTACATCACTTTGGTGAAAAACTCAGTGCATCACTTTGGTGAAAAACTCAGTGCATCACTTTGGTGAAAAACTCAATACATCGCTTTGAGGAAGTCCTCTCCCCCCCTTACCGTCAATCGCTTCAATCGCACCGCCGAATCATTCCAATCGCAGCCGCAGATCGCTCCAGCACAGGTCTCAGCGATTGCTGTGCGCCTCGTACATCTGCTCGATCTCCCGCTGGAACTGGGCCATGATCAGGTTGCGCTTCATCTTCATGGTGGGCGTGAGCAACCCGCCATCCACTTCCCATGGCTCCAGAGAGGCGGTCAGACGCCGCACCTGGGCATAGCCGTGGAACTCCTTGAGCTGAACGCCCACCCGCTCCAGCAAGGCCTTTTCCACCTTGCGGCTGCGCAGGGCCTCGGCATCCCGAGGGTCCACCTCCAGCGTCTTGGCCAGTTTCTCCCATTCTTCGGGGTTGAGCACCACCAGGGCGCTCAGATAGGCCTTACCCTCCCCCAGCACCAGGGCCTGTTCGAACACCGGGTCCAGGGTGATGGCCATTTCCATGTCGGCGGGCGGCACCTTTTCCCCATTGCCCAGCACCAGAATTTCCTTGATGCGGCCGATGATGAAGATATGGCCCTGCTCGTCGAACCGGGCCTTGTCGCCGCTGTGCAGCCAGCCATCGGCATCAATGGTCTCCCGGGTGGCCTCCTCGTTATTCCAATACCCCTGCATCACCGAAGGACCACGCACCAGCAGCTCGTCATCGGCGCCGATCTTCACCTCCACTCCGGGCAAGGGCGCGCCCACACTGGCGGGGAGATTGTCATCGGGGCGGTTCACGCTCACCACGGGGCTGGACTCGGTCATGCCGAAGCCATGGAAGACCGGCAGCCCCAGGCCGATGAAGAAACGAGCAATGGGCGGCGGCAGCGGCGCACCACCACAGACCGCATAGCGCAGGCGGCCGCCCAGGCGAGAAGTGACCTTGTCGGCCACGATCTTCTTCAGGATCGGCCAGAGCAGCAGACCGGGATGCCAGCCGGCACGCCCCTGCTGATGTTCGAACCGCCGCCAGCCGATATTCACCGTGGTCAGGAACAGCTTGCGGGCCAAGGGCGACTTTTCCTCCAACCCGGCGTTGATGCGCCCGTAGATGCGTTCATAGATACGCGGCACCGAGATCATCACCGTGGGACGCAAGGTGAGCAGATCCTCCCCCAGCCCCTGAATAGAGCGGGCGTAGGCCACCTGGGCGCCCACCATCATGGGCATGTAGCAACCGGCAGTACGCTCCAGGGTGTGGGAGAGCGGCAGAAAGGAGAGGAACAGGTCATCCGCGCCCATGGGCGCGCACTGCTGGGAGGCGTAGGCGTTGGAGAGGATATTGTGATGAGAAAGCATCACACCCTTGGAACGTCCGGTGGTGCCGGAGGTATAGACAATAGTAGCCAGGCCGTGAGGGTCCGCCTCGTGGGTGATCAGTTCCCCTTCCAGTCCCCGGGTCCAGTCATCCAGGGAAACCAGGCGCTCTTCTTCGGGGAAATCCCCCTTGGGAACAGCCTCCACCGAGACGATGCGCTGTACCGTCTCCAGACGATTCCGCACCTCCTGCAGCCGCCGCCACTGGGCCTTGCCCCCCAGGAGCAGCATCCGGGCACCGGCGTCCTGAAGGATATAGGCGATATTATCGGGCCGGTCGTCGGTATAGAGCGGGATGGTAATCAACCCCAGCCCCATGGAAGCCTGATCGAAGACGACCCATTCCCGGCAGTTGCGCAGCATGACCGCAACCCGGTCGCCGGGCTTGAACCCCTCCTTGAGCAGTGCCGCCTGCCAACGGGCCACCTCTTTGGCCACTTCGTCCCAGGTTCGGGTTTGCCAGCTGGCAGAAACCGTGTCGTACTGACGATAGGCCACCGCTCCTGGTGTTCTCTTGACTCGCTCCCTGAACAGTCCCGCCAGGCTGCCCGCGGTCTCCGGCGAAACGACGTCTTAGGGCTCGTGCATGTCTACTCCTCTTGCAGGGGTCTGACGCCCCATCTCATTCAGCGCTCACAGGCGCATCGCCGGGCCGGCCCCGGAGGAGCAGTGTCCCGGATCTTTTGGGGGTGAATATAACGTGATTAAAGCCCCGCAGCAGCCCAGCTACCGGATTAAAATTCCATGACAGGGCGCACAGCTGTTACGGATTTACCGTTCCATCACCTCAGAGCAACCGGGCCATCCACAGCCGTGCACGCAAGCCCCAGCCGGTGGTTAACCCTCGCTCCCGGAACCGGATATTGCCGTCGGCATCCAGCACAAAGCTGGCCGGTACGGCCCCCACGCCGAAACGGGCCGCCAGGGCACCGTCTTCGTCGGCGATCACCGCCTGAGCATAACCATGCTCCGCCATATAAGCTGCCAGCGCTTGGGCATCCCCGGACTGCATGGCCACGGTCAGTACCGGCCATGCCTGGCTGATCGTCTCAATACTGCCCTGCTCCAGACGACAGATCCCGCACCAGGTAGCCCAGAAATGCACCAGTACCGGCGCCCCCCGGTAATCGGCCAGGCTCACCGGGGTTCCGTCCAGTAGCCGGGCCTGAAAGTCGGGTGCCTCGCCACTGATCATGTCCCGCTGCAGCCAGGCCTTCAAGGCCAGGAAGATCAGCAGCACAACCAGCAGTTCGACGGCCGGCCGCCACCAGCGGCGCCCCTTGGCGGGAGACAACTGCGGCTTACTCATATGGGCAACCTATTGTTTTTGATTAACAACATTAAGAGACACCGCCACGGATTCAGCAGACAACGCCACTGAACGGGCATAATATCTTCCGGTCCAAACACAATGACCGTAAACAAACACACCCGATTTCCGCACCCGAGGGGCGCTTCGGGCCTCCAGTCGGGCCAGGATCGATTAAGATCAATTAAGGTAGCACCCTGCATGCCCAAGGGGATTCAAGATTCATGACCGCAGTCACCGCACAACCCCTCCACCGCTTCCAGGTCCCTGAAACCGCCTGGGTGGAGAGTCACATGCCCCGCTTCACCAGCGCCGAGCGCGACGCAGTGATCGAGCGGATCAAGACCCTACTCAAGGAACGGGATGCCGTGCTGGTCGCCCATTACTATGTCCATGAAGACCTGCAGCGGATCGCCGAAGAGACCGGCGGCTGCGTCTCCGACTCCCTGGACATGGCCCGCTTCGGCCAGGAACACCCGGCCTCCACCCTGGTGGTGGCGGGGGTACGCTTCATGGGCGAGACCGCCAAGATCCTCAGCCCCGAAAAGACCGTGCTCATGCCCACCCTGGAAGCGGAATGCTCCCTGGACCTGGGCTGCCCGGCGGATGCGTTCGAGGCCTTCTGCGACGCCCACCCCGACCGTACCGTGGTGGTCTACTCCAACACCTCCGCCCGGGTGAAGGCCCGCGCCGACTACGTGGTCACCTCCAGCATCGCCGTGAAGCTGGTGGAACACCTCAAGGCCCAGGGCAAGAAGATCCTGTGGGCGCCGGATCGGCACCTGGGACACTACATCCGTGAAACCACCGGCGCCGACATGGTGCTGTGGGATGCCACCTGCGTGGTCCACGACGAATTCCGCACCCGCGGCCTGGACGACCTCAAGAAGGCCCACCCGGAAGCCGCCGTGCTGGTCCATCCGGAATCCCCCGCCGGGGTCATCGCCCAGGCCGACGCCGTGGGCTCCACCTCCCAGCTGATCAAGGCGGCCCGGGAACTGCCCCACCCCACCCTGATCGTCGCCACCGACAGCGGCATCTTCTACAAGATGCGCCAGGCGGCCCCCCACAAGACCTTCATCGAAGCCCCCACCGGCGGCCACAGCGCCACCTGCCGTAGCTGTGCCCACTGCCCCTGGATGGCCATGAACGGCCTGCACAACCTGCTCCAGGTACTGGAACAAGGCGGCAATGAAGTCCAGGTGGACGAGTCCGTGCGCGAGGGCGCCCTGCGCTCCACCCAACGCATGCTGGACTTCGCCCGGCAACTGCAGACCCCCGTCCTGGGACGCGGGGACGCCTAGGCGTCCCCGTCCCGCACGCGGCCCACACCATGATCCCTCCGGCAACGCGTCAACCCGCCATCCCCATGGAGGTGTTCAGGAAGCTGGTGACCTCGCTCTCGCCGGAGGAACTGGCCCGCCTGCCCCCGGAAAAGCTACCCGAAAACATCCCCCTGGATCTGGTGGAAGAGGCCCCGCTCTACTCCCGGCGCGCCCTGGAAAGCCTCATCCTGGCGGCCAACGCCCATCACCTGGAACGTCGCCTGGACTTGCAGGCGCGTTACGGCGACGAAGTGATGGCCGCCCTGGACAAATCCAGGCTGACGGGCAATACCGCCAACGTGAAGATCTTCCACTACAAACTGGAAGATCTGGAACGCCTGCATGGCCGCTGGCAGGCCGATCAGGAACCGATCCTGCTGGATCGGCTGGGTCATGCCATCCGCGCGCTGAACGCCCTGTTGCTGGACGTGCGGGCGGAAAACAGCGATGCCAGCATGGCCGCCCAGCTCCTTCGACACCAGTCCGCCGACGGAGAACACGCGGAAACGATCCGGCAGGCGATCGTCAAGCTCCATCAGCATAGTGAGCGCATCGAAAACCTGCTCAGCCGCTACTTTCGTGTGCGGCTGGACATCGTGCAGCACGAGATGCACGACAAGCTCCAGCAGGTCAGCCGACTGGACCATCAGGCCGAGACACTCCGACAACAGATCGAACACCTGCGCACGGAGCTGGAACAGACCCAGACCCTGTGGCGTCGCACGGTCAAGAAAAACCAGACCAATCATCAGGCCGAACACCTGCAGTCCCGCATCAGCGCCCTGGTGGCGGAACAACGCGCCCGCGAGGTGAGCATTTCCGAAAACCAGCTGACCCTGTGGCTGGATGCCCTGGTGGACGCCGCCCTGCACCCGCGAACCCGAAACAACCTGCCCATCGGCCAGTCCGACGCCCGCATGGCCCTCTACGCCCTGCTCAACCGCTACTGCCAGCAGCAGGAATCGTCCGCCATGCAGATCGCCCGCAACCCGTTCCTGCAGGTCGACCCGGCCCAGGCGATCCGCTTCATGCTCCTGTCGGAGCAGTTCATCCTCGATTACTTCAGCAAGAAACGAAACGAGACCACCGCCTGGATCAGCGACGTGGCCCAGGTACGCAGCGAAGACCTGGACGGACTGGAACGGATGATTCTCGGCGAACTCAAGAAATCCAGCCGGTTCCGGCGCCGGGGCGGCTGAAGCCCTCGGTTCGGCCCAGTTAAAAACCGACCAGTCGGTTTTTAACGTGATACAGATCAAGACCCGTAGGCAACGCAGCGTGCCACACTGGCCACAGCATCCCCTGCAACGCCACACAGGTCTGCATCATGCGCCCCCCACTCAAGACACTGAGCATTGTCGCCACCCTGCTGGTGGTTGCCGCCGGCACGTTCTACGCCTGGATGCAGTTTCAGGACGGCGCCACCCACCCGGGTCTTGCCTCGGGTAACGGCCGCATCGAGGCCACCGAAATCGACGTGGCCACCAAGCTGCCGGGACGGGTGGCGGAGATCTTCGTGGACGAAGGGGATTTCGTCACCACCGGACAGGTACTGGCGCAGATGGACACCCGCTCCCTGGAGGCCCAACTGGCCGAGGCCCGCGCCCAGCACCAGCAGGCCCTCACCACGGTGCTCAGCGCCAGGGCCCAGGTGGCCCTGCGCCGCAGCGACCTGGCCGCCGCCCAGGCCCTGGTGGTGCAGCGGGAAAGCGAGCTGGACGCCGCCCAGCGCCGGCTGGTCCGTTCGGAGAGCCTGTCCCAGCGGGGCGCCATCTCCGAACAGATCCTGGATGACGACCGCGCACGCACCCAGAGCACCCGCGCGGCGGTGGATGCGGCCAAGGCCCAGGCGGAAGCCGTACGCGCCGCCATCGCCGCCGCCGAGGCCCAGGTCACCGGCGCCGAGTCCGGCGTGACCGCCGCCGCCGCCACCATCACCCGCATCGAGGCAGACATTCTGGACAGTCGGCTCACCGCCCCCCGGGACGCCCGGGTACAGTTCCGGGTGGCCCAGCCGGGCGAGGTGCTGGGAGCCGGCGGCCGCGTGCTCAACCTGGTGGACCTGAGCGACGTATACATGACCTTCTTCCTGCCCACCGAGCAGGCCGGCCGGGTGGCCCTGGGCAGCGAGGCCCGCATCATTCTGGACGCCGCCCCCCAATATGTGATTCCCGCCCACATCTCCTTCGTGGCCAGCACCGCCCAGTTCACCCCCAAGACCGTGGAAACCGCCTCCGAACGCCAGAAACTCATGTTCCGGGTCCGGGCCCAGATCGACCGGGAACTGCTGCAACAGCACCTCACCCAGGTGAAGACCGGCCTGCCCGGCGTGGTCTGGGTGAAACTGGACCCGCAAACCTCCTGGCCTGACGCACTCGCTGCCCGGGTACCCCGCGGATGAACGCCGCCCCCGTGGTCGCCCGACTGCAAGGGGTGGGACTGCGCTACGGCCCGGTCATCGCCCTGCGGGACATCCACCTGGAGATCCCCACCGGCCGCATGGTGGGCCTGATCGGGCCGGACGGGGTGGGCAAATCCAGCCTGCTGGCCCTGCTGGCCGGCGCCCGGGCCATGCAGACAGGACAGATCACGGTCCTGGACGGCGACATGGCCGACCGCCGTCACCGGGAGGCGGTCTGCCCCCGCATCGCCTACATGCCCCAGGGACTGGGGCGCAACCTCTACCCCACCCTGTCGGTGGAAGAAAACCTGCAGTTCTTCGCCCGCCTGTTCGGCCACGACGCCCCCGAACGCCGCCGCCGCATCGACGACCTCACCGGCAGCACCGGCCTGCAGCCCTTCCTGAGCCGCCCGGCGGGCAAGCTCTCCGGCGGCATGAAACAGAAACTGGGCCTGTGCTGCGCCCTGATCCACGATCCCGACCTGCTGATCCTGGACGAGCCCACCACCGGCGTCGATCCCCTGGCCCGCGCCCAGTTCTGGGACCTGATCACCCGCATCCGCAAGGATCGCCCGCAGATGAGCGTGCTGGTGGCCACCGCCTACATGGACGAAGCCCAGCGTTTCGACTGGCTGGTGGCCATGGACGAGGGCCGGGTTCTAGCCACGGATACCCCGGCGGCCCTGCTGGCCAACACCGGCAGCCGGCACCTGGAAGAGGCCTTCATCAAGCTGTTGCCGGAGGAAAAGACACGGGGCCACGAACCGGTACGCATCCCGCCCCTGGAGGATGGCGAGGCCCGCGACGTGGCCATCGAGGCCCGGGACCTGACCATGCGCTTTGGTGATTTCGTCGCGGTGAACCGGGTGAGCCTGCGCATCCGCCGGGGGGAGATCTTCGGCTTTCTGGGCTCCAACGGCTGCGGCAAGACCACCACCATGAAAATGCTCACCGGTCTGCTCCCCCCCAGCGAGGGTCAGGCCTGGCTATTCGGGCACGAGGTGGACCCGCGGGACATCGACACCCGCCGCCGGGTGGGCTACATGTCCCAGGCCTTCTCCCTGTATGGGGAACTGACGGTGCAGCAGAACCTGGTGCTGCACGCCCGTCTGTTCCAGGTGCCCGAGACGGAGATACCGGCCCGGGTGGACGAGATGGTCCAGCGCTTTGACCTGGAAGACGTGCGCAACAGCCTGCCCGATAGACTGCCCCTGGGGATGCGCCAGCGGCTTTCCCTGGCGGTGGCCATGGTCCATCGCCCCGAACTGCTGATCCTGGACGAACCCACCTCCGGGGTGGACCCCGTCGCCCGGGACAACTTCTGGCGCCTGCTCATCGACCTGTCCCGGCGAGACAGGGTGACCATCTTCATCTCCACCCACTTCATGAACGAGGCCGAACGCTGCGACCGCATGTCCATGATGCACGCCGGCCAGGTGCTGGACAGCGATGTCCCCGCCAGACTGGTGGAAAAACGCGGTGCCGACAGCCTGGAACAGGCCTTCATCGACTACCTGATCGAGGCCGGCGCGGGCACCGATCAGGCCGCGGCGGACGACGGCCACAAACCCCAGGCCACGCCCCGGACGCCCCCTGTCCCCACCCGCGGTCACAGCCGTAGCCCCCGGTTCAGCCCGCAACGGCTACTCAGCTACCTGTGGCGGGAGACCCTGGAACTGCGCCGCGATCCGGTCCGCGCCTCCCTGGCCCTGCTGGGTTCGCTGATCCTCATGGTGATCATGGGGTTCGGCATCAGCCTGGACGTGGAAGACCTGCAGTACGCCGTCCTCGACCATGATCAGAGCACCCTCAGCCAGCACTACACCCTGAGCCTGGCGGGTTCCCGCTACTTCAACGAACGGCCCCCGATCCGGGACTACGCCGACCTGGACCGGCGCATGGTCAACGGCGAACTGACCTTGGCCATCGAAATTCCGCCCGGCTTCGGGCGTGACCTGCTGCGGGGTCATCCGGTGGAGATCGGCATGTGGATCGACGGCGCCATGCCGCGACGGGCGGAGACCGTCCGCGGCTACGTCCAGGGCATCCACCGGCAATGGTTGCTGGAACAGCAGGCCCTGCGCCTGGGCACCGCCGCGGCCACCCCCGTCGCCGGGATCGAAACCCGCTTCCGCTACAACCCGGACGTGCGCAGTCTGCCCGCCATGGTGCCGGCGGTCATCCCCCTGCTGCTGCTCATGCTGCCGGCCATGCTCACCGCCCTGTCGGTGGTGCGGGAAAAGGAAATGGGCTCCATCACCAACCTCTACGTCACCCCGGTCACCCGCGTCGAATTCCTGCTGGGCAAGCAGATCCCCTATGTGGCCCTGGCCATGATCAATTTCCTGCTCATGGCCCTGCTGGCGGTGACCCTGTTCGGCGTGCCCGTCACCGGCAGTTTCCCCACCCTGCTGCTGGCGGTGCTCATCTTCAGCATCATCTCCACCGGCATGGGCCTGCTGGCCTCCACCGTCACCCGCAGCCAGGTGGCCGCCATGTTCCTGGCCATGATCGGCACCCTGATCCCCGCCATCCAGTTTGCCGGCATGATCCACCCGGTGAGTTCCCTGGAAGGCGCCGGCCGCCTCGTCGGCGAGATCTACCCGGCTACCCACATGCTCCTCATCACCCGGGGCGTTTTCAGCAAGGGGCTGGGCCTGAGCGACCTGTACACCATCTTCTGGCCCATGCTACTGGCGGTGCCGGTGATCATGGGGCTGTCCATCCTGCTGCTGAAAAAGCAGGAGCGCTGACCATGCGCCGCCTCATGAACATCCATCGCCTGGGCGTCAAGGAACTGTGGAGCCTCCTGCGGGACCCGATCATGCTGGTCCTGATCCTCTACACCGTCACCATCTCGGTGTACACCGCCGCCACCGCCCTCCCCTCCGGCATCAACATGGCCGCCATCGCCATCGTCGACGAGGACCAGTCCCCCCTGTCCGCCCGCATCACCTCGGCCTTCTATCCGCCCATGTTCGAGCGACCGGCGCTGATTACCTGGGCCGAGATGGACCCGGGCCTGGACGCCGGACGCTACACCTTCGTGCTCAACATCCCGCCCAACTTCCAGCGGGACGTGCTGGCCGGACGCTCGCCGGACATCCAGCTCAACGTGGACGCCACCCGCATGAGCCAGGCGTTCATCGGCAACACCTACCTCCAGCAGATTGTCATGGCGGAGGTGCAGGAATTCGTGCAGCGCTACCGTGACGCCACGGGGCCGCCGGTGGATCTGGCACTGCGCGCCCGCTTCAACCCCGGCCTTGACGAGGTCTGGTTCGGCGCCCTGATGCAGATCATCAACAACGTCACCCTGCTCTCCATCATCCTCACCGGCGCCGCCCTGATCCGGGAGCGGGAGCACGGCACGGTGGAACACCTGCTGGTGATGCCGGTCACCCCCGGTGAAATCATGCTGGCCAAGATCTGGTCCATGGGCCTGGTGGTCCTGCTGGCCGCCACGGCGTCCCTGTTCCTGGTGGTGCGGGGCCTGCTGGGCGTGCCCATCCAGGGCTCGGTATCCCTGTTCCTGCTGGGCGCCGCCCTGCACCTGTTCGCCACCACCTCCATGGGCATCTTCATGGCCACCCTGGCCCGCAACATGCCCCAGTTCGGGATGCTGATGGTACTGGTGCTGCTGCCCCTGCAGATGCTCTCCGGCGGCATCACGCCACGGGAAAGCATGCCCGAGTTGGTGCAACAGGTGATGCTGGTGGCCCCCACCACCCACTTCGTGGAACTGGGCCAGGCCATCCTCTACCGGGGCGCCGGCCTGGACGTGATCTGGCCCCAGTGCCTGTTCCTGCTCCTGATCGGTACGGTACTCTTCAGCGTTTCCCTGGCCCGCTTCCGCAAGACCCTGGGACGCATGGCCTGAAGAACGCGCGCCACCCATATCGGCAACCGGAACGTCATCATGTCCAGCACCGTCGCCCCCCGGCCTCCCGCCAGACGCCGCCGCCTCGCCGCCGAAGAACGCATGCGGCAGATCATCGAGGCGGCCCTGATCGAGTTTTCGGAGAAAGGCTTCACCGCCACCCGGATGGATGACATCGCCGCCCGGGCCGGCCTGTCCAAGGGCGGCCTCTACGCCCACTTCAAGAGCAAGGACCAGATTTTCGAGACCCTGCTGTTCAAGGTGCTCAGCCCCAGTTTCAACAACCGCAAATGGATGCTGGACGATGGCGACACCCTGGCGGAGGTGGTGGACGCCTTCATTGCACACACCTACGACCGGGTTACCGACCCGGATTTCATCGCCGCCCTGCGCCTGCTGATCACCGAGAGCCACCGCGCCCCCCACCTGGTGGACTACTGGCGCCGCGAGGTGCTGGACACCTATCTGAAGGAACAGCAGACCATGCTGGAGCACTGCCGCGCCCGGGGCCTCGTACGCCACAGCCCCCTCACCCAACAGGCGGAACTACTCATGGCCCCGGCCCTGTACGCCGCCATCACGCGGATGATCTTTGGAGAAGAAGCCACCCAGGCCAGCCTGAAAGACCTCAGACGCGCCCATGCACAACTGCTGATGGAATTGCTGGAGCCGGTGGAGGCGTGAAAATCGCCGCAGGATGAACTAGCCTTGGTGGCAGTGTGGATTTTCGGCAAGGAGCCGGAGACATGGAGATCAACAGGGCCGGTGCAATACCGGCCAACTGTGTAAGGCCTTCGGGCAAGATCCCAGGCGCCTGGGGGGAGAACTGGGCATGACGGCGGTGCTGCATACCTGGGGGCAAACCCTGACACAGCATGTTCACTTGCACTGTCTCGTCCCCGGTGGCGCCCTGCGCGAGGATGGTCAATGGCAATCCTGCCAGGGCAACTACCTGTTTCCCGTCAAGGCCCTGTCAAGACGGTTTCGTGGCCTGATGGTGTCTGCCTTGAGACAGGCGGCCGCCAGCGGTGCGTTGTCGCGGGTGAGTCACCCGGGAGAAGTCGACCGTGTGCTGGATGCACTGATGCGGGAATCGTGGAACGTCTACACCAAGGCCTGCCTGAACCGGGGTGCAACGGTGGTGGACTACCTGGGCCGCTACACACACCGCATTGCCATCACCCACCAGCGGATTGTGAAGGTAGATGAGGGCGGTGTTCACTTCACCTACAAGGACTATCGGACGGAACAGCGTAAGGTGATGGTATTGTCGGGGAAGAATTTGTGCGCCGTTTTTTGCAACACATCCTTCCCAAGGGTTTGATGCGGGTGCGCCATTACGGCTTTTTGGCCAATCGGTGCCGCCGTCAAAAGCTTGATCAGGTCAGGAGGGCATTATCGATGGCGCGTCCACCGGCAGCCACCGCCGCGCCACGCAAGGAAGCGTCCGAGTATCCTTGTCCCCGATGCCGGAAAGGTCGTTTGCATGTCATTGCCGAAATATCGCGTCCTGTCCCATGCCCCACGCTCAAGGCACGACGATGTTAAGTGATTGAAAAATAGTGGGTGACGGAGCAGGCTGACGACGGCCTCCGGAAAGGCCGGGCCTGAGTGCGGGCAAAACATTGAAACAGGGCCAACAATCAGGCTATGTTCATTCAAAACACACTTGCCAAGGATCCCCCAGCATGGCTCCACAGTGGCTGAAGGAACCCGCACAGGTAATCCACACCTGCCAAAGGGCCGCTCATGGCCTGCCTGGCCCGCCGCCAAAAATACAATCCCCATTATAAAGATGTGCGGTACATGGCTTCGTCCAACAGACGTTTATCCGCCATGCTGCGCACAGCGGATAAACGCTTATATGTTAGCTGGTGGAAGTTCTGAGCTGTCGTACAGGGATTAATTAAAGATGGAAGAGAAAATCTCAATGTGGCCAGATCATTATCCTGAGAAGTGCCCACCGGACGATGCGGAAGATGTATCGGGTGTGGTGTATAGATTCACCAATAGAACAAACCCCAAACACAGGGATTTTCTGTCTTATTATGAGCTAAAACCAGATGAGGATTGGGGTAAAAAGGCATGTCAAGCTAGAGGGTTGTCTGTTTATACTTCAGAAGAGGACTGTAAAACTGCTGTATCATTGGTGCCAGCGTTGAGGAAAAAGAAGCTTTGTATCGCTGAACTAGGTTCAGAATCTGGTGTAATTGCGCCCACTCCCTCGAAAAACAATTATAATCACAAGACGCTGTGGCCACTTATTAGCGCCCAAGAGTTAGCTGAAATATTTATGCCAATGGATACTTCGAAGGTGGCTCATGCTTAACCTTCCACATAACACAATTCTCGGAAAATTGCGTATTGAAACTGTCTTTCAGTTTTATGATATTCCGCGGCTTTTCTCATGTATAAATAACTCTGGCACAAAGTATCTAGCATTATCTGTGTTTGATGATTACGAAAGTTACAAGTGGCTGTATCTACCTGTTTCAGCAGATAGATTTTCCACAATCGTAAGTAAAGGTATTGCGCTTAGAGCAGCCTTTCTAACTCCCGAAGACGGATACCTTTATGAAGTGGAATCTAACTTTTCTGGAGAATCCACTGTACGCCATGTCTTCCCAGAACAAATACCATTAGAAGACTTGCCTGATGAAGCTGCTTATCTGGAATCGAAAGAAGGCGTTCATCTCGGTTTGGGAGTTGTTGATGCCGATCTTGCGGCAGCGGGCTCAAGAAGAGAAACGTATAACCTTCATTTTTACCCTTGGGACACCAAGCTTCCTGAAATTGACGCAAGAGATTTGGGCGGCATACTTACTTCGTTTCAAGAGCTCGCCAATGCACTTGGGCAATATTGTAAGGGCGATGTCACTCTAAAAGGCGCGATCCCAGCGGATATTCTCGAAGCAACAAAATTCAGAGCCACTCAGATTTTCGAGGGCTCGTTCGGGCTACAGCTAAAATCCAAGTCAACGTCTGATTTGTTTCATAGCTCATTGGCATCCGATGTTCTTCTGGAATTAACGAATTTAATCGAATCTAGGGACAATGAAGATAATATCAGCAATAAACTTCATGAATTAAAAGGTAGGGTTGCATCCAAATATCGTTCCTTTTTAAGGGAGGTTTCAAAACTAGACTCTCCTATGAAGCTGCATTGGGGTTCACCTAATAGCGAACGTGGTAGAGTTTTGTCGCTCTCTAAACAGGAAATTAAAAAGGCATTCGATCTGGTTAGCAAAATAGATATCGATATGTCTGAATCAGTTACTTTTAAGGCCGAACTACTGGGCTTGGATGTCAAGACTAAACGATATCGAGTGCGTCATTTGAGTGATAATGAAGACTACAGCGGAAAGATTCTAGACGAGTCCCTAGACGCAGTAAGGCATTCTGAAATCAATGGAATATATAACGTAACTCTAAAGAAGATTATCGAAACAAATTTTTCGTCTGGTGCCGAATATACAAAGTGGGCTCTCGTTGCGCTGGAATCAGCTAATCGGGTAAGGGCGGGTGTTTAGCCCGCCCTCCCCACACCACCCAGCATGCGGATCCGCACCACACGATTCATAAGAAGGGAACACACGACGATTTCAGGCATAACCATGCGCTTTCATCCATTGATCGCGGATGCTGATCAAGCTCTGGCATTGCAGCCAGTCATTGGTCATTCCGGTCTGGGTGCCGAGGGATCGTGACAGGTGCCAGTAGCTTTTGGAGCTATGCCTGCCCAGATGGCGGCACGTTTTGGCGTTCCCAGGGCCAGCAGGTGGAGGATGCGGGCATATTCAGTCAACGTCTGGAGCCGGTAGTCCATGGACACGCCCCAGCTACGGCCAATAAGCTTACGCGGCCGGTGACGGAAGTCCTGATAGGCCCACTCCCGAATATGAGGATTATCACTAATGACCATGCATAATCCGCCGCATCCTGGTGAGTTCATTCGCCAGGTGTATCTGGAGCCTTTCGGTATTAGCTCTCGTCAGCTTGCTTCGAGTCTGGGTGTTTCGCCCTCCACGTTGTCCAGGCTACTCAAAGGAGACAGTGGTATCAGTCCCGAAATGTCTCTGCGGTTATCCAAGGTTCTTGGGCGTACTCCTGAAAGTTGGCTCGCGATGCAGGATATGTACGATCTTTGGGTGGCCCGCAAAACGGTCAACCTGGATGACATTCACCCTCTGGACTTTGAGGCAGCTTAATCGGATAGCCGGGGGTTTTTCTCCCCCGGCTTCCACAACACCCGCATGCGGGTCTCTCTCGTTGCCGGAGGTTCGGGCCTTCACCGTGTCTCAGCCATTACTGAGCATTGCTCATTCCGGCTCTTTCAGTAAGACCTCAGTTCGACTACCATTCAACTCGATTCTCGCAGTGGGGATATAAGCCGCGTCTTGCGCGATAGCGCAAGACGGTATACGTTTTGAATTGTGGCGATATTCACCAAGACAATCAAACTTCCCTTTCTTCGGTTAAATCAGTCGAAGGCGGACATGTTTGCTCGTCTTGAAAAGATCAACACGGAAGTTGCCAACGCGATCCTTGCCCTGCCCAAATCCGAGCGCCGCCAACTCACCAGCAAGGCATTTGCAGATATTGAAATCGGCTCGGCATGGATCAATCAGACCATTCGCAACGCCAACGCCCGCACCCAGGTGAAATGCTTTAAGCGCCTTCCCCTTGAAACCAACAACCAGAACTGGAGATTGCATCGTGTCGGTGACACCTTCAGCCTTGGTTTTGGATTGGTGCGGGGCATCAAGAAGCGAGTCCCGATAGAAGTTCATGGGGCTTCTCATCGGGATTGGCTGGAGGCGCTGCTGGAAGGAAAGGCCAAAGCGGGCAGTCTCAAGCTGGTTCAGTCCAAAAAAGGTATCTGGTATGCCTGCCTTTCGGTGTCGATGGAGGTTCCCGACGCCAAAGAGACAGAATACTGGATCGGAGTGGATCGAGGGCAGAATGTTCCGGCTGTGGCCGCAACACCCGGTGGCCCCGTCATCTTCTGGAAGGCCAGGCAGATTCGTCATGTGCGAAGAATCTACGCCCATCGTCGCCGGAAGCTGCAAAAGGCAGGTAAACACCGGGCCGTCAAAAAGCTGGAATCGAAGGAACGGCGCATTGTCACCCACATCAACCATTGCATCAGCAAGGATTTGGTGCTGAGGTATCCCCAGATTTTTCATTGATCAACAATTAGTTTAAAAACATAGAGATAAGGCGGAGGGGTGGACATGCACCGGTCCGATCGTGTTTCTTTAAAGGCGCCAACCAATCAAAGAAGCGCGCGAGAAGCCGATGCATGCCACGCAGGTGATTGAGACAAATTTGGGTGCCCTGTGTCAACCAGTCCACCGTAGCCGGATGAAGTCGCTGATGACGGCGGTGGAGGCGGCGGTGAAAGGACAATGCACTTCAGTGACGGGGCTGGGGCGCGCCTCTGCCCGCCCGGTCACGGAAAAAGCGAGCATCAAGCAGATGGATCGCTTGGTGGGCAACGCCCGGATGCAAGCGGATGCACCTCACGTGTACCGCGCAATGACCTACTGGCTGGTGGGACAGGTAGGCCGACCAGTCATCCTGGTGGACTGGTCTCCGATCGCTGATGACGAGGGTTATCATGTGCTCAGGGCCAGTGTGCCGGTGGGAGGCCAGGGCAGGACGGTGTACCAGCGTTGTCACCCGCAGAAGCTCTACGCCAACCCAGAGGTTCAGGCCGAGTTCCTGTCGAAGTTGCAAGAGATTCTACCGCCCGGTTCGGTACCGATCGTGGTGACCGATGCAGGCTTTAAAAAGCCCTGGTTTCGCGCCGTTTCGGCGCTGGGCTGGGACTGGGTGGGACGCATTCGCGGCAATACCAAGCTGACCCGTCCGGGTGAGACGGTCTGGCTTGACTGCCAACAACTGGGCTTGCTCCTGGAGCAGGACACGCCGTGTTACCTGGGCAGTTTCATCATGACCCGGCGCGAGTCGCTACCCTGTCAGGTGTACGGGTTGCGCAAGCCACCCAAGGGGCGCGTCCACAAGACGCGTGGTGGACAGCGGGCACAGGACAGCAAGAGCCGTGAGCATGCGGTTGGGGCACGGGAACCCTGGTTGCTGGTGACCTCACTGACCGGCGGCCAGGATAGCCTGGCACTGGTATTGAGACTGTACACGCAGCGCATGCAAATTGAAGAGGATTTTCGGGCGACAAAAAGTCGGCATTACGGCCTGGGTGTGGAGCGATCCCGCTCCCGTTCGGCGGCCCGGTTTGAGGTGCTGCTGCTGATCGCTGCCTTGGCCAGTTTTGTCGCCTGGCTGATGGGTATGGCGGCAGAACTGCAGGGTTTACACCGCCAGTATCAGTCCAATAGTTGCAGTAAACGACGCTGGCTCTCCCATTTCTTCCTGGGCTTGAAAGTGCTGGCCAGAAAGCCGCTGGAACTCTCGGCAGGCATGCTGGACCGGATCAAGCAGGTGATACGGCCCAGTTTGGCGGCGGGGACTGCTCCATGATTTGTGGGGATACCTCAGGATTTGGTGGCTATGGCATCGCGCCTGGGAGCGGGCATCCGGCTGGAAGATTTGAGCGGTATCCGCCGCTCAACGAAACAGCGCAAGAAAACCAAATCGGACGCCGGTCAGAACCGGGACTATTGGCCGTTCTTCCAGTTGGAAACCTTCGTGGCCTACAAGGCGGTTCAGGCCGGTGTAGCCATCGACAAGATTCGTCCCCACTACACCAGCAAGACCTGCCACCACTGTGGCGCGATCAATGATCGTAAAAAACATGCCTACGTCTGCACCCGTTGTGGACACAAGGCGCACGCCGATGCCAACGCGGCCATGAATGTACGCGACTGGCATGGGCTGTGCTGCCCGCTGAATCTTGAGGATTTGGCGGGCGGGCTGCATGAGCCAGCCCTGAACCCGGTACGCGAAGTCACCGCGAAAGCGGTGACGTAGCAAGAACGGGAATCCCCCGGCTTTAGCCGTGGGGAGGCTCAATACATCGAGAGCAGGTTGCTGTCGCAGTGGGTGTTCCTGCTGGTGGCCGGGCTCACGCTGAAGTCGCTGGTTCAGGCCAACCCCGGGGCACAGGCCCATGCGGGGTCGATGGTGTTTCTGCTGTTGGCGGGGGTGGTGGGCCTGGCTGCCGCTATTGCCTATGGCTTTGCCATCTATCGGATCGGTCGGCATGGCACGCTGCCGCGGGTCGGTGTGAATCTGGCGCTGATGATCGGGGGGGTGGTGATGGTGTATAACTGGCGCCAGGGTGGCGGCCCCTTTTAAATCGTGGCCACTGAATGGATTCCCGCTTTCGCGGGAATGACGCGTGAACCCGTGATGCTCCAGGGCGAATGACGAGCGATGACACAGGATCAATGGCTCATTCTGACCATCCTGACCGCAACGGTCGCCATGTTCCTGTGGGGACGCTGGCGCCACGACATGGTGGCGGCCGGTGCCCTGCTGGCCTGCGTGGTGGTGGGCCTGGTGCCCGCGCGCGAGGCCTTCGCCGGGTTCGGCCACCCGGCGGTGGTCACGGTCGCCTGTGTGCTGGTGCTCAGTCGCGGCCTGCAGACTTCGGGGGCCGTCGACGTGCTGGCGCGCACCGTGTTGCCGGCCCAGTCCGGACGCATGCTCAGTCTCATGGCGCTGATGGGCCTGGGGGCCTTCCTGTCGGGGTTCATGAATAATGTGGGGGCCATGGCCTTGCTCATGCCGGTGGCGATCCACCTGTCCCAGCGGCTCGAACTCACCCCCGGACAGGTGCTCATGCCGCTGGCCTTCGGCACCATTCTCGGCGGCATGACCACGCTGATCGGCACCCCGCCCAATCTCATCGTCTCCGGTTTTCGCGCCGAAACCGGGCCGGGCAGTTTTGCCATGTTCGACTTCACACCGATCGGGCTGGCCGTCGCACTGGCGGGTGTGCTGTTCGTCGCCCTGATCGGCTGGCGACTGGTGCCGGCACGCAAACAGTCAGGCATCGAGGGCTTCGAATCCGGCGCCTATATCACCGAGGTGCGCGTCCTGGAAGACAGCAAGGCCGCGGGCATGCGGCTACGGGAGATCGAGAATGCGCTGGCCGATATCGACGCCCAGATCATCGGCTTGGTACAGAGGGAAGTGCGCATCATCGCCGCCAATTCAGGGCGCAAGGTGCATGCCGGCGACATCCTGATGATCGAGGCCGAGGCCGACGCGCTGACCGATGTGCTGTCCATCCTCGGCCTGAAGCTGGAAGAGGAGGTCAAGCCCGAGAAGGACGAGATCCCCGAAGCGGATGCAAAGGCCGATGCCGCCGCGGCCAAGGACAAAAAAGGCAAGGATGCGGACACGGCCGGGAAACGGGAAGACGGCGACGGCGATGACACCGAGGCCGCCGAAACCCCGCTGAAATCCGGTGACATCGTGCTGATGGAACTGGCGGTACTGCCCAACTCGCCCTTGTCCGGACGCTCGGCCAGCGACATCCTCCTGCGCACGCGCTACGGAGTGAACCTGCTGGCCTTGTCCCGGGAGGGCAAGCGTTCGATGAAGCGGCTGCGTTCAATGGCGATCCAGTCGGGCGACCTGCTGCTGATGCAGGGTCCGCCCGAGTCCATCTCGGAATTTGCCTCCGACAATGCCTGCGTGCCCCTGGCCCAGCGGGAGCTGCGCATCCCCAACAAGCGCAAGATCTGGGAGGCCAGCCTGATCATGCTGTTCGCGGTCGGCGGTGCCGCCTTCGGGCTGCTGCCGGCGGCAGTGTCCTTTGCCATCGGGGTGCTGGCTTCCATGGCCCTGCGCACCGTACCGCCGCGAGCGGTGTACGATGCCATCGACTGGCCGGTGATCGTGTTGCTGGGTGCCCTGATCCCGGTGGCGGGGGCGATGGAGGCCACCGGCACGGCGGACCTGATTGCCCGCCTTCTGATCGAGAACGTGGCGCAGGGTCATGCCGTTGTCGGGCTGGCGCTGATCCTGGTGGTCACCATGTTCCTGTCCGACCTGATGAACAATGCCGCCACCGCCGCCGTGATGTGTCCCATTGCCATCGGCACCGCCGCCGCGCTGGGCGTGAGCCCCGACGCCTTCCTGATGGCGGTGGCCATCGGTGCCTCCTGCGCCTTCCTCACCCCGATCGGCCATCAGAACAACACTCTGATCCTCGGTCCGGGCGGTTTTCGCTTCAGCGACTACTGGAAGCTGGGCCTGCCCCTGGAGATCATCGTGGTGGCGGTCTCGATACCCCTGCTGCTGGTGGTGTGGCCGCTGTGAGGGATCGCCCTACACCAGCCGCATAGCCTGGCGGAACAGTCCCTTCAACGGGGGTTCCAGAAAGGATCTGGCCTCGCCGGGCGCAATCTTCCTGTCGCGGCAGAAACAGGCCAGGGCATAGGCGATCTCCGGGCGCCCCAGCGAGGCGGACCGGTCGATGGCCGGGCCGGCGCATTTGCCACAGCCACCCACCCGGCTGATGAAGGCGGTGTTGGCCAGGAAGATCCCGAATCCCATCCAGACCGCGACCAGCTCTGCCACGTGGGCCTCGTTGCCCTCCTGGGCCGGTGCCGGTCGGGAGCGCGTGTACATCCACCATCCGGCCAGATCCCGGGCCAACTGGGCCACCAGGGCCTGACGGTTCGTCCACAGCAACGGGTCGTACTCAAGCACCAGCGGCTCCGCCTCGCTGGGTATCGCCGGAAACCGTGTACCGTCACCGGCCGGCACCAGCCGCATCGGCACCGCTTCAAGCCCGGCATGGCGGCGAATGGCGGCAAAGGTGGCCACGGCGGCCTCGTGGGGTGACTGTACCTGGGCCGGGAAATGTTCGCGGATGGGCATGACCAGGTGGGCCTGGTCCAGGGGACGCAGGTCATCCTGCTGCGCCATGGCCCACGCGTGAACGTCCCGGATCCAGGCACGGGTGGTGTCGTCGACGACGGGGGCGCGGCGAAACAGGTTCAGCCAGGCGGGAACGGCGGGATTCAGGATTGAACTCATGGGAGGAACCGGGTGCGGGCATGATCTTCAGATCGTACACTGACTGCTGTGTCTGCGGCGCCATTTGGCCCACTGGTTGTAGGCAAAGTCACCGCAATGGAAAAGCCCCGGCAGACTCAACAGGGCGGCGGTCCTGCCCATGCCCGCCGCGCGCCAGTAACCCAGGGTGGCGGCAAAGCCCACCCGCATCCGTTCACCGTCGAAATAATGGATGCGGGTCAGCAGGGCTTCCAGTGAATAGCCCTCGGGCGGCCGGAAATCGGCGGCACTGATGTCGATCAGCCGGACCCGTGGCTCCAGACGGGGACGCAGTTTGTTGATTTCCTTCCGGCACAACCCGCAGGAGGCGTCATAGTAAAGGCAAGGTTGCGATTCGGTCGACACGGTCACCTCCGGGATTCATTCATTTGCGGAAATCGTGTAGAACCATTCTAACCCTCATGCATCCTGATGGCGATGTACCCTTAATATGAAGAAGACAACAGGGCCGCACCAAACCCCTCGGGAAAGAGGCGCGTATCTGCGATGAAATCCGGGTTCTTTCGCGTTGACTCTCATGCATCTTGATGGTTGACGGAACGGGAGCTTGATTATGATGGCAGCAAGGGTTGGCTATCACCTGGGCGTCACGTCCCAGGGCCGGGAGGTGGACCAGGACGCCCTGCCCCTGCGCGGGCACCTGCCCGACTGGCTGGAGGGGGTGCTGCTGCGCAACGGTCCAGGCCTGTTCGAGACCGGCGACTACCACTGCCGTCACTGGTTCGACGGGCTGGCCATGCTGCAGTCCTTCACCCTGCGAGGCGGGCGCGTGGGGTTCCGCAACCGGCATCTGGTCACTCGCACCCTGGAACAGGCCCGGCACAACGGACGTATCCAGGGTTCAGGATTCGCCACCGACACCCATCGTTCCCTGCTCAAACGCCTGCGAGGGCTGGCGCATCCCGTCCTCACGGACAATACCAATGTGAACATTGCCCTCATGGCCGGTCAGGCCGTATGCCTGACCGAAACCCCCGTCCCGACGGCCTTCGATCCGGACACTCTGGAGACACGGGGCCCCCTGCCCTTTACCGACACCACCGAGCTGCACCTGAGCACGGCCCACCCCATGGCAGACAGCCACAGCGGGGATCTCTACGGCTTCGGGATACGGTTCGCCCTCAACAGCGAATACCTGCTGTTCCGTATCCCCGCCGGCACGCGTCGGCGCCGGATCATCGCCCGGTTACCGGTGAAGACCCCCGCCTACATGCACAGCTTCGCCCTCACCCGTCACCATCTGGTCTTGAGCGAATTTCCGCTGGTGGTCACGCCCCTGGACATGCTGGTCACGGGCCGGCCGTTCATCGAAAACTTCCGCTGGCTACCGGAGCTTGGCACCCGCTTCCAGGTCTTCGACCGGCAGCGCGGCACCCACCTGGCCACCTGCGTGGGTGAGCCCTGCTTTGCCTTTCACCACATCAACGCCTTCGAGGATCAGGCCGGTCGGCTGCAGGTGGATCTGGCCGCCTATCCGGATGCCGACGTCATCCGCCGCCTGTACCTGGAACCCCTGCGCCGAGGCTGGACGGAGCCGGCCTGCGGCGAGGCCTGGCGCTTCACGCTGGATGTCCGCCGGGGCACCGCGACCCGCACCGTGCTCGGTGAACGCGGTCTGGAGTTGCCCCGCATCCATGCCGCCCGATGCAGTGGACGGGACTATCGTTACGTCTACGGAACCGGCAACCATGTCCCCGGGGCGCTGATGGATGAACTGGTGAGGCTGGATGTCGGACGCGGCACGCACCTGACCTGGAGCGAGGCCGACAGCTACCCCGGCGAACCGGTGTTCGTGCCCAGGCCCGGCGCCACCGAGGAGGACGATGGCGTGCTGCTGAGCGTGATCCTGGACGCCGCCGCCGGCACCAGTCACCTGCTGATCCTGGATGCCCGCACCCTGGAGGAACGGGCGCGGGCCACCCTGCCCATCCCCCTGCCCTTCGGCTTTCACGGAGAGTTCCTGCCCGATCACGCCGGGTAGGTGGCTGGTTTTGCAAACCATCAATGACAGCGCCGTCAAATCGGGTAGAATCAGCGCGAACGGGAACGCTTATCAATTGCCACCCGGATGGCACCGACACAATCCGCCAAGCCAGCCATCCGCCTCCTTTGGCAAAGCCAGCCAGGCCATCCACTACCCGAACCCCGACCCCGGTTCCAGGCCTGGAGAATCCTGCATGCAAGACAGCACGCCCCGCCACGGCAAGCGTACCGCCGACACCCAGGCGGATCACTTCCGTCAAGCCTCCCGTCGGCTGCCCCTGATCGGTGCCTCTGTCACCCTCTCGCTGCTGGCCGGCGGCGGGGCGCAGGCCCAGGATACCGGCGAGATCGTGACCCTGGAGACCGTCACGGTCACCGCCGGCACCCGCACCGAACGCAGCCTGGAACGGAGTCCCGGCACCGTGGAGGTGATCACCCGGGAAGACATCCAGCGCAGCGGTTCGGTCCTGCTGGCCGACATCCTGCGCAATCATTCCGCCCTGTTCGTCAGCGCCGACGGCCTGAGCCTTTCCATCCGCGGCGCGGCGCGGGAGGACACGGTGTTCCTGATCAACGGCCGCCGTGTACTGGGGGAACCCAGCCGTCGCTACGAGCTCAACCGCCTCACCGCCGGCCAGATCGAGCGCATCGAGATCGTCAAGGGGCCGGGCAGCGTGTTGTACGGTTCCGATGCCATGGGGGGCGTGATCAACATCATCACCCATCAGCCGGGCGAGGGCTTCGGCGGCAGCGTGGACGTGCAGGCGGGTGTCCGGGACGGGGGCGGCGCGGAACGCTACACCGCCGCCGCGAATCTGTACGGGGGCGATGCGCTGACCCAATTCAGCCTTTTTGCCAACGCCACGACCCGCAATGCCTACGAGGTGGGAACCACCGCCGATGCACGGGTCACCGGCAACCGGGTGCCCCCCTCCACCCACGGCAATGCCAATTCCCCGCTGCGCAACATCCAGGACCAATACCGGTTCGATGAACAGCGTCTGGACGAGGCGGACGTCTACAACCTAGGCGTCATCCTCAACCGCCGCCTGACGGACACCCTGGAGGCGGAACTGGAACTGGGCCGGATGGAGGAAAACCGTACCCGGGACTACGTGAACACAGGGCGAACCAATACCAACTACACCAACAACGCCAACGGTCAGATCTTCCCCGCCTTCAACGTGCCCACCCGCTGGACCGACGACAACCAGCGCACCGATCTGGCCGCCGCCCTGAACTGGCAGCCGGACGGGCATTTCAACGTCAATTACCGGATTCACCACAGCCGCTACGAAAAATCCCGCTCGGTGACCGCCCTGCCCTGGGAAGACCTGGGGTTTGCGGGCCGGGGGGACTCCAACACGGCAGAACGCAATACCACCACCAAGGTCCTGACCAACGAACTGCTGGGGACCTGGCGCCCGGACGACCGGCACACCCTGCTGGCCGGCGCCGAATATCGGGACATGGATGGACGCTGGGACGGCGGCCTGTTCGCCCAGCACGAATGGCAGGCCACCGAACGCCTGGATCTGGTCTATGGCCTTCGCTACGACGAGGCCTCCGTGGGCGAGGACAACACCTCCGCCAAGGTGGGCGGCGTACTGGCCCTGACCGGTGATACCCGGCTGCGCTTCAACTATGCCCAGGGCTTCAAGGTGGCCGAATCCCGCAGTTATGACGTCATACAGGTCAACCCCAACGGCACCCTGATGCTGGGCGCCCATGTGGAGAACGCGGACGTGGGCAAGACCCGCCACGACCTGAAACCCGAGCGCAGCGAAACCTTCGAGATCGGCCTGCTGGGTCGCCTGGGTCCGGGGCGTTATACCCTCACGGCGTTCCACACCGATTTCCGGGACCGGGTGGAGCGGGTGACGGAACAGCCCGCCGATGTGCAATACATCACCTTCCGCAACGTGGGCGAGGCGCGGATCAAGGGTATTGAAGCCAGCCTGAGCATGCCCCTGGGCCAGCAGCTGGATCTGGCCCTGTCGGCCACCTGGCTGGATGCGGAAAACCGGGATACGGGCCTGACCCTGAGCGGCACCCCGGAAAACGTGGCCGTCGCCGGACTGAACTGGACCCCGAACAATGCCCAGATGTGGCAACTGCGGGTACGCCACGTGGGTGAACGCTATCTGGATGCCGCCAACACCGACAAGGACGAGGCCTACACCGTGGCCGACCTGAACGCCAGCTTCCATCCCGCCAGCTGGCGCAAGCTGGAGCTTTACGGCGGTATCGACAACCTGTTTGACCGACACAACGACACCAGCCTGTTCTCCGATCCGGGCCGCTATTACCGGATCGGCCTGCGGTATTTCCTCTGAGGACACACACAACATGCCGGATACACGCCATCCCCGCATCCCGCGCCCTCGCCTGAAGGGCGCGACGGCCACCGTCTTCCTGGCGCTGCTGCTCCAGACCGGGACGGCCTGGTCGGACACCCGCCAGGAAATCATCCTGCCGCCGGCGGATCGGGATCATCTGCTGGAACACATGCGGGAGTTTCTGCAGGCCTCCAACGGCGTGCTGCGGGGCGTGCTGGACGAGGACATGGACAAGGTGGTGGAGATGGCCCGCCTGACCCTGCCCATGAGGATAAGGGACCCGGAGGCCCACGATGTGGAACTCACCCGGGACCATACGGGCCGAACCCGGCCCGAGAGGATGCAGGCGGTGATGCCGCCCCACTGGGGGAGCATGATGCGCCAGATGCGCCAGGAGTTCATGCAGATCGCGGAGGATGCCCGTCAGGGCGCGGACGGCACCCGCATCCTGCAGCGCCTGCACGGCGCCCAGGAAGTCTGTATCGCCTGCCACGAAGCCTTCCGGCTGACACCGTCGGAAGGCTGAACAGGCAAGGGACGCGGCATGGGATTGACGTCAGGGGGCTGTTACCGAAGACGCCACCCCCTACTCCACCGTGACTGACTTGGCCAGGTTACGGGGCTGGTCCACGTCGGTGCCCTTGAGCACGGCGGTGTGATAGGCCAGCAGTTGCAGGGGGATGGTGTGGATGATGGGGGAAAGCCAGTCGTCCACCGGCGGCACCGCCAGGCTCTGGATGGCGCCGTCGTGACCCAGGGCTTCCACGTCGTCGGTGAAGACCAGCAGATGCCCACCCCTGGCCCGGACTTCTTCCAGGTTGGACTTGAGCTTTTCCAGCAGGGGGTTGTTGGGGGCGACCACCACCACGGGCATGTCCGCGTCCACCAGGGCCAGGGGGCCATGCTTGAGTTCGCCGGCGGGATAGGCCTCGGCGTGGATGTAGGAGATTTCCTTGAGCTTGAGGGCCCCTTCCAGGGCAATGGGGTAGTGGCAGCCCCGCCCCAGGAACAGGGCGTGCTGCTTTTCCACCAGACTCATGGCCAGGCGTTCGATGGGCGCGTCCAGATGAAGCACCTTTTCCATCACCGCCGGCAGGGCGCGGAGCTGTTCCACGAAATGCCGGATGCGAGCGGCATCCAGGCCGTGATGACGGCCCAGGGCCAGGACCAGCAGGAACAAGGCCACCAGCTGGGTGGTGAAGGCCTTGGTGGAGGCCACGCCGATCTCCGGCCCGGCATGGGTCATGAGGACCATGTCGGACTCTCGCACCAGGGAGCTTTCCGGCACGTTGCAGATGGCCAGAGAGCCCAGGTAGTCATCTTCCCGTGCCTGCCGCAGGGCGGCCAGGGAGTCGGCGGTCTCGCCGGACTGGGAGATGGTCAGCAACAGGCAGTCGGGCAGTACGGCATGGCGGCGATAGCGGAATTCACTGGCCACTTCCACCCGGCAGGGCAGACCCAGCAGACCCTCGATCCAGTAGGCGGCCACCATGCCCGCGTGGTAGCTGGTGCCGCAGGCCAGGATCTGGACCGACTTCACCCGCTTGAGCAGGGCCTCGGAGTCAGGGCCCAGGATGCCTTCCAGCACCCCGTCACCGGACAGGCGACCCTCCAGGGTTTCGGCCACGGCCCGGGGCTGTTCGTGGATCTCCTTGAGCATGAAGTGCCGATAGCGGCCCCGGTCGGCGGCCCCGGCGGTAAGGCTGCTTTCGGTGACCGGACGTTCCACGGGACGCAGTTCGGCATCAAAAAGTCGCACCTGATCCCGGCGCAGCTCCGCCAGATCACCGTTTTCCAGATAGATGAAACGCTGGGTCACCGGCAGCATGGCCTGGATGTCTGAGGCGATGAAGTGCTCGCCGATGCCCACGCCGATGATGAGCGGACTGCCCTGGCGCACGGCGATGAGGCGGTCGGGCTGGTCGCGGGCGATCACGCCCAGGGCGTAGGCGCCGGTGAAGTGGGTCACCGCCCGTTGCACCGATTCCAGCAGATCCAGCCCCTGGAGGCAGTAGTCCATGATCTGGTGGGCGATCACTTCGGTGTCGGTGTCCGAGGTGAAGGTGTAGCCCTTGGCCTTGAGTTCGCCGCGGATCTCGGCGTAGTTCTCGATGATGCCGTTGTGGACCACGGCAATGTGGTCACGGCTCATGTGAGGGTGGGCGTTGTATTCGGTGGGGCTGCCGTGGGTGGCCCAGCGGGTGTGGGCGATGCCCAGGGTGCCGCGCAGGCCGTCACCGGCCAGGCGCTGGGCGAGGGCTTCCACCTTGCCTACGGCCCGTTCCCGCTGCAGGCCGACATCCGGGTTCAGGACCACCAGACCGGCGGAATCGTAGCCGCGGTACTCCAGGCGGCGCAGGCCTTCGATCAGGATGGGTTCTACGTCACGCTGGGCGATGGCGCCGATGATTCCGCACATGGTGGGTCTATCCCTCTGCTGGTCTTCGGGTCCCTCTCCGAGCCGGAGGGGTCGGAGCGAGGGGTGGTTTGACGGGGTGGCCGAATTTTTGTGTACGGCTACCATCCACTCGGGGAAGAAGGGCGTTTTCTACTCAGCGCTTCTTCACCGGCCGCTGCCAATCCGGGCGGGTTTCCTGGGGGGCACGGGTCAGGGTGAGCTGGCCCGGCGGGGCCGGCTGGTTGATGGTGGAGCCGGCGCCGATGGTGGCACCCTCACCGATGGTGACCGGGGCCACCAGGGCGGTGTTGGAACCGATGAAGGCGTGGTCGCCGATCACCGTCTGGTGCTTGTTCACCCCGTCGTAGTTGCAGGTGATGGTGCCGGCACCGATGTTGACCTGGCGGCCCACCCGGGTATCTCCCACGTAGCTCAGGTGGTTGATCTTGCTGCCCTGCCCCACCCGGCTCTTCTTGATCTCAACAAAATTGCCCACATGCACCCCGTCGTCCAGTTCGGTGCCGGGCCGCAGACGGGCGAAGGGACCGATGGTGCAACCGGGGCCGATGCGGGCGTCCTCGATCACGCTGTGGGCGCGGATCACCGCACCAGGACCCACGTGGGCATTGGTCAACACGCAGTGAGGACCAATATGCGCCCCCTCGCCCAGCACCACATGACCTTCCAGAATCACGTTGACGTCCAGGGTGACATCCCGGGCGGCGGTGACGGTGCCGCGGATGTCCAGCCGGGCGGGATCCATGACGGTGACGCCGGCGCGCATCAGGGCCTCGGCCTGGCGCCGCTGATACAGGCGTTCCATGGCCGCCAGTTGCACCCGGTCGTTGATGCCCATGAACTCATCGGCATCCGTGGCCGGGATCACGGTCACCGGAGCGCCTTCGGCCACCGCCAGACCGATGCAGTCGGTGAGATACAGCTCACCCTGGGCGTTGTCCGGCGAGAGCTGGTCCAGCCATCCCGTCAGGGCGGCGCGACGGGCCGCCATGAAACCGGTGTTGACCTCGTTCACGGCCTGCTCGCCGGTGTCGGCATCCTTCTGCTCGACGATGCGCAGGGGCCTGCCCCGGTCATCGCGGATGATGCGACCATAGCCGGTGGGATCCGGCAGGATCATGGACTGCACCGCCAGGGCGTGGTCGTCCAGGCCGTCCAGCAAGGCCTGCAGACTGGCGGCACCCACCAGGGGGACATCGCCGTAGAGGATCAGCACCCGGTCATCGGGACCGGCCACCGGCAGGGCCTGGGCCACGGCGTGGCCGGTACCCCGCTGCTCCCGCTGTTCCACCCAGGTGACGGGGGCGTCGGCCAGTCGCTCACGGACCTGATCGCCGCCATGGCCATAGACCACCGCAAGCCGCTCGGGCCTGAGTGAGAGCGCGGTTTCGATCACGTGGGAAAGGAGTGGGCGTCCGCCCAGGGGATGCAGCACCTTGGGCAGTGCCGATCGCATGCGTGTCCCTTGCCCGGCGGCAAGGATGATGATGGTGGTTTCCATAGTCACCCGCAGGTCCTGCCTTGGGTTGTGCGCGGAAACGGAAACACGGCCATGCCGACGGCATGACCGTGTGTTCCCGGGTACTGCTTACTGGTTGGTGCTCTTGCGCAGCTTCTGGATCATGCGCAGGCGCGCCGCGGCCTCGATCAGTTCCGACTGTGCCTTGGCATAGTCGAAGTCGGCCTTGCGGTTGGCCAGGGCATCTTCCGCCCGCTGCTTGGCTTCCAGGGCCTCGGCCTCGTCCAGGTCCTTGGCACGGATGGCCGTGTCCGCCAGCACAGTCACCACATGGGGCTGCACTTCCAGCAGACCACCGGAGATGAAGATGTGATGCTCTTCTCCGGACTCGGACACCTTCACCCGGATCTCGCCGGGCTTGAGCAATGCCACGAACTGGGAGTGACGAGGCAGGATGCCCACCTCGCCCTGTTCTGCCGGCGCCACCAGCATGTGAGCCGTACCGGAGTAGATGGACTCCTCCGCGCTCACAATGTCGACGTGAAACGTCATAGCCATGGGTGCCCCCGATTACTTGTTGAGCTTCTCCGCCTTCTCGACGGCCTCTTCGATGCTGCCCACCATGTAGAAGGCCTGCTCGGGGAGATGATCGTACTCACCGTTGACGATGGCCTGGAAGCCGTGAATGGTGTCCTTGAGGGACACGTATTTGCCCGGTGCGCCGGTGAACACTTCCGCGACGAAGAAGGGCTGGGACAGGAAGCGCTGAATCTTGCGAGCGCGAGCCACCACCAGCTTGTCTTCTTCGGACAGTTCGTCCATGCCCAGGATGGCGATGATGTCCTTGAGCTCCTTGTAGCGCTGCAGGGTGTTCTGCACGGCACGGGCGGTGTCGTAGTGCTCCTGGCCGATGACCAGCGGGTCCAGCTGACGGCTGGTGGAGTCCAGCGGATCCACGGCCGGGTAGATGCCCAGCTCGGCGATCTGACGGGACAGCACCACGGTGGCGTCCAGGTGAGCAAAGGTGGTGGCCGGAGAGGGGTCGGTCAAGTCGTCCGCAGGCACGTACACGGCCTGGATGGAGGTGATGGAACCCTTCTTGGTGGAGGTGATGCGCTCCTGCAGCACACCCATTTCCTCGGCCAGCGTCGGCTGGTAACCCACGGCGGAAGGCATGCGGCCCAGCAGTGCGGACACCTCGGTACCGGCCAGGGTGTAACGGTAGATGTTGTCGATGAACATCAGCACGTCACGGCCTTCGTCACGGAAGAATTCGGCCATGGTCAGACCGGTCAGGGCCACGCGCAGACGGTTGCCCGGCGGCTCGTTCATCTGGCCGTACACCAGGGCCACCTTGTCGAGCACGTTGGAGTCTTTCATTTCGTGGTAGAAGTCGTTCCCTTCACGGGTACGCTCACCCACGCCGGCGAACACGGAGTAGCCGGAGTGCTCGATGGCGATGTTGCGGATCAGCTCCATCATGTTCACGGTCTTGCCCACGCCGGCGCCGCCGAACAGGCCCACCTTGCCGCCCTTGGCGAAGGGGCACAGCAGGTCGATCACCTTGATGCCGGTTTCCAGCAGCTCGGTGGAGCCTGCCTGCTCTTCGTAGCTGGGGGCTGCGCGGTGGATGGACCAGTGCTCATCGGCCTTGACGTCACCGGCGTTGTCCACCGGCTGGCCCAGCACGTCCATGATGCGGCCCAGGGTGGCCTTGCCCACGGGCACGGAGATGGGCTTGCCGCTGTTGGTCACCTTGATGCCGCGGCGCAGGCCGTCGGAAGAACCCATGGCGATGGTACGCACGATACCGTCACCCAGCTGCTGCTGCACTTCCAGGGTCAGGCCGACCTCCTCCACCATGAGGGCATCGTAGACCTTGGGCACGGCGTCACGGGGGAACTCAACGTCCACCACCGCGCCGATAATTTCAACGATGTTTCCAGCACTCATGTTGATAATCCTCTAGTCTCTCAAATCTTGAACCGGGGTCGGCCTCAGACCGCTGCGGCGCCGCCGACGATCTCGGAGATCTCTTGGGTGATGGCTGCCTGGCGGGCCTTGTTGTAGACCAGCTGCAGCTCATGGATGAGATCCCCTGCGTTGTCGGTGGCGGACTTCATGGCCACCATGCGGGCAGCCATCTCACAGGCAACGTTCTCGACCACCGCCTGGTAGATCACCGACTCGATGTACCGGGTCAGCAGCGTATCCAGCACCGGCACGGTGTCCGGTTCGTAGATGTAATCCCAGTGATGCTTGAGCTCCTGCTCGCCGGTCGGCACGATGGGCAGCAGGGTGGTGGCCTTGGGCTGCTGGCTCATGGTGTTGACGAACTCGTTTTCCATCAGGATCAGCCGATCGATACGACCTTCGTCGTAGTGATTCAGCATGACCTTGACGGTGCCGATGAGGTCATTCAACCGAGGCCGATCGCCCAGGTTGCCCACATTGGCCACGACTTCGCCGCCAAGGCGCCGGAAGAATCCGAGCGCCTTGTTGCCGATCAGGCACAACTCGATCTCCGCGCCCTTGTTGCGCCATTCGGTCATGGTCTGCACGGTCTTCTTGAACAGGTTGATGTTCAAGCCGCCGCACAGGCCGCGATCGGTGGAGACGACGATGATGCCCACCCGCTTGACCTCGCGTTCCTCCAGGTAGGGGTGCCGGTATTCGGCATGGGCCATCGCCACGTGCCCCATCACCTGACGGATCTTGTCGGCATAGGGGCGGGTCGCCAGCATGCGGTCCTGCGCCTTGCGCATCTTGCTGGCGGCCACCATCTCCATGGCCTTGGTGATCTTCTGAGTATTCTTGATACTCTTGATCTGGCCGCGGATCTCTTTTGCGCCTGCCATAAGTCAGCTCCCGGTTACCAGCTGTGGTTTGCCTTGAAGTCTTCCAGGGCAGCCTTCATGCCGGCCTGGATCTCATCGCTGTAGTCGCCCTTCTCGTTGATCTTGGCGAGCAGTTCCGCCTGGCTGGAGCGCAGGTAGTCGTGCAGGGCGTGTTCGAAGTCCACGACCTTCTTCACTTCCACATCGTCCAGGTAGCCTTGTTCGGCGGCATACAGGGAGAACGCCATCTCGGCAATGGAGAGCGGGGCATACTGCTTCTGCTTCATGAGTTCCATGACGCGCTGGCCACGCTCCAGCTGTCTGCGGGTGGCCTCGTCCAGGTCGGAGGCGAACTGCGAGAACGCAGCCAGCTCGCGATACTGGGCCAGGGCCAGACGCACACCACCACCCAGCTTCTTGATGATCTTGGTCTGGGCCGCACCACCCACACGGGACACGGACAGACCGGCGTTGATGGCCGGACGGATACCCGAGTTGAAGAGGTCGGTTTCCAGGAAGATCTGGCCGTCGGTGATGGAGATCACGTTGGTGGGCACGAAGGCCGACACGTCACCCGCCTGGGTTTCGATGATGGGCAGGGCGGTCAGGGAGCCGGTCTTGCCCTTCACTTCGCCATTGGTGAAGGCTTCCACGTACTCGGCGTTGACACGGGAGGCACGCTCCAGCAGACGGGAGTGCAGGTAGAAGACGTCACCCGGATAGGCTTCACGGCCCGGCGGACGGCGCAGCAGCAGGGAGACCTGACGGTAGGCCCAGGCCTGCTTGGTGAGGTCGTCGTAAATGATCAGGGCGTCTTCACCGCGGTCACGGAAGTACTCGCCCATGGCGCAACCGGCGTAGGGGGCGATGTACTGCATGGCGGCGGAGTCGGAGGCGGTGGCGGCGACGATGATGGTGTGATCCATCGCGCCATGCTCTTCCAGCTTGCGCACCACGTTGGCAATGGAGGAGGCCTTCTGGCCCACTGCCACGTAGATACACTTGATGCCGGTACCCTTCTGGTTGATGATCGCGTCGACGGCCACGGCGGTCTTGCCGGTCTGGCGGTCGCCGATGATCAGCTCACGCTGACCGCGGCCGATCGGCACCATCGCGTCGATGGCCTTCAGACCGGTCTGCACCGGCTGGTCCACGGACTTGCGGTCGATCACGCCCGGGGCGATCTTTTCGATGGGGGAGCTGTGCTTGGTCTCGATGGCGCCCTTGCCGTCGATGGCCAGGCCCAGGGAGTTCACCACGCGACCCAGCAGGGCCTCGCCCACCGGGACTTCCAGGATGCGACCGGTGCAGCGGGCGGTGTCGCCTTCCTTGATGTGCTTGTAGTCACCCAGCACCACGGCGCCCACGGAGTCGCGCTCCAGGTTCAGGGCCATGCCGAAGGTGTTGCCGGGGAACTCGATCATTTCACCCTGCATGACATCGGCCAGACCGTGCAGGCGGACGATACCATCGGACAGGCTGACCACGGTGCCCTCGGTGCGTGCTTCCGCCGCGGACTCGTAGCTCTTGATGCGCTGGCTGATCAGTTCACTGATTTCAGACGGGTTGAGTTGCATATTTCGAATCCTCTTAGCGGCTCAGATTGGAGGCCAGGCGCGCCAGGCGCCCACGGACTGAGCCATCGATGACCAGATCTCCCGCGCGGATGATGGCGCCGCCGATGAGGCTGTCGTCCACTTCGCAGACCAGCTCCACTTCCCTGCCGAGCCGCTTCTTCAGGGCTGCGGCGATGGACTTCTGCTGTTCCGCATCCACCGCCTGGGCGGAGATCACGGTGGCTTCCACCTTGTTCTCGGCGTCGGCACGCATCACCTCGAACAGGGCGGTGATCTCCGGCAGCAGCGCAAGCCGGCCATTCTCCGCCAGCAGACGGATGAAGTTGCGTCCGCCGTCATCCACCTTGCCCTCGCACACTTCGATGAAGGCCTTGGCGATCGTCTCGCGGGTGAGTTTGGGGCTGTCGAGTAAGGCACGCATGTTCGGATCGTGCGCAACTGCCGACATGAAGGCCAGCTGGTCAGACCAGCCGGCCAGATTGCTGGCATCACGAGCGACTTCGAACACCGCCTTGGCGTAAGGCCTTGCGGCCGTCGTGTTTTCAGACATGGCGGCTCACCTAGATCTGGCTCACCAGGTCTTTGATCACCTGATTGTGGGCCTTGGCGTCGATTTCCTTCTTCAGGATGCGTTCAGCACCGGAGATGGCCAGGGTACCCACCTGCTTGCGCAGTTCTTCGCGCGCACGGATGACTTCCTGCTCGATCTCGGACTGGGCAGCCGCCTTGATGCGATCGCCTTCCTGACGCGCGGTGTCCTTGGAGGACTCCACGATCTCGTTGGCCCGCTTCTGGGCCATGGCGACGATGTCTGCGGCCTGCTGCTTGGCCTCCTGAAGAACCTTTTTGGCTCTTTCCTCGGCAAGCTGCTGCTCATGCTTGCCACGCTCGGCAGCGGCGAGGCCATCGGCAATCTGCTTCTGACGCTCCTGCATCGCCTTGATGATGGGGGGCCACACATACTTCATGGTGACCCACACCAGCATGGCGAAGGTGATCATCTGGCCGAGCAGCGTGAGATTGATATTCACGTTGCTACCTCCCCTTGAGACGGTTTAACGGATGGCATGCGCGGAAAAAGATCCGTGCCTTAACCGGTCACCGCACCCAGGAAGGGGTTTGCAAAGGTGAAGAACAGGGCCAGACCCACACCGATCATGGTCACGGCGTCGAGCAGACCGGCCACGATGAACATCTTGACCTGCAGCATCGGCACCATTTCCGGCTGACGGGCTGCGCCTTCCAGGAAACGACCACCCAGCAGACCGAAGCCGATGGCGGTACCCAGAGCACCCATACCCAGGATCAGGCCAACAGCGATGGCGGTCATACCCTGAACGTTAGCGACAGCAAGTGCGAGTTCCATAACTTCCTCCAAATGTGAAAGGTCAAAACAATGCAAGAACAACTTGGTTTGAATGAACCCCGGCCGGTGATGCACCGGCCGGGAAGACGTCATTCATCAGTGGTCTTCGTGGGCCATGCTCAGATAGACGATGGTCAGCACCATGAAGATGAAGGCCTGCAGGGTGATGATCAGCAGTTTGAACAGGGACCAGGACAGCCCCAGGGTCCACTGGATGTACCAGGGCAACAGGGCGATCAGGCTGAAGATCAGGCCGCCGGCGTACATGTTCCCGAACAGTCGCAGGGACAGGGAGACGGGCTTGGCAACCTCTTCGACCACCTTGAGGACCAGGTTGAAGGGCAGCAGCCACTTGCCGAAGGGATGGAACATCATCTCCTTGGCGAAGCCGACACCGCCCTTGATCTTGATGCTGTAGAAAATGATCAGGAAGAACACCGCGATGGACATGCCGAAAGTGGCGTTGATGTCCGACGTGGGGTTGATGCGCAGGTATTCAATGCCGATGGCATGCGCAATGTAGGGGAACAGGTCGTAGGGCAGCAGCTTGACGATGCTCATGAGGAATATCCACACGAACAGGGTCAGCGCCAACGGGGCGATCAGGTCGGAACGACCGTGGAAGGTGTCCTTCACCTGCTGGTCCACGAAGCCGACGATGATTTCGACAAAGTTCTGCAGGCCGCCGGGGACGCCGGTGGTGACGCTCTTGGCCACCTGCATGAAGAGGTAGAGGAACACCCCGCCTGCAAGCAGGGAGAAAAGCATGGTATCCACATGGATCGACCAGAACGACTCGGGATTACCCAGCGTCAGGTGACCCAGATGGTGCTTGATGTAATCCCCAGCAGATTCGTATTCCATTGACATGGTGTTCGCTCGCTTTTACTCGTTTGCACCGGACAGCATCGGCAGCAGCGCCAGCCAGAAAGCCATGAAACCGGCCATGTAAGTCAGGAACATGGGCAGGAAATCCACTTTCAGCCACACGATTGCAACCACAAACAGGATGACGGTCAGGAGGATCTTCTGCGCCTCGCCGACATAAAAACTTCTCACGATGACCTTTGCCGGCTTCCCTCTCCGGCCGGAAAAGACGCGCAGGGCAAAATAAGCCGTCGAGATAACACTGATCATGCCCCCCGTCAACGCAGACCAGGCGGCCTGTGGTCCGGCCAGCCCGAAGGCGATCAGCCATCCGGCAATCGCCACGGTCATCTGCAACCCGAGGACCCATGCGGCAGTCCGATTAATCATGACCGCCCCGGGCGAACGGCTTGTCTGACTCGTTAATGATAATGAGGTTCACCCATTCTTCCCGGCGCCGGACAGGCGCCCACGGTCGACGGCAGCCGCGGATTATAAGAGGCCATGGTCGGGGGGTCAACGCATCAGTGACTGTTAATGCTCCCATGTGGCGGCGTATGTCAGCGGATGTGTCCCAGAATCCCGTCCAGCTCGTCCAGGCTGTTGTACTGGATCACCAGGCGCCCCTTGCCCTTGGTGTTGTACTGAATGTTCACCCGCGCCCCCAGCCGGTCGGACAATTCGCTCTCCAGCCTCGCCACATCCGGGTTGCGTGGCGGCGGTGGCGCGGCCTCCTGTTTTGCGTTCTTCAGCAACGCCTGCACCAGCCGCTCCGTCTCCCGTACCGACAAGCCCTTTTCCACCACCTGACGAGCCGCCGTCACCTGCTCGCCCTCGACCAGGGCCAGTAGCGCACGAGCATGCCCCATCTCCAGGCGCCCCTCGTCCAGCAGGGCCTTCACCGGCCCCTCCAGCTCCAGCAGGCGCAGCAGGTTGGTGACGCCGGCCCGGGAACGCCCCACCGCCTCGGCGGCCTGCTGGTGGGTCATGCCGAATTCGTGAATCAGCCGCTGCAGGGCATTGGCCTCCTCCAGGGGATTGAGATCCTCCCGCTGGATGTTTTCGATCAGGGCCATGGCCGCCGCCGCCTGATCCGGCACCTCCCGCACCACCGCAGGGATCTCCCGCAGACCGGCCATCTGCGCCGCCCGCCAGCGGCGCTCACCCGCCACCAGCTCATAGCCGCCGGCCACCGGGCGCACCACCACCGGCTGCACCACGCCCTGGGCGCGGATGGACTCGGCCAACGCCTCCAGGGCCTCGGGACGCATGCTCACCCGGGGCTGATAGCGCCCGCGGCTGACCTGCTCCACCGGGATCTGGCGCAGACCGGCACCGCCCGCTTCGTGGGCCTCCGGCTCGGACCGGGCGCCGGTAGCACCGGCGCTGGACAGCAGGACGTCCAGACCACGCCCCAGCCCTGTCTTTCTCTTTGCCATGACTTACTGCTCTCCAGAAACGGACACTGCCTCGGCCGCCCCTTCGGGCGCGGCTCCGCGACCTTCGCGGCGCAGGATCTCTCCCGCCAGCGCCAGGTAGGCCAGGGCGCCACGGGAGGACTTGTCATACAAAATCACCGGCAGACCGTGACTGGGCGCCTCGGCCAGGCGGATGTTGCGGGGAATGACGGTGCGATAGACCTTGTCACCGAAGTGACGGGTGAGCTGCTCGGACACCTCGGTGGTCAGGTTGTTGCGCGGATCGAACATGGTGCGCAGCAGACCGTGGATGTGCAGCTCGTGGTTGACCGACTCGCGAATGCTGTCGATGGTCTGCACCAGGGCCGACAAACCCTCCAGGGCGTAATACTCGCACTGCATGGGGATAATCACCCCATGGGCCGCCACCAGGGCATTCACCGTGAGCATGTTCAGGGAGGGGGGGCAGTCGATGAAGATGAAATCGTACTGATCCCGGATCGTTGCCAGCGCTTCCTGCAGCCGATATTCCCGGCGCAGGGCCGTCATCAGGCTCACCTCCGCCACCGTCAGATCCCCGTTGGCGGGCATCAGGCTGTAGCCCACCGGCTCCAGACGCATGATGGCCTGTTCGGCGCTGACGCGCTTCATCAGCACGTCGCAGGCACTGTGGGCGAGATCGTGCTTGTCGGCGCCGCTGCCCATGGTGGCATTGCCCTGGGGGTCCAGGTCGATCAGGAGTACGCGGCGCCGGGTGGCGGCCAGGGAAGCGGCCAGATTGATGCTGGTGGTGGTCTTGCCCACCCCCCCCTTCTGGTTGGCCACGGCGATGATTCTGCCCATGTGTGCTAGTCCTTGGTGATCTCGACGAGATGCCGCACGGCCTCAAGGCCCGGCACCCGGAGCGAATGGGTGGCCACCACCCGCCAGCCATCGGGCAACGCCTCGGAATCATCATCCGCGTCCCGGCCCTTCATGGCCAGCAACCGGCCCGTGGGAGCGCACAGATGCCCGGCCAGACGGGTGAAGGTGGTGGTGGCGGCGAAGGCACGGCTGATGACTGTATCAAAGCCCCCGTCGGGGCGATAGTTTTCCACCCGGTCCTGCACCACGACGACATTGGCAATCCCCAGCTCCATCACTGCCTGGCGCAGGAAGCGGGCCTTCTTGCCGCCGGAGTCCAGCAACACCAGCTGCCAGTCGGGACAGGCCAGGGCCAGGGGAATCCCCGGCAGGCCGGGGCCGGTGCCGATATCGGCGATGCGCGGCCCCCGCACCCAGGGCAGGACCGCCAGACTGTCCAGCAGATGCAGTCGGACCATGTCCTCGAAATCCCGCACCGCGGTGAGGTTGTAGGCCCGGTTCCAGCGCTCCATCAGGCGCAGATAGCGCGCCAGGGGATCGGCCAGGGTCGGGGACAGGGACAGCTCGCTCAGGCCGCGACGAAGCAACTCGTCCGCGGCGGGCGTCAGGGCATGGGACATGGCGTCGGATATCCGGGAATCAGGCACTGCGCTTCAGGCCCTGGGCCTGCTTCTTCAGGTGCACCAGCAGCAGGGAGACGGCGGCGGGGGTCACGCCGGGAATGCGGGAGGCCTGACCCACGGTATGGGGGCGATGATCCGCCAGCTTCTGGCGTACCTCGTGGGACAGGCCGCTGACGGCGCCGTAGTCCAGATCATCGGGCAGCGCCGTGTCTTCCAGGCGCCGGGTCCGGTCCACCTCGTCCTTCTGGCGCTGGATATAGCCGGCGTACTTGGCCTGAATTTCCACCTGTTCCGCCACCCGGACATCCGTCACGGCCGGCCCGGCACCGGGCAGGGACATCAGGTCCGCATAGGCCACCCCGGGGCGCCGCAGCAGGTCCATCAGGGAATACTCCCGACTCAGGGGGCCGCCGAACAGGCGCTCGCCGTCCTCCGGCAACACATCCCCCGGGCGCATGACCGTGACCCCCAATCGCCGAGACTCCTGCTCGATGGCCTCCCGCTTGCGCTCGAAGGCCGCCCAGCGTGCATCATCCACCACGCCCAGTTCGCGGCCCACGGGGGTGAGGCGCAGATCGGCATTGTCTTCCCGCAGGGTGAGACGGTACTCGGCCCGGCTGGTGAACATGCGGTAGGGCTCCCGGGTGCCCCGGGTGATGAGATCATCGATCATCACACCCATGTAGGAGGTTTCCCGGCGCGGATGCCAGGGCTCCCGCTCCCGCACCCGCAGGGCGGCATTGATGCCTGCCACCAGCCCCTGGGCCGCGGCCTCCTCATAGCCGGTGGTACCGTTGATCTGACCGGCGAAGAACAGACCCTGCAGCGGTCGGGTCTCCAGGCTGGGGCGCAGGTCCCGGGGGTCGAAGAAGTCGTATTCGATGGCGTAGCCGGGACGGGTGATGTGGGCCTGCTCGAAGCCCTCGATGGAACGCACCACATCCACCTGCACGTCGAAGGGCAGGCTGGTGGAGATACCGTTGGGGTACACCTCATGGGTGTCGAGCCCTTCCGGCTCGATGAAGATCTGGTGGCGTTCCTTGTCGGCAAAGCGCACCACCTTGTCCTCGATGGAGGGGCAGTAGCGCGGCCCCACCCCTTCGATCACGCCGCTGTACATGGGAGACCGGTGCAGGTTGGCGCGGATCACCTCCAGGGTGCGGGGGGTGGTCCAGGTGATGTGACAGCTCACCTGGGGCGGATGATCGGAAGGCTGCCCCAGGAAGGAGAACACCGGCACGGGGGTATCCCCGGGCTGCTCGGCCAGGCGGGAATAATCGATGCTGCGGGCATCGATGCGGGGCGGCGTGCCGGTCTTCAGACGCCCGACCCGCAAGGGCAGCTCCCGCAACCGCTGGGCCAGGCGGATGGCCGGCGGATCACCGGCGCGGCCACCGGCGTAGTTGGCCTCGCCCACATGGATGAGACCACCCAGGAAGGTGCCCACGGTCAGCACCACGCAAGGGGCATCAAAGCGCAGACCGGCCTGGGTGACGACCCCGGTGACCCGGTCCCCCGCCACGATCAGATCGTCCACCGCCTGCTGGAACAGGGACAGGCCCGGCTGGTTTTCCACCGCCCGGCGCACGGCGGCCTTATAGAGGGCACGGTCCGCCTGGGCGCGGGTGGCGCGCACGGCAGGCCCCTTGCGGCTGTTGAGGGTGCGGAACTGGATGCCGCCCAGATCGGCGGCGCGGGCCATGAGGCCGCCCAGGGCGTCGATCTCCTTGACCAGATGGCCCTTGCCGATGCCGCCGATGGCGGGATTGCAGCTCATCTGGCCGATGGTGTCGATGTTATGGGTCAGGAGCAGGGTCCTGCAGCCCATGCGGGCCGCCGCCAGGGCGGCCTCGGTGCCGGCGTGGCCGCCGCCCACGACGATGACGTCGTATTGTGCCTGGTATTGCATAGTCAAGAGCCGGGCCGGAAGTGGGGAAAATCCTGATAGTGTAGCGCGGATCAGTCCTCCTCGGGCACCACCAGCGCGGCATCCAGCCCGTCCAGTCCCTGCCGCCCCACCTTGTAACCCGCCAGACGGGTGGCCGTGGCCAGGGCATCGGGCACGGAACTGCCCGTGGCCAGGGCATGGATCAGGCCGGCATTGAACACGTCCCCGGCCCCCAGGGTGTCCACCACCCGGGGTGGGCGCCAGGCCGGGGCATGGAACAGGCCATCCCGACTGGCCCAGGCCCAGGAGCCCTCCTCGCCCCAGGTGCAGATCAGCACGGCGCCGGGCACGCGCTTGTGCACGCTGCGCAGGAACGGTTCCGGCTCCTCGTAGCCCCGCCCGAGCACGAAGGGGCGGGAAAAGATGATCACATCCGGTTGCCCGAACAGCATGTCCACCCCGTCCCGGTCCTTTTCCACCTCCAGGGAGATGGGCTGATGGGATTTCTGCTGGCTGCGCAGGGCCTGGAGCATGCGGCTGGTGGTGTGGGTATCCCGGGCCTGCACGTGCACCCATTGATACTTGTCCAGGTTCAGCTTGGCCACATGAGGGGCGTCCAGTTCCGGCAGGTTGCGGTAGTGGACGATGGTGCGGGAACCGTTGGCGGCATTGAGGGTGATGTAGGAACAGGGGGTGCGCCCGGTGCGCCGGCGACAGGTTTCCACGTTGATCCCCCGCTCCGCCAGCAGGGACAGCAGATGTTCGCCGTCCGGATCATCGGCCACCACGGCGGCCAGGTCGCACTGGTGCCCCAGTTGCTGCAGCACATACAGGCTGTTGGCGGTATTGCCGCCGGGAGAGGCGCGCTGTTCCCGGGCGCGGATCTCCTCGTCCTCCACCGGATAGTGGTCAACGATGTTGATGATGTCCAGGGTGGCGACGCCGATGCCGAGAATATGGGCCATGGTGGATGGTGCCCCGAGGGCCTGTGGTGGTGTTGCGCACAGGATAGTGAAAGGGAGGCAGCGGGGTAAAGGTATTGCAGCGCAAAAGCACGGCAGGGAAGCGGCGGGCCACCCCCTTGGGAGCCGGCCCGCCGACGAAAGGGTCAATCAGAAGTCGAAACGCATGCCGGCGGCGAAGACCTGGCCGCCGCGGATATCCTGACCGGAGCCGACACCATACCCGTCAGCCCGACCACCGCGCTTTTCAGTAATCGCCGCCGTCTCCTGCTCGAAGTAGTACTCGGCAAAGAACCTCAGGCTGGGATTGAACTGATGATCCACGCCCACGTGGACGATGCTCTCACCGTAGTTCTCCACCTCGGCCACCATCAGCTTGAAGGTGTTCTTGCCCAGGGTGTAGCCGGCGTAGACGTTCATGGCCATGTCGCCGTCATTGCCGTAAACAGCACTGTCGTTAATATCGCTATAAAAGCGCTCCAGCTTGGCGCCCAGATAGAGGTTGCCCATCGTATGGGCCAGGGAAAGACCGGCCAGGGTCACGTTTTGATCCCCACGGAAGTCATCCATGCCCACGGCAATCGTGGTATTGCCGAAGCTATAGCTGCCGGTGAGCTGAATGCGGTCATCATCATTATCATTGAAGCCATTACCATCGCTCCAGGCAAAGGCCAGCGAAAAGCCGTTCAGATCAGGACTGTAGTAGCTGACACTGTCCTTCTCACGGAAAGTCGTGAAAGTGGCAAACCCGCTGTAGTAGGTGCTGAACATGTCCACCGGGGCGGCGATGGCATTGTAGTAGGGCAACCACATCTGGCCGTACAGGAAGGTCCCCATCTCGCCCTGGACACCGATCTGGGCCACGCGCACATCCTGCTCCTGGTCCCACGGGTCCTGAACGGCCTTGTTGGCCAGATCCAGGGGCAGTTCCAGCTGACCGATCAGGGTCAGGCCTTCCATCAGGGGATAGTCCGCGTTGAAACCGATGTTGGAATAGGCATCCCGCACGCCGGTATAGGAGTCCAGATGCTCCCGGTTATCGGGACGCACGGACTCCACCTGCACTCGGGCGGAGCCGTAGAAATCAAAGTTGAGTTCACCGGCCTGAGCCATGGCGGGCACGGCCAGGGCAGCGGCGACGGAAGAGGCAATCAGGGTCTTTCTGTTCATAAGTCGGTTTTTCCAGTCAGATACATCGGTGATATCGATTGATGAGCCGGCGGCGGGGAGCCGGAAACACCCCGGCAACCCGCCACCCGGAACACTCAGGGCAACCAGGTGTCCACCAGGTCCCGATTCTGTTCGACCCAGCGCCTGGCGTTCTCGTAGGGATCTCCCCCTTCCTCGTTCATCATCATCAACTCGGCCATGTGGGCGGGCGTCCAGTTGAAGTTGTCGAGGATGGCGTAGGCCTCGGGCATGTCGTCCTTCAGGCCGGCACGCACGATGGTGTGAATGGCTTCCTCGCCGCCATAGATACCCTTGGGGTCGTCCAGATATTTCAGCTCCCAGCGGCTTTCCTTCCAGTGAGGCGTCCAACCGGTGACCACCACCCAGTCATTGTTGCGGACGGCATTGGCCAGCACGCCGGTCATGGTGGCATCGGAACCTTCGATCAGGCGCAGTCTCAGGCCGTATTCGTCGATCACCCGCTCGGTGCTGCTCATCAGGCCCGCACCGGGGTCGATGCCGATGATGCGACGGTCAAAACGGCGGGCGTGGTCATTCAGCTCCTCAATGGAGTCAATTTCCACATAGGTGGGGACCATCAGACCGATACGGGTACCCACCAGGTTGGGCCCCAGGTCTTCCACCCGGTCCCTGACCCGCTCCAGATAATGCTCATGGGTGGTGGGCAGCCAGGCGGCCACGAAGGCATCCTGGTCACCGGTGCCGACGGACTGCCACATGGCCGCGGCGCTGACGGACGTCAGCCGCACGTCGTAGCCGGCCTCTTCCAGCACCACCCGGATCACGTTGGTACTAGCCACTTCACTGGCCCACTCCACATAGGGGATGTTGATCCGTCCCTTGTCGCCCGCCAGGGCCGACAGAGGGGCAAATACCAGAGTTGCCGCCAGGATCAGACTGGCGATCACCGGGATTCCCGGCCTTGTCATTGAAGTCATCATTTTCCTCCGAAGAATTGCATGGATACTCAGAAAGTTCTCAAAAAGCCTCCTGCCGTCACTTCCAACCACCCCCAACCGTCACTCCCGATACCCGGGGTGGTCATTCCCAATACTTCCAAGCCGTTACGGCTGATGCCCCCGATTGTCACTCCCGACACCCTTAGGTCGTCACTCCCGATACTCTCAAGTCGTCACTCCCGCGAAAGCGGGAGCCCAGGCGCCGAGCCCCCACCGGATTCCCGCTTTCGCGGGAATGACCTACCCGGTTACGATCCGCGTTTCCGGCCAATGCGCTGGGTCACCCGGTCCAGGATCATCGCCAGGATCACGATGGCAATGCCGGCCTCGAAACCGTTGCCCGGCTGTAGACGCTGGATCGCCCGCCAGACCTCGCCCCCCAGGCCTCCGGCGCCGATCATGGCGGCGATCACCACCATGGACAGGGCCAACATGATGGTCTGGTTGATGCCCGCCATGATGGTGGGCACCGCCAGAGGCAGCTGGACCTTGAACAGTTTCTGCCGCCGGCTGGCGCCAAAGGCATCCGCGGCCTCCACCAGCTCCCGGGGCACCTGACGGATGCCCAGGATGGTGAGACGGATGGCCGGCGGCATGGAAAAGATCACGGTGGCAAACATGGCCGACACCTGACCCAGACCGAAGAAGGGAATCGCCGGGATCAGATAGACGAAGGCAGGCATGGTCTGCATGAAGTCGAGCACCGGCATGGTGGCCCGGTGGAAGCGCTCCGACAGCCCGCCCAGGATGCCGATGGGCAACGCAATGGCCACCGCCACCGCCGTGGCGAACAACACCAGGGTGAGGGTCTCGATGGTGGCCTGCCAGAGTTGCAGGTTCCACAAAAACAGCAGACCGGCCGCGGTGCCGATGGCCACCCGACGCCCCGCCGCCAGCCAGGCAATGCCGGCAAAGGCCAGGATCACCAGCCAGGGGGGTGGAAAGCTCAGCAACATCACCACGCCGTCCACGCCGTCGCCCAGCACGTTACTGATGGCACGGGTCAGACCGGAAAAGGTATCGGTCAGCCAGTCCAGGCCGTCGTCGATGTAATCCGACAGGGGAAATTTGCCGAAGAAAGGAAAATCATGATTCATGAGCATGCTTCACTGGTTTTGTCCGCGGCGGTTTTGTCCGCGGCGGTTGCGGCGTCTGCCGCCGTCACTGCCTGATCCGACTGACCGGCCGCCAGGGCCGCCAGCACGTTGCTCTTGACGATGGTGCCCAGCAGGCGCCCGGCCTCGTCCACCACCGCCACCGGAATGCGGCTGTCCGCGAGCATGGCGATCAGGGTGCTGACCGGCTCGTCCGGCGCCACCGTCTGATGGTCCCGCTGGATGTGGGGGCCAATCTGCCTGTCTCCCTGCTCGATCGCCCGGCCCATGTCATCCGCCCACACATACCCCTCCAGGGTGCCGTCCCGCCGCACCACGAACAGGCTGTAGAAACTCTCCTTTTCCATCTTGTGCAGGGCGGTGCGAGGGCCGTCCGAGGGAAGGGCCAGCACCCTTGCATCGCGCATGATCCCGCCGGCGGTGAGGATCTGGGTCTTGTCCACATCCTCCACGAAGCGCTCCACATAACGACTGGCGGGGGAACTCAGGATCTCTTCCGGCGTGCCGATCTGGACCACCCGCCCATCCTTCATCAGCACGATGCGATCACCGAGCCTGAGGGCCTCGTCCAGGTCATGGGTGATGAACACGATGGTCTTCTTCACCCGTGCCTGCAGATTGATCAGCTCCTGTTGCATGTCCCGACGTATCAACGGGTCCAGCGCGCTGAAGGCCTCGTCCATGAGCAGGATATCCGGGTCCACGGCCAGCGCCCGGGCCAGACCCACCCGCTGCTGCATGCCCCCGGAAAGCTGAGACGGAAAGGCCTGCTCCCAGCCTTCCAGGCCCACCAGTTGCAGGGCCTGGGCCGCCCGCTGCTCCCGCTCGTCCTGGCCCATGCCGCAGATCTCCAGCCCGAAGGCCGTGTTCTGCAGGATGGTGCGGTGGGGGAACAGGGCGAAATTCTGGAACACCATGCCGAACTTGCGGCGCCGCAGGGCGAGCAGGTCCTTGTTGCTCAATCCGGTGATGTCTTCCCCATCGATCAGCACCTGCCCGGCCGTCGGCTCGATCAGACGGTTGAGACAGCGGATCAAAGTGGATTTGCCGCATCCGCTCAGACCCATGACCACCAGGATCTCCCCTTGCGCCACATCAAAACTGACGTCGGCAATACCCAGGGTAAGTCCGGTACGTTGCTGGATCTCCTTGCGGTCATGTCCCTCCTCCATGAGTTTCAAGGCCGGTGCCGGCGGGTCGCCGAAGACCTTGGTGAGGTTTTTGACTGCGATTTTCGGTTGTTGCAAGGCTACTGTCCTGTCTTCACCCCGGAAGGGGCGGGTCGGTGTCAGTGTCTGACGACGGGTAAAAAGGAAAGGGGCCGGGGATCGCTTGATCCACGGCCCCCGGTCCATCGAGGGATCAGCGTACGGCACTCAGGAAGTGCATGTGACGCTCGTAGTGCTCCAGCACATCATTGATGATGGCGTCCTTGCTCCAGCCCATGACGTCGTAGTCCTGGCCGCCCTCGCTCAGATGCACTTCCGCATGGAAGTACTTGAGCGCCTCGGCACGCTGGCTGCGGGTGTCGCGCATGACGAAGGTGGGCGGTTCATAGGCGCGGGGCCGCACGGAATAGAAGAAATCGATCTCCTCGCCGTGACGGACTTCCACCCAGCAGCGGCCGTCCTCGCCCACGCCGGTGTGGGCATCCAGGTTCTGCTTGCGCAGCTCCTCGGCCACCGCTTCCAGTGCCGGCTTCACGGCCTCCTGGATATAGCGCAGGACCTCGTTACGCCGGGGCTGATGGACAATGGTCCGCAGGCGATGCTGCCAGCTCACCGGGGCATGGGGGCCGATGGGGGCCACCCGCGCCTCGCGCAGGCTGATCCGTTTCATGGTGTCGATGCGCAGGGCCCTGAGCAGCCCCCAACACATGAAGCACATGATGATGGCGAACGGCAGGGCACTGGCGATGGTGGCGGTCTGCAGGGCCGCCAGGCCGCCGGCGATGAGCAAGGCCGCCGCCACGATGCCCTCGATCACGGCCCAGAAGATGCGCTGCCAGGTGGGGGATTCCTCCTTGCCGCCGGAGGTGAGGATGTCCACCACCAGGGAACCGGAGTCCGATGAAGTGACAAAGAAGGTCACCACCAGCAGGGTCGCCACCAGGGCCATGATGGAGGACAGGGGCAGATGCTCGAAGAACTGGAACAGGGCCACCGAGGTATCCGCCGCCACCGCGTCCGACAGCTCGGTGATGCCCTGCACCATGATCATGTGCAGGGCGGTATTGCCGAAGAAGGTCATCCACATGATGGTGAAGCCCACCGGCACCAGCAACACACCGAAGGTGAATTCACGGATGGTGCGGCCCCGGGAAACCCGGGCGATGAACATGCCCACGAAGGGCGCCCAGGCAATCCACCAACCCCAGTAGAACAGGGTCCAGCCGCCGATCCACGAGGTGGGCTCGTAGGCATACAGATTGAAAGTCATGTAGAACAGGTTGGAGACGTAATTCCCCGTGTTCTGCACCAGGGTCTGCAGCAGATAGACGGTGGGGCCGGCCACCAGCACGAAGGCCAGCAGGCCCGCGGCCAGGATCATGTTCAGCACCGAGATCCGGCGGATGCCGCCATCCAGCCCCAGGGCCACGGACAGGGTGGCGATGGCGGTGATGACCACGATCAGGATGATCTGCACCGAGAGGGCATTGGGAATATCGAACAGGTAGTTCAGGCCGGAGTTGATCTGCATGACGCCGAACCCCAGGGAGGTGGCGACGCCGAAGATGGTGCCCAGCACGGCAAAGGTATCCACCGTGTGGCCGATGCCGCCGTGGATGCGGTCACCGATCAACGGATACAGGGAGGAGCGGATGGTCAGCGGCAGGTCGTGTCGGAAGGCGAAGTAGGCCAGGGACAGGGCCACCACGGCATAGATGGCCCAGGCATGAACCCCCCAGTGGAAGAAGGTGATGCGCATGGACTGGCGGGCGGCCTCGACGGTCTCCGGATCGCCCACCGGCGGACTGACGTAATGCATGACCGGCTCGGCCACGCCGAAGAACATGAGGCCGATGCCCATGCCGGCGGAGAACAGCATGGCGAACCAGGAGGCATAGCTGTAGTCGGGCTGACTGTGATCCGGACCCAGCTTGATGTTGCCGTAACTGGACACCGCTACTCCGACCATGAAGACCACGAATCCAGCCACCGCCAGCACATAGAACCAGCCGGCGGAATCGGAGATCCAGCCTTGCACGGCACTGAAGACGGTGCCCGCCGTCTCGGTGAAGATGGCGGCAAACAGCACGAAGACCAGGGTGAGTACCGCGGAGGTGATGAACACCGGCGGGTTCATCAGGATGCGTGGAGCACGGGCTGGAGACGCACTCTGTTCGGTCATGTAACCTCCCTTCGTGGGCTGGATCGCCGGAATTCAGCGGAAAGCAGACCTTCCGCAGCCTTTTTTTACGCTAACACGAACCTTTGACATAATGCGAACTGGTTAAAAAATAGCCAGCAAGACCGGCCTTGGCACCGCGTTCACCTGGGATGCGGAAGCCCAGAATGCCGGCCCTTGCCTGGATTCCCGTCTGCGCGGGAATGACCTGCCCGGGATATCCCTATGGGAACGGCCAGTCGTAGTCGGTGATGACCGGGGCATGATCCGAGAACCGTTCATCCTTGTAGATGCTCACCCCACGAGCCGTCGCCGCCACGCCCGGCGTGGCAATCTGGTAATCCAGACGCCACCCCACGTTCTTCGCCCAGGCCTGCCCCCGGTTGGCCCACCAGGTGTACTGTTCCGGCGCCTGATTCAACCGTCGGAAGGTATCCACCCAGCCCACTTCATTAAATAGCACATCCAGCCAGGCCCGCTCCTCGGGCAGGAAACCGGAGTGCTTCTGGTTGCTCCTCCAGTTGCGCAGGTCGATGGGCTTGTGGGCGATGTTCCAGTCCCCGCACAGGATGTATTCGCGATCATTGGCCTGTTTCTGCCGCAACTGCGCCATGAAGGTGTCCATGAAACGGTACTTGGCCGCCTGGCGAAGTTCGCCGGAAGACCCGGAGGGCACATACACGGACGCAACACACAAATCACCGAAACGCGCCTCGATATAGCGGCCTTCGGGGTCGAACTCCTCGGAATTCATCCCCATGACGACTTCATCGGGCTTGCGCCGGGCATACAGGGCCACCCCGCTGTAACCCTTTTTCCGGGCATCCAGGTAACAGGTGAAATAGCCGGCGGGATGAAAGGCCTCGTCGGTCAGTTGATGGATCTGGGCCTTGGTCTCCTGAAGGCAGACCACGTCCGCGTCCTGGGCCTTGAGCCATGCATAAAAGCCCTTACGGGCGGCGGCACGAATGCCGTTGGCGTTGAGCGTGATGATTCGCATCGGATCGACAGGGCAGTGTTCACGGGGTCCGGGTACAATCCGACAACTTAACACAGCCCACCGACAGGGGGCGTCCAGCCCGGCTTGTGCCCTCCCACAGGACATTGTAATTTCTCAATCATGAATACCTATCGCACCCAATTCCTTCAGTTTTGTCTGGAACGCGGCGTCCTGCGCTTTGGTTCCTTCACCCTCAAATCCGGCCGTACCAGCCCCTATTTCTTCAATGCCGGCCTGTTCAACACCGGCCGGGACCTGGCCCGCCTGGGTGCCTTCTATGCCCGTACCCTGGTGGAATCGAACGCCCGGGTGGACATGCTCTTCGGCCCCGCCTACAAGGGCATCCCCCTGGTGGCCGCCACCGCGGTGGCCCTGGCCCAGGAGCACGACCGCGACTACCCCTTCTGCTTCAATCGCAAGGAAGCCAAGGACCACGGCGAAGGCGGCACCCTGGTGGGCGCCCCCCTGTCCGGGCGGGTCATGATCGTGGACGATGTGATCACCGCGGGCACCGCCATCCGTGAATCCGTGGAGATCATCAAGGCCGCCGGCGCGGAACCGGCCGGCGTGCTGATCGCACTGGATCGACAGGAACGGGGGCGCGGCGAGCTGTCCGCCATTCAAGAAGTGGAACGGGATTACGGTCTGCAGGTCCATGCCATTGCGTCCCTATCGGACCTGATCGTCTTTCTGGAGGACCTGCCGGACATGGCGCAGCATCGTGCCGCCGTGCAGGCCTATCGGGAAGAATTCGGCATCTAGCCTGCCCCGCGAATACGCGGGCGACGGCACCCCTGAACCCGTGGCGGGAATGAGGCATGCCCAGGATTTTTCCAACAGCAGGAACCACACCGATACTGGCGGCCATGCTGGCCGCCGGGCTCATCGGCACGGCCTCCGCACAGGTCTACCGCTGGGTGGACGAGTCCGGTCAGACTCACATGAGCGACACCCCGCCCCCGGACACGACCCGGTATGACCGCGAGGTCCTTGATCACAGGGGACTGGTGATCCAGCGCCTGGACCGGGCGAGAACGCCGCAGGAGCTGGCCGCCGAACAGGCGGAACGGGAACGTCGGGAGGCCCTGGAACAGCAACGGGCGGAACAGGAGCGGGTCGACCGGGTTCTGCTGCAATCCTTCGGCTCCGAGCGCGAACTGCTGCACGCACGGGATGACCGCGTGGCCCTGATCGAGGCCAACATGAACCTCACCCGGGACAAACTGGGCAATCTGCGTGATCAGCTGACACAGGCCAATACACGCATCGCCGGCCTTGAGGCCGGCGGCAGGCCGGTACCGGAAGGCCTGCGGGAACAGGCCGACTCCCTGCAACGCCAGATCCGGGTACAGGAAGCGTACCTGGAAGAACGCCGACAGGAACGGGATGCCGTGCTGGCCCGGTTTGCCCGGGATCTGGAGCGGTTCCGGGAGCTGCGTCGGCAACAGGCCGACACCCAGCCCCGGCGCTGAAAGGCCCGTCAGCCCCGGATCAGGGTTCCCACTCCCTTGTCGGTCAGCAGCTCCAGCATCACCGCATGGGGCACCCGTCCGTCAATGATATGGGCCGTCTTGACGCCGGACTTCACCGCGTCCAGGGCGCACAGGATCTTGGGAATCATGCCGCCGTGGATCACCCCGGTGGCAATCAGCTCGTCCACCTGACGGGCCGTCAGACCGGTGAGCAGGTTGCCTTCTCCGTCCAGGACCCCGGTGGTGTTGGTGAGCAGGATCAGCTTCTCCGCCCCCAGCACCGTGGCCATCTTGCCGGCCACCAGGTCGGCATTGATGTTGTAGGCCGCGCCATCCTCGCCCACGCCTACCGGCGCGATCACGGGAATGAAGGCCCCCGAATCCAGCATGTGCACCACGGCGGGATCGATGGAAGCCACCTCACCCACGTGCCCCAGGTCGATGATCTCCGAGGCCTCGGGGTCTTCGCCGGCACGGCGATGACTCAGGCGCCGGGCCCGGATCAGCCCGCCGTCCTTGCCGGTCAGGCCCACCGCGCGGCCACCGAACTGGTTGATGAGATTGACGATCTCCTTGTTGACCAGACCACCCAGCACCATCTGCACCACGTCCATGGTCTCCCGGTCCGTCACCCGCAAACCATCCACGAAACGGGATTCCTTGCCCAGCTGGCTGAGCATCCTGCCGATCTGGGGGCCACCACCGTGGACCACCACCGGATTCAGGCCCACCTGCTTGAGCAGCACGATATCCCGCGCAAAGCCGCGCTTGAGTTCCTCGTCCACCATGGCGTTGCCGCCGTACTTGATGACCAGTGTCTTGCCGGAAAAGCGCTGGATATAGGGCAACGCCTCGGTCAGGACCCGGGCGATGGTCTGGGGACTGGTGTGGTCCATGGCGGTGTGTTCGGACATTCGGGAAGTCTCCGGTTTCAGACCGGGCAGGTGTTGAAGAAATTCTGAAACAACCCCTTGCCGTCATTCCCGCGCAGGCGGGAGTCCAGGGTTTTCAATATGCTACTGGATTCCCGCCTGCGCGGGAATGACGGCGACGAGAGAGCGCTAGAACGGCAGTTCCAGCTCCGGATCCACCGCCAGCAGACGCTCACGGAACAGCGTCTGGATCCGTGCCAGGGCCTCGGGGCAGCTCCCCTCGAAGCGCAGGGTCAGACAAGGCGTGGTGTTGGAAGCCCGCACCAGCCCCCAGCCATCATCGAAATCCACCCTCAGGCCGTCGATGCGATTCACCCGGCCACCTTCGGGATCCGGCTCGGACAGGAAGCGCGCCATGAAGGCGCCGTGCCCCTCTTCCCCGCCCGGCGTCACCAGCAGCTCCGGGGTATGACAACCCTGGGGCAACTCGTCGAATATCCGCGCCGGCGACCGGGAGTCCCGGGCAAGAGACTCCAACAACCTCGCCCCGGCGTAGATCGCATCATCCACCCCGAGCCAGCGATCCCGGAAAAAGACATGACCACTCATCTCTCCCGCCAACAGGGCCCCGGTCTCTTCCATGCGCGCCTTGAGCAGGGAGTGGCCGGTACGCCACATGTCCGGCACGCCCCCCAGCGCCCGCACCCGCTCGGCCAGGTGATGAGAACATTTCACATCGAATACCACCGTGCTGCCGGGATGATGGGCCAGCACATCGGCGGCAAAACACATCATCAGGCGGTCCGGCCACTGGATACGCCCCCGGCCGTCGACGACGCCGAGGCGATCCCCGTCGCCGTCGAAGGCCAGCCCCAGGTCCAGACCGCCGGACTCCACGGCGCGCCGCAGATCTTCCAGGTTCTCGGGACGCGACGGATCGGGATGATGGTGGGGAAAATGTCCATCCACCTCGCAGTAGAGAGGGACCACCTCGCAGCCCAGACGCCGGAAAATCTCCGGTGCCACCACCGCGGCGGCGCCGTTGCCGCAATCCACCGCCACCCGCAGGGGGCGATCCAGGTGAATGTCGGCACAGAGTTCGTTCAGGTAACGACTGCAGACTTCCGCAGTCTCCAGGGTACCCCCGGGCGCAACGGGCAGGCGCCCCTCGTCAATCCGGCGCCGCAGACGCTGCACCGTCTCCTGATGCAGGGTGCGCCCCGCCAGCATGAGCTTGAAGCCGTTGTAGGCCGGGGGATTGTGACTGCCGGTGACCATGATGCCGTTGCCGTCGGCTTCCCTGAGCGCGGCGTAATAGGTCACCGGCGTGGGCAGGCAGCCCAGCCGGATCACCCGCAATCCCGACGCCAGCAGCCCCTCGATGAGGGCGGACTCCAGCTCGGGGCTCGACAGGCGGCCGTCACGCCCGACCACTACCCGGGTCACCTCCAGCTCGCGGGCCTCGGCACCGTAGGCCCGGCCGATGGCCCGGGCGGTATCCGGATTGAGGCGTTCGCCCACCACGCCGCGGATGTCGTAGGCCCGGAAGATGCCGGGGTCCACACTCATGCTCATGATCTGCTCCCCTGCATGTGACGGTGCTCCCGGTATCTGCCCATGTGTGCTCCGGGCTAACCCCTGCCCGAGGACCCGAACCCGCCGGTGCCCCGGTGGGTCGCCTCGAAATCATCCACCACCTGGAAACGGGCCTGCACCACCGGCACCACCACCAACTGGGCAATGCGCTCGCCGGGCTGGACGACGAACGGCTCCGCCCCCCGATTCCAGCAGGAGACCATGAGCGGCCCCTGGTAGTCGGAATCGATGAGGCCGACGAGATTCCCCAGGACGATGCCGTGTTTATGGCCCAGCCCGGATCGGGGCAGGATCATGGCCGCCAGGCCGGGGTCCGCCAGATGCATGGCGATGCCGGTGGGGATGAGATGGGTCTCCCCGGGCTGCAGGGTCAGAGGTGCGTCCAGGCAGGCCCGCAGATCCATGCCGGCGGAACCCGGTGTGGCCGGCTCCGGCAAGGGGAAGTCCGTGCCGACACGGGGGTCAAGAATCTTGATCTGGATGGCATGCATGATGTTGATGATCGATCGTCGGATGGGAACAGGAATGGGAGGGGAGACAGCCCCCATGATGCCGGGCAATCAGCGCCACCAGCTCACGGGCCAGTTGCGACTTGGACTGCCGCGGCAGGGACAGGGAACCGCCCCGCCAGAACACCGTCAGGGCATTGTCCGACACATCGAACCCTCGCCCGCCGGAAACATCATTGGCGGCAATCATGTCCAGCCCCTTGGCTTCGAGCTTGCCCTGGGCATAGGTTTCCAGATCATCGGTTTCCGCCGCGAATCCCACCGTGAACGGCCCATCCGGCAGGGCCGCCACCGCCGCCAGGATGTCCGGGTTCTTCACCAGGGTCAGTGGCAGCTCGTCCGCCTGCTTCTTGATCTTGCGCTCCGCCGGCTGGGCCATGCGGTAATCCGCCACCGCCGCCGTGGCAATGAACAGATCCGTCCCGGCGGCCCTGGCCATGACGGCCTCGTACATCTGCAAGGCCGTTTCCACATCCACCCGGGTCACACCGCGAGGAGTATCCAGGTGTACCGGGCCACTCACCAGACAAACCTGCGCCCCGGCCTCGGCCGCCGCCGCCGCCACCGCAAACCCCATGCGCCCGGAGCTTCGGTTAGTGAGATAACGCACCGGATCCAGAGGCTCCCGGGTCGGACCGGCGGTCACCATCACCCGTACCCCCGCCAATGGACCACCGGCAAACAGGCCTTCCACCGCCGTGACGATCTGCCCCGGCTCCAGCATGCGCCCCTCCCCCACCTCGCCACAGGCCTGATAACCGGCACCGGGACCGAACAGACGGACGCCCCGCGCCGTCAGGGTGCGCACGTTGGCCTGAGTCGCGGCGTTGGCCCACATGACCCGGTTCATGGCCGGGGCCAGGCAGACGGGCGCCTCCGCGGCCAGGCAGAGGGTGGTCAACAGGTCGTCGGCCATGCCCTGGGCCAGTCGGGCCATCACATTGGCGGTGGCCGGGGCAATGAGCACGGCATCGGCCCAGCGGGCCAGGCTGATGTGATCCATGCCCGCCTCGGCCTCGGCGTCGAACAGGGCCGTGCGCACGGGATGGCCGGACAGGGCCTGGAAGGTGAGCGGAGCCACGAACTCGGTGGCGTGAGGGGTCATCACCACCCGGACCTCGGCACCGGCATCCATCAGCCGCCGGGTGAGCTCGCAGGCCTTGTAGGCGGCAATGCCGCCGGAAACGCCCAGAAGGATATGTTTGCCTGTCAGTGACATGGGAAGAGTCTACGGAAAAACCGGAGAATCCAGAAGCATTTTGCCGTTTTGCCGGCGCACGAGACCACCCGGCCTCATATCCACCGAACAGCCCATCCTGTTCCGTGCTATACGGATAGGAAATGCCTCGTCACTTCCGTGAGCCGGGAAGATGCGCCATCCGTCCGTTCCGCCCCGACTTTTTGAGCGTCTACGCCGTCATGCCGGGCTGCTCGGCTGCCTGATGGCCTTGCCCCTGCTGTCCTGTGGTTCTTCCAGGGATCAGACCGGTGAGTTCTATACCGACTGGGATCGTGCCGGTGGCTGTGCCGCTGTTCAATTGGTAGCCGACGAGCGTGTGGATGGAACGGGGCGCCGGGTAGATGTGTGCGACAAAGTGGAGGAAGGCTGGATCTGGGTGACCTATGCGGCAGCCTGGTGCGGGGCTAGTCAGACCCAGGCTGCCGCCATTCGTGAACTGCTCCGGTCGGCCGGGCCTTCACTGCAGGTCTACACCGTGCTCACCAGTGCCGATGAACCGTTTCAGCCGGCGGGGGTCGCTGAGGCCCGCCGTTGGGCCGGCCGCTTTGGCCTTCCCCCCGAACGGGTACTGGCGGAAGGGCACAGCATCCGCACCCTGCCACAACACCTGCTGATCGGTCCCGATGGGCGGACCTGGTACCGTTACATCGGTTATCTGCAAGCCACGGAGATGCAGACCATCATCCATGACTTCGCCACCAGCGAGCGGTTTCCGTTCATACCGCCAAGATGAGCGCGACCCGATGCCCCCCGACACCCGCCTGGATTCAGCTTCCTACCACGAAAACATCACGCCCATTCTGGCGGTACTGCGGGATGCCTTCCAGGATCTGGAAGGCCACGCCCTGGAAGTCGGTAGCGGGACCGGTCAGCATGTGGTTGACTTTGCGCGCGAATTCCCCGGGATCACCTGGTGGCCCACCGATATTGACCCGCATCACCTGAAAAGCATCGAGGCCTGGCGGCAGTATGTCTCCCTGCCCAACCTGAACGCACCGGTGCGGCTGGATGCGAGTCAGACTGACTGGGAGCTGGGACAATCCAATCGGCCACCCGGCGATGGCTTTGTAGTCATGGTGTGTATCAACGTGGTGCACATCTCCCCATGGGCCACCACGGCGGGCCTGCTCAGGAATGCCGGCAAGTATTTGTTGCCGGGCGGCCTGCTCTATCTCTATGGCCCCTACTCCCGCGATGGGAGGCATACCGCGCCCAGCAACCAGCGGTTTGACCAGTATCTGCGGGCCCAAAACCCGGCCTGGGGGGTGCGGGACATCGCCAGCATCGAAACTGCGGGACGGGAACAGGGGCTTTCCCTGCAATCCGTGATCGACATGCCGGTGAACAATGTCTCCATCATCCTGAAGCGCGTACCTGACGGAGCAGGACCGTAAAATCCCTCTCTCGGCTCCCTCAACACGGCCATGGATTCCCGCTTGCGCGGGAATGACTATAAGCAGCTCACCGGCATCGTCGACCTCCTGGAGACACTCATTGCGGGGGCCGGCCTGATCAACGTGCCATAGGGTCGCCGCCCTGCACACTACCCGGCGTGGTTGAACATCCGGTGGCAATCGTGCATACCTTAGCTCTCGCTTACTTTGCCCAAGTGCACAGGAACAGTCAGCATGCCCCCCCATTACGATCCGGCCCGTTTCGAACGGATCCGCTGGACCATCTACAGCGTCCTCATCGCCGCCTACATGCTGGTGTTCTTCCACCGCTTTGCACCGGCGATGGTCTCCAGCGAACTGAGTGCCGCGTTCGGCGTGACGGCGGCGGCCCTGGGCTCGCTGTCGGCCATGTATTTCTACATCTATACCGCCATGCAGATCCCCGCCGGGGTGCTGGCGGACACCCTGGGATCCCGCTATGCCGTCACCCTGGGCAACCTGGTGGCCGGCAGCGGTTCCATCGTCTTCGGGCTGGCGGATACCCTGGCCACCGCCAGCGTGGGCCGTTTCCTGGTGGGCCTGGGGGTCTCGGTGGTCTTCGTCGGTCTCATGAAGAGCAACACCGTCTGGTTCAGCGAGCGCAAGTACGGCAGCATCAGCGGACTCACCCTGCTGCTGGGCAATCTGGGCGCCATTGCCGCCACCGGCCCCCTGGCCCTGATGCTGCTCTACGTGGAATGGCGCAGCCTGTTCGTGGCCCTGGGGATCGTCGCCATTGTCCTCGCCCTGCTCTCCTGGTGGCTGGTCAGGGACCGTCCCGAACAACTGGGCTTTCCCTCGGTGCGGGAGATGGAAGGCTTGCCGCCCCATGCCCCCAGAAAACAGCACTGGATCAAGGATCTGCGGGCCGTGCTGGCCAACCGCCGGCTGTGGCCGGGGTTTGTCTATGACTTCGGCATCACCGGCAGCCTGTTCGGCATGCTGGGACTCTGGGCCATCCCCCTGTTGCGGGACGTGCACGGCCTGAGCCGGGGAGATGCCTCGGTTTACACCACCGTGGCCACGGTGGCCTTTGCCGTCGGCTGCCTGCTGGCGGGCAGCTTTTCCGATCGTCTGGGGCGGCGCCGTCCCGTGCTGCAGGCCGGTGCCCTGGTCTACCTGAGCGTCTGCCTGGGGCTGCTGTTCCTGCCCTGGGGTCCGGGAGCCTCCGGACTGACCCTGTTCACCCTCATGGGCCTGAGTGCCGGCTGTTTCGTGGTGGCCTACGCCCATGCCAAGGAAGTGGCGGACCCGGCCCTCTCGGGCATGGCCATCGCCCTGGTCAATACCGGCCTGTTCCTGGGAGCCGCCCTGTTCCAGCCCCTGTTCGGCTGGGCCATGGACCTGGGCTGGGAAGGTCTCATGAGCGGCGGTGTCCCCGTGTACACGGCGGCCGATTACCAACGCGGACTGTGGCTGCTCACCGGCTTTGCGGCCCTGGCCGCCATCGCCTCCTGGCGGCTGGTGGAAACCGGCTGCCGGAACGTGACCGTGGCCGCGCCACGTGCCTGATCCGGAGGTCGACGTTCCGGTGTCCATGGAAATACCGCACGGGCCACCTTCCGTCAGTGCCGAAGCCCCTGCCCCAGGGCCTGTATGGCCCCACCCACCAATTCCACCGCGCCCAGCGTATCCATGCCGGTCATCTGTCTTACCTCCTTGTCGGCGGCGATGGGATCCATCACCGCCCGGTTCATCGCCCGAGACAAACCCCGGTAAAAATCCAGCGACTCCTGGGCGGCCCGCCGTTGCCCCGCATCGGGCGCTTGCCGCGCCCGTGACTGCAGCAGCGGGATCACCTTGGAGTCGATATCCTTGGCGGTGCCGCGGTAGATCTCGAAGTTCTGGTTGTCCGTCCCCATGCCGGTGAAACGGCGCATCTCGTGTGCCTTGTGCACGGTCACGCCGCCTGCCTGGGCCGCATGCTGTGGGTTGATGACCGAATTCGGGTCCACCCCGGAACGCACGATATCACGCACATGCAGCCATGCCGTGTCCTGGTAGGCCTCGGCATGGGCACTGCTGGTGACCATCTGCCAGGAACCCTGCGCGGTTCTCCCTCCGGCATTGCGGGCATAGACCCGATTGAAGCGTCCCTGTACGAAGGCGTTGGCCTCGGCCAGGCTCAGTTGCTGCGCCTGCCCGGTGGCGGGATCGACCCGCCGCAGATGGCCGGCATCGCCCGTGAAACGCATCGCCAGGTCCAGGTCCATGCCCGGCGAGTGGTTGCCCGCGTTGCGGATGGGCCGAAACTGCAGGGCATCGGGGGCAATCCCCTGGGCCTGCAGATCGGCACGCAGATCCCTGACCACCTGGCGGGTGTGCAACCGGTCGGTGAAGTTGTAGTCCCTTTGGGCCAGCGGATCGGCGCCCCGCTTCATCCAGAGCTTGGCATGGGGGGAGTGCTTGATGGCGGCGGTGGTGTCCATTAGCGCCCGGTTGGCGTCGGTCCAGGTGCGGGTTCTCCACATCAGGTCACCGCTGTAGCGCACGCCATCCACTTCGATATAACCCTGCTGCCGCATGCTCCGTTCAAGGCGACGGACTTGCGCGAACTGGGCCTGGTGCTGCTCCGCCAGGGCGCGGCCCGCTCCTCGCGGAAATTCACCTTGCGCTGGGCCTCGCGCCAGGCCTCCCGGCGGGCCTGCCGATGGGAAGCCTGGATCTGCCCCTGTACATTCAGGGCGGCCTGGGTGGCGGTCTGGACCACCTTGCGTTGCACATAGGTGGAGGCCACGCGCCGGGCGGCGCCCTCGACGCCACCGGCCTGGTAGCCTTCATAGGCGGTCAGGGCATAGTCCGCCTTGGGCGACCAGTAACGCAGGGAGGTGAGCGCCGCGCCCCGGATGGCGCCGTGAATATCACCCTGCTCCGCATAACCGGCGATGCCGCCGCTGGTGATGCCGTAGGCCACCGACAGCACGCCGCCGCCGCTGACGAAGGGGGTGGCATACATGGCGTAGGTGGCCGCCTGCTGATAATTCTCCAGGATGTCCACCGCCAGTTGAGCCCAGGCCTCATCCTCCTGGGCGGCGGCACGCTGCTGTTCCGCCCGCGCCTGCAGGTTCCTGGCCACCACATGCCCCACCTGCACCTGCCGTTCCAGATCCATCCCGGCATCCCGCAACTGGCGGTCCACCCAGTCCCTCAGGTCGCGGCGCTCTTCCGGCGGCAGGGTATCCATCATGTGTTCGATGCGGTCCAGGTTGCGCCGTGACCGCTCCACCCGGGCTGCCATCTCCCGCCCCTGCGCCAGCATCTGCTCCTTGACCAGTTGGTCCCAGGCGGTGGGGGTGCGGACGAAATTGCCCGTCCGCAGGGTGGTGATGGCATCCCGCTCTCCCTGCAGATCGGCCCGCTTGATGGTGAGTTGATGGGCCAGAAACCGGCGTTCATCCTCGTTGCCGCTGCCGCGCATGGCCTGTTCCAGGCGCTGGATGTCGCCTTGCAGCCAGCCGATGTTGTTCTCGTGGAAGCGCACCCGGGCCTGCAGCGGATCATCCTCCGCCGGGGCCGATGATCCCTCCGACGCCGCCGGAATGTCGATGCGCGCCACATCCAGATCACCCACGCCGAAGAGATTGCCCACCGGCAGGCTGTGATCCGTTGGTAACAGGCGCAGGCGGCCCGCCGCCACCAGTTCACGCACCGTGAGATATTCGTTCTCGTTGTTCAGGGGAAAACCCGGTATCACTTCCGGCATGAGCACGCGGCAGTCGACACAGGGCACCAACTCCCCCACTTCCTCGATGGGCTGGGGCAGCAGATCCAGAGGCGCGCCGGGCTCCAGCACGACCCTTGCCGTGGGCAGCCAGGATGCCGGGGCCTGCTCCAGACGGGCATCTCGCAGAGCGTACTCACCGTGACTACCGTAGCCATGCCCGGCCCAGCGCTCGTACAGGGGGGCGGGCGTCCAGCGATATCGCCCATCCCGCAGGATCTCCATCAGGTCTTGCAACTCGTGCAGGAGACTCTGCGTGATTCGCCTCGCATCATGGCCGCGCGCGCCTTCCACCAGTCCTCGCTGCGCCTCCACCCGCTCCGCGAGCCATTCCAGGGTCTGCCGCCGATATTCAGTATATTCCAAAGCGATATCCGGAAAGCCCGGCTCGGCGTCCTCCCGGTCCCCGGCGGGACCCAGGCGCAGATGCCCCACCATCGCCTCCAGTTCAAACCCCTGATGGCGCTGGATATGATCCCGCAATCCCCCTGCATTGCCGATCACGGCCCAGTTCGGCACCTGAATCACGAGGATGCGTGGATCTTCATCCCCCCCCGGCTGGATCAGATAGTTCACCAGCTCAATGCCGTACAGCCACGGGTAGGGCCAGCGCAGGGCGGGACGGCCATCCACCGTGGTCTGCGTCAGCCCGGTCATGGCATCGTCATACCTTCCCTGCATCCGGTGGGTCCGGACCCAGTCACCGGCGTCCGGACTCATGAAATGGGGAATCATCCATTCATCGATCCACTGCCATCCGGCCCAGCGTCCCTGCACAATGGCCTCCGCCGGCACGGGATCGTGGATCACGAAGGCCAGCATCAGCGGCGCGGTGATCTGATCCCGGGAAATGGAACCATCCGGCCGCAAATAGCGATGTTCAAAGGCGTAGTGGAACACCTTGCTCAATTCACCGAAATCCTCGTGACGGGGGCAGCCGCCGGCAAACTCACAGGCCGTCTCCGCCGACCAGCCGGGACGGGGGACGTGATGGATCCCGGCGGGCGGGGCCAGTGATTTCACCAACTCGACGGCCTGGCGGGTTCTGGCCCGGGCGCGCGCCTGTTCCAGACGCACGTCGGGTGGATCGCCCAGGACATCAATGGCCGCCACCAGCTGTTCCATGTGCCGCTTCATGTCACCGATACGGGCATTGAGCAGTCCCACCCGATTCATGGCTGCGGCGATGTCTTCGTCCTCGCCGTAGGCGATGGCCAGTTCCACGGCAAAATCCGCCTCGTCCAGGCCCTCCAGCAGCGCCCCCATTTCCTGCTGGGCGGCCAGAAACTCCATCAACAAGGGGTTGAGGGCCTGCAGCCAGGCCAGCACGGCCTCACTGGGATGCTCGAACAAGGGCGCCCAGAGACGGCTGAAGGCCGCCTCGTCGGCTTCCGACAGGACGCCATACAGCATGCGCATGCCCTGCATGGCAAAGATCACCTGCCCTGCCCAGTAGGTATCCCCCAGGATATTGACGCCCTGGGCCAATTCGGCGCGGATCAACCCCGCAGTCAAGGCGGGCGGGGTGGGGGGTGGCGAGGCAGCGGCATCGGGTATGTCCTTCTCCGGTGGGAACAGCAACTCGCGGGTGGCCCGGGCATCCAGACGCAGCGGAGGATCAAAACCCTCCGGACGTTCCAGACGCGCCATCATTGCCGCCTCCGCGGGGTCCTGGGCGAACAGAACGGCGCCGAACGCCCCGCCTGACATCAAGGCCGGGGCCTTTTCGAGAGACTCCCAGTCTTCCAGGGTCCAGGTCTGCTCGATATCCAGCGCACCCGCCAGCGCGGAGTCGGCGCCGGATGCTTCCATGCTCAGGGCCGTGATACGACCCATCAGGGCCTGCAGATCCCGGAGATGACCCAGTTGATCCGCCGACAAGGACAGGCGCCCCCTATCGGCATCCTCAACCCAGCGATCAATCTGCGCCTGATCCGCCGCGAGCAGGTCCAGCGAACGGCCATGCAGCGCCATCACCAAACCCTGATGGGCGTCCGATAGCAGCCCCCAGGCCCGCAGGGCGCGCACGGTCAGCTTGCCCTGGGCCGCCAGCGTCTGCAGTTCCGGGGCCAGAGCCGGTGTATCGGCCCTTGCGGGCGCAGTGCAGTCCAGGAGCAGGGACAGGGTGCAGACACCCATCATGCCAACAACAAGCCGTGACATTCCGCGGCGCCTGGACAGCAACAGGGTGTTCATACCCATCCTCATTTCCCCCTGCCGGCTCGCAGCCGGGCAATGACCCCTTCCGCCTCCGCTTCCTTTCCGGGGGGGACCGGTACCACCACGTTCTGCTGGTCACGATAGACATACACCCCTCGACCACTGCTCACCCCGCGCAATCCGGAATACGTCAGCTCGATCCGGGCAGGACGGCCCTGCTTGCCCCTCTGCAATCGCGCCGACTCAAGCCGTGATCCCAGCCCCGACCAATGGTGGGCCTGATGGCCGATGCAGACACCCTCCAGCCCCAGCCAGACCTGCGGTAACGCCTGTAACAGGCGTCGACGGGTCCACAGGGGCATGAGCAACACGATCAGTGCAAGCAGCAGCACCATGCCCGTCAGCACCCCCGCCACCACCAGACCCGCTCCCCGGTCCGGCGCAAACAGCACAAACCCCAGGCCCACCACCACGGCCATCACCGCCACCATCACCAACCTGGCCAGCTTCTCCCCCCGGCTGCGCCGCATGTCCCGCTGCACGAAATCCCGCCAGTGCTCGGGTGCCAGTTGCCAATGGGCCAGCAAACCCTCACCGGCCATGAGTCGCCTGAGCCAGGCGTACTGCCGACCGAAGATCAGGGCCGTGACAAGACCGGTCAATGCCAGCATGCCCCCGATCACGATCAGGGCGTAGACCGCGTCCGGCGCCGAACGCTGCGATAGCCACAGGCTTACCAGGGTCGGCGGCAGGAAAAAAAACAGCAGGCCCAGTCCCGCCCGCATGCCCCTGGCCAAATTGCTGGCCTGGGCAGGCGATTCACGAACCGGCAGCGCGAGCATCACCACCAGGACGATGCCCATGCACGCCCAGAGCAGCGGAAAACCCCGGAAAGGATGGGCCTGCGCCGGGGGTATGTCACCCAGATGCTGCAGCGGATCCACCCATTGCAGGCGGTAGAAATCCAGCGCCTCCCCGTCCCGCAGGGCCAGATGCACCCAGCCGCGCGGAGGATCGGTGACGGGCACCCGGTCCGGTGCCAGCCAGGCCCGGTCGCCATCGGAACCCGGCAGGTCCCGACTCCACTCACCGGCCTCGACCTCCAGCATCGCCCCGCCGACCTGGTTCTGGATGAACTCCGCCATCGGCATGAAGGGACGCGACTGCCGGGACTGCTCAATCACGGCGGAAGACAGAAATGGCGACGCCCGCTGCCGGGGAGCATATTGCTGCTCGTGCAATTGTCCCCAGGCAACCGGTTCCACCATCACCAGGGTGGCGGCGGGATACCACCAGAGCGTGACGCCCATAGCCAGAAGCACGGCAACGGTCAGACTGCGAAACACGGGCAACATGTCGATGGCCGGCCTCAGTATGTAGGGGTGATGTCCCGCCAGGTGCCATGCACCGGGTCCAGTTCATGAAGGCCGTCCACGGTGCCCAGATAGACTCTGTCCCCCGTGGCGGTCAGTGCGTAAGGCGGCGGCCCCGGCGGTTGGTAGGCATTGCGTTCCACCCAGGTGCCATCCTCCCGACGCCGCAGGCGTACCAGACGGTTGTCTTCGGTCAGCGCCAGTTCCGTGCCGTCGATCAGGGCCACGGCTTCCACATACAGCGGATGTCGGATGGCGTCGTCACGCCAGCGAGTCTCACCGGGGCGCAGTCGGTAAAGGCCGCCACCATAGGTTCCGGCGTGGAGGGTGCCATCATCCGCCCGCGCCAGGGTCAGCACGTTGCCATTGCCCAGACCGGACCCGACGGGCTGCCAGGTATCACTGCCGGGCTTGAGCCACAGGACACCCGCGCCCATGCCGGCGCCATACAGGGCACCGTCTCCGGCGATGACGAACTGTTGCAGGGGCTGATCCGGAAGGCCCCGGACCTGCGGCGGGGAGAGCCGGCCATCCGATAACCGCCGAGGCCCCTGGCCGAAGAATCGGACCACGCAGTGGGCGCCGTGACAGGCCAGCGCGCCGGTGGGCTGATCGCTGAGTTGTTGCCACCCGGTCTGGTCGGATGGACGCTGGTAGAGGCCGGTGCGTGTGCCGAGGATCAGCGAACGGTGGCTCTCGGTCAGGGCAACCGGCAGTGCCTCGGGCGCACCGGCGACGCGCCGGAACCGCCAGTGCGGTCCGCAACCCCGATACAAGCCGCCGGCCTGGCTGGTCAGCACTGCCATGCAGCCCGTGGACTCCGGCAGGATGCTCAGTACCGGCTGCGCCTGAACGGTACCGGCACAGAAGAGAAGCATGGACAGCATCGCCAGGCGCGGGATGGCGACCGGATACCGGAAGAGCACCGAAGCGGTTGGAAAGACCATGTGCAAACGGGACGCTCCCAGGGTCGGAAAATCGTCATGATAAGGTTCGAGGCCATACTGCCCCGCCCGGGCAACGTGCGAAAGTCGACTATCTGTCGTCTTTTGGTCCGCGCGGAATGACGGCCCCCTTATCCCGCCAGGGGAGAGCACCTGAGCGACTATACTGAAACCGACGCAACGGGCTCACGACTGGAAGAGGAAAACCCAATGCATTTTCGGCAGCTATTCGAACCGGATTCTTCCACTTTCACCTACCTGCTGGCCTGTCCCGACACCGGTGTCACGGCCCTCATCGACCCGGTGCTGGAAACGGTGGACCGGGACCTGGAGGTCCTGCAGTCCATGGGGCTGACCCTGGATTACGCGGTGGAAACCCACATCCACGCCGATCACATCACCGGGGCGCGGCGACTCAAGCAACTCACCGGCTGCCGGATCGCGGGCCCGGCCCTGGACGCGCTGCCCTGCCGGGATCTGGGACTGCGGGAAGGGGAACCCTTCCAGGTGGGCGGCATCACCCTCAACCCCCTGTTCACCCCCGGACATACCGACACCCATCACGCCTATCTGCTGGATCATCACGGCCTCAAGCTCCTGTTCTCGGGAGATGCCCTGCTGATCGAGAGCTGCGGACGCACCGATTTCCAGTCCGGTGATGCTCATGTGCTGTATCGCAGCATCCACGACAAGTTCTTCAGCCTGCCCGACGAGACCCTGGTCTATCCCGCCCACGACTACGAAGACCGGCGCATCACCACCATCGCCCAGGAAAAGCTGCGCAACCCGCGGCTGGGCAAGGGCCGCACGGAGGCGGAGTTCGTGAAGATCATGCACGAAATGGACCTGCCCTACCCCCGCAAGATCGATTTCGCGCTGCCCGGCAACGAACAGTGCGGCGCCTGCCCGGACAATGTGCCGGAACAGATGCGCGCCCTGTGCGAGGCAAGCCGGCAGGGATAGCAGGGAGAGAGGGACAGGGCCACCGGATGATAGGAAGTGCTCAAGCAGGCGAGGCCGCGACGGATGACACGCGGACGACAGCCGGCAGGCCGGGATTTGCCTACACTGGCCGCTGACTTCCCAGCCCATCCTTGCTGCCACGGCATGTGCCGTCCGGGAGACATGATCCGATGCCCGTCCTGCCCCTGATCCTTGCCCGAAACCTCGTCGGGACCCTGGCACTGCTGGTGCTCCTGCTCCTGCCAACCATGGCAACAGCCTCCAACGACATCGAAAAACGGATCTACGAGCAGTCCTACCAGGACGTCAAGGCGACTTTTGATGAGGTCAAATCCCGAGTGGATTACGTGGCCACCCAGATGGAGCGGTTCCAGCAGGCCATCGACGGTTGGCGGCGAGCCACCACGCGCGAAGCCCAGGACAAAAACATCCAGGGCGTGGAAGACCTACTGCAGGATCTCAACCAGGATGCCATCGACAAGCTGCTGGCACTGGGACTTGGGGAAGAAGGCTTCAAGGCCCTGAGTCAGTTCCAGGACACCCTCGGATTCAGGATTTCCGACCAAGTGGACCTGCTCTCCTGGTTTCGCAGCAACCGCGCCGAGGCCTTTGGTCATATGTACCAGCTGAGCGAACTGGAACGCACCTACCGGGACAGTGCCGCGGTCAGGCATCTGCGCACGGCCAAGGCCCATCTGGACCGGGGCGAAGCCCACCTGAAGACGGCCGGCGGCATGGTGGAATTCGTCAAGCTGTTCGACCCCACCAGTTCCAACCCGGAAGTCCCCACCGAAAGCCTGCGCCGGATCCGGGACGTACTGACCTACTCGAAAAAATTCACCGATAAGGTTCCGGCGCTCAACGCCATGATCGATTTTTACGTGGAGGCCACCGATGCCTTCATCGGCGCCCTGGATCGGCTCGATGCACAGATCGCCCAGGCCCGCCAGGGTGCGCTGTGCGGTCAGATGGGCAGGGACAAGGCCGTACAGCGTGCCTTCGAGGCAAGCTGCGGCAGCAACTGCAATTGCGCCGCCTTTCTGGCCGAGGACGATCAGTACCCGGGGCTGAGTCCGATCCGGGTCTGGCAGGGGGTGGAAGACAACAGCCACTTTATCTATCTGGACGAGCGCATGCACGCCCTGGTGGATGGTGGCAGCTTCGCCATCCTTTATGCCTATTACCGGGCCCTGCAAGGCAGCACCGAAGAGCGACACCGCAACATGGTCACACCCGAACGCCTGGTGAGCATCGCCATGGCGATGACCCGGCCCATCACCCAGCAGCACCAGACCTTCAGCCGGTATTTCGAGATCGTTGACGGACCCGGCAGCGATGAATTCCAGAAGGTCCTGGAAAGGACCGGCAAGACCGACGGCCAACGGTTGACCGCCCAGGACGGCACCAGCTATCTGCTGCGCAGCGGCCGGCGGGACGAATTTGCGGCCCTGAACTTCTTCAGTCAGCCCTTCCGGTCCCTGATCAGCCAATGGGTGGAAGCCCATCAGCACCAGATCGTCATACCGGGACAGGTCACTTCAACCGCGCATGATGTACCGCTTGCCGATGTGGTGGTGCGCATCGATGGCCAGACCCAGCCCCTGGAATGCACGCGATCAGGCTGTCGCTTCTCTGCCGTCGTGACCCGGCGCACGCCTTTTACCCTTCACGCAACCGCCAAGGATCACAAGCCCTTCGAACGCGACCACGTGGAGGCCTACGGCACACTGACCGCTCTGCCGATCCGCCTGGAACCCGACCGCCCTCCCGAAGACTCGCCGCCGTCGGCAACTCAACCGGCCCCCCGGCCCGCAAGCCCGCAACCGGCCGCCGCCACAACCCCGGACGATACCGTGGCGGCACCGACCGCGCCCTCACCCGGGTCGCCGTCCGCCTCCGACCGGGGCGGCGCAAGTGCGGGTGCAGGCACCTCGGCCCAGCGTACCGCGATCCTGACCGCCTCCCTGCAGGGCCTGCAGGGACGGGTGCTTTACGGCAGCCAGGCCACCCTGAGCGTGAACATACCCGACAGCCCGCCACCCGCACCGGTGGAATGCGTCGAACCCGGACCAGAATCACCCTTTGCGGTTGCCGACGAATCGGGCAACCCGTTCCGCTACTGCGCCGATATTCGGATCGAGGGAATCGATGCAGGAACACGGTCATCCCGGCCTACCGGCCGCCAGCCGGCATCCTATCGTTACGTGTGGCACGGCAGCCCCGACCTTCACTTCGACCAGCCCACCACGGAAAGCCCCCGCACCACCGTGACCTACAATCGCATGGGGCGCGTCCTGGTCTGGGTGCAGGTACTCGCTCGCGAAGGCAATACCTGGCGCCTGCACGCCGAGTCCCACCCCGTGGCGGTGGATGTGGCCGCACCCGAGTTTGCCCTGCAGTTTTCGCGACCGGACGGCCAGGCCAGGATCGGCGACACCGTGCATGCACGGGTCATCAGCCGCCCCGCCGTCGCGGACGCACTGGTGGATCATCGCTGGATGGAACCCCGTGCCGACCATCGCCGGGAATACGGCAGCCACGCCGCCGAGATCGCCTTCGTGATTCAGGATGAAAAGCCCGTGGCGCTGGAAGTCCATGTCCAGGTCCCACACCACGGCGACACCCTGGCAACGGTTCGCGGCAGTTACACCGGCAGTGGTTATCGGGTGTCCATCTCCGATCCACGCCGGCCCGGCCCACCGGCCCAGGTCTGGGACGCGGCCAGAGGTGGCCTGACCCCGGTCCCCGAGGGTGCCGTTGTCACCCATGAGGAGGTTTACCTTAGCGCCCACATAGTGCCCGGGACAGCGGATCAGGTCCGCTACCGCTGGCAGGTCAGCCCCTCGGGCGCCCGACTGTTCAGCCCCGGCGGCCGGGATACGCGGTTTTCGGCCCATGCCGCTGGCACCTATGCCATCGAGCTCTCCGTGCACGATGCGGAAGGAAGAATGCTGGGCAGTACCCGGCGCACCCTCAGCGTCCTGTCAAATACCCCGCCGGATGATGACGGCGAACGAGCCCGGCAGATCCAGGCCCACCTGGACAGCATGCGGGACCACGCCCGCGCGGGACGACTGGATTCCGCCCTGAGGTCCGTCCAGGACGCACTGGCCATTGATCCGGCCCACACCGAGGCCGGTCGCCACCTGCAACGACTCAGCTATCTGCGGGACACCGTTGACCGCGACCTGGCCGAAGCCTCACGTCTGCTGACAAGCCGGCGGGAGGATGAAGCCCGGGCCATCGTCCAGCGGCTGCGCCGGGCCTATCCGGAATACCCGCCGATCCTGGAGCTGAACCACCAGCTCGAACACCTTCCTCCCCGCACGGAAACCGATGGTGAAGCGCGGTATTTCACCGCGGGTGAACCGATCACCCTTGACTACGACACGCTGCCCGGTCATCCGCAGGACTGGCTCACCCTGGTTGAAAGCAGCCTGCCGGATAACCGTTATGGACAGTGGTTTTATACCCAGGGCCAAACCGCCGGAACAGCCGTCTTCAATCCATTGCCGCCGGGTCAGTATGAACTGAGGATCTACCATGACTGGCCCGCGGGAGGCTATGAGGTCCGGCAGCGACACCCCATCGTGGTGCAATGACCTCGGCGGCGGTCGCCGTGGGCGGTGAGGCTGCGGCGGGACCGCTGCTATCATGTCGGCAGAATCCTCCCGGCGAGGCCTGTGCACACATGATCAAACACTGGACATGGCTCCTCCTGCCACTACTCCTGGTAGCGGCCACATCCCAGGCCTCCAGCCTGCGTTTCGACGGCGTGCTCATCCGCGAAGGCAGCCCCGCCTGGCTGCTGCTGGAACACATGGGCGAGCCCCGCTACCGCAGCAGCCAGGAAACCTGTGTGCGGCGGGATCGGCGCGGCTGCCTGGAATGGCGGGTCTCGGAGACCTGGTTCTATCGCCACAATGACCTCAACTACACCATCACCGTCAGCGGCGGACAGATCCTCAAGATCGAGTGGAGCCGGTTCTGATACCGTGACGCCAAGGCCCCCCGCCGTCACTCCCGCGAAAGCGGGAGTCCGGGATCCAGGCTGTGAATGGATTCCCGCTGGTACGGGAATGACGTGTTCAGGGCGTCCGAAACCGATCCATTGAAACCAAGGTGTACCGCATAAAATGATGAAACGATCACTGACACTCCTTTTCACCCTGCTCATCGTCCTGATGACGGGACTCACCGGATGCTTCTCGGCGTCGGACTCCGACCCGGGCAGCCGGGCCGGGGCGGACACTTCCCTGATCGTGAAGGATGTCCGGGTCCATGACCTGGATGGCCGCCTGGCGTTTCAGGGGGATGTGGATCTGGCGCCGGAGCTGGCCCGCATCGAGCGCGGCGAGCGCGACCCCCATCGCAATGACGGCAGCGTGTTCCAGAACCGGGAAGGCAGGCTGCCGGCCAGGGAAAGGGGCTATTACCGGGAATATGTGGTGAGAACCCCCGGTATCCGGCATGCGGGACCCCAGCGCCTGGTGATCGGCCAGGAAGGGGAGGTCTACTATACGGCGGACCATTACCGGACGTTTACGAGGATACGCTGATGCTGCCCGAAGCCATCGTGGAGGCCGTCCTGCACGGCACAAAACCCATCATCGAAGCCCCCCTGGAGGGAGAGCTGGAGGCCCTGATGGAGACCCTTCAGGCCCGCGGCCTCCGGGTGGTGCGGGTGGACCGGGCGCCGGTGTTCGACAAGGACACCCTGCTGCACGCCCTCTATCAGAGCTGCGGCCTGCCCGCCTGGTTCGGTTTCAACTGGGATGCCCTGGCCGATACCCTCGGCGATGACGAGATCCATGAGGCAAAGTCGGTGGTCCTGGTATTCGGGCACTTCTCCCTTCTCCGGCAGAGAAGCCCCGACACCTGCGACACCTTCCTGGACATTCTGACGGAAGCCACCGACCTGCCCCACGGCTGGGTCAGGCAGGCATTGCTGCTGAACTGACCGGCAAGCTCACCCCTCCAGCCGGGCCGCCAGGGGCCGGTACTGGAGGGCGTGGAACATCTCCAGGTAGCGCCGGGTCTCCGCCCGCTCCAGGTTGGTGACGTATTTCCAGAAGCCGTAGATCCGCGACAGGGTCATCATGCGCTCGGCGTAGCGTTGCCAGGTATAGCGGGCCTCCACCCGGCGCATGCCGGCCTCGGAGATCCGCGCCCAGTGGTTGGGGTCTTCGGCGCAGCGCTGGAAGAACGCCATCAGGGTCCGGGCCGCCTCGTCGCCGTGGTTGGGATCGATGTGGTAGCCGGAACGGCCGTGCTCGATGATCTCCAGGGGACCGCCATAGAGGGTGGCGAAGGTGGGCAGACCGGACACCATGGCCTCGATCACCGTCAGGCCGAAGGCCTCGAACAGGGCCGGTTGCACGAACACCCCCTTGCGGTCGGCGATGAAGCGGTACAACTCACCGGACAGCACCTTGTCCAGACGCACCCCCAGCCAGCGCACCTGCCCATCCAGGCCGTGTTCGTCGAACAGGTGATGCATGTGGCCGATCTGTTCCTGCTCTTCCCGGTCCGACGAGCGTGAACCATCCACATAGCCGGCGATCACCACCAGGTTGGCCTGCTCCCGCAGCTCGGGGCTGTTGGCGTACCAGGACACCAGCCCGGTGATGTTCTTGATGCGATCCAGTCGGGCCATGGTGAAAATCACCGGCTTGTCCGGGTCCGCCAACACCCCGCGCCCTTCCGGATGAGGACCGCCGAAGAGCATCTCCTCCAGCTCCTCATGCAGGCCCCGGATGCGTCGCTCGGTGTCCTGATAGGAGAAGTAGACCTCCGCGTCCGCCCCCGGCGAGACGATATTGAACCGAGGGTCGAAGACATCCACCCCCTTCACCACCCGGTACAGGTCCGGCAGGGTGAAGGCGTCGTAACTCTCGTACTGGCCGATGGCGTGGTCGGTACCAGCGATCTCCTGATAAGTGCTGGTGATGATGAAGTCCGCCGCGTTCATGGCGATCAGGTCGGCGGTGAACTGGCAGGAGAAGTGATACTGGTCCTCGTTGTCCTTCCAGTACAGGTCCGAGTAGAGGTACTTGGTCTTTTCCAGGGCGTGGGCGATGTTGCACTGGGTGACCTGCATGCGCGCGGACAGCAGGGTGGCCACCAGGTTGCCGTCGGAGTAGTTGCCCACGATCAGGTCGGGACGCCCCCCCAGTTCCGCCTTGACCCGGGTCTCCACATCATCGGCATAGCGCTCCAGATAGGGCCAGATCTCGAAGCGGGAGATCCACTGGGACACCACCTCGCCGTCCCGGTTGCGAAAGGGCACCCGCAGGATTTTGGCATTCTGGGTGCCGGAGATGGCCTCCTCCGGCTGATCGCAAGTGGTGCCCCGGGCCTCCGGAATCAGCCGGGTCATCACCAGGATGCGGGGCTGGATGTCCAGCCCCTGTTCCTCCAGGCGGCGGTGCATCTCCCGCTCCAGGGCACGCACCTGGTCGAGGATGTAAACCACCTGCCCCCCGGTGTCCGGCAATCCCAGCACGTTGGCCTGGCCGAAGAAACCGTGGGGCGACAGGATCAGCATACTGAAGATCATGGGGATGCGGGCCAGGAACCGCTCCAGGGTCTCCGGCGAAGGCGCTTCCAGCAGATCCGACAGCAGCCGAAGGCTCTCCAACACCCGCCCCACGTCCTTGCCCCAGCCGGGCTCCAGGCCCAGATCCTGCAGGGCGTGGGCCACGTCCGCCCAGGGGGTGTCGTGGCTATGCGTCCGCAGCCGTTTTTCGGCGGCGCGAATGGCGGAGCGCAGGGTGTCCACGTCCCTCAGGCGGTCGTTGATCATCAGTTGCCGGCCGTTGCTGCGGTGCTCGCGCAGGAACAGGAACAGCTTGTGCAGCCCCACCCCATCCCGGTCGAAGAGCTGGCTGGAGAGCTTGCGATTGAGGAATTCCAGACCGCGGCCGATGGAGCGGGATTCGCGCATGCTGGGGAAGTTGCGCTGGAAGGCGCCGATATCGAACTCCAGGGGCTTGTCATGGAGCCGACGGGGACTGACCAGATGCTCCTTGAAGGCGAGGAACTCGCCCACGGTCAGCGGCTCCACGGCCAGTTCGTCGGCATGAATGCGCAGGTACCACCAGCGACCCACCCGCGGGCGCACGGACAGACACACCCAGGGCGCGGCGATGACGGCCTCCTGGACATCCTCCACCAGTTGCACCAGTGGACTGTGTTCCGGCGGCGGCTCGGGATGCTCCGCGGCCAGTGCCTGGTATTCATCCTGCAGGTCGGAACGCAGCACGAAGGCGCGTCCCATGCCCTGAAACCGCCGCAGCAGCAGATAGGAAAATTCCCGGTGAGTGGTGATGTCGTTGCACAGGGATTCCAGCATGTGTGCCCCCTTTGATTTGTGTCATTCACCGGACTGATGTTATTGTACAAAAACACTTTGTGCAAAAAGATCGCCCCTATCCATGGTGCAAACCGACTCCCCCACCGCCATTTCTCCGGCCGGCAACGATGACCGGGTGCAGCTGGTGATTCAGCACTTACGAGTGCTGTTTCGTTCCCTGCAGGCCCATTCCCGGCGGATCAGCACCGACTGCGGAGTGAGTGCCGCCCAGCTCTGGGCCCTGTGGGAAATGCACCTGGAACCGGGCCTGAACGTGAGTGACCTGTCCCAGCGCCTGTCCATCCATGCCTCCACCGCGTCCAACATGCTGGACAAGCTGGAATCCAGGGGGTTGATGGAGCGGCGCCGGGCGGACAGGGATCAGCGGGTGGTCAGTCTTTATCTGACCGCCGCCGGTCAGGCGCTGCTGGACAATGCGCCTGCCCCGGCCCAGGGCGCCCTGAACCGGGCCCTGCGCGCCATGCCGCCGATGGAACTGGCCCGACTGGAAACCGGCCTGGGCCTGCTGCTGGACACCATGGAGGCCCGCGACGAGCAGGCCGCCCTGCGGCCCATCGCCGACGACTGATTCCCCCGACCCCCTTTCCGGGAGCGCCCATGACCCACGCCCGCATTGATTTCCAGCGTCTGCAGCAGGATATCCAGGATCTTTCCGCCATCGGCCGGGATGCCGACCGGGGCATCCATCGCATGGCCTTCAGCGAGGGGGATCTGGCCGGGCGACGCTGGTTCAAGGAACGTATCCTGGCCGCCGATCTGGATTTTTATGAGGACGGCGCCGCCAATCTGCACGGTCGCCTAGACTGGGACGGCAGCCGCCCCAGCGTGATGATGGGCTCCCATCTGGACACGGTGCCCGGGGGCGGCCCCCTGGACGGCGCCCTCGGGGTGCTGGTGGGGCTGGAGGTGTTGCGCACGGTCAAGGAATCCGGCATCACCCTGCGTCACCCCCTGGAAGTGGTGAACTTCACCGACGAGGAGGGGCGATTCGGCGGTCTGTTCGGCTCCCAGGCCATGGCGGGGCAGCTCAGTCCGGCCCAGGTCCACAACGCCCGGGATCTGGACGGCATCAGCCTCACCGAGGCCATGGCGGCCTGGGGCCTGGATGCCAATGCCGCCCTGTTCGCCCGCCGTTCCAAGGAATCCATTCACGCCTATCTGGAAATGCACATCGAGCAGGGACCGGTGCTGGATCGGGGCGATATCAGCGTCGGCGTGGTGGAGGCCATCACCGGCCTGTTCAAGTGGGAGGTCCAGCTCAAGGGCCAGACCAACCACGCGGGCACCACCCCCATGGACATGCGCAACGACACCTTCCAGGGCCTGGCCGAGTTTGCCGGCGAGATCGACCGCATTCTGGAGGAGCACGGCAGCCCCCACAGCCGGGCCACCATCGGCCGGGTGGAATTGCGTCCCGGCGCCGCCAACACGGTACCCGGCCATACCACCTTTTCCCTGGATGTGCGGGACACGGACCCGGACACCCTCAAGGGGCTGTCCGACGCCTTCCGCCGCACCCTGTCCACCATGGCCCGTCGCCGGGGTCTGATGTTTGAATTCGAGGTGCTCTCGGAGCTGCCGCCCCAGCGCTGCGATCCGGGTCTGGTGCAGTTGCTGTCGGACAAGGCGGACGCCCTCGGCTTTGCCCATCTGCGCATGCCCAGCGGTGCCGCTCACGATGCCCAGATCATGTCCTGCATCGCCCGCACCGGCATGGTGTTCGTGCCCAGCCTGGAAGGACGCAGCCATTCCCCCGCCGAGTGGACCAACTGGGAAGATATTGAACGGGGCGCCAACCTCATGCTGCAGGCGGTGCTGTCGCTGGCGGCCCGGGACACGGAGACACTGCGATGAAAGACAAGACCTCCGGCCGTGATCCGGCCTACGACAACATCGACCCACTGCGGGAGCAGTACCGGGAAACCCTGATCACCAACCGGGCCCTGAACCGGGCCCTGGTCTCCCATCACGCGGCACTGCTGTGCGTTGACCTGCAGTACCTGGACGCGGCCCGGGGCTGGGGGGTGTTTGCCGACGCCGAGCGCTCCGGCCTGCCGCCGGAAGCCCAGGATTACTACTTCGACCGCCTGGACCGGCTGGTACTGCCCAATGTGCGCCGGCTGCAGGATGGTTTCCGATCCCTGGGCCTGGAGGTGATCCATACCCGCATCCAGTCCCTGACCCGGGACGGACGTGACCGCGGGCCGGGACACAAGCGCCTGGGTCTGCACGCGGCGCCCGGCTCCAAGGAAGCGGAGTTTCTGGAGGTGGTGGCACCCCAGGGGGACGAGATCATCATCAACAAGACCGCCAGCGGGGTTTTCACCTCCACCAACCTGGAGTACGTGCTGCGCAATCTGGAAGTGACGGCACTGTTCATCGTCGGGGTCTACAGCAACGAGTGCGTCTCCACCGCCATCCGCGATGCCTGCGACCTGGGCTTCTACGTCACCCTCATCGAGGACGCCGTGGCCACCGTGACCCCGGAACTGGAGCGAGCCACGATCCTCACCATGAAGGACCGCTATGCCCGGGTGATGAGCACGCAACAGGCCCTGACGGAGATTTCCAAGGTGGAAGGGGCCGCCTGAGATGGATATTCCCTCCCCCCTCACCCCGTGGGAGAGGGGCTTTCAAGACGCATCAGGAGACACGCAACGATGGTAGTCGACGCCCAGCTGCAAAAGCCGCTCAGGCCCAAGGACGGCACCGCCGGCATCGAGCGCCCCAAGGCACTCATGGAAAGCATCGCCGAAGACCCCCGGCACCTGGTGGCCCTGTCCAGCCGCCACGTGGTGTCGTCGCGCCAGTTCGACCGGGACACCCTCACCCAGCTGTTCCGCCTGGCGGCCCAGTACGAGAGCACCCCGGCACTGATGCACCTGCCCCTGCAGGGCAAGATCCTGATCAGTGCCTTCTACGAGCCCAGCACCCGTACCCGCCTCTCCTTCGAGAGCGCCTGGCACCGGCTGGGCGGCGACATCATGTCCATCACCGACCCCAAGAGCACGGGCATGGCCAAGGGAGAATCCCTGGCGGACATCGCCGAGATGTTCAACAACTATGGTGACGTGATCGTCCTGCGCAGCAATCAGGACCGGGCCATCTACGAGATGCTCGACACCCTGCGCATCCCCATCGTCAATGCCGGCAACGGCATCGACGAGCATCCCACCCAGGCCATGGCGGACCTGTACACCATCTTCAAATGGCGACCGGAACTGCTGGACCCGGAGCTGCCGGCGAACCGGCGGGTTCGGGTGGGCATCATCGGCGTCCCCAACCGCATGCGGACCGTGCGCAGCCTGCTGCTGTTGCTGGCCCGTTTCTCCAGCGCCTTCAGCGAGGTCGTGATCCTCACCGACGAAACCGAGCCCTTCGACCCGGGTCAGCAGGAAGAACTGGCCGAACAGGGCCTGTCGGTGCGCGTGGCCCAGGACCTGAACACCGAACTGCCCGGGCTGGACGTGGTGTATATCAACGCCATTGCCTGGGTGGGTGACGGCTACGAGGAAATGGGTGCAGACCTCAAGCTGTCCACCGCCTCTCCCCTCAAGCAGGGGGCCATCATCCTGCATCCCCTGGCGCGGGGGGAGGAGCTGTCCACGGATCTGGACGGCACCCCCCACAACTGGTACTTCGCCCAGGCCCGGGGGGCGGTCTTCATCCGCATGGCCCTGCTCACCTGCATCGTCCGTCGCATCAGCGAAGTGATGGACACCCCCTGATCCCCCGCCTCGCGGGAGCCGGCCTTGCCGGCGAACTGCCGTGCCCATTGGATCCACGGGCCGGCTCCCGCGCAGATGTCGAATTCACAGCCTCAAGGAGTGCCCTATGTGTGGTATCGCCGGCGTCATTCATGCCGACCCGCAAAAACCCGTTGATCCCATAAACCTGGTGGCCATGGCCGCCATCCAGCACCATCGCGGCCCCGACGGTTTCGGTTACAAGGTACAGGACGACCGCGGGGTGGGCTTTTCCCATGCCCGCCTGACCATCATCGACCTGGACGAGAACCGGGGCCGCCAGCCCTTCCTGTCCGAGGACGGCAACCTGATGCTGGCGGTCAACGGCGAACTCTACGACTACAAGCGCATCCGCACCGACCTCACCTCCCGAGGGGCAAGATTCCGCACCAAAAGCGATTCCGAGATGGTGCTGCACCTGTATCGGGGCCAGGGTCTGGAAGACATGCTGCCCCAACTGCGGGGTGAGTTCGCCATCGCCCTCTATGATCGCCAGCGGGATCGCCTGATGCTGATCCGCGACCGGTTCGGCGTCAAACCCCTGTACTGGACCGAGGTCAACGGCAGCGTGGTGTTCGGTTCCGAACTGAAGGTGCTGTTCGCCCATCCGGACGTGCCGCGCCGGTTCGAGTCCCGGGGCCTGTATCACCAGCTGATGCAGACCATGGTCCCCGGCAGCACCGCCTTCGAGGGCATCCATCAGGTCAAGCCCGGACACGTGGTCACCATCGAGCGTCGTCACGGCAAGTTCCAGATCCGCGACGACCGCTACTGGGACATGGACTTTCCCCTGCTGTCGGAACGGGGCGAGGAAAAGGACGAGGCGTTCTACATCGAGGGCATCCGGGAAAAGCTCATGGAGGCGGTGCAGTTGCGCCTGGAGGCGGACGTGCCGGTGGCCTGCTATCTCTCCGGCGGCATCGACTCCTGCATCACCCTGGGCCTGTCGGCAGCCCACCAGCAGTCGGCGGTCAAAGCCTTCACCATCGGCTTCGACAACGCCGACTACGACGAGACCGCCATTGCCCAGGAGATGGCCCGCAGCGTGGGGGCGGACCAGGACATCATGCGCCTGGATGCCGGCCACCTCTACGACAACCTGGTGGAAACCCTCTGGCACGCGGAACGCACCATCTACAACACCCTGGGAGTGGCCAAGCTCCTGATGAGCCGCCACGTGAACCGGGCCGGCTACCGGGTGGTGGTCACCGGGGAGGGTTCCGACGAGCTGTTTGCCGGCTACCCCTCCTTCCGTCGGGACATGTTCCTGCATGGCCTGGACACCCTGTCTCCGGCTGAGCGGGCCAGCTGGGAACAGCTGCTGGCGGAGAGCAACCAGCTCTTCAAGGGAGCCATGCTGGCGGAAAACGAACTGCATGACCCGGCCCTGGATGCCCTGGTGGGCTTCACCCCTTCCTGTCTGCAGCCCTGGCTGGCCAGCGCCGCCCATGCCCCGGGCCTGATGGCCGTCCATCACCGGGATGCGGTCCGGGGTTACGAGCCGGGCCGCGCCATTGCCGAAGCCCTGGACGGCGACATGATCGAAGGCCGCCATCCCCTGGACAAGGCCCAGTACGTCTGGATCAAGACCATGCTGGAAGGTCAGATCCTCACCTGGGGCGGTGACAGGGTGGACATGGCCAATTCCATGGAAGCCAGACCGCCGTTCCTGGACCACCATCTGGCGGATCTGGCGGTACACCTGCCGCCGTCCATGCGCATCAAGGGCCGGACCGAGAAGTACGTGCTGCGGGAGGCCATGAAGGGACTGCTGCCCAAGGTGCTGTATGAGCGCGAGAAGTTCGCCTTCATGGCCCCGCCGGCCCACACGGACCCGAAGAAGTGGGCGGCGATGAAGGCCCTGGCGGACCAGTACCTGTCGGATCAGGCCATCCAGGATGCGGGCCTGCTGGACCCGGCTGGAGTGAAGGCCCTGTTCGCGCTGCATGAGTCGCCGGAGACCTCCGCCTCCACCCAGGTGCAGCTGGATGCGGTGATCAATCACATGATCGGGGTACAGGTACTGCACAGCCACTTCGTGGCCCAGGACATCCCTGCCCTGGCCCGACGCCGGGCCGAGGCGCTGGGCTGGAGGGTCTGATCAGGGCATCTCCCCCGGGAGAAGGACCGGGGATGAGGCCCCACTGCCGTCACTCCCGCGAAAGCGGGAGTCCGGAACTTCCGGGCCGGGCTGGGACGCATCAAGACCCTGCCCATCAAGCAGTGGGAGGTGGGACGGGAGTTCCTGAGACGGGTGAAGCAGACCTTTGATGCCGAGGGGGTGGAGATCCCCTTCCCCCATCGAACCCTGTACTTCGGTGCCGCCAGCCCGCCGGAGCTGGCGCAGATGCTCAATGAAGATCACAGCCGCCAGCGCACAGGCAGTTGAGATTTCATGTGCGCCGTCAGGCATTCCACTGACTTGGACCTTAAGCCGGATCGGACCAGCATGAACAGATCCGTGGGCATGATTTCCCAGTCCGCCAGTATCCGGGCCAGTCTGCCGCGCATGATCCCGTGCCTGGGACATTCAGCGACCCAGGCCGGCAACATCCCGACGCCATATCCCCGTGCAATGCCATCGGCCAGGGTCTGCAGGGAATTAACCCGCAGCCGGGCATGGGGATTGATGTGCCGGGAATGGCCGGAATCCCTGTGGCGCAGATGGATGGCATCCGATTCACCGGTCAGCTCTATCCAGGAGCAACGCTCTATCTGATCCGGATCCTCAAGGTGACAGCAGCATGCATCCGGGTCGCTGGCGGCGTAGAGACGACGCTGCCAGCGACCCAGAGGCTGACAGGCCAACCCATGGGCCTGAACCTGGCCGCAGGCCAGCCAGACATCCACCTCGTCAAGCGGCGGTTGAGCGCCCGGTAGCAGCACCCTGGCTTCCAGGGAATATTCCGGATAACGGGCCAGGAAATCGTTCATCACCCAGATCGCCCATCCCCAGGCCATTTCATGGCTGATCCAGACACACAGATTGCGGCGCCTGTCACTGGACAGGGATTGCGCCGCCTCGCGGGCCTCTTCGGACAGCGAAAGAATTCTTTCCCCATAGTCCGCATAGCACTGACCCACCTCGGAAAGGCTCAGCCGGCCCCCTGACTGGCGGGTGAGCCGCAACCCCAGATCCTGTTCCAGCAACGCCAGACGTCGACTCAAGGTGGATTTGGGACGGCCCAAAAACCGTGCGGCCGCGGTGAGATTGCCATGATCCCGCAGTGCAATCAGGGCCTTCAACGCCTCAAAGTCACTCATCTGGTCACACGTTCCATTTTCGGGACAAGTCGTTCACAAAGCCTATCTTCTTTCCGCATGGGCCAGGAGATAGCATTCTCCATCAAATGATAAACATACTCATTAACGCCTTCCATGAAAAAACGCCCATGACTCTTAAGTTACCTGCCGCTGTCAGTACTTTACTGTGCATGACGGCCTCCCTGGCCGCCCAAGCCGAAGGCAATGTGACCCAGGTCGACATGCAGCCCATCAGCATCGAGGGCTCACACATTGACAATACGCAAATCATCCCCACGGAACAGATGACGCGGAATCTTGCCGCCTCGGTGGCGGATGTCTTCCGGGATCAGAGCGTCATCACCATCGGGGGTGGATCACACAATGCTCAACGCCTCTATCTGAGGGGGATTGATGCCTCCAATCTGAACATCACCATTGACGGCGCCATACAGGGACGCAGCCTGTTCCAGCATCATGGTGGTATCGGCTCACTGGATCCCGACCTGCTGAAACGGGTGGAAGTGCTGGCCGGCCCGGGGGCTGACCGGGGGGCCGGAGCGCTGGGAGGGGCAATACGATTCGAGACCGTCGACGCGCAGGATCTGCTGTCCCCTGATCAGCAGTCAGGTGCAACGATAAGGGCAGGCTATTACACCGCTGACCGCTCCGATCACGGTGCCGCAACCGCGTATACCCGGCTGGGCAGTCACAGTGGATTGATGGCCCATATCAAGGGCGTCAATCGCGAAGACTATGAAACCGGTGGAGGCGACAGGGTACACGGCTCCGCGGGGCGGGATCGCCATTACTTTATCAAGTTCAGCCTTCTGGAAAACGAAGGTCATTCACTCCGGCTGAGTGCTGAAAGAAGCCGAAACAGTGGGCTCTATCGCTGGGCGGCCGGTGATGGTGCATACGACCCGGATGCCCCGCTTGAATATCAGATCAATGACAGGGACACCTACATCGTCAACTACCGCTATCATGCACTACATACCCCTCTGGTCAATCTCTCACTGAACCTGTTCAATAATGAAAACACCTTGAACAATCAGACCAGAAACAATGAAACCACCAGTACCGGAAAAGGTTTTGAACTGAGAAACAATGCCGTTATCGACTGGATTTCAAGCACACACAATCTGGTAACAGGCATCGACTATTACACGGAAGATGGAGAGATCTACAACAATGGCGAACGCCAGGGACACAGAAACAACCTGAACAACCTGGGCTTGTTCATTCAGGACCATGTCTATATCGGCAGACTGACACTCTCCGGCGGAGCAAGGTTTGACCGTTATGAAACCGACTACGGCCGCATCGCAATCAGTGGCAACGAAATCTCCCCCAATGCAGGTATCGAAGTCAACATTGGCAAGGGCTGGAGTACGTTTGCCAACTACGGAGAAGCGGTGCGCAGTACCGGCGTCATACCCATCGGCTGGCTGGCATCAGCCGTGGACACACCCACATTCAATGCACAAACCGGCAAACGCAGTTTCGGTCGAAGTTTCAGACCGGAAAGCTCACAGCAGAAGGAAGCCGGCTTTCGCTATCAGGCACGGGGCCTGATTCGTGATGCCGATCGTTTCGATGCCTCCCTGACCTATTTTCATAATGACATTGACAATCTGATCGTTCAGATAGGTGGTAGCCGCGGCCAGCCAGTCACGGGTTTTTATAACGATGACCGGGTCACCAGCAAGGGGTGGGAAGCCAGGACCTCCTGGCAGAGTGGTCGTTATCAGACAACCCTTTCATACCTGCATGCCAAAACGGTGGATCAGAACGGTGACCGGATCACAACCATTCGGCGCGTGGGTAGCAATACCGGCGATCGACTGGTCTGGGATCATGTCTGGCGAATCGACGAAAATATGACCATGGGGTACACCCTCGTCGCCCAGGCAGGACTGGAAGACGGTGAGATTGACCGTTCCGGCCATACCCTCCATCACTTACAGGCCCAATGGCAGCCTGCAAGCATACCTGCATTATCACTGTCGCTGGCAGTGAGAAATCTGTTTGATCGCAGCTATAGCGAACAGACCACCATCGGGGATGACGGCGCCACGCTGGAACCGGGGCGAGACATCAGAATGATGGCCCGTTATCAGTTCTGACATTCATCCCCTCAGGGATGTACTGAATCCTTAATTCCTGCTCAGCAGGATTCCAATGATCAGCCACAAGCCCGTGCCTCCCTCTTTCAAGGGGGGCACGGCCGGGGCTTGCCCCGTAGTTTCCATTCTTTGGTGTTTTCTTATCAATCACGCTCACAAAAGGACCGGGGATGAGGCCCCACTGCCGTCACTCCCGCGAAAGCGGGAGTCCGGAACTTCCGGGCCGGGCTGGGACGCATCAAGACCCTGCCCATCAAGCAGTGGGAGGTGGGACGGGAGTTCCTGAGACGGGTGAAGCAGACCTTTGATGCCGAGGGGGTGGAGATCCCCTTCCCCCATCGAACCCTGTACTTCGGTGCCGCCAGCCCGCCGGAGCTGGCGCAGATGCTCAATGAAGATCACAGCCGCCAGCGCACAGGCAGTTGAGATTTCATGTGCGCCGTCAGGCATTCCACTGACTTGGACCTTAAGCCGGATCGGACCAGCATGAACAGATCCGTGGGCATGATTTCCCAGTCCGCCAGTATCCGGGCCAGTCTGCCGCGCATGATCCCGTGCCTGGGACATTCAGCGACCCAGGCCGGCAACATCCCGACGCCATATCCCCGTGCAATGCCATCGGCCAGGGTCTGCAGGGAATTAACCCGCAGCCGGGCATGGGGATTGATGTGCCGGGAATGGCCGGAATCCCTGTGGCGCAGATGGATGGCATCCGATTCACCGGTCAGCTCTATCCAGGAGCAACGCTCTATCTGATCCGGATCCTCAAGGTGACAGCAGCATGCATCCGGGTCGCTGGCGGCGTAGAGACGACGCTGCCAGCGACCCAGAGGCTGACAGGCCAACCCATGGGCCTGAACCTGGCCGCAGGCCAGCCAGACATCCACCTCGTCAAGCGGCGGTTGAGCGCCCGGTAGCAGCACCCTGGCTTCCAGGGAATATTCCGGATAACGGGCCAGGAAATCGTTCATCACCCAGATCGCCCATCCCCAGGCCATTTCATGGCTGATCCAGACACACAGATTGCGGCGCCTGTCACTGGACAGGGATTGCGCCGCCTCGCGGGCCTCTTCGGACAGCGAAAGAATTCTTTCCCCATAGTCCGCATAGCACTGACCCACCTCGGAAAGGCTCAGCCGGCCCCCTGACTGGCGGGTGAGCCGCAACCCCAGATCCTGTTCCAGCAACGCCAGACGTCGACTCAAGGTGGATTTGGGACGGCCCAAAAACCGTGCGGCCGCGGTGAGATTGCCATGATCCCGCAGTGCAATCAGGGCCTTCAACGCCTCAAAGTCACTCATCTGGTCACACGTTCCATTTTCGGGACAAGTCGTTCACAAAGCCTATCTTCTTTCCGCATGGGCCAGGAGATAGCATTCTCCATCAAATGATAAACATACTCATTAACGCCTTCCATGAAAAAACGCCCATGACTCTTAAGTTACCTGCCGCTGTCAGTACTTTACTGTGCATGACGGCCTCCCTGGCCGCCCAAGCCGAAGGCAATGTGACCCAGGTCGACATGCAGCCCATCAGCATCGAGGGCTCACACATTGACAATACGCAAATCATCCCCACGGAACAGATGACGCGGAATCTTGCCGCCTCGGTGGCGGATGTCTTCCGGGATCAGAGCGTCATCACCATCGGGGGTGGATCACACAATGCTCAACGCCTCTATCTGAGGGGGATTGATGCCTCCAATCTGAACATCACCATTGACGGCGCCATACAGGGACGCAGCCTGTTCCAGCATCATGGTGGTATCGGCTCACTGGATCCCGACCTGCTGAAACGGGTGGAAGTGCTGGCCGGCCCGGGGGCTGACCGGGGGGCCGGAGCGCTGGGAGGGGCAATACGATTCGAGACCGTCGACGCGCAGGATCTGCTGTCCCCTGATCAGCAGTCAGGTGCAACGATAAGGGCAGGCTATTACACCGCTGACCGCTCCGATCACGGTGCCGCAACCGCGTATACCCGGCTGGGCAGTCACAGTGGATTGATGGCCCATATCAAGGGCGTCAATCGCGAAGACTATGAAACCGGTGGAGGCGACAGGGTACACGGCTCCGCGGGGCGGGATCGCCATTACTTTATCAAGTTCAGCCTTCTGGAAAACGAAGGTCATTCACTCCGGCTGAGTGCTGAAAGAAGCCGAAACAGTGGGCTCTATCGCTGGGCGGCCGGTGATGGTGCATACGACCCGGATGCCCCGCTTGAATATCAGATCAATGACAGGGACACCTACATCGTCAACTACCGCTATCATGCACTACATACCCCTCTGGTCAATCTCTCACTGAACCTGTTCAATAATGAAAACACCTTGAACAATCAGACCAGAAACAATGAAACCACCAGTACCGGAAAAGGTTTTGAACTGAGAAACAATGCCGTTATCGACTGGATTTCAAGCACACACAATCTGGTAACAGGCATCGACTATTACACGGAAGATGGAGAGATCTACAACAATGGCGAACGCCAGGGACACAGAAACAACCTGAACAACCTGGGCTTGTTCATTCAGGACCATGTCTATATCGGCAGACTGACACTCTCCGGCGGAGCAAGGTTTGACCGTTATGAAACCGACTACGGCCGCATCGCAATCAGTGGCAACGAAATCTCCCCCAATGCAGGTATCGAAGTCAACATTGGCAAGGGCTGGAGTACGTTTGCCAACTACGGAGAAGCGGTGCGCAGTACCGGCGTCATACCCATCGGCTGGCTGGCATCAGCCGTGGACACACCCACATTCAATGCACAAACCGGCAAACGCAGTTTCGGTCGAAGTTTCAGACCGGAAAGCTCACAGCAGAAGGAAGCCGGCTTTCGCTATCAGGCACGGGGCCTGATTCGTGATGCCGATCGTTTCGATGCCTCCCTGACCTATTTTCATAATGACATTGACAATCTGATCGTTCAGATAGGTGGTAGCCGCGGCCAGCCAGTCACGGGTTTTTATAACGATGACCGGGTCACCAGCAAGGGGTGGGAAGCCAGGACCTCCTGGCAGAGTGGTCGTTATCAGACAACCCTTTCATACCTGCATGCCAAAACGGTGGATCAGAACGGTGACCGGATCACAACCATTCGGCGCGTGGGTAGCAATACCGGCGATCGACTGGTCTGGGATCATGTCTGGCGAATCGACGAAAATATGACCATGGGGTACACCCTCGTCGCCCAGGCAGGACTGGAAGACGGTGAGATTGACCGTTCCGGCCATACCCTCCATCACTTACAGGCCCAATGGCAGCCTGCAAGCATACCTGCATTATCACTGTCGCTGGCAGTGAGAAATCTGTTTGATCGCAGCTATAGCGAACAGACCACCATCGGGGATGACGGCGCCACGCTGGAACCGGGGCGAGACATCAGAATGATGGCCCGTTATCAGTTCTGACATTCATCCCCTCAGGGATGTACTGAATCCTTAATTCCTGCTCAGCAGGATTCCAATGATCAGCCACAAGCCCGTGCCTCCCTCTTTCAAGGGGGGCACGGCCGGGGCTTGCCCCGTAGTTTCCATTCTTTGGTGTTTTCTTATCAATCACGCTCACAAAAGGACCGGGGATGAGGCCCCACTGCCGTCACTCCCGCGAAAGCGGGAGTCCGGAACTTCCGGGCCGGGCTGGGACGCATCAAGACCCTGCCCATCAAGCAGTGGGAGGTGGGACGGGAGTTCCTGAGACGGGTGAAGCAGACCTTTGATGCCGAGGGGGTGGAGATCCCCTTCCCCCATCGAACCCTGTACTTCGGTGCCGCCAGCCCGCCGGAGCTGGCGCAGATGCTCAATGAAGATCACAGCCGCCAGCGCACAGGCAGTTGAGATTTCATGTGCGCCGTCAGGCATTCCACTGACTTGGACCTTAAGCCGGATCGGACCAGCATGAACAGATCCGTGGGCATGATTTCCCAGTCCGCCAGTATCCGGGCCAGTCTGCCGCGCATGATCCCGTGCCTGGGACATTCAGCGACCCAGGCCGGCAACATCCCGACGCCATATCCCCGTGCAATGCCATCGGCCAGGGTCTGCAGGGAATTAACCCGCAGCCGGGCATGGGGATTGATGTGCCGGGAATGGCCGGAATCCCTGTGGCGCAGATGGATGGCATCCGATTCACCGGTCAGCTCTATCCAGGAGCAACGCTCTATCTGATCCGGATCCTCAAGGTGACAGCAGCATGCATCCGGGTCGCTGGCGGCGTAGAGACGACGCTGCCAGCGACCCAGAGGCTGACAGGCCAACCCATGGGCCTGAACCTGGCCGCAGGCCAGCCAGACATCCACCTCGTCAAGCGGCGGTTGAGCGCCCGGTAGCAGCACCCTGGCTTCCAGGGAATATTCCGGATAACGGGCCAGGAAATCGTTCATCACCCAGATCGCCCATCCCCAGGCCATTTCATGGCTGATCCAGACACACAGATTGCGGCGCCTGTCACTGGACAGGGATTGCGCCGCCTCGCGGGCCTCTTCGGACAGCGAAAGAATTCTTTCCCCATAGTCCGCATAGCACTGACCCACCTCGGAAAGGCTCAGCCGGCCCCCTGACTGGCGGGTGAGCCGCAACCCCAGATCCTGTTCCAGCAACGCCAGACGTCGACTCAAGGTGGATTTGGGACGGCCCAAAAACCGTGCGGCCGCGGTGAGATTGCCATGATCCCGCAGTGCAATCAGGGCCTTCAACGCCTCAAAGTCACTCATCTGGTCACACGTTCCATTTTCGGGACAAGTCGTTCACAAAGCCTATCTTCTTTCCGCATGGGCCAGGAGATAGCATTCTCCATCAAATGATAAACATACTCATTAACGCCTTCCATGAAAAAACGCCCATGACTCTTAAGTTACCTGCCGCTGTCAGTACTTTACTGTGCATGACGGCCTCCCTGGCCGCCCAAGCCGAAGGCAATGTGACCCAGGTCGACATGCAGCCCATCAGCATCGAGGGCTCACACATTGACAATACGCAAATCATCCCCACGGAACAGATGACGCGGAATCTTGCCGCCTCGGTGGCGGATGTCTTCCGGGATCAGAGCGTCATCACCATCGGGGGTGGATCACACAATGCTCAACGCCTCTATCTGAGGGGGATTGATGCCTCCAATCTGAACATCACCATTGACGGCGCCATACAGGGACGCAGCCTGTTCCAGCATCATGGTGGTATCGGCTCACTGGATCCCGACCTGCTGAAACGGGTGGAAGTGCTGGCCGGCCCGGGGGCTGACCGGGGGGCCGGAGCGCTGGGAGGGGCAATACGATTCGAGACCGTCGACGCGCAGGATCTGCTGTCCCCTGATCAGCAGTCAGGTGCAACGATAAGGGCAGGCTATTACACCGCTGACCGCTCCGATCACGGTGCCGCAACCGCGTATACCCGGCTGGGCAGTCACAGTGGATTGATGGCCCATATCAAGGGCGTCAATCGCGAAGACTATGAAACCGGTGGAGGCGACAGGGTACACGGCTCCGCGGGGCGGGATCGCCATTACTTTATCAAGTTCAGCCTTCTGGAAAACGAAGGTCATTCACTCCGGCTGAGTGCTGAAAGAAGCCGAAACAGTGGGCTCTATCGCTGGGCGGCCGGTGATGGTGCATACGACCCGGATGCCCCGCTTGAATATCAGATCAATGACAGGGACACCTACATCGTCAACTACCGCTATCATGCACTACATACCCCTCTGGTCAATCTCTCACTGAACCTGTTCAATAATGAAAACACCTTGAACAATCAGACCAGAAACAATGAAACCACCAGTACCGGAAAAGGTTTTGAACTGAGAAACAATGCCGTTATCGACTGGATTTCAAGCACACACAATCTGGTAACAGGCATCGACTATTACACGGAAGATGGAGAGATCTACAACAATGGCGAACGCCAGGGACACAGAAACAACCTGAACAACCTGGGCTTGTTCATTCAGGACCATGTCTATATCGGCAGACTGACACTCTCCGGCGGAGCAAGGTTTGACCGTTATGAAACCGACTACGGCCGCATCGCAATCAGTGGCAACGAAATCTCCCCCAATGCAGGTATCGAAGTCAACATTGGCAAGGGCTGGAGTACGTTTGCCAACTACGGAGAAGCGGTGCGCAGTACCGGCGTCATACCCATCGGCTGGCTGGCATCAGCCGTGGACACACCCACATTCAATGCACAAACCGGCAAACGCAGTTTCGGTCGAAGTTTCAGACCGGAAAGCTCACAGCAGAAGGAAGCCGGCTTTCGCTATCAGGCACGGGGCCTGATTCGTGATGCCGATCGTTTCGATGCCTCCCTGACCTATTTTCATAATGACATTGACAATCTGATCGTTCAGATAGGTGGTAGCCGCGGCCAGCCAGTCACGGGTTTTTATAACGATGACCGGGTCACCAGCAAGGGGTGGGAAGCCAGGACCTCCTGGCAGAGTGGTCGTTATCAGACAACCCTTTCATACCTGCATGCCAAAACGGTGGATCAGAACGGTGACCGGATCACAACCATTCGGCGCGTGGGTAGCAATACCGGCGATCGACTGGTCTGGGATCATGTCTGGCGAATCGACGAAAATATGACCATGGGGTACACCCTCGTCGCCCAGGCAGGACTGGAAGACGGTGAGATTGACCGTTCCGGCCATACCCTCCATCACTTACAGGCCCAATGGCAGCCTGCAAGCATACCTGCATTATCACTGTCGCTGGCAGTGAGAAATCTGTTTGATCGCAGCTATAGCGAACAGACCACCATCGGGGATGACGGCGCCACGCTGGAACCGGGGCGAGACATCAGAATGATGGCCCGTTATCAGTTCTGACATTCATCCCCTCAGGGATGTACTGAATCCTTAATTCCTGCTCAGCAGGATTCCAATGATCAGCCACAAGCCCGTGCCTCCCTCTTTCAAGGGGGGCACGGCCGGGGCTTGCCCCGTAGTTTCCATTCTTTGGTGTTTTCTTATCAATCACGCTCACAAAAGGACCGGGGATGAGGCCCCACTGCCGTCACTCCCGCGAAAGCGGGAGTCCGGAACTTCCGGGCCGGGCTGGGACGCATCAAGACCCTGCCCATCAAGCAGTGGGAGGTGGGACGGGAGTTCCTGAGACGGGTGAAGCAGACCTTTGATGCCGAGGGGGTGGAGATCCCCTTCCCCCATCGAACCCTGTACTTCGGTGCCGCCAGCCCGCCGGAGCTGGCGCAGATGCTCAATGAAGATCACAGCCGCCAGCGCACAGGCAGTTGAGATTTCATGTGCGCCGTCAGGCATTCCACTGACTTGGACCTTAAGCCGGATCGGACCAGCATGAACAGATCCGTGGGCATGATTTCCCAGTCCGCCAGTATCCGGGCCAGTCTGCCGCGCATGATCCCGTGCCTGGGACATTCAGCGACCCAGGCCGGCAACATCCCGACGCCATATCCCCGTGCAATGCCATCGGCCAGGGTCTGCAGGGAATTAACCCGCAGCCGGGCATGGGGATTGATGTGCCGGGAATGGCCGGAATCCCTGTGGCGCAGATGGATGGCATCCGATTCACCGGTCAGCTCTATCCAGGAGCAACGCTCTATCTGATCCGGATCCTCAAGGTGACAGCAGCATGCATCCGGGTCGCTGGCGGCGTAGAGACGACGCTGCCAGCGACCCAGAGGCTGACAGGCCAACCCATGGGCCTGAACCTGGCCGCAGGCCAGCCAGACATCCACCTCGTCAAGCGGCGGTTGAGCGCCCGGTAGCAGCACCCTGGCTTCCAGGGAATATTCCGGATAACGGGCCAGGAAATCGTTCATCACCCAGATCGCCCATCCCCAGGCCATTTCATGGCTGATCCAGACACACAGATTGCGGCGCCTGTCACTGGACAGGGATTGCGCCGCCTCGCGGGCCTCTTCGGACAGCGAAAGAATTCTTTCCCCATAGTCCGCATAGCACTGACCCACCTCGGAAAGGCTCAGCCGGCCCCCTGACTGGCGGGTGAGCCGCAACCCCAGATCCTGTTCCAGCAACGCCAGACGTCGACTCAAGGTGGATTTGGGACGGCCCAAAAACCGTGCGGCCGCGGTGAGATTGCCATGATCCCGCAGTGCAATCAGGGCCTTCAACGCCTCAAAGTCACTCATCTGGTCACACGTTCCATTTTCGGGACAAGTCGTTCACAAAGCCTATCTTCTTTCCGCATGGGCCAGGAGATAGCATTCTCCATCAAATGATAAACATACTCATTAACGCCTTCCATGAAAAAACGCCCATGACTCTTAAGTTACCTGCCGCTGTCAGTACTTTACTGTGCATGACGGCCTCCCTGGCCGCCCAAGCCGAAGGCAATGTGACCCAGGTCGACATGCAGCCCATCAGCATCGAGGGCTCACACATTGACAATACGCAAATCATCCCCACGGAACAGATGACGCGGAATCTTGCCGCCTCGGTGGCGGATGTCTTCCGGGATCAGAGCGTCATCACCATCGGGGGTGGATCACACAATGCTCAACGCCTCTATCTGAGGGGGATTGATGCCTCCAATCTGAACATCACCATTGACGGCGCCATACAGGGACGCAGCCTGTTCCAGCATCATGGTGGTATCGGCTCACTGGATCCCGACCTGCTGAAACGGGTGGAAGTGCTGGCCGGCCCGGGGGCTGACCGGGGGGCCGGAGCGCTGGGAGGGGCAATACGATTCGAGACCGTCGACGCGCAGGATCTGCTGTCCCCTGATCAGCAGTCAGGTGCAACGATAAGGGCAGGCTATTACACCGCTGACCGCTCCGATCACGGTGCCGCAACCGCGTATACCCGGCTGGGCAGTCACAGTGGATTGATGGCCCATATCAAGGGCGTCAATCGCGAAGACTATGAAACCGGTGGAGGCGACAGGGTACACGGCTCCGCGGGGCGGGATCGCCATTACTTTATCAAGTTCAGCCTTCTGGAAAACGAAGGTCATTCACTCCGGCTGAGTGCTGAAAGAAGCCGAAACAGTGGGCTCTATCGCTGGGCGGCCGGTGATGGTGCATACGACCCGGATGCCCCGCTTGAATATCAGATCAATGACAGGGACACCTACATCGTCAACTACCGCTATCATGCACTACATACCCCTCTGGTCAATCTCTCACTGAACCTGTTCAATAATGAAAACACCTTGAACAATCAGACCAGAAACAATGAAACCACCAGTACCGGAAAAGGTTTTGAACTGAGAAACAATGCCGTTATCGACTGGATTTCAAGCACACACAATCTGGTAACAGGCATCGACTATTACACGGAAGATGGAGAGATCTACAACAATGGCGAACGCCAGGGACACAGAAACAACCTGAACAACCTGGGCTTGTTCATTCAGGACCATGTCTATATCGGCAGACTGACACTCTCCGGCGGAGCAAGGTTTGACCGTTATGAAACCGACTACGGCCGCATCGCAATCAGTGGCAACGAAATCTCCCCCAATGCAGGTATCGAAGTCAACATTGGCAAGGGCTGGAGTACGTTTGCCAACTACGGAGAAGCGGTGCGCAGTACCGGCGTCATACCCATCGGCTGGCTGGCATCAGCCGTGGACACACCCACATTCAATGCACAAACCGGCAAACGCAGTTTCGGTCGAAGTTTCAGACCGGAAAGCTCACAGCAGAAGGAAGCCGGCTTTCGCTATCAGGCACGGGGCCTGATTCGTGATGCCGATCGTTTCGATGCCTCCCTGACCTATTTTCATAATGACATTGACAATCTGATCGTTCAGATAGGTGGTAGCCGCGGCCAGCCAGTCACGGGTTTTTATAACGATGACCGGGTCACCAGCAAGGGGTGGGAAGCCAGGACCTCCTGGCAGAGTGGTCGTTATCAGACAACCCTTTCATACCTGCATGCCAAAACGGTGGATCAGAACGGTGACCGGATCACAACCATTCGGCGCGTGGGTAGCAATACCGGCGATCGACTGGTCTGGGATCATGTCTGGCGAATCGACGAAAATATGACCATGGGGTACACCCTCGTCGCCCAGGCAGGACTGGAAGACGGTGAGATTGACCGTTCCGGCCATACCCTCCATCACTTACAGGCCCAATGGCAGCCTGCAAGCATACCTGCATTATCACTGTCGCTGGCAGTGAGAAATCTGTTTGATCGCAGCTATAGCGAACAGACCACCATCGGGGATGACGGCGCCACGCTGGAACCGGGGCGAGACATCAGAATGATGGCCCGTTATCAGTTCTGACATTCATCCCCTCAGGGATGTACTGAATCCTTAATTCCTGCTCAGCAGGATTCCAATGATCAGCCACAAGCCCGTGCCTCCCTCTTTCAAGGGGGGCACGGCCGGGGCTTGCCCCGTAGTTTCCATTCTTTGGTGTTTTCTTATCAATCACGCTCACAAAAGGACCGGGGATGAGGCCCCACTGCCGTCACTCCCGCGAAAGCGGGAGTCCGGAACTTCCGGGCCGGGCTGGGACGCATCAAGACCCTGCCCATCAAGCAGTGGGAGGTGGGACGGGAGTTCCTGAGACGGGTGAAGCAGACCTTTGATGCCGAGGGGGTGGAGATCCCCTTCCCCCATCGAACCCTGTACTTCGGTGCCGCCAGCCCGCCGGAGCTGGCGCAGATGCTCAATGAAGATCACAGCCGCCAGCGCACAGGCAGTTGAGATTTCATGTGCGCCGTCAGGCATTCCACTGACTTGGACCTTAAGCCGGATCGGACCAGCATGAACAGATCCGTGGGCATGATTTCCCAGTCCGCCAGTATCCGGGCCAGTCTGCCGCGCATGATCCCGTGCCTGGGACATTCAGCGACCCAGGCCGGCAACATCCCGACGCCATATCCCCGTGCAATGCCATCGGCCAGGGTCTGCAGGGAATTAACCCGCAGCCGGGCATGGGGATTGATGTGCCGGGAATGGCCGGAATCCCTGTGGCGCAGATGGATGGCATCCGATTCACCGGTCAGCTCTATCCAGGAGCAACGCTCTATCTGATCCGGATCCTCAAGGTGACAGCAGCATGCATCCGGGTCGCTGGCGGCGTAGAGACGACGCTGCCAGCGACCCAGAGGCTGACAGGCCAACCCATGGGCCTGAACCTGGCCGCAGGCCAGCCAGACATCCACCTCGTCAAGCGGCGGTTGAGCGCCCGGTAGCAGCACCCTGGCTTCCAGGGAATATTCCGGATAACGGGCCAGGAAATCGTTCATCACCCAGATCGCCCATCCCCAGGCCATTTCATGGCTGATCCAGACACACAGATTGCGGCGCCTGTCACTGGACAGGGATTGCGCCGCCTCGCGGGCCTCTTCGGACAGCGAAAGAATTCTTTCCCCATAGTCCGCATAGCACTGACCCACCTCGGAAAGGCTCAGCCGGCCCCCTGACTGGCGGGTGAGCCGCAACCCCAGATCCTGTTCCAGCAACGCCAGACGTCGACTCAAGGTGGATTTGGGACGGCCCAAAAACCGTGCGGCCGCGGTGAGATTGCCATGATCCCGCAGTGCAATCAGGGCCTTCAACGCCTCAAAGTCACTCATCTGGTCACACGTTCCATTTTCGGGACAAGTCGTTCACAAAGCCTATCTTCTTTCCGCATGGGCCAGGAGATAGCATTCTCCATCAAATGATAAACATACTCATTAACGCCTTCCATGAAAAAACGCCCATGACTCTTAAGTTACCTGCCGCTGTCAGTACTTTACTGTGCATGACGGCCTCCCTGGCCGCCCAAGCCGAAGGCAATGTGACCCAGGTCGACATGCAGCCCATCAGCATCGAGGGCTCACACATTGACAATACGCAAATCATCCCCACGGAACAGATGACGCGGAATCTTGCCGCCTCGGTGGCGGATGTCTTCCGGGATCAGAGCGTCATCACCATCGGGGGTGGATCACACAATGCTCAACGCCTCTATCTGAGGGGGATTGATGCCTCCAATCTGAACATCACCATTGACGGCGCCATACAGGGACGCAGCCTGTTCCAGCATCATGGTGGTATCGGCTCACTGGATCCCGACCTGCTGAAACGGGTGGAAGTGCTGGCCGGCCCGGGGGCTGACCGGGGGGCCGGAGCGCTGGGAGGGGCAATACGATTCGAGACCGTCGACGCGCAGGATCTGCTGTCCCCTGATCAGCAGTCAGGTGCAACGATAAGGGCAGGCTATTACACCGCTGACCGCTCCGATCACGGTGCCGCAACCGCGTATACCCGGCTGGGCAGTCACAGTGGATTGATGGCCCATATCAAGGGCGTCAATCGCGAAGACTATGAAACCGGTGGAGGCGACAGGGTACACGGCTCCGCGGGGCGGGATCGCCATTACTTTATCAAGTTCAGCCTTCTGGAAAACGAAGGTCATTCACTCCGGCTGAGTGCTGAAAGAAGCCGAAACAGTGGGCTCTATCGCTGGGCGGCCGGTGATGGTGCATACGACCCGGATGCCCCGCTTGAATATCAGATCAATGACAGGGACACCTACATCGTCAACTACCGCTATCATGCACTACATACCCCTCTGGTCAATCTCTCACTGAACCTGTTCAATAATGAAAACACCTTGAACAATCAGACCAGAAACAATGAAACCACCAGTACCGGAAAAGGTTTTGAACTGAGAAACAATGCCGTTATCGACTGGATTTCAAGCACACACAATCTGGTAACAGGCATCGACTATTACACGGAAGATGGAGAGATCTACAACAATGGCGAACGCCAGGGACACAGAAACAACCTGAACAACCTGGGCTTGTTCATTCAGGACCATGTCTATATCGGCAGACTGACACTCTCCGGCGGAGCAAGGTTTGACCGTTATGAAACCGACTACGGCCGCATCGCAATCAGTGGCAACGAAATCTCCCCCAATGCAGGTATCGAAGTCAACATTGGCAAGGGCTGGAGTACGTTTGCCAACTACGGAGAAGCGGTGCGCAGTACCGGCGTCATACCCATCGGCTGGCTGGCATCAGCCGTGGACACACCCACATTCAATGCACAAACCGGCAAACGCAGTTTCGGTCGAAGTTTCAGACCGGAAAGCTCACAGCAGAAGGAAGCCGGCTTTCGCTATCAGGCACGGGGCCTGATTCGTGATGCCGATCGTTTCGATGCCTCCCTGACCTATTTTCATAATGACATTGACAATCTGATCGTTCAGATAGGTGGTAGCCGCGGCCAGCCAGTCACGGGTTTTTATAACGATGACCGGGTCACCAGCAAGGGGTGGGAAGCCAGGACCTCCTGGCAGAGTGGTCGTTATCAGACAACCCTTTCATACCTGCATGCCAAAACGGTGGATCAGAACGGTGACCGGATCACAACCATTCGGCGCGTGGGTAGCAATACCGGCGATCGACTGGTCTGGGATCATGTCTGGCGAATCGACGAAAATATGACCATGGGGTACACCCTCGTCGCCCAGGCAGGACTGGAAGACGGTGAGATTGACCGTTCCGGCCATACCCTCCATCACTTACAGGCCCAATGGCAGCCTGCAAGCATACCTGCATTATCACTGTCGCTGGCAGTGAGAAATCTGTTTGATCGCAGCTATAGCGAACAGACCACCATCGGGGATGACGGCGCCACGCTGGAACCGGGGCGAGACATCAGAATGATGGCCCGTTATCAGTTCTGACATTCATCCCCTCAGGGATGTACTGAATCCTTAATTCCTGCTCAGCAGGATTCCAATGATCAGCCACAAGCCCGTGCCTCCCTCTTTCAAGGGGGGCACGGCCGGGGCTTGCCCCGTAGTTTCCATTCTTTGGTGTTTTCTTATCAATCACGCTCACAAAAGGACCGGGGATGAGGCCCCACTGCCGTCACTCCCGCGAAAGCGGGAGTCCGGAACTTCCGGGCCGGGCTGGGACGCATCAAGACCCTGCCCATCAAGCAGTGGGAGGTGGGACGGGAGTTCCTGAGACGGGTGAAGCAGACCTTTGATGCCGAGGGGGTGGAGATCCCCTTCCCCCATCGAACCCTGTACTTCGGTGCCGCCAGCCCGCCGGAGCTGGCGCAGATGCTCAATGAAGATCACAGCCGCCAGCGCACAGGCAGTTGAGATTTCATGTGCGCCGTCAGGCATTCCACTGACTTGGACCTTAAGCCGGATCGGACCAGCATGAACAGATCCGTGGGCATGATTTCCCAGTCCGCCAGTATCCGGGCCAGTCTGCCGCGCATGATCCCGTGCCTGGGACATTCAGCGACCCAGGCCGGCAACATCCCGACGCCATATCCCCGTGCAATGCCATCGGCCAGGGTCTGCAGGGAATTAACCCGCAGCCGGGCATGGGGATTGATGTGCCGGGAATGGCCGGAATCCCTGTGGCGCAGATGGATGGCATCCGATTCACCGGTCAGCTCTATCCAGGAGCAACGCTCTATCTGATCCGGATCCTCAAGGTGACAGCAGCATGCATCCGGGTCGCTGGCGGCGTAGAGACGACGCTGCCAGCGACCCAGAGGCTGACAGGCCAACCCATGGGCCTGAACCTGGCCGCAGGCCAGCCAGACATCCACCTCGTCAAGCGGCGGTTGAGCGCCCGGTAGCAGCACCCTGGCTTCCAGGGAATATTCCGGATAACGGGCCAGGAAATCGTTCATCACCCAGATCGCCCATCCCCAGGCCATTTCATGGCTGATCCAGACACACAGATTGCGGCGCCTGTCACTGGACAGGGATTGCGCCGCCTCGCGGGCCTCTTCGGACAGCGAAAGAATTCTTTCCCCATAGTCCGCATAGCACTGACCCACCTCGGAAAGGCTCAGCCGGCCCCCTGACTGGCGGGTGAGCCGCAACCCCAGATCCTGTTCCAGCAACGCCAGACGTCGACTCAAGGTGGATTTGGGACGGCCCAAAAACCGTGCGGCCGCGGTGAGATTGCCATGATCCCGCAGTGCAATCAGGGCCTTCAACGCCTCAAAGTCACTCATCTGGTCACACGTTCCATTTTCGGGACAAGTCGTTCACAAAGCCTATCTTCTTTCCGCATGGGCCAGGAGATAGCATTCTCCATCAAATGATAAACATACTCATTAACGCCTTCCATGAAAAAACGCCCATGACTCTTAAGTTACCTGCCGCTGTCAGTACTTTACTGTGCATGACGGCCTCCCTGGCCGCCCAAGCCGAAGGCAATGTGACCCAGGTCGACATGCAGCCCATCAGCATCGAGGGCTCACACATTGACAATACGCAAATCATCCCCACGGAACAGATGACGCGGAATCTTGCCGCCTCGGTGGCGGATGTCTTCCGGGATCAGAGCGTCATCACCATCGGGGGTGGATCACACAATGCTCAACGCCTCTATCTGAGGGGGATTGATGCCTCCAATCTGAACATCACCATTGACGGCGCCATACAGGGACGCAGCCTGTTCCAGCATCATGGTGGTATCGGCTCACTGGATCCCGACCTGCTGAAACGGGTGGAAGTGCTGGCCGGCCCGGGGGCTGACCGGGGGGCCGGAGCGCTGGGAGGGGCAATACGATTCGAGACCGTCGACGCGCAGGATCTGCTGTCCCCTGATCAGCAGTCAGGTGCAACGATAAGGGCAGGCTATTACACCGCTGACCGCTCCGATCACGGTGCCGCAACCGCGTATACCCGGCTGGGCAGTCACAGTGGATTGATGGCCCATATCAAGGGCGTCAATCGCGAAGACTATGAAACCGGTGGAGGCGACAGGGTACACGGCTCCGCGGGGCGGGATCGCCATTACTTTATCAAGTTCAGCCTTCTGGAAAACGAAGGTCATTCACTCCGGCTGAGTGCTGAAAGAAGCCGAAACAGTGGGCTCTATCGCTGGGCGGCCGGTGATGGTGCATACGACCCGGATGCCCCGCTTGAATATCAGATCAATGACAGGGACACCTACATCGTCAACTACCGCTATCATGCACTACATACCCCTCTGGTCAATCTCTCACTGAACCTGTTCAATAATGAAAACACCTTGAACAATCAGACCAGAAACAATGAAACCACCAGTACCGGAAAAGGTTTTGAACTGAGAAACAATGCCGTTATCGACTGGATTTCAAGCACACACAATCTGGTAACAGGCATCGACTATTACACGGAAGATGGAGAGATCTACAACAATGGCGAACGCCAGGGACACAGAAACAACCTGAACAACCTGGGCTTGTTCATTCAGGACCATGTCTATATCGGCAGACTGACACTCTCCGGCGGAGCAAGGTTTGACCGTTATGAAACCGACTACGGCCGCATCGCAATCAGTGGCAACGAAATCTCCCCCAATGCAGGTATCGAAGTCAACATTGGCAAGGGCTGGAGTACGTTTGCCAACTACGGAGAAGCGGTGCGCAGTACCGGCGTCATACCCATCGGCTGGCTGGCATCAGCCGTGGACACACCCACATTCAATGCACAAACCGGCAAACGCAGTTTCGGTCGAAGTTTCAGACCGGAAAGCTCACAGCAGAAGGAAGCCGGCTTTCGCTATCAGGCACGGGGCCTGATTCGTGATGCCGATCGTTTCGATGCCTCCCTGACCTATTTTCATAATGACATTGACAATCTGATCGTTCAGATAGGTGGTAGCCGCGGCCAGCCAGTCACGGGTTTTTATAACGATGACCGGGTCACCAGCAAGGGGTGGGAAGCCAGGACCTCCTGGCAGAGTGGTCGTTATCAGACAACCCTTTCATACCTGCATGCCAAAACGGTGGATCAGAACGGTGACCGGATCACAACCATTCGGCGCGTGGGTAGCAATACCGGCGATCGACTGGTCTGGGATCATGTCTGGCGAATCGACGAAAATATGACCATGGGGTACACCCTCGTCGCCCAGGCAGGACTGGAAGACGGTGAGATTGACCGTTCCGGCCATACCCTCCATCACTTACAGGCCCAATGGCAGCCTGCAAGCATACCTGCATTATCACTGTCGCTGGCAGTGAGAAATCTGTTTGATCGCAGCTATAGCGAACAGACCACCATCGGGGATGACGGCGCCACGCTGGAACCGGGGCGAGACATCAGAATGATGGCCCGTTATCAGTTCTGACATTCATCCCCTCAGGGATGTACTGAATCCTTAATTCCTGCTCAGCAGGATTCCAATGATCAGCCACAAGCCCGTGCCTCCCTCTTTCAAGGGGGGCACGGCCGGGGCTTGCCCCGTAGTTTCCATTCTTTGGTGTTTTCTTATCAATCACGCTCACAAAAGGACCGGGGATGAGGCCCCACTGCCGTCACTCCCGCGAAAGCGGGAGTCCGGAACTTCCGGGCCGGGCTGGGACGCATCAAGACCCTGCCCATCAAGCAGTGGGAGGTGGGACGGGAGTTCCTGAGACGGGTGAAGCAGACCTTTGATGCCGAGGGGGTGGAGATCCCCTTCCCCCATCGAACCCTGTACTTCGGTGCCGCCAGCCCGCCGGAGCTGGCGCAGATGCTCAATGAAGATCACAGCCGCCAGCGCACAGGCAGTTGAGATTTCATGTGCGCCGTCAGGCATTCCACTGACTTGGACCTTAAGCCGGATCGGACCAGCATGAACAGATCCGTGGGCATGATTTCCCAGTCCGCCAGTATCCGGGCCAGTCTGCCGCGCATGATCCCGTGCCTGGGACATTCAGCGACCCAGGCCGGCAACATCCCGACGCCATATCCCCGTGCAATGCCATCGGCCAGGGTCTGCAGGGAATTAACCCGCAGCCGGGCATGGGGATTGATGTGCCGGGAATGGCCGGAATCCCTGTGGCGCAGATGGATGGCATCCGATTCACCGGTCAGCTCTATCCAGGAGCAACGCTCTATCTGATCCGGATCCTCAAGGTGACAGCAGCATGCATCCGGGTCGCTGGCGGCGTAGAGACGACGCTGCCAGCGACCCAGAGGCTGACAGGCCAACCCATGGGCCTGAACCTGGCCGCAGGCCAGCCAGACATCCACCTCGTCAAGCGGCGGTTGAGCGCCCGGTAGCAGCACCCTGGCTTCCAGGGAATATTCCGGATAACGGGCCAGGAAATCGTTCATCACCCAGATCGCCCATCCCCAGGCCATTTCATGGCTGATCCAGACACACAGATTGCGGCGCCTGTCACTGGACAGGGATTGCGCCGCCTCGCGGGCCTCTTCGGACAGCGAAAGAATTCTTTCCCCATAGTCCGCATAGCACTGACCCACCTCGGAAAGGCTCAGCCGGCCCCCTGACTGGCGGGTGAGCCGCAACCCCAGATCCTGTTCCAGCAACGCCAGACGTCGACTCAAGGTGGATTTGGGACGGCCCAAAAACCGTGCGGCCGCGGTGAGATTGCCATGATCCCGCAGTGCAATCAGGGCCTTCAACGCCTCAAAGTCACTCATCTGGTCACACGTTCCATTTTCGGGACAAGTCGTTCACAAAGCCTATCTTCTTTCCGCATGGGCCAGGAGATAGCATTCTCCATCAAATGATAAACATACTCATTAACGCCTTCCATGAAAAAACGCCCATGACTCTTAAGTTACCTGCCGCTGTCAGTACTTTACTGTGCATGACGGCCTCCCTGGCCGCCCAAGCCGAAGGCAATGTGACCCAGGTCGACATGCAGCCCATCAGCATCGAGGGCTCACACATTGACAATACGCAAATCATCCCCACGGAACAGATGACGCGGAATCTTGCCGCCTCGGTGGCGGATGTCTTCCGGGATCAGAGCGTCATCACCATCGGGGGTGGATCACACAATGCTCAACGCCTCTATCTGAGGGGGATTGATGCCTCCAATCTGAACATCACCATTGACGGCGCCATACAGGGACGCAGCCTGTTCCAGCATCATGGTGGTATCGGCTCACTGGATCCCGACCTGCTGAAACGGGTGGAAGTGCTGGCCGGCCCGGGGGCTGACCGGGGGGCCGGAGCGCTGGGAGGGGCAATACGATTCGAGACCGTCGACGCGCAGGATCTGCTGTCCCCTGATCAGCAGTCAGGTGCAACGATAAGGGCAGGCTATTACACCGCTGACCGCTCCGATCACGGTGCCGCAACCGCGTATACCCGGCTGGGCAGTCACAGTGGATTGATGGCCCATATCAAGGGCGTCAATCGCGAAGACTATGAAACCGGTGGAGGCGACAGGGTACACGGCTCCGCGGGGCGGGATCGCCATTACTTTATCAAGTTCAGCCTTCTGGAAAACGAAGGTCATTCACTCCGGCTGAGTGCTGAAAGAAGCCGAAACAGTGGGCTCTATCGCTGGGCGGCCGGTGATGGTGCATACGACCCGGATGCCCCGCTTGAATATCAGATCAATGACAGGGACACCTACATCGTCAACTACCGCTATCATGCACTACATACCCCTCTGGTCAATCTCTCACTGAACCTGTTCAATAATGAAAACACCTTGAACAATCAGACCAGAAACAATGAAACCACCAGTACCGGAAAAGGTTTTGAACTGAGAAACAATGCCGTTATCGACTGGATTTCAAGCACACACAATCTGGTAACAGGCATCGACTATTACACGGAAGATGGAGAGATCTACAACAATGGCGAACGCCAGGGACACAGAAACAACCTGAACAACCTGGGCTTGTTCATTCAGGACCATGTCTATATCGGCAGACTGACACTCTCCGGCGGAGCAAGGTTTGACCGTTATGAAACCGACTACGGCCGCATCGCAATCAGTGGCAACGAAATCTCCCCCAATGCAGGTATCGAAGTCAACATTGGCAAGGGCTGGAGTACGTTTGCCAACTACGGAGAAGCGGTGCGCAGTACCGGCGTCATACCCATCGGCTGGCTGGCATCAGCCGTGGACACACCCACATTCAATGCACAAACCGGCAAACGCAGTTTCGGTCGAAGTTTCAGACCGGAAAGCTCACAGCAGAAGGAAGCCGGCTTTCGCTATCAGGCACGGGGCCTGATTCGTGATGCCGATCGTTTCGATGCCTCCCTGACCTATTTTCATAATGACATTGACAATCTGATCGTTCAGATAGGTGGTAGCCGCGGCCAGCCAGTCACGGGTTTTTATAACGATGACCGGGTCACCAGCAAGGGGTGGGAAGCCAGGACCTCCTGGCAGAGTGGTCGTTATCAGACAACCCTTTCATACCTGCATGCCAAAACGGTGGATCAGAACGGTGACCGGATCACAACCATTCGGCGCGTGGGTAGCAATACCGGCGATCGACTGGTCTGGGATCATGTCTGGCGAATCGACGAAAATATGACCATGGGGTACACCCTCGTCGCCCAGGCAGGACTGGAAGACGGTGAGATTGACCGTTCCGGCCATACCCTCCATCACTTACAGGCCCAATGGCAGCCTGCAAGCATACCTGCATTATCACTGTCGCTGGCAGTGAGAAATCTGTTTGATCGCAGCTATAGCGAACAGACCACCATCGGGGATGACGGCGCCACGCTGGAACCGGGGCGAGACATCAGAATGATGGCCCGTTATCAGTTCTGACATTCATCCCCTCAGGGATGTACTGAATCCTTAATTCCTGCTCAGCAGGATTCCAATGATCAGCCACAAGCCCGTGCCTCCCTCTTTCAAGGGGGGCACGGCCGGGGCTTGCCCCGTAGTTTCCATTCTTTGGTGTTTTCTTATCAATCACGCTCACAACAGGTGGGATTCATCCATGCGTATTTTCAACCGCCCATGCAGAAACCGGCTTTTTGGTGCATCCATCCTCCTGATGATGCTTTGTTCACCCCTGTCTCTCCAGGCACAGACACAGGAAACCGGTGGCGGACTCTTTCTGGTCAGCACAGGTACCGGAGATATCGGGCACATGACACAACGGGCCATGGAAATCATCCAGGGCGCAGATGTCATCTTCACCATGCGGCAATCACGGGAAAAATTTGAACATCTGCTCGATGGCAAGGAGATTCACGACGCCGGACACGGCCTGTTCCAGAGCCTGGCCAGGAGAGATCTGAGTGACGCGGATGCGGATGTCATGGAAAACACCGTTCGGGCCATCATTCGTGACGCCATCGCACAAGGCAAACGTGTTGTGATTCTGGATAACGGCGATCCCACCCTCTATGGCCCCCATATGGGATACGTTAAGGAATTTCATGACCTGTCGCCGGTCATCATTCCGGGCATGTCCAGCTTCAATGCCGCCAACGCCGCCATGGGACGGAGCGTCGTCGGATCCGGGCGGCACGCCTCCATCACCATCACCAGCGCGCGGACTGAAGCGGAAAACCTGCGCAAACTGGCCGATGCCGGGTCAACCCTGGTGATCTTCATGAATCGGAATCTGGACGAATTCACGGACAGGCTCAAGCCCCATTTTGCCCCGGATACCGCCATCTCCATCGTGACTCACGCAGGCGATTCCGGACGTGAACAGGTGACCCATGGCACTTTGAGCAACATCGTCGAGAAGGCGGCAGACCGGATCCAGGGTCCACACATCATCTACATCTGGAGCAGCCTCTGATGTCGGATGGCCACGGCTCCAAGGATGGTCTCGGGCGTGAGATCGGACTCACCACCGCAACTGTCATTGTCATCGCCAACATGATAGGCAGCGGCATTTTCACCACGTCCGGCTTCATGATGGGAGAACTGGGTCATCCCGGCATCGTCATGGCATGCTGGGTCCTCGGCGGGCTGTTTGCCCTGACCGGGGCGCTTTGCTACGGAGAACTGGGGGCCATGATCCCCCGGGCCGGGGGGGAGTACGCCTATTTACGGGAAGCCTTCGGGCCATTACCTGCATTCCTGTCAGGCTGGATATCCCTGATCGTGGGGTTCTCCGCCCCCATTGCGGCCGCGGCCATCGCCTTCTCCGTCTATTTTCTGGGAGGGGAGGGCATGAAACCCTGGCTGACCCTGGACATCGGTCATCATGCCCTGGTGACCTTCTCCAGCGCTTCAGTCGTGGCGTGCAGCGTCATCCTGGTGCTGTCCCTGATCCACCTGCATAGCCTGAAGCTGGGAGCCGGCACCCAGAACCTGCTCACCGCCCTGAAAATTCTGTTTGTGGCCACCTTCATCATTGGAGGACTGGCCTTCGGTGCGGGCAATACAGACCATTTTTCGCAAACGATCGCGGACTTCCAGTTGACCGGAGAAGGTCTGGCCGTCTCTCTGGTATTCGTCCTGTTCGCGTACAGTGGCTGGAATGCTGCCGCCTACCTGGGCGGCGAGATCAGGAATCCGGGGCGTAACCTGCCCCTGTCCCTGGCAATCGGCACCCTGCTGGTCAGTGGTCTGTATCTGCTGATCAATATCGTCTATATCTACGCGCTGCCACCGGAGCACATGAGCGGCGTGCTGGATATCGGGAATGCCGCGGCTACCGCGCTCTTTGGCGATGAAATCGGCACACTGTTCAGCCTGGGCATCGCACTGGGACTGCTGTCCGTCATCAGCGCCATGATCATGGCAGGTCCCAGGGTCTATTTCGCCATGGCGCGGGATGGTGTCTTTTTCAGGCAATGCGGCGAGGTCCACCGAACACACCGCACCCCCGCATGGGCCATTGCCTTTCAGGGCATCCTGGCCACCATCATCATCTTGACGACCAGTTACGATGCCCTGCTCATTTACATCGGCTTTACCCTGTCCATCTCATCCAGCGGGGCGGTACTCGGCCTGATGTATCTTCGGCACAAGCAGCCACAACGCCAGCGGGCCTACAGAACCCTGGCCTACCCTTGGACACCGCTGATCTTCATCGCCGGTAACGGCTGGATCATCGGATACGTTCTCTACAGCAGGCCAAGCGTGGCCCTGTACGGGCTGCTCACCATCATGGCCGGTATCCTGCTGTACTACCTGTTTGCCGGCCGCACCGTGAAATCGGACATGGATACGGAAACCTCATGAGGCCTTCCACGGATTGACGCTTCCCTGATAAAACTCCCGATCCTCCGTGGTGGCCCCGTGCAGGGTACAGACCTTGGCGGCAAAATCCGCCGCGCGGGTCAGGATGGTTTCCCAGTCCCAGCCCTGCAGAATGCCGGTCAGGGTGACGGCACTGAAGGCGTCTCCGGCCCCCACGGTATCCACCAACCCCGTCACCGGCGGCGCCGATCTTTGGTGAAGCTCACCCTCGCGGGTGAGCACCATCGCACCCTCCGACGCCCGGGTGACGATCACCGCCGACAACCCGTACCGTTCCAGGGTAAGACGGGCCTGAACCACCAGATCCGGCTCATCGGGCGCCGGGGACAGCGCCGTCAGTTCATCCTGGTTGAGCTTGACCCAGTGGGCATGGGCCATCCACCCCTGCACGGTGTCACGATCCCACCAGGGAGCGCGCAGGTTCACGTCCATGAACACCGGGACCGACAGCTGCTCGCGCAGCGCTTCCAGGGCCTGTCGGGAGACGGGATCGCGCAGGGCCAGACTGCCGTGGTAGAGCACCCCGGCCCGGGCGGGAGCTGCCGCCAGGGCCAAAGCGGTGTCGATGTGGTCGTAGGCCTGGTCGGGGAGGATGTCATAGCGAGGCTCGCCGCCCTTGAGGGTCACCCTGACCTGGCCGGTGGGATGACCGGGGTCCATTTGCAATCCCTCCGGACGCATGTCCCAGTGATTCAGGGCCTGCATGACACGACGGCCCAGTTCATCATCCCCCACGGCGCCGACAAAGAGCGGATCCGCCCCCAGTCCCCTGAGATTCCAGGCGACGTTGAAGGGCGCGCCGCCCAGGATGGAGCGATCCTCGAAGCAGTCGAACAGGACTTCGCCGAAGATCACGGGCTGGTTCCGAGGTGTCCGGGTCACAGGAGGCCTCCCGCCGTCGGTGAGTGGCCTTTCAGCTTAGGCGGGGGGATGCCAGTGTGCAACCCGATGCAGGTTTCGGGCGAGATACTGATGGGCCACGCTGTTCGCGGCCAGGGCCGCTCCCACAGCGGCCTTGGGAGGCATTACTGGCAGAACTGTTCGATGCGGGTATGGGCCATCCGCACGGTTTCGGGAATCACCAGCTCCACGCCCACCGGCAGGTGATCGGAATAGTTCAGGTTATAGACATGGACCTGCTCCAGCCCCAGCCCCGGGGTCACCAGGATGTGGTCGAAGGCATGCATGGGCCGCCAGCTGGGATAGGTCTTGGCACTGGCCAGGGGCTCCTGCAGCCGGGTATGACTGACCAGACGCTGCACTTCCTGGGAATGGGCCGGGGTGTTCATGTCGCCCATCACCACCACGTGCTCATGGTCGCGCAGCACCTCGGCGATGTACTGCATCTGCAACATGCGGGCCTTGCGGCCCAGGGACAGGTGCACCAGCATGATGACCAGGGAGTCCTCCCCATGATGGGCACCGAAATGGGCCTCCAGGGCGCCCCGCCCGGGGATGCGACCGGGCAGGCGATGCTCCACCACCGAGTGGGGCCGGAAGCGGGATAGCAGCCCCAGGCTATGCTTGGCCAGCTTGCCCAGGTTGCGGTTGGTCTGGCTGTACCAGTAGGGGAATTCCCCCCGATGGGCCAGGTATTCGGCCAGGTTGATGAAGTTGCTGCGCAGACTGCCAGCGTCCAGTTCCTGCAACCCCACCAGATCGAACCCGGAAATGAAGCGGGCGATGCTGTTCAGGTTACCCATGCGCCCCTCGTAGGGCAGCACATGCTTCCAGCTGTTGGTCAGGTAATGGTGGAAGCGCCCCGAGGCGATGCCCACCTGGACGTTGTAGCTGAGAATCCGCAGCCGCTGCCCCCCCGCCACCGGCGGGGTGCTGGGTCCGATGGACAGGGTGTCCGCCAGGGCAGCATGATCATATCCGTTGTTGCCTTGCATGTATCCGGACTCAGAGACTGCCATAGGAATGCAACCCGCCCAGGAACATGTTCACTCCGACAAAGGCAAACGTGGTGATGAGCAGGCCCAGGATGGCCCACCAGGCCATGGGGACGCCGCGCCAGCCCTTGGTGAAGCGCAGGTGCAGCCAGGCGGCATAGTTCAGCCACACGATCAGGGCCCAGGTCTCCTTCGGATCCCATGACCAGTAGGCACCCCAGGCCTCCGCCGCCCACATGGCGCCCAGCACCGTGGCAATGGTGAAGAAGGCAAAGCCGATGGCGATGGACTTGTACATCACATCATCCAGCACCTCGCGGCTGGGCAGCCGCCGGGCCAGCAGGCCGTCGGGACGGCGGCGCTCGCCACGGACCCGCATCAGATAGGCCACGCCCAGCATGGCGGCAATGGCAAAGCCGCCGTAGCCCACGAAGTTGGTGGGGACATGGACCTTCATCCACCAACTCTGCAGGGCCGGTACCAGCGGCTGTACCACATGGGCCTCCCGGTCCAGGGTGTACCAGAGCAGGAAGGCGACGGCGGCGCTGACCACCATCATGACGAAGCCGCCCATGCCCAGGTTGCGGGTACGACCCTGGTAATAGAGGTACATCAGCACCGTGATGACACAGAAAAGGACGAAGACCTCCCACAGGTTGCTCACCGGGATGTAACCCCAGGTGGGGTCATGCAGGTAGGTTTCACGCCAGCGCACCAGCAATCCGGCCAGGCCGAAGGCGGCGGCGCACCAGGCCAGTGCACTGCCCACTCGGGCGGCAAAGTCGGTGCTGGCAATGGGACCCAGCAGGGCACCCACCGCCACCAGCAGGACCAGGGGGCTGGCCCATTCCAATCCCGGGACCAGACCACTGCGCCCCATCCACAGCCCCAGCAGGCCCACGGCACCGGTCACCGCGGCGGTAACCAGGGCCGGCATCACGCCGCGGCCGGCCTCGCGCCGGAACAACGATGCCAGATAGGCGGTGGTGGACATGTACAGCAAGGCACACATCCACATGACCGCGGCCTCGCCCGAGACCAGGTACTTGAGGAAGAAATTGGTCTGGGCACTGGCCAGGGTGTCGCCGTAGCTGAACACCCCCAGCAGGCTCATGCCGGTCACCGCCAGGGCATAGCCCTTGAACGATTTCCAGAACCAGCCCAGCCACAGACCGGAGGCAGCGGTGACCACCAGGGTTCCGGACTGGTAGATATCCATCCGGTGGCCGTAAACGGCCAGGATGAAGATCGTGGCCACGACCACGCCGGCGGCCCAAAGCCAGTCAGCCGGAGACAGGCGACGGAAATAACCGGGATATTCGGCGCTTACGGTGTCTTGGGTGACGGACATGTGCTTACCTCGCATTCGAAATCATGGTCGGGCGCGGGCATCCTGATCCGCCGGCATGGGCCGTGACTCACCCAGAACGGCCCGGGATATTTCATCGAATTCCCTGTTGAAATCCGTTGTGTTGCGGTTGCTGGTCCCCGCCAGCACCAGACCCGAACCCTCGGGACGGGGCTGTACCCAGAGCCAGCAACGGCGATGGCTCACATACAGGAGCAGGAAGATGCCCAGGATCAGCATCACGCTGCCGGCATAGACCACCGCCTGCCCGGGGGCCCGGGTGATCATCAGGCCGGAGGCCTGGATATGCTCGAAATCGTTCAGGCGCAGGAAGAACGGCGAGCCGTAGAACGGCAGGGCATTGATGGCCCGCAGGGCATCTTCCAGAAACCGTTCATCCTCGTCGCTGACCACCTCGATCCCTTCTTCCGCCAGCACCCGCAGATAGATGGCATCCAGCCCGGAGTTGAGGATCCGGAGGAAAATATCCGCCATCCGGTCCCATTGTCCCTCGGGTGCCTGTTCCTGTACCTGAGCGATCACCTCTTCATAGCCGCCGACGGTAAAGGTTTCCAGCAGACCGCGCATGGTCTCGGCCACCTGGGCACGGATTCCTTCATCCACCCCCTCGAATTGTCCGGCGGCGGTCCGGGTGGCCTCGTCCACCACATCGGCCACCACGGCGGGATCGGTCAGCCGAGCCAGAAAGCGCATGAAGCGATCCACGCCATCCCCCTGGGGGTCCAGGGGGATATAGAGGAAGCTGAAGGGTTCCGCCGGATTCTGCCGCACACCACTGAGCAGATACCGGCGCCCATCCCGTTCAATGGGTTGCTGGAAGTTGCGATGAAACCAGCCGGCACCGCTGCTGTCCCGGACCACGTACTCGAAGCTCGGCCCCATGTCCATGCGCTCGCGCACGCCGTCTTCCTCGATCAGAGTCGGATTGGTGTCGTTGAAATCGGTGAACTCCACCCGCAGGCGGGTACCATCCTCACCGGTCTGGGAGTAGGTGCCGAAAACGCGGGCATTAAGCGGCATGGGACGGTCGGCGCCCCGCCCCAGGGGATGCATGTCCAGGTTCAGGCGGGACCCTCCGTCCCTGAAACTGGCCTGATAGATGGTATAGCCCCGATGCACCAGCGGATGGTTCACGCTGATGGTATGCGCCAGGGGTTCATCCAGCAATTCATCATGGATAACCAGATCGGTTTCAAAGGAACGCTCCTGGCCGGTGGCGTGGCGCTCCACCCGAAATGCCTTCACCTCGATGTGAAACGGCAGTTCCTGAACCACATAGCCGTCCCGCATGGTCACGAAGGCCACGTCCACCCGCTGCCCTTCCGGGATCTCCACCGAGCCACGGAATGAGGGGTTGGAAACGGAGACACGGCTCTGCTCGGGAATCTCCGAGACGGGAACCTGACGGGTTTCGATCTCCAGTCGGCCGGTGAGTTCGGCCAGCATCAAGGGCAGACGCCCGTCCACCAGACCACCGATACAGATGACCACGATGGCCACATGGGTGAAGAAATAGCCCAGACGGCCGGCACTGCCGCGCATGGCCGACAGCACCCGGTGATCACCCTGATCCGCCTGCCGCACACGATAACCCCGGGCCCGGAACACGGCCTCGGCCCGGGACATGAGCACCGCCGGCGCCTCGGGATGGGCATCCCGCTGCACGTTGTGCTGAAAGCTGCGCAGGGACTTGTCCTTCACCCCGAGCCGGAACCGGCTCATGTCACGGATCATGGCCGGCGTGCTGCGATAGACACACACGCTGGTGGAGATCACCAGAAAGACGAGAATGAGCAGATACCAGCCGGCGGAGTAGACGTGATAGATGCCCAAAGTACGGAACAGTTCGTGCCAGAAGGGGCCGTAGTCCAGCAGGTAGGTTTCGTAGGACTGGTTCTGCTGCAGGACGGTACCCACCACCGAGGCCACGGCCAGCGCAACCAGCAACGTGATGGCCAGGCCCATGGACCCGAGGAAGGCCATCAGAACGGCAAAGGTGGAACGCCGGCCTGGCGGCGTCGGGTCGGTGGGCGTGCTGCTCATGATTCTCGGGTCGGAAAGTGGTTGCCTGTTTGACCCTCAAGGGCAGACAAGTTCTGCCACCGGGCACAAAAACCACGTGATCAGCAGGTCTTGTTGTCCTGGATCAAATACCCCCGGGACTCGGGACCTGCCGGATGGAATCAAAAAAGGGTGGCCGCCGGGCCACCCTTTCAAAGGTCTTGCCGATCCGGTCTTACTTGGCCGGCAGAGTGGCGATGTACTCCGCCACGGCGGACATTTCCTCGTCGGTCATGCGGCCGGCCACGTTACGCATCATGCGGCCGGGATCATTGGCACGCAGACCATCACGGAACTGCTTGAGCTGGTCCAGGGTGTACACGCCGTGCTGGGCGGACACGCTGGGGAACACGGCGGCGGGGTTGCCCTTGCCGTTGGGGCCATGGCAGGCCACGCAGGCGGCCACACCCGTGGCGGTATTGCCGCCGAAGTAGATCTGCTTGCCCAGAGCCAGCTTTTCCGCACTGGCGGCGGTACGGCCCGGTGCGGGGGTCTGGCTGGCGAAGTAGGCGGCCAGGTGAGGCAGGTCTTCCTCATCCAGCACGGCGACCTGGGGGTTCATCAGGGCGTGGCTACGACGACCGGCCTTGTAGTCGCGCAGCTGCTTGAGCAGGTAGGCCTCGTCCTTGCCGGCGATCTTCGGCCACGCCGGGACCACGCTGTTGCCGTCGGCCTGGTGGCAGGCCACGCAGGGGCTGGAGAGTTCCTTGCCGCGCACCGGGTCACCGGGCTCGGCCAGCAGCGACGCCGACATGCTCATACCCAGTGTGGCGACGGCGATAAGGACAAGTTTTTTCATCGTGGGTTGACTCCTGAACCTGAAACAATAAGCGCTTCGTTGGTAACCTGACACTGACTCGCGCGCCGGGCGCAGCCTCAAAAATAGCCGCAATGTATATCATACTAACTCCACCGTCGCAAAAGTCGACGACGGTCAACCCGACATGACAACACAGCGAGTCAGATCATCCATGAACCCGGCCTATCACCAGGCGGAATTCCTCACCAGCGCCGCCAGCCTCAAGGGCCTGCCACCGGAGCAGGGCCGTGAAGTGGCCTTTGCCGGTCGGTCCAATTCGGGCAAGTCCAGCGCCATCAACACATTGTGCCAGCAACGCGCCCTGGCGCGCACCAGTAAGACACCCGGTAGAACCCAGTTGATCAATTTTTTTGCCCTGGATGGTGAACGTCGACTGGTGGACCTGCCCGGCTACGGCTATGCCAAGGTGCCGGAAGCGATGCGGCGTCGCTGGGGGAAATTGATGGAGGATTATCTGACCCGTCGCACCTGTCTGCAAGGGCTGGTGCTGGTCATGGATATCCGTCATCCCCTGACGGACCATGACTGGCAGATGATCGGCTGGGCCCATGCCCGCCGACTTCCCCTGCACGTGCTGCTGACCAAGTCCGACAAGCTCAAGCGGGGGCCGGTGATGGATACGGTGCGTCAAGTGGCCCGGACCCTCGGCGGCGAGGGAGTGGAGGCAACGGTGCAGCCGTTTTCTTCTCTGAAGAAACAGGGGGTGGATGATGCCCATTCCGTACTGGACGGGTGGCTGTTCCCTGAAGAAAACCCTGCATGCCCCATGGAAGAGGCATAAAAAAGCCCCGGCTGCCATTGGGGGTTGGCGTGGACCGGGGCAGAATCCGGCTCGACTTGGGGGAGTTCGAGCCATCCCGCTCAGGGAGGTAAGCGGGAAGCGCCGGGCTGCAGCGCTTGTATGATATGACTCCCCGTTTCGCACATGGTTCACCAAATAGGTCGGGTAAAGAAGAAATTTTCCGCGTACCGAAAAAAAACCCCGGAGCACTTACGTGGTCCGGGGTCAGGTTGGGCTCGACTTGGGGGAGTCAGAGCTTCCCGCCTAGGGGGTTAAGCGGGGAGCACCCATGGAAATGGTGCTCACTGATTAAAGACTATCTGCCCGCCGGGAAGTTCTTGATGCCGGCGGGACTTTTCGGATCTGTGAAAGATCTCTCAAAAAAGGGGCCTATCAGGGCGGATTCAGCGCCGTTTTCAGCGGATTCCGACAGGAACATCAGGACCGGGACAGGCACCTCCGCCACCGGCACCTCCGCCACCGGGAACGCCCTGGCCGGGACACCTCCGCCATCGCCGCCCCTCCACCCAGGGGCAGGGCCGTCCTGAATGCGTCATTCCCGCGAAAGCGGGAATCCAGCGACGGCATGCCGGAAGCGATGACCGAGGGATCGTGCGGCGCTTCCCTAGGCATGGGCGGCGTCCCAGTTGTCCCCCACCCCCACTTCCACCAGTAGCGGGACATCCAATTCGGCCGCGCCGCACATCAGCGCGGTGATCCGCTCCCGGGCCGAGGCCACCTCGGCCGCATCCACCTCGAACACCAGCTCGTCATGCACCTGCATGATCATGGTGACACCGGGGGATTCCGCCTGAATCCATCCGTCCACCGCCAGCATCGCCCGCTTGATGATGTCCGCGGCGGTGCCCTGCATGGGCGCATTGATGGCCACCCGCTCCGCCTGGGCGCGCACCTGGGCATTGCGGGCACGGATATCCGGCAGATGGAGACGACGCCCGAACAGGGTTTCCACGTACCCCTGCTCCCGGGCCTGCTCACGGGTGCCGTCCATGTAGGCCTTCACCCCCGGATAGCGGGCAAAATAACGGTCCACATAGTCCTGGGCCGAACCCCGGTCGATCCCCAGCTGCCGGGCCAGCCCGAAGGCGGACATGCCGTAGATCAGACCGAAATTGATGGCCTTGGCCGCCCGCCGCTGCTCCGTGGTCACAGCCTCCACCCCCACGCCGAAGACCTCGCCGGCGGTGGCCCGGTGGATATCCTGCCCGTCGGCAAAGGCCTGCAACAGCCCCCGGTCACCGGACAGATGGGCCATGATGCGCAGTTCGATCTGGGAATAGTCCGCCGCCAGGATCCGGCGCCCCTCGGGCGCAACGAAGGCCTGCCGGATGCGGCGGCCCTCCGGGGTGCGGATGGGAATGTTCTGCAGATTGGGCTCCGAGGAAGACAGCCGCCCGGTGGAGGCCACCGCCTGATGATAGGAGGTGTGGACCCGCCCCGTATCCCGGTCAATGCGCTCCGGCAGCCTGTCGGTGTAGGTGGACTTGAGCTTGGACAGCCCACGATGCGCCAGGATCAGGCGCGGCAGAGGGTAGTCCAGGGCCAGCTGTTCCAGGACATCCTCGGCGGTGGAGGGCTGGCCCTTGGGGGTCTTGCGGATCACAGGCAACTGCTGGCGCTCGAACAGGATCTCCTGAATCTGCTTGGGTGAGCTCAGGTTGAAGGCGGCGCCGGCCAGATCGTAGGCCTCCCGCTCGATCTGGCCCATGCGGTCGGCCAGTTCATGACTCTGGGTGAACAGCAGTTCCGGGTCCACCAGCACCCCGGTTCGCTCCATCCGGGAGAGTACCGGGACCAGGGGGATTTCGAGGGTTTCGTAGATCCGCCGCTGCCCCTCCAGGTCCTTGAGCCGGGGCCAGAAATGCCGGTGCAGCCGCAAGGTGATGTCCGCATCCTCGGCCGCATAGGGGGCGGCCTCGTCCAGCCGCACCTGGGAGAACGGGATCTGCTTCGCCCCCTTGCCGGCCACGTCTTCGTAGTGGATGGTCTTCAGCCCCAGGCAGCGCTGGGCCAGACTGTCCATGTCGTGGCGCCCGGCGGTACTGTTGAGCACGTAGGAGGCCAGCATGGTGTCATGGGTGATGCCCCGCAGCTCGATGCCGTGGTTGAGCAGGACATTGCGATCGTATTTCAGATGATGCCCCAGCTTGGGTCGGTCCGGATCTTCCAGCAGGGGGCGCAGCTTCTCCAGGGTCTCGTCCAGGGGCAGTTGGTCCGGTACATCCCCATAGTCGTGGGCCAGGGGCAGATAGGCCGCCTCATGGGGGGTCACGCTGAAGGACAGTCCCACCACCCGGGCCTGCATGTAGTCCAGGCTGGTGGTTTCGGTGTCGAAGGCGAACAGCGGCGCCTCGGCCAGTCGCGTCATCCAGCGCTCCAGCTGCTCCGCTTCCAGGATGGTTTCATAACGGACCTCGGGCGCCGCGTCAGGGTCCGGCTCGGGGACCGGTTCGCCCCCTTCCAACTCGGCCTGCCATTGGCGGAACTCCAGATGGGCCAACAACTCCCGCAATTGCGACGTGTCGGCCCCCTGCAACTGAAGGTCCAAAGGCTCCCGGTCCAGTGCCACGTCACAGCGCACCGTGACCAGCTCCCGGGACAGGGGCAACCAGGCCAGGGCGGTGCGCAGGTTTTCCCCCACCTTGCCCTTGATCTCGTCGGCCCGGGCCATGATCTCGTCCAGACTGCCATGGGCCTTGAGCCATTTCACCGCCGTCTTCGGACCCACCTTGTCCACACCGGGGACATTGTCCACGGCATCTCCCACCAGGGTCAGGTAATCCACGATGCGCGCCGGGGGGACACCGAACTTCTCCTCCACCCCGGCCTCGTCCATCACGGTGCCGTTCATGGTGTTGACCAAGGTCACCCCCGGCTCCACCAGCTGGGCCAGGTCCTTGTCGCCGGTGGAAATGATCACCTCCATGCCCGCCCGGCGGGCCTGCCGGGTCAGAGTGCCGATGACGTCGTCGGCCTCCACGCCGGCCACCACCAGCATGGGAATGCCCATGGCCTGTACCAGCGCGTGCAGGGGCGCCACCTGGGCCGACAGCTCCTCCGGCATGGGTGGGCGATGGGCCTTGTACTCGGCATAGAGATCATCGCGGAAGGTCCGGCCCTTGGCATCGAAGATCACGGCCATGTGGCTGGGCTGATACTCACCGATCAGCTTACGCAACATGCCGGCCACACCATAGATCGCCCCGGTGGGCTCGCCGCGGGAATTGGTCAGGGGAGGCAGGGCATGGAAGGCGCGGTAGAGGTAGGAAGATCCGTCCACCAGGATCAGGGGAGATGAAGTGTTCACCAGGCGGGTTCTCAGCAGTGTTCAAGGACCGGGACCACAGGGTACCCGGGCGCAAGGGATCAGGCCAGCCACTAGCCACTGGCCGCCCGGAGGGCTAACCTTGCCGGAGTACACAACAATGAAAAAGGGGCCGACATGAAGAGCCACGAACGCGCCAGCCATCCGGGACTGCAACCCATGGACGACACCATGCTCACCCGCGAGAGCTGGAAGATATTCCAGATCATGGGGGAGTTCGTGGAAGGATTCGAGCGCCTTGCCCGCATCAAGCCGTCGGTGAGCATCTTCGGCTCCGCCCGCATCCCCCCCGGACACCCCACCTATGCACTGGCGGAGGACATCGCCCGTCAGCTCTCCGACGCGGGTTTTGCCGTGGTCAGCGGTGGCGGTCCCGGCATCATGGAGGCGGCCAACAAGGGCGCCTTTGCCGGCAAGTCCCCCAGCATCGGCCTGAACATCCAGCTTCCCCACGAGCAGACGGCCAACCCCTATCAGGATGTCTCGCTGGATTTCCGGCATTTCTTCTCCCGCAAGGTGATGTTCGTGAAATATGCCTCCGCCTATGTGGTGCTGCCCGGAGGCTTCGGCACCCTGGACGAACTGGCGGAGATCCTCACCCTGGTGCAGACCAACAAGACCCGGCGCATCCCCATCATCCTGGTGGGCAGCAGCTTCTGGCGGGGGCTGCTGGAATGGTTTGAAACCACCCTGGTGACGGAAGGCACCATCAGCGAGGAAGACCTGGACCTCTATACTCTCGTGGATGACGCCAAGTCCGTGGTGGACGCGATCTTCAATTTCTACGAATTCGGCGGCCTGGAACCGACCTCCGAAGAGAGAGAGAGGCTGATGGACCTGTGAACAGCTATCGCACCCTGCCCGTTGTTCTTGCCGCCCTCCTGTTCTGGCCGGCCGCCCTCCCCCTGTCGGCCCAGGAGCAGGCGGCGCCTCCCCCGCCGCCGCTGCTGGACGACAGCGACATGGCCACCCGGGAGCTATTGGAGCCCACAGTGACCATCATTGAGCGGGAGGGGGAACGGATCGAGGAATACCGGCTCCATGGGGAGCTTTACATGATCCGGGTCACACCGGCCAACGCGCCCCCCTATTACCTGGTGGACACGGACGGAGACGGCCAGCTGGAGACCCGCATGACGGAGCTGGATGCCAAGATCCTGGTGCCGGCCTGGGTGATCTTCCGGTTCTAGTCGGTATGTCTCGCAGATGGGGAACGTAATCCCGGGCGGAACTCGACCGGAGAAGACGGGAACACCCGGATCATGTCTGTCTATTCCAGGGCGAGAGCAATCAGGCCAAGGCACTGTGCCAGCCCCTGTCCCGCTAAGTGGTGGCCCGCGTTCTCAAGGCCGTGGGCGAAAGGCGCAGCATCGACCTCAAGCTGAGCACCCACAGTATGCGGAAAATCCGGGACTGGACCATGCACAATGCCGGCAAGCCCATCGAACTGATTTGCATGGCCCTCAATCACAGCAGTCCGGCGGTGACCATGCGATACCTGGGCATCACCCAAGAGGAAGTGCATGCGCTGGCGGATGAGTTTTGTCTTGGATATCTCGGCCGGGTGGCTACGGGTGATCGCTTCACCCACGGCTACCCGGCCCTTTTACCCCACTGTTTCATAAAAATTTCTACCCGCAAAACGTGGGGATACCCCAGCCTTTGACATCCAAAGCCCCATGACTGAGCCACGATTACCATGACCCCAATTCGAACCTTGTCCATTAGCGGGTTCAAGTCCATTCGCAGGCTTGAAGACTTGCATCTGTCGAATCTTAATATTCTTATTGGAGCCAATGGCGCTGGCAAAAGTAACTTTGTGGCTTACTTCCGCATGCTTTCGGAGCTAGTCGAGGGACGGCTGCAGGTATGGACAAGCAAGCAAGGTGGTGCAGATAGGGTTCTGAGCTATGGAGTTAAGGAAACCCACTCACTGAGCACACTTGTCTGCTTCGGTAGTAATGAGTACGAATTGGTGCTCGAACCTAATGTAGACGCTGGCTTTACATTTACGAAAGAGCGGATCTTCTTTTCTGGCGCTTTTTTTGGGCCAACTGATAAGGTCATTGGCACAGGGCATGTCGAATCCAAGCTTAAGGCGCGATCTCAGTCAGGTGCTGGAGCTTCAGTTGCAGATTTTTGTTATCAGGCTATCTCCGGATGGAGGGTATATCACTTCCATGACACGGGTGATACTGCCGGAGTCAAGCGACAAAGCGCTGTTCATGACAATGCCTATTTACGCATGGATGCCTCTAACTTGGCTGCATTTCTCTACCGGCTAAAAAATGAGGCACCTGAGGTTTACAGCCAGATACGCAAGACGGTTCGCCTGGCAGTTCCGTTCTTCGATGACTTTGTCCTCAACCCCATCACACTGCCCACTGAAGAGCAGCAAATTCGGCTCCTTTGGAAGCAAAACGACAGCGATTATGCGTTATGGCCCAGCCAACTTTCGGACGGTTCGATTCGTTTCATTTGCCTGGTTACGGTCTTGCTGCAACCCAACCCGCCTACGACGATCATTATTGATGAGCCTGAGCTGGGGCTGCATCCCTATGCAATCACGTTGCTCGGCGCCTTGATACGTTCGGCTTCAAAGCGTACCCAGGTCATCGTATCCACACAGTCAGTCCCGCTTCTCAACGAGTTTGAGATTGACGATTTGATTGTCGTCGAGCGCGAAGGTGGCGGTAGCGCATTCAAACGGCTGGATGCAGATGACTTTGTAAGCTGGCTAGAGGATTACAGCATCGGTGAACTGTGGGAGAAGAACGTATTGGGCGGGAGGCCTTCCCGATGATTCGTGTTCATGTGATCTGTGAAGGCCAAACCGAGGAAATGTTCGTCAACGAGCTGCTTGCGCCGGCTATGTTACCCAAGGGCATTCAACTCATTCCTGCCCTGGTAGGCAAACCTGGCCATAAGGGTGGAAACTTCAAATTTCAGCGTCTGCTGGTGGACGTTAAAAATCGCCTGCTGGGTGATCGAACCGCATACTGCACCACATTTTTTGATTATTATGGTCTTCCACAAGGATTTCCTGGTAAGGGTGCGCTGCCAGGCCAGGCGGACATTCGCGATAAAGCGCAAGTGCTGCAAAACGCCATGTTTGATGAACTCAAGCGAGTGATCGGGGAAGACCCTATGCGTCGATTCCTCCCGTTCGTGCAGATTTATGAATTCGAGGCTTTACTCTTCAGCGATCCGCAATCATTTGCCCAGGGGATCGATCAGCCCAGCTTGGCCGTTGCATTCAGTGAGATCAGAGACAGCTTCGATACGCCAGAGCACATCAACAACAGTCCGATTACAGCGCCTAGCAAACGCATCATGCGATTGGTTCCTGGCTATGAAAAACCTTTGATGGGTTCGCTTGCGGCGCTTGAGGTCGGTCTCGATGCGATGCGCAAACACTGCGTTCTGTTTAATGACTGGTTGATGCGCATCGAGTCCTTGCTGGCAAACCATGACCCGAATTTAAACTTGGAAGTGCCATGAATTTCAACACCACCAACAGCACTTTTCGGCAGCTTTTGGGCAATGGGCTGACTTACAAGGTGCCGCCGTTTCAGCGGGATTATTCCTGGTCCGAAGACGAGTGGGACGACCTCTGGCAGGACATGACCGCCCTGTTCGAGGAGGATGGCGAGCCAGCCCACTACATGGGCTATCTGGTGCTGCAATCCTCCGACAGCAAGCGATTCGACATTATCGATGGCCAGCAGCGCCTGACCACCCTCAGCGTGATGATCCTGGCGGGTTTGTCCTATCTGCAGGATCTGGTGGCTACCGGCCATGATGCGGACAACAACACCCGACGCAAGGAACAGCTACAGAATAGCTACATCGGCTATGTGGATCCGGTCACTCTGGTGCCCCGCTCCAAGCTGGAACTAAACCGCCATAACAACCGCTTCTACCAGACCTATCTGGTGCCCCTGGAGACCATGCCCCAGCGGGGGCTACATGCCTCCGAGCATCAGCTGCGCAAGGCCTTCCACTGGTTCAAGGAGCGCTTCAGCCAGCGGTTTGGCCGGGCTGCCGACAGCGGTCGGTGCTTTGCCGCCATGCTGGATGCCTTGGTCGATAAACTGTTCTTCACCGTGATCACGGTCACCGATGAGCTCAACGCCTTCAAGGTGTTCGAAACCTTGAATGCCCGTGGGGTGCGGCTTTCCGCCACCGATTTGCTGAAAAACTACCTGTTCTCGTTGATCAGCAGCGGCGATCTCCATGAGGCTGAAATCAAGGCGCTGGAAGATCGCTGGGAGCGCATTGTCGGCCTGCTCGGTAGCGAGAGCTTCCCGGAGTTCTTGCGGGTGTACTGGAACAGCTGCAACCGGCTGGTACGCAAGTCCGATCTGTTCAAGACCATTCGCCGACGCATCGCCACCAAGCAGGCCGCATTTGGGCTGGTACGAGAGCTGGACCACGCCGCCGAGACCTATGCCGCCCTGCGCGACCCCATGCACAGCGGTTGGCAGCCGCCAGAGCGGGAAGCCTTGCAGCAACTGATGATGTTCAATGTGCGCCAGCCGTTGGCGATGCTCGTGGCCAGCTACCGGCGCTTTTATACCACCGACCGGGACAGTTTCAGCCGCATCCTGCGTGCCGTGGCGGTGGTGTCGCTGCGCTATAACGTCATCTGCAGTTTACAAACCCACGATCAGGAGCGAGTGTACAACGACATTGCCCGCAAACTGAGCAACGGCGAGTACCACAACGCGACCGAGGTGCTGGCCGCATTGGGCGATGTGTACCCCGACGATCGGACATTCAAGGCCGCCTTCACCAGCAAGTCGCTGAAGACCACCAACAGCCGCAACAAGAAAGTGGTGAGATACATTCTATTCGCACTGGAAAAGCAGCGCTCCGGGCAGGATTTTGACTTTGAAAGCAGCGCCTACAATCTGGAGCACATCCTGCCGGAAAGTCCTTCCGAGGCATGGAACCACATGAATGAAAGCCAGCAGGAGCGAAGTATCTACCGCTTGGGCAACATGACCCCCATGGAAACTGGCGCCAACCGCGATCTTGGCAATGTTGGCTATGATGTCAAACGGGAGGCGTACCGCAACAGCCAGTTTCAGATCACCCGTAGTGTCGCCGAACACTACGAGGACTGGGACGAGGGCAGAATTGAGGCCCGCCAGAAGAGATTGGCGGAATTGGCAGCGACCGTGTGGAAAGTCCATTGATGGCTTCCGTCTCCCAGCATGGAAGGGGCCCGCACAGTCAAATCGAGTGAATTTCCTTCCAGCGGACCATCTCCGACGCGAACCCCATGTAGGAGGCATGAACCCGGCGGATGAAGGGGTCGTCCGCCGTCATCTCCAGCAACATGTCCTGGCTCAGCCGGCGCAGATCATCCAGCACGGCATCCGGGAAACGCCGCAGCTGAACCCCTTGCTCACTCACCAGTCGATCCAGGGTCTGCTGATTGCGGGCCAGGAATTCATGGATCATCTGCTCGCCGGCCAGGCGGCAGGCCTGGGCCACGGCAATCTGCAGGTGCTGGGGCAGGGCCTCGTAGGCGTCCCGATTGATCAGGGCCTCCACCTGGGAACCGGGGGCCTGCCAGCCCGGGTGGTAGTAATAGGGCGCCTGGCGATGCAGGCCCAGCGCCATGTCCTCGTAAGGCCCCATCCACTCGGCCGCCTCCAGCAGCCCCGACTGCATGGCCTCCGGCAGATCGTCACCGGGCAGCCGGATCACCTCGGCACCGGCGCGCCGCAGGACCTCGCCCCCCAGCCCCACGGCACGGATGCGCAGCCCCCGGAAGTCTTCGATGGTCCGGATCTCGCGCCGGAACCAGCCCCCCATCTGGGCTCCGGTGTTGCCGCAGGGAAAGGGGATCACGTCAAAGGGACGGTACAGGTCCCGCCAGAGCTCCAGACCGCCACCCGCATGCAGCCAGGCCTGGGTCTCCAGGGCGCCCATGCCGAACGGCACCGCGGTGAAGAACTGCGCGGCACCGCTCAGGCCCTGCCAGTAATGGGCGGCACCGTGACCGATCTCGGCGGCACCGCGGGAGACCGCCCCGAAGATCTCGAAGGGCGACACCAGATCATCCGCCGCGAAGATCCGGACCTGAATGCGACCGTCGGACAGCTCGTGAAGGGTTCGCGCCAGTAGCTGCGCACCGCCCCCCAGGCCGGGAGACTCATGGGGCCAGGCCGTGATCATGCGCCAGTGGAAGCGACGGCCGGTGTCCGGCGCCGAAGTTTCACTCCCCTGGGGAATACCGCAACCGGTCAGGGCGCCGCCAGCCGCGAGGGCGGTAAGGGCGGCCTTGCCCAGGAAATCCCGTCGATGCATGGATGACCTCGGTTCTGTGTGCTCTCAGTCAGATGGGCTCAAGCTTGGCAAAGCCCACCACCAGCCACTTGCTGCCCTGGCCGGCAAATCTTACCTGGACCCGGGCCGACTTGCCCTGCCCTTCCAGGTCGGTGATCACGCCCTCCCCGAACTTGGGATGACGCACCCGGGCGCCCATGGCCAGCCCACCCTCCTGCGCCGGTGCCCGGAACGGAGACGGTCGCGCCGGGGGCCGGGCCGGACTCTCGGGCATCGGGCGCCGGATCATGGCCCGGGGCCGGACATCCTCCAACAGTTCGGCAGGCAGCTCCCCAACAAAGCGGGAGGGGGCGTTATAGGTCTCCCGGCCGTGCAGCCGACGGGTCTCCGCATAGCTCATCACCAACCGGCGACAGGCGCGGGTGATGCCCACGTAGGCCAGTCGCCGCTCCTCTTCCAGGCGCCCGGGTTCGTCCAGGGACATGCGATGGGGAAACAGCCCCTCCTCCATGCCCACCAGGAACACGAGCGGAAACTCCAGCCCCTTGGCGGAATGCAGGGTCATGAGCTGGATGCAGTCCTCCCAGGGGTCCGCCTCCCCTTCCCCCGCCTCCAGGGCGGCATGGGAGAGAAAGGCGGTCAGGGGCGACATGTCTCCCTGGGCCTCGCCATCGGGCACGAAGCCCCTGGCGGCACTGACCAGTTCGTCCAGGTTGTCCAGCCGGGTCTGGGCCTTTTCACCCTTCTCCTGGGCATAGTGTTCCCTCAGACCGGAATGGGCCACCACATGTTCCACCTGTTCGTGGAGTTCAATGCCCTGACAGGCCTGCTGCATGGCATCGATCCGTTGCATGAAGCCGCGCAGGGCATTGCCGGCGCGGGCGGTCAGGGTCCCCTGCGACAACAGACGGTCGGCGGCCGCCCACAGGCTGCTGCCCTGTTCACGGGCCTGCTCCCGGATCAGGGCCAGGGTCCGCTCTCCCAACCCCCGGGCCGGCTGGTTGATGATCCGCTCCAGGGCGGTGTCATCCGCCCGGTTTTCCACCAGGCGCAGATACCCCAGGGCGTCCTTGATTTCCGCCCGTTCGAAAAAGCGCAGCCCGCCATAGACGCGGTAGGGCACGGCGGCCTGGATCAGCACCTCCTCGAACACCCGGGACTGGGCATTGGACCGGTAGAGAATGGCCACGTCGCGGCAGGCGCCACCCGCCGCCCGCCAGGCACGGATCTGGTCCAGCACGAAGCGGGCCTCGTCATGCTCGTTGTAGGCCGCATAGAGGGTGACCGGAGCACCGGCGGTATCCTCGGTCCACAGTTCCTTGCCCAGACGCTCACCGTTGTTGCGGATCAGGGCATTGGCGGCCTGGAGGATGGTCCCGGTGGAGCGGTAATTCTGCTCCAGGCGCACGGTGCGGGCACCCGGAAAGTCACGGCAGAATTTCTGGATGTGCTCGATGCGGGCACCGCGCCAGCCGTAGATGGACTGATCGTCGTCGCCGACGGCAAACACCGGCGTGCGCTCACCCGCCAGTAGTCGCAACCAGGCATACTGGATCGCATTGGTATCCTGGAACTCGTCCACCAGGATATGGCGGAAGCGATGGCGATAGTGTTCCAGCAGGTCGGGGTTGTCCCGCAACAGCTCCAGGCTGCGCAGCAGCAATTCGGCGAAATCCACCACCCCGGCGCGACGGCAGGCGGCCTCGTAGGCGCTGTAGATGCGAATCATCTGCCGGTTCACCGGATCGCCGGTGTCCTGCATGTGTTCGGGCCGTACCCCTTCATCCTTGCGGCTGTTGATGTACCACTGCATCTGCCGGGGCACCCAGCGGGCCTCGTCCAGCTCCAGGGATTTGAGTACCCGCTTCACCAGGCGGAACTGATCCTCCGAATCGAGGATCTGAAAGGCTTGCGGCAGGCCGGCCTCGCGCCAGTGGGTACGCAGCAGGCGATGGGCCAGACCGTGGAAGGTCCCCACCCACAGTCCCCGGGGCGGGATGCCCAGCAGGCTCTCCAGCCGCCCGCGCATCTCACCGGCGGCCTTGTTGGTGAAGGTCACGGCGAGGATACTGTGGGGCGAGAGTCCCTCCACCTGGATCAGCCAGGCCACCCGATGGACCAGGACGCGGGTCTTGCCGCTGCCGGCACCGGCCAGCACCAGCAGAGGACCGCAGGGACTGCCCACCGCTTCGCGCTGGGCTTCGTTGAGTGATTCAAGCAGGGGAGCAGCATCCATCCGGGGGAGTCTATCAAAACCCGTGGCCGGGTGAATCCGGGGGTGATTCCTCTTGGATAGAACGCCGGAAAGGTCTACATATATAGGGACCCCCGAAACCATAAACTCACGCTATTCACGCCACCAGCGGACGCGCCGATGACCAAAGCGACCCAAACCCGCGACATGCAGGCCCAATGGAACACCTCCCATCTGGATGCCGGGAATGCCGCCTACCTGGACCAGCTCTACGAGACCTACCTGGAAGACCCCCAGCAGGTGTCACAAGCCTGGCGAACCTATTTCGAGGATATGACCCGAGCCGGCCGGGAGCCCCAGGTCATCCACAGCCGGATCCGCGATGAATTCCGCCAGATGGCCGAGGCCGGCACCCAGCGCGGCCTGCCCATGGGCAGCCTGGAACATGAACGCAAGCAGGTCCGGGTACTTCAGTACATCAATGCCCATCGCTTCCTGGGCCACCTGCAGGCGGACCTGGACCCGCTGGGCCTGTATGAACCCGCCAGCGCCCTGCCGGAACTGACCCTGGAACACCACGAGCTCTCGGAAGGCGACCTGGACACCGTCTTCAACACCGGTTCCCTGTTCGGCCCGAAAGAGGCCTCCCTGCGGGAGATCGGCCGCATTCTCAAGAGCACCTATTGCAAGACCCTGGGTGCCGAATACATGCACATCACCGAGACCACCGAAAAACGCTGGCTGCAGGAACGCCTGGAGCCGGTGCGCGGCGAACCCGGCTTCACCGCCGATCGCAAGCGCTACATCCTCGACCGCCTCACCGCCGCCGAAGGCCTGGAGCGCTACCTCCACAACCGCTATGTGGGCCAGAAACGCTTCTCCCTGGAAGGGGGCGAGAGCCTGATTCCCATGCTGGACGAGTTGATCCGGCGCGGTGGTGAGCAGGGGGTTCGGGAGATGGTCATGGGCATGGCCCACCGGGGCCGCCTGAACGTGCTGGTGAACATCCTGGGCAAATCCCCGGCGGAGCTGTTCCAGGAATTCGAGGGCACCGGCCGCCGGCACCCCGGCACCGGCGACGTGAAATACCACATGGGCTTCTCCTCCGACATCCAGACCCCCGGCGGCCCCATGCACCTGGCCCTGGCCTTCAACCCCTCCCACCTGGAAATCGTGGGACCGGTGGTGGAAGGCTCGGTGCGTGCCCGGCAGACCCGCCGTGACGACCGGGACGGAGACGAGGTGCTGCCGGTGGTGATCCACGGCGATGCCGCCTTTGCCGGTCAGGGCGTGGTGATGGAAACCCTGAACATGTCCCAGACCCGGGGCTTCTCCACCAAGGGCACGGTGCACATCGTCATCAACAACCAGATCGGTTTCACCACCAGCACCCTCAAGGATGCCCGCTCCACCCCCTACTGCACCGACGTGGCCAAGATGGTGAACGCCCCCATCCTGCACGTGAACGGCGACGACCCGGAGATGGTGCTGTTTGCCACCCGGATCGCCCTCGACTACCGGATGACCTTCAAGAAGGACGTGGTCATCGACCTGATCTGCTATCGACGGCATGGCCACAACGAGGCCGATGAGCCCTCCGCCACCCAGCCCGTGATGTACCAGCGCATCAAGTCCATGCCCACCACCCGTGCCCGCTACGCGGAGCGACTGGAACAGCAAGGCATCCTCGACGGGGAAGAGGCCCGGGCCATGGAAGCCTCCTGTCGCACCCGTCTGGACGCCGGCACCAGTCTGATGCCCTTTGTCATCGACAAGTCCGAATCCCCCTACGACAAGGCCGTGGACTGGAAGCCCTTCCTCGACCGGGACTGGCGGGAGCCCGCCGAGACCCGGGTCGGCCTGGATACCCTGCGCGGGCTGTGGCGACGCATGGTGGACCTGCCCGAGGGCTTCGAGCTGCACCCCCGGGTGGCCAAGATCATGGACGACCGTCGCAAGATGGCCGCCGGCTCATTGCCTCTGGACTGGGGTTTTGCCGAAATTTCCGCCTACGCCAGTCTGGTCACCGAAGGCTACCCGGTACGTCTGACGGGGCAGGACAGCGGCCGCGGCACCTTCTTCCATCGTCACGCCGTGCTGTTCAACCAGCGCGACGGCAACCGCTGGATACCGCTACGCAATCTGGCCGAGAACCAGGAGGAGTTCCTGGTCATCGACTCCCTGCTGTCGGAAGAGGCGGTACTGGCCTTCGAGTTCGGCTATGCCACCGCGGCCCCCAACACCCTGACCCTGTGGGAAGCCCAGTTCGGCGACTTTGCCAACGGTGCCCAGGTGGTGATCGACCAGTTCATCAGCTCCGGCGAACAGAAATGGGCACGTCTGTGCGGCCTGGTGATGCTGCTGCCCCACGGCTATGAAGGCCAGGGCCCGGAACACTCATCCGCCCGCCTGGAACGCTATCTGCAGCTGTGCGCCCAGCACAACATGCAGGTCTGTGTCCCCTCCACCCCGGCACAGATCTTCCACCTGCTGCGACGCCAGATGATCCGCCCTTACCGCAAGCCGCTGATCGTGATGACACCCAAGAGCCTGCTACGCCACAAGCTGGCGGTGAGCACCCTGGAATCCCTCACCGAAGGCCGCTTCGAGAACGTCATCGACGAGATCGATCCGCTGGATCCCCAGGGCGTCACCCGGATCGTGCTCTGTGCCGGCAAGGTCTACTACGACCTGCTGGAGCGTCGCCGCGCCGAGGAGAAACACGGCATCGCCATCCTGCGCCTGGAGCAACTCTATCCCTTCCCGGAAGAGGAACTGAGCCGGATCCTGGCACAATACCCCAACGCCACCGAGTTCTACTGGGTCCAGGAAGAGCCCCTCAACCAGGGTGCCTGGTACTCCAGCCAGCATCATATCCGCGCCCTGCTGGGCGAAGACCGCTACCTGCAGCATGTCACACGGCCCGCCTCCGCCTCACCCTCGGTGGGCCACCTGGACGTTCACGTGAAACAGCAGGAAGCCCTGATCGAACGGGCCCTGCGCCAGAACTGACCTGGCCACCACCAGGGCGAGAGACACACAGGGGGCCAACGGATGTGCATCGCATCCGCGTCCCAAGGCCGGAACCATAAGGACACACACGCCATGAGTACAGAGGTCAAAATCCCGCAACTCCCCGAGTCCGTCTCGGATGCCACCATCGTCAGCTGGCACAAGCAACCCGGAGACGAGGTCAAGCGGGACGAGATACTGGTCGACATCGAAACCGACAAGGTGGTGCTGGAAGTTCCCGCCCCCGAGGACGGGGTGATGGGGGAGATCATTGAGCAGGAGGGTGCCATCGTCACCGCGGGGCAAGTGATCGCCCGCCTGGAAAAAGCCGGCAAGGGCGGCAAGAGCGGCGGCAAGAAAAAGGCTGCCAGTAATGACGGCGGCAAGGACGCGGGGAAAACCGCGAAGCAACCGGATACCGCCACCGCCGGGCGGGATGCCGCCGATGATGGGGATGACCCGGCCCTGAGTCCGGCGGTACGCCGCCTGGTCAACGAACACGGCCTGGACCCGGCCGAGATCGAAGGCACCGGCAAGGGCGGCCGCCTGCTCAAGGAAGACGTGCTCAAGTACCTGGAAACCCTGGAGGCAGAGGCCGCCCAGGCACCGGCAGCGCCTGCCACCGCCCCGGAAGCCAAGGCGGCCCCGGCACCCAGCGCCCCGCCGCCGGCCCCGTCCACCGGCCCCAGCGGTGCCCGCCCGGAAAAGCGTGTCCCCATGACCCGCCTGCGGGCACGCATCGCCGAGCGCCTGGTGGAGGCCCAGCAGAACGCCGCCATGCTCACCACCTTCAACGAGGTGAACATGAAGCCGGTGATGGACCTGCGGGCCCAGTACAAGGACCGCTTCGAGAAACGCCACGGCGTGCGCCTGGGCTTCATGTCCTTCTTCGTCAAGGCCGCCACCGAGGCCCTCAAGCGCTTCCCCGAAGTGAACGCCTCCATCGACGGCAAGGACATCGTCTACCACGGCTATTTCGACATCGGCATCGCCGTCTCCGCGCCCCGGGGGCTGGTGGTGCCCATCCTGCGGGACACGGACACCCTCACCATGTCGGAGGTCGAGCGCACCATCAACGACTTCGGCAAGAAGGCCGAGGCGGGCAGTCTGGGCATGGAGGACCTCACCGGCGGCACCTTCACCATCTCCAACGGCGGTGTCTTCGGCTCCCTGCTGTCCACCCCCATCATCAACCCGCCCCAGAGCGCCATCCTGGGCATGCACCGCATCCAGGAGCGCCCCATGGCCGAGAACGGCCAGGTGGTGATCCGGCCCATGATGTACTTGGCCCTGTCCTACGATCACCGCATCATCGACGGTCGCGAGGCCGTGCAGTTCCTGGTGACCATCAAGGACATGCTGGAAGACCCGGCCCGACTGCTGCTGGAAGTGTAGGGATCATCCTGAACCATGCCCGTGTGGCGGTTGAGGCCGCGACACGGGCCACATGAACACAAGACAATAAGATCGGGAGCCAGACCATGGCACAGCAGGACTATGACGTAGTAGTGATCGGCGCCGGCCCGGCAGGCTATGTGGCCGCCATCCGTTGCGCCCAGCTAGGACTCAAGACCGCCTGTATCGACCGCTGGCGGGATGACGCGGGCAAGGAGCGCCTGGGGGGCACCTGCCTGAACGTGGGCTGCATCCCCTCCAAGGCCCTGCTGGAATCCTCGGAGCTGTACGAACACACCCGCAAGCACCTGAACACCCACGGCGTGCATGTGGGCGACGTGGAACTGGATCTGGCCGGAATGATGGCCCGCAAGGACCGTCTCATCGGCAACCTCACCCAGGGCATCCAGGGCCTGTTCAAGGCCAACAAGGTCACCTGGCTCAAGGGCCAGGGCCAGCTTCAGGGGGAGCGCAAGGTCTGCTTCTCTTCCCACGACGGCAAGGAAGAGATCCTGGAGCCGGAACACATCATCCTGGCGCCGGGCTCCCACTCGGTGGAACTCAAGTGCGCCCCCTATGACGGCAAGTACATCGTCGATTCCACCGGCGCCCTCGCCTTCGACGAGGTACCCAAGCGCCTGGGCGTGATCGGCGGCGGCGTCATCGGCCTGGAGCTGGGCAGCGTCTGGCGCCGCCTGGGGTCCGAAGTGGTGGTGCTGGAGGCCCAGGACCGCTTCCTCTCCTTCTGCGACGACCAGGTCTCCCAGGAGGCCCTGAAGATCTTCGGCAAGCAGGGACTGGACATCCGCCTCTCGGCCCGCGTCACCGACACCCAGGTGGACGAGGACAAGGGCACCGTCACCGTCATGTACGAGGACGAACAGGGCCGTCACGAGGAGCGCTTCGACCGCTTGGTGGTCTGCGTCGGTCGCCGCCCCTCCACCGACGGCCTGGTAAGCGGCCCGGTGGAACTGCTCATCGACGAGCGGGGGGCCATCCATGTGGACGACCACTGCAAGACCACTCTGCCCAACGTCTATGCGGTGGGCGACGCGGTGCGCGGCCCCATGCTGGCCCACAAGGGTTCCGAGGAAGGGGTCATGGTGGCCGAGCGCATCGCCGGCATGGGCACCACCCTCAACTACGAAACCATCCCCAGCGTGATCTACACCCTCCCGGAGATCGCCTGGGTGGGCAAAACCGAGCAGGAACTCAAGAACAAGGGCATCCCCTACTCCGTGGGCGTGTTCCCGTTTGCCGCCTCCGGTCGGGCCCGGGCCATGGAGGACACCACCGGTTTCGTCAAACTGCTGGCCCACGCCGACACCGACCGTCTGCTGGGCGCCCATGTGATCAGCTCCCGCGCCTCCGAGCTGATCGCCGAGTGTGTCATCGCCCTGGAATTCGGGGCCTCCAGCGAGGATTTGGGCCGCACCGTCTTTGCCCACCCCACCCTCTCCGAGGCCGTGCACGAAGCCGCCCTGGCCACCCTGGGCCATCCGCTGCACATCCCGCCCGGCAAGAAGGGCTAAATCCGAACCTTCCCTCCCGACGGCCCCGCTCCCCCTCCGGGGGGCGGGGCCTTATCCTGCCCGCATGACCGCCACCTTCTCCCTGCTCACCCAACTGCTCCCCCTGTACATCACCATCGTGCTGGGCTGGCTGGCCGGGCGCTATCTCAACGCCAGCGGCGGCCATATCGCCGGGATCATGCTCTACATCATCACCCCGTCGGTGATCTTTGCCGGAGTGATGCACGCCCCCCTGAGCCCCAGCGTCCTGCTGCTGCCGGTGATGATCTTCGGCTTCTGCACCCTGATCGCCCTGACTCACCTGTATCTGGCCCGGCGCTGGCTGGGGGACAACACCGCCGCCCTCATTCCCCTGTCGGTGGGCACCGGCAACAGCGGCTATTTCGGCATTCCCGTGGCCCTCCTGCTGTTCGGCGCGGAAGGCGTGAGCCTGTACATCCTGTGCATGCTGGGCACCACCCTGTTCGAGCATTCCGTGGGTTTCTATCTGGCGGCGCGGGGGCGCTTCAGCATCCGTGACTGCCTGGTCAAGGTATCCCGCCTGCCCTCCCTCTATGCCTTCCTGCTGGGCGCGGCCCTGAACCTGAACGGCGTCGGTATCGCGGAGGTGCTGCAACCCCTGTTCGACAACCTGCGGGGGGCCTACAGCATCCTGGGCATGATGATCATCGGCATGAGCATCCTCAGTTTCCGGGGCCTGGCGGGCAACCCCCGCTTCACCCTCCTGGCCTTTGCCGGCAAGTTCATCAGCTGGCCCCTGCTGGCCCTGGCCTTTGCCTGGGTGGACACCCACTGGCTGGGCATCCATGACCTGGCCGTTCATCAGGCCATATTCCTGCTCTCCATCACCCCCATCGCCGCCAACACCGTGGTCATCGCCACCCTCCTGGACACCCACCCCAGACAGGCCGCCGGCACCACCCTGCTCAGCACGATCTTTGCATTGGGATTCATCCCGGTGATGGTGACGTGGCTGATGCCGGGGGGATAGAGGCCGTTCTGTCGCCCCCACCGCCCTCGTTTTCTGCTTAACTCATAAGAGTCCAGACGTGGAGATGGGGCCATGGCCAGCATGATGAAAGCCGCGGTGTTCGTGGAACCCGGCCGTATTGAAATCACGGACAAACCGATCCCCGCCGTGGGACCCAACGATGCCCTGATACGCATCACCACGACCACCATTTGCGGTACCGACGTGCACATCCTCAAGGGTGAGTACCCGGTTGCCGCCGGCCTGACCATAGGCCATGAACCGGTGGGGATCATCGAGAAGCTGGGGGCAAACGTGCAGGGATATGCCGAGGGACAGCGTGTCATTGCCGGCGCCATCTGCCCCAGTTTCACCTCCTACGCCTGCCAGGACCATTGCTGTGCCCAGGATGGTGGACACCATGCCCATGGCTACAAACCCATGGGTGGCTGGCGCTTCGGCAACACCATTGATGGCGCCCAGGCGGAGTACCTGCTGGTGCCCGATGCCCAGGCCAACCTGAGTCCGGTGCCGGATGGACTGACCGACGAGCAGGTGCTCATGTGTCCGGACATCATGTCCACCGGATTTGCGGGGGCCGAATCGGCGGATATCCGCATCGGTGATATCGTCGCCGTCTTTGCCCAGGGTCCCATCGGGCTGTGTGCCACCGCCGGTGCCCGCCTGCGGGGTGCGGGCATGATCATTGCCGTGGATGGCGTCGATGAGCGCCTGCGGATGTCACGGCAGATGGGAGCCGACGTGACACTGGACTTTCGCAAGGTGGATGTGGTGTCGGAAATCCTGAAACTGACCGGTGGACGCGGCGTGGATGCTTCCATCGAGGCGCTGGGCCTGCAGTCCACCTTCGAAGCGGCCTTGCGGGTGCTCAAGCCGGGCGGCACCCTGTCCAGCCTGGGGGTCTATTCCAGCGATCTGACCATTCCCATGGATGCCTTTTGTGCCGGCCTGGGTGACCACAAGATCGTGACTTCCCTCTGCCCGGGCGGCAAGGAGCGCATGCGCCGGCTGATGCAGATCATCGCCAATGGCCGCCTGGATCTTGGACCGATGGTCACCCACCGCTATCACCTGGACCGGATCGTGGAAGCCTACGACCTGTTTTCCCATCAGCGTGACGGCGTGCTCAAGGTGGCGATCAGTACCCATTGACCCAGTGCACGGCAAGGAACGGCGATTACTTCGTCAGCACCTCGCTGCGGAACTTGAGCAACGCCACGCGCCACCAGTCCAGGGTGTCGTCCAGGTTGCGCGCGGTGACGCCGAAATCCAGATTAACGTTCATCTCCAGCACGGGATCTCCCTCGTCATCCAGATAGGCCTTGCCGAAACGGGCAACCCTGTTCCACTGGTTCATGTCTTCCAGCGTGTACTGGCCATTGGTCTGCCAGGCACTGGTGAACTGAATGTTCTTGCAATTGAGATTCTGCGAACACCCATAGAACATGATGGTGTAGCCCGTGCCGTCGATGCGCCCGCGGATCATGGGGTCACCCACACTGTCGGTGGTCAGGGTCGCTGAACCATATCCCTGGGCAAGCTGCCGGATCTTTTCCGGATCCTTCGCATCCACGATCTCGGCCGCCGACAGGGTACCGGTCGCGGCCAGCAAGACCGCACTCATCAACACTGGTTTGAGCATGGTGAATTTCCTTCAAAGGGCTATCAGGGACTTACCGGGAGTGGCATCCCACGGACAAAAGGTTCCAATCAGATGATATACACTCCCGTGTCAGAATCATTCAACCACTCACCGGCTTATCCATCCCAGTCATCACCCGGGGCCCCGGGTTTGATAATCCGAACCGAACCGAACCAACCCAAGCAACCACTCCAACGCCACGCCTGATCAACGCCGTACGGGGGACGCGTCATGTCCGCTCCAATTTGCAACGCACTTGTGGCATTAACGCTCGTCCTGGCCTTTTCCGTCGACATCAGACCGGTGATGGCACAATCCGACCCACCATTGGACGCCGAGCACTCGGACCCGGTAAGACTGGGGTGGATGACGGGTTTTCCGCCGCCCCCTGAAAAACTGATCACACACCCCGAGTCCGATTACTTCAGCTTCCCCAAGCTGCGCTGGACGGTGTGCCACATACGCGAGCTACTGCCGACCAAGCAGGTCGGCCGCGGCATCGGCGCGCCGGTGCCGCTGATGTACGCCCTCGATGACGGCATTGATGCCGTGCGTTTCACGCCACTGGATGGCGATGAACCCATGACATGGAAGGCGTCGCTCTCGGCCAATTACACCGACGGCATACTCATCATCCATAAGGACCGGGTGGTTTACGAACGGTACTTCGGCTGTCTCGACGAAATGAGCCAGCACGCGGCGATGTCCATGACAAAGTCTCTGACGGGGCTGCTGGCCGAGATCCTGGTGGCGGAGGGAACGCTTGATGATACCGCCAAAGTGGCCACCCTTGTCCCGGAACTCTCCCACAGTGGGTTTGGCGAGGCCACCGTGCGCCAGGTCATGGATATGACAACGGCACTCGATTACAGCGAAGACTATGCCGACCCCGAGGCCGACATATGGGCCTATTCCGCCGCGGCGAGTCCGTTGCCGAAACCCGAGGGGTATGAAGGTCCAAACGGGTATTTTGAATACCTTCAAACCGTCGGACAGGATGGGGTTCATGGGCAGAGTTTCGGCTACCGGACCATCAACACGGATACCCTCGGCTGGATCATATCGCGGGTGACGGGCAGGAATATCGCGGAGCTGCTGTCAGAACGTATCTGGAGCAGAATGGGCGCAGAGCAGGATGCCTACATGACCATCGACGGCAAGGGCATACCATTTGCGGGTGGAGGGTTGAGCGCCGGTCTGCGTGATCTGGGGCGAATCGGCCTGCTGATGCTGAACGGCGGCGAGATCAACGGACAACGGCTGTTTCCCGAAGAGGTCGTGGCAAACATCCGCGCCGGTGGCGACAGGGAAGCCTTTGCAAGGGCGGGGTATGCCACCCTTGACGGCGGTAGCTACCGTGGCATGTGGTGGATTTTTCACAATCCCCATGGTGCCTTCGCGGCACGCGGCGTCCATGGGCAGACCATCTATGTGGACCCGACCGCCGGGATGGTGATCGTGCGTTTTTCATCTTTCCCCACGGCAAGCAATACCAAGATCGACCCTAACTCACTGCCCGCCTATCAGGCCGTGGCCGAGTATCTGATGAGACATTGATCATCAGGCGGACTCGCATCGGCGCAGATACTCCCGTACCTGCGCCAGCAGCCAGTCGGTGACCTGGCCTTCCCGGTAATACCGGGACTTGAGGGCCACGTATTCATCCATCCGGACGGCGGCAACATGCCTCAGGATCACCAACCGCCCCGTTTCCAGGTCGTCGGCGGCCAGGGGCTGGGGCAGCCAGGTCCAGCCGATGCCTTCCGCCGCCATGTCGCGCATGAGCTCGAAGTGGCTCACACCCACCTGCCTGGCGGACGCCGCCTCCGTTACCCGAAGCCCCTGGGGCGTGAAATGCGCCTGGCCGATGCATGGATAGTCCCTGAGATCCTGTTCCGAAACCTGTTGCAGCAGGGACAACGGATGTCCGGCGGCAACCACCATCATCACCCGCACCGGACTGAGTACCACGGTCTCCGACGCCGACGGCTTGGAGGATACCCGCCGCAGGCCGATTCCCAGGTCCACCTCGCCGCTGGCGATCATGGCGTCCAGCTCCGCCATGGTGGACAGCCCGAAGCACAGATCCAGGTTGGGGAAGCGTCGCGACAGACGAATGACGATTTCCCGCCAGAAGGCCTCGGGCAAAGCGTCATCCCGGGCGATGCGGAGCATCCGCTCCTCCCCCTGAAGATGGTGCCTGCAGCGCTGCTCCAGGGACTGGGACAGGGAGACGATGCGCTGACAATCGTCCAGCAGGTCTGCGCCGACAGGGGTCGGCTTTACCTGATTGCCGCTGCGTTCGAACAGCGTCACCCCAAGGTGGTCTTCCAGTGCAGAAATCCCCATGCTCACCGCCCCCCGGCTTTTGCCCAGGGCACGGGCAGCGGCGGCAATGGAACCGTGGCGGCAAACGAGAACGAACTCATGGATCTGGGCCAGGGTCATGGGCGGTCCACGGGCAGAAGAACGGACACTTATGCGTCAGATTTTACGACGCTCAGCGATTATGCCAGATCCCCAGTCACCGAATAGCATCTCCGGTCACACACCCTTTGGAGATCGACCATGAGATTGGCATGGATGTTCCTGATGCTGGCCATCGTGACCGAGGTATCCGGTGTCAGCACCATGAACTTTCTGAGTTCGGGAGTCGGCATCACCGGCTACCTGATCATGTATGTATGCATCATTTTTTCCTACATTTTCCTGGGCTTTGCGGTGAAAAAGATCCCTGTGGGAGTGGCCTTCGCGATGTGGGAGGGGTTGGGCATCACCCTCATCACGGCCCTGTCCCTGCTGGTGTTCGGCAGCACCCTGTCCACTCAGGAGCTGATCGGACTGGGCCTGGCCGTGGTGGGGATCATCATGATCAATGCCGGTGAAAAGCATCCTGAAGCGTCAGCCTGACTGACCAAAAACCGACTGACACAAACCAAGAGAGAGGCATCCTTCCATGTCGGCCACACACCTGCTACCCTTCACCCTGGTGGCCCTTGCCGCGGCCCTGGACGTGGCGGCCAACCTGCTGCTGACCCTGTCCAACGGCTTCCGCAAAAAACTCTGGGGCATACTGGCCATCCTGCTGGTGCTGGGAGCGTTCACGCTTCTGGCCCAGGCAATCCGCTACATGGACCTGGCCATCGCCTATGCCACCTGGGGAGCCCTGGGCATCCTGGGCACCGCCCTGGGAGGACTCTGGTGCTTCGGCCAGCGGCTCAATGCCGTCGGCTGGGCGGGCATCCTGCTGGTGGTGGTAGCCATCGTGGTCATCAAGACGGGCTGATTGCGGCCCCGGCACTGGCATCCAGCGGCCGTTGGCTTCAGAATTCCGCCCCAGACCAAGCAACCTGACGACGCCCATGCCCGATATTGTGGTGATGTTCTTCCTGCTCGGCCTGGTGGCCGGTCTGGTGAAGTCCGACCTGACCATTCCCAAGGCCGCCTACGACACCCTCAGCCTGCTGCTGATGCTCACCATCGGTCTGAAGGGGGGTATGGCACTCCATGGCAATGTCAGTGTGTCGGTGATTCAGGATCTGCTGGCGGTGGCGGTGCTGGGGGCGTTGATTCCGCTGATACTCATGCCGCTGCTGATGCGGGTGATCCGGCTGTCAGTGGCCGACAGCGCCAGCATGGCCGCCCATTACGGCTCGGTGAGCGCGGGGACCTTTGCGGTGGCCCTGGCCTTCGCGGAAGGGTTGCAACTGACCATCAGCCCCGAAGTGACCCTGTATCTGGTGATGATGGAGCTGCCGGCCATCGTGGTGGCCATCATCCTCTACCGCCGCTACCGCGGCGCCCAGGCGGCCGCCAGCATGCGGGGACTGTGGCATGAAACCCTGACCAACCGGGGGGTGATCCTGCTGGTGGGCGGGGTGATCATCGGGCTGCTCTACGGCCCTCAGGAAGGCGCCGCGGTGACGGATCTGCTCACCAACGCCTTCAAGGTCGTACTGGCCCTGTTCCTGCTGGAGATGGGGCTGACGGCCGCCGAAACCCTGCGCCCCATCCCCTGGCAGCACTGGCGTCTGCTGTGCTTTGCCGTGATCGTCCCGTTCCTGCTGGGCGCCATCGGAATGGTCACGGGCCTGCTGCTGGATCTGCCCGCCGGTTCCGTGCTGATTCTCACCGCACTGACCGCCAGCGCCTCCTACATCGCGGCGCCGGCAGCGATTCGCGCCGCTATTCCCGATGCCAACATCGGTCTGGCCATGCTCGCCGCCCTGGGCCTCACCTTCCCGGTGAACGTGATCGTGGGGATTCCCCTGTACCACCAGATCCTGCAGTGGCTGGGGGCGTGATGCGCCTCCCCGAAGGGACGTGTCAAGACCTTCAGCCGGTCGTGACACCACCATCGGAGTGCAGCGGCCTGACCCGGAGCTGGATGCCGTCGCGGGAAAAGGCCAGCACCCGGTCCCCGGCCTTCACGTCATCAGGCCCCTGGGCGGCATAGGTGGTATCCCCCACCCTTACCCGGCCCCGACCCGCCACGAAGTCCGTGGCGGCGATGTATTCCCGGTTGAGCAGGGCATCCATTTCCCGATTCATCACCGGGGCGTCACCCTGGGCCACCCTGCCCCGCCGCTGCAACCAGAACCCCAGGCCGCAGGCACCGAGCATGGTTACGGAAAAACCCATGAGATGCCAGGCAAAAGCCAGATCCGGCAACAGGGCCACGAACATGGCGGAGATCAGGGCGCCCAGCCCGATCCAGAGCAGGAACACCCCGGGGATCAGGATCTCCAGCCCCATCAGGATCATCCCCGCGATCAGCCAGAACCAGGGATTGGTCAGCAGCGTCTGCAACATCGCCTGCCCTGCCCTATTTACCGGATGAGCCGGAGGTCAGGGCCTTGTTGTCCGCCCCCATCTGCTGCACCAGTTCGGTCACGCCGGCCACGGCACCGGTGATCCCCGAGGCCTCCAGGGGCATCAGGACCAGCTTGGAATTATCGGCCTTGCCGATCTGCTGCAGGGCCTCCACGTACTTGATGCCCAGGAAGTACTGCACCGCCTGAATGTTCCCGGAGGCGATGGCCTCGGACACCACGCGGGTTGCCTCGGCCTCGGCCTTGGCCTCACGCTCGCGGGCCTCGGCCTCCAGGAAGGCCGCCTGACGCTCCCCTTCGGCGCGCAGGATGGCGGCCTGCTTTTCGCCTTCCGCCTGCAGGATCTCCGCCTCCCGCTTGCCGGTGGCCTCCAGGACCTGGGCCCGGCGCTTGCGCTCGGCGGTCATCTGCATGTTCATCGCCTTCTGCAACTCCGGCTCCATTTTCAGGTCGCGGATCTCGATGCGGACGATCTTGACGCCCCAGGGATTGGTGGCATCGTCGACGATGCCCATGAGAACATCGTTGATCTTGCTGCGATTGGACAGGGTATCGTCCAGATCCATGGAGCCGATCACCGAGCGCAGGTTGGTGGTGGTGAGATTGACGATGGCCTCTTCCAGGTTGCGCACCTGGTAGGCGGCGGAGGCGGCATCATCGATGCGGAAAAAGACCACGCCGTCGGCCACCACGGCGGCATTGTCCTTGGTGATCACGGTCTGCGCCGGCACGTCCAGCACCTGTTCCATCACCGTCAGCTTGCGACCGATGCTGTCGATGAACGGCACGATGATGTTGAGGCCCGATTCCAGGGTGCGGGTGTAGCGCCCGAACCGCTCCACGGTCCATTTTTCACCCTGCGGCACCGCCTTGACCGCCTTGGCAATGAAGATGATGGTGACCACCACGATGGTGGTGGCAAAGATTCCAAAGGCTTCCATGGTCATCCCCCAGGTTGTATATGCCGGATACGGGTCAGTATCGCGGATCAAGGCTCAAAACACACCCATGCTCACGGGGAGGCCATCGGCTCGGCATGACCCTTCATCGTCCCCTCCGGCCCGGACAGGACCAGGGCACCGGTGGCGTCGATATCAAACCCGGTGACCGCGGCCAGGATGCGGAAGAAGGTCTGCTCCTGAAGCATCAGCGCCTCGGGGCAGGCCATCAGGGTGGAGGCGGGGTGCTGGAAGGTCAGGCCCTCGCCGGTGAGCGTGAAGCCCCCGTGGTAACGGTTGCAGGAGGCGGTGCCGGCCACCCGGCCGTCCTGGGCAAAAAACTGCAGGGTGATGCGGGATTGATCCACGATCCCCTGACCGTCCAGGTCTTCAATGACCCACTCCCGGTCCGTGAGCAGGGACAGCGGCTCCCCTCCGCAGCCGTTCAGGGTCTCGTCGTCCCACTGCAGGATCACGGTGTAGGGGTGAGGCATGCCGCTCATGCTGTCGCGACAGATATCGGGGGCGACAGCGACCACCAGACGATGCCCGGCATCGGCGGCCCGGAAACGGGTCCGGGGTCCGTCCTGTCCCGTGTGCAGCAGGGGCAGGGTCAGGGTTTGCGCACCATAGCCGGTGACCAGGGTGATCCGATCCTGCTCGATATCCACGTGCCAGCCCGGCTCCTGACCATAAGCGCGGAAGGGCAGGGAAGGGGGCGGTGTGATCCGGCAGGGCGGCAGTTCCCGCCCCGCCACACTGATCAGGGCCTCGCCGCCCTTTTCATGAATCCAGGTGTCGGGGTCCTCCACGCCTTCAAGGCGAACGCCGGATGCCGCCGGCACCGGCACCAGATCGTGGGCGGTGCCCGACACGATGAGGCGTGGCGATGCGTCCAGCACGACCTGTTCGGGACCGCAGGTGAAATGGGTGCCAAAGCGCGCCGCGGTGAACGGAATCAGACGCAGCGGTCCGGTATCCAGCGTGTTCCCGGTCAGGGACAGCATCAGCGGTTCCGTCACTCGCAACCACTGCCCCTCCAGTTCCACGGCGCCCCGCAGTTCGTGGATGGCCGTCCCGCCCAAGGCGGCGGAAGGCAGTTCAAGACGGAAGGGAATGGGGACCTGCCGGCCCTCCAGGTCAAGGCGCTGCTCGATCAGGATCTGCTCGCCGGTTGCGTCAAAGGCACGCACCTCGATGACAGCCACGGCCTGAGGCGGCAGGGCAATGCGCTCCGGATAGGTCAGTTCACCTTGAATGGTAACGGTGCCGTCACCATCCGGGGCGACCGTCCGGGCATCACGACAGCCGGGCAGGCTCACGAGCACGGCCAACAGCAAGATCACCAGGGACACGGGAAGACGCATGGCATGGACTCCTGAGCAGGTGCGATTGAACCAGCGTAACCGTTACCCACTCAGGAGTACACAGCCCGAGAGTCATCCACCAGGCCTTGCCTGGCCGGCAGGTCAGGGGGATATTCTGAACACGGCATTCCCGCACTCTGTGTCTCGTCATTCCCGCGCACGCGGGAATCCAGTGCCGACTGATGACTCTGGACTCCCGCGTGCGCGGGAGTGACGGCCGGAAGTCCAAAGTAGAGTGACAGGAAGATGCTTGCTCAGTACCTTCCTGCCCCTTCTTCACTCAGTCCTTCTTCGTTACCGGCCCTCGCCGGGTGGTGCCACGGGCCCTTGACGCGGCGGACTGGGTGGCGGTGGTGCGCTTGGCCTTGGCGGCAGCCACACCGGTCTTGGCGGCCGTGGCACGGGACCTGCGGGGCGGGACCGCCTTTCTTGCAGGGGCACTCACCACATCGACCGTCGCACCGCTGGTGCCACGCGAAGCCGACACACTGGACGGCGGCTCATCCTTGCCCTTGGTTTTCGCCTCGGCCGGTTGTTGGGGCGAAGGGGCCGGCGTCGCTGCCGGGGCCTGGCTCCCGGGCGCGGATTTCACTTCAGGCATGGGCTCGGACTTGGCGGCCGGTTCAGGCTGGGCGGCCGGCTTGGGTGCGGGAGCGGTCTTGACCTCGGGTTTGGCGGCGACGGCAGCGGAGCCGGCCGGGGTCGGCTCCGGAGCGGGCGGCTTGGGTTTCTGTGCTGCTGCCTTCTGTGCCGCCGCCTTCTGCGCTACCCTGGCCTCGGCTTCCGCCCTGGCTTTGGCTTCCGCCTTCGCCTTGGCTTCCATCTTGGCCTTGGCTTTGGCTTCCGCCCTGGCCTTGGCCTCCGCCTTGGCTTTGGCCTTGGCCTTGATCTGGGCCTTGGTGGCGGCGATGGCCTCGTCAACCTGCGCCCTGACACGATCGGCCTGGTACTCGGATTCGGTGGGAATCACCGCGTAAGGCAACTCCACGTGGCGGCAGACCGAGCCCAGAAACACATTGGAATCATGCAACGCCGTCAGACCCTTGCCGGCGGCTTCCATGCGCAGGGCGCAGGTCATCGCCTGATCGGACTTCCGGCAGATCACGAAATCGAAGTAGTCATGGGCGATACGCTGGCGGGAAGCCTGCTTCAGGGGCTGATCGGGATTGGGCTTCAGCTCCAGCACACTGGCCGCCATGACCTTGGGGAAGACGTAGTGATCGACACCCAAACCGTCTTCCAGGGCCTTGAACAGGGCCTTTTCCTCAGGCTTGAGCACGGACTCGGACTTGCCGTAACAGTCCGGCCGAGGGGCGGGCAGGGAAACACGCGCGTTGTATTGCTGATAGAACAGCAACGCGGCAATCAGAAACAAGACAATCAGGGAAAACTCCACCATCGCTGATACCCCTCCATCGGATTGGACGATCTGTTCCGGGATACGGACGGCAGGTTACTCAATGACGCAGTGATACCGCCTTCCCGGTACAACTGTTCGACTGGATGTCAATGCCTGATGGCCTGATTGTGGAGCGGTGTGCCGCCCTATTACAAGGGCATGAATGGGGTTTTTGGTCATGAAACCCGCAACATTTGACCTGGTTTCGGGATTGCATGACCCGACCCGGCCGGAACGGCGGGCCGGATCGGGCCTGCGGACGGGCAACGGGCCGTCAGAGCGTGGGGTAGTCGATGTAGCCTTCGGGGCCGGGGGTGTAGAAGGTGTCCCGGTTCGCCTCGGCCAGGGGTGCGTTGCGGCGGAAACGCTCCACCAGATCCGGGTTGGCGATGAAGGGGGTGCCGTAAACGGCGGCATCCGCCTTGCCCGACCTGACCAACGCCTCGCCCGTCTCCCGGGTCAGGCCACCGCCGGCCAGGTAGGCATCACCCTTGAACTTGGGCCGCAACAGGCCGTGGTAGTCCACTTCGGTACCGAACAGGGCCACGTGCAGATAGGCCAGGCGGTAGTAGCCCAGCTGTTCCACCAGATAACCGTAGGTTTCCTGGGGATTGTCGTCGCGGATGTCGTTGAAACCCATCTCCGGCGCCAGCTTGATGCCGATGTAATCACCGCTGCGCACGGAGGTCATGGCCTCCAGGATCTCCAGAATGAAGCGGGCACGGTTTTCCACGCTGCCGCCGTACTGGTCGGTACGCTGATTGGTGCCGGAGCAGAGGAACTGCTCGGGCAGGTAGCCGGAGGCGGCGTGCAGTTCGACACCATCGAAGCCGGCCTCGAAGGCCAGTGAGGTGGCAACGCGAAAGTCCTCGATGACATCCTGGATCTCGCTGACTTCCAGGGCGCGGGGGGTGACGTGGGGCTTCATGCCGTCCTGGGTGAAGGACTGACCCTCCGGGCGCACCGCGGAAGCGGAGACGGGGGTGGCACCGCCGGGAAGGAAAGAAGGATCGGAGATGCGGCCCGCATGCATGACCTGCAGCACCATGCTGCCGCCGGCGGCATGGACCGCGTCCGTCACCCGCGCCCAGGCATCCACGTGTTCCTCGGTGAACATGCCCGGGGTGCGCAGATAGCCTTTGCCCATGGGGCAGGGATAGGTGCCCTCGCTGATGATCATGCCGGCGGAGGCCCGCTGGGCGTAGTAGGTCGCCGCATGCTCACCGGGTACCCCCTGATCGTCTGCCCGGGACCGGGTCATGGGCGCCATGACGATGCGGTTTTTCAGGTGCAGGGCACCGGCATAGAGGGTGGAGAACAGGTCGATCTCTTTGTTGGGCATGGGACGTCTTCTCTCCTGGGTTCTGGACGCAATGACGGACTGTTTTGATGGGGTGAAGTGTACCAAGGGCGACGGGAGAAGGGAGCGATCAGCCCATCCCTGACGCCGGCGATACGCAAAGCGCCCGCAGGCCTTCCAGCAACCGGTCCACATGGGCAGGGGTATGGGCCGCGCTCAGGGTCACCCGCAGACGGGCCGTGCCTGCCGGCACCGTGGGTGGGCGGATGGCGGGCACCAGCAGGCCCCGGGCCAGCAGGCCTTCGCTCAGGGCCATGGCGGCGGCCGCGTCGCCCACCAGCAAGGGCTGGATGGGGGTGTCGCTGTCCATCAGCGTCAGTCCCAGTTCCGTTGCGCCGGCCCGGAATTGCCGCACCAGCATCCGCAGATGCTCGCGGCGCTCCGGCTCCGTGCGTACCACTTGCAGGGCAGCCAGCGTGGCCGTCGCCACGGCGGCGGGCATGGCAGTGGTGTAAACATAGGTCCGGGCGGCCTGGATCAGGGTCTCGATCAGGTCTTCACCACCGGCCACGAAGGCCCCGGCGGTGCCCAGCCCCTTGCCCAGGGTGCCCATGAGGATGGGGACCCTGGCCTGATCCAGTCCCTGGTGTTCCAGTGTGCCGGCCCCGGTGGCACCCAGCACGCCCAGGCCGTGGGCATCATCCACCATGAACCAGGCCCCGGCCCGGGCGCACAGGTCGGCCAGGGCGGGCAGGGGAGCGACATCGCCATCCATGGAAAACACGCCGTCGGTGCTCACCAGGGTTTCCCGCTCCGGGTCCCGGTCCAGCAGACGGGCCAGGTCGTCCGGGTCGGCGTGGCGATAGCGCTGCAACCGGGCCTCGCTGATGCGGGCGGCATCGATCAGGGAGGCGTGATTGAGACGGTCCTGCAACACCCGGTCACCCCGATGGAGCAGGGCCTGGGCCACCCCCAGGTTGGCCATGTAGCCGGTGGAGAAGAGCAGGGCGCGATCACGGCCGGTGAAGGCGGCCAGCGCCTCTTCCAGCTGGTGGTGGGCACGGGTATGGCCATTGACCAGATGGGCGGCCCCGGCCCCCACGCCGTAGCGGTCGGCACCGGCCTTGAAGGCGGCAATCACCGCCGGGTGGCTGGCCAGGCCCAGATAGTCGTTGCTGCAGAAGGCCAGTACCGGCCGACCGTCGATGATCTGCTCCGGCTGCTGGGGGCCGTCCAGCAGCCGCCGCTGCCGGTAACGATGCTCGGCCCGGCGTTGCTGGAGCAGGGGGGCAAGATCTTTCATGGGGGCGCTCCCGGTCACCGCAGGGTGACCAGCTCCTCCGCACTGGTGGGATGCAGGGCCACCGTATCATCCAGGTCCTGCTTGGTGGCGCCCATGCGCACCGCCACCGCAAATCCCTGCAGCATCTCGTCCGCTCCCGGCCCGATGATATGCACGCCCACCACCTTTTCCCGGGCTCCCACCGTCACCAGCTTCATGGCCGTGGGCACCTTGTGATCGGTCATGGCGTGGTACATGGAGGTGAAGCGGGTGGCATACACCTTCACCGCACTGCCGTGGGTGGCGCGGGCCTCGTCCTCCGTCAGGCCCACGGTGCCGATGGGAGGATGGCTGAACACCACCGAGGGGATGTTCTCATAGGACAGATGCCGATCAGACAGGCCGCCGAACAGACGGTCCGCCAGACGCCGGCCGGCCGCGATGGCCACCGGTGTCAGGGCGGCACGACCGGTGACGTCACCGATGGCGTAGACCCCCGCCACGTTGGTGTTCTGAAAGGCATCGGTGGGAATGAAGCCCTGTTCATCCTGACTCACCCCGGCCACCGCCAGATCCAGCCCGGCGGTGACCGGGGTCCGGCCGATGGCCCAGATCACCTGATCGAACACCCCCCGGCATTCCCCCTGGTCACAGCGCAGCTCCACGCTATCCGGATGGGCGATGAGCCGGGATACCCGGGTGCGGGGGAACAGGTTCACGCCCGCCGCCAGCATCTGCTCCATCAGCGTATCCCGCAGCATGGCATCGAAGGAACGCAACAGGGTCTCGCCACGCAGGTACATGGAGACTTCCGATCCCAGGGCCTGCAACATCCCCGCCAGTTCGACGGCGATATAGCCCGCGCCCACCACGGCGACCCGCCGGGGCTGAGCCTGGAGGGCAAAAAAGCCGTCCGAGGTGATACCCAGCTCCGCGCCGGGCAGATCCGGTACCGTGGGCCGCCCCCCCACCGCGATCACCACGTGATCCGCCGTCACCCGCCGCCCGTCCACTTCCAGGGTGCGCTCGGCCACGAATCGGGCGGTGCCCTGGATCAGGTCGACACCGGAATCCCCCAGATAGGTCCGATACCAGGCGTTGATATCGGCGATGTAGGCATCCCTTTTGGTCACCAGCGCGGTCCAGTCAAACCCCTCCCGGGCCAGTCTGAAGCCGTAACCGGGGGCATCCTCCAGCCGATGGGCGGTCTCGGCGGCATACCACATCACCTTCTTCGGCACGCAGCCCACGTTGACACAGGTGCCCCCCAGGGGACCTTTCTCCACCACGGCGCAGCGGGCACCGTGACGGGCCGCCCGTTCCACCACGGACAGGCCGCCGCTGCCGGCACCGATGGCGATGAGGTCGTAATGATCTTGCATGCGTGCTCTCCTGCTCCGTTCTGCTTTGCTACACTTTAGCCCCTGGCAGATACCGGACCAAGCCCGCTTTGAAACCCGTGACCCCAGACACCGCCCCGCTGAGTCTGCGTGACAGGCTCGTCCAGTACGCCCTGCTGACCCGGCTGCACCGGCCCATCGGCATCCTCCTGCTCCTCTGGCCGACCCTCTGGGCGCTGTGGATCGCGGCCGAGGGCATGCCCGACCTGCTGGTCCTGTTCGTGTTCGTGGCCGGCGTGGCCCTGATGCGGTCCGCCGGCTGCGCCATCAATGACTTTGCCGACCGGGACATCGATGGCCATGTCAGCCGGACCCGGGACCGCCCCCTGGCCAACCGGCGCATCAGCGCCCGGGAGGCGGTGGGCGTGACCGTGGCCCTCGCCCTGACGGCCTTTGCCCTGGTGCTGCTGATGAACCCCCTGACCATCGCCCTGTCCGTGGTGGCCCTGGTACTGGCGGTCAGCTACCCCTTCATGAAGCGATTCCATCATCTTCCCCAGGTGCACCTGGGCGCTGCCTTCGGCTGGGCCGTGCCCATGGCCTTTGCCGCCCAGACCGGGGAGTTCCCGCCGCCGCTGGCCTGGCTGCTGTTCGTGGCCACCATCCTATGGACCACGGCCTACGACACCATGTATGCCATGGTGGACCGACCGGATGACCTGAAGATCGGGGTCAAATCCAGCGCCATCCTGTTCGGTGAGGCCGACCGTCTGATCATCGGCATCCTGCAGGGCCTGACCCTGGTGGCCCTGGCACTGGTGGGCATGCAGGCCGGCCTGGGCGGGTTCTTCTACCTGGGACTCGGGATCGCGGCCCTGCTGGCCCTCTATCAGCAGTACCTGATCCATGACCGGAATCCCAAGGGCTGCTTCCAGGCCTTCTTGAACAACAACTGGTTCGGCCTGGCCGTCTTCGCGGGGATCATTGCCTCCTATCTCTTCAGCGCCGGCTGATCAGGCCGCCCGCGCCAGCACCCACACATCCACCCGGCCGACGCCGTGGGCCTTGAGGGCGGCGGCGATCTCCCGCAAGGTGGAACCGGTGGTCATCACATCGTCCACCAGGGCCACATGCCCGGCCTCCAAACCCGGCGCCACCCGGAAGGCACCCCGCAGATTGCCATGCCGCGCGGTGGCCGCCAGACTCTGCTGGGGCGGCGTGGCCCGTATCCGCGTCACCGCCCCATGGGTGATGGGACACGCCAGTGTCCGTGCCAGGGGCCGGACCAGCTCCAGGGCCTGATTGAAGCCCCGCTCCCTCAGCCGGCATGGGTGCAGGGGGACCGGGATCACGCAGTCGGGCGGGGGCACCCGGGATGCCAGGGCATCGGCCATCAACCGCGCCAACAGACGCCCCTGGGGCAGGCGGGCGCGAAACTTGAAATCAGCGATCAGGTCGTCCACCGGCGGGGCATAGAGCAGGGCGGACCAGGCGGCATCAAAGGGGGGAGGTCGGCGCAGACAGTGCCCGCAGAAGGGGGCAGGGTACTCCAGGGGAAGGCCACAGCGGGTGCAGGCATGATCGGACACCGGCAATTCCGCCCGACAGGCGGCACACAGGTCCAGCCCGGCATGGCCCGGAGCCGCGCACAGCAGGCAGGTGGACGGATAGGCGGTTTCCAGCAGGGCGCCGCGCAGCCCCCCGAGCCAGGATGCAATCATGGTCACGATCCCTGTCACCTTGTGGATTGATACGGTATATTGGCCCGATATCCTACCAGATCAGGGTATGCACGATACCCGCCGGACACAGCGCAAAAGCCCCTTCAGGCACGGACCCTTCCCATGCCCCATACCGCCGCCCCCCGCATCGTCTCAGCCCGCGCCTGCGCCGGATCGGCCAAGCTGTTCAATTACGGCAACATCATTGCCGTGACCGTCGCCGGCGTGCCCCTGTTCCTGGTCACCGGCGACGTGGGCATGGCCACCATCATCGCCGCCATCATGGGCATCGTCCCCCTGGTACTGTGGTTCGGCGGCTCCATGCTGGTCTACGCCCTCAACCGTCATCATCCGGAACCCCGGGTGGGACACTACACCCAGCAGGCGGCCTATCGCTATTACGCCCTGATGGGCTCACTCATCGTCATCGGCACCTTCTTCCCGCCGGAGATACTCTATTACCGGCTCTACTGGCTGGTGGCCGCCGCGATACTCATCCCCTGGTCGATCCGGGACATCATCCGGATCAACCGCGAACAATGGCACGACGTTGCAATCCCCGAGGAACCTGACCATGGCTGATACACGCCACGACTGGGAGGTGGACGAGATCCTCGCCCTCCTGGAACGCCCTTTCAATGACCTCCTGTTCGAGGCCCACACCGTTCATCGTGCCCGCTTCAATCCCAACCAGATCCAGGTGAGCCGCCTGCTGTCCATCAAGACCGGCTCCTGTTCCGAGAACTGCGGCTACTGCTCCCAGAGCGCCCACCACGACACCGCGGTGGAAAAGGAGCAACTCATGCCCGTGGCCGAGGTACTGGCCGAGGCGCGCAAGGCCAAGGATGAAGGCGCCACGCGGTTCTGCATGGGCGCCGCCTGGCGCAATCTCAACGACCGCAACCTGGAACAGATCATCGAGATGGTCAAGGGCGTGCGGGCGCTGGAGCTGGAAACCTGCATGACCCTGGGCATGCTCACCGAGATGCAGGCCCGGCGCCTGAAGGAATCGGGCCTGGACTACTACAATCACAACCTGGACACCTCCCCGGAGTACTACGGCGAGGTGATCACCACCCGGACCTATCAGGACCGCCTGGACACCCTGGCCCATGTGCGCGAGGCCGGCATCAATGTCTGCTCCGGTGGCATTCTGGGCATGGGCGAATCCCGCCGCGACCGGGCCAGCCTGCTGCAGCAACTGGCCAACCTGCCCCGGCATCCGGAGTCGGTGCCCATCAACAACCTGGTACAGGTGGAAGGCACGCCGCTGCATGGTGTGGAACCCCTCGACCCCTTCGAGTTCGTGCGTACCGTGGCCGTGGCCCGGATCATCATGCCCCATTCCCATGTGCGCCTGTCCGCGGGCCGCAGCGAGATGAGCGACGAGATGCAGGCCCTGTGCTTCTTTGCCGGCGCCAACTCCATCTTCCACGGCGACAAGCTGCTCACCACCCCCAATGCCTCTGAAAGCCACGACGAGGCCCTGTTCCGGCGCCTGGGACTGACCTCTCGGGTGGTGGAGGAAAAGCACGCCCACAGCAGTGTCCACGCGGCCTGACGACCATGATCCGGGCCTTTGAAAATCATCGGCCCCGGATCGCCGCCGGTGCCTGGGTGGATGAGACGGCGGTGGTGATCGGGGATGTGACCCTGGGCGAGGACAGCTCCATCTGGCCCCTGTGCGTGCTGCGGGGGGATGTGAACCGTATCCGCATCGGGGCCTGCACCAACATCCAGGACGGCAGCGTGCTGCATGTGACCCATGACGGTCCCTATACCCCCGGCGGCCGGGACCTAGTGTTGGGTGACGCGGTGACGGTGGGACACAAGGTGATCCTGCACGCCTGCACCATCCATGACCGGGTCATGGTAGGCATGGGGAGCATCGTCATGGACGGCGCGGTGATCGAGTCGGACGTGCTGCTGGCGGCCGGCAGCGTGGTGCCCCCGGGAAAACTGCTGGAAAGCGGTCATCTGTGGCGGGGTAGCCCGGCCCGGCGGGTGCGACCGCTCACTGAGGAGGAAAAGGCCCACCTGCGCTATTCGGCGGAACATTACGTGCGGGTGAAGAACCGGCACGCCGGGGGCGGGTAGCCTCACCGGCGCCCCTTATGCCCTTCTCCCCCTGGGGGAGAAGGGAGGGACGCGCTGGATTCAACCTGCCGGAAAGATCCGGAAGGCACGCGCGGTTACAGGGTCAGGGGGATCAGGGTCAGTTCCACGCGACGGTTCAGGGAACGACCATGGGTGGTGCTGTTGTCCGCCACCGGGCGATGGGGACCGAAGCCGATGGTGTCCAGCCGGACCCGGGAAACGCCCTGGCCCGCCAGATAACGGGCCACGCTGTCGGCCCGACGCTGGGACAGATCCATGTTGTACTCCACGCTGCCGGTACTGTCCGTATGGCCGGCCACCTCGATGGCGGTCTGATCATACTTTTTGGCCACCAGGGCCACGGAGTTGAGCACCTCATAGAAATCCGGCTTCACTTCCGCACGATTGACGTCGAAGGTGATGTTGCCCGGCATGTTGAGGACCAGGTTGTCCCCCACCCGGGTGACGCTCACCCCGCTCCCTTCCAGACGCTGACGCAGTTCCAGTTCCTGACGGTCCATGTAATTACCCACGGCGGCCCCGGCCAGGGCGCCGATCCCGGCGCCGACCATGGCGCGCTTGGTGCGGTCGCGTCGGGTGGTGACGTTGCCGATCAGGGCACCCGCGGCGGCGCCGATGGCGGCCCCCTTGGTGGCGGAACTGACCTTCTGTTCGCCGGTATAGGGATCCAGGGTGGTGCAGCCCGCCAGCGCCATGGCGGCGGCCAGGGTCAGGATCAGCAATGTTTTATGCATGTCGAGCCTCTTTTTGAATGACTGTCACTGTGTCGCTTGCGCAGATGCGGGACATCCATCGGTCCATGAACCGGTTTTAGCAGCCGATGGATGAACGGTTCATGAATCCGGGCGCAGGGCCGTCATCACCGGCCCGGTATCGGGGCGGCAGTCACGCCACAGGGCGAAGGCCTCCGCCGCCTGTTCCACCAGCATGCCCAGGCCATCCCGGGTCCAGCCGGCCCCCTGGGACTGTCCCCAACGCACGAAGGCGGTGGGGGTGTCGCCATACATCATGTCGCAGCAACCGCCCCCGGGGGTGAGCAGGCCGTCGGGCAGATCGGGCACCTGATCGTTCAGGCCCGCCGCCGTGCCGTTGATCACCAGATCGAAATGACGTCCCGCCAGCCCCTCCAGACCGCCGCCGGACACCGGACCCAGATCGGCGAAATCCCGCGCCAAGGCCGCCGCCTTTTCCGCGGTGCGGTTGGCGATGTGCAGGCTCTCGGGATGCTCCGCCAGCAACGGGGCCAGCACGCCGCGCACGGCGCCGCCAGCCCCCAGCAGCAGGATCCTGGCGCCCGCCAGGGTCGCGCCGGGGACGGCCCTCAGGGCATTCACCAAGCCCACGCCGTCGGTGTTGTCGCCGTACAGTCCCTCCGGCTCCACCTTCAGCGTGTTGACGGCCCCGGCCCGGCGGGCCCGCTCACTGAGCCGGTCCGCCAGGTCGAAGGCCTCGTGCTTGAACGGCACGGTGATGCTGAAGCCCCGGTAGCCCTGGGCCACCAGACGTCGCACGGTGCCGGCAAAATCGTCCGGCGGCGCCAGGATGGCCTCGTAGACGAGATCCTGGCCCGTCTGCCGGGCGAACAGGCTGTGGATCTGGGGCGACTTGCTGTGCCCGATGGGGTTGCCGATGACGGCATAATGATCCATGACAGGGGCTCTCTTCGGAACGATCAGTCCATCCACTCCACCGCCTGGCGGGCGTAGTAGGTGAGGATGCCGTCGGCGCCGGCCCGCTTCATGCAGACCAGGGCCTCCAGTACGCAGGCCTTCTCGTTGATCCAGCCGTTCTGACCCGCCGCCTTGAGCATGGCGTATTCACCGCTCACGTGATAGGCGAAGGTGGGCACGCCAAAGGTTTCCTTCACCCGGCGCACGATGTCCAGATAGGGCATGCCGGGCTTGATCATCACCATGTCGGCCCCTTCCTCCAGATCCATGGCCACTTCATGCAGGGCCTCGTCGGAGTTGTGGGGGTCCATCTGGTAAGTGTACTTGTTGCCGGCACCCAGGTTGGCGGCCGAGCCCACGGCATCACGGAAGGGACCGTAGAAGCTGGAGGCGTACTTGGCGGAATAGGCCAGGATGCGGGTATGAATGTGACCGCCTTCCTCCAGCACTTCACGGATGGCGCCGATTCGGCCGTCCATCATGTCGGAAGGGGCCACCACGTCGGCGCCGGCCTCGGCATGGGACAGGGCCTGCTGGGTCAGCACGTCCACGGTTTCGTCATTGAGCACGTAGCCGGTTTCGTCGATGAGTCCATCCTGGCCGTGGGTGGTGAAGGGATCCAGGGCCACGTCGGTGATCACGCCCATTTCCGGCACGGCATCCTTGATGGCGCGCACGGCATTCTGGGCCAGGCCATTGGGATTGTAGGCCTCGGCCGCGTCCTCGCTCTTCTTCTCCATGGGGACCACGGGGAACAGGGCCATGGCGGGAATGCCCATCCGGGCACAGACACGGGCCTCCTCCACCAGCAGGTCGATGGACAGACGCTCCACCCCGGGCATGGAGGGTACCGCCTCCCGCTCACCCTTGCCTTCGAGCACGAAGACCGGATAGATGAAGTCATCCGGGGTCAGCCGGTTCTCGCGCATGAGGCGGCGGGAGAAGTCGTCGCGCCGCATGCGACGGGGACGAACCAGGGGATAGTAACCTTTGAACTGGGACATTGAGATCGCTCCACGCTGTGATCGGAGGCTGGATGAATTAACCGTACACAGGATAGCGGATTCATCCCCGCCGGGCACGGCCCCGCGGGCACCTGCCGGGCCCGTAGTGCGGGCAAGACAAAGTGGCTATGCTATGGGTCATGAAAAACACATCCCTTGATACCGTCGTCATCGATACCGGCGCCTCGCCCCGTTCCTGCGTCATCTGGCTGCATGGCCTGGGGGCCGACGGCCACGACTTCGAACCCATCGTGCCGGAGCTTGCCCTGCCGCCGGATGCGCCGGTGCGCTTCCTCTTCCCCCATGCCCCGGTGCGGCGGGTGACCATCAACAATCACATGCCCATGCGGGCCTGGTATGACTTTCTCAGCCTGGATCCGGGCCGGGGCGAGGATCATGCCCAGGTGGCCGAAGCGGTCTCCCTGATCCAGGCCATGGTGGAGTCGGCCCGCAAGGAGCACGACCGGGTACTGCTGGGTGGCTTTTCCCAGGGCGGCGCCGTGGCCCTGCTGGCGGGACTGTCGGAAGGCCCGGCGGTGGACGGCATCTTTGCCCTGTCCACCTACATGCCCGATGCGGATCAGGCCGGGGTGGGTCTGTCCCGGCGCGCCCGGGGGATGCCCGTGTTCATGGGCCATGGCAGCCTTGACCCGGTGATCCCGGTGGATTTCGGTCGCCATACCTCCAAACTGCTCGGCAGCCTCGGAGCCGTGGTGCAATGGCATGAATACCCCATGCCCCACAGTGTCTGCGCCGACGAGATCCGGGATCTGAGCGGCTGGTTCGGCACGCTGCTGGCATAAGCCGCCTCAGTCATCGTTCGCCTCGGGGGACCGGGGCACCGGCAGGGTGAAAATGAAACGGCTGCCCTGATCGGGCTCGGTCTCCACCCAGATCCGCCCCCCCAGTCGCTGCACGATGTTCTTGCAGATGGCCAGACCCAGGCCGGTGCCCTCCGGCTTGTCGGTGAGGGCATCGCCCACCTGACGGAACTTCTCGAACAGGGTGGGCAGGGCCTCCGCCGGGATCCCCGGGCCATTGTCCTCCACCTCCACCCGCACCCCCCCGTCCCGGGCCGGGCGCAGGCGCAGCACCACCCGTCCGGTTTGCGGTGGCGTGAATTTCACCGCATTGGAGAGCAGGTTGATGACCACCTGCATCAGCCGGTCCCGATCCGTGGGCAGCCAGACCGGCTGTTCCGGCAGTTCCAGGGCCAGGTCCACCCCCTTGTCCCGGAACAGCTGGCCCGTGGTGGTGGCGGCTTCGGTCAGGATCTCCACCAGATCCAGCCGGCGGATGTACCAGCGCATGGCTCCGGACTCCAGCTTGGCCAGGTCCAGCACCTGATTGATCAGCCGGGTCAGGCGCTCGCTTTCGCTGATGATGATGCCCAGAAACTCCTGGCGCTTTGCCGTCTCCAGATCCGGATGATCATGCAGGATCTCGGTGAAGGAGCGGATGGAGGTCAGCGGGGTACGCAGTTCGTGGGTGACGGTGGAGATGAAGTCATCCTTCATGCGGTCCAGCTGCTGCAACTGGGCATTGGCGGCCCGCAGTTCGGCGGTGGCCGCCTCCAGCTCCCGGGACTTGGCCTCCAGTTGCTGGCTGTAGGTGATCACCTGGCTGGCCTCGTCGAGGATTTCCATCACTTCCTCCAGGCTGACCACGTCCCCCTTGGCCACATTGGAAACCATGACCCGGGCCGAGGCGGTGCCGATGGAACCGGCCAACAGGCGCTCGCACATGAGGATCAGCTCGCCGTCCGCCTCGCGCATGCGGCGAAAGTCCAGTCCACGGGCACGGGCATACTGATGAAAGGCCCGTACTGCCCGCTCCTCCCCGACGAACCGCTTGAGCAGGTCCAGCAGATCGCGCACGGTGGCGGTACCGCGCCAGAATCGGGAGCTGCCGTAGCGATCGGCGGAGAGCCGGAACACATCCACGAACAGGTTGGCCTGGATACGTTCCATGGTGCTCTGACGGGTGAGCAGGGAGACGGTCACATAAGCCCCCACGTTCACCAGCATGGACCAGATCAGGGAATGGGTGATCGGGTCCAGCCCCTCCAGCCCGAACAGGGCATAGGGCTTGAACAGGGCGATCCCCATCAGCCCCTGTTCGACAAAACCCATGGACAGCCAGCCCGACTGGGCAAAGGCCGGCAGCAACAGGGTATAGAGCCAGACGGCAAATCCCGCCGCCAGACCTGCCAAAGCCCCCTTCTGGGTGGCACCCTTCCAGAAGATGCCGCCGATGAGGGCCGGTGCGAACTGGGCCACGGCGCAGAAGGACACCAGCCCCATCCCCACCAGGGCCACCATGTCTCCGGTGATCCTGACATAGCCGTAGCCCAGCAGGATGCCCACCAGGATGCCCCAGCGCCGCAGGTGCAGCAGCAGGCGGGTGAGGTCCTTGCGCTGCTGCAACCGCAGCCAGCGGATGCGCAGCAATACCGGCATCACCAGATCGTTGCAGAGCATGGTGGCCAAGGCCACGGTTTCGACGATGATCATGGCCGTGGCGGCGGACAGCCCGCCCAGAAAGACCATCAGCGCCAGCCACTGCAGGTCCTGGGACAGGGGCAGGGCCAGAACGAAACTGTCCGGGTGGATCTCCCCATGGCCGAACATCAGCACCCCGGCAAAGGCGATGGGCAGCACGAACAGGTTGATCAGGAACAGATACAGGGGGAACAGCCAGGCGGCCTTGCTCACGTGACGCTCGTCCACGTTCTCCACCACCGCCACCTGGAACTGCCGCGGCAGGACCAGGATCACTACCATGGACAGGAGGATCAGGGCCACCCAATTACCGTAGTCCGCCAGTTCCCCGACCCGGAACAGCTCGGCCAGATCCGGGTGCCGGGCCGCCTGGTCGAACAGGTCCGCCGGCCCCCCGAAGATCACGAAGGTGATCATGAGGCCGGCGGCCAGGAAGGCCATCAGCTTGACGATGGACTCGAACGCGATGGCCGCCACCATGCCCTGGTGATGTTCGGCGGTATCGATGTGACGGGTACCGAAGAGGATGGCGAACAGGGCCAGGATCAGCGCCACATAGAAGGCGGTATCCATGTAGAACGGCACACTGTGCATCAGATCCTGGGCCGTCACCTCGGGATACATGACCATCACGGTGAAGGTGTCGGAAACCGCCTTGAGTTGCAAAGCGATGTAGGGAATCAGCCCCACCAGGGCGATGACGGTGACCAGCCCACCCAACAGGGGGCTCTTGCCGTAGCGGGAGGCCACGAAATCCGCGATGGACGTGATGCGATTGACCTTGGAGATACGCACCATCTTGCGCAGCACGATCCACCAGACCGCCGCCATGAGGGTGGGCCCCAGATAGATGGGCAGATAGTGGATGCCCCCCTGGGCCGCCAGGCCCACGCTGCCGTAGAAGGTCCATGAGGTGCAGTACACCGCGATGGACAGGGCGTAGACATAGGGGTTGTTGATGACGCTGCGGCCCTGGTCCGCCCGGCGGTCCCCCCAGTAGGCAATGCCGAACAGGATCAGCAGATAGCCCAGGGAGACGCCGATGACCAGGCCCATGTTCACCGGTGCTCCTCCTCCCGTCCCGTGACCGGGTCATCCGGCCCGTCCCCGCCGGGGTTGCGGACCACGATCAGCAACACCACCAGGATCACGGTCAGCCAGGCCAGGTAGAGATACAGGAACAGTACCGGGATACCCAGCAAGGTGGCGGGCACATCGAACACCGCCAGCAAGGGGGGAAAGAACAGGGCCAGCCCCAGCAGGAAAGCTGCCACGTATCGCTCCCGGGCGCCGCTGGGCGGGGCCATCCGCAGGCCCCGGTCACCCTGGGTATCCTCCGGTGGGAGCGACGGATTCATGGCGTCACGCCCCCACGGCCGACCCGTTCCCGCCCTGATGGGTCAGGGTATGTTCACGCTGACGCAACTGGGCCGCCATGTTGGAAGAGCGCATGACCTCGCCGAAGGTCTTGAATCCCTGTGCCTGCAGACGCTCGATCAGACGCACCAGCAGCTCCGCGGTGGCGACGGCATCCCCCAGGGCGGTATGACGCCCCGAGATCTGGATGCCGTAGCGCTCCAGCAGGGCATCCAGGGAGTGATCTTCCTCCTCGTCCTCCACCATCACCGACAGCAGCAGGGTATCCAGCACTGGATTGGGGAAGCTGATCCCGCACTGGGTTTCCTTCATGCTGATGAACTTCATGTCGAAGGCCGCATTGTGGGCCACCATCACCGCATCGCCCACGAAGGCCTTGAACAGGGGCAGTACTTCGGTGACGGGCGGCTTGTCCCGCACCTGGTCATCGGTGATGCCGTGGAAGCGGATGGACGCGGCCGGAATGGAAAAGCCCGGGTTGATCAGGCGCTCGAAGGTCTCGCCGGTGAGCACCCGACCCTTGACCACGCGCACGCCGGCGATGGAAATGATCTCATCGCCTCCCACCGGGTCCAGACCGGTCATCTCGCAGTCGAAGACCACGAAGGTCAGATCCTCCAGCAGGACATCGGCCAGCTCCGGGGTGCCTTCGTGCTCGCGCATGATGCCGAAATCGTAGAATTCGGGCCGTGGCGGCAGGCGCTCGCCCTCGGGCAGGAACTGAGGCCGCTTGGGCACGATCAGGGGCAGTCGCAGCAGGGCCTCGCCGGGCAGCCCCGCCTGCTGGCTCCACAATTCGATGCCGTGACGGTCCAGTACGTCGCGCACGGTACGGTGGCCCAGCTCCTCGCCGCAGGAGATGTCCAGCCACTGGTCCAGCTGCTTGGCCGGCACCACCTGTCCTTTCCAGGAAAGATCCAGATAGATGCGTCGATCCCCGAGCAGGGTTTCCACATGGAAGGTATCGGCACCGGAAAAGGTGTGCAATTCCCGCAGCAGGCACTCCAGCACCCGCACCAGGGAAAGACTGTCACCCTGCACCCACAGGGGCTGGCCCACGGGCACCAGGCGCAGATTCGGCAGATCCTCCAGACGTCGGGCCACGCAGCTGATCAGGTCGGAACTAAAGATGTCGGACATGGGCCAGCGGCCCAGGGCATGGCCCCGGAAGATGGCGGCCAGCTCTTCCAGGCGCCGGCTGAGTTGCTCGCTTTCGGTGCGCATCACATGCTCGAACCGGCGCCGGACCTCGGTGGCCATCTCCGGATGGGCATCGACGGTCTCGGCCGCCGCCCGCAGGTTGCCCACGGCACCACGCAGCTCCATGGTCAGGGCACGGCGGATGGCATCCACGTGGGTCAGGGTCTCCACGTCGGCGGAGATGTCCACCAGGGTGATCAGATAGGCGCTGGTCTCCCCCCGCGGATCCAGGATCAGGGCCATGCGCCCCTGCAGGATGCGGGTGGACTCGGCATTGGTGCAGACGAAGGATTCGGACAGCTCCGCCTGGGACTCGCCCCGGGTGCAGCGACGCCATTCCAGGCGGTCCAGGGTATGCATCACCGGTGCCTTCGAAATCACATCGAACAAGGGCCGTCCCAGGCCGACTCGCTCAGGTTCGTTGAGAATGGTGACGGCGGACTGGTTGTAGAGCAGCATCTGGTGATTACGGTTGCACACCAGTACCCCTTCCGTGAGGCCCTGAAGAATGACCTCCAGCCAGGTCTTCTGCTCATTGATCTGTGCCGTGGCGGAGGCCATGGCGCTGCGGATCTCGCGGCGGGAGGCACGCAGGGCCACCGCCATGGCGCCCACACTGTCCGGCAGGCTGCCCATGGCATGACGGGCAGGCAGGCTGATCTCGGCATCGGCGGAACGGGATTCCAGCAGGGCGCGGACATCCCGGCTCAGCACCCGCGCCGGACGGAACACCAGACGTCGCAGGGCAAACCAGGTCAGGTAGACAGGGAAGGCAAAGGCCAGCGCCGCCAGCAGCGGCACACCGAACAGTTGGGTCGGCAACTCACCCCGACTCAGGGCATCGAAATTGGCCACCACCACCATGCCCAGGTAGGCAAAGAAGACCTGGGACCAGAGGAGCAAAGCAACCAGTGTGCGCTTGTCCACGGAAAGGCGGCCTAGCTTTCGGTGTCCGGCATGTAGGCACGCACCCGCTCCACCACCTCACGGGTGGAAAAGGGCTTGGTGATGTAGTCGTCCGCCCCCATGGCCAGGCCCTTTTCCTTCTCGATCTGCCGCCCCTTGGCGGTGAGCATCAGGATACGGACATCCTTCCACGCCGGATTGGCGCGGATGGTCTGGCAGACATCATAACCGTCCCGCTTGGGCAGCATGACGTCCAGCAGGATCACATGGGGGGGGGCCTGGCGCACGGCTTCCAGCGCGCTTTCGCCGTCACGGGCGACGCGCACGTCGAAACCGGCTTCCTTCATCAGGAATTCCAATGAGAGGACGATATTGGGTTCATCGTCCACCACCAGTACGGATTGGGGCGCCATCTCATCCTCCTAATTATCCTTCTTGAAACCGGCACGGACGGCCTGCTTCAATACCTTTTTAACCTATGGCTATAAGCTCAAAATAGCACAGGCAACCGATAGCGTCATGACGCAAGCGCGTCATGCCCCCGTCAAGGGGGCATGACGAAAACCGGACAGGGAATATCGCCGGGGAGATCAGGCCTCGGTCAGACGCTCCCGGGCCGCGGCGATACGCAGCCGGACCTGACGGGGAGCGGTACCACCATGCAGATCCCGGGCCGCCAGGGAACCCTCCAGAGTCAGCACATCGTGCACATCGGCCTCGATGATATCGGAAAAGCCCTTGAGCTCATCCACGGACATGTCGGCCAGATCGCGGCCGGTCTCAACACCCAGGCGCACGGCCCGGCCCACCACCTCATGGGCGTCACGGAACGGCATGCCCTTGCGGACCAGATAATCGGCAAGATCGGTGGCGGTGGCAAACCCGCGGCGAGTGGCGGCGCGCATGACATCGGCCCGCACCTGGATATGAGGCACCATGTCGGCAAAGGCCCGCAGGCTGCCGGCCAGGGTGTCGATGGTGTCGAACAGGGGTTCCTTGTCCTCCTGATTGTCCTTGTTGTAGGCCAGCGGCTGGGCCTTCATCAGGGTCAGCAGGGCGATGAGGTTGCCGTTCACCCTGCCGCTCTTGCCCCGCACCAATTCAGGTACGTCGGGATTCTTCTTCTGCGGCATGATGGAAGAGCCGGTGCAGAACCGGTCCGGCAGATCGACGAAGCCGAACTGGGCGCTGGCCCAGAGGATCAGCTCCTCGGAGAAGCGGGACAGGTGGGTCATGATCAGGGCGCCGGCGGCACAGAACTCGATGGCGAAATCCCGATCGCTGACCGCATCCAGGGAGTTGTCCGTCACCCGGTCGAAACCCAGCAGTTCGGCGGTGTAGTGGCGATCCAGGGGGTAGGGGGTGCCGGCCAGGGCGGCGGAACCCAGGGGCAGGACATTGACCCGGCGGCGGCAATCCACCAGGCGGTCATAATCCCGCTCCAGCATCTCGAACCAGGCCATCATGTGATGGCCGAAGGTCACCGGCTGGGCGGTCTGCAAATGGGTGAAGCCGGGCATGACCGTCTCGGCCTCGCGCTCCGCCAGATCCAGCAACCCACGCTGCAGACGCCGGATTTCCGTCAGCAGATGATCAATGGCCTCGCGCAGGTAGAGGCGGATGTCCGTGGCCACCTGGTCATTGCGGGAACGGCCCGTGTGCAGCTTCTTGCCCACGTCACCGATACGCTCGATGAGCCGGGCCTCCACATTCATGTGGACGTCCTCCAGGCTCACGGACCATTCGAACTCCCCACGCTCCACCTGAGCCAGGATGTCCTCCAGGCCGGCGACGATGCGCCCGCATTCATCCTCCGTCAGCACCCCGACCCTGGCCAGCATGCGGGCATGGGCGCAGGATCCCTGGATGTCATGCCGGTAGAGGCGGCGATCGAACTCCACCGAGGCCGTGAACGCCTCCACGAAGCTGTCGGTGGGCTCCGAGAAACGGCCGCCCCAAAGTTTGTCTTGTGATGCCTTGGCGTTCATAGAAGGTGCAGATCTCCGGATAACTGGCAAGGAGTATACCATTGAGATACTGTAGGGGATGCAATGGCCCTCGCGCGGTGGACCCGGGGCCAGGGAACCCTTTTTCATCCAATCCCCCATGCACGGCAGCAGACCGCGATCATCATGAGGCCCAGGCATTCATCAACCCCTGCAGGGGAGGAGTCGGGAACCGCATCCGGATTCCTGCCCAATTTCTGCGAAAGCCGGACCGTGTTCGTGGTCGTGCTCATGGGGCAGCTGCTGGCCTTTCTGCTGACCCTCTCATCCGGTAGTAGCCGACATGGATTCTGGGTCAATCTGGCACTGATTTCCCTGTTCGTGCAGTGGGTCGCCCTGGGAACGGTACTGGTCCTGTGCGCAACCCGTACCCTGCTGGAACGCCTCAGTGCGTTGCAAGCCGCGGCAGCGGCCTGGCTGACCACCCTGAGCATCACCCTGGTGCTGTCCCTGCTGTCCCTATGGATCGGTCGCCACCTGGACTGGAACCTGCTCAACTCGGGCCTTGCCGCCAGTGAATTCCTGACCCGTACCCTGGCCATCAGCGCCATCGTCAGCGCCGTGGCGCTGCGCTACCTCTACGTACAGAAGCAGTGGAAAACCAACGTCGAAGCCGAGGCCCGCTCCCGGGTACAGGCTCTGCAGGCACGGATTCGCCCTCATTTCCTGTTCAACAGCATGAACACCATCGCCAGCCTCACCCGGACACGCCCCGAAGTGGCCGAAGCCACCGTGATGGACCTGGCCGACCTGTTCCGGGCCACCTTGTCCAGCAAGGACATGGTCAGCCTCCAGGATGAAGTGAAGCTCTCTCAGAACTACCTGCGCATCGAGGCCCTGCGCCTGGGAGACCGCCTCCAGGTGGACTGGCATGTGGCACCCTCGGTGGCCATGGACTATCCCGTTCCCAGTCTGAGTCTGCAACCCCTGCTGGAAAATGCCATTTACCACGGCATCGAGCCGCTGACCGAAGGCGGCTGCGTGCGCGTGGACATCCGGCAACAGGGAGAACGGCTGGACATCACCATCGAAAATCCCATGCCTTCGGAACAGGAGCGGCGCCGGCGACCCGGGAACCGGTTTGCCCAGGAAAGCATTCGCCAACGCCTGGACCTGGCCTACCAGGGCAAGGCGCGCATGGAGACTCTCCAGGCCCGGGACCATTATCGAGTGGATCTCTCGTTGCCAAGGAGATTGCCGTGAAGATCATGATCGTGGATGACGAGCTGCCGGCACGGGAACGGCTGCATTCACTGCTGGAAGACATGGATGAATATCAGGTGGTTGCCGCCGCATCCAACGGCGTGCAGGCGGTGCGACTGGCCCAGGAACTGGAACCGGACATCATCCTCATGGACATCCGCATGCCGGGCATGGATGGCCTGGAGGCCGCGCGGCATATCGCCGGCATGGACACCCCCCCGGCGGTGATCTTCGTCACCGCCTATGAGGAACATGCCTTTGAGGCCTTTGAAACCCACGCCGTGGGCTATCTGCTCAAGCCGGTACGCCGGGAGCGCCTGCAGGAGGCCCTGGAGCAGGCCGGCCGGCCCAACCGGGCCCAGCTCGGCGCGCTCCACGAACCCGCCACCCAGTCCGGCGCGGCCCGCAGTCATATCTGCGCCCGCGTGCGGGGCAACCTGGAATTGATTCCCGTGGACTCGGTGCACTATTTTCAGGCGGACCAGAAATACGTCACCGTCCGCCATGACGGCGGCGAGGTGCTGATCGAAGAACCCCTCAAGGCCCTGGAAGAGGAGTTTGCCGGCAGCTTTCTGCGCATCCACCGTAATGCCCTGGTTGCCAAGGCCCGCTTCTGCGGCATGGAGAAGAACAGTCAGGGCGGCTTCGAGGTGGTTCTCAAGGGGTCACGGGAACGACTGGAGGTCAGTCGTCGTCACGTGGCCGAAGTACGCCGTTTTCTGAAGTCGCTGTAACGGTGCGGGGTCCGCCGGGACCTGGTTTCGACGTGCACGACTGCAAAGAATAGCGGCTCGGGTCAATGAAAGTTGACACAGGCACCTCTGCCGTGTGTGTTGAAAGGCAGACATAATGTATGGTTGCGTTGTACGATACCGCGAACCATTTGAACGGCCACATTTTCACGAGCTTTAAACCCGAAGATGCCAAAAACCGAACTCAAGATCGCCACCCGGAAAAGCCCTCTCGCCCTCTGGCAGGCCGAGGAAGTGGCTGCCCGGGTCACGAAACTGTTTCCCGAGGTCAAGGTGACCCTTGTGAAGCTGTCCACCCAGGGCGACCGCATCCTGGATACCCCGCTGGCGAAGGTGGGCGGCAAGGGGCTCTTCGTCAAGGAACTCGAGACCGCCATGCTGCAGGGCGAGGCGGACATCGCCGTGCATTCCATGAAGGATGTTCCCATGGAACTGCCCGAGGGCCTGGAGCTGCCCGTGATCATGGACCGGGAAGACCCCTGCGACGCCTTCGTCTCCAACAAGTACAAGTCGCTGGAAGAACTGCCCGAAGGTGCCCGCGTCGGCACCTCCAGTCTCCGGCGCCAATGCCAGATCCGCGCCCGCTTCCCCAGTTTCAAGGTGCTGGACCTGCGCGGCAACGTGAACTCCCGCCTGGCCAAGCTGGATGCCGGTGACTATGACGCGATCATCCTCGCCGCCGCCGGCCTCAAGCGTCTGGGCTTCGAGGACCGCATTACCGCCATCCTCACCCCGGAAGAGAGCCTGCCGGCCATCGGCCAGGGCGCCATCGGCATCGAATGCCGCAGCAATGATCCCGAGGTCATGGAACTGATCGCCCCACTGAACGACCCGGACACCCACCTGCGGGTGATCACGGAACGGGCCTTCAACCGCCGCCTCAACGGCGGCTGTCAGGTACCCATCGGCGGCTATGCCGTGCTGGGGGATGACGGCCTGATCCACATGCGGGGTCTGGTGGGTGAGCCGGACGGTTCCATGGTCTATAGTGGCGCCCTCAATGGCCCCCATGATCAGGCCGAGGCCCTGGGCATTGCGTTGGCGGAACAGTTGCTGCGCGAGGGCGCCGACAGGATCCTGAACGACCTGGGGCTGGCACCCGAGGCACCGCCGCCGACCCAAGACGACCGGTCATGACATTCACGGCGTCCGCGGACATGGCCCCTGCGGCACCGGACATGCCCCTGCGGGGCGTCACCGTCATGGTGACCCGGCCCGCCCACCAGGCGGAACCGTTCTGTCGCATGGTGGAAGCCGCCGGAGGGCGGGCACTGCGCTTTCCGGTGCTCGCCATTCTGGACCCCGGTGACGCGGGCGCACTGAATGCCCTGATCGATCGACTGGACGAATTCCATGTGGCGGTGTTTGTCAGCCCGAACGCCGTCGCCCGGACCATGAACCTGATCCATGCGCGGCGAACCCTGCCCGAAGGCTTGAAGCTGGCCACGGTAGGGATCAAGTCGGCCAAGGCGCTGGAACGCTTTGGGCACCGGGTGCATATCTGCCCGCCCAGTCGGTTTGACAGCGAAGCCCTGCTGGAAGAGCCGGAACTGCAGGATGTCCAGGGCAAGAATGTCGTGATCTTTCGCGGCGACGGGGGCCGTGAATTGCTAGGTGCTACACTCACTGCTCGGGGCGCGAGGGTGACCTTTGCCGAGACCTACCGACGGGGCATGCCGGATGCGGATACCGGTCAGCTCCTGCGTCAGTGGTCCCGGGGAGACATCCACGTGATTACGATTACCAGCGCCGAGGGGCTGCGCAACCTGTACGAGATGGTCGGTCAGGCAGGGCGGCTCTGGCTTCGCAACACCCCCCTGGTGGTGGGCTGCGAACGCATGCTGGACACGGCCCGGGAGATGGGCTTCACGGAATCCCCAGTGGTGGCCGACGATCCCAGCGATGAATCCATGCTGGTGGCCGTGCAGAAATGGGCTGAAAAGAGGAAGCAAACTCATGAGTAGATCTAGATCCAAAGACAGGGCCAGAGGCAAGAACAAGCCACAGGCAACCGGTGCCGGTGCACCGGACGAGTTGAAGGAAACATCTTCCAGCAGGGGGCGGCCACTGACCGGTACCGTTGTGAGCGCTGCCTCCGGCAACGACAATGCTGCATTCAACGCCGACGCCAAGGATCGCGATCCGATCGAAGGCAGCGTCCGCAGCGTATCCACTTCTGAGCAACCGGCGGGAGCGGCCGGCGCCTCCGGGTCTAACCAGCCCGATTCAGGCAAGCCCGAATCTCCCGCACCCGAGACAGCCGCGGCCGGGGGCAGTACGTCCGATGCACCCAAGGCCGGGGCCGACCAATCCCAAACCCCAAAGCCCGAGGCATCAAAACCCGTGGACAACAAACCAGAAACTCCGAAGACCGACTCGCCAAAAGCCGGGTCTGAAAAATCCGAGCCGGTAAAGACCACCGGTGCCGCCAAGACCGAACCGCCGAAGACCGGTGCTTCCGCGCCCGCCGCCGCCAAGCCGGCGACCGGCCCTGGTTCCACTGGTGGTGGCCGCGTCCCGCCCACCCCGCCGGCTTCCGGTGGCAACGGCGGCGGCCGCAGCAGCAAGATGCCGCTGATCGTCGGTGGCGTGGCCCTGGTGCTGGCCCTGGGTATCGGCATGAACGCCGCGTCCAACGCCAACAAGGCCCAGGACATGGTCAATGCCACCAATGACCGCCTGAGCACCGCCCTGCGCGAACTCAATCAGCTGCAGGAACGCACCCAGGCCCTGCCCGACACCATCAGCCGCCTGGAACGGGAAGTGCGTGATGAGCTGGCCCAGGCCCTGGAAAAGGCCCGCAACGATGTGGCCGGTATCGAGCAGCGCCAGGCCCGCCGCCTGGAAACCCTGGAGGAAGGTCTGACCGCCCTGCAGGACGACTCCGCGCGTCCCCATCGTGAATGGCAGGTGGCCGAAGTGCGTTACCTGATGCGCATCGCCGATCACCGCCTGAGCCTGATGGATGATGCGCAGGGTGCCCTGGCCGCGCTGAATGCCGCTGACGAAATGCTCAAGGCCATCGGCGATCCGCGTTTCGGTGAAGTGCGCGACGCCATCGCCCTCGAGAAGCAGGCCCTGGAAAACTATGACGGTACCCAGGTGAGCCAGCTGGTCGCCGAGCTGGAGCAGATCACCGCCGAGCTCAAGCCCATGCCGTTGAAGATGCCCGAGGCCGAAAACGGCGCCGCCCGCCTGCTGATGGTCAACGGCGAGCCCGCCGAAGACGCCGCCTGGTGGGAGCGTGCCTACTTCCAGGTCATGAACGAACTGAACCAGCACGTCACCGTGCGCCGTCACGCTCAGCCCGTTCGCTCCATGCCGGATGCCGACGCTGAACTGTTCATGCGTCAGGTACTGGCCCTGCGCATCGAGTCCGCCCGTCTGGCCGCCCTGCGTCTGGATGCCGAGGACTACCGCGCCAACCTGAAGGGTGCCCAGGAACTGCTGGTGGAGTACTTCGCCTCCGAGCCGGTCGCACCCTTGCTGAAGCGTCTGCAGGACCTGGAACAGCGGGAACTGCGCGCCGAACGGCCCGATATCAGTGGCTCTCTTGAGAAGCTCAGCGGGCTGGAGGGGTAATCAATGAAATCTCTGATCGTCATTTTTCTGGTTCTGATCGTATCCGCCGTGGCCACCCTCATGTTCATGGAGGAGCCCGGTTATGTCCTGTTCGCCTACGCTGACATGAGCGTGCAGACCACCATGGCTTTCTTCATCATCGCCCTGGTGGTCATCCTGGCCGTGGTTTATGGCCTGATCCGCTTCCTGGTGGGCGTGTTCGGCCTGCCCGGTCGCATGAGCGAAAAGCGGCAGCAGAAGAAGGCCGTGGCCTGTCAGCGCGGTCTGGCCCTGGGCCTGGCCGAGATGACCGAAGGTCGCTACGCCAAGGCTGAAAAGCTGCTGGTACAGTCCGCCAAACGCGGTGACTCCCCCATGCTGAACTATCTGTCCGCCGCCCGCGCGGCCCAGATGCAAGGGGCTTACGACCGTCGTGACGAGTACCTGCGTCAGGCTTCCCAGTCCGGCAGCAACACCGAAGTGGCCGTGGGTCTGACCCAGGCCGAACTGCAGATCGCCCACGGCGAGCACGCTCAGGCCATCAGCACCCTGCGTCACCTGAACGATGTGGCCCCCGGCAATCCGCAGCTGCTGCGCCTGAAGGCCCGTCTGTATCAGGAAGTGAACGACAGCGAGTCCCTGATGGCGCTGATGCCCGATCTGCGCAAGGCTCGCGCCTTCGACAACCCGACCCTGGACAAGCTGGAAGCCGATGCCTTCGGCGCTCAGACCCAGGAAATCGCCGCCGCCAACGAGCTGGGCAAGCTGGAAGGCATCTGGGTGAACCTGCCCAAGGTCTCCCGCAACAACCCCGGCATGGTCGCCGCCTATGCCCAGGCCCTGTCGGATATGAATGAAGCCGACCGCGCCGAGGCCGTCCTGCGTGCCGCCATCAAGCAGCACTGGGACGAGAACCTGGTTCGCCTGTACGGCAAGCTGGCAGTGAACGACGTCAGCCGCGCCATCGGTTATGCCGAAGGCTGGCTGCGTGACCACCGTCGTGATGCCGTGCTGCTGCTCACCCTGGGTCGTCTGTGCAAGCAGGCCAAGGTGTGGGGCAAGGCCCGGGGCTACCTGGAGTCCAGCATCAGCGCCAAGGCCAGCCCGGAAGCCTATCGGGAACTGGGCGAACTGCTGGATCAGGTGGGTGAAGAAAAGCTGGCTCAGGACGCCTATCGCAAAGGCCTGCAGCTGGCCGTGGACGGCGCCGAAGCGGATGCCGCTCCGGTGGCGGTCGCCCAGCCCGCCAAGAAGGGCAAGAAGGCCGCCAAGGGTGGTACCGCCGCCCTGCCGAGCCTGAGCTCCGGCACCGCCTGAGACATCAGGCATCCCCGGTAACCCGCCCCTGAAGAAGAGGCGGGCTCCGGTTCAGGCAGTCTCAAAGGGCCGCCGGGATCTTCCCGGCGGCCCTTTTCTTTTGCCGGCATGTCCGTCGACAGGCCTACAAACATGGATTTCCGGGATCGATTGCTATTTACTAGTCAATAGCCCCATCTGCCGACAGGAACGAACTGATGAAACCAGTACTGATCATGGGCTGCGGGTACGTGGGCGAGCGGGTTGCCCACCGGCTCAACCACTCAGGTCGCCGGGTCACCGCGGTGGTGAGAAACCCGGATCGCGCGGAGTATCTCCGATCACAGGGGATCGAGGCTCTGCTGGCGGATCTGGATACCGGCGAGGGTCTTGAGGCGCTGCCACTGGCGGGCGCACTGGTTCTACACAGCGTCCCACCGCCCAATGAAGGCACAGAGGACCCCCGCACGGGCACTTTCGCGGAGCTGTGCCGACGCCTGCCGCCGGACAACATCGTCTACATCAGCACCACCGGTGTCTACGGCGACCAGGCGGGCGGGCAGGTGGACGAACTGACCGAGCCCACCCCTCAGACGGATCGGGGCCAACGGCGTCTGGATGCAGAGCGGCGGCTGACGGCACTGATGCAGGAAACCGGGATTTCGGTGGTGATCCTGCGCGCGCCCGGCATCTACGGCCCCGGTCGCCTGCCGATCGACCGCATCCTCAAAGGTGAACCGGTCATCTGTCCGGAAGAGGCCAGCCCGGGCAACCGCATCCATGCGGATGATCTGGCCACCCTGTGCGTGGCCGCGCTGGATCATGGCGCAGCCGGCAAGGTCTATAACGTGGGTGACGGCGACCACCGCTCCATGACGGATTTCGTCCATGCCACTGCCGATGCCGCCGGCCTGGAACGCCCACCCTGTGTGACTTTCGCCGAAGCCGAGCAACTGATCCCTCCGGGCATGATGTCCTACCTGCGGGAATCCCGGGTCGTCCTGTGCGGCCGCGCGCCGGTGGAATTGGGCGTGGATCTGCTGTATCCACGCATGGAAGCGGGCATCAAGGCATCCCTGGAAGCCGAACAGACGGCGGAGGCCGCCGGCACGGCGGTACATCCGTATCGCATGAGCCGCAAGTCGCTGGGACACTAACCACGCATTGCCTCGACTTCCGGATGATGGCAGCATCCGGGACCTTCGAATCCAGACAACAAGAGAAATTGCCGTGATCAGGAAAAACCCCAGCGGACATCTCCCCAGGGTGGCCGAATCCGCCTTTGTCGATCCCACCGCCATCATCTGCGGCAAGGTGGTCATCGGCGAAAATGTCTTCATCGGACCCTATGCGGTGATCCGTGCCGATGAACTCAATGCCGAAGGCGACATGGAGCCCATCATCATCGGTGACAACTCCAACATCCAGGACGGGGTGGTGATCCATTCAAAATCCGGTGCCGCCGTCACCATCGGCGAAAACTCCTCCATTGCCCATCGTTCCATCATCCACGGCCCCTGTCACATTGCCAACCGGGTCTTCATCGGCTTCAACACCGTGCTGTTCAACTGCAAGGTGGGGGAGGGCTCAGTGATCCGGCACAACTCGGTGGTGGAAGACTGCGAAGTCCCACCGTCCTTCTACATCCCTTCCACCAGTAACATCCACTCCGAGACCGATCTGGCCCAGATCCAACCGGTGACGCCGGACGCCTCCAGCTTCTCCGAAGATGTGGCCCAGACCAATGTCCGACTGGTTCAGGGCTACAAGCAGATTCAGAACGAGTTGTGAGCCACCCAATGCCCGTGTCCCCGCCTGCAAGTGTCGTACTGCTGATTTCCAGGGGAGGGACCGGGGTCGAGGCCTCTCTCGGAGGGATCGAGTCGGCCATCCTGCAACAGGCGGGCGACCATCCCCCGCAGCTGCTCCGTTTCTCTCTCCCGGCGGGGCAGGGGGTTGATGCTCGGGAGGCCCTGGCCCGGGTCCTGTCGGACCTGGCCATGGAGGGTCACGCATCCATCGGGGTGACGGGGCTTTTCGTTGTCCCCGGCCATGAATATCACGTCATGCGACGCACCCTCCGGGCCGCCTGCGAGGCGGTCCCCGGGATCCAGGTTCGGGTCAGTCCTGCACTGCTGTCCACTTGTGCCTCGCTGGAAGTGGTGGTCAAGGCCCTGCTGGAAGGATTGCCTACCGAAAGGATGCCCGGGGAAGCCGTCATTTTCGTGGGGCATGGACACCGCGCGGGACGTTGCGACCTGCATTACCAGGCGCTGGCCCACGGACTGAACCGGGTGGACCCCGATGTGCATCTGGCCTGCCTGGGCGGTGGTCTGTCCTTTACCGGTCTGAAGTCCCGGCTACTCTCACAAGGGTATCGACGGGCCTTTCTGCTGCCACTCATGATGTCCACCGCCAGCCACGCACGCCGCGACATGGCGGGTCCGGACCCGAACAGCTGGCAATCCCGGCTGGAGGCCGTGGGCATGACCTGCACCCCCGTCTTCAAGGGATTGGGGGAATACTCCGGAATCGCTGCCTGGATCGCCGGACAGGCCCTGAAAAACTGAAAACCCCTCTTCCCGAGGGAAGAGGGGGCCAAGGAAAGGATAGGGACCCAGGAAGGCTTACATCCGTTCAGCCGCCATCTCCTGGACCTGCTGCAACATGGCCGGATCGCTCTGCAGGCTCATGGCCACCTGGTTGTACTCTTCCACGCTCATGCCTTCATCCTGCACGGCGGTGATCATTTCTTCCTGGGCTTCCTGCTGCAGGGCCTGGGCCTCGGCTTCGTCACTCACGTCTTCGAGCTTGCGGGCAAAATCATCCCGGATATGCTGCACTGCCACAAAGGCATCCACGAAACGGTCCAGGGTATGCGGATCCACCGTGGCACCCTGCTGTTCCATGCCCGCCGGCGGCTGGGCGCCGAAATTGCCTTCCTGCTGCTGGGCCATGGCATGGGAACCGGCGCCGATAAGCAGGGCGGTGGTCAGTGCGATGGGCAGGCTGTGAAGGAAAGTGCGCTTCATGGGGCGTCTCCTTTTGGTTCGTTGAATGTCACGGTGACTTTTGCAGACATCGTGCCAACCATGGAGACATGCACCATGAAGATCATAACCATTTGATTTAATTTGATTAAAAATCGGATAGCCGGTGAGGCCCATGGCTTGTCCAGGTGAGTCATGATGACACATGGGCCAGTCTGCTACGTGCGCCAGGGACACAACGCCATTCGACTGTTCGCCGGCCGGTGACCATGAGACGTTGGCATCAGTGATCCTGGTCGTCGGATATCTCCTTGCCCATGGGTGCCTCTTCCGTTTCGCCCAGACGTCGATACAGGGTCCGGCGACCGATGCCGAGCACCCGGGCCGCCTGGCGCTTGTTGCCGTCCAGTCGCCGCAGCACCCAATGGATATACCGGGATTCCACCTCCGCCAGGGTCGGCATGGGTTCATCATCGGACCACACCGCCGACAACACGCCGGCCTTGCCGGCATCCTCCCGGGCCGGATCCAGGCGCTCCGGCAGATCACGCACCTCGATGGTGTCACCGCGGCAGAAGGTCACCGCCCGCTCCATCAGGTTGGTCAGCTCCCGCACATTGCCGGGGAAACCATGAAGCCGCAGACGACGCATGGCCTCGGGCGAGATACCCCGGATATCACGATCCATGGCGGTGCTGAAGCGGGCCAGCAGACGCGCCGCCAGACGGTCGATATCCTCCCCCCGCTCCCGCAGGGGAGGGACCTGCAGGCGAAAGGTTTCCAGGCGGTAAAACAGGTCCTCACGAAATTGCCGCGCCCGGATCATGGGTTCCAGATCCCGGTGAGTAGCGGCCACCACCCGCACATCGGCATCGATTTCCTGATTGCCGCCCACGGGACGTACCCGACCATCCTGCAGCACTCGCAGCAACTTGGCCTGCATGGCCAGGGGCATCTCGCCGATCTCGTCCAGCAGCAGGGTGCCGCCATGGGCCTCGGCAAACAACCCCCGTCGGGCTTCCCTGGCACCACTGAAGGCACCCGCCGCATGACCGAACAGCTCGCTCTCCATCAGTTCGCCGGGAATGCCGGCGCAGTTGATGGCCACAAAGGCGCCCCCGGACCGGTCGCTTTCCGCGTGGATGGCCCGGGCCACCAGCTCCTTGCCGGTCCCGGATTCCCCCGTGACCAGCACCGGCCCGGAGGCCCGGGCAATCCGGCGCACCTGCTCATAGAGGGCCTGCATGGGCGGACTGCTGCCGATCAGGCCGTGAAAATCATCGGCCCGCAGCAAGGCCTGATAGCGCTGCACTTCCGCCTGCAGGTGGCGGTTGCGCAAGGCCCGGCGCACCCGGATGACCAGATGATCCAGGTCCACCGGCTTGGTGAGAAAATCATCGGCGCCCAGCTTGAGGGCTTCCACGGCCTGGGGGATCGTGCCGAAGGCGGTCAGCATGATGAAGGCCGGAGGCAAGGGCAGGCGCCGGCAGTAGGCAAGCAGGGCGAGGCCATCCTCACCGAGCAGGCGCAGGTCACTGAGCACCAGATCCACGGGACGGGTTGACAGGATCCCTTGCGCCGAGGTCACATCCTCCACCCCTCGGGTCGCCAGCCCGGCATCTTCCAGTTCATCCAGCACCAGTTCCCGATGGGCCGGATCATCTTCCACCACCAGCACCAGACCGGGCGGGGACTTGGGGACATCATGCCGCATCGATACGCTCCAGCGGCAGACGGATCACCAGCCTGGCGCCCCCCAGGGGGCTGTCCTCCACCTGAATCTCTCCCTGGTGTTCCGTCACCGCGCCATGGGCAACGGACAGTCCAAGGCCGGTACCACTACCTACCGACTTGGTGGTGAAAAAGGGTTCAAACAGTCGACTGCGATGGGCCGGATCGATGCCCTGACCGTCATCATCCACTCGCAATTCCAACCAGCCACCGACGATGCCCCAGGACACCTGAACCTGTCCCATTGCGGCATGCAGGGCGTTTCTCAGCAGATTGGTGAGGGCCTGCTCCAGACGGGGGCGGTCCATGGGCAGGGTAGGGCCGACACCCGGAGTGACCACTCGAAGGCTCACATCCGTGCCCCGGGCTTCCTCGGCCACCTGAATCAGGGCAGACTTGACCAGACGCCCTACCGGCTCCGGACGGGTGCAACTGGGATTGCGGCGTCCGAAATCCAGCAACTGTCGCACGATCCGGTCCATCCGCTGCACCTCGCGACGAATCTTCATCAGCGCCTTGCCGGTGCCGCCGTCCGCCGGAGCATGACGCAGGGCACGCTGGGCCTGGCCATTGATCACCCCCAGCGGGGTCCCCAGTTCATGGGCCACGCCGGCCGCCAACCGACCGATGGCCGCCAGCTTTTCCGATTGCCGCAAACGTTCCTCCAGGGCAGCCTGTCGCCGGCGCTGACGCTCCAGTTCCGTCTCCGAGCGCTGGATACCTTCCAGCATCCGGTTCATGGCCTGCGCCAGCATTCGCAGCTCATGGGGACCGGCGGGCCTTACCCGGGCAAGGCGGTCGCCCTGACCGACCCGGGCCATGACCGTCACCAGACGATCCACATGCCTGCCCACGGCCCGCTGATGCCCCCAGAACACGACGGCCGGCAGCAGCAGGCTCAGGGCCGCCAGGGCGAGCAGGGCACGGGAGCGGACCTGGGCCAGGTCATCGCGAAAGTCACTGCCGTGGCGCGTCACCTGCAACAAACCGTTGATGCGTCCGCCGGCATCGGTCAGGGGCATGAAAAAGGAATACACCTCGTCTCCGCCGCGGTCGTCATAGGCCCCGTGGGTACCCGTCACCGTCGCCAGACGCGCATCCCGTCGCCGTTCCATGGAAGGACTGCGGGGGCCGCTAGCGGCAATCAGTTCACCGGAATCATCATAGACATAGGCGCCGTACACCTGGTCGATGCGAAAGGCCGAATCCAGGGCCTGCTGGATTTGGCCCCGGCGGTCACGGGCCAGGGCGTCGCTCAGGGGAAGCTGGATCGCCCGCGCCACCAGTTCGATATCCTGCTGCATGCGCATTTCCACCTGGGATTCCAGGCTGCGCAGGCCGGACCAGCCGGCCAGCATGACCACCAACAACAGGGGGAACAGGACAAAACCGAGCAGGGCGGTGCGCAGACTGTAGGGGGAGGCGGGAAACACCATGGGGCCACCCTAAAAACCAGGAGTCAGGGTGAGTCACTCTAACACACCCGTGCCCCATGTCCGGCTCAGCGCTTGCCGGTCCGGCCGTTTCCTTCACTGCGATACCCGATACGGAATCCTCCCCAGTGCCGTCCCTTCACATAGATCGGCACCGACAGGTCGTGCATCACCTCTCCCGTATCACGCTTGTAGGTCTGCAACAGATAAGGTTTCTGGTGGCTGCCGCAACGGGAACCGGTCCGGTCCTTGAAGATGCGCTTGGTGCGGTTGTTGATCAGATCGCGCTGATAGTCACCGGTCAGGGGCTGAGTGTAGCGACGGTTGTGGGTGGGGAAATACCCCCGATCATCCACCGCGCCGGCATAGGATACATGGTCGTCGCGCTCCAGGATCGGTTCCTGAATGGCGGGCAGCACTTGGTCGGTGAAATCATCGAAGCGCGTCTTGTACTTCACCGGATCCGTGCCGGGAATCGGTTTGTAGTTGCGGTCAAACAGATCATCCAGGCGGATGCGGCCCTTGTCGCAGGCCTCGGCAAAGGCACGTCCCACGGCGGTGGCGGCCTGCTCCGCTTCCCGGCGCATCCGGTCATGGATGCCGCCCAGCCCCATGTCCCCCAGCAGTTCGTAGATCAACTCCGCCCGTTCCGAGAGCCTGTCCGCTTCGGTGGAGAGGGTGGTCACATCCTGCTCCGTCTCGCTCAGGTGGGCGCTGACCGTCTGGATGGAACCCGTGACCTGATCCAGATGGGTATGGTTTTCCTCGCTGCCGCTGACCACCGTCTGGATACTGCGGTCCGCCGAAGCGGAGTGTTCCAGAATGGCCGTCAGCTTCTCATCCACCGTGGCCGTGCGTCGCGCGCTCTCCTCGACGGCCTCCACCAATTGATGAATCGTGGCGACGGCATGGGAGGTCTCGGTATGGATCTCATGGACCATCTGCGCAATCTCACTGGTGGCGGACGAGGTGCGCGTGGCCAGGCCTCGCACCTCGTCCGCCACCACGGCAAACCCGCGGCCCTGCTCTCCGGCCCGGGCCGCCTCGATGGCCGCGTTCAAGGCCAGCAGATTGGTTTGCTCGGCAATCCCCGTGATGACTTCGGTGATGCGCTGGATCTCCCCAGCCCGGCTCTCAAGACTGGTCATGAGCGCGGAGGCCTGCTGCATGCGCTCCTTCATCTGTTCCATGTGTCGCAAGGCATCGGCGACACACTCATGCCCCTCATGACTGGCCTGATTGGTACGCCTGGAACTTGCCACGGCCTCGCCGGAGCTTTGCGCGGCGGCCTGGACCGTGGCCGAGATCCGGGTGGAGGAATCGGCAATGCCGTTGACGCTGGTGACCTGTGCGTGGACCCGTTGCTTGAGGGCATTGCAGGAAAAGGCCACTTCGGCCGCCGACACGGCGATGAGCGATCCGGTTTCCGCCAGCTTGTCGGTCAGATTCCGGTAACGGTTCAGCTGCCTGGACACGGCCTCGATCCTGGGATCGACCCCGACGGGCATGGGGCCACCCTGAAGCTGCCCGTACAGGGCCTGAAGGTCACGCTCACGGGGGGCAAACCAGCGGCGCTCCAGCAGCAGGAAGGTGATTGCCACGGCCGCAACGGCACCGACCATGACCGCCGGCAGGCCGGGGCCCATCAACCAGTGCATCAGCAGGGCGAACACAACCGCCCCCCCGCAGACAGCCGCCGCCCATGTCAGGCGAATCAATATGGATCGGTCCATCCTTTTGCAGTCCCCTCAAGCCTCGTGCCGGAAAAAATAGCATATTGCCATATCACAATGGCGGCACCGACCGCGAGGACTTGATGCCGGATGCCCGTCAGTCTCCGTCCAGGCCCAGATCCTTCCAGATCTCGTCCACCCGCCGTTTCACCGCCTCGCTCATGACGATGGGGGTCCCCCATTCCCGGGTGGTTTCACCAGGCCATTTGTTGGTGGCGTCAAAACCCATCTTGGACCCCAGCCCCGATACCGGGGAGGCAAAATCCAGATAATCAATAGGGGTATTGTCGATGGTGACCGTATCCCGGCCCGGGTCCATGCGGGTGGTCATGGCCCAGATCACATCCTTCCAGTCACGGGCATTGATGTCATCGTCCACCACGATGACAAACTTGGTGTACATGAACTGGCGCAGGAAGGACCACACCCCCAGCATCACCCGCTTGGCGTGCCCGGCATACTGCTTGCGGATACTGACCACCGCCAGGCGATAGGAACAGCCCTCCGGCGGCAGATAGAAATCCGTGATCTCGGGAAACTGCTTCTGCAGGATGGGCACGAACACCTCGTTCAGGGCCACCCCCAGGATGGCGGGTTCATCCGGTGGCCGTCCGGTATAGGTGCTGTGATAGATGGGGTTCTTGCGGTGGGTGATGCGCTCCACGGTGAACACCGGGAAGTTGTCCACCTCGTTGTAATACCCGGTGTGGTCTCCGAACGGCCCTTCCGGCGCCATGTCATCGGGATGAATCACCCCTTCCAGGATGATCTCGGCGGTGGCCGGCACCAACAGCTCGTTACCGATGCAACAGGTCAATTCGGTGCGATCCCCGCGCAGCAGTCCGGCAAAGGCATGTTCCGACAGGGTATCGGGCACCGGGGTCACCGCGCCCAGGATGGTGGCCGGATCGCAGCCCAGCACCACGGAGACGGGGAAGGGCTCGCCGGGGTGATCGATCTGCCAGTCACGAAAATCCAGGGCACCGCCACGGTGGGAGAGCCAGCGCATGATCACCCGGTTGCGTCCGATCACCTGCTGGCGGTAGATACCCATGTTCTGCCGTTCCCGCCGCGGTCCCTTGGTCACCACCAACCCCCAGGTGATCAGGGGGCCGGCGTCGCCGGGCCAGCAGGTCTGCACCGGCAGGTTGCCCAGGTCCACGTCGTCGCCTTCCAGCACCACCGCCTGACATTCGCCGCCCCGCACCTTCTTGGGCGCCATGTCCAGCACCTTCTTAAAGATGGGGAGCGTCTTCCAGGCTTCCTTGAGGCCCTTGGGCGGGTCCGGCTCCTTGAGGAAGGCCAGTAGCTTGCCCACTTCCCGCAGGGCCTCCACCGAGTCCTCCCCCATGCCCATGGCCACCCGCCTGGGGGTGCCGAAGAGATTGCCCAACACCGGCATGTCATACCCGGTGGGACGCTCGAACAGCAGGGCAGGGCCGCCGGCCCGCAGGGTACGGTCGCAGATCTCGGTCATTTCCAGATTCGGATCCACGGGAATCTGGATACGCTTGAGTTCTCCCTGGGCCTCCAGGCCGGAGATGAAGTCACGCAGGTCGCGGTATTTCATGGGTTTTCCATATATTCACGGATAACGATGGCAGGGCACGCCCCCGGCCATTAGATCACAGATCAAAACAGGCCAGTACCGGTGCATGATCCGACGGCCGCTCCAGACGGCGGGGTGCGGGATCGATCTCCGATCCCAGACACCGCTCCGCCAGGGCCTGGCTGGCCAGGATCAGATCGATCCGCAGGCCCCGGTTGCGCCGAAATGCCGCCGCCCGATAATCCCACCAGCTGAATGCACCCTCCGGCTGCTCGAACCGGCGGAAAACGTCTTCCAGGCCCAGCTCCAGCATGGCACGCAAGGCCGCCCGCTCCGGGGTGGAACAGAGAATCCGTTCATGCCAGGCCGCCGGGTCATGGACATCCCGATCTTCCGGGGCGATATTGAAATCCCCCAGCACCACCACTTGGCCATGACGGTCCAGCTCCGCTTTCACGAACGCCGTCACCCTGGCCAGCCAGTCCAGCTTGCGGGCGTACTTGTCCGAACCCACCTCCGAGCCGTTCACCACATACAGGTTGATTACCCGGACCCCGTTCACCGTCGCGGCCAGGATACGTCGCTCGGGGTCATCGACACCGGGCGGATCGGTCACCGGATCCTCTGCCGGCACGCGGGTCAGCAGGGCCACCCCGTTATAGGTCTTCTGCCCTGCATACAGGCAGTGATACCCCGCCGCCCGCAGTGCCTCCAGCGGGAAGGCCTCATCCACCGTCTTGGTTTCCTGCAGCGCCAGCACATCCGGCTGCTGCCCTGCCAACCAGTCCAGCACATGGGGCAGGCGCACCTTCAGGGAATTGACGTTCCAGGTGGCGATCTTCATGCCGCCGCGTCCACCAGCCCCGAATGTCGCAGCAGGGCCTCGATCTGCGGATCACGACCGCGGAAGGCCCGGAACAGCTCCAGGGCAGGGCGGGCGCCACCCTGTTCCAGGATTTCCCGCAGAAAAGCGGTACCCACCTCCGGATTGAACAGACCTTCCTCCTCGAACCGGGCGAAGGCATCGGCCGACAGGACCTCAGCCCACTTGTAGCTGTAATAACCGGCCGCATAGCCACCGGCGAAGATGTGGGAAAAGCTGTGCTGAAAGCGGTTGAAGGCGGGGGGAATCAGCACCGCCACCTGGCGGCGCACCGCGTCCAGGGTATCCTGAATGCGCCCCCCCCGGGTCGGGTCGTATTCCGCGTGCAGACGCATGTCGAAGAGGGAAAACTCCAGCTGGCGCACCATCTGCATGGCGGCCTGGAAATGACGGGTGGCCTGCAGCTTGTCGAACAGGACACCGGGCAGCGGCTCGCCGGTTTCATGATGACCGGCAATGAGATCCAGGGCTTCCCGCTCCCAGCACCAGTTCTCCATGAACTGGCTGGGCAGTTCCACCGCATCCCATTCCACACCGTTGATGCCCGCCACGTCCGGATAGTCCACCCGGGTGAGCATGTGGTGCAGCCCGTGGCCGAACTCATGGAACAGGGTCAGCACCTCGTCATGGGTGAAGAGGGCGGGCTTGCCGCCCACCGGTGGAGTGGAATTGCAGGTCATGTAGGCCACCGGCAACTGCAGGTGCTCGCCGTCGCGCAGACGGTTCAAACATTCGTCCATCCAGGCACCGCCGCGCTTGCGGGCACGGGCATAGAGATCCAGATAGAACCGGGCTCGGGGCGTGCCGTCCGGGTCCTGAATCTCGTAAAAGCGGACGTCATCGTGCCAGACCGGAGCATCCGCCACCCGAGTGATCCGCACCTGATACAGGCGCTCCACCAACTGGAACAGCCCCTGCAACACCCGATCCACCGGGAAGTAGGGCTTGAGATCCTCCTGAGAGAGATCATAGGCATGCTTGCGCAGCTTTTCCGAGGCATAGGCCAGATCCCAGGCCTGTAGGTCTTCAAGCCCCAGGTGGTCCGTGGCGAAGGCCTGCAGGGTCTCCAGTTCCTTGCGGGCGGCAGGACAGGCCCGCTGGGCCATTTCGGACAGAAATCCGACCACCTGTTCCGGCGATTCGGCCATTTTGGTGGCCAGGGACAGATGGGCATAGCTGGGATACCCCAGTAACCGGGCCTGTTCATGACGCAGGGCCAGGATCTGTTCCATCACCTGAGAGTTGTCGAAGCGGCGGTCATGGGGGCCCTGGTCGGAGGCCCGGGTGACATAGGCCGTATAGACCTCGCGGCGCAGGTCACGATCGTCGGCATAGGTCATGACGGCGTAGTAGGACGGGAATTCCAGGTTGATCAGATAACCGTCTTCCTTGTGCTGGCGGGCATTCTGCAACAGCATCTCCAGGGCGGATTCAGGCAACCCCCTGAGATCTTTCCCATCGGCAACGATCCGTTTCCAGGCCTGGGTGACATCCAGGACGTTTTCCTCGAAACGGGAGGTGAGCTGGGACAGTTCCTGGGCAATGGCCTTGTAGCGGGCCTTCCTGTCTTCGGGCAGATCGACGCCGGAGAGGTGAAAGTCTCGCAGGGCATTGTTGATCACCCGTTGCTGGGCAGGGGCCAGTTCGGCGAATCCGGGACCATCGGCAATGCTGCGAAAGGCCTGGAACAAGGCCAGATTCTGACCCATTTCCGTGGCATAGTCGGACAACTTGGGCAGGCAGGCATTGTAGGCCTGGCGCAGTTCATCGCTGTTGACCACGGAGTTCATGTGCCGCACCGGTGACCAGATCCGGTTGAGGCGGTCTTCCAGCAGGGACAGGGGATGGACCAGGGTCTCCCAGGTGAAGGGATCGGGTTGGTTCAACAGGGCCTGGATGGCGGTCCGATTGTCGGCCAACACCTGATCCACGGCGGGTTCCACGTGTTCCGGACGAATCTCGGCAAAGGGGGGAAGGCCCTGCATCTGGAGTAATGGGTTGTTCATTGCAGTTCCGGCATCAGATTGAGTTTCCAACATCCGGGGCAGGGTAGGGTGTAGCAGACCGATGCCTCGATGTCTGACTGTTATATACAGGTAATGTATCACAAGCCTGACGGGGCAATGCGGGTCAGCACCACCCATGCCAGGGCGCCGGCGGTCAGCAGAAACGAGAGACCGCTGAACCGGGCAAGCCATCGATAGCGTCGCACCAGGCGATCCTCGGAAATGGCGGAGAGGATATAAGGGCGGCGGCGGTCGGGGCCCCGGCTCATGATATGGACCGCCGGGGCATCGGCGCGTTCAGCGCGACGGAGCAGGGCCTTCTGAATGGCTGCCTGCCGGGCACGTTCCCATTCCTCCATGTCGATCTCGCCATCCTGATTGGTGTCGAAGCGCTTCATGATGGACGCGTCCTTCTTCCAGCGACCGAGAATCTCTGCCACCTCCAGGTTCAGCGGACTGTCATCGCTGGTCCCCTGGGTACGGAAGTAGCCGATGGCATAGAGATCCTCATCCAGGTGCAGACGGCGTTCCGTGTAACGATACTGGCCCATTCCCAGCAGGCTGCCCCCTCCCGCGGGGCCGATCAGGGGTCTGGGCGCGCTGCCATGCCAGATATCCCGGTGCACACAGACCACCTGTGCGCCTTCCGGGTCGATCAGGCATTCTCCCGTGTCATCCTGCAACAGGAACAGGTTGTCACTGCGGCCCTGTTCAACACGACGCCAGGTCTGATTGCGACCAGCGCTATCACGCCGCTCGATTTGATAGGTATACCAGGCACAATGAGTGCCCGTCAGGGGTGCGATGATGGGAGGTCCCGGCATCAGCCGGGCCTGACCCACCAGTTCCAGGTACCCCTGGGCCGCAGACCGGATGCGGGAGGTCGGGGTATCCGCGATGAGGCGCTTGCGGTAACTGCCGCGCATGAATCCCCAGAGCGATCCCAGCAGGAGCAGGACCAGAACCGCAACAAGGAAGGCATACTCCCCGGCATCCATGAGCCGGACCGAGGTGGCCATGCCCTCCAGCATCGTGCTTCAGCGCCTAGCTGAACAGGGCACGGACATCCACGTCCTGCAGTTCCCGCCGGGAAAACTCCAGCAGTTCGAAGGGGCCGAAACGGAACAGGTGGGCAATCACCACGTCCGGAAACTGTTCGATGCGGACATTGTTGCGATTGACGCATTCGTTGTAATACTCGCGCCGATCGGCAATGGCGTTTTCCAGACCGGTGATCCTTGACTGCAGATGGCGAAAGGTCTGGTCCGCCTTCAGTTCCGGGTAGGCTTCGGCCACGGCAAAGAGATTGCCAAGGCCCACTCTCAGCATATCTTCCGCCTGCCCCAGGGATTTCATGTCCTGGTTCTGCTGCGCGGCGGCCACCTGACTGCGGGCACACATGACCTTTTCCAGGGTGTCCTGCTCATAGGACATGTACTGGCGGCAGACCTCCACCAGCTTGGGCAGCTCGTCGAAGCGCTGCTTGAGCAGAATATCGATGTTGGACCAGGCCTTGGACACCCCATGCTTGAGGCTGACCAGATTGTTGTAGATGATCACCGCATAGAGGGCGATCAGGATGAAGATGCCAAGCATGACATAGCCGCCGATATCCATGGTCCTCGCCTCGTGGTCTTTGAAGACTTCGATGGGAGCTATTCTGCCCCATTCCCCCCGTAAAGTATGCCCTTCCCGGACCGGCAAACCATGCCACCGGTCCGATCCCGCGTTTTCATCAGATGTCCAGATTGGATACCGTCAGCGCATTGGCCTCGATGAATTCCCGGCGCGGTTCCACGTGATCGCCCATCAGGGTGGTGAAGACCTCGTCGGCCCGCACCGCATCCTCCACCTGCACCTGCAGCAGGCGCCGGGTTTCCGCATTCAGGGTGGTTTCCCAGAGCTGTTCGGGATTCATCTCGCCCAGACCCTTGTAGCGCTGGATGGACAGACCACGCCGGGCCTCCGCCAGCAACCAGTTCATCACCTCGCGGAAATTGCCGACCGGTTGGCGCCGCTCACCCCTCTGGATGTAGGCCCCCGTATCCAGCAACCCGTCCAGGCGTTCGGCCAGCTCGCGCATGACCCTGAATTCGGCGGACTCGAAGAAATCCGCGCCATAGGTCTCCTCGGTGCGCGCCCCATGCATCAATCGGGTCACCCGGGCCTGATATCCCCCCCGCTCATCGGCAAGAATGCGCATCTCGTAACGGGTGGCACCGGCGGCATCACTCTGCAACCCTTCCAGCAACCGCTTGAACCAGGTTTCAAGCCGGCCCTGGTCCTCCCGGTCGCCGTCATTGAGCGGCGAGGCGAACACCATCCGTTCCAGTAACTGCCGGTCATAGCGCCGTCCCAGACGCTCGACGGCGGCCATGACGCTGTTGTAACGACGGGCCAGGTCTTCCAGGGCCTGGCCGCTCACCGGCGGTGCCTCCGGATTGACCACCAGCTTGGCATCATCCAGGGCCAGACTGAGCAGGAGATTGCTCATCTCCAGCTCATCCTTGACGTAGCTTTCCTGCTTACCGCGCTTCACCTTGTAAAGGGGAGGCTGGGCAATGTAGATGTGCCCCCGGGCCACCAGTTCGGGCATCTGACGGTAGAAGAAGGTCAGCAGCAGGGTGCGAATGTGAGAGCCGTCCACATCCGCGTCGGTCATGATGATGATGCGGTGATAACGGAGTTTGTCGGGATTGAACTCATCCTTGCCGATACCGCAACCCAGGGCGGTGATCAGGGTGCCCACTTCGGCGGAGGAGAGCATCTTGTCGAACCGGGCCTTCTCCACGTTCAGGATCTTGCCCTTGAGGGGGAGCACCGCCTGGGTACGCCGATCCCGTCCCTGCTTGGCGGAACCGCCCGCCGAGTCACCCTCCACGATGAACAGTTCCGACAGAGCCGGGTCCTTCTCCTGGCAGTCCGCCAGTTTACCGGGCAGGCCGGCCACGTCCAGGGCGCCCTTGCGACGGGTCATCTCGCGGGCCTTGCGGGCCGCCTCGCGGGCGCGGGCAGCATCGATGATCTTGCCGGTGATGCTTCTGGACTCGCCGGGGTTTTCCAGCAGGAAGGCCTGCAGGGTATCGCTCATCACCGATTCCACCACCGGCTTTACCTCGGAGGACACCAGCTTATCCTTGGTCTGGGAGGAGAACTTGGGATCGGGGACTTTCACCGACAGAACGGCGGTCAGGCCTTCGCGGGCATCGTCACCGCTGGTACTGACCTTCTGCCGCTTGAGGACACCCTCCGCCTCCATGTACTGATTCAGTGTCCGGGTGAGGGCGGAGCGGAAACCGGCCAGATGGGTACCACCATCCCGCTGGGGGATGTTGTTGGTGAAGCAGAAGATGTTTTCCTGGTAGGAGTCGTTCCATTGCAGGGCGACCTCCACCACAACCCCTTCCTTTTCCGCGTTCAGGTAGATCACGGTGGGGTGCAACGGTGTCTTGTTGCGATTGAGATGTTCCACGAAGGCGCGGATACCACCCTGATACTCGAACACGTCCCGCTTGCCGCCGTCCCGTTCGTCCTGGAGCTGGATGCGGACACCGGAATTCAGGAACGACAGTTCCCGCAAACGCCGCGACAGGATGTCGTAATGGTATTCGATATCGGTGAAGATCTCGGGGCTGGGCTTGAAATGGATCGTCGTCCCGGTGCGCTGGGTCTCGCTGACGGCCTTCAGGGGGGCATCGGGCACTCCCAGACGATAGGTCTGGCGATGGGTTCTGCCGTCTCGGTAGATGGTCATTTCCAGCCATTCGGACAGGGCGTTGACCACGGAAACACCCACCCCGTGCAATCCGCCGGACACCTTGTAGGAGTTGTCGTCGAATTTCCCCCCCGCATGGAGCACCGTCATGATGACTTCCGCGGCGGAGCGGCCTTCCTCGGGGTGAATGTCCACCGGAATGCCTCGGCCATCGTCACTCACACTGACCGAACCATCGCTATGGATGGTGACATTGATTTCCTTGCAGTAGCCCGCCAGGGCTTCGTCGATGGCGTTATCCACCACCTCGAAAACCATGTGGTGCAGCCCCGTACCGTCATCGGTATCACCGATATACATGCCGGGTCGCTTGCGAACGGCGTCGAGGCCTTTGAGGACCTTGATATTGGATGAATCGTAGGTCGGGGGCGTCTGATCGGTCATGCGGTGCCTGCCTAACATCGAAAGAGAGGCATTATATCACTTGCCGGCAGGGTCCCGCCGTCTCGCTCTTTTACGGCATTCCCGCCAACGCTCTACCGGTCGCCCAACCTCACCCCTTTGTCTTGCTTGTCAATCCGGCCACGCTCTCATCATTTTGACTGTCACCCTCACGAATTCTCTTTTGTCACTCCCACCATGTTCCTTTGTCACTCCCGCCAATTTTTTATCAATGCCCCAACGGATGTTCCACGTGGAACATATACCAGGATTCAGCGAACCTCCTTCAACCGACCATGTTCCACGTGGAACATTCTGAAACGCAACCAGCCGCGGGCATCAATCTGGCGAGGATCGATGGCAGTGACAAAGATCTGGCAATCCAGCCCCTGGAGCAGGGCAAGCACGGCATCCCGGTGAACTTCGTCCAGCTCAGACGGCAAATCATCCACCATCACTACCGCTGACCGTCCACTCACACTCCTGAAGGCAGCCACTTGAGCCAGACGCAAAAGCAGCACGGCCGACTTTTGCTGCCCCCTGGATGCCCCATCAGCCAGGAGTACATCACCGCGACGAAACACCACGTCAGCCCGATGAGGACCGGAAAGGGTATAGCCCATCTCTCGTTCACGGGGTCGGGCCGTCTGCAAGAGGGTCTTGAGATCCACGCCTTCGCGCCAACCACGACGATAGGCAATATCCACCCCCTCATTGCCTGGAAGCAGCGTTTCCAACTCGCGGACATGACGCAACAGTGTATCCAGATAGGACAACCGCGCACGATCCATGGCTTCACCGGATTGGGCAAGCAGTACTTCCCAGACATCCAGGGCCTTGTCATTCAGGCCGCGACGCAGGGCCTCGTTGCGCTGAATCAGCGCCCGTCGATAGTTCTGCCAATGCGCCATGGATTCGGGCGACTGGTAGAAGATCCCCCAGTCGAGAAAACCGCGTCGTTCAGCGGGGCTTCCTGACAGCAACTCATGACTGTCCGGATGAATGACCTGAAGGGGCAAGGCCTGGGCCAGTTCGGACTGACTGCGCACGGTTTTACCGTTGATCCTCGCCACCGTCCTGCCGCCGCCCTTGCGAATGCCCAGCGACACCTGTCGATCATCGAGCCGCAGACGCCCGGTCACCATCAGATCCCGGGCCCCATGGCGAATGACGGATTCCATCCGCTGTGTCCTGAAGGAGCGACCGGTGGCCAGCACATGAACCGCCTCCAGCAGGCTGGTCTTGCCCGAAGCATTTTCGCCCATCACCAGATTCAATCCGGAACAGGGCTCCAGCCGGGTTTTTTCAAACAGGCGGAGATTGAAGATATCGAGTCGTGTCAGACTCATGAGAGGGGAGACGGGACTGATGGGGAAAAGATGGGAAAGGGGCCTGGGCATCCAGGCCCCCGAAGATGGCAGCAGGAATTACAGACGCATGGGCATGACCACATAGAGGGCATCCTGAAAACCCAGGTCCCGAATCAGGACGGAAGAGCCGGGATCCTTGAACGTGGCTTCGAGGACTTCTCCCTGCAGATTGGCGACCACGTCCATCAAGTAGGTGACGTTAAAGCCGATCTCCAGCGACTCGCCACTGTAATCCACTTCCAGTTCTTCCTCCGCTTCTTCCTGCTCCGGGTTATGGGACTGGATCTTCAGAGTACCAGGAGACAGCTCAAACCGGACCCCCCGGTACTTTTCATTGGAGAGGATCGCCGTGCGTCCCAGCGCTTGTCGCAGGAGTTCACGATCCACCTTCAGCACCTGCTCACCATCCCGCGGAATGACCCGCTTGTAGTCCGGAAAACGCCCATCGATCAGCTTGGTGGTGAAACAAAGACCCGCCACACGCACCCTGAGATGATTCGCCGCGATCTGGATCCGGACGGGGTCATCACTGTGCTCCAGCAGGCGGGATAATTCCAGCACGCCCTTGCGTGGAATGATGACCTGCTGGGTCTCTTCCGTTTCCACAATGGACTTGAGCGTACACAGGGACAGGCGGTGACCATCGGTGGCCACCGTCCGGATCGTGCCCTTTTCCACTTCCAGCATCAATCCATTGAGGTAATACCGGGCATCCTGATTGGCCATGGCGAAGGATGTGCGACCGATGAGGGTGAGCAGTTCCCTCTCGGTGAGGGAAAACTCGATCCGGCTCTCGATTTCATCCAGGTTGGGGAAATCCCCCGCCGGCAGGGTGGTGAGTACAAAGCGGGATCGCCCGGACGACAACACGGCCCGCTCCCCACTGACCTGAATCCGGATTTCGGCCTCGTCCGGCAGGGCACGGCAGATGTCCAGAAGCTTGCGCGCAGGCAACGTGACTTCACCGGTTTCTTCAGAGGCGTATTCCAGCTCTGCAACCAACTCCACTTCCAGGTCAGTGGCGGTCATTCTTAGGTGCGTACCGTCACACCGAAGCAGCACATTGCCCAGGATCTGCATGGTATGGCGTTTTTCCACAGCCCCGATCACCTGCTGCAGCGGTTTCAGCAGCACTTCCCGTTGAATACTCAGTTTCATCTGGAACCGTCCGTCTTTAACTATTATTTAAAGAATATCTTTTTAATGATTGTAATAAGTCACCCGCCAAGCTCTGGATAACTTCTTAAATATTCAATCAATTCAATAATTTAACCAGAAAAAACCCTGTGAAATGATCGCCGTATAAGCGAACCTGGCACGTGTTGACGAGTTGTGGATAAATCCGGGCTCGGGCTTTCCTCAGTGTGGGTGCACACCTTTTCCACAGGGTTGGCTGTTTTCAGGTGGTCAATGTCCGCAGCAGGTTGATGAAATCCTCATTGATCCGCGCATCGGACTCGCGCAGCTCCACTACCTTGCGGCAGGCATGCAGCACGGTGGTGTGGTCCCGTCCTCCAAAGGCCTTGCCGATCTCCGGCAGGCTGTGATTGGTCAGCTCCTTGGCCAGGGCCATGGCCACCTGGCGGGGTCGGGTGATGGACCGGCTGCGCCGGGTGGACAGCAAGTCGGACACCCGGATCTTGTAATACTCCGCCACGGTCTTCTGGATGTTGTCGATGGTGACCAGCTTGTCCTGCAGGGCCAAAAGGTCATGGAGTGCTTCCTTGGCGAACTCCAGGGTGATGGGACGGCCGGTGAAATGGGCATTGGCGATGACCCGACGCAGGGCTCCTTCCAGCTCGCGGATATTGGAGCGGATGCGCTTGGCGACGAAAAAGGCCACCTCGCTGGGCAGATTGACGCCGGCTTCTTCCGCCTTGCGCTTGAGGATCGCGACCCGGGTTTCCAGCTCCGCCGGCTCGATGGCCACGGTGAGTCCCCAACCGAATCGGGACTTGAGCCGGTCTTCCAGGCCGTCCACTTCCTTGGGGTAGCGGTCACAGGTCAGGATCACCTGCTGCTGACTCTCCAGCAGGGCATTGAAGGTATGGAAAAACTCCTCCTGGGAACGCTCCTTGCCCGCAAAGAACTGAATGTCGTCAATCAACAGGGCATCCACCGACCGGTAGTAGCGCTTGAACTCGTCGATGGAGTTGTGCTGCAGCGCCTTGATCATGTCGGCCACGAATCGCTCTGAATGCAGGTACACCACCTTGGCATCCGGTCGCTCTTTGAGGATGGTGTTGCCGATGGCATGCATCAGGTGGGTCTTCCCCAGGCCGGTGCTGCCGTAGAGGAACAGAGGGTTATAGGCCTTGCCCACATTGGCGGCCACCTGCAAGCTGGCGGCGCGGGCAAGTTGGTTCGACTTGCCCTCGACGAAGTTGTCGAAGGTGAAGTTGGGATTCAGGTTGTTGGTGAACTGGGGTGAACTGGCCGCCGGAGCCGGAGCCGGACCGCGGGCCTGGGCCGCATCCGCGGCCGTGGTCACCGGTGTCACCGGCGTCACCGGCGTCGGCGGGGCAGGGCGCGCCACCGGTGTCGGCGGGCGGCTGCTGCCCACTTCCAGCAGCACACGCATGGAGTCATTGCCCAGGACCTCGGTGACGACCTGGGCGATACGCTGGAAGAAATGGTCCTTGACCCAGTCCAGCACGAATCGATTGGGAGCGAGCAGCCGTAATACGCCCTGTTCCTCCACTGCATGCAGGGGACGAATCCAGGTATTGAGTTGCTGTTCGGAGAGTTCACTCTCCAGACGCGACAC